>NZ_VOAK01000020.1 GCF_007859075.1 Gemmobacter aquaticus
TGAAGGACTCCAAGGTCATCGTCGCCATCAACAAGGACGAAGAGGCCCCCATCTTCCAGGTCGCAGACTACGGCCTCGTCGCAGATCTCTTCACCGCCGTCCCGGAACTCACAGGGAAACTGTGAGGTCTGGGGCTGAGGCTGGTATCATCCGTCGGCAACGTCAAAGCCGCTGGCCCAGACAACCATCCCGGATGCGGTGGCATGGCTTCGGAACATCGCGACATGGTCTGACGTGCGATGTGTTTCGACGGCAGCGGCATCGCGCCATTCCTCTTGGATGACCACGCGGGCGGGTGCGCGGACTGACCTTAGCACCCGATAGGACATGCATCCGGCCTCGGCGCGCGATGCCGCGGCCAGACGGTGCACAGCCTGCAACCCCTCGGCCTCATGCCCGCGGGGCAGGTCGATGATCGCGAGGACGAGAATGGGGAGAGGCGCTGCACCGTTCACGCCTTGCCCCGGATCAAGTCGGCGGCGCGCTCGGCGATCATCACGACCGGTGAGGCGGTATTGCCCGAAACGATGCGTGGCATCACCGAGGCGTCGACAATGCGCAACCCCGCCATGCCGTGAACCCGCAAGGCCGGATCGACGACCGCCATCGCATCATGGCCCATCCGGCAGGTGCCGACCGGGTGAAAGATCGTGGTGGCGATGTCGCCCGATTTCCGCAGCAGCGCCTCATCGGTGTCGAAGCCCGGTCCGGGCAGCCATTCCTGCGGCGAATAGCGCGACAGGGCTTTGGCCGTCATGATCTTGCGGGCCTGCCGGATCGAGGCGAGGGCGATGCGTTTGTCCTCTTCGGTCGACAGGTAATTCAGCCGAATCTCGGGCTGAACCTCTGGATCGGGACCCGTGGCGTGCACATGGCCCACCGAGGTCGGGCGCAGGTTGCACACCGAAACCGTGATGGCCGGAAACGGATGCAGTGGGTCACCCAGCCTGTCGGTCGACAGGGGCTGGACGTGATATTCAAGGTCGGGCGTGTCCTTCTCGGGTCCCGACCGGGTAAACATCCCGAACTGGCTGGGCGCCATGGCCATCGGCCCCGATCTGGTCAGCGCATATTGCGCGGCGATCCTTGCCTTGCCCCACAGCGATCCGGCCATGTCGTTCAGGGTGCGAGCGCCGTGAACCTTGAACACAGTCCTGATCTGTAGATGGTCCTGCAGGTTCTCGCCCACGCCGGGCAGGGCATGAACCGTTGATACTCCGATCGCGGCATGGCGCGCGGGCTGGCCGATGCCAGACAGTTCCAGCAGCTTTGGACTGTTCACGGCGCCTGCCGAAAGGATGACCTCGGCCGAGGCCATGGCATGGAAGGCCTGGTTTCCGACCCGCCATTCGACGCCAGTTGCCCGTCCGCCTTCGCAGCCTATGCGCGAGACGAGTGCATGGGTCACGACGCGCAGGTTGCCTCGTCGCATTGCGGGGCGCAGGAAGCCGCGTGCGCTGCTCCAGCGCAGACCGCTTGACTGGTTGACCTCAAAGAAGCCTGACCCTTCGTTCGAGCCATCGTTGAAATCTGCCCTGGGAAGGATGCCGAATTCCCTTGCGCCCTCCTGCACAGCCCGCAGGATCTCCCAGCTCAACCTTTGCCGGGCCACCCGCCATTCGCCACCGGCACCATGCAGGTCACTTTCCCCGGCCCAGTGGCTTTCAGAACGGCGGAAATAGGGCAGCACATCTTCCCAGCCCCAGCCGACGTTCCCCAATTGCCGCCAGTGGTCATAGTCGGCGGCCTGGCCGCGCATGTAGATCATACCATTGACCGACGAGCATCCGCCCAGGACCTTGCCGCGTGGATAGGCCAGCGAGCGCCCGTTCAATCCGGGCTCGGCGGCTGTCTTCATCATCCAGTCGGTGCGCGGATTGCCGATGCAGTAAAGATAACCCACGGGTATCTGCACCCAGTGGTAGCGGTCCGAGCCGCCGGCCTCGAGCAGGAGCACGCGGTTCTTTCCGTCGGCGGTCAGCCGGTTGGCCAGAACGCAACCCGCCGTTCCAGCCCCGATGATGATAAAGTCGTACTGGCCCTCGTCCTTCATCATAGGCGCATCCCGCTGAGTTCTTCCCAGTAGGGGTCGAGCGCGGATGCCAAGCGCGCCCAAAGCGAAAAGCGGCGGTCAAACACTGCCTTGCTCGACGGATCGGGGAGGACCTGTGCCCGGACCGAGGTCATCGCGAGGACGGCCTCGGCCTCGGTTGCAAAACGGCCGATCCCGACGACCGCTGCAATCGCGCCGCCAAGCGCGCCGGTTTCCTCGGCTTGGCCAAGCGTGACGGGCATGCCAAGGATATCTGCCATCATCTGCGGCCAGATGGCGGAGCGTGTTCCCCCACCCGAGAGGATCACCGTAGTGATCGTGGCGCCCGCTGACCGCAAGGTATCGATGTGGCGGCGATGCTCGAAACAGACGCCCTCGAACAGAGCGCGCAGCACGTGGCCTTCATCATGCCATCCGGCAAGCCCGAAGAAGCCGCCGCGCTGATGGGCGCCATCGCGTCCGCCGTAGAGGAAGGGATGGAACATCGGATCATCCGGCGCAACCGCGCCTTGCCCGACAAGCCGGTTTACCAGACCAAAGGGATCATCGTGGTGCCCACCCCGCTCGATAAAGCTGCGGACATACCATTCAAGATTGGCGGCCGAAGTCGCGCTGTTGTCCATGCTGGAATACTGGCCGGGACCAAAGGCCGTCGCCATGAACACGCGCGGGTCGTGCAAGGGGCGGTTGGTGAAAACCTGATTGATCGACCAGCTGCCCAGAACGATCGAAGCTGCGCCGGCCCCGATGGCGCCAGAGCCGAGCGCCGAGGCGATGACGTCGAAATACCCCGCAATCACCGGAATACCGGGGCGCAGGCCGGTGACCTTTGCAGCCTCTGATGTGACAAGGCCCACAGTGTCAGTCGGCTGGCAGAGCCGGGGCAGCAGATCCATGGCGTCATCCAGGCCATAAATCGCCATAAGCTCTGCGTCATACTGCGTCTCGGGCAGGCGCAGAAGCCCCGCGCCCGACATGTCGGAGACCTCGGTCGCCCGCGCGCCGGTGAGGTGCATCCCGATGATATCCTTCGCAAAACAAAGTGTTCCGGCGCGGGAATAGGTCTCGGGCTGGTTGGCCTTGAGCCAGGCCAGAAGCACCGGCGTTTGCGAGGGCCAGGGCTGCTGAAGGCAGATGTCGTAAAGCGCAGCCCCCCGTGTGGCAGCCAGATCGGTCGCAAGCTGCGCGGCACGGCTGTCGAGCGACTGGATCCCCAGAAGCGGCGCGCCTTGCTTGTCGAGAAGATAGAGGCCATTCCCGTGACCGGCGAGCCCGATGGCCACGATGCGTTCCGCCGCAACGCCAGCAGAGGCCAGACAACCAGAGATCGCAGCGCAAGCATTGCGCCACAATTCGGCCACCGGGCGCTCGACCATGCCGGGCGCGGGCTTGATCGTGGTTCCATCCACACCGTGCCGTGCAACTTGCCGCCCGGTTGCGTCAAAGAGCACAGCCTTGACGACCGTGTTGCCGATGTCGATGCCCAGGATCAGATCACCCTGCATGATTGTAGATCTCCCATGCCTCGGCGCCACTCGCGCGGTCGTGGATGATGGCCATCAGGGCTGCGACAACGGCCTGCGGGTTGGCGTGCTGATAGATGTTGCGACCATAGACCAGTCCGCGCGCACCCTGCGCGATCAAGGCTGCGGACTTCTCCAGCACAATGCGCAAGTCTTCCTTGCCGCCACCACGTGCCAGAACAGGAACCCGCGCGGCCTCAATGACCTTGTGAAAGTCGTCGGCGTTTGTCGTGGGGTCAGCCTTGATGATGTCCGCCCCCATTTCGGCTGCGACGCGCACAAGCGTCACGATCTTCTCTGCGTCACCATCCACCTGATACCCACCGCGTATGTCATTGGGCAGCATGACCAGCGGCTCGATCATCAGCGGCATTCCGTATCTTGTGCAATCTGTCCGCACCCTTGCGATGTTGCGCACACATTGGCGGAACAGGTCAGGCTCGTCTGGCAGCATGAAGAGATTGACGACCACGCAGGCGGCGTCCATCTCGACTGCCGGCAGGACGGGATCGTCACATTGCAACTCGGCCCACATGACGCGATGGCGTGACGCATTGTATGGATTGCCCATATCCAGACGCATGACGAGCGCCGGCTTTTCGTGGTCGGGTCGCGATTGCAGCAGATCGGCTTGCCCGTAGGACATCTGGATCGCGTCCGGGCCTGCATTGACCAGCATATCGACCACAAGCCCCATATCCTCCAGCCCGTTCAGGAAGCTTGGTTCGTTGCAGACGCCATGGTCAATGGCGACGTCAAGGCAGCCGCCACTCTTGAATAGCCGGTTCATTCTGGCCTTGCTGGAAATCTTCATGTCATGCACCCGTTTGAGGGGTCAGGCTGACCCCATGGAAAGTGTTGAGGTCGTCGAGGAAGCGCGCCGTTTCCTGTGCGCGCTCGGTGTCGGACCAGCCAAGTTCTTGCGCCATGATCCGGCTGACGGCGTCAATCAGCGGCAACGACAGCTCACCCCGGATCGCGCAGGGGCTGCGGCGTTGAAGGACATCAGCCAGACGAAGGGCGTGCTCTTCCCGCATGAAGCGGATCACCTCGCGCCCGGTCAGTTGGGTTCCGGGCAGCGCTGCATCCGGCCCCTCTGCACAGAACCGCGCGACGCTGAATGCGCCCGCGCCATAGAGATCGACCAGATGGTTGGCGCGCTCGGCGCCCAGCTTGAATTCAGCAGCCAGTCGATCCCGGGTGGTTGCGTCGAAACCTGCACCACCCCCGATGCGCAGGTCGCGCGTATTGTGCAGGCGGTTCCGGCCCAACTCCATCAGAGCGAGATCCGCAGCCTCTTCGGCGAAGGCCCGGTAGGTAGTCCATTTACCGCCGATCATGCCGATCTGCGGGATGGGACCGTCAAGCCGCCGCAGAGAATGGCCACGCGAGATGCGCCCGGTAAAGTCGGCATCGCTGAACGGAAGTGGGCGAATGCCGGAATAGCTGTAGACAATCTGTTCCGGTGTGATCGGGATGGTCGGGAACAGGGCGCTCAGTGCGCCGAGGATATAGTCACGCTCTTCGGTCGTGCAGGCCGTGCGTCCGGGGGCGGATACGCGCAAGTCCGTTGATCCGGCAAGCACGCGACCGAGGTAGGGAAAAACGATGCAGACCCGCCCGTCGCCATGTTCAAAATATGCCATGTGGCCGCCAAGCGCCTGCATCAGCGCCGGATTGTCGAGGATCAGGTGCGATCCCTTGGTGCCCGACACCATGCGCTTCTGCAGCCTCGCGCCAAGCGTTTCGGCAGCCTGATCCACCCAGGCCCCTGTGGCGTTGACGATGACCTTTGCAGTGACCTCGATCCGGGCGCCGGTGGGGGCGTCGCGCAGCAGCAGCCGTCCGCCCTCCATCCGTATCTCGGCATGGTTCAGCGCAATCGCCTGCCGTGACGCGGTGATGGCGTCGTTGATCAGTTCGATGCCCAGCCGTTCAGGATATGTGATCCAGGCATCGTGATAGGTCGCTGCGGCCAGTATGCCTGGGGGAAGGGCGGGCCAGCGCGCATGCGCCGCGCCGCGCCCCATGAAACGATGCCGGGGAAGCTTGCGGTGTCGACCGGTGATGGCATCGTAGAGGACGAGGCCGATCTTGATGGGCAGAGCCCCACGAGGTCGGGGACGACCGGTAAACCCGAACAGGCCAAGCGCCGCGTTGGCAATACCTGAAAACACATGCGATATCGGAATGACCGTCGGCAAGGGGCGCACCATATGAGGGGCGTTTTCAAGCAGGCGGTCGCGCTCCTGAAGGCTCTCTCGCACCAGTCCGACCTCGGCATTTTCCAGGTAGCGCAAACCGCCGTGGATCATGCGCGAGGGTGCCGATGAGCAGCCGGAACAGAAATCGCCCTTTTCGACCAGAAGCACCCGCAGCCCCTGAAGTGCGAGGTCCCGGAATACGCCGATCCCGTTGATCCCGCCGCCGACCACGACCGCGTCAAAGGCGGGGTCGGCCGTGATCAGGTCCAGTTTGTTTTGCCGGCAGATTGGCATGACGTCTCCGTTTGCGGAGGCACGCCCCGCAGCATTGAGATCCGGATCGGGTGTCGAAGTTTAGCTACGGGTCATTGGCAGGTTAGCGGCGACAGCCTGGGTGATGGCGGCGACCTCGCTATCGCTGAGCTGCAGTTCGCCGGCCCGCGCATTCTCTCGCGCTTGTTCGGGATTGCGCGCGCCGCAAAGCGCGAAGGTCAGTCCCGGCTGGGCAAGCGTCCAGGCGATAACGATCTGGGCAGGGCTTGCGCCATGTCCCTCGGCGATGGGTCTAACGGTCTTCATCACCTCTTCCACCCGAAGCCGGTTCTCGACCGAAAAGCGCGGATCATTCTTGCGCTGATCGTCACCGGTGAAGACACGGTCTGCCGGGATGCGCCCCGACAGAAGGCCAAGGGACAGAACCGAATACCCCATGACCGAGATACCGGATTCTCGGCAGACCGGCAGATGGCTCTCCTCGATGCGGCGGGACAGCATTGAATACTCTTCCTGAACCGCCGCGATTCCGCCGGCCTGCTGATAGGCGTTCAGATCCGCGGGACTGGTGTTTGAGGCAGCAAAGGCAAGGATCTTTCCCTCGGCCTGCAACGCTTTCAGGGTGTCTACCGTCTCGGCGATCGGGGTTGACGGGTCCTGCCAGTGGGTGATGTAGAGGTCGATCCGATCGGTTCGCAGACGGCGCAGGCTCAGTTCGACCTCATGTCGGATGGCCGCCCCGGAAAGGTCGCGGTGTACCGGCAGATCGGCCTGCGTGAAGAAATAGGGCCCGCGCTGCTCATGCCAGACAAGGCCGCATTTGGTGGCCAGAACCACCCCGTCGCGCCGCCCGTCAATGGCGCGGCCAACCACCTCTTCGGCATGGCCCAGACCATAGGCGGGGGCGGTGTCGATCAGTGTGATCCCTGCGTCCAGGCCTGCGCGGATGGCGTCCTCTGCGGCAGCGTCATCCGTGCCGCCCCACATCCACCCACCGATCGCCCAAGTGCCCAGCCCCACGGCCGAAGCCTGAATGCCGGTGCCGCCGATTTCCCTTTTCAGCATTTGGCTCATGCCGGCTCTCCCTTGATTTCCAGAACGTCTTTTGCGGTCTCCTCATCGGTGACCAGTGTCGAGATGTATCCGCCCCGCAGAACGGACCGCAGCGGCCCGACCTTGTCTTCGCCCGCAGCCACAGCGATGACGCGGTCGCAATTGCGCAGCTCATCGGGGCGCAGGGCGACAAGGCGCTGGTTCAGCGCAAACCTTGCAACCTGACCGCGATCATGCACCAGATGGCCCAGGAATTCGGCCATGACCCCAAGTCCGGGAAGCATGGCCCGGTCCGGGGCCGAGAGCGGGTGCAAGTCAAAGTAGGACGACCCCGGCGTCGTGATCGAGCCGACGCCGACAAGGCAGGTGGTGGCGCGGCGCCCAAGATCCAGAACCTCTTTCACCGCGCCCATCTGCATCAGCATGTCACGCTGCTCGGCGCGCTCGGCAAAGAGCGGGGCGTGAAGTTGCAGCGACTGCCCGCCCAGCCGTTCTGCCAGGCGCGAGGCCAGATGATTGACGTCCGTGTGGTATTTGCCCTGCACCCCGCCTGTCAGCGGAACCACCTGCACGTCGATCGGGCGTTCGACAGTGAGCGCATCGACCACCGCAGCTACGGCCTTCCCGCCCGAAATCCCCAAGACATCTCCGTCGCGCAACGTCTCTGTCAGGTGCGCGGCCGCTGCCAGACCCACCTGCGACAGGCGGGTGTTGTCGTTCTCTGAAACTGTCGGCGAAACGATTGCTGCTTTCACAAGGCCGGTAGCGATCAGTTGCTTTTCAAGCTCCATCAAACGCTGGAAGGGCGTCTCGATGCTGATCTTGACCATGCCGGTACGGCGGGCCAGTGCGATGATCCGATTGACCTTGGATGTCGAGAGGTTCATCTCGTCGGCGATTTCCGCCTGTTTGTGCCCCTCGATGAAGTGGCGCACGAGAACCGCATAGGTCTGGCGCATAATTGCAAAGTCATTGGTCCCGTCAGTCATGCTCGTCCTCCCGCGGCGCGGCGCTTCACGAGGTAATGGTCAAAGGTCACGGCGGCCAGAAGGATGGAGCCGCGGATAATGTCCTGCCAGTAGACCGAAACGTTGAGCAGTGCGAGAGACGAGGAGACGAGCGACAGAAGCACCGCGCCGAGGATCGCGCCGAGGATCGAGCCTTTGCCGCCCGAGAGGCTTGCCCCGCCGATCACTGCTGCGGCGATCACGTTCAGCTCCATTCCAACCCCAAAGGTCGGTTGTGCTGATCCGAAGCGGGCCATGTAGATGATCCCGGCCACACCGCAAAGCGTTGAGCACAGCATGGTCGTCAGGAACAGGACACGCTTGGTGCGAATGCCCGAATAGGCGGCGGCGCGTTCATTGCTTCCCGTGTAGAAAACCTTCCGGAAGGCCGTTGTGCGCCGTAAAAGGAAGTCAAAGACGACAACGGTGACCAGAAAGACCACGATTGCGACGGGAATGGGGCCGATGGAGCCGATACCGATCCACTTGAAACTGTCGGGAAGTTCAAAGAGCCCAAGGGGACGCCCACCTGTGCCCAGCAGGCATAGTCCCCGCGCGATGACCATTGCGGCCAGCGTGACGATGAAGTGGTGCAACCCCACGACCGTCACGAAGAAGCCCATGATTGCGCCTATCCCCGCACAGGCGGCAATGGCGATCAGCGAGGCAATCCAGGGGTTGACCCCGGCAAGGAACAAAAGCCCCGCGATCACCATTGCAAGCGCCGTGACAGATCCCACCGAAAGATCAATCCCGCCGGAAATCAGCAGGATCGTCATGCCGACCACCACGATGGCCTCGACCGAGAACGCCATCGCCATGGCGCGCATGTTCGTCCATGTCAGAAAATGCGGCGAGGCGAATGTCATGGCCAGAAAGAGCACCATGATGATCAGCACAAGCCCGGTTTCACGCGCCCCGAAGAGTCGGGAAAGCAGCGATTGATGTTGAGTGGTCGCAATCATCCTCAGGTCCTTTTCCCTGCGCCTGCACCGGGTGCGGCAAGGGTCATGATGTTCTTTTCGGTCAGGTCTTCGCCGGACAACTCTCCCGTCAGATAGCCCTCGCTGACGACAAGGACGCGGTCGCACAGGCCGATCAGTTCGGGCATCTCGGACGAGATAACCACGATGCCCACGCCCTGTTCGGCGAGGTTGCGCAGGATCGCATGGATTTCAGCCTTGGCGCCGACGTCGACACCGCGGGTCGGCTCGTCCAGAAAGATCAATCGGGGGTGGACGGCCAGAAGCTTGGCGAGTGCGACCTTCTGCTGGTTGCCGCCCGAGAGGCTGGCCACACGGTGGGCCATGCTTGCAGCTTTGAGGCGCAGGGTTTCCCCGATCTCCTGCGCCATCCCGGCCTCGCGGCGCTTGTCGATCACGCCAAACCTGCCCGCAACGCGCCGCAGGTCAAGCGCCGAGACATTGGCCGCGATCGAGAGGTCAAGAAACACGCCATCTCCCTTGCGGTCCTCTGACAGGTAGACCACGCCTTTGGAGATGCAGTCGGCATAGTCCCTGAGGGTGACAGGCTCCCCTTCAAGGTGAACGCAGGCTTTGGCATCCCCCTCAAGCCGCGTGATCCCGCGGGCGATCTCGGTGCGTCCCGCGCCGATCAGACCCCCGAAGCCCAGGATCTCGCCCCGGTAGACCGAGAAGGACACATCCCTGAAACAGTGCCCAGAGGCGTTCTCGACGCGCAGAATCTCGGCCTGCCGAGGGCCTGATAGCTTGGGGGGGTAGAGTGTATCGAGCTTGCGACCCACCATGGCATTGACCACATCGGCCGGTGTCACGTCGGATGTATCGGCCGTCATCACGTGCTGACCGTCGCGCATCACCGTAACGCGCTGACAATTCTCAAAGATTTCGGCCATGCGGTGGGAGATGTAGATGATGCCGATGCCCCGTGCCGCCAGATCACGCATGATCGAGAACAGCTTTTGCGCCTCGTGTTCGGTCAGTGCAGCCGTCGGTTCGTCAAAAATGAGGATCCGGCAGTTCAAGGTCAGCGCCTTGGCGATCTCGACCAGTTGTTGCTGCGAGATGGAAAGCGCGCCCGCCGGAAGTCTGGGGTCAATGTAGGCAAGGGGGGCGAGGACTTCTTGTGCGGCGGTCACGAGTGCATGCCCCTCCATCAGCCTGCGCCGCGACTGTGCGGTCCGGGCCATGAAGATATTCTCGGCCACCGAAATCTCGGGGCACAGCGCGATTTCCTGATGGACGAAACCGATGCCCAGCCCCTGCGCCACAGCGGGGCTGTCGACGCTCACGGGCTGACCGTCGATCAGGATCTCTCCGGCATCAGGCTGAAGGATGCCATCGACAATGTTCATCAGTGTGGACTTCCCGGCACCGTTCTCGCCGGCAAGTGCATGGATTTCACCGGCCCGAAGCTCCAGTTGCCCCGAGCGTAGCGCACGGACCGCCCCGAAAGACTTGGAGATATCGCGAAGCTGCAGCAGGGGCTCGGGTGACATGATGACCATTGGTTGATGTGAGATGGGCGACTGGTCGGACGAGGGTCCCCGCTGCTGTCCGCAGCGGGGCTGCGGATTCAGTTCCGGCCTTCCATGTACTTCTCGAGAACAAAGCTCTCGGCGTTCTCTTTGGTGATCACGGCAAAGCCGTTGTCGACGAAGGGGATCTGCATCGGGTTGTAGCCTGCGGTCTTGTAGTCATTGAACGGGTCGATTGCGTCGGGATGTGCCCCGAGGAAGGTGTTCATGAACCCGACAAACCCTTGAATCCCTTGGTTCGGGTTCAGCGCCATGTGGATGTTGCCGGCCTTGATCTCTTCCAGCGTGGTGGGCGAGATGTCGGCGTGGATGATCATGGGCTTCTTGCTGGCGGCCTTGGCAGCGGCAACCGCCCCTTCGGCCGAACCCGACTCGGGGATCCAGAGCGCCGCAAGGTTGGGGTTGGCCTGAAGCATGGCAGACACGGCGGTAAACGCTGCGTTCGGGTCCTGGTTAGTGGCCTGCCGCCCGACGAGCTTCATGTTCGGGTAGTTCTTCTCCATATAGGCGATCAGCGCCGTTACGCGCAGGTCGTGGTTCGACTGGCCTGGGTTTTCCAGCACCGCATATTCCGCGCTGTCGCCCACGGTCTTGACGATCTCTTC
Source organism: Gemmobacter aquaticus (assembly GCF_007859075.1). Lineage (GTDB taxonomy): Bacteria > Pseudomonadota > Alphaproteobacteria > Rhodobacterales > Rhodobacteraceae > Gemmobacter > Gemmobacter aquaticus. The sequence continues at coordinate 11,237 of NZ_VOAK01000020.1, forward strand.
GGCGGCGAATTTCGCCTCGGCCAGATTGTCAGAGGTGATGTAGGCGGTCCGCTTCGACTTGGGCGAGTCTGCAGCAAAGGTCGTGACCGAGATCCCCGCATCGACCGCGCGGTTGATCGGATCGATGAAGGGGTCCGCCTGCATCGGGTGAAGCAGGATGCCCTTCGGGCTGGTTACCAGATCCTGCTCGAACGAGGCGATCTGCTTGGTGATGTCGTAGTCGGGCGTGCCCGAGAACACGGCCTCGCAGCCAAAAGCCTCGGCGGCCTGCTTGAAGCCCTGGAACACCGGAACCCAATAGGGGTGCCCCATGACCATCACGTTCATCACATAGGTTTCGCCCGGTTCACAGCGCAGTGTGTCCTGTGCAAGGGCAGCCTGACTTGCCCCCAAAATCGCGATGGCGGAGGTGCCGCCGAGCACAAGTGCCTTCAGGTTGTTCATCTGTTCCTCCCGTTTTTGAGGGGCTTGGCGCCCATTCTGCAATTTGTCGCGCGTCTCGCAATAGATTGCAGAATCGACATAGCAGTCGAAGAAGCGTTGGGTCAAAGCCATTCTATTTTTCTATCACAAAGTGAAATTAATTTCATTAGATCGGGGTTGTCTGGCGGTGTCCGCATGAAAAAAGGCCGCCCGAAGGCAGCCTTGGTGGGACATTGATGGACGATGAGTCGGCGGACCGGATCTGCAAATAACGCCTGTCACCGGACACTGGATTTTCTGCCAGTAACCATCCCCGTGGGCATTCACAGATAATGCGTCAGATCAGCTTCCCGATCTCTTCAGCGCTAAGCACCTTGCCGCTCGAGACGACTCTCTCGTCGATGACGAGGCCAGGTGTGGACATGACGCCATAGGCTGCGATCTCGGCAAAGTCGGTCACCTTGACGATTTCGGCCTGCTTGCCGACGGCGGCGGCTGCCGATCGCGCATTCTCGGCGAGCGTCAGGCATTTCTTGCAGCCAGAACCGAGGATCTTGATGATCATGTCGTCTCCTTTTCAGACGAAAAGCGGGGTGATGGCGTTGAACAGAAAGCCGATGGCAAGGATGCCAAGGGTGACAACGCCGACGAAGGTGAACAGAAGGGGCAGTCGCACCACCCGTTTCAGCATGATCAACGAGGGCAGCGAGAGGGCCGTGACGGCCATCATGAAGGCGAGAACCGTGCCAAGACCCACGCCCTTGGCGACCAGCGCCTCGGCAATCGGAAGCGTGCCAAAGATATCGGCGTAGATCGGAATACCGATCAGTGTCGCAACCGGAACCGCCCACCACTTGTCCTGCCCCAGAAGGGTGGCGATCGCCTCTGCCGGGATCCAGTTATGGATCGCCGCGCCAATGGCGACGCCCACCAGCACATAGGGCCAGACGCGGTGGATGATGTCGCCGACCTGATCGCGGGCATAGGCCAGACGCTCGGTGCGGGTCATGCGCGGGATCTCGGCGCCAACTCGGGCGGCGCGGGCGAATGTGGCCACCTGATCTTCCATCTGCAGCCGCCCGATCACCGTGCCGCCAATGACGGCGACCACAAGCCCTGTCGCAACATAGGTCAAGGCGATCGGCCAGCTGAAGATGGAGGCCAGCAGGATCACGGATGCCAGATCGACCAACGGGGACGAGATCAGAAAGGAAAACGTCACGGCCAGCGGCAATCCGGCTGCCGTGAACCCGATGAACAGCGGGATCGACGAACAGGAACAGAAGGGGGTCAGTGTGCCCAGAAGTGCGGCGAGGATGTTCGCACCAATCCCCGAGCGCCCTCCGAGGATCGCGCGGGTCCGCTCGGGCGGGAAGTGGCTTTGGACATATGAGATCGCAAAGATCAGGACCGACAGCAGGATGAAGATCTTGATCACATCATAGACAAAGAACTGCACCGATCCGCCAATGCGCGAAGCGGGGTCGAGTCCAAGGCTGGTGATGCCCGCCCGGACCAGATCATCCAGCCAGACCATGCGAAGGAACTGGTCGTTCATCCCAGAAAAGACGTTCATGCAGTCTCCGGTTTGGCCAGAGCATCCTGTTCGGGGCGCGCGAATATGCGGCTGGTAGCCATCTTTTGCACCTTTTTCGGTCAGGTGAAGCTGCGCATGTCTCTGACGTCTCGGCGTTGATCTGCGTCAACCGGGCCACGGGAATATGCACCGATGTCTGGATGGCATCCCCCTTGACCTTTAATTTCCATAAAACTAGAAATATCGAAAATGGAGTCGGCGCATGGATATTGATCAGGCAGCCTCACGACTTGCCGCGCTTGGCAATCCGACGCGGTTGCGGCTTTATCGGCTGCTCGTCCGGGCAGGTGACGCAGGGCTTTCGATGGGGCGAATTCAAGAGAGTCTGGGGATTCCCGGCTCGACCCTTTCGCATCATTGCCGTGCGCTTGTGCAGGTCGATCTCATCCATCAGGAGAGGGTTGGCACATCGTTGATTTGCCGCACCAACTATCCCGTCATGCGCGGGCTGATCGACGATCTGCAAGCGGAATGCTGTGTGGATGCCTGTTGCACGGCGCCGTGACGCAGGCGTTCTGGTGCGAAATATCATTGTTTTCATCACAGGGGGACGGGATGGAAAAGGTCGTGGCAATTCTCGGGGCTGGGCCGGTTGGCCTCGCGGCGGCAGCCCATGTGCTTGAGCGGGGGATGCAGCCGCTGATCCTTGAACAGGGCGATGAGGTTGGACATGCGGTGCGGGAATGGGGCCATGTGCCGATGTTTTCAAACTGGCGCTACAACATCGATGCGGCAGCGGCGCGCCGGCTTCTGGCGACCGGCTGGGCGCCGCCCGACGATGGGGCACATCCGACAGGTGCCGATCTGGTCGATCACTACCTCGTGCCGCTCGGCCTGTCCCTGCGGCCTTGGTTGCGTCTGGGTCGGCGGGTGGTGGCTGTGTCCCGTGACGGGGTGGATAAGGTCAAGGACGCGGGGCGCGCAGCGGCTGCGTTCGTGATCGAGACAGAGGGCGCCGCAGGGGCAGAGCGCCATCGCGCCGATGCGGTCATCGATACGACCGGCACCTGGTTTCAGCCCAACCCCGGCGGTGCCGGGCGCCCCGTTCCCGGTGAGGTGGGGCACCCGGCCATCCGCTATGGAATGCCCGATGTTCTGGGCCGTGATCGTGCGCGCTATGCAGGCAAGCGCGTTGCCGTTTTGGGAGGTGGTCATTCCGCGATCGGAACGCTGATTGCCTTGTCGGATTTGCCGGGTGCGTCCCCGATCTGGCTGTGCAGGGCTGCGGGCATCGCGCGGGCCTTGGGCGGGGGGGCCGCCGATCAGCTTTCTGCGCGCGGCGCATTAGGCAGCGATACAGCCCGGCTGGTTCAAAGCGGGCGCGTCCGGCTGGAAACCGGATTTCACCTGTCGGCGATCGATGACGTGACGCCGCTTGCCGCCATTTCGACCGACGGCCGCCGCGTCGAGGTGGACGAACTGATCATTGCGACAGGCTTTCGGCCCGATCTTTCGATCCTGCGCGAACTGCGCGTGACGCTGGATCCGGCGCTGGAATCTCCGCCCGCGCTGGCCCCGCTTATTGATCCCAACCTGCATTCCTGTGGCACCGTCCGACCCCACGGCGCGGCAGAGCTTGCCCATCCTGAGCCGGGATTCTACATCGCCGGCATGAAGTCCTATGGCCGTGCGCCGACCTTCCTTTTGGCGACGGGGCATGAACAGGTCCGCTCCATCGTCGCGGCCATTGCCGGTGATCACGCTGCCGCCGCGCGTGTTGAGCTTGTGTTGCCGGAAACTGGTGTTTGCTCTGGCTCCGGACCACAGGTCGCAGATGTCGGGTCCGGCTGTTGCGGTGGGCCTGCCGTGGCGCACGCCGATGCCTGCTGCGCCGCAGATGAGACTGCACGGGACAACGGCGCCTCCGGGTACGGATGTGCCGGGACGGCCGGACCTGCCAAGACCCCGGCATGCTGCTGACATTGCCGCAGGCCCGGCGCGGCTGGATCGTGATGGCGCTAGGGACAGCCCAGACTGTCGGCTGGGCCTCAAGCTATTACCTTCCTGCCGTTCTTGCGGCACCGATGGGGGCCAGCTTTGGCCTGTCGCCGGTTTGGGTTTTCGGGGCGTTCTCGATGGCGATGGTGGTCTCGGCCATGGTCGGCCCTTGGGCGGGCGGACGCATTGACCGGATCGGCGGGCGCGGCATTCTGATGCTGTCCAACCTCGTCTTCGCCTGCGGTTTGGCTATGCTGGCCGTCGCGCCATCGGCGGCAGTTCTGTTTCTCGCTTGGGCGGTAATCGGGCTGGCTATGGGCATGGGGCTTTATGAGGCGGCTTTTGCCACGCTTGCGGGTATCTATGGGCGCGAGGCGCGAGGGCCCATGACCGGCATCACCCTGATCGCCGGATTTGCGAGCACGGTCGGGTGGCCGCTGTCGGGCATGATGCTGACGCATCTGGGCTGGCGCGAGGCCTGCACGGGCTGGGCGTTGCTGCATCTGTGCCTTGCCTTGCCGCTGAATGCACTTTTGCCCAAGGGGGCCGAACGGATTGCAGCGCTGCCCACCGCCCCGGAAGCTGGTGGTCCGCCGCCGCCACGCCTTGCTCTGTGGTTGCTGGCCTTCGTATTTGCCGCAACCTGGTTCAATTCGACCGCCATGGCGGCACATCTGCCGGGACTGCTGCAGGCTGCCGGTGCGACCCCTGCGGTCGCGATTGCAGCGGGCGCCCTGATTGGCCCGGCGCAGGTTGCGGCGCGGGTGCTGGAGTTCGGGCTGCTCCGCCGCTTCCACCCGCTCGCCTCGGCCCGGCTCGCCGCCGCCGCGCATCCGATGGCTGCACTGTGCCTGATGGCCTTTGGCGGACCGGCCGCCTATGCCTTTGCCGTTCTGCACGGGGCGGGGAACGGGATACTCACCATCGCCAAGGGCACACTGCCGCTCGCGCTGTTCGGGGCGGCGGGCTATGGTGCACGGCTTGGCTGGCTGAATGCGCCTGCCCGTGCGGTGCAATCGGCCGCACCGCTGATCTTCGGCGCAGCATTGGCGGCCTGGGGCCTCTCGGCGGTCTGGCTGACAACGGGGATTGGGATTTTGGCAATGGCGGCGCTTCTTCTGCTGAAGCGACGCTGAGCGATAATGGCTTGATCAGGATCCGTACGAACTCGGGTTTGACCGAGAGACAGCGGTGGCCCCCGTGGTGTGGCACTTGCGCAGGCAGCGGACATGCAAAGGGTCGGGGGTTTCCCGCCCGACCCTCGCTTCCGTGAAGCGGTACTGGGGATACCAGCTTCACTGAACTGTCGTACCTTTTACACCACCGAACAAGATTCGATCAAATCATCATGCCTAACTGTGCGATGTGTTTCGCACGAGGGCAAGGCCGCGAACGAAAATGAACTGCGAAGCCCGGCGCCATCTGCGACGCCGGGCTTCGGAAGAAGGTAAAGTGGTGTGTTGTCAGATGTTTTCGGCCTGGGGCATGCCCAGAACGTGGAATCCGCCATCCACAAGGATAATCTCGCCCGTCGTGCAGGCACCGTGGTCCGAGCAGAGCCAGACCGCCGTGCCGCCGATGCAGTCGAGCGTTGCATTGCTGCGCAGGGGGGCATTGGCTTCCGTGTGGCGATAGGTCGCGCGCGCGCCGCCGATTGCAGCGCCGGCCAGCGTCTTCATCGGTCCGGGCGAGATGGCGTTGACGCGGATGCCCTGAGGGCCGAGGTCGTTTGCCAGATAGCGCGTGGCGCTTTCCAGTGCGGCTTTGGCCACACCCATGACGTTGTAATTGGGGGTTACCCGGTTTGATCCCTGGAACGTCAGGGTGATCAGGCTGCCGCCATCGGGCATCAGTTCTGCCGCGCGGCGGCTGACATCGATGAACGAGAAGCACGAGATATCCAGCGAGTTGCGGAAATTCCCACGCGAGGTGTTGATGAAGCGCCCCGTCAACTCGTTCTTGTCGGAAAACGCGATGGCATGCACAAGAAAGTCGAGCTTGCCCCAACGCTCTTTCAGTGCGCCAAAGCAGGCATCGAGGCTTTCATCGCTGGTCACGTCGACATCGACGAGGAAATCCGACCCCACACTGGCTGCGAGCGGCTCGACCCGCTTGCCGAACGCCTCGCCCTGATAGGAGAACGCAAGCTCCGCGCCTTCGGCAGCCAAGGCCTTGGCGATACCCCAGGCGATGGATTTTTCGTTGGCGACGCCCATCACAAGCCCGCGCTTGCCTGCCATCCATCCGGCCATTCCGGCTCTCCCAGCAATAGAATTATGTGTCAAAACGGGGCCTTGTGGCCCCGTAACTCGGGCTTAGCCCAGAAATTTGCTCATGACCAGCGTCGCATTGGTTCCGCCAAAGCCAAAGCTGTTCGACAGAACCGAATCCATTCCCACATTCTCGCGCAGGGTGGTCGCGATCTCTTCGGGCTTCAGCTCAGGGTCAAGCTGGGTCACATTGGCCGAGGCGGTGATGAAGTCGCCTTGCAGCATGAGCAGCGAATAGATCGCCTCGTGCACGCCCGTCGCGCCCAGCGAATGCCCGGTCAGCGATTTGGTGGACGAGATCGGCGGTACATTGCCCTCGCCAAAAACGCGGCGCACGGCCTTGACCTCGGTCACGTCGCCTGCCGGGGTCGACGTGCCATGGGCGTTGATGTAGCTGATCTTGCGACCCTCTGGCAGGGTAGAGATCGCAAGACGCATCGAGCGCTCGCCGCCTTCGCCCGAAGGTGCGACCATGTCATAGCCGTCAGAGGTTGCGCCGTAGCCCGTCACCTCGGCATAGATCCTGGCACCGCGGGCAAGGGCATGGCCCAATTCTTCCAGCACGACAACGCCGCCGCCGCCTGCGATGACAAAGCCGTCGCGGGTGGCGTCAAAGGCGCGCGATGCGGTGGACGGGGTGTCGTTGTATTTCGACGACATGGCGCCCATGGCGTCAAAGAGGCAGGACAATGTCCAGTCCAGTTCCTCGCCGCCGCCGGCAAAGACGATGTCCTGCTTGCCCATCTGGATCAGTTCGGTGCCGTTGCCGATGCAATGGGCCGAGGTCGAGCAGGCCGACGTGATCGAATAGTTCACGCCTTTGATCTTGAAGGGCGTCGCAAGGCAGGCCGAGTTGGTCGAGGACATGCCCTTGGTCACGCCGAAGGGGCCGATCCGCTTCGGGCTACCGGTTTCGCGGACAATGTTATGGGCCTTGAAGAAGGATTTGGTGGAAGGCCCGCCTGAACCCACGATGATGCCGGTACGCTCATGCGAGACTTCGGCCGGGGTAAGGCCAGAATCCGCCACCGCCTGCTGCATCGCGATGAAGTTGTACGCGGCGCCATCGCCCATGAAGCGCAGGTCGCGCTTGTCGATATGGTCCTCCAGCACGATCTGCGGCTGGCCATGGACCCGCGAGCGGAAGCCGTGCTCGGCATATTCCGGGGCGAATACAATGCCCGACTTGCCCGCGCGCAGGCTTGCTTCCACTTCGGCAGCATTGTTGCCGATGGGCGAGACGATGCCGATCCCGGTGATGACGACGCGACGCATGGGATGCTCCTTTAATCCGGGGTCAGCTGGCCGAAAGGGCCACCTTCATGTCTGTAACCTGATAGATGACTTCGCCATCCGCCTCGACGATGCCGTTGGCGACGCCCATGGTCAGGCGGCGGGTCTGCACGGCCTTGGTAAAATCGACCTTGTAGGTCAGCATCTTGCGGTCGGGGCGCACCATACCCGTAAGCTTTACCTCGCCCACGCCAAGCGCGTATCCGCGACCTTCCCAGCCACGCCAGCCAAGGTTGAAGCCGGTCAGTTGCCACAGGCCATCAAGCCCGAGGCAACCCGGCATGATCGGGTTGCCGGGGAAGTGGCATTCAAAGAACCACAGGTCGGGCGTGATGTCGAATTCTGCAACCACATGGCCCTTGCCGTGCAGGCCGCCATCGCCCGAGATTTCGGTGATGCGGTCCATCATCAGCATGGGCGGTGCCGGAAGCTGCGCATTGCCCGGCCCGAACAGCTCGCCGCGCGCGCATTTCAAAAGGTCTTCCTTGCTGAAACTCGTCGGATATGCCGCCATCTGGCCTTAACCCCCCAATGATCTTCCGTTCCCTCTATCACCCCGGTCTTGGGCGTGGCAAGGGCGGGGCGTGCGCCCGGCATTGCCTTGCTGGGGGAAAAGCGGTGCTCAGCCTGCACCGCCGCGCGCCTGCCGCGCGCCTGTGTGGCTCTCGTTTCGGCGGAATAGCGTTTGAAACTTGCGCCCGCGCGTCCTACATTCACCTTTACTTTGGAACAGAGGCGAAGATGGACGTTAAGGCTCTGGAAACAGCGTCAGGATCGGTGGATGAACGTGCGGTCGAGCGCGCGTCGAGCTGGCTTGCGCGTGGCGGGCTGCGGCCAACGCGACAGCGTCTGGCGCTGGCGACGCTGCTGGTGGGCGATGGCGAGGACCGCCATGTGACCGCCGAAAGCCTTTACGCAGCCTCGGTCAGCGGGGATGAGAAAGTGAGCCTCGCGACAGTTTACAACACCCTTCGCGCCTTTTGTGACGCGGGCCTTATGCAAGAGGTGGTGGTGGACGGATCGAAGGGCTACTTCGATACCCGCATGGATGATCACCCGCATTTCTTCTGGGAAGACACGGCCATGCTCACCGACGCGCCTGCCGATCAGCTGACCATTGCGCATCTGCCCGACGCGCCCGAAGGAACCGAGATCTCGCGCGTTGATGTCGTGATCCGCCTGCGCCGGACACCGCCGCAGGCGTGAGCGGCAGACGAGGTCAAAGACCAGGCAAAAGCTGCGTCAGCCCACGCGGGCCAAAATCGGTGCCGTTTTTCGGGCCGAAGCGAAAGTCGAGACCAAGCCGCACATAGACCTCGGCATCGTCGCCCAGAAGATCCGCGTCGCCGCTCAGTGCGCCAAGCTCGACCGAGGCTGAGCTTCCGGTGCCGAACCTGTAGCTTCCGTTGATGCCATAGCGGGTCATCGACAGGTCAGAATCGAGATCGGCATGATCAAGTCGCCCGCCGACCCAGATGGTGTCATCCATCACCGGCATCTCGCCCGAGACGCCCAGCACGAAGCCATCGCTATCCGCCCGGTCGGCGTATTGCAGATAGCCTTCCATGCTGCCCATCCCGACCTCGCGCCCATATTCGAGACCGATGTGTCGCACCGAGCTGCCTGCAAAGCTGTCAACCCCAAGGAAGGCACCGGCCGAGCTCATCCCGTCGATATCGGCGATCCCGTGCAGGGTGCCGGTGATCGCGGTTTCGCCAACCTCGTTCAGGCGGTGGAGGCCCAGATCGGTCTGCACAGAGAACATGGGGGTGAGGCCGAATTGCAGCGCCCCTTCAATACCGGCCTTGGCATAGTCGGTGTCGTCGGTGAAAGCTGAATACTCAAGGCCGACACGACCGCCAATCATCTCGGCCTGCGCCGTCGGGGCCATAAGCGCGATCAGCGCACTGGTCAGGGCAGCGGTCAGCGGAAGGGCAGGGGTGCGCGACATCGGATACCTCGGGTCAATCGGTTGCCTGTGCGTGACGAGCCGCAGCGGGCGGAAGTTGGGGCCTCGTCCCCCCTTCAAAGTCATTGCAGCGTGCAAGCCGCGCGAAATCTGGTGCCGATGAAGCAGGAATGATGCCCGACACGACCGCGCTGTGGCGGAAGTGGTGCGGTGTCCTGTGAATGGGCGTTTCGCCCTGCTGCTCGGCTGGCCTTTGGCCTTGTTGAGCGCAAGGATAGCCGCCGAGCTGCCGCTTGCCTAGTCGGTTTCCAGCATCTGGCGTGTTCCCGCCGATACGACCGCCAGATATCGTGTGGCGTGGTGCTCAGAACCACTGGCCGGGTTCGATCAGGCCGAGGTCCATCAATTGCTGGCTGTGCCAACTGAACTTGGCCGAATTGCGCCAGCGAAAGGTCCGGATCGCTGACCGCGAGCCCGGGTTGGTGCGCAGGGCCTTGGCCGTGCGAAAGGAACACAGCGCCGCTGTCAGGTTATGGTGCCAGGGACAGGACACGGTGTTGTATTCGGCGTCGTCAAAGGTGAAATCGGGGCGAAGCTCCAGCCCCCGGCGATTGCGGAACAGCGCGATGCGGTCGATCTTGCGCCGTGTCCACGGGATATGCTCTTCAAACCGCCAGCGCAGGCCGCCGAAGAAATCGAACTGGCGTTCCAGCACCTCCCAGTTGCGGGCAGGGTCTTTCCGCGCCAGCGCGTAATATCCCGACCGGTCCAGATGGGCGTCGGCAACCGAAACCGCATTGGTGTGCTGTTCAAGGTCGGCGGCATAAAGGTCAATGACATAGGTCAGCATCGCATCGCGCCGCTCTTCGGTGTGGAAGGCAAGCAGGTCGCGCGCGCTGCGGGTCTCGCAGAAGGGAAAGAACAGGTACTCGGCGTTGTAGCAGTAGTGCAGCCATATTCCTTCGGGCAGGGCGGCGCTGATGCGGTTGACGGCCTTTTGCAGCGCGTTTTCCTGATAAACGTCAAATGTGATGCGGTGGATGCGCGGTGCCAACGCCTCGTCCAGCGACAGATCGGCGGGGGCGAGCAAAAGGACCGGTCGAAAGCCGAAAGAGTGCAGCCGCTCCAGCGTTCCGGAAAGCTCGACTTCATCTTCCGCCATGACGATAGCTACCGGTCCCTTTGCGCCACGGGCCTCGGGCGTTGCCGCGAAATCCTCGATGCTCTGGTGCTTCATGTCGGGTGCCGTCCTGCCTGTCTTTCGGCGCAAGTTCTGCCAAGGCGGCCCGCTTTGCAAGGCGCTCGCGGGCTTTGTTGCGCCCGCCCGCCCGTTCGGGTAGAACGCGCGCTGATCCAGTGAGGCCCCCATGACCGACACGCCGTCCACGACTGCGCCCAAAAAGCTGTTCATCAAGACCTACGGGTGCCAGATGAACGTCTATGACAGCGAGCGTATGGCCGAAGCGCTTGGCGCGAAGGGCTATGTCACCACCGAGGTGGCCGAAGAGGCCGATATGGTGCTTCTGAACACCTGCCACATCCGCGAGAAGGCGGCGGAGAAGGTCTATTCCGACCTTGGCCGCCTGCGTCCGCTGAAGGCGGCAAACCCCGACCTGAAGATCGGTGTCGCGGGCTGCGTGGCGCAGGCCGAAGGCGAAGAGATCCTGCGGCGGATGCCGCTTGTCGATCTGGTGGTCGGGCCGCAGAGCTATCATCGGCTGCCCGAGATGGTGGAGGCCAAGGGCCGGGTGATCGACACCGACTTTCCCGAGGAAGACAAGTTCGACCATTTGCCCGAACGCAAGGCCCTGCGCGGGCCGACCGCGTTTCTGACGGTGCAGGAGGGCTGCGACAAGTTCTGCGCCTTTTGCGTAGTGCCCTATACACGCGGCGCCGAAGTCAGCCGTCCGGCCAGCCGTCTTCTGGCCGAGGCGCGCGATCTGGTCAGCCGCGGCGTGCGCGAGATCACGCTTCTGGGCCAGAACGTGAACGGCTATCACGGTGAGGGCCCGAGCGATCTGGGCGGTGGCACATGGGGGCTTGGCCGTCTGATCCGCGAGCTGGCCGCGATCGATGGGGTAGAGCGGCTGCGCTATACCACCAGCCATCCCAACGACATGGATGATGACCTGATTGCCGCCCATGCCGAGGTGCCGCAACTGATGCCCTATCTGCATCTGCCGGTGCAATCGGGCAGTGACCGCATCCTCAAGGCGATGAACCGCAAGCATACGGCCGAGCAATACCTGCGTCTGATCGAGCGTATTCGCGCTGCGCGGCCCGACATCCTGCTGACCTCGGATTTCATCGTGGCCTTCCCCGGCGAGACGGATGCCGATTTTGAGGACACGATGAACCTGATCCGCGCGGTGGGGTATGGCGCGGCCTTCAGCTTCAAGTACTCAGCCCGCCCCGGCACGCCGGCGGCGGAAAAGCCTGAACTGCCGGCCGAGGTTGCGGACGCGCGTCTGCACACCCTGCAGGCGCTGATCCTTGAGCAACAGCGCGCCGCGCAGGCTGCCATGGTGGGGCGAGAGGTCGGGGTGCTGTACGAAAAGGCGGGGCGGCTGCCCGGTCAGATGGTGGGCAAGTCCGACCACCTGCATGCCGTTCACGTCTATGACCCGACTGGCAAGGTGGGGGAACTGGTTCGCGTGCGGATTGCGGCCTCGGCGCCGAACTCGCTTGGGGGCGAGAGAATCAGGGCCTGATGACGTCAGGGAAGTCTTTGGCCTTGTCGCACGCGCCGGGCCGAAGTTGTGGAACTGCACGGATTTATCCACAATATTTGGGGCCGTTTGGCGCCTGCATACCTCATTTGCCTTTACTTGCGCGTGGGCGATCCTAAAAGCTGACAAAATTGCAGGCCGCCCGCTGCCGGGGTGGCCATGGTTATGGGTTGGATGAAGGAGTGGTTCGTGATGCATTTGTCTGCCCGTGCCTTGCGCGCATGGATCGGAGCGGTCGCCTGTGTGGCTGTCGCCGGTGTCGCCGGGGCCGAAACCGAGCCGAAGGTCTCCGGAAAGATTGAGTGGGGCCTTTGGGTCGATGCGGATGGCTGCCAGCACTGGTGGGCCGATGGCGGGGAAGAGGGCTATATGGTGGCCCGCGTGAATCCCTCGACCGGCAAGCCGATCTGTGCAGCCAAATCGACGTGTTTGGTGGCTGATGCCGACACCGTGTTTGCGACGGGCAGCGCCGATCTTTCGACTGAGGGGCGCGAGAGCCTGACCGAGTTTTTCAAGCAGCAGGGCGAGTCTGAAACGCGTGCCAGTTTTGCGATTGCGGGTCATACCGACAGTCGCGGCTCGTCGGCGGCGAACCAGACCCTGTCCGAGCGTCGCGCGGCCACTGTTGCCGATCTTGCCCGTTCGCTTGGCGCGCGGGTCGAGCGGCAGACGGGTTATGGCGAAAGCCAGCCTGTCGCCTCGAATGCGACGGCTGCAGGCATGCAGAAGAACCGCCGCGTCGAAGTCGTCTGCTATAAATGGTGACCCGGATGAAGCTGCATTCCCATGTCATTTTCGCCGGGCTGATGGTGGCCACCCTCGCGGGCTGCGAGGCGCGATATCCCTTCATGGCAGGCCCTGACACCGTAATCGCGACCAATACCGACACCGGTCTCGACGCCTATCCTCTGCCGAATGGCACCGGCGCCGTCGCCTATGACCCTGATGGATGTCAGGTCTGGATCGTCGATGACGGGCTAGAAGGCTATGCGACGCGGCGATTCGATCCCGCGACGGGCAAGCCGGTCTGCGATGGCCGCTATCCGCCGGGAACGGTTCTGGGCAATTACGAAACGCCCAAGGCCGGTATACCGGATCGCGTTCCGGTTGGCGTGCGCCGGTCGAACTGACGTCCCCGCGGCTTTCCGCAGCAAAATCAAGACATCGGCCGCCGGTCTACGGTGGCCGATCTCATTTCCACCGCATGTGTTGCCAACTGGATTGCCCACAAGCACTTGTGTGTCAGGCTGAGGTGTCGCCTAAAAAATGGGCAGCGCCCACGGTTTGGCCGCCCGCAACGCAGCTTTGTCTTGTTTCCTTAATCTTCGAGGCGCAGACTCAAATCATGAAGCCCTCCAGCCGCAAAGGAACATAGCTTGGGCATCAGTGCGCTGACACCCCCGACCCGTGCCGAGGACGTCGTCGAGACCCTTCTGGAATTTCCCGACAACAGGCTCTTGATCGACCTCTGTGGCGGATACGACCGGAACCTTGCCCAGATAGAGCACCAGATGGGGGTGCATATCCTGCGGCGCGGCAACCGTCTGGCGGTGATCGGGGACAGGGGCGCACGCGAACAGGCGGCGGCAGTGCTGCATTCGCTCTATGCCCGGCTTGAGGCCGGGCGCGGCATCAGTGCGGGCGAAATCGAGGCCGCCATCCGCATGGGGCATCCGATGATCGAGACGCCGCGCGACGGAGAGCAGATCGAGATGTTCACCCCCGGCGCCGTAGAACTGCGCACCCGCAAGAAGCCGATCGAGCCCAGGACCGAGGCGCAGAAGGCCTATGTCGCGAACCTGTTTGCCAATGAGCTTGGGTTCGGCATCGGTCCCGCCGGCACCGGCAAGACCTATCTGGCCGTCGCGGTTGGGGTGACGATGTTCATCAGCGGGATGGTCGAGAAGATCATCCTGTCGCGCCCGGCCGTCGAGGCGGGCGAACGACTGGGCTTCCTGCCGGGCGACATGAAGGAAAAAGTCGACCCCTATATGCAGCCGCTTTACGACGCGTTGAACGACTTTCTGCCCGCGAAGCAGGTTCAGAAGTTGCTCGAGGAGAAACGCATCGAGATCGCGCCCTTGGCGTTCATGCGTGGCCGGACTCTGGCCAATGCCTTTGTCGTGCTGGACGAGGCGCAGAACGCGACCACCATGCAGATGAAGATGTTCCTGACCCGTCTGGGTGAGGGCAGCCGCATGGTGATCACCGGCGACCGCACGCAGGTTGACCTGCCGCGCGGCGTGCCGAGTGGTCTTCAGGATGCCGAACGTATCCTGAAAGGGGTCAAGGGTGTCAGCTTCAACTACTTCACCGCCAAGGACGTGGTGCGCCATCCGCTCGTTGCCCGCATCATTGAGGCCTATGACGCGGATGAGGCAACGGGCTGAAGCCTTGGTTGAAAGCAAGGGCGGGGGCGCGGCTCCCCGCCCTTTTCTGGTCGATCCTGCCGGGTTGAAAGGCATTTGCGGTTGCGCGAATTGACGGCTATGAGGCGCGCATGACCGGAATCGTGGATATTGTCATCGAGGATGACCGATGGGAGGCCGCAGGGCTTTCCCGGCTGGCTGAAACTTCGGCGCGCGCGGTTGCCACGCATCTGGGATATGATCCTGCGCTCTATCAGGCGGTCGTGATGGGCTGCGATGATGCGCGGATCGCCGAGTTGAACGGCACCTTTCGCGACAAGGCGAAGCCCACGAATGTGCTCAGCTGGCCCTCAGCCGAACGCGGGTCGGAATATGCCGGCGAGGCGCCTGAGCTGCCAGAACCGGGCACTCTGGAGGCGCCAGAGCCCTTGGGCGATATCGCGATTGCCTTTGACACCTGTGCGCGGGAAGCCGCCGAACAGGAAAAAACCTTTGACGCCCATGTCACACATCTTCTGATACATGGGATTCTTCATCTGTTCGGCTATGATCACATCGACGATGATGATGCCGAACTGATGGAAGACACCGAGCGGCAAATCCTCGCCGCGCTTGGAATTGCCGACCCCTATGCGGGCGGCTGACGCAACCTGGATACAAGGACCGATGGGCAGTAGTTACGAAGGATCGACAGGGGCGGCGCAGCCGTCCTCGGAGCGGGCAGAGCAGGACGAGGGAGAGTCTCCCGAGCCGGGGCAGAGAGGGTTCTTCGGGCGGATACTTTCCGCGTTTGTCCCCTCGGACCCGGCGTCAGAAACCCAGCCGGGTCGGCCAGATGCACCTGCATTGCCGCAGCTGCCCGGGCTGGCCAACCTGCGCAAGCTGCGCGTTGACGATGTGGCGATCCCCAAGGTGGAGATCGTGGCCGTCCCCCTCGACATCGGCAAGGATGACCTGGTCGAGGTTTTCCGCAAGCAGGGCTTTTCGCGCCTGCCGGTCTACAAAGGCACACTGGACCATCCGCAGGGTTTGATCCTTCTCAAGGATCTGGCGCTGCAGCACGGCTTTGGCGCAGGCGGGCGGTTCAGCCTGAAGCGGCTGTTGCGCCCGATCCTCTATGCTCCGCCTTCAATGCCGCTGCATGTGCTGTTGCAGAAGATGCAGAAAGACCGTGTGCATATGGCGCTGGTCATCGACGAATACGGCGGTGTCGACGGGCTTGTGACCATCGAGGATCTGATCGAGACGGTGATCGGCGAGATCGAGGACGAGCACGACGAGGAAGAGGGCACCCTGTGGCGGCAGGAAAAGCCGGGTGTCTGGGTCATGCAATCCACTGCGCCGCTGGATGAGGTTGAGGCCGAGATCGGCGTTCGCCTGCGTACTGGCGAAGATGACGAAGAGATCGACACGCTTGGGGGCCTCGTCTTCCTGCGCATCGGTCGGGTGCCGGCGCGGGGCGAGGTGATTGCCCACGAAAGCGGGGTTGAGTTTGAGATCGTCGATGCCGACCCGCGTCGCATCAAGCGTCTTCGTGTAACCTTGCCAGACCACCGGCCCACCGCGCCACCAACCGCACCTGCGACCGAGGGCTGATTGCGCGGCGTCCTGCGGAACCTTGGTCCAGCCTTCGGGCTGGGGCTGCTGACTGCAGCGGGCCAGCTTCCACTGGGCGCCTGGTATGTTGCCTTGCCGGCGCTGGCGGTGGTCATCGCACGGGTGGCCGGGGCCGAAGGCGCCCGCCGCGCCGCCGTACAGGCCTGGGCGGCGGGTGCGGGGCAATTCCTTGGTGCGCTGACCTGGATCATCTCTCCCTTTCTGGTTGAGCCCGAGGTCTATGCCTGGATGGCGCCCTTTGCGCTGATCCTGATGGCGGCAGGTCTTGCGCTGTTCTGGGCGGCGGCCGGGGCGCTTTCCGCGCTGGTTGCAGGCGCAGTCGGAGGGCAGGGGCGCCGCGTGGCAGCTTTCGTCGCGGCGCTTGCCGGGATGGAGGCGTTGCGCGGTGTTCTCTTCACCGGTTTCCCCTGGGCCTTGCCGGGGCATATCTGGATTGACACGCCGGTTGCGCAACTGGCGGCCTGGATCGGGGCGAATGGTCTCACACTGCTGACGCTTGTTGTCGCGGCGCTGCCGGTGATGTTCGGCCCGGCGGGGGCGGCGCTGGCGGCGCTTGCGCTTGCGATGGCCTTTGGTCTGGGTACCTTGCGGTTGGCCGCGCCGCTGCCCGACGGGCCGGGGCTGATCTTCCGTCTGGTGCAGCCAAATGCCCGACAGGATCTGAAGTGGGACCCGGAGCAGGCCAGCCGACTTTACCGGCTGCAAACCGAATTCACTGCCGCTGAGCCCCGGCCTGATCTGGTGATCTGGCCGGAAACGGCGCTACCTTACCTCTATGAGCCATGGGGCGATGCGGCGCAGGGCGTTGCCCGCGCGGCGCGTGGCGTGCCGGTGATCACTGGCGTGCAGCGTCTGGAAGGCGATGCGGCCTACAACAGTCTGGTCATGATCGGCGCGGGTGGCGCAGAGCTTGCAAGCTACGACAAGGCGCATCTGGTGCCCTTTGGCGAGTACATCCCCTTTGGCGACCGGCTGCACGCCTGGTTCGGGCTGCGTGCCTTTGCCGCGCAGGCGGGGTTTGGCTATGCGGCAGGGCCGGGGCCACGGGTGCTTGATCTGGGGCCGCTTGGCCGCGCGCTGCCGCTGATCTGCTATGAGGCGGTCTTTCCGCTGGAGGTGAACGCCCCGGCCGAACGCCCCGGCTGGCTTTTGCAGATTACCAACGATGCCTGGTTTGGCACCCTGACCGGCCCCTTTCAGCATGCGGGTATCGCGCGGTTGCGCGCGATCGAACAGGGATTGCCGCTTGTTCGTGTCGCCAATACGGGCGTGACGCAGATGGTGGATGCACGCGGGCAGGTCACGCATGAACTGGATTTCGGCATCGCAAGCTTCCTCGATGCCCCCTTGCCCGGCGCGCTGCCCCCCACAGTCTACAGCCGCTTCGGCGAGATCCCGTTCCTGGTCCTTCTGGCCGCGCTTTGCGCCGCCGTCATTCTGCGTCGCGGCACCGCAACGCCTTGACGCCCCCGCCGTCGCGGCGTAACGGGAACATTGAACCGCCACAACGGCTTCCTGGCGTGGCGGGGATTGGTAATGGAGCACTTCCCCAATGAGCAGAAAAGACTACGTCTTCACTTCGGAATCCGTCTCCGAGGGGCACCCGGACAAGGTGTGCGACCGCATTTCCGACGCGATCCTGGATGCCTTTCTGAAGGTAGAGCCAAACGCACGCGTTGCTTGCGAGACCTTTGCCACCACCAACCGCGTGGTTGTGGGCGGGGAAGTCGGACTGAGTGATCAGGACAAGCTGAAGTCGATGATGGACGGCGTGGACCAGATCGTCCGCGATTGCGTTCGTGACATCGGATACGAGCAGGACGAGTTTCACTGGAAGACGCTGAAGCTGAAGAACTACCTGCACAAGCAATCGGCCCATATCGCGCAGGGCGTGGACAAGGACGGGGCGGGCGATCAGGGCATCATGTTCGGCTATGCCTGCCGCGAGACGCCCGAGCTGATGCCAGCGCCGATCCAGTACGCTCATGCGATCCTGCGCCGTCTGGCGGAAGTGCGGAAATCGGGGCAAGAGCCGACACTGCGCCCCGACGCCAAATCGCAACTGTCGTTGCGCTATGTCGATGGCAAGCCCGTCGAGGTGACCTCGATCGTGCTCTCGACCCAGCACGAAAGCGAAGATCAGACTTCGGCCGATATCCGGGCCATCGTTGAGCCCTATATCCGTGACGTGCTGCCGCAGGGCTGGATTACCGACAAGACCGAATGGTGGGTCAACCCGACTGGCACCTTCGTCATCGGCGGACCGGATGGGGATGCAGGGCTGACGGGCCGCAAGATCATCGTCGATACCTACGGTGGTGCCGCGCCGCATGGTGGCGGTGCATTCTCGGGCAAGGATCCGACCAAGGTGGACCGTTCCGCCGCCTATGCCGCGCGCTATCTGGCCAAGAACGTGGTCGCGGCCGGACTGGCCGATCGCTGCACGCTGCAGCTCAGCTATGCGATCGGTGTGGCGCGGCCGCTGTCGATCTATATCGACACCCATGGCACCGGGCAGGTTGCGGAATCCGCGATCGAACGCGCCGTGGCCGAATGTATGGATCTGACGCCGCGCGGAATTCGCGAACATCTGAACTTGAACCGCCCGATCTACGCCCGCACCGCGGCCTATGGCCATTTCGGTCGTGCGCCTGATGCCGAGGGTGGTTTCAGCTGGGAGCGGACAGACCTGATCGACGCGCTGAAGAAAGCGGTCTGAGCAGCACCTGATGACTTCGATCGGCCCGGTATCAGCACGCCGGGCCGTTTTCATGTTCTGGCGCAATGCGTGCGGTCCGCCATGGTCCGACTGCGAGCGAATTGTTCGCGCCCACCTTTGCCCCAATTTTCGCCGCGATGCAGGGCTAGCAAAAGGGGTAGATCCTCTATCCTCGGCGTGTCCATTCCATGCAGACAATCCGCGCACAACTCTTCTCAGCCGAACCCGTCCTTTGCGGATTGCGGGTGCTGCTGATCGCAACGGGCGATCCCCGGCCCGCGCAGAGGGCGGCAGATGCCGTGCTGTCAATGGGCGGGGATGTGGAGCTCGCGACTGAACTCTTTACCGGCCTTGATGCCGTGATCGACGATCCGGGCGGCTATGGGCTCTTTGTGCTGGTCTGCGACGAGACGGACGATGGCCTTTGGGCCGGCGCGCGTGCGATGTCGCTGTTGCGTGGGGCAGGGTGCCGGGTTCCGGCGATTGTCATCGGCGCGGGCAGCGAAGCCCCGACCTTTCCCGAAGACCGCGCAGGCGCAGTAACTCTGCCGGTCAATTCATTGGAGAAAAGTCTGCGCCCGGCAATCCGTCATGCCTTGCGTGATCGGATTTTGTGGCGCGCCGCCTGACGGGGCGTTCACCGGATATGAAAAAAGGGGCGGACTTCGCCCACCCCTTTGCGGATTTCAGCTTTGGCCGGCAACCGGCCTGCCGAAAATCAGGCCAGCGACAGGTTGGTCGCCGATTCGCGGCCGTCACGGCCAGCTTCGATGTCGAAGGTCACAGCCTGACCATCAGCCAGCGAGCGGATGCCAGCGCGTTCCAGTGCGGTGATGTGGACGAACACGTCCTTCTTGCCACCCTCAGGGGCGATAAAGCCGAAGCCCTTGGTAGCGTTGAACCATTTCACGGTGCCCTTGGCCATCGTGAGATCTCCTTTAACATGCCACCCGCGGAAGTGCGGTGGCCCGGCATCGTCAGCACGCGTCGAGCTGTGGCCGGATTTCGGAGACAGTGGTCGAATTGAGATAACGTCGCTCCGAAGATATGGGGGTGCTTTTTCCAGAAAGCAAGGAAGATTCCTGTACTTGCCCGTCCAAAGCGCCGAGCGGTCGCAAGAACGCTGCCGCATTTCGAGCCGTTGCCGCAACGCGGCGGACATAAAATTACAATATAGACCTGTTTACAGTTGCAATGTTGCGCGGCGAATGTATCTCTATGCTGCATGAGCCGCGTTGATTCTGCGCTGCGGCACAATGAACAGGAGGGCCAAATGGCACTGGATAACCAGCCCGCGATCGCGCCTTACGACGCGCCAATCAAGGATCTGTATGAAATCGGCGAGATGCCGCCCCTCGGCCATGTTCCGAAGAACATGTACGCTTGGGCGATCCGTCGCGAACGCCATGGCGAGCCAGAGCAGGCCATGCAGATGGAGGTCGTGCCCACGTGGGAGATCGACAGCCATGAGGTGCTGGTTCTGGTGATGGCCGCCGGCGTCAACTATAACGGCGTCTGGGCTGGTCTCGGCGTGCCGATCAGCCCGTTCGACGGCCACAAGCAGCCCTACCATATCGCCGGTTCCGATGCCTCGGGCATCGTCTGGGCGGTGGGTGACAAGGTGAAGCGCTGGAAGGTCGGCGACGAGGTGGTGATCCACTGCAATCAGGATGACGGCGACGACGAGGAATGCAACGGCGGTGACCCGATGTTCTCGCCCACGCAGCGGATCTGGGGCTACGAGACGCATGATGGCTCGTTCGCGCAGTTCACGCGTGTGCAGGCGCAGCAACTCATGCCACGTCCCAAGCATCTGACCTGGGAAGAGTCGGCCTGCTACACGCTGACACTGGCGACCGCCTACCGGATGCTCTTTGGCCATGCGCCGCATGACCTGAAGCCCGGCCAGAACGTGCTGGTCTGGGGGGCGTCGGGTGGTCTTGGGTCCTACGCGATCCAGCTTGCGGCAGCGGCGGGTGCCAATGCGATCGGCGTGATCTCGGATGAAACCAAGCGCGACTTCGTGATGTCGCTGGGCGCCAAGGGCGTGATCAACCGCAATGACTTCAAATGCTGGGGGCAACTGCCCAAGGTCAACAGCCAAGAATACAACGACTGGCTGAAAGAGGCCCGGAAGTTTGGCAAGGCGGTCTGGGACATCACCGGCAAGGGCGTCAACGTCGACATGGTGTTCGAGCATCCGGGCGAGGCGACCTTCCCGGTTTCGACCCTGATCTGCAAGAAGGGCGGCATGGTGGTGATCTGTGCCGGCACCAGCGGTTTCAACTGCACCTTCGACGTGCGGTACATGTGGATGCACCAGAAGCGCCTGCAGGGCTCGCACTTCGCCCATCTCAAGCAGGCGGCGGCGGCCAACAAGCTGATGTGCGAGCGTCGGCTCGATCCCTGCATGTCCGAGGTTTTTCCCTGGGCCGAGATCCCCAAGGCGCATACGCTGATGCTGCGCAACCAGCACAAGCCTGGCAACATGGCGGTGCTGGTGCAGGCGCCCCGCACCGGCCTGCGCACATTCGAGGATGCGCTCGAGGCCGGCCCCAAGGGCTGATCCTGGGTTCTGATCCCTGTCCCGCCGTTCCCACCCGGGGGCGGCGGTTTTCCGTTCTGCGCAGGTGTTTCGTTGACGTTCTATTGACCAAACCGCCGTAGATCTGGGGCAGGCGGTTTCATCGTTTCCGCCTGTCACAACGGGCGAGGGTGGCCATATGGCGGACAGCTGGATTTTCGACGTGTTGCGCGATTTGCGCAGCTTCGCCCAGATCAACGACCTGCCCGCCTTTGCCGCGCAGATCGAACGTGCGACCCGCGTTGCCGAGGCGGAAATCGCAACGCGGGCCGAACCTCACAGAGCACAGGTGCAATCCCGCAGTCTCAACTGACGGGCTCTCGCCAATCCTGGCACGCTCGCCTATGGTGCGCGCGATGCAACACCCCGCCCTTATCTTTTCTGACGATCAGGCCGAGGCCTGGGACCGCGTGGCCGATCAGCTGCGTGGCATGGGTGTCGATATTGTCGAGGGCACCCTGACCCCTGCCGCCGAGGGGAAGAGCACCGTTCTGGGCGTGATGGGCAAGGCGGGATCGGGCAAGACCATGCTGCTCGCCTCGCTCTACAAGGCCTTGCAGGGGGCCGGGGTCGAGATCGTCTCGGGCGATTACGAGGGGAAAAAACGCAAGGACCGGCGCACGCTAGCCATCCTCGCGCCAACCAACAAGGCGGCGTCGGTGCTGCGGATGCGCGGCGTCCCGGCGACGACGATCCACCGCATCCTCTATACCCCGGTCTATGATCCCCAATACGAGCGGATCGCAGACTGGCTGACCGGCAATGGCACCCGGCCCGAGGTGGAGGGGCTGACCGAGCAGGCGCTGGATCGAGCCAAGGCATTTTACGACGGCAACGCCTCGGTTCCCGGTGCGCTGGCGGCTGCCGGCTTGCGTGGGTCGGACTTCATTCAGGGCTGGAAGCGTCGGGAAGAGCCGCTCGACATCGGATTTATCGATGAAAGCTCGATGCTGGATGACCGGCAGTTCGACGATCTGCGCGAGATATTCCCGACGCTGGTGCTGTTCGGTGACCCGGCACAGCTGGCACCGGTGAACCAATCGGGCCAGATGGTTTTTGACAAGCTGGGGCGAGAGAGGCAACTCCACCTCAGCCGTATCCACCGGCAGGCCGAGGGCAACCCGATCCTTGATCTGGCCCATGCGCTGGCCGACCCGGATCTGACGTTTGACCAGTTCGAGCGGATGGTGGAACAGGCGGCCCGCAGCGATGATCGCGTGGTCATGGCCGAACGGGTTGACGCCACGCTGATGGCGCGTTCGCCGGTTCTGGTCTGGCGCAATGCGACCCGTATCCGCCTGATCCATGCCTTCCGCAGCGCCTATGGCGCGCCCGAGGATGCGCTGTTGCCGGGCGAACCCTTGATCTGCGACGGGATCGAACTGCCCTTGAAGCACCGCAAGAAACGCATCGACCTTGAGGCGCGGGGCCTGATCAAGGGGGCGCAGGTCATCTACCTTGGCCCCGGCACCCGGCCCGGTTTTGCGCGGCTGCATGTCATCGGCGCCGAAGAGCCGCAGCTTTCGGCCGCCTCGATCATCAAGATCGAAAAGCCGGATGAGGAAGAGCCCTTTATCCCGCAGGCTGCCACCATGGGTGCGACCTTCCTGCATGGCGCGGCCGTCACGATCCACAAGGCGCAGGGCAGCCAATGGCCCGAGGTGCAGGTCTTTGCCCCTGATCTTTGGGCTGCCGCGCAGGCCGGTCGTTCCGAGGCGGGCATCCCGCTATGGAAGCGGCTGGCCTACGTGGCGATCACACGCGCCGAAAAGCGCCTGCACTGGGTGATCCGCAACCGCCTTGCCCGCCCGCAGGTGCCGCTTGGCATCGAGGATCTGCGCGCGCACAGCGGGGCGGTCTTGTCGCTGCAATCGCAAGACTGACGCCGGTTTGCCAAGCCCCGTCTGCTGCCGCTATGCTGACCTTAAAAGGAGCCCGCCCATGATCTGCGTATTCGTCCAGTTCCGCTGCACCCCCGGCCAGACCTACAAGGTGGCCGAGGCCATCTATGACCGCGAGGTGGTGTCAGAGCTCTATTCGACCTCGGGCGAATATGACCTGATCGCCAAGGTCTATGTGCCGGACGAGGCGGATGTGGGGCACTATCTTAGCGAAAGGCTGTTCGACATTCCGGGGATCGTGCGCACGCTGACCACGATGACCTTCAAGGCGTTCTGACCGCGTTCCACCACAGCGACAGGCGCAACGATTGCGGCGTCGGTGTCCAGGCGCCAAGGCGCACGCCCGCCTCGCGCAGCACCTCACCCACCCAGACGTTGCAGGTGCGCAGGCCTGAAAAGTCACCCCGGCTGGCGAAGAAGGCATCCTGTGCGGTCAGCCCTGGCGCCTTGACCAGCCGGCGCAGTCCAAGGTCTTGGTCCAGTCGAGACAGCAGGGCGCGATAGCCTTCTGCGCTAAGCCTGATCTTTCGCGCCCCCGGGATGTCTTCAAGGGCAACTGCGCCCCAGGCCTCCAGTCGCATGACGGCGCTGTCGCCCAGAACGGCCTTGGCCACTGCTGCCATTGGCACATCGCTGTAGCTGCCAGCCGACATGTAGAAATCCCGCGCGCCCCAGCCGACCAGCAGCCATTCGGCATTCTCGGCCAGTACCGCCACATTCGCATCGGCCGCAAAGGTAAAGCGGCGGCGCAGTTCTGGTGTCAGGGGCAGCAGCAGGTCGTAGTGGATGGGCGTACCGACCAGTCCGATCTCGATCCCGGCGGGCCCATCGAAGCGCGCACTCTCTGCAGGCCATAGGGCGCCGAACAGACCGGCGGCGAACCAGAGCGACAGAATCACAAAGGGCGCGGCCAGCCCCCAGACCAGCCTGCGCCCCCAGATCCGCATGATGCGACGCTTAGTGGTCGTCGTGGGCGTGTTCGCGATCGATCACATAGCGCTTGTCGCAATAGCCACATTCGACAAAGCCGGTGTCCTGCGGAATGGTCAGCCAGACGCGCGGATGTCCAAGCGCGCCCTCTCCCCCGTCGCAGGCCACTTTCCAGTGGGTGACGATCTGGGTTTCCGGGGCATCATTGGTCATGGGCTGATCTCCTGCAACTGGCGGGTCTGGCGAGCGTTTTGCCTATTCTAGAAAGGCAAAGGGGTAGCTTCAAGGCATAAGCGGTGGATCGCTGGGTCTTTGCCTTGGCAGGGGCCGTCAGCCCACCAGATCGGCCTCGCGCATCACTGGAAAGAAGGTGCCGCGGGACCAGAGGCCGAACCACGCTTCGCCTGCATGTTCCGCAACCTCTCCCAGTTCGATCAGCCGGTAAAAGCTTTTGCGGTCAACGCGCGCTTCCAACCCGCGCCGTACCATCACATAGGGTGCAGGATTTGGGGTCGTGGGATCGCGGCCCATCCGCATCGGATGGTCAGGGCCTGCGGTCACCTCGTCGCCGACATTGGTGGTAAAGGTCAGCTCCGCTCCGTGCTCGCCCTCTTCCAGCCGGAAGTCCACCACGATGAACGGCGCATCCTCGACCGTGATCCCCAGCTTTTCGACCGGCGTGACCAGATAGTAGCGTCCGTCTTCCAGCTTCAGGATCGAGGCAAACAACCTCACCAGCGGTGCCCGGCCAATCGGCGTACCCTCATGGAACCATGTGCCGTCGCGGGCAATGCGCATGTCCATCTCGCCGCAATAGGGCGGGTTCCACAGATGCACGGGTGGTGGCCCTTTCTTTCCGGCAGCCTTGGCAACCGCCAGAATGTCAGAGGTTTCAGACATTTGCCCCGATTTCGCTTTTGTCATTTGTGCCGCGCCCCGCGATCCGCTCTAATGCGCAGGATATAATGCTTTGAAGGGCAAAGTCATGGCGGAAGCGCTGGTGGAACGGATCGAATCCCTGGGGGAGCAACTGGCGCAGGCCAAGACATCGATCAACAGGCGCTTCATCGGGCAGGAACGGGTGGTCGATCTGGTGCTTGCCTCGATGCTCTGCGGGGGGCATGCGCTGCTGGTGGGGCTGCCCGGCCTTGGCAAGACGCGTCTGGTCGATACCCTGTCGACGGTGATGGGGCTTAAAGGCAACCGCATCCAGTTCACCCCGGACTTGATGCCCGCCGACATTCTGGGGTCCGAGGTGCTGGAGACCGGCGCTGACGGCAGCCGCGCCTTCCGCTTTATCGAAGGCCCGATCTTCTGCCAGTTGCTGATGGCCGACGAGATCAACCGGGCCAGCCCGCGCACGCAATCGGCGCTGTTGCAGGCCATGCAGGAACGCGAGGTGACGATCGCGGGTGAGCATCGCCCGCTGGGCCGGCCCTTCCACGTCCTCGCCACGCAGAACCCGATCGAGCAGGAGGGCACCTATCCGCTGCCCGAGGCGCAGTTGGACCGGTTTCTGGTTCAGGTCGATGTGGACTACCCCGACCGTGCGACCGAGCGTGACATCCTGCTTGCCACCACCGGTGCCGAAGAGGCCGAGGCGCATCAGGTGTTTACCGCCGCCGGGCTGCTCGACGCGCAAGAGGTGATCCGGCGCATGCCGGTGGGTGACAGCGTGGTCGAGGCGATCCTTGATCTGGTGCGTGCCTGCCGCCCCGGCGAGGCCGAAGGCACGGCTGTTGCCGATACGCTAAGCTGGGGTCCGGGCCCGCGCGCGGCGCAGGCCCTGATGCTGGCAACCCGCGCCAAGGCGCTGCTCGATGGCCGGCTCGCGCCCTCGGTGGCTGATGTGGCAGATCTCGCGCGTCCGGTGCTGACGCATCGGATGGCGCTCAACTTTGCGGCGCGCGCGCGTGGCGAAACGCTTGGCGCTGTCATCGACCGCGTTGTGGCGCAGAGCCTTGGCCAAGAGGCGGCTGCGTGACACCGCAATCCGATCTCCGCGCCCGCGCCGAGGAGTTGGGGCAGTCTTTGCCCCCGCTTCTGGCGGCGGCCGAACATCTGGCTGCGGCCATAATGCTGGGGGAACACGGGCGCCGCCGCGCCGGAATGGGGGATGAGTTCTGGCAATACCGGCAGGTCCATGCGGGCGACAGCGCCCGGATGATCGACTGGCGCAGGTCGGGCCGGGGCGACGTGCAATATGTGCGTGAACGCGAATGGCAGGCCGCGCAAAGCGTGTCGATCTGGGTGGATCCCTCGGCCTCGATGCGCTTTACGGGCGACAAGGCGCGCGCGCCAAAGGCTGATCGCGCAAGGTTGCTGGCGCTGGCTCTCTCTGTTCTTCTGTTGCGCGGGGGCGAACGTGTGGGCCTGATGGGCGGGCTGACCCCGCCGCGATCCGGGCGGGCGCAGGCGGAACGGCTTGCACGGGCGCTGGCGCAGGACGGTGCCGAAGACTATGGCCGGCCCGAAACGACAGGCCTTGCCGCCCATGGCCAGGCGGTGCTGATTTCGGATTTCATGGGGGACCTTGCGGCGGTCGAGGATGCCATCGGCGTGGCCATGGCCCGGGGCGTGCGGGGCGCGCTTCTTCAGGTACTCGATCCGGCCGAAGAGGATTTCCCCTTTGATGGCCGGACGATCTTTGAATCCATGGCGGGCTCTCTTCGCTATGAAACGCAGCGCGCCGGCGATCTGCGCAGCCGCTATCTCGCCCGGCTGGCAGAGCGGCGCGAGCGCCTTGCGACGCTGGCGCGCCTTTCAGGCTGGCAGTTCACCCAGCACCATACGGGGCAGGGCGCGCAGCCCGCACTTCTGTGGCTTTATCGTGCGCTGGAGGCCGGGTTCTGATGTGGACGCTTGGCGCCATCGGCTTCACCTCGCCGCTGGTATTGGGGGCGCTGCTGGCGCTGCCGCTTCTGTGGATCCTGCTGCGGGCGGTGCCGCCCGCACCGATCCGGCGGCGCTTTCCGGGTGTGGCGCTGCTTCTCGGGCTTAAGGACACGGATACCGAAACCGAACGCACGCCGCTGTGGCTGCTCCTCTTGCGGGCGGCGGCAGTCGCGGCGGCGATCATCGCCTTTGCTGGCCCGGTGCTCAACCCCTCGCAGCCCAAGGTTACGCCCGACCTGCCGCTTCTGGTGGTCATCGACGGGGGCTGGGCGGATGCGCGCGACTGGCCGCGCCGGATTGAACGCGCCCGTCTGATCGTCGAAGAGGCGGGCCGCAGTGGTCGCACCGTCGCCGCGATCCGCCTGACCGATACGCCCGCGCGGCCCGAGTTTCAGACCGCACAGCCCGTGCTTGACCGGATTGCCGGGCTTTCGCCCTTGCCCTTTGATCCCATGGATGCAGACTGGATCGCAGCGCTGCCTGAGGGTGGGTTTGAGACCTACTGGATTGCCAGCGGGCTGGATCATCCGGGTCGGTCCGACCTGCTTGCCGCGTTGCAGGGGCGTGGGCCGTTGCGCGTCTTTGAAACCGCGCGCCCCGTTGTCGCGCTTGCTCCGGTCGCGTTCAAGGATGGCGCCGTGCAGATCCGCGGCCTGCGCCAGCCTGCCGGCACGCAGATGGAGGTGGATGTCGCCGCGCGTGGGCTGGACCCCGCCGGGATTGACCGGGAACTTGCGCGCGCCACGCTGACATTTGCCACCGGCAAGACCGAGACCGAGGCTGCGCTGAACCTGCCGCCCGAACTGCGTAACCGCCTGACCCGGTTCGAGATGGCGGGGATCCGCACCGCAGGCTCAGTCACGCTGACCGATGACAGCCTGAAGCGGCGCAAGGTCGCGCTGATCGGTGGCAGTGCCGGGCGCGAAGGGCTGCTGCTTCTGTCGCCCACCCATTACCTGCGGCAGGCACTGGCGCCGGTGGCCGAACTGATCGACGGCAGCCTTGTCGATGTGCTAAAGGCCAGCCCCGATGTGATCATCCTTGCCGATGTTGCGCGGCTGACGGCCGAAGAAAACAATGGTCTGGTGAAATGGGTTGATGCAGGCGGGCTTCTGCTGCGCTTTGCCGGGCCGCGGCTCGCGGCCTCGGATGTGGCGCGCATGGAAGAGGACCCGCTTCTGCCCGTGCGCCTGCGCGAGGGTGGCCGTGCGCTTGGCGGCGCCATGAGCTGGGGTAGCCCTCGCACGCTGGCGCCTTTCGCCGAGACGAGCCCATTCTACGGCCTTTCGGTGCCGGCAGAGGTGACGGTCAAGGCGCAGGTTCTGGCCCAGCCCGACCCTGATCTTGCCGCGCGCTCGATCGCCATGCTGGAGGACGGCACCCCCCTTGTGACGCGCAAGGCGCTTGGGCAGGGGCAGGTGGTACTGTTCCATGTCACCGCAAATGCCGAATGGTCGTCGCTGCCGCTGTCGGGCTTGTTCGTCCAGATGCTGGAACGGCTGGCTGTCTCGACCCGCCCCGCACTGCCCGAGGCTGCCGATCTGGCTGGTCAGACCTTTGCGCCGCAACAGGTGCTTGATGCCTTTGGTGTCTTGCAAGACCCCACGGGCCTGCCCGGCGTGCCGGGAGAGGCGCTTGCAACGGGCCAACCGGGCCCCGATCGCCTGCCGGGATTGTATGCGGGCGAGGATCGGCTGATCGCCCTGAACGTGATCAGCCCCGAGACAAGCCTTGCGCCTGCCGTCTGGCCCGCCAACGTGCCGGTCGAGGGGCTGGAGGCTGCGCAGGAGCAACCCTTGAAGGGCAGCTTCCTCGCCGCCGCCCTGATCCTGCTGGCAGCAGATGTGCTGGCGGCGCTTTTGGTTTCGGGTCGCCTGTCGGGCAACCTTGCGGCGCGTCTGGGACTTGTGCTGGCCCTGCTGGGCCTTGCCCCGACAGAGGGGCGCGCGCAGTCGGGCGATGATGCATTCGCGCTGACGGCAACCACCGAGTTGCGGCTGGCCTATGTGGTTACAGGCGATATGCGGGTAGATGGGTTGTCAGAGGCCGGATTGCGCGGCCTGGGCCAGCAGCTCTTCGGGCGCACCACGGTCGAGCCGGCCGAGCCGATTGCCGTTGATATTGAACGCGACGAACTTGCGTTCTTTCCCTTTCTCTACTGGCCGGTGACGGCGGATCAGCCGCTGCCTTCGGTTCAGGCCTATGGCAAGCTGAACGAGTTTCTGCGGACTGGCGGCATGATCCTCTTTGATACCCGCGACGCCAACACGCCGGGCGGCACCTCGGCCGAGGCACGCAGGTTGCAGTTGATTGCTGCGGCACTGGACATCCCGCCGCTGGAGCCTATCCCCACCGATCATGTGCTGACCCGGACCTTCTATCTGTTGCAGGACTTTCCCGGACGGCAGAACGGCACGATCTGGGTCGAGGCCGCGCCACCCGATGCCGAGCAGGCCGAGGGGATGCCATTCCGCAATCTCAACGACGGGGTAACGCCGGTGGTGATTGGCGGAAACGACTGGGCCGCAGCCTGGGCTGTGGATGAGCGCGGGCTGCCACTCTATCCGGTGGGGCGTGGTTCGGGCGGCGAACGCCAGCGCGAGATTGCCTATCGGTTCGGGATCAACCTTGTGATGCATGTGTTCACCGGAAACTACAAATCCGATCAGGTCCATGTGCCCGCGCTGCTGGAAAGGCTGGGGCAATGATCGGGGGGATGGCCGCATCCATCGTCTTTGACCCGCTGCTGCCCTGGGCGGTCATCACGGGGCTGGCGGTTCTGTGCCTTGGGCTTGCGCTTTACGCGCTGTGGCGCGGGCTTGCCGGATGGCCATGGCGCACCGGCGCCGCGCTGGCCCTGCTGGCGGCGCTGATGAACCCCGCGATCCAGCGCGAGGAGCGTAAACCGCTCAGCGACATCGTCATCGCCGTGGTTGACCGCACGTCAAGCCAGAGCGTCGGTGACCGCGCGCTTCAGGCCGAGACGGCCCTTGCGGCGCTTGAGGCCGAGGTCGCGGCCCTGCCGGGAACAGAGCTGCGCGTCACGACGGTTCTGGATGCGCCCGGGGATGGCGGATCGCCCGTCATGGCGGCGCTGGCCGAGGCAATCGCCGCCGAACCCCGCGACCGGATCGCGGGGGCGGTGATCATCTCGGACGGGCGCGTGCATGACATCGAGCTCGCGCCCGCCATGCCCGCCCCCCTGCATTTGCTGATGACAGGGCGTGAGTCAGACTGGGATCGCCGGCTGATCGTCAAGAACGCCCCCGCCTTCGCCATCATTGATGAGCCCGTGACGCTGACCCTGCGGATCGAGGATGCGGGCGATGTGCCTGCTTCGGCCGCGGGCATGGCTGACCTTTCCATCGCCATCGACGGGGGAGAGCCGCAATGGTACTCGGTCCCCGTGGGCGAAGATCTGGAACTGCCCGTCACCCTGCCACATGGCGGGCAAAACATCCTGCAGTTCGACGTGGCCGCCGCCGAGGGCGAGCTGACCACGCGCAACAACAGCTCGGTCACCGCGATCAACGGTGTACGGGATCGACTGCGGGTGCTTCTGGTCTCCGGTGAGCCCCATGCTGGTGAGCGTGTCTGGCGGAACCTGCTGAAATCCGATCCCTCGGTCGATCTGGTACATTTCACCATCCTGCGCCCGCCGGAAAAGCAGGACGGCGTGCCGGTTGACGAGTTGTCGCTGATCGCCTTTCCCACGCGAGAGTTGTTTGTCGAAAAGATCGAAGAATTCGACCTGATCATCTTTGACCGCTATCGACTGCGGGGAATCCTGCCGCAGGCCTATCTTGAGAACGTGCGCGATTATGTCACGCGCGGAGGGACGGTTCTGGTAGCGGCTGGCCCCGAGTTCGGGACGGCCGACAGCCTCTGGCGCTCACCCTTGGCCGACATTCTGCCCGTCACCACCACCAGCCGCGTGCTGGAGGGGGGCTTCCGCCCGGCGCTGACCGATCTGGGGCAACGCCATCCGGTGACGCAGGGCCTTGATGCCCGTGCGCCCGAAGGGGGATGGGGCCGCTGGTTCCGGCAGATCGAGATCTCGGCTCGTGGCGCCGGTCAGGTGGTGATGGAGGGGCTGGAACGCCGTCCGCTGCTGGTTCTCGCGCGCGAGGGCGAAGGGCGGGTGGCCGTGCTGGCCTCGGACCACGCCTGGTTGTGGGGCCGGGGGTATGAGGGCGGTGGCCCGCAGCTTGAACTGCTGCGCCGGCTTGCACACTGGATGCTGAAAGAGCCGGAGCTTGAGGAAGAGACGCTCTCGGCGGAACCGAAAGAGCAATCGATCGTCGTCAGCCGCCGCACGCTGTCCGAAACGCCGCCCGATGCGGTGGAGGTGACCTTGCCTGATGGTACTGTCACCGCGCTGGCATTGCCGCAGGTTTCACCGGGGCATTACCGGGCCGAGATGCCTGCGCCGCAGCAGGGCCTTTACCGGCTAAAGCAGGGTGAACTTTCGACCGTCGTCGCCGTAGGCCCGCCATCCCCGCGTGAGTTCGAGGAGACGCTCGCCTCGGCCGAGGTGCTGGAGCCAGTGGTGGAGGCGGCAGGGGGCGGTGTTCTCAGAATCGAGGATGGTCTGCCCGACCTGCGGACCGTGGGCGAGGGGCGGACCGCCGCCGGTCGCGGCTGGATCGGCATTACGCCACGGGGTGCCCATGTCACGCAGGATATCCGCATTTCGGCACTGCTGCCCGAATGGGTCTGGCTGGCGATTGCCTCGGCCTTAATCTTGCTCGCATGGCTGCGCGAGGGGCGTTTGGGCGGAAAGGCTGTCTAGGCGCCCTAATGCCGGGGCGGCGGGGCGTCTTCAGTCAGCCGGGCGATGATCGCCTCGCGGCTTTGCGAGGCGAACTCTCTCCGGATCAGTGTGGCGAAGGTCGCCCCCATCGTCACGATCAGCGCCCAGGGTCCAAGCAGCCAGCCAAGCGCGCCGAGCGCATAGTAGACCGACCGCAGCCCCCGGTTGTAGTTGCGCGCGGCGGTGATGTTCACCTCGGCCGCGCGGGCCGCGCGTTCATAGGCGCGCGGGTGATGGATGTCGTTCGGAACCGAGGCCAGCAGCACCGAGCAATAGCCGAACAGCCGGTGCGACCAGACGAACATCAGGAACGCATTCACCACAAAGGCCAGCACGAACAGGATCTTGGCCTTCATGATCAGCGCAGGTCCTGCGTCCAGATCGAACGAGGTGGCAAGCCCCTGCAGCGGCGTCGTATCCGACACCAGCGCAAGACCCGCACCCAACCCGATCAGGCAGGACGAGGCGTAAAAGGTGATCCCTTGCCGCAGCCCGTCCAGAATGGTCGCATCGAAGATCCGCGGCTGGCGCGTCACCATCTCGCGCATCCAGTCGCGCCGGTAATGCACCATGATCTGCGAGACCGAAGGGCGACGGAAGGTCGGGCTTTCGATCAGCCGTTGCAGGACAATGGCACCGGTCAGCGAAAAGCCGACAGCGAGCGCATCCGCAGGCGTGAACAGGCGAAGGATTGAAATGGCGTCCATGATCCTTGTCTAGCGTGACCGCGCGGCCTTGCCAAATTGTAAAATTGGTTATATAAGTTTACCAAATATAGGGAGGGTAGCCATGGACATGCCGGTTCCAAGCCCGTCGATCCTTGCACGCAAGGATCGCATCGTCGCTCGGCTGCGGGCTGTCTTGCCGGCAGATGCGGTG
The DNA here is from genome assembly GCF_007859075.1 of Gemmobacter aquaticus. Lineage (GTDB taxonomy): Bacteria > Pseudomonadota > Alphaproteobacteria > Rhodobacterales > Rhodobacteraceae > Gemmobacter > Gemmobacter aquaticus. Next base: position 44,103 of record NZ_VOAK01000020.1, read on the forward strand.
ATCCATGATCCGCAAGAGGTGCTCGCCTATGAATGCGATGCGCTTTCCGCCTATCGATGCCCCCCGCTTGTTGCCGTTCTGCCGCGCACGACGGCCGAGGTTTCGGCCGTGCTGCGCATCTGCCATGAAGAGGGCGTGCCGGTCGTCCCGCGTGGGGCGGGCACGTCGCTGGCTGGCGGTGCACTGCCCACCGCAGACAGCGTGATCCTTGGTGTTGCCCGCATGACCGAGGTGCTGGAGGTCAGCTTCCCCGACCGCTTCATCCGGGTGCAGACCGGCCGGACCAACCTTGCCGTAACCGCCGCCGTCGAAGACGAAGGGTTTTTCTATGCCCCCGACCCCTCAAGCCAGCTCGCCTGTGCGATCGCGGGCAATATCGCGATGAACTCGGGCGGGGCGCATTGTCTGAAATACGGGGTGACCACCAACAACCTGCTGGGCGTGACCATGGTCATGATGGATGGCCGCGTGGTCGAGGTCGGCGGGCCGTGGATGGATGCGCCAGGGCTGGATCTTCTGGGCCTGATCTGCGGATCCGAAGGTCAGCTCGGGGTGGTGACCGAGGCGACCCTGCGCATCCTGCCCAAGCCCGAAGGCGCGCTGCCAGTGCTGATCGGCTTCGACTCCTCCGAAGTGGCCGGCGCCTGTGTCTCTGACATCATCAAGGCGGGGGTCTTACCGGTTGCGATCGAGTTCATGGACGGCCCCTGCATCAAGGCCTGTGAGGCCTTTGCGCAGGCAGGCTACCCTGACTGCGAGGCGCTTCTGATTGTCGAGGTTGAGGGCGCCGAGGAAGAAATCCGTCATCAACTGCACCTGATCATGGACATCGCGCGCCGCCACAATCCGGTCGACCTGCGTGAGGCTGCGGACGCCGATCAGGCCAAGCGCATCTGGCTGGGCCGCAAATCGGCCTTTGGCGCCATGGGGCAGATCAACGACTACATGTGCCTCGATGGCACGATCCCGGTGTCCAGCCTGCCCTATGTGCTGCGCCGGATTGGAGAGCTGAGCCGCGATTTTGGACTTGAGGTGGCGAATGTCTTTCATGCGGGCGATGGCAACATGCACCCGTTGATCCTCTACAACGCGAACACGCCGGGCGATCAGGAAAAATGCGAAGAGCTTGGCGCCGAGATCCTGAAGCTCTGTGTCGAAGTTGGCGGCTGCCTGACGGGCGAGCATGGCGTGGGGATCGAGAAGCGCGATCTGATGGAGGTGCAGTATGGCCCCCTTGATCTTGAGGCGCAGCTGCGGGTGAAGGACGTGTTCGACCCCCGGTGGCTTCTGAACCCCGCCAAGGTGTTCCCGCTGCATGTGACTGCCAGCCGCCGTGCGGGTTAACGCCCGGCGCCGCATCTGCCCCTCAGTTTGACTGGAAAGACAATGACCGCGCAACTGATCCCCCGCGATGAGGCCGAGCTTTCAGAGATGATCCGTGCAACCCACGGGCCGCTTGCGGTGCGCGGCGGCGGCACGCGCGGGCGCGCACCACAAGGCCCGGCGATCAGCACAACCGCGCTGACAGGGATAACGTTGTACGAACCCGGCGCTTTGACCCTTGTGGTGGCCGCCGGAACCCCGGTGGCCGAAATCGAGGCGACGCTTGCCGCCGAGGGGCAGCGCCTTGCGTTCGAAGTGCCGGACCTGCGTGGGGTTCTGGTGCGTGCGGGCACCTCGACCATTGGGGGTGTGGTGGCCGAGAATGCCTCGGGTCCGCGGCGTGTGGCAGTGGGCGCCGCGCGCGACTTCTGTCTGGGCGTGCGCTTTGTCGATGGGCGCGGCGATGTCGTTCGCAATGGCGGGCGCGTGATGAAGAACGTGACCGGCTATGATCTGGTGAAGCTCATGTCAGGCAGCCGGGGCCAGCTGGGGGTGTTGACCGAGGTCGCGCTCAAGGTGCTGCCGCGCCCGGAGATCGAGCTGACGCTGGCCCTGTCGGGACTTTCGGTCGATCAGGCGGTCGCGGCGATGTCGGCAGCCCTTGGCTCGCCCTTCGAGGTTACGGGTGCCGCGCATCTGCCCGGGCAGGGCACCTTTCTGCGGATCGAAGGGTTTGAGGGCTCGGTCGCTTATCGGGCGGGCCGGTTGCGCGCATTGCTGGCACCCTGGGGAGAGGCCCGCGAGGTGCCCTCTGCGTGGGCTGCGATCCGCGATGTGGCGCCGCTTGGCGGTCGGCAGGGTGATCTGTGGCGCATCTCGACCCGTCCATCGCTGGCCGCAGGGCTGATCGCGCGGATCGGGGCCGATGAAGTGATGCTCGATTGGGGTGGCGCGCTGATCTGGGTGCTGACGCCTCAAGGCACAGACCTGCGCGCAAAACTGGGCGATCTCTCTGGCCATGCCACCTGCCTGCGCGGCACTCCACCCGATCCGGCGCCCCCCGAATCCCCGCATCTCGCCGAACTGACCAAAGGGCTGCGCCAGGCCTTTGATCCACGCGGCATCTTTGCCTGACCCCCACGCCGACACGCGCGCAAAGCCATCGCAGGAGCCGCCATGCAGACGAATTTCTCGCAGGAACAGCTGAAGGACCCCGGCATCGCCCGCGCGAACCAGATCCTGCGCAGCTGCGTGCATTGCGGGTTCTGCACCGCGACCTGCCCGACCTATCAGGTTCTGGGGGATGAACTCGACAGCCCGCGCGGCCGGATCTATCTGATCAAGGAGATGCTCGAAAGCGGCCGCCCTGCCGACGCGCGCACCGTCAAGCATATCGACCGCTGCCTTAGCTGTCTGGCTTGCATGACCACCTGCCCAAGCGGCGTGCATTACATGCACCTCATCGACCACGCGCGCGCCCATATCGAAAAGACCTATCGTCGGCCGTTGGGTGACCGGGCGCTGCGCTGGTTGCTGTCACGTATCATCCCCTATCCGGGCCGGTTCCGTCTGGCGATGCTGGGGGCGAAGATGGCAAGGCCCTTCGCGCGCCTCCTTCCCGACCCACGATTGCGCGCGATGGTCGCGATGGCCCCAAAGCAGGTGCCGCCGGTCAGCCGCAACGATGATCCGCAGGTGTTTCCGGCAATCGGTCAAAGGCGGATGCGGGTCGCGCTGCTGACGGGCTGCGCGCAGAAGGCGCTGAACACCGACATCAACGATGCCACCATCCGGGTACTGCGCCGCTTTGGCTGCGAGGTGGTGGTGGCGCGCGGCATGGGTTGTTGTGGCGCGCTGACCCATCACATGGGGCGGGTCGATGAAAGCCACCATCAGGCGGCGGCCAACATCAACGCATGGATGGCGGAAAAGCGGGGCGGCGGGCTTGACGCGATCGTGATCAACACAAGCGGATGCGGCACGACCGTCAAGGACTACGGCCATATGTTCCGCACCGAGCCATTGGCCCCCGATGCCGCCGAGATCTCGCGCCTGGCGATGGACATCTCAGAGCTTCTGGCAAAGCTCGATTTGCCGATGGCACCGCCACGGGGCATGCGTGTCGCCTATCACGCCGCCTGTTCGCTCCAGCACGGCCAGCAGGTGAAAACCGCGCCCAAGGATGTGTTGAAACGCTTGGGATTTGAGGTGGTTGAACCCACTGACAGCCATCTCTGTTGCGGCTCGGCCGGTACCTACAACCTGTTGCAGCCCGAGATTTCGGCCGAGTTGAAACGGCGCAAGGTCGCAACGCTTGAGGCGAAGGCGCCCGAAGTGATCGCGGCCGGAAACATTGGCTGCATGATGCAGATCGGGTCGGGAACTACGGTGCCGATAGTCCACACTGTTGAACTCGTCGACTGGGCGACCGGCGGGCCACGTCCAAGGGCCCTTGCCTGATCGGGGCGAATGGCACAAATCTGTGCGGGTAAGAGTCTGGCCCGCGGTATCATGAAGCGCATCTTCTCATCCTTGGCGATTGCCCTTGTGGTGCCCTTTGGCGCCCCTGCGCAGGATGTTGTGACCTTGGCCCCTGCGCGGGATGCCCGGCTGGAAAGCCTTGAGACATCCGACGCCGGTCGCGGGTGGGAGGCGGTGGGCAAGCTGGAGCTGGGCCGTCGTGGCTTTTGCACGGGCGCGCTGATTGCGCCCGATCTGGTGCTGACCGCCGGACATTGCCTGTTTGACCGCGACACAGGCGCCCGCATCGACCCCGCCTCGATCGAGTTTCGTGCAGGCTGGCGCAATGGCCGCGCCATCGCCTATCGCGGCATCAAGCGGGCGGTGGCCCATCCAGATTACGTCTATGGCGGCGAGAAACTGAATGAGCGCGTGGCCTTTGATATCGCGCTTCTGCAACTGGACCAACCGATCCGGCAGCCTTCGGTCACGCCGTTCGCCATTGGCGAGCAACCCCTGGCGGGCGATGCCGTCAGCGTCGTCTCTTATGCGCAGGACCGGTCCGAGGCGCCGTCGTTGCAGGAAGTGTGCAAGGTTCTGGCGCAGGAACCCAAGATGCTGATGCTGACCTGCGATGTCGATTTCGGCTCATCCGGGGCACCCGTCTTTGCGTTTCTGGGTGGCATGCCGCGCATCGTCTCGGTCGTCTCGGCCAAGGCCGAATACGACGGGCACAAGGTGGCCATCGGAACCGGGCTCGCCGAACCTTTGGAAGATCTGCGGCGCGAGATCATGGAGGCCGAGGAGGCCGCAGGCCTTGGCTCGGCGCGCATCCTGCGCGGCGGCATTACCTCAGGCCCAAAATTCCTGCGCCCCGACGAGGATCGTCCCGGCGATTGAGCGCACCCTGGGCCTGTCGCCTTTGGACAATCGCCAGCCCCTTGAAATGGCGCGCATCCCTTCCCAGATCTGGCAAACCGGGCGCCATTGCGGGCCCGGCTGACGAACCAAGGCCTGCCCGGCATCGGGGGGCCGTCTACATCGCTTGAAGAGGATGACCATGCGTAACTTCGATTTCGCACCGCTCTATCGTGCCACCGTGGGCTTTGACCGCATCGCCGATCTGCTGGATCGCGCCCTGACTGCCGATGTCGCCCAGCCGACCTATCCGCCCTACAATATCGAAAAGACCGACGAGAACGCCTATCGCATCTCGATCGCAGTGGCCGGCTTCACGCCCGAGGAACTGGCTGTCGAGGTCAAGGAAGGCGCGCTGTTCGTCTCGGCCCGCAAGGCGCCCGAGGCTGCCGATCGCAATTTCCTGCATCGTGGCATCGCCACCCGTGCCTTTGAGCGCCGCTTTGCGCTGGCCGATCATGTGCGCGTCAGTGGTGCGGCCCATGAACACGGCATGCTGCATATCGACCTTGTCCGCGAAACGCCCGAGGCGCTGAAACCCCGCCGGATCGAGATTTCGCGCGCGGCCCCGGTTCAGGCCGACGTGGTCGAAGCCGCACCCGCCCAGACGGCGGTCAACTGATCTCTCCTGAATTGCCGTCAGAGAGGCGCACGGGTTTGGGCCCGTGCGCCTTTTTCGTTTCAGCGCGGCGAAAGCGCCTGCGAAAGCGACTGTGCAAGCCGCATCAGGTTGACCGCCTCGACCCGGTAGCCGAAGGGATCGTCGCCCCGCGCGCCTTCAGCAAGCGTGATGGCATCGGCCCAGTCCCAGTCCTGCACATAGGGTGATCCGGTCAGCAGCTGGCCAAAGCCGGCGATTGCGGCGGCAAAGCGGGCGTCCGCATCGGCGGGCGCGTTCTGTGCGGTGATCGGAGCCTCGATCAAGGTGCTGTCCGCAGAGCCTGGTGCCTTGTAGCGCAGGCGCAAGAAGCCAAGCTCGGCGGCATCAATCGGGGCGGGTTCTGATCCATAGCGCAGCGGATCGGTCAGCCGCGCGGGGCTCTCTGGTGCGGTGATCTCGTAAAGCGCCGTCACCTGATGGCCCGCGCCGATCTCGCCCGCATCCACCCGGTCGTTGTTAAAGTCCTCGCGGTTGAGTGCGCGGGTCTCATAGCCGATCAGCCGGTATTCCGCGACTTGGGCGGGGTTCCATTCGACTTGCACTTTCACATCATTCGCTAGTGGGAAGAGCGCACCTGACAACTGGTCCACCAGCACCTTCCGGGCCTCCTGTGCCGTATCGATGTAGGCGGCGAGGCCATTGCCGTTCTGGGCCAGCGCCTGCATCGTCACATCATCCAGATTGCCGCGCCCAAAGCCCAGAACCGAGAGGTAGGTGCCTGACTCGCGCTTTTGGGCGATCAGGTCGATCAGTTCCGAGGGGTCACTGATCCCGAGGTTGAAGTCGCCATCGGTGGCCAGCAGCACGCGGCTGACCTCGCCGTCGCCTGCCATGCGCGCCGCAACTTCATAGGCCAGCGTCAACCCTTCGGCGCCGGCCGTGCCACCACCGGCCTGCAAGCGGTCCAGTGCGGCTGAAACGGCGCCGGTGTCGCCGGCGGCGGTCGGCTCCAGCACCACGCCCGCGGATCCAGCATAGGCGACGATTGCCACCTGATCTTCCGGGCGCAGTTGCGGCAGGGTCAGGCGCAGCGCCTGTTTCAGCAGAGGCAGCTTTGCCGGCTCATCCATGCTGCCCGAAGTGTCGATCAGGAACACGAGGTTCAGGGCCGGGCGGTCGGCGATGGCGGGCAGGCGCCCCTGCAGCCCGATCCGCACCAGCCGGGTGCCCGCGTTCCACGGTGTTTCAAAGACAGAGACATCGGCACGGAACGGTGCCTCCCCTTCAGGCGCTGGATAGGCATAGGGGAAATAGTTCACCATTTCCTCGATCCGCACGGCCTCGGCCGGGGGCAGGGTGCCTGCGTTCAGGCTTTGCCGGATCACCGTCCATGAGGCCGTATCCACATCAATCGAAAAGGTTGAAACAGGCTCTTCGGCCGTCACCTTCACGTGGTTCGCCTTGGCATTGGCAAAGTCCTCGGTCGTCGCGGGCGGCGCAGGCGCGATCTCGCCCTCCATCGGCACCGCCGCCACAATCGCGGCACCGACAGCGGCGTCCTCGGCAAGACCCGTTGGCGCCTCGGCACGTGACTGGGCGGGGGGAGAGGCCAGAGCCGGCGCGCTCTCTTCGGCCACCATGTCCATCATCGGGGCCTCGGACGCGGGCGCCATCTTGGCCTGCGGAGTGGCGACGACCACGGCTTCGGGTTCCGCCACGGGCATCTCGGGTGCTGCGGCCGGTTGCGGGGCGAGTGGCGGCGCGCCAACGCGCGGCATCCAGTCGGGCGAAAAGACGACAACGGCGGCCAGCGCCGCGACAACAGAGGTCGATGCGGCCAGGACGCCCGGCCGCGCAAGGGGTTTCAACATGGTCCAGACTCCGCTCAGCAGGCCCGACCGTTTCGGGCTTGCCTCACTGGAACGCGGCGCATCTGCAATTCCTTGGGGCGCGTCGTGCAGGTCATCGAAATTCTTCATCGCGGCTTCGAGGGCCGCCATGCGCGCCTGCGATCCGGGGGCAGGCGGGGGGGCCTGCAATGCGGCCCGCAGCCGGTCAAGATCGTCGGTCATTGCGCCTCCTCTTGCGCCATGCGGCGCAGACGCTTCTTCACTTCGGACATCCGCCAGGCGACGGTTCCCTCGGATACGCCCAGCACCTTTGCGGCCTCGGCCTGTGTCAACTCCTCACCCAGGACCAGTGCGACCGTATCGCGCAGATCGGGGCCAAGCCGGGCCATCGCATCTTCAAGCCACAACCGGGCCTCGCGCTCGGTGCTGGCCTCATCCTGCCGCGCGATTTCCCAGTCGCCCCAGCCGTCGGCCGCGCGCGAGCGGGTCATCTGGCGGCGGCGCAGGTCATGGGCCGCGTTCATCACCACCCGGTAGAGCCAGGTGGTGAACCGCGCTTCGGCCCGCCAGCCCGCCAACTTTGCGGGAAGGGCCGCGCAGATGTCTTGCGTCAGATCCTGCGCATCGGCGGCTGAACCGGTCAGTCGCCAGGCCAGCGCATGGATGCGATCGTAATGCCGCGTCACCAGCGCGGCAAAGGCGGCGCGGTCTCCGCCTGCGGCGGCCAGTGCCAGGGTTTCATCCGGTGTTTCCATGCGCATGACGCTAATCAGACGCATCTGCCGCCGCAATCCTTGGAGGTCGCTTGCGAAAAGGTGGGCACTTGCGAAAACTGTCACGCCGCCCGATATCGAGCGGAACAGCAGGAGACGTGCATGGAACTTTTGAAGCTGCCCGAACGGCCGAACTGGCGTGACCGGGCGCGGGATCTGGGCTTCAACTTCGCCGATATGTATGGCGAACCCTATTGGGATGAGGGCCATGTCTGGCGGTTCACGATGGGTCAGATCGAGGGCTGCATCGAAGACCCCTGCACCGAGCTTCACGCCCTCTGCCGCGAGGCGGTGGGGCGCATCATCGGGTCCGAGGCGCTGATGGTGCGGATGGGGCTTCCGCGGGCGCAGTGGGACTTTATCGCCGACAGTTGGGCCCGGGCCGAGCCCGAGCTTTACGGGCGCTTTGATCTGGCCTTTGACGGGACAGGGCCGGCCAAGCTTCTGGAATACAACGCCGACACCCCGACATCGCTTTACGAAAGCTCGGCCTTTCAGTGGCTGTGGCTGGAAGATCAGATTAAGGCCGGCGTCCTGCCCGAGGCAGCCGATCAGTTCAACGGAATCCACGAGGCGCTGGTCGAACGCTTTGCCGCGATATGCGCGCCCGGTCAGGACCTGCATTTCGCCGCGATGAAGGATTCGCCCGAAGACTATGGCACGGTCGAAACGCTGGGCTGGGCCGCACGCGAGGCGGGTTTGGGCGCGCATTACACCGACCTGCAATCGATCGGGCTGACGGCGGATGGCCAGTTTGCCGATAGCGAGGATCGGGTGATCGGCGCGCTGTTCAAGCTGTATCCTTGGGAGGATCTGTTCGCTGACGATTTCGCGCAGTATCTGGCCTCGTCCGGCTGCCGGTTCATTGAGCCGCCGTGGAAGGCCCTGTTGTCGAACAAGGCGATCCTGCCAATGCTCTGGCAGATGTTCCCGGATCATCCGAACCTGCTGCCCGCCTATTTCGTGGGCGAGGAAGGCGCGGGGCTTGAACATGGCCATGTCGAAAAGCCGATCTTTTCGCGTGAGGGAGCGGGCATCAGGATCGTGCAGAACGGTGCGGTGATCGAGGCCTCTGACGTGGCCGATTATGATGCCCATCCGCGCATCCGGCAGGCCTATCACCCCCTGCCGCAATTTGAGGGCTGGCGCCCGGTTCTTGGGGCGTGGATGGTGGGTGAGGCCTGTGTGGGTCTTGGGGTGCGGTCCGACCGCAGCCGCATCACGCAGAACCTGTCGCGGTTCCAGCCGCATGTTATCTTGGATTAAGCGAGGAGTGGGGCAATGAAACGGTCAGGTCACGTTGCGCTGGCGATCCTCGGGGCGGCGGCCTTCGGGCTGGCGGGGTGTCAGGAAACGGCAACCGATGCGGCAAGCTTTCCTGATCTGGACAGCTGCCTGAAGGCTGCGACGCAGGACGGCTGGTTCACCGCAGACGATTGCCGCACGACCTTTGCCGAGGCGGAATTGCTGCATGACGAGACAGCGCCGCGTTACGACAGTGCGGCGCTCTGCGAGGAACAGCATGGTGAGGGGAACTGTCAGCCCGATGCCTCGGCCGGCCCGGCAGGCGGGGGCGGTGGGTCGATCTTCATGCCGCTGATGATGGGTTATCTTCTGGGCAGCGCGCTTTCGGGTGGCCGTCCCGTGGCGCAGCCGGTCTTTGGGCGTGCGGGCGGGGGGTATTCGACGCCCGCCGGAACCGGGATCAGCCGTCTTGGCGCATCCGGCAAGGTGCCGACCGAGGCCTTTGCGAAAGCCCCCGTCACCAAGGGCCAGCCCGCCATGACCCGCGCGACCGTGGCGCAGCGCGGCGGGTTCGGGACGACCGGGGCAGGCCGCAGCACCTCCACCGGCGGCTGAGGGAAAGAGAAAGGGGGCGCTCGCGCCCCCTCTGGCCCGTGCCGGCCCATTCACCCCCTGAGGATATTTGAGAAAGGAAAGCGAGCACAGAGGCGCGCTTTCCCTGCCCGTCATCAGATGCTGAGGCAGATGTATTTCATCTCGAGATAGTCCTCCATCCCGTGATGGCTGCCCTCGCGACCTAGACCCGATTGCTTGACCCCGCCAAACGGCGCGACCTCGGTCGAGATGAGGCCGGTGTTGACGCCCACCATCCCGTATTCCAGCGCTTCCTGCACACGGGTGATGCGCCCGATGTCGCGGGCAAAGAAATAAGAGGCGAGGCCGAAGATCGTCGCATTGGCCTTTTCGATCACCTCTTCTTCGGTCTCAAACCGGAAGAGCGGTGCGACCGGGCCAAAGGTCTCTTCATTGGTGACGGTCATTTCGTCGGTCACGCCGGTGAGAACCGTGGGTTGGAAGAACGACCCGCCAAGCTCATGCCGCGCGCCGCCGAGGACGACCTTGGCGCCCTTGGCCGTGGCGTCGGCGATGTGCTCCTCGACCTTTTCGACCGCGTCCATGTTGATGAGCGGGCCGAACTGGACCGGATCTTTCAGGCCGTCGCCAACCTGCGACTTGGCCACAGCCGCGCGCAGCTTTTCAGCGAAGGCATCATAGACGCCGGACTGCACATAGATGCGGTTCGCGCAGACGCAGGTCTGGCCGTTGTTGCGGAACTTGGAGATCATTGCGCCTTCGACGGCCTTATCGAGGTCGGCGTCGTCAAAGACGATGAAGGGCGCATTCCCGCCCAGCTCCATCGAGCATTTCATCACCTGATCCGCAGCCTGACGCAGCAGGATCCGCCCCACTTCGGTCGAGCCGGTGAAGGTGAGTTTGCGCACGACCGGGTTCTCGCAGAATTCCTTGCCGATGTCCGAGGCGCGTTCCGAGGTGATAACCGACAGGATGCCCGCAGGCAGGCCCGCGCGCTCGCCCAGCACCGCGAGGGCCAGCGCCGAGAGCGGGGTTTCCGAAGCGGGGCGCGCGACGAAGGCGCAGCCCACGGCAAGCGCGGGGCCGCATTTGCGGGTGATCATCGCATTGGGGAAGTTCCAGGGCGTGATCGAGGCGACCACACCGATGGGCTGCTTGATCACCGTGATGCGCTTGTCGCGTTGATGGCCGGGGATCGTTTCGCCGTAGACGCGCTTGGCCTCTTCGCCAAACCATTCGATGAAGCTGGCGCCATAGGCGATCTCGCCCTTGGCCTCGGCCAGCGGCTTGCCCATTTCGGCGCAGAGGATGGTGCCCAGATCATCCTGGTTCGCCATCATCAGGTCAAACCATTTGCGCATGACCGCCGCGCGTTCCTTGCCGGTGCGGGCGGCCCATTCCTTCTGCGCCTTTGCAGCGGCGGCGATGGCGCGGGCGGTTTCGGCGCGGCCGAGGTTCGGCACACGGGCGATCACGTCGCCACGGGCGGGGTTGGTCACTTCAAAGCTGGTGCCGTCGTCGGCGTCGATCCATTCACCGGCCACATAGGCCTTGGTGGCGAGCAGGGACGGATCTTTGAGAAGCGAGCGAAGATCAGTGACGGAATCAAGCATGCGGGCCTCCTATGTCCGGATGCGGGAACAGAAGGCAGGTTTTTGTCACCCTGTCCAGTTCGATCACGCCAGACTTGGGGTAATTTCGTGACTTTTGATCAAATTTATGATCTGGAGTTGGAATGCATCCGCTCGATATAGGCGCGCATTTCCTCGGCCTCTTGCCGGGCATCCCGCAAACCGTCCATCGCGGCGCGCAGTTCGGCCTCGGTCTGGCTCAGCTTGTTGCCCAGTTCCGACTCGCGCTGTTCCAGTTGCATGACCGCCTCGTCGCGCGCCTCCTCGGCATCGTGGAGCGACTGCGCCAGTCGTTCAAGTTCCCCCATGTCATCGGTCGAGCCACGGCGGAACCGCTGCACGATCAGATGAACAAACCAGCCCAGAGTGAAGGCCAGCAGCAGCACGATGGCCGTGGCGACGACAAATTCGTTGCGGTTCATGCGGCAGTCCTGTCTTGCGATGCGGTCAGTTGCGGTCAGGGCGGGGGCGGGGCTTCAGCTTGGCCTCTTTCGGCGCGACCGAGGGGCTGAGGTCCTTGGAGAAGTCCGGGGCTGCCTCGGATGCTGCGGCTGCCTCGGCTGCGGGCTGATTGCCTGTGGCGCCGGCATCCGCAGTCTGCTCGCCATCGGGGGCCGTGGCGACCTCGGGGCTGTCGACCGGGGCCTGCAGGTTGAACTCGATCCGGCGGTTGGCCTCGCGGCCTTCTTCGGTGCCATTGTCGGCGATCGGGACGCCTTCGCCATAACCCTTGGCCACCATCCCGGCGACCGGAACGCGGCGACCCTGCAGCGCCAGAAGCACCGCCTCGGCCCGCGCCTGGCTGAGCGACAGGTTGCCGCCAGTTGAACCTTGCGCATCGGTATGGCCTGCGATTTCCATCTTCATCGCCGGGCATTCCAGCAGGATCTTGGCGAGTGCATCCATCGTCGCGTTTGCATCGGTCGTGATCTCGGCCGAACCGGGCGCGAAGGTGATCTTCTGGCGCGAGACGACCGCGTTCAGGTCTTTTGCGCATTCCTCGGGCGTCGGAAGGGCTGCGAAGGGGTCAAAGGCCTCGTCATAGCGGACGTCGATCTTGAAGGACTGGCCCTGACCCAGCTTGTCAGACAGAACCTGCGCCACGCGGGCGCGTCCATCCTGACGGCCGGTAATCCCCGACACCTCGACCGTATCCGCGCGGACGGTCAGGTTCCCATGATGCAGGATGGACAGCGCCTCGAGCCCTGCCAGCACCCGGACGGGCCAGCCTTCGGGAAGCGCATCATCAAAGCGGGTCGCGGTATAGACGTTGTCGGCCCCGAAACGCGCCTTGGCGAAGGCATCGACCGAGGTTTTCAGCAACTCATCGGTCAGGCGCCCGCGTAGCTGAACCTTGCCCTTTTCAGACAGCTGCGCCGTAAAGTCGGCAGGCCCGGCAAGCGCCCCATCCGACTTTGGCGGCAGCGTGGATTTCAGCGAAAAGACGGCGGGAAGGTCGGCCTGCAACTCTCCGACCACGCGGTCAAACGTGGCCTGCGGCGTGCCCGGATCGGCGAGAAGCGTCACATCGGCGTCCGAGAAGGTTATCGAGCCGCCGCCAAGATCGGTCACGGCGGTGATCCCGGCTTCGACCGCGTCGGCCCAGCTGGGTGTCGGCACGCCCAGACCGATGGTGCACATGATCGCCCCTTCGACCCCTGCGACCTTGCCCAGTTCAAGAATGCGGTCCCGTGCGGCATCGGTATCGGCAGAGCAGGCGTCAAAGCGCGCACCCTCGGCATCCTTGATGAAGCGAAGCGTAAACGGCGTCAGCACCGGGCGCGGGGCCGAGATTTCGATGCTGACCTTCAGCCCCTGGGGGCGGATCTTGGCCAGCTCTGTTTCAAGCCGCCGCTTCTGGGCATCGCTGTCGGAAATCGCCGTGATGTCCACAGAATCGGCCGAAACCGAGACCTTGGAGCGTGGCAAGAGCTTGAGCGCCTCGGTCCCGAAATCCAGCGCGGCGGCCCAGGTCTCGGGCGCGGGGAAGGCCGCGGTTTCCAGCATGTCGGAAACAGGAAGACTGCCGGCAAAGCCCAGGATTTCGTCCCGGAGCGCAGCATCTGCATTGGGGGGCGGGGCATTGGGATCGGTTCCAACGGCGGCTGGCAACAGACCGATCAGCGAAATGCCATCCGTGTTGCGCAGCATCTCGACCGAGAACTTCGGGGGCTCGATGGCGCGGACCGGGGCCACATCCAGGCGGTCCCGCACGCGGCTGCTTTCGATCACCGTGCCCGCAAGGTTCAGGGCGCGAAAGCGCGCGGCCTCGTTCGGCGCGGTGCCGTGCAGGCGCACCTGAAGCCCCGAGGCGCGCACGTCGGCCCATGTCATGCCCGCCGTCAGCAGGACCGAACGCACTTCGGCCTCGGACTTGTTCTCGATGACCATGGCGCCGGTCCAGGCAGTCAGGACCGCTGCAATCCCCGCGCCGACAAAGGCGGTCGTGGTCAGCAGGGAGGACGGGATTCGCATATGGGGGCCTTGGTTCCGGTCGGTTGATCATGTGCTTACGGCGCGGCGCCGCAAGGATCAATCAAAGGGCGGCTGCACCGGCAAGAAACAGCGCAAGGATCAGCCCGGCATCGCGGTTGCTGCGGAAGAGATGCAGGCACAGCCCCGGATCCGTCGTATCCAGCCGCAAAAGCTGCCACCGCAGATGCGCGCCAAAGGCCATCAGGCCGATGATTGCCACCAGCAGCGAGGCCCCCGGCGCCTCGATCAGTGCGAGGATGACGCCCGCGCCCATCAGGGTCAGCGCCAGCACCAGAAAGCGCCGCAGCCAGGCCGGGGTTTCGGCATCACCGAACAGGCGCGCGGTTGACTTCACGCCGATCAGCGCATCATCGTCCTTGTCCTGATGGGCGTAGATCGTGTCATAGAACAGCGTCCAGGCAATGCCGCCCAGCCAGAGCAGGAGCGGCGGCCACGACAGGCTGCCGGTATGGGCCGCCCAGGCGACAAAGATGCCCCAGTTGAAGGCGACACCCAAAAACACCTGCGGCCACCAGGTGAACCGCTTGGCAAATGGGTAGATCGCAACTGGCAGTAGCGAGACGATGCCCGCGACGATCGTGGTCGTATTGAAGCTGAGCAGCACGGCCGCCCCGATCAGCGTCTGCACCACCATCCAGACCAGCGCCTGCCGCACCGTGACCTGCCCGGATGGCAGGGGACGCGATCGGGTGCGGGCCACCTGCGCGTCGATGTGACGGTCGGTGATGTCATTCCAGGTGCAGCCCGCCCCGCGCATGACAAAGGCCCCGATCCCGCAGCCAAGCGCAATCCACAGATCCTGCCAGCGCGGCCCTGCCGGGTCGGCGGCCATGGCAAGGGCCAGCGCCCACCAGCAGGGAATCAGCAAAAGCCAGGTGCCGATCGGTCGATCTGCACGGCTCAGTCGCAGATAGGGCCGGCTTGCGGCCGGTGCCCAGCGGTCAACCCAGTTGCCCCGCGCGGCATCCGCGACCTGTTGGTCGGGCTCTGGAATTCCGGTCGGGTGGGGCATAGTCTGGGCTCATGTCAGATGCGAAGATCAGGCTCTATGTAAACCACCCGCTTTGTCCGGGGCAATCGGTGCCCCTGGACGAAGATCAGTCGATGTATCTTTTCGCGGTCATGCGCCGTGCGGTCGGTGACCGGGTTCTGTTGTTCAACGGACAGGACGGCGAGTGGCTGGCCGAGGTCGCGCAGGCATCGAAGCGACGCGGGGTGCTGGTCTGCCAGACGCAGACCCGGCCATTGCAGCCGCCCCCCGATGTCTGGCTGCTCTTCGCGCCGGTCAAGAAGGCCGAGACGACCTATATCGTCGAAAAGGCGGTTGAGCTCGGCGTGGCACGGCTCTGCCCGGTGCAGACCGCCTTCACCAACTCGGACCGCTTCAACCGCGACCGGATGCAGGCCAATGCGCGCGAGGCAGCCGAACAATGCGGCGCAACGCTGGTGCCGGTGGTTGATGAGCTGGTCTCGCTGGAGCAGCGCCTTGCGGATTGGCCCGCGGACCGCCGTATCCTGTGGTGCAACGAGGCGAAGGCGGGGGTGGCGACACGCCTTGGCGCCGAGGCGCGTGGGCAGCCCTGGGCGATCCTGATCGGCCCCGAGGGGGGCTTCTCGGACCGCGAAAGGGCGCGCATATCCGCTGTGCCGCAGGTGGTTGAGGCGAGCCTCGGCCCGCGTATCCTGCGGGCCGAAACGGCGGCGGTCGCGGCCTTGACGCTGTGGCAGGCTGCCCTGGGGGATTGGCTATGATCCGCCCCGAGGCATTGGCGGCGCTGTCGCGGTGGCGCGAGGCCCTGATGGCGGCCTGCATTGTCTGTACGGGCGTCTGGCTGTGCGTGCTGGGCGGGCTGATCCTGATTCCGGTCGGGATGGCTGCAATCGCGCTTGGCGTGGGCCTTGGCGTCATAGCCCTGCGCCGCCTTCGCTTTGTCCACGATGCCGGCGGCCCCGGCGTTGTAGAGCTTGACGAGGCGCAGATCGGCTGGCTTGGCCCCGAGGGCGGCGGCTACCTTTCGCTGCGCGAACTGGCCGAGTTGCGGCTGATGTCGCGCGGCAGCCGTCGGTTCTGGCGCTTGAAGCAGTTGGACGGGCAGGCCCTGCTGATCCCGGTCGATGCCAGCGGCGCGGAGCGGCTGTTTGATGCCTTCACCGCCTTGCCGGGGATGGACAGCAACGCCCTTGTCTCGGCGCTCGCCACCCCCCCAAGTGCGGCAGCAGATGCGCTTGGCCCGGTGATCTGGCACCGGCCGGATGGGCGCTCGCGCATCGGCCCGGCTTGACTTACCCCGCGCCCCGCGCCACCTGTTAGCGCCCGATCCCGGCAGCACGGAGTTTCCAATGTCGATCCCTCAAAGCGGCGGTGGCCTTATCGAAAGCTTTGACCAGCTGGCGGGCTATATGGAATCGGGCTGCAAACCGCGTCAGGACTGGCGGATCGGAACCGAACACGAGAAATTCGGCTTCCTCGAGGACAGCCATGCTCCCTTGCCCTATGACGGGCCGCGCTCGATCCGGGCGCTACTCGAGGGGCTGCGCGACCGGTTCAACTGGCAGCCGGTGCTGGAGCAGGGCAAGATCATCGGCCTTTCGCGCAATGGCGCGAATGTCTCGCTGGAACCCGGCGGGCAGTTTGAACTGTCAGGCGCGCCGCTGGCCACGACGCATGAGGTGGCGGCCGAACTGCAAAACCACTTCGATGAGGTGCGCGCCGTCACCGAAGGTTGGGGCGTGGGCTTCATGGGGATCGGCGCCGCGCCGGAATGGCGGCATGAGGATATGCCGGTCATGCCCAAGGGGCGCTATCGGCTTATGACGGATTACATGGGGCGCGTCGGCACCCATGGCACGCAGATGATGTATCGCACCTCGACCGTGCAGGTGAACCTCGACTTTTCCTCCGAGGCCGACATGGTGCAGAAGCTGCGTGTTGCGCTGGCGCTGCAACCCGTGGCGACCGCGCTCTTCGCCTCGTCGCCGTTCTTCGAGGGTAAGCCCAATGGCCATCGCAGTTGGCGTTCGCGTATCTGGCGGGGGCTGGATGACGCGCGCACCGGCATGCTGCCCTTCGTCTTTGAAGAGGGGATGGGCTTCCAGCGCTATGTGGACTGGGTGCTGGATGTGCCGATGTACTTCGTCTACCGCGACGGACACTACATCAATGCGCTTGGGCAAAGCTTCCGCGATTTCCTGAAGGGAGAGCTTCCGGCATTGCCGGGCGAAAAGCCCACCCTTTCGGACTGGGCCGACCATATGACGACGGTCTTCCCCGAAGCGCGGGTCAAAAAATACATCGAGATGCGCGGCGCCGATGTGGGCGATCAGGCCCATATCGTCGCGCTGCCAGCCTTCTGGGTGGGCCTGATGTACGATCAGGGCGCGCTGAATGCGGCCTGGGATCTGGTCAAGGGATTTGACATTGACACGCGAGAGGGGCTGCGGGTCGCGGCCTCGGTCTCGGCGCTGCAGGGCGAGGCCGGGGGCGTCAAGCTTGCCGATCTCGCGCGTGAGGCTGTGCGGCTGAGCGCCCAGGGTCTTGCCGCGCGCGGGTATGGCGAGGAGGCGCATCTGGCGCCCCTGCAGGCCAGCCTTGCCACGGGTCTTGTGCAGGCCGACCGCTATCTTGCCGCATGGCAGGGCGAATGGCAGGGCAGCCTTGCCCCGATCTACGCCGCCGCGCGGCTGTGATCCGGCACCAGCACGGGGGGCGATGACGCCCCCTATTTCTTGCCGATTTTCGGTTCGGTCCCTGCGAGGATGCGCTGGATGTTCGCGCTATGGCGCCAGAAGATCAGCGCGGCCAGAATGATGCCAAGCGCGATCATCTGCGGCTGGCCAAAGACCCACATCCAGATCGCCACACTTGCCGCCGCAACGAGGGCTGACAGCGACGAAATGCGGGTCACGATCGCCGTGACAAGCCAGGTACCGCAGGCGGCAAGCCCGACGGGCCATGCCAGCGCCAGCAGGGTGCCAAGGAAGGTCGCGACCCCCTTGCCGCCCTTGAAGCCCAGCCAGACCGGATAGAGATGGCCAAGGAACGAGGCAAAGGCTGCCACCTGTGCGGCATCGCCTGCACCGGTCAATGCCCGCGCGATCAGAACGGCGATGCCACCCTTGCCCGCATCAAGCAGGAGCGTCGCCAGAGCCGCGCCCTTGTTGCCCGTTCGCAGGACGTTCGTCGCCCCGATATTGCCCGAGCCGATCTGGCGCAGATCGCCCAGACCCAGCATCCGGGTGATGACGATACCGAAAGGGACCGAGCCCAGCAGGTAAGACCCCACCGCCACAAGGCAAAGCAGCAGCGGGTCAGTCGTGAAGGTGGGCATGGGCAGTCACTCTCCGGCGGCGTAGACGCGGGCACCGCCCACATAGGTTGCCAGCACCTTACCTTCCATGCGGCTGCCGTCAAAGGGCGTGTTCTTCGACTTTGACCGCAGCTTGAAGCGGTCCAGCACAAAGGGCGTGTCGGGGTCGAACAGCACCAGATCAGCCGGCGCGCCGAGTGCGAGCCGCCCTTGCGGCAGGCCCAGCCTGCGCGCGGGATTGAGGCTGAGCGCGCGCCACAACTCGGCCAGGCTCAGGTGCCCGGCGTGGTAAAGCCGCATCGCGGCGGGCAGCAGCGTCTCAAGCCCCACGGCGCCGGATGCGGCCTCTTCATAGGGAAGGCGCTTGCTTTCCTCGTCTGCGGGCGTGTGCTGCGACGAGATCACCTCGATCAGGCCCGAGGCCACCGCCTCGACCATCGCAAGCCGGTCGTCCTCGGACCGAAGCGGCGGGGTGAGCTTGAAGAAGGTACGGTAATCGCCCACGTCGATCTCGTTCAGCGTCAGATGATGGATCGAGACGCCGGCGGTGACATCAAGGCCGTTTGCCTTGGCGCGCTCCAGCGCGGGCAGGCTGCGGGCGGTGGTGATCTGGTCGGCGTGGTAGCGCGCACCCGTCATCTCGACCAGCGCGAGGTCACGGTCCAGTCCCATGCGTTCGGCCATCGGATGCACGCCGGGCAAGCCACGCAACGAGGCGAACTTGCCGCTGGTGACAGCAGCCCCTTTCGACAGACCCGGTTCCTGCGGATGGCCGATCACCAGCGCGCCGAGGCTGCGGGCATAGGTATAGGCACGCGCCAGCGCCTTGGTGTCGGTGGAGACCGCATCGGCATCGGTAAAGGCCAGGGCGCCCGCATCGCGCAGAAAGCCGATCTCGGTCATCTCGCGGCCCTGGCGGCCCTTGGTCAGCGCGGCCATGTGGCGGATGCGCACGGGGCTCGCCTCGGCCGCGCGGCGGGTCACGAACTCCAGCACTTCGGGGGTGTCGATGGCGGGGTGGGTGTCAGGACGGGCGATGATCGTGGTCACGCCCCCTGCCGCCGCCGCAAGCCCGGCCGAGCGAAAGCTCTCACGGTGACGCTCGCCCGGCTCACCGATCTTCACGCCCAGATCCACGATCCCCGGAGCGAGGCAATGCCCGCCGCAGTCGATGACCTCGGCGCCCGCCGGTGCTGCGCCATTCAGCGCGGCAATCACGCCCGCCTCGACGGTCAGCGTGCCGAGGGCATCAGACTGCGCCTCGGGGTCGATCAGGCGGGCGTTGGTGAAATGCAGCGTGGTCATGCGGCACCTTTCTGAATGTCGCGGATCAGGTTCAGCACGCGCTGTCCCTCGGCGAGCCGTTCGAGCCGCAGGCTTTCGCGCGTGGTGCCGCGCGGGCCGCTCAGGGCTTGGGTCAGGGTGATCGTCTCGGGCGCGGGGCCGTCGATATCGACGATGGTGGATGGGGTCACCGTCATCTCTTGCCGGACGCTGCCGACAAGCGGCCAGCGGATCTCGACCAGCGCGCGCCGGTTGGTCAGGGTGTAACGCGCGAATTTCGACCGCAGGCGCGGCCCCCAGGCCCGCCAGAAGGCAAGCTTCAGGCCGACAGCCAGAAACGGCAGGCCCGCCAGCCAGATCGGCCCGTCCTCCCTCGCCTTGTCCATCCAGAACATAGAGAAAGCGATGAAGGCCAGCCCGAACACGATCTCGCCGGGTTTGGAGAGGTCGGGCCGTGCGCCCCCTTCGGGACGACCTTGCCAGATCATACGTTCGCCGGGTGCAAGATCGGTCACACCATGGCCCCTACCGCGCGCGCACCGCGTTCGGCGCGCAGGTTGCGGGCGAGCAGGTCCATGCAGGCCATGCGCACAGCGACCCCCATCTCGACCTGGTCCTGAATGACGCTGCGGTTGATGTCATCAGCGATCTCGCCGTCAATTTCCACCCCGCGGTTCATCGGGCCGGGGTGCATCACGATGGCCTCGGGGCTGGCATAGCCCAGCTTTTCGGCATCGAGACCGTAGCGGTGGTAATACTCGCGCTCGGACGGGATGAAGCCGCCGTCCATCCGCTCTTTCTGAAGGCGCAGCATCATCACGACATCGGCGCCCTTCAGGCCTTCCTTCATGTCGTCATAGACCTCGCAGCCAAACTCGGCCACGCCGGATGGCATCAGCGTTGGCGGCCCGATCAGGCGGATGCGGTTTTCCATCTTGCCCAGAAGGATCAGGTTGGACCGGGCGACCCGGCTGTGGGCGATATCGCCGCAGATCGCCACGGTCAGCCGCTGGATGCGCCCCTTGGCCCGTCGGATGGTCAGTGCGTCAAGCAGCGCCTGCGTGGGGTGTTCGTGCTTGCCGTCGCCTGCGTTGAGCACCGCGCAATTCACCTTGCTTGCCAGCAGGTTGACCGCGCCCGAATGTGGGTGGCGCACCACAAGCAGGTCAGGGTGCATGGCGTTCAGCGTCAACGCGGTGTCGATCAGCGTCTCGCCCTTTTTTACCGAAGATTGCGCGACGCTCATGTTCATCACGTCGGCCCCAAGGCGCTTGCCTGCGAGTTCAAAACTGGCCTGCGTCCGGGTCGAGTTCTCGAAGAACATGTTGATTTGCGTCATGCCCGCCAGCGCGTCCGAGCTTTTGATCGTGCGGCGGTTCAGCTCGACATAGCGTTCGGCCAGATCCAGAACGCTTCGGATCTCGTCCGGGGCCAGATGTTCGATGCCGAGAAGGTGGCGGGCGCGGAATGACATGACGATCTCCCTCGGCAGCGTGTGGCGGGGTTATAGGCAGGGCGGGCAAGCGGATCAATCGGGGAAATCCCTCTCTCCGCATCCGGGCGCCGCATCCGGGCGTGGCGGCAGGCCGTGCCGGGTGATAGGGTCCGCGCATGGGAATCGAGAGCGACATCCTTTCTGACTGGCATGCCTCTGCTGCGGCCCTGCAATGGCTGCAGGAACTGGGCGCGCTTGATCCGGTGGGTGAGATGCCGGTCGACCGCTATGCGCTGGCCGAGCGCGAGGCCCCCGCAACCCGTCCGCAAGCCGCGCCCGCACAGCCGGTGGGGCGCCCGCCTGTGCCCGCGTCAGAGCCACCAGTAGCGGTAAAGGTCGATCCGGTGGCGGTCGCGGAAGCGGCTGCGGCCCGCGCCACTACGCTTGATGCGCTGCGCGAGGCGATGGCGGCATATCCGCATTGCGACCTGAAGAAGGGTGCGCGCAATACGGTGTTCTGCGACGGCAATCCACGGGCGCGCGTCATGGTGATCGGAGAGGCGCCCGGCCGCGACGAGGATATGGAGGGCCGCCCCTTCGTCGGTCGGGCAGGGCAGCTTCTGGACCGGATGTTCGCAGCCATCGGCCTTGGCCGCACGAACCCGGATGCCGAGCGCGCTCTCTACATCACCAATGTCATGCCGTGGCGCCCGCCATCGAACCGCGAACCGCTGCCTGAGGAAATGGCGATGATGGTGCCTTTCCTGCGCCGCCACGTCGAATTGGTTGATCCCGAAGTGATCGTCGTGATGGGCAATACGCCTGCCACGGCGATTCTGCGTCAGCGCGGGATCACCCGGTTGCGCGGAAACTGGACCCAAGCCTGGGGCAAGCCCGTGCTGCCGATGCTGCACCCGGCCTATCTGTTGCGCAATCCGGTTGCCAAGCGAGAGGCCTGGGCCGACCTTCTGCTTCTGCAATCGCATCTGCAGGGCTGAGCGTACTTAGGGAGTCATCGCCTTGCGCTGCCGTTCGCGCCGCAGACCAAGTTGCCGTTCGCGCCAGATGATCAGGATCCCCGCCACGATGACAAGCGCCGCGCCCGAAAGCGTCGTCAGCGTCGGCACCTCGGAGAATATGAAGTAGCCGATCAGCAAGGCAAACAGCATCGACGCATAGTCGAAGGGCGCGATCAGCGAGGCATCGGCCTCGCGATAGCTGGAGGTGAGCAGGATCTGCCCTATGCCGCCCAGAAGCCCCGCTGTGATCAGAAGGGCGGCCTCGGTCGGGGTGGGCCAGACCCAGCCGAAGGGCAGGGTGATCAGAGACAGCAGCGTGGCCGTCATCGAGAACCAGAAGACGATGGCAGCCGTCTTTTCGCTATCGACCAGCTTGCGGACAAAGACCTGCGCGAGTGACGCAAAGACCGCGCCGCCCAGCACCAGCATCGCACCAAGCGCCTGCGCATGGCTTGCCCCGCCCACGATGGTCAGGCGCGGCCAGAGCACGATAAGCACCCCGGCAAGGCCAAGGGCAACCGCACTGATGCGAAAGGCGCGGACCGTTTCGCCAAGAAACATCGCAGCAAAGACCACGGTCAGCAGCGGCGCGGCATAGCCGATCGCGGTCACCTCGGGCAGGGGCAGGAAGGCAAGTCCCGCGAAGCCCAGCCCCATGGCGCAGGTGCCCATCAAACCGCGCCAGACGTGCCCCAACGGGTTGGAGGTCCCAAGCCCCGTGCGCAACTCGCCACGCAGCGCCAGCCAGACCATGATCACCGGGATGGCGAAGAACGACCTGAAGAACACCGCCTCGCCCGCTGGCACCCGGTCTGCCGTGGCCTTGATCAGGCTCGACATCACGATGAAGACAAGCACAGAGGCCACCTTCAGCGCGATCCCGCGCAGGGGCCGCTGCGGGGGGCGTTCCGGCGTGTTGTGGGGCATGGTCGTTCCTTTCCCCGCATCAGTTGCACCATGCGCGAGGCGGTGCAAGATCTGGCAGGGGTTGCGGCGCACCTGCGCTTTGCGCTTCACTGGCCGCAGAACAGGAGATCACCATGCCCCAGACACCGCTTTCGGATATCATCGTGCAGGGGAGGGGGCTTGCCCCGGCGGATCTGGTGCTGCGGGGCGGGCGGGTCTTTGACCTGATCACGGGCGAGTTGCTTGAGGGCGATGTCGCGATCTGTGGCGGGGTGATCGTCGGGGTCTTTGATCACTATGAGGGGCGCGAGGTCATCGACGTCAGCGGCAAGATCCTTGTCCCGGGCTTTATCGACACGCATCTGCATATCGAAAGTTCGCTCGTCACACCCTATGAGTTCGACCGCTGCGTGACCCCACATGGCGTGACGACCGCGATTTGCGACCCGCATGAGATCGCGAATGTCTGCGGGCTGGAGGGCATCGGCTATTTCCTTGAGGCATCAGGCCACACGGTCATGGACATCCGGGTGCAGCTTTCCTCCTGCGTGCCCTCGACCCATATGGAGACGGCCGGCGCGCGGCTTGAGGCTGCGGATATTGCCCCGCTGATGGATCACCCGCGGGTGATCGGTCTGGCCGAGTTCATGAACTTTCCCGGTGTGCTGAACCAGGACCCCGGTTGCATGGCCAAGCTTGATGCGTTTCGTGGCCGCCATATCGACGGCCATGCGCCGCTTCTGTCGGGGCGCGATCTGAATGGATATATCGCCGCCGGTATCCGGACCGAGCATGAGGCAACCACTGCCGCCGAGGCACTGGAAAAGTTGCGCAAGGGCATGCGGGTGCTGATCCGCGAAGGGTCGGTCTCGAAAGACCTGCACGCGCTGGCCCCGGTTCTGACAGAGCGGACCTCGGCCTATTGCTGCTTCTGCACCGACGACCGCAATCCGCTGGATATCGCCGAACATGGGCATCTCGACTATCTGATCCGCACGGCGATCAGCCTGGGCTGTTCGCCACTGGCGACCTATCGCGCAGCCTCGCTGTCGGCTGCCGAGGCCTTCGGGTTGAAGGATCGCGGGCTGATTGCCCCGGGCAAGCGCGCCGATATCGTGGTGCTGTCCGATCTGGCCGATTGCCGGCCCGAGATGGTCTTTGCGGGGGGCGTGCGGGCAAGCGATGCGGCCTTTGCCGCGCGCAAGGTCATACCGCCGGTTGCGCGCCATTCGGTCAAGGCGCCGCAGGTCTCGGCGCAAGATTTCCGCACCGGTGGCAACCGTACCGAAACGCCTGTCATCGGCATCCTGCCCGGCAAGATCATTACCGAGCATCTGACTTTCGATATCGCGCCCGACGGCGGCGACAAGCGCCCCGACCTTGCCCGCGATCTGGTGAAAATCGCCGTGATCGAGCGGCACGGCAAGAACGGCAACCGTGCCACCGGCTTTGTCAAGGGCTTTGGCCTGCAACGCGGAGCCATCGCCTCGACCGTCTGCCATGACCACCACAACATCGCCGTGGTCGGGGTTGATTACGCGGACATGGCGCTCGCCGCGAACCGGTTGACCGAGATTGAGGGCGGGTTCGTGGTTGCCGAGGGCGGTCGTATCCTCGCCGAACTGGCGCTTCCGGTGGCCGGGCTGATGAGCCTGCAGCCCTTCGAAGTGGTGCGCGACGACCTGATCACCCTGCGCGCGGCAGCCAGATCACTGGGCGTCGTGCTGGAAGAGCCCTTCCTGCAACTGGCTTTCCTGGCCCTGCCGGTCATTCCGCATCTGAAGATTACCGATCACGGCATGGTGGACGTGGACAAGTTCGAGGTGCTGCCCTGAAACGGGCACGGCCTTCGGGCCGTCACCGGGGAACGACAAAGCCCCGCCGAAGGGCGGGGCTTTTGCTGTCTAGGCCGTTGTTTTAATTGGTGGAGCCAGGGAGGATCGAACTCCCGACCTCTTGAATGCCATTCAAGCGCTCTCCCATCTGAGCTATGACCCCACCGGGTATCTTCTTGATTTGCTTCGCTTTCTTCGGCTCTCGCCTCTGTCTGCGTCGCTGCATCGCGTCGATGCGGGCTATCTAGGGTATGTCGCGGGGGGGTGCAAGAGGTATTTTGCCCTCCCCGCGCCGAATTTTGCCGGCCCTTGCCTCAGACGTCTTCCTCGTCACCGGCGACATCTGCCAGATCGTCCAGCGAAACGTTGTCGTCGGCATCTTCTTCCAGAAGATCATCGTCCAGCTCGGCATCGTCGGTCACGCCGGCGCCCAGCAGTTCGTCATCGGTGTCCAGATCATCGACCAGCACATCGTCCTTGTCGGGGGCACCGCGCGAAATCACCGAAGCGGCGAGCTTGCGGCGTGCGCTCTCGATATCCACGACCTCGCCGGTGTAGGGGCTGATGACCGGGGTCTTGTTCAGGTCGTAAAAGCGTTTGCCGGTGGTCGGGCAGACGCGCTTCGTACCCCATTCTTCGTTGGGCATGGTTCTTCCCTTGAACATGGCCGGAAGCGGCCTGAGACGGGCTGACCCCACGAGGATCAACCTGAGAAAAATGGCCCATGCCACAGGACGCCAGCACTGTCAAAACCTTTTGCGCATGGATGTGAAAAGCGCAGCAGTCCCTTGCGGCACAAGGGCGCGTCGCTATGCTGACCCCGCCCTGGAAGGAGCCCCGATGCCGGTTCTGCCGCCCTCTGATCCCGGCCAAACGCCGATCGAGATCACCCTGCGCCGGTCGGCGCGCGCGCGCCGGTTTTCGTTGCGTGTGTCGCGGCTTGACGGGCGGGTCACACTGTCATTGCCGGCCCGTGCGCGCGAGGCGGATGCCTTGGCCTTTGCCCGCGCCCAAGAGGATTGGCTACGCCGCGCGCTGGCATCGGTGCCGTCCGAGGCCACGCTGCGATTCGGTGCCGGGATTCCTTATGAGGGGCAGATGATCGTCCTCGCGCCGGGAACGGCCCGCGCGCCGCAGATCGTGGGCGATTCGCTTCTGGTGCCGGGGGATGAGGCGCAACTTGCGCGCCGTGTCGCAGCCTTCCTGAAGACGCGCGCGCGCGACAGGCTGGTCGCGGCGTCCGACCGTTTTGCTATCGCCCTTGGCCGGCCGCATGCGGGCGTCACCTTGCGCGACACACGGTCACGTTGGGGCAGTTGCACCCATGATGGACGGCTGATGTACAGCTGGCGCCTGATCATGGCCCCGCCTGCCGTTCTGGACTATGTCTGCGCGCATGAGGTGGCGCATCTGGCGCAGATGAATCACTCACCCGCCTTCTGGGCCGAAGTGGCGCAACTGATGCCCGACTACCAGCCTTGGCGCCAATGGCTGAAGCGTCATGGTCAGACGCTGCATGCCTACAGGTTCGACGGGTCTTGACCGCCCCCTTGCGCGGGTGTTGGCTGCGCGAATGAACGCTCCACGCTCGACCGATCCCGCCGCACATGAGCGGCTTTACCGCGCCCTGCGATCGCAGGTGATGCATGGGGAGATTGCGCCCGGACAGCCGTTGACGCTGCGGGGACTTGGGAAGCAGTACGGGGTGTCAATGACCCCCGCGCGTGAGGCGGTGCGGCGGCTGGTGGCCGAAGGGGCGCTCTCGCTGTCATCCTCGGGGCGGGTTGCGACGCCCGAGCTTTCGCCCGACCGTATCGAAGAGCTTGCGGCGATCCGCGCGCTGCTTGAGCCGGAACTGGCCGCCCGTGCCTTGCCGCGCGCGCATTTCGCGCTGATCGACCGTCTGGCCACGATCAACGCGGCCAATGCCGAGGCGGTGGCGCGTCAGGATTCGGTGGCCTATATCCGCACGAACCTCGAATTCCACCGCACGCTCTATCTGCGGGCGCAGGCCCCTGCGATGTTGGCCATGCTGGAGACCGTCTGGCTGCAGCTTGGCCCGACCATGCGGGCGCTCTATTCCCGCCTGCGCCGAAACGAGCCGCCGCAACATCACCGTATGATCCTTGCCGCCCTGCGCGCGGGCGACGAGCCTGCGCTGCGTCTGGCCGTGCGCACCGATGTGACGCAGGGCCTGCGCCACCTTGCCGGCTGAGGCGCCTCTGGGCATAGTTTCCGCCAGATCAAGCGGAGAGCGACATGACCTTTCATATCGGGGCCAAACCGGGCGAGATTGCCGAAACCGTGCTGCTGCCGGGCGATCCCTATCGCGCCCGCTGGGCCGCAGAGACCTTTCTGACCGATGCCGTTCTGGTCAACGAGGTGCGCGGGATGTTGGGCTATACCGGCACCTGGAAAGGACACCGGGTGACCATTCAGGGCAGTGGCATGGGCATGCCGTCGCTGTCGATCTATGCAAACGAACTGATCCGCGATTATGGCGCACAGACGCTGATCCGCATCGGCTCGGCAGGGGCGCTTCAGCATCATGTGAAGGTGCGCGATGTCGTTCTGGCGATGGCGGCCTGCACGGCGGGCTCTCCGTCACGGACGATCTTTCGCGAACTGAATTTTGCACCCACCGCCGATTTTGGTCTGCTGAAGGCCGCTTATGAGGCGGGGCAGGGGCGTGGCGTCGGGCTGCATGTGGGTGCGATCCATTCCTCGGACACGTTCTATGACGAGCGCCCGGACCTGAGCGAGCAATTGCAGCGCCACGGGGTGCTGGCAATCGAGATGGAGGCGGCCGAGCTTTACACCCTTGCCGCCCGCTATGGGCGCAGGGCATTGGCGGTGTTGACGATTTCGGACCACATCCTGACCGATGAGGCACTTCCGGCTGATCAGCGCGAGCGCAGCTTTGCCGACATGATCGAGATCGCGCTGACCGCGGCGTTTGCCTGAGACCTTCGATTTTCGACTTGCATGAACCGATTCGTCGGGCTTTTCTGCCTTCCCTCCTGAAGAAAGGCCCGGCAGATGCAGCAACGGCAACTAGGCAGACAGGGTCCGATGGTGTCAGCCATCGGGCTGGGCGCGATGTCCTTCGGTGGCATCTTCGGGCCCACGACCGAGGCGGAAAGCCACGCATGCCTCGATGCGATGTGGGATGCGGGTATTACCTTCATCGACACGGCGAATATCTATGGCATGGGTGTCAGCGAAAGCGTGATCGGCAGATGGCTGGCAAGCCGCCGGGTGCCGGTGACGATCGCAACCAAGGCCTCTATCGTCAGCGGCCCTCCGCGCCGGATCGACAATTCCGCCGCCCATCTGCGCGCCGAGCTTGATGCATCGTTGAAGCGGCTTGGGGTGGAGCGTGTTGATCTTTTCTACATCCACCGTCGCAACCCCGACGAACCGCTCGCTGAAGTGATCGGGGCGTTGCGCGATCTTGAGCGCGAGGGAAAGATCGGTGGCTATGGCCTTTCGGAGATCTCGCCCGAGACGCTACGCGAGGCACATGCGATCCACCCCTGCCTGGCCGTACAGAACGAATACTCGCTATGGAGCCGCCAGCCAGAACTGGGCCTGATACAGGAATGCGCCCGGCTGGGTGTCGCATTCGTCGCCTTCTCACCCTTGGCGCGGGGCATGCTGGGACACGTGCCATTGCGCCTCGATCAGGTGCAGGACGGGTTTCGCGGCGCGAACCCAAGGTTCACCGAGCCGAATTTCAGCCGCAACATCGCGCGGATCGACAGCTTCCGGGAATTCTGTTCAGCGCGGGGCTGGTCGGTGCCTGCCACGGCGCTGGCTTGGGTGATGTCGCGCGGCGATCATGTGATCCCCATTCCGGGCACAAGACGGGCCGAGAGGCTGCGCGAATGGCTGCCGCTGCCAAGCCTGTCGGCCGAGGATCTTGCGGCCATCGAAGCGGTCTTGCCTGCGGGATTCGCCGCCGGTGACCGCTACGGCGATCACCAGTTGCAAAGCATCGAGCGCTATTGCTGACGGCCCGCGCGCCTAGCGCCCGTGGCTGCCGTCGTACCCGTTCACCGGTGGGCTGACCCAGCCAGTGGGCGGCACAGCCGGGCGGAACACCTCGACCAGCAGCGGATGGCACGCGGCCGTGTCCGAGGAATGTTCTGACGAGCAATCCCCGCCGGGGCAGGCAGAGAGCGCACCAAGCAGGTCGATTTCGGCAAAGAACTCAAGGTAGTCACCGGGGCGAACGGGGCTCGCCTTCATGAAATACTGCCCGGTGTCGCGGGTGAAGCCGGTGCACATGAAGACATTCAGCACATCATGCACATGCCCCTCGGCCTGATCCAGCGGAAGGCCCCGCGCATCCGCCAGGGCACGGGTCAGGTTGGAATGGCAGCAATGGTGATACTGACCCCCATGGCTGAGAAGGTTGTGGGTATAGGGATCGCAGCGCGTGCCGATCACATCATGCACCGCGCCGCCGAAGGCGTCGAACCCATACCAGTCCAGCGTGTCATCCGTGATCGTGGCCATCGGGCGCAGGTAAGGGTGGCTTGTCCACATCCGGTCGCCGCTGGAGAGATGCGTGCCATGCAGCGCGCGCGTTTTGCCCGAGTAGAACCGTTCGGCCAGATTGGCGGCGTTCCAGAGGTTCAGATCGCCGACTTGCGGGCCCTCGACCGAGGTGATGCGGAAGAAGTGGCCGGCGGGCACATCAAAGCAGCGCGCGTCGCGGGCGGGAACGAGGACCTCGGCCACCTTTTGCCACCCCTCTCGCGCGGCGCGATAGCCCGCGAGATCGGGCTTGGGCAGGGTTTCGACCGGGTAGCAGATCACCGGCGAAATGGCCTTGCGGCTGGCCGCGTCGGCCGGGGGGAGGTGGTCGGGCGATTGGGGTTTCATGTCGGGTCCCTCTGTGCTGTTCCCCGCAGGCTGGGCCCATGTCGCGCGGGCGTCAATTGCCGGGGCGACGGCGGCGATGTCGGTTTTCAGGGGCGCTGCCCCTCTGGCGCCTTTGGCGCCATTCACCCCGGGGTATTTCGGCCAAGAGGAAGGGATCAGCGTGGGCGCAGGCAATGCCGCGGTGCGCCGCGATCGGGCAGGCAGGTGGCACCACAGGCGGCGCAACGCCAGATGCCCTCAGCGCGGCTTTCGCGCCACAGACATTGGCGGGTCAGCGTGCTGCCCCGGCGTGTAAGCCAGAGGTAGAGAAAGACCGCGATGGCCAGAAGGGGGATCAGAAGGATCATGGCGCCCGAATGAAAAGGCCCCGGCGAACCGGGGCCATATGTGGCTTGGCCAGGGGATCAGACCGCGCGTTCGACCATCATCTTCTTGATCTCGGCGATTGCCTTGGCCGGGTTCAGGCCCTTGGGGCAGGTCTTGGCGCAGTTCATGATCGTGTGGCAGCGGTAGAGCTTGAAGGGGTCTTCGAGATCGTCAAGCCGTTCGCCCGTCGCCTCGTCACGGCTGTCGATGATCCAGCGGTAGGCATGCAGCAGCGCGGCCGGGCCAAGATACTTGTCGCTATTCCACCAGTAGCTCGGGCACGAGGTCGAGCAGCTGGCGCACATCACGCATTCATAAAGCCCGTCCAGCTTCTTGCGGTCATCGATGGACTGGCGCCATTCCTTGGCCGGGCGGTTTGTCTTGGTCTCCAGCCAGGGCATGATCGAGGCATGCTGGGCGTAGAAATGCGTCAGATCGGGGATCAGGTCCTTGATGACCGGCATATGCGGCAGCGGATAGATCTTCACGTCGCCCTTGATCTCATCCAGACCATAGATGCAGGCCAGCGTGTTGATCCCGTCGATGTTCATCGCGCAAGACCCGCAGATCCCCTCGCGGCACGAGCGGCGGAAGGTCAGCGTCGGGTCGACCTCATTCTTGATCTTGATCAGCGCGTCCAGAACCATCGGCCCGCACTTGTCCATGTCGAGGAAATAGGTGTCGACGCGCGGGTTCTCGCCCGTGTCCGGGTCCCAGCGATAGATCTGGAACTTGCGGACGTTCTTGCCTTCCGGCTTTGGCCAGGTCTTGCCGGTGCGGACCTTGGAGTTCTTGGGCAGGGTGAGCTGGACCATTGGCTAGCCTTTCCAATCGGGACGTGAGGTGAGCGGCTGCAAGGGCAGCTGCCCGGATTTCTGATAGACGCAGGCGTCATAGACGGCTGACGGATCGCGCCCCTGCAGATAGTCAGAGGTCACGGTAATCTCGAGATTGCCGGCAGTGCTGCCGTTACTTCCCATGCCAAAGCCCACTTCGCCGCGCGGCTGCGCAGCAAGGCGTGCCCGCTCAAAGCAGCTGCGCTCAGCCTCTTCCCGGCTGACCGGGCCGCAGGCGGCAAGCAACACCAGCAGGGGCAGGGCTGCGCGCAAGGGATCAACCTCCGATCGGGGCGACGCCGCGCGCCCGCATGCAGGCGCCAGTATTCGGACGGCTGACGATATTGACAACATTCTGCACGGTCTGCGTTCCCGCCATGACGCCGACATCGCGGGCGAGGGCGCGCCGCTCCTCGATGGTGGCGTTCTGCAGGACGCAGTCGGCGGCGATTTCGGCCTGCGGTGCCGTCATGTAATTCTGCATGACGGCCACCACAACCGAGCGCGCCGCGCGGTCAGTGACATTGTCGGCCATGACCTGCGGCGAGCAGGCCGCGAGGCCGATAAGTGCAAGAAAAGCAAGACGTTGCGGCATATGGTGATCCATCCTAGCGGTACATGCTGCAAGCGTAGCCGGTTCCACCGACCATCGTCACGCGGCAGAGACGGACGGGCGGGATCACGGCGGTTTTCTGCCGGGTGGCGGGGGCGGGCGCGCTGAAATCCCGCGCAGGGGCGGTGGTTGCCACCGGTGCGGCATTGACGGAAGCGTTGCTGGCTGTGGGCGCGGACGTCACGGGCGCCGAGTGACCGGCCGCCTTGACGCAGGCGTTCATTTCCGCCTGCTCTTGCGGCG
This sequence comes from Gemmobacter aquaticus, assembly GCF_007859075.1. Taxonomy (GTDB): domain Bacteria; phylum Pseudomonadota; class Alphaproteobacteria; order Rhodobacterales; family Rhodobacteraceae; genus Gemmobacter; species Gemmobacter aquaticus. Next base: position 75,728 of record NZ_VOAK01000020.1, read on the forward strand.
TGGCGATGATGTCGCCACGCACGCCCCTTGCGCGCAGGGTATTGGCCCGCGCAGTAAACCCTGCAGCATCGGCGCATTTCTGCACCTCGGGAGGCGTCGACAGAACCGTCGGCGTAGCAGACTGGCACGCCGCCAGACTCAGAACCGCCGCCAGTGCCAAAGCCCCCGGCCGCAGCATCAGTACACCCGCGCTTTCGGCGCGATCTTCTTCAGGTCGATCCCGCCGTCTTCATGCCGCGTCAGCGGATCAAGATGGACCGGACGGGACGAGAGCGTGACCTTTGCCCCGTCGACCGTGGCAAGGCTGTGAACGCGCCAGTTTTCGTCGTCGCGGTTCGGATAATCCTCATGCGCATGGGCGCCGCGGCTTTCCTTGCGCGCCTCGGCGGCGACGATGGTGGCCAGCGCGTTGGGCATGAGGTTGGTCAGTTCCAGCGTCTCCATCAGGTCGCTGTTCCACACGAGGCTGCGGTCGGTGACCTTGAGATCGGCCATCTTCTCGGCCACGCGGGTCATCTTGACCACGCCTTCGGCCAGCGTCTTGTCGGTGCGGAACACGGCGGCGTCGGCCTGCATGGTCTTCTGCATCTCAAGCCGCAGGTCGGCCGTCGGGATCGAGCCCTTGGCATGGCGCAGGGCGTCAAAGCGCGACAGGGCCTTGTCCACCTCAACACTGTTGACGGGGGCATTGCGTTCTTTCGGGTTCACGATCTCGCCTGCCTTGATCGCAGCCGCCCGGCCGAAGACCACAAGGTCGATCAGCGAGTTCGAACCCAGACGGTTTGCACCATGCACGCTGGCGCAACCTGCCTCGCCCACGGCCATCAGGCCAGGGAAGATTGCGTCGGGGTTTCCGGGCGTGGGATTCAGGACCTCGCCCCAGTAGTTCGTCGGAATGCCGCCCATGTTGTAATGCACGGTCGGCAGAACCGGGATCGGCTCTTTGGTCACATCGACGCCGGCAAAGATCTTGGCCGATTCCGAAATGCCGGGCAGACGTTCGTGGAGCGTGGCCGGCGGCAGGTGGTTCAGGTGCAGGTGGATATGGTCCGCCTCGGCGCCCACACCGCGACCTTCGCGGATCTCGATCGTCATGCAGCGCGAGACGACGTCGCGGCTGGCGAGATCCTTGTAGGTGGGCGCATAGCGTTCCATGAAACGCTCACCCTTGGAGTTGGTCAGATACCCGCCCTCGCCACGCGCGCCTTCGGTGATCAGGCAGCCCGAGCCGTAGATGCCGGTCGGGTGGAACTGCACGAATTCCATATCCTGCAGCGGCAGGCCCGCACGGGCCACCATGCCACCGCCGTCGCCGGTGCAGGTGTGGGCCGAGGTCGCGCTGAAATAGGCACGCCCATAGCCACCGGTCGCAAGCACGGTCATTTTCGCGTTGAAGACGTGGATCGTGCCGTCATCGAGCTTCCAGCAGACGACGCCAGTGCAGCGCCCGTCGGTGATGATCAGATCCAGCGCGAAGTACTCGATGTAGAATTCCGCGTTGTTCTTCAGGCTCTGGCCGTAAAGGGTGTGCAGGATCGCGTGGCCGGTCCGGTCGGCCGCGGCACAGGTGCGTTGCACCGGCGGGCCTTCGCCGAACTGCGTGGTGTGCCCGCCAAAGGGGCGCTGATAGATCTTGCCCTCTTCGGTGCGCGAGAAGGGCACGCCATAATGCTCAAGCTCATAGACCGCGGCGGGGGCCTCGCGTGCGAGGTATTCCATCGCATCGGTATCGCCCAGCCAGTCCGACCCCTTGACGGTGTCGTACATGTGCCATTGCCAGTTGTCCGGCCCCATGTTCGACAGCGAGGCGGCAATGCCACCCTGCGCGGCAACCGTGTGCGAGCGCGTCGGGAACACCTTGGTCACGCAGGCCGTGCGCAGGCCCTGTTCGGCCATACCCAGCGTGGCGCGCAGGCCCGCGCCACCGGCGCCGACCACGACGACGTCATAGTCGTGAACTTCGTAGGGGTAAGCAGCAGTCATCATCAGCCTCTCAGAGCGCGATCTTCGCCAGGGCATAGATGCCCACGGCAATCACGGCATAGGAAATCGAAATCGCCAGCATGATCAGACCCTTCTTGGTGCTGCCATGGGCATAGTCCTCGATCATCATCTGCGCGCCCTTGGCGAAGTGGCGCATGCCGACGAACAGCACGAGGCCGGTCAGGATCGCCGGAAACGGGCGTGCAAAGGTCGCGACAACCTCGGCATGGGGTTTGCCCAGCGTCGAGCCGAAGATGTAGACCCAGACCGGGATCATGAAGGCAAGGCCGACGGCCGACACTTGCATGAACCAGTGGTGCTCGGTTCCGGTGCCCGAGGCGCCCTTGCCTTCGGCGCGCTTGCGTGCGGTCAGGTAACGCATGAACCCCTCCCTCAGACCAGAATGATGGTGATGACGGTCAGCACGACCGAACCGATGATGCAGGCCCAGCCCAGCTTCTCAGCCGTGGGAATATCGAGCCCCTTGCCCGCATCGTAGTAAAGGTGCCGCAGGCCGGCCAGATAGTGGTACCACAGCGCCCAGGCCGACAAAGCAAAGACCAGATCACCGAACCACGACGTCGCGACCGCATTCGCAATCTCGAAATACTCAGGCCCGACAGCCGCAGAGAGCAGCCACCAAACGGCAAGCAGCGTGCCCACGATCAGGCCGTTTCCGGTGATGCGGGTCAGGATCGAGGTGATGGAGGTCAACTGCGGACGATAGATCTGCAGATGGGGGGAAAGGGGGCGCTCGACCCGTTTCGCTTCGGCCATGGTGGTGTCCCTCTGTCGCTTGGCGCGGCCCATGCGTCGCGCGCTGGCAGGAATTCTGCTTGTTCAATAGCGCGTTTTTTCGCCGAGTCACCTGCCCAAACGCCTCGAAACCCGGCCGTTTACGCTATCAAGGCGAAAAAAACTGGTTTGTGATCACGAATTTTCTGCCCGTGATCACAGTTTTGCTGCGTTTGCAGAGAGCCACGGTTGGCACGACTCTCTGCGACGCAGCTTCGTCACCCCTTGCCGGATATCCAGTCACGACCCCTCGATGGCTCTTTCAGTCTGGACCGAATGCCTTGGGAGAGCGTGCGGAGCGAGCTTAGTGCAATGCCCCATTACTTTGGCATCAGCGCCCAATAGTCGAGGTCGAGCAGAACCTCGGGTGCGTATTTGCCATCCTCGCCCTTCAGCGCGAAGGGGGCCGCGCCTTGCTTCACCGCCACCAGTCGCAAACGGATCGCGCCGACGCCGGGCGCAGGGGTGTCTGCGCGGTCCAGCACCTCGGACCAGGCCTTGACGGTGTCCCCGGCGAAACAGGGGTTCGCGTGTGCGCCGCCATTCAGCGCGACGATCATCTGCGCATTCGCAAGCCCGTTGAAGGACAGCGCCCGTGCCATGCTGATGACATGCCCGCCATAGATCAGCCGACGGCCATCCTCACGGAAGGTGGCGTCAAAATGAACCTTGGCCGTGTTTTGCCAGAGCCGGGTCGCGATCATGTGCTCGGCCTCTTCGATGGTCACGCCATCGACGTGGTCGATCTTCTCGCCGATCTCGTAGTCGCCCCAACGATGCGGCTCACCCGCCAGCGCGTCATCGTAGTCCGAGAAGTCGAGCCCCTCGGGGATCACAAGATCGCTTGCCGAAAGGGATTTCTTCAGCTCCGGCACAACCGGATCGGGCGCGGGGGCGTCCAGTCGGTTCTTGCGCACCATCACCCAGCGAACATAGTCCAGCACAACCTCGTCATGCTGGTTCAGGCCTCGGGTGCGGACATAGACATTCCCCGACTTGCCGTTCGAGTTCTCTTTCAGCCCGATCACTTCGGATTCCGACCGCAAGGTGTCGCCCGGCCAGACGGGCTTCAGCCAGCGCCCCTCGGCATAGCCAAGGTTCGCCACCGCGTTCAGGCTGACGTCCGGCACGGTCTTTCCGAACACAACGTGGAACGCAATCAGATCATCCAGCGGGCTGGCGGGCAGGCCGCAGGACTGTGCGAAGCGATCGCTGGAATAGAGCGCGTGCCGGGCGGGATAGAGCGCATGATAGAGTGCCCGCTCGCCGCCCGAAACCGTGCGCGGCACGGCGTGGCGGATCACGTCGCCGATACGGTAGTCCTCGAAGAAGCGTCCCGGATTGGTCTTCATGCGCTCTCTCTCCTGTCGGTGCGGCGGGGGCCATCCGCCGCTGGTGGGGTCAGTGCTCGCCCAGCTTGGTATCGGGCGTGTAGGTGCCGGGGACCTCTTTCACCACGGCCTGACCGCAGCGCATCACTCCGCGGGCGGCGTCAAAGGCATAGGTTGGTGCGCCATGCAGGTCCCAGCCCTTGTTCAGGGCAGCGGTCACCTTGTGGCAAAAGGCCGAAGTGTCGTCGTCGCTCAGAAAACGATAGAGTTTCATGGGATCACCCGAACGCAGGATAGCCGAGCGCGTAGTGCACCCCGGCAAGGGCAGCAAAGACGATCAGCGTGCCGCCAAGGGCCATTGCCTCGAACTTGGCCGGGCGGGCAGGGGGCGGCGTCCAGTCGGGCTGCTGCGTGTTGATGATCGCCATCTGCGCCACGGCCCAGACGCCAAGCCCGCCGAACAGCAGGAACGAAGGCGTGTCGCCATTGACCAGAAGGTGCGCCACGGCCCAAAGCAGCACGCCCGTCAACATCGGGTGGCGCATCCGGCGCGCGATGGCCGTCTTCATACCGGATGCGGCAAAGAGGTAGACCGAGGCCAGCATCAGCAGGTTGTTAATGCCGACGAGTGCCGGGTTGCGGCCCCAGAAGAATGCCCCCTCTGCGCCGCGATAACCGATGATCATCAGCACCACGCCTAGGCCAATGGCCGCAGCGACCATCCCGCGGCCCGGATCGCCCAACCGGGCGCGGGCCGCAGGGGCAAGGCGTTTGAAGAGATGCGCCCCGATCCACAGGATCAGGCCGAGGGCGAGCAGGGGGAACGCTGGCAGCGTCATTGGGCTGGCTCCGTTGAATGTGAAATCGGCTCACATTCACATCATTCGGCCAGCGCCGCAATCGCCTCGGCCTTGGCGAGCGTCGCCCGCGCCGTCACGATATGCAGGTTCTCCACAATCTTGCCGTCGACCACCGCAACGCCGCCACCCTGCGCCGTCACCTCGTCAAAGGCCGCGATCTGGCGTCGGGCGAGGTCAATCTCGGCCTCGGATGGGGCAAAGGCCGCGTTGGCGATCTCCAGCTGCGCCGGGTGGATCAGGGTCTTGCCGTCAAAGCCCATGTCGCGGCCCTGATTGCATTCCGCGCGCAGACCGTCCTCGTCCTTGAAGGCGTTATAGACGCCATCGACGATCACCAGCCCATGCGCGCGTGCGGCCAGCAGGCACAGCCCGAGCCCCGCCTGCATCGGCAGACGGTCGGGACGGAAGCGGCTGTTCAACTCCTTGGCCAGATCATTGGTGCCCATGACCATGCCCTTCAGGCGCGGGTGGGCGGCAATCTCGGCTGCGTTGAGCATGCCCTGGCAGGTCTCCATCATCGCCCAGAGATCGGCGCCCGGCACGGCTTCGGCCACGGCATCGAGATCGGCGGCGCGGTTCACCTTGGGGATCAGGATCGCGTCGATCTTTGCGCCGCGGGCAATCGCCTCGTCCATCGCATTGGCATCGGCATGGCCCCATTCGGTATCAAACCCGTTGATCCGGACGATCCGTGCGCGGCGGCCAAAGTCCCAGTCGGTCAACACCTGCGTCAGTAGCTTGCGCGCGGCGGGCTTCTCATCGGGGGCGACCGCATCTTCAAGGTCAAAGATGATGGCATCGGCGGCAAGCCCCATCGCCTTTTCCAGCGCGCGCTCTTTCGAGCCGGGGATATAGAGCACCGAGCGGAACGGGCGGGCGGCCTGGGTCATGAGTCTCTCCCGTGAGCAACAATCTTGCGCGAGGAAGCATGAAATCGCCACTTTCGGCAAGACCAGATTTGCCGCATTGCAGAAAAAACTGCAGACTCAGGCAGCCAGGTCCCGTGCCGCATCCCAGATCAGCTTGCAAGAGAGCAGAAGCAGCGCCCAGGTGACCAACTGAAAGAACAGCCGTTCGGGCAGCGATTTCACCAGTCTGACGCCCGCAAAGACAGCCAGCGCCGCCGGGACGCACAGGATTGCGGTGGTTCTAAGGTTCTCAAGGTTGATCTGGCCAAGCGCCCAGTAGGGCACCAGCTTGATCGCGTTCACATAGGCGAAAAGAATGGTGGAGGTGCCGGCAAACACCTCTTTCGGCATCCGCAGCGGCATGGTGTAGACCTGATAGGGCGGGGCGCCAGCATGGCTGACAAAGCTGGTGAACCCGGTGGCCGTGCCCCAGAACAGGCCGGGGGCAACGCGGGCGGGTTGCGGCGTTGGCAGCGCATCGCGGCGCAAAAGCAGATTTGCTGCGAAAGCCGCGCCGATCAGGCCGACGATGCCGGTGACCAGTGCCTCGGGCACCAGATGGGCGGTGGCCCAGCCAAGGCCCACGCCAATCGTCGTTGCGGGCACCATGATCGCCAGCACGCGACGGTCAAAGGCCGCGCGATAGGCATACAGGCCGAAGGCATCGGACACGACGTAGATGGGCAGCAGAAGGCCAGCCGCCATCACCGGGGGCATCACCAGCGACATCAGGGGCACGGACAGCATCGCCACGACCGGAACGCCCCCCTTGCCCATGCCGACAAGAACTGCCGCGAGGCTTGCCGCGACCCAGAATCCCGCCTCTGCCATCCGCCCGGCTTTCCATGTTTGCCAAATCGCGCTGCCTTTAGCGCAAACAGCTTGCGTGAACCAGTCCGGCCTGTCATGCCGCATCGCGGCGGGTTGCGAGAATCTTGCGATACCCGTATAGCATACCATTGCATACAATCCCAGCCGGAGACGGAATCATGGCACGACCCAAGATTGCACTGATTGGCGCAGGCCAGATCGGCGGCACGCTCGCCCATCTTGCAGCCATCAAGGAACTCGGTGACGTCGTTCTTTTCGACATCGCGGAAGGCACGCCGCAGGGCAAGGCGCTGGACATCGCGCAATCAGGCCCGTCCGAGGGCTTTGACGCCGTGATGAAGGGTGCCAACAGCTATGAAGACATCGCGGGCGCCGATGTCTGCATCGTGACGGCCGGCGTGCCGCGCAAGCCCGGCATGAGCCGCGATGACCTTCTGGGCATCAACCTGAAGGTCATGAAGTCGGTCGGCGAAGGCATCAAGCAGCACGCGCCGAACGCCTTTGTGATCTGCATCACCAACCCGCTCGACGCTATGGTGTGGGCGCTGCGCGAATTCTCGGGCCTGCCGCACAACAAGGTCGTCGGCATGGCCGGCGTGCTCGACTCGGCCCGCTTCCGCCATTTCCTTTCGGTCGAATTCAACGTCTCGATGCGTGACGTGACGGCCTTTGTGCTGGGCGGTCATGGCGACACCATGGTGCCGCTGGCCCGTTACTCGACCGTCGCGGGTATCCCGCTGCCGGATCTGGTCGCCATGGGCTGGACCACCCAAGAGCGGATGGATGGGATCATCCAGCGCACCCGCGATGGCGGCGCCGAGATCGTGGGCCTGCTGAAGACCGGTTCGGCTTTCTATGCGCCTGCCACCTCGGCGATCGAGATGGCCGAGGCCTATCTGAAAGACCAGAAGCGCCTGCTGCCCTGCGCGGCCTATGTCGACGGCGCTTTCGGCCTGAACGGGATGTATGTCGGCGTGCCGACCATCATCGGCAAGGACGGGATCGAGCGGATCGTCGACATCAAGCTGAACCCCGATGAACAGGCCATGTTCGACAAGTCGGTGGACGCTGTGAAGGGTCTGGTCGCCGCCTGCAAGGGCATCGACCCCTCGCTGGCCTGAAGCCCCTCCGGGGGCGGAGGTTCAACCGCTCGCCCCCTCGCCATCTGGCCCGCCATCCGCTATGTCGGGGGCGGGCGGCACCCTTGGGGTGGTTACTCCCATATCGCGCGGACGCCTCTGGCGATCGCGCGTTTCTTGTTTTGCGGATCAGTTCTTTTTCTTTGCCAGAGGCATCATGCGCAAGTCGGAAACCCGTGGGTTTGTCTTTGCAACCACTGGGAAAAAATACACAAACGCCGCCCGCAAGGCCGCGCGAAACCTGCGACAGGCCATGCCAGACGCGCAGATTGACCTTTTCACCAACCAGAAGGTCGAGGACGCGGTCTTTGACCGTATCCATCCGATCAAGAACGATTTCTTTCGCCCCAAGATGGAGGCGATGCTCAATTCCCGGTTCGATCGCTCAGTCTATCTCGATAGCGACGTGATCGTTCTATGCGACGTGACCGAGCTGTTTGACGTTCTGGATTTTTCCGACCTTGCCATGGCGCATGCCCGATCGCGTGAGCAGAAGTTCATGCGCGACGACAGCGTACCGCGCGCCTTTCCGGTGCTGAATGCGGGGGTAATCGCCTTTCGCCGCACGCGCCAGGTGCAGGGATTGATCCGCCAATGGCTGCGCAAGATGCAGGAGACCGGGGCAGAGGTGGATCAAGGCTGGCTGCGCGAGCTGATGTATCACCGGCGCAAGTCGTTTGTGACCTTGCCGATCGAATACAACACGATCGAGCTGCAGCGACTGTCATACTGGCCCCTGAACAACGGGGCGCCGCGCCTTTTGCATATCCTGCCGCTGAACGATGCGGCGGATGACCCCTCGACCCCATTCGAAGTAGAGAAATTCCTGCCACCCCGGCAGTTCGAGAAGCTTCAGCAGTTGATCGAGGCCGACCGCCATTGGCCAAAGTCCAGGCGTCCGGTGTCACCACGCAGCCGGCGGCCGTTTCTGCAGCGTCTGGATGACGCGCTCTTCCGTCGGGGGATCTGATGTCGGGTCATGTCTCGCCATATCATGCGCCGGGCTTCATCCCGGATGCCCTTCTCAAAGGCAAGCACCGGGCCATCATCGGCGGTCGGTGGGAGGAGACGGGCTGGATCCAGATGCAGATGCTGATCGAGGCGGGGTTAAAACCACGTCACAGCCTGCTCGATATCGGGGCGGGGCCGCTGCGCACGGGCTGCCGCGTGGTGCCTTATCTGAACCCTGGCAACTACTGGGCGACGGACCTCTCGGGTGAACTGTTGCGGCGCGGTTATGCTGATGAGCTGTCAGAAGGCGACCGCGCCCGTCTGCCGCGCAACCAGTTGGTTGAGGATGGCGATTTCGGGTTCCCGGCTGTGCCGACCGAGTTCGACTACATCCTGTGCTTTGCCGTGTTCACCCATTTGCCGATGAACCATCTGCGGCGCGGGCTTCTGCGCGTCGCACAGCATTTCACCCGGTTCGAGAAATTTCTTTTCACGGTCTTTCTGGCGCCCGATGCCGAGGCGAGCCTTGGCCCGGTGCGACAGCCCGATGGCGTGGTCACGCACGGCACGCGCCCGCCCTATCACATGCTGGCGCAGGATGTGCACCACTTTGCCGCGCAGGCCGGATTGCAGGTCGAGATCCGTCCCAACCGGCTGCCGCGCGGGCAGGTGTTGTGCGAGGCGACTCGGATCTGACGCCCCTTCTGCCTTGCGGCGCTGCGGCGTTTGCGGAAACAGAAACCGGTTTGTGATCACACTTTTTCCGACTGTGATCACAAAGGCGATTTTTATGCTGCAAATCCCTCGGAAGGCGCAAATCGCGTTTTGACAGCGCCTGTTTATATGGCATCACGCCGGCAAATCAGCAGCGATGGGACATGATCCATGAACATCCACGAATACCAGGCCAAGGCGCTTCTGCGTAGCTATGGCGCCCCGGTTTCCGACGGTCGCGTCGTCCTGAAAGCGGAAGAGGCCAAGACCGCAGCGGGCGAGCTTGACGGCCCGCTTTGGGTGGTGAAGGCACAGATCCACGCCGGCGGCCGCGGCAAGGGCAAGTTCAAGGAGCCCGAGGCGGGCGAGAAGGGCGGCGTCCGTCTGGCCAAGTCGGTCGAAGAGGCCGAGACGCTGGCCAAGCAGATGCTGGGCCGCACGCTGGTGACGCACCAGACCGGGCCGGTGGGCAAGCAGGTCAACCGCATCTATATCGAAGACGGTTCCGACATCGCGCGCGAGCTGTATCTGGCGCTGCTGGTTGATCGTCAGTCCTCGCGCATTTCGTTCGTCGCCTCGACCGAAGGCGGCATGGATATCGAGGAAGTCGCAGCCCACACGCCCGAGAAGATCGTCTCGTTCTCGGTCGATCCGGCCTCGGGGCTTTCGGATTTCCACGGCCGCCGCGTGGCCTTTGCCCTCGGTCTTGAAGGCAATCAGGTCAAACAATGCGTGGCGCTGGTCAAGACGCTCTACAAGGCCTTCACCGAGAAGGACATGGAGATGCTGGAGATCAACCCGCTGATCGTCATGCCCGACGGCAACCTCAAGGTGCTGGACGCCAAGATCAGCTTTGATGGCAACGCGATCTACCGCCACGCCGATATCGCCGCCCTGCGCGACGAGACCGAGGAAGACCCCAAAGAGCTGGCCGCGTCGAAGTTCGATCTGAACTACATCGCGCTTGATGGTGAAATTGGCTGCATGGTGAACGGCGCGGGCCTTGCCATGGCCACGATGGACATCATCAAGCTTTATGGCGCGGAACCGGCCAACTTCCTTGACGTGGGCGGTGGCGCCACCAAGGAAAAGGTGACCGAGGCCTTCAAGATCATCACCTCTGACCCGAACGTCAAAGGCATCCTGGTCAACATCTTCGGCGGCATCATGCGCTGCGACGTCATCGCAGAAGGCGTGCTGGCTGCAGTGAAAGAGGTCGGCCTGAAGGTTCCGCTGGTCGTGCGCCTGGAAGGCACGAACGTCGAGCTGGGCAAGGAGATCATCCGCAACTCGGGTCTGAACGTCATCGCAGGCGACAACCTCGCCGATGCCGCCCAGAAAATTGTCAAAGCGGTGAAGGGGTAATCCAATGGCCGTTCTCGTCAACGAAAATACCAAAGTCATCTGCCAGGGCTTCACCGGCTCGCAGGGCACCTTCCACTCGGAACAGGCGATCGCCTACGGCACCAAGATGGTCGGCGGCGTGACCCCCGGCAAGGGTGGCACCACGCATCTCGACCTGCCGGTGTTCAACTCGGTGCATGAGGCCCGTCACGTTACCGGCGCCAATGCGTCGGTGATCTATGTGCCGCCGCCCTTCGCCGCGGACTCGATCCTCGAGGCGATCGATGCCGAGATCGAGCTGATCGTGGCCATTACTGAAGGCATCCCGGTTTTGGACATGATGAAGGTCAAGCGCGCGCTGGAAGGCTCCAAATCGCGCCTGATCGGGCCGAATTGCCCCGGCGTCATCACCCCCGGCGCCTGCAAGATCGGCATCATGCCGGGCCACATCCACAAGCGTGGTTCGGTGGGCGTGGTCTCGCGTTCTGGTACGCTGACCTATGAGGCGGTCAAGCAGACCTCTGACCTTGGCCTGGGCCAGTCCTCGGCCGTGGGCATCGGCGGCGACCCGATCAAGGGCACCGAGCATATCGACGTGCTCGAGATGTTCCTCGCCGACCCCGAAACCCAGTCGATCATCATGATCGGCGAGATCGGCGGCAGCGCCGAAGAGGAAGCCGCGCAGTTCCTGGCCGACGAGAAGAAGCGCGGCCGCTGGAAACCGACCGCAGGCTTCATCGCTGGCCGCACGGCGCCGAAAGGCCGTCGCATGGGCCATGCCGGCGCCATCGTCGCCGGTGGCAAAGGCGACGCAGAGTCGAAGATCGAGGCCATGAAATCGGCCGGCATCATCGTCGCCGACAGCCCCGCCCATCTGGGTGAGGCTGTGATGAAGGCTCTTGGCAAGTAAGCGCAACGGCCCCCCGGCCGCAGTCGGGGGGCACACTCTTTGGGAGGGGAGTGTGCATGAACGGAAACCATGATCCTTTGTCCCGCAGCCTTCGGCCAGCCGGGCTTTTTCCTGTGATGCCGCCCCTCGAACCCATGTATGACCCGGCCCAGCCCCTTCAAGGATAACGCCGATGACCGACCAATCCCCCAACGCGACGTTCCACGCCCAGTCCTTCATGGACGGCGCCAACGCCGATTACATCGACCAGCTTCAGGCCCGATATGCCGCCGATCCCGCTTCGGTGGATGCGGGCTGGGCTGCGTTCTTCGCGGCCCTTGGCGACAGCGAGCTGGATGCCAAGCGCGCCGCCGCCGGTCCCAGCTGGGCGCGCGCCGACTGGCCGCCGACCGCAGGCGATGACCTGACGGCCGCGCTGACCGGCGAATGGCCGCTGGCACCGAAAGAGGCGAAGGGGGCCGGTCAGAAGATCGCGGCCAAGGCCGCCGATGCCGGTGTGCAACTGAGTCAGGATCAGATCCAGCGCGCCGTGCTCGACTCGATCCGCGCCATCATGCTGATCCGCGCCTACCGGATCCGTGGCCACCTGATCGCCGACATCGATCCGCTGGGCATGCGCGACGCCAACTCGCACCCCGAGCTTGATCCCAAATCCTACGGCTTTACCGAAGCCGACATGGACCGGCCCATCTTTATCGACAATGTGCTGGGCCTGACCCATGCGTCGATGCGCCAGATCCTCGATATCGTGAAGCGCACCTATTGCGGCACCTTTGCGCTGCAATACATGCACATCTCCGATCCCGAACAGGCCAGCTGGTTGAAAGAGCGGATCGAGGGCTATGGCAAGGAGATTGCCTTTACCCGTGAGGGGCGCCGCGCGATCCTGAACAAGCTGGTCGAGGCCGAGGGCTTCGAGAAGTTCTGCCATGTGAAGTTCATGGGCACCAAGCGCTTCGGCCTCGACGGTGGCGAGGCGCTGATCCCGGCGATGGAGCAGATCATCAAGCGGGGCGGCAACCTTGGTGTGAAAGAGGTCGTGATCGGCATGCCGCACCGTGGCCGCCTGTCCGTTCTGGCCAATGTGATGGGCAAGCCCTATCGCGCGATCTTCAACGAATTCCAGGGCGGCAGCTTCAAGCCCGAGGATGTCGATGGATCGGGCGACGTGAAATATCACCTCGGTGCCTCATCCGACCGCACCTTCGATGGCAATACCGTCCACCTGTCGCTGACGGCCAACCCTTCGCACCTTGAGGCAGTCAACCCGGTCGTGCTGGGCAAGGTGCGCGCCAAGCAGGACCAGCTGGGCGACACGGACGCGCGGATCGCCGTGCTGCCGATCCTGCTGCACGGGGACGCGGCCTTTGCGGGGCAGGGCGTCGTCGCTGAATGTCTGCAGCTTTCGGGGATCAAGGGCCACCGCACTGGCGGCTGCATCCATATCGTCGTGAACAACCAGATCGGCTTTACCACGGCGCCGCACTTCTCGCGCACCTCGCCCTATCCGACCGACATCGCGCTGATGGTCGAGGCGCCGATCTTCCACGTGAACGGCGATGACCCCGAAGCGGTGGTGCATGCGGCCAAGGTCGCGACCGAGTTCCGCCAGAAGTTCCACAAGGACGTGGTCATCGACATCTTCTGCTATCGCCGCTTCGGTCACAACGAAGGCGACGAGCCGATGTTCACCAACCCGATCATGTACAACCGGATCAAGAAGCACAAAACGACGCTTCAGCTTTATACCGAGCGTCTTGTGCAGGATGGACTGATCCCGGAAGGTGAGATCGAGGACATGAAGGCCGCCTTCCAGGCGCGCCTGAACGAAGAGTTCGAGGCCGGCCGCGACTACAAGCCCAACAAGGCCGACTGGCTGGATGGCCGCTGGAAGAATCTCTCGCGCGAGGGCGACGCCTATACGCCTGGCCGTACGTCGATCTCGCCCGAGACGCTGGCCGAGGTGGGCGCCGCATTGACCCGCGTGCCCGAGGGTTTCGATCTGCACAAGACCGTCGGGCGCCAGCTTGAGGCCAAGCGCAAGATGTTCGAATCCGGCGAGGGTTTCGACTGGGCAACCGCCGAGGCACTGGCGTTCGGCTCGCTTCAGGTCGAGGGCTTCCCGGTGCGTCTGTCGGGGCAGGACTGTACCCGCGGTACCTTTAGCCAGCGCCATTCAGGGTTGATCGACCAGACCACCGAAGAACGGTACTACCCGCTGAACCACATCCGCCCCGGTCAGGCGCGGTATGAGGTCATCGACTCCATGCTGTCGGAATATGCGGTTCTGGGCTTTGAATACGGCTATTCGCTGTCGGAACCCAATGCCCTGACCCTGTGGGAGGCGCAGTTCGGCGATTTTGCCAACGGTGCGCAGATCATGTTCGACCAGTTCATCAACTCGGGCGAATCGAAATGGCTGCGGATGTCGGGTCTGGTCGTGCTTCTGCCGCATGGCTTTGAAGGTCAGGGGCCCGAACATTCGTCGGCGCGTCCGGAACGCTTCCTGCAGCAGTCGGCCCAGGAAAACTGGATCGTCGCGAACTGCTCGACGCCCGCCAACTACTTCCACATCCTGCGCCGCCAGATCCACCGCGACTTCCGCAAGCCGCTGATCCTGATGACGCCGAAGTCGTTGCTGCGCCATCCGCTGTGCGTGTCAAAGGCGGCCGAGTTCACCACCGGTTCGACCTTCCACCGCGTGCTGTGGGATGATGCCCAGACCGGCCAGTCCAAGCTGGTGCTGAAGCCTGATGACCAGATCAAGCGTGTCATCATGTGCACCGGCAAGGTCTACTACGACCTGCTGGCCGAGCGTGATGCCCGCGGCGCAGATGATGTCTACATCATGCGCGTCGAGCAGCTCTATCCGTTCCCGGCCCAATCGTTGCGCCACGAACTTGCCCGCTTCCCGCAGGCCGAGGTCGTCTGGTGCCAGGAAGAGCCGAAGAACCAGGGCTACTGGAGCTTCATCGAGCCGAACATCGAATGGGTTCTGGAACAGGTTGGCGGCACCGCGAAACGTCCGCGCTATGCGGGCCGTACAGCCTCGGCTTCGCCCGCCACGGGCCTCGCCTCCAAACACAAAGCTGAACAAGAAGCGCTGGTGAACGAAGCGCTGACCGTTGAAGGGAAATGAGCCAATGACCGTTGAAGTCCGCGTCCCCGCCCTTGGCGAAAGCGTAACCGAAGCGACCATCGCCACCTGGTTCAAGAAGCCGGGCGACGCCGTCGCGGTGGACGAGATCCTGTGCGAGCTTGAGACCGACAAGGTCAGCCTCGACGTGCCATCGCCCGCCGCTGGCATTCTGGGCGAGATCGTCGCGCAGGAAGGTGAGACCGTTGCCGCCGCCGCGCTGCTGGCCACCATTACCGAAGGTGCGGGTGGCGCCGTTGCGCCCTCGGCCAAGGCGCCTGAGCCTGCGCCCGTTGCCGCGCCGGCCCCTGCTGTTGCGGCCAAGGACGTCGAGGATGCTCCGGCCGCCAAGAAGGCGATGGCCGAGGCTGGCCTGACCGCCGCTCAGGTGCAGGGCTCGGGTCGCGATGGCCGCATCATGAAGGAAGATGTGGCCCGCGCTGTTGCCGCCTCGGTCACCGCAGCGCCCGCGCCGGTTGCCGTGCCGCGCGCCCCGGTTCCGGCTGATGACGCCGCCCGCGAAGAGCGCGTCAAGATGACCAAGCTGCGCCAGACCATCGCGCGCCGCCTGAAAGACAGCCAGAACACCGCCGCGATGCTGACCACCTATAACGAGGTGGACATGTCGGGCATTATGGAGCTGCGCAACACCTACAAGGACGCCTTCGAGAAGAAGCATGGCGTGAAGATGGGCTTCATGTCCTTCTTCGTGAAAGCCTGCTGCCACGCGCTGAAGGAGGTGCCCGAGGTCAATGCCGAGATCGACGGCACTGACGTCGTCTACAAGAACTACGTCCACATGGGCGTGGCCGTGGGCACGCCCTCGGGTCTGGTGGTTCCGGTCGTGCGGGACGCCGATCAGATGGGCTTTGCCGCGATCGAGAAGAAGATTGCCGAACTGGGTATTCGCGCTCGCGACGGCAAGCTGTCGATGGCCGAGATGCAGGGCGGCTCGTTCACCATCTCGAATGGTGGCGTCTATGGCTCGCTGATGTCCTCGCCGATCCTGAACCCGCCGCAATCGGGCATCCTTGGCATGCACAAGATCCAGGACCGCCCGGTTGTGGTGAACGGCCAGATCGTGATCCGCCCGATGATGTACCTGGCGCTGAGCTACGATCACCGCATCGTCGACGGCAAAGGCGCCGTGACCTTCCTCGTCCGCGTGAAAGAGGCGCTGGAAGATCCGCGCCGCCTGCTGATGGATCTGTGATCTTGGGAGGGCGGGGTAGACCCCGCCCACTTTGCGCATTTTGGGCAGAATGACCTAATTGTCGAATTGGGACATAGACCCAGATGACCTTGAAAAGTCTTGCGTGGTAATGACTTGTTTCGGATGGGCAAAAGTTGATTAGTGCGCGCTCACTTATCCTTGCCGGTGCGGGGGTCGGGGTACTCTTGGGCATTTCGTCGGGCGTCGCGTTCGGTGGAACTGCTTACAACGGCGCGCTAGTTTTTGGCCCCTTGGGCGCCTTTATTGGCTGGCTGATTTCGCGAAGCGGCAAGACTGAGAGCGAGAGTTCTCTGGGTGCAATGTCTGGTTCTCTAAACTCTTCTGAAGATACTGCCGACCTCGCTAAGAAAGCGCAATCCGGAAAGAGTCTGGGGTTGGGCGACGTCTTCCGGTCAGTGCTAATACTCCTCGCATCCGCGTGGAATTTCCACATTGAAATTCTTCGCTTAATGCGCCTGCTGCCGTACTTTAAGGAAATGCCTTGGCTATTCCTGATTGTTCTTGGTGTTGGGACGTTGGTCTTTCCACCCTTTTTCGGTGTTTACTTTTTCTGTTACTTGGGAGCGGCGCATTTCGGAATAGCCGCTGACCATGATTTTATCGCACAGATTGAAAAGTAGGGTGCAATTGTTATGGAGCTGTCATGACCCCCGAACTCGCCGCCCTCTCTGCTACGGCCATCCTGCACTTCGCCACCATTTTCGTGTCGCAGCGCTTCCTTACGCGTGACGTGGGCCGCGCGGGCAATATGGGCACGCGTGAGAACCTCGAGGCGCAGCTGTCGCCGCTGACCCTGCGCCTGCGCCGTGCGACCGCGAACTTCGTCGAGAATATCGGCCCCTTCATCATTGCCGTCGTGGTGGTGGTTCTGGCGGACAAGACCTCGACGCTGACGGCAGTTCTCGCCTGGGGCTTTGTCGCGGCCCGCGTGCTCTATGTGCCGGCCTATGCGCTGGAATGGGTGCCGGGGCGCAGCCTGATCTGGCTTGCGGGCATGATCTGCACGACTGGCTTGCTCGTGCTGGGCTGGATATGATCCGATGACCGTTGCCGCCCCCCCTCCAGCCACAAGGCACGCCATGACGGAAGAGCCCCGCCCGGCCGGGCGCGTGTTTCTGGCCCCCGAGACGCCGCAGCCGCAGCGTCGCGCCGTTGCGGAACGCCTGATGGCGGATCACCCCGAGGTGTTCGGCAAGCCCGAGGATGCGATCGGCCTTTTGCGGTCGATCCATCTGCCCGCAAGCCGGCGGTGGGCCTTTCTGAACAATGGCAAGGCCGGAACGTCTTCGGCCCGTCGCTTTCTGTTCCAGATGGAATTCGGCGTGCCTCTGACGGTCGATTGGGATGTGCCGCATGACATCAACCCGGATGGGGTCGTGCACAGCCTGCAGGGGGGGGCAGGCATCTTCCGTCCCGCTATCGCGCTGCCCACGCCGCTTGCGGTGCTGGCCGGGTCGATGCGTCTGGCGACGGTGCGGCATCCGGTCAGCCGGGCCATTTCGGCCTTTGAATACCTCTGCAAGTCGCATGATCTGCGCCACAGCTGGTTCGTGCAGGATCGCCTGCGCATGAACGCCGTGCTGGGCTTTGACTGGACGCTCGACACGCGAAGCCCGCGCGGTTTTCTCAAGTTCCTCGACTATATCGCCTGGATGCAAGCCGAGGTGGGGCGCTTTGACATCAACCCGCATTGGCGCCCGCAGATCGACAACGTCGTGCCCACGATCTTCCGCCCGCAGATCATCGGACGACTGGAAGACATGGGGGCCTTCTACCGCGAGGTGGCCGACCAACTGGGGCAGCCCCTGCCGTCCGGTTTCGATGTGCGGGCTGCGAACCGCCAGACCTATGCGGGTGACCGTTCCGCTTGGCTGACGCCTGAGGCGCGCGACCGGATCGCCACCATCTATGCCGCTGATTTCGATTGGCTGGGCTATGACCCCGGGGGGGAGGCATGAGCGTCGAACTGACAGTCCTCGCTCTTGCGGGGCTCTTGCAGGCGGTGCAGTTCATTCTGTTCGCGCTGCCCGCCAATATGGAACTTGGCACCGGCTATACCTCTTCGGCCCGCGACAAGCCGCCTTCGCGGCAGCTTTCCATCACCACTGCGCGTATGCAACGGGCGATGAACAATCACTTCGAAGGGCTGATCCTGTTCACGCTCGCGGTGGTCGTGGTCACCCTGGGCGGCCAATCCACTGCGGTCACGCAGACGGCGGCCTGGGTCTACCTCGTCGCCCGCGTTCTCTACATCCCGGCCTATGCCTTCGGCTGGCGCCCATGGCGCTCGGCAATCTGGGGGATTGGCTTTTTTGCAACCGTCACCATGATCGTGGCCAGCCTGATCTGACCCGTTCAACCTGAACCAAATACCCCGGCGGTCCGGGGGCATAGCCCCCCGGCCTTCCGTACCACAGGAGATAGAAATGGCAGAATTCGATGTGATCGTGATCGGCGGCGGCCCCGGCGGCTATGTCTGCGCCATCCGCTGCGCGCAACTGGGGCTGAAGACCGCCTGTGTCGAAGGGCGCGAGACCCTGGGCGGCACCTGCCTCAATGTGGGGTGCATCCCCTCGAAAGCGCTGCTGAACGCGACGCACCATCTGCACGAGGTGCATGAGAACTTTGAAAAAATGGGCCTGATGGGGGCCAAGCCCAAGGTCGATTGGGCCAAGATGCAGGACTACAAGCAGGACGTGGTCAACGGCAACACAAAGGGCATCGAGTTCCTGTTCAAGAAGAACAAGATCACCTGGCTGAAGGGCTGGGGCTCTATCCCTGCCGCAGGTCAGGTGAAAGTGGGCGAAGAGATCCATTCGGCCAAGGCAATCGTCGTTGCGACCGGGTCAGAGCCTTCGTCCCTGCCGGGTGTCACGGTTGATGAAGAGGTCGTGGTGACCTCTACCGGGGCGCTTTCGCTGGGCAAGATCCCGAAATCGATGGTGGTGATCGGCGCGGGCGTCATCGGCCTTGAAATGGGCTCGGTCTATGCCCGCCTCGGGGCCGAGGTCACGGTGGTCGAATACCTCGACGCGATCACGCCCGGCATGGATGCCGAGGTCGCGAAGTCGTTCCAGAAACTGCTGGCGAAACAGGGCCTGAAGTTCATCCTCGGCGCTGCCGTGCAGGGAACCGAACGCACCAAGACCGGCGCGAAGGTGGCTTACAAGTTGCGCAAGGATGACAGCGCGCATGAGATTGCGGCCGATGTCGTGCTGGTTGCCACCGGTCGGCGCCCCTATACCGCTGGCCTCGGGCTGGAGGCTGCGGGCGTGGAGATGGAGCCGCGCGGTCAGGTCAAGATCGACGGCCACTTCCAGACCAATGTGAAGGGCATCTACGCCATCGGTGACGCCGTTGTCGGCCCAATGCTCGCGCACAAGGCCGAGGACGAGGGCATGGCGGTGGCCGAGGTGATCGCCGGCAAGCATGGCCATGTGAACTATGATGTGATCCCCGGCGTGATCTACACGACGCCCGAGGTCGCAAGCGTGGGCAAGACCGAAGAGCAGCTGAAGGCCGAGGGCCGCGCCTACAAGGTCGGCAAGTTCCCCTTCATGGGCAACGCCCGCGCCAAGGCAATCTTTCAGGCCGAAGGCTTCGTCAAGATGCTCGCCGACAAGGAGACGGACCGTATTCTTGGCTGCCACATCATCGGTCCGGGCGCAGGTGATCTGATCCACGAGGTTTGCGTCGCGATGGAATTTGGGGCCAGCGCACAGGACCTTGCCCTGACCTGCCATGCCCACCCCACCTACTCCGAGGCTGTGCGTGAGGCGGCGCTGGCCTGTGGAGACGGTGCGATCCACGCCTGATCGCAAGCGTAAATTGCACGAAAGCCCCGG
Organism: Gemmobacter aquaticus; assembly: GCF_007859075.1. Lineage (GTDB taxonomy): Bacteria > Pseudomonadota > Alphaproteobacteria > Rhodobacterales > Rhodobacteraceae > Gemmobacter > Gemmobacter aquaticus. Next base: position 95,709 of record NZ_VOAK01000020.1, read on the forward strand.
TGTTCGGCCGGGGCTTTTGTCTTGTGCGCAACCATATCCTTGCGTCTGATGGCAGAGTGCGGATGCCTCCGGCGGGGGGATTTGGGCCAAGAGGAAGCCACATTCCCCTTGGTCAAATACCCTCGGGGGTGAGGGCGCGAACCGCCCCTTATTCGGCGGCCAGTGGCGCGCGATCAACGAGGGCCACGATATCAAGCATGATCCGGTTCAGCTCGAAATCCTTGGGGGTGTAGACGGCGGCGACACCCATCGCACGCAGTTTTTCGGCATCGTCCTCGGGGATGATGCCGCCCACCACCACCGGCACATGGTCAAGCCCGGCTGCGCGCATCCGATCCATCGTTTCGGCTATCAGCGGCAGGTGGCTGCCCGACAGGATCGACAGGCCCACGACATGTGACTGGTTTTCGGCGGCGGCGCTGACGATCTCGGCCGGGGTCAGGCGGATGCCGTCGTAGTGTATCTCCATTCCGCAATCGCGGGCGCGGGCGGCGATCTGTTCGGCGCCATTGGAGTGTCCGTCGAGCCCCGGCTTGCCCACGAGGAAGCTGAGCTTCCGGCCCAGCTTGGACGACACCGCCGAGACCGCCTCGCGGATCGGGTCGAGCCCCTCGGTCCGGTTCGAAGGGTTCATCGACACGCCGGTCGGGCCGCGATATTGGCCAAAGGCCGCACGGACGGTGGCACCCCATTCGCCCGTCGTGGCGCCTGCCTTGGCGGCGGCAATCGACGCGGGCATGACGTTCTCGCCGCTGGCGCAGGCTGCGCGCAGGGCCGATAGCGCCGACTGAACGGCCGCCTCGTCGCGGGATGTGCGCCAGGCCTGCAGCCGCTCGATCTGGTCACGCTCGGCGGCCTCATCCACCACCATGATCGCGCCATCTCCGGCGGTCAGGGGCGAGGGGGCGGCCTCGGTCCAGCGGTTCACCCCGACCACGGTTGTTTCCTTGCCTTCGATCCGGGCGATGCGTTCGGCATTGGCCTCAACCAGACGGCCCTTCATGTAGTCGATGGCGGCAACGGCACCGCCCATGGCGTCGATCTGGGCCAGTTCTGCGCGCGCGCCGTCTTTCAGCGCCTGAACCTTGCGATCCACGGCGGGGTTGCCATCGAACAGGTCTTCGTACTCAAGCAGGTCTGTCTCATAGGCGAGGATCTGCTGCATGCGCAGTGACCACTGCTGATCCCAGGGGCGCGGCAGGCCAAGTGCCTCGTTCCAGGCGGGCAGTTGCACCGCGCGGGCACGCGCCTTTTTCGAAAGTGTCACGGCCAGCATCTCGATCAGGATGCGGTAGACGTTGTTTTCCGGCTGCTGTTCGGTCAGGCCCAGCGAGTTGACCTGCACGCCATAGCGGAAGCGGCGATATTTGGCGTCCTGCACGCCGTAGCGCTCCAGCAGGATCTCGTCCCACAGATCGACAAAGGCGCGCATCTTGCAGAGCTCGGTCACAAAGCGGATGCCGGCGTTTACAAAAAACGATATTCGGCCGACCATATTGGGGAAATCTTCGGACGAAACTTTCCCTTTCAGATCATCCAGCACGGCGCAGGCGGTTGCGAGGGCAAAGGCCAGTTCCTGCTCGGGCGTCGCGCCTGCCTCTTGCAGGTGGTAGGAACACACGTTCATCGGGTTCCATTTCGGCAGATGCTTCTGCGTATAGGCGGCGACGTCGGTGATCATCCGAAGGCTGGGTTTCGGCGGGCAGATATAGGTGCCACGGCTGAGGTATTCCTTGATGATGTCGTTCTGCACCGTGCCCTGCAGCTTGGTGACATCGGCGCCCTGTTCCTCGGCTGCGGCAATATAGAGCGCGAGCAGCCAGGGTGCTGTCGCGTTGATCGTCATCGAGGTGTTCATCTGCTCTAGCGGGATCTGGTCGAACAGCGCCCGCATGTCGCCCAGATGGCTGACGGGTACGCCCACCTTGCCCACCTCGCCCCGCGCCAGTTCATGGTCGCTGTCATAGCCGGTCTGGGTGGGCAGGTCGAAGGCGACGGAAAGCCCGGTCTGTCCTTTGGCAAGGTTGGTGCGATACAGTGCGTTCGACGCCTTGGCCGTGGAATGCCCCGCATAAGTGCGGAACAGCCATGGGGTATCCTTTGCTTGGGTCATCGCGGGCCTCATGAATCGGATCGGCAATAATATTGCTGCGGTGCAGTTATGGGGGAAAGAATATGGCGCTGTCAATTCGCCGCGTTGCGGCATGACCGGATTGTTGCAGCGGCGGCAATTGCCTAAGGTCAGGGCATGACGACAACTGTGGAACTCCCTCTCTGGCTGGTGGTGCTGGCCCTCTCGCTCGCCGCCATCGCCGCGCTGGAGCGGGTGTTGATGCCCTCGGCGCGCTGGTTCTTGCGGCGGCGGGCGGAACGGATGGTTACCCGGCTGAACACGCATCTGGCGCGTCCCATCCAGCCGTTTCGACTGATGGCGCGGGCGGATCGGATCGTGCAGCTGACCTACGACCGCCAGGTGATGCAGGCCGCAATGGACCATGCGCGCGAAACCGGCACGCCAGAACCCGTCGCCTTCCAGGCCGCCCGGCGCGCGGCGCGCGAGATCGTCCCGGGTTTTTCGGCGCTTCTCTATTTCGGGGTCGCCACAAAGGCCGCGCGCTGGCTGAGCAGGGCGCTCTATGACGTACGGGTGGGGCGCGTCGACGCGACACTCGCGCAGATTGACCGAGAGGCGACGGTCGTCTTTGTGATGAACCATCGCAGCAACATGGACTATGTGCTGGTAACATGGCTTGTCGCAAATCGATCGGCCCTGTCCTACGCGGTGGGCGAATGGGCGCGGGTCTGGCCTTTGTCTGCGATGATCCGGGCGATGGGGGCGTTTTTCGTGCGGCGCAGCTCGCGAGATGCGCTCTATCGCCGGGTGCTGGCGCGCTATGTGCAGACGATCACCGCCGAAGGCGTGACGCAGGCGATTTTTCCCGAGGGCGGACTAAGCCTGAACGGGCGAGTCGGCGCGGCGAAGGTCGGGCTGATCACCTATATCCTTCAGGATTTTGGGCCGGGGCACCGCGATGTGGTCTTTGTGCCCGTCGGGATCGCCTATGACCGCGTGTTGGAGGACCGGGTGCTGGTCGAGGCTGCCGCGCGCGGGGACCGGCGGTTCAGCGCGGGCTGGCTGGGCGTTCTGTCCTTTCTTGCGCGCATGGCGCGGCGCAAGTGGCAGGGGCGCTACACGGGCTTCGGCACCGCCGCGGTAAGTTTCGGCGCCCCCCTGTCGTTGCGCGGCTGGCTTGAGGGGCACGCGCCCGACCCCGAGATGCTGAGTGCCGCCCTGATGGCGCGGGTGCAAGAGGTGGTTCCGGCCCTGTCCGTGCCCTTGGTGGCCGCCGCGATCCGCACGGGTGCGCGCGATGTGGCGGCAGTGACGGCCTCGGTCTCGGCGATGGTCGGGCTGCTCCAAGCGCGCGGGGTGCCGGTTGAACTGCCTGATGGTGGCGAGGAGGTTGCTGTCCGGCAGGGGCTTAACACCTTGATCGCGCGCGGGATCGTGTCGGACGAGGGCGGGTTCCACATCGTGCCGGACAAGGCCGCTCTTGGCGCATTTCAGGCCGCTTCCGTCGAGCAGCACCTTACACCCTAGGGCTTTCCCGCCTGTTTCCGTCACTGGGCTGTCGTGTCGCTGTGATTTGATGCAGAACCGCGCTATGCTGCATTGCAGCAATGGGGGAATCGTATGGGCAAGGTCATTACCGTGGCACAGCAGAAGGGCGGCGCCGGCAAGACTACGCTGGCGGTTACCCTTGCGGGCGCCTTTGTCAGACAGGGGCTATCGGTTGCTTTGCTGGACAGCGATCCGCAAGGAACCCTGGGGCGTTGGTTCATGACCCGTCTTGAACGTCTGGGCGCGCCGGATCTGGAGTTCTCGACCGCCTCGGCCTGGGGCGTGGGGTATGAAGTGCGCAAGCTGCGCAGCAGCCATGACATCGTGATCATTGACACGCCGCCCAAGGCAGACAGCGACCTGCGTCCCGCCCTGCGCGAGGCCGATCTGGTTCTGGTGCCGGTGACGGCCAGCCATGTGGATCTTTGGGCGACGGACGGCGTGCTTGATCTTGTGGCGCGTGAAAGCGGTCGGGCGTTGATCGTGCTGAACCGGATGTCGGGCGGCACGCGCCTGTCCGAAGAGGTGGCGCTGGCGGCCGAAGGGGTTGCGCGGGTTGCGGGCGCCCGGCTCGGCTCTCGGGTGGCCTATGCCGAGACGCTGGGGCAGGGGGCTTCTGCCATTGATGCCCGCGGGCAGGCTGCAGCCGAGGCCAAAGCGCTGGCGGCCGAGGTGCTGGCCGAGCTGGAGGCCTGAGCCCCTAGGCCAACGGGCCTTGTGCCTCAAGGTGGCGCCACGCAGTTGAGATGCGGGCCCCGAAAGGGAACGTCGCAGGAATCAGAAGGGCGGCGGGACTGTCCGCCGCCCTTTCGCATCACTGATTACCGCGTGAACTTCTTGTGCTTTACCCGTTTCGGGTTGACCGAATCGGGGCCAAGGCGGCGGATCTTGTCTTCTTCATAGGCCTGGAAGTTGCCTTCGAACCATTCGACATGGGCATCGCCTTCAAAGGCGAGGATATGCGTGCACAGACGGTCGAGGAAGAAACGGTCGTGGCTGATGATCACCGCGCAGCCGGCAAAGTTCTCGATCGCGGCTTCCAGCGCCTGCAGGGTTTCAACGTCCAGATCGTTGGTCGGCTCGTCGAGCAGCAGGACGTTGCCGCCCGAACGCAGCAGCTTGGCCATGTGCACGCGATTGCGCTCACCTCCCGAGAGGATGCCGACCTTCTTCTGCTGGTCCGACCCTTTGAAGTTGAAGGCCGAGCAATAGGCGCGGCTGTTCACCTCGGCGTCGCCAAGCTGCACGATGTCCAGCGCGTCGGTGATCTCTTCCCAGACGTTCTTGTTGGGGTCGAGCGCATCGCGCGACTGGTCCACGAAGGAAAGCTGCACAGTCTCCCCAAGGGTGATGGTGCCTTCATCGGGTTGTTCCTGCCCGATGATCATCTTCATCAGTGTCGATTTACCCGCGCCGTTGGGGCCGATCACGCCCACGATGCCACCCGGCGGCAGCGTGAAGCTCAGGTTCTCTATCAGCAGCTTGTCGCCCATGTGCTTGCGCACATTGTCAAACTCGATGACCTTCGAGCCAAGGCGCGGCCCGTGCGGAATGATGATCTGCGCGCGCCCAACCAGTTCCTTGACAGATTCGTCGGCCATCTTTTCATAGGCTTGGATACGGGCCTTGGACTTGGCCTGACGGGCCTTGGCGCCGGCGCGGATCCATTCAAGTTCCTTTTCCAGCGCCTTCTGCTTGGCCTTGTCCTCGCGCGCTTCCTGCGCAAGCCGCTTGGCCTTGGCGTCCAGCCACGAGGAGTAGTTCCCTTCGTGCGGGATGCCGCGGCCGCGTTCCAGTTCGAGGATCCAGGTGGTGATGTCATCGAGGAAGTAACGGTCGTGGGTGACCGTCAGGATGGTGCCCTTGTACTCGATCAGGTGCTTCTGCAGCCAGGCGATGGTTTCGGCATCAAGGTGGTTGGTCGGTTCGTCCAGCAGCAGCATGTCGGGCGCCTCAAGCAGCAGCTTGCAGAGCGCGACCCGGCGCTTTTCACCACCCGAGAGCGTTTCGACATTGGCATCATCGGGCGGGCAGCGCAGGGCCTCGAGCGCGACATCGATCTGGCTGTCCAGATCCCACAGGTTCTCGGCGTCGATCTCGTCCTGCAGGCGCGACATCTCTTCGGCCGTCTCGTCCGAGTAGTTCATGGCGAGTTCGTTATAGCGGTCGAGCTTGGCCTGCTTTTCGGCAACGCCCAGCTTGACGTTTTCGCGCACGGTCAGCGCGGGGTCGAGCTGCGGCTCTTGCGGCAGATAGCCCACCTTGGCGCCCTTGGCGGCCCAGGCTTCGCCCTGAAAATCCTTGTCCCAGCCAGCCATGACGCGCAGCAGGGTCGATTTACCGGCGCCGTTGACGCCGACGACGCCAATTTTCACGCCGGGCAGAAAGTTCAGGTGGATGTTTTCGAAAACCTTCTTGCCGCCGGGATAGGTCTTGGAGACGCCATCCATGTGATAGACGTATTGATACGAGGCCATAGGGGTGCTCCATGTTCCGGAATTGCCCCTCCTCTATCCGCCCCGCGCGCGCTCTGCAATGGATTGACGGTTCAATGAGGGCAATGATCGTTGCCTGAGGGGGGCTTTTGCCATTGGCAAGGCCGTAGGGCCATGTATTCAGAGGGATAGGGGCAATACCCGGCAAAGGTCGCCGGGCAAGGGGTGGGACACGGGCATGCGGCAGGGATTTCCGATTGCCACGCGCGGCATGAAGATCGGGCTTCTCGGCGGCTCGTTCGATCCTGCACATGAGGGGCATGTGCATATCACGCGCGAGGCGTTGCGCCGTTTTGGCCTGGACCGCGTCTGGTGGCTGGTCAGTCCCGGCAACCCCCTGAAGCGGCGCCAGCCCGCCCCCATGGCCCAGCGTCTGGCGCAGGCGCGGTCGATCATGCGCCACCCGCGGGTGATGATCACCGACCTCGAGGTGCATCTGGGCACCCGATACACGGCGCAGACCATCCGCAAGCTGCGCGCGCTTTATCCCGGTGTGCGGTTCGTCTGGCTGATGGGGGCCGACAATCTGGTGCAGTTCCACCGGTGGGAGCAGTGGGAGGAGATCATGCGCATGACGCCCATCGGGGTTCTGGCCCGTCCGGGTTGGGGCGTAAAGGGGCGCATGGGGCGCGCCGCGCGGGTCTATGCGACCGACCGCGTGACCGAAGGCGCGGCGGGTGATCTGGGCGATATCGCGCCGCCGGCATGGGTTCTGGCCGACGTGCCCCTGAACGATCTGTCCTCGACCGCCATCCGCGCCAAGGGCGAATGGGGCAAAAGCGGCCCCGGCGGTACCAGGCGTTAGGGCCGGACGGGGGCTGTCTGCCCCCGCGCGCCTTCGGCGCTTCCCCCGAGGATATTTGGCAAAGGAAAGAACCCGGTCTGTCCCGCTTTCCTTTCTGAAATATCCTCAGGGGGTGAATGGGCCTACAGGCCCAGAGGGGGCGCGAGCGCCCCCTTTCTTTTCGCGTCAGCCGCCCGACGGCGCGGGCTCCGCGGGGGCGGGCTCTGTTTGCGCCGGTGCGGGTTCGGGTGCGGGTTCGGGGGCCGCGACAAGGATGCCGTTCAGCCAAGTGCCTTCGCTGACCTGCCCTGTCGCATAGGTCAGCTTGCCCTGACCCTCTCGCTTGCCCTTGACGAATTCGCCCTCATAAACATCGCGATTGCCGTAGGTTGCGGTGCCCTTGCCGGTCATCTCGCCACCCTGCCACTGGCCGTTGTAGCGGAAGCCGTCGGGCATCACGATCTCGCCCTGGCCCTGGCGAACGCCAGCGACGAAATCACCGGTGTAGGTTGAACCGTCGGGATAGCGCGCCATGCCCTTGCCGGTGCGCTTGCCCGCCTTCCAGTCGCCATCATAGCTATAGCCATCGGGGCGGTTCAGCTTGCCCTTGCCGTCCGCCTGTTCGCCCTTGAACATCCCCTCATAGACCGCGCCGTCCTTGTAGGTGGCCCGGCCCTGTCCCTCGATCTCGCCCATGGTCCAGTTGCCATCATAGCTTGACCCGTCGGGATAGGTAATCTTGCCACGTCCATGGGGTTCATCGGCCTTGAAGGAGCCCTCATAGGTCGAGCCATCGGCGTAGCGCAGCTTGCCCGCGCCTTCCATCTTTCCGGCCTTCCAGTCGCCATCGTAGCTGAAGCCGTCGGCAGTGCGGAAGATGCCCTTGCCCTCGCGCCGGTCGGCGGTGAACTGGCCCTCATAGACCGCGCCATCCTTGTAGGTCATCTTGCCACGGCCCTGGCGGACACCATCGACAAAGGCGCCTTCATAGACCGATCCATCAGGCAGCGTGAGCTTGCCCAGGCCGTTGATCTGGCCCTTGGCCCAGTCCCCTTCGTAGATCAGCCCGTCAGGCATGGTCAGCTTGCCTTTGCCCTCGCGCTGGCCGGCCTTCATCGCGCCCTCATAGACCGTGCCATCGGGGTAGGTGAGCTTGCCCGATCCCTCTTTCTGGCCCGCGATCCAGTCACCCTCATAGACGGCCTTGCTGGCGGAGGTGAGCTTGCCCTTACCGTCGTGCTTGCCGTCCTTGAAGCCGCCCTCGTAGACCGAGCCATCCGCATAGCGCGCCACGCCCTCGCCGGCGATCACGCCGTCTTCCCACTTGCCGTCATAGCTTGATCCGTCGGCATAGGTGATCTTGCCCACGCCAAAGGGCTTTCCGCCGAGAAAATCGCCCTCATAGACCGATCCGTTGGGATAGCGCGCCACGCCGCGCCCGCGAATTTCGCCGTTCACCCATTCGCCGGCATATTCATAGCCATTGGGCAGCCGATAGATGCCTGTGCCATGCTGGCGACCTTCGAGGAAGGTGCCCTCGTAGACTGATCCGTCGTCGTATTGTTTGACCAGAACGTCGCTGAGCTCGTCCTGCGCAAAGGTTGGCACGGCCATCAGCCCAAGCAACAGACCCGCAGTCCCGATTACTCGACGCATAATCGACTCCATTTCTTGTCACCTTTTCCTTGGCTGTCAGTCTGCTAGAAAGCAAGACAAATCCTCGGGACACCGCGCCCGCGAAGACCGGAGAGCTTGCCAATGACCAGCCGTTTCCGCCTGACGCTCGCGCAGTTGAACCCCACAGTCGGTGCCATCGACGATAACGCCCGCCTCGCGCGTGACGCCTGGGATCACGCAAGGGCCGCAGGAGCCGATATGCTGGCGCTGACAGAGATGTTCATCACCGGCTACCAGACGCAGGACCTGATCCTGAAGCCCGTTTTTGTCGAACGGGCGGAGGCTGCCCTGATGCAGCTTGCGCGGGATTGCGCCGAGGGGCCTGCGATCGGCATCGGCGCCCCGGCGCTGATCGATGGCAAGCTCTACAACGCCTATTGGGTGCTTCAGGCCGGCAAGGTGGTGGCCAAGGTCCTGAAGCACCATCTGCCCAACACCGATGTGTTCGACGAAAAGCGCGTGTTCACGCCTGCAGATGTTTCAGGCCCTTACCGGATCGGGCCGATCCGTATCGGTACACCGATTTGCGAGGATGCCTGGCACCCTGATGTGGCCGAGACGCTGCAGGAAACCGGGGCGGAGATTCTGCTGGTGCCCAACGGCTCGCCCTATCACCGGGGCAAGCCGAACCTGCGGTTGAACCTGATGGTGGCGCGGGTGGTCGAGACCGGGTTGCCGCTGGTGTATCTGAACATGGTGGGTGGGCAGGACGATCAAGTGTTTGACGGATCCTCCATGGTGCTGAACCCCGGAGGGGAGCTTGCGGTGCAGATGCCGCAGTTCGACGACTGCATCACCCATGTGGATTTCGTGCAGCACGATCAGGGCTGGCGCGCCGAACCCGGCATGGTCGTCGAGATCCCCCGCGTTTGGGAGGCGGATTACCGCGCCTGCGTGATGGCCTTGCAGGACTACATGGCCAAGACGGGCTTCACCAAGGCACTGCTCGGCCTGTCGGGCGGGGTCGATTCAGCACTGGTTGCCACGATCGCGGCAGACGCCCTTGGGCCTGAGAATGTGCGCTGTGTGATGCTGCCCTCGGCCTACACCTCGGCGCACTCGCTGGAGGATGCGGGGGAATGTGCGCGGCTTCTGGGTGTGCGGCTTGATACCGTGCCGATTGGCGGGGCGCAGGGCGCTGTAGGTGAGGCTTTGGCGGAGCTCTTTGCCGGGACACAGCCGGGCATCACCGAGGAGAATATCCAGAGCCGCCTGCGCGGCGTGATGCTGATGGCGATCTCCAACAAGTTCGGTGAGATGCTGCTGACCACTGGCAACAAGTCTGAAGTCGCAGTCGGCTATTGCACGATCTATGGCGACATGAACGGCGGCTACAACCCGCTGAAGGACATGTACAAGACCCGCGTGTTCGAGACCTGCCGCTGGCGCAACGCCAATCACCGTCCCTGGATGAAGGGGCCCGAGGGCGTGGTGATCCCCGACCGGATCATCACCAAGCCGCCAAGCGCCGAACTCCGGCCAAACCAGACCGATCAGGACAGCCTTCCGCCCTACGAGGTGCTGGACGCCATTCTTGAAGGGCTGGTCGACAAGGAGTTGTCGGTTGCCGACATCGTCGCGCAGGGGTTTGACCGGGCGACTGTCAAGCGGGTGGAGCATCTGCTCTACATCAGTGAATACAAGCGCTTCCAGTCTGCCCCAGGGGTGCGTCTGACGCCGAAGTCCTTCTGGCTGGATCGCCGCTATCCGATCGCGATGCGTTTCCGCGACCCCTCGTGACACTGGTGCTTTCCACCGTCGCCGCGCTGGAAAGATGAGGGGGCTGTCTGCCCCCTCTGGGCCTTGCGGCCCATTCACCCCCGAGGATATTTCGAAAAAGAAGAAAGCAGTGGGCCGGCCCGTCAGGGCGCGGGCCACAGTGTACGGCGAAGGAAGGCCGCGGTGGACTCGGCGACGCGGTCGTCGAACCAATGGCCGAGCCCGGTCCAGAGGTGAAGGTCAACCGGGCGGCCGCTTGCGCCCCAGTGCCTTGCGGCGCGGAGGGCGTCATCTGCGGGGATCACGGGGTCATCCAGGCCGTGCGACAGGATGACCGGCGGGCCGGGCACCACGGGGCCTGTGCGCACCAGCCGTCCTGACAGGGCCGCCAGCGCCGCGACGGGCCAGCGGCCGGTCATCACCGCATCAACCGACATGATGGCGCCCTGCGAAAAGCCGACCAGAGCCACGCGGTTCAGACGCCCGGCGAAGCCCGCGTCGGCGATCGTCTGCTGCAAAAGGGTGTCAAACCCGGCGCGTGCCGCGCGCAGTCGTGGCGGTCGGTTGCGTCCGTTTATCCCGGTCATGCTGAACCACTGGCGTCCCTGAGCATCCCAATCGCAGGGCTGGGGCGCGTCAGGGCAGGCGAAGGTTGCGCCGGGCAGGTGCGGGGCGATCAGGGCTGCGAGTTCCTCAAGATGCGCGCCGCGCCCGCCGACCCCGTGCAGGATAACGACCAGTACCTCAGTGCCTGCCTGCCCAGTCATGTCAGGACCACCGGCTGAACGGTGGCCATCAGGCGAGCGACGTCCTCGGCGCGGCAGAGGTCGGTGGCCGGGGTCATGCAGGCGGCCGCAGCGGCAGCGACCGCGTGTGCCAGCATCTCGGCCCGTCCTGCCCCACGTGCGGCGGCCAGTACCAGGGCCGCGACGAACGTATCCCCTGCGCCCACGGCACTGACGACCCGAACCGCGGGGGCGGGGGCAAAGAGCCTGCCCGCGGCATCGGCCAGGACCGAGCCTTCGGCGCCGCGCGCGATGATCACGCAGCGTGCGATGCCTGCAGCAACAAGGTCTTGCGCAAAGGCCGCCGAATCCTCGCGGCGGGGCAGGGGGCGACCGGCCAAGCCTTCGGCCTCGGCATCATCCATCCGCAGTATCGCAAGGCCCGGTACGGGCGATTTGACTGCAGATGCCAGCGCCGCCCCGGACGTATCCAGAACCAGTTGCGCATCTGGCGGGATCTCCATTGCAACCAGCGTCGCAAAATCATCGGGGATGCCGGGGGGCTGGCTTCCCGACAGCACCACCATCGTGCCGGGGGACGCGATCTCGCGCAGGCGGGTCAGCAGGCGGTCCATGTCCGCCCGTTCCCAATGCTCGCCCGGCAGGACAAAGCGGAACTGCTGTCCCGAGGTGCGATCTGTTACAGCAAGGCTCTGCCGTGTCTCGCCCGGGGCGGAGACGATACTATGGCCCACGCCCTCACGCCGCAGGCAAGCGGCAAGACGCAGGCCAGTTGCCCCGCCAAGCGCGACCAGCGCCAGCGACTCCCCTCCCAGAATGCGAATGGCGCGGGATACGTTGATGCCACCGCCACCGGGATCGACGACGGGCGGCGCGCAGCGCAATTTCGGCCCGGCAACAACTTTGGCTACGGATGTCGCGATGTCGAGCGCAGGGTTCAGTGTGAGGGTCAGGATCGGGGTCATGGGGCTCCTCTGGCCCAAGACTGCCAGAGCACCCATTGCGAGGCAACGGGCCATGAAAACCGATTTGTGCAAGGTTGCACAAGTCTTACGCGAAACTATGGGATGTGCGGAGTGCGGGATCTGCGCTTAACTCGGGTCAGTCAGCCAACCATGGAGCGCGCCGATGTCTGCCGTCAAACTCGCCATCGTCTTCTACTCGACCTACGCGACCAACCTTGAAATGGCCCGCATCGCTGCCGAAGCCGCCAAGGCCACCGGCGCCGAAGTGCGCCTGCTGCGCGTCGCTGAAACCGCTCCGGAGGCCGTGGTGAACGGTCAGGATGCGTGGAAGGCCACGCTCGACAAGATGCAGGACATTCCTGTCGCGACGCCTGCGGATATGGAATGGGCCAATGCCTATCTCTTCTCGACACCCACCCGCTTTGGTCAGGCGGCCTCGCAAATGCGCGCATTCATCGACACGCTGGGCGGGGTGTGGTTCCAGGGGAAACTGGCCAACAAGGCGATCTCGGCGATGACCTCGGCGCAGAACCCGCATGGTGGGCAAGAGGCGACGACTCTGGGCCTTTACACCACCTTCCTGCACTGGGGGTCGGTGATTGTGGCGCCGGGCTATACGGACCAGTCGATCTTTGCAGCGGGCGGCAACCCCTATGGCTACAGCCATACCCAGGGCAAGCCGTTCGGAGATGTGGAAAAGGCCGCGATCAGCCATCAGGTCAAGCGTCTGGTCGAGATCGCGGGCAAGCTTTCCGCCTGAGGAATTGTGTCGGGGGCGCGGTCTGCGCCCCCTGTGCGCCTTAGCCTTCCAGCATGAACTGATAGCTGGCTGGCACAAGGCGGAAGCCGTCGCCCTGCGCCTCGAGATACCCAATCGCCGGGAAGGGCATGTGGTAGCCGATAAACGGAAGCCGGTCGGCTGCGATCATGCCCAGCAAGGATTTGCGCGTGGCTGCGGCCTTTGCCTTGTCGGCGTCGAATTTCACTTCCCAGTCCGGGCGCTGCAGCGAAAATACATAGTGGTTCACGGTATCGGCCGTCAGCATCAAGGGTTTGCCCTCACTTTCGATGCGGAAAACCATATGTCCGGGGGTGTGACCCACAGCCGCCATCGCCGTGATGCCGGGGGCGACCGACGCGCCATCATCGATCATGGTCATCTTTTCGGCCAGCGGTTTGACCTTGGTGTCAAAACCTTCGTTGCCGGCCTTGGTCCAGTGATCGAACTCGGTCGCGCCAGCGACATAGCGGGCATTGGCAAAGGTCGGCGCCTCGCCCGCGATCCCGCCGATATGGTCGCCATGCATATGGGTCAGCACCACAACGTCGATCTGGTCGGGAGTGTAGCCCGCCGCCGCCAGCGCGCCGGTAATCGCCTCGGGCGCGAGCCCAGTGTCAAAGAGGATCAGTTCTGCCCCGGTGTTCACCAATGTGGGGGTGAAAAAGTTCTGCGTCTTGTCTGCTGGCAGGAAATTGGCAGCGGCGAGGGCCGCGAAGTCTTCCGGAGTCGCGTTCAGGCCAAAGGTTTCCTGCGGCTTTTCAGTGGTCCGGGTGCCCACAAGCAGCGTCGTCACCTCAAACCCGCCCAGCTTGAAGCGGTGGTGGGTGGGGGTTGTCGCACCCATCATGCCCGCCGCGGCCTGGGCCGGGCGGGGTGCCAGGCCCACAAGCGGCAGCGCGGCCCCTGCGAAAAGTGCGGTGCGTCGGGAAAAGGTCAGGCTTGTCATGGTCATGGCTCTCCTCTGCGATACCGGCTGGGGCAGCTTGCCCGTGGCTGTCGTCGTGAGGGTAGGTCGAACGCGCGCGACGCCAAGTCACGCTTGCGTCATTCCCACCACGGATCGATGGCCGCGATGTCGGCATCGGACCAGCCAAAGTGGTGGGCAAGCTCGTGTATCAGAACATGCGCAACCAGCTCGCCCAACGAGACATTCCCCCGATCGAGCCATTCATCGAGGATCGGGCGTCGGAAGAGCCAGATGACGTCGGGGCCAAGCGGCTGGTCCATCACCGACTTCTCGGTCAGCGGCGTGCCTTCGTAAAGGCCGGTCAATTCGAACGGGTCTTCGATGCCCATGCTGTCAAGGATGTGGTCGGGCGGGAAATCCTCGATCCGCAGACGGACCTGTGCGGCGGGCAGGCGCCATGGCTCGGGCAGGCCCTCGAGGGTCTGATGGGCCAACTCTTCGATCAGGGCGAGGTCGGGGGCAAGGGTTGCGGCTTGGGCTTGGGTCATGCGCGGCAAGATAGGTGTGCGGCGGGGGCAGGGGAAGGGCGCGCGATATGGACAAAACGCGCGGCCCGTGCAAAGGGTGCCGGATTCAGGAGGCTTGAAATGACCACCGTTACCCGCTTTGCGCCCTCGCCCACCGGCTATATCCATGTCGGCAACCTGCGCACCGCCTTGATGAACTATCTGATCGCACGCAAGAGCGGCGGCCAGTTCATCCTGCGGCTGGACGATACCGACCAGGAACGCTCAAAGCAGGAATACGCCGATGGCATCATGCGCGATCTGGAATGGCTGGGCCTGCACTGGGACCGACTGGAGAAGCAGTCGCTGCGCCTTGACCGCTATCGCGCCGAAGCGGAGACGCTGAAGGCCAAGGGCCGGTTTTATGAATGCTTCGAAAGCCCGACCGAGCTTGATCTGAAGCGCAAGAAGCTGCTGAACATGGGCAAGCCGCCGGTCTATGACCGCGCATCCTGGCGCCTGAGCGATGAGGAGAAGGCAAAGCTGCGTGCCGAAGGGCGCGAGGGCTACTGGCGCTTCCTGTTGAACCAGACGCGGATCGAATGGGCGGACGGCATCCTTGGGCCGATCTCGATCGATGCGGCCAGCGTCTCAGATCCGGTGCTGATCCGCGCGGATGGTCAGGTGCTTTATACCTTTGCATCGTCCGTCGATGACATCGACATGGGTGTCACGCATATCGTGCGGGGCGCCGACCATGTGACGAATACCGCGACACAGATCCAGATTATGGAAGCGATGGGCGGCACGCCCCCCGCCTTCGCCCACCATTCGCTGCTGACCGGCGCGAAGGGGGAAGAGCTGTCGAAACGTCTGGGAACGCTGTCCTTGCGCGATCTGCGTGCCCGCGGGGTAGAGCCGATGGCGCTGCTGAGCCTGATGGCGCGGCTTGGGTCCTCGAAACCGGTGGTGCTGGCCGGGTCACTTGACGAGCTTGCCGAAGGATTCGACGTCGGCAGCTTTGGCTCGGCCCCCACCAAGTTCGACCCCGAGGATCTGTTCCCGCTGACCCGCGCCCATGTGCAGGCGCTGCCGCTCGATGCTGTGGCCGAGCGCATCCGCGCCCTTGGCGTGCCGGAGGACAAGGCCGCGCAATTCTGGCGCGTGGCCAAGGACAATATCACCGTGCTGGACGATCTGGCTGGCTGGTGGGACCTGTTCCAGAACGGCGCTGAGCCGATGGTCGATGACGAGGACCGCGAATTCGTGGCGCAGGCGCTGGCCATGCTGCCCGCCCAGCCCTGGACCGAGGCAACCTGGGGGCAATGGACGGCTGCGGTGAAAGAGGCCACGGGCCGCAAGGGCAAGGGTTTGTTCATGCCGCTGAGGAAGGCACTGACCGGACAGGCGCATGGCCCCGAGATGGCGGATGTCATGCCTCTGCTGCAGAAGGTGCGCGGGTTGTGATCCTTGCACCGGGGGCTTCGCGCCCCCGGACCCCGCGGGATATATTTCAAAAGAAGAATGAGGGGCGCGGTCGCGCCCTTCTGGCGTTTTGAGGGCTTGGTTATGGCGCAGGCAAAGTTTGTTGAGGGCAACCTCTTTCGGCATGTGACGGTGATGTCGCTGACGGCCTCTGTCGGATTGATGGCGATCTTCATCGTGGACCTGGTGAACATGGTCTACATCAGCTGGCTGAAGGACGAGGTACTGACAGCCGCCGTGGGTTACGCAGGCGCGGTGCTGTTCTTTGCCACTGCCTTCGGGATCGGGCTATCGATCGGGGTTTCTGCGCTGGTCGCGCAGGCGATCGGTGCGCGTGACCTGCCGCTTGCCCGTCAAAGAACGACCGAGGGGCTGGTGCTAAGCGCGGTGCTGTCGGTGCTGTTTTCGGCAGTGGTCTGGATCTTGCTGCCGCAAATCGTGGCCGTGCTGGGGGCAAAAGGGCGCACGGCAGAGGAAACGCTGTGGTTTCTGCAACTTGTGATCCCCGGCCAGCCGCTGCTGACGGTGGGGATTGTCGGCGCGGCAGTGATGCGCGCGCATGGTGCTGCGCGGCGCGCGATGATGGTCACGGTCTGGGGTGCCATCGTGCTGGCGCTTCTGGACCCGGTCTTCATCCTCTGGGCCGATCTGGAGCTGACAGGGGCAGCGATGGCGGGCTGGGGGTCGCGACTTGCCATGGCGGCGCTTGGGCTTTGGCCGATCTGGCGGGTCTTGGGCGGGTTCACCCCCGTCTCGGGGCGCAGCCTGTGGGCGGCGATGGCGCCCTTGTTCGTCATTTCGGGGCCTGCGATCCTGACGCAGCTTGCAACCCCGGTCGGGCAGGCGATGGTGACGCGGATGGTTGCAGGTTTCGGCGAGGCGGCGGTTGCCGGCATGGCGATTGCCGGTCGCCTGACGCCGGTCGCCTTTGCCATGATCTTTGCGCTGGCGGGCGCGGTTGGACCGATTATCGGGCAGAACCTTGGGGCGGGGCGTATGGACCGCGTCAAACGCACCTTTTGGGACGCGATCCTGTTTTGCGCCCTTGTGATCTCGGGGATGTCGCTTCTGCTGTTCCTGCTGCGCGCGCCACTGGCCGAACTTTTTCACGCCGAGGGGGTGACGCGCGACATCCTCTATCTGTTCTGCGGGCCGCTGAGCCTTTCCTTCTTCTTCAACGGTCTGATCTTCATTGCCAATGCCACCTGCAACAATCTGGGCGCGGCGTTTCAGTCGACCTTGGTCAATTGGGGCCGGCATACCCTGGGCACGCTGCCATTCGCCTGGTGGGGGGCACAGGTCTGGGGACCGCAGGGGGTGTTGATCGGCCAGTCCTTCGGTGGGGTCCTCTTCGGGCTTCTGGCGGTTTTTCTGGCACTACGGGTGATCCGGCGTCGGTCTGCGACCATGTGAATGTCGGATTTGTGTGATGATGCGTCGGAATCACATTTTCCGCTTGCCACGCCACAGCGCTGCGGGCTAACCCTGTGCCTGTCAGGATCGGGAGAATCCGGCGGGGGCACCCAGTCTATCGGGCGCTTCGGAGCCGGTGCCGAAGGAGCAACCGCCCCGGTAAACTCTCAGGCGCAAGAACCGTTCTGACGCAAAAACTCTGGAGAGTGGCGCAAGGCGCCCGCCGAAGGGATAACGATCTCAGGCGCCCGAACGGGTAGGGACAGAGGGGGCACCGAGAGGCAGGGGTTGGCCTGTCCGCACGGTGCCGGTGACATCATGTCCGGCGGAAAGGGGGGACGCGTGAGCGACCTGAAGCGTTTGGCGCTGCATGACTTGCATGTGGCACTTGGGGGCAAGATGGTTCCCTTCGCCGGCTATGAAATGCCTGTGCAATACGGCCTCGGCGTGATGAAAGAGCATCTGCATACGCGTGCCGCCGCCGGGCTTTTCGATGTGAGCCACATGGGGCAGGTGATCCTGCGTCCAAAGGGCAGCTATCAGGACACGGCGCTGGCCTTCGAAGGGCTGATGCCGGTCGATGTGCTGGGCGTGGCCGAAGGGCGGCAGCGCTACGGCCTGTTTACCGACCAAGCCGGCGGTATTCTGGATGACCTGATGTTCGCCAACCGCGGTGATCATCTGTTCGTGGTTGTGAACGCGGCCTGCAAAGAGGCGGATGTCGCCCATATGCAGGCGCATCTTTCGGATACGACCGGGGTGATTGCCGTGACCGACCGCGCGCTTCTGGCGCTGCAGGGGCCGCAGGCAGAGGCGGCGCTGGCGCGGATCGTGCCTTCAGTCGCCGCGATGCGGTTCATGGATGTGGCGCAGCTTCCCTCGGGCTATGGCGAACTGTGGATCAGCAGGTCAGGCTATACCGGCGAGGACGGGTTCGAGATCTCGGTCCCCGAGGCGGGCGCGGGGGCACTCGCCCGCGCGCTGCTCGATATGGCCGAGGTCGAGGCGATCGGGCTTGGCGCGCGCGACAGCCTGCGCCTTGAGGCCGGGCTTTGCCTCTATGGCCACGACATTGATACGACGACCAGCCCGGTCGAGGCGGGGCTGACATGGGCAATCCAGAAGCCCCGCCGTGCTGGCGGCGCGCGTGAAGGCGGGTTCCCCGGCGCTGCGCGCATCTTGCGCGAACTGGCCGATGGGCCGGCGCGGCTGCGCGTCGGTCTGCGCCCCGAAGGTCGCGCCCCGATGCGCGAGGGGACAGAACTTTTCACCCATGACGGCACGGCCCTTGGTCAGGTGACCTCGGGCGGCTTCGGACCTTCGGTCGAGGCGCCGATTGCCATGGGCTATGTGCCGCGCGGCCAAGCCGAGATCGGCACCACCTTGCAGGGCGAGGTGCGCGGAAAGCGCCTGCCCGTGACGGTGGCTGCCATGCCTTTCCAACCCACAACCTACAAACGCTGAGACCTGGGAGCCAAAAGAGATGAAATACACCAAAGAACATGAATGGCTGCGCGTCGAGGGCGAGCTTGTGGTGGTGGGCATCACCCAGCATGCCGCCGAAGCCCTTGGCGACGTTGTCTTTGTCGAACTGCCCGAGCCGGAAACGCAGGTTGCCGCTGGTGACGAGGTCTGCGTGATCGAAAGCGTCAAGGCCGCCTCTGACATTCTGGCCCCGGTCGATGGCGAGATCGTCGAGGTGAACGAGGCGCTTTCCGACAATCCAGGCCTTGTGAACGAAGATCCGACGGGCACGGCCTGGTTCTTCAAGATGAAGATCGACGATCTGGCCGTGCTGAACGATTTCATGGACGAAGACGAATACAACGAGCTGATCGGCTGAACGGCCGGTAACCGGTGAACATTCCGGCTCCGGGTGATTGCGAGGCGATCCCCGGATGCCGCTGCACAGGATGTGGTGAGATGGGCTTCACGCCGACCGACTATAACCCCTATGATTTCGCGAACCGCCGCCATATCGGTCCCTCTCCGGCCGAGATGGCCGAGATGCTGAAGGCGGTGGGCGTGCCGACGCTTGATGCGCTGATCGACGAGACGATCCCCGCGAGCATCCGCCAGACCGACCCGCTCGACTGGGCGCCGCTGTCCGAGCATGAGTTGCTGGCAAAGATGCGTGGCGTTGCGGCCAAGAACAAGGTGATGACCAGCCTGATCGGGCAGGGCTACTATGGCACTGTGACGCCGCCTGCCATCCAGCGCAACATTCTGGAAAACCCGGCCTGGTACACCGCCTATACGCCCTATCAGCCAGAGATTGCGCAAGGCCGGCTTGAGGCGCTTTTGAACTATCAGACCATGGTGGCCGACCTGACCGCGCTGCCGGTGGCCAATGCAAGCCTTCTGGACGAGGCGACCGCCGCCGCCGAAGCCATGGCCATGGCCGAACGCGTGGCGAAGTCCAAGGCGCGCGCCTTCTTTGTCGATGATCACTGCCACCCGCAGACAATCGAGGTGATCCGCACCCGCGCATTCCCCCTCGGCATCGAGGTGATTGTGGGAGATCCCGAGACGATGGATGCGGGCGCGGTTTTCGGCGCCATTTTCCAGTATCCGGGTACCTGGGGCCATGTGCGTGACCTCGCGCCGTGGATCGATGCGCTGCACGCGGCCAAGGCCGTGGCCGTGGTCGCGACCGACCTTCTCGCGCTGATGATGCTCAAGGCGCCGGGCGAGATGGGGGCGGATATCGCGGTCGGGTCGGCGCAGCGCTTTGGCGTGCCGATGGGCTATGGCGGGCCGCATGCAGCCTTCATGTCGTGTCGCGACGACTTCAAGCGCGCGATGCCCGGGCGGATCGTGGGCGTGTCGATCGACGCGCGCGGAAACAAGGCCTACCGGCTGTCCCTGCAGACGCGCGAGCAGCATATCCGGCGCGAGAAGGCCACCTCCAACGTCTGCACCGCGCAGGCGCTGCTGGCGGTGATGGCCAGCATGTATGCCGTGTTCCACGGGCCTAAAGGTCTGCGCGCCATTGCCGAGCGGGTGCACAGCTATACCGTGCGGCTGGCCCGCGCGCTGCGCGACGCTGGCGCCACGCTGCCGCCCAAGGCCTTTTTCGACACGATCACGGTCAACGTCGGCGTGGGGCAGGCGGGCATCCTCGCTGCGGCCCGGCTTGAGGGGCTAAACTTCCGCAAGGTCGGCAACGACCATGTCGGCATCAGCCTTGATGAGACCACGAACGAAGACGTGCTGATCCGTGTGCTGCGCGCCTTTGGTATCCATCAGGCCCCCCCGGCCGAGGCCGAGCTTGGCTTCCCGTCCGAGATGCTGCGGGAATCCGAGGTGCTGACCCATCCGGTTTTCCACATGAACCGCGCGGAATCCGAGATGATGCGCTATATGCGGCGGCTTTCGGATCGCGACCTCGCGCTCGACCGCGCGATGATCCCGCTTGGGTCCTGCACCATGAAGCTGAACGCTGCAGCCGAGATGATGCCGATCACCTGGCAGTCGTTTTCCACGCTGCATCCCTTTGTTCCGGTGGATCAGGCGGCGGGCTATGCCGAGGCGATTGCGGATCTGTCGCAGAAGCTGTGCCAGATCACCGGATATGATGCCTTCTCCATGCAGCCCAACTCGGGTGCGCAGGGCGAATACGCGGGCCTTCTGACCATTCAGGCCTATCATCGCGCGCGTGGTGAAGGGCACCGCGACGTCTGTCTGATCCCGGTATCGGCCCATGGCACCAACCCGGCTTCGGCGCAAATGGCGGGCATGAAGGTCGTTGTGGTGAAGTCCTCTCCCAACGGCGACGTCGATGTCGAGGATTTCCGCGCCAAGGCGGCCGAAGCGGGTGCAAACCTTGCGGCTTGCATGATCACCTATCCCAGCACGCATGGCGTGTTCGAAGAAACGGTGCGCGAGATCTGCAAGATCACACATGACCACGGAGGGCAGGTCTATATCGACGGCGCGAACATGAACGCGATGGTCGGTCTGGTGAAGCCGGGCGAGATCGGCGGCGACGTAAGCCACCTGAACCTGCACAAGACCTTTGCCATTCCGCATGGCGGCGGCGGCCCCGGCATGGGGCCGATCGGGGTGAAGGCGCATTTGGCGCCGCATCTGCCGGGGCATCCCGAAACCGGCGGTGCCGAAGGCCCGGTCAGCGCGGCGCCCTATGGCTCGGCCTCGATCCTGCTGATCTCATGGGCCTACTGTCTGATGATGGGGGGCGAGGGGCTGACGCAGGCGACCCGCGTGGCGATCCTGAACGCCAACTACATCGCGGCACGCCTGAAGGGTGCCTATGAGGTGCTCTTCATGGGCAACCGCGGCCGCGTGGCGCATGAATGCATCCTCGATACGCGCCCCTTCGCCGAAGCGGGCGTCACGGTGGACGACATCGCCAAACGCCTTATCGACAATGGCTTCCATGCGCCGACCATGAGCTGGCCCGTCGCAGGTACGCTGATGGTCGAGCCGACCGAGTCAGAGACCAAGGCCGAGATCGACCGGTTCATCACAGCCCTTCTGGCTATCCGGGCCGAGATCAAGGCGGTCGAGGCCGGCGAGATCTCGGCCGAGGACAGCCCGCTGCGGCACGCGCCGCACACGGTGGAAGATCTGGTTGCAGACTGGACGCGCAAATACCCGCGCGAGCAGGGCTGCTTCCCGCCCGGTGCCTTCCGTGTGGACAAGTACTGGCCGCCGGTGGGGCGCGTCGACAACGTCTATGGTGACCGGAACCTCATCTGCACCTGCCCGCCGGTTGAAAGCTACGCCCAGGCGGCCGAGTGAGGCATCCAAAGGGGGGCGGCTGCAAATGCCGCCCCTTTTCCACATCGTGTGGACTTGCACCCGAGATGATGGCTTCCAATATATTCGGGCAGGTGAATGTGTTTTGGGGAAGCCAATGACCAGCGTGAAACTGACCTGCACCTCTTGTGGACAGATCAACCGTGTCGCAGGCGAACGGCTTGAGCAAAGACCAAAATGCGGCATCTGCGGCGAGCCGCTTGATGATGGCAAGGTGCGCGAACTTGATGCCAAAAGCCATGACAAGGCGATCCGAAGCGATGATTTGCCCTTGCTGGTCGATTATTGGGCGCCCTGGTGCGGCCCCTGCCGGATGATGGCGCCCGAGTTCGCCAAAGCGGCGCAGGCGCTTGCGCCAGACGTGCGCTGCGTCAAGCTCAATACTCAAGACCACCCGGACGTGGCCTCGCGCGCCAAGATCATGGGGATTCCGGCGCTTGTCCTCTACGATCGGGGGCGCGAGGTTGCCCGCCTGGCCGGCGCCCGCCCCGCCGCGCAGATTGCCGATTTCGTGCGCCAGAACCTTGCAGGGCGTATGTGACAAACGGGCCTGCCCAACGACCCTGCGCAATCCTGCGATGCTTGACAATTCAGGCACGATTCGCCACAACCCGGCTCAGGTCGAGGGGCAGTAGCTCAGTTGGGAGAGCGCGTCGTTCGCAATGACGAGGTCAGGGGTTCGATCCCCCTCTGCTCCACCAGACCTTTCCTTCCCGAAAATCTCTGAGCTTTCGCAAAGGTTTGGCTGATTGATTGACGTGCTGTGGCTGCACGCGGCCTTGTCGTGGACGGCCTGCGAAGTGCTGCGTCCACATGGCTCAGCGCAGAGGTGGAAATTCCTCAATATCTGTCGGAGGATGGTGGGCGACCCTGGAATCGAACCAGGCACGAGTCGCCTCGGCGGAGTTACAGTCCGCTGCCGCACCTTGCAGCACGTCGCCCACTGGCGGGGGATGTATCCGGGGGCGCCGGGGTCGTCAAGGGGCGACGGCGCGGAAAGTGAAGGATTTTCGCTTGCAGCCGGTAGGCCCCCCGGCGCATTGTCCGCGCCACGATCTGAAGGGGAAGAAACATGAGCGGCGGCGCCAAGAAACCGGCCTGGGTCATCGACAAGGAACGCGCCAAGCGCGCGGCGGCCAGCGAAACCGTCTGGCTGTTCGGCCTGCATGCCGTGCGTGATGCGCTGTTGAACCCGGCGCGTCAGAAGCTGCGGCTGGTGCTGACCAAGAACGCTTTTGACAAGCTTGAGGATGCCGTTTCACAAGCCGGGATCGAGCCCGAGATCGTCGACCCGCGCAAGTTCAGCGTGCCGATCGACGAAGGTTCGGTCCATCAGGGTGCCGCGCTTGAGGTGAAGCCGCTCAACTGGGGCAAGCTTGCCGATGTGGCAATCTCTGGCTTGGGGGCACCGCTTGTCGTGCTTCTCGACCGGGTAACCGATCCGCATAACGTCGGCGCCGTACTGCGCTCGGCCGAGGTTTTCGGTGCCCGCGCCGTGATCGCACCGCGCCACCATTCGGCGCCCGAAACCGGCGCGTTGGCCAAGACCGCAAGCGGCGCGCTAGAACGCCAGCCCTATCTGCGCGTCACCAACCTTGCCGAGGCGATGGACGAGTTGCGCGAGATGGGCTTTGTTCTGCTGGGCCTCGATGGCGAGGCCGAGGTGACGCTGGCCGAGGCTGTGGTCGAGGCCGGAACGCGCCCCATTGGGCTTGTCATGGGCGCCGAGGGGCCGGGCCTGCGCGAAAAAACGCGCGAGACCTGTGACAGGCTGGTGCGCATTCCCTATCCGGGCGGGTTCGGTTCGCTCAACGTCTCCAACGCGGCGGCGGTGGCGCTTTATGCCGTCAGCCAGCGCTGAGTTCACGTTCCTGCGACTGGGGGCTGCCTGCACTTTATTCGCCCGGCAAAGTGCCCATATGATGAATTGGAGAGCGGGTATGGAACCCCCGTCCCTTCCTTTTACTGTCCCTCGTTCCACACCTGGCGCCCGGGCCCCCGCTTCGGGCGCTTTTTTCTGCGCGAGATGATGTGATGTCTGACACTGACGCAAAGATCCGGTCCATCCTGACCGAGGTGAAGACAATTGCCATGGTCGGCTGGTCGCCAAAGCCGGACCGGCCCAGCCATCGGGTCGCAGCCTATCTGGCGGCGCGGGGATATCGGGTGATTCCGGTCAATCCGGGTGCCGCCGGGCAGATCGCCCTGGGTGAGACCGTGCGCGCATCGCTGGCCGAAATCGAGGGGCCGGTCGATATGGTCGAAATCTTCCGCCGGTCTGAGGCTGTGCCGCCGGTCGTCGAGGGGGCGCTGAGGCTGCCGGGTCTGAAGGCGATCTGGATGCAGCTTGGCATCACGAATGCGCAGGCCGCGGCCGAGGCCGAGGCGAGGGGGGTGCAGGTGGTACAGGACCGCTGCCCGGCGATCGAGATCCCGCGTCTGGGGCTTTGATCCGGCCGGTGCTTTGATCCACGCCTATTTGCGCGCGGCTTTTTCGGCAATACCGGATTTGCCTTCACGCCGCGCAAGCTCGGCCTCCACATCGGCCAAGGTCACATCACGTGCGGCCAGCATGACAAGCAGGTGGTAAAGCACATCTGCCGCCTCGGATGTCAGGCGGTCGCGGTCGCCCTTGACCGCCTCGATGATCGCCTCGACGGCCTCTTCCCCAAACTTTTCGGCGCATTTCTCGGGGCCCTTGGTCAGCAGCTTGGCAGTCCAGCTGCTGTCAGGGTCTGCGCCTTTGCGTGCGGCGATGGTTGCGGCCAGGGCCTGAAGCACGCTCATGTCAGCCTCACGGGGATGCCGGCTGCGGCCAGGTGGGCTTTGGCCTCGCCGATTGTATAGGTGCCGAAGTGGAAGATGGACGCGGCCAGCACCGCTGACGCGCCGCCGATGGTTACACCTTCGACGAGGTGGTCAAGCGTGCCGACGCCGCCCGAGGCAATGACCGGAACCGAGACCGCATCGGCGATGGCGCGGGTGAGCGGCAGGTTGTAGCCGCCCTTGGTGCCGTCGCGGTCCATCGAGGTCAGCAGGATCTCGCCCGCGCCTTTGGCTGCGACGGTGCGGGCAAACTCGACCGCATCGATGCCCGTGGGCTTGCGCCCGCCATGGGTGAAGATCTGCCATTTTCCGGGCGCCACGGTCTTTGCGTCGATGGCGACGACGATGCACTGGCTGCCGAAACGGTCAGCACTGCGGGCGACCACATCGGGGTCGGCCACGGCGGCCGAGTTGAACGAGACCTTGTCAGCCCCGGCGAGCAGCAGGGCGCGCACGTCTTCGGGCGTGCGGACGCCGCCGCCCACCGTCAGCGGCATGAAGCATTGCTCGGCCGTACGGGTCACCAGATCGAACATGGTGCCGCGATTTTCATGGGTGGCGTGAATGTCGAGGAAGGTCAGTTCATCCGCGCCGGCGGCGTCATAGGCCTTGGCGGCCTCGACGGGATCGCCCGCATCGATCAGGTTCACGAAGTTCACGCCTTTCACCACGCGGCCATCGGCCACGTCGAGGCAGGGAATGATGCGGGTTTTCAGCATGGGCCGACCTTAGCGTGCGGGGCGGGACGGGGGAAGGGGGCTTTGCCCCCTCGGGCCATGCGGCCCTCACCCCCAGGATATTTGGGAAAAGAAGAAATCAGGACTGAAGAGCTTTCAGCGCTGCGGCGAGGTCAATGGCGCCGTCATAGAGCGCACGGCCCGAGATGGCGCCTGCGATCACGCCGGTATCGCGAAGGGCGATAAGGTCGTCCATCCGGCTGACGCCGCCGCTGGCGATCACGGGGATGGTGACGGCGCGGGCCAGTGCCTCGGTCGCCTCGATGTTCGGCCCCTGCATGGCACCATCACGGTCGATGTCGGTGTAGATGATGGCGGCAACACCAGCGTCTTCAAAGCTGCGGGCGAGATCGGTGGCCTGCACGGTAGTTTCCTCGGCCCATCCCTTGGTCGCGACAAAGCCCTTGCGGGCGTCGATCCCCACGGCGACATGGCCGGGGAAGGCGCGTGCGGCTTCGCGCACGAGGTCGGGGTTTTCCACGGCGACGGTGCCGAGGATGACGCGGGAGAGACCCTTGTGCAGCCACATCTCGATCGTGGCCATGTCGCGGATGCCGCCGCCAAGCTGGGCAGGCACCTTGATGCGCTTCAGGATTGCCTCGACGGCCGCACCGTTGACCGGCGCGCCGGCGAAGGCGCCGTTCAGGTCGACGAGGTGCAGCCATTCGCAGCCCGCGGCCTCAAACTTGGCGGCCTGCGCGGCGGGGTCGTCGCCAAAGACGGTTGCCGCCGACATCTCGCCCCGCAAAAGGCGCACGCATTGGCCGTCTTTCAGGTCGATTGCGGGGTAAAGGATCATGGGCTTGCTCCGGCATTTGCTGCTTGCGGGCGGTTTGGCATGCACGCGGCGCTTGGGCAAGTCCGATCAGGGGCCGCAACGTCATGCTTGCGGGAATCCCGGCCGCGTGCGGAACATTGCCAAGAGGAAGTATGGGGAGGAGAACCCGATGAAGACGATGATTGCCGCCGCTGTGCTGGCGCTGGTCGCCGGTGTGGCGCAGGCCGATCCGGCAGAGGGCCTGTGGCAGACGCAAGAGGACGATGGTGCCTATGCCCATGTGACCATGGCCCCTTGCGGCCCGGCGTTCTGTGGCCAGATCAGCAAATCCTTCAAGGACGGCGCCGAGTTCAACTCGCCCAACCTTGGCAAGCAGATCGTGATCGACATGGTGCCTGCAGGCGACGGCAGCTATGCAGGCCAGGTCTGGCGGCCCTCGAATGACAAGATCTACACCGGCAAGATGGTGATCTCAGGCGATTCGATGAAGCTTTCGGGTTGCGTGGCTGGTGGGTTGTTCTGCAAGGCCCAGACCTGGACCCGGATCAAATAAGCAGAAAGCGGGTCGCAGCCAGCGTCCCGCTGCGGCAGGTTTCTGACAAAGGGAGCCTGCCATGGAACTCAAGGACTGGACCCGCCTGATCGCTCTGTCCCTGCTGTGGGGCGGGTCTTTCCTGTTCGTGGAGATCGCGCTGGAGCGCCTTCCGCCCCTGAGCGTGGTCTGGGCACGCGTCTCGCTGGGCGCCGTGCTGATCGCGCTGATGCTGAACGCGGGGCGTGCATCCCTGCCGCGCGGGTGGGCGGTCTGGCGCGCACTGATGGTCATGGGGTTTCTGAACAACGCCGTACCATTCAGCCTCTTTGCCTTTGCGCAGGGTGAGGTCAGTGGCAGCCTCGCGGCGATCCACAATGCCACGACGCCGCTGTTTGGCGTGGTGGTAGCCCATGTCGCGGGGGCCGAGCGGATGACACGGCTGCGTCTCGCGGGGCTTCTGTCGGGATTTGCGGGCGTGGTCATCATGGCAGGGGGCGGCGCGGGCGCCTTGCCTGCGATGGTGGCCTGCCTCGCGGCAGCCTTCAGCTATGCGCTTGCCGGGGTCTGGGGGCGGCGGTTCAAGGCGATGGGCGTTGCGCCGATGCAGGCGGCTTTTGGGCAGGTGACGGCGGCGGCCGTCATCGTTACGCCGCTGTGGCTGCTGGTTGACCGGCCCTGGATGCTCGACTGGCCCGGCGGGCGCGTTATGGGCGCGCTGATCGGCATTGCCGCACTTTCCACCGCTCTGGCCTATGCGATCTACTTTCGTCTGCTCGCCTCGGCCGGGGCGGTGCGACTGCTTCTGGTGACCTTCCTGATCCCGGTCTCGGCGGCCCTTCTGGGCGCGCTGGTTCTGGATGAGCGGCTGGAGCTGCAGCACTATGCAGGCTTTGCCCTGATTGCCGCCGGACTCTGGGCAGTTGCGCGGCGGGTCTAGCCGAAGACCGACCAGCCAGTTGCGCGGGTCAGCCGCTCCACCGCAAGGGTGCCCAGTTGCGAATTGCCCTGGGCGTTCAGGCCGGGGGACCAGACTGCGATCGAGGCGCGTCCCGGTGCCACCGCGAGGATTCCGCCGCCGACGCCGGATTTTCCCGGCAGGCCCACCCGATAGGCGAATTCACCCGATCCGTCATAATGCCCGCAGGTCATCATCAGCGCGTTGATCCGCCGCCGCCGGGCGGGCGTCAGGATCCGACCGCCGTCGGCGCCCCCCATCAGGAAGCGCCCGGCGCGGGCCAGTTGCAGCGCGCTCATCTCAATGGCGCATTGGTGGAAATAGGTGCCGCAGGTCAGTTCCGGCGCGTGCAGCAGATTGCCATGTGCCGCCATGAAATGCGCCAACGCCAGATTGCGGTGCCCATGCGCCTGTTCCGATGCCGCGACGGCCCGGTTGATGTGGATGTCATCATCGCCCGCCGCCTCGCGCAGAAAGCGCAGGATCTCGCCCAGCAACTCGCGCGGCTGGTGGCCGGCGAGGATTGCGTCGGTCACCACGATGGCGCCCGCATTGATGAACGGATTGCGGGGGATGCCGCGCTCATGCTCCAGTTGGATCATCGAGTTGAAGGCAAGCCCGGACGGCTCACGCCCGACGCGGCCCCAGAGTTGGTCGCCAAGACGCCCGAGCGCAATGGCAAGCGTGAACACCTTGCTGATCGACTGGATCGAGAAGGGCGTCGTCGCCTCGCCCGCGGTAAAGGTTTGCCCATCCGCCGTGCAGACCGCCATGCCGAAATGGTCAACCGACACCCGGGCGAGTTCCGGGATATAGTCGGCGACGCGACCGCGCTCGGGCGCGGCCGCCATCTCGGCCCCGATACCGTCGAGAATCGCTTGCAGGTCCATCAGGGGGTCCAGCGCAGGAAGTTTCCGATGATGCGCAGGCCGGTCGCCTGGGATTTCTCAGGGTGGAACTGGGTGCCCACCATATTGCCCGCGCCAATGATCGCCGTGACGTCCCCGCCATAGTCGACATGGGCGAGCCGCTCCGAGGGCTTGTCCACGCGGAAAGCGTAGGAGTGGACGAAATAGGCGTGGTCCCCGGTCGAGATGCCTTCAAGCACCGGGTGGGCGTTGTCGATCACCAGATCGTTCCAGCCCATGTGTGGCACTTTCAGATGTGGGTCGGTGGGGGTGATACGGGTCACCTCGCCGCCGATCCAGTCGAAGCCGGGGGTGTCCTGATACTCGCGGCCCCAGGTCGCCATCATCTGCATGCCAACGCAGATGCCCATGAAGGGCCGGCCCTTCATCCGAACCGCCTCGGCAATAGCCTCGAACAGCCCGCCATATTCGCCGAGCGCGCGGCGGCAGGCGGGGAAGGCGCCATCGCCGGGCAGCACGATGCGATCGGCGCGCGCCACATCCTCGGGGCGCGACGAGATGAGGATCTCGCCTCCGCCCACCTCTTGCGCCATGCGGGCAAAGGCCTTTTCGGCGGAATGCAGGTTGCCGCTGTCATAATCGACGAGGACGGTCAGCATGGAATGGCCTTTTTCGCTTTGGCCGCAGGCACCGGGGTGCTGCGGCTATCAGTGTCGGTCAGAGCGTGCCCTTGGTCGACGGGATCGCATCCGCCTTGCGCGGATCGGTCTCTACCGCCATGCGCAGCGCCCGCGCCACGGCCTTGAAGGCCGCCTCTGCGATGTGGTGGCTGTTCACCCCATGACGCAGGTCGATATGCAGCGTGATGCCGCCATGGGTGGCCAGCGCCTGAAAGAACTCGCGCACGAGCTCGGTGTCGAACGTGCCGATCTTCTGGGTCGGGAAGGGGACATTCCACACAAGGAAGGGCCGCCCCGACAGATCAAGCGCGCAATGCACCTGCGCGTCATCCATCGGCAGGCTGCATTCGCCATAGCGGCGGATACCGCGCTTGTCGCCAAGCGCCTGTGTCAGTGCCTGTCCAAGCGCGATGCCGGTGTCCTCGACGGTGTGGTGGTCGTCAATGTGCAGGTCGCCCTTTGCGCGCAGCGTGATGTCGATCAGCGAGTGGCGGGCCAACTGGTCCATCATGTGATCAAAGAAGCCCACGCCCGATTGCATGTCATAGCGGCCGCTTCCGTCCAGATCGACGGCGATCGAGATTTCGGTCTCTGCTGTGCGGCGGGTAATTTCGGCCTTGCGCATGACGCTCTCCGCTTGCGGTGTCGCGGGCGTTATAGGGCGGGCGGCGGCGCGAGGGAAGGGTTTGTGCAGCCGAGCCGGGCACTTGAGCCCAAAACGACGAAGGGCGGCCCGAGGGCCGCCCTGTTCGACTGGAGCGGGCGATGAGATTCGAACTCACGACCCTAACCTTGGCAAGGTTATGCTCTACCCCTGAGCTACGCCCGCACTCCGTGATGGGGCTTCTAGCGGGTGATGCGCAGCACCGCAAGGGGGATTTCGGTAGCGCGTGCGCGGGGGCCAGAAAAGCGAAAGGCGGCCCGAAGGCCGCCTGCTTCGATTGGAGCGGGCGATGAGATTCGAACTCACGACCCTAACCTTGGCAAGGTTATGCTCTACCCCTGAGCTACGCCCGCATCCTTGGCCTTGCGGCCGGGTATCCGAACTGGAGCGGGCGATGAGATTCGAACTCACGACCCTAACCTTGGCAAGGTTATGCTCTACCCCTGAGCTACGCCCGCGCTGCCGGTTCGGTGGAGGCGGATTTATGGGATCATGCCGGAGGCCGCAAGGGGAAAAAGACGGAGGTCACGCAGAAATTTGGTCGCAGGGGGCGGCAGGGCGGAATGGGGCCCTGGCGGCCCCTTGATGCCTTGAATGTGCTGGGGGGCTGGCTGGCACGTGCGAAATGGCTGGTGCTGGCGCGCGACCGGGCAGGTCTGGGTGTTCGGGGGAGAGTGGCTGGCTGGCACTGGCGAAAAGCTGGTGCTGGCTTGCTGCTTTGCGATTGGCTGCCACGTTCCTGTCAGGAAGGGGCGGCCATGTCTTCCTTGAGCAAACACTTAGGGCGCGAAAATGATAAGGTCAAGAAAAATGCAACAAAAACAAATAGTTGATAAGTTCTGTCGGGCATTGGGTGCAAAGGGAAACTGTCAGGATCTGTAGCCCGCAACCTGGAAAGCGGGTGATTCAGACAGGAAAAGGGCGGCACGGGTTTTCCCTGCCGCCCTTGATGACACCGCAGGATCAAGCGGCGTTATTCCAGTTCGATCAGCAGATCCTTTGCATCGATCTGCGTGCCTGCGCTCACGTGGACCAGCTTGACGGTCGCCTCGCGGTCGGCGTGCAGGCCGGTTTCCATCTTCATCGCCTCGATGGTCAGCAGCAGATCGCCCGCGCGCACCTTCTGCCCGGCCGTGACCGCGACGCTGGCGACCGATCCAGGCATCGGCGCGCCGATATGGCCGGGGTTGCCTTCCTGCGCCTTGGGTTTGGCGGCGGTCTTGGCCTTGACGGCACGGTTTGCAACGCGGATCACGCGCGGCTGGCCGTTCAGCTCGAAAAACACCTTCACGTCGCCGTCGTCGCCGGTTTCGCCCACGGCCTGCAGGCGGATCTCAAGCGTCTTGCCGGGATCGATCTCGGAGGTGATCTCCTCGCCCGGTTCCATCCCGTAGAAGAAGGTCCGTGTCGGCAAGGTGCGCACCGGGCCATAAAGGCGGTGGCGACCCATGTAGTCGAGGAAGACCTTGGGATACATCAGGTAGCCGTTCAGGTCCTCGTCATCGACGGTGAACCCGTTCAGTTCGGCCGACAGCTTCGCGCGCGTCGCCTCAAGGTCCACCGGGGCCATGCCGAGGCCGGGGCGGGTGGTCTGCGGCTTTTCGCCTTTCAGCACCTTCTTCTGGATCCCGGCGGGCCAGCCGCCATGGGGTTGGCCGAGATTGCCCTTCATCATGTCAACGACCGAGTCCGGGAAGGCGACGTCAACGCTTGGGTCTTCGACCTGCGCGCGGGTAAGGCCTTGCGCCACCATCATCAGCGCCATGTCGCCCACCACCTTGGACGAGGGCGTCACCTTCACGATGTCGCCGAACATCTGGTTCGCATCGGCATAGGCCTGCGCAACCTCGGGCCAGCGTTCTTCCAGACCCAGCGAGCGGGCCTGCGCCTTGAGGTTGGTGAACTGCCCGCCGGGCATTTCGTGCAGATAGACCTCGGAGGCGGGGGCCGGGATGCCGCTTTCAAAGGCGGAATACTGGGCGCGCACATGTTCCCAGTAGTTGGAGATCTCGCGAATAGCGGCAATGTCGAGCCCGGTGTCGCGTTCGGTATGGCGCAGCGCCTCGACGATCGAGCCAAGACAGGGCTGAGAGGTGCCGCCCGAGAACGCGTCCATGGCCGCATCGACTGCATCGACACCCGCGTCGCAGGCCGCAAGCACAGTTGCCGCCGCAGCGCCGCTTGTGTCATGGGTGTGGAAGTGGATGGGCAGGCCCACCTCTTGCCGCAGCGTCTTGATCAGCACTCGGGCGGCGGCGGGCTTCAGAAGCCCGGCCATATCCTTCAGGCCCAGCACATGCGCGCCGGCGCCCTTCAGCTCCTTGGCCATGCCGACGTAGTATTTCAGATCATACTTGGCGCGGTTCGGGTCAAGCAGATCGCCGGTGTAGCAGATCGTGCCTTCGCAGACCTTGTTCGCCTCGATCACCGCGTCCATCGCGACGCGCATGTTGTCGACCCAGTTCAGGCTGTCGAAGACGCGGAACACATCAACCCCGGTCGCAGCGGCCTGTTTGACGAAGGCCTGCACCACATTGTCGGGGTAGTTGGTATAGCCCACGCCATTGCTGGCGCGCAGCAGCATCTGGGTCATCAGGTTCGGCATGGCGGCACGCAGGTCGCGCAGGCGCTGCCAGGGGCATTCCTGAAGGAAGCGGTAGGCCACGTCGAAGGTCGCGCCACCCCAGCATTCAACGCTGAACAACTGGGGCAGGTTCGCGGCATAGGCTGGTGCCACGCGGATCATGTCGATCGACCGCATCCGGGTGGCAAGCAAGCTCTGGTGGCCGTCGCGCATGGTTGTGTCGGTGATCAGCACCTTGGTCTGCGCGCGCATCCAGTCGGCGACGGCCTGCGGCCCCTTCTGTTCCAGAAGATTGCGCGTGCCCATCGCAGGATCGGACTTGGCGGCTGGCGGACGCGGCGCCCGCACCTCGGCCGCAGGGCGCGGACGGCCCGCAGTCTCGGGGTGCCCGTTCACGGTGATGTCGGCGATATAGGTCAAGATCTTCGTCGCCCGGTCCTTGCGCTTCTTGAAGGCAAAGAGGTCAGGCGTCGTGTCGATGAACTTGGTCGTGTAGGTGTCATCAAGGAAGGTCGGGTGGCGCAGCAGGTTGATGACGAAATCGATGTTGGTCGATACGCCTCGGATGCGGAACTCGCGCAGTGCCCGGATCATCCGGTTGATCGCCAGATCGGGCGTCTGCGCCCAGGCCGTGACCTTGACCAGCAGCGAGTCGTAATAGCGCGTGATGACTGCGCCGGCATAGGCAGTGCCGCCATCCAGACGGATGCCGTTGCCAGTGGCCGAACGATAGGCGGTGATCCGACCGTAGTCGGGAATGAAGTTGTTCTGCGGGTCTTCCGTCGTCACCCGGCACTGCAGCGCATGGCCCATCAGGCGCACGCCCTCCTGGCTGGCAACGCCCGTCGCTTCGGCCAGTGTCTTGCCCTCGGCGATCAGGATCTGGGCCTGCACGATGTCAATGCCGGTCACCTGTTCGGTGACGGTATGTTCCACCTGCACGCGGGGGTTCACCTCGATGAAGTAGAACTTGCCCTCGTCCATATCCATCAGGAATTCGACTGTGCCGGCACATTCATAGTTCACATGCTGGCAGATGCGCTTGCCCAACTCGCAGATCTCGGCGCGTTGCGCGTCGGTCAGGTAGGGGGCGGGGGCGCGCTCGACGACCTTCTGGTTGCGGCGCTGCACGGTGCAGTCGCGCTCATAAAGGTGATAGATCGTGCCGTGCTTGTCGCCGAGGATCTGCACCTCGACGTGGCGGGCGCGCAGGATCATCTTTTCCAGATAGCCCTCGCCATTGCCGAAGGCGGCCTCGGCCTCGCGCCGACCCTCCAGCACCTTGGCCTCAAGCTCTTCGGGGGTGTTGATCGGGCGCATGCCGCGACCGCCGCCGCCCCAGCTTGCCTTGAGCATCAGGGGGTAGCCGATCTCGGCGGCCTCTTTGCGGATCGCGTCAAAGTCGGTGCCCAGTACCTCGGTCGCGGGGATGACCGGAACGCCCGCCTGAATCGCGACCCGCCGGGCGCTTGCCTTGTCGCCAAGAGCGCGCATCGTCTCGGCCTTGGGGCCGATGAAGGTGATGCCCGCCTGTTCGCAAGCCTCTACAAAATCAGGATTTTCAGACAGAAGCCCATAGCCTGGATGGATCGCATCGGCGCCCGACAGCTTGGCCACGCGGATGATTTCGGGGATCGAGAGATAGGCGCCAACCGGCGAGAGGCCCTCACCGATCAGATAGGCCTCGTCCGCCTTGAAGCGGTGCAGCGAAAGCTTGTCTTCCTCGGCATAGACGGCAACCGTCTTCTTGCCCATCTCGTTTGCCGCGCGCATCACGCGGATCGCGATCTCGCCACGGTTGGCAATCAGAATCTTGCGGAATTCGGTCATCGTTCCCCTCCGATGTCAGCACCGCACCAGCCGGCGCCGGGGTCACTCTAGGGGTGCTGCGATGCAGCGCAAGGGCGGTATACGACAATTCTGCAAAGCTTTGCGAAATATTCAGCGCAATTTCGCAACTGCAAACCATACGATCACGGCGCTCATTGGTTAGCGCTAACATTCAGCAATCGGCAAGATTGGAACATTCAAGGAACGCAGCCTTTCCAAGGCGGAACGGAGCGACTATTCTGCCCCTATGAGCGGATTTGATGAATCAGAGGCCTTCGAGGCCGCAGTTCCCCTGTCGCAGCGTGCCATGGCGGCGCGGCCGATGCCGTATCTGGATGATCTGAACCCGGCACAGCGGGCCGCTGTTCTGGCGCTGGATGGCCCGGTGCTGATGCTGGCGGGCGCAGGGACCGGCAAGACCAAGGCGCTGACAAGCCGGATCGTGCATCTTCTGGCCACTGGCAAGGCACGCCCGAACGAAATCCTCGCCGTGACCTTTACCAACAAGGCCGCGCGCGAGATGAAGGAGCGGGTGGCGCGACTGCTGGGGCAGGTGGAGGGGATGCCCTGGATGGGCACCTTCCATTCGATCAGCGTCAAGATCCTGCGCCGGCATGCCGAGCTGGTGGGGCTGAAGTCGAACTTCACCATCCTTGATACAGACGATCAGCTGCGCCTGCTGAAGCAGCTGATCATCGCTGCCAACATGGATGAAAAGCGCTGGCCCGCGCGGGCGCTGGCGGGGCTGATCGACCACTGGAAGAACCGCGCCTGGACGCCAGCCAAAGTGCCCTCGTCAGAGGCGGGGGGCTTCAATAACCGCGGGACCGAGCTTTACGAGCAGTATCAGGAACGTCTGCGCACGCTGAACGCCTGCGATTTCGGCGACCTGCTCATGCATTGCGTCACGATCTTTCAGGCGCACCCGGATGTGCTGGAGCAGTATCAGCGCTGGCTGCGCTACATCATGGTGGATGAGTATCAGGATACCAACGTCGCGCAGTATCTTTGGTTGCGCCTGCTGGCGCAGGGGCATCGCAACATCTGTTGCGTGGGCGATGACGATCAGTCGATCTATGGCTGGCGTGGCGCCGAGGTGGGCAACATCCTGCGGTTCGAAAAGGACTTTCCGGGCGCGCAGGTTATCCGGCTGGAACAGAACTACCGATCGACCGAACATATCCTTGCCGCAGCCTCAGGCGTGATCGCGGCCAATGCCGGCCGGCTTGGCAAGACGCTGTGGACCGAGGCGAAAGGCGGAGAGAAGCTGCGTCTGATCGGCCATTGGGATGGCGAGGAAGAGGCGCGCTGGATCGGGGACGAGATCGAGGCGCTTCAACGCGGCGG
Organism: Gemmobacter aquaticus; assembly: GCF_007859075.1. Taxonomy (GTDB): domain Bacteria; phylum Pseudomonadota; class Alphaproteobacteria; order Rhodobacterales; family Rhodobacteraceae; genus Gemmobacter; species Gemmobacter aquaticus. The sequence goes on from NZ_VOAK01000020.1 coordinate 131,396, forward strand.
TCGGCGCGATCCGGTCAGCCTGAACGCGCAAGCGATCCTCGTGCGCGCCAGCCACCAGATGCGCGCCTTCGAGGACCGGTTCCTGACAATCGGCTTGCCCTATCGCGTCGTAGGCGGCCCGAGGTTCTATGAACGTCTCGAGATCCGCGATGCTATGGCCTATTTCCGGCTGGCGGTCAGCCCCGACGATGATCTGGCCTTCGAGCGTGTGGTGAATACGCCCAAGCGCGGCCTTGGCGACAAGGCCCAGCAGGATATCCAGCGCACCGCCCGCGCAAGCGGGGTCAGCCTTCTGGAAGGCGCGCGCGAACTGGTGGTCTCGGGCGGAATCGGCGGCAAGGGGGCAGGGCAGTTGCGTGCCTTTGTCGAGGGGGTCGATCGCTGGCATGCGGCGATCCTGAACGCCCGCCCGCAGCTTGCCGATGCGGTGATCGAGCCCATGTTGCCCGAGACGCCGCCCCATGCCGATCTGTCGCATGTGCGCCTGGCCGAAGTGATCCTTGAGGAATCGGGTTATGTCTCGATGTGGCAGAACGACAAGACGCCCGAGGCTGCGGGGCGGCTGGAGAACCTGAAGGAACTGGTCAAGGCGCTGGAGCAGTTCGACAGCCTGCAGGGTTTTCTGGAGCACGTCGCGCTGATCATGGACAATGACACCGAGGATGCGACCGAAAAGGTCACCATCATGACGCTGCACGCTGCCAAGGGGTTGGAGTTTCCGGTGGTCTTTCTCCCGGGCTGGGAGGACGGGCTGTTCCCGAGCCAGCGCAGCATGGATGAAAGCGGTCAGAAGGGGCTCGAGGAAGAGCGGCGGCTCGCCTATGTCGGGATCACGCGAGCCGAGCGGCTGTGCACGATTAGCTTTGCCGCCAACCGTCGGGTCTATGGTCAATGGCAGAGCCAACTGCCGTCGCGGTTCATTGACGAGTTGCCCGCGCGGGATGTGGATGTTCTGACCCCACCCGGACTTTACGGCGGCGGCTTCGGCGCCGCGGCGGGTTTGGGGGGCGGGTCACAGATTGAGGAGCGCGCGACGCGGGCCGATGTCTATAACTCTCCCGGATGGCGGCGGATGCAGGATCGAAGCGCCAGCCGTCCCATCGCCGCGCCGAAGGAGGGCCGCAGCTCGGTCATCGACCTTGCGGCCGTGTCACGCTTTGCCGAGGGCGACCGGGTCTTCCACCAGAAATTTGGCTATGGGACGGTGATGGCGATCGAGGGTGACAAGCTCGATATCGCCTTTGACAAGGCCGGTACGAAGAAAGTGGTCGCGGGCTTTGTGACCGAGGCGCAATCCGCCGATGATGTGCCCTTTTAATCTGGCGAAGGCGGGGGCTGTCTGCCCCCGCACCCCCGAGGATATTTAGGAAAAGAAGAAGGTGCGGGCGGCTTATCTGGGTCTCAGCCGTTCGAGCAGCTGGAACAGGATTCCGGCCATCAGGCCCCAGAAGGGGGCGCCGATGCCAAGCGCGGGCGTGCCGGATGCAGTGACTGACAGGGTGATTGCGGCGGCGAACCGGGTCTCAGGCACGGCAAAAGCCCCGGCTGCGGCGCCCATGAAGGGACCAAGCAGCGCAAGCGCCACGATGGAGGCCATCAGTTCGGGGGGCAGGGCGCCAAGAAGGGCAAGGATCAGCGGGCTGAGGAGGCCCAGCAGGACCCAGACTGCGGCGTAGACCAATCCCACCACCCAGCGACGGCTGCGATCGGGGTGCACGTCATCGCCCAGGCAGATCGCGGCAGTGATCGCCGCCATCGAGATCGTATGCGCGCCGAAAAGACCAATCACTGCCGAAATGCCCCCTGTCACTGCAAGACCTGCGCGCACCGGTGGCTCGTACCCGGCAGCACGGATCGTGGCGAAGCCGGGCAGGTTCTGAGAGGCCATGGTCACGAGGTAGAGCGGAAGAGCCAGGCCCACCAGCGCAGATGGGTTGAGCCCCGGCATGATGAAGGTCAGCGCGGGCGTTGGCAGTCGCAGATCCGGCAGGCTGGCGATCCCTAGCGTGAAGACGGCAACAAGCCCGCAGCCAAGCGCGGCAAGAACCGCCATTGCCGGATTGCGCAACCGAACCACGGCAAAGACCGCGATGACGGGCAGGATCAGGACCGGGCTGGCCACAGTCGCGGCGGGCAATTTGAGGCAGAAGGGGAGAAGTACCCCCGCCAGCATGCCTGCCGCTATTCCGTCCGGGATCAACGCAACTGCCCGGCCCAGAGGTTTCAGTGCCCCGGTCAGCGCGATCATCAGGCCGGTGACGACAAAGGCGCCAACGGCATCTGGCATGCTGATCCCCTCGGTCGCGGCGATCAGGGCGGCGCCTGGTGTCGACCAGGCCAGCACGATCGGGACCTTTGACTGCCAGCTGAGGAAAGCCGAGCCCACCGCCTTTCCCAGACAGATCGCCAGAACCCAGCTTGCCGTCTGCGCTGCACTGGCGCCAAGCGCTGCTGCGGCCGCCAGCACGAGCGCGATGGTGGAGCCATATCCAACCAGCGCGGCAACGAGGGCGGCGGAAATCAATGAGGCAGGCATCGGGCGCTCCGGCGGTCGTGGTCGGGGTAGTCGGGGTCGGGCGACCTTGGCCTTGGCGCAGTCGGGATGCAAGGGGGCGGCAAACGCTGGCCCCAAAACGGAAAACGGCGACGCCCAGGGAGGAGGAGGGGCGCCGCCGTTCCGAAATCGGCTGCCCAGGGAGGAGGAGGGGCAGCGTTTCTGTCGCGGCGCCTCCAGGGAGGAGGAGGGAGACACCGCATTTATCCAGGCCCAGGGAGGAGGAGGGGCCAAGGATCCTTGGTGGGCCACCAGGCCCGAAGAAGAAGCGGCGACCCCAGGGAGGAGGAGGGGGCCGCCGCAGAACCCAGGCCCAGGGAGGAGGTAGGGCCGGGATCCGAATGGGGCCGTTCAGCCCCGAATAAGTTGCGACGATCCCAGGGAGGAGGAGTGGGGACCGCCGCTGCGTCCGACCCAAGGGAGGAGGAGTGGGTCGGGCATTTCAGGAAGCCTTGGCTTCCGTATTTGGACGGCGACACCTGGGAGGAGGAGCGGTGTCGCCGATCATGCACTGGCCCTGGGAGGAGATGGGCCGCGCAGAAACTTACTTGCCGTAGGCGGCCTCATAGGCCAGCGCCACGATCATCGAGCGGTGGATCCCGAGATCCGCCAGCTCCGCATCATTCAGCGCGCTCAGTTCACGCACCGTCTGCTTGAAGATGGCGCGCTGCGCCATCGCTTTCTTCACGCCGCCCACCAGCGCGACGATTTGCTCGCCGAACCCGGCCTGAGCAACGCGAGAGGTGTTCACGAAAGCCATTTCATCAGTCCTTGCATACTGCGCTTGGGCGGGGGTGCTTTCTTTGCGTCCTCGTCTTCTGCGCCGATGGGATGAAGATGGGGGAATTTCTGCACCTGCACAATCCAAGAATGCTGCATTGCCGATATGCGGATGTTGCATGGCTGACGACGCCTTGGCGATGGCTTGTCAGGCGGTCTGCGTGAAATTTGATCGCCTGGAAAACCAGTCTTGCCCTTTCTGCCGCGCTGAACGAGTCTGGCCCGGAAATTCGGAGATCGACATGGAAATCACGCGGGAAACTGTTCTCAAAGCGCTTTCGGACGTGACGCTTCCGGACGGCGGAACGCTGGTTTCGCGCGATTTGATTCGTGCGTTGCGGGTTGAACCCGGTCTGGTCAGCTTTGTGATAGAGGCGGAATCGCCCGAAATGGCGCGCCAGCTAGCCCCGGTCCAAGAGAGAGCTGAGGCGATTTTGAGGGGGCTTGCCGGTGTCGACCGCGTGCAGGTCGTCATGACGGCCCATGGACCGGCAGCAAAACCGGCCCCCAGTCTCAAGGTTGGCGGCCATCCCACACCGCATCAGGGTGGGCCGAAACGGGTAAGCGGGATTGACCGGATTGTCGCCATCGGCTCGGGCAAGGGCGGGGTGGGCAAGTCCACCGTCTCGTCCAATCTGGCGGTGGCGCTGGCCCGGCAGGGGCGGCGCGTCGGCCTTCTTGATGCCGATATCCACGGGCCGAGCCAGCCACGCATGATGGGGGTGAACCGCCGCCCGGCGAGCCCTGATGGCAAGACCATCATCCCGCTGCAGGCTCATGGTGTTACCGTGATGTCGATTGGTTTCATGCTGAAAGAGGATGAGGCTGTCATCTGGCGCGGTCCGATGCTGATGGGCGCGCTGCAGCAGTTGATCGAACAGGTGCAATGGGGCGAGCTTGACATCCTTCTGATCGATCTTCCGCCGGGTACGGGGGACATCCAGCTGACGCTGAGCCAGCGGTTCGCGCTGACCGGCGCGGTCGTGGTCAGCACACCGCAGGATGTGGCCCTGATCGATGCGCGCAAGGCGCTCGACATGTTCCACAGGCTGAAGGTGCCGGTTCTGGGTCTGATTGAGAACATGTCCACCTTCGTCTGCCCGAACTGCGGACATGAGTCGCATCTATTTGGTCATGGTGGCGTGGCGGACGAGGCCGCGCGACAGGGCGCCCCCTTCCTGGGCGAGTTGCCGCTGGACCTGGATACCCGTCTTGCGGGGGACGCGGGCACCCCGATTGCTGCCGGGGACGGGCCCATGGCCGAGGCCTATGCCCGCCTTGCCCGGCGGCTGATCGACGGCGGCATGGCCTGACGGGTGGCCCGGCCCGCCGCGGCGGGGCAACAGGGCGCAAATCGATCTCATGGAATCTGATGGAACGGGGTGGTCTGCCTGGCGTTCACGGCGAATCATGCGCCAGTGATTTGCCGTGATTGGCCATGGGATTTGATGGAACAACCCGGATTTCATGGCGTTTCAGGCTGTTGCCTGCGGATTTCGTGCCGGGCCGCGGGAATTTCTGGACCAAGCCGCCTTAAGGTCTCACTTCTACATTTAGTGGCTCACGGGTTCGTGTTCTGCCATAAATTGCGGATCGACGAGGCGGGCGCGGCCCTATAGCTTGTGTTTGGCAGTTCTTGGGGCCTGAATCCCGGACGATCTCCCGAAGAAAACCGTTGCGTCCCATCAAATCCCATGGCATCCCTTAACTACCGGATGGCGGTGGGAAGTGAAAACACGGGGCGACCAAGACCCCTCAGGCGATAAAGCAGGTTTCATACAGGCCCCACAAACCATCCCAATGACGACCGGCGCGCGGGCGAGCAGACATCTCCCCCAGGTGGCACGCGCAAGCCGGGCCGGCCCAGCGATGGGACAGTTGGCGGATCGAGCAGTGGCAGCCGCTCGGTCCGCCTTTTCATTCTGGTCGGCAACTTCCTTTTGGTCGCGCGCAGGTGGGGCGTGGGGCACGAAATTTGGCCAGGCGGGGACAGCGGGTCGTGTCGGAGGCATTCAGAGGCGAATTCAACCAGAAGGTTGACGCAAAGGCGCGGGTATCCATCCCGGCGCCCTTTCGCCGTGTGCTGGAGGCCGGTGACCCATCCTGTGAGGGCGGGCGCCCGAAGTTTGTCATGGTTTATGGTCGCCCCAATGGCGCCTTTGTCGAATGCTACACCATTGCCGGCATGAAGCGGCTTGAGGCGCGCATCCGTCAGATGGCGGCTGGCACACGTGAACGGCGGCTTCTTGAGCGCAACTTCGTCACGCTTTCGCAACTGGTAGAAGTCGATGACGATGGCCGGATCGTTCTGCCGCCCAAGGGGCGTGAGAAGATCGGCCTTGCCCCAGAGATCATGAAGGACGGTGCCGAGGCGATCTTCGCCGGGACGCTGGATACCTTTCAGATATGGCACCGCGCGGCCTATGAAGCCGAGCTTGCGACCGACGAGGACGCCGATCTCGATTTCCTGGCAGATGGCGCCGATCTTCTGTCGCTGCTTCCCCCAGAAACCGAGAGGTGAGCCGTGGAGACGCGTGCACCGCACATTCCGGTGCTTCTGCGGCCGCTCATCGAGGTGTGCGCCCCGATATCGGGGCGCTGGCTGGATGGCACCTTCGGGGCAGGGGGCTATGCGCGCGGCCTGCTTGAGGCGGGTGCCGCCGAGGTAACCGGCGTTGATCGTGATCCGCTGGCCCTGCAGATGGCGGCGGCTTGGGCGGGCGCTTACGGCGACCGGCTGAAGCTGGTTGCGGGCACCTTCTCGCATCTTGATGACTATGCGCAGGATCTGGATGGGGTCGTGCTGGATCTGGGCGTGTCGTCCATGCAGCTCGATCAGCCCGAGCGCGGCTTTTCCTTCCAGAAGGATGGCCCGCTCGACATGCGGATGAGCCAGGAAGGCCGCTCCGCCGCCGATCTGGTGAACGAGACAGAAGAGTCGGTTCTGGCTGACATCCTTTATCTTTATGGCGAAGAGCGTGCCTCTCGTCGGATCGCGCGCGCGATTGTCGAGGCGCGCAAGACGGGCCCGATCACCACAACGCTGCAATTGGCTGAGATCGTCTCGCGCTGCCTGCCGCGCCCCAAGCCCGGCCAGAGCCACCCGGCGACGCGCAGCTTTCAGGCAATCCGCATCGCGGTGAATGCCGAGTTTGACGAATTGGCTGCCGGTCTGGCTGCGGCAGAGCGTGCGTTGAAGCCCGGCGGGAAGCTTGCGGTCGTGACCTTTCACAGTCTGGAGGACCGCATCGTGAAGCGGTTTTTCCAGACACGCAGTACCGAACAGCAGGGCAACCGCTATGCCCCGGCGCAAACCGGGCCGGCGCCCAGTTTCACCATGCTGACAAAGCGTGCCGTGGGGCCGGACGACCAGGAAATGGCTGAAAATCCGCGGGCGCGCTCGGCCAAGCTGCGGGTTGGTCTGCGCAATGATGCGCCTGCCCACAAACTCGATCTTGCGGCGCTGGATGTGCCGCTGCTGCGTCAGAAAGGGGGACGTCGCTGATGCGTGCGCTTGTCTATCTGCTGACCTTTGCCTCGGTGATCGGCCTTGGATTCTGGGCCTATACCGAGAACTACGCCACGCAGCAGGCCTTGAAGGATGTCGCACGCCTGAATGCTGAAATCGCCGATCTGCGCGAGGCGCTGTCGATCCAGCGGGCCGAATGGGCCTATCTGAATCGCCCCGACCGCCTGCGCGAGCTTGCCACCATCAACTTTGACCGCCTGCGCCTGTTGCCGCTGGAGCCTGAGCAGTTCGGCGTGGCAAGCCAGGTCGTCTATCCGATGCCCACAGTGGTCATGCCCGATTTGCAGATGCCGGTCGACGTCTCGGGCATCGAGCCGCTTGACGAGGTGCAATCCCCATGACCCGCACGCCCCTGCGCCCGCTTGCACGCATCCTGTCGGCCCGCGACGCGGGCGAGAACCCCGACCATATCGAGCGCGAGAATATCCGCGCCCGGCACGAGGTCGTGCGCGAGAAATCCCGCCGCCGGGCCGAGGGGCGCCTGTTGTTTCTCGGGCTGGCCTTCCTTGCGTCCTTTGGTCTGATCGGTGCGCGCATGGGTCTTCTTGCCGCGTCCGAGCCGATGGAGCCGCGCTCGGCCGCGCCCGGTGCTGCGATCCTTGCGCAACGGGCCGACATCACCGACCGCAATGGCCGCGTGCTTGCCACCAACCTTGTGACCCACGCGCTTTATGCCCAGCCCAAGGACATGGTTGATCCCGCGCGCGTCGCGCGCGAACTGGCCGCGATCTTCCCCGATCTCAAGGAAGATGATCTGAAGCGCCGGCTGACGGATGGCCGCAGTTTCCTCTGGATCAAGAAGAAGCTTTCGCCCGAACAAATGCAAAAGGTGCATGAGATCGGTGACCCCGGCCTTTTGTTCGGCCCGCGCGAGATGCGGCTTTATCCGAATGGCAAGCTTGCTGCCCATATCCTCGGGGGCGCCAGCTTCGGTGCCGAGGGCGTGAACAGCGCCGAGGTGATCGGCACCGCCGGTATCGAAAAGCTGCTGGATGCACGTCTGCGTGACCCCGCACAGACGGCAGAGCCGCTGGCCCTGTCGATCGACCTGACCTTGCAGGCGACGGTGACCGAGGTGCTGGACGCCGGCATGAAGATGATGAACGCCAAAGGTGCAGCGGCGATCCTGATGGATGTGCGCACCGGCGAAGTGCTGAGCCTTGTCTCGTTGCCTGATTTCGACCCCAATGATCGCCCCAACCCGTTGGTGAAGGGCGATCCCGCTGACAGCCCGCTCTTCAATCGCGCGGTGCAGGGCGTCTATGAACTTGGATCGACCTTCAAGATCTTTGCCGCCGCGCAGGCGATGGAGTTGGGGCTGGTCAACCCCGATACGCTGGTTGACGCCAATGCGCCGATGGTCTGGGGCAAGCACCGGATCAAGGAGTTCCAGGGCAAGAACTATGGCCCGAAACTCTCGGTGTCGGACGTGATCGCCAAAAGCTCCAACGTGGGCACCGCGCATATCGCGCTGATGATCGGCGGGTTGCGGCAGCAGGCCTTCCTCAAGTCGCTGGGCTTCTTTGAACCCTCTCCGCTGGAGATGGTCGAGGCGCGCAGTTCAAAGCCGCTGATTCCGGCCAAGTGGCCCGATATCGTGACGATTACCGCCTCATACGGCCATGGGATGAGCGCAAGCCCGATGCATCTGGCCTCTGCCTACGCGACAATTGCCAATGGTGGTGTCGCCGTAACACCCACCCTGCTGCGTCGTTCGAGCCTGCCGGATGGCACGCGGCTTCTGTCCGAACGGGTTGCCGCGGATGCGGTCGCCATGCTGCGCGGGGTGGTGGATCATGGAACTGCATCTTATGCGCGTATTCCGGGGTATCCGGTGGCGGGCAAGACCGGCACGGCCGACAAGCCAAAGCGCACCGGCGGGTATTACAAGGACAAGGTGGTGAACACATTCGCCTCGATGTTCCCGGCCTCGGACCCGCGTTATGTGCTGGTCGTGACGCTGGATGAGCCGGTCGATACCTCGGGCACAGAGCCGCGTCGCACGGCTGGCTACACCGCCGTACCCGTCGCTGCCGAGGTCATTCGCCGCACTGCCCCCCTGATGGGATTGCGTCCCGAGATTGAACTTGCCCAGCCCAATGAGGTAACAGCCGTCAGTCAGAACAACTGAATGCGGCCCGATGGCCAAGGTAGGACAAGATGGCGGAGCGGGTTGCGACCCTCGCACAACTGGGGCTGACGGCCAAGGCCGGGCGCGAGGCGCGGATCACGGGCCTTGCCGTTGACAGCCGGGCTGTGCGGCCGGGATACCTGTTTGCGGCGCTGGCGGGCAGCAAGTCCCACGGGGCTGACTACATCCCCTCTGTCCTGTCACAGGGTGCTGTCGCGATCCTGACGGATGCAGAAGGCGCGCGCCGCGCGGGTGATCTGCCTGAAAGTGTCGCCCTGATCGTGGCCGAAGAGCCGCGCGCGGCGCTTGCAATGGCGGCCTCGCTCTGGTTCGGGGCGCAGCCGCAGACCATGGTCGCCGTCACGGGCACCAACGGCAAGACCAGTGTGGCGACCTTTGCCCGCCAGATATGGGTTGCGCTTGGGCATGCCGCGATCAACATCGGCACCACCGGTGTAGAAGGGGCATGGGCCGCGCCGTCTGCCCACACCACGCCCGATCCGATCACATTGCACGCGATGTTGGCTGATGCAGCCGCGGCGGGCGTTACCCATGCGGCGATGGAGGCATCCTCGCACGGGCTTGATCAGTTCCGGCTGGACGGTGTGCGGCTGCGTGCGGCGGGCTTCACCAACTTCACACAGGATCACCTCGATTATCACGGCACGTTCGAGGCCTATTTTGCCGCCAAGGCAGGGCTCTTTGACCGGGTTCTGCCGCCCGAGGCGGCGGCGGTCATCAACATGAATGATCCCAAGGGCGCCGAAATGGCCCGGATTGCAGAGGCCCACGGGCAGCGTCTGATTACGGTTGGTCATGACGCGGGCTGCGATCTGCAGATCGCGGGGCAGCGGTTCGACGCGACAGGACAGGACGTGCGCTACCTGTGGCAGGGCAAACCGCGGCAGGTACGTCTTGATCTCATCGGCGGTTTCCAGGCGGAGAATGTCGCCATGGCCGCAGGGCTTGTGATCGGTGCCGGGGCTGCGCCCGCCGATGTCTTCCGGGTCTTGCCGCAACTCTCGGGCGTGCGCGGTCGGATGCAACTGGCCGCGACCCGCAGCAACGGGGCTTCCGTCTTTGTTGACTACGCCCATACGCCCGACGCCATTGCCACCGCACTGAAAGCCCTCCGCCCGCATGTGATGGGGCGCCTGATCGTCGTTTTCGGCGCGGGCGGCGACCGAGATCGCACCAAGCGCCCGCTGATGGGCGCAGCCGCGCGCGAACATGCGGATGTTCTATTTGTGACAGACGACAACCCCAGATCCGAGGATCCGGCCGCCATTCGTGCAGAAATTATGCAAGCCTGCCCGGACGCGAACGAGGTGGGTGACCGGGCCGAGGCGATCCTGCGCGGCGTCGATGCGCTGCAACCGGGGGACGCATTGCTGGTTGCCGGCAAAGGGCATGAAAGCGGGCAGATCATCAAGGGAGATGTCTTCCCGTTCGATGATGTAGAGCAGGCCTCGATCGCCGTGGCGGCATTGGATGGGGTGATCTGATGGCACTCTGGACCTCGACCGAGGCAGTAAAGGCAACCGGCGGCACCTCAGCGGTAGGCTGGAGCGCTGAAGGCGTGTCGATCGATACCCGCGCCCTGCGCCCCGGCGATCTGTTCGTGGCGCTGAAAGATGTGCGCGATGGCCATGACTTCGTGGCGCAGGCGCTGGAAAAGGGGGCGGCGGCTGCGCTGGTCAGCCGTATTCCCGATGGTGTCGCGCCCGATGCGCCGTTGCTCGTTGTGCCCGATGTCCTGCAAGGGCTGGAGGCGCTTGGCCGTGCCGCGCGGGCACGCACCGGGGCGCGGGTGATTGGCGTCACCGGATCGGTCGGAAAGACCTCGACCAAAGAGATGCTGCGCGCCACTTTGACAGGGCAGGGCCGGGTCCATGCCGCAGAGGCCAGCTACAACAACCACTGGGGCGTGCCGCTGACCCTCGCACGCATGCCAGCCGATACCGACTTTGCCGTGATCGAGATCGGCATGAACCACCCCGGCGAGATCGCGCCACTGGCCCGGATGGCTGACCTTGACGTGGCAGTGATCACCACGGTCGCACCCGCGCATCTCTTTTCCTTCGACAGTCTTGATGGCATTGCGGTCGAGAAAGCCTCGATCCTTGACGGTCTGCGCAAGGGCGGCACCGCCGTCCTGCCGGAAGGGTTGCCGGTGTCGCACATCCTTCTGGCCAAGGCTGCAGCAAACAACGTGCCTGCCGTGACCTTTGCGGCGCAGGGGGCAGACTGGCACATCGCTTCGGCCCAATGGGGGGAAGAGGCGAGTGCGGTTCAGGCGGCCACCCCGAAGGGGCCGCGTCTCTTCCGCGTGCAATCTCCGGGTCGTCACTTTGCGGTCAACGCCTTGGCGGTTCTGGCAGTGGCCGAGGCGCTTGGTCTTGATCCTGCGCTTTCGGCGCAGGGCCTGGGTCGCTGGGTGCCACCCGCCGGGCGGGGCCAGCGCGAGCGCATCGTGACCGACCTGATCGACGATACCGGGTTTGACCTTATCGACGACGCCTTCAATGCGAACCCGGCCTCGATGGCGGCGAGCCTTGATGTGCTCTCGATCCTCAACCCCAAGGACAACATCGGACGCATCCAGAAAGGGCGGCGCATCGCCATCCTCGGCGATATGCTGGAACTGGGCGAAACCGAACTTGCCCTGCATGCGGCCATTGCCGAGCATCCCGCGATGGCGAGCCTCGCCATTGTGCATTGCGTGGGTCCCCGCATGAAGGCACTTCACGACGCGCTTCCCAAGGCGCGCCGTGGCGAATGGGTCGAAACCGCCGCCGAGCTTTTGCCCCGCGTGGCAAGCCTTGTCGATGCCGGCGATGTGGTGCTGGTGAAGGGATCGAAGGGCATCAAGGTCAGCCTGCTGGTCGATGCGCTGAGAAAACTGGGGCGCGCCCGCCCCCAAGAAACCGAAGGGGCAGAGTAATGCTTTATATCCTGACACAGTTCTCGGACGGCGGAGACCTGTTCAACCTGTTCAGATACATCACCTTTCGGGCCGGGGCGGCCTTTTTCACCGCACTGATCTTCGGCTTTCTGTTTGGCAGGCCGCTGATCAACTTCCTGCGTCGCAAGCAGGGCAAAGGACAGCCGATCCGCGATGATGGTCCGGCCTCGCACCTGTCCAAGGCGGGTACGCCCACGATGGGGGGGCTTTTGATCCTGTCGGCGCTTCTGGTGTCAACCCTGGCCTGGGCTCGGCTCGACAACCCCTATGTCTGGATCGTGCTTCTTGTGACGATCGGCTTTGGCCTGATCGGCTTTGCCGATGACTATGCCAAGGTGACCAAGCAGAACACCAAGGGCGTGTCGGGGCGCGTGCGCATGGGGCTGGGGCTGCTGATTGCCGCACTCGCCGCGTTTTCCGCCGCAAGCTTCCACCCCGATCCGCTGACCAACCAACTGGCACTGCCGCTGTTCAAGGATGCGCTTGTCAACCTGGGCTGGTTCTTCGTGCCCTTCGGCATGATCGTCATCGTCGGTGCCGCCAATGCGGTGAACCTGACCGACGGTCTGGACGGGCTGGCCATCATGCCGGTGATGATCGCCGCCGCCACGCTGGGCGCCATTGCCTATGTGGTCGGCAACTTCAACTTCACCGAATATCTGGGTGTGCATTTCGTGCCGGGCACGGGGGAGCTGCTGATCTTCACCGCAGCCCTCGTCGGCGGTGGTCTGGGCTTCCTGTGGTACAACGCCCCGCCGGCTGCGGTGTTCATGGGGGATACCGGCAGCCTTGCCCTTGGTGGCGCCCTTGGGGCCATCGCGGTCTGCACCAAGCACGAGATCGTGCTGGCCATCGTCGGCGGCCTCTTCGTGGTCGAGGCGCTAAGCGTGATCATCCAGGTTGCCTATTTCAAGCGCACCGGTCGCCGGGTCTTTCTGATGGCGCCCATCCACCACCATTTCGAGAAGAAGGGCTGGGCCGAGCCGCAGATCGTGATCCGCTTCTGGATCATCTCGCTGATCCTCGCACTGATCGGGCTCGCCACGCTGAAAGTGCGTTGAAACGCAAAAGGCCCCCGCGGGGGCCTCTTCAATTCGGGCTTCCTCTTGGCCCCAATACCCTGGGGGAGCCGCCCGGCGGGCGGCGGAGGCAAAGCCCCCTTACCCGATCTCCGCCTTCACCCGCGCAGTGAAATCCTCGCCCCGCTTCTCGAAGTTCGGATACTGGTCAAAGCTCGCGGCAGCAGGGGCCAGCAGGACAACCTCGCCCGGCTGCGCCTCGGCGGCGGCACGGGCGACAGCGCGTTCCATCGTCTCGCAGATCTCATGCGGGGTCTCTCCGATCTGAAGCGCGAAGTCGCGGGCCGAAAAGCCGATCAGATAGGCTTTCACAACGGAACCCAGATGCGGCTCCAGCGCGGCGATGCCGCCGTCCTTGCCCATCCCGCCCGCGATCCAGCGAATTTTCGGGAAGGCCTGCAAGGCTTTGGCCGCTGCATCGACGTTCGTGGCCTTTGAATCGTTCACGAAACGCACGCCATTACGCTCGCCCACCAACTGGCTGCGATGGGGAAGGCCTGCAAAGCTGTGGAACGCGCCCTCGATCAGCTTGGGGGCGATCCCAAGCGCGCGGGTCGCCGCATAGGCCGCGCATGCGTTCTGGTGGTTATGGGCGCCGGGCAAGCCTGTCACCTCGCGCAGGTCGATGCTGGCCACCTGTTTGCCCTTGCGCCACTCCGCAAGGAACCCCTTGCGCGCAAAGACCGACCAGCCGAACCCCTCAAGCTTGCTGCCAGAAGAGATGCGGATCACGCGGTCATCCTGCGGCCCCTGCGCCAGTTGCCCAGCCATGAACCGGCCCTCAAGCTCATCGACGCCGACGATGCAGCGATCCGGGCCACCTTCGGCAAAGAGTCGGCGTTTGGCTGCAAAGTAGCCGCCCATGCCGTTGTGACGATCTAGATGGTCGGGCGAGAGGTTGGTGAAGACCGCCACATCGGGTGTCAACGCGCGGGCAAGATCGGTCTGATAGCTGGACAGTTCCAGCACCACCACCTCGCCGTCGGACGCAGGGTCAATGTCCAGCACGCCGCGCCCGATATTGCCGGCCATTTGCGTGGGGCGACCGGCGACCTTCAGGATATGGTGGATCAGCGCGGTGGTCGTCGATTTTCCGTTGGAACCCGTGATGCAGACCACTTTGGGCATGGCGTCGAAGCCGTCCCAGTCCTTCGTCGCGAAGCTGCGGAAGAAAAGGCCGATGTCATTGTCCACCGGCACACCAAGCTCCAGCGCGCGGGCGATCACCTTGTTGGGCGCGGGGTAGAGATGCGGAATACCGGGCGATGTGACCAGACAGGCGACCCCGTCAAACGCGCCGTGGCGCATCAGGTCAGTGCAGGCAAAACCCTCAGCCTCGGCCTTGGCGCGTGCCTCGGGGCTGTCGTCCCACAAAAGCGGCTCGGCACCCCCGGCCTTCAGGGCGCGCGCCGTTGCAAGGCCTGATCGGCCAAGTCCCAGCACGGCCACTTTCTGTCCCTGATACCCCTGCACCGGAATCATCTGTCATCCCCGACTTTATTTGCGGCGGCAGAATGGGCGAGGGGGACGGGCGGCGCAAGGTCGCGCAATGCAGCACGCGGGTCGCCTTCCCACATTCCCCGCTGGCTTTGTGAAAGAATTGCCGCTAGTGTTTTTCTCAAAGGCCGGGGTCACACCGGCAAGAGGCAAGCAGGCGTATTCAGGCGGTTCCCATGACTGAGATGGTCTATGGCTCGATGCCCCGCAGGGTATCAGAGCCGGTTCTTCCCAAATGGTGGCGCACCATTGACAAATGGTCGCTCGGGGCGGTTCTGGCATTGTTCGGCATCGGCATCCTTTTGGGCCTTGCGGCCTCGGTGCCCTTGGCCGAGCGTAACTCGCTTGATCCCTATCACTATGTGATCCGTCAGGGGTTCTTCGGCGGGATGGCGCTGGCTGTCATGCTGGGGGCCTCGATGCTGCCGCCCGAGGCCGTCCGGCGCGTGGGGATCCTCGGATTTGCGCTGTCGTTTTTGGCGCTGGCCCTGCTGCCCTTCCTTGGCACCGACTTTGGCAAGGGTGCCGTGCGCTGGTATTCGCTGGGCTTTGCCTCGTTCCAGCCGTCCGAGTTCTTGAAGCCCGGCTTCATCATCGTTTGCGCATGGATGATGGCGGCCGCACAAGAGATCAACGGCCCGCCCGGCAAGCTGATCTCGTTCATGATCGCGGTCACCGTGGTATTTCTGCTGGCAATCCAGCCGGACTTTGGCCAGTCGATGCTGATCGTCTTTGGCTGGTGCGTCGTCTACTTCGTGGCCGGTGCCCCCATGACGCTGATCGCCGCCATCATCGCTGCTGTGGGCGGTGTCGGTTTCCTGCTCTACGGCATGTCCGAACACCTTGCGCGCCGGATCGATGGTTTCCTTGCTGCCGAGGTCGACCCGCGCTCGCAGCTTGGCTACGCGACCAACGCCATTCAGGAGGGCGGGTTCTTCGGCGTGGGCGTCGGCGCGGGGCAGGTGAAGTGGACACTGCCTGATGCGCATACCGACTTCATCATCGCCGTCGCGGCCGAGGAATACGGCCTCGTTCTGGTGCTGATCATCCTTGCGCTCTACGGCTGTGTCGTCGTGCGGTCGATGTTCCGTCTGATGAAAGAGCGCGACCCGTTTGTCCGTCTGGCGGGGGCTGGGCTTGCCTGCATCTTTGGCGTGCAGGCCATGATCAACATGGGCGTTGCGGTTCGGCTTTTGCCCGCCAAGGGCATGACCCTTCCTTTCGTCAGCTACGGCGGGTCATCGGTGATCGCGGCCGGGCTGACCGTCGGCATGTTGCTGGCGCTGACACGCTCGCGCCCGCAGGGCGAACTTGAGGACATCATGTTCCGGCGGGGCCGGTGACCATGGCTGGGTCGGCGCCGCTTCTGCTGATCGCGGCCGGGGGCACCGGCGGGCACATGTTCCCCGCGCAGGCGCTGGCCGAGGCGATGATCGCGCGCGGCTGGCGGGTGAAGCTTTCGACCGATGCCCGTGGTGCGCGCTACGCCGGTGGTTTCCCCAAAGAGGTTCCGGTCGAAGAGGTGTCCTCCGCCACCTTTGCCCGCGGAGGGCTGGCCGCGAAAGCCGCCGTGCCGCTTCGCATCGCGGGTGGGGTCATGTCGGCGGCCATGGCGATGCGGCGCGACAGGCCGACGGTGGTGGTGGGCTTTGGCGGCTACCCCTCGATTCCGGCGTTGGCGGCGGCAACGCTTCTGCGGCTGCCCCGGATGATCCATGAACAGAACGGTGTGCTGGGCCGGGTGAACCAGATCTTCGCGCCGCGCGTGAACGCAGTCGCCTGCGGCACCTGGCCCACCACGCTGCCCGAAGGTGTCGAGGGGATCCATACCGGCAACCCGGTGCGGCAGGCGGTGCTGGACCGCGCAGCCGCCCCCTATATCCCGCCCGGCGACTATCCGATGAGCCTTGTGGTGATCGGCGGCAGCCAGGGCGCGCGCATCCTATCGGACGTGGTGCCTGCTGCCGTGGCGCTGCTGCCCGAGGGGATCCGCGCCAACCTGCGTGTCGCCCATCAGGCGCGGGCCGAGGATCTGGACCGCGTGATTGCGGCCTATGACGCCGCCGGGATCGACGCCGATGTGCAGCCCTTCTTCACCGATATCCCGCGCCGTCTGTCCGAGGCGCAGCTTGTCGTCTCGCGTTCGGGCGCCTCGTCGATCGCCGACATCTCGGTCATCGGGCGGCCATCGATCCTGATCCCCTTCGCGGCCGCCACCGCCGACCACCAGACGGCCAACGCCCGTGGGCTGGTTCAGGCCGATGCGGCGGTGCTGATCCCGGAATCCGCCCTTGACCCTGCCGCGCTTGCGGCGCAAATGGCCGCCGTGCTGTCAAACCCGCAGGCTGCGGGTGCCATGGCCACCAATGCCCTTGCGCAGGGCCGCCCCGACGCCACCGGGCATCTGGTCGATCTGGTCCTGCGCCTTGCCGAAAAAAGAGTGACACGATGAACGCTGCAACCAAACTGCCGCTGGAGCTTGGCCCCATCCATTTCGTCGGGATCGGCGGCATCGGGATGTCGGGCATCGCCGAGGTTCTGATGACCCACGGCTACCGGGTGCAGGGCTCGGATGCCAAGGCGTCCAAGATCACCGACCGGCTGGTGTCGCTTGGTGCCACCTTCTTTGAAGGCCAGCGCGCCGAGAATATCGGTGAGGCTGCGGTGGTGGTGATCTCCTCCGCCATCAAGAAGGGCAACCCCGAACTTGAAGAGGCGCGCCGCCGCAAGTTGCCTGTGGTGCGCCGGGCCGAGATGCTGGCCGAGCTGATGCGCCTGCGGTCGAACATCGCCATCGCGGGAACGCATGGCAAGACGACGACCACGACCATGGTTGCGACCTTGCTGGACAAGGGCGGGTTTGACCCGACCGTGATCAACGGTGGCGTGATCCATGCCTATGGCTCCAACGCCCGCGCCGGCGCGGGCGAATGGATGGTGGTCGAGGCCGATGAATCCGACGGAAGCTTCAATCGCCTGCCCGCAACCATTGCCATCGTCACCAATATCGACCCCGAGCATATGGAGCACTGGGGCAACTTCGACGCGCTGCGC
The DNA here is from genome assembly GCF_007859075.1 of Gemmobacter aquaticus. Lineage (GTDB taxonomy): Bacteria > Pseudomonadota > Alphaproteobacteria > Rhodobacterales > Rhodobacteraceae > Gemmobacter > Gemmobacter aquaticus. Next base: position 148,985 of record NZ_VOAK01000020.1, read on the forward strand.
AAAGGCTTTTACGACTTCGTGTCGAACATCCCGTTTTACGGATTGGCCGTCTGCTGCACCGACCACCCCGAGGTCCAGGCCCTTGTTGGCCGCGTGACCGATCGGCGCGTGGTCACCTTTGGTTTCAATGCGCAGGCTGATGTGCGGGCGGTGAACCTGAAGTTCGATAATGGCAAGGCGCACTTCGATATCCTGCTACAGGGTGAGGGCGAAGGTTCGAAAATCGAAGGCTGCACATTGCCCATGCCGGGCGATCACAACGTCTCGAACGCGCTTTCGGCCGTGGCGGTGGCCCGCCATCTGGGCATGAAGAAAGACCAGATCCGCGATGCGCTGGCCAATTTCGCCGGTGTGAACCGCCGCTTCACCAAGGTGGCCGAGGTTGATGGCGTGACGATCATCGACGACTATGGCCACCACCCGGTCGAGATCGCAGCCGTCCTCAAGGCCGCGCGTCAGGCGATTGCCGGACGTGAAGGCGCGCGCGTGATCGCCGTGCATCAACCCCACCGGTTCACGCGCCTGTCGAGCCTCTTTGACGAGTTCTGCACCTGCTTCAACGAGGCAGATGTTGTCGGTATCGCCGATGTCTATTCGGCGGGCGAGGACCCGATCGCCGGGGCAGGGCGCGACGATCTGGTGTCGGGCCTTATCGCCCATGGCCATCGCCACGCCCGCGCCGTGATTGACGAAGCCGATCTTGCGCGGCTCTTCCGCGAACAGACCCGGCCGGGCGACATTTTTGTCTGTCTGGGGGCCGGTACCATTTCTGCCTGGGCCAACGCCTTGCCCGCGCGGCTGAAGGCGGCTGCCTGATGCTGCGGGGCCTGGTCCGCGTCAGGGCAGGTGGCTGATGCTCTCTTTGGCGTTCGTCTGCTTCTGGGTGGTTCTGGCGAGCCTGATCATGCTGCTTCCGCGCCGGTTTCACTGGCGCGGGGCATATGTCCTTGCCGCGACGGGCGTGCCGCTTCTGGGCTGGGTCACCTATGAGAACGGGCCGTTCTGGGGTCTTCTGTGCCTGCTGGCGGGGGCATCCGTCCTGCGCTGGCCACTGATCCGGCTGGCACAGCGCGTCCGGCGTTAGGGCAAGGGCGCCAAGGCGCGGCTTGAACGCGGACGCGTCCCGCTTTACCAAGGCGCCATGACCACGCTTCCCCCTGTTCGCGGCACGTTGACGCCGCATCGCCCGCTTGCGGATCTGACCTGGCTTCGTGTCGGGGGGCCGGCCGATTGGCTGTTCCAGCCCGCCGATGAGCAGGATCTGGCCGCGTTTCTGGCAGGGCTGGACCCGTCCGTTCCGGTGTTTCCCATGGGCGTCGGTTCGAACCTGATCGTGCGCGATGGGGGCATTCGCGCGGTTGTGATCCGGCTTGGCCGGGGATTCAACGGGATCGAGGTGCGGGGAGAACGGGTCATCGCCGGCGCCGCAGCACTGGATGCCCATGTCGCCCGGCGCGCGGCCGAGGCGGGACGCGACCTTACTTTCCTGCGCACCATTCCCGGCTCGATCGGCGGGGCCGTGCGGATGAATGCGGGCTGCTACGGACATTATGTTGCGGATTTCCTTGAGGAAATCCGAATTGTTACGCGACAGGGAGAGGTCGCGGTTCTGCCCGCATCCGCGTTGAACCTGCGCTATCGGCAGTCTGAACTTCCCGAGGGCGCTGTTGTGGTCTCGGCCACCTTCCGTGCGCCCGAGGGCGATCCGGCTGAACTTGTGGCGCGGATGGAGGATCAGCTTGCAAAGCGCGACGCAAGCCAGCCCACCAAAGACCGCTCGGCAGGGTCGACCTTCCGCAATCCGCTGGGGCGAAGCTCGACCGGCAAGGCGGATGACACCGATGAGCTGAAGGCCTGGAAGGTCATTGACGACGCCGGTATGCGCGGCGCCCGCATCGGCGGCGCTCAGATGAGCGAGAAGCACTCGAACTTCCTGATCAACGCCGGTGGAGCAACCGCCGCCGATCTGGAAAATCTGGGCGAGGAAGTGCGAAAAAGGGTTTTCCAACACAGCGGTATCACGCTAGAGTGGGAAATCATGCGGGTCGGCGAACCGACCGCAAAATAACGAATAATATCGGGGCACAAGACCCCGTAGAGGCAGTAGATGGCGGGCAAGTCGGGCAGGACGGGCTCCCGTGTGGCGGTTTTGATGGGTGGGCTTTCCGCAGAGCGGGAAGTATCGCTTGTGTCTGGGCGCGAATGCGCAAACGCCCTTCGGGAAGCCGGATATGAGGTGATCGAGGTCGATGCCGGCCACGACCTCGTCGCGCGTTTGCTGGACATCAAGCCCGAAGTGGTTTTCAACGCCCTGCACGGTCGCTGGGGTGAGGATGGCTGCGTTCAGGGCATCCTCGAATGGCTGCGCATCCCCTATACCCATTCGGGTGTTCTGGCCTCGGCTCTGGCGATGGACAAGCAGCGCTCGAAGGAGGTCTTCCGCGCGGCTGGCCTGCCGGTGCTGCAAAGCGTGATCGTGCCTCGGGATGAGGCGCGCGCGCGCCATGTACTGCCGCCGCCCTATGTCGTGAAACCCAATAACGAAGGCTCGTCGGTCGGCGTCTATCTGGTGCATGAGGCGGCCAACAGCCCGCCGCAGCTGGCCGACACTATGCCCGCGCAGGTGATGGTCGAAACCTACGCCCCCGGACGAGAGCTGACATGCGCGGTGATGGGGGATCGCCCGCTGGCGGTGACCGATATCATCACGACGGGCTGGTATGACTATGATGCCAAGTACAAGGCCGGTGGCTCGCGCCATGAGGTGCCCGCCAATCTGCCGGCTGAGATCACGCAAGCCTGCCTCGACTACGCGCGGCGTGCCCATCAGGCGCTCGGCTGCCGGGGTTTGAGCCGGACCGATTTCCGCTGGGACGAGACGCGTGGCCTGAACGGTCTGATCCTGCTTGAGACGAACACCCAGCCGGGCATGACGCCGACCTCGCTTGCACCCGAGCAGGCCGCGCATTGCGGGATCAGCTTTCCCGAGCTCTGCCACTGGATCGTGGAGGATGCGTCATGCGACCGCTGACCGCAGACCGACGCTATCCGCAACATGCCGCGCGCGCGCCGCAGGCCGAGGCCGTGGCGCAGGCGGCCCATCCGCGCCCACCGCAGCCGCATGTCCGGCGCGATCCGGCGCCGACGCGCATGGCCTATCGCATGCAGCGTCTTTGGCTGACGCCCTTCTTCCGCGTTTGCGTGCGCGTCGGTCTGCCCGCCTTCGTTCTGTCCTTCGGCACGCTGCTCTGGCTTTCCGACGACGCGCGCCGTGCGGCGCTGTTGGCGCAGGTCGACAGCGTGCGCGAGGCGGTGGAGAGCCGGCCAGAGTTCCGCGTTTCGGTCCTGCAGGTTACAGGAGCCTCGCCTGCGCTCGATTCCGCGATCCGCAAGCTGCTTGCGCTGAACCTGCCGATCTCCAGCTTTGACATCGACCTCGAGGGTGCGCGCAGCCGGATCGGCCAGCTCGATGCCGTGGCGCAGGTGGAAATGCAGGTCATGAGCGGTGGCATCCTTGAGGTGCGCGTTGTCGAACGCGAGCCCCGGCTGATCTGGCGCCAGGGGGACGAGCTGGATCTGCTGGATGAGACCGGTCGCCGCGTGGCGCGCGTTCTGACGCGGGCCGACCGGCCTGACCTTCCGGTGATCACGGGCGAGGGGGCGAATCTGGCGACCGCCGAGGCACTGGAAATCATGGACGCCGCCGAGCCGGTGGTGGATCGCGTCCGCGGGCTGGTGCGTGTCAGCGACCGCCGTTGGGATCTGGTGCTTGACCGCGACCAGCGCATCCTGCTGCCCGCGCATGATCCCGTCCGCGCGCTTGAGCGCCTGTTGGCGCTCGACAAGGCCGAAGACCTTTTGAATCGCGACATTCTTTCCGTGGACCTGCGCAACCCGCACCGATCCACCCTTCGACTTGCCCCGAACGCCCTGCGCGAGTTGCGTCGCGCCCAGGGTATCGAGACTGTGGAGAACGCACTGTGACCGATCTCTATCAATCCCAACGTGCCATGCGGAACATGCGCCGCGCCGCCATGCAGCGGGGCGTTGTCGCGATCCTCGATATCGGCTCCAGCAAGATTGCCTGTCTGGTGCTGCGCTTCGACGGGCCTGAACGCCGCCGCGATTCCGACGGTGTGGGTTCGATGGCCGGCCAGTCGCAGTTCCGTATCATCGGGGCGGCAACCACGCGGTCGCGCGGCGTGTCCTTTGGCGAAATCCATGTGATGACCGAAACCGAACGCGCGATCCGCACTGCCGTTCAGGCCGCGCAAAAGATGGCCAATGTGCGCGTGGACCACGTCATCGCCTGCTTCTCGGGTGCGGAGCCGCGCAGCTATGGGCTGGCAGGCGATATCGAGCTGGCAGACAGCGTGGTGACGGAACAGGACGTCGCGCGGGTACTTGCCGCCTGCGACATGCCCGATATCGGGCAGGCGCGCGAGGTGCTGCATGCCCAGCCCGTAAACTTTGCGCTCGACCACCGGTCGGGGCTTGGCGATCCCCGTGGGCAGATCGGCAACCGCCTGGCCTGCGACATGCATCTTCTGTCGGTCGAGGCCTCGGTGGTGCAGAACCTGTTCTACTGCATCAAGCGCTGTGATCTGGAACTGGCCGGCATTGCCTCATCCGCCTATGTCTCGGGTATCTCCAGCCTGGTCGAGGATGAGCAGGAGCTGGGTGCTGCCTGCATCGATATGGGTGGCGGGGCGACCGGCATCTCGATCTTCATCAAGAAGCACATGATCTATGCCGACAGCGTGCGGATGGGGGGTGACCATATCACCGCCGATATCGCCAAGGGTCTGCATATTCCGATGAACGTGGCCGAACGGATCAAGACCAAGCATGGTGGCGTGCACGCGACCAGCAAGGATGACCGCGACATGATCGAGATCGGCGGCGATAGCGGCGACTGGGAAAAGGACCGCCGTCAGGTCAGCCGGACCGAGTTGATCGGGATCATGCGGCCGCGCGTCGAGGAAATCCTTGAAGAGGCGCGCGCCCGGCTGGACGCGGCGGGCTTCGATCACCTGCCCAGCCAGCAGATCGTGCTGACGGGCGGGGGCAGCCAGCTGATGGGTCTCGATGGGCTCGCAACCCGGATTCTGGGGCAGCGGGTGCGCCTTGGCCGTCCGTTGCGCATTCAGGGGCTGCCGCAGGCGGTAACGGGGCCGGCGTTTTCGTCCGCCGTCGGGCTTTGCCTCTTTGCGACGCATCCGCAGGACGAGTGGTGGGATTTTGACATCCCGACCGAGAAGTATCCGGCGCGGTCGCTGCGCAGGGCCATCAAATGGTTCCGCGACAACTGGTAGTCCCAACATCCTGCGGTAGAGGCGAAATCCCGCTTACGCGGTTGGCGTGATCCCCCATATTTTGTGGGGTGAAAGCGTTTTTTTCGTGACGTTCCCGACGACTGTGGATAGAATTGCGGATAAACCAGAAGTGCGCCGATTGGGACAGATGTGCGCAACATTCTGGAAATGAACGAAAAGCACTGGCGGCCACATATATAAACGCAGGCGGATTGGCGATGACACTGAATCTGATGATGACCTCCCAGAACCCGGATCTGAAGCCGCGCATCACCGTTTTCGGTGTCGGCGGGGCGGGCGGCAATGCCGTCAACAACATGATCGACAAGAGCCTTGAGGGGGTCGAGTTCGTTGTTGCCAATACCGACGCGCAGGCGCTGCAGCAGTCGAAGGCCGGCAGCCGCATCCAGATGGGCCCGAAAGTCACCGAAGGTCTGGGCGCGGGCGCGCGCCCCTCGGTTGGTGCCGCCGCCGCTGAAGAGACCATAGAGGCCATCGTGGATCATCTCGCCGGCGCGCACATGTGCTTCATCACCGCCGGCATGGGCGGTGGCACCGGCACCGGTGCGGCCCCTATCATCGCGCAGGCCGCACGTGAACTGGGTGTGCTGACCGTCGGCGTCGTGACCAAGCCCTTCCAGTTCGAGGGCAACAAGCGCATGCGGCAGGCGGATGAGGGGATCGAGGCCCTTCAGAAGGTGGTCGACACGCTGATCATCATTCCGAACCAGAACCTGTTCCGCCTCGCGAACGAGCGCACGACCTTTACCGAGGCCTTCGCCATGGCCGACGACGTGCTGTATCAGGGCGTGAAGGGGGTCACCGACCTGATGGTACGTCCGGGCCTGATCAACCTCGACTTTGCCGACGTTCGCTCGGTCATGGATGAGATGGGCAAGGCGATGATGGGCACGGGCGAGGCGACCGGCGAGGATCGCGCGCGTCAGGCGGCCGAGAAGGCGATTGCCAACCCGCTGCTCGACGAGATCTCGCTGACCGGCGCCAAGGGCGTACTGATCAACATCACCGGCGGCTACGACCTGACGCTGTTCGAGCTGGATGAGGCGGCAAACCTGATCCGCGAAAAGGTGGACCCCGACGCGAACATCATCGTGGGCTCGACCCTCGATCCGTCGATGGAAGGCGCGCTGCGCGTATCGGTCGTGGCGACCGGCATCGATGCCTCTGCCGCCAACCGCGCCGAAACCCCGAGCCGCCGTCCGATGGGCAGCGCCGCACCGACGTTCAACGCAGCCCCCGAAGTGAAGCCCGAGCCGGTTCGTCAGGCCGCTCCGGCGCCGCAGCCGGTTGTTGCCCCCGAACCGCAGCCGGCCCCGACGCTGTTTGATGCACCGCCCGTGCAGCAGCCTGCCCCTGTGCAGCAACCCGCCGCCTTCATGCCGGTCGATGAGGTCGAAGATCTGATCGATGACATGCCGCCTCCGGCTTATCGCCCGCAAACCCCGGCGGCCCCGGTCGTGCGCAGCTTTGCCGCCCATGACGAGGATGCCGCGGCCTTTGTCGCGCCGCGTCCGCGCCCGAGCGGCCAGCCCTCGCCCGAAGCACTTGCCCGCCTGCAGGCGGCCGTCAGCAAGAACCCGGCCACCGCGCAACGCCCGCAACCGGCTGCGCAGCGTGCCGCCCAGCCCGCGGCGCCTCAGGCCGCCCGCCCGGCCGAAAAGTCGCGTTTCGGCATCGGCTCGCTGATCAACCGCATGGCCGGACATTCGGCCGAAGCAGAGCGTCCGGCACCGCGTCAGCAGCCGCAGGTCACCTCGTATGACGACGAGCAGGACATGTCGGCAGACCAGGAACGGATCGAGATTCCCGCTTTCCTGCGGCGTCAGGCGAACTGAAGGACGTTACGTCAAGGTAACATTGTTCTGGAAAAAGGCTCGCGAAGGCGGGCCTTTTTCTATTTGTTTCCAGCATATTGCGGTGCGGTTGGCGGGATTCTGCGGGCCTGACGTCTGACTGTTACATCCGGTTACAAAGAGTGAGTTGTTCAGAAAGGCCACGCGAATTACCTAAACTGCACGGCGAAAGTCCTGTGGATATCTCGTCGGTTGGTAAGAACATCCAAGGGGATGAACGTGCAGAATACCTTGAAATCCGCTGCGGTCTTTGACGGACTCGGCCTGCACTCGGGGGAACCCGTGCGCATGACCGTGCGTCCTGCCCCGGTCGATTCCGGGGTCTGGTTCCGTCGTACCGACCTGACCGAAGGCAACCCGATGATCCCGGCCCGCTGGGATGCGGTTGTGCCCTCGAAGCTGTGCACCCTGATCGCGAATGAATCGGGCGCTTCGGTTTCGACCATTGAACATATCATGGCCGCGCTGGCAGGCTGCGCCATCCACAACGCGCTGATCGAAATTGATGGGCCGGAAGTGCCAATCCTTGATGGTTCGGCCGTGGCCTTTGTCGAACGCTTTCTTCAGGTCGGCATCGCCCCGCAGGGCGAGCCCGTGCGCGCAATCCGCGTCCTGAAATCCGTCGAGGTGCGCGAAGGCGATGCCGTCGCCCGGCTGGAACCCTCGGACAACCTCGAGATCGACTTCCGCATCGACTTTGCCGAGGCGGGAATCGGTCGGCAGGAAAAGCACCTCTCGATGGCGAATGGCGCGTTTGTGCGCGAGTTGAGCGATTGTCGTACCTTCTGTCTGCAGGCAGATGTTAACCGGATGCGCGCAAGCGGTCTGGCCCTCGGCGGCACGCTGGAAAATGCTGTGGTTTTTGACGATGGCGAAGTGCTGAGCCCCGGTGGCCTGCGTCATCGCGACGAGCCTGTGCGCCACAAGATGCTTGACGCGCTTGGCGATCTTTCGCTGGCCGGCGGGCCGATCCTGGGTCGTTACACGGGTATCCGCGCCGGTCATGCGCTGACGAACCGCCTGCTTCGGGCGCTGTTTGCCGATCCGACGGCCTGGGCACCGGTGGAATGCGGCAATAGCGCCGGCCGTAAATTGCCGGGCATGGGCGTTCATCCGGGCGATCTGCCGATTCACGCCTGAACGGTGCGCCAACGCACGGAAAGGCGTTTTGCACCGCCGATTTTTCTGTGCTAGGACAAGCCAAACAGCTCTGACCGCTAGGCGGCGGGCGGGTACTTGCGGGCATGTTCCGCGGGCCGGGATCTGACGAGGCAGTAGTGCGAAAGATGACGGGTGGAACTTCGGGCGCGGGTCTCCTTGCGGGAATTCTGCTTTCTGCCGTTCTTGCTGGGTGCAGTGGTGGCGGTGGTCAGTCCAAGGAACCCCCGCTTGAGACCTTGAGCGCGCAGCAGATCTACGATCGCGGCGAATACACGCTTGAAGAAGAGAACGACCCAACCAAGGCGATCCGCTATTTCACCGAGGTGGAGCGGCTTTATCCTTATTCCGATTGGGCGCGCCGCGCCCTGATCATGCAGGCCTTCACCTATCACAAGTCGAAAGAGTACGAGGATGCGCGTCAGGCAGCGCAGCGATTCCTTGACTATTATCCGGGTGATGAGGACGCGGCCTATGCAAAGTACCTGCTTGCGCTCTCCTACTACGACCAGATCGACGAGGTTGGGCGCGATCAAGGACTGACTTTCCAGGCGCTTCAGGCTCTGCGCGAGGTCATCGAGGAATACCCTGACAGCGAATATGCCCGCTCGGCCATCCTGAAGTTCGACCTCGCCTTTGACCATCTGGCGGCGAAAGAGATGGAGATCGGGCGGTACTACCTGAAGCGTGGCAACTACGCGGCCTCGATAAACCGCTTCCGCACCGTGGTGCAGGACTTCCAGACCACGACCCACACCGCCGAGGCGCTGCACCGTCTGGTTGAAGCCTATCTTGCGCTTGGCCTGACCAACGAGGCGCAGACCGCAGGCGCGATTCTGGGCTATAACTACCAGTCCAGCCCGTTCTATCAGGACAGCTACAAGCTGCTGACCAGCCGTGGGCTTGAGCCCAAGGCGGCGGGCGACAGCTGGCTTGCCGGTGTGTATCGGCAAACCGTCAAGGGCGAATGGCTGTAAGGTCGGGCAGGGCGCTCTGCCCTGAAAGGTGAGTGGATGCTGCGCGCGCTCGATATCCGCGACATGCTGATCATCGACCGGCTCTCGCTGGCGTTTCAGCCGGGCCTGAATGTGCTGACCGGCGAAACCGGGGCTGGCAAGTCGATCCTGCTGGATTCGCTGGGCTTTGTTCTGGGATGGCGCGGCCGTGCCGAGCTTGTGCGCGCGGGTGCGACACAGGGCGAGGTGGTCGCGGCGTTTGATCTGCCTGCCGGGCACGCCGCCCATGACGTTCTGGCAGAGGCGGGGATCGAGGTCGAAGACGAGCTGATCTTGCGGCGCGTGAACTATGCGGACGGACGCAAGACTGCTTGGGTGAACGATCGCCGCGTCTCGGGCGAGGTGCTGCGGGCCTTGTCGGAGACGCTGGTCGAATTGCACGGTCAGCATGACGACCGGGGCCTTTTGAATCCGCGCGGACATCGCGCCCTGCTGGATGCCTTTGCCGGGCTGGATCTTGGCCCCACGCGTGATGCCTGGTCTGCGCTTGGTCAGGCGCGGCGCGCGCTGGCCGAGGCCGAGGCTGCGTTTCAGGCGGTAAAGGCCGAGGAGGATTTCCTGCGCCACGCGGTGTCCGAGCTGGACAAGCTAAACCCTGAGCCGGGCGAGGAGGCTGTCCTGGATGCCCGCCGCCGGGCGATGCAGGCCAGCGAAAAAATCCGCGCCGATGTCTCGCGCGCTCATGCCGAGATATCAGAGCAAGGTGCCGAGGCGGTTCTTCTCGATGCACTGCGTCGGCTTGAAGGCGCGGGAGACCGCGCAGGTGGGGCTCTTGAAGCCCCGATTGCAGCGCTCGGCCGGGCATTGGCAGAGCTGGCCGATGCGCAGGCGGGTGTCGAGTCCTGTCTGAGCGCACTCGATTTCGACCCGTCTGAGCTTGAGGTGCTGGAGGAGCGGCTTTTCGCGATCCGTGCGCTGGCCCGCAAGCATGGCGTCCTGCCGGATGATCTGGGCACGCTTGCGCATGAGCTGCGTGCCCGGCTTGAGGCGCTGGACGGTGGCGAGCGCAACCTTGCCCAGTTGCGCCGCGCCGTGGTGCTGGCAGAGACGGGGTATTCCGAGGCAGCAACCGCGCTTTCTGCGGCAAGGAAGGCGGCGGCGAAGCGCCTCGATTCTGCGATGGCGGCAGAACTGGCACCCCTGCGGATGGAGCGCGCGGTTTTCACGACCGAGTTCGAAACCTCCGAGCCCGGACCGGGTGGGGTGGATGCGGTAACCTTCACAGTCGCAACCAACCCCGGCGCGCCGGCGGGGCCGCTTAACCGCATCGCCTCGGGTGGTGAACTGAGCCGGTTTCTTTTGGCGCTGAAGGTCTGTCTGACGGGTGACACGCCCGGCGTCACGATGATCTTCGACGAGATTGACCGCGGTGTCGGCGGTGCCACGGCGGACGCTGTCGGGCGCAGGCTCAAGGCGCTGGCGGGTCAGGCGCAGGTGCTGGTTGTGACGCACAGCCCGCAGGTGGCAGCGCTTGGCGCGCATCATTGGCGTGTCGAGAAACGCGTGCAGGATGGCATGACCACCACCACAGTGATCCCGCTGGAACCGGGCGACCGTGTCGAGGAAATCGGGCGCATGCTGTCGGGCGATACGGTGTCTGATGCGGCGCGGGCGGCGGCGCGGTCGCTGCTCGATGCCTGATGCTGCGTTGCAGCAGGCGCAAGGCGGCACGGCGCGAATGGTCGTTGTTGCGGAAGTTCTGCTGACCTAAATTCCTTGGCAGGGAGGGCAACCACAAGAGGTTTGCCATGCTGAAACAAGTTTCGCGCATCATCCGCGCTTTCCACGTCCCGACGATCGAGGAACTGGAACGCGACTATCTGAACCACTCTGCCTCGCGCTACGATCTTGAAATGCGCCAGCGTGAAGTGGACGGCGGGCTGTTCCGTCGCCCTGCACGCTACTACTGAGGCACCAGCTTGCCGGGGTTCAGGATGTTCAGCGGGTCCAGCGCGCGTTTGACCGCCCCCATGACCGCCCATCCTGCCCCGTGCTCTGCCTGCATATAGGGCAGTTTACCGATACCGATGCCGTGCTCGCCCGTGACCGTGCCACCAAGGCGCAGGGCGCGCTCGGCCATTCGGGCCGCAAGGCGCTGCGCCTCGGTTGCCTCAGCGGCATTGCCGCGTTCGATCAGCAAGATGGCGTGGAAGTTCCCGTCACCGACATGGCCAAGGATCGGGCCGGGAATGGAACTCGCGGCGATATCGGCGCGAGTTTCCTCGACCGCCTCGGCCAGCCGTGAGATCGGCACACAGACATCGGTGACGATCGCCGTCGCGCCGGGGCGTGAGGCGATACAGGCCGGGTAGGCGTTGTGCCGCATCTTCCACAGTGCGTTTCGGTCTTCGGCACGCTCCGCCCAGCGGAACCCGCTGCAATGGTGGCCGTCTGCAATGTCGCCAAAGCGTTCGGCTTGCTCGGCCACGCCAGCGGCAGAGCCGTGGAATTCGACCAGCAGATATGGCGCTTCGGTCAGCGATTGCCCCGAATAGGCGTTGCATGCCGCGACGGCCGAAGGGTCCAGAAACTCGATCCGCGCCATGGGTTTACCGGACTGGATCGTTTCGATCACGCAGTCCACGGCTTCTGACATGGTCGGAAAGGCGCAAACGGCAGCCGAGATTGCCTCGGGCTGGCCCTGCAGGCGCAGGGTGAGTTCGGTGATCAGACCGAGCGTGCCCTCAGATCCGACCATCAGCCCCGTCAGGTCATAGCCCGCCGCAGATTTTGGCGCGGCCGACCCTGTCCGGATGACCGTGCCATCGGCCAGAACCACCTCAAGCGCCAGAACGGCATCGCGCATGGTGCCGTAGCGCACCGCCGTTGTGCCCGAAGCCCGCGTGGCAGCCATTCCGCCGAGGCTTGCATTGGCACCGGGATCGACCGGGAAGAACAGACCCGTCGCCCGTAACTCGGTATTCAGCGCCTCGCGCGTGATGCCGGGCTGAACCCGTGCCAGCATGTCCTCTGGGCGCACCTCAAGCACTTGGTCCATGCGGGCAAAATTGACCGTGATACCGCCGCGCAGCGCAAGGGCATGCCCTTCCAGCGAGGTGCCGGCGCCCCAGCCGACCACCGGAATACGGTTGGCATGGGCAACCCTCAGAATGGCTGAGACCTCGGCCGTGGTCTCTGGGAAGGCCACCGCATCGGGAAGCCCTGCCAGGACGTGGGTCTCGCTTTGGGCGTGCTGCTCACGCAGCGCCTGAGCGGTCGTGAAGCGATCGCCCATAAGGGCGCGGAGTTCGTCAAAGCCTGTCATGCCGTCAGGGTAGGGGACTGGGGCGCTGCGTCAAGATCCGCCGATCCGGTCAATCGCGACCGCCAGATCGCCATATCCTGTAAAGCGCCGCTCATAGGCAAGGCCAAGGCGTTCGGCCGCGTCGCGCGCCTTGGCGTCAAGGGCAGGGTCGTCCGTCTGCGCCTGATAGACGAGCTTGGTGTAATTGCCGAACATCATCGGGATCAGTTCGGGGTGCCGGTCAAACCCCATCGGACGCCAGACAAAGGCGTCAAACTGCCGGGTCAAGAAATCCGTCAGGTAGAAGGCGGTTATTTCGCCTTCGGCGATGCGGGCGAAGCGGTCATTGCCTTCAAAAAACGAATAACAATGGGGTCCTTCCAGCATCTCTACGCCCAATTCCTTGCACTTTTCCTGCAATTGGCCGCCCGTGCCGCAATCGGCATAGAGAACAAACACTTTCTCGTAGCCCTTGGCGTCACCAACGGCCTTCTCAACGGCTGCGGGAATACGGTCGGGCCAGAGATGCAGGTTCGCCGGCAGGCATTGCAGATCCAGATGATTCCAGCCGCCAGAACGCTTTATGGCCAGAACCTCATGTGCCAGTGCGCCGCAGGCAATCAGAAGGACGCGGCCCCGCGCGGACGGGGCGAGGCCTGCTTCGGTCAATGCAGTGTCGTCGGGAAGCCTCATGCTTTCAGCCTTATCAGTAGGGCGGCGAGCAGCGCCACCTGCGCCACGGCCGCCAGCGGCAGGCCAAAGGCCGTGACCAGCCAGATCGTCAGCGCGGCATCGGCGATGACTGCGGCGATCAACAGGGCGAAGACCTTTGGCGGCATAGGCGGGTTCCGTCTGGCTACAAGATGAATGTGGGCAGGCGGGGCGCGTTCGGCAAGCGTCCAAAGAAAAAGGCCCCGGATCGCTCCGGGGCCATGCATCGAGATGCGCAACCTCAGAGTTGGTTGTGCTTGCGTGCGACCATCGCCTTGGCGGTTTCCACCGCAACGGCGGCGTCGCGGCAATAGGCGTCAGCGCCGATGGCCTTGCCGAACTCTTCGTTCAGCGGCGCGCCGCCGACCAGAACGATATAGTCCTCGCGCATGCCCTTTTCCTTCAGCGTGTCGATCACGACCTTCATGTAGGGCATGGTCGTGGTCAGCAGGGCAGACATGCCCAGAATATCGGGCTTTTCGGTTTCCAGCGCCTCGATGTATTTCTCGACCGCGTTGTTGATGCCAAGGTCGATGACCTCAAACCCGGCGCCTTCCATCATCATGCCGACGAGGTTCTTGCCGATGTCGTGGATGTCGCCCTTGACGGTGCCGATCACCATCTTGCCCATGCGCGGCGCGCCGGTTTCGGCGAGCAGCGGCTTGAGGATGGCCATGCCGGCCTTCATGGCGTTGGCGGCCAGCAGAACCTCGGGCACGAACAGGATGCCGTCACGGAAATCCGCACCGACAATGGTCATGCCGGCAACGAGCGCCTTGGTCAGCACATCGTAGGGGGTCCATCCCCGTTCCAGCAGGATTTGAACGCCTTCCTCGATCTCTTCCTTCAGACCGTCGTAAAGGTCGTCATGCATCTGAAGGACGAGTTCCTCGTCGTTCAGTTCGGACAGGATGATATCGTCTTCGTCGGCCATCTGGCGGCTCCTGCGGGATGTGTATGTCCGTTCAATGCGCCGATTGCGACGCAACGACTTTTCGCTTTGCGACATGGCCGCAGGCAAAGGCGACAGTCAAGGCCCAAGCCGAGAGGGACTTGCCGTTTGTTCATGAAAAGTTCTAATGTTCATTATGAGGAAGGAAACCGCATTACGCCCGGAGCTTCGGGTAAAGGCACGGGGGGCGCTGGACAACGCAACCGGGCGCTTTGAACGTGAGCATCGCATCGCGGAGGATGACGGCTGGGACCTGCCCGAGGATGAGCGGCTGTTGCGCACCGAGGTGCGGCTCGAGGCGCCCCGAACCGCGATCAGCTACAATCGCTCGCCCGATCTGCCGTTTGACCGCAGCGTGAACCCCTATCGGGGCTGCGAGCATGGCTGCGTCTATTGCTTTGCGCGCCCGACACATGCCTGGCTGAACCTCTCGCCCGGTCTCGACTTTGAGACGCGGCTGATTGCCCGGCCTGGCATCGGTGCGGTTCTGGCGCAAGAGATTGGCCGGCGGTCCTACAAGGTGGCCCCGATCGCCATTGGCACAAATACCGATCCCTACCAGCCCTGCGAGGCGGATCACCGCGTGATGCGTGAGGTTCTGCAGGTGCTGCATGACTGGAACCATCCTGTTGCGATCACAACCAAGGGGGCGCTTGTCGAACGCGACATTGACCTGATCGCCCCGATGGCTGCGGCGGGATTGGTGCGTGTGGGGATATCGGTCACCACGCTGGATGCAGGCCTCTCTCGCGCAATGGAGCCGCGTTGCCCGTCGCCGCAACGTCGGCTGCAGGTGATCCGGCGTCTGTCGGATGTGGGCGTGCCTGTGCGTGTGATGATCGCGCCGGTGATACCGGGGCTGACAGATCATGAGCTTGAGCCGATCCTTGCTGCGGCCCGCGCTGCGGGCGCAGTGGCGGCAAGCTGGATCATGCTGCGTCTGCCGCTGGAGGTCGCGCCGATGATGAAGGACTGGCTTGAGACGCGCCTGCCTGGGCGCGCGGCCAAGGTGATGGCCCGTATCCGAGAGGTCCACGGCGGGCGCGACTATGACCCGGAATGGGGGCGTCGCATGCGGGGCGAGGGGCTCTGGTCGGACCTGATCGCGCAACGCTTTGACAAGGCCTGCACGCGCGAGGGGCTGACGATAAGGCAGCCACCCTTGCGCACGGATCTTTTCGCGCGGCCCGTGCAGGCCGGGGACCAGCTTTCACTATTCTAGGCGCAGCGCGGGGCACGTCCGCAGGATTTGGGTATTTTTTGCCAAGAGGAAGCGGATGACCTGCGCCACCAAAGAGGGAATGGGGGGCGCCGCTCTCCCCATTCCTCTTGGCCTAGATACCCAAGTCTTAACGCGCCCGACGGCGCTCGCGGCGTGGTGCGCCGTGATCGTGGCCGCATCCCGGACCAGTGCCATCCGAGGCCGAGGAGAAGGCGCCGAGCTTGGCCGAGATATCGTCCAGCGTAGGGCGCGGTCCTTTGGGGCGGCTTTCCAGAGCGGCGCGCATGGCCTTCAGATGCTCGGGCATGGTCCCGCAGCAGCCACCGATGATCCGCACCCCTGCATCGCGCGCAAGGACTGCGTACTCAGCCATCAGTTCGGGCGTGCCGTCATAGTGGATGGCACCGTCCTGATAGCGCGGGATTCCAGCATTGCCCTTGGCGATCACCGGGCGCTCGCTGCCTTGGGCAAAGAAGCCCAGAACGGTGCGCAAAAGATCAGATGCGCCCACGCCACAGTTCGCACCAAAGGCAATCGGCGGGTTCGGCAGCTTTTCGACAAGCGTCGCCAGATCCGAGGACGTCACACCCATCATGGTGCGCCCGGCGGTATCAAAGCTCATGGTGCCGCACCAGGGCATGCCGGCAAGCGCTGCGGCCTCGGCTGCGGCGCGGAACTCTTCGGGGGCCGAGATCGTTTCGACCCACAGCACATCAGCGCCGCCTTCCTTCAAGCCTTCGGCCTGTTCGTGGAAGATCTCGACTGCCAGCTCGTGTGTCAACGCGCCCATGGGCGCCATGATCTCGCCCGTAGGCCCCACCGATCCGGCAACAACAACGGTGCGCCCGGATGCGTCGGCGATCTCGCGCCCAAGCGCCGCGCCGATCCGGTTCAGCTCGCGCACGCGACCTTGGGCGTTGTGCAGCTTCAGCCGCGCCGAGTTGCCGCCGAAGGTATTGGTGAGGAAGATGTCCGACCCGGCCTCGACCGCGCCGCGATAAAGGGTGCGGATGTTGTCGGGCCTGTCGGTGTTCCAGAATTCGGGCGGCTCACCCGACTCCAGTCCCATGTTGAACAGGTTGGTGCCGGTGGCGCCATCGGCCATCAGCCATTCGCGGCTGGCCAGAAGTTTAGAAAGGGCGTCGGTCATGGGGCCTCGCAGATTTAGGGCCGCACCGGGGGTGCGGATGCCATTTGCCTTCCTGTGCCATGTAGGCACGCTTGAGGCAAATTCATAATCTTCATGATCATCCTGAACCCGGTCGATGCAACGAACGAAAAAGGGCCACCCCTGAAAGGGACGGCCCTGCAATTCAGCGGTTTTGCCCGATCAGATCTCGCTCATCAGTTGCGACTTGGCAGTGTGCATCAGATCGGAGAGTTTCTTGCGGATCTCGTCCGCCGTTGCCTTGCCGTCCAGATCGGCAGCCAGCTTGCGCACCACGTCTTCCGACCCGGCTTCCTCGAAATCGGCATTCACCACGCTCAGCGCGTATTCATCCGCCTCAGCGCCCGATTTACCCAGCAGGCCCGCGGCCCAGAGACCGGCCAGCCGGTTACGGCGCGCCTCAGCCTTGAACAGCATTTCGGCATCATGGGCGAATTTGGTTTCGAACGCCTTTTCGCGATCGTCGAAGGTGGTCATGGCAAGGCCCCCATTTTGGTTCCGAACGGCGCGGAACGGGTTCGTCTGTCTCTTCATATGCCCGCCCCGGCCTTTCGCCGCAAGGGCCGAAGGGGCGCAGTTGGCGCTAAACCTTGCGGGCAGGCGGGGGTTGGACTATAGCCCGGCCCAAAGGATGGACGCCCTGGCGCCCGTCCGTTCCGCGATTCGGGAAATTTCATGGCACGTCGCAAGAAGGTTTACGAGGGTAAGGCTAAGATCCTTTACGAAGGACCAGAGCCGGGGACCCTGATCCAGTACTTCAAGGACGATGCGATTCCTGCCGTGAACCAGCCTTCGGCCGCAGTCGAGGGGAAGGGCGTTCTGAACAACCGCCTCAGCGAGTTCTTCATGTCGGGCCTGAATGGCATCGGTGTGCCCACGCATTTCATTCGGCGCCTGAACATGCGCGAACAGCTGGTTCGCATGTGCGAGATGGTCCCGCTTGAGGTGGTCGTGCGCAATTTCGCGGCTGGTGGGCTGTCGAAGCGGTTGGGAATCCCCGAAGGCATGGGGCTACCGCGCCCGATCGTCGAATACTATTACAAGGATGAAAAGCTGGGCAATCCGATGGTCTCGGAAGAGCACATCGTGGCCTTTGGCTGGGCCAACCAGCAGGATCTCGATGATATCGTCGCACTTGCCTTGCGCGTGAACGATTTCATGTCGGGCGTGATGATGGGCGTGGGTGTCCGTCTGATGGACTTCCGCCTTGAGGTCGGCCGCATCTGGGAGGGCGATTTCATGCGCCTGATCGTTGCTGACGAGATCAGCCCGGACAGCTGCCGCCTCTGGGATCTGCGCGGCCTGGAGGCCCCGGACCGTGAAGGCCAGCAGCGAGAGCCCGGCCCCCTGAACGACGTCTACACCGAACTGGCGCGGCGCCTTGGCGTGCTGCCCTCGAATGTCACCCACACCCTCAAGCCCACCCTGATCAACTGAAAGGCCTGTCCCCATGAAAGCGCGTGTCACCGTCATGCTGAAGACCGGAGTGCTTGATGTGCAGGGCGAGGCTGTGCGCCGCGCGCTTGGCACCCTTGGCTTCGAAGGGGTCGAAGCCGTGCGTCAGGGCAAGGTCATCGAGCTTGACCTGGCTGCAACCGACAAGGCGGCGGCCGAGGCCGAGGTGAAGGCCATGTGTGAAAAGTTGCTGGCCAACACCGTGATCGAGAAATACTCGGTCGAAATCGCCTGAGGGCCACGCCCCTGTAGTTCTGCAAAGCCGCCGGCATGCCCCGGCGGCTTTTGCGTCATCAGTGCCTGCACAGAACCACCTCTGCCATTTCCCCTTGGATCAAATACCCGGCAACCTCTGTCAACCGGCGCGCCGATGGTGGTTTTTCTCTGGCAGCCGCAGGTCGATTGCGCTATGGCGCTGCCATCCCGGACAGAGCGAGAGAGACCCGATGAAAGCCGCCGTCATCACCTTCCCCGGATCCAACTGCGACCGCGATCTGGCAGTAGCCTTTGAACGGGCAGGGGCGGATGTCGTCCGCGTCTGGCACAAGGACAGCGCGCTGCCTGCGGGCGTTGATGTGGTGGGTGTTCCGGGCGGGTTCTCGTTCGGCGATTACCTGCGCTGCGGCGCCATTGCCGCGCAATCGCCGATCGCGGCGGCGGTCAAGGCGCATGCGGATCGGGGCGGCTATGTCATCGGCATCTGCAATGGCTTTCAGGTGCTGACCGAGATGCGCCTGCTGCCCGGCGCGCTGATGCGCAATGCGGGCCTCAAGTTCATCTGCAAGACGGTGGAGCTTGAGGTGGCGACGACCGCCTCTGACTTCACCTCGGGCTATACGATGGGCCAGCACATCCGCGTGCCGGTCGCCCATCACGACGGCAACTATGCGGTCGATGCCGAGACGCTTGCCCGGATCAAGGCCGAGGATCGCATCGCCTTCCGCTATGCCGACAACCCCAACGGCTCTATGGCCGATATCGCGGGCGTGCTGTCGGAGAACCGCCGCGTCCTTGGCATGATGCCGCACCCTGAGCGGGTGGTGGACGCAGGCCATGGCGGCACCGACGGGATGGCGCTTTTTTCCAGCCTGATCGGCAAGATGGCGCTGGCCTGAGCACAGCAAGGCTTGAGGCTGCCTGACGCCTCGGCCTAAACTGTGCCAATGCTGGATACGACCACATCTTCCGGGCCTGAGCCGCGCGAACCGGGCATCTCCTGGCGGGTGAAGCTTGTCGTGGCGCTGCTGATCCTTCTGGCGACGGGCGTTGTTCTGGTGACCAACCGCTGGCTGTCCGAGCGGTTTACAGAGGTCACGCGCAACAGGGCCGAACTGCGGCTCGCGCTCTATTCTGGCAACATGATCTCCGAATTGCAGCGCACCTCGGTTGTGCCGCTGCTGTTGGCGCGCGACCCCGAACTGATCGGCGCGCTGGAGCGGCGCGACTTTTCGATGACCTCGGCGCGGCTGATCTCGTTTCAGGCAGAGATCGGCGCGGCCTCGATCGTGCTTCTGGATGCCGAGGGCCGGGTGGTTGGCGCCACGAACCGCAACCAGCTTGGGGAGAGCTTTCGCAACTCGCCCAGTTTCATCGATGCGCAGCGGGTGAATGATACGGTCTTCACCGTCGCCTCGCGTGAGACGGCGGGGTTTGACTTCACCTATTCACGCGCGATCCGGGTGGAAGGGCAGGTCGTGGGCGTGATCGTCGTCGCGGTCGATCTGATGAAGTATGAACGCGCATGGGCCGGCCTCCAGGACGCGGTCCTTGTCACCGATACCGAGGGCACGGTTCTGTTGGCGACCGAGCCGCGCTGGCGTGGCTTGCCCGTCGATCAGGCGCTTGAGGCGCGCGATGCGCCCTCGGCCATTCGCCGGGCGTTGCAAGGGGCTGCCGACTGGGCGCAAGAGCCGCCCGATGCCTATGTCTCGGGCGAGGCGGTAATGAAGACCGAAACCCGCGTCGCGTTTCGCGGCTGGCGAATGGTCACCTTCACGGCCTTCGATTCGGTGCGCGAGCGCGTGAATGGCGTGCTTGCGCTTGAAATCATGGGTTTTGCGATCCTGCTCGCTGTGACCTTTTACATGCTCTCGCGCCGGGCCTGGTCGCAAAGCGTGACCTTCCAGCGCGAAAGCGCGGAACTGCGGATGCTGAACGCCCGTCTGCAACGCGAAATCGCCGAGCGCGAGAAGGTGCAAAAGAACCTTGAGGTTGCCGAGTTGACGCTGGCGCAATCGTCAAAACTCGCGGCCTTGGGCGAGATGTCGGCGGCGGTCAGCCATGAGCTGAACCAGCCGCTTGCCGCGATGAAGACCTATCTGGCGGGCGCCCGCCTTTTATTGCAACGCAAGCGCCCGGAAGAGGCGCTCTCATCTTTCCAGCGGATCGATGACCTGATCGACCGGATGGGGGCAATTACCCGTCAGCTCAAGTCCTATGCCCGCAAGGGCGGCGAGGCATTCGAGGCGCTGGATATGCGCAACTCGGTCTCGGCTGCGCTTTCGATGATGGAGCCGCAGTTGAAGGCACGGGTCGTGCGCATCACCCGCACCTTGCCGCGAACGCCGGTCATGGTCATGGCAGACCGTATCCGTCTGGAGCAGGTCATCATCAACCTGTTGCGCAATGCCCTTGATGCAACCAAGGATTCGCCGCGTCCGCAGATTGATCTGATGCTTTCGGCGGGCGAGACCGCCACGCTGACCGTGCGGGACAACGGGCATGGCATCAAGGATCTCGAGAACCTGTTCGAACCTTTCTACACAACCAAGAAACCCGGCGAGGGGGTTGGCCTTGGCCTTGCCATCTCGACCGGCATCGTGACCGACCTTGGCGGACGGCTGACCGCGCGAAATGCGGAAGGCGGGGGGGCTGTATTCGAAATACAGCTTCCCATATTGGGACCAGTGACGGACTCTCCGGCGAAGGCCCCAACGAAGGCCCCAACCACGGCCCCCGTCAAGGCAGCAGAATGAGGACCAAATGGCCCGCACCATGAAAGTCGCCATCGTCGATGACGAGGCGGATATGCGCCAATCGATCAGCCAATGGCTGGCCCTGTCAGGCTTTGACACCGAGACCTACGGCAGCGCCGAAGAGGCGCTATCGGTGATCGGCCCGGACTTTCCCGGCGTGATCGTCAGTGACATCCGCATGCCGGGGATGGACGGGATGGCGTTCCTCAAGCGTCTGATGGGCATGGATTCGGCCTTGCCGGTCATCATGATCACCGGCCATGGCGACGTGCCCATGGCGGTTGAGGCCATGCGCCTTGGCGCCTTTGATTTTCTGGAGAAGCCCTTCAACCCCGACCGGATGACAGAGCTTGCCAAGCGCGCGACGCAGGCTCGTCGGATGACGCTGGACAACCGTGCCCTGCGCAAAGAGCTGTCCGACGGCACAACGATCATGAAAAAGCTGATCGGCTCCAGCCCGGCGATGGAGCGGCTGCGCGAGGATATTCTCGATCTGGGGCAGGCCGACAGTCACGTCCTGATTGACGGCGAGACCGGCACCGGCAAGACGCTGGTGGCCCATGCCCTGCATGCGGTGGGTCCGCGCGGATCGAAGAAGTTCGTGACGATCAGCTGTGCAGCGTGGTCCGAGGATCAGTTGTCAGCCAAGCTTTTCGGCCCTACCGAGGACGGCGTTCCCCTGATCGAAGAGGCCCGCGGCGGCACGCTCTGTCTTGAGGATATCGAGAGCCTGAGCCACGCCCTGCAGTCACGCCTGCTGACGGTGATCAACGAACAGGGCAGCCCGCCGGAAACCCGGATCATCGCGATCTGCAACCAGCATGCCCCCGACACCACGCTGGAGGATATTCTGCGTCCTGACCTGTTCTACCGGTTGGGCGCGATGACCATCGTGCTGCCACCCCTGCGGACGCGCGGCGAGGATATCCTGACGCTCTTCACCCGGTTGTCAGAGCAATTTGCCGAGGAATACGGCTGCGACGCCCCGGCCCTGACTGCGCAAGAGGCCGCGCAACTGCTGCAGGCCCCCTGGCCCGGCAACGTGCGCCAGTTGGTGAATATTGCTGAACGCGCCGTTTTGCAGAACCGCCGCGGGTCAGGTTCGATTGCATCACTTCTGATGGCCGATAACGAAGCATCGGGACCTGCGCTGACGACCGAAGGCAAGCCCTTGAAGGAATATGTGGATGCCTTTGAGCGGATGCTGATCGACAACACCATGCGCCGTCATAAGGGTAGCATCGTCGCTGTGATGGAAGAGCTGTGCCTGCCGCGCCGGACGCTGAACGAGAAGATGGCGAAGTACAGCCTCCAACGCTCGGACTATACCTGACGCTGGTGAGGGCGGCGTCCTTGCCGCCCTCCAATCCCTCAGAAGATGAAGTCCGCTGCGTTGATATCCGACAGATCCGCGCCACGCAGCAGGATCGTCTCTCCATCTGACCGGATCCTGACCCCTGCCTCGACCTCAATGATCGTCAGATCCGCAAAGCGATCGTCCGTGGTGCGGATCAGAATACGGTCGATGCCGTTCTGAAAATCGGTGACAAGGTCGTTCCCTGATCCTTCGCGCAGTACGAACGTGTCTCGTCCAAGTCCTCCGATCAGCGTGTCGGCGCCGCGCCCACCATTGAGGGTGTCTGCGCCATCGCCGCCCGACAATCTGTCGTCACCGTCGAAGGAGGATAGCTTGTCCCGCCCTGCATCGCCTTTAAGCTGGTTCGACCCGGCGGTGCCATCGATGGCAAAGCCAAAGCGCAACGTGAATTCAGATCCATACGGCGCGCGCACAGCATCCATGTTCAGAAACAGGCTGTCACGGTCAAACCGGATGGATGAACGATCAAGGTTGAACGTGTTAAGCCCGGCGACGATATCAACGGCATGCAGGGAGATCCTGTTCGTCTCGTCGGCGAGTTTGGCGAAATTGATCTTGTAGCCGTTGAACCCGTCGCCCGGGGCATCTGCATAGCCACCCGAGCCGTGCAATGCGTATGTCAGATCAGAGCCCGAGAAATCGAAGGTCGCATGGACGAGCAGTTTGCCGGGTAACGCGAAGTCTGCAATATCGTCGATCTCGACCTGTTCGGGGTCGATCGTCGCAATGACCTGGGACGAAGCCGGTGTCTTGAGGTCGGGGTAGGCAACGCGAACCGTGACTTTGCTGTTGTCGAGAACCATGAATCGTCTCCCGCTATTGCATGATGAAATTGATTTTCCGCTTCATCACGATAGATGGGCAGCAGAATTTTCCCATTGTCTTTTTAGACAGGCTCACCGTAATGTCATGGAACGTGGGGAGTTCCGTCATGAACGCGATCCCCACGTTCACAGTTTTGCTGCTGTCGGCGTGGTCCGGGCTACAGGTCCGGGTGCGCATGGCCTCGCAGATTTCGCTGGCCGAAAGGCCGATTGTTTGCCCGATCGCATGTTGAATGCGTCGGCCTGACCAGATTGGGCGCTTTTGCGCCCGGGAATACGAACCGCGATGAACCGCGCGATTGATGACTTGAGATCCGACAGGGGGCCCGTGCGTCCCCCTGCGATCCATGCATTGCGCAGCCTCGCCCGAACAAGTCGCCATCCGCTTGACCAGACCCTGACCGGTGCCTCCCCTGGGGGAGTGCCGTCACACTGGCCATGCGCAGGCGCAATGGAACACCATGGCAAAGAAAATGCTCATCGACGCCACCCACGCGGAAGAAACCCGCGTTGTGGTGGTGGATGGAAACAAGGTCGAGGAATTCGACTTTGAGACCGTAAACAAGCGTCAGCTTCAGGGAAATATCTACCTCGCAAAGGTGACACGGGTCGAACCCTCGCTGCAGGCGGCCTTCGTCGACTACGGCGGGAACCGGCACGGCTTTCTGGCTTTTGCCGAGATCCATCCCGACTATTACCAGATCCCCGTCGCCGACCGCAAAGCGCTGCTCGAGGAAGAGCGTGCGCTGGCGCGCGCCGAGGATGAGGAAGACGCCCGCCCGCAGCGCGGTCGTCGTGACCGTGGGGGAGAGCGCCCCGCCCCCGCCCCCGCGGTGGTCGAGGTTGAGGATGCCGTTGTCGTGGCTGAGGTGCCCGCCGAAGCGCCTGCGGCCGAGCCTGCCGCAGATGCACCGGTCGCGCCGCGCGCGATCGCCGGCATGGACGTGATCGATCTGGGCGAAGAAAACGGCGATGAGCCGCTTCTGGTGCAGCGCAACGAATCGCGCGCCGCCGTTGCTTCGGAGCGTGACGAGCAGGCCTATGCCGCTGTCGACCACGCTTCGGAGATCGACGACGAGATCGAATCGATCGCCGAAGAGGACGTCGCCGAGGAGATCCAACAGCCGCGCAAGCCGCGCCATCGCCGCTACAAGATCCAGGAAGTGATCAAGGTGCGCCAGATCATGCTGGTGCAGGTGGTCAAGGAAGAGCGTGGCAACAAGGGCGCCGCGCTGACGACCTATCTGTCGCTGGCAGGGCGCTACTGCGTGCTCATGCCCAACACGGCGCGTGGTGGCGGCATCAGCCGTAAGATCACCCAGGCTGCCGATCGCAAGAAGCTGAAAGAAATCGCTTCCGAGATGGAGGTGCCGGAAGGTGCGGGTCTGATCATCCGGACCGCAGGTGCCAAACGCACCAAGCAGGAAATCCGCCGCGACTATGAATACCTCATGCGGCTGTGGGAAGAGATCCGCGAGCTTACGCTGAAATCGATCGCCCCGGCGCCGATCTATGAAGAGGGCAACCTTATCAAGCGCGTGATCCGCGATCTCTACTCGCGCGAGATTGACGAGGTTCTGGTCGAAGGCGAGGCGGGCTACCGTACCGCCAAGGACTTCATGCGCATGATCATGCCCAACCACGCCCGCGTGGTGCAGCGTTACGCGGGCGATATGCCGCTGTTTGCGCGCTATCAGGTCGAAACCTACCTCGCCGGCATGTTCAACCCGGTCGTGCAGCTGAAGTCAGGAGGCTACATCGTCATCGGCGTGACCGAGGCGCTGGTGGCCATCGACGTGAACTCGGGCCGCGCCACCAAGGAAGGCTCGATCGAGGAAACCGCGCTCAAGACCAACCTTGAGGCCGCCGAGGAGATTGCCCGCCAGTTGCGCCTGCGCGACCTTGCCGGGCTGATCGTCATCGACTTCATCGACATGGAAGAGCGGCGCAACAACTCGGCCGTCGAGAAGCGCCTGAAGGACAAGCTGAAAACCGACCGCGCGCGGATTCAGGTGGGCCGCATCTCTGGCTTCGGCCTGATGGAGATGAGCCGCCAGCGCCTGCGTCCGGGCATGCTGGAATCGACGACACAGCCTTGCCCCCACTGCCATGGCACGGGCCTTATCCGCTCGGACGACAGCCTTGCGCTGACGATCCTGCGCGCGCTTGAGGAAGAGGGCACGCGGAAGCGGTCGAAAGAGGTGCTGCTGAAGGCGCCGGTCGCGGTGATCAACTATCTGATCAACCACAAGCGTGAGCATATCGCGCTGATCGAGGCACGCTATGGCATGGCGGTGCGGCTTGAGGCCGACCCGCATCTGGTTTCGCCCGATTTCTCGATCGAGAAGTTCAAGACGGCGACCCGTGTTGTGCCCGAGGCCTCGAGCGTGATTTCCGGCAGCGCCGCCTTTATGGGCGCCCCCGTCGATGAGGACGAGGACGATCCTGAACTGCCGCTGGATGACGAGGACGAGGTCGAGGAAGTTGTCGCCGAGGCCCGGCCCGAACCCGCTGCGGCCGAGGCTGCTGGGAACGGCAGCAAGAAAAAGCGCCGCCGTCGTCCGCGCCGCCGTGGTGGCAAGGGCAAGGACGGGGTCGAAGGCCAGGGCGCCGCATCGTCAGATGAGGATGCCGAGGGCGATGACGCCGAGGGTGATGAGGCCGTCGCCGACGTCGTGACAGAGGCTGAAGCCGCCGCTGTCAGCGAAGTGGCCGCGGAGGCCACGGCAGACGCCGCAGAGGTTGTCGCCCCGGTTGAGGCTGAGGCGGTCGAAAAGCCTGCCAAGTCCGCTCGCGGATCGGCACGCAAGCCGGCAGCCAAATCGACCCGGTCGCGCGCGGCGAAAGCGGCGGCTCCGGCAGCCGAGGCGGAAGAGGCCCCGGCTGAGGCGCCCGCCGCAGCGGCGGAAGAGCCCGTGGCCAAGCCCAAGCGCAGCCGTGCCAAGCCGAAAGCAAAGCCAGCAGCCGAGGTTGCCCCGAACGCAACCCTTGCCCCGGACGCAACCCCAGAGGCTGTGGCCGCGCCGGAAACCATGGCTCTGGTGCCTGTCGCCGAGGTCGCCGTTGACCTGCCGCCACTTCAGCCGGACGTGTCTGAAGCTCCGTTGGCAGAGGCCCTAAGCCCCGATCCTCAGGCAAACGAACCCGCCGCTGACGACGCCGACGACAACCGGCCGCGTCGCAAGGGCTGGTGGTCGCTGGGCCGCTGAACATTGAAACGCCGGGCGACCAGCCCGGCGTTTTCATTTGCGGCGAATGAAATAGGCGGTTGCTGCACCGATGGGTTCGCTGCCGATATATTCATGCCCGGACTGTCCGCAAAAATGTGGCAGATCGACTGCGGCCATGCCATCAGTCGCCCGCAGCCTAAGTACCGATCCGGCAGGCAATCCGAGCAGGCGCTTGCGCGCGCGAAGAACGGGAAGGGGGCAGAGCAACCCCTCGCAATCCAGATCGACGTCGAAATCCATGGCATGTTCCTTTGGCCCGGATCTCATAGCGCAGGCCGGATCGCCTGCGCCAGACGAAACCGGTGACGGGGATGTGACGTGCTGCCGCGTGACGTCAGGCCTGCGATGCGCTATCTCCGCATCAGGCGCCGCGAAGGGATTGGCATGATCGAGTTCGACCTGTTTGCCGCGGGACTTCCCGTATCGATGGCTGTGGCCGCGCTGGCTGGCATCCTGTCATTCCTGAGCCCCTGCGTCCTGCCCATCGTGCCGCCCTATCTGGCCTATATGGGCGGGATCTCGATGCCCGAGATGCGCGAGGACAGTCAGGCGGCCCGCCAGCGCATCCTGCTGCCCGCGCTGTTCTTCGTGTTGGGTCTTTCGACGGTCTTTCTGTTCCTGGGCTTCACCGCCTCGGCCTTTGGCGCGTTCTTTTTGACCAATCAGGTGCTGTTCAGCCGCATCTCGGGCGCGGCGGTCATCGTCATGGGGCTGCATTTCCTCGGGATCATCCGCATTCCGTTTCTCGACCGTGAGGCCCGGCTCGATGCGGGGGATCAGGGCGGGTCGACCTTTGGCGCCTATGTTCTGGGCCTTGCCTTCGCCTTTGGCTGGACCCCTTGTATCGGCCCGCAACTGGGGGCGATCCTGTCGATGGCGGCGAGCGAGGCCAATGTCTCGCGCGGGACGCTGCTTCTGGCCTGCTATGCGGTAGGTCTGGGTCTGCCGTTCCTGTTGGCCGCGCTTTTCATCGAGCGGTCGATCAGCGTGATGTCCAGGCTGAAGCGTCACATGAAGCTGATCGAGCGGAGCATGGGTGTGCTTCTGATCCTTGTCGGTCTGGCGCTTGTGACAGGTGCCTTGTCAGAGTTTTCGTTCTTCCTGCTGGAAACCTTCCCGGTCCTGGGAACGCTGGGTTAGGTCGGCGGGGATGGCGGGACCGATCTTCCGGCGTCAGGTCTTTTATGTGCCGGGGTATGATCCGTTTCATCCGCGCCGCTACCGCGAGCTTTACCGCAAAGAAGGCGCGTTGCAGGCGCAGCTTTCGGGCTATCGGATCACGCAACAGGCTGTCGCGGGGGGAGAGGGCTGGCGCGTCGAGGCCCAGATCGAGGGCCGTGACGTTCAGACCGATGTCCGCGTTCTGGTCTGGTCTGATATCGTGCAGGCCTCGATGGGGGCGTCAATTCCGGCCACCTATCTGCAGATGCTGCGCACGATCTGGGCGTATCTGGGCACGGGTGTCCTGTTTCGGCTGATGCGTCTGCGCAAGGGGCCGATCATTGCGGCACTTTATCCGGTGGCGGCGCTGATGGCCGAAGCATTTGCGGCGCTCTTGCTGGGGTGCGCGGTCTGGTGGCTGGCGCAGGGGGTTCTGGAAGGCGTGCAGGCCACGGTCGTCGGTCTGACGGGCGCGGCCTTGGCCATTGCCTGCACCTTGCGCTGGTTTCAGAAGCACGACAACCGGATCTACGCCTATTACCTGATGCATGACTTTGCCCATTCCGCGCAGGCGGGCGGGCGCTATTCACCGGCGATGGAAGAGCGGCTGACCCGGTTTCGCCACGACATTGCCGAGGCACTACGGCACCCCTGCGACGAGGTTCTGATCGTGGGCCACTCCTCGGGGGCGCATCTTGCGGTCTCGGCTCTGGCCGACCTCTTGCGCGCGGGCGAGCCGGTCGGCGGTCCGGCGCTTTCGCTTCTGACCCTGGGGCAGGTGGTGCCCATGGTCAGCTTCCTGCCCGATGCCGGGCGTCTGCGGGCGGATCTGCGGTTCCTGTCGGAATCCGATGCCGTAGTCTGGGTCGATGTCACGGCACCGGGGGATGGCTGCGCCTTTGCCCTCTGCGATCCGGTCAAGGTGTCGGGCGTGGCGACCAGCAGGCAGCGCTGGCCGCTGGTCTTTTCGGCGGCCTTCAGTCAGACTCTGCGGCCCGAGACCTGGGCAAAGCTGCGCCGTCGGTATTTCCGGCTGCATTTCCAGTATCTCTGCGCCTTTGACAATCTGCCGGGCAGCACCTGGGATTATGATTACTTTCGTATAACCGCCGGGCCGCAAACGCTTGGCCAGCGCTATGCCGACCGCCCGCCGTCGCGCAGCCGGATCGAGCGCGCGGCAAGCGGGCATACGTCATTGTCGTGATGTCGCTGCCTTAGCCGCGCCATGCTGCACTGCGTGGGGGTGCATCCTCGGCCTGCCGCTCCAGACGGAGCGTGGCTTCAAGCCCGGTTGTGCCGTTACGCAGCAGCAGGTCGCCCCCTGCGGCCTCGGCAATATCGGCAACGATCGCCAGACCGATGCCCTGACCGTCGCCCGCTTCGTCAAGCCGGGTGCCCCGCTGGGTCAGGCGTGCCAGCGCCGAGGCCGGCACACCCGGACCGTCATCGCCAATGGTCAGATCGATCCATTTGGCAGAGGCAACAGCCCGGATGCTGACGGTGCTTTCGGCATGACGGACAGCATTTTCGACCAAGGCGCCAATGGCCTCTGTCAGATCGTCAGGGTCGATGCGGATCGAGAGCCCCGATGGAATGTCGATCCGCCAGAGGATCGCAGCGCCGGCGGGCGTGCGACGCAGCACCTCGACCACCCGCGCGACCACGGGCTGCGGATCGGCCTGTGCGGTGGCGCGGCCCGACTGAATGCGCGCGCGGGCCAGTTCGCGGTCGACCGACCGCTGCATGGTGGCAGTGATTGCCTCTATACTGTCGGCAATCTCGGGGTCGCCCAGTTCGCGTACTTGCGCGGCATCGCCCAGCAGGGCCTGAAGCGGGGTCTTCAGGCCATGTGCCAGATCAGCG
Organism: Gemmobacter aquaticus; assembly: GCF_007859075.1. Taxonomy (GTDB): domain Bacteria; phylum Pseudomonadota; class Alphaproteobacteria; order Rhodobacterales; family Rhodobacteraceae; genus Gemmobacter; species Gemmobacter aquaticus. Next base: position 178,531 of record NZ_VOAK01000020.1, read on the forward strand.
GCGCGATGGCGCGCGCGCGCAAGCTCTTTGTCGCGGGCGTCCAGCAGTTGATCGATCTCTCCGGCAAGAGGCAGAACCTCGCGCGGCAGGTCATCGCCGATCCGCGGGCGCCGCCCCGATCGCAGTGCCGCGACGCGCCCGCTGACTTCGGTCAAGGGGCGCAGGCCGACAGTGATCTGGGCCCATGATGCCCCGACGAGCAAGACACCGAGCAGCCCAAGGAACGGCAGGATGCCGGATAGAAAGCCGCGCCTCGCGGTTTCGAGTGCCCTGCGGTCAGTTGCGACGATGACGCGGAGGGCAACCGGATCGGGACCACCGCCCACGGCGAGCCATTGTTCCAGCGCAAGCAGGGGCTCATCCTTGGGACCAGTCAGGTCAAGAACGCGGGTCGTGCCCGGCGGCAGGGTCGTGACCGCCGGAAACGCGAAATCCCATAGCGACCGCGACCTGCCCACCTCATCGCCAAGGGTAATCTGCCAGTAGTGACCCGAGAATGGCTGATCATAAAGCGGATCGCCCTGTGTCGCGCGGAAGGTGGGACCATTCGCCCCGCCCGGGTCGATCATCGCCACCACCGACAGCGCCCGCGCCTCAAGATCGGCGACGGCGACGCGCTGGACATGGCGGTCAAAGAGGTACGTCAGCCCCAGAACCGAAAGCGCCAGTGCGACAAGGATCGCCACCGCCCCGATCAGGCCGAGCCGCCATCGCAGCGACTGCGCCCTCATGCAGCACCTTCGAGGAAGTAGCCAAAGCCACGGCGCGTGCCGATGATGCCGGGCCCCAGCTTGCGCCTGAGCCGCGCGATGATCGCCTCCAGCGCATTGGCCTCTTTGCTGTCGTCGTCACCATAGAGATGCTCCAGCAACTCCGTCGGCGCGACGACGCGGTCGTGATGCAGGGCGAGATAGGCAACGAGCCGGAATTCAAGCGGGGTCAGGTTGACCGGCACGCCCCGACAAGCCACGCTCATCCGATTAAGGTCGACCGACAGATCACCCACCGCCTGCTGCGCCGCGGCCCGCCCACCGGCGCGGCGCACAAGGGCACGGGCGCGGGCCAGAAGCTCTTCCATGCGGAAGGGTTTGGGCAAATAGTCATCGGCGCCCGCGTCAATCCCCTCGACCCGTTCCTTCCAGGAACCGCGGGCCGTCAAAATCAGCACGGGAACTTCGACGCCCTCTTCCCGCCACCGTTTGAGAATGGTCAGCCCATCCAGACGCGGCAGGCCCAGATCGAGCACGATCAGGTCATAGCCCTCGGTCCCCCCCTGGAACCAGGCCTGCTCGCCATCGGCGGCCTGTTCAACGCGGAAGCCTGCAGATTGCAGCGCACGGGCGAGGTCGGCGGCGATCCGTGGGTCATCTTCGACGACAAGGGCGCGCATCAGTCGTCGTCTTCCTCCTCAAAATCAATGACCTCGCCTGTGCGGGCATCCAGATCCACCTCGATCAGCCGGCCATCCGGCGTCACGACATCCACCTCATAGACCCGGATGCCGTCGCTGAATTCAAGCTCTACCTCGGTCACGCGGCCGGGATGGGTTGTCTGCACCTTTTTCAGGATCTCTGCCAGCGGAAGGATCTCGCCTCGGGCGACGGCATCTTCGGCGATCTCGAAATCGGGAAGCGCGGGCTCTTGCCCGCCGACGGCAAGCGGGAAGGTGGCAAGGAGGATGGTGAGGAGGGCGATCGGTTTCATGCGCCTGTCATAGCGTGTCGAACCTGACAAATGCCTGACGGGCGTACTCAGCCCCCTGTCAGCAAGGATGTGCAAAAAGCGATTCATCAGGAAACGCGTCATCGAAAGGACCACACCATGAAGACCCTTATGATCGCCATGATCTGTGTTGGCGCGCTGACGTCCACGACTGCGCTGGCGCAGACCCAGCCAAAGCTGTCGACGCAGATCGCGCAGCTTGAAGCCAAGGGCTATCGCGTCATCGAACTGGAGGCCAAGGCTGACTGGATTGAGGCCGAGGTCGCCTCGGCGGATGGCCAGCGCCACGAACTGGTCGTGGATGCCAAAACCGGCGAAATCCTGCGCAAGCAGGCAGATGACTGAACCCTGACGGGGCCCGATCGATCACTACGACTGGGCCCCGACTATCCCCATATCAAGGACAGGCCCGCAGAATGGGCTGCCATGATGATACCGAACGAAGGAGATATGAAGAATGGCGCGTAAAACCGGAAACGCAGGTCCCAATACGATCAACGGCACGTCTAGCAACGACTGGCTCTATGGCCTTGCTGGCAACGACACCCTCTTTGGTCGCGATGGAAATGATGACCTGGAGGGCGGCGACGACAATGACGAGCTGCGCGGTGGTAACGGCTCGGACGAGTTGGAGGGTGGCCGTGGCAATGACCTGCTCTTCGGGGACGCCGGCAATGACGATCTGGAGGGTGACGCTGGTAATGACCGACTGTTCGGTGGTGCCGGCAACGACAGCCTTGAGGGCGGGACGGGCGATGATCGGCTGAATGGCGGCATTGGGCGCGACTGGCTGGAAGGTGAGCGGGGCAATGATACACTGACCGGTGGCAAGGGCGCGGATGTCTTTGAATTCGAGCGCGGCGATGGGCGTGACCTTGTCACCGACTTTCAGAACGGGATTGACCGCCTGAAGTTCGACGATTTCAGCCGGGCACAGGTGCAGGCGGTGCTCGACAGCGCCCGGCAGTCGGGTGACGACGTGATCCTGCGTCTGTCGGCTGACACGACGGTAAGGATCGAAAACATCAACCCTTCGCAATTGACGATCGACGACTTCATTATCTGATCACGTCTCGTCTGCTTGGGGGCGGTTGGCGCATTCGCGCGGGCCGCCCCTTGCTCTTGCCCGGTTGAGCTTTCAGCGCGCCGCGCGGCCGGGGTGGCCTGCCTGACGCCAAAGGAAGGCGAGGATGAACGCCGCCGACAGCAGAAGGATGATCGTCGGCGCAGGCGCACTGTCGATCCAGAACGAAAGATAGACGCCCCCCAGCATCGCCGCGAGTGTCACGCCAACCGCAACTGCCATCATGCTGCGAAACTCGCGCGTCAGCAGAAATGCGATGGCGCCCGGTGCGATCAAAAGGCCAATGGCAAGGATCAGCCCGACGGCCTTGAGCGTGGCCACAATGGTCAGCGAGATCAGCGCCAGAAGCCCGTAGTGCAGCCAGCCCACACGCAACCCGATCGTGCGGGCCTGTGCCGCATCAAAGGCATGCAGCAGCAGATCCTTCCATTTCGTCAGCAGGACCAGCGTCACGCCGAGGGCCACGACCGCCGCTGTCCACAGATCCTCCGGACCGACACCCAGCATGTTTCCAAAGAGGATGTGATCCAGGTGCACGTCGGTTTCGATCTTGGTGTAGAGCACCATCCCAAGGCCGAACATGCCGGAAAAGACGATGCCCATCACGGTGTCCTGCTTGATGCGGCTGTTCTCTTTCAGAAAGCCCACGGCAAGCGCGCAGAACATCCCGGCGGCAAAGGCCCCGACGATCAGGGGCAGGTTCAGCACATAGGCCAGAACGATGCCCGGCAAGGTGGCATGGCTGATCGCATCGCCCATCAGCGACCAGCCCTTCAGAACCAGAAAGCAGGACAGAAGGGCGGTCGGCGGGGCAAGGAATGCCGCGACCAGAAAGGCATTCTGCATGAATGGAAACTGGAACGGAGTAAGCCAGTCCATCAAGCCACCTCTGCCGGTTCGGCTGCGCGGCGTCGGGCGGCAAGCATGCCATGTTTGGGCGCAAAGACGAAGGCCAGCAGGAAGATCGCCGTTTGCAGGCAGATGATGATCCCGCCCGTTGCCCCGTCGAGGAAGTAGCTGAGATAGGCCCCGATCAGGCTGGTGCTGGCCCCGATCGCGACGGACAAGACCAGAAGGCGCGGAAAGCGGTCGGTCAGCAGATAGGCCGTGGCGCCCGGCGTCACGACCATGGCGATGACCAGAAACGCCCCCACCGTCTGCAGCGCCGCCACGCAAGAGGCCGAGAGCAGCACGAAGAACATAAGCCGCAGCCGCTCGGGCCGCAGCCCGATGGAGCGCGCGTGGTTCTCGTCAAAGAAGGCGGCCATCAGGTCTTTCCACTTGGCCAGAAGCACCGCCATCGACACGAAGCCGATAATGGCCAGTTGCAGCGTATCGGCGGGCGAGATCGCAAGGATGTTGCCGAGAATAATCGTCTTCACATCAACCGGCGTGGGCGAGACCGAGATCATGAAGAGCCCCAACCCGAAGAACGAGGTGAAGATGATGCCGATGATCGTGTCCTCTTTCAGCCCGGTGCGCTGGTTCAGAAACAGCATCGCCCCCGCCGCCAGCCCGCCAGAGAGAAAGGCGCCAAGCGCAAAGGGCAGACCCAGCATATAGGCCCCGGCCACCCCCGGCACGATGGCATGGCTCAGCGCGTCGCCGATCAGCGACCAGCCCTTGAGCATCAGATAGGCCGACAGAAAGGCGCACACCCCGCCGACCAGCGCCGAAACCCACATCGCATTGGTCATGTAGCCATAGGCGAAAGGTTCGAGCAGAACTCTCATGCCTCGCCCCCCTTGGTGCGGGTGCGGTCGTCGTAAATCACCATTGGCCGCTCGTCGTCGGTCAGGATTGTGACGGCGCGCGCGTCCTCGTCATCATGCAGGTCCGGCCCGCCGAGGACGAAATGGCGCAGCACGCCGCCAAAGGCGCGCTCAAGGTTCTCGCGGGTGAAAGTGGTCGCGGTGGGGCCATAGTTCAGCACGGTTCCCTTGACGAGGACCGCCTGATCGCAGAACTCGGGCACCGATCCGAGGTTGTGGGTCGAGACCAGCATCACCCGGCCTTCGTCGCGCAACTCTTTCAAAAGCGTAATGATCGCCTCCTCGGTCTGCACATCGACGCCGGTAAAGGGCTCGTCCAGCAGGATCACCTGCCCATCCTGCGCCAGCGCGCGGGCAAGAAACACGCGCTTCCTTTGCCCGCCCGACAATTCACCGATCTGGCGTTTGCGATAGTCCGACATGCCGACGCGGGCGAGCGCCGCTGCGACCGCCGCGTGATCTGCGGGACGCGGAATGCGCAGAAAGCCCATGCGGCCATAGCGGCCCATCATCACCACATCCTCGACAAGGACGGGGAAGGACCAGTCCACCTCTTCTGCTTGCGGCACATAGGCCACGATCCCTTCGCGCAGGGCGGTGCGCACGTCGCGCCCCATGACCGAGATCCGGCCCGAGGCCACCGGCACAAAGCCCATGATCGCCTTGAAAAGCGTGGATTTCCCCGCGCCGTTCACGCCGACCAGTGCAGCGATGCTGCCCTTGGGTACCGCAAAACTTGCGTCGCGCAGCGCAGTCAATCCGTTGCGGTAGGTAACATTGACGCCGGCGGCGCTGATGCCCGCGCGCGTGGTGTCATCAGGGGCAAGCCGTTCGGACATGATCTCAGTTCCCGGCAGCGGCGGTCAGGCCGCGGGTCACGGTTTCGGTGGTTACCCGCAAAAGGTCGAGATAGGTCGGCACCGGGCCTTCGGGTTCGGACAGGCTGTCGACATAGAGCACCCCGCCAAAGGCGGCGCCGGTCTCTCGGGCCACCTGTTCGGCCGGGTCGGTGTTGACGGTGCTTTCGCAGAATACGACCGGAATTGCGTTCTCGCGCACGGTATCGATCACCCGGCGCACCTGCTGCGGCGTGCCGGTCTGATCGGCGTTGATCGGCCAGAGATAGGCCTCGCGCAGGCCAAGATCGCGGGCGAGGTAGCTGAATGCACCCTCGCATGTGACCAGCCAGCGCTTGTCCTCGGGCACGGTTGCGATGGCAGCCTGCAAGGGGGCCAGCGTATCGGCGAGCTTCGCCTTGTAGGCGGCGGCATTGGCCTTGTAGGCCTCGGCATTTTTGGGGTCGGCCGCGACCAGGGCGGCTGCGATGTTGTCGACATAGATCTGCGCCGAGGTGGGCGACATCCAGGCATGCGGATTGGGCTTGCCCTCATAGGCGCCTTCGCGGATCGGCATGGGGTCAACCCCGTCGGACAGCGTCGCCGAGGGGACGTCGCCCAGATTTGACAGGAACTGTTCAAACCAGCGTTCAAGGTTCAGCCCGTTCCACAGGATCAGGTCTGCATCCTGCGCCGAAACCAGATCGCGCGGGGTTGGCTCATAGCCATGGATTTCTGCCCCGGGTTTCGTGACCGACACCACCGTTGCATGCTCGCCCGCCACGTTGCGGGCCATATCTGCGATGACGGTAAAGGTCGTGACCACCTTGATTTCGTCTGCCCATGCGGGAAAGGCGGCAAGCCCGGCCAGCAGGGCAAGAAGGGACGTGCGCATGAATCCTCCTGCATCTGTCGTATGTGATAATGAGAGCGATTCTCGATAAGTCAAGGGATCTGAGACTCATTCGCAACTTGAGCCCTGTCGATTGGCGCATTAGGATTGCTCCCATGTCGGATGAATCTGATCCCATCGAAGCCGGTTTGCGCACGGAAGGTGTGCGTGTGACGCGTCAGCGTCTGGCGATCCTGCATGTCCTGCGTGAGGCGACGGACCATCCCCGCGCCGAGGATATTCTGGCGCGCGCCAAGGAGCAGGACCCAAGTGTGTCTCAGGCGACGGTCTATCGCACGCTCTCGGTGCTGGAAAAGGCAGGCACCGTGCTGCGCAATGAATTCGACGGGGCAGGGGCGCGCTATGAACTGGCCGAGGGTGGGCACCACGACCATCTGATCGACCTTGATACCGGCGCGGTGATCGAGTTCCATTCCGACAAAATCGAACGCCTGCAGGCCGAGATCGCCGCCGAATTGGGCTATGAGATCGAGTGGCACCGGCTGGAGCTTTACGGCCGCAAAAGCGGCCGGCGGCGCTAAAGCGCATAGAACGTCCGCGCCGCGCCGCTGAAGATGCGATCTTGCGCGGGGGCGGGCAGGTGAGCGAGCAGTTCGCGGCTTGCGGTCACCCAGGCATCATAGTCACTCGCCAGATTGACCACCGGCCAGTCGCTGCCCCACATCAGGCGGTCAGGGCCAAAGGCGTCGATCACCACCCGCGCAAAGGGGCGCAGATCGTCGATATGCCAGTCGGGGCCGATCTCGGTGATCATCCCCGACAGTTTGCACCAGACATTTGGCAGCGCCGACAACCGCTGCATACCCCTGATCCAGTCCGGATCGGGGGCCTGCCGCTGGCCCATTCGGGGTTTCGCCACATGGTCAATCACGATTGGCAGCGATGGATGCCTCAGGGCAAGGGTCTCTGTGGCCCGCAGGTGGCGGGGCTGGATCAGCGCGTCGAAACGCAGCCCAACCTGCGCCATATGCGCAAGCACCGGCGCGACCGAGGGGCGCAGGATCCAGTCGGTATCCTCGATGCCCTGCAGCATGGGCCTTAGACCCTTCAGCCAGCGATCCTCGCGCAGCCGGTCGATGGTGCCAATGGCGTCAGGGGCTGAAAGGTCAACCCAGCCGACCACGCCTGCCACGAAGGCCTCGGTCGCCGCGATGTTCAGCAGAAACTCGGTCTCGGCCACCGAGTCGGTCGCCTGAACCAGAACGGTCTGCGCGATGCCGTGCCGTTTTAGCAGGCCGCGCAGGTCATCGGGCGCGAAGTCCCGGTTGATTGGCGCAACCGACGGATTTGGCCAGGCATAGTCGCCCCGGCCAAGTCGCCAGAAATGCTGATGGGAATCGATCATCCGGCAGCCTCGCATGGCGTTTGTATCTAATCATTAAAGACCTACGCGCTGGTCAACCTGCCTGTCAACTGATCCCGCCCGGTTCAGACCAGCCGGTTGACGCGCAAGGAGGCGAGCAGCGTCTCTTTCGACGTGGCCAGATGCTCACGCACGGCCCTTTCCGCAGCCATTGGATCGCGGGAGCGCAGCGCGTCGATGATCGCCCTGTGTTCGCCGATGGCGGCTTCGTTCCGATGGCGCTCAAGCTGCTTGTCCCATTGGTAATGGTAGTGGAAAATCAGCGAGATGACTTTCTGGAAGTCCTCGACAAAGCGGTTCTTGACCACCCCGTTGATCGTCGCATGAAACCGTTCGTCCAGGCTTGAGAAATCGCGGAAGTCGGTCTCGATCCGGCCCAGCAGGTCAAGATGGTCGCGCTCCAGCGCGTCGAGTGCGGCCCAGATCGGATGCCCCTCGGGCAGTCCGACGACGGTGCGCGCGGCGTTCACTTCCAGAAGCAGCCGAAAGTCCGAAAGTTCTACCGCATAGTCGGCGGTAAAGCCCAGCAGGCTCCAGCCTCCGCGCGGGCGGCGCTCGACCAGCCCGAACTGGCCAAGCCCGGCCAGAAACTCTTGCAACATATGAGGTGGGACCGAAAACCGCCGTGCAAGTTGGGTCACGTTCAGCGGCGTGTCCGCGGGCACGTCGAAGCGCAAGACCCAGTCGAGGAACCGCCCTTCAAGCTCGCGCAGTGAGATGTAGTCGTCGCGTTCCGGCACGCGATCGGCCTCGCGCGGTGTGCGCAGCAGGGTTTTTTGCCGCCCCTCCAGTTGCACCAACCCTTCTTCTGACAGCCGTTTCAGGATCGCGCGCACCACCGTACGGCTGACTTTCAGCGTCTCGGCCAGTTTCAGTTCCGATGGCAGCGCGGCGTCAATCGCAAGGGGGGCCAGCAGGTCAAGCGTCTGGTTATATGCGCTGCGAAATCGGGTGTCGGTGCGTGCCATGGTCGCGGACCTGTTCTTTGTGTTGAACGCATAAAAAACAATTTACAGTGCCGCATCCGCATGTCTAGTGTTCTTTATGATAAAAGCCATAACGCGACGGGAGGCGCTGGAATGGTTGACGCAAAGCCCTGCGGCGCCCTTCGGCGCGGCGGTCCGTTGCTGGCCGTCGAAATGAGGCCCGAATGACCAATGTCATCGAGATGGAGGCGATCGAGAAGCGCTTTCCGGGGGTGCATGCCCTGCGGTCGGCGCGCTTTGATTTGTGCGCGGGTGAGGTTCATGCCCTGATGGGCGAAAACGGGGCCGGCAAATCGACACTGATGAAGATCCTGTCCGGCATCTATGCGCCCGACAGCGGCAGCATCCGCGTGAACGGCCAAGAGGTCCGCATCGACGGGCCGCGCGCGGCGCAAGGATTGGGCATAGGGATCATCCATCAGGAACTGGCGCTTATGCCTGACCTGACGGTGGCGCAGAACATCTTTATCGGCCGCGAACCGCGCAGCCGTTGGGGCGTTCTGAATGAGGCGCAGCTGAACCGCGATGCCGAGGCGATCTTCGCAGTCATGAAAGTGCCGATGGACCCGCGCGCCGAGGTGCGCAGCCTCACCATCGCCAAGCAGCAGATGGTCGAGATCGCCAAGGCGCTGTCCTTCCGCTCTCGCATCCTCATCATGGACGAGCCCACCGCCGCGCTGAACGATGCCGAGACGAACGAGCTTTTTGCCATCATCCGTCGCCTGAAATCCGAGGGCGTGGCCATCGTCTACATCAGCCACAAGATGGACGAGATCCGCCGCATATCGGACCGCGTGACCGTGATGCGCGACGGTGCCTATGTCGGAACAGTTGCCGCCGCCGACACGCCGATCGAGACGATCATCGCCATGATGGTGGGCCGCGCCCTTGACCATGCCGAGGTTGCAATCCCTGACCTGTCGGCGGCGCCGGTTGCGCTGTCCGTGCGCGGCCTGACGCGCGGGCGGATGGTGCGTGATGTGAGTTTTGATCTGCGGGCGGGCGAGATCCTTGGATTTGCCGGCCTCATGGGCGCTGGCCGGACCGAAGTGGCGCGCGTGATCTTTGGCGCCGACCCGCGCGAGGCGGGCGAGATCGCGGTGCATGGCACCCCGCGTGATATCCGCAGTCCGAAAGATGCGGTGGCCGCTGGCATCGGGTATCTGTCAGAGGACCGCAAGCATTTTGGTCTGGCCCTTGGCCTCGACGTGCGCTCGAACATCGCGCTCACCTCTCTGCCGCGCTTCACCGACCGGATCGGCCGGGTCGACGATGCCGAACTTGGCCGGGTTGCACAGGACTATATCCGCACGCTCGCGATCCGCACGCCATCGGATCGCCAGGAGGTTCGCCTTTTGTCGGGGGGCAATCAGCAAAAGGTGGTCATCGCCAAATGGCTGCTGCGCGATTGCGACATCCTGATCTTTGATGAGCCAACCCGTGGCATCGATGTCGGTGCCAAGGCAGAGATCTATCGCCTGCTGCAAAGCCTCGCCGCCGCAGGCAAGGCGATCATTGTCATCAGCTCGGAACTGCCCGAAGTGCTGCGCCTGTCCCACCGCATCGCCGTGATGTGCGAAGGGCGGCTGACCGGCATCCTGCCGGGCGGACCGGGTACAAGCCAGCAAGAGATCATGCGCCTCGCCACATACCGCGACGCCGCGCAGGAAGGAGCCATCGCATGACCGCCACCCCCGCCGCCACCGGAGCGCTGAGCCGACTGAAAGCCTCGGGCGCGCATCAGAAGATTCTGGCCTTTGCCAGCCTGATCGTGCTTCTGGTGTTCTTCTCGCTGGCCTCGCCCAACTTCCTGCAAACGTCGAACATCCTTGCAATCCTGCAGGCGACAAGCGTGAACGGCGTGCTGGCGATTGCCGCGACGCTGGTGATCATCACCGGCGGGATCGATCTGTCGGTCGGCACCTTGATGACCTTCTGCGCCGTCATTGCGGGGGTCGTGCTGACCTTCTGGGGCATGGCGCTGCCTTTCGGCATCATCGCGGCCATCGCGGCGGGGACCTTCTGTGGGTTCATCTCGGGCTCGCTGATCGCGCGGATGAAGATCCCGCCCTTTATCGCCACACTGGGCATGATGCTGATCCTGAAGGGGCTGTCGCTGGTGATTTCCGGCACCAAGCCCATCTATTTCAACGATACACCCAGCTTTCCGCTGATCTCGACCGGTTCGCTGATTGGCAGCTTCATCCCGGCGCTGCCGGTGCCGAATGGCGTGCTGATCCTGTTCGTGCTGGCACTTGTGATTTCCTGGGTTCTGTCGCGCACAACGCTGGGCCGCTACTGCTTTGCGCTTGGATCAAACGAAGAGGCAGTGCGGCTGTCCGGTGTCAACGCCGACGCCTGGAAGGTGGCGATCTACGCGCTGGCCGGGGGGATCTGCGGGATCGCGGGCCTTCTGATTGCCTCGCGTCTGAACTCGGCTCAACCCGCGCTTGGCCTTGGCTACGAGCTTGACGCCATCGCCGCGGTGGTGATCGGCGGCACCTCGCTTGCCGGTGGCCGCGGCTCGATCCTTGGCACGATCATCGGCGCGCTGATCATGAGCGTGCTGCTAAATGGCCTGCGCATCCTGTCGGTCGCGCAGGAATGGCAGACGGTGGTGACCGGCCTCATCATCATCGCCGCAGTCTATGCAGACATGCTGCGCCGCCGCCGGGCGGGGTAGGCACAGAAGAACGGCCAACGTTCCCGAACACCAAGGCATCCGAACATGGAGGAGATCAAGATGCTGAACAGAAGACATATGCTGGGCGCCATCAGCGCCGTGGCCCTGATGGCCAGCGCCGGTATCGGGGCTGCACAGGACAAGCTGTACATCCCGCTGATTTCCAAGGGGTTCCAGCACCAGTTCTGGCAGGCGGTGAAGGCAGGCGCCGACAAGGCCGCCGCTGAACTGGGCGTCGAGGTGACATTCGAGGGCCCCGATACCGAAGCCCAGGTCGACCGCCAGATCGACATGCTGGCGGCAGCCCTTGCCAAGAAGCCCGCCGCCATCGGCTTTGCCGCGCTGGACAGCCAGGCTGCGATCCCGCTTCTGAAGCAGGCGCAAGAGGCAGGCATCCCCGTCATCGCCTTTGACAGTGGCGTGGACAGCGACATCCCCGTGGCCACTGCCGCAACCGACAACCTTGCCGCTGCAGCGCTTGCGGCCGACAAGATGGCCGAGATGATCGGCGGTTCGGGCAAGGTGGCACTTGTGGTGCATGACCAGACTTCTCGCACCGGGATCGACCGTCGCGACGGGTTCGTGAACCGCATGAAGGAAGCCCACCCCGAAGTGGAGATCGTCGACATTCAGTACGGCGCGGGCGACCAGCTGCAATCGACCGAGATCGCCAAGGCCATCCTGACCGCGCATTCCGACCTGAAGGGGATGTTCGGCGCGAACGAGGGCTCGGCCATCGGCGTGGTGAACGCCAAGAAAGAGCTGGGCAAGACCGACCTCGTGGTGATCGGCTATGACTCGGGCGCCGCGCAAAAGGCCGCGATCATGGATGGCACGATGGCAGGCGCGATTACCCAGAACCCTGTCGGCATCGGCTATGAAACGGTCAAGGCCGCCGTCGCCGCCGCCAAGGGCGAAGCGGTGTCCAAGTCGATCGATACCGGGTTCTTCTACTACGACAAGTCGACCATCGACGCGCCGGAAATCGCGGCCGTCCTGTACGACTGATCCCGGAAAGGCGACCCGGTTCACCGGATGGAAAATCGTGGCTGGCCCCCGAGGGGGCCAGCCAGAGCAGAAGAACAGGTGTGGCATGGAACTGGGCCTTGCAGGCAAGGTGGTGATCGTGACCGGCGGTGGTGCCGGGATCGGGGCCGCGATATCGGAACAGCTGGCGGCAGAGGGCGCAGTGCCGGTCATCCTCGCCCGTCGCGCGCCCGAGGCCGACTGGCTGGCGGGGCTTGGCCCGAAGGCCGGCTGGGTTCAGGTCGATCTGGCCGATGATCAGCAATGCGTGGCCGCCGTCGCCGAGGCGCGGGCGCGGTTTGGGCGGATTTATGGGCTTGTCAACAACGCGGGCGTCAACGACGGCGTGGGGATAGACGCCGGGCCTGCGGCCTTTCGCGCCTCGCTGGATCTGAACCTGATCCACTATTACACGATGGTCCACCTTCTGGCGGATGATCTGCGGGCCGAGCGCGGCGCCGTGGTCAATATCAGCTCGAAAACCGCCGTCACCGGGCAGGGCGGCACATCAGCCTATGTGGCGGCCAAGGCTGCACAACTGGGTCTGACGCGGGAATGGGCGGCAGCCTTTGCCGGTGATGGCGTGCGCGTGAATGCCGTGATCCCTGCCGAGGTGATGACGCCGCTCTACGCCCGCTGGATCAACAGCTTTGACGACCCCGATGCCAAGCTTGCCGAAATCACGGCCCGCATCCCGCTGGGCCAGCGCATGACTGACGCATCCGAGATTGCCGCCATGGCCGTCTTTGCGCTGTCACAGCGCGCGCTGCATCTGACCGGACAATGGCTGTTTGTCGATGGCGGTTACACCCACCTTGACCGCGCGCTGGCTGGGGTGCGGTGATGAAGCCCGATCACATCATTCTGGCCGCAGACGATGATGTCGCCATTGCGCTGGCCGATCTGCCTGCAGGGCACGTTGCTGCAGGCGTCACGCTGACGACTGCGGTGCCGCGCGGACACAAATTCGCGCGGCATGCCATGGCCCCCGGCACGCAGGTGCGCCGCTATGGTCAGATCATCGGGCAGGCGACCGCCGCAATAGCTGCGGGCGATCATGTCCATGTGCAGAACCTCGGCATGTCGGACCACGCGCAGGACTACGCCATTGGCGCCGACCTGCGCCCCATCACGCCTGCGACCGAGGCGCGCACCTTCATGGGCTACCGGCGCGCCGACGGGCGGGCGGGGACGCGCAACTATCTGGGGGTGCTGACCTCGGTCAATTGCTCGGGCTCTGTGGCGCGGTTCATCGCCGAGGCGGCCGAAAAGACCGACTGGTTCCGCGCGCTGCGCAATGTCGACGGGATCGTGCCCATCGCCCATTCCTCGGGCTGTGGCATGGCCGGCGACAATGAGGGGTATGAGACCCTGTTCCGCACCCTGCAGGGCTATGCGCGCAACCCGAATTTTGCGGGCATCCTGCTGGTGGGCCTTGGCTGCGAGGTCATGCAGATCCCGGCGCTGGTCGGGCAGGCGCGGCTGCGTGCCGACGGTCAGTTCCACCATATGACCATTCAGGAACAGGGCGGCACGCGCCGCACCGTCGAGCGCGGGGTCGAGGCGCTGCGCGATCTGGCGCAAGTGGCCGAGCGCTGCAGTCGCGAGCCTGTGCCGGTGTCGGAGTTGGTGATCGGCATGCAATGCGGCGGGTCGGATGGCTATTCCGGCATCACCGCCAACCCCGCGCTTGGTGTGGCCTCTGATCTGCTGGTGGCGCACGGGGGCACCACGATCCTGTCCGAGACATCCGAGATCTACGGCGCGGAACATCTGCTGACCCGCCGCGCCGTCAACGCCGAGGTGGGCGAAAAGCTTCTGGCGCGCATCCGCTGGTGGGAGGACTACTGTGCCCGCAACAAGGGAGAGATGAACAACAACCCCAGCCCCGGCAACAAGCGCGGCGGGCTGACGACCATTCTTGAGAAATCGCTGGGGGCGGTCGCGAAGGGCGGATCGGCACCGCTGGAGGGCGTCTATCTTTTCGCCGAACCGATCGACCGCAAGGGCTTTGTCTTCATGGACAGCCCCGGCTACGATCCATGTTCGGTCACGGGGCAGGTGGCATCGGGGGCGAACCTGATCGTCTTTACCACGGGGCGTGGGTCCGTGTCGGGCTACAAGCCGGTTCCCTGCATCAAGGTCGCCACCAATTCCGAGATGTATGCCCGGATGGACGAGGACATGGACATCAACACAGGCGACATCCTGGAAGGCGTCACGCTTGAGGACAAGGGCCGCGAGATGTTTGAGATGTTCATCCGCGTCGCCTCGGGCGAGGTGACGAAATCCGAGGCGCTCGGCTTCGGCGGGGCCGAGTTCGTGCCATGGCAGATCGGGGCGGTGATGTGATGCAGCGCATGGGTATGATGATCAGGCTCAAGCCAGAAAAAATATCTGAATACAAGGCGTTGCACGCGGCTGTCTGGCCCGGTGTCCTTGCGCGCATCAGTGCGTCAAACATCCGCAACTACACGATCTTCTTGCGCGAGCCTGAGAATATCCTGTTCGGCACATGGGAGTATCATGGCAGCGATTTCGAGGCGGACATGGCGGCGATTGCCGCCGATCCGGTGACACAGGACTGGTGGAAGCTGACCGACCCCTGTCAGGTGCCACTGGAAAGCAGGGCCCCCGGCGAATGGTGGGCGATGATGGAAGAGGTGTTTCACCATGACTGACAGGCTGAAGGGCAAGCGCGCGCTGGTGACGGCGGCGGGGCAGGGGATCGGGCGGGCCTCGGCACTGGCCATGGCGCGTGAGGGCGCGCATGTTCTGGCAACCGATGTGAATGCGGCGGCACTCGAAAGCCTTGGCGCCGAGGGGATCGAGACACGGGTGCTGAATGTGCGCGACCCCGCCAGTATCGCGGCGGCGGTCGAAGGGGCAGGCGCGGTCGATGTGCTGTTCAACTGCGCGGGCTTTGTTGCCAGCGGCACGATCCTTGACTGTGACGAAGACCAATGGGCCTTCAGCCTCGATCTGAACATGACGGCCATGTACCGGATGTGCCGTGCCTTCCTGCCAGGCATGCTGGAACGGGGGGGCGGGTCGATCATCAACATGGCCTCGGTCGTCTCATCCCAGATCGCGGCGCCCAACCGCTTTGTCTATGGCGCGACGAAGGCCGGGGTGATCGGCCTGACCAAGGGCATCGCCGCCGATTTCATCACGCGCGGCATCCGCTGCAATGCGATCTGCCCGGGCACGGTGGAAAGCCCCTCGCTGGAGGATCGCCTGCGCGCCACTGGCGATTATGAGGCCGCTCGCCGCGCTTTTATCGCCCGCCAGCCCATCGGCCGCATCGGTCGCGCCGAAGAGATCGCGGCGCTGGTGGTCTATCTTGCCTCGGACGAATCCGCCTATACCACGGGCGTGGCCCATGTGATCGACGGCGGCTGGTCCAATATCTGAAGGGAATGGAATGAAACTTCTGCGTCATGGCCCGGCAGGGGCCGAAAAACCCGGCATCCGGTTGGATGATGGCACGATCCGCGATCTTTCCGGCCTCGTGCCGGATATCGCCGGGGCGGTGCTCTCGGACGAAGGCTTGGCCGCGATTCGTGCGGTTGATCTTTCGGCGCTGCCGGTTGTGCCTGCGGATACGCGGCTTGGGCCCTGCGTGGGCGGCACCGGCAAATTCATCTGCATCGGCCTGAACTACGCTGACCACGCCGCCGAATCCGGCATGGCCGTTCCACCGGAGCCTGTGATCTTCATGAAGGCCACCAGCGCCATCTGCGGACCTTATGATCCCATCATCATCCCCCGCGGGTCGGAAAAGACCGACTGGGAGGTGGAGCTGGCCGTGATCATTGGAACCCGCGCCAAATACGTCAGCGAGGCGGATGCGCTGGCGCATGTCGCAGGTTTTGCCATCACCAATGACGTGTCGGAGCGCGCCTTCCAGACCGAACGCGCGGGCCAGTGGACCAAGGGCAAGAGCTGCGACAACTTTGGGCAGATCGGCCCCTGGCTGGTGACGCGGGACGAGGTGGCCGATCCGCAGAACCTGCCGATGTGGCTCAAGGTGAACGGGCAGACGATGCAGGACGGATCGACCCGCACCATGGTCTATGGCGTGGCCCATCTGGTCAGCTACCTGAGCCAGTTCATGACACTGCATCCGGGTGATGTGATCTCGACCGGGACGCCTCCGGGCGTGGGGATGGGCCAAAAGCCGCCGCGCTACCTGAAGGTCGGCGACGTGGTCGAGCTTGGCATCGAGGGGTTGGGGCAGCAGCGCCAGACCGTGATCGCGGACTGAAGCCGATCACCGCGGATCAAGACGGATATAGCCCTCGCGACCTGTTCGCGTGGGCCTTTCCGTCTTGGTCAGTCGGCAAAACAAAACGTTCCGCAGGCGTAGAGTCCCAGGCAACACGATCAATTTTCAGGGAAACCTTGGCAGCCCGTAGGGGAGTCGAACCCCTCTTCCCAGGTTGAAAACCTGGTGTCCTAACCGATAGACGAACGGGCCGCGGTTGGTAGGCGGGTGTCTAACCGGCGGCGTTCAGACGCGCAAGAGGAAAAACGCAGCTCATGCTTCGGCCGCATCGTCCAGCCGCAGCTGTACCCGCGTCCGGCCGCCAAAGCTGTTCAGTTCCAGCCGTCCGGCAAGGTGAAAACGCCGGTGGCCGGGATTTTCAAGCGCGGGGCCAAGCGGTCCGTCGAAGGCGCCAAAGGCGATTGCCTCAAGCCGCGTGCCCATGCCGTCCCCGAAACTCAGCCTCAGATGCGACTCGCCGACACGGCGTGCCTGCACGGCCATGTCGGCAAAGGCAAAGCGCGGAGACGGAGATGAGGCGCCGAAGGGGCCGGCCGATTCGAGGCTCTCGATCAACTCGACCGTCGCCGCGGCAGGGGCGAGCATACCATCAAGGCGCAACTCCTGCGGCCCTTGCCGGTCGGCGCCCTGACGGGCAAGCAGTTCGGCCAGTCGTTCCATCGCTGCATCGAGGTGATCGCGCGCGACGGTCAGTCCGGCCGCCATCTTGTGCCCGCCTCCTTTCAGCAGCAGCCCCTCGGCCGCCACGCGCTGCACGGCTGCACCCAGATCGACACCATTCACCGACCGGGCCGATCCCTTGCCGATCTCTCCGTCAAGCCCGATGACCACGGCGGGGCGGTTTGTCGCCTCTTTGAGGCGCGCGGCCACGATGCCCACGACGCCCGGATGCCAGCCCTCGCCCGCCGCCCAGACGAGCGGGGCGTCGAGGCCGCGCGCCTCGGCCTGTGCGAGTGCAGCCGCACGGACGGCGGTTTCGATCTCGCGCCGTTCGGTGTTCAGCTGATCCAGGCGCGCGGCCAGAGCCTGCGCCTCGGCCTCGTCTGCCGTGGCAAGCAGCCGCGCGCCGAGATCGGCCTGCCCGATGCGACCGCCCGCATTGACACGAGGCCCCAGCAGAAAGCCAAGGGCATAGGTGGTGGGGGCCTGATCCATCCGGGCTACATCGGCAAGCGCCCGCAGACCCGCACGCTCGCGCCGCGCCATGACGCGCAGGCCCTGCCGCACGAAGGCGCGATTCACACCGATCAGCGGCGCTACATCCGCAACGGTTGCCAGCGCGACCAGATCGAGCATGGCCATCAGGTCAGGGCCCTGCACGCCTTCGGCACGCAATTGCCGGTTGGCCTCGACCAACATCAGAAAGACGACCGAAGCCGCACAGAGATGGGCGAGGCTTCCGTCTTCGTCCTGCCGGTTGGGGTTCACCACGGCAAGCGCGGGTGGCAAGGTCTCGCCGCCAAGGTGATGGTCGAGCACCACCACATCCGCACCCTTGGCGGCCTCGATGGGTTCGTGGCTCAGCGTGCCACAGTCGACGCAGATGATCAGGTCATGGGTCGCGGCAAGGCCCTGCATGGCGGGCACGTTGGGTCCGTACCCCTCGTCGATGCGGTCGGGGATGTAGAGCGTGGCATCCCGGCCCATCGCGCGCAGCCAGCAGATCAGCAAGGCCGCAGATGACCCGCCATCCACGTCATAATCGGCAAAGATCGCGATCCGCTCGTGCCGGGTTACGGCCTGCACAAAACGCGCGGCGGCCCGGCTCATGTCCCGCAGGCTGGCGGGGTCGGGCAAAAGGTCACGCAAGGCAGGGGCGAGATAGGTCTGCGCATCCCGCGCGGTCACGCCGCGCGTAGCCAGAATTTGGCACAGGGGCAGCGGCAAGCGGGTTTCCTGATGGATGGCTTCGGCGTGCCTGCGATCATCATCCGCAGGGCCCACCCAACGGCGTCCGGTCAGCGACGCCTCGACATTCAGAAATGCGCGTTCGATCATGCCGCAGGTCTGACGTGACGGGGGCCGCTCTGCAAGCCCCTCGTCACGCTGGCGCCTTACCAGTGGCCGGTATTGGGCATCGAGGCCCAGGGTTCGGCGGGAGGAAGGGCCGGGCCGCGCTGCAACAATTCGATCGACACGTTGTCGGGCGAGCGAACAAAGGCCATATGCCCGTCGCGCGGCGGGCGATTGATCACCACGCCATTGGCCTGCAGATGGGCGCAGGTCGCGTAGATGTCATCCACCTGATAGGCGAGGTGGCCAAAATTCCGGCTGTCCGACGGAAGGCCGGTGTCGCCATCCCAGTTGAAGGTCAACTCGACCGGGCATTCGGGCTGGCCGGGCGGTGCCATGAAAACCAGCGTGAAGCGACCATTTTCGTTTTCGATGCGGCGGATCTCTTCAAGGCCCAGCAGGCGGTAAAAGGCCATCGAGCGGTCCAGATCCAGCACGCGGACCATGGTGTGCAGGTAACGGGTGGGCATTGCGCATCTCCTTCGTTTCCGCGCCGAAGCATAGGTTTCTTGGCCCAACATGCCAGCCCGAACTGCCGCAGGGGGCGTCAGAATTGCGATTCTATGCCCAACGAAACGCCAATCTGGCGGGTCTCGAACCGGCTGATGTTGGAATCTGTGGCCTGGGCATTCAGGGTCAGGCGGGGAACATAGCCCATCAGGCCGAATTTCACCGGCATGATGTCAAGGGCCAGGCCCAGCGTCTCATCCTCTCGCCCGTCGGTCACGCCAAAGGGGCCGAGCAGATAGGACGGGTAATCCTTGAGCCCCGCGATGATCGAGCCGCGCAGCCGCACATCGCCGATGGGGCGGGGCGGTTCATAGCTGATCTCGCCCGAAAGCGCGCTGTATTGCCGGTTCACGTCAGGCGCATCGCCATTGCGATAGGCAGCGACCCAGGACAGCGTGCCCTGCGGCAGCGTCCATTGCCCCTCGAGTGCCAGCCCTAGGCTGGTCAGGTTTCCGTCGGGACGCCGGTTCCATTCGGAAAGCGCGCTTGTCTTGACCCAACTGTTCTCGCGGATGCGCAGGGGGGTCTCGGCCTCAAGCCTGACCGATGGGCCGGCGCTCTCTCCGGCCTCCCAGACATGACCGAGGCCGAGCGTCACCGATACCGGCCAGTCGCTGCCCGGCCAGCGGGTCTGGCGCATGACCGTTCCTTCGACCAGCGTGACGTTCAGGAATTTACCGGACAGGCCGGGGGCCAGCGCCTGCGCCTCGGATGACAGGTCGTGGTAGGCGCCAAATGCGCGCAGTCCAAGAACGGTCTGCCCGTTGGCGTCGGCGGGTAGAGCATGGTCCAGCCGTGCCTGCATCACCGTTCGCACGCCAGAAAGTGCCAGCGAGGCGCCCGATTGCGGCCCGACATAGAACCAGTCATCGATGGTGAGCCAGGCGCTGGACGATCCGCCATTCAGGTTATTGCTGGGCGAGATCGACAGGCTGAACGCCAGCCGCGTCGGATTCTGCCGGCGAACTTCGCGAAAATCCGCAACGGTGCGCTCATACTCGGCCTCATCGGGTGCTTCGTCCGTTGCGCGCCGCAGCCACATCTGTGCGGCCAGAAGGCGCCCGTCCTGCCATGCAGCATGGGCCGTATGGCGCGCAATGTCATAGCGCAGGGCCGGAGGCAGCCCCTCGGGTTTGCGACCGGCGGCGATCCAGGCGCGGCTTCCAGCCCTACGCCCCTCGGCGGTATCGCCCATGGCGGTTGCGCTGGCCGAGAGGATCAGCCAGGCGCGGGCGTCGTTTGGGTCGACCTCGACCAGACGCATGGCGATGGCGCGGGCCAAGGCCGGCTGCCCGGCCAGAACCGCACCCTGCGCGACGTCACGCGCCTCGTCCAGTGTCAGGGACTGTTCGGCAGCAACCTCTTCGCCACTGGCGGGCAGGGCGGCAAGTGCCATCCCCGCCACAAGTGCGATGCCGAGCGCCGCTTGCCTCAGCGCGGGTTGCATAGCGGCGAGGCGCCGGCCGTGTCACAGCGGGGCAAGGTGAAGGCCCCGTATTCCCAGATGTCGCTTTCGCCGCCAATCGGGTTGATCACCAGCGTGCCGCCGACATCGGTTGCCCCGCGGCCGCCAAAGAGGCCCGCGACCTTGCCGATCGAGAGGTTGGGATCGCCCGCAAACTCAACATCGCCCACGAAACGTCCGCTCTTGTTCATTTGCGTCGAGGGGAAGGCGATGGCGGTCAGCTGGTCTTCGGCATTCAGCGTTCCATCGCCATTCAGGTCGATTCGGCGTCCACGCGAATCCAGGAGCCAGCGGTTGTCGACGCCGCCATTGACCAGATCGTTGGCGAAGTTCGCGTTGATCAGCGCATCACCGCGCACGCGGAGCGTCTGATTGGGACGCAGCGCATCCGGTAGGGTGTTGTTCGCCGTATCACCGGGAACAAAGACGCCGGCATAGGTGCCCGCATAGCTGAACTGGCCTTTTTCGGTGCCGTTGCTGAGGTTCGGCCGCGTGTAGGCATCAATCCGGGCAAAGGTGGTGCCGCCGAAGTGGCGGTTGAACTGCCCACCGTCCGCGACGGCCGCGACGCGCAGGTTGCCGCGCTCGTTCTCGCGCACCAGCGCAAGGTATTTCCGCTGGAGGCCGGTTTCCTGATAGGTAAAGGCGCGATAGCCCTGAATGTCGAGGCTGCTATCCCGACGGAAGGCCACTGCCTCGGGCGAGGACTGCAGGCCTTGCAGGTTCACCTGCAAGCTGCCGCCGTTTGCGGGGTTATAGGCGATCGAGCGCAGGTTCACCTTCACCGCATCCGGCACGGCCGTCGAGGTGTCGCTGCCACCGCCATCGCCGCCGCCATTGCCGGAACCGTCATCCTCGACCCACGGGCTGCCGCCGCAGGCTGCAAGCAGCATCATCGCCGCCAACGTCAATCTGAAATCCATGATACTGCCCATTGCTTGCCGGTTTTTCAGGCGAGTTTCTGCAGTTCGCCCCTGCAAGTCAATGTGATGGCGTGCGAATTCCCGGTGCGCGTGTCGCGCAGGACGCGATCTGCCTCAGCATCTTTCAGCATATCGCCTAGCCACCTGCACCCGCCGCAAGATATAGTTGCCGCCGACTCATAAAGGATGCCCCGCCATGCCGCTGACCCCGGACCAGATCGCCGAAATCGAAGCCCTGCGCGCCACGCCGCGACCCACGCTGCGCGCCGTGTCGGAAGGGATGGAGGCGCACCTTTACAAGGCGCATGAGGTGCTGGACCACGGCTTCGTCCGCGTCATCGACTATATGGGCAACGACGCCGCAATCGTGCAGGCGGCACGGGTCAGCTATGGCGCCGGCACGAAAAAGGTCAACGATGACAGCGGCCTGATCCGCTATTTGATGCGGCACTGGCATTCGACCCCGTTCGAGATGTGCGAGCTGAAGCTGCACGTCAAACTGCCGATCTTCGTCGCGCGCCAGTGGATCCGCCACCGCACCGCCAATGTGAACGAATACAGCGCCCGCTATTCGATCATGGACCGCGAATTCTATATCCCCGAGCCGCAGCACCTTGCGGCGCAATCGACCGTCAACAACCAGGGCCGTGGCGCCGTGCTTGAGGGGGCCGAGGCCGCGCGCGTGCTGGAGATCCTGAAATCCGACGCCGCCCGCAGCTATGACCATTACGAGGCGATGCTCAGCCAGGACGGCCAGCAGGGTCTGGCGCGCGAGCTGGCCCGCATGAACCTGCCTGCCAATATCTATACGCAATGGTACTGGAAGGTTGACCTGCACAACCTGTTCCACTTCCTGCGCCTGCGCGCCGACGCCCATGCCCAATACGAAATCCGCATCTATGCCGAGGCGATTGCCAAGGTCGTGGCCGACTGGGTTCCCGTGGCCTATGGCGCCTTCGAGGACTATCGCATGGGCGGCACCACCCTTTCCGCCAAAGCCATGGCCGTTCTGAAACGCCGCCTCGCCGGAGAGACCGTGACGCAGGAAGAAAGCGGCATGAGCAAAGGGGAATGGCGGGAGTTCACGGAGGTTTGGGGGTGAACATACTCGTCACAAAGCGCTTGAAGGACGAGAGGTGGCGTATCGGGGGAGCCGTCCCTGCTATGGGAGACAGGAAACTTCGCGTCCATCACCTGAGTTATGACGATGTTCTGGACGCTCATTTTGCGATTGCTGACTTCTTTTATCGAGACGAGTATGGGATGGCAGGAGTCGGTTATCGAAATTTGGACCTATTTATCTCAACGGTTGAACGTCAATTTGTAGAGTTTGGTGGAGTTCAGCTTTCTCGTAATGAGTTTGAAGATATCGCAACCCTGCTCTACGGTATAATAAAAAACCATCCTTTCTATGATGCGAACAAACGGACAGCTTTTCTTTGCGCGCTTCTGCAACTGCACAGACTTGGGCGCCGGATAACCGTAAGTGAGAAGGAATTTGAGAATTTGATGGTGGAGATAGCAGATGACTCAATTCTTCGTAAGTCAGCGCTGAAGGACCTGCAAAAGGATAATGTTCCAAGGCCAGAAATTACATACCTTGCTCGGTATCTGCAGAAGAACTCTCGCAAGAACGCGAGACTGGAGCGAACTGTAAAGTTTAGGGAGCTTCGTGAGATTGTGGAGAAGAACGGATTTAAGTTCACAACCCCCTATCGTGGAACAATAGACATTGTGAAAGTTGAGGAGAGGCGTATCCCGAGATTTTTTTGGGGTGACAGAATTGAAAGAACAAACAAGGTTATAGCGAGCATCGCATATCATGGTGAGGGCGTGGATGTGCCGGACAATACCGTGAGTCTAATTCGGCAGGGGTGTGGACTTACGGATCAGGATGGGTTCGATGGTGAAGTCCTCCTTCGTGATGCGACGCCAACTTTTCAAATGATAAAAAGCTACAGGACGGCATTGCAGAACTTGGCTTATCGGTAGTGGTGATTTTCGTAAATTCCCCGATACTGATTTCGGCACGACGATCGCTGTAGGTGCTGTCGCAATGACGCGAAAAAGTTGCCCGCTGTGTTGGTCTTCGGCGGGCAACGCGCTACCTCCTTCTGCAAAGGAGAATGCCATGCCCCTCGTCACGCTTTATCTTTCGACCTTCATCACCTTCCTCGCCCTTGATGCGGTGATGCTGCGCTATGTGATGCAGCCCTTGTTTGCGCGTCACATCGGCCCGCTGCTCGCCGATCCGATCCGGCTTGGACCGGCGGCGGTGTTCTATGCGGCCTATATCGCGGGGCTGATCTGGCTGGTGTCGCTGCCCGCGCTCAGAACCGGCAGCGGGGTCTGGTTGCAGGCGGCGGTACTGGGCTTCATGGCCTATGGAACCTATGAATTCACCAGCTACGCCGTGATGCGCGACTGGCATTGGTCGATGGTGGCAACCGATGTGGTCTGGGGCACCATCCTGACCGCGTTCTCCGCTGCGGTCGGGGTGTGGGTCACCCGTGCCCTTGGCCTTGCCGCTTGATCTTTGCCGGGGCGGGGGCCATACCCGCCCTGACCGATCCTGCATCAGGGGCACGCGATGATCCTTTACGGCATTCCCACCTGTGACACCTGCAAGAAGGCGCTGAAGGCGCTTGAGGGGGCAGGCCACGCAGTCAGCTTTCGCGACATCCGCAAGGACCCGCTGTCCGAGGCCGAGATTGCGCGTCTGGTGATCGAGTTCGGCGACCGGCTGATCAACAAGACCTCGACCACCTATCGCGGGTTCAACGATTTCCTCAAGGCATCCGAGCCAGAGGCCCAGATCGCCGCGCAGCCCACGGTGATGAAGCGCCCGGTGATCGAGGATGACGGGCGGTTCTTCCTTGGCTGGGACGATGCGGTGCAATCGGCCCTTCTGAAATGAAGAACGGCCCCGACAGGGGCCGCCCATGGCATCTCCCGGAGGTCCGGGCCGGTGCTGCAATCAGAGAAGCTTGAGATCCGAGGCCGACGCCCGGCCGTCGCGGCCCGACTGCAGTTCGAAGGCGATCTTCTGATTGTCGTTCAGACCTTTCAGCCCGGCGCGCTCGACGGCCGAGATGTGGACGAATACGTCTTTGCCGCCATCATCGGGCGCGATGAATCCATAACCCTTGGTGGCGTTGAACCATTTCACGGTGCCGGTCGGCATTCCGCTTCTCCTTTGTCAGACATCCCGGGGCGAGATTGCCGCGGGTCGTGCAGCCAGGTCTTCCACTTCTCCGGCTGCCTGCTGGCAGGAGGCGGTCGAAAGTCTGTCGTCACGCAAAGGATGATGCCATGGAACAGACAAAAATCAACACTATTTGATCAAGCGGCCAAGGGCCGCCTGATTCATTATTTTTCGATGATCTGCCAGATACTTGGCAGGATCATGGCATCTCGGCGGCGGAAGAAAGTTCGCCAATGATCGCGTCCAGAGCCACCGTTTCCGTCCTGTTTTCACCCAGACGGC
Organism: Gemmobacter aquaticus; assembly: GCF_007859075.1. Classification (GTDB taxonomy): domain Bacteria; phylum Pseudomonadota; class Alphaproteobacteria; order Rhodobacterales; family Rhodobacteraceae; genus Gemmobacter; species Gemmobacter aquaticus. The sequence continues at coordinate 203,602 of NZ_VOAK01000020.1, forward strand.
GGACCGAAACAGTGCGCTCCTCGACCTCTTTCATGCCGATGGCAAGGATCACCGGAACCTTGCCGACCGAGTGCTCGCGGACCTTGTAATTGATCTTTTCGTTCCGCGTATCGGCCTCGGCCCGGATGCCGGCCGACTTCAGGGCGGCGGTCACCTCGCGCACATAATCATCGGCGTCCGAGACGATCGAGGCCACCACCACCTGACGCGGCGCCAGCCAGAACGGCAGTTTGCCGGCATAGTTTTCGATCAGGATGCCGATGAAACGCTCAAAGCTGCCCAGAACGGCGCGGTGCAACATGACCGGGCGGTGCTTGCCGCCATCCTCGCCGACATATTCCGCGCCAAGACGCATCGGCAGGTTGAAGTCGCACTGGAAGGTGCCGCATTGCCATTCGCGGCCGATCGCGTCGGTCAGCTTGAAGTCAAGCTTCGGCCCGTAGAAGGCCCCGTCGCCGGGGTTCACCTCATAGGGCAGGCCAAGGCTCTGGATTGCCTTCTCAAGGGCGCCTTCGGCCTTGTCCCAGATCTCGTCCGAGCCCACGCGCACGTCGGGCCGCGTCGACAGCTTGATGTCGAATTTCTCGAACCCGAGATCCTTGTAGACGCTGGAGAGCAATCCGATGAAGCCTGCGCATTCTGCCTCGATCTGGTCCTCGGTGCAGAAGATATGCGCGTCGTCCTGCGTGAAGCCGCGCACCCGCATCAGACCGTGCATCGAGCCCGAGGATTCATAGCGGTGGCACGACCCGAACTCGGCCAGCCGCAAGGGCAGGTCGCGGTAGGATTTCAGGCCCTGATTATAGACCTGCACATGGCAAGGGCAGTTCATCGGCTTCAGCGCGTTGATGCGCTTTTCCTTGGCGCCTTCCTCATCCACCTCCACGATGAACATGTTCTCGCGGTAGGCTTCCCAGTGGCCGGATTTCTCCCACAGCACGCGATCAACCACCTGCGGCGTCTTGATTTCCTTGTAGTCTGCAGCGCGCAGGCGCTTGCGCATATAGTCTTCCAGCGTGCGATAGACGGTCCAGCCGTTGGGGTGCCAGAACACCATCCCCGGCGCCTCTTCCTGTAGGTGGAACAGGTCCATCTCGCGGCCCAGCTTGCGGTGGTCACGCTTGGCGGCCTCTTCCAGCATGGTGAGGTGCGCTTTCAGATCGTCGCGGTTCTTGAAGGCCACGCCGTAGATGCGCTGCAACATGGGGCGCGATGCGTCGCCCAGCCAGTAGGCGCCGGCCACATGCGTCAGCTTGAAGGCATCGGCGGGCACTTGCCCGGTGTGCTGCAGATGGGGGCCGCGGCACAGGTCCTGCCAGTCGCCGTGCCAGTACATGCGGATGTCCTCGCCCTCGGGGATGCGGTCGAGAAGTTCCAGTTTGAAGGGCTCGCCGCGGCCACGATAGTACTCGACCGCACGGGCACGTTCCCACAGCTCGGTCTTGACCGGTTCGCGCGCGTTGATGATCTGCTTCATCCGCGCCTCGATCTGGCCAAGGTCTTCGGGCGTGAAGGGCTCTTCACGGTCAAAGTCGTAGAACCAGCCGTGATCGCGCACCGGGCCGATGGTGACCTTCACATCCGGCCAGATTTCCTGCACCGCACGGGCCATGATATGGGCGAGGTCGTGGCGGATCAGCTCCAGCGCCTGCGCGTCATCGGCCATCGTGTGAATGGCGATCGATGCATCCTGCGCGATGGGCCATTGCAGGTCCCATTGCTTGCCCTCGACAGTGGCCGAGATCGCCTTCTTGGCAAGGCTCGTTGAAATCGAGGCCGCCACTTCGGCTGGCGTCACGCCTGCCGCGAATTCGCGCGTGTTCCCATCGGGGAATGTCAACGTGATGTTCTGGGGGGAATTCTGGCTCATGGCCGGCTCCTCGTCGGTTTGGCGCCCACGGAACGCCCGGTTGCGGGTATGGTCTGGGGCTTTTGCGCAATCACGCCGCCCGCGTCAAGCCGGTGGGGTGGTGGACTTGCCCGAGGGTGCCGCATCTGCAACGTTGTTGTGGGGTGATGCAGGGGGGCATGATGCGCTCATTCGAGGAAATTCTGACCATCGCGGCAGAGCGCAAGGGGGGTGCCGACAAGGTGCTGGCCGGTGTCATGCCCTACAAGACTGCAGGCGAACTGGCCAGCATTCCGGACGACCGCTGGCTGGCCATGATGGCGAGGGGTATCTTTCAGGCGGGGATCAGCTGGACGGTGGTCGAAGCGAAATGGCCAGGCATTGAAGAGGCTTTCGCCGGGTTTGACGTGGGTCGCCTGTCGATGATGGATGATGGCTGGCTTGATGCGCTGCTCGTCGACACGCGGGTGATCCGCAGCGGCGCCAAGATCGCCGCCATACGCGACAACGCGGTCTTCATCCGCAGGGTGAACGAGGCGGAAGGCGGCTTTGCCCGCAAGGTGGCTGACTGGCCCGCCGGGGATTTCGCGGGCCTCCTGGATTGGCTCACCACCACCGGCAGCCGGCTCGGCGGAAACACTGGCGCCTATATGCTGCGGCAGATGGGGAAAGAGGGCTACCTTCTCTCAAAAGACGTTGTCGCAAGGCTGGTGGCCGAAGGGGTGATTGGTGGGCCGCCTACCTCACGCAAGGCAATGGCGGCGGTGCAGGCGGCGTTTGATCGCTGGCGCACGGAAAGCGGACAGTCCCTGAACACGATCAGCCGGGTTCTGGCGCAGAGCATCGGTTGAGGCGGGCGCAGGCTTTCTGCTAGGGGTGCCTCAAGACTGGAGACGCCAATGACCGATTTCTTGACGACAGCGCAGGGCCGCCGCATTGCCTATCACCGCCATCCGGGGCAGGGGCCGGGAGTGGTGTTCCTAGGGGGCTTCAAATCCGACATGACCGGCACCAAGGCGCAGCACCTGCAGGACTGGGCCGAGGCGAGGGGGCGCGCCTTTCTGCGCTTCGACTATTCGGGGCATGGTCAGTCGTCTGGAGACTTTCTGGAGGGCTGCATCGGGGACTGGGCGACAGATGCATCTGAGGTGATCCGCACCCTGACCGACGGGCCGCAGATCCTTGTCGGCTCATCGATGGGGGGCTGGATCGCGCTGCTGGTGGCGCGCGCGCAGCCTGAACGCGTCGCGGGCCTCGTCGGGATCGCGGCGGCGCCGGATTTTACCGAAGATCTGATGTGGGCGCAGTTCACCGAAGCAGAGCGCGCAGCACTTGCGACGGGGCGGGTCGAGCAACCCTCGGACTATTCGGAAGAGCCCTACATCATCACCCGCAAGCTGATCGAGGATGGCCGCCGTCATTTGGTCCTGCGCGACCCTCTGCCGCTGCCTTTCCCGGTGCGCCTGCTGCAAGGGACGGCGGATGTGGATGTGCCGTCAGAGGTGGCGCTGCGCCTGATGGCCCACGCCGAAAGCCCTGACCTTCGGCTGACGCTCGTGAAGGGGGCGGATCATCGGTTTTCGACGCCTGCCTGTCTCGACCTCGTCATAGAAGCGGTCGAGGAGACGTCGATGCTTGTCAAATCCTGACAACCGAAGGTATGCCGAGCATTTTTGGCGTTAGTAAAATCAAGGCCTTGGTTGTGTCCTCCAGACTTGGATCATCTGCCGGGCTTCAATCCTCGAACATTAAACGAAAACGCCGGGGTATTGGCCCCGGCGTTCCAGCTTTGACCTGATACGAGAGGCCTACTTCGTCACCGCCAGCTTTACCGGCGATTTGCGCGGCTGGCCGGAGTTCGCGTCGATGAAGCTCAGCACCAGTGGGCGGATGTTCAGACGCCAGCTCTTGCCGGCGAAGATACCGTAGTGGCCCGCGCCCGGTTCCAGATGGCTGGCCTTCTTGTCGTCGGGAAGGTTGGTCAGCAGCTTCAGCGCGGCGAGGCACTGGCCTGGGGCCGAGATGTCGTCCTTTTCACCCTCGACGATCTTCACTGCGACGCTGGTGATCGCGCCGAAGTCCACCTTCTTGCCGGCAACGGTAAAGTCGTTGCGCGCAATCTCGCGGTTCTTGAAGATGCGCTCGACGGTCGAGAGGTAGAACTCGGCCGTCATATCCATGACCGCCAGATACTCGTCGTAAAAACGGTTGTGGGCGTCATGGTCGGATGTTTCGCCCCGTGCGGCGCGCATGACCTGATCAGCAAAGGCCTTTCCGTGGCGTTCAGCGTTCATCGACATGAAGCCGGCAAGTTGCAGAAGGCCCGGATAGACCAGTCGCCCCGCGCCCTTGTACTTGAAGCCCACCCGCTGGATGGCCCATTGCTCCAGCTGGCCCATGGTCACGCGGCGGCCAAAGTCGGTCACTTCGGTCGCTGCGGCATCAGGATCAACCGGGCCACCCATCAGCGTCAGTGACCGGGGCTGCGCGGCCGGATCCTCACCCGCCAGATAGGCGGTGGCGGCCAGTGTCAGAGGCACGGGTTGGCAAACCGCAACCACATGGGTGTCGGGACCCAGATAACGCATGAAATCTACAAGGTAGAGCACATAGTCATCCACGTCGAACTTGCCGGCCGAAACCGGGATGTCGCGGGCATTGTGCCAATCGGTGACATAGACGTCGGCATCGGGCAGCAGCGAGGCAACAGTTGGGCGCAGAAGGGTTGCATAGTGACCCGACATCGGCGTCACCACGAGGATCTGGCGAGCCATCTTTTCGCGCCGGCGAACCGAGAAATGGATCAGGTTGCCAAAGTCACGCTCGACCACCGGCGTAATGTCGACCAAGTGGTCGGTGCCATCGGGGCCGACGATCGACCGGATGCCCCAGTCGGGTTTGGTCACCATGCGTGAGAAGGTGCGCTCGGTCACCTCGCCCCAGGCGGCCGTCAACTGGAAGATCGGGTTGGCAGACAAGGCGAACACGGGATACGACGCCATGGCGCGCGCAGTGGCGCCAAGCCACTCATTGGTGTTGCGCGCTGTTTCCATCAGGTCATAAGTGGCCATATACTTCATGGGCGTCTCCTCGAGCGCTGGGCCGTGGCACAAAACCGGTCCCACAGGCGCAGGGGAACCGGGCAATAATTGCTGCATCTGCAAAAAGTGTAGGGGGGAAAGATCAATATGACAACTGAGACCAAGGACCAAGCGGCGCGGCTTGAACGTCTGAACGCCAATCTTGCCAAGGTTGATGAGTTGTCAAAGCGGCTGGCAGCGGCACTTGCGCGTCGCAAACAGGCTGATCCGGCCCTTTCCGGGCCCTCGCAAGAGGTCTACATGAAGGCTGCTGCGGCCTATGTTGCCGAAATGATGCAGAACCCTTCCAAAATCATAGAGCAGCAGGTGGGCTACTGGGGCAAGACGCTGAAGCACTATGTGGAGGCGCAGCATGCCCTTTCGCAGGGCGAATTGAAGGCCCCCGCCGACCCAGGGCCGAGTGATCGCCGATTCGCGAACCCCCTGTGGGAGACGCATCCGTTCTTCAATTACCTCAAGCAGCAGTATCTCATGGGGTCCGAGGCGATTACCGGTGCGCTCTCCGGTCTAGACCGGCTGGATGCGGTCGATCGTCGCCGGGTGGAGTATTTCACGCGACAGATCGTCGACATGATGTCTCCCACGAACTTTCTTGGCACGAACCCTGACGCCTTGGAAAAGGCAGTCGCCACCGACGGCGAAAGCCTTGTGCAGGGGCTCGAGAACCTTGTTCGGGATATCGAGGCGAACAACGGCGATCTGCTGGTGACGCTGGCCGATAAAGAGGCCTTCCGGGTGGGCGAGAACATCGCCACGACACCGGGCGCGGTGGTGTTTCGCAACAAGATGTTCGAGCTGATCCAGTACACCCCGACGACCGAGAAGGTGCATCAGACGCCGCTTCTGATCTTCCCGCCGTGGATCAACAAATTCTACATTCTTGATCTGAAACCGGCGAACAGCCTGATCAAATGGATCGTCGACCAAGGCTTTACCCTGTTCGTGGTCAGCTGGGTGAACCCTGATGCCAGCTACCGCGACGTGGGCCTCGATGACTACGTCCGTGACGGCTATCTGGCTGCGATCGAAGAGACAAAGCGCATCACGGGTGAAAAGCAGATCAATGCGGTAGGCTATTGCATCGCGGGAACCACGCTGAGCCTGACGCTGGCGTATCTGCAGCAGATCGGTGACAAGTCGATCAAGTCGGCCACCTTCTTTACGACACTGACCGATTTCTCTGATCCCGGCGAAGTGGGTGTCTTTCTCGATGATGACTTCGTCGACGGGATCGAGCGCCAGGTCGCCGTCGACGGGGTGCTCGACAAGTTCTTCATGAGCCGAACCTTCAGCTTCCTGCGCTCGAACGACCTGATCTATCAGCCGGCAATCAAGAGCTACATGATGGGCGAGGCACCGCCCGCCTTTGACCTTCTGTTCTGGAACGGGGATGGCACCAACCTCCCGGCACGCATGTCGGTCGAATATCTGCGCGGGCTTTGCCAGCGCGACGAGTTTGCGCAAGGCGGCTTCACCATCCTTGGCCACAAGGTGCACCTGTCCGACGTGAAGGTTCCGCTGGCGGCGATCGCCTGTGAGACTGACCATATCGCCGCCTGGAAGGGCAGCTTCAATGGCATTCGGCAGATGGGGTCAAAGGACAAGACCTTCATCATGTCGCAAAGCGGGCATATCGCCGGGATCATCAATCCGCCGTCGAAGGGCAAGTACGGCCACTATGTAAACGAGGGCCCCATGACCACGCCCGAGGAATGGCTGGCGGGCGCCACATTCCACAAGTCGAGCTGGTGGCCGATGTGGGGAGAGTGGCTCGCCAAGCGATCGGGGCGACAAATCGCGGCCCGCATCCCAGGCGATTCGGATCATCCCGTACTGGCACCCGCGCCGGGCACCTATGTTAAGGCTGTGCCAGCGGCTTGAATCTCCAGAATATTCAGACAATTGGCTGATGTGTGTCGTAGCGTCACGCTGCGTTGCAGAAACTTCACTTGATTTTCTGCACTGCAGCATATATATGATGGTGACAGGAAACGGGCATCGCTCCTCCCTGCCCGAGCTATGGAGAATGAAGATGACGAAGACCCCCGATATCACCAAAGTCATGCAGGACATGATGGCCTCGTTCCCGGTTGACGCTTCGGCGTTCCAGAACGCCTTCAAGACCCAAGCAGCCATGGGTGAGAAATTCACCAAGGTTGCTCTGGAAGCTGCTGACAAGTCCACCGAGATCAGCTCGAAGTGGGCCAAGGACACCATCGCCAAGCTGACGGAAACCGCCAAGGCCAAGGCTGACCCGTCGGAATACTCGAAAGCCGTGACCGACTTCGCGTCGGCTGCTGCTGAACTGGCCGCTGAAAATCTGGCAGCTTTCGCCGAAGTTGCGAAGAAAGTTCAGATGGAAACCGTCGAGCTGATGCTGGCTGCTGGCAAGGACGCTTCGGAAGAAGCCCAGGCCGCCGTCAAGAAAGCCACCGCCGATGCGACCTCGGCCGTGAAGAAGGCTGCTGCTGCAGCTGCGAAGTGATCTGACAGGCATCCACGGCCCACTCCTCCCGGGCAAGGGGATGCACAGGGGGCGGATCTCGGGGTAACCCGGGGTCCGCCCTATTCTTTTTCTTTGCTTTTTTGTCGACCCGTGGCCTAAGGTTCTGCACATGCACAACGACTGCGGAGGGGCCTGCCATGGCAAACACCGATAAACCGCTTCTGATCAAGCGCTATGCCAGCCGACGCCTCTACAATACCGAAACCAGCGACTACGTGACGCTTGAGGATATTGCAGGTTTCATCCGCGCCGGGCGAGAGGTGCAGATCGTAGATCTGAAATCGGGCGATGATCTGACGCGTCAGTATCTGCTGCAGATCGTGGCCGAGCATGAAAGCAAAGGCGAGAACGTCTTGCCGATCAACGTGCTCACGGATCTTGTTCGATCCTACACCACGGGGATGAATTCGGTTGTGCCGCAGTTCCTCGCCGCCTCGTTCGAGATGCTGCGCGATGGGCAGTCGAAGATGCTGGAAAACCTGACGAATTTCCCGAACCCCATGGCCGCGATGCCGGGCTTTGATGCGATGCGCAAGCAGCAGGAAGCCTTCATGAAGACCATGATGGGTGGCCTTCCCGGCTGGAGCAGCACAGGCCCTGCGCCTGACGATGAGGGGCGGACGCCTGAGGGTGGCACCAGTGACGAGCTTGCCGCCATCAAGAAGCAGCTTGCCGAACTTCAGGCCAAGCTTTCCAAGCTCTGACCGATGACGCAATCCACAGGGCGCGTCACGCTCTGGGGGATCGAGGTCTTTCTTGCCATTGCCGAGGAAGGCTCGATTTCTGCCGCGGCGCGGCGACTGGGGTCCAGCCCATCGGCGGTCAGTCAGCAGCTTTCCGGGCTTGAGACCACGCTTGGCGCGCAGCTGTTTGACCGTGGCGCGCGGCCGGTTCGACTGACATCTGCGGGAATGGTCCTGAGGCGTCACGCGCAAGTGATGGTCAGCGCCGCACATGCGGCGCAGACAGAACTCGCAATGTCAGACCTGACGGGCATCGGTTCGTTGCGCCTTGGGGTGATCGAGGATCTGGACGCCGATGTGACGCCGCGCCTGCTGGCCGAACTTGCGGCCGAGATGCAGACCTGTCGCTTTCTTCTGGAAACCGGACCCAGCCACCGTTTGCGCGACGAGCTTGAGGCGCGCGCGCTCGATATCGTGGTGGCCGCCGATCTGGGCGCCGCGCGCGCACCTGAAACGGGGCTCGAGATCCATCCGCTCATTTGTGATCCGTTCGTCGTGGTGGCTCCGCTGGGATCGGCTGCGGATGCAGAGGCGCTGCGGACGCTTCCCTATATCCGCTATTCGTCGCGCCATCACATGGGGCGACAGATCGGCGCTCATCTTGCGGCCCTGAACCTCGATCCGGCTGGCCGTTTTGAGCTCGACAGCTATCACGCCATTCTGGCCATGGTTGCGGCGGGGCAGGGCTGGGCGATCCTCACGCCGCTGGCCTGGCATCATGTGGCGCGCTTTCAGGCCGATGTCGGCGTATCACCCCTGCCGTTTGGCCGGTTGGAGCGAACGATTACCCTCTGCGCGCGGGCAGGCGCGCTGCAGGGCCTGCCCGCCGCCCTTGCGGCCCGCCTGCGCGCGCAGCTTGACGCGCAGGTCGTGTCACCCGCCCTCGCGCGTTGGCCCTGGATGCGAGAGAGCTTCAGGCTGCTTTAGCCAGCGCCTCTGCCGCCGAGTCGATGAGGGCCGCGGCGATGAAGTGCAGATCGTCTACCGAAAGCCGGGTCGGCAGACGCACGTCGCAGGCGCGCATCAGCATCGCGCGGGTCATCGGCAGATCCGGCATTTCGGGAAGGAACTGCCAGTTCCAGAAGGCGCGCGCATTGTCCTGCGACAGGCCGAACACCTGCACCGTCACACCACGCAGCTTGGCCGCTGCCTGGAAGGCCAGCGCCGCCTCGTCGGTGGCAAAGCCTTTCAGATTGAACTGGATGGAATCCGGGGCGCGCTCTTCGGGGGGCAGCGCATTGGGTACGTCAAAGTAGCCGCTGCCATTCAGAAGCGCGGCTACAAGATCGTGGTTCGCCCGGCCCTTGGCCACGCGATCGGCCAGATGCGGCAGCTGCGGACGGATCACGGCGGCTGACAGATTCTGCATGCGCATGTTGTAAAGCGGCAGTCGGTTCTGCCACAGCATGTAGCTATTCTGCAGGCCCGCGTGCTTTTTCCAATTATGCTCATAGGCGCCCGACATGATGACCGCGCGGGCGGCAAGCTCGGGGTCGTCGGTGACGAGGATGCCGCCTTCGCCTGCGTTGATCATCTTGTAGGACTGAAAGCTGAAGCAGCCGATCTTGCCGATCGTGCCGATCTTGCGGCCATGCCATTCTGTACCAAGACTATGGGCCGCATCCTCGATCACCGGGATGCCGGCGGCATCGGCCAACGCCATGATCGCATCCATATCCGAGGTGTGGCCGCGCATATGCGAGATCATCACCGCGCCTGCACCGGGCAGCTTGGCGGCGAAATCCGCCATGTCGATGCGGTAGTTCGGGCCAACTTCGACGAGAACCGGCACGCAATCGGCATGGACCACAGCCGATGGCACGGCGGCAAAGGTAAAGGCCGGGATCAGCACCCGTGCGCCCCGTGGCAGGTCCAGTGCCTTCAGCGACAGGAACAGCGCAGCAGAGCAGGATGACACAGCCAAGGCATAGCGGCTGCCCAGAAGCTCGGCGAACTCGGCCTCCAGCAATGCAACGGGTGCACCTTCGGGGGCAGTGTAGCGGAACAGATCGCCGCTCGCGAGCAGGCGGTCTATCTCGGCTTTTGCGGCTTCGGGGATCGGCTCGGCATCATAGACATCGGGGGCACGAAGGGCGCCGTCTGCAGCCATTTTCAGCATTCCTGAAACTGTTGTTCCGATTTTCTGTATGCCGGGGCCGCCCGATTCTCCAGCGACAAGTTTGTGACGCTTCGGAAAATCGGGGAAATCCGCCTGCGTTTCCCGCGTGTGGTGGAACGATCTGCCGCCAGATCGGCGGCAGGTCGGATCAAACACCCATCCGGTCGCGCATGGAGAACCAGGTCATCGCCAGCACCAGCAGCGGCCAGCGCATCGCGGCACCGCCCGGGAAGCGGGGCTGCGGCAGGGCGGCCATCAGATCGAAGCCTTCGGATTGCCCGCGCACCGCATCGGACATCAGCTTGCCTGCAAGCGTCGCCAGAGCCACGCCATGCCCGGAATAGCCCGAGGCCGACAGCACATTGGGCGCGACCCGCGTAAAGCAGGGCAGGCGGTTCATGGTGATCGCCAGCGTCCCGCCCCAAGCATAGTCTATCCGCACGTCCTTCAGGTGCGGATAGACCTCAAGCATGGGTTTCGAGACCGTCTTGATGATGTCGGGGAACTTCCAGCCGTAGCTTTCGCCGCCACCAAAGAGCAGTCGGTTGTCCTCGGACAGTCGCCAGTAGTTCACCACGAACTTGGTATCCGCCACGGCCACAGGCTTCGACAGCACCTCGACCGCGCGCGCGCCCAGTGGTTCGGTCGCGACGATGAAGTTGTTGATCGGCATGACCTTGGCCGCGACCTTGCGATCCAGCCCGCCCAGGTAGCCGTTGCAGGCGAGGATGACATGGTCGGCCACCACGCGACCGTGGCCGGTTGCGACAGTTACCTTTGCGCCGTGGTCGATCCGATGGACAAGGCTGCCCTCATGGATCACCGCACCAGCCCGGCTGGCGGCCTGCGCCATCCCGATCGTGAAGTTGAGCGGATGCACATGCCCGGCACCCCAATCGATCTCGCCACCCTTGTAGGCGTCTGATCCGATCAGCGCGCGGATCCCGTCGCGGTCGAGCGGCTCAAGCTGGGTATAGCCATAGTCGCGATGCAGCTTTTCGGCATAGGCGTGCGTATCGCGCACCTCGCGTTCATGCCAGCAGGCATGGGCGACGCCGGGGTGAAAGGTCACCGGCATGGCGTGATCCTTGATCAGACCCTTGACCAGCGCTTTCGCATCCTCGGCCATCTGCCAATAGCGATGGGCGTTCTCGCGCCCGGCGATCTTTTCCATCTGCACCTGATCGAGCCGCTGACCAGATCCAACCTGACCGCCGTTGCGGCCCGAGGCGCCAAAGCCCACGCGATGCGCCTCAAGCACGACCACGCGGCGCCCGGCCTGCGCCAGATGCAATGCAGCGGACAAGCCGGTGTAACCTGCCCCGATCACGCAGACATCGGCATTGACCGTTCCCCGAAGCTCGGGAAACGGGGCAAGCTCTGCGCGCGTGGCCGCGTAATAGCTGGCGGGGTATTGCCCCGCCTTGTCATTGGCAAACAGCAGGTTCATCGTCGCCTCAGACGTTCAAGAGCAGGTGCTCTCGCTCCCACGGGCTGATGACCTGAAGGAACTCTTTGTATTCGTTGCGCTTGACGCTGTCGTAGACCGTGCAGAATTCGACACCCAGTACCTCGCGCAGGGCGGCATCCTCCTCCAGCAAATCCAGTGCATCGCCAAGGTTTGTCGGGATGTCGTCGCTGTCGATATAAGCCGATCCCGAGAATTCGGGCCGCGGCATCTGCTTGGCCTTCAGGCCAATGTAGCCGCAGGCAAGACTTGCAGCGATAGCGAGGTAGGGGTTGCAGTCCATGCCTGGCAGGCGGTTCTCCACCCGGCGTCCCTCAGGAGTAGAGATCGGCACACGCAATCCGGTAGTGCGGTTGTCGCGCCCCCATTCAAGGTTGATCGGTGCCGCAAAGTCCGGGACGTAGCGGCGGTAGCTGTTCACATAGGGCGCCATCAGGGCGATGGCTGCGCTCATGTGGTTCTGCATCCCCGCGATGAAGTGCAGGAAGGCCAGGCTCTCGCCGCCATCGGGGTCAGAGAAGATGTTCTTGCCCGTCGCGATATCGACAATCGAATGGTGGATGTGCATTGCCGAGCCCGGCTCACCCGCAATGGGCTTGGCCATGAAGGTGGCAAAACAGTCGTGGCGCAGCGCCGCCTCGCGGATCATCCGCTTGAAGAAGAAGACATCGTCCGCCAGCCGGACCGGATCGCCATGGGCAAGGTTCAGCTCGATCTGGCCTGCGCCGCCTTCCTGCAGGATGCCGTCGATCTCAAGCCCCTGAGCCTCGGCGAAGTCATAGATGTCATCGATGACCTTGCCGTATTCGTCGACGGCCGACAGCGAATAGGCCTGCTTCTGTGCCGCGCGCCGACCAGAGCGACCCATCGGGGGCTGAACCGGCTGGTTCGGGTCGATGTTGCGGGCAGTCAGGAAGAATTCCATCTCGGGCGCAACAACCGGGCGCAGCCCTTCGGCTTCAAACAGCGCGAGAACACGCCGCAGCACGTTGCGCGGGCTGAACGGTACCGGGTTGCCTTGCTGGTCCTGTGCGTCGTGGATCACCTGCAAGGTGACGTCTGCCGTCCAGGGGGCGGCGGTTGCGGTCGAATAGTCGGGCACGAGGATCATGTCCGGCTCGGTAAAGGCGTCGAAGGGGTTGTCGGCCCATTCGCCGGTGATGGTCTGCAGGAAAATCGAGTTCGGCAGGAAATAGCTGGTCTGCTTGCCGAACTTCGCGGCGGGCATGGCCTTGCCGCGTGCAACACCGGCAATGTCGCCGATGATGCATTCCACTTCATCAATACGACGGTCGGCAATATAGGCACGGGCTGCCTCGGGCAGCTTGGACGTCCAGTCGGACATGGGTCACACTCTTGGTTTGGGCGAGCGGAAGCCGTCAGGCGGCAGTCCGCGACGCCTTGAAGAAATCTGCAATGCGGCGCGCAAGTGCCTGGTCATCGATCGACTGGTCGAGACGCGCGCCCGCCTCAGCCATCAGCGTATCCGGGACAAGGCCCTTGCCCCGGGTCTTCATCAATCCGTCAATGAATTCCGAGCGGAATTCGGGGTGGGCCTGCACGGTGAAGATGCGGTCACCGTAAACCAGCGCGGCATTTTCACAAAAGTCGTTGCAGGCCAGCACCTCGGCCGCATCGGGTTTGCGGGTCACCTGATCCCGGTGCCAGGCATTCAGGCGCAGGGTTTCGCCGTCAAAGTCGTATTCCGTGGGGCCGACAGACCAGCCGCCAGAATAGCGCTCCACCTTGCCGCCAAGTGCCTGGGCCACGATCTGATGCCCAAAGCAGATGCCGACCATCGGCACGGCCTTGGCATAGGCCTCGCGGATGAAATCCTCGAGCGGCGGGATGAAGGCGTGGTCTTCATAGGCGCCGAAGCGCGAGCCGGTGATCAGCCAGCCGTCGCAGTCATTGACCGACTCTGGAAACTCCATATCCAGCACCCGGTAGGTACGGAACGACAGGCCCTGATCCGCCAGCAGGCGCTCGAACATGTCGGGGTAGTCACCCGAGGTGGGTGCCAGAACATCGGGGGCTTCACCGGTTTGCAGAATGCCGATCAGCATGGGGTATCCAGGATAGATGCAGATGAAATCTAGCAATCGGCCCCTGCACAGGGCAAGGGCCGATACCGTGCGGCGCGGGACGAAGCCCGCCCGCGGTTCAGGTCAGACAGTGTCGAGGTAGAGCTCGACAAGCTCTTCGGGGGTCAGCTCGGCCGTGTAGTGCAACTCTTGGCGCTTGGTCTGCACGAGGTTGCGGATCAGCTCTTTCGAGAAGAAGCGATAGAGAATGTCGCTGTTCTCGAACGCGTCGATCGCATGTTCCCAATCGGCAGGGATCTGCGGCAGGTCCATGGCGTAGGCATTCCCGGTGATCGGGGCAGGCGGCTCGACCGCGTCCTCGATCCCGGTCAGCGCCGCACCAAGAATAGCGGTCAGCATGAGATAGGGGTTTACGTCACCCCCCGCGACCCGATGCTCGATCCGGCGTGCAGCCGGGTTGCCCGCGGGGATGCGGACGGCCGCCGTGCGGTTTTCAAAGCCCCAGGCTATCGAGGTCGGCGCATGCTTGCCCGGCACCAGACGGTTGTAGCTGTTCTGGTGCGGCGCGAAGATCAGCGTCGAGTCGTGCATCGCGTTCAGACAGCCGGCAACAGCATGGCGCAAGGTCGCCGTACCCTTCGGCCCGCCACTGTCAAAGATGTTGTCGCCCTTCTGGTCGATGACAGAGAAATGGGTATGCAGGCCAGAGCCCGAGTATTCAGGATAGGGCTTGGCCATGAAGCTTGCGGCGAAGCCGTGGCGACGCGCCAGCCCCTTGACCAGCATCTTGAAGAGCCAGGCATCGTCGGCGGCGCGCAGGGCGTCATCGCAATGCATCAGGTTCACCTCGAACTGGCCAAGACCGGTTTCCGAGGTCGAGGTATCGGCCGGGATGTCCATCGCCTCGCAGGCGTCGTAGAGGTCGGTAAAGAAGCTGTCGAAGGCATCGAGGGCCCGGATCGACAGCGTCTCGGCTGCCTTGCGGCGCTTGCCGGACCGCGGAGAGGCCGGTGCCTGCAGGGTCTTGCCGCTGTCGTCGATCAGGAAGAACTCAAGCTCCATTGCGACGACGGGGGTAAGGCCTCGTTCTTTGTAGCGCTGCACCACTGCGTTCAGCGCATGGCGCGGGTCGCCCTCATAGGGTTGTCCGTTTTCGCGGAACATCCAAATCGGCAGCAGTGCCGTCGGGGCTTCGAGCCAGGGCATTGGCATGAAGCCGCGCTCGGTAGGTTTCAGCACGCCGTCCTGATCGCCCTGTTCAAAGACCAGCGGGCTGTCGTCAATGTCTTCACCCCAGATGTCGAGGTTCAGTACCGAAAACGGGAAACGTGTGCCGTTCTTCACCACGCTTTCGGCAAATCGTGCCGGGACCCGTTTGCCCCGCGCCTGACCGTTCAAATCCGCCGCGGCCACACGGATCGTGCGGACCTCGGGGTGCTTTCTCAGCCAATCCTTCATGCTCATCGTGTCATTCAAGACCCGGGGCACGGGATCACCGCCACATCGACGCCGCGCCTGCGGCCGCCCTGCGGGTGAGGACCATGCCCTTGGCCCTTTCTCCCTTGTCTGATCCTTGCCATCCGCGCCCGCCCATCTGGACAGGGGACGCCATGCCCCACCCGGAGCACGGTTCGGGCGACGGCCCGAAGAATTTGATCAAATACAGGATACTACCGGACCAACTGCGGACGCAAGCGAATTCTGCTGCGTATATTGGACGGAAGGTGCCGATTGAGCATGCGATTAACCAGACCGAAGCCGTAGATCAGGGCAAAGGTCAGCAGGATGAAGTAGAAGGCCACGATCGGATAGGCGACGAAGGGGTTGAAGGTCTTGTCCGCAAAGAAGTTTGCGTAATAGAGCGCGTCACCCCTCTGCTGGAACGCCGGGAAGCCGGAAAAGAACACCAGCGTCGTGGCGTGGAACAGAAAGATCGCCTCATTCGTGTAGGCAGGCCATGCCAGCCGCAGCATCGTCGGCCACTGGATCCGGCGGAACCTGCTCCACCCCGAGATGCCGTAAGCATCGGCAGCCTCAAGATCGCCTTTGGGAATCGACTGCAGCGCGCCGTAAAAGATCTCGGCAGCATAGGCGGATGTGTTGAGAAACAGCACGAACAGCGCACCTGCCCAGGCCGAGGTCATCCAGCTGGTGGGGATGTGCAAGCCAAGGATGTCGATCCCGCCACGCGGCAGCATGACCAGCGCCGAATAGGCGAGGAAGAACTGGATGAACAACGGTGAGCCGCGGAAGACAAAGATGAACCAGTCAGCCGGCTTTTTCAGCCAAGAATTCTTCGAGGCTTTCGCCAGCGCAAGCGCATTGGCGAAGAAGAAGCCGAAGAACAGTGCCAATGCGCCGAAGTAGATGTTCCAGATCAGCCCAGACCCGATCAGGGTAAAGTGCTCGCAAAGCGTGAAGTCGGATTTTGGCAGCAGCTTTTCGCCAAAGCCCAGACTGCGGAAGGCATAGGCCTGTACCGTATCCCAGCAGCTCATTGGGCAGCCCTCCGCATCGCTTCGCCGGCAGCGGTGGCCTGGCCGTGGTTCAGCCGCTTGGCAATGCGCGCAAGCACGATTTCAGAAACGCGGGTCATGCAGAGATAGGCCACGAGAAGGAAGAGGAAGTACCAAAGGCGCCAGTCGGGGTGCGGATAGGCATAGGCCTGCGTCTTGGATCCGCCCAATTCACGCGCCCAATAGACTATGTCCTTGACCCCCAGCAGGAACAGAAGCGGTGTCGCCTTCACAAGGATCAGCCACAGGTTCGACAGGCCAGGCAGGGCATAGGTCCACATCTGCGGCACCAGAACGCGGCGGAACACCTGACCATGCGTCATGCCATAGGCCTCGGCCGTTTCCAGCTGTGCACGCGGCACGGCGTTCATCGCGCCGTAAAGCACGTTGGCTGCAAAGGCGCCAAAGACAATGGCAAAGGTGAAGACCGCCAGAGCAAAGCCGTATAGCTGGTGCCAGAATTGGGGGGCGTCGCCCGGCGGAACCTTTGCCTCGGGGCAGACGCGGAATTCTAGCCCCTGGCGGATCGGTTCGGTCCAGTCAGGGCAGACGATCTTGTGGGTCATCCACTCGATCCCCTGATCGAGCGCGATAACGAAGAACAGGAAGAACACGATGTCAGGAACACCCCGCACCATGGCGGTGTAAATCTTGCCCAGCCACCGCAGGGGCGCCACATGGCTGCGCGCGGCCATGGCCCCGCCAAAGCCGAACAGCAGCGCCGCCGGCGCCGTCACGGCCAGCAGGACGAACACCGTCAGGAATGACCAGTAGAAGTCGATGTGCTTGCCCGAGGTCAGATAGCAAAGAAGCCAGCTGATCCCCTCAAGGCTCTTGGGGTCGGCGCAGGAACTGAACATGGCGATCCGGGGGATAGCGGAATGAAATGCCCCTGCCGATCAGGAAAAATCGGCAGGGGCAGGGCGATCAGAACAGCTTGGTGTCCGGCCCGAAGTGCTTTGTGATCAGCGGGTTCAGGGTGCCGTCTTCCTTCATCGACTTGATGGCAGCATTGAACTTCTCGCGCAGTTCATCATCGCTATCGCGGAACGCCATGCCGACGCCGCCGCCCAGCGGAACGGGCTCACCCACAAAGGTCAGCTCGCCGTTCGATTCTTTGACGAAGGGGGCGAGGTAGTCGAGGTCGGCGAAGACAGCCGCGGCCTCGCCGTTGCGGACCGCAGCCACGGTTTCATCCGGCGTCGCGAATTCGAGCAAGGTGGCGCCCGATTCGGCTACATAGCCAGCCTGGATCGTGCCAACCTGGGCAGAAACAACACCACCCTTGATGTCGGCATCAGCGGTCAGGCCCATGTATGCGCTGTCGGCCGGCGGGATGTAGTTTTCCGAAAAATCGACGACTTTCTCGCGCTCATCGGTGATCGACATGCCGGCGATGATCACGTCGTAGTTGCCCGACTGCAGGTTCGGGATGATCGAATCCCAGTCGTTCGTGACCCATTCGCAGGTCAGGCCGGCGCGTTTGCACAGCTCATCGCCCAGTTCACGCTCGAAGCCAGCGACATTGCCCGCGTCGTCAATGAAGTTGTAGGGAGGGTAGGCGCCTTCGGTGCCAAGACGCACGGTTTGCGCCGCGGCGATCCCGCCCGACAGCGCCAGCAGCGCGGTGGCCAGAAGCAGTTTCTTCATGTGGTAACTCCCGTTGGTGGTTTATTGGTAACTTTTCAGGCCATCGTGGCCGAAAGGAAGCCGCGCAGACGTTCGGTCTGCGGGTTGCCGAACAGGGTGTCCGGCGGCCCTTCTTCCTCGATCTTGCCCTTGTGCAGAAACACGACATGGTCCGACACGTCAGCGGCCAGTTTCATGTCATGCGTCACAATGATCATCGTGCGCCCCTCTTCGGCCAGCGCCTTGATCACCTTGATCACCTCTTGCTCAAGCTCGGGGTCGAGCGCCGATGTGGGTTCATCGAACAGAAGTGCCCGCGGCTCCATGCACAGGGCGCGGGCGATTGCGGCGCGCTGCTGCTGGCCACCGGAAAGCTGCGCGGGCCAGACGTCGGCCTTGTCGGCGATGCCCACCTTGGCCAGATAGCCGCGCGCCTTCTCTTCAACCTCTGCCGGGTCGCGCTTCAGCACCGTCAGCGGCGCCTCCATCACGTTCTGCAGGATCGACATATGTGCCCAGAGGTTGAACTGCTGGAACACCATCGACAGGTTGGTGCGGATGCGCAGTACCTGCGCCTTGTCTGCAGGGTGGCGGTTCAGGCCGGTTCCACGCCAGCGCACGGCCTCGCCCTCGAACAGAATGTCGCCCTGCTGGCTGTCCTCAAGCAGGTTGCAGCACCGCAGCAATGTCGACTTGCCTGAGCCGGAAGACCCGATCAGCGAGATGACATGCCCCTTGGGCGCGGTCATGTCCACGCCTTTCAGCACCTCCAACTGGCCATAGCTCTTGTGAAGGTCACGAATTTCGATCACCGGCACGTCGCGGGCCGGGTTTGTAGCATTCGGTTCGGCTGTCACGTTTACTCGCTTATCGTTGGCCAGATTGGCTCCCTTGGGGCAAGTAGGGCGGAAATTACGGCGCCTTGCAACGGCAATTGTGCCGAAACAATCCGTTTTGCCATCACTTTGGTCAATCTGCCTTTACGGAATGCGCAGGCCTTGCGCGCATTGAACGCGCCCCAATGGCTTTGGCTTTCGCGCCTGACAGGACTAGCTTCGCGCTGCGGCGCTTTGGCGCGCCTCGGCCGATTCCCGGTCGGTCAGACCCAGAAGCGAGGCGGTCAGGCGGATCACCTGATCCTCTTCATCGCCCCTTGCGCCATCGGCCAAGGCGACGGACCAGAGCGCTTCGATCAGCGCGCGACGTTCGTCAAGCGGCACCGCATCCTTCAACGCACGGGTAAAGCGCACGGTGTCGGGGGCCTCGGATTCGAGTGTTTCGGCCTGCTGACGCAGGGCGGCTGCGGCAAAGGGGGAGAGCGCATACATACCGGTCAGCACCCGGTCGATGCGGGTGACCTCTCCGGCCGAATAGTGGTTGTCGGCCCGCGCCACGCGCACCATGAGTGCGGCAAGCGCAAGATGCGCCTCGTCGGCGTTCAATGGGGCAGGGGTCGGGGCCAGCAGGCGGCGCAGGAACTGATCGAACATGGCGCCACATTAGGATGTGACGCGGGGGCTGTCCAATCACGGGAGCGCGGGCGGATCAGCGCAGTTTGCCAAAGATCGTGGAGATTTCTGCCGCTGCATCCGCAAGGCCCCATGGCGGGTTCACGATGAACATGCCCGATCCCACCATGCGATGCCCCTCGCGCACGGGGGGGAAGCGCACCTCATGGCGCAAATGGTCAGGGTGGTCACGCTCAAGCGCTGCCAGCATCGGCAGATGCGCGCCCGAAGTCAGGATCGGATACCACAGCGCGATGATGCCCACGTTCCACTTGCGTGCGACGGCAGAGATGTGGCGCGGGATCTGGGCGTAATCCTCTTTCACCTCGTAGGAGGGGTCGATCAGCAAAAGCCCGCGTCGGGGCAGCGGCGGGGTCAGGGCGAGCGCCACCTCGAACCCGTCGCGGCGGTGCAGATGTGCCCCCCAAGGGGCCATCGTCTCGGCCAGTGCCGCATATTCTTGCGGGTGCAGCTCGGCCAGATGCATCACGTCGCCATCGCGCAGTGATAGCGCAGCCAGCAGGGGCGAGCCCGGATACGCCCGCTCGCCGAACCGCGCGCGCACTTCGGCCAGGCGCCGGCGATAGGGATGATCGGCGGGAAAAGCCTGTTCCAGATGCGCGACGCCACTGTCAGCCTCACCCGTCTTCAACGCTTCGGCGCTGCCCAGGTCATAGAGGCCGCGGCCGGCGTGGCTCTCGATATAGCTGAGCGGTTTGTCTTTGCGCGTCAGGTAATCCAGCATCACGCAGAGCAAAGCGTGCTTCTGGACATCGGCAAGATTGCCCGCGTGATAGATGTGTTGATAGGACAGCATGCGACCGCGTATCGCGGGCCTGGGGCCGAAATCAAGGGGGCGCGCACTTGCGGCGCACCGACAAGGTGATAATCAACGAGAAAAGCGTTTCGAGGGTGCGATGCTAGAGGTTTTCACGCCGGCCGGGTTCACGGCGCTGTTGCAGGTTGTTGGCATCGACCTCGCGCTTGCAGGCGACAATGCCATCGTCATCGGCCTTGCAGCGGCGGGTCTGCCGAAAGAGCAGCGCGCCCGCGCGATCTTTCTGGGGATCATCGCCGCGACGATCATGCGCATTGCCTTTGCCGCCGTCACGACGCAGTTGCTGGAGATCGTGGGGCTTCTCCTTGCAGGCGGCATCCTTCTCCTCTGGGTTTGCTGGAAGATGTGGCGCGAGTTGCGGACCGCCCATTCCGATGAACTCGCCGCGCAAGAGGCGCTGAGCGGCGAGGATCTGGACGCAGATGGCCAGATCGCTGCCGGGGCGCCGCGCAAGACCTTTGTGCAGGCCGCAACCCAGATCGTGATTGCCGACGTTTCGATGAGCCTTGATAACGTATTGGCCGTGGCGGGTGCGGCGCGCGAACATACTTCGGTGCTGGTGATCGGGCTGATCCTGTCGATCGGCCTGATGGGGCTGGCGGCGAGCTTCATCGCACGCCTTTTGAACCGCTATCGCTGGATCGCCTATGTGGGGCTTGCCATCATCTTCTATGTCGCGCTGAAGATGATCTGGGAAGGGGCGCATGAGGTGCGCCCCCTGCTGGTGGCGTGGCTGGGCTAGGGCGTCACGCCCCCGCTGGCCGTGCGCGCATTTCCTGAAAGCGTTCGTACATCATCCGGTATTCGGCAGGCACATCGCGCACGGACAGAATGCCGATGCAGTGCCCGCCCTGCATGACCGGCAAGTGGCGATAGCCGCCCTCGGCGAACTTTCCGATAGCATCGGAAAGGCCTGCGTCGGCACCGACCGTCACGGGGTCTGCCGTCATCGCCTCGTCCACTCGGGTGGTGGCGGGATCGGCATCATGGGCGATGCAGCGCTGGATCACATCACGCTCGGAAAGGATACCGACGAGCTGCTCGCCAGCGAGCACGGCAAGCGCGCCCACATTGAACTGTTCCAGCACATGGGCAGCCTCACGGATCGTGGTTCCAGACTGAACTGATGCCAGTGGTCGATCCCCGATGGCTTCACGCACCGATCGTATGAACATGGCTTGCCTCCTGTCTTTGCATGGGTGAGTGCGGACGTTGGCGTTACGCCTCCATCGCCTCAAGCTCGTCAATGAAGCCTGCGATCATCGACAGGCCCTTGTCCCAGAAACCGGGGTCGCTGGCATCGAGGCCAAAGGGGGCCAGAAGCTCTTTGTGGTGCTTCGATCCGCCCGCCTTCAGCAGGTCGAAATACTTCTCCTCGAATCCCGGCAAGCCGCTGGCGTAGACCGCATAAAGCGCATTCACCAATCCGTCGCCAAAGGCATATGCATAGACGTAGAAAGGCGAATGGACGAAATGCGGGATATAGGCCCAGAAGGTCTCGTACCCGTCCATGAACTCGAACGCATCGCCAAGGCTTTGGGCCTGAACGCTCATCCAAAGGGCGTTGATGTCGTCAGGCGTCAACTCGCCTTCGGCGCGCGCGGCGTGCAGTTTGCATTCGAAATCGTAGAAGGCGATCTGGCGCACGACCGTGTTGATCATGTCCTCGACCTTGCCGGCAAGCAGGGTCTTGCGCTCGGCCGGGCTCTTGGCGCCGTCGAGCAGTTTGCGGAAGGTCAGCATCTCCCCGAAGACGCTAGCGGTTTCTGCCAGCGTCAGCGGGGTGGAGGACAAAAGCTCCCCCTGTGCGGCGGCAAGACGCTGGTGCACACCATGGCCAAGCTCATGGGCAAGGGTCATCACGTCGCGCGGCTTGCCGAGGTAGTTCAGCATCACATAGGGATGCACCGTCGTCACGGTCGGGTGCGCAAAGGCACCTGGCGCCTTGCCGGGCTTCACGCCTGCGTCGATCCAGCCCTTGGTGAAGAACGGCTCGGCCAATTGCGCAAGCTGGGGCGAAAAGGCGGCATAGGCTTCCGAGACCGTCTTGCGGGCGTCCTCCCACCCGACGGTTTTCGGCTGCTCGATTGGCAGTGGGGCGTTGCGGTCCCAGACCTGCAGCTTGTCGAGGCCCATCCATTTGGCCTTCAGCCGGTAATACCGGTGCGAGAGCTTGGGATAGGCTGCAACCACGGCATCCCGCAGCGCCTGCACGACCTCGGGCTCCACATGGTTCGACAGGTGGCGCCCATGCTGCGGCGTGGGCATCTTGCGCCAGCGGTCGTGGATTTCCTTTTCCTTGGCGAGCGTGTTGTGTACGCGGGCAAAGAGCTTGATGTTGCGGTCGAACACCTCGGCCAGGGCCCGCGCTGCCGCCTCACGCTTGGTGCGGTCGGAATCGGTCAGCAGGTTCAGGGTGGATTCGAGGTTCAACTCCTCTTCCTCACCCGCGACCTTGAACATCAGCCCGGCCATCGTCTCGTCAAAAAGCTTGTTCCACGCGCTGGCGCCCACGACGCTCTCGTCATGCAGGAAACGCTCCAGCTCATCCGAAAGCTGGTGCGGACGCATGGCGCGCATGCGGTCAAATACCGGCTTGTAGCGGGCAAGATCGGCATTCGCGGCCAAGAGCGCCTCCAGATGCGCGTCCTCGATCCGGTTGAATTCAAGGCTGAAGAACACCAGCGGCGTGGTGAAGGTGGTCACCTGATCCTGCGCATCGGCCATGAACTTGGCGCGCTCGCTGTCCATCGTGTTCTGATAGTAGCGCAAGCCCGCGTAGGACATGATGCGCCCGGCGGTCACGTCAATCGCCTCATACTCTTGCACGCATTTCAGAAGTGCTGCGGCATCAAGCGACGCGAGCTTGCCTTCATAGGCGGCGGCGAAATCGGCGCAGGCTTTCTCCAGCCACGCCATGTCGCGGTCGTATTCCGGCGCGTCCGGCGCGGGGTAGAGATCGGTCAGGTCCCACTCTGGCAGACCGCCGAGGCTGGCACCCGTGGCATTGGCATCAAAGACGGGGGCGGGCAGGGGAAGGGGCATGGCGGACCTCGGCAGTTGTTTCGCATCATCTAGGTTTGCGCCCCGCCCAAGCGCAACCCTCCGCAGCCGGTGGTTCCGGTATTATTCGCGGGCACCGAGGGCGTTGGAGGGGGGTAAGCGCCGGCATCGGATGCGCGGCCCGATCCCTCAGGGGGCTGGGCCAGATCAAGTCGATGCATGTGATTAAAAATTAATCTGAAGATTAGATTTTGGGCGCATGATTTTGCGCAGTTGCACAATCTGCAGCATCTCGCTTCCCCTTGCTGAAACGGGCTGATTAACTCGGCTTATTCGAGGTCCGAACTTAGGCCGAGGGGTGGTTCAGGTGGCTGACTATTTCAACGAGATGTACCATTCCGGCGCGGTGCGCACGCCTTACGCCCGACTTGAAGACTGGATGAAGACAATGCCGGCCGAGTTCCGGCAGATGAAGCAGGCCGAGGCGGAGGCGCTGTTTCGTCGGATCGGCATCACCTTCGCCGTCTATGGCGAAGGCGGCGACCCAGACCGGCTTATCCCGTTCGATATGTTCCCCCGCGTCTTTACCGGGGCGGAATGGGCGCGGCTTGAACGCGGCATCAAGCAGCGCGCACGGGCGCTGAACGCGTTTCTGGTCGATGTCTATGGCCGGGGAGAGATCGTGAAGGCCGGGCGAATCCCCGCCAATCTGGTCTATCAGAACGAGGCCTATGAAAAGGCTGTGGTGGGCTTTGTGCCGCCCAAAGGGGTTTATTCGCATATCGTGGGAATTGACCTGGTCCGCACGGGGCCTGACGACTTTTTCGTGCTGGAGGACAACTGCCGCACGCCCTCGGGCGTCAGTTATATGCTGGAAAACCGCGAAATCATGATGCGGATGTTTCCAGAACTGTTCCGGGCGAACCGGATCCAGCCGGTAGACAGCTATTCCGACCGCCTTCGGCGGACGCTGGCCAGCGTGGCGCCCGCGAAATGCAAGGGCGATCCCTGCATCGTCATCCTGACGCCCGGCCATTTCAACAGCGCCTACTATGAGCACAGCTTCCTTGCGGACCTCATGGGCGTAGAACTGGTCGAGGGGCAGGACCTGTTTGTCGAAGGCGAATACGTCTGGATGCGCACGACCGAGGGCCCGAAGCGTGTCGATGTGATCTATCGGCGCATCGACGATGCCTTCATCGATCCGCTCTGCTTCCGCCCGGACAGCATGCTGGGGGTTCCGGGGCTTATGGATGTCTACCGCTCCGGGGGCGTGTCGATCTGTTCGGCGCCCGGCGCAGGCGTTGCCGACGACAAGGCCGTCTATACCTATGTGCCCGAGATGGTGCGCTTTTATCTGGGCGAAGAGCCAATCCTGCAAAACGTGCCGACCTGGCAATGCGCCAAGGCGGACGATCTGAAGTATGTGCTGGAGCGCCTGCCCGAACTGGTGGTGAAAGAGGTGCATGGCTCGGGTGGCTACGGCATGCTCGTCGGTCCCAAATCCACGCGCGAGCAGATCGAGGCCTTCCGCGCCAAGATCGAGAAAGACCCCGACAACTACATCGCCCAGCCGACACTGGCGCTTTCGACCACGCCGACCTTCGTGGCCGAAGGCATCGCGCCACGCCATGTTGACCTGCGCCCCTATTGCCTTGTCGGCGAACAGATCGACCTTGTACCCGGTGGGCTGACCCGCGTGGCGCTGACCGAGGGCAGCCTTGTGGTGAACTCGTCGCAGGGCGGGGGCGTCAAGGATACCTGGGTGCTGGCGGAGTAAGAGCATGCTGAGCAGAACCGCAGACAACCTCTACTGGATCGCCCGCTACATGGAGCGGGCCGACATCGCCGCCCGCTTGCTTGAAGTGGGCTCGCGCATCACGCTGTTGCCCTCGGCCCACGGCTATCGCAGTGAATGGGACAGCCTTCTGCAGTCTTCGGGCACGGCCGATGGCTTCGCGCGCAAGTATGGCAACCCGGTGCAGCGCAATCTGGAAAGCTGGCTCTTCTTTGATCGCGACAACCCCTCCAGCGTGGCGAGCTGCATCACCGCCGCGCGCGAGAACGGGCGCATCGTCCGCACGGCGCTGACAAGCCAGGTCTGGGATGCGCTGAACACCGCGTTTCAGGAATTGCGCCAGCTGGAGCGGACGCCGAGATCCGAACTGGAGCTGTCGCGCCTGACGGATTGGGTCATGCGTCACACGGCGATGGTGCGGGGTGCGATCGATGCCACGCTTCTGCGCAACGACGGCTACAATTTCCTGAACATCGGCTACTATCTTGAGCGTGGCGACAACACCGCACGTCTGCTGGACGTGAAGTACTATGTGCTGCTGCCAAGCCTCGAATTCGTGGGCTCTGGTCTCGACAATTATCAGTGGACGACGCTTTTGCGGGCCATGGGGGCGCAGCGGGCCTTCCATTGGGCCTATGGGGGCGATGTGACCGCGGCCAAGATCGCGCACTTCCTGATCCTCAATCCGCAGAACCCTCGCGCGCTGATCACCTGTGTGGCGGGGATGACGAACCATCTGGGGCGTCTGGCAAAGGCCTATGGGCGCACCACCACCGCGCAGTCCAAGGCGGCGATCATGCTGTCCGAGCTTGAAACGACCAGCACCGATGCGATCTTTGACGAGGGTTTGCACGAATTCCTGACGCGGTTCATTGGCGAATCGATCGAACTCGGTACCCTGATGCATGAATGCTACCTGAGCGGGGATGTTCGCTGATGCGCCTGATCGTCGATCACGTGACCCGATACAGCTATGACCAGCCCGTGCGGGGCGTTGTGCAGAGCCATCGGTTGACCCCCACGGTGTTTGAGGGGCAGACCGTCGTCGACTGGCAGGTGACCGTCACCGATGGCTGTCCCGGCGGTGTATTCCGCGACGGGGCGGGGGATCGCGTTCAGGCCTGGTCTGTTGCAGGCCCGGTCAGCGAGATCGTGGTCCACGTCAAGGGCGTGGTCGAGACGCGCGATCTGACCGGCGTTCTGCGTGGCCACCGAGAGATTGTGCGCCCCGAGGTCTATCTGAGGGAGACCACCCCCACCTGGGCAGATGCTGCCCTGATCGAGTTGTCGTCTGCTGCCGACGACGCCTCGGGTCCGCTCGACGCCGCGCATCGTCTGTCTGGCGCGGTGGCTGATGCCATCGCCTATGCTCCCGGCACGACAGAGGCCCACACCACCGCGGCCGAGGCGCTGGCACAGGGGAAAGGGGTCTGTCAGGACCATGCCCATGCTCTGATCGCGATGGCGCGGCATCGCGGAATTCCGGCGCGCTATGTCTCGGGCTATCTCTTTGCTGATGCAGAGGGCCAGCCGCATGAGGCGGCCCATGCCTGGGCTGAGCTGTGGATCGTTGGTCTGGGCTGGGTGGGATTTGATCCCGCGAATCGCTGCTGCCCGGATGAACGCTACATCCGGCTGGGTTCGGGTCTCGATGCGCTGGACGCGGCACCGATCCGGGGGATTGCCCGCGGACCTGGTAGCGAGACGATGAATGTCCGGGTCGTGGTGGCGCCAGAGGCCACGCAGGGACAGACACAGCAATAAACCTTGTGGCAGTGCTGTTGCGGATGTCGCAGTGCAGCAATACTGTTTGATCCGCATCATCGCTACGGAAACGAACATGACCTATTGCGTGGGCCTTCTGTTGAACGAAGGCATGGTTCTCTTGTCTGACACCCGCACCAACGCGGGGCTCGACAACATTTCGACCTATCGCAAGATGTTCTGCTTCGAAGATCCGGGCGAGCGGGTGGTGGCAATCCTTACCGCCGGAAGCCTGAGCGTGACCCAAACCACGATAGCGCGCCTGCGCGAGGCGATCGAGGACGAGGAGTCGGACGGCGAGACCTCGATCATGAAGGCGCCCACCATGCTGAAGGTGGCCGAGATCGTCGGCAACATGCTGGCCGAAGTTCGTGTCGAGATCGGTGAAAAGCTGAGCGTGATGAAGCAAAGCGCCTCGGCCAGCATGATCGTGGCCGGGCAGCGCCGGGGCGGGGCGATGCGGGTTTTCCTGATCTACCCCGAGGGCAACTTCATCGAGGCGACCGAAGACACCCCGTTCCTGCAAATCGGCGAGCACAAATACGGCAAGCCCATACTTGACCGCGTGGTGCGGCCCGAGACCTCTTTGGCAGATGCGCAGAAGGCGGTGCTACTGAGCATGGATTCGACCCTGCGTTCGAACCTCTCGGTCGGTATGCCGCTCGATCTGGTGGTAATCGAAAAGGACGCCTGCAAGGTCACGCTGCGCCGGCGGATCGAGGCGGGCGACCCGCAGTTCCGCGCGATGAGCGAGGCATGGTCGGCGGCACTTCGTGACGGCTTTGGCCAGATCGTGATCTGACGGCGTTCAGGCAGCGCGCATCTCTGCCGTCTGGCGGAAGTGCTCGATCACGGCGCTGTGGAACCGCTCGCGATGCAGCGGCACCTCCATCATCACCTCATGCTCGCAGCGCGGGTAGATATCGAGCTGCCCGCCGGTCCACTGCGCCATCCGTTTGCGCACGGCACGCGGGCAGATAATGCGTTCGGATGATCCGATCACGGTCAACGCCGCCAGCGTCGGGCTGGGCATCCGGGCTAGGGCATGCATCTCGTTGAACGCGGCATGCAGCCAGGTGAGCGACGGACCGCCAAGCGCCAGATCGGGGTGTTGCGTCAGGTGCTGGCGCATCCAGTGCCACATCTCGGGGTCGCGCGTCAGCATGTTCCAGCGAAAGCCCGCATGCAGGACATAGCTTGCGCGCGAGGTGGTCGGCGTCAGCCGGAACCCTTGTCCGGACCGATGCATCAGGCTTGCAAGGTTGACGGCAACAGGTTCCACAGTGGGAAAAAGCTTGATGCCCCACATCGGCGCGGAAAACACTGCCGATCGCACGGCAAGCCCGCCCATCAGCGATCTGAGCGCGATGCACCCGCCCATCGAATGGCTGAGAATCTGGAAGGGCTCGGGCAGGCCAAGGGCTGCCACAAACTGCATCAGAGCCGCGACATCGGCCTGATATTCCTGAAAATCATCGACATGGCCCAGCATCGGGTCTGGATGGCGGCGCGACGCCAACCCCTGACCACGCCAGTCGATCGTGACCACATGCCACCCCGCCGAGGTCAGCGCGGCGGCGGCGGGGCCGTATTTCTCGGCATATTCCGACCGGCCGGGAAACAGCAGAACCGTACCCAACACCCGGTCAGCGACCGTCGGCCAATGCGCCAGCCGAAGCCGCGTGCCGTCAGGCGTTGTCCACCAGACGGCATGACCCCCGTCGGGGCCACGCGCGGCATCGGTATAGAAGGGCGCAGCCTGCATCAGCCGAGGGCAGCCCCCAGTTGCATTGCCAGACCCATATTGCCGTCAACCGACAGCTTGCCGGTCATGAAGGCCATCGTCGGGTTCATCTCGCCCTGCAGGATCGCCTGAAACACTTCGGCCGAGGCCGTCAGCGTCACATCGGCCTCTTCATCGGCGGCGCGCACGCCCGATTGGTCGACAATGATCGTGCCTTCGCCCGGAATGACGAACTTGGCCGGGGCGTCAAAGGTCGGAAGCTTGGCCGACAGCGCCTCGACCGCTGCATTGATGACGTCGCTCATGATATTCTCCTGCTTGTCGTTTGCTGTCCGGATTGTGACCAGAGGGTTATGGCAATTTTGCGACTCTGGGATACACTTCGATACATGAAGCCCGCACAGTTGATACGCAAGTTTGTCGTCGCGGCATTTCTGGCCGCAGCCCTCCCGGCACCAGGTGTCTGGGCGGGACCCGCCGAGGATTCGGCCGAGCTTGACCGGCTGTTTGGCGCGTTGAAGGGCGCGGACGAGGCGGCATCTGGCCGCATCGAATCCGAGATCTGGCGGCTGTGGTCCCGGTCCGGCTCGGCCGCCATGGACCTGTTGCTGGAGCGTGGCCGCAAGGCGATGGGGCAGGGCGACTATGAGGCGGCGATCGAACACTTCACCGCGCTGACCGACCACGCCCCGGACTTTGCCGAAGGCTGGAATGCAAGGGCTATCGCCTTTTACCATATGGGGCGCTACGGGCAGTCGGTGGCGGACATCCAGCACACGCTTGCACTCAACCCCCGGCACTTTGGCGCGCTTGCCGGGTTCGGGGCGATTCTCGAGGCGATTGACCAGCCTGAGCCCGCGCTCGAGGTCTATCGGGCGGCCCTTGCTATACATCCCCATCTGAAGGGGATAGACGAGGCTGTGAAACGCCTGGAAACCAAGATCGCCGGGCAGGATATCTGAATCGGCAGACCCATGGCTTTCAACTCACGCGTGACGGCGGTGCTCGGTCCGACGAACACCGGCAAGACGCATTATGCCATCGAACGGATGCTCGGCCATCGGACCGGGGTGATCGGCCTGCCGCTGCGTCTTCTGGCGCGCGAGGTCTATGACCGCATCGTCAAGGCGCGTGGTCCTTCGGTTGTAGCGCTTGTCACGGGTGAAGAGCGTATCGTGCCCGAACGCACCCAGTACTGGGTCTGCACGGTCGAGGCGATGCCCACCGATATCGGCGCTGATTTCCTCGCGATCGATGAGATCCAGCTTTGTGGCGATCCGGACCGGGGGCATGTTTTCACCGACCGCCTGCTGCATGCGCGGGGTCTGGTCGAGACGATGTTTCTCGGGTCCGATTCGATGCGCCCGGCCATCGCCGCACTGGTGCCTGGCACGCAGTTTGTGCGCCGCGACCGATTCTCGACCCTGTCCTATACGGGGTCGAAAAAGATCAGTCGGATGCCCGCACGCTCGGCAATCGTCGGGTTCTCGGTCGATGACGTCTATGCCATCGCCGAGTTGATCCGCCGCCAGAAGGGGGGCTGCGCGGTGGTCATGGGGGCGCTGTCGCCACGAACCCGCAATGCGCAGGTCGCCCTCTATCAGAATGGCGAGGTGGATTATCTGGTGGCCACCGATGCTATCGGGATGGGGTTGAACCTCGACATCAAGCACGTTGCCTTCTCCAGCACCCACAAGTTTGACGGACGCCGGATGCGACCCCTGTTCCCGCATGAGATGGGCC
The DNA here is from genome assembly GCF_007859075.1 of Gemmobacter aquaticus. Lineage (GTDB taxonomy): Bacteria > Pseudomonadota > Alphaproteobacteria > Rhodobacterales > Rhodobacteraceae > Gemmobacter > Gemmobacter aquaticus. The sequence goes on from NZ_VOAK01000020.1 coordinate 233,976, forward strand.
AGATCGCCGGGCGCGCGGGCCGACACCTTGAGCCGGGCTCGTTTGGTGTGACGGGCGAGGCGCGCCCGCTGGACGAGGATCTGGTCGAGGCGATCGAGGAGCACCGCTTTGCCCCGGTGCGAAAGCTCATGTGGCGTAACGACGCACTCGACTTCGGCAGCGTCGAGCGGCTGATCGCCTCGCTTGAGGCGCCGACGACGAATGAATGGCTGATGCGCACGCGCGAGGCTGACGATCTTCTGTCGCTGAAAGCACTATGGCAGCTTCCCGACATGGCAAACCGCCTGCGCGGTCCCCAAGCGGTGCGGCTTTTGTGGGATGTCTGCCGGATTCCCGATTTCCGTTCCTCGATTGGCGCGGAACATGTGCATCTTCTGCACCGCTTGTTCGATTTCCTGCAAAGCGGCCATATTCCTGCCGACTGGATGGCGAAAGCTGTTGCGCGGATTGATCGCTCTGACGGAGATATTGACGCGATATCGAAACGTCTGGCCTATATCCGCACTTGGACTTACGTTGCGCAGCGCAAAGGCTGGGTCGAGGATGAATCCCATTGGCGCGAGGAAACGCGCGCTGTAGAAGACCGCCTGTCGGATGCGCTGCACGCGCGGCTGACGCAGAGATTTGTCGATCGGCGCACGTCTGTGCTGATGCGCCGGTTGAAACAGAAGGAGAGCCTTGTGGCTGAGGTGAACGACAAGGGTGAGGTGATGGTCGAAGGCGAATTCGTCGGCCGTCTCGAAGGGTTCCGGTTCCGTCAGGATGCCTCGGCAACGGGCGAGGAGGCGCGTGTCGTGCGGCAGGCGGCCGTTCAGGCGCTGCGCCCCGAGTTCCACCTGCGGGCGGACAAGTTCTACAACTCGCCCGATACCGAAATGGACTTCACCGAACAGGGCGGCCTGATGTGGGGCGGCTCGGCGGTGGGCAAGCTGGTGGCGGGGGCTGAACCTCTGAAGCCGCAGGTCGAGGCCTTCGTCGACGAAGAAGCAGGGACCGAGGTCGCCGACAAGGTGCGCCGTCGTCTGCAGCACTTCATTGACCGCAAGATCGCCGCGCATTTCGAACCGCTTTTGGCCCTTGGCCGCGACGAGGCGCTGCAGGGTCTGGCCCGCGGCTTTGCATTCCGTCTGGTCGAAGGGCTGGGCATCGTCACCCGCGAAAGCGTGGCCGAGGATGTGAAGGCGCTGGATCAGGAGGCGCGTTCGTCCCTGCGCAAGCATGGGGTGCGTTTCGGCCAGTACACGATCTTCATGCCGATCCTGCTGAAGCCCGCGCCCACCCGGCTGCGGCTGGTGCTTTGGTCGCTGGCCAACGGTCTGCAAGAGTTCCCCGAAAGCCCGCCGCCCGGCCTCGTGACGATCCCGAACATCGTCGAAGTGCCGAAAGAGCATTACACGCTGGCGGGCTACCGCCCCGCCGGTACGCGGGCGATCCGCATCGACATGCTGGAGCGTCTGGCAGATCTTTTGCGCGCCAAGGACAGCCGTGCAGGCTTTGAGGCGACGCCGGATATGCTCTCGATCACCGGCATGACGCTGGAGCAGTTCGCCGATCTGATGGGCGGTTTGGGCTACAAGGGCGAAAAGGCTGAGCGCGCGAAGGTGCGCCGGGCCGAGGCGCCGGTGGCCGACACGACAAGCACTGCCCCGATCCCCGAAGAAGTTTCGGTTCTGGCCCCGGTCGAAGAACCCGTGGCCGAGGCGTCGACTGCGGAAGGCGCCGATGCGACCGAGGCGGCCGCGCCCGAAATGGAGGTGTTCTATACCTTCACCTGGGCGCCGCGCCCGCGCCATGATGCCAACCGTGGCCCCCGCCGTGAGGGTGGCAACCGCGAGGGCGGTCGTGGCCCGCGCCGCGAAGGTGCCGAGGGTGAGGCAAAGGCCGAGCGCCCGAATCGCGGTCCGCGCGAGGGTGGCAAGCCGCGTGAGGATCGTCCCCGCACTGATGGCAAGCCGGGCGGCAAGCCCGAGGGGCGCCGCGACGATCAGCGCAAGGGCGGCAAGTTCGACCGTCGGGATGACCGCAAGGACGGCCACAAGCCCAAGAACTTTGAGGCGCGCCCGCCCAAGGCCGAAAAGCCCATCGACCCTGACAACCCGTTTGCGGCGTTGCTGGCACTGAAGGGCAAGGTCTGATTGGCGAAGTATCGTTCTGATGGTCAGGCCCGGCAGGCACCTGTTGCCCGCGCCACCATCCGGCTGGACAAATGGTTGTGGCAGGCGCGATTCTTCCGGTCGCGCCCGCAGGCCTGCGAGATGATCGCCGAGGGGCATCTGCGCCTGAATGGCAATCGCTGCCTGAAGCCCGGCCATCAGGTGGGCGAGGGGGATACGCTGACATTTCCGCAGGGTGGCCGAATCCGGTTGATCCGCGTCTTGGCCCCAGGTCAGCGCCGTGGCCCGGCCTACGAAGCCTCCGGGCTTTATTTCGATCTCGACCCACAATCGAATCCGGCAGATGCAGAAAACGAAGAAAACCGGCCCACATCGGACCAAGATGGCTGGAACGATGTTTCTGAATCGACTGCCGATGGAAGATACGGCAATTTGCGTTAGGTTTTCTGTGCTTGAATGCGCCGGAACCATGCACTAGCTAAGCGCCAGATCAAGAAAGACCGGGACCCTTCCCATGACCTATGTGGTGACCGACAACTGCATCGCCTGCAAATACACCGACTGCGTCGAGGTATGTCCGGTGGATTGCTTCTATGAGGGTGAGAACACTCTGGTCATCCATCCGGATGAATGCATCGACTGCGGCGTGTGCGAACCGGAATGCCCGGCTGATGCGATCCGCCCCGATACTGAGCCCGATATGGACAAGTGGGTCGAGTTCAATCGGAAGTATGCCGAACTGTGGCCGGTGATTACCCAGAAGCAGGATCCACTTCCGGGCTATCAGGAACGCGACGGCGAGAAAGACAAGCTTGAGAAATACTTCTCGCCCAATCCTGGGCAGGGAAGCTGATCGGGCCCGCCTTGCGCGTGCCCATGCACAGGGTGCAACCCGGTCATGGTGCGGGTCTGCGTTGCTGTGGTTGGAATCAGGGTGATTCTGTGTTATGAAGGCGTCATAAACACAGCATGAATGCCTGAATGCCGCCTCAGGACTGCTCGCCTGAGACGGTTTTTAATGTGAGTCTCGGCCCCTTGAACCCGGTGCAAACGTGCCGGACTGGGGCTTTGTCGTCGCAATAGCACAGGCCGTCTTGCGCATGAGGAAGCCGCTGGAATGACCAAGACCAAGAAGCCCGAGTTCCGCCCTGACGAATTCGTCGTTTATCCGGCCCATGGCGTGGGCAAGATCGTCTCGATCGAAGAACAGGAAATCGCCGGATTCAAGCTGGAACTGTTCGTCATCCATTTCGAGAAAGACAAGATGACGCTGCGTGTGCCGACGCACAAGGCGACCGAAGTCGGCATGCGTCAGCTGTCGACACCCGATATCGTGAACAAGGCGCTGGACACCCTGAAGGGTAAGGCCCGGGTCAAGCGCGCCATGTGGTCGCGCCGCGCGCAAGAATATGAGCAGAAGATCAACTCGGGCGACCTTCTGTCGATCGCCGAAGTGGTGCGCGACTTGCACCGCACGGATGATCAGCGTGAACAGTCCTACTCCGAGCGTCAGCTGTATGAAGCGGCACTTGAGCGGCTGACCCGTGAGGTTGCTGCCGTGTCGGGTGCAGATGAGGCACAGGCGCAAAAGACCGTAGATTCGGTGCTGACCTCGCGCGCGGCCTGATCTGCCATCCGATCATGAACAAAAGCCGCCCATTTGGGCGGCTTTTTCCATTACACGCGCCCCGTCAGAGGATTGCCGCAGCCGCCCCAAGCGCGGCAAGCTCGGAAAGCTGCTGACTGGCGCCCAGAATGTCACCGGTTTGCCCGCCGATCTTGACCATGGCTACGCGCCAAAGCGCCAGCGCGGCGAGGCCGGCCGAGGCAGTCATGGCGATCGCATCAAATCCCGAACAGAGCAGCGCCAACAGCAGCGCGACCAGCACCGCCTGACCCGCCGCCGGGGGCGCGGGTTGTCCAACGCTCTGGCTTAGCCCCGCGCCCCGTGCGTTGGGCATCAGCGACAACATCGCGGCCATCGGCGCCCGGCTGATCGTGGCCGCCGCAACAAGCGCCATCCAGTGCCCGCCCGCGATCAATGCAGTGACGGCACTCCACCTGCCGAGCGTGACGAGGATCAGCGCCATGACGCCGTAGCTGCCGATATGGCTGTCCTTCATGATCTCCAGCCGTCGCGCCTTGTCCCATCCGCCCCAAAGCCCGTCAGCGGTGTCGGCAAGCCCATCCTCGTGCATCGCGCCGGTGACAAGAGCATGCGCCGCCAGCAGCGCCGCCGCGGCAAAACCCGCGGGCGTACCAAGGGCAAAGGCCAGCCATCCCGCAAGAGCCGATAGCGCACCCAGAATCAGGCCCACCAACGGCCAGGCCCAGACGGCGGGGGGCGTGGGAAAGTCCTTGGGCGCAGGCAGCGGAAGACGCGAGAGCAGCGCAAGCCCCGCGCGCAGGTCGCGCAAGGCCGTCCCGCCTTGCACCGCCCGGCAAAGGCGCGACAGGCTGTCGCTCAGGTCGGTCTTGTGCATCTGAATGCCCTTTCCGGGATGGTCTTCACGCCGCAACCTCGGTAGCGAAGACGAGACAGCCGTTCAATCAAGGACCGCCCATGCCCGCGCCGTTTGCGACCCTTTCCGATTTCCGTGCCCTGCTGCAAGCCCTGCCGTCGGCCGATCCCGCCGCGACCGCGGCTGCCGAAGAGCGCAACAGCCAGCTGACCAAGCCGCCGGGTGCGTTGGGCCGTCTGGAAGATATGGCAATCTGGTACGCAGGATGGCGTGGTGTCGCGCGCCCGGCATTGGAACGCCCGCAGGTTATCGTCTTTGCAGGCAATCACGGCGTTGCCGCGCGCGGCGTCTCGGCCTTTCCGGCCGAGGTGACTGTGCAGATGGTGGCGAACTTCCGGGCGGGCGGGGCTGCGATCAACCAGCTGGCGCGCGCGGCTGGTGCGACGCTTTCGGTGCATGAGCTGGACCTTGACCGCCCGACCGCCGATTTCACCCAAGGCCCCGCCATGACCGAGGCCGAGGTGGTTGCGGCACTGTCCGTCGGGTGGCACGCCGTCGATCCATCATCCGACTTGCTGGTCGTGGGCGAGATGGGGATCGGCAATACCACGCCCGCCGCGGCGATTGCCTGCGCGCTGTTCGGCGGGCAACCCGGCGAATGGACGGGCAGGGGCACCGGTGTCGATGACAGGGGCCTGTCGATCAAGACGCAGGTTGTGGCCGAAGGACTGGCCGCCAACCCCGATCGCGACCCGCTGGAGGTGCTGCGCTGTCTGGGCGGGCGCGAAATTGCCGCGATGGCGGGCGCGATCGCCGCCGCCCATGCCGCGCGGATCCCGGTCATCCTCGACGGGTTCATCTGCACGGCGGCGGCAGCGACATTGGCCATGGCGGCCGAAGGGGCGCTCGATCACTGTATCGCAGGCCATGCCAGCGCCGAGGCCTCGCACCGCGCGCTTCTGTCGAAGCTTGGCAAGCAGCCGATGCTGGAGCTGGGCCTGCGGCTTGGCGAAGGCTCAGGCGCGGCATTGGCGATCAATGTGCTGAAGGCGGCGATTGCTTGCCATTCGGGCATGGCCACCTTCGCCGAAGCTGGGGTTTCCGGGGCCTGACCTACTGGGCGGCCTTTGATGCTGCCCCTTCGTCGGGGTCATCCAGCATGGCGGTGCGCAGGTCATCGTCCAACTGGCGCGCGCGTGCCACATAGGCATCATTCAGGTGGACAGGCTTGCCGGGCTCCCAAAGTTCGGCAAGCTCACGCATGGCGGCGCGGTCCACGCGGAAGTAGGTCTGGCTCAGCTTGGCGGCTTCGTAATCCGTAAGCCCCATGTTCTCCAGCACATAGCGCCCTGCGCGAACCGAGCTGTCGAAGGTTTCGCGCACGATGTCATCGGCCCCGGCGCGGTACAGCTCGAACACATGCACGCGGTCATAGGCACGGGCAACGATGTGAATATCAGGGCGCACCTTGCGAGCGAATTGAACGATCTTGGTGATGTTGTCTGGTGAGTCTACCGCTACGACCAGCACTTGCGCCTCCATCAACCCTGCGCCCAGCAAAAGGTCGTGGCGTGAGGGATCGCCAAAGAAGCTGCGGATGCCAAAGCGCGCCATGCGGGCAATTGCGGTGGGGTCAGAATCCAGCACGACGGTCTGCATCCCCGCCGATCGCACCATGCGGTTCACCACCTGACCGAAACGCCCGATGCCTGCGATGATGACGGCGCCACGCTCGTCGATCTCGTCCGGTGGCGCCTCGGTCTGGCGTTTCGCCTGCCAGCGGGCAAGACGCTCTTGCGCCACGAACAGCAGTGGCGTCAGCAGCATGGACATGCTGATGACCAGCAGCGCGCGCTGTGCCTGATCCTGCGGCAGGATCGCCTGTGTCACCGAGAAGCTGACAATCAGGAAGCCGAACTCGCCCCCCTGGGCCAGTGAAAAGGCAAAAAGCGACCGGTCACGCCCCCGCAAGCCAAAGACAGTGGCCAACCCCACAAGGATTGCAGCCTTGGCCATCATCAAGGTGATCGTCAGGGCAAAGAGACGAAGCGGTTGCTCGGCGAATTCCAGCAGGTTGATGCTGGCGCCAACCGTCATGAAAAAGAGGCCCATGAGGATGCCCTTGAAGGGCTTCAATTCGACCTCGATCTGATGGCGGAATTCCGAGTTTGCCAGAACCACCCCGCCAATAAAGGTGCCAAGTGCGGGCGACAGGCCCACGAGCATCATCAGGAAAGCGATGCCGATTACGATCAGAAGCGAGATGAATGTGCTCATCTCGGGCAGGCGGGCGGCGTGGACAAAGCGGAACACCGGGCCGGACAGAAAGTGCCCGGCAAGGATGATCGCCGCCACGATTCCCAGGGTAATCCCGGTCACTGCCCAGCCGGGCAGGGATTCAACCAGCGTGAGCAACGGCTCGGCCGCACCGACATCGGTATGGGCATCCGCGACCTTGCGCGTCGCCAGCAGCGGGATCAGCGCCAGCATCGGAACGACGGCGATATCTTGCGCCAGAAGAACCGCAAAGCTCGACCGTCCGCCGGGAGTGCGCAGCAGGTTCTTTTCCGACAGGGTTTGCAGGACGATGGCCGTAGACGACAGCGCCAGTGCGCCTCCGAGTGTGACGGCAACCCGCCAATCTTCGCCGATCAGCAGCAGGATCGCGGCGATTGCCGAGGCTGTCAGCAGGACCTGCAGCCCGCCAAGCCCCAACAGCCGGCTCCGCATTTCCCACAATGTGCGCGGGTTCAGCTCAAGCCCGATCAGGAACAGCATGACCACCACGCCGAATTCGGCAAAGTGGCGCAGGTCGTCTGTTTCGGCGCCCGTCAGGCCCAGGGCGGGGCCGAGCAGAAGGCCCGCCATCAGATAGCCCAGCACCGACCCAAGCCCCGCCCGTACCGTCAGCGGAACGATGACGATGGCCGCGCCCAGATACCATGTGGCCTGAAGGAGAAGGCTTTCCATGCAACGACAATTCCAGACTGCGGCAGCCGGCGCAACCGGGCGCTGGTCACACTGCAATTCGGTCTGAAACGTTTCGTGTAAGTCGCCGGGGCTTTAGCCCTTGGGCATGGAAAGGGCGACCATACGGCCACCTTTCTGATAGCGGACCTCGCTATCGGTGATCGCGGCCACCTTGCCGCCATCGAGCGAGTCGCCCACGCGAACTTTCTTGTAGCTGCCCGATCCGGTCCGGATCAGCGCATAGCGGCGCGATGGCGTGCCATAGACGCCGATCAGATTGGTGCGGCCCAGATTGATCGCATTGGCAAAGGTCGCGTTCTTGGCAACTGAAGACGAATTCGATGACCGAAGTGAAACTGTGCCCTGATCAGGTTCATCGTCGGCACCGGGTTCAGCGGTCGTCGGTTGGGCAACGGCCTTTTTCGGCTCGGGCGCCGGCTGCGCTGCGGCAACTTGCGTGGGCTTGGTTGCCGTAACCAAAGCAGCAGCCAGCGCGGTTTGAACCCGGCGATCAAAGTTGCGCGGCTTGTCGGGCGGCATGCGCGAGATGCCGAGACCGCCCGGCACCGGACCAGTCGCCTGAAGCGCTGCCTGCGCGGGCGGGGTCGGAGTGGCAGTTGCCAGGGCCTCGGCAGCGGCGGTTGCCGACAGGGATGCAGCCTCGGCGACCTTGCGCGCCTCTTCGTCGAGCCGCATCTGTTCGGCCATCTTCACGATGCTGGCAGGCCGTGATCTAGGGACGAGGCTGACGACGCGTGTGCCCTCAGTTTCGGCAGGCACGGCAGCATCTTCGGCGGCGGGCGCGAGTCCTTCGGGCCGCGGGCGCGGGCGCAGACCTTGCGTCGCCGGATCGGTGTAGGGCTCGACGCGCACGGCGCCTTCGGCGGCTGCAGCACCGGCTGCGTCTGGCGTCGGGGCCGGGGTCACAGGTGCCGCACGCGCGGCAATGCTTTCCGGGCGGGGCGGGGGCACAAGGGCAGGGCGTCCTGCAACAAGACGAACACCCTCGGGCGTGACAATCCCATCGGGCGTGGGCTTGATCAGCCCGTCAGCATCGAATTCGTACAGTGTGCCAAAGGGGGGCGGCGGCATCGGTGCACCAGGCAGCGCATCGGCGGCGACCTCGGTCGTCTCAAGCGACAACGCGTCGGTCGGCTGCGGCGGGGCATCCTGGGTCGAGACGATGATCTCGTCCTGCGCCTCGGGCGTGGCCAAGGGCGTGCTGGCGGCCGTATCGGCAGCTTCGGGCTGCACGGTGTTGTCCGCAACGTCCAGGGCAGGGGCGGCCTCTGGCGCGGGCAGCTGGCCATCGGCAAGCGCTTCATCCTCCGCCGGGGGGATATCTTCCGCCGAGGCGACTGGTTCGCTGGAATCGAGCGTGGCATCGGCCACTGCGGTGGTGTCGGTCGTGCCGCGTCGCGAGAGCGCGATTGACGACCATGCGGCAACCCCTGCGAGCGCCAGCAGCAAGAGACCCATCAGGATCAGGCCCAGATAGCGCGGGCGGCCACGGCCAGCGGGGCGGGCATGGCGGAACGAGTCCGGCTCGGGCGGCGGCGCGACGAGGGTCTGGGCCACTTCCTGCACGTCAACGCGTGTCGATGTCTTGCTGCTGCGCGACGAGCGACCTGCGCGGGCACCGGGGCCGGTGATGCCGGGGGCCGTGACAGGTCCGGCGGATTTGGCCGTGCGGGGCGGGCGGGCAACCGGGGCCTCTGGCGCCGGGGCGCCTTCGAGCTTGGCGCGACTTGCAGCAAGCGCCTGACGGAATGCGGGGGCGACCGGCGGCGGCACCTCGTCGTCGCTCGCGGCGCCCGGGTCATAGCTTCGCGCCAGCGCGGCCGAGGCAGCAAGGGCGGGAGGCGTCAGCGGCGCGGCGGGCAGGCGCCGTGCGGGGCCGGACCGTTCTGCCGGTCGTTCATCGGCAGTCCGCCGACTGGCGAATGCAGGGCCGGGGGGCGGGGGCGGCACATCCTCGGCAATCGTCGGAGAGATGACGGAGACCGGCTGCGTTTCCGCGACCAGTGGCCGAGGCGTGAGTTCCACCTCCTCATCCGGGATCGGATCGAGTGGCAGAAGGGTCGCCCCTTCCCAAGGTTCTTCCCAAGGCTCGATCTCGGGCTGCGGCACGGGCGCGGGCACAAACTCGGGCTCTGCGGGGATCTCGGGTTCGGGCAGATCGGGTTCAATCTCGGGCAGCGGTTCGGCGGGCGGTTCAACCAGCGGCAGCGGGATCTCTGGCACGACCGGTTCAGGCGCCTCAGGCTCGGGCGCCTCAGGCTCGGGCGTTTCAGGTTCAGGCAATTCGGCGACCGCCGCGTCTGCGGCAACCGGCGCAGCCTCTTCCAGAACAGGGGCCGCCACTGCCTCCACCCGTTCTGCCAGGATATCGTCAAGCGTGGCCGGCTCATCTGCCAGTGCGGTCTCTGGATCGGGTGCAGGGGCTTCGGCAACCGTCAGCACCTCGGGCAAGGGTTCGGGTGCTGCTTCGACCGGCGGGGCCACGTGGCGCGGTTCGCGATGCTGCGGATCACGGCTGACGATATTGATCGCCTCGGCATCCCGTTCGACGATCTCGCCTTCCTGCAGCAGGTTAGCGGCATGATCAGTGGGGCCGAACCACGGCTCTCCGTCAAATCGGGCGGGGTCGGGAAGCGCCACGAAGGACGCGGGGTTCAGCCGATATTCCAGCGCAAAAGCCTCGGCCTCGCGCAGCGTCTCACGGGCGACCACGGCGACCTGGACCATGGGACCATCCCCGGACCAGTCGAACACCAGATCGTCGATCTCATAGGGGGTTCGGCCTTCCAGCGCCGCGCGGATCTGCATATCGCGATGGCTGTCGGTCGGGCCGGGCGCGCTGAGCTGAAGATAGAGGATCTGATCCTCAGGTATGACCAGCTTTGTGGCCACCCCATGCGGCGCCAGACCAAGCGCCGAACGGCGCAGATAGCCAAGGGCGTCCGCCAGATCAGGCGCGTCAATCGGGGTTGAACCGATCTCTAGCCAGCCACGGGCCGTCCGATGCAGCAGGCTGATGCTGTCATTCAGGAATTGGAGCGCGAAATTCGGTTTCATTGCACAGGTCTAGCACGTCTGAAGGTGGGGCGGGGAGTCTATCGGCCCCTGTGCCCGTCGCAGTATAGCAGCTTTCCGCCGAAAGAAAGAAAAACACCCGTGATGCCGCCAAGGAACCGCTTCCATGACACGTCATAAGGGTAGAAGTTCGCAGCAGTTCACGAAAGGAAGTTCAAATGCAGGCACTTGGAAAATCGACAGTGGCAGGAATGCTGAAGGGCGCGGCGGTGGCCTTGGCGCTGTCGATGCCGCTGTCGGCTGCGGTCGCGCAAGAGGGGGCCGTCATGGCAGAGGCGATGGTGATCACTGTCACCGGTGAGGGCCGCGTAGATCAGGCCCCCGACATGGCAACCGTCAGCCTTGGCGTGACCACCGAGGGCGCAACTGCCGCCGAGGCGCTTGGTGCCAATTCGGCCGAGATCGCCAAGGTGCTGGAGCGTCTCGGCTCTGCCGGGATCGAGCAACGCGATGTGCAGACCACGGGCCTGTCGGTCAACCCGAACTGGCAGCACAACAGCTCGGGCGAGGCGCCGAAGATCTCGGGCTTTATCGCCAACAACGGGGTCACCGTGCGGGTGCGTGCCCTGGATGGCCTTGGGTCCGTGCTCGATGCCGCTGTCCAGGATGGCGCCAACCAATTGAACGGGGTGGAATTCGGCCTGCAAGAACCGCGCCCGGCGCAGGATGAGGCCCGTCGTCGTGCGGTTGCCGATGCCCGCGCCCGCGCCGAGCTTCTGGCCGAGGCCGCAGGCGTCAAACTGGGCGCGATCCGCTCGATCAGTGAAACGATGGGCGCTCCGATGCCGATGCCTGCCTTCCGCATGGCGGCCGAGGCCGTAGCCGGGGCCCCCGTGCCGGTTGCAGCGGGTGAAGTCGCGACCACCGCGAATGTGACGATCGTCTGGGAAATCGCGCAGTAAGCGCGAACAGGGGGCGCGATCCGCGCCCCCCATTTTTTGCATTCAGGCGGTGGCCTTGCCCAACGCCTGATCCAGATCGGCGATGATGTCCGCGACGTCCTCGATCCCGATCGACAGGCGCACCACATTCGGCGCCGCCCCCGCGCGGATCTGCGCCGCCTCGTCAAGCTGGCGATGGGTGGTCGAAGCCGGGTGGATGATCAGCGACCGCGTGTCGCCAAGGTTGGCCACATGGCTGAACAGCTTCACATTATCGACCAGCTTGACGCAGGCGTCATAGCCGCCCTTTACCGCAAAGGTGAACAGCGCCCCCGCTCCCTTGGGCGTGATCTGCTTGACGCGCCCATGCCAAGGCGAGGACTTGAGCCCTGCGAAGCTCACGAACTCGACCCGTGGATCGGCCTCAAGCCATTCGGCAACCTTCTGGGCGTTTTCGACATGGCGCTGCATCCGCAGGCCCAACGTCTCGATCCCCATCAAGGTGTAATGCGCGCCCTGCGGGTTCATGGTCATGCCCAGATCGCGAAGACCGACGGCGATCGAGTGGAAGGTGAAGGCCATCCCGCCCAGTGCCGCATGGAAGTTCAAACCGTGGTAGGCCGGCTCGGGGGCGGCGAGCGAGGGGAACTTGCCGCTGGCCGACCAATCAAATTTGCCTGAATCCACCACGACGCCACCCGTGACGGTGCCGTTGCCCGTCAGATATTTGGTGGCGGAATGCACCACCAGCGTCGCGCCATGTTCGATCGGCTTGCACAGCCAAGGCGTCGCGGTCGTGTTGTCCACGATCAGGGGCAGGCCTGCGGCGTCCGCAACCTTGGCGACAGCATCCAGATCGGTGATGACCCCACCCGGATTGGCGATGGTCTCGCAGAACAGCGCGCGGGTGTTTTCGTCGATGGCCGCCTTGATCGCCGTCGGGTCGTCGAAGTCGACGAAGGTGGCCGACCAACCGAACTTGCGGATCGTGTTGGAGAATTGCTGGATCGTGCCGCCATAAAGCCGGGTCGAGGCCACGACATTGCAGCCCGGCTGCATCAGCGGGAACAGCGCCATGATCTGCGCGGCGTGTCCGGACGAGCAGCAGATGGCACCCGCGCCGCCTTCGAGCGCCGCGACGCGGTTGGCAAGCGCCGCGACCGTGGGGTTGGTCAGGCGCGAATAGATGTAACCCACCTCTTGCAGGTTGAAGAGCCGCGCCGCGTGGTCGGCATCCTTGAAGACATAGGCGGTGGTCTGGTAGATCGGCACCTGCCGCGCGCCCGTGGCCGGGTCGGGTGCAGTGCCTGCGTGAATGGCAAGCGTATCAAAGCCCAAGGGTTTGTCGGTCATCCTGTCCTCCCGTAACATGGGCGCAGCTTAGGCTGGCTGTGGCGTCGGGTGAAGCCCCCGATTTCCCCTGCGACCTTTGCGCCCCTATCGATACCAGAATCCGTTTTTCTTCAGTGTTTTCCGGAAGAAACGGTCCTGTCTGGGCAGGTCGGATCGATCAAAGAGCGCGCGCGCCTTTTGCCCCTGCGGCTGATAGATCAGGCGCCGCGCGGGCTCCCATGCCTTGAGGACCTGCTTGATCTCGCGCGGGGCACAGCTTGCTTCCAGTGCGGCGACCGCCTGATCGCTTTCGCGGGCATAGATCATCGACAGGTAGTGATAGTGGCACGTCACGTCGCCATCGAGCCCGTCCAGTTCGGGGCCAGGGCGCCCACCACCAAACGAGCGGATGACAAGGGGCAACGCGATCTGGTCAAGCCACGGGTAAAGCTGCTGGCACTCCAGCTCCCACGGTGGGTCATCGCGGATGGTGCGGGCGTAATCCAGAAAGCGCATGCCAAACGCATGTGCGCTTTCATGGTAGAACCAGCCCGCATTCAGATAGAGATACCGCCTGAAGTACTCATCAGGCTGCGAAAGATCGAGCGAGCTTTCGAAATCCAGCCCGAAGCGATCATAAAGCGACTTCCACGTCGCGCTATAACCCGGACCGTAAAGCTCGATGATCGGCCATGTCGCCTCGCGCCGCATCGAGGCCGAGGGGCGGGCGAAATCAAAGGGCACCGCGCCGATATCGCCCGTGATCAACGTATCGGTATCCAGAAACAGGAATGGCGCATCGGGCAGCGCGGTCAGCGCCTCGATCTTGTTGCCGTGGGGGTAGCTTTCCCCGAAGACCCGGTTTTCAAAGGGCAGGATCTCGGCGCCAAGATCGGCCAGAAGTCCGCGCACCGCAGGGTCGCTGATCCGCGGGTCCGACGACCATCGCGGACCGGGCTGGGGTTCGGCCAGATAAAGCTTGCCTGCAAAGTTCGGCGCGCTGTGGCGCAGGGACGCCGCGAGGATCACGGCCTCGTATTCCAGACGTCCCGCCTGCACGACGGCCATGATGTTGAAGGGTCGTCCTGCGGTGGTCATCTTGTCGTGCATTTCCGTTCCTGCGGAGCGGACTATAGGTGGCGCATCGGGAATGGCAATTGGCCGCGCGCGGAAATGCGGGGCCTAGACCTCTTCAACCATCAGAACACCCTGCATGGCCTTGATCGCCCCTTTGATCTGCGGCGTCACTGGGTAAAGATCGGGCAAGGTCAGGTCGATCTCGCGCCCCGTGTCATCGGGCACTGTCAGGATGATCTGGGCCTTGTTGCGCCCCGTAGCCTTTCCGCCCAGAAGCGTCGCAACCGAGCCTACGGCCTCGGGCCGGTCAAGGTGGATGCGCAGGTTCATGCCGCCTGCCTCGGCCGCGACGCTGTCGATGGGCTGCGCGGCGCGGGCCAAAAGCTTCAGCGTATCGCCCTCCAGATTGGCCTCGACGGTCAGGACGACATTCATGCCCGGCTCAAGGAAATCGCGCGCCTGCTCCAGCGTGTCGGAAAAGACCGTCACCTCGTAAAGCCCTGTCGGATCAGAGAGTTGCACAAAGGCAAAGCGGTTGCCCTTTGCGGATTTCCGCTCTTGCCGGCTGCTGACCGATCCTGCGATCTTACCCACCACCGGTCCACGCTCGCAGGCGGCGGCAAGCTCGGTCAGCGCCATCACCTTCTTGCGCTTCAAGGGCCCCATGTAGTCGTCCAGCGGATGGCCGGAAAGGTAAAAGCCGATCGCCTGATGTTCCTGTCCCAGCCGTTCGACCGGCAACCAGTCGTTGCGGTTGGGCAGGCGTGGCTCGGGGATATCGGACCCCGCCGCACCAAAGAGGCTGACCTGACTTGAGCCCTGCGCTTCATGCACAGCCGCCGAATAGGCCACCAGCGCATCCAGCGCATCGAACACCCGCGCGCGGTTGGGGTCGAGAGTGTCGAAACATCCCGCCCGCGCCAGCATCTCCAGCGGGCGCTTGCCGACGCGCTTCAGATCAACCCGGCGGGCAAAGTCGAACAGGGTGGCGAAGGGCCGCTCGCCCCCCTCGGCCCGTCGCGCCTCGACGATCAGGCGCATGGCGTCGACGCCCACGTTCTTCAGCGCCCCAAGGGCATAGACGACACGGCCGTCCTTCACGCTGAAGGTGGCAAGGCTGCGGTTCACGCACGGGGGCACGGTCGCGATGCCCAGCTTGTCGACCTCGCGTTTATAGATCGCCAGTTTGTCGGTCAGGTGGATATCGCAGTTCATGACGGCAGCCATGAATTCGACCGGGTGGTTGGCCTTCAGCCAGCCGGTCTGATAGCTGACCACCGCATAGGCCGCCGCGTGCGACTTGTTGAAGCCGTAGTTCGCGAATTTCTCGAGCAGGTCAAAGACTTCGCCTGCCTTCTTCTCGTCGATGCCGTGCGTGGCCTTGGCGCCCTGGATGAACTTGGGACGCTCTTTCGCCATTTCTTCGGCGATCTTCTTGCCCATGGCGCGGCGCAGAAGGTCGGCGCCGCCAAGGCTGTAGCCTGCCATGACCTGCGCGATCTGCATCACCTGTTCCTGATAGACGATGATGCCCTGGGTTTCGGCCAGGATCGGGTCGATGGTGGGGTGGAGCGATTCCAGCGGCCGCAGCCCGTGCTTGACCTCGCAATAGACGGGGATGTTCTCCATCGGCCCCGGACG
The DNA here is from genome assembly GCF_007859075.1 of Gemmobacter aquaticus. Lineage (GTDB taxonomy): Bacteria > Pseudomonadota > Alphaproteobacteria > Rhodobacterales > Rhodobacteraceae > Gemmobacter > Gemmobacter aquaticus. The sequence continues at coordinate 249,549 of NZ_VOAK01000020.1, forward strand.
ATAAAGCGCCACCAGAGCCACGATATCTTCGATGCAGGTGGGCTTCATGCGCCGCAGCGCATCCATCATGCCAGAGCTTTCAACCTGGAACACCGCGACCGTCTTGGCCTGCGCATAAAGCTCATAGGTGGCCTTGTCATCGAGCGGGATGTGTCCGATGTCATTCTCTGCCCCCGGCTTGGGATCGTAAAGCCGCGTGCCATCCGCCGCCTCGTGCAACTGTCGCCCACCGCTGCGGATCAGGTCGATGGCGTTCTGGATCACGGTCAGCGTCTTCAGGCCCAGAAAGTCGAACTTCACAAGGCCCGCAGCCTCAACCCATTTCATGTTGAACTGGGTGGCGGGCATGTCCGACCGCGGGTCCTGATAGAGCGGCACCAACTGGTCCAGCGGCCGGTCCCCGATCACCACGCCCGCAGCATGGGTCGAGGCGTTCCGAAGCAGGCCCTCAATCTGCATGCCGTAGTTCAGCAGCCGGTCCACCACCTCTTCCGCCTTGGCGGCTTCACGCAGGCGCGGCTCGTCGGCCAGCGCCTTCTGGATCGAGACGGGTTTCACCCCCTCGACCGGGATCATCTTCGACAGCCGGTCCACCTGCCCATAGGGCATCTGCAGCACCCGGCCCACGTCGCGCACCGCGGCCTTGGACAGAAGCGCCCCAAAGGTGATGATCTGACCCACCTTGTCGCGCCCGTACTTGCCCTGCACATATCTGATCACCTCTTCCCGGCGATCCATGCAGAAGTCGATATCGAAGTCGGGCATCGACACACGTTCAGGGTTCAGGAACCGCTCGAACAGAAGCGCATAGCGCAGGGGATCTAGGTCGGTGATCGTCAACGCATAGGCCACAAGGCTGCCCGCGCCCGAGCCCCGGCCCGGGCCCACGGGGATATTGTGTTCCTTGGCCCATTTGATGAAATCGGACACGATGAGGAAGTAGCCCGGAAAGCCCATCTTCTCGATGATGTCCAACTCGAACTGAAGCCGGGCCTCGTATTCCTCGACCGGGGCTGCGTGGGGGATCACGGCAAGCCGCGCGCGCAACCCCTCCCAGCTCTGGCGGCGTAGCTCTTCAACCTCGTTGTCGGCAAAGCGCGGCAGCAGAGGAGCTATCTTTGCCGCCTTGTAGGCGCAGCGCCGCGCAATCTCGACCGTGTTTTCCAGCGCTTCGGGCAGATCGGCGAACAGCGCGCACATCTCTGCCTCGGACTTGAAGTAATGCTGCGGGGTAAGGCGCCTGCGCGGTTCGGCCTGATCGACATAGGCCCCCTCGGCGATGCAGATCAGCGCGTCATGCGCCTCATACATCTCGGCCTTGGGGAAGTAGACGTCGTTGGTGGCAACGAGCGGCAGCCCCTTGTCATAGGCGATCTCGACAAAGCCGCGCTCGGTTGCTGCCTCGGCCGCCATCAGCCTGCCGCCTTCGCCCGGATGGCGCTGCACCTCGATATAGAGCCGGTCCGAAAAGATCGCGGCCAGACGGTCGATCAGCGCCTCGGCCCGCGCACGGTTGCCGGTTTGCAGAAACTTGCCCACCGGCCCCTCGGCCCCGCCTGTCAGGCAGATCAGCCCTGCGGCATGGGCCTCAAGATCTTCCAGCGTCAGATGCGGCAGCTGCCCCTTTTTCTCGACGTAAAGGCAGGTCGAAAGCCGCATCAGGTTCAGATACCCCGCCTGGGACTGTGCGAGCAGCACGATCGCCGCAGGCGGTCGCGGCTTTTCACCCAGCCGGGCCGGATCGTGCATCAGGCTGAACTGGCAGCCGACAATCGGTTGCACCCCGGCCCCGGCCGCGATGGTCGAAAACTCCAGCGCCGCGAACATCGCGTTGGTGTCGGTGACCGCCACCGCAGGCATGTTCTGCGCGGCGCAGAGCCCCACGAGTTTCTTGACCGGCACCGCGCCTTCCAGCAGCGAGTATTCGGTATGGACGCGCAGGTGAATGAATCGGACGGGATCTGACATGGGGGGCAGAGTAGCGGAGCGGCGCGATGGGCAAAAGCGCCAAGGCGTCAGCCGCCATCGTCAATCCTCAGCTGTTCAGGCGCGACTCCCATCCAGCTACCCTTGCCTTCAACGATGATCGTCATGCCGGGACGCAGCTTTTCGCGATAGCCGTCGGGCACCCGGCAGAGCTCGGCGAAAGACGGCATATCCTGCAAGCTGACCGCGTCTTTACAGAATTTGGTGTGCCCGTAATCTGGATCATTCACAACGAACTTGTGCGCCACCTGCTCTCCGTGGAAAGCTGCATGGATCGCCGGAACGCCGAGGCGCACAATGTTCATGATGCCCGGATGGAACATCAAGCCTAACAGGACCATCCACAACACCTTCTTGGTGATTGCCGCGTCGCGCGCGCTTTGATCTTTCCAATGCTGCACCGGCGGAGTGGCCATAACGACCACAACGAGCATCATTGCTGCCCATGCCAATGACGCCAGCATCGCGACCGTGCCGGATGCCTCCAGCCATGCCTGCGTGGGCAGCCATTTCCCGCGATTGAACAACACCAGAACGGCCAGCAACGGAGTAAGCATCAAGACGACAAAACAGGCAGCCCTCACAGGCCAGGGCAGGCGCGCGATCCACGGCGGGGCATAGTAGGGTTGCTGCTCGGCTGATGCCTCATTACTTTCCATGAGACTAACTCCTGTTGTGCGTTCCGCAGGCTCCATATACGTCGTACCGGAATCAAGCGACATCTCAAGGCATCGCAGTTCCCGAAAACCGCCTACTTTCCGGGCAGGCGACGCCCTATTCTTCGGCAAATCCATTAACTCCTTTCGTGGATCGCGCAAAGGTTCTGCTTGCCTTGGGGGCGGCTTGGGTTTCTCCTATCATCAACCAGAACAAGGCCGGTCCCCTCTTACGCCGCATCGGAGGGAGCCCACCAAGGCCAAGGGGAGTAACGCGGCGGGACTGTTAATGACCGGGATCGCGTTTCTGCTGAACGGGACGCCGGTGCGGCTTGGCGAGATTTCTCCCACGCGCACCCTTTTGGATTTTCTGCGCGAAGACAAGCGCCTCACCGGCACGAAAGAGGGCTGCAACGAAGGGGATTGCGGCGCCTGCACGGTGATTGTGACGGATCAGGCCGGGCCGCGGGCCATGAATGCCTGTATCCTGTTCCTGCCGCAACTCGATGGAAAATCCGTCCGCACTGTTGAAGGTGTTGCCGGGCCCGATGGCCAGTTGCACCCGGTCCAGCAGGCGCTCGTCGACCATCATGGCAGCCAGTGCGGCTTTTGCACGCCGGGATTCGTGACCTCGATGGCGGCAGCCCATACGCAAGGTCGCCAGGACCATGATGTTGTTCTGGCCGGCAACCTCTGCCGCTGCACCGGCTATGCGCCCATTGTCCGCGCCGCCAAGGCTGCCGAGGCAATGGCGGTGCCGGCCTGGATGACTGATCCTGATCTTTCCTTTTCCCAAATATCCCCGGAGGGGTCCGGGGAGGCAGGCAGCCTCACCGGGGCTTTCCGCCCCACGACGTCGGATGCACTTGCTGATTGGTATGCCCATAACACCGACGCCACGCTGATCGCGGGGGCGACCGATGTCGGCCTCTGGGTCACCAAGCAGCTGAAAGACTTGCCCAAGGTCGCGTTTCTGAACGGCATCTCCGATCTGCGCCAGATTACGGCCGGGGCAGACGGCACCCTTCGGATCGGCGCGGGTGTCACGCTCACCGATCTGCGTGCGGCAATGGCCGGTCCGCACCCGCATTTCGCCGCGATGCTGACGCGCTTTGCGTCCGAACAGGTGCGCAATGCCGCAACCATCGGGGGCAACATCGCCAATGGCTCGCCCATCGGGGATGGCCCGCCTGCGCTGATCGCGATGGATGCCCGCCTGCATCTGCGCAAGGGCAATGCGCGGCGCGAGATCGCGCTTGAGGATTTCTTCCTCGACTACCACAAGCAGGACCGCCAGCCGGGCGAGTTTGTCGAGGCAGTGACCATTCCCGGGGCGGCACCGGGGCTGCGCTGCTACAAGCTGTCCAAGCGCTTTGATCAGGATATCTCTGCGGTGCTCGGCGCGTTCAATGTGACCGTCCAGGATGGGATCATCACGGCCGCCCGCATCGCCTTTGGCGGTATGGCGGGCATTCCCAAGCGCGCATCCGCGATGGAGTCCGCGCTTGTCGGCCAGCCCTTTGCGCTTGCCGCCTTCGAGGCTGCGAAAGCCGCCGCGTCACAGGACTTCACGCCGCTGACCGATATGCGTGCGAGTGCGGCGTATCGGCTGGAGGCTGCGGGCAATATGGCGATCCGCTATTTCCATGATCTGTCGGGCGTTGCCGCTGACGTGCTGGAGGTTCGCGCATGAGCATCGGCAAACCCCTTCCGCATGACGCAGCCCCCCTGCATGTGACGGGCGAGGCCCGCTATACCGATGACATCCCGCTGCCCGCAGGTGCCCTCCATCTGGCATTTGGTCAGTCGAGCTGTGCACATGGCGAGATCACCGCGATCGATCTTGCCGCCGTGCGCGCGGCCGAGGGTGTGGTTGCGGTCTTTTCGGCCGAGGACTGGCCCGAGATGCCGGATTGCTCGCCCAGCCTTGGGGACGAGCCGCTTCTGGCGACGGGTGAGGTGCATTTCGTCGGCCAGCCGGTGTTTCTGGTCGTGGCCGAAAGCCATCTGGCGGCCCGGCGCGCAGCCCGGCTTGGACGCATCACCTATGCTGAACGCCCCGCACTGCTGACGCGGGATCAGGCGCTTGCGGCAAACAGCCGCTTTGAGGGCGGCCCGGTGATCTGGAGCCGTGGCGATGCCGCCTCGGCCATTGCCACGGCCCCGCATGTGGTCGAGGCCGATTTCGAGGTCGGCGGGCAAGAGCACTTCTACCTTGAAGGCCAGGTCGCCGCGGCGCTGCCGCAAGAGGGCGGCGATATGGTGGTCTACAGCTCCACCCAGCACCCGACCGAGATCCAGCACAAGGTGGCCCACGCCCTGCACCTGCCGATGAGCGCGGTCCGGGTCGAGGTGCGCCGCATGGGCGGCGGCTTTGGCGGCAAGGAGAGCCAGGGCAACCATCTCGCGATTGCCTGCGCCATGGCCGCTCGTGCCACGGGGCGGCCCTGCAAGATGCGCTATGATCGCGATGACGACATGGTCATCACCGGCAAGCGCCACGACCTGCGGGTTCGTTATCGCGCGGGCTTTGATGCGCAAGGCAAGATCCTTGGGATCGAGTTTCAGCACCTGATCCGCTGCGGCTGGTCGCAAGACCTGTCGCTGCCGGTGGCAGACCGGGCGATGCTGCATGCCGACAACGCCTATTTCCTTGGAAATGTGCGGATCGAGTCGCATCGGCTGCGCACCAACACCCAGTCGAACACCGCCTATCGCGGCTTTGGCGGGCCGCAGGGGGTGGTCGGGATCGAGCGCGTGGTCGACCACATTGCCCATACCCTGAAGCTTGATCCGGTCACGGTGCGGCGGCGGAACTTCTACGCTGAGATGGCAGAGGGGGGGGCGTCTGCCGCTCAGGCCTCTGGCGTTCTCCCCGAAAGTGCTTTGGCCAAAGTGAAAGCCGAAGGGTTCGCTGCAAAGGCAGAGGCACCGGGGACGGGCCATCGCTATGGCGCGGCACATTCGCCAAAGGCCGAGGTGCAGACCACACATTACGGCATGCCGGTTCAGGACTTTGTGCTGCGCGGGATGCTGGATGAACTGGAGCGGACCTCGGACTATCAGGCGCGCCGGACCGAAATCGCGCGCTGGAATGCGGGCTCGCCAATCCTGAAGCGCGGGATCGCCCTGACGCCGGTGAAGTTCGGGATCTCGTTCACCCTGACCTGGCTCAATCAGGCTGGCGCGTTGGTCCATGTCTATCAGGACGGCTCTATCCGGTTGAACCACGGCGGGACCGAGATGGGGCAGGGGCTGTTCCTGAAGGTGGCGCAGGTGGCGGCCTCGGTCTTCGGGGTCGATGTCGGCCAGGTGAAGATCACCGCCACGGATACGGCCAAGGTGCCCAATACCTCGGCCACGGCGGCCTCCAGCGGGTCTGACATGAACGGAATGGCGACGCAGGCGGCCTGCATCACGATCCGCGACCGCCTTGCGGGGTTCATAGCCGACCGGCATCAGGCAGATGCGGCGACGGTCCGGTTCGAGGACGGCCAGATCAAGGTTGCGGGCGAGAGCTATGACTTTGCCCAGGTTGTCAGCTGGGCCTATCAGGCGCGCATCTCGCTCTCATCGACCGGGTTCTATGCGACACCCAAGATCAGCTGGGACCGGGTCAAGGGGCAGGGGCGGCCGTTCCTCTATTTTGCCTACGGGGCCGCGGTGACCGAGGTGGTCATCGATACTTTGACGGGAGAGAACCGCATCCTGCGCACCGACATCCTGCATGACACCGGTGCCAGCCTGAACCCGGCGATCGATATCGGGCAGGTCGAAGGCGCTTACGTGCAGGGCGCGGGCTGGCTGACGACAGAAGAGCTGGTCTGGGATGGCAAGGGGCGTCTGATGACCCATGCCCCGTCGACCTACAAGATCCCGGCCTGTTCTGATCGGCCCCCGGTGTTCAACGTGGCGCTTTGGGGCCGCGTAAATCCGGAAGATACAGTGGGCAGGTCCAAAGCTGTGGGCGAGCCGCCCTTCATGCTGGGCATCTCGGCACTGATGGCGCTGTCCGATGCGGTTGCGGCCTGTGGCGACGGCTCTGTCTATCCGGCGCTGGATGCGCCCGCGACGGCCGAACGCGTTCTCTGGGCGGTGCGGAGGCAGCAGGGTCATGTTTGATCGGCAGGAGCTTTTGGCCGCGCTGGCCGCGCATGGCCGCGTGGTGCGTGTCGTGATCGCCGAGGTACAGGGCTCTTCCCCGCGCGAGGTGGGGGCGTCGATGCTGGTCTGGGAAAACGGCCAATCGGGCACCATCGGCGGCGGCGCGCTGGAGCATCTGGCCACCGGTTGGGCGCGAGAGATGCTGACGACGGGGCAGGCACAGCGGTTTGACCGGGTGCCGCTTGGTCCGGGCATCGGGCAGTGCTGCGGCGGGGCGGTGGCACTATTGTCCGAGGTCTTCGTGGCCGGTGCCTCGGTGCCAGAGGATGTGCTGGCGCGTCCGGTGCGCGGCGCAGGCGACATGCCACTTGCCGTCAAACGGCTGATCGCGATGCGTCGCGGGCAGGGCGTGGCGCCGGTTGCGCAACTGGTGCAGGGCTGGTTCGTCGAACCTGTCATCAGTCCCACCCGGCAGATCTGGATCTGGGGGGCGGGTCACGTCGGGCGGGCGCTGGTTTCGGTGCTCGCGCCCCTGCCTGATCTTGCGATCACCTGGATCGACACGGCGCCAGAGCGGTTTCCCGAAGTGATCCCGGCGGGGGTGACGGCGGTGCCCGTGGCCGACCCGACCGCGCTGGTCGCGCATGCGCCGCTCGGGGCCGAGCATCTGGTGATGACCTACTCGCACGCGATGGATCTGGAACTGTGCCACCGGATACTCGCGCACGGATTTGGCCGCCTTGGCGTGATCGGCTCGGCAACAAAATCGGCGCGTTTCCGGGCACGTCTGCACGGTCTGGGGCATTTGCCGCAGGACGTGGCGCGCATTGCCTGTCCGATTGGCGACAAACGCCTTGGAAAACATCCGCAGGCCATCGCACTTGGTGTGGCAACGGCTTTGCTGACGCAGAACGAAAAAGAAAAAAACCGCGGGGAGATAGCGGGATGAACGCAAATGCTGGCGCGGAGCTTCTGCGCATCGATGGAGTGACCAAGGCCTATCCGGGTGTCATCGCCAATAGCGACGTATCCTTTTCGATCCGCGAGGGCGAAGTGCACGCGTTGCTTGGCGAAAACGGCGCAGGCAAGTCGACCTTGGTCAAGATGATCTACGGGCTGATCAAGCCTGACTCGGGCCATATGGTCTGGCGTGGCGAGGCTTATGCCCCGGCAAAACCCAGCATGGCGCGAACGGCCGGTGTCGCCATGGTTTTCCAGCATTTTAGCCTGTTCGAGGCGCTGGATGTGGCCGAGAACGTCGCACTCGGGATGGAAAACCCGCCGCCCATGCGCGAACTCGCGGCGCGTATTCGGGCGGTGTCCGAGGAATACGGGCTGCCCCTTGATCCGGGCCGTATGGTGGGCGACCTTTCGGCGGGCGAGCGTCAGCGCGTAGAAATCATCCGTTGTCTGCTGCAGTCGCCAAAACTACTTATCATGGATGAGCCGACCAGCGTTCTGACCCCGCAAGAGGTGGAGATCCTGTTCGAAACCCTTCGCAAGCTGAAGGCCGAAGGCACATCGATCCTCTACATCTCGCACAAGCTGGAAGAGATCCGCAGCCTGTGTGACGAGGCAACGATCCTGCGGCGTGGCAAGGTGGTTGCGACCTGCACGCCGCGCGAAAAAACCGCGCGAGAATTGGCGGAAATGATGGTCGGGGCCACGCTGACCCCGCCCGAACGCCGGGCTGGCGAGAAGGGCGAGGTGGCGCTTGGCGTCTCTGACCTGTCGCTGGCCTCGCCGATCCCCTTCGGCACCAGTCTCAAGGGCATCAGCTTCGCTGTCTCGAAGGGCGAGGTTCTTGGGATTGCCGGGGTGGCTGGCAACGGGCAGGACGAGCTTTTGCTGGCGCTTTCGGGCGAGATTACAACCGAGCCTGACCGTATCCGCATCCATTCCCATCCGGTTGGCGATCTGGGCCCGGTTGAGCGGCGCAAGGCCGGTCTTGTGGCTGCGCCGGAAGAACGGCTGGGGCACGCGGCGGCGCCGAACATGTCGCTCACGGAGAATGCGTTGCTGTCAGGTGCGGTGCGCAAGGGGTTGACCCGGAATGGCTTTATCGACTGGGCAGGGACCGAAAGCTTCGCCCGCGCCATCATCGAGGGTTTCGACGTGCGCACGCCCGGTACACATGTTGCGGCCCGCGCATTGTCCGGAGGCAACTTGCAGAAGTTCGTGATCGGTCGCGAGCTGATGCAAGACCCCGAGGTAATCGTGATCAACCAGCCCACCTGGGGTGTGGACGCAGCCGCGGCAGCGTCAATCCGGCAGGCCATCCTTGACCGCGCGGCCGCAGGCGCAGCCGTCGTCGTCATCAGCCAGGATCTCGATGAGCTTCTGGAGATTGCCGATACCTTTGCCGCGCTGAACGAGGGGCGGATGACGCGGCCTCGCCCGGTCGAAGGCCTGAGCATCGAAGAGATCGGGCTGATGATGGGCGGCGCTCACGGGATGGAGGTGGCGCATCATGGTGCATGATCACCTCGCACATGTCTGGCGGGCACATCGCCTGTCTCTCAAATCGCCTTGCGCACAAGGAAACTTCGCAATGAACACTGCAGGGGGGGCGCACCAATGCTGAGACTTGAGAAACGCCCCACGCCGTCCGTGTTCTGGAGCCGGGCGACGCCGGTTCTGGCCGTGGCGCTGACCATGATTGCGGGCAGCGTGATGTTTGCCGTACTTGGCAAGAACCCGTTCGAGGCAATCCGCACCATCTTCTGGGACCCGCTGTTCGGCGAATTCGCCTGGTATCTGCGCGGGCAGCTTCTGGTGAAGGCTGGTCCGCTGGTGTTGATCGCGGTGGGGCTGAGCCTCGGCTTCCGTGCAGGCATCTGGAACATCGGGGCCGAAGGGCAGTACATCATGGGCGCCGTCATCGGCGCGGCGGTGGGTCTTGCGGTCTATCCGACCGAAAACAGGCTGATCTTTCCGGTGATGATCGTTGCCGGCGCTCTTGGCGGATGGGCCTGGGCGATGATCCCGGCGATCCTGAAGACGCGCTTCAACACCAACGAGATCCTCGTTTCGCTGATGCTGGTCTATGTGGCGCAGACCATTCTCGCCATGGCCTCGACCGGCTTCCTGAGGAACCCAGAAGGTGCAGGCTTTCCGGGCAGCCGCAACTTTTCAAGCTACCCGGCGGCGGCCAACCCCGAACTGATCGCAGGCTCGGGTCTGCACTGGGGTGGTGTTGCGGCGCTCGCGACGGTGGTTGCCGCCTATGTGCTGTTGCAGCGCCACATCCTTGGCTTCCAGATCAAGCTGGCGGGGCAGGCACCACGCGCGGCGCGTTATGCGGGGGTAAAGCCCGAGCGGCTGGTTCTCTTCTGCATGGGGGTCGCAGGCGCCTTGGCCGGGATGGCTGGGCTGTTCGAGGTGACGGGTCCGGCCGGGCAGATCTCGATCGACTTCAACGTGGGATACGGTTTCACCGCGATTATCGTGGCCTTCCTTGGACGCCTGAATCCGATAGGCATCCTGCTGGCCGGACTTCTGATGGCGCTGACCTACATTGGCGGCGAGATGGCCTCGACCAACCTTGGTCTGCCCTCGGCGGCGATCCAGGCCTTCCAGGGGATGCTTCTGTTCTTCCTGCTGGCCTGTGACCTTCTCACCAATTTCCGTATCCGTCTGGCCCAAGTGGAGGCGCGCTGATGTTCGGTAGCATTGATCCGGCCCTGCTGATTTCAGCGCTGATGGTGGCCTCTGTCCCGATCCTGCTTGCCGCGATCGGCGAGCTGGTGGTCGAGCGGGCTGGCGTTCTGAACCTCGGTGTCGAGGGGATGATGATCATGGGGGCAATCTGCGGCTTCATCACCGCAGTCGAAAGCGGAAGCCCCGCCTTGGGCTTTATCGGTGGGGCAGCCGGCGGCGCGATCCTGAGCCTGCTGTTTGCTCTTCTCACGCAGGTCATGCAGGCCAATCAGGTGGCCTCGGGGCTGGCGCTGACGTTGTTCGGGCTGGGCCTGTCTTCCTTGCTCGGGCAGGGCTACGTCGGGATCAAGCCGCCCCTGACCGGCAGCGTCCCCTTTGGGCCGCTCGCTGACATCCCGTTCTTCGGCAAGGTCTTGTTTTCGCACGATCCCTTCGTCTATCTCTCAGTCGCGATCGTGGCTGCGGTCTGGGCATTTCTCAAGTTCACACGTGGCGGGCTGATCCTGCGTGCGGTGGGCGAAAGCCATGACGCGGCGCATGCGCTAGGGTACAAGGTGCAACGCATCCGGCTGCTGGCGATCCTGTTCGGTGGGGCGATGGCGGGTCTGGGCGGGGCCTATCTGAGCCTCGTACGGGTGCCGCAATGGGTGGACGGAATCACCGCAGGCGCGGGTTGGATTGCACTTGCGATCGTGGTCTTCGCCAGCTGGCGGCCGTGGCGCGCGCTTCTTGGCGCCTGGCTTTTCGGCGGTATCACCCAATTGCAGCTGAACCTGCAAGCAGCGCAGGTGCCGATCCCGGTCGAGTACTTGTCGATGTCGCCCTATCTGATAACCATTCTGGTGCTGGTGGTCATGTCCTCGGGCCGCGGACGGGCTTCGCTGAACGCACCGGCCTGCCTGGGACAGAATTTCCACGCTGCGCGATAAGGCGCGGCCAATCATCAACCGGGGCTGAGTGCCCCTACAGGGAGAATACGAATGAAACGCAGACAGCTTCTGGCCACGGCCGCACTGGGCCTGTCGATGGCCTTTGGCGGCGCCGCACTGGCGCAGGACAAGACGAAGGCCTGTTTCGTCTATGTCGGCCCCATCGGTGACGGCGGCTGGACCTTCCAGCACCATCAGGGCGCGCTCGATGTGCAAAAGACCTTTGGCGACAAGGTCGAGATTGCATGGCAGGAAAATGTACCCGAGGGTGCTGACGCCGAGCGCGTGCTGACCCAGATGGCACTTGGCGGCTGCGACATCATCTTCACCACCTCCTTCGGTTACATGGACGCGACCAATGCCGTGGCCAAGAAGTTCCCGAACGTGAAGTTCGAACATGCGACCGGCTTCAAGCGCGAGGCGCCCAACGTCTCGACCTATAACGCGCGCTTCTATGAAGGCCGTGCCGTTCAGGGCCATATCGCGGGCAAGATGACCAAGTCGAACAAGATCGGCTACATCGGCTCGTTCCCGATCCCCGAAGTCGTCATGGGTATTAACTCGTATTACCTGCATGCCAAGAAGGTGAACCCGGATGTCGAGCTGTCGGTCGTCTGGGCCTTCACCTGGTTCGACCCGGCAAAAGAGGCCGATGCCGCCAAGGCCCTGATCGATCAGGGCGTTGACGTGATTGCAAGCCACACCGATTCGACCGCCCCGCTGGCCGAGGCCGCCAAGACCGGCGGCAAGGTCATCGGCTTTGGTCAGGCCAGCGACATGGCTGACTACAAGCCCAGCCCGCGCGTGTCGTCGATCATCGACAACTGGGGTCCCTATTACGTGAAGCGCGTCGGCGCGCTGCTTGATGGCACCTACGCCCAGGCCGATGCCTGGGAAGGCATCGCGGGTGGCGAAGTGCTGATCGGTGAAATCACCGACGCGATCCCGGCCGACGTGAAAGCCGAGGCCGAGGCGCTGCGCGATTCGATCGGGGCAGGCACCTATCACCCGTTCACCGGCCCGATCAACAAGCAGGACGGCAGCCCTTGGCTCGCCGAAGGCGCGACTGCGCCTGATGGCGACCTTCTCGGCATGAACTTCTACGTCGAGGGCATCTCGGGCGAAATCCCGAAGTAATCTGACCGGAACGAACCAGAAGGCCCGTCCACCCGGCGGGCCTTCATTCACCTCCATTCAATTCATATATGCGAATATGAATTGAAACTCTTGCCGACACGTGCCAGAACAGCCCGGCAAGATCAAGGAGATGAACATGGCCTACAAGGACAAGATCGTGGACATGCGCAACGAATTGCGCGTGATGAACAAGCTCATCCCCGATGCGATGGCAGGATTTGGTGCGCTGTCAAAGGCGGCCAAGGACAACGGCCCGCTTGGCATCAAGGAAAAGGAATATGTGGCGCTCGGCATCGCGATTTCGCAACGTTGCGAGCCCTGCATCAACTTCCACGTCGAGGCGCTGATGAAGGCGGGCGGCACGCGGGAAGAACTGGGCGACGTGCTTTCGATGTCGATCCAGATGGGCGGTGGCCCGGCCGTGATGTATGCAGCCCACGCGCTGGCCTGCTGGGACGAACTCACAGGCGCCTGATCGTTCCGAAGTGGCATTCGCGGTTTCCTGCTGCCGGTGCCCATGTCGCAAGAATGGGCCGTGACAAGTCAGGCGGCATCGGCGACGATGCGTCTGACTGCACGAGCCTGAGGACAAGATGCGCCTGACCATCCCCGCCCTGATCGCCACCCTGATGCTTTCGGCCTGTGGTGGCGGGGGGGATCGTGTTGACCGGGCCGCCTTTGTCAGCGTCCCGCCCGGTGAGATCGTGCGCCCGAACTTCTCGGATTCGGACCCCCATCCCGAACTCGTCTCGGTTACACGCAGCCATCCGGTACACGGGATTGATGTCGCGCGGTTCCAGACCTCGATTGACTGGAAATCGGCGCGGGCAAGCGGCGTCAACTTCGCATTCATCAAGGCAACCGAGGGCGGCGACCGGGTGGACGAGATGTTCCGTTCGCACTGGCGCGGCGCCGATGCAGCCGGCGTACGGCGTGGCGCCTATCACTTCTTCTATCACTGCCGGTCCCCCGAAGAGCAGGCACGCTGGTTCTTCAAGCAGGTTCCGCGGCGTTCCGGTGACCTACCGCCGGTCATTGACATGGAGTGGACGCCGACCAGCCCCACCTGCACCATCCGCCGTGCCCCCGAAGTGATCCGCGCCGACGCACAGGTGCTGATCCGGATGTTCACGGAACATTACGGCACGGCGCCGATCCTCTATACCACCGTGGACTTTTATGAAGACAACCAGATGTACAAGCTGTCTGGCGTGGACTTCTGGCTTCGCTCGGTCGCGGCGCACCCGTCCGACCGCTATCCGGGCCAGCACTGGGCCTTCTGGCAGTATACCTCGACCGGCCAGATCCCGGGCATCGCGGGCGATGTGGATATCAATGTCTTTGCCGGCAACGAAACGGCCTGGGCTGACTGGCTGTCGCGCCGCGCCCAGCCTTGAGCGAGGGTAGGGGGGCTGTCTGCCCCCCTCGGCGAGAAACTCGCCTCACCCCCCGAGGATATTTCCGAAAGGAAAGCCCGCACACTCGCGCGTTTCCTTTCCCAAATATCCTCGGGGGAAGCGCCGCAGGCGCGCGGGGGCGGACAGCCCCCGTCGACAGTGCAAATCCGGCGCTGGCGTCTGGACCCGCACGCGGGCCTTGCGTATAAGGCAGCCATGATGACCAGTCGCGCATTCGTCCATCGAATTAGCGGCCCGGCGCGCTGACGAGCGGCCGGGTTACGATCCATTATGCGGCGCAGATACGCCGCCTACTCCCGACATATCCGAAGGACGCCTTTACGATGTGCGCCGACACGCTGGAAACCGCCGACCCGAAATACCCTGTCTTCCTGCCCGAAACCGAATTCCCGATGCGCGCGGGCCTGCCGCAGCGCGAGCCGGGCTGGCTGAACCGCTGGAATGAGATCGGCATCTATGATCGCCTGCGCGAGAAGGCCAAGGACGGCACGCGCAAGCCCTTTACCCTCCACGATGGCCCGCCCTACGCGAACGGGCACCTGCATATCGGGCACGCGCTGAACAAGATCCTCAAGGACTTCATCGTGCGTAGTCAGCAGATGCTGGGCCATGACGCGCGCTATGTTCCCGGATGGGACTGCCATGGCCTTCCGATCGAATGGAAGATCGAGGAGCAGTACCGTGCCAAGGGGCTGAACAAGGACGACGTCGATGTCGTGGCCTTCCGTCAGGAATGCCGCAAGTTCGCCGAGGGCTGGATCGACATCCAGCGCGAGGAGTTCAAGCGCCTTGGCGTTACCGGCAACTGGGCCGACCCGTACCTGACCATGGACTACCATGCCGAGGCGGTGATCGCCGACGAGTTCATGAAGTTCCTGATGAACGGCACGCTCTATCAGGGCTCCAAACCCGTCATGTGGTCGCCGGTCGAGAAAACCGCGCTGGCCGAGGCCGAGGTGGAGTATCACGACCACACGAGCCATATGGTTTGGGTGCGTTTCCCGGTTGTTGCGGTGGGTGTCGACTCGTTCGCTGCTGAGGCTGGTGGCACCCTTGTAGGCTCATCGGTAGTGATCTGGACAACGACTCCCTGGACCATCCCGCAGAACCGTGCGGTTGCTCATGGTCATGGTAACGGCATCGAATACAGTGTCTTCACCGTGACGGCTGTCGCTGATGGCTCGCTGGCAAACGTTGGCGAACGCATCATCGTTGCGGAGAAGCTCGCCGATACCGTAAAGGCGGCTGCGAAGATCGAGAGCTGGGATGAAGGACGGCCGGTCAACGGAGATGCCCTCAATTCCATGACCCTTGCCCACCCCTATCGCGGGATCGAGGGCGGCAACGGCGAGTGGGACTTTGACGTGCCCATGCTGCCGGGCGATCATGTCACCGATGATGCGGGCACGGGCTTTGTGCATACCGCGCCCTCGCACGGGGATGACGACTATCAGCTTGGCCTGAAGTTCGGCCTGCCGATGACCTACAACGTCGAGGCGGACGGCAGCTATCGCACCGACCTGCCGCTGTTTGGCGGGCAGGCGATCATCACGGCGGAGGGCAAGGAAGGCCCGGCCAACGTCTCGAACATCAAGGCGATGCACGGGGCGGGGGCGCTCTTTGCCAAGGGCAAGCTCAAGCACAGCTACCCGCATTCTTGGCGGTCGAAGGCGCCTCTGATCTTCCGCAACACGCCGCAATGGTTTGCCGCGATCGACCGAAAGATCGATGATGGCATGGGCACCTATGGCGACACGATCCGCACCCGCGCTCTGAACTCGATCAACCAGCTGGTGCAGTTCACGCCCGTCTCTGGCCGCAACCGTTTGCATTCAATGATCGAGGCGCGGCCCGACTGGGTGCTGTCGCGCCAGCGGGCATGGGGCGTGCCGCTGACCTGCTTTACCAAACGCGGTGCCAAGCCCACCGACCCGGACTTCCTGCTGCGCAATGCAGAGGTGAATGCCCGCATCCTCGCCGCCTTTGAGGCTGAAGGCGCGGATGTTTGGTATGTGCAAGGATTCAAGGAAAAGATGCTGTCCGGCATCGTGAATCCGCAAGATTATGAACAGGTCTTCGATGTGCTCGATGTGTGGTTCGACAGTGGTTCGACCCACGCCTTCGTGCTGCGGGACCGGCCGGACGGGTCTGCGGACGGCTTGGCTGACCTCTACCTTGAGGGCACGGACCAGCACCGCGGCTGGTTCCATTCCTCGCTTCTGCAGGCCTGCGGCACCAAGGGCCGTGCACCCTATCGGGGTGTACTGACCCACGGCTTCACGCTGGATGAGAAGGGCATGAAGATGTCCAAATCTCTCGGCAATACCGTGGCGCCGCAGCAGGTGATTGACGAATACGGCGCCGATATCCTGCGCCTGTGGGTGGCGCTGTCGGACTACACCGTGGACCTGCGCATCGGGAAGGAAATCCTGAAGGGCGTTGCCGACAGCTATCGCCGGCTGCGCAATACCATGCGCTACATCCTCGGCAACCTTGCAGGCTTTGCCGAGGCCGAGCGCCTGCCCGTGGCAGAGATGCCCGAGTTGGAGCAATGGGTGCTGCACCGTCTCGCTGAACTGGATACCGAGGTGCGCAAAGGCTATGCGGCCTATGACTTCCAGGGCGTGTTCCAGCGGCTTTTCACCTTCTGCACGGTCGACCTGTCGGCGGTCTACTTCGACATCCGCAAGGATGTTCTCTACTGCGACAGCCCCGACTCGACCCGCCGCCGCGCCGCGCGGACGGTGCTGGACATCCTGTTCCACCGCCTGACGGCATGGCTTGCACCGATCCTCGTCTTCACCATGGAAGAGGTCTGGCTGGAGCGTTTCCCGGGCGATAGCTCGTCGATCCACCTGCAGGACATGCCCGACACGCCGAAGGACTGGCTGAATGAGCCACTGGCGGCAAAATGGGCGCAGATCCGTCAGGCCCGCCGCGTGGTGACGGCCGCGCTTGAGGTGCAGCGCACCGCCAAGGTGATCGGCGCCAGCCTCGAGGCCGCGCCGGTGGTGCATGTGGAGGACGCCGCAATGCTGGCGGCGCTGAAATCAGTCGATTTCGCGCAGGTCTGCATCACCTCGGCCATTCAGGTGACGGCGGATCCGGCCCCGAACGAGGCGTTCCGCCTGCCGGAAGTTCCGGGTGTGGCCGTGGTCTTCGAAACCGCCGAGGGCGAGAAATGCGCGCGGTGCTGGCAGATCCTGCCGGATGTGGGCAGCCACAAGCACCCGCACACCTGCGCTCGCTGCAACGACGCACTGGGCTGAGCCGGTATAGAGTTTGCAAAGGGGCGCGCCTGAGGTGCGCCCCTTTTGCGTTTGCGCGGCACCCATGCGATGTTGGCCTCCATGGACGCAACCTTGCACACCCCCTTCGGCCCGGTTTCTCTGCGTGAACGAGATGGCGTGCTGATCGCCCTCGACTGGGCGCCGGGTCGGGTTGCGCCTTCGCCTCTGGTGGCCGAGGGGTTGCATCAACTGGCCGAGTACTTTGACGGCAAGCGCGCGGCGTTTGATCTGCCGCTGGATTGGGGGCAGGGAATCCATGCCCAGGTGCGACACGCAATGGCCGCTATCCCTTTGGGTGAGACGCGCACCTACGGCGAGATCGCGCGGCAGATCGGGGCGCCCCCGCAGGCCGTGGGGCAGGCCTGCGGGGCCAATCCACTGCCGATCCTGATCCCGTGCCACCGCGTTCTTGGGCGCAATACGCTGGGCGGTTTCTCTGCGCCCGGTGGTGTCGAGACCAAGGTCGCGCTGCTGCGCTTTGAAGGTGCGGCAGGCCTATTGATCTGAAACGCCGGTTTCCGTCGCAAACGGGATTGCAGTCACGCCCGGCCAAGCCTAACGCTTGGGCAAAGGCGGGCAGGGGCAGCGATTGAGCATCTGGATACTTCTGGCGGTTCTGGGCGCGGCCTTCCTGCATGCGCTGTGGAACGCGCTGATCAAGGTCGGCACCTCGCGCATTGGCGCCATGGTGGTCCTGTCGGTCGCCGAGGTGCCAATCGGATTGGCCATCGCCCTGCCGCGCCCGGCGATGAACACCGAGGCCTGGCCCTGGGTGATCGCTGCGGGATGCACCCATTTTTTCTACAAATCCTTTCTGGTATTCGCCTATGATCGGGGCGATCTGAGCCGGGTCTATCCGTTGGCACGCGGAGCCGCGCCCCTTGCCGTGGCATTGATCGGGGCAGCGTTTCTGGCTGACGATGTGTCCGGTCCGCAATACGCCGGCATCGCGCTGTTGGCCTGCGGTATCGCGCTGATGGCGCGCGGGGTCTTTACCGACAACGAGAGCCGCCATCTCATCCCCTTCGCGCTTGGGTCGGCTGCCGCGACGGCGACCTATACGCTACTGGACGGGTTGGGCGCGCGTGTGTCGGGCGATGCGATTGCCTATGTCGCCTGGGTGTTCGTGGCAGACGGGCTGATCTTCACCATCGGCAGCCTGATGTGGCGCGGGTGGGGCGTGGTGCCGATGCAGCCAAAGGTCTGGGTGGTTGGCAGCTTTGCCTCGCTCGCCTCTTACGGCGCCTATGCCATCTCGATCTGGGCGATGACGGTCGCGCCGATCGCGGTGGTGGCGGCGCTGCGCGAGACCTCGATCCTGTTTGCCGTGCTGATCGGCTGGCTCGTCTTTGGCGAAAGGATGACCCGCGACAAGGCCATCGCATCGGGACTGATCGTGGTCGGCATCATCGTGACGCGGCTTTAAAGGTCGAACAGCCCGCCTTGCGCCGGGGCCGAGGGCGGGTCGATCCCGATATGGCGCCAGGCTTTTGCGGCCAGCATCCGTCCGCGCGGCGTGCGCTGGATCAATCCCTGCTGCAGAAGGTAGGGCTCGATCACCTCCTCAATCGCGTCACGGCTTTCCGACAGGGCTGCGGCAATGGTTTCCACCCCCACCGGCCCGCCGCCATAGTTCTCGGCCAAGAGCAGCATGTAGCGCCGGTCAGCTCCATCAAGACCGAGGTTATCGACCCCCATGCGGGTCAGCGCGCGGTCGGCAATTTCGCGGGTAAGCCGACCGTCGCCCTCAACCGTGACGAAATCGACGACGCGGCGCAGCAGTCGCCCGGCGATACGTGGCGTGCCACGGGCGCGGCGCGCAATCTCGCGCGTGCCATCGGGCAGGGGATCGATCCCCAGAAGGCGGGCGCCGCGGGTCACGATATGGTCAAGCTCATCCTCGGTGTAGAACTGAAGCCTCGTCGGAATCCCGAAACGGTCCCGCAACGGTGTCGTCAGCAGGCCAAGCCGGGTTGTGGCGCCCACCAGAGTAAAGGGCTGCAGGTCAATCCGCACAGTGCGCGCGGCCGGGCCTTCCCCGATCACCAGATCCAGGGCGAAATCCTCCATCGCCGGATAAAGCACCTCTTCCACGACGGGGGACAGGCGGTGGATCTCGTCGATGAAAAGCACATCGCGTGGTTCAAGATTGGTCAGGATCGCCGCCAGATCGCCAGGCTTTGCCAGAACCGGGCCGGAGGTCATGCGGAACCCGACGCCCAGTTCCCGCGCCATGATCTGCGCGAGCGTCGTCTTTCCCAGACCGGGAGGGCCATGGAACAGCGTGTGATCCATCGCCTCGCCCCGCATCCGGGCGCTTTCGATGAAGATGCGCAGATTGGCCCGTGCCTCGGCCTGTCCGACAAAATCCGATAGCGCCTGCGGGCGCAGCGCGCGGTCGGTATCTTCCGGCAGGCGTTCGGGGCGAAGGGCGGGTTCGGATTGCGTCATGGCGGAACAATCCCCGAACGCGGGCCGTTTGGCAAGGGCAGGGATCAGCGCAGCCGACGACCTGACCGGGGGATAGAGGATCGGGCGACGGATCGATCGTTTTCCGACAGACCCGGCTGCGGCATGTCTTGCCCTGCCATGGCGACAAGGGCTGCGATGCGGTTCTCGGTCGCGGGGTGGGTCGAAAACAGCGCATCCCGACGATGGGCGTGCAGCGGGTTGATGATGAACATATGGGCCAGCGCCGGATTGGCCTCGGCCTGCCGATTGTCGATACCCTTGGCGAAATGGTCGATCTTGCGCAGTGCCGAGGCAAGCCACAGCGGCTGACCGCAGATCTCTGCGCCCATACGGTCGGCCTCGTATTCTCGGCTGCGCGAGATCGCCATCTGCACGATCGCCGCGGCCATCGGGGCGAAGATCATCACCAGAAGCGTGCCCAGCACGCCGCCTTCACGGTTTCGGCCGCCAAAGAAAAAGGCAAAGTTCCCCAGCATACCGATAGCGCCCGCCATGGTGGCAGTGATCGTCATGATCAGCGTGTCATGGTTGCGGATATGTGCCAGCTCATGCGCCATGACGCCCGCGATTTCCTCGGGCGTCAGACGTTGGAGGAGGCCGGTCGAGGCCGCCACCGCCGCATTCGCCGGGTTCCTGCCGGTTGCAAAGGCGTTCGGTTGATCGCTGTCGATCACATAGACCGCAGGCCGGGGCATGCCCGCACCATCAGCAAGCCGGTAGACCAGCCTCACATATTCGGGTGCTGTCGCCTCGCTGACCAGCCGCGCGCCGGTCATGGACAGAACCGCGCGGTCGCTGTTCCACCACGTCATCAGGTTCATCACGGCGGCGATGACCAATGCGATCAGCGCGCCGTTCGATCCGCCTATCAAGCCACCCACCGCCATGAACAGGCCGGTCATCGCAGCCATCAGCAGGGCTGTCTTGAAATATCCGCTCATGCCACACCTCCGCCGGTGGATATGGGCAGAGGATAGCGCAGGCTCAACCCTTCGGCATCAGCAGTTTCAGCGCCCGGCGGATCAATTCTGGCGTCTCTGCCTCGGGCGCCTCGCCTGCGATGGTGGCCACCGCCTGTGCCGCATCGGATTGCGAATAGCCCAGGTTCAACAGCGCCGACAGCGCATCTGCGCTGTGATTGGCGCGCGCGGCCGTCGGGGCGGTCTTGCGCGGGGTGGCCTTCGACGCCGCGGGCGTCTCGATCACCGCGTCCAGCGCGGGTTCGGCCATCAGGCTGCCCCCCATCGCCATGACGGCGGGCGCTTTCGCTTTCAGCTCCATCACCACGCGCTGCGCGATCTTGGGGCCGATGCCGGGGGCCGCCTGTATCGCGCGTGCATCACCCAGCGTGATCGCCCGGCCCGCCCCTTCGGCCCCAAGCGCGCCGAGGATCGACATCGCGGCCTTGGCGCCTACGCCCTGCACAGTCGTCAGCAAGCGGTGCCATTCCTTTTCCAGCAGGGTCGGAAATCCATAGAGCTGCAGCAGGTCCTCGCGCACCACGAGTTCGGTGTAAAGCGCGCAGGCCTCTCCAACGCCGGGCAGGGCGGCAAGGGTGCGGTCGCTGACATGAACAATGTAGCCCACACCGCGCACGTCGATCAGAACATGGTCCGCCGCGCGATAGTCGATCCGTCCGGAAATCTTGCCAATCATTCCGCCGCCCTTTGCAACGCAGCCTGCAACCGACCGCTCGATTGACAGTGATGCGCATGACATATCGCAACCGCAAGGGCATCGGCCGCATCGGGGCCTGCTATCCGAACCCCCGGCAGATGCAGGCGCACCATGTGGTCAATCTGCACCTTGGCGGCATGGCCCACGCCCACCACGGTCTTTTTCACCGCGTTCGGCGCATACTCCCCGACCTCCAGCCCAAACTGGGCGGGCACCAATAGCGCGATACCACGGGCTTGCCCCAGCTTCAGCGTGGCGACCGCGTCCTTGTTGACGAAGGTATGCTCAACGGCTGCCGTTTCTGGCAGGTGCTCGCGAAATACCTCGGTCAATTGGGTGTGCAGGCTGCAAAGGCGCCGGGCCAGATTGCCGTCGCCGGCGTCGGAATGGCAGATCCCGTTGGCGACATGCGTAATACGGGCACCATTGACCGCGATCACGCCCCAGCCAAGGTTGCGCAACCCCGGATCGATTCCTATCACCCGCATCTTGTTCCTGCCCGTGCCTGGATGTTCTAGTTTTGTGCGAAACTAGCACGAAGCAAGAACATCGGCCAAGCGGAAATCCAATTCGGACGTTGCCCCCGCCCCGCCCCCCCGATTCCGACGCATTGCGCGGAATTGGCGACACCTGCCCGCCGTGCATGTGCAGAAAACTTGCAAACCCGTTGTTTTCTAGCCTGCGAGCCATGCGTTTTCTGCAACTGCGCAATGCGATGGCGTGCGTTGCCGTTCATCTTCTGCCCGACTATCTAACGCTCACCAGACAGAAATGCCTTCTGTCTAAGCAGTTTTGAAACGAGGAACACATCATGGCCGCTTATGAAACGAGCCGCACCGCGCCGTTTGGCGCCATCACCACCTACCGCGTCGTCCAGTTCGTCGGGACGATCTTTGCCGCAGTTTCCGAATGGAATGACGCACGCGTCACCCGTGCGGCCCTGGAAAAACTGTCGGACCGTGAACTGGACGATATCGGTCTTTGCCGTGGTGACATCTACCGCATCGGCACCAAGGGGTAATCGAATCTCTGCCATATCGGGATATCCCGAACATGCCGAAGGCCGCCTCCAGTTGGATGCGGCCTTTCTGCTTTTGTGATGATCCGGTCAGCCGACCAGACGCTGCACCTGTTCCGAGAACCAGACCGTGATCGGGTCAGCCTGCATGAACACGCCCCCCAGCCATTCAAGTCCCTGGCCGCTGAGCATATGCTCCACGCGTTCCTGATAGAGGCTGTCGCCGACCTGATAATGCAGGGCGACTTTTACTGCCATGAAGCCGAAGATGACGATCATCAGCGGCGCGACAAGGCGCAGGCGACGACGGACAGGGCGGTAGTAGTGCGACCGACCCAGCGTTCCATTCGCCTCAAAACCCAAACCACGGCTGCGAGCATTCTCCAGCCGGGCGACGCGATCATAAAATTCCGAGAGATTATCTTGTGACATGTCAACCAACCCAATCGATACGGCCAAATGGCCTGAACAATCGGGCACCCAACACAAAGGGAGCCCTTGCGTAAACAGGTAAGGCTGAAATATGGCAATAATGTGGCGATGGTCTTGTTTCGGCCGTATTTCAGGCCCTTAGCATGACCAGAGTCGACCATTCACCAATGTCTTCGCGTGCATCCAGCGAGAATCCTGCGGCAAGATAGGCGTCGGTGACCGCCTCGGCCTGCACGACGAGAAGACCCGAGAGAATCGCCCGCCCACCCGGCGCAACATGGTCAGCCATTGGCGGGGCCAGTTCGATCAGCGGCCCCTTAAGGATATTGGCGAAAACCAGATCGAACGGGGCGGCCGCGGCAATCCGTGGGTGATCAAAGCCCGCAGCCTCAAGGCATGCGACCCGACCTTCCAGCCCGTTGATGGCCACATTCGCCTCGGCCACATCCACGGCGACGCGGTCGATATCAGAGGCGAGGATCAGCGCATCGGGCAGCACCGATGCCGCCGCCAGCGCAAGCACCGCTGTGCCGCAACCGATATCGGCGACCTTTGCGGGGCGGACGCCCGCCTCGAAAAGTCGATCGAAGGCCCGCAGGCAGCCCAGCGTGGTTCCATGATGGCCCGTACCGAAGGCGACCGTCGCCTCGATCTGCAGGGCGATGCGGCCCTCGGGCACCTTGTCGGCGTCATGGCTGCCATAGACGAAGAAGCGCCCGGCCTCGACTGGCGCCAGTTCGCGGCGGACATGGGCGACCCAGTCGATCTCGGGCAGTTCCGACATCGCAAAGGGCTTGGCCTCAAACGCCAGTGCCAGAACGTCGAGGATCACCTCATTGGGCTTTTCAACGAAATAGGCGCCGACCTCCCAAAGGCCGGAATCATCCTCGATCTCAAAGACGCCGACGCCCACCGGCGCCGGGTCCATCTTTTCGACCGCATCCGCCAGGGCCTGCGCGGCATCTTCCCCCATCAGGGTGGTCAGGGCGGAATAGGTTGGCATCGCAGAGCTCCTCGGCGTGGGGTTACCTGCCGCGATAGCCCTCGCGCGCGCGGCGGTCAAGCGGCGGTCAAGCGGCGGTCAACCCGAACGTCAGGCGCGTACGCCCAGACCGATGGGGCAGGTGACGCCGGTGCCGCCGATCCCGCAATAGCCGTTGGGGTTCTTCGCCAGATACTGCTGATGATAGTCTTCGGCGAAGTAGAAGGTCGGGACGGGCAGGATTTCGGTTGTGATCGTCCCGCGCCCGGCGGACGTCAGCGCCGCCTGATAGGCCGCTTTCGACGCCTCGGCGGCCGATTGCTGTTCGGGGCTATAGGTATAGATGCCCGAGCGGTAGGTTGATCCCACGTCGTTGCCCTGCCGCATGCCCTGCGTCGGGTCGTGATTCTCCCAGAAGAGCTTCAGAAGTTCTTCATATGACACCAGCGACGGGTCATAGATCACCCGTACCACCTCATTATGCCCGGTCAGCTGGGTGCAGGTCTCCTTGTAGGTGGGGTTGGGCGTGTAGCCGCCCGCATAGCCCACCATGGTCAGCCAGACGCCCTTGTGCTGCCAGAACTTGCGTTCGACGCCCCAGAAGCACCCCATGCCGAACATTGCCTCGGCAAACCCCGCAGGGACGGGGGACTTGAGGTCGAGCCCAGAGATGAAATGCGGCTCGGTCACCGGCATCGGTTCTGCCCGGCCGGGCAGGGCATCCTCGGGCGAAACCATCCGCATCTTGTCAGTTGAGAAAAAGCCGAACACGCGCGCCTCCTTTATTGAGTTCTGAATATAGGGCGCGCCCGTCAGAGCGCCAGATCACTCGGCCCCGGATCACTCGGCCGGTGTCAGGATAGGGCCGGGGCCCCGCATCTCGCGCAGGCGGGTCTCGTTGCCCGCGCTTGGGTTGCGCGGCACCAGAAGCGCCAGCAGGATTTGCGCAAAGGCGATGCCCGCAGCCAGGATGAAGACATAGTCCGGCGACGTGGCCCAGATGTAGCCCAAGCCCGCCGGCAGGAAGACCGCCGCGATGTGGTTGATCGTGAAGGAAACGGCGGCCGATGTCGCCATATCGGTCGGATCGGCGATCTTCTGGAAGTAGGTCTTGTGCGAAAAACTGATGGCGAAAAAGATGTTGTTCGCGACATAGAGCGCTGCCGCGACCCATCCGGGCAGGGCAAACCAGAACAGGCAGCCATAGCCCACAAAGACGAAGAAAAGTCCTGTGAACTCGATCAGCATGGCTTTCTGCTCGCCAAAGCGCGCGACAAACCGGCCAATGGCTGGCGCCGTCACCATATTGGCGACGAATGTGATCAGCATCAGCGCCGTCACTTGATGCACGGCGTAGCCGTAGTGTTCCACCATCATGAAGGCCGCAAAGACGACGAAGATCTGCCGGCGCGCGCCGTTCAGCATTTCGAACAGGTAATAAAGCCAGTAGCGCCGGCGCAGGACGATGGACTTGCGCTGTTTGTGTTCAGCCTCAAACTGCGGAAAGGCGAGCAGTGCAAAGATCGCGATCAGCACGCAAAGCCCGCCCGAGGCCATGAAGACAAAGTTGAACGAAAGATCGAAGGTCTTCCAGAAGAGCACGATCAACCCATAGGCCACCAGCGAGGCAATTGACCCCGCCGCCACCAGTTTTCCAAGAATCCTGGGCGCATCGGTCTTGGCCAGCCATTGGAGTTGCAGCGACTGGTTGCAGCTTTCGTAGTAGTGAAACCCGACCGACGAGATGAACGTCACGATCAGGATGCCGCCAAATGTCGGGAACCAGGCCGTAACCGCCGTCGCGCTGCCCAGCAGGATAAGCATAAGGCCCGCCATGACCTGCTCGCGGATGACCAGAAGGAAAAGCAGAACACCCACAGCCAGCAAGCCGGGGATCTCGCGCACCGTATGCAGCCAACCGATCTCGACGCCGGTAAACCCCGCTGCCTCGATGACAAAGTTGTTCAGAAGCGCCGACCAGGTGGCAAAGGCCAGCGGCATCGCCACCGCCATCAGGAACAGCAGCGTGGTGGGCTGACGCCAGCGGGGCAGATGCCGGGCCTCGGCAATGGGAAGTGTGCGCGTGAACATGCGCAAGGTTCTACGCCCGGACCGGGCGAGGGGCGAGAGCGGAATTGTTGCGGGAACAATTCGGCCGGGAAGGGGGCGCTCGCGCCCCCTCGGCGCGTGCCGCGCCTCACCCCCTGAGGATATTTGGAAAAGGAAAGCAGGCGGGATGTGCGTGCAGGCTCTTTCCTTTCGCAAATATCCTCGGGGGGAAAGGCCGAAGGCCTTTGGGGGGCAGACAGCCCCCCAATTCCGGCTCCGAAGTCAGAAAAAGCTCTGCGGATCGATGTCGACCGCGACACGCAGGTTCGCAGGCGGGCGCAGCTGACCCAGCCACTCGGCAATCGCGGGCTGTAGCGTGGTCTGCCGGTCGGCCTTGATCAGCAGCCGCACGCGATGTCGGCCCCGGATGCGTGCGATCGGAGCGGGGGCCGGGCCGTACAGCATGGCGCCCACCCGGCGCAACGGGCCGTCGCGGCGGGCAAGCTCCGCGCCATAGTCAAAGACCTGCGCCACATCGGGGCCTGAAAGGATGATCCCGGCCATCCGGCCAAAGGGCGGCACGCCAGCGGCGCGGCGTTCGGCGGCCTCGGCCTTCCAGAACGCCTCTTCGTCGCCGCCGAGGATAGAGCGGATGACCGGATGCTCTGGCTGGCAGGTCTGCAAAAGGGCAAGCCCCCGCCGTTCGCCGGTGCGCCCCGCACGCCCGGCGACCTGCCGCATCAGCTGAAAGGTGCGCTCGGCCGCGCGCATGTCGCTGCCTTGCAGGCCCAGATCGGCGTCGATGACGCCGACCAGTGTCAGCAGCGGGAAGTTGTGCCCCTTGGCGACGATCTGGGTGCCGATGATGATGTCGGCCCCGCCTGCCGCGATCTCTTCGATGCGTTCCTTCAAGGCGCGGGCCGAACCGAAAAGGTCTGACGACAGGATCGCCAGCCGCGCCTCGGGGAAGCGTTCAGCCACCTCTTCTGCTAGCCGCTCCACGCCGGGGCCGACCGGGGCCATGCGCCCTTCCACCCCGCAGGATGGGCAGGCGACCGGCACAGGTTTTGTCGCGCCGCATTGGTGACAGACCAGACGGCCAAGGAAACGGTGTTCGACCATCCGCGCGTCGCAGGCATCGCAGCCCACCTGTTCGCCGCAGGCCCGGCAGAGCGTGACAGGCGCATAGCCCCGGCGGTTCAGGAACAGAAGCGACTGCTCACCTGCCGCCTGTCGCGCCTGCACAGCCGCGGCGAGCGGATCAGAGATCCAGCGATTGCTGGCAAGGCGCTCGGCGCGCATGTCGATGGCGCGCATCTCGGGCAGTTCGGCGCTGCCGTAGCGCGCACCCAGATCGAGCCGCGTATACCGCCCCTGATCGGCATTGACCCAGCTTTCAAGGCTGGGCGTGGCCGAGGCCAGCACCACCTGCGCCCCGCAGATCGACGCGCGCAAGACTGCCATGTCGCGGGCGTTGTAAAAGGCCCCTTCCTCTTGCTTGTAAGAGGTGTCGTGCTCCTCGTCGACGACGATCAGGCCAAGCTGCTGGAACGGCAGGAACAGCGCCGAGCGCGCGCCGACGACCATCTGAGCGCGACCCTCGGAGACCATCTTCCACAGGCGGCGACGTTCGGTCTGTGTCGCGCCCGAATGCCATTCCGCAGGGCGCGCGCCGAAGCGGGCCTCGACGCGGGTCAGGAACTCTGCCGTCAGCGCGATTTCAGGAAGCAGGACAAGGGCTTGGCGCCCGTTCCGCAAGCATTCGGCGACGGCCTCAAGATAGACCTCGGTCTTGCCCGATCCGGTCACGCCTTTCAGAAGCGTCGTGCCATACCCACCCTGGGCGACCGCCTTCACCAGCGCCTGCGCCGCCGTGACCTGATCGCCCAGCAGGGTCGTGCTGCCGGTGGGCGTCAGATCCGGGTAGGGCAGATCGCGCGGGGCCTCGACCTCGGCCAGCACGCCAGCGGTGACAAGCCCCTTGACCACCGAGGCCGAACAGTCGGCCGCGTCCGTCAACTCGCCCAGCGTCACCGCCGCGCCACCAAAGCCGCGCAGCGCCTCGATCACGCGCAGCCGCGCATCGGTCAACCGGTTCGGCACCGGACCCGACAGCCGGTAGACCCGGCGCTGGCCCGGCGGCTCTCCCAGTCCCGGCGCGCGGGTGGCAAGGCGCAGCATCGCGGGCAGGGGCGTCATCGTATAGTCGGCGGCCCGTGTCAGGAACTGGCGCAACTCGGCCCGCATCGGGCGGGCATCAAGAACGCGGGTCACGCTGCGCAGACGGTTTTCGTCAAAGCTGCCATCCCCCGGACCCCAGACCACGCCCAGCATCCGGCGCGGTCCGAGCGGCACTTCCACAAAGTCGCCGGTGCCGCAGCCGCCTTCGGGCGCGCGATAGTCCAGCACGCCCGTCAGAGCGCGCCCCAAGGGTTCGGTCAGCAGCACGCCGACCCGTTCGCCCTCTGCAAAGACCCGCTCCACCGTCACGCCTCTCTTTCCCCTGCCGCCCCTTTGGGCTAATACGGCCCCGAGAGCGCCCGCAACCCCAAGAGGACCCGCACGATGAAATTCTTCGTCGATACCGCCGATGTGGCCGCCATTGCCGAACTCAATGATCTCGGCATGGTCGATGGCGTCACCACCAACCCGTCGCTGATTCTGAAATCGGGCCGCGACATTCTTGAGGTGACGAAAGAGATCTGTTCGATCGTTTCGGGCCCCGTCTCGGCCGAGGTCGTGGCCCTGACCGCTGACGAGATGATCGCCGAAGGCCGCAAGCTGGCCGAGATCGCGCCCAACATCACCGTGAAGGTGCCGCTGACCTGGGACGGCCTCAAGACCTGCAAGGTGCTGTCGGGCGAGGGCAAGATGGTCAACGTGACGCTGTGCTTCAGCGTCAATCAGGCGCTGATCGCGGCCAAGGCTGGCGCGACCTTCATCTCGCCCTTCGTGGGCCGTCTGGATGACATCAACCTCGATGGCATGGACCTGATCTCCGACATCCGTCAGGTCTATGACAACTACGGCTTCGACACGCAGATCCTCGCCGCCTCGATCCGCTCGGCCAACCACGTCACCCAATGCGCGCTGGTTGGGGCCGACGTCATGACTGCGCCGCCCGCCGTGATCAAGGCGCTGGCCAGCCACCCGCTGACCGACAAGGGGCTTGATCAGTTCATGAAGGACTGGGCAAAGACCGGCCAGAAGATCGTCTGATCCGGCAAATCCTTTCAGGCGGCCTGCGGAAATCCGCGGGCCGCTTTTTCATTGCGGCATTTCTGCGCGACATTTGGCTGGTTTGCCTGCTACTCTGCGTCAACAATCAACAATGGGCCGGAGTTCAATGGGCCAGAGCAAAATCGAGCCGGACCTGCGCGACCGCATCCTTGAGAAGCCCGAGATGATCCTCGAGGACAGCGACCTGATGCGCGCGCTTATCTCGGCCAACGACAGGATGATCGGCGAGAATGTCATCGACCTGCGCGGAATCGCGATGGAGCGGTTGGAAACCCGGCTGGAGCGGCTGGAGGATACCCACCGCACGGTGATTGCGGCCGCCTATGAAAATCTCGCCGGCACCAATCAGGTGCATCGCGCGATCCTGCAGATGCTGGATCCGCTGGGGTTTGAGGATTTCCTGACCAGCCTTTCGGGCGAGGTGGCGCAGACCCTGCGGGTGGACAGTATCCGCCTTGTGCTGGAGTCGGTGCAAGGGGCGGCCGATCCCGCGTTGCGCCGGCTGGGTGAGGTGCTGTGTGTGGCCGAGCCGGGGTTCATCGCGGAATACATCAGCGGCGGTCGCAACATCAGCCTGCGGCAGGTGACGCTGCGCCAGACCATCGCCCCGTCGGTCCTGGTGTTCGGCGAGGCTGACGCAATCCGCTCCGAGGCACTGATGCGGCTCGATTTCGGGCAGGGGCGCTTGCCGGGGCTGCTGGCGATGGGGTCGACCGATCCTTGGCATTTCAAGCCCACGCATGGCACCGATCTTTTGTCTTTCTTCGCCGGGGTGTTCGAACGCACCATGCGGCGCTGGCTTTCGTAAGCGATCTGGCATGAGCGTTTTTGCATGAGCGATCTGGCGATTTCTCCGGCCGCGCGCGCGGCGCTGGCGGAATGGCTCTCGCATCTGCGGGCACTGGACGGGCGGGCGCAGAAGACGATCGACGCCTATGCAACCGACGTGCGCGGATGGCTGGCCTTTCTGTCAAACCATCGCGGTGGAACCGAAGGGTTGCGCGCATTGGCCGAGGTGCCTGTGTCCGATCTGCGCGCATGGATGGCGCATGAACGGGCGCGCGGCGTGCAGCCCCGGTCGGTGGCGCGGGCGCTGTCGGCAGTCAAGGGGTTTACCGCCTGGCTCTCGGATCGGCAGGGGGGCGATGCGACGGCGGTCCTTTCGGCCCGTGCCCCGCGCTTTCAGAAAAAGCTGCCCCGCCCGCTTACGGTGGAGGGTGCTGCAGATGTGCTCGACAGCGTGGGCGACGACGCGCGCGAGCCCTGGATCGCAGCACGTGATACAGCTGTGGTGACGCTGCTCTATGGGTGCGGTCTGCGGATATCCGAGGCGCTTGGCCTGACAGGGGCCGACCATCCGCTGCCCGAAGTGCTGCGCATTCGCGGCAAGGGCGGGAAAGAGCGGCTTGTGCCCGCGCTTCCTGTCGCGCGTGAGGCCGTGGCGCGCTATGTTGCGCTGTGCCCCTTTGATCTTGCGTCCGACGGCGCGCTCTTCCGGGGCGCGCGCGGTGGCGCGCTGAACCCGCGCATCATCGCGGCCGCGATGGAGCGGACGCGCAACCGGCTGGGTCTGCCCGCGACTGCAACGCCACATGCCCTGCGCCACAGCTTTGCGACGCATCTTCTGGGGGCCGGAGGTGACTTGCGGTCGATTCAGGAGTTGCTGGGCCATGCCTCGCTTTCGACCACCCAGGCCTACACAGCCGTCGACGCCGCCCGCCTGATGGAGGTCTATGCCCGCGCCCACCCGCGCGCGGCGGGCTGAAGCGCCGAGATGCGCGGGTAGATGTTGCTTTTCAGCCGTTGATCGGTGAAATGGTCCAAATGTCGATACGTCTCAAAGCCCTGTTCGTTCATCTTTTCACGGCCACCGGAGCTGTGCTCGCCATGCTCGCCATGCTGGAGGCGGTGCAGGAGCGATGGGACATGATGTTCCTGTGGCTGGTCGTCGCGCTTTTCGTGGATGGGCTCGATGGTCCGCTGGCGCGCAAGTATGACGTCAAGCACAACTGGCCCACCTATGACGGTGTGCTGCTCGATCTGATCATCGACTATCTGACCTATGTATTCATCCCGGCGTTCGCGCTGTTTCAGTCGGGGCTGCTGCCGGGCTGGACTGGCTGGACCGCGATCATCGTGATCACCTATGGCTCGGTCATCTATTTCTGCGACACCCGGATGAAGACTAAGGACTGGTCCTTTGCGGGCTTTCCGGCCTGCTGGAACATGTTCATCCTGGTGATGTTCGCGCTGAAACCCGGAGAAGGCGTAATCCTTGTCTGTGTCATCGCGCTGACCATCGCGATGTTCACCAACCTCAAGTTCGTGCACCCGACCCGCACACAGCGCTGGAAGGCGATCACGCTTCCCATGTCGCTGGCCTGGACATTCTTTGCGGGGTGGGCGGCCTGGGTTGATTTCCATCCGGCAAGCTGGGCGCATTGGGGGCTGGTCGTCACCTCGCTCTACCTGACCTTCGCCGGCATCGTCCAGGAAGGGATCCCTGAGCGGGCCAGCGACGCCTGAGCGTGGCTGGGGTGCCGGGGGCGGTGGCCGCCCCCGGATGGTGCAGTCAGAACACTACTCCCATGCGCAGGATGAAGCAGCCGAAAGGCCGGTTCTCGGTGGTGCGAACCACTGCGAAAGTCTTTGCCGCATGGGCGTAGAAGGCCTGCCGTTCAATCGATCTGACCTGTGCGCCTTCGGGCAGGGCGGCGGTGATCACCGCCAGTGCCTCGACATGCACCGGATCAGGCGTGTCGCCGGCGCCATCCCGCTCCATCCACAGGGCGCCATAGTCGGTAAAGCCGTCCAGCGGCATCAGCCGGGTAATCAGGTCAAGGGCCTCGACCACATTCACGCCAGACAGGTCAACGACTCGCCCCGTGCGTGTCGGGACAGAGAAGGCAGGGTAATTGCTGTCGACCACCAGAATCTCGTCGCCATGCCCTAGCCGCATCAGCACATCCATAAGGTCCGGCGTGACCCGTGGATCAATTCCCTTCAGCATTGCAATCCTCCTCTCGCGGCATGTTGAGCGTCGCGGCAAAACACACTAATCCCCGCGCAGGTTTGCAGGAGTGGATGATGGACGCAACCGCAGTCGAGGCGTTGTTCACACGTGCGTCGGGAGATTATCTCGTTGCGCGGTGGGGGCGGCCCATTGTGCCGGTCGTCTTCGGCGTCGATGACGCGACGCTGGCGGTGGTCAAGGGTGCGGTAGAGGCGGTGGTCATGCTGGCCGGGCACCGCATGGCCGAAACCGACCCTGAGCTGGGCGCCAACCTGATGCTCTTCTTTTTCCGGGACTGGGCAGAACTGCCCGAGGTTCCGAACCTCGACCGGCTGGTGCCTGATCTTGGTCCGCTCTGCGCACGCCTGAAGGCCGAGGGCGCGAACCAGTATCGCGCCTTTCGCTTTGATGCCAACGGCGCGATCAAGGCCTGTTTCGTCTTCATCTGCATGGATGAAAGCCTTTCAGAGGTTCCGGCCGAGACGCTCGCGCTCAATCAGGCGGCGCAGATGATCCTGCTGTGGTCGGACCGCGCCTTTGCCGAAACTTCGCCTCTGGCTTTGGCTGGGGATACGGTGATCCTGCGGCCCGAGATCGGGGCGGTGATCCGCGCCGCCTATGATCCTGTGATGCCTGACGTTGCGCGTGATGCGACCCACGCCTTGCGCATCGCTGCTCGCATAGCCCAGATGGGGGAATAGCGATGCACCGCCATCCCGTTCGCGTCTATTACGAGGATACCGATGCCGGGGGCATCGTCTATCACGCCAACTACCTGAAATTCGCCGAGCGGGCCCGGTCGGAGTGGGTGCGTGCATTGGGTCTTGACCAAAAGCGACTGCGCGAAGAACGCGGGCTGATCATCGTTGTGCGGCGGATGGAGGTCGATTTCCTGCGTCCGGCGCTGTACGACGACCTGCTGGAGGTGACCACCACCCTGCGCGGGCTCGGCGGTGCCCGGATCGAGCTGGATCAGGCGGTTCTGCGTGGTGACGAAAAACTCTTTGCGGCCGTGGTAACGCTGGTCTGCGTTGGCACCGACGGTCGCGCCGCGCGTCTTCCCGAGGATCTGCGGACCCTTCTGAGCGGCTGATCCTGTTGCTGCAATGCGGCATCGCGATCGGCGATCTCGGCGGAATGTGGCTATCTGACGAGGATGTGTTGGCATTCCCCCTCAAATCGCGATAGAATCACTGGTAATAACGGGCCCGACAGCGGCCTTGATGATAAAGAGCAGGCGTAATGAACACCGAAACCCTTGCGGCGGCGCAGGAGATCGATTTCTCCATGCTCGCGCTTTTCCTTCGCGCGACCTTTACCGTCAAACTGGTGATGATCGGGCTTCTGGTCATGTCCTTCTGGTCGTGGGCGATCATCATTCGCAAACACATGATGTATCGCGAGGCACGCGCCGAGGCGGATACCTTCGACCGCGCTTTCTGGTCAGGTGAGCCGCTGGACGAGCTGTTTGAAAAGATCGGTCCGACGCCCGAGGGGCAGAGCGAAAAGATCTTTGCCGCCGGCATGATCGAATGGCGGCGCAGTCACCGGTCGGACGGCGGGCTGATCGCCGGGGCGCAGTCGCGGATCGATCGCGCCATGGATGTGGCGATCGCGCGCGAAAGCGAGTCGCTGAATTCCGGCCTGTCGTTCCTGGCAACCGTGGGTTCAACCGCGCCGTTCATCGGGCTTTTCGGCACGGTGTTCGGGATCATGCATGCCTTTACCGAAATTGCCGCGACCAAGAACACCGACCTTGCCACCGTGGCGCCGGGGATCGCCGAGGCGCTGATGGCGACGGGCATCGGCCTTGTTGCCGCTATTCCGGCGGTGGTCTTCTACAACAAGCTGAACGCCGACAGCGAACGCATTCTGGGCGGCTATGAAGCCTTCGCAGACGAATTCGCCACGATCCTTTCACGCCAGCTGGACGCCTGAGCGATGGGTGCCGGGGTCGTCAAGAAATCGGGCGGAGGCGGGCGTCGCGGGCGGCGTCGCGGCTCTTCGGCCTCGATGTCCGACATCAACATCACGCCCTTCGTGGACGTGATGCTTGTGTTGCTGATCATCTTCATGGTCGCCGCGCCCATGCTGACCGTGGGCGTGCCGGTGGAGCTGCCGGAAACCGCCGCCGCAAGCCTTCCGACGGAACAGGAAGAGCCTCTGGCGATCACCATTGCTGCCGATGGCAAGCTGTTCATCATGAACACTGAGGTCGCCGAGGAAGAGCTGATCCCCAAGCTGCAGGCGATCGCGGCCGAGCGTGCCTCGGACAAGGTGTTCCTGCGCGCCGATGGCACGGTTCCTTATGAACGGGTTGCCCAGGTCATGGGGGCCCTGAACGGCAATGGCTTCCGCAACATCGGTCTTGTGACCGATAGCAATGGCCCGCTGATGGGCGGCGCGACCGGCGGCGCCTCTGCGGCGCCGAACGAGGGCTGAGGATCGCCCATGTTCCGCGACATGGACAGAAGCTTCGTGGTTTCCGGGGCAGGGCATTTCGTCCTGATCCTCTGGATTCTGTTCGGAGATTTCCTGTTCAGCCCACCCGCTCCGCCGGAAATGGCGGTCACCGAAGTCTCCATGGTGTCCGAGGCCGAATTCAACGCGATGATGGCTGGTGCGGGCGAGCCTGCAGAGCCGCCGCCCAGCGAGACGGCGACCGAGGCCCCCGCCGTCAGCACGCCGCCGCGTCCGCGCCCGCAGCCCCCTCAGCCGGAGGCCGAGCCTGAGCCCGCCCCGGTGGATGAGACGCTACCCGAAGAAGTTGTGCCCCAGCCCGAGGACGTGCCTGAACCCATCGCCCCCCCGGCCGAGGTCGAGCAGCCCGTTCCCGCGCCGCCCTCGTCGCGTCCGCCGCGTCCGCGCCCGTCGCTGCGGGTGGCCCAGACCCCGACCGAGGCCCCGCCCGAGGACGTGGTTGAAGCCGAAGAGGTACAAGAGCGCGTGACCGATGCGCCGACGCCCGAGCAGGCGACCGAGACCGAGACGCAAGAGGCGACCGCCCCGCCGGAGGCTGCGACCGAGATCGTGACCGAGGCGGAAGAGGTCGAGGAGGCGCCGACGCTGGCCCCCACCAGCTCCAAGCGCCCGAAGTCGCGCCCGCGTCAGCCGGTCCGCACCGCCGAACCTGCCGAGGAAGCCCCGGCCGAGACCGTGGCGGAAGCCCCGGCAGAGGCGTCCGCCGAGACCCCGGCCGAGCCCGAGACCGATACGCAGGCCGTGGATGATGCCGTGGCGGCGGCAATCGCGGCCGAGGCGGCCAGCTCCGCCCCGTCCGAGAGCACCTCGTCAGCGCCCGCAGGCTCGATTGCCGCCAACGGCCCGCCGATGACGGCGGGGGAAACCGACGCGCTGCGTGTCGCGGTGGAACGCTGCTGGAACGTGGGCGCCTTGTCGACCGAGGCGCAGCGGACAACGATTTCGGTCAACGTGACCGTTGGGCAAGACAAGAAACCGGTCAGCGCCTCGATCACGCTCGCGGGCACCAACGGCTCTGACGCGGCGACCCGGCAGGCGTTCGAGGCGGCCCGACGCGCAATCCTGCGCTGCGGGGCACAGGGCTTCCCGCTTCCTGACGACAAGTATGAAACCTGGCGCGAGCTGGAGCTTATCTTCGACAAGGGCAGGGTGGGGTTGTAATGCGGGCACATATTTTGCCCGTGCAGTGGAATTCGCCCGCGTGGGCTGGCCCCTTCCGGTCGGCTGCGGCATAGAGACAGAAACGGGCTGGCGTCGTCTGGCCGTAGGAACAGGATAAGAGGGTCTGATGAGCCGACTCCGTCACATCTTCACCGCCGCAGTTGCCGCGGCGACCATCGGCGCAGGGGCGCTGGTGTCCACGCCCGCCGAGGCGCGGCTGACGATCACGCTGGGCACCCCGGTCATCGAGCCGATGCCCTTTGCACTTCCGACCTTTGTTGACGAGGGGGGCGCCGGCGGTCTGGCGGCAGAGATCAGTGCAGTGGTTGCCGGTGACCTGATCGGTACCGGGCTGTTCGAGCAGATCCCGCAGAACGCCTATATCCAGCAGGTGAGCTCTTTCGACGCGGCCGTATCGTACCCGGATTGGCAGGCAATCAACGCGCAGGCGCTGATCACCGGTGCGGTTCAGGCGGGCGGCGGTCAGGTGGCCGTGAAGTTCTGCCTGCATGACGTGTTTGCCAATGGCACGCTGGGCGAATGCATGCAGTTCGCGGGCGATCAGGGCAGCTGGCGCCGCGTGGCGCACAAGGTGGCGGATGCCGTCTACAGCCGCATCACCGGCGAGGGCGGCTATTTTGACAGCCGCGTGGTCTTCGTGGCCGAAAGCGGGCCCAAGAACCAGCGGCAGAAGCGTCTGGCCGTGATGGATTATGATGGCGCCAATGTGAACTACCTGACCGACAGCTCGTCGATCGTGCTGGCGCCGCGGTTCTCGCCCACGGGCGACCGCATCCTGTTTACCTCGTATTCCTCAGGCTTCCCGCAGATCTATCTGATGGATGTGAACAGCCTGCAGATCCGCTCGCTGGGCGAACAACCGGGCACCATGACCTTTGCGCCGCGTTTCTCGCCCGATGGCCGCAAGGTTGTGTTCAGCCTCGAACGCGGCGGCAACTCGGACATCTATCTGCTCGACATCGGCTCGGGCGGCCTGACTCAGCTGACGAATGCTCCCTCGATCGAGACCGCGCCCTCGTTCAGCCCCGATGGGTCCGAGATTGTCTTTGAAAGCGACCGCTCCGGTGGGCAGCAGATCTATATCATGTCTGCCTCGGGCGGCGAGCCGCGCCGCATCTCTGGCGGGGCCGGGCGCTACGGCACCCCGGTCTGGAGCCCGCGCGGCGACTATATCGCCTTCACCAAGCAGAACCAGGGCCGGTTCCACATCGGCGTCATGCTGACGGATGGGACCGAAGAAAAGCTTCTGACCTCGTCCTACCTCGACGAGGGCCCGACCTGGGCGCCGAATGGCCGGGTGATCATGTTCACCCGCCAGCCCCCGGGCGAGGGTTCGCCGCAACTCTGGACCGTGGATACCTCGGGCCGGGTGTTGCGCCCGGTGCAGACCGAAACCGCCGCCTCCGACCCTGCATGGTCGCCGCTGCTGCCCTGACAATCGCCGCGCCGCCGATTCCCCCGGCGGCGCAAAGCTGATAATGATGATCCCGAACATGGCCCGTTTGCAGGGCTGTCGAGCCGGACAAGGAAGGAACAAGACATGGCGTATATGACCAAAGCCCTGCTGATCGTGGCCGCGCTCGGCCTTGCGGCGTGCAAGAACCCTGATCGTTACGGCGCGGGTGGCGCCGGCGGTGCGGGCGGTGTTGGGGCCGGTGGCGTGAACGGCACGGGTCTGGGCAGCGCAAGCGACCCGACCTCGGTTGCCTACTTCCAGCAAACGCTGGGTGACCGGGTATTCTTCCTCGTCGACCAGTCGACGCTGAGCGACGAGGCCCGTGGAATCCTGACCCGTCAGGCCCAGTGGCTGCAGCAGAACGCCGACTATGCCATCATCATCGAAGGCCATGCCGACGAACAGGGCACCCGTGAGTACAACCTTGCTCTTGGCGCGCGCCGTGCATCTGCGGTGCAGAACTTCCTGATCTCGCAAGGCGTGTCGGCCAACCGGATGCGTACGGTCTCCTACGGCAAGGAACGCCCGATCGAGGTTTGCGCGCAGGAAGCCTGCTTTGCCAAGAACCGTCGCGCCGTGACGGTGCTGTCGATGGGCGCGGGGGCCTG
This sequence comes from Gemmobacter aquaticus, assembly GCF_007859075.1. GTDB lineage: Bacteria > Pseudomonadota > Alphaproteobacteria > Rhodobacterales > Rhodobacteraceae > Gemmobacter > Gemmobacter aquaticus. The sequence goes on from NZ_VOAK01000020.1 coordinate 287,339, forward strand.
ATCTGATGCGCTTGCGCCTTCTTGCGCTGACGCTGGTGCTGGTACCCGGACTTGCCTTCGCGCAGGACCGGGCGCAGACGCTGGCCGATATCAAGACCGAGCTTGCCTCGCTGAACGGTGAGTTCAACGCGCTGAAGAACGAGTTGATGACCAGTGGCGCCGTGCAAAGCGGTGCGGCTGGCGGCTCGGCGCTGGAGCGTCTGGATTCCATCGAGCAGGCGCTGATCCGGCTGACGGCACAGACCGAACAGGTCGAGCTGAAGGTGAACCGCGTCGTGACCGACGGCACCAACCGGATCGGGGACCTCGAATTCCGCGTGACCGAACTTGAAGGCGGAGATATCGGCGCCCTGCCGCCAACGCCCCCGCTGGGTGGAGAGAGCTCGGCCCCGGCCGTGGCATCGCCGATCCCGTCCCCTGCTGCCCCGACCTCTGGGGGTGCCGAGCTTGCCGTCGGCGAACAAGAGAGCTTTGACCGGGCCAAGGGGGTGCTCGGTCAGGGTGACTTTCGAGCCGCCGCGCAAGAGTTTGAAGCCTTTACGCAAGCCTACCCGGGCAGCCCCCTGATGCAGGAGGCGCAGATCCTTCGAGGTGATGCGCTCAAGCAGATGGGTGAGACGGCCAATGCGGCGCGGTCTTATCTGGACGCGTTCTCGGGCCGGCCTGACGGGACGATGGCGGGCGACGCGCTTGTGCGCCTTGGCGGCGCGCTGGCCGATCTGGGCCAGACACAAGAGGCCTGCGTGACGCTGCAAGAGGTTGGCGTGCGCTTCCCGGCCAGCGCCGCCTCGGTCGAGGCGCAGGGAAGGCTCGCCACGCTGGGCTGCCAATGACGCGGACGCCGGCGAAGGGGGGCACCGCCCGCCTTCTTTTCGATGTCGCGCAATCTTTGCAAAAGGCGCGGGGCACTAGTCCCGCGCCTTTTGACATCGGGGTTGCGGTTTCAGGCGGTGGTGACTCGATGGCGCTGCTGCACCTTGTAGCGCAGCTTGCGCCAGAGACGGGCGCGCGGGTTCATGCCGTGACGATCGATCACGGTCTGCGCCCCGAAAGTGCCGACGAGGCGCGGATGGTGGCGCAATTCTGCGAAGGGTTGGGCATTGCCCATGCCGTGCGGCGATGGCAGGGACCAGCCCCGACCGGAAACCTGATGGATCAGGCACGGCAGGCGCGCCGGGACCTGATCGCGCACTGGGCGCAGGCGCAGGGGATCGGCCATGTGTTTCTGGGCCATACCGCCGACGATCAGGCCGAGACATTCCTCATGATGCTTGCCCGCCGCAGCGGGATTGACGGGCTTGCCGGGCTGCGCCCGGAATGGATCGAAGTTGATATCCACTGGCACCGCCCATTGCTTGGGCAGGGGCGCGAGGCTTTGCGCGACTATCTGCGCGGCGCGGGTGTGGCCTGGGTGGATGATCCGTCAAACGAGAATGACCGCTTTGCCCGCGTTCGGGCGCGCAAGGCGCTGCGCTGTCTTGCTCCACTGGGGCTTCATGCTGACGACATCGCGGCGGCCGCAAGCCATCTGGCGATGGCACGTCAGGTCATCGTGGGGGCGGTGCATGACTGGTCCGTCGGGCATGTCACTCAAGGTGCAGGTGCGCTTTCCTTCTCGCCTGACGCCTTTGCAGAGGCCCCGGTCGAGCTGCGCCGCCGACTGCTGATCTCGGTCCAGCGCTGGATCGGCGGAACCAGCTACCCGCCGCGTGAGGCCGATCTGGCGCGCCTGATCTCGGGCTTGCTGTCCGGCAGGGACGCCACGCTGGGCGGTGTGCGGTTCCGCCAGACGAAGGGACAGATTGCCGCCAGCCGCGAGCCGCGTGCGGCCATGGGGCCGGTGCCTCTTGGGCAGATCTGGGATCATCGGTGGCAGGTAAGCGGGCCGGCAGAGCCAGGCTTGACCATCGCAGCGCTTGGGGCTGAGGGGCTGCGCCAATGCCCCGACTGGCGCGACCATGGGTCGCGCGAAGCGCTGATCGTCAGCCCCGCCGTCTGGCAGTCCGGCACGCTGATCGCGGCACCTTTGGCCGGTTTGCCGGGCGATTGGTGCGCGCAACTCTGCCCTGATTTCGGAATGTTCATATTGGCGCATTGAACCCCCGCGCCAGATGTCTATTTTAGGGCTATATCGCGCAGGTCCGCCTGACGCACCTGCACTTCAAGGAGTTCCCCTGTGGGCAACGCACGCAATATCGCCTTCTGGGTTGTGCTGTTCCTGTTGATTCTGTTTCTTTTCAACATGTTCAACGGCACGACCACCACCCAGACCTCGCGCAATCTGTCGTATTCCGAGTTCATGCAGCGCGTCGATGAAGGGCAGGTGACCAGCGTCACCATTGATGGCGAGAGGATTCTCGTGCGCGGAAAGGATGGAAGCACCTATGCAACCGTCAAGCCGCAGGACGAACAGATCACCGAAAGGCTGATCTCCAAGAACGTCGAAGTTCGGGCCGAGCCGCAGGAACAGTCGGGTTTCATGTCGCTTCTGGGCGTCTGGTTGCCCTTCATCGTGCTAATCGGCATCTGGATTTTCTTCATGAACCGGATGCAGGGCGGCGGCAAAGGCGGGGCGATGGGCTTTGGCAAGTCGCGCGCCAAGTTGCTGACCGAAAAGCATGGCCGCGTGACGTTTGACGATGTTGCCGGCATCGATGAGGCCAAGGAAGAACTTGAAGAGATCGTCGAGTTCCTGCGCAACCCGCAGAAATTCTCGCGCCTCGGCGGCAAGATTCCCAAGGGTGCGCTGCTGGTGGGCCCGCCGGGCACCGGCAAGACGCTGCTTGCCCGCGCCATTGCGGGTGAGGCGGGCGTACCTTTCTTCACCATCTCGGGCTCTGACTTTGTCGAGATGTTCGTGGGCGTCGGCGCAAGCCGCGTGCGCGACATGTTCGAGCAGGCCAAGAAGAACGCCCCCTGCATCGTCTTCATCGACGAGATCGACGCCGTGGGCCGCGCGCGTGGTGTCGGCATTGGCGGCGGCAATGACGAGCGCGAGCAGACGCTGAACCAGCTTCTGGTCGAGATGGACGGGTTTGAGGCGAATGAAGGCGTCATCATCGTGGCGGCCACCAACCGCAAGGATGTGCTGGACCCCGCGCTGCTGCGCCCTGGCCGCTTTGACCGCCAGATCCATGTGCCGAACCCCGATATCAAGGGCCGTGAAAAGATCCTGACCGTTCATGCCCGCAAGGTGCCGCTTGGTCCCGACGTCGATCTGCGTACCATCGCGCGCGGAACGCCGGGCTTCTCGGGTGCGGACCTCATGAACCTTGTGAACGAGGCGGCGCTGATGGCTGCCCGCGTCGGTCGTCGCTTCGTCACCATGGATGACTTCGAGAATGCGAAGGACAAGGTGATGATGGGGGCGCAGCGCCGTTCGATGGTGCTGACGCAGGACCAGAAGGAAAAGACCGCCTATCACGAGGCTGGCCACGCCATCGTCGGCATGGCGCTGCCCAAGTGCGATCCGGTCTACAAGGCCACCATCATTCCGCGTGGCGGTGCGCTTGGCATGGTCGTCAGCCTGCCCGAGATGGACCGGCTGAACATGCACAAGGACGAAGCCAAGCAGAAGATCGCCATGACCATGGCGGGCAAGGCCGCCGAAATTATCAAGTATGGCGAAGAGGGGGTATCCTCGGGCCCGGCCGGTGACATCCAGCAGGCATCGAGCCTTGCGCGCGCCATGGTGATGCGGTGGGGCATGTCCGACAAGATCGGCAATATCGACTATGCCGAGGCGCATGAGGGCTATCAGGGCAACACCGCAGGTTTCTCGGTCTCGGCACATACCAAAGAGATGATCGAGGATGAGGTGAAGAGCCTGATCGACGACGGCTATCAGGAGGCACGCCGCATCCTGCTTGAAAAGTCCGAAGAGTTCGAACGCCTCGCCCGTGGTCTTCTGGAGTACGAAACCCTCACAGGCGACGAGATCCGCAAGGTCGTCGCGGGTGAGGCACTCGGCGGCGACGACAGCGGCTCATCCGGTGATGGTGGCTCGTCGGTGATCTCGGTACCCAAGACCAAGCCCAAGACGGCGCGGCCCGAAGGCGGGCTTGAGCCCGAACCCACGGCATGACCGCCAGACCGCAAGACTGGAGCCCCGGAACCTACGCAAGGTTCCGGGGTTTGCGTTTGCGCCCGGCAATGGATTTGCTGGCGCAGGTCGGGGATCTGCCCGACGGGCCGGTCGTGGATCTGGGCTGCGGCGATGGCGCCGTTGGCCCTGCGCTTCGGCAGGCGTTTCCGGGGCGGCGGCTGATCGGGGTCGATAGCTCGCCTGCCATGCTCGCCCAGGCACGCGGCTATGACGCTCTGGTCGAGACCGACATCGCGACATGGCATCCGGCCGGGCGGCCTGCGCTGATCTTTTCCAACGCGGCCCTGCAATGGCTGGGCCGCCATTCGCAGCTGATGCCGCATCTGGCGCGGCTGCTGGTGGCGGACGGCGTTCTGGCCGTGCAGATGCCGGGTCAAAGCCTCGCACCGTCGCACGCCCTGCTGCGTGAAACCGCCGCGCGGCTGTTTCCAGATCACTTCGACTTTGCCGACTATCAACCGCCGGTCGCAACGCCGGACGACTACTGGCGGATGCTGTCCTATCTGGGGCAGGTAAGCGCGTGGGAGACCACCTACCTGCAGCATCTTCCCGCGCAGGCCGAAGGGCATCCGGTGCGCGCCTTTACCGAAAGCACGGCGATGCGGCCTTTTCTTCAGCGCCTGACCGAGTCTGAGGCCCAACACCTGCGGTCAGCCTATGATCTGGCGTTGGAAGTTGCCTATCCGCGCCTGCCCGACGGGGGTGTTCTGATGCCCTTCCGCCGCGTGTTCTTTGTTCTGCACGTCACGGGGTGACGTCCGCGGACCGCCGCCGCCCTGATCGCGCATCGCGTAGAGGCCCGCGCCATCAAGCGATCGGGGGCAAGGCGCAATTCCCGGCGCAAAACAGCGCACTGGTGTCGCAATTGGCCCGGTGAATGCCGCTTCCGGGCCGTAGCCTGCGGCGCAGGGACGGCGCACATGGCAATCGGGAGGATTACGGATGGCTTTCAGGTCAGATATCGAGATCGCACGGGATGCGAAGAAGAAACCGATCCAGCAGATCGGCGAACGCCTGGGCATCCCGAGTGAACACCTGCTGCCCTATGGCCACGACAAGGCCAAGGTCAGTCAGGAGTTCATCGCCAGCCTGAAAGACAGGCCCGAGGGCAAGCTGGTTCTGGTCACCGCGATCAACCCGACGCCGGCGGGTGAGGGCAAGACCACAACCACCGTCGGGTTGGGTGATGGCCTGAACCGGATCGGCAAGAAGGCGGTGATCTGCATCCGTGAGGCCAGCCTTGGCCCGAACTTTGGCATGAAGGGCGGTGCCGCCGGCGGAGGCATGTCCCAGGTCGTGCCGATGGAGGAGATGAACCTGCATTTCACCGGCGATTTCCATGCGATCACCTCGGCCCACAACCTGCTGGCTGCGATGATCGACAACCACATCTACTGGGGCAACACGCTGGGCATCGATGAGCGCCGTGTGACCTGGCGGCGGGTGATGGACATGAACGACCGCGCGCTCCGCGATATCGTCGTGAGCCTAGGTGGCGTGTCGAACGGCTTTCCGCGCCAGACGGGGTTTGACATCACAGTGGCGTCCGAGGTCATGGCAATCCTCTGTCTGTCGAACGATCTGGCGGATCTTCAGGAACGGTTGGGCCGGATCGTCGTGGCCTATACGCGGGACAAGCAACCGATCACCTGCCGCGATATCAAGGCAGACGGTGCGATGACGGTGCTGCTGAAAGACGCGATGCAGCCAAACCTCGTGCAGACGCTGGAGAACAACCCCGCCTTTGTGCATGGCGGCCCGTTCGCCAATATTGCCCACGGCTGCAATTCGGTCATCGCGACGCGCACGGCGCTGAAGCTGGGTGAGTATGTGGTGACCGAGGCGGGGTTCGGCGCCGACCTCGGCGCTGAAAAGTTCTTTGATATCAAGTGCCGCAAGGCCGGGCTCAAACCATCAGTCGCGGTGATCGTGGCCACGGTGCGTGCGATGAAGATGAACGGTGGCGTCGCCAAGGCCGATCTGGGGGCCGAGAACGTGGCGGCTGTGCAGAAGGGTTGCCCGAACCTTGGCCGTCACATCTCCAACGTGAAGGGCTTCGGGGTGCCGGTGGTTGTGGCGATCAACCATTTCCATTCCGACACCGAGGCCGAGATTCAGGCGGTCAAGGATTACGTCGCGGGGCAGGGGGCGGAGGCGATCCTCTGCAGACATTGGGCGATGGGGGGCGAGGGCATCGAAGATCTGGCCCGCAAGGTGGTTCAACTTGCCGAAGCCGGTGCGTCGCATTTCGCGCCGCTTTACCCGGATGACATGCCGCTTTTCCAGAAGATCGAAACCATTGCGCGCCGTATCTATCACGCGGATGCCGTGATCGCCGACAAGGCGATCCGGGATCAGTTGAGAGTGTGGGAGGCCGCGGGCTATGGGAACCTGCCGATCTGCATGGCAAAGACGCAGTACTCGTTCTCGACCGACCCCAACCTGCGCGGGGCGCCGACTGGCCACTCGGTCCCGGTGCGCGAGGTGCGGCTTTCAGCGGGGGCGGGCTTCATCGTGGTGATCTGCGGCGAGATCATGACGATGCCGGGCCTGCCCAAGGTTCCCTCGGCCGAGATGATCCGGCTGAACGATCAGGGGTTTGTCGAAGGGTTGTTCTGACGCACTTGCGCTCTGCCGGACAAGGGGCTACCTCGCGCTCAGCATCGCTGGAGGACCGGGATGAGAGCCCCGCAAGACTGCCGGAACATGGCCGAACTGCGCACCGAGATCGACGCGCTGGATGGCCGCATCATTGAACTGCTCGCGCGGCGTGTGGCCTATATCGACCGCGCCGCCGAGCTGAAGCCGGCCGAAGGCCTGCCCGCGCGGATCGACTCGCGGGTGGAAGAGGTCGTGCAACGCGTTCGCAGCCGGGCCGAGACCGAGGGGTTCGACCCCGTGCTGGCGGAACGGATCTGGCGCCAGTTGATCGACTGGTCCATCGCGCGTGAGGAACAGACGCTTGGCCGTTAGGCCGGGCAGTCAGGCAAGGTTTGGCATCCCGTCCACCCCGGCGGTGGGCGCATTCAGGAGACTGCAATGACGGCGACCATCATCGACGGCAAGGCCTTCGCGGCAAAGGTGCGGGCGCAGGTCGCCGAACATGTCGCGCGGCTGCGCGAAGAGCAGGGCGTCCAGCCTGGTCTGGCGGTGGTTCTGGTGGGTGAAGATCCGGCGAGCCAGGTTTATGTCGCCTCCAAGGGCAAGCAGACGGTCGAGGTCGGCATGGCCTCGTTCGAGCACAAGCTGCCTGCCGACACCTCTGAAGAGGTGCTGCTGAACCTGATCCGCCAGCTGAACGCCGACCCGAATGTGCACGGCATTCTGGTGCAACTGCCGCTTCCGGGGCATCTGAATTCGGAACTGGTGATCAATTCGATTGACCCGGCCAAGGATGTGGACGGCTTCCATATCTCTAACGTGGGGCTTCTGGGCACCGGGCAGAAAAGCATGGTGCCCTGCACGCCGCTTGGCTGTCTGATGATGCTGCGCGACCACCACGGCAGTCTTGCAGGCATGAACGCGGTTGTGGTTGGCCGGTCCAACATCGTGGGCAAGCCCATGGCGCAGCTTTTGCTGGGCGACAGTTGCACGGTCACCATCGCGCATAGCCGCACGCGCGATCTGCCTTCGGTCTGCCGGGGCGCCGACATTCTGGTCGCGGCAGTGGGCCGGCCCGAGATGATCAAGGGGGACTGGGTCAAGCCCGGCGCCACGGTGATCGACGTGGGCATCAACCGGATTGAACGAGACGGCAAGACGCGGCTGGTGGGCGACGTGGATTTCGCGGCGGCAGCAACTGTCGCGGGGGCGATTACGCCTGTACCGGGCGGCGTGGGGCCGATGACCATCGCCTGCCTGCTGGCCAATACCCTGACCGCCTGCTGCCGCGCGCTGGCACTGCCCGAGCCGAAGGGCCTCACGGTCTGATCATCGCGCCCTCTGCCCCCGCCCAAGGGCTGCGGCATAGGGGACTGCAAGCGCCCGCTGTCCGGTAAGGATCGCGAGCGCCCCGGCGCCCATCAGTGCGGCAAGTACCGGCGCATCGCAGGACAGCCCTCCGGTGTAGCGTCCATAGGCCGGCAGGATCAGGCGGTCCGGGTCCGATACCAGAAAGCAGGGGGCCGCCTGTCCCGCAAGCCGCGCCTTGGGATGAAAATGCCCCGAGACCTCGGCCCGCGCGTCCGGCGCCGCCTCGTGCCGGAAGGTCAGCGCGCCGATCGTTACCTCGGCACGGTGTATGCCACCAATCTGGCCTGGACCGGGATCGTGGTTGCCCTCGGCCCAGATCCATTCACGCCCGGCGATCAGCCGCGTGATCCACAGCCGGTCTGCCTCGGCCAGTTCACCTTGCGCCTCCATGTCGTCAAAGCTGTCGCCCAGACAGATCACGCTCCGCGGAGCATGGGTTTCGATATCCGCATCAAGCCGGGCGAGTGTCTCTGACGTCTCATAGGGTGGCAGCAATCCGCCGCCCCGGCGCGCGAGGCGCGCGGATTTGCCAAGATGCAGGTCCGAGACGACCAGCAGCCCCGCATCCGGCCAGAACAACCCGCCCGAGGGCAAGGCCAGCAGCGCGCATCCGGCAAAGGTGAAGGCGTGGCACGACATTGCCAAGCTGTGCCGCAGCGCAGGCCCAAGCGCAAGATGGTGCCTCAGGTCAGCCCCGCCGCCGCCATCAGCCGCGCGGCCTCGGCCTCGGCCAGACGCTGGCGCCCTTCACCTGCAACCGGAACGCGACCTGGCTCAAGCATCAGGGGGGCCGCAAAGGGCGTCACCCGGTCCAGCCGGTGCAGGTCGATCCGACCCTGAACCCGCGCCAGCAAGGCCTCGATCCGTCCGAAATCGACAAGGCCCCGCATCGCTTCCTGCCGCGTGACCTTTAGCAGCAGGTGATCGGGGTCGAACCGACGCAGCGTGTCGTAAAGGATGTCCGACGAAAACGTCGCCTGACGCCCGCTCTTGCGGCGACCCTGATGCTGACGCTCGATCAACCCGGCAATGATAGCCGTGGCGCGGAAGGTGCGTTTCATCACCGCGTTTCCGGCAAGCCAGCTTTCCAGACCATCGCGCAGCCCGGCGGCCTCCAGCAGGGGCGCAGCATTCAGCACCGGCTCCAGCCCCCAGATCAGCGTGGCGTGGTCTGTCGCCACAAAGCCAAGCGGGGCCAGCGCCCGGTCTTCCATCCGCTTGGTCATCAAAAGGCCCAGCGTTTGCTGCGCGTTGCGCCCGGCAAAACCGTAGACGCAAAGGTGCTCGCGTCCCTCGTGCGGAAAGCTCTCGCACAGCAGGCGGTTGGGCTGCGGCAGGCCCGAGACCTCGCGCTGCAGGGCAAGCCAGCGGGCGGTGTGGGCGGGCAGATCAGACCAGCTTTCGTGCTGCAAAAGGTCAAGGATGCGGTCTGACAGCTGGGTTGAGGTGGCGAATTTCGTCCCGCTGAACACCGCCACGCGCGGATCGCGGCCGGGTTGCCTGCTGACTTCGACCGTCATTTCGCGCAAGCCTTCGTACCGCACGACCTCGCCGCCGATCAGGAAGGTGTCCCCTGCGGTCAGGGTGGCGGCGAAGCTTTCTTCAACCTCGCCCAATGGGGTTCCGCCCATCCGGCCCCTCAGCCGCACCTTCAGGGTTTCGATGTCAATGATCGTGCCAAGGTTCTGCCGGATCACAGCCGCCGTGCGCGGGTCGCGCAACTGCCAATGCCCGTTCCGCAGGATCAGGCGCTGCCAGCGATCATAGGCGCGCAGCGCGTAGCCGCCGGTTGCGCAGAACTCCAGACAGGCGTCAAAATCGGCGCGGGTCAGCCCGGCATAGGGGCCCGCGGTGGTGACCTCGGCATAAAGCGCATCGGCATCGAACGGGCCGGCGCAGGCCGTGGCCAGAATGTGCTGGCACAAGACGTCAAGCCCACCCGGCCCACGCGGCTCTCCATCCAGCGCACGGGCGCGGACGGCGTCGATTGCGGCGTGGCATTCGATCACTTCCCAGCGGTTTGCAGGCACCAGCAGCGCCTTTGACGGCGCGTTGTAGCGGTGATTGGCCCGCCCGATCCGCTGCACCAGACGCTTGACGTTGCGCGGCGCGCCAACCTGGATCACCAGATCCACGTCCCCCCAGTCGATCCCCAGATCCAGCGTTCCCGTGCAGACCACGGCACGCAATTGCCCGGCCGTCATTGCCGCCTCGACCTTTGCGCGCGCCTCGCGCGAGAGCGAACCGTGGTGGATGGCAATGGGCAAGCCGTCATCGTTCGCAAGCCACAGGTGGTGGAAGAAGATCTCGGCCTGCGCCCGCGTGTTGTGAAAGATCAACGTCGTCCGGTGCTGCCGGACCTGATCCAGCACCGCCGGGATCGCATGGCGCCCGCCGCCACCCGCCCAGGGAGGGGGATGGCCGGTCTCGAGCATGGCAATGTCCGGCGCGGGGCCGGGATCAGCCAGAAGGACCCGTGTGTCCTGCCCCAGAAAACGCCCGAGCGCAGGCGGGTCCTCGACCGTGGCCGAAAGCCCGACACGTCGCACGCCCGGCGCAAGCGCCGACAGCCGCGACAGCCCCAGCATCAACTGATCGCCCCGTTTGCTTTCGGCAATCGCGTGCAACTCATCCACGATAACCCGCCGCACCCCGGCAAAGATCCGCGGCGCCTCCTCATAACTCAAGAGCAGCGCAAGGCTTTCGGGCGTGGTCAGCAGGATATGCGGCGGATCAACCCGCTGCCTGCGCCGCTGCGTGGCGCCGGTATCGCCGGTACGGTCCTCCACCCGGATCGCAAGCCCCGCGCCCTCGATCGGCCGCAGAAGATTGCGCCGGATATCCGTAGCAAGCGCCTTCAGCGGAGAGATGTAGATCGTGTGCAAGCCCGGACGCGGGTCGCGCGCAATCTCGGCCAGCGAGGGCAGGAAACCCGCAAGCGTCTTCCCGCCGCCCGTGGGTGCTATCAGCAGCGCCGAGGGTGCATCCGCCTGATCCAGCATTGCGCGCTGATGCGGGTGCAGGTCCCAGCCCTGGGCATCCAGCCAGTCAGCCAGTGCATCGGGCAGTACATCGGGCAGTGCATCGGGAAGCGCGATCATGCTGGAAGGATAGGGTTTTTCCCACGCCCGGAAAGCCCAATTCATTCTGGCCCAACTACCTAGGGGGTTCGAGGCAGACCCCCGGTCTGCCCTTCGCCGGGCGCCGATCCTTCGGTCCAGATCCCCCGGTTCCGGATATCTCGGCAGGCGGGTCAAACCCTCAGGCTTGCATGACAGGCAGTGCACGGCTAATCCCGAGACATGAAACTTCTATTTCTTGGCGATGTGATGGGGCGCGCCGGTCGCGCCGCCATCATCGAGCGGCTCCCTGGCCTGCGGGCTGAGTGGGGTCTCGATTTCGTGGTGGTCAATGGCGAGAATGCCTCGTCCGGGGCAGGGCTGACGGCTGAACATGCCAAGGCACTGCTGGCCGCGGGGGCCGATTGCCTGACCTTGGGCGATCATGCCTTCGATCAGAAGGACATGCTCTCTATCATAGAGCAGGAGCCCCGCATCATCCGCCCCTTGAACTTTGCCAAGCTGGCACCGGGCAAGGGGCACCGGCTCTACTCGGACGCGCGCGGGCGCAAGGTGCTTGTCGCGCAGGTGCTGGGGCAGGTCTTCATGAAGCGGCCGTTCGATGACCCGTTCTCGGCCATCGACACCGCGCTCAAGACCCATCCACTGGGTGGGGTGGCGCAGGCGACAATCGTCGATATGCACTGTGAGGCCACGAGCGAGAAGATGGCGATGGGCCATTGGTGCGATGGACGTGCGAGCCTTGTTGTGGGCACCCATACCCATGTGCCTACGGGTGATGCACAGATCCTGCAGGGTGGCACAGCCTACCTGACTGATGCCGGGATGTGCGGGGATTACAACTCCATCATTGGCATGGAAAAGCTGGAGCCCATGCGGCGGTTTGTGACCGGCATGCCGAAAGAGCGGTTTACCCCCGCCAACGGACCTGCCACGCTGTCGGGCGTCTATGTGGAGACCGATGACCGCACCGGCAAGGCGCTGGCTGTGAAGATGATCCGCATCGGCGGTCGCTTGCAGGAAGCCCGCCCTTGATTGCGCAAAGGACAGGCACAGTCTTCCGCCCGTGCCACTATCTAAGGAGTTTCTTCCCTTTTCCGGCGCCTGCGCAGAAGATCCGGCACGAATCCTTTGCCAGATTGGCAAGAATTATCTACTAGGTTTGTCGAGTTTAAGGACGGGGGACGTATGCTCGGCATCGAATTGGCGCAGGAAACCCAGACCTACGTCGCCATCGGGATCATGCTCTCGATGTTCGCCTTGTTCGTGCGCGAGACCTTTCCGGTCGAGGTAACGGCAATCCTTGGCGCGGCGGCCATGATCTTTCTGGGCATCCTGCCCGAAAAGGAAGCGCTCGGCGTTCTGTCGAACAATGCACCCTGGACGATCGCCCTTATGTTCATGGTGATGGGCGGCCTGGTGCGCACCGGCGCTGTGGAAATGCTGATCGGCATGGTCGAGGCGCATGTCGGCAACCGGCCCAAGGTCACCATCGCGGCCCTGTTCATCTTTGTGGCACTTGCCTCATCGATCATGAACAACACCCCACTTGTGGCGGTGATGATCCCCGTCGTCATCCAGATCGCAGCCCGCATCGGAAGCGTGCCCTCCAAGCTTCTGATCCCGCTAAGCCATATGACCGTGCTGGGCGGCATGATCTCGTTGATTGGGACATCGACGAACCTTCTGGTCGATGGCGCCGCGCACAAGGCGGGTCTTGATCACTTTGGCCTCTTCGAGATTGCTCCCCTCGGCTTTGCGGTGGTGATCGTCGGCGGAATCTATCTTGCGACAATCGGGCGTCATCTTCTGCCCGAACGCCAGTCGATGGCCTCGCTTCTGGGTGATCGCAAGCGGATGAAATACTTCACCGAGGTGGCGATCCCCGAGGATTCGGTGCTGGTGGGCAAGCCGGTGCTTGAGGTGCAGCAGTTCAAACGCTCGGGCGTTCGGGTGATCGACGTGCTGCGCGGTGACCTGTCGCTGCGGCGCGACCTGCAATCGGCCGTGCTGGAACCGGGTGACCGCGTGGTGTTGCGCACCGAGATGACCGAGCTTCTGGACATGCAGAACCGCAAGGAGATGCGTCTGGCCGACAAGCTGTCGTCGGTTGCAACAGAGACGGTCGAGGTTCTGATCACACCGGGTTGCCGGATGGTCGGGCGGTCCCTGGGCGAGATGCGCCTGCGCCGCCGTTATGGCGTGTATGTTCTTGCGGCGCACCGGCGTAGCCAGAACATTGGCAGACAGCTGGACGAATTGGTCGTGCAGGTCGGCGACACGCTGCTTCTGGAAGGTGCGCTGGAAGATATCAAGCGACTGGCTGATGACATGGAGATGGTGGATGTCAGCCATCCCAAGCAACAGGCCTATCGCCGGGGCAAGGCCCCCATTGCGATCGGGGCGCTGCTGTTCGTCGTTGTCCTGTCGTCGCTTGAGGTGGCGCCGATCTACACGCTGGGCTTTTTCGCCGTCGCAGTCATCCTTCTGACGCGCTGCATCGACAGCGATGAGGCGCTTGGCTTTGTCGACGGGCGTCTGATGGCGATGATCTTTGCCATGCTGGCCGTGGGCGAGGGGCTGGACCGCTCGGGCGCGGTCGAGTTGATCGTGACCAATGTGCGCCCGCTGATGGAGGGGCTGCCACCCTTTGGCATGATCCTTGCGGTCTACCTGCTTGGTGTCATCCTGACGGAGTTTCTGTCGAACAACGCGGTTGCCGTGATCTACACCCCCATCGCGATAGAGCTTGCCCGCCAATTGGGCGTCGACCCGCGGCCCTTCGTGGTGGCGGTGATGTTCTCGTCCACCCTCGCCTTCGCGACGCCCGTGGGTTATCAGACCAACATGATGGTCTATGGGCCGGGTGGCTACAAGTTCCTCGACTTTACCAAAGTCGGCCTGCCTCTGAACATCATCACCTGGCTGGTCTGTTCGGCGCTGATCCCGCTGATCTGGCCGCTCTACCCTTGACGCGGAGAACACGCGCGATGCGAAGGCTGACCCGGACTGCGACCGTCGCCCTGAGCCTGACCCTTCTGGCGGCCTGCGGGGCATTGGATCGCAGTGCGCAACCGATCAGTGTGCGTCTGGACGCCGAGCGGCTCTATGTGCGGATGGATGATGGCTCGCGCTGCTCGGTTCCGCGCAAGGGCGATGCAGGTCGGTTTGAACGCTGCGGCGGTGGCATGGACTGGACGGTGGAAGAGCACGAACCGAATGTCCTGCGCCGCGCGCTTGAAAGCGGGCTGACGCTGGTGGGGGGGCAAGGTATCCTGTCGCCGATGGCCACGATCACCATCACGGCCGCTGATGGCACGCGCAACGTCTTTGAGCTGCCTGACCTGTCCGACCTCGACTGGTGAAATGGCCCGACGAATCGGGCTGCCCTTGCGGCCACCCCGATCCCTGCGCTATAGGCCCCCAATAAGCCGAAAACCGAAGGATCGGAGAGGGTCATGGCAGGCCATTCGAAATGGGCGAACATTCAGCATCGCAAGGGCAAGCAGGACAAGCTGCGCTCCAAGATGTTCTCGAAGCTGGCGAAGGAAATCACCGTCGCCGCCAAGATGGGTGACCCCGATCCCGACAAGAACCCGCGGCTGCGTCTGGCGGTGAAGGCCGCCAAGGCCGTGTCGATGCCCAAGGACGTGATCGAGCGCGCGATCAAGAAATCGCAGGGCGGCGATGCAGCCGACTATACCGAGATCCGGTACGAAGGTTACGGCGCGGGCGGCATTGCCATCATCGTCGAAGCGATGACCGACAACCTGAACCGTACCGCATCGAACGTGCGCAGCTATTTCACCAAGGCGGGCGGTAACCTGGGCCAGACCGGCTCGGTCAGCCACAGCTTTGATCGCGTGGGCGAGATCAGCTACCCCGTCTCGGCCGGCGATGCCGACACCGTCATGATGGCCGCGCTGGACGCAGGCGCCGATGACGTCGAATCCGATGAGGATGGCCACTGGGTTTACTGCGCGGTCGAAAACCTGTCCGAGGTATCGGACGCGCTGGAAAAGGCCTTGGGGGAATCGACAGAATCCAAGCTGATCTGGCGGCCGCAGACCCGTACCGAGGTTGATCTGGACACCGCACAAAAGCTGATGCGGCTGATCGACCTGCTGGAAGAGGATGACGACGTGCAGACCGTCACCCACAACTTCGACGTCCCCGAGGACGTGGCCGCGCTGCTGGAGTAATCAGCGCGCGCACTGAACGGATCAAGGCCCTCGCTTTGGCGGGGGCTTTTTCTTTTCTGGTGCAAGCAGCGTGCCCACCGCTGCTGCTTGCAGTGCCCGCGTCAGCCCGGCAAGCGCCGGGGCGGTTCGACGGGCGAACTGCCAGTGCAGCGGCACATCCAGCGGCGTGCCGGGCACCAACTCGACCAGTGCTCCGGCCTGCATATGGCTTGCGACCAGCGGCAGCGGGTTCATGCCCCAGCCAAGGCCGGCCAACGCACCATCGACAAAGGCCTGGCTTGAGGCCAGGCGATGTGTGGGAAAGGCGATCCCCGTCCCGACATTCTGGCGCATCCAATCTTCCTGAAGACGGTCCTTGTCAGAGAACGTCAGGGCCGGTGCACGGGACATGGCGTCGCGGCTGACCCCGTCCGGCAGCCAGCGTGCGACATAGTCGGGGCTTGCGGTCGCAAGATAGCGCAGCCGCCCGAGGGGGATCGTGTCGCACCCCTGCAGGGGACCCGGATGCGCCGTGATTGCGCCAGCGACCTCGCCCCGGCGCAGCCAGTCGTGGCTGACGTCCTGATCGTCGATCACGATATCAAAGAGCAGCTCCGGAACCGCCGCCAGCGCCGCGATGACCCAGGTTGCCAGGCTATCGGCGTTGACCGCAATGCGCACGGTTGTGGGTGCAGGGTCGGGCAAGGGCAGGGCAGCCTCCAGCAGCATCACCTGATCGAAATGCTGGATGAGGCGGAGCCCTGTTTCCGTGGCGGTGCAGGGCTGCGCGCGGCGGATCAGCAGGGCGCCGACGCGATCCTCCAGCGCTTTGATGCGTTGCGACACGGCCGAGGGTGTCAGCGCAAGCTCTGCCGCCGCCAGATCAAACGACCCGCGTCGATGCACCGCGACAAGCGCCTGTAGCTGGGGATAGTCAAGCATTAGTAGAACTTAATCGTGCAAAGAAACATTAACTGGATTTCACAGGCTGGGCCGCCATAAGTCAAGCATCAGTAACCCTTGACCAAGGATGATGGCGCCATGACGGGCGAGATGGATCTGAAACGGCTGCTGGCCGAGATGTCGCCGCAGCTGTGCGGGCTGGACTGGGGCTATGCCACGGCCCCGGCGGTGCCTTTTGGCGTCATGCCCTTTGCGACGGTGGCCGAGGATGAGGGGATGACCCTGATTGCGCCGATGGCCGATCTTGCCAAGGCCGGGCTTGCAGCCCAAGGGCCCTTTGCGCGGATCACCCTGACCATCCATTCGGCGCTTCAGGCCGTGGGCCTGACGGCGGCCGTCGCCGGGGCACTGGCGGCCGAGGGGATCAGCGCCAATGTGGTGGCGGGGTTTTACCATGACCATATTTTTCTGCCTGCAAGCGATGCCCACCGCGCCATGGCCGCCTTACGGAGGCTGACCGATGCTTGAGGCAGCCGTTGCAGGGTATCTGGTCGCATTGAGCCTGATTGCAGCCATCGGGGCGCAGAACGCCTTTGTCCTGCGTCAGGGGCTGCGGCGCGAACATGTGGGCATTGTGGTCGCGATCTGCGCGATCTCGGACGCGCTGCTGATCTCGGTCGGGGTCGGCGGCTTTGGACATATCGCGCAGGCCATGCCGATGTTCGCCACGGTCATGCGCTGGCTAGGTGTTGCCTTTCTTGCTGTCTATGGCGCGCAGCGGTTCCGCGCGGCCTGGCAGGGGGGTGAGGCGCTGATGCCGCGCGAAGGCAGCGCGGCCGCGCTCTCGCAGGTGGTGATGACCTGCCTGTTGCTGACCTGGGCCAACCCGCATGTCTATCTGGATACCGTGGTGCTGATCGGCTCGGTCTCGGCCCAGTATGCGCCCTTCGGTCTGGCGTTCGGCACTGGTGCGGCCATCGCGAGCCTGACGTTCTTCACAGCGCTTGGCTTTGGCGCACGGGCGCTTGCGCCGGTCTTCGCCCGGCCGTCCTCTTGGGTGGCGCTGGAGGTTGCGGTGGGCTGCGTCATGTGGGCGATTGCGGCGGGGCTGGCTTTTGGAATGCAGACCTGATGCGCGCAATTTGCCGAAAACTGGGGGCGAAGGCCCCGGTTTTGCCACAGCATGCGCGGCCCTTGCCGTGAAGTGTTAAGAACTGGCAAAGTTTGTTACCGGACCCTGAACCCGGGTGTGAAATCGGGTTCGGGGGGCTGGTGTGGGCCGCTTCGGTTATGTGGGCACGTTCCGTGCGGCCGCATCGCAATTGATTGCGGGTGTGGCCGAGATCGCGGTTCGGGTGGTGGATGGCGCCGTGCAGGTGTTCACCGCGACACGGGCGGGGGGCGGGCTACTATCCTTCACCCTTACCAGCACAGGGGACGGGCTTGCGCTTGTGGATCATCAAGTCACCGATGCCGGAACGCGCCTTTCGGCAGGGCCTGCGCTTTCGTTCCTGACCTATGACGGCACGACCCGCCTTCTGGTGACGGGCGGATACTCCAGAGCGCTAGGAGGCTGGAACCTCGGCGGCGATGGCAGCATGGGGGCGGGCTTTTCGCTGGCGCGGGGGCCTGTGGGGGTGTTCTCGGCGCATGATCAGTTCCGGCTGGGCAGCACGGATGTGATCGCGGTTGTGCGTGCCGGGGGCGAGACGATCGAGCTTTGGCAGTTGGGGGCCAAGAGCAGGCTGGCCAGGATCGGGCAGGCCGAGCTGTTCCATGACCGGTCGGATGCACAGGGTGTCGTGGCCCTTGCCGATGTGCGCGTCGGTGGGAACCTCTATCTGCTGAGCCTGTCGAATGCCGAAGAAGCGCTGCGTGTTTGGCGCATCTCGGATGCAGGCATGATCACCGCCGTCTCGCAGGTGGGGGCAGGCGCGGGCCTTGGGATTGCGGCGCCCACCGATCTGCAGGTCGTCCAAGCCTTTGGGCGCAGCTATGCGGTGGTCGCGGCCGCAGGGTCATCGTCGATCTCCATCGTGGCGCTGGACGATGATGGCCAGATGCAGCTGGCCGACCATGTGATCGATACGCGCGAGACGCGCTTCCAGTCGGTTCAGGCCGTGGCAGCGGCGCAGGTTGCTGCGCAGGTCTTTCTTTTTGCGGGTGGGGCGGATGGCGGGGTGCAGGCGTTTCGGATGCTGCCTGACGGGCGGCTGATCACGGCGGGGCAGGTCATCACCTCGGCCGAGGTGGGCCTGCAGCGGATCGTCGCGATCGAGGCCATCGTGATCAACGGGCGGATCGAACTCGTCATCGGGCGCGAGGGTGCGGGGATCGTGCGCTTGCGCTTTGATCCCGGCGATCTGGCGCCAATGACGATGGGGGGCAACGGGGATGACGCAATCTCGGGCGATGCGCGCGATGATCTGCTGTGGGGTGGGGCGGGCGATGATACGCTTTCGGGGGGCGCTGGCGATGATGTTCTGGTCGATGGGGCAGGTGCGGATATTCTGATCGGTGGCGAGGGCGCTGACCATTTCGTTCTCTCGGGCGACGGACAGGGCGACACGATCAAGGGGTTTGACCCGACCAAGGACCACATCGACCTCTCGGACTGGGGGCGCATCTATTCGGTTCAGTCGCTGGATATCTCGGAATCGGCCGGGGTTATCACGATCCGGTGGCGGGATGAGATTCTGGTGCTGCACCCGGCCGAGGGTGTGACGCTGCGCCCCTCGGACTTCTCGTCGGCGGGGCTCTTCGGGCTTTGGCACCTGACCACACCCAGCGTGATTGCCGGGCGCCGGATTGAGGGCACCGCCGCCGCCGAGACGCTGACCGGATTTGGCGGGGCCGACACCTTGGTCGGATCGGCGGGACCCGATCTGCTGATCGGGGGATCCGGGCGTGACGTGGCCGATTACGCGGAGATGACGGCGGGTGTCCGTGCCTCGCTTGCCGGCGGGCCGCAGGCGATGAGTGCCGGGCAGGCTGACCAATACGACTCGGTCGAGGATCTGCTGGGCAGCGGCTTTGACGATTGGCTCGCGGGGGATGACAGCGGCAACCGGCTGGGCGGGCGCGCCGGTGCCGACACCTTGCTGGGCGGTGGCGGTGCGGATCGACTGGTGGGTGGGACGGGGGACGATCTGCTGGCGGGTGGGGCGGGGGCCGATACGCTGGATGGCGGCGACGGGGCCGATACGGCAAGCTGGGCGGCCTCGGACACAGGCGTTCAGGTCGATCTGACATTGGGCCATGCCGAGGGCGGTGATGTGCTGATCGGGGTCGAGCATCTGCTGGGCAGCGATTTTGACGACACTCTGCAGGGCGACGCCCTTGGCAATGCAATTTCTGGCGGCGGGGGACGTGATCAGATCCGTGGCGGCAAGGGCAACGACACGCTTTCGGGTGGCGACGGCAACGACAGCCTTTTTGGGGAAAGTGGCCATGCCACGCTTTCGGGTGGGGCGGGGGATGACTGGCTGTTCGGGGATACCGGCAACGACGTTCTGCAGGGGGACGCCGGGATCGACTGGGTCGTTATGATCCACAAGTCGGGCGTAGAGATCGATCTGGCGCTGCAAGGGCCGCAGAGCACCGGTGGCGGTGGCATCGACAGCTTGTCCGGCATCGAGAATGTCATGACCGGGGCGCGGAACGATACCGTCTACGGCGATGAGGGCGCGAACACGCTGGATGCCGGGGCGGGCGATGACAGCCTCTCGGGTCGCGGGGGCGATGACTGCTTGCTGGGCGGTGCGGGCAATGACACGCTCTTGGGCGGCGATGGGCTGGATTGGGCGGCCTTCGCGGGCCCGGCCGCCGTGCAGGTCGATCTGCGCATCCTCATCGCGCAGAATACGGGTGAGGGGTTGGACCTTCTGAATGGGATTGAGGCGCTCGCCGGTGGCAGTGGCGCTGACAGCCTGACCGGGAATGATCTGGCCAACCAGTTGCAGGGAAATCAGGGCGCAGATCGACTGTCGGGCTTTGGCGGCAATGACACGCTGGAGGGCGGCGAAGGCGACGACGTAGTCCTTGGCGGAGCGGGCGATGATCTCTTGCTAGGGGGGCTGGGCAATGATCGCTTTGTCCTTGCAACTGGACAGGACACGGTTCTTGGCGGTCCGGGGCAGGACACCCTGGCAGTGACGGGCGAGGGCGGGCGACGGATCGTGCTTGGCACCACGACCAAGCAGCAGCTGACCGATGGGGGTGTGACGCTTCAATCGGTTGAGTGCATCATTGGGGCGGCAGGAAATGACCGGTTTACCGGAAGTGCTGCTGCGAACGGTCTTGCAGGGGGTGATGGCCGCGATGTGCTGCGGGGCCTTGGTGGCGCGGACCGTCTGAAAGGGGGCGCCGGTCACGACCGGCTGGAGGGAGGAGCGGGGGCCGACATCCTGTCCGGCGGCGCGGGGAATGACACCCTGATCGGCGGACTGGGCGCCGACCGCTTTGTCCTGAGCACAGGCCGGGATCGCGTGATCGACTTCTCGGCCCGCGCAGGCGACCGGCTTGTGATCGACGACGGCCAATTTCGCAACGTCTGGGGGCTGTCGTCGCAACAGGTTGTGCAGCGCTTCGGACGTGATCTGGGCGATCACGTCCGGCTGGAGTTCGGACACACCTGGATAGAGTTCTCGGACATCGCTTCGCTGGACACGCTGCGCGCCGCAATCGAGGTGATCTGAGCGCGGGCTCAGATAAAGGCGATATCGTCGCGCAGATCCTCAATCCGGCTGACGCCCTTCAAGACGATATTGTTGCCTGCCCCGAAATACAGCCTGACCGAACTGCCCAAATCTACTGCAGAGGCCAGAATATCGTCGATGCTGCGCGCCCCGCCACCCCAGAGATCGCGATCCAGAACCAGCGTGTCGATATCGTCTTCGAAAGCTGCGGCGCGGTCAGCACCACCCGTGAACTGAAAACGGTCGGCGCCAAGCCCGCCAATCAGGGTGTCATCGCCCGCGCCACCGCGCAGAACATCGCGACCCGCCCCTCCGATAAGCTTGTCGTCTCCGTCAAGACCCAAGAGTTTGTCATTGCCATCCCGCCCATCCATCATGTTGTCGACGGAATTGCCGGTCAGCCGGTCAGATCCTGCCCCGGTGATCAACTCTTCGATGATCGTGCCCCGGGCGATGTGCATGTTGTTGGTGAACCCGCCGACCGAGGAGAGCGTGTTCTGTCCAAGATTGATCTTCTGACCCACAGGGACGGTCGACAGGTCCAGCCTGTCAGTGCCGCCGGTGTCATAGATCGTCAGGATCATGTTCCCGCCCGACCAGACCCGTTCATCGACCCTGTCGCCATCGAACATCGCGCCGGACAGCAGGCCCAGATAGCCGCCAACATTGCTGTTGGCGCCATAGGTCGTATCGCCTGCCCGCACCTTGCCACCACCGCCATAGAGTTGCTGGATGGCGACGATATCGGCGGCCATCGCAGTGCCGACCGTCCCCCATGAGCCCTTGTAGTAGGGATTTCGCATGTCAGGGTTGCCGCTGCCTGCCATGAAATAGGACATGACGCTGAACAGGTTGCTGTCCTGCCGATAGTGCGCGTCATTGGCCCAATTCGCGGTGCCGTTGTAGTTACCGGCATGGCCAAGGCCAAGCGCATGGCCGATTTCATGGATGTAGGCCGTGAACCAGTAGGAATCGAGCGCCATGTCCGCCGAGTGGAAATCACGTCCTACATTTACCAGCGAATTCAGGATCCGGTGCCCGTCCCTATGTGTCGCGCCAGCCCAAGCGCTATCCGCGTCATCATTGATGAAACTGATCTGCGCCCCAGCATGATCTTGCCCCCCACGACTGGCCGAGAGCTTGTACTCGCCAACATCGTGGTAATACTTCGATCCGGCCTGCAGATAGAAGGAACCGGTTGCTCCGGCGGTAAAGGTGATCTGGCTGTTATTGGTGCCCGCATAGGCGTCATTATTTGTTGCAACGATGTTGCCAGCGGGGTTCCTAAGAACGAGGCGCGGGTCGTACAACCTGTCGTCACCGGACGGCTCAAGCGTGAAGGTGTAGGTCCGTCCTTCGACCAGCTTGACCTCGACCCAGTCGGAATCGCCAGTTTCGTGCTTGCCGTAGAACGCCCCGCCCAATGCTATCTTGTGCGCGGTGCCACGATTGGCGGCAGCGTCGAAGTGGCCTTCCTCGGTGATCTTGATCTCGGTGAACTCGATCCCCGTCACATCCGACCACGCGGCCAGCGCGGTCTTGGCGATGAACCGTTCATCCGCGGACAGGTCATGCAGATCAATCGTCAGCTCTCGGTCGGCACCCAATTTGAAGGCACGCCATTCGGAACCGGCCCACTCCCAATATCCATTGATCAGTTGATCGGCGATCTGGTTCAGCGAGTAATTCGGCAAACCGGGGCCTTGGGCGACGGTATTCATCTCTCCAGCCGTTTCATCGATCGATGACGAGGTGCCGGAGACACAAAGCAGGCACATGGAAACCTCTTATAACAATCGCGCGAAATCCATCACCGCGCATCCTGCGGTTGTAGCAGGCGGCGATCAAGCCGGAAAGACAGACTGGTGTTTCAGATTTGTGGACAAACCACCGCGACCAGTTCCGAATTGGGATCAGCCAGATCGTCGATGACATCAAAATGGTGTCGTCCTTGCGCAACAGTCCAGGGGCAGGCCCATGCCTCTGACAGGGTCCGCGCTTGCCAGAGGAAAGTGGGGCGTTCCTGCCCGCCGACCCATACATGCGCCTCGGTGCCCGGCCGCAGGGTCAGGCGGGCCGGGCTTTCAGCGGCACATTCTGCAGGATCGAGGCGCAGTTGATCGTTCATCGCGGTCTGCATCAGGGGCGCCAGTTCAGAGAGCGGGGAAATCGGCACCACCCGGCGGATGGGCGGTACGGGTTGATCGGTATTGCCCATGCGCGCTGCCAGATGCCCGCCCGCCGAATGGCCGGTGACAGTGATCTGCAGATCGGGAAGCCGCGCCGCAAGGCTGCGCAAGGCCTGCGCGATCTGTTGGGCCATCTCGGTGATCCGTGCTGCGGGCGCCAGCGTGTAGGCGGGCATGGCGCAGGCCCAGCCCCGTGCAAGTGCGCCCCCCGCAAGATGCGACCAGTCCTCGGGCCCGAAGGCCAGCCAGTAGCCGCCATGGACAAAGACCATCAGGCCGCGCGGCTTTTCATCCGGCAGAAACAGGTCCATGATCTGCCTCTCTGCCGGACCATAGCGCAGCCCTGTTTCGGCGCGCGGCCCAAGGCTTGCGCGGAAGTCGGCAGCCGCTGCGCGCCAGCGTGACGGATACGCCTCGGCGCCGGGAATGAAGGCGGCATTGGCATAGGCGGTGTCGGCGTCCTGCATGGCGGCTCCGGATTTTGTGATGACATGAACGTGGGTTTTCGTCGCCGGAAATACGGTCCATGAACGTATCACCCGTGATGGTTGCTGGAGCAAGTGATGACGGAACAGGCCGAGGACGTGCAGAAGGTGCTGGCAGGTGGTGGGCGGAAGCGTCGGGGACGGACGCTTGCGGTGCTGGTGCTGCTTGCCCTGCTGGCGGGCGGCGCGGGTTATGGCTGGTATGCGCGGTCTATGGCCGGCGCACAGGTCAGCTATGTAACCGAGCCCGCCGTGGCCCAGCCCCTGACCGTGCGCGTCACCGCCACCGGCACCGTCCAGCCCACAACCCAGGTCGAGGTCTCGTCAGAGCTTTCCGGCACGCTTGCGACTGTGGACGTTGATTACAACGACGCGATCGAGGTGGGGCAGGTGCTGGCCCGGCTCGACAGCCGGAAGATGGAGGCACTGGTCGCAAATGCCGAGGCGTCGCTGGCCCGGGCGAAGGCGCAGGTTGCGCAGGCCGAGGCAGCCGCCCGCCTTGCCGGCACCGAACTGGCCCGCGCGAAAGAGCTTGGTCAGCGCGGGATCAGCGCCCATGCCGCGCTGGAGACAGCCGAGGCCGAGGATCTGCGCGCAAAGGCCGAGCTCGACAGCGCCCGCGCCGATCTGACGCTGGCCGAGGCGAACCTGCGGCTGGAACAGGCCGATCTCGACAAGGCGACCATCCGGTCGCCGATCCGGGGTATCGTGCTGAACCGCACCGCCGAGGTGGGGCAGATCGTAGCCTCCTCGCTGAATGCGCCGGTGCTGTTCACGCTGGCCGAAGATCTGTCGCAGATGGAGTTGCAGGTCGATGTGGACGAGGCGGATATCGGCCAGGTCTCGGTCGGGAATACCGCGCAGTTCACGGTCGAGGCCTGGCGTGATCGGCCCTTCCCGGCAGAGATCACCCAGTTGCGCTTTGCCCCCGAGGACACCGAAGGCGTGGTCACCTACAAGGCGGTGCTGTCGGTCGACAACTCGGAAGGCCTGCTGCGACCGGGCATGACGGCCACTGCCGACATCACCGTCAGAACGGTGGACGACGCGCTGACCGTGCCCAACGCGGCCTTGCGCTTTGCGCCCACCGTTTCAGCCGAGCCGCGCGCCTCGCGGTCAAGTGGTGGCAGCCTTCTGTCCTTTGTCATGCCGCGCCGCCCGCCGCCATCAAGCGCCACCGCCGGTGCGCCGGGTCGGTCGGTCTGGGTCCTGCGCCAGGGCGTACCGGTCGAGATTCCGGTGACCCCCGGCCTGACGGATGGCCAGCATACCGAGGTGAAGGCCGAAGGACTGGCCGAGGGCGATCTGGTGATCGTCGATCAGACCGGGGGC
Source organism: Gemmobacter aquaticus (assembly GCF_007859075.1). Taxonomy (GTDB): domain Bacteria; phylum Pseudomonadota; class Alphaproteobacteria; order Rhodobacterales; family Rhodobacteraceae; genus Gemmobacter; species Gemmobacter aquaticus. Next base: position 312,283 of record NZ_VOAK01000020.1, read on the forward strand.
TGACCGATGGCCGACCTTGTCGAGATGCCCGGCGCCCCGCTGATCGAATTTCGCAACGTGCGTCGCGTCTATGGCACTGGCGAGGCCGAGGTGCGCGCGCTGGACGGCGTCAGCTTGACCATTCGCAAGGGTGAGTTTGTGGCGATCATGGGACCTTCGGGATCGGGCAAGTCAACGGCGATGAACATCATCGGCTGCCTTGACCGCCCGACCACCGGAGAGCATCTGTTCCGGGGGGTTGAACTCGGCCAGCTTGGTCAGGACCAGCGTGCGCTGTTTAGGCGCCACTACCTTGGCTTCGTTTTTCAGGGGTTCAACCTGCTTCCGCGCACCACGGCGCTGGAGAATGTGGAACTGCCGATGATCTATCGGGGGCTGCCGCATGCAGAGCGTATCGAGCGCGCCCGTGCCGCGCTGGATCGCGTGGGGCTGAAGGGGCGCGAGGATCACCACCCCTCGCAGCTTTCAGGCGGCCAGCAGCAGCGCGTTGCCATTGCGCGCGCGCTGGCGGGGAACCCTGCGGTGATCCTTGCGGACGAGCCGACCGGCAACCTCGACTCGCACCGCTCGCATGAGATCATGGGGTTGCTGACCGAGTTGAACCGCGAGGGCATTACCATTGTCATGGTCACGCATGAGGATGACATGGCCGAATATGCCTCGCGATTCATGGAGTTCACCGACGGCCATCTGACGCGCGACCATGCGCGGCAAGGCAAGGTGGCGTGATGCTGTGGGAGACGATCCGACTGGCCGTTCAGGCGATCCGCCGCAACGTGCTGCGCTCACTTCTGACGGTTCTTGGGGTGGTGATCGGCGTCGCTTCGGTGATTGCCATGCTCACGGTGGGCGAGGGGTCTTCGCGCGCAGTGGCGGCGCAGGTGTCGTCCATGGGGTCGAACCTGTTGATCATGCGTCCTGGACGGCAAGGGTTCGGGCCGCCCGGAAGCGATGCGCCCAAGTTCGATCTGGCCGATGTTGCCGCGATACAGCAGTTGTCATCGGTCGCCTATGCCGCCCCAGTGGTCAATAGCACCCAGACTGTGGTCTACGGCAATGCCAATACATCGACCCAGATCACCGGAACGAGCGCGGCCTATCTGCCGCTTGGCGGCTGGCAAGTCACTTCCGGTCGCGCCTTTACCGATGCCGAGGAACGCGGCGGAGCGGCCTTGTGCCTTGTGGGAACCTCTGTCCGGGAAGAGCTCTTCGGTTCGGTCGATCCGGTGGGGCAGACCATCCGCATCAAACAGTTGTCATGCGACGTGGTTGGCGCGCTTGGGTCCAAGGGGGCCTCGGCCATGGGTTCGGATCAGGATGACGTCATCATCATGCCGATCCGCACCCTGCAACGGCGGATCATTGGTAATGCCGACGTCAACAGCATTTCCATAGGGCTGAAAGACGGGATATCGACCAGCCGGGGATTGCGCGATATCGGCGCATTGATGCGCGAACGCCGCAAGATCGGGGATGGTGCGGACAACAACTTCAACATCATCGACATGAAAGAGGTCGCGAGCACCCTCTCGGGCGTCAACTCGGTGCTGACGGGCATGCTGAGCGCCGTTGCCGCCGTCAGCCTGCTGGTGGGCGGGATCGGCATCATGAACATCATGCTCGTCTCGGTGACCGAGCGCACGCGCGAGATCGGCATCCGGCTCAGTGTGGGGGCTACATCTGGTCAGGTGCTGATGCAGTTCCTTGTCGAGGCCGTGGTTCTGTCCATCGCAGGGGGTGTTCTTGGCATTGCGGTAGGGCTCGGTCTGGCAGCGGGGGCGACATCGGCCATGGGGATACCCTTCACGCCGCAGGGATGGGTCATCGCGCTGGCCTTTGCCTTCTCGGCCATCGTGGGCGTGGTATTCGGCTTTTTCCCTGCGCGCCGCGCGGCCCGGCTCGATCCGATCGAGGCGTTGCGGTATCAGTGACGGCGGGGAGCAGGGGGCTGTCTGCCCCCTCTTGGGCCTGCGGCCCAATTCACCCCCGAGGATATTTGGGAAAAGAAGAAGGCCAGTCGGGGCGCTTCTCTATTGTGGAACCGTCGGATGAGCAGAGGGGGGCGCGAGCGCCCCCCTTCTTGATACAGATGGCACTGGGTCCGATCAGCCGAGCGCGTAACCTGCGCCCCGCACCGTGCGCAGGGGATCGTCACCGCCGTGCTGGCACAGCGCCTTGCGCAGCCGCCCGATATGGACATCGACCGTGCGTGTGTCGACATAGATGTCGCGACCCCAGACCCGATCCAGCAGCGCTTCGCGGCTCCAGACCCGGCCAGGCTTTTCCATGAAGGTTGTCAGAAGGCGGAACTCGGTCGGCCCCAGCTTCAAGACCTTGTCAGCCCGGTAGACGCGATGAGTTTCCGGATCGAGGCGGATGTCGTCGAACTCCAGCACGACGCCGGCTGTCGACGGGCGGACGCGCCGAAGCTGCGCCCGTGCCCGCGCCATCAGTTCCAGCACCGAATAGGGCTTGATGACATAGTCATCCGCGCCAGTTTCCAGCCCCCGCACGCGGTCAACCTCTTCGGCGCGGGCCGAGAGAAGGATGATCGGGATGGAGCGCGTCTCGGGCCGCATCTTCAGGCGTCGGCAGACCTCGATGCCCGAAAGGTTGGGCATCATCCAGTCAAGGATGATGATGTCGGGCGCGGCCTCGTCCACCATCATCATCGCCTCTTCGCCATCGGATGCCTGGCTTACGGCAAAGCCCTCGGCCTCAAGGTTATAGGCAAGAACCTCGCGCTGCGCGGGCTCGTCCTCAACCAGAAGGACGGTCGGTTGTGCCTGTGCTGACGCCATTGCCTCAGCCTTCCATCCGCGATGCGGCGGCCAGCGCCGAGACGCCGGAGTCCTTGGGGCGCTCATCGGTCGGCAACTGGCCTTCGACCAGATAGATCACCTGTTCGGCGATGCCGGTCGCATGGTCGCCCACGCGCTCGATGTTCTTGGCGATGAAGTGCAGGTGCATGCAGGTCGTGATGTTGCGCGGGTCTTCCAGCATGTGGGTCAGGAACTCGCGGAAGAGACCGTTGTACATCTGGTCGATTTCCTGATCCCGCTGGCGCACCTCATGCGCGAGCTTGAGGTCGCGCGCGATGTAGGCATCAAGCGCGTCCTTCAGCTGCATCACGACGGTGCGCGACATCCGACGGATCGAGCCCGTGGCACCGTCAATCTGCGGCAGTTGCGACAGAACGAGGCTGCGTTTGGCCAGGTTCTTGGCATAGTCGCCGCAGCGTTCCAGCTGGCCCGCGATCCGCATCACCGACAGAACGGTGCGCAGATCGGTGGCCGCAGGGGTGCGCACAGCAATCAGGCGCGCGCATTCGTGCTGGATCTGGTCTTCCATGCTGTCGATCGCGCTGTCATTCGCGCGCACCTTGGCGGCCAGCTCCTCATCGCGTGTGTCCAGCGCCTGTGCTGCGTCGAGCATGGCGGCCTCAACAAGCCCCCCCATCTTCATCACCATGGCCTGGACGCTTTCCAGATCACGGTCGAAGGACGAGACGATGTGTTTTTCGTTGATCATGGCGTGCTCCGATCAGCCGATCCGGCCGGTGATGTAGGATTCCGTGCGCGGATCTTTCGGATTGGTAAAGATCTGCCCCGTCTCGCCGTATTCGACGAGATGGCCAAGGTGGAAGAAGGCGGTCCGCTGGCTGACGCGCGCGGCCTGCTGCATCGAGTGGGTCACGATCACGACCGAGAATTGCGAGCGCAACTCGTCGATCAGTTCCTCGACCTGGGCGGTGGCGATGGGGTCAAGCGCCGAGCAGGGCTCGTCCATCAGAAGCACTTCGGGCGAGGTTGCAACCGCGCGCGCAATGCACAGGCGCTGCTGCTGGCCGCCCGAAAGGCCGGTGCCGGGGGCGTCGAGGCGGTCTTTCACCTCGTTCCACAGCGCGGCGCGTTTCAGCGACATCTCCACCACTTCGTCGAGTTCCGCCTTGTTGCGGGTCAGACCGTGGATGCGCGGGCCGTAGGCCACGTTCTCGTAGATCGACTTGGGGAAGGGGTTGGGTTTCTGGAACACCATCCCCACCCGCGCGCGCAGGGTCACGGGGTCGACGCGCTTGTCGTAGATGTTTTCGCCATCAAGTTTGATCTCGCCCAGAACCCGGGCCGATGCGACGGTGTCGTTCATCCGGTTCAGGCAGCGCAGGAAAGTCGATTTCCCACAGCCCGAGGGGCCAATGAAGGCGGTCACGGTGCCAGACAGGATATCGACGTCGACATCCTTCAGGGCGTGGTTTTCACCGTAATAGACCTGCACCCCACGGGCGGTCATCTTGGCGGTTTCAGTGGACACTTTTCTATCCGCAATTCGCATGTCGTTCATGGGCGGCCTCTTACCAGCGGCGTTCAAATCGGCGGCGCAGCACGATCGCAACCGCATTCATCAGAAGAAGGAAGACGAGAAGGACGATGATCGCGCCCGAAGCCCGTTCCACGAAGGCCGGATCGGAACGCTGCGTCCATTGGTAGACCTGCACGGGCAGGGCGGTGGCGGGCTGCATCAAGCCCTGCGGCGGCGCGGCAGGGAAGTCCTTCACAAAGGCCACCATGCCGATCAGAAGCAGGGGGGCGCTTTCGCCAAGCGCACGCGCAAGGCCAAGGATCGTGCCCGTCAGGATGCCGGGCATGGCCAGCGGCAGCACATGGTGGAAGATCGACTGCATCTTCGATGCGCCCACGCCCAGTGCCGCATCGCGGATCGACGGCGGAACCGCCTTCAGCGCCGCGCGGGTGGCAATGATGATGGTGGGCAGTGTCATCAGCGTCAGCACAAGCCCCCCGACGATGGGCGCCGACTGCGGCAGACCCATGAAGTTGATGAACAACGCAAGCGCGAGGATACCATAGACGATCGAGGGCACGGCGGCCAGATTGGCGATGTTCACCTCGATCAGGTCGGTCCATTTGTTCTTTGGGGCCATTTCTTCAAGGTAGATCGAGGTCGCGACACCGATGGGCAGCGACAGGACCAGCACGATGATCATCATATAGGCCGAACCCAGGATCGCCACGCCCAGGCCTGCGGTTTCGGGCCGCAGTTCCGACGAGTCCGACATGGTCAGGAAGCCCCAGTTCCACTTCGTCTCGATGATGCCCGCGTCATGCATGGCCTGCGCGATCTGAAGCTGCTCGGGGCTGATGTTGCTGTCGAGCTTCGCGCTCTCCATCGTGACGCGACCCTTGAAAAAGCCGTCGACGCGCGAGGTGGCAAAGGCGTTGAAAGTGATGGTTTGCCCGAGAAGCGACGGGTCGGCCAGCACCATGTTGCGCAGATCGGCCGCAGCCTCTTTCGACATCAGTCCCATCACGTCCTTTGCCTTGACGGCCGAGGTGTCGATCCCGCGGTTGGCCAGTTCAGCCTCCAGCGCCTTCTGGATCACCTTGCCATAGCCAATGGTCGTAACCTTCTTCATCACCTCAAGGTCGCGGGTGCCCGACTTGTCGAGCACGGCCTCGTCCAGGGTGATCGGGATTTCCACAACCGTCTGGCGGAAGGCACCAAAGCCGTTGCCAAGAACCGAGGTGAGGAGGAAGACCAGCGCCAGAAGGCCCACGCTGATCGCGGCCACGCCCATCAGGCGAAAGCGCGTCTCGGCAGCCTTGCGGCGGCGGGTGCGGGCATCGGCGGTCAGAAGCGAGGCGGGCCGGTTCTGCGGCGCGGCGTCATGCATGCTCGCGTCGGTCATTCGTATTGCTCCCGATACTTGCGCACGATCACGAGCGCGAGGACGTTGAGGGCGAGGGTAAAGCAGAAGAGCGTGAGGCCGAGCGCAAAGGCGACCAGCGTCTCGGGGCTGGCAAACTCGGTATCGCCGGTCAACTGGCTTACGATTTTCACGGTCACCGTGGTCATCGCCTCGAACGGGTTAAGGCTGAGCTTCGCGGCCGCACCGGCGCCCATCACCACGATCATCGTCTCGCCGATGGCGCGGCTGGCGGCCAGAAGGATGGCGCCGACGATGCCCGGCAGGGCGGCGGGAAGGACGACGCGCTTGATGGTTTCGGAATGCGTGGCGCCAAGGCCGAACGAGCCATCCCGCATCGCCTGCGGCACGGCGTTGATAATGTCATCAGACAGCGACGAGACATAGGGGATCAGCATAATGCCCATGACCAGACCTGCCGTCATCACTGACGAGGACGAGTCGCCCAGGCCGGCAGGCACGGCAATCCAGTCGCGCAGCAAGGGGCCTACGGTAATCAGGGCGAAAAGGCCGTAGACGATCGAGGGGATACCGGCCAGCACCTCGAGCAGCGGCTTCACGGTGGCGCGCACCTTGGGCGTGGCATATTCCGACAGGTAAATCGCGGCGAGCAGCCCGATCGGCGCCGCGACGATCAGCGAGATGAACGAGACGTAAAGCGTGCCCCAGAGAAGCGGCCAGATGCCCAGTGACGACCCACCGCCGAACTTCGGGTTCCAGGTGGTCGAGAAAAGGAAGTCCTTGGCCGGGTAAAGCTGGAAGAAGTGCCAGCTTTCAAAGACCAGCGAGACAATGATGCCGACGGTCGTCGCAACCGCGATCATCGAGCAGGACACGAGCAGTACCAGCACGAATTGTTCAACGAGATTGCGCGCGCGCAGTGCCGGGTTGATGCGGAGGGCGGCAAAGACAAGACCCGCAACTGCGGCCACAATGACCGCAACCGCCATCGCCATGCGCATTGACGCATTCAGGCTGCGGAATTCGCGCGCGGCATTCAGGATGGGCTCGCCGACGTTCGAGCCGAGCGCGACGCCGACCTCGGCCAGACGACCGCGGATGTCGCTCAGGTCTGCGCGCAGGGCGTCAATCCCGGCCTCGTCAAGGCCCGCCTCTTTCGCCATCGCGTCAATCCCGCCGGCGATCCGGCGCACATCGGCCATGACCAGATTGAGGCTGCCTGCGGCGGCGATATCCGCCTCGGGGACAAGGGCCGCAACGCGGTTTTCAATGATCGAGGGCTGCAGGATCAGCCACGCGCACATCAGCAGCAGCGACGGCACTGCGGTGAACAGAAAAACCGACCAGCCATAGTATGAAGGCAGCGAGTGCAGGTGCCGGGCATCACCCTCAACGGCAGAAAGCGCCCGATGGCGCCCATAAATAAAGCCGAGGACCGCAAGGCCCAGAACGATCAATGTGATTAGTCCAACGCTCATGTCTTGCGTCCGCTTGAGAGGGAAGGGGGCGCGGATACCGCGCCCCCAAGGTCTGTTGCCTTATTCCAGCGGCCCCATCGGGGTGCCCGCGGCCACAGCGGCCTGCGTGGCGGCCAGTTCCGGGTCGGACACCAGACCATAGGCAGCCAGCGGGCCATCGGGGCCAGCCATGTCATCCGACACGAAGAAGTCGATGTATTCCTGCAGGCCCGGGATCACGCCGAGATGCGCCTTCTTGACGTAGAAGTAGAGCGGACGCGACACCGGGTATTCACCCTTCGAGATCGACTCGACCGAAGGCACGACGCCGTCGATGGTTGCCACTTTCAGCTTGTCGGTGTTGTTCTGGTAGAACGACAGGCCGAAGACGCCGACAGCGGTCTTGTTGGCGGCAATGCGGGCCAGCGTCTCGGTGTAGTCGCCGTCGATGTCGACCGATGCGCCATCCGTGCGCAGCTCGAGGCACTTTTCAACGCTTTCTTTCTTCTTGGCGTCTTCGTCGGCACCGGTCGAAGCGGCCATGAACAGGTCATAGGCGCCGGTGGCCTTGCAGCCCTCTTCCAGCAGCTTCACGTCGAACACTTCGCGCGTGCCGTGCTTGGTGCCGGGGATGAAGGCAAGGATCGCCTGGGCGGGCAGGGCGGCGTTCACGTCGGCCCAGTTCTTGGCGGCGTTGGCAACCAAGGCGCCGTCCTTGGCGACATTTGCGCCGAGCGCATTGTACACGTCGGCCGGGGTCAGCGCGAAATCGGGGCCAGCGATATCCGAAGCGAAGACGATCCCGTCATAGCCGATGCGGACTTCCATGATTTCTTCGACGCCGTTCTGCTTGCAGAGGTCGATGTCCGACTGCTTGATGCGCGACGACGAGTTGGCGATGTCGATGGTGTTTTCGCCCACGCCTTCGCACAGCTTCTTGCGGCCAGCGCCCGAACCGCCGCCTTCCACGACCGGGGTCGGGAAGTCGAAGTTCTCGCCGAAGGCTTCGGCCACGATGGTGGCATAGGGCAGAACGGTCGAGGAACCGGCGACCTGAACGTTGTCGCGCGCCATCGCGACGGTGGCCGAGGCAGCGATTACAGCGATCGCAGAGGCGCTGAGTTTCATGGCAGACATGGGTTGCTCCGATTTTGTCCGTCAACGGGGCGCGACCTTGCGCCCTTGGGCCGGGTGCTATCTGTCGGCTGTGACCCTTCTGTAAGATTTGTGTAACAGGTTTGTAAAATTGCCCCTTGGATGCACCATTTTCATCCTCTGTCAGCGTTCGCCAGAAGCCTTGCAACTTGCCCGCCAGAGGTGCCATTCCCCGTAGGAGCATGCATCACATTGACTTGTCGACCAAAAGCGGGACAATTGATCGTATGGGGTCCCGCGAGCACCCCACGAGGCGCCAGCCGAAGATCGCGTTCACGCCCTGATTCCATCGAACCCAGAGGGGAGGAACGCAGATGCCTGCGCCTGATTCCATGACATGTGACAGACTCGCGAAACTGATCGGCACGCCCCGTGCCCCGATCGTGCTGGATGTGCGGCGCGCGGCGCTGCGCAGTGCCGACCCGCGGCGGATTGCATCGGCCCGCGCGCTTGATGAGGCAGATATTGCGCCCGATGCACTTGCGTCTTTGTCGCAGGGTCTGACGGGGCAGTCGGTCGTCGTTGCATGTGCTGCCGGTCACGCCCGAAGCCAGGGCGTTGCGGCCTGGTTACGCCAGCAGGGCGTGCAGGCCGAATACCTCGAGGGCGGGCATGAGGCGTGGATCGCGTCAGGCCATATCACACATGATCCGACCGCGATTACCGCGCGCGACGGGCAGGGCCGCAGTCTGTGGGTGACGCGGTCACGCCCCAAGATCGACCGGATCGCCTGCCCCTGGCTGATCCGCCGCTTCATCGATCCGCGTGCGGTCTTTCTCTTTGTCGCTCCGTCCGAAGTGCTGGCGGTGGCCGAGCTATTCGGTGCGGCGCCATTTGACATCGAGGGCACATTCTGGAGCCACCGCGATGAGGGATGCACCTTTGACACGATCCTGACCGAGTTTGGTCTGTCGTCCCCGGCGCTGATGCGGCTGGCCGCCATCGTAAGGGGCGCCGACACCGCGCGCCCCGATCTGGCGCCGGAATGCGCGGGCCTTCTGGCGGCATCGCTGGGTCTGTCGCGGATGTATTCCGACGATCTGGCCCAGCTCGACGCAGGCATGTCACTTTATGATGCCTTTTATCGCTGGGCGCGGGATGCGACGGACGAGACTCATAACTGGCCTGTGAACAGCGGAAAGCAGAAATGAAAGATACGCCTCAGTATCCGACACTGGCCGAAGCCGCGAAGGTCTGGGCGCGGATCGCGGCGCTGTCTTTTGGTGGTCCTGCGGGGCAGATCGCGGTCATGCACCGAATTCTGGTCGAAGAGCGGCGCTGGCTGGGGGACGGGCGGTTTCTGCATGCGCTCAACTTCTGCATGCTTCTGCCGGGGCCGGAGGCACAGCAACTTGCCACCTATATCGGCTGGCTGATGCATGGGGTACGGGGCGCGCTGGTGGCGGGCCTGCTGTTCATCGCGCCGGGCGTCATCGCGATCATGGCGCTGAGCTGGGTCTATGCCGTCTGGGGCGATGTCGGGTTCGTCTCGGCGCTGTTCTTCGGATTGAAGGCGGCAGTTCTGGCCATCGTGTTGCAGGCGGTGGTCCGGGTCGGCAAGCGTGCGTTGAAGAATACTGCGATGAAGGCAATCGCTGCGGCATCCTTCGTCGCGATCTTTGCCTTTGGGGTGCCCTTTCCACTGATCGTGGCGGTGGCTGCCCTGATTGGCTGGGCGGGGGCGAAGGCGGGGCTTGCGGGGTTTCATGGCGGCGGCGGTCATGGCTCGGTTGGCAAGACCCATGTGGATGACGCGGCGACCCTGCTGGGCGAAGAGCATGTCAATCTGACCGGCGCAACCCATGCGGGGGCGTTTCGCGCGGGGCTTGTCGCGCTGGTGCTGTGGTTGGTGCCGGTCGTGGCACTTGTGGTTCTGGCGCCCGACAGCGTGTTTGCTGACATCGCCACCTATTTCTCGAAGCTCGCCGTGCTGACTTTTGGCGGCGCCTACGCCGTGCTCGCATGGGTCGCGCAGGCGGCGGTCGGCACCTATGGCTGGCTGGAACCGGGCGAGATGCTCGACGGTCTTGGCATGGCGGAAACCACCCCCGGTCCGCTGATCATGGTACTGCAGTTCGTGGGCTTCATGGGCGCTTTCCGCGAGGCGGGCTGGGCGATGCCCTTGGTCGCTGGCACTCTTGGCGGGCTTTTGACCACGTGGGTCACTTTCGCGCCCTGCTTTGCCTGGATCTTTCTCGGCGCGCCCTACATGGAGCGTCTGCGTGCCAATGCGGCACTCGCCGCAGCGCTTACGGCAGTGACAGCCGCCGTTGTGGGCGTGATCCTGAACCTGTCGATCTGGTTTGCCATCCATGTGGTCTGGCAGCAGGTCTGGCGGTTTGACGCGGGCCCGGTGTCGATGGAATTGCCTGTCCCCGGATCGGTCAACTGGCTGGCAGCGGTGCTATCGGTTCTGGCCCTGATCGCGGTGTTCAGGCTGAAGCTAGGCATGGCGACCGTTCTGGGCGGTGCAGCGGCACTTGGGGTGCTGCTGCATCTGGCCGGGCTGATCTAGCCCGCCCGCATCGCGTGGGAATGACACCGCCGAAGGGCGTCAGACCAGACGGCTGACGCCCACTGCCGCGCGCACGAAATCGGCAAACAGCGGATGCGGGGCAAAGGGCTTCGACTTCAGCTCCGGGTGGAACTGCACGCCAATGAACCACGGATGGCCTTTGACCTCGACGATCTCGGGCAGCTTTCCGTCGGGCGACATGCCCGAGAAGATCAGCCCGCAGCTTTCCAGCTTGTCCTTGTAGCGGATGTCCACCTCATAGCGATGGCGGTGCCGCTCTTCTATCTGGGTGGTGCCGTAGACCTCGGCCACCTTTGATCCGGGCATCAGCGTCGCGTTATAGGCGCCAAGCCGCATGGTGCCGCCCTTGTCGTCGCCGACCTTGCGCTCCACCTTGTGGTTGCCCTGCACCCATTCCTTCAGGTGATAGACGACCGGAGTAAAGCGCTTGGCGCCTGCCTCGTGGTCAAATTCTTCCGATCCGGCATCGGTCAACCCGGCCAGATTGCGGGCCGATTCGATGACCGCCATCTGCATGCCAAGGCAGATGCCCAGATAGGGGATCTGCTTTTCACGGGCATAGCGGGCGGCCTTGATCTTGCCTTCGGTCCCGCGCTCACCAAAGCCGCCGGGAACGAGGATGGCCTGAAAACGCTCAAGATAGGGCGCCGGGTCCTCGCGCTCGAAGATTTCGCTGTCGATCCACTCGGCCTTCACCTTGACGCGGTTGGCCATGCCGCCATGGGTCAGCGCCTCGGCAATGGATTTGTAGGCATCTTCCAGCTGGGTGTACTTGCCCACGATCGCCACGCGAACCTCGCCCTCGGCGTTGGTCAGGCGGTCCATCACGTCTTCCCAGCGGGTCAGATTGGGCTTGGGCGCGGGCTCGATGCCAAAGGCGTTCAACACCGCCTGATCCAGCCCCGCGCGGTGATAGGCCAGCGGAGCCTCATAGATGGTCTTGAGGTCATAGGCGGGGATCACCGCGTCCTTGTGGACGTTGCAGAAGAGGGCGATCTTCTCGCGCTCCCGTTCCGGGATCGGGTGCTCGCTGCGGCAGACCAGCACGTCAGGTGCCAAGCCGATGCTTTGCAATTCCTTGACGCTGTGCTGCGTAGGCTTCGTCTTCAACTCGCCGCTGGCCGACAGGTAAGGCAGCAGCGTCAGGTGCATCAGGATGCATTCTCCACGCGGGCGTTCGTGGATGAACTGGCGGATCGCCTCGAAGAAGGGCAGGCCCTCGATGTCGCCCACCGTGCCGCCGATCTCGCACAGCATGAAGTCGCACTCGGCCTCGCCGATGCGCAGGAAGTCCTTGATTTCATTCGTCACGTGCGGAACGACCTGGATCGTCTTGCCCAGATAGTCGCCACGGCGCTCTTTCTCCAGCACGTTGGAATAGATGCGGCCTGAGGAGATCGAGTCGGTCTTGCGCGCCGAAACACCCGTGAACCGCTCATAGTGCCCAAGGTCGAGATCGGTTTCCGCGCCGTCGTCGGTCACAAAAACCTCGCCATGCTCAAAGGGTGACATGGTGCCCGGATCGACGTTCAGATAGGGGTCCAGCTTGCGCAACCGCACCGAATAGCCGCGGGCCTGCAACAGCGCGCCAAGTGCGGCCGATGCGAGCCCCTTGCCAAGCGAGGAGACGACGCCGCCGGTAATGAAGATGTAACGCGCCAAGGTCGGGACTCCCGTGTCAATCGTTTCGGATCAGGCGATTCGTCAAAGCAGAATCGCAGCACCACGGGAGTTGAGCCTTAGCCGGATTTCCGCCAAAGCGCAACAGATACCGCAAGATGCTGTTCGGCCCCGCGGCGCGGGGCCTAGAAATTGTGGTGGCGATCAGTTGTTCGGCGCAGGCGTGGCCGGAGCGGTCTGCGTGGCGGGCTGCTCGGGCGCTGCGGGCGTGCCCTCGGCTGGCGCATCGGCGCGTGGCGGCGGCACAGGTGCGTCGGCGGTGGGCGGCGGAAGCAGGCTGCCCCCACCAAGCGGTGCCGTCGGCGTCGCCGGGGCGACCGGGGCCGAGCCTCCGATCTGTTCCACGACCGAGCTGCTGTCGGCCGAACGCGCTGCCAGAATGGTCAGCGTCAGCGAGGTGATGATAAAGCCGATGGCAAAGATCCAGGTCAGCTTGGTCAGCGCATTTGCGGCACCACGCGCAGAGATCGCGCCGCCGCCGCCGCCCATGCCAAGCCCGCCACCCTCCGACCGCTGCAACAGCACGACGCCGATAAGCAGAAGCGCAAGGATCAGGTGGATCGTAAGGATGACATTTTCCATGGGGCGGCCGTTCTTCCGTGCTGACGCGCCTATCTAGGCGGAAGGGACAGCCCGCGCAAGCCCTGCTCTGCCCTCGACGCCACGCGGGCGCGATGACCCGGCCTAATCTTTTCTTCTTTTCCCAAATATCCTCGGGGGGAGGCCCGGAACGGGCCGTTGGGGGGCAGACAGCCCCCCGCGCGACGTCAGGGTCAGAGAACCCCCTTCTCATATAGTGCCTGCGTCTCTGCCAGTGCCTCGTCCAGACGCTTCCCTGTCGTATATGGGGCCAGATGGGCGGGATAGGCCTGATCCTCTGGCAAGATGGGTGATGCCAATGGCGCCCCGATCACGGTCTGCACGGGGATAACCCCGGCCCAGACCGGGTGGCTGCCGTCGATCTCGTCATCCCCCACATTCTCGGCGCGAACCTTGGCCGAGGCGGCCTCAATCTCCATCGCCACAACCGAGGTCGCCTTGATCTCCTGATCCGTCATGCTGCGCAATTCGGCATTTCGGCCGGGGTACAGCCGGTCGGTAATGGCCAGAAGTGCCCGGCGCTTCTCCGAAGGATCGTCAATCAACCGGGCGGTTCCAAAGACCATGGCGGAACGGAAGTTGCAGGAATGGTTGAAGGCTGAACGGGCCATGACCAGACCATCCAGATGGGTGACCGTCAGGCAGACCGGCGCCCCCTTTCCCTGCGCGCGCAGCATTCGGCTGGCCGAGGAGCCGTGCCAGAACATCGTCTCGCCCTCGCGCCAGTGAATTGTCGGCGTGCAATAGGGCTGTCCGTCAATGACATAGGCCACATGGCAAAGCAGCGCGCTGTCCAGAATGGCGTGGACGGCTTTACGGTCATACACCGCGCGCTTCGGGTTGCGCCTGATCCGGCTGATCGGGGTTTTCGCGTAGTCTTTCATGGCATCCTCACTTGATACGGACCGGTCTATCGCAGTAGATTGGTCTGAAAGAGGTCCAATTCAGTGAAAAGAATTCAGACCAATCTGCCGGATCTCTCTGGTATGGTTCCCGTGCTTCCCGATCACGGGCCAAGGCCACGCGCGCTCTATTCCGCGCTGCGCCGGATGATAGAGGGGGGGCAGCTGCGTCCCGGTACGAAACTGCCGCCGACGCGCGAGCTGGCCGCGCAGCTTCAGATTGCGCGCGGTGCGGTGGTGACCGGCTATGAGACGCTGATCGCCGATGGCTTTGCGGTGGCGCGTGTGGGCGCGGGAACCTTTGTCGCCGATGCCGTGCCGCGGGTCGGGGAACAGCCTGCGCCAGTGGGTGCGCGCTTTGAAGCGTTGGATCTTCCAGGGGATCTCGGGCTCGCCTGTCCCGATCCGGTCAGCCTTGCCGTGCTGCGACGGCTGATCAACCGCACACTTGCCCGCCCTCCAGAGAGCCTCTTTCACTATGCCGATCCGCGTGGCGGCCTGCGTCTGCGGACCGAGGTGGCCGAATACCTGCGCACGGCACGCGGCCTCAGGCTGCATGAGGCGCAGGTGATCCTGACATCTGGTACGCAAGGCGCGCTCGATCTGATCGCGCGTGCAGTGCTTGCTCCGGGCGATCGTGTATGGATGGAGGATCCGGGCTACCCGAGCGGCAAGGCCGCCCTGTCGGACCAGACCCTGATCCCGGTTCCGGTGGATGCGGAAGGGGTGGATGTGGCGGAAGGGATCGCCCGCGCTCCTGATGCCCGCGCGGCCTATGTCACGCCCTCTCACCAGTTTCCGCTGGGGGTGGTCATGTCGATGCGCCGCCGGCTTGATCTGCTGGCCTGGGCCGAGCGGCAGGGCGCGTGGATCATCGAGGACGACTACGATTCCGAGTTCCGCTTTGAAGGCGCGCCGCTCGCCGCCTTGCAGGGGATGGATGGGGCGGGCCGCGTCATCTACATCGGCACATTCTCCAAGGCGCTGATGCCCGGCCTGCGCGTCGGCTACATGGTGCTGCCGATGCCGCTGGTTGACCCAGTCCTGTCGTTGCGTCGCCGCATCGACCGCGCGCCCCCGGGCGTGATCGAGCCCGCACTGGCCGAGTTCCTCGCCTCGGGTGGCTTTGCCGCGCATCTGCGTCGCGCAAGGCGCAGAGTGCGGCTGGCGCGTGATGCGCTGGTGGCTGAACTGACGCAGGCTGGCCTTCCGGTCACGCCACCCGAACAGGGGCTGCATCTGACCTTGCGTCTGCCAGATGGGAGCAATGATCTGGAGGTCGCGGCCCGCGCCCGCACACACGGCTTTGGCGCCCGTGCACTATCCTCGATGTATCTGGGGCCAAAGCGGCCCGGCCTTGTCATCGGGTATTCCGGCCACACCCCTGAGGTGCTGTCACGCGCGGCGCGGCGCTGGCTTGATGCGGCCAAACCGGGCGATGCGACCTGATCCCGACAACACCCATGCTTTGCGATTTTCCTCTGTCATCGCCGGGCCTCTCTCGATATACGGTCGCGGGTTTCACTTTGCCGAAGGATAGCGGGCATGGCCAATGTCGTCGTCGTGGGCGCCCAGTGGGGTGACGAGGGGAAGGGCAAGATCGTTGACTGGCTCAGCGAGCGGGCCGACGTGATCGCGCGCTTTCAGGGCGGACACAACGCGGGCCATACGCTCGTTATCGGCGGCAACGTCTACAAGCTGTCGCTGCTGCCTTCGGGTATCGTGCGCGGTGGCAAGCTGTCTGTCATCGGCAATGGTGTGGTGCTTGATCCCTGGCATCTGGTCACCGAGATCGCCAAGCTGCGCGGGCAGGGTGTCACCATCGACGCCGAGAACCTGCTGATTGCCGAGAATACCTCGCTGATCCTGCCGCTGCATGGCGAACTGGATCGCGCGCGTGAAGGTGCCGTGGGCGTCGCCAAGATCGGCACCACAGGGCGCGGCATCGGCCCGGCCTATGAAGACAAGGTGGGCCGCCGGGCGATCCGCGTGGCTGATCTGGCCGATGCGGCAACGCTTGAGACCCGCGTGGACCGTCTGCTTGCGCACCATGACGCGCTGCGCAAGGGCCTGGGGATGGAGCCGGTTGACCGTGCAGGTCTGATCGCGCAGCTCACGGAAATCGCGACGCAGGTCCTTCCCTTTGCCGCGCCGGTCTGGAAGGTTCTGAACGAGGCCCGTCGCGCGGGCAAGCGCATCCTGTTCGAAGGCGCGCAAGGCGCGCTGCTGGATGTGGACTTCGGCACCTATCCCTATGTGACCTCCTCGAACACGCTGGCGGGTCAGGCTGCGACCGGCGTGGGCCTCGGCCCGACCGCGATCGATTTCGTCCTTGGCATCGTCAAGGCCTATACGACGCGCGTGGGCGAGGGCCCGTTCCCGGCCGAACTGCACGACGCTGATGGCGAACGTCTGGGCGAACGCGGGCATGAGTTCGGCACCGTCACCGGGCGCAAGCGCCGTTGCGGCTGGTTTGATGCGGTGCTGGTGCGCCAGACCTGCGCAACCTCTGGCGTTTCGGGCATCGCGCTGACCAAGCTGGATGTGCTCGACGGTTTCGAGACGCTGAAGATCTGCGTGGCCTATGATCTCGATGGTCAGCGCATCGACTATCTGCCCACGGCTGCCGACCAGCAGGCCCGTTGCAAGCCGATCTACGAAGAGTTGGAAGGCTGGAGCGAGTCGACCGCAGGCGCCCGGAGCTGGGCAGAACTGCCCGCCGCCGCCATCAAATATGTGCGCCGCGTGGAAGAGTTGATCCAGTGCCCGGTCGCCATGCTCTCCACCAGCCCGGAACGGGACGATACCATCCTCGTCACCGATCCCTTCGCGGATTGATCCATGGCCCTTGGTTACCGCACCCGGAAATGGCTGTCGCTTCTGATCCTCGTGGTCGGGCTGCCCCTCTACATCGGGGCGGTCTGGGGGATCATGGGCGCGATGGAACGTCCGCCGATCTGGGTTGAACTGCTGGTCTATATCGGGCTCGGGTTCCTCTGGGCGCTTCCGTTCAAGTTCATCTTTCGCGGTGTCGGTCGGGAAGACCCGGATCGCAAGGACGACGCCGGAAAATAAGAAAAGGGCGGAAGGTGATCCTTCCGCCCTTATTTTTTTTTATATGGTCTGGTCAGCCAACCAGCTTGCGTGCCTCGGCCAGAAGGTCGTTCTCGTCCGACAGCGCATACTGGCCACGCTTGACCTTGATGATCCGGCCGGTCCGCAGAAGCGCGCCAAAGCTGCGCAGCGCGTCTTCCCGTGTCGCCGATTCACCCGTCATCGCATCGACCTGACGCATGATCTGCGGGCGCGAGAAATATGTGCGCCCTTCGATGCAGGCGGCATAGGCGGCAGCGGCCTCCAGAAGCGCGGGCAGGTTCTCTGCGCCAAGGCGTTCGGCGAATTCGGCGAAACCTTTCACGTCCGAGAAAAGTGCAGCCTCATCCCCGACATCGACATAGTCGGTGGTTTCGGGCTGAACCTCATCCTCTTCGCGCGTCACAAGCTCGGTCAACAGGACCGGGGGGCGGGCCGGGTTCGTCAGCTGCATTGTCCGCAGCGCGGTCACGTTGTCGGTCTTGGGCAGGTCAATCCGTTGAGCGCTGACCAGAACGAGCGGCGCCATTGCCGGAGCCTTGGCGGGCGCCTCGGACGGGGCTTCATCCTTGACGATCTCGGCGGGCTCGTCCGAGCCAGCGGCCTGGTTGGGGCGCATGATCCGAGACAGGACCGAGCGATAGGGATCGATCCGGTCTTCTTCGTTCACGGGCTTTGCGGCACCCGCGCGACGCTCGGCGACGGTGGCTGCGACGGCTGCTTTCAGGTGCTGGATCGCCGACAGTCTGCGACGATTCTCGATGCCTTCCATCTGCGAGTTGGTTTCCGCAAGCAGCCGCGACACAGCCGGGTCACTCTCATCGGCCAGCGCGTCAAAGCGCGGATGCTGGGGGGGCGGAGCACTGAAAGAACGGTCAGGGTCTTGTTGCGGACGGGCAGGGCGGGCGGGGCGGATGACGCGGCCGGGCTCTTCGGCCACGGGTTTGTCCTCCAGCGCTGCGGTCTCAGGGGCCTCATCGACGACTTCGGCATCGGCCACGTCAGCGGGGCGCAGACGGACGATGCGGGCGCGGGCGCGTTGAATGCGCCCGGGCAGCACTGCGCCCGCATCGTCCTCGGCAGCCTCGTCCGTGGTTCCCTCCTCCCCGGATGCGGCAAGCTCAATTGTCTCGTCTTCGAAGTCGTCCTCGTCCTCGTCATCTGCTGCGACTTCAGGCCCGGCAAGGTCCTCTGCATAGGGCTCATCGCTGTCATCAACGTCGAGTTGCGCCGCCTCGGCCACATCGGCTGAGGTTTCGGCAAAATCATCGTCCTGCGTCTGACCTTCGTCATCCGACGACAGCCGGGCGAGGATGGCCGAGACCGTATCATCGCCAGAAAGGTCGATCGCGGCGGCAAGGTCGGCCACTTCGGGCGCGGCCTCGGCGGCGTCGAACTGCGCTTCGTCGTCCTCAGTAAAGGCCTCGATCCCGGTGGCCTCGATCTCGGTCTGCGCTTCGGCTGCAGTCTCGACTTCGGGTTCTGCCAAAGCGGCTTCGGCGACGCTTGCGGTCAGGGCAACCAGATCGACCTCCGCCCCAAAATCTGCCTCGGGCTCGGGCATCGGCGCCATGCGGGCGACGGGGGTGTCCTCGTCCTCATCGTAGGCCGGCACCGTCCGGGCATCGATGGGGGTCTCACGGCTGCGGATACGGCTCAGCCGGGCGGCAACGGAGTCTGCCGGGGTGGGCTGTTCTGCAATGGGCGAGGGCTGCGACATGGGCATCGAGACCGCCGCCATCGCGGCGGCCGGCATCTCGTCCGCGGCCGCATCCGGCTCATCATCATTGCGGGCCCGCAGGATTACACCGTTTTCCTTGATCTTCGCCTCGACCCGGCGCTGGATCTCGCGCTCGGCCAGACGGTGCAGCATTGCGGCATCCGGGGTGGGCGGCTCGGCGCCGAAATAGCGGTCCTCGGCAGCAAGCTCGCGGAAGTATTCCGCGATGGCCTTCATCATGCTGAAGGGATCTTCGAAACCTTCGAGGGTGCAGGAGAAGGTGCCATAGGACACCGTCAGTATTTTGTTGGCACCATTCATGGGGTATTCGCCCTCTGCTGTCGTTGAGTCGACTTTACCTTCGGTCGGTTCGATTCCATGGACAGATGTGGGTAATTTGAAGGATTGATTATGGCCGCAGCGTCAGCTTCCCGCCACAATTCGAGAACAATCAACGGATGAACGGGCATTTTGTTGTCTCAGACGCGGGGATTACGCTCGTCGCGGGCGGCCCTGTTGACCGCACGACGCTGCGGATGGCGCTGAAACATGCACCGATGCTGGTGGCAGCAGACGGCGGGGCTGACCGCGCACTGCGCCACGGGGCCGAGCCCATCGCCGTCATCGGTGATCTCGACTCGATCAGCGACGCCGCCCGCACCCGCCTTGGCGCGGGCAGGCTTCATCACGTGGCCGAACAGGAAACGACCGATCTGGACAAGTGTCTGCGTTCGATCAAGGCGCGCTTCATTCTGGCCATCGGTGTGACGGGCGGGCGGCTGGATCATGCCTTGGCGGCGCTCTCTTCGCTGCTGCGGTATCAGAAGGCGGGTGGGGCGCCCTGCATCGTGATTGCTGGCCGCGATGTCATTTTTGCCGCCCCGCGCAGCCTTGCCTTGCGTCTGCCGGTGGGCGAACGGATCTCGCTCTTTCCCATGGCGGCGATCACAGGGCGCAGCACCGGCCTGCGCTGGCCGATCGACGGGCTGACGCTTGCGCCCGATGGCCGCATCGGCACCTCGAATGAGGTGCAGGACAGGCGTGTGACACTCGATTTCGACGGCGACGGGATGCTTGTGATCCTGCCCCGGCGCAGTTTGCGCATGGTGATCGCGGCGCTGGCCTAGAAGCTTGGGTCGGCCATCGCATCCGCGCTGCGCTGGCGCGCGGCGGCGCGCTCCCGCCACAGGACATAGAGGCCAGAGCCGATGATGATCGAAATGCCGATCCAGGTCATCACGTTCGGGAAGTCACCGAAGACCAGATAGCCAAGGATCACTGCCACGACGATTTCAAGATAGTGCAGCGGCGCGAGCGTGGCCGAGGGGGCAAATTTCAGCGCATAGGTCATGCACATGTGGCTGACCGCCGCCCAGAAGCCCACGCCAAAGAGCCAGAGCCAGACGATGCCTTCTGGCTGTGCCATCATCAGTGCCGGGATCGCCGCCGCATCTCCCCACCACAGGATGGGTGCGCAGATCAGCGTGCCCGCGATGGCGGTGTGCAGCTGCATCGGCACCGGCTCCATCGAGGGGGCAATGGCGCGGGTGATCAGCATGTAGAAGGCAAAGAGGAAGGCCGTGCCCAGCGGATAAAGCGTGACAAGACCAAAGGTCGCGAACGCGGGCTGGATCACGAAAAGCGCCCCCGCAAATCCCACGATAGAGGCGATGATGCGGCGCCTGCCCACCTCATCCCCAAACAGCAGTTTGCCGAGGAACAGAAGGATGAAGGGCTCGACGAAGACCAGCGCCAGCGCATCGGCGATTGGCATGATGGCGATGCCTGCGATGAAGCAATAGGTCGAGGCGACAAGGAACGCTGCCCGCAGGAAGATCAGGGCTGCAACGCGCGGAGTCAGGTGACCCCAGGTGCCAAGAAGGGCCGCAACCGGCAGCATTAGCGCCGCCTGCACCACAAAGCGCGCCAGCGTGATCTGCCCAACCGGCAGCGTCTGTGCCGCCAGTTTGGACGAGACGTCCAGCAAGGGCGCAAGGATGCAGAACGCGATCATCAGGATCGCGCCGAACACCACACGGTCGGGGCGGGAGGGGGCTGCAGCAGTGGTCATGGCCCCGTGAATACCCCTTTATCGCCACCTGCGGCGTGCCGGATGCGACGCGATTGCGTCGCAATCCTTGCCGGCTCAGCAGTTGGGGACGTTCACCGCAAGGCCACCCAGCGAGGTTTCCTTGTACTTTTCATGCATGTCATGGCCGGTCTGGCGCATCGTTTCGATACAGGCGTCGAGGCTGACGAGATGCACACCATCGCCGCGCATCGCAAGGCTTGCAGCCGACACCGCCTTGATGGCGCCAAGCCCGTTCCGTTCGATGCAGGGAACCTGAACCAGCCCCTTCACCGGGTCGCAGGTCATCCCGAGGTGATGTTCCAGCGCGATCTCGGCCGCGTTTTCAACCTGCATGGGCGTGCCACCCAGAACCGCGCAGAGGCCTGCGGCCGACATCGCGGCGGCCGATCCGACCTCGGCCTGACAGCCACATTCCGCGCCAGAGATCGAGGCGTTGTGCTTGCACAGCCCGCCAATTGCGGCGGCGGTCAGCAAGAACTCTCCGATACGCGCGCGGCTGGCACCGGGGACGTGATCGAGCCAATAGCGGATGACCGCCGGCAGAACGCCCGCAGCACCATTGGTGGGCGCGGTCACGACCTGCCCGCCTGCGGCGTTTTCCTCGTTCACCGCCATGGCGTAAAGGCTCATCCAGTCGTTGATGGTATGCGGTGCGGTCATGTTCAGCCCGCGTTCGGCCAGCAGCGCGTCATGAATTCCCTTGGCGCGACGACGCACCTTGAGGCCGCCGGGCAGGATGCCTTCGCCCTTCATGCCGCGCTCGATACAGGCGTCCATCACGTCCCAGAGGCGGGCAATCCCCTGATCGAGTTCTGCCTTTGAGCGGAAGACCAATTCGTTCGCGCGCTTCATTTCCGCGATGGACAGGCCAGACTTCCGCGCCATCTCCAGCATCTGCTCGGCGGTCTCGAAGGGATAGGGCACCGCAGGCCCGGATTTTGCAGCCTCGCCCTGTGCCAGCTCTGTGGCCGTCAGGACAAACCCACCCCCGATGGAATAGTAGGTCTCTTCAAGGATCACGTCGCCCTGCGCGTCAAGCGCGCGCAGGATCATCCCATTGGCATGTCCCGGCAGCGAGGGGCCAAAGTCAAAGATCATGTCGGTCTTGGGATCAAAGACCAGCGTGCCCAGACCCGGCGGGGTAATGGTGCGCGTGCGGTGGATCTCGGCCAGCGCGGCCTCGGCCTTGTCGTTGTCATAGGTTGCAGGCTCAAACCCCGCGAGGCCCAGAATCGTCGCGCGGTCAGTGGCGTGGCCAACACCGGTGAAGGCCAGCGAGCCATGGAGGCTTGCACGCAGGCCATGGGCATGGAACGGGCTGGACCGAAGCGTGGCCAGGAACCGGGCGGCGGCCACCATCGGGCCCATGGTGTGGCTGGACGACGGGCCAATGCCCACCTTGAACATGTCGAACACCGACAAAAACATGCGCGTCTCCCTGTTTCGCCCCACTATGCAGAGACGGGGCCGCGACGGGCGGAAAAAAACGACAGGGCAGGCGTGGAAAACGCGGTAACGCTGTCTTAACTTTCGTCGGGTGAACTGCGGCGGTGTCATGGAGGATGCGATGCGTAGGATTCTGGTGCTGGCCGTCGCGCTGGCGGCAACTGCGGGCGGTGCTTGGGCTCAGGCTGCACCCGACATGCCCGAGGATGTGCTCAAATCCATTCAGCGCAGCCCCTCTACATGGGAGAGGACGGCGATCGGCCTGATTCTTGGCTTTGGCGGCCCGAACGGGCTGACGGCCCAGGGGCTTGATCAGGCCATAGAGGTGCAGCGCGCCGGGGTACGGGCGCGGGCGCGGGCGGATCTGCTGGTTGCGGACCTGAACGATGATGGGGCAGTCAGCATCGAAGAGCGCGACCTCGCGCTGCGACCGCTGTCGGAAAACCACCGCGCCCGTCTGGTGCAGCGCCTGTTGGCTGCTGACGCGAATGGCGACGGAACGGTGACATCCGCCGAGGTCACGGCCGCAGCCCGGCGCGTGGCCGATGCAGAGCCTGACGCCGATCAGCTTGCGCGCCTGCGTGCAATCCTGGCGATGAATGCTGATGGCAAGGGCGGCGTCACGGTGGATGAACTGCATCGCGGGCTACAGCGGCTGATCGCCAAGTAACGGGTGCGGCAATCCCCTCTCGCACAAGCGCCGCCTTCGACCTATAAGCGGCCAGAGCTTGCGAAGGAGACAGATCATGCCCGCCGACCTTTCCGCCATCGACAAGGCCAAGTTCGTGGCCGCGCTGCGCGCTGTTGACCATGTGGAATCCGGCATGAAGCTGGGGCTGGGAACCGGCTCCACCGCCGCGTGGATGGTGCGCTGCCTTGCCGAACGGATCCGGGACGAGGGGCTGCGCGTCGTGGGCGTGCCCACCTCGATTCGCACGGCGGAACTCGCGCAAAGCCTTGGGGTGCCGATCACCACGCTGGATGAGGCGGGCTGGCTGGATCTGACGATCGACGGCGCCGATGAGTTTGACCCGGAGTTGAACCTGATCAAGGGCGGTGGTGCGGCGCTTCTGCGCGAAAAGATCGTGGCGACCGCGTCCGACCAGATGATCGTGATCGCCGATGCCGCCAAACAGGTGGCGCAACTTGGCGCCTTCCCGTTGCCGGTGGAGGTGATCCCGTTTGGCTGGAAGGCCACGCAGGCCCAGATCGAGGAAATGCTTGTCAGCATGGATGTTCTGGCCCGCGATGTGCGCCTGCGCCGGGCGGGGGACGATCCGGTGCTGACCGATCAGTCGAACTACATTCTCGATCTGCATCTGCGCCGGATCGGCAATCCGCGCCAGCTGTCGCTGGTGCTGAACCAGATCCCGGGCGTGGTTGAAAACGGGCTTTTCATCGACATCTGTGACAAGGTCGTCATCGGCCACGGCGACGGGCGCGTGCAGGTGCGTGACGTCAACTCGTCAGAGATCGAGGAAGAGTATGTTGAGTTCAAGCCGACCGACAACATCTTCGCCGATCTCGACGAATAAGGCGCGCTATTCATCGGCGACAAAGGGGGCGACGCATGAGCTTCGACTATGACCTGTTCGTGATCGGCGGCGGTTCGGGCGGGGTGCGCGCCGCGCGCATCGCCAGTGCCGAGGGCAAGGCGCGCGTGGGCCTCGCCGAGGAGTACCGCATGGGCGGTACCTGCGTGATCCGCGGCTGCGTTCCCAAGAAACTGATGGTCTATGCCAGCGAGTATCCGGGGATTATCGATGATGCCCGCGCCTATGGCTGGCAGGTCACGCCGGGCGCCTTCGACTGGTCGCAGTTCCGCCGCCAGCTAGAGGCAGAGCTGACGCGTCTTGAGGGCGCCTATCGATCGACCCTGCTGAATGCGGGGGTCGAGGTGCATGACCAGCGCGCGACGATCGTTGATCCGCACACGGTGGAGCTTGCCGACGGGCGGCGCTTTACCACCAAGCACATTCTGGTCGCGACCGGCGGGCGCCCGTTTGTCCCGGCGATTCCGGGGGCCGGGCTCGCCGTCACCTCGAACGAGATGTTCCACCTTGAAACGCTGCCCGCCCGCGCGCTGGTGGTGGGCGGCGGCTATATCGCGTCAGAGTTTGCCTGCATCCTCAACGGGTTGGGGGTGAAGGTGACGCAGGTCTACCGCGGCACCCAGATCCTGCGCGGCTTTGACGACGAGGCGCGCACCCATGTGGCAAATGCCATGGCCGCATCGGGTATCTCGATCCGCTGCAATGCCGATGTCGCGCGGCTTGACCGCACCGCAGGCGGTATCCGCGCCAGCATGATCGACGGATCGTCTGAGGACTATGATCTGGTGATGTACGCAACCGGCCGCCGCCCGAACACCGAAGGGTTGGGGCTTGATCGGGTGGGCGTGGTCATCGGCGGGCGGGGCGAGATCCGCGTCGATGGCTGGAGCCAGACGAATGTCCCTTCGATCTATGCCGTGGGGGACGTGACAGACCGCATCAACCTGACGCCGGTTGCGATCCGTGAGGGGCATGCTTTTGCCGATACGGTGTTCAACGCCCGCCCCCGGCAGGCGGATCACGATCTTGTGGCGTCCGCGGTCTTCACCCAGCCCGAACTGGGCAGCGTCGGGCTGACCGAAGAGGATGCCCGCGCGCAAGGCCCGATCGAGGTCTACGTGGCGACCTTCCGTCCGATGCAGAGCCTGTTCGCAGGTCGGCAGGATCGCGTGCTGATGAAGCTGATCGTGGCCGAGGACAGCCGCAAGGTGCTGGGCTGCCACATCGTCGGTCCCGGCGCCGGCGAGATGATCCAGCTTGCCGGGATCGCGGTGAAGATGGGCGCGACGAAAGAGGATTTCGACCGCACTGTGGCCGTGCACCCAACAATTTCCGAAGAACTGGTCACGATGCGCAGCCCGACACGTCGCGGATAACGCGCCAAAGGGTTGAAAACCGCGCCACAATCACCAGTTTGATCAGAACGCAACAATAGGAAAGCAGGCATGTCGAACGGAGGCCCCTGGGGCGGCGGTGGTGACAATCGCGATGGCCGTAATGATGGCAGGAATGACGGACGGCCGCCGCGCCGTCCGGGTGGCGAAGGTCCGCAGATTCCCGAGATAGATGAGATCGTGAAAAAGGGGCAGGAGCAGCTTCGCGTCCTTATGGGCGGTCGTGGGCGCTCTGGCGGGGGCGGCGGCAACGGCGGCAGCGGTGGTCCGGGCCCGATCCTGTCGGCCCAGGGCGCGGCGCTTGGTGTGCTGGCGCTGGCTGCGCTTTGGTCCTGGATGTCGTTCTATACGGTCAAGCCGGAGGAGCGGTCGGTCGAGCTGTTTCTGGGTGCCTTTTCCGACATCGGTCAGCCGGGCCTGAACTTCGCGCCATGGCCGGTGATGACGGCGGAAATCGTGCAGGTGACTGGCGAACGCACCACCGACATCGGCACCGGCCGCAATGGCGATGCCGACAGCGGCCTGATGCTGACGCGCGATCAGAACATCGTGGATATCGAGTTCCAGGTGGTCTGGAACGTCTCTGACCCCGAATCCTATCTTTTCAATCTTGCCGATCCGGCCGACACCATCCGTGCGGTCTCGGCCTCGGCCATGCGCGACATCATTGCGCGGTCGGAACTGACGCCGGTTCTGAACACCGGGCGGGCAGACATCGCAGCCGACCTGCGTGAGAATGTTCAGGCGACGCTCGACAGCTATCAGGCCGGGATCAGCGTGATCCGGGTGAACTTTGACCGCGCTGACCCGCCTCGCGAGGTGTCGGATGCCTTCCGCGAGGTTCAGGCCGCCCAGCAAGAGCGCGATCGTTTGCAGAAAGAGGCTGACGCCTATGCCAACCGCGTGACGGCTGGCGCGCGCGGTGAGGCTGCCCGCCTTCTTGAAGACGCCGAGGCCTATCGCGCCCGCGTGGTCAACGACGCGCAGGGTGAGGCGAGCCGCTTCCTTGCGGTCTATGCCGAGTATGTGAAGGCGCCCGAGGTTACGCGCCGGCGCATGTATCTGGAAACCATGGAAAATGTGCTGGGTGGCATCAACAAGGTCATCCTTGACGGTGTAACCGGCGAGGGCGGTGTGGTGCCCTATCTGCCGCTGAACGAACTGACGCGCCCGGCGGCTCCCGCCCAGCAGGGAGGCAACTGACATGTCGCGTATCCAGTACATCCTTCCGGCGGTCTTTGCAGTGGGGGCGCTTGCGCTATCCTCGGTGTTCATCGTTGATGAGCGAGAACAGGTGCTGGTCCTGCAGTTTGGGCAGGTCAAGCAAGAGATCCGCGATCCGGGTATGGGGTTCAAGGTGCCCTTCATACAGGACGTGGTGCGCTATGAGGATCGTATCCTCGGCCTGCAGACACAGCCGCTCGAGGTGACGTTGAAGGACAACCGCCGCCTGATCGTTGATGCGTTTACCCGCTGGCGGATCGTCGATCTGGTGTCCTTCCGTGAGGCGGTTGGCCCCGGTGGTGTCGAATCCGCACAGGCGCGCATCGACCGGATCGTGAGCGCGGCCATCCGCGAGGTTCTGGGTTCGGTTGTCTCGAACGCGGTCCTGTCCGAAGACCGGACCGGGCTGATGAACCGCATCCGTGACATTGCCCGGCGCGAGGCTGGAAGCCTTGGGGTCGAGGTGATCGACCTTCGGCTGACGCGGACCGATCTGCCGGAACAGAACCTTGCCGCGACCTACGCCCGGATGCGCGCCGAGCGCGAGCGCGAGGCCGCCGACGAGATCGCCCGCGGTAATGAGGCGGCAAGCCGCCTGCGCGCGGCGGCCGACCGCGAGGTCGTCGAGGTGACATCTGATGCCCGGCGTCAGGCCGAGGTGATCCGGGGTGAAGCCGATGCCAAGCGGAACGCAATATACGCGGAAGCCTTTGGTCAGGACCCCGAGTTCTTTACCTTCACCCGGTCACTGACAGCCTATGAGCGTTCGATGCGCGAGGGAAATGCCTCGATCGTGATGCAGCCCGACAGCGTGTTCTTTGACTATCTGAACGATCCGAACGGACGGCCTGCGGCGCCTGCGCAGCAATAATCCGGACCGGTCCGATCACATGATCCTGACGCCCCCGAAAGCCAGCCTCTCGGGGGCGTTATCTTTCCCTAGCGGCAACCACACGAAGCGATCACGGGACTTGAAACAAAGGCTCACGCCCGTTTGACGCGCCGCGACGGGGGTTTGCATTGCGTTATTGTGGTCTTGGTTGTTTGCTGTGGCCAACCCGGCTGTCGCGCCGGGACATTCATGCGACCGAAAAGGAGTTTCGCGGTGCTGTTCCACACCATTTCCTCTGGCATATCGCCCGTGACCGCACGCCTGCGGATGACGCGGCTGGCTGGCGCCCTGCTCTTGGGGGCTGCGCTGGCCACGGGGCCTGCACATTTCGCCGAAGCGCGCGGCGCCCCTGAAAGCTTTGCCGACCTTGCCGAACAGATCAGCCCGGCGGTGGTGAACATCACCACATCGTCCGTGGTCGAAACGGCGACCACCGAGGCGCCCGAGCTGCCCGAGGGGCTGCAGGACTTCTTCGACCAGTTCGAGAACGGTCCCGGCGGCCCGAGCGGCCCGCGCCGGTCCGAAGCGCTTGGCTCGGGCTTCGTGATCTCGGAAGACGGCTATATCGTTACGAACAACCACGTGATCGAGGGCACCGACGAGATCGAGGTCGAGTTCTTCTCGCACAAACGCCTTCCGGCCAAGCTGGTCGGGCGCGACCCCAAGACCGATATCGCGCTGCTCAAGGTGGAATCGGAAGAGCCGTTGTCCTTTGTCAACTTCGGCAACAGCGACCTGACGCGCGTGGGCGATTGGGTCATGGCCATGGGCAACCCGCTGGGGCAGGGCTTCTCGGTTTCGGCCGGGATCGTCTCGGCCCGTGGGCGCGAGCTTCAGGGCACCTATGACGATTTCATCCAGACCGATGCCGCGATCAACAAGGGCAACTCGGGCGGGCCGCTCTTCAACATGGATGGGCAGGTGATCGGCGTGAACACCGCGATCCTGTCGCCCACCGGCGGCTCGATCGGGATCGGGTTCTCGATGGCCTCGAACGTCGTCAGCAAGGTGGTCGATCAGCTGCGCGAGTTCGGTGAAACCCGCCGCGGCTGGCTGGGCGTGCGCATTCAGGACGTGACCCCGGACGTGGCCGAGGCGATGGGCCTTGGCGAAGGCACCGCCGGCGCGCTGGTAACGGATGTGCCTGACGGTCCGGCCAAGGATGCGGGGCTGATGGCCGGCGACGTGATCACCGGGTTCAACGGCCAGACCATCAAGGACGTGCATGATCTGACCCGCCGTGTGGCCGATGCGCCGATCGGTGAAGAGGTCCCGCTGGAGATCGTCCGCGAGGGCAAGAGCGAGACCCTGCAGGTCAAGCTGGGGCGCCGGGAAGAGGCCGAGGCGGTCGAGGAAGCCGTTGCGAAGCCCGGTGCCGATATGCCGGCCGAGGTGGAGCTTCTGGGCCTGACCGTGCAGCCGATCAGCCCGGAGATCGCCCAGCAGTTGAACCTGCCCGAGGACGCCGAGGGGCTGGTTGTCACCAAGGTCGACGCGACGTCCGAGGCCTATACCAAGGGGCTGCGCGAGGGCGACGTGATCACCGAGGCGGGCCAGCAAAAGGTCGCGACGCTAAAGGACCTGCGTGACCGCGTGTCCGAGGCCAAGGACGCCGGACGCAAGTCGATCCTTCTCTTGATCCGCCGCGAGGGTGATCCGCGATTTGTGGCCCTGTCGGTCGAGTGAACCGCCGAACACGTGCGGAAGGGGCGGTGCCATCGGCGCCGCCCTTTTCCTTTGGCACGTTCAGCCGATCTCGCGCAGCAGGCGGCTTCGGAAGGATGCCATCCATTCTGCGCGCTCTTCGGCGATGCGGCGCCCTGTTGCGGTCTTCATCGTGTCGACGATGCGAAAGAGCTTCACCTCCAGATGATCGAGCGCAAATGCGCGATCATTCAAAGGGCGGTGCCGGGCCAGCGGATCATCCGCATCGAAAAGCAGGCCCCCCGTCGCGCCCGCCACATGGAACATCCGGGCGATGCCAAGCGCGCCAAGCGCCTCCAGCCGGTCTGCGTCCTGCAGTATGCGCGCGTCAACCGTCGTGGGCTCGATCCCGGCGGAAAAACTGTGTGCCGCAATGGCATGGGCCACGGCATCCAGCTTGTCGGCCGGGTAGGCTTGTGTGCCAAGCCAATCCACAGCGACCTTTGCAGACGCCTGCGACGCCTGCGCCCGGTCAGGATGAGTCTTCGGCAGGTTCACCGCATCGTGGAAGATGGCGGCGGGCAGCAGTACCTGCAAATCGGCGCCCGGTTCATCCATCGCGATGGTCTGGCAATTTGCCCAGACCCGCCGCAGATGCCCAAGGTCATGCGCGCCATCGGGCTTGCCACCCCAAAGGCGCAGAACCTCGGCTTCGCAAGCTTGGCGGAAGGCGTCCGTCGAGGGTGCCATCACAGGTCTGCCCGTGCGACCGGCACAAGGCCCAGCGATTGTGCGGCAGCCAGCGTCAGGACCGGCAGGTCAAGGCCCAGCGATTGCTGATAGGCGCGCACGGCCTGCTGGGTCGGGGCATCCATCGCGCCCGTGACCGCACCCCGGAAGAACCCGCGCGCCTGCAATGCGCGTTGCAGCGAGGCGAGGAACTCGGGCGTCATCACCTCGGGGCAGGGAACGCGGAAATGGATCGTGCCGGGTGTCGCCGGGGTATTGGCAGATGGCGCGCGGCCCGGCGGAACCAGGTTCGCGCTGCGGCTGTCCCAACACTCACCCTCTGCAGGTTCTGGGATTGGTGCGGTGCCTTCCACGATGACACTCGCCAGCAGATCCGTTTTTTGCGGCGGCTTCACCAGCGGCGACTTGGGCTGACAGGCCGCAAGGCTGATCAACAGCAAAAGGCTGGTTGCTGCGCGCAGGATCATATGGGCGTCTCCTTGCTGTTATGCGGACCAATCGGGCGGACCTGTGATGCGGGGGCGAACATACCGGCGTTTCCGCAGCGGCGGAAGGGCTGCAAAGATGTCACCCCGGCCGGGCTGGAAGCTGCCCGCGAATTCGCCTATGTGTGCGGCAGCGAAGGTTAAACGGGGCCCGGCAAATGGCGAAGATCACCTATGTGGAATTTGGTGGCAAACAGCACATCATCGACGTACCCAGCGGTATGACCGTGATGGAAGGCGCGCGCGACAATGGCGTGCCCGGCATCGAGGCGGATTGCGGCGGTGCCTGCGCGTGCTCCACCTGCCACGTATATGTGGCGCCCGAGTGGGTGGGACGTTTGCCTAAAAAAGACGCGATGGAAGAGGACATGCTGGATTTCGCCTGGCAGCCCGATCCTGAGCGTTCGCGTCTGACCTGCCAGCTCAAGGTCAGCGATGCGCTGGACGGTCTGGTCGTCTACCTGCCCGAAAAGCAGATCTGATCGCCGCTTGCGCGCAGGGCGCGGCGTCAGTTCGCCCTGCGGCGCGACAGGAACGGCAGCGGGGCCACCGGCACGCCGTCCTCGATCAGCTTGCGCGCTTCATCGGGGCGCGCCTCTCCATGGATGGCGCGCTCTGGTGCGTCGCCATCATGCATCTTCCGCGCCTCGGCCGCGAAGTTCATCCCGACATATTCCGAATTTGCCTCGATCTCGCGCCGCAGCGCGGCGATAGCTTGCTCCACTTCGGATTCCGGTGTCTGCAAGACGCCCTCATGTGCCGCAGGCGCTCCACGCGTGGCAACGCCGGGGGTCATCAAGGCCTTTTCGATCCGGTTGCCGCCACAGATCGCGCAGGACAGCAGGCCACGCGCCTTCAGATCCTCGAATGCGGCGGCGGAGCCGAACCAGCTTTCAAAGTCGTGGCCTTCTTCACAATGCAGCGCATATCGGATCATTCGGATCGCCGTCGGTTTGGCAGGTCAGTCAACAGACATGGCCTGTGCGCCGGAAAAGTTCAAGAACCCCCCGGATCGGCGCCGGGCGATGGCGTATCGTCAGATGCGGGTCTGAAAGCCAGCGTACCGTCGTTTGCGCGCACCAAACCCGCCAGCAGGATCTGCAGTTCCGGCTCATCAACCTTGGTTGCGGCCTTGGTCGCGGAAAACCACTTGCGCCGACGCTGCTGACGTTCAGGAAATCGTTTGGCGAGTTCCGCGACCTTGATCCCATAAAGTGCCACGACGCACGGCAGGGCGCTGCGGGTCGGGCCGATCAACTTGTCATAGGAGTATATCCCAAGGCAATGCGGACGTGTCGGGCCGCGCACCCCGGCCTCTTCCCAAGCTTCGCGGGCGGCGGACTGTTCTGGCGTCGTTCCCTTGATGGGCCAGCCCTTCGGCACCACCCAGCGACCCGTCTCACGGCTGGTGACAAGAAGGACCTGCACACCGTCCTTTGAGGGGCGCCAGCAAATTGCGCCATACTGAGTTCTGGGTTCTGTCCCGATTGCGGACAGAGTGCCGCCTTTGATGTCAATCGTCACGATCAATGCCTGTTCTTTGCGGTGGCTCTGCGGTCACCTGGGTCGTTTAGGAATGCTCCTGCCTGCACGAGGTCGTTGGTAGAGTATTGGCATGTCTGCCCTGTAATTCAAGGGGCGCGGATGCTCCGGCGAGCTGACAGCCCTGCATGATGCGTTGATGCGCCATTGCCGAGGCCACGGATCACGCTAATCTCTGAACGCAAAAGGGGCAGCGGGGTCAGGGCATGACGGGCGGCCAGCAGGGCGCTTTCGGGCAGTGGTTGACGGGCGAGGGCGCGATGGACGCAGGCCAATTGGCATTCGCTTGCGCGCCGACCGGGGCGTGGGCGGCGGAAGAGGCCATCTTTGTCGGATCGGAAATCTATCGCGGCTCGTCCTACGGCGGACTTCATCCCCTACGCGTGCCGCGCGTCTCGACGGTGATGGACCTCGCGCGCGCATTGGGCTGGTTGCCTGCCGCGCGCTATCGGACAAGCCCGCGTGCAAAGCCCGCCGCCCTGCGCCAATGGCATGATCCTGACTATGTCGACGCCCTGCATGAGGCCGAGGCGATGACCCGCGCGGGGCAGCCTTTGCCCGAGGCGTGGAGGACGCGGTTTGGTCTGGGGACCTTGTCAAACCCCGCCTTCCCCGAGATGTTCCGTCGGCCAGCGACCGGGGCGGGCGGTATGATCTGGGCGGCCGAGACGCTCGCCCTGCGCGCATCTGGCACAATCCATGTTCCGGGCGGTGGCACGCATCATGGCCTGCGTGGCAGGGCTTCGGGCTTTTGCTATCTGAATGATGTGGCACTTGGGCTGACGGCGCTCAGACGTGCCGGGCTGCGGCGTCTGGCCTATGTGGACATTGACGCCCATCATGCCGACGGGGTTGAGCTTGCCTTTGCCGATGATCCCGATGTGCTGGTGATCTCGGTCCATGAAGAAGGGCGCTGGCCGTTCACCGGCGGCCTGAGCGATCAGGGCGTGGGCAATGTGTTCAACCTGCCGGTGCCGCGCGGCTTCAACGACAGCGAGATGGTCGAGGTCTGCGAGCGGCTGATCGCGCCGCGCGTCGCGGCCCACGGGGCCGAGGCAATCGTGCTGCAATGCGGTGCGGACGCGCTTGAGGAGGATCCGTTGGCCCGGCTGTCGCTCTCGAACCGGGCGCATCTTGGGGTGCTGGATGCGCTGCGCCCGCTTGCGCCCCGTCTGATCGTGACCGGCGGTGGGGGGTATAATCCGTGGTCGGTGGCGCGGCTCTGGACGGCTATATGGGGGCGCCTTTCGGGACGCGAGATGCCCGACCGGCTGCCGCCCGATGCCGAGGCGGTCTTGCGCGGTGTCGGCTGGAACGGTGGCGCGCGCCCCTTGCCAGCCGATACGCTTTGCACCACGCTGATTGACGAACCCCGGCCGGGCCCCGTGCGCGACGTGATCCGCACCCGGCTGACCCTGTTGGAGCGTCGATGATCCGCGCCTTCGTTGCCATTCCGCTGCCCGATGAGATCCGCGCCAGCCTGCGCCTGTTGCAGGCCCGTCTGCCCATGCCCGCGACTGTGGACGAGGCCGACTTTCACCTGACCCTGGTCTTTCTGGGCGAACAGCCCGACCATGTGCTGCAAGACATCCATGAGGGGCTGTCAGAGCTGCGCATGCCGCCCTTCACGCTGGAACTTGCCGCCGTCAACAGCTTTGGCGGCGCAAAGCCGCGGGTCGTCTGGGCGGGCGTCGCCCCGTCCGAGGCGCTGTCGCGTCTGCAGGCAAAGGTCGCGCAGGTCGTGGTGCGCGCAGGCGTCCACGCGCAGGCCAAGGGCTATGCGCCGCATGTCACGCTGGCGCGGTTGCATGCGCCCGATCCCGATACGGTTGCTCGCCTGTCTGCCGCGATGGCCATGCGGCAGGACTATCGCGCCGGGCCATGGCAGGTCAGCGAATTTGCCCTTTATGCCTCACACTCCCGGTCACGCGGCCCGAAGTATGAGGTTCTGACCTCTTACCCGTTGTCCTGACCGGGCAGCGCCTGCAGGACGGCCGTGACCAGCGCGCTTTCGTCGGCAGGCGTCAGCGCAGCCCGCGCGGCACTCGCAAGGGCCAGTTGGCGATCCATGTCCAGCGTCTTCAGAGCCGCGCCCAAGGTTTCGGCCGTGACCGCGAGCGCACCGCCCGCGGCATCGAGCGCTGCATAGGCATCGGCGAAATTCGCGACATTGGGACCATGTAGGATGGCCGAGCGATGTGCCGCAGGTTCATAGGGCGTGTGGCCGCCGGCATCCCCGAAGCTGCCACAAACCAGGGTGACACCCGCCATCGCGTACCATTGCGCCATCTCGCCCAGCGTGTCGGCCACGTAGACCGCAATGCCGGGAGTCAGCGGCTGGTTTGCCGAACGGATTGCGAAGGGAAGGCCCGTCGCCTGCACCAGCGCGCGCACCTCGGCAATCCGGCGCGGATGGCGTGGGGCGAGGATCAGCAGATCGAAGGCCCCGTCGCGATGCGCCTCGGCAAAGCCGTTCAGCACGATCGCCTCTTCGCCCTCATGCGTGGAGGCGGCCAGAAGGACACGATCCCGCGCAGCACCCACGGGGGCGGAAGGACCCGGCTCGGCATCGTCCAGGCCATGCGCCTTGAGCATCAGTTGCGGCCCAAGCCGCTCTTGCGGCAATCCGAGTGTGACGAACCGCTTGGCCGATCCCGCATCCTGTGCCGAAACCAGCCGCAGCCGCGCCATGATCAGCGCCATCAGCTTGGGTGCCACCCGTGCCCAACGGCGGGCCGACCTTTCGGACATGCGCGCACCGATGCAGATCACCGGGCCTGCGTCAGCCATCTGCAAGATCCGCTCGGGCCAGAGCTCGTTTTCCAGAAAGACCAGCGCGCGGGGGCGCCATACCTTGCGGAACCGCCGGACTGCCCCTGCCGTGTCGAAGGGCGCAAGACGGGCCGAGGTGCGGGGCAGGTGCCAGTCTGATACCATCTGCCGCGCGGTCCAACTGTTACAGGTGATGACCAGCCGCAGATCGGGTCGCGCTGCGATGATCCGCTCGATAAGCCATCGCGCTGATGTCAGCTCGCCATTCGACGCACCGTGCAGCCACAACTCGGCCTCGCCGCCAGTAGCCAGACCAAAGCGCTCGGCAAAGGCCCCCGCACCGACGAGTCCGCGCACCCGCAAGACAAGCAGATGCAGCGCCAGCGCTGGCGTCAGAATCCACAGTATTGCGCGATAAAGGCCCATGTCCTCTCCGGTCTGGCCCCTCTGGGGCAGCGCCAAAGCCATAGGCCGAAGGCGCATCCGGGGCAAGCGCCGCGCAGTTTGTCGCAGTGGTGCGAAACTTAGAATTGATCCAAGTCAAAGCGCCAAGCCCCCGGTCTGCGACTGTCGCCCCGACGCGCGAAGCCATCATGAGGATCACCCAAGATGCGACTTCTTCCTGCCTTGCTGATTGCCGTTGCGGGCATTCCTGCCGCCGCCCATGCCGATGCGCTGCGGGATCAGGCGCTTGACCTGTTCAAGCCGTTGCCGTCAACCATCCCGGCAATCAAGGATAACCCGGTGACGCCCGAGAAGATCACCCTCGGTCGGTCGCTCTTCTTTGATCCGCGCCTTTCGGCATCTGGTGTGTTCTCTTGCTACTCCTGCCACAATCTTGCGACGGGCGGGGACGACAACATGGAAACCTCGGTCGGCCATGGTTGGCAAAAGGGACCACGCAATGCGCCCACCGCCCTCAATGCCGTGCTGAATGAGGCGCAATTCTGGGACGGCCGTGCCGATGACCTGAAGGCGCAGGCAAAAGGCCCGATCCAGGCCGGGGTCGAGATGGCGAATACGCCCGACAATGTGGTGGCGACCCTTGCCTCGATGCCTGACTACGTCAGCAAGTTCAGGGCGGCCTTCCCCGGCGAGGGGGATGCGGTAACCTTTGACAACATGGCGCGCGCGATCGAGGCGTTCGAGGCCACGCTGATCACCCCGGCCCCCTTCGACGCCTGGCTGAACGGTGATGACCATGCCCTGACGGCCGAGGCGAAGGCGGGGCTTCAGCTTTTTGTCGACAAGGGCTGCTCGTCTTGCCATTCGGGAGTCAACGTGGGCGGCCATGGCTACTACCCCTTCGGTCTGATCGAAAAACCCGGATCCGAAGTGCTGCCGCCCGGTGACAAGGGCCGCTTTGCCGTGACCGAAACGGCGGATGATGAATATGTCTTCCGCGCTGCCCCCTTGCGCAACGTTGGTGTTACCGCGCCTTATTTCCACTCGGGCAAGGTCTGGGACCTGAGCGTGGCAGTCGACATCATGGCCGAAAGCCAGCTTGGTGAGGCGCTACAGCCGCAAGAGACCAAGGCGTTGGTCGCCTTCCTCGACAGCCTTACCGGAACCATGCCCGAAGTTGTGGTGCCGGTTCTGCCGGCCGAGACCGCGACGACGCCGCGCCCGACGTCCGAGATCCAGTAATCGGCGCCAGCGCCGCCCGTCAGAGGGAGGGCGGCGCGACACCGGGCCAGTTGGTTGCCTGATGATAGGCCTGACCAATCGCCAGCATGCGGGCATCGGAGCCAGTTGGGCCGAAAATCTGCATGCCGGTGGGCAGACCCGCCGCGCCAAAGCCGCAAGGTACGGCAAGGCTTGGCAGGCCAATCAGGCTGACCGGCACCACCACTTCCATCCATCGGTGATAGGTATCCATGGCCTGCCCGTTGATGGATTGCGGCCAGCGCCACTCAACCGGGAAGGGCCAGACCTGCGCCGAGGGCATCACCAGCGCATCAAACCGGGTGAAGAGCTTGGCTGCACGCGCATACCAGCGCGAACGGATGACGCTCGCCTCATAGACGTCGGCGGCTGTAACCTGCAGGCCCTGCTCGATCTCCCATTGCGTTTCGGGCTTCAGTTGCGCCCATATCACCGGGTCATTGCGAAGCACACCCTTGCTGCCCGCGTTCAGAAAGGCCCGCAGGGTCAGCCATGCCTTCCACAGCCTCTCTGCCGGGAAGGGTGGGGCCACGGGCTCGACGATCGCGCCAAGATCCTCAAGCACGCGCAGACCCGCCTCGCAGCATGTCAGGATGCCCGGCTCGCAGGGGTAGGCCCCGCCCCAATCGCCCAGCCAGCCGATGCGCAGGCCCTTCGGTTCAATGTTCAGCCGGTCGGCAAAGGGTTCGGCGCTGCGCCCGAAGGGCACCTCGGGATTCTCTCCGGCAAGAACGCCCAGCAGGCGCGCGACATCCTCGATGTTCCGACCCATCGGGCCCTCGGTCGCCATTGTCGCCATGAAGGTGTCGCCCACCGCGTCCGACGGCACCAGACCCCATGTCGGACGAAAGCCATAGATGTTACAAAAGGCGGCCGGGTTGCGCAGGCTGCCCATCATGTCCGATCCGTCAGCGACCGGCACCAGACGTGCCGCCAATGCGGCCGCCGCGCCCCCCGATGATCCGCCCGCGCTTTGCGAAAGGGCATAGGGGTTTCGTGTCGCGCCGAATACCGGATTGAAGGAATGGCTGCCATGGCCCCATTCCGGCGTGTTTGTCTTGCCGATGAATATCGCTCCCGCCGCCCGCATCCGCGCCGCGACAAGATCGTCTGCCTCGGGAACATAGTCGGCAAAAAGGGGCGACCCGTACGTTGTCCGCAGTCCCTTGACTGCAACCAGATCCTTCACGGCAATCGGCAGCCCGTGCATCCAGCCGACGGGCGCGGTATCATCCGCGGCCCGAGCCTCGGCCATCAGGGCGTCGCCATCGCGCAGGCTGACAATGGCGTTGATGCGGCCATTCCGTGCCTCGATCTGCCGCAGGTGGTCTTCCATCACCTCTGATGGCTTGACCTGCCGTGCGGCGATCAACCGCGACAGTTCGGATGCACCCAAGTCAGCAAGTGCCACGCCTTCTCTCTCTTCTTCTTTTCAAAAATATCCTCGGGGGGTACGGGGGGCTGACAGCCCCCCGCTCTTCCATCGCCAGCTGCGATCACTTCTGCAGTTCGGTCCAGATCGCGGTCACATATTCCTGCGCCTTGCCGGTGCAGGTAGGCAGGAACACGCCCGCTGCCTTGAACTCTTCCGGGATCACCACCTCGGGCGCCGTCTTCATGTCTTCGGGCATGAAGGCTTCCGACCCGGAGATCCCGTTGGCATAGCGGGCAAAGGCCGAGATCATCGCGGCATTCTCGGGCACCATGATGAAATCGAGGAACTTGTAGGCCTCTTCGACGTTCTGCGCGTCCTTGAGCAGCATCACCGAGTCCATGAACAGGGGATAGCCTTCCTTCGGATAGCCATAGGCGACATCCGGGTTGGCGATGCGCGCGCGCATCGTCGAGCCGTTCCAGTTCACGCTGGCCGCCCAGTCATTGTTCGACAGCTTCTCGGTGGCACCGTAGTCCATGCTGATCCAGTCGG
The DNA here is from genome assembly GCF_007859075.1 of Gemmobacter aquaticus. Taxonomy (GTDB): domain Bacteria; phylum Pseudomonadota; class Alphaproteobacteria; order Rhodobacterales; family Rhodobacteraceae; genus Gemmobacter; species Gemmobacter aquaticus. The sequence continues at coordinate 350,495 of NZ_VOAK01000020.1, forward strand.
GCTTGGCCGCCAGCAGCGCATCCCGTGCCTTCTTCAGGACCTCGGTGTCTTCCGAGCAGGGCTCGCCACCCGCCCACATGACTGCCATCGAGACGATGTCATTCATCTCGGGCACGACGTTGATCTTGCCCTTGAGCTCATCGGGCACATTCAGGAACACGTTCGAGGTGTTGATGTCACCGCCATAGACCTTGGTGTTGACCGCAACCCCGGTCGAGCCCCACTGCCACGGGATCGAGAACTTGCGACCCGGATCCCATGCAACGTCCTTCCACTCGGGCGCGATATTGCCGTGGTTCGACAATTTCGACATGTCGAACTCGGTCACCAACCCCTTTTCGACCCAGATCGGCACATAGTTGGCCGAGGGGACCACAAGGTCAAACCCGTGCCCACCGGCCTCGATCTTGGCCAGCGCGGTATCGTTGCTGTCAAAGTCGGTCACGGTGACCTTGATGCCGGTCTCTTTCTCGAACTTGGTCAGCAGCTCGGGGCTGGTGTAGTTGCCCCAGTTGTAAAGCTGCAGGACGCCCTCGGCCGAGGCGATGGAAGAGCAGCCCAGCAGCAAGGCCGTGGTGGTCAGTAGCGTCTTCATTCTTGTCTCCCTGTCGGTTTTCTTTGGTGGCGGTCAGTCCTTCTTCCGCGTCAGCAGGAAGAAGGCAGTCAGCAGGATCACGGTCAGGCCCAGAAGCCCGGTCGAGATTGCGTTTACTTCGGGCGTGATGGCACGGCGCATCTGGCCCAGCATGTAGGTGGGCAGCGTATCCTGCCCGCCCGATTTCACGAATTCGGTGATCACCACATCATCAAGGCTGATGACGAAGGCCAGCATCGCACCGGCGAGGATCCCCGGAGCCAGCAGCGGCAGTGTGACATGGCGGAAGGTCTGCCAGTCCGACGCATAAAGATCGTTCGCCGCCGTCTCGAGGCTGAGGTCCATCCCTTCAAGCCGTGCGCGGATCGGCAGATAGGCAAATGGGATGCAGAACGCGCTGTGGGCGAGGATCAGGTAGCCCAGGCCCTGATATCCCGTCCATGTCTTGACCATGCCGAAGAAGATGAGCAGCGCTACGGCCGTCACGATCTCGGGCACCATCAGTGGCTGGTTGATCATCACATAGATCGCGGTTTGCCCGCGGAATCCGGCGCGCCGCGTGGTTCCAAGGGCCGCCAGCGTCGCCACCGACGTTGCGATAATCGCCGCCACTGTCGCGATGGTCAACGACCGCAGCGTCGCGTCCTTGACGGCCTCGTTCGCCCAGGCCTTGCCGAACCAGTGCAGAGAGAACCCCTCCCACACCGCGATAGAGGTGCCTGCGTTGAAGGCATAGGCCACCAGCGTGAAGATCGGCAGGTAAAGGCAGACAAATGCGAGGATCGCGATGGTGGCAAAGCCCGGAATGCGCGTCGGTTGAAAGTTTGCCTCAGCCATGACCATGGCCCCCCTTGCTGGCTGCGCGCACATAGATCAGCAGGGCCGCCATGACGATGATCAGAAGCGTCATCGACAGCGCCGCGCCCAGTGGCCAGTTGCGGCCCTGTCCGAACTGCAGCTCAATGAAATTGCCGATCATCATGTTCTTGCCGCCGCCCAGCACGCGCGGCGTCACATAGGCGCCAAGCGAGGGGACAAAGACGAGGATGGAGCCCGCAACGATCCCCGGTTTCACGATGGGCAGGATGATGCGGCGCAGAACCTGCCAGCGGCTGGCATACAGGTCATAGCCCGCCTCCAGCAGCTTCATGTCGAACCGGTCGATGGCGGCGAAGAGCGGCAGCACCATCAGTGGCAGATAGACATAGGTCATCCCCATCAGCACAGCGGCATCCGTGTTGATGATGCGCAAGGGTGTCTCGAAGATGCCAAGCGCGATCATTACGGTGTTGAACAGCCCCTCGTTTCGGATCACCTCGTTGATCGCGAAGGTCCGGATCAGCAGGTTTGTCCAGAAGGGGATCGTGATCAGGAACAGCCAGACCGCGCGCGCCTTGGGGGGGCGCGTCGCGATGAACCAGGCGGTGGGGAAGCCCACCAGAAAGGTGAACAGCGTGGTCAGCAGCGAAAGCTTCACCGACCGCCAGAAGATCGTCAGATGCGCGTCGGCCAGTTGCAGCGTGTCGTCGAAGATATCCTTGGTGAACAGGATCCCCCTCCAGCCGTCCAGACTGAACGCCCATTCGACATTGCCGTATTTTCCGGGCGTCAGAAACGAATAGACCAGAACGATCAGCAAGGGCCCTGAGGCTGCTATGAGCAGCACGAACAGCGCAGGCGCCGACAGCGCCCATGCGTTGCGGATCGAGCGCGCGCGGGCGGCTTCCTCGTAGGTTGGCGGGGCGTCATCACGCGTACCCATGGTCATTGCTCCAGCACGCGGGTTGCGCCCTCGGCGAATTGCACGCCCACGGTGGTGCCGTTCATAAGGCCACTCTCAGTCGCCGTGCGGCTTTGCTGGCGGGCGACGATCTCGGTGCCGTCGCCCAGCACCAGGTGGTAATGCGTATCAGTTCCGAAATAGACCTGATCCCGGATCGTGGCGGGGATTGCACCCTCCGCGTCGCGCGGCACGATGCGCACATGTTCGGGGCGCACGGTGACAGTAAAGTCGCCGTGGTGGCGGTGGGTATTGCCTGCCGCGATACGGATACCGGATTTCAACGTGACATGCCCGCCCGAGACGGTCACCGGCAGGAAATTCGTCTCGCCGATGAAGCTTGCGACAAATCGGTTCACCGGCCGGACATAGATCTCGCGCGGGGCACCGATCTGCTGGATCTTGCCCGCGCTCATCACGCCGATCCGGTCGCTCATGGTCAGGGCCTCTTCCTGATCATGGGTGACGAAGATGAAGGTGATGCCGGTCTCATGCTGCAGGCGCTTCAATTCGACCTGCATCTCCTTGCGCAACTTCAGGTCCAGCGCCGAAAGCGGCTCGTCCAGAAGCAGCACCTTGGGTTTCGGCGCCAGCGCACGGGCCAGCGCCACGCGTTGCTGCTGACCGCCCGAAAGCTGGCTGGTCTTGCGGTCGGCCATCTGGTCAAGCTTGACCAGCGCCAGCATCTGCCGCGCGGTCTCTGCCACCTCGGCCTTGGGCTTGCCCAGCATCTGCAACGCAAAGCCCACGTTCTGCAGAACCGTCAGATGCGGAAACAGCGCATAGCTTTGAAAGACCGTGTTGACCGGTCGTTTGTTGGGCGGCAGGTGGGTGATGTCTTGCCCATCAAGCAGGATCTGTCCCGATGTTGGGCTCTCGAACCCCGCGATCAGACGCAGAAGCGTGGTCTTGCCGCAGCCGGAGGGGCCGAGCAGCGTAAAGAACTCGCCCTTGCGAATATCGACCGACACATCGTCCAATGCCCGAACTGCCATGCCGCCCTGGCCAAAGGCCTTGACTGCGTTCCGTACCTCGATGGCTATCTCGCTCACTCGCCGTTCCCGTCCCTGTTCTGATTTTTGATCATATTTTTCGACGATTCGGATTCGGGCAAGTCATTTTGCCCGGAGTGGCGGCTTTTCCCGAACCCAGGCGCCTGTTTTTTCCACCTCCGCACAAAGCGCGATCAATTCCTCATCCGCGCCATAGGGGGCGGCGAGGTGAATCCCGATCGGCAGGCCTGATGCGCTCATCCCCATAGGGACCGAGGCTGCGGGCTGGCCCGAGGCGTTGAACACCGCGCAGAAGGGCGAATAGGCGAAGATGCCCTCTGGTCCAGTGCGGTAGGCGACATAATCCTCTGTCGTATGAGCAAAGCGCCCAACCCGCGCGGGCGGCTCTGCCAGCGTGGCCGACAGGATCACATCGCAATCATCGAACACCGCCGCCATCTGCCGGCCAAAGGCATGGATCTCGCCGACGGCTTCAAGATATCGGGTGGGGTGCAGTCTCTCGGCATGGGCGAGGGCACCGCGTCCGACGCCTTCAACCAGATCGGGCGTCAGCGGTCGTCCGCGCAGGGCCTTGCGGATACCAAGGGCAGACCCCACCGCGACGATATCGGTCCACGCCCGCATCATCCCCCCGATATCGGCGCGCGGCAATCCTGGCGTCACGATATGGCCAAGGCTTTCAAGCAGTCGCGCGGCATTCAGCACGGCGCTGCGGACCTCGGGGTGGATGGCTGTGCCGGTAAAGGTGGTCTCGACCATCATCACCCGCAGGCGGCGCGGTGGCCGGCTGATCGCATCGGCATGGCTGCGCTGCAGGGGCGGGGCGACATAGGGCGCGCCCAGATCCGGCCCGGCGCAGGCATCGAGCATGATTGCGGTATCGCGCACGCTATGGGTCAGGAAGCCATCGATCGCCATCCCGGCCCAACCCTCGCCTGCATAGGGGCCATCGGGCAGGCGCGCGCGCGTCGGCTTGAAGCCGAAGAGGCCGCAGCATGAAGCCGGGATGCGCACAGATCCGCCGCCGTCCGACCCATGGGCAAAGGGCACGATCCCGGCTGCGACTGCAGCGCCAGCGCCGCCCGACGATCCGCCAGGGGTGTGGTCAAGGTTCCAGGGGTTGCGCGTGGGGCCGCCATAGACCGCGGATTCCGTGGCCGCACCGACGCCGCCTTCGGGGCTCGTCGTGCGACCCCATGTGACAACGCCGGTTGCGCGGATACGGTCATAGATCGCGCTGTCGCGGTCATATCGGGTATTCGCAAGCAGCCGCGAGCCGTTATGCGAGGGGAAATCCACCGCCTCGGCCCCGAGGTCCTTCAGAAGGAAGGGGATGCCGGAGAACGGGCCACGCGGCAGTCCCTTTGCGATGGCGTGCCGGGCCACGTCTTCCTGTGTCAGCACGACGGCGTTGACCTGCGGGTTTATCTCTGCCGATGCGGCGAGTGCGGCATCAAGCAGTTCAGTGGGCGAGACTTTTGCCTGCGCCACAAGCGCCGCAAGGTCGGTCGCATCGTGCGCCCCGAAACGATCCAGCATGTCGCCCCCATTGCCATGATTTGATCATAAGCTGGACCGGCAATACCCTTTGGGGCAATGCCATATGCGACAAGCGTGCGTCGGATTTTCCTTATCTCTGGATCAGGATTTCCTTCGTCAGTGTTCCGGCAGGATCAAAGATGAACATCCGCCCATCCGTTGTGACGACCCCGGTCCAACCCTTGCCCCTCGTGATCGCCTCGGGCACGGCCCCATCGGGCAGGGCGAGCGTGTCCGGAAATGCCGCCGCTTCCTGATTGGACGGGATCGGCAGCCGCGTGACAAGCAGCGTCACGATCGCTATGACGCCCAGGATCAGCGTGAGGGTCAACCCCGTCACGAGCCATTTGAGCCAGCGCAGCGAGGGCGGAAGCTCCAGCTTTTCAGAGGTGTCGTCCATGAGCTATTCCCTTGATGACGAAGATGCCGCGTCTGGCGTTCTGCGCGTGGTGATCGGTGATGACCCGCCCGAGCGTCTGGATAAGGCACTTGCCGCCGCCGTGCCAGAGGAGGCGGCACTTTCGCGGTCGCGCCTGACCAAGATGATCGCGGCGGGTGACGTGCGCAAGGAGGGGCAAGCGGTCACCGATCCCAAGGCACGCGTCCTGCCGGGCGAGACCTATGAACTTGTCCTGTCCGAAGCCGTCGAAGTGAATACCCAACCCGAGGACATCCCGCTTGATGTCGTGTGGGAGGATGCTGATCTCATCGTCATCAACAAGCCCGTTGGTATGGTCGTTCACCCTGCGCCGGGCTCGTGGTCAGGCACGCTGGTCAATGCGCTGCTCTTCCACTGTGGTGATACACTTTCGGGTGTGGGCGGTGAGAAACGCCCCGGCATCGTGCACAGGATTGACAAGGACACGTCCGGTCTTCTGGTCGTGGCGAAAAGCGACCGCGCCCATCACGGGCTTGCCACGCAGTTCGAACGTCATACCGTGAACCGCCACTACGTTGCGCTTGTGCACGGCATGCCTTCGGCTGCCGATCCGCGTCTGCGCGGGGTCAAGGGGGTCAGCTTTGAAAATGGCGGCATCCTGAAGATCGCGACACATCTTGCGCGCCACAAGACCGACCGCCAGCGTCAGGCCGTCGTCTGGAACGAGGGCCGCCACGCCGTGACCCGCGTGCGGGTTCTGGAAGCCTACGGGCATCCTGAATCGGCGAGCCTTGTCGAATGCTGGCTGGAGACTGGTCGCACCCATCAGATCCGGGTGCATATGGCGCATGTCGGGCATGGGCTGATCGGTGACCAGACCTACGGCGGCAAGCGCCGGGTCGCTGCGAAAGCAGTGGGCGAGGGTGCGGCCGAGGCCGCCAACAGCTTCCCGCGTCAGGCCCTGCATGCCGCGACACTGGGCTTTGTCCACCCCGTCACGGGCGAGGAACTTCAGTTCGAGGCGCCCTTGCCGCCGGACATGCGCGCCCTGACCGAGATGTTGCGCGCCGTGGAATGACAGGCCGAGGGGCACCCGCGCGCGCCTGAGAAGGACAAGACGCCCCTCGCTTCTTCTTTTCTCAAATATCCCGGGGTCCGGGGCAGAGCCCCGGTCCGGCGGCCTGGGCTGCGCTCCCTCAGTCAGGGTCGTGCTGTCCGTGGCTTGTCTTGTCCCACCAGAACGGGCGATCGATCAGCTCGCGAATGGCCTTGTAAGAAGCGAGCGAGCCAAGCGGGAAGTAGAAATGCAGCATCGGCGTCCATAGCGGCGACAGGCGGTTCGGCGTCAGCCGCATGGCGACCAGCGTCAGCGTGATCAACAGCGCCTCGGTAAAGAGGAAGAGGCCGAAGAGGAGCTGATAGGCCAAGGGCGGAAGTGCCGTGATCACCGGATGCGGAACGCCGAGCGGCACCAGCCAGAAGGTCCAGAGCACCGGCGCCAGCACATATTGCGAAAGCGTTGTCAGGAAGAAAACCTGAAAGCCTGCAAAGCGCCACCACCCCAGTTGCTGCAGCAGAAGCGCGGGGTCGCGCATATGCACGGCATAGGTCATGAAGTAGCCCTTGAGCCAGCGGGATCTCTGCCGGATCCAGGGCAGGGGGCGACAGTTCGCCTCCTCAAAGGTCGTGGTATCAATCAATTCGGTGCGATAGCCGTGGCGTGACAGTCGAATGCCCAGATCGGCGTCCTCGGTCACGTTGCAGGCGTCCCACGCACCCAGCTCTTCCAGCGCCTTGCGCCGGAAGAACAGCGTCGTGCCACCCAAGGGGATTGGCAGGCCGAGCCGCTCCATCCCCGGCAGGATGATGCGGAACCAGCTTGCATACTCCATCGTGAAGCAACGGCTAAGCCAGTTGGTGCGGGGGTTGTAGAAATCGAGCACCCCTTGCAGGCAAGCAACCCTCGAGCCTCGGTTCGCAAAGCGGCGCACCACCTTGCGGATCTGGTCTGGCTCTGGCGCGTCCTCGGCATCGTAGACGCCCACAATCTCGCCCCGGCACATCTTCAGCGCGTGATTGAGCGCGCGGGGCTTCGTCAGCAGCGCGCCATCCGGTGCAGTCACCACGCGCATCCATGCCGGAAGCACGGATTTGCGAAGGGCAGCCTGTGTCTCATGGTCATTGCGTTCGACGACGAGGAGGATCTCCAGGGACTCGCGCGGGTAGTCCAGCCGGGACAGGCGGCGTACCAACCTGCCTGCGATGTCACGCTCATGAAAGAGGGCGACAAGGATCGTGACCCTTGGCAGGGGGTCAGGCGAGGGTAGCCGGTCCTGCACCTGGCGTCGACGCAGGGCGGCAAAAATGGCGGCTGTCTTGAGGGCAGTCGAGAGGGCAAGCGAGAGCACCGCCCAGACCGTCATTGCCCATAGCATTGCCATGGGCACCAGCAGCGCAAGCATGACCAGCACGCCAAGGCAGATGCGACCGAACCGCAGCTGCCGAGCGCCGCCCCAGCTTCGGCAGCTTTCGGGCGCGGGCACGGACTGTCGGGCGGCGAGGTCCAACTCTTCGCCGCACAGGTCGAGCACGGCTGCCTCTAACCGGTCGCGCGGGATCAGCGCCATGGCGACCGGTCCGAAGATGTCGGTCAGGCGCGGCTCCATTTCGGCAAAAGCTTCGGGCCAAGGTGTCGCGATCAAGGTGAGCTCACCTGTTTCCCGCCATGGCAGAAGACCTTCACGCAAGCATGTCTCGGCCCCGAGGCGATCGATCAGCGCGCGGTCGGCGGGAATTTTATCCAGGTCGGCCTGTGGGGCCCCCCAGTGCCGGGCAGTGACGCGGGCAAGTGCGGTCTCAGCTACAAGACCGCGCGCCAGCAGCACCTCGTCCAGACGGCAGCCGAGCTGCGCCTGCAGGCGCAGCGCATTGATCAGATCCTCGGTTTCGACAAGCCCCTCGCGAAGCAGGCTCGAGGCCAACGCGAGTGCCGCCCCCTCATTCTGGCGCGGAGGAGTGGAAACCAGCTGCAGCCCAGCCCCGGCCGGCTGAGCGGCGATGGCGGTCAGGCCTGCACGTGCCAGTCGTATGACCATTGCCCTTCGCCGTCTAAGCCCCGGTTCCCACCGGGGTAGCAGCGAAATGGTTAAGGCAAGGTTAAGCCGGGCGCATCAGGCGCGCGGCAAGGTGTCAAGCAGAACGGCGCGCCCGCATCGCCTCGGCAAAGCGTTCGAACAGATAGAAGCTGTCCTGCGGGCCGGGGCTGGCTTCGGGGTGGTGCTGCACCGAAAAGACAGGCTTGCCCTTGACCGCGATGCCGCAATTCGTGCCGTCGAAAAGCGAAACGTGCGTTTCCTCGACGCCTGCGGGCAGGGTCTGGGCATCAACGGTGAAGCCGTGGTTCATCGAGGTGATCTCGACCTTGCCAGTGCCAACCTCTTTCACCGGGTGATTGGCGCCATGATGCCCGTGGCTCATTTTCACGGTCTGTGCACCAAGGGCGAGCGCAAGCATCTGGTGGCCAAGGCAGATGCCAAAGACCGGCAGATCGCGCTTCAGAACCTCCTGGATCATCGGAACCGCATAGGTGCCGGTCGCGGCCGGATCGCCAGGACCATTCGACAGGAACACACCTTCGGGATTGTGGGCCAGCACCTCTTCCGCAGTTGCGGTCGCGGGCAACACCGTCACTTCGCAGCCGGCCGAGGCGAGGCAGCGCAGGATGTTGCGCTTGGCGCCATAGTCCACCGCCACGACGCGCAGGCCAGGCCCTTCGCGCCGGGTGTAGCCCTCAGGCCAGGCCCAGCGTTGCTCGTCCCAGCGATAGGATTGCGCGCAGGTGACGTCCTTGGCGAGGTCAAGCCCGACCAGACCAGACCAACCGCGTGCGCGCGCCACAAGCGCCTCGATATCAAAGCGGCCCTCGGGATTGTGCGACAGCGCCACATGCGGGGCCCCTTGCTGACGGATCGCACGCGTCAGGCGCCGGGTGTCAAGGCCACCGATCCCGATGCGGCCCTTTTGCAGCATCCACGCCTGCAGGTCAGATGTCGCGCGCCAGTTCGACGGCTCGGTCGGGTCCCATTTCACCACCATGCCGGCGGCAACCGGTTCGGTGGTCTCGTCATCTTCCGGCGTCACGCCGGTGTTGCCGATATGGGGAAAGGTAAAGGTGACGATCTGGCCGGCATAGGATGGATCCGTCATGATTTCCTGATAGCCGGTCATCGCGGTGTTGAAGACCAGTTCGGCCACCGTCTCGCCCACCGCGCCAAACCCGTGTCCGTAGAAGATCGTGCCGTCTGCGAGGGCGAGGCAGGCGGTTGGGGCGGCTGACTTGGGCATGGCGACTCTCCGGATAAACGCCCGGAACCTATGGGCAGGGGCGTCTGGGGTCAAGCCTTTTGCGCAGATGCGGCGCAAGGTAATTTTCCTCAATGATATCAATAGTATGTAGCGGGACTGAATGGTTGTGCCTGCGCGGCGGTCGGGATAGAGTGTTTGCTGACTGCCATAGGGGAATGGGTGAGACATGAGCCTGCGCGAACAGCTGCAGACCGCGTTGAAAGAAGCGATGAAAGCCAAGGCCGCCGAGCGGCTTTCGACGCTGCGGTTGATCAATGCCGCGATCAAGGACCGCGAGATTGCCCTGCGGGGCGAGGGTGAGGGCGCCGAAGTTGATGATGCCGCGATCCTTGCGATACTGGGCAAGATGGTGAAGCAGCGTCAGGAAAGCGCGCGCATCTATGAAGAAGGCGGCAGGCTCGACTTTGCCGAGCGTGAGCTGAACGAGATCCGGGTCATCGAGGAGTTCCTGCCACGCCAGCTGTCGCAGGACGAGGTCGGTCAGGCGATCACCGAGGCCATTGCCGAGGCGGGGGCGACCTCAATCCGTGACATGGGCAAGGTCATGGCGGCGCTGAAGGCCAAGTACACCGGCCAGATGGACTTCGGTGCGGCGGGCCCGCGGATCAAGGAACTTCTGGCCTGACAGGGCGCGCCGGCGGCGCTGAACCGCCGGCGCAGTTCTCGCGCCTCAGCCCGGTGCCTTGTAATGGGCCGCGATCGTGCCTGCACGCTTTTGCGCCGCAAGAAATTCGGCTGAGGTAAACGCCTGAACCGTCTTGAGGTTCGCCACGCTGCCCGAGGCACCTGCAACCATCAGCGCCGATAGCATGGCTTGGGTATCATCGGTTTCGACCGTCATGTGAAAGTCGGTCTCGCCCGTGGTCAAGAGATAGGATCGAAGCTTTCCACCCGTCGACTCGATCAGCGTCCGCACGGCAGCTTCGCGGTCACTGGGGTTGGCGATCAGGCTTCTGAGCCCGTTGGATGTGTAATTTCCTGTGACGATGTGTAGGGCCATGTCGTCCTCCCATTGCCCGCTGGCCTTGAATTCCGCCAGCGGGCCTATGGTATCACATCGCAGGACCCACGTCGCAGATCAGAACGGGGCAGATCAGAACGGGGCAGATCAGAAACGGGGCAGGTGGAGGTTTCCGGGGCCAGTCTCGGGGGTGCGGCGTGCCGTCGACCGTGCGATAGGGCCTGTGCTAGCCGCGCAGAAGGGCCGCGCGCAGTTCGTCGTGCAGGGCAATGCGCTCCTCTTCAGAGAGAAAGGCGCCGATCTCCACCTCTCGACCGCTTCCGCGCAAGGTAAGGTAGTGCGGCACTGGCCCGCCCTTGGGGTAGAGCGTCACCACAACCCAATGCGGGTTGGCCTGCCATTCGGCGCGCTGCCCGTGGGGCCCGTCCCGCTGCAGTCGAACCTGGTTTTCGGCAAGCTCCAGACGCTCAAAGATCGCGCCATCGCGGTAGGACCGTTCAAGCGCCCACCAGAGCGCGGCAATCGCTGTCAGCAGAAATGGCAAAAGCGCCCAGAGGACGGGCGTCCCCAAGACCGCAAGCAAGGGTAGCGAAATCATCGTCGCAGTCGCGCCGATGAACCAGACGAACCCGCGTCGGGGCAATGACCGATGGGGCCACAGGTGCAGTGACCTGCCCGCATCCGAAGGATGAAGCCATTGGTAAGGCATGAAAACCCGCGCGCGATCCTTGATGCAGGAAACCGCTGCCCGCCTGGCTATGCAAGAGGGTTTTCGCATTCCGGATAGCCGCACCGGCAGCATCGGGCATTCTATCACAATGCCCGTCATTCGGCGGGTCGACAGGGAGATGCACAAGATGACCAAGACCACATTCCTGCTGGCCGCGATCACCGGCCTTGCGTTGACCGCCTGCGTGGATGCCGTGCCCGTCGTTGAAGAGGTTGATGTGCTGACCATCGCACCGACCAGCGCCGACCGCGCGACGCCGGCCTACAAGTCGTGCGTCGCAGCGATTGCAAAGCAGGTCGGCGTATCGACGAAGGACGTTGCTGTGTTCGACTATCAGTTCTCGGAGGCAGGGACGCAGATACAGGCCACTGTCGCAGGTGCCGTTGCCCCATGGCGCTGTCTGTCTGCGAATGACGGCACGGTTGCGGAAGTATCCTACACCGGCAGCGAGGGCGCGCTCTAAAGGTCGCCCCCTAGATCAAGGTGCAATGAAAAAGGCCCCGGATCTCTCCGGGGCCTTTGTCTTGGTGTGCCTTGGGCTCAGTGAGCGTGGGCCTTGTCCCAGTCCTCACGCTTGGGCAGCTGCTCGAACGTGTGTTCGGGCGGCGGACAGGGCAGGGTCCATTCCAGCGTATCGGCATATTCGTTCCAGTAGTTGTTCTGGGTCACGCGGCGACCGGCGAACAGCGTGTAGAACACGATGACGATGAACAGCAGGAACGAGGCGAAGGCCAGGAAGGCGCCGATCGACGAGATCTTGTTCCAGTAGGCAAATGCCTCCGGGTAGTCGATGTAGCGGCGCGGCATGCCCTGACGGCCCAGGAAGTGCTGCGGGAAGAAGGTTAGGTTCGCACCGATGAACATCATCCAGAAGTGCACCTTGCCGAGGAATTCCGGGTACTGCCGGCCCGACATCTTGCCGATCCAGAAGTACACCCCTGCGAAGATGCAGAAGGCAGCGCCCAGCGACATGGTGTAGTGGAAGTGCGCCACGACATAGTAGGTGTCGTGATAGGCGCGGTCGATCCCGGCCTGCGACAGAACGATGCCGGTCACGCCGCCGATGGTGAACAGGAACAGGAAGCCGAGGGCGAAGAGCATCGGCGTCTTGAACTCGATCGAGCCGCCCCACATGGTCGCGATCCACGAAAAGATCTTGATGCCGGTGGGCACCGCGATCACCATGGTGGCGGTCATGAAGTAGGCCTGCTGGGTCAGCGACATGCCGACGGTGTACATGTGGTGCGCCCAGACGACGAAGCCCAGTGCGCCGATACCGACCATCGCATAGACCATCGGCAGGTAGCCGAAGATCGGCTTGCGCGAGAAAGTCGCGATCACATGGCTGGCAATCCCGAAGCCCGGAACGATCACGATGTACACTTCCGGGTGGCCGAAGAACCACAGGATGTGCTGGTAAAGGATCGGGTCACCGCCGCCGGAGGGCTGGAAGAAGGTGGTCCCAAAATTCCGGTCGGTCAGCAGCATGGTGATGGCGCCAGCCAGAACGGGCAGCGACAGAAGGATCAGCCATGCGGTCACGAAGACCGACCAGGCGAACAGCGGAACCTTGTGCATGGTCATGCCAGGCGCGCGCATGTTCAGGAAGGTGGTGATGATGTTGATCGCGCCCAGGATCGACGACGCGCCCGACAGGTGCACCGCAAAGATCGCGAGGTCGGTCGAATAGCCCGGCTCCGAGGTGGAGAGCGGCGGGTAAAGCACCCAGCCGATGCCCGAGCCGGCCTGGTCGTTGCCGCCCGGCGCAAAGACCGAAGCCACGGCCAGCGAGGTGCCGGCGACATAGAGCCAGAACGACAGGTTGTTCATGCGCGGGAAGGCCATGTCCGGCGCGCCGATCTGCAGCGGCATGAAGTAGTTGCCAAAGCCGCCGAACAGCGCCGGAATCACCACAAAGAACATCATCAGGATGCCGTGCGCGGTGATTGAGACGTTCCAGAAATGTCCGTTCGGGGTACAGGCGTTTGCCGCGTCGGCAAACAGGCGGAACCCTTCAAGGCACATATGCTGGACGCCCGGCTCCATGAGCTCGAGCCGCATCAGCATGGTAAAGCCGACCGAAAGCAGGCCGGTCAGACCTGCGACGAAAAGGTAAAGAATCCCGATGTCCTTGTGGTTCGTAGACATGAACCAGCGGGTGAAGAACCCCCGCGTATCGTGTTCGTGGCCATGAATGGCTGCGTCTGCCATCGGCGCCTCCCGTGATGTTGCGTCGAAACGGCGGTCGGAATGGGATTCCCGCCGCCTGATAAGGCATTACTAGTCGGGCGATGGGGGCGCGGCAATCGCTGACTTTGATCTGAATCAAGAAAAAGGTCGAATGTCACAAAGGTCGCAGGGGCACGACGTCGCAGGTGGGGCGCGGGGCTCAAATGCATGGAGCCGCGCGGATAGTCATCCACGCGGCCCCACTTTGCAGACAAGGGGATCTGGTTATTTCTTGACCGAGGCGAGGTAGGCGGCCATGTCCTCGCCACCCTTGGTCAGCTTGAAGGTCATCTTCGATTTTGCCGCATCGTCGCCGAGCGTCTTCTTCAGCCAGGCGGCGGGGTCTGCCACATACTCGGTCAGCGAGGCCTCGTCCCAGACGGTTCCTTTCGCGCCGACGGCTGCGATCGAATCCCCGTATTTGAAACCCTCGACGCTTGCGACGGTGCGACCGATCACGCCGTAGAGGTTCGGGCCCGTCTTGCCGCCCTTCTGAATCTCGGTGCCGTCGTCCGCGACGATGGCGTGGCAGGCCTTGCATTTCTTGAAATCGGCCTCGCCCTTGGCCGCGTCCCCGGCAAGGGCCGGGGCGGCGAAGGCAAATGCCAGGGCGGGAAGCAGATACAGCGTCTTCATCATGTCCTCATGTCTGACCTTGCGGCTTCGCCGCTGGGAAAAGGCCTGCGCATGATGGTGACCCGCACGCCTGCTGGCAAGTGAACGAAGGTCGCAGGCGAACGGGTCAGCGACAGCTGGGCGGATTTCCGACACAGGCATCAAAAGTCCGCATCAAGGCGGCGTCCAGATCGGCCATTGTCACGGGCAAGCCCAGGTCGACAAGACTGGTCACCCCATGGTCGCGGATGCCGCAGGGAACGATGCCCGAGAAATGCGAAAGGTCGGGCTCTACATTGATCGAGATGCCGTGAAAGCTGACCCATTTCCGCAGCTTGATGCCAAGCGCTGCGATCTTGTCCTCGGCCGGGGTGCCGTCAACGCTGACCGGGCGGTCGGGCCGGGTCACCCAGACACCCACCCGACCGGGCCGGATCTCGCCCTTGACGTTGAATTCGGCCAATGCCGCGATCACCCAGTTTTCCAGCTGTCGCACAAAGCAGCGGACGTCCTCACCCCGGCGCTTTACGTCGAGCATCACATAGACGATGCGCTGACCTGGCCCGTGATAGGTGTATTGCCCGCCGCGACCGACCGCAAAGACCGGAAACCGGTCGGGCTCGACGAGGTCTTCGGGCCGGGCCGAAGTGCCCGCCGTATAGAGAGGTGGGTGCTCCAGCAGCCAGATCGCCTCATCCGCGCGGCCTTCGGCAATGGCGGTGGCACGGGCCTCCATCGCCGCAAGCGTCTCGGCATAAGGGCTCAGGCCCGGCAGATGGGTCCATTCGACCATGAAATCCTCGCGGAAAAGTCTCGCATTCAGGCGATGTCATGCTAGTCTGAGAGGGATTGTTCAACGCTTATTTTTCCGGAGATGCGCAATGAAGAAGCAAACTTTAGTCATATCCTCGACGCTTGCAGCCGCACTCGCCTTTGGGCCGGCGGCCCCTGTGCGGGCTGATGCGGGCGATGCCATAGCGGGCGCGCTGGTCGGGGGGATCATCGGCCATGCCATTGCCAGGGATCAGCAGCGCAGACAGACCTATGTCGCGCCGTCGAGATCCAGCAAGTCAACCCGTTCAAGCGGCATTTCCTCGGCGCAGAGGGAGTCGAACCGTGAGGTGCAGACCGCGCTGAACTACTTTGGATACAACGTCGGCACGCCGGACGGCTCGATCGGGCCGCGCAGCCGGTCGGGCATCTCGTCCTATCAGGCGACGCTGGGCTATCCGCCCACAGGCCAGTTGACGGAATATGAGAAGACGATCCTTGTCACGGCCTATCACCGCGCCGTGGCCGGCGGGCCGCAGGTTATGCAGGTGATCGGCACCCACCCGATGGGCACCAAGGGTCTGCTGATCGTCCAGCGCGACGAGATGGCGGGAGTGCCGTCACAGCCCGTGGTGTCAACTGCTGGAACCATGGCCGCTGCTCCGGCCCCGGTTGAGCCGCCAGCCGCCGCACTGCCTGCGCTGGTGGCCGAGCCTGCACCGGAGCCCGAGGCCCCTGCAACGGCGCTGCCGGTCTTCGGTGGAACCCTCGTCTCGCTGAGTTCGCATTGCAATCAGGTTGCGCTCAAGACCAGTGCCAATGGCGGCTATGCAACCCTTGCGTCGATGTCCGACCCCTCGCAGGCCTTGTCCGAGCAGTTCTGCCTGCTGCGCGCCGCCGCGATCCAGCAAGGGGAAGAGCTGTCGCGCGGTGTGGCTGGCGTGACGCCCGCGCAGATGGCCGAACAGTGCCAGGCCTATGGCCCGGTGCTGAAGGACCATGTCACCGCCGTGTCGCTGCAACCTGCCTCTGACGTTGTGGCCGGTGTAACGCAGTTCATCGCACAGTCGGGCATGTCGCCCGCACAGCTGTCGGGCACCTCGAAAATCTGCCTCGGGGTGGGCTATGCCGTGGACGACCCGAATGTCGCCATCGGCTCGGCGCTGGTGCTGACCGCGCTTGGCGAGTCTGGCTATGCAGCGGTGCCGGGGCACCATCTGGCTGACGGTATCGGTGCGACGCGCAGGCCAGACCTCTCGATGCAGTGGTTCGAACTTTCGGGCGGGGCCGCGGGGATACCCGGTAGTTCGGCAGGACAGGCAGAGCTGGTTCACAAGGCGATCTTCATGCTGAACGGGCGCAGCGATGCCCCGGTCGCGCCTGCCACCCCGCTGCCGGTTCTCGCGCCCGAGGCACCCTCGACCCTTGTCGAGGCTGCGCCTGCGCCCATGCCCGCGGCCCCTGTAGAGGTGGCCGCCCCGGTCGAGTCGGACACGGCTGGCGCGCCTGCAACGCAGCCTGTCGCCGCGCAGGCGGTCTCGGTGATGACCGCCTTGCCACGGCTGATGCTGGGCAACTGATCCAAGCGCCGGGCGGGTACCACCGCCCGGCCTTTGCGCCACAAACAGCATGAAACCAATCGGAAATCAGGGTGGTTCGATCAGCGCAAAATTTTCGCTGGTTCGACGGAAAACCCCCTTTTCATCCCCGCAGGCCTAGGCTAGACAGCGCCTCACCAAGCCAGATCGTGCGGATGTGGCGGAATTGGTAGACGCGCAGCGTTGAGGTCGCTGTGGGGTAACACCCGTGAAGGTTCGAGTCCTTTCATCCGCACCATTTGAAGCAGATAAGGCCCCGCTTTTGCGGGGCTTTTTCTTTTTCGCCTCCTGTGGCCCCACAACTCGCCCCACAATCAATTCTCCTGTCTTTTCTGACTTCGATCGGGACCTCAACCTTTCCGGTCTTGTGCAAAGACCTTGATCGGCTCTTGTCGGAATGCAGACGTATTGTTGCGCAAGCGGGCGGCCCGGCACACTGGGTGCGGGATGGACATTTCGCCGAAGGCAAACCCTGCGACACACCCGACGCGATACAGGAAGCGACTCAGGAAGTCGCGACAGACCCTTGACGCCACCAAGATAGGGCTTCGGGCTAAAGGCTTAAGGCATGTGCGGGAGCACAAGATTAGAAACGATCTATTGCATCAATCGTGATCGTCTGCTGTCTGTCAATTGAACTGGCCTTGAATTTGTGTTTGAGCCGTTTCTCTGATGGATTAGACCTACCCATGGGACAAGTGATCGCAGGGCAAATAGACATAAGGACGGCAGGAAGAAATAATGTCGAAGGCTGTTAAGAGATTTTTGATGCTTGGAGCAATCGCGCTGATGATGCAGATCATAGCGGTGCATGACTTCTCCGCCCTTGCCGAAACCGCGCCCGTATCAAGCGGCCTAGAGGTGACATGCGGCAAGAAGCCAAAGGGTAAGGTGCTCTACAGGGGGCGTCATCATACGGAAATTGTTGCCCGCGGCGATGAGGCTGGAGCGAATGTTCTCTTCGGAAGTCGCGGATCTCCCTTGGGGGAGCGGAGATTTGCAGTGTTGAAGGGGGGGGGAATGCTGGATCGAGTTCTTCGCGCCCACACTCACTGGAAAGAACGTAAGGGCTACGGGCAAATTTTCTGAGGCGTTTTCTGATTACGGCTCTAGCCGTAGCGGAATAGATCATTCGCTGGCGAGAGTGAGTATTGTTGAGTTCGTGAACAAGGCTAGCCCTGGTCCTAGTAAGTGCTTTAAATCTTACTTGGATGGGGTTGACGCGAGGAAAGAAGTTGATCCAACTTCGCCGGAAGCAGCGAAGCTTGACCCCGTAGCGTTACATCGGGTCTATTCAAAGTGTTTGGACAAAGAACTGGCGGAACTGGATAAGCGCGGATTTGTTGGTGTCTGGATCGTCAGACCCGACTTGCCCTTGAGCGGTTTCGCGTGGCTGGATGGCAAGCTCTTTACCTATAACTGATGGTAATCGTGAAATGGCGGTCGTCGTGGATTGCGATGCCACATGATGTTATGATCGCCTCACGGATCGGAGATCTACAAGCCCGTTACGGCAGGCGGTTGCAATAGGGGCATTTACCGGTCACGCCTGCCGCACCATTCACCGCCCGACCCAAAAAGGCGGGCGTTGTGGTTCCTGAAAACCCTCTGCAGTTCAACCTGAAAGTCCGCGCGCCAATCGGCTGGTGCGGCTGTCGCGCATCGCAAATCCCAAGGCTCGGGCGTCGGTGTGCGCCGCGACATGCGCGACCAGTCGCGAGAGAAGCTCGGCGATCTCTGGGCCTGAATGTTGTGGGGGCGCGGTTGCGCAGTCGGGCTCGGCGGTCTCGACCGAACGTTGCAGAGCGGGCAGGTAAAGCGGCCGCCCACCGAAATATGCCTTGTCCATTCGTGCCGCGTCTGCCTCGAAGGCCGCCTCCATCAGGCGCGCCATGGCCGCCGGCACTGGCAGGCGGGCGGTTGGGCGTTTGCCGCAGACTTCGGAATGCAGGCGCGCAAACTCACGCCCCAGAGTGGAGCGGAACTCTTGCGGCAATTCAGTCGTGTGCCTTTGAAGAAGACGCAGAATCTCAAGTGCCTCGGGTGGCAGGGATTCGTTAATGGTCGCGGGGGGCTGCCAACTGTCCGGCAGTGGGCCCAGGATCGTCGTAAAGAAGTCTGCGACCACATCGTGACGCGCCAGTTCTGCCCGGATCATCGGGCGATATCGATAGCGCGCGCCGAAGACGCCCTGCCATTGCTCGATCCGGGCGGCGTGATGATATAGGCCTGAGTCGATGCACAGGTGGACGTGGTCCTCAAACGTGTCGGTCGCCCGGCCAATCTTGATGTCTTCGGCATAACGCGAGACGACGGCTTCGTAATGCGGCCGGAAATAGTGCAGAACCACGTAGTCGTCGGCGAGATCCGCCAGATAAGCCTCAAACACCTCGCGCAGGATCTGCGGATCGCCCAGCGACAGAAGCTCGGCTGAAATCACGCAAAGATCTGCTGAATGGGAGGCAACCGTCTCCCGGAACTCTTCAAGCCTCGGCCTGCGACCGGCGGCGCGTGTGGTCAGGGGGCCTTTCATGATGTTGTGGTTCAACCCACTCCCCGGATAGGCGAGGCTTACCCCCACATCCGGCACGTTCCCCCCGGCAAGCGCCGCCTGGATCGAAGTGGATCCGGTTTTCATGTCGCCCACATGCAGAACGATGGTGCGAAAGCGTTTGGCCATGTCGAGCAGTCCAAAGGTAGCGCAGTGATTTGCGGAATGTCCTATATGTAGTATTGCGCCTTCTTGACGCCAGGGCAATCACTGATTGCCCCGCAGCCGCCGGTTGCGCCTGCTGCGGCATGCGATAGCGTAGCGCCAAAGGAGACCGATATGGCCGATACCGCTGTTTACCTGCGCGATTACCAACCCTTTGCCCATTGCGTCGATCAAGTGGAACTGACCTTCCGGCTTGCTCCGAATTCAACGCGGGTGAGCGCGCGGTTGCACATGCGGCCGAACCCTGCACGTGAAGGCCGCCATGACCTGCGGCTTGATGGCGAGGGGCTGCGCCTGATCGCGCTGATGCTGGATGGCCGCCCGCTGGACGCGACGCCGGATGACAATGGGCTGACCATCCCTGCGGCAGATCTTCCGGGCGGACCTTTTGTGCTGGAGACCGAGGTGGAGATCGCACCCGAGGCCAACACCGCGCTCGAGGGGCTCTACATGTCAAACGGCATGTACTGCACGCAATGCGAGGCCGAGGGCTTCCGCAAGATCACCTTCTATCCCGACCGCCCCGATGTGATGGCCCGCTTCCGCGTGCGGGTCGAGGGCGACGCGCCGGTTCTGCTGTCGAACGGAAACCCGATGGGAGCAGGCCCCGGTTGGGCGGAGTGGGACGATCCCTGGCCCAAGCCTGCCTATCTCTTCGCGCTGGTTGCCGGCGATCTGCGGGCGCATGGCGACACATATACCACGGCCTCGGGGCGGCAGGTTGCGCTGAACATCTGGGTCCGGCCCGGAGACGAGCATCGCTGCCAATGGGGCATGGACAGCATAAAGCGCTCGATGGAGTGGGATGAGCGGGTCTATGGGCGCGAATATGATCTCGACGTGTTCAACATCGTTGCCGTCGATGATTTCAACATGGGGGCGATGGAGAACAAGGGGCTGAACATCTTCAACTCGAAATGTGTCCTCGCCACACCCGAGACGATGACGGATGACGAGTTTGCCCGGATCGAAGGCATCATCGCGCATGAGTATTTCCACAATTGGACCGGCAATCGCATCACCTGTCGCGACTGGTTCCAGTTGTGCCTGAAGGAGGGGCTGACGGTCTATCGTGATCAGCAGTTCTCTGGCGATCTGCGCGGCCATGCCGTCAAGCGGATCGAGGACGTGCTGGCCCTGCGCGCGCGCCAGTTTCGCGAGGATCAGGGGCCGCTTGCGCATCCGGTGCGCCCCGACAGCTTTGTCGAGATCAACAATTTCTACACCGCCACCGTCTATGAGAAGGGCGCCGAGATCATCGGCATGCTGAAGCTTCTGGTGGGGGATGACGGCTACCAACGCGCGCTCGATCTCTATTTCAACCGCCATGACGGGCAGGCGGCCACGATCGAGGACTGGCTGAAAGTGTTCGAGGATGCGACGGGCCGCGATCTTTCACAGTTCAGCCGCTGGTATTTCGAGGCCGGAACCCCGCGAGTGAAGGTCTATGAGGCATGGTCGCCGGGCGCGGAGGGCGGTGTCTATACCCTGACACTTGCGCAAGAGAACCCGCCCACGCCCGACCAGCCCACGAAGGGCGCAAAGGTGATCCCGGTTGCTGTCGGCCTTCTGAACCCGAATGGCGACGAGGTGGTACCAACCACCGTGCTGGAGTTGACCAAGCCGGTCGAGAGCTTCCGGTTCGAGGGGTTGGCCACGCGGCCCGTGCCATCGATCCTGCGGGGATTCTCGGCGCCGGTGGTGCTGGAACACGACATCAGCACCGAGACGCGGGCCTTCCTTCTGGCGCATGACACCGACCCGTTCAACCGGTGGGAGGCGGGCCGGGCGCTGTCCAAGGAGGTGCTGGCGGCGATGGTGGCGCAAGGTGCGCCCGTCTCGCGGCACTGGTTGTCGGGTCTTGCCCGGCTGGTGCGGGACGAAAGCCTCGATCCGGCCTTCCGGGCGCTTGCCATGCGGTTGCCATCCGAGGACGACATGGCGGCGACACTGGCAGATGCTGGGCATGTGCCAGACCCCGCGGCGATTCATGACGCGCGCGGGCGTATGTCGGATGCACTGGCCGCTGAACTTGCGCCCGAACTGCCCGGCCTGCGCGAGGCAATGGCGACGCCCGGCCCGTTTTCGGCCGAGGCCGGACCGGCTGGACGACGCGCCCTTGCCAATGCCTGTCTGGCGCTTCAGACGCGTCTGGACGGTGGCACGGCTGCGCGGGCGGCCTTTGATGCGGCGACCAACATGACCGACCGGCTTTCCGCGCTCGTCTCCTTGCTAACCGTGGGGCAGGGCCGCTCTCAGCTTGCCGCCTTTGAGCACGACTGGCAGGGCGATCGGCTGGTGATGGACAAGTGGTTTTCGGTGCAGGTGCTGCATGCGTTGCCAGATGCGCTGGTTGATACAGTCAACCGACTGACGGCCCGGCCGGATTTCACCATGGGGAACCCGAACCGTTTTCGCGCAGTGATGGGGGCCTTGTCGGCAAACCACGCAGGCTTTCACCATGCGAGCGGCGCGGCCTATCGCCTGCTGGCGGACTGGCTGATCCGGCTGGATGCCAAGAACCCGCAGACCGCGGCACGTATGTCCACCGCCTTTGAAACCTGGCGCCGCTATGACGCGGGACGGCAAGAGAGGATCCGGGCAGAGCTTTCACGCATTGCGCAGACACCGGGCCTGAGCCGGGATCTGGCCGAGATGGTCGGGCGCATGCTGGGTTAAGGCAGAAGGGAGCGCTCGCGCCCCCTCTGAGCCTTGCGGCTCGTTCACCCCCTGAGGGTATTTGGACCACGGGAATGGGGGGATCGGGGCGCGCTTGCGTGCCGGACGCACTGCTGAGCAAAAGCGGGCGGGGGAACAGCCCCCCGCTGCAAGGTCAGGTGGGTTGGCAGTAGCTTTGCTGGCTGACCCAGCTCCGCATTGCGGCGCGCTTGTCAGCCTTGCGGAAGGGCATCCAGTCGCGGCCGATGCCCTGTGCGCCGTTGCCCACGGCCACGCCATCACGTTCGACCTGATAGGCCAGCATCTCGACCGCGCATGCCAGATTGGCCGAGCCATCCTTCAGCGCCGAGCTGGAGGTCGCATCGCAGCCATAGTTGGCAGCCGAGCGTGGCGAGATTTGCATCAGGCCGATGTAGCGGCCACCGCCGCCGGCTGCACGCGGATTATAGCTGCTTTCATATTTGCCGACCGCCGAGATCAGCCCGGCCCAGAAAGCGCGGCGATCCATCAGCGAGGCGTCCTGATACCCGGGGCACCAGGTTTCAATGTCGTGCGGGATGCGGTTTGCCAGGGTGTCATCCTCTTGGGCGACAGCCATCAGCGTGTTCACAGTCCATTCGGAAGCTTGCGGGTGGTGATCCCAGCCCATCGGAGGCGGAGTCGTTGCACGGCTCACCGCGTCGGTGGCGTTGGTCGTGCATCCTGCCATGGCGAGCGCAGCCATGAGTCCGATGATACCGAGTTTGACCTGCATTGAGCTATCCGAGGTGGCATCGCGATCCTTGTGCGACGCGGGGTTTGTGCCCCCGGCTACCCGAGTCGGGCAACCCATCTGATTCCGGATGCGCGAAAATCCGCCCGTCGCGCCTTGCCGCAGCCCGGTTCGGCGCCTATGAAGGGGCAAGTTTGCGAGGGGTATCCGATGCTCGATCTGACCTATGAAGCGCCGAAGCCGAAGGTGATCGCCGGGGCGAAACATGACTGGGAACTGGTGATTGGCATGGAAATCCATGCGCAGGTCTCGTCCAATGCCAAGCTGTTTTCCGGGGCGTCCACAACGGTCGGTGCCGAGCCAAACTCGAACGTCAGCTTCGTCGATTGCGCCATGCCCGGCATGCTGCCCGTCATCAACGAGTACTGCGTGGAGCAGGCGGTCCGGTCGGGTCTTGGGCTGAAGGCCAAGATCAATCTGGTCTCGGCCTTTGACCGCAAGAACTATTTCTACCCCGACCTGCCGCAGGGCTATCAGATCAGCCAGCTCTATCATCCCATCGTGGGTGAGGGGGAAGTGATCGTTGAAATGGGTCCGGGCGTTGCCCGCCATGTGCGGATTGAGCGGATCCACCTTGAACAGGACGCCGGCAAGTCGATCCATGACATGGACCCCAACATGTCCTTCGTCGATTTCAACCGCACCGGCGTGGCCCTGATGGAGATCGTCAGCCGCCCCGACATCCGGGGGCCCGAAGAGGCGGCGGCCTATGTCTCAAAGCTGCGGCAGATCCTGCGCTATCTGGGCACCTGCGACGGCGACATGC
Source organism: Gemmobacter aquaticus (assembly GCF_007859075.1). Classification (GTDB taxonomy): domain Bacteria; phylum Pseudomonadota; class Alphaproteobacteria; order Rhodobacterales; family Rhodobacteraceae; genus Gemmobacter; species Gemmobacter aquaticus. The sequence continues at coordinate 374,003 of NZ_VOAK01000020.1, forward strand.
AGCACGGCAACCTGCGGGCGGATGTGAACGTCTCGGTCTGCCGTCCCGGTGCCTATGAGAAGTATCAGGAAACGCAGGATTTTTCGCACCTGGGCACGCGGTGCGAGATCAAGAACATGAACTCGCTGCGCTTCATCCAGGCGGCCATCGACTATGAGGCCCGGCGCCAGATCGCCATCATCGAGGATGGTGGTACCGTGGTGCAGGAAACCCGTCTTTATGACCCTGACAAGGGCGAGACGCGGTCGATGCGGTCAAAGGAAGAGGCGCATGACTACCGCTATTTCCCGTGCCCGGATCTGTTGCCGCTGGAGATCGATCAGGCTTGGGTCGATGATATCGCAGCCGCCATGCCCGAACTGCCCGACGCCAAGAAGGCGCGGTTCATGTCGGACTTCGGGCTGACCGATTACGATGCCAATGTGCTGACGGCCGAGCTGGACAGCGCCGCCTTTTTTGAGGCGGTGGCGCAGGGCCGCGACGGTAAGGCTGCGGCGAACTGGGTGATCAACGAGCTGTTTGGCCGCCTGAACAAGGAAGGCCATGCCATCAGCGAAAGCCCTGTTTCGGCGGCACAGCTGGGGGGCATGCTCGATCTGCTGGGCAAGGGCGAGATCACCTCGAAAATGGCCAAGGAGCTGTTCGAGATCCTCTGGACCGAAGGGGGTGATCCTGCCGAAGTGGCCGCCGCGCGCGGGATGAAGGCCGTGACGGATACCGGCGCAATCGAGAAGGCGCTGGATGACCTGATCGCGGCCAACCCCGCGCAGGTGGAAAAGGCCAAGGTCAACGCCAAGCTTGCGGGCTGGTTTACCGGTCAGGTGCTGAAGGCCACGGGCGGCAAGGCCGATCCGGCGGTCGTCAATGCGATGGTCGCGCAGAAGCTGGGGCTCTGATTCCCCTCGTCACGCCGGCTTACAGGGCGCCCTCGGGCGCCCTTTTTCATGGGCAATGCCCTGCCGAATGACGCGGGCGTGATGCGGGCCATCGTCGCGCGCGGTTGCGTCGGGGCCTGCGGGTTTCTATCACTTGCTGGCCGGAGATTCCCTTTGGCCCAAACCTTGACCCGCCCGGAGGCACCAGATGCAGCAATTCGAATATCGCGTGGTGCCCGCGCCCCGTAAGGCCGAAAAGGCCCGTGGCCTGAAAACCACCCCTGAGCGCTTTGCCCATGCGCTGTCGCAAACCATGAACGACATGGCGCGCGAGGGGTGGGAGTATCTGCGCGCGGACACACTGCCCTGTGAAGAGCGCGCCGGGCTGACCGGCAAGACCACGACCTATCAGAATATGCTGGTCTTTCGCCGCGCGGTTGCCCGTATGGCCGACGCGCCCGCGCCGAGCCTGATCCTGTCCGAACCGGTCGCTCCGCGCCTTGGCTCGGCGCGCGATCTGGATGCCGTTCCCTCCACTGAGGCCGCGCGCGTGCCCGCCCTTGGCCCCGCCCGCGAAGAGGCGGCGAAGGGCTAAGACCGGGCTGCTGCCAGCGCCTGTGGCAGAACCCCTGCGAGGGCGGCAAGTGCTGCCTCGTCGCCGCAGCTGATGCGGATGCAGCGGTCATGGGGCGCAACAAAGGGCATGCGAACAAAGATGCCACGCGCGACAAGCTGGTTCAGCACCGCGCGGGCAAAGGCGCCGTCCCGCCCGCAATCGATCGTCACGAAATTGGTGGCCGAAGGCAGCGGGGTAAGGCCGTTCTCTTTGGCGATGCGCGCAATGGCCGCGCGGGATGCGTCCACCCTCTCGCGCACATGGGCAAGCCAGTCCTGATCGGCAAGCGCGGCCAGCGCCCCGGCCTGTGCAACGCGCCCAACCCCGAAATGGTTGCGCACCTTGTTGAAGGCTGCCGCAAGCCCTGGTGCCGCAAGCGCATAGCCCACGCGCAGCCCTGCCATGCCGTATCCCTTTGAAAAGGTGCGCATACGGATCACGCGCGGATCATCCGCCATGATCGGGGCGGCGGTCCCTTCGGGTGCCAGTTCCACATAGGCCTCATCCAGAACCAGAAGCGAGCCATCGGGGATACGGTCGAGAAGCGCTGCAATCGTCGCACCGGGATGGTGCGAGCCCATCGGATTGTCCGGGTTGGCAAGGTAGATCAGCTTGGGGCGAACCCGGTGTGCGAGTTCCAGCAGCGCCTCGGGGTCTTCAAAGTCGCCCCGGTAGGGCACCTTGTGCAGCGCGCCGCCAAAGCCCGTCACGTGAAAGTTGAACGTCGGATAGGCGCCGTCCGAGGTGACGACTGCATCGCCCGGACCAACCGTCAGCCGCACCAGGTAGCCCAGAAGGCCGTCAATGCCTTCGCCGACCACGACATGGTCCGCGCTGACCCCGTGATGGGCGGCCAGTGCGTGGCGCAGCTCATGCACCTCAGGGTCGCCATACATCCAGACGTCCTGCGCCGCGGCCTGCATGGCCGCAATGGCCTTGGGCGAGGGGCCAAACAGGCTTTCATTCGCACCGAGGCGCGCGCGAAACGGCTGGCCTGTCGCACGTTCGGTGGTTTCAGGGCCCACGAAGGGCACCGAGGCGGGCAGGGCGGCGGCAATTGGTGTGTAGCGGGGCGTCTCTGTCATGGCCCGATCAGACAGCGAAGCGCGCGGCGGTGCAAGCCCCCGCGCGCCCGGAGGTCAGACGATCTCGGCCAGTCGCGCGACCGCGCTCGCGATCAATGCGGCCTCGGCCTCACGCGCTTCGAGATTGCCGCGGGTCTCATCCACGACCTCTTCTTTCGCGCTCTCGATGAACTTCGGGTTTCCAAGCCGTGCCTTGAGGCCAGAAATCTCTTTTTCAAGCTTTTCCAGCGACTTGCCAAGGCGGGCCTTCTCGGCCGCGATGTCGATGATGCCCTCAAGCGGGATCGACAGGCTTGCGCCTTCGGCCGCGATGGACAGCGCACCCTTGGGCGCGGTGCTGGCCGGTGTCAGGCTTTCGATACGGGCAAGGCGCTTGATCAGCACCTCGTTCCGCGTCCAGGCGTCACGCGCGGCATCGTCCATCGACAGCGCCAGCATATCGAGCTTCAACCCGACCGGCACATGCATCTGCGCGCGGGCCGAGCGGATCTCGTCGATCAGGCCAGTGACCCAGGTCATCTCGTGATCGGCCGCCGCATCGATCAGACCGGCGCCAAGAACGGGCCAGTCGGTATGCACCAGCAGCTTGTCGCGTTTCCCCGTCGTGCCCCACAGCTCTTCGGTGATGAAGGGCATGAAGGGGTGCAGCAGGATCATGCATTGATCCAGCACCCAGGCCATGGTCTTGCGCGTCTCATCCGCCTGATCGCCATCGAACAGGGGCTTGGCGAATTCGACATACCAGTCGCAGACCTTGCCCCAGACAAAGGCGTAAAGCGCCTGCGCGGCATAGTCGAAGCGGAATTCGGCCAGCGCGGTATCCACCTCGGCCAGCGCCTTTGCCGTCTCGCCGATGATCCAGCGGTTGGCGGTCGCGGTCGCCTGCGGCGCTTCGGGCTGGGTGGCATGGCCTTCCCAGACACCGTTCATTTCCGCAAAGCGGCAGGCGTTCCACAGCTTGGTCGTGAAGTTGCGATAGCCGGCGATCCGCTGGGTGTCGAGCTTCAGCACGCCGCCAAGGCTTGCCATCGCGGCATTGGTAAAGCGCAGCGCGTCGGCACCGTATTCGTCGATCAGCTCCAGCGGGTCAACGACGTTGCCCAGCGACTTGGACATCTTCTTGCCCTTGGCGTCGCGCACGAGACCATGCAGATAGACGGTGTGGAACGGGATTTCCTCCACCACGGCCAGCTGCATCATCATCATGCGGGCGACCCAGAAGAACAGGATGTCCTGCCCGGTCACCAGAACGCTGGTCGGGTAATAGCGTTGCAGTTCGGGCGTGTTCTCGGGCCAGCCCAGCGTGCCGATGGGCCAGAGCCCCGACGAGAACCAGGTGTCGAGCACGTCTTCGTCGCGCCAGACCGGATAGACAAGGTGGGTCGGGTCCTGCGTAAGGTTATAGTCCGCCAGCGCGCGGGCCAGCGTCTCGACCGCCTCATGACGGTCCGCGACCTCGACGATGCGGGCGTGGTTCAGCGGGCTGGGCAGCGGGGCCAGCGCGTCCTTGAACCGTTCCGCCACACCCGCGACATCGGCGGCGCAGCGGTAGATCGGCTCGGCGTGATTGAACGCACCGTCGGCCAGCAGGCGGAAGATCTCGGTCTCGTCGAGCGCGTTGTCGCCTTCGTCATCGTGGAAACCGGTTGGCCAGATATCCAGACCATACCATACCGGGATCTGGTGCCCCCACCACAGCTGGCGCGAGATGCACCAGGGCTCGATGTTCTCAAGCCAGTGGTAATAGGTCTTTTCGCCCGACTCCGGCATGATCTTGACACGGCCCGAGCGCACCGCATCGAGCGCCGGCCCCACGATCTTTGCGGTGTCGACGAACCACTGGTCGGTCAGCATCGGCTCGATCACGACTTTCGAGCGGTCACCGAAAGGCTGCATGATGGGCTTTGCGTCCACCAGCGGGATCATGTGCTCTTCGGGGATGTCCTCGGACTGGTCGGGGATCATCACCGCAAGGCCTGCTGCGTTGATGTCCTCGATTACCTGTTTGCGCGCCTCGAACCGGTCAAGGCCGCGATATTTTTCGGGCACGAGGTTCAGGCTGTCGACCTCGGTTTCGGTCGTGGGTGAGCCTGCTGCGATCTCCCGCGCACGGGCCACGCAATCCTCGTACGAAGCGCCATCTGCCCGCATCCGGCCCTGCCGGTCCATCAACCGGTACATAGGCAGGTTGTTGCGCTTGGCCACCTGATAGTCATTGAAGTCATGCGCGCCCGTGATCTTCACCGCGCCCGAGCCGAAATCGGGATCGGGATATTCGTCGGTCACGATCGGGATCAGACGGTCGCAGAGTGGCAGATGCACCATCTTGCCCACGATCGGGCGGTAACGCTCGTCCGAGGGATGCACGGCCACTGCACCATCGCCCAGCATTGTCTCGGGGCGGGTGGTCGCGATCGAGATATAGTCGCGCGTCTCGCGCAGGGTTACGTTCCCGTCGGAGTCTTTCTCGACGTATTCGTAGGTCTCTCCCCCGGCCAGACGATACTTGAAGTGCCACATGTGGCCCTTCACCTCGATATTCTCCACCTCGAGATCAGAAATCGCGGTTTCAAAATGCGGGTCCCAGTTCACCAGCCGCTTGCCGCGGTAGATGAGGCCCTTTTCGTACATGTCGACAAAGACCTTGATCACCGCTTCGGGAAAATTGCCCGACATGGTAAAGGCTTCGCGGTCCCAGTCGCAGGTGGCGCCAAGGCGTTTCAGCTGGTTGATGATCGTGCCGCCGGACTGTTCCTTCCACTCCCACACCTTCGACAGAAACGCCTCGCGGCCCATTTCGCGGCGAGAGGGCTGTTGCGTGCGGGTGAGTTCACGCTCCACCACCATTTGCGTGGCGATGCCCGCGTGATCGGTGCCGGGCTGCCAGAGCGTGTCGTGGCCGCGCATGCGGTGCCAGCGGATCAGGATATCCTGCAGCGTGTTGTTGAAGGCGTGCCCCATGTGCAGGCTGCCTGTCACGTTCGGCGGCGGGATCATGATGGAGAAGGCCTCGGCCCCGGGGCGGGCGTTGGCACCCGCGCGGCCGACCTTTGCGTCGATCCAGAGCTTTGAAATCCGCGCCTCGGCTTCGGGGGCGTTGAAGGTCTTTTCCATCGGCATCAGGGTCTTTCCAAGCGTTCAGCAGCTGTTGGCAACGATGTATCCAATCGGGCGCCGAAGGAAAAGCCTTTCAGCGGCACGACCGAAGTCTGGCGGCGGTTTGCCGGGCCTCGTGGCGGGTGCCACGCCCCGCTCGGGCCCTCGTGTCGGTCAGGCCCCGCCCACCAGTGCGAAGTGTACGCCTTGCGGGTCTTCGGCCAGACAGATAAACGCCCCGCCGGGAACCTCTTGCGGGCCATGGTGGACCTTGCCGCCGCTGGCGGTGATCTGCGCCATCGCCGCCTTGATGCTTGCGGTGCCGAAATAGGGCATCCAGTAGGGCGGCACGTCCGCGCTTTGCAGGCGCATCATGCCGCCGATATCGCGGCCGCCTTGGGCAAAGAGCTGATAGTCCCCCATCTCGCCCATTGGCATGGCCTGGGTCGGGGTCCAGCCAAAAAGCGCGGTGTAGAAGGACAGTGCCGGGCCCGGTTCGGTGGTGTTCAACTCGTGCCAGTTGCCATGGCCACTTTGCATCGGGTCATAGGCTTGCGAGGGCATGCCGGGCAGCGGCTCAAGAATCCCGAATGCGGCGCCCTGCGGATCGGCCAGAACGGCGAAGCGCCCGGTTTCAGGCACGTCGCTGGCCGACATGAGCACCCGCCCGCCTGCGGCCTCGGTCGCGGCGACAGCAGCATCGGCGCTAGCAACCTCGAAGTAGATAAGCCAATGCGGCGGCACCTCGGGCATCACCGTCATCATCCCTGCCACCATGGCCTCACCGCGCGAGGCGAGGTGATAGGTAAATCCCTCCATGCCTGCATCGCGGAACTGCCAGTTCAGCAGCGGGCCATAAAAGGCGGCGGCGCCCGCAAGATCGGGTGTTGCAAGCTCATACCAGGTGGGCTTTCCGACGATCGCGTTCATGGTGATCCTCCACGAAAGTTGCGGGGCAAGGCTCTCATGCCCACGGGCGGCTGTCGATGATTCCGTCCCTGGATCGCCCCTATACGGCGCGGTCGAACTTGGTCGTCAGGTGGATCAGGCTTTCCGAACTGACAACACCGGTCAGCGCGCCGATCTGGTCAAGCACCTGATCCAGAACATGAGTTGAAGGCGCTGCGACCTGCAGAAGCAGGTCATAACGGCCCGAGGTGGTGAACACCTTCTCGATCTCGGCAATCGACTTCAGGCGGGTGATGATCGCAGCCTGCGCCCGCGGCTCTATCGTCAGAAGGACACTGGCGCGAAGCCGCCCCTGACGTGCCGCCTCGCCCAGTTTCAGGGTGTAGCCGGCGATGACGCCGGTCGTCTCAAGCCGCTCCAGACGGGCCTGTACGGTAGAGCGCGCAACCTTCATCCGGCGCGCCAACGTGGCCACGGACATGCGTGCATCGGCGCTGAGAAGCCCGATGATGTTGCGATCAAGTTCGTCCATTCATTTTGCCTGCCGATTTCGTCATTTTGTTATCTCTACACTATATTTTTGCAGTTTTCATCGATGAAGTTTGGTCCCATATGCGCATTCCACGTTTTCAGGAAAAGGGCGGCTCATACGCACCTGGCCTGGTTGTAATGACCGCGCAGGTGCCGAACCCCCGCTTTTGCGGGCCGGGCAGTTGCGTCTTGTTGGCAGAAAGGAAACGCCGATGGGACTCTCGAAAACAATCTGGTCCAACCCGACTGAATTTCTTCGCACGGCACAGCCCGAAAATCCGGTGATCTTCTTCTCGCCTACGGTTCTGCAGGCGGCGGCGCGTCGGTTCATCGACGGCTTTCCGGGCATGGTGACCTATGCGGTCAAGACCAACCCTTCGGACGTGGTGATCGAGAACCTGGCGGCCGCTGGCGTGCGCGGCTTTGACGTGGCTTCGCCCGGCGAGATCCGTCTGATCCGCCGCATCGCCCCGGATGCGGCGCTGCATTACAACAACCCCGTGCGTGCGCGCGCCGAAATTGCACAAGCGGTTGAGCTGGGCGTGAAAAGCTGGTCGGTCGACAGTGCGTCGGAACTGGAAAAGCTCATTGAGCTTGTCCCGGCCGAAAACTGCGAGATCTCTGTCCGCTTCAAGCTGCCGGTGGCGGGTGCGGCCTACAACTTTGGCGCCAAGTTTGGCGCGACGGTGGAACTTGCAGCCCAGCTTCTGAAGCGGGCGCATGAGGCAGGGTTCATCCCCTCGCTGACCTTCCATCCTGGTACGCAATGCACCGACCCCCATGCGTGGGAAGCCTATATCCGCGCCGCCGCCGATATCGGGCGTGAGGCGGGCGTTACCGTGGCGCGGTTGAACGTGGGTGGCGGCTTCCCGAACTACCGCCTGCAGGCCGTGGTCCCGCAGATCGAAGAGACCTTTGCCCTGATCGACCGCGTGGCGTCCGAGGCCTTTGGCGATGCGCGCCCCATGCTGGTCTGCGAGCCGGGCCGTGCGCTTTGTGGCGATGCCTTCACCCACGCGGCCAAGGTCAAGGCGGTGCGGGATGGCATGCATGTCTTCCTGAACGATGGTGTCTATGGCGCGCTGGCCGAACTGCCGCTGGTCGGCATTATCGACCGCATCGAAACCGTGGACGGCCAGGGCCGCAAGCGGGACGGTGCGCTGGCCTCGCGTATCGTCTTTGGCCCCACCTGCGATTCCGTCGACCGTCTGCCGGGCGAGCTGATGCTGGCCGAGGATATTGCCGAGGGCGACTATCTGATCATCCACGGCATGGGCGCCTATTCGATCGCCACCAATACCCGCTTCAACGGCTTTGGGGATCTGACGATCGCGACAGTCCTGTCGTTGAAGGTCTGAAACCCGGCTGTTTCCAAGCGCCCGGCTGGACAATCTTTGCCGGGCGTTTACGATTTGACCATTAGCCTTGGGCGACATCAGCCAGGGGGGCGCATGGTCACGATACCGCAGACTGTCGGACGGACCGGGAAGGCAAGGGCCAGCCCATGAGCCTTCTTGACCGTCTCGTCCGATGGTATGCGCGAAGGCAAGTCCCGCGTACCGATCCCGCGGATGCCCCGCCAAAGGGTGTCCGGCGCGGGCAGGTGGATCATGTGATCGTCCTCGACGGCACGCTTGCCTCGCTTCACCCCGGACATGAAAGCAACGCAGGCCGCGCATTTCAGCTATTGCGTGAGACTGTTCCGGGCAATCGCCGCAGCCTCTATTACGAACCCGGCCTTCAATGGCGATCATGGCGCGACACGCTTGATGTGATGCAGGGGGGCGGGATTGATCGCCAGATTGTCCGGGCCTATGGCTATCTGGCCAGCCATTATCGGGCAGGGGACCGGATCTATCTTTTCGGCTATTCGCGTGGCGCCTATGCCGTGCGCAGCCTTGCGGGCGTGATCGACCGTGTCGGCCTGCTGCGCCAAGATGCTGCGACGGAACGCAACGTGCGCCAAGCCTATCGATATTACCAGAATGGCCCCGACAGCGCCACGTCGCGCGCCTTTGCGCGCCTCTACTGTCACCCGGCGGCCTCGATCCAGATGATCGGTGTCTGGGACACCGTCAAGGCACTGGGGTTGCGGTTGCCGCTGCTGTGGAAGCTGACCGAAGGGCGTCATGCCTTTCACAACCACCACCTTGGCCACTCGATCCGCCATGGCTTTCATGCCCTGGCCCTGCACGAAAACCGGCAGGTCTTTGAGCCCGTCCTCTGGGAATGCCCGCCCGGCTGGGCAGGGAACGTCGAGCAGGTGTGGTTTCGCGGGGCGCATGGCGATATCGGTGGGCAGCTTGGCCAGTTTGAGGCCGCCCGCCCGCTGGCGAATATCCCGCTCGTCTGGATGCTGGACCGGGCTGAGGCTTGCGGGCTGAACCTGCCTGCGGATTGGCGCAACCGCTTTCCCTGCGATGCGATGGCGCCGATGGTGGGGGCGTGGCGCGGTTTCGGTGCGGCGTTCCTGCTGCGAAAAGCGCGCCGGGTTGGGCGCGACCGGTCCGAGGCGATCCACCCTTCGGTGCAACAGGCAGAGCCCGGTCGTCAGGTCGATCTGCCGCGCCGCGACGTGGCGGTGCTGCGAGAGTAAGGCTCAGAGGAAACCGATCAGCCAGATCGCCCCGAGTAAGATAGGCTGGTGCAGAAGATAGATCGCCAGTGAGTGCCGGCCGGGCCAAGCGAGCCACCGCGGTCCGGTGATGCCTGCGAGGGAGGGCCAGAGCGGGCCAAGAAGCCGCGCCGTGCCAAGCCCCAGCAGGAAGGGGCCGAACCACGGAAAAAGTGGCTCAAAATCAATGGTCTGCGTCGGAATATTCGCAAGCCCCAGCCAGCGCAGGGCCGGGGCGTTCCACTGCAAGATCTGTGGAAGATGGTAAGACGCCGCCATGACAGTCGCGCCCGTGACAATCGTCAGCATCGGCGGCAGTCGCAGGAAAGCCAGCCCCAGAAGGCTCGCGACCGCGATGCTGTGCAGGATCCCGTAAAACACCCAAGCCTGTGGCATGGCGATGCGGGTGGCAAGACTGACCAGCGCTGCCGCCGCAGCGATCCGTAGCCAGCGCTGCCAAAAGGCCTGCCAGCGTATGCCGTTGCCATGGCCCAGCCAGAGCGACGCACCGGCCAGAAACAGGAAGCCCCCCGCCACGATGCGGGCCAGCCAGAAGAGCGCAGGCGCTTGCGTCGTACCGGGCGGGAGATACCCATACATCTGAAGATCAAAGCACAGGTGAAAAACCACCATGCCCAAAAGGGCAAGTGTCCGCGCGGCATCAATGATCCAGATCCGGCCTGCCATCCGTCACCCCTCTGGCTGCCCTTGTGGCCCAGCTTCGGGCGCGTCGCAACGCAAAAGGGCAGCCCAGCGGCTGCCCTTTCCTCGCCTTGCGCTGCACTCAGCGGTGGCGCACATCCACGTAGTCGCGCTTGGCCGACCCGGTGTAGAGCTGGCGCGGGCGGCCGATCTTCTGGGTGGGGTCGCCAATCATTTCCTTCCACTGGCTGATCCAGCCCACGGTGCGCGACAGCGCGAAGATCGGGGTGAACATCGCGGTCGGGAAGCCCATCGCATCAAGGATGATGCCCGAGTAGAAGTCGACGTTGGGATAGAGCTTCTTCGAGATGAAGTAATCATCTTCAAGCGCGATCCGCTCAAGCTCTTTGGCAACCTGCAGGGTCGGGTTGTTCTCGATACCCAGAAGGCCCAGAACCTCGTCCGCCGACTCTTTCATGACCTTCGCGCGGGGATCGAAGTTCTTGTAAACGCGGTGGCCAAAGCCCATCAGGCGGAACGGGTCGTCCTTATCCTTGGCGCGACGGATGAACTCGGGGATCCGGTCGACCGATCCGATCTCGCGCAGCATCTCGAGGCAGGCCTGGTTGGCGCCGCCGTGGGCGGGGCCCCAGAGGCAGGCGATGCCAGCCGCGATGCAGGCAAACGGGTTGGCGCCCGAAGAGCCCGCCAGACGCACCGTCGAGGTGGACGCGTTCTGCTCATGGTCGGCGTGCAGCATCATGATCCGGTCCATGGCCTTGGCCAGGATCGGATTGACCACATAATCCTCGCAGGGAACCGCGAAGCACATGTGCAGGAAGTTCGACGCATAATCGAGGCTGTTCTTCGGATAGACGAAGGGTTGGCCGATCGAATACTTGTAGGCCATTGCCGCGATGGTCGGCAGCTTGGCGATCAGCCGCATCGAAGCGACCTCGCGCTGCCACGGGTCATTGATGTCGGTCGAGTCGTGGTAGAAGGCCGACATGGCGCCCACCACGCCGACCATGGTCGCCATCGGGTGAGCGTCGCGCCGGAAGCCACGGAAGAAGTTGTGCATCTGTTCATGCACCATCGTGTGGCGCGTGATGCGGGATTCGAAGTCAGCCATCTGGGCGGCGTTCGGCAGTTCGCCATTCAGCAGCAGATAGCAGACCTCAAGATAGTGCGACTTTTCCGCCAGTTGTTCGATCGGGTAGCCGCGGTGCAGAAGCTCGCCCACATCGCCGTCGATATAGGTAATGGCGCTGTCGCAGGCGGCAGTCGAGGTAAAGCCGGGATCGTAGGTGAACACGTCACCCTGCGCGTAGAGCTTTCGGATGTCGAGCACGTCGGGGCCGACGGTGCCCGACAGGATCGGCAGGTCGATGACCTTGTCGCCGAGTGTCAGCTTCGCGCTTTTACCTGTTTCTGCCATTTCCACATCCCTCTGCGTTGGCTTGCAGCGCCGGTGTTGGCGCTGCGGCGTATCTCTCCGGCAGAAGGGGCGGCCTGTTCAGGCCGCGGCATCCTCCAGCCGCGCAATGGTCTCGTCCTGACCGATGACCAGCATCATGTCATAGACGCTCGGGCTTACCGTGCGGCCAGCAAGGGCTGCACGCAAGGGGGCTGCCAGTTTGCCAAAGCCCATGCCGTGCTCGGCGGCGGCCCCGGTCAGAATGGCCTCAAGATTCTCTTTCGTCCAGCTAGCAGTTTGCAGGCGCGGCGTCAACAATTTCAGTATACCACGGGATACCGTGTCAAGCGCCTTTTCCGCAGCCTCATCGCGCGGGACAGGGCGTGATACCGTGATATACCGCGCCTTTTCAAGAAGTTCCGGGAATGTCTTCGCGCGCTCCTTCAGACTGGGCATGCCCTTGAGCATAAGGGCGCGCTGTGCCTCTGAAAGTGCGGGCAGGTTGGCGGCCGTCAGGAATGCCTCAAGTTCATGCAGCAATGCAGCGTCGTCTGATGCTGCAATGTGCTGACCGCAAAGATTCTCCAGCTTCTTGAAGTCGAGCCGGGCAGGCGCGCGACCGATTCCCTTCAGGTCGAACCATTCCATGGCCTGTTCGCTGGTGAAAAACTCGGCATCGCCATGCCCCCAGCCAAGCCGCGTCAGGTAGTTGCGCATCCCCGCCGCCGGATAGCCCATGACCTGATATTCCTCGACGCCGAGGGCGCCGTGGCGCTTGGAAAGCTTCTTGCCGTCCGGTCCGTGAATCAGCGGGATATGCGCCCAGACCGGAACGTCCCAACCCATCGCGTCATAGATCATCTGTTGACGCGCGGCGTTGACCAGATGGTCGTCACCACGGATCACATGGGTCACGCCCATGTCGTGATCGTCGACCACCACGGCCAGCATATAGGTGGGCGTCCCGTCCGAACGCAGGACGATCATGTCGTCGAGCGTCTCGTTCTTGATGATGACCTGGCCCTGCACCTGATCGTCGATCACCGTCTCACCCGTCCGTGGGGCCTTCATGCGGATCGCGTAGGGCCTGTCAGGGTAGGTCGCGGGATCGGCGTCGCGCCAGGGGCTCTGGAACAGCGCATAACTGCCCCGCGCCTCGGCCTCGGCACGGAATGCCTCAATTTCTTCCTTTGTTGAGAAGCACTTGTAGGCCGTTCCTCGTGCAAGCATCTCGTGCGCGACCTCGGCATGACGATCGCGGCGTTCGAACTGGCTGACAACATCGCCATCCCAATCGAGCCCCAGCCACTTCAGACCCCGCAGGATCGCTGCCGTCGCCTCGGGGGTGGAGCGTTCGCGGTCGGTATCCTCGATCCGCAGCAGGAACTTGCCGCCGCGACCACGGGCATAAAGCCAGTTGAACAGCGCCGTCCGGCCGCCGCCGATGTGCAGATAGCCGGTGGGCGACGGGGCGAAACGGGTGACGACGGGCTTTCCGCCAGAGTTCATGGACATGTGCATGGGCCTTTCAGCGTTAACCTTTCGGAAACCTTGGCGGCGATAGGATCGCGTCCGGTGATAGGCGAGAGGAGGGCGGGAAACAAGGTGGCGGCTTGGGCCGAACGCGGCATGCGGATCCTGCACCTGCCGTCGGCGACCCTGGCCGAGGCGCGGGGGAACCTGTTTCCCTGGGTGCCGGTCGGGCTAGCCATCGGGATCGGGCTCTGGTTCGCGTCCCCGGCTGAGCCGGGTCTGGCCGTCTACGCAAGTCTAGGGGCGATCAGTCTGGCGGCGGTCTGGGTCGGATGGACCAGTGACGAGCGCTTGGGCCCGGTGGCCATCGCGGTGCTGTGTCTTTCGCTCGGGCTGATCGCGGCGGGTACGCGCGCGCATCTGGTCGCGGCACCTGTACTCGACTTCCGCTACTATGGGCCGATCACCGGGCGGATCATCGAGATTGACCGCTCGCAAACCGATGCGCTGCGGCTGACCCTGGACCAGGTGGTGCTTGATAATGTGCCGCCGGAAAACACCCCCCTGCGTATCCGGATCTCGCTGCGTGGCAAGCGCAGCTGGCTTTCGCCAGAGCCGGGGCAAGTGATCCAGACGACGGGCCACCTTTCTGGCCCGGAAGGTCCGGTCGAGCCCGGTGACTTCGACTTCAGGCGCGTTGCATGGTTCCAGCGCCTTGGCGCGGTTGGCTACACCCCGCATCCGGTGCTGCTGTTGTCCGATCCGGGGCCGAGCGAGCAGTGGATTGCCCGGCTGCGCGCCTGGTTCTCGCACGGGATTCAGGCGCATGTGGCCGGAGATCCAGGCGCCTTCGCCTCGGGCGTGATGACGGGGGATCGCGCAGGCCTCAGCCTTACGGCGGTCGAGGATTTGCGGGCATCGAGCCTTGCCCATCTGTTGGCGATCTCGGGGATGAACCTCGCCTTCCTGATTGGGTTTGTTTTCATGTTGATCCGCAGCGCGATCGCCTTCATTCCCATGATTGCACTGCGGATCAACGCAAAGAAGATCGCGGCCGTTGTCTCGTTGTTTGTGGCGTGGTTCTACATGCTGCTGTCCGGGGCAAACGTGGCAACGGAACGCGCCTTCCTGATGGTCGTCGTGATGCTGGGGGCGGTTCTGCTGGACCGGCGGGCGCTGTCGATGCGGTCGGTCGCGATTTCGGCCACGGTGCTGCTGCTGGTCCGGCCGGAAAGCCTGCTCGATCCGGGGTTCCAGATGTCGTTTGCCGCCACCGCCGCGCTGATCGCTGGCTTCGCCGGGGTGGAGCGGGGGATGCTGCGCGGACGTCTGCCGCGCTGGATCATGCCGGTTTTCACTTTGGTCCTGTCTTCGGTCCTTGCGGGGGCCGCGACTGCGCCATTTGGTGCGGCCCATTTCGGTCGGATCGCGGACTTTGGCCTGATTGCCAACCTGTTGACGGTGCCTGTTATGGGTGCGGTTGTGATGCCTGCGGGCGCGGTCGCCGCGCTATTGGCGCCGTTTGGCTTAGCCGCCATTCCGCTCTGGATCATGGGCTTGGGGTGCCAATGGATTCTTTATGTCGCCTCGGTCGTCGCGGCATGGGACGGGGCGGTGACTGCCGTGCCAGCACCGCAGACTTGGGTGCTTGCCGCACTTGGCTTCGCAGCGGTCATAGCGGTTTTGCCACGCGGGCGGACGCGGCTGCTTGCACTCCTGCCGCTGACGCTGGCCTTCGTCTACTGGCCGCAGGTCCGGCCGCAGATGCTCATATCCGCCGATGGGCGGCTTGTGGGTATCTTGGGTCAGGACGGTCGCGCGCTGTCTTCCGCCCGTGGCGCCGGATTCGCGGCAACCTCGTGGCTTGAGAATGATGGCGATCTCGCCGATCAGGAGAAGGCAGCGCTTCGTCCGGGGTTTGCAGGGCAGGCCGCCGCGCGGAGCTTTCAGATCGGTGCGTGGAATGGAGTTCTTCTGCGCGGAAAGGCGGGTGTCGCCATGTCAGGCGCGATGTGCGCCCAGTTCGATCTGGTGATCTCTTCCGAGCCGAACGTCGAACCGGATGGCCCTTGCCGTGTTATCGGACCCGAATTGCTTCGCGCAACGGGGGGACTTGCTGTAAGTCCTTCGGATCAAAGACTTGTCCTGATCCCGTCACGCAGGGGCGCGCGTATCTGGTCGCCTCAGGACCTGCCGGCAGACACCGTCATGCGCCTGTCTCGGCCAAAAGAACCGGGTCAATAGCTACGGATCAACCCGACGAGACGACCCTGCACCTTCACCAGATGGTCAGGCAGGATGCGCGTCTCATAGGCGGGGTTCGCCGCCTCAAGCGCAATTGTGTTGCCCTTGCGGCGAAAGCGCTTCAGCGTGGCCTCTGCATCCTCGACCAGTGCTACGACAATATCGCCGTTCTCTGCGGTTGACTGTTCGCGGATCACAACGATGTCGCCGTCGTTGATGCCCGCTTCGATCATCGAGTCGCCACGCACCTCCAGCGCATAGTGCTGGCCGCTGCCCGACAGCATCGATCCGGGCACGGCAACATGGTGCGACACTTCTGATATCGCCTCAATCGGCACACCGGCCGCGATGCGCCCCATGACCGGAAGCTCAAGCGCGTGTATCGCCTCAACAGGGCGGGCGCCACGCGGCGGAGGGGCTTCCGGACGGTCGCCTGCAATTACGCGGGGGGTGAAACCGGGTCGTTCCATTGCCTCGGGCAATTTGACGATCTCGATCGCGCGGGCGCGGTGCGCAAGGCGGCGGATGAAGCCCCGCTCTTCCAGTGCCGTGATCAACCGGTGGATGCCAGACTTGGAGCGCAGATCGAGCGCTTCCTTCATTTCATCAAACGAAGGCGGGACGCCGTCACTTTCCATCCGGACGCGGATGAAATCCAGAAGTTCCAGTTGCTTGCGCGTAAGCATTTGGCCTGCCCCTTGTGACGAATAGTCCGGAGTTATCGTAATGTTCTGCCCGTGTTCCCGGTTTGTGTCAAGCGGTTTCACCTAAAGGGGCAGGTACTCGGCCAGATCGCCGGCCCGGCGCGGGCCGTCGCCCAATGGGCGCACCAGCAAGGCGTCCGCCTCGGCCAGCACCCCAAGCAGGGCGGAATCCTGCCGCGTGAAAGGGGTGACCACCGGCGCGTCAGGCGACATCGTCAAGCTCGCGCGCATGTAATGCGTGCGCGGGCCGGTCGCATCGACATCAGAGCCGAGCCTTGCCTGCCGCAGTGGCAGAACGGGGGAGGGATCGCCCAGCATGGCGCGAACCAGAGGCAGCACGAAAAGATGCGCACAGACGATGGCAGAGACGGGGTTGCCCGGCAGTCCCAGCATCGGTGCGCCGCGCATCATTCCGGCCATCAGCGGCTTTCCGGGGCGCATAGCGATCTTGTAGAAGGCGCGCTTTAGCCCCATCCCCTCGGCCAGTCTCGCAACCACGTCATGGTCACCCACCGAGGCGCCACCGATCGTCACGATCAGATCGGCGCCATCGGCGAGGTCGAACACCGCGCGGAGCGAGGCTTCGGTATCGCGCGCGATCGGAAGCATCCGTACCCGGCCCCCGGCCTGTTCCACCAGGGCCTTGATCGCAAAAGAGTTGGACGCGACAATCTGGTCGGGCCCCGGCGTCTCGCCGGGCATGACCAGTTCATCCCCTGTCGCAATGATCGCAACCTCGGGCTTCCGGCGCACCGGAACTTCAGGCAGGTTCATCGCGGCCAACAGCGCGAGGTCAGAAGCGGATATCCGTTTGGGGCCAAAGGCTTGGCCAAGGCGGAAATCATCGCCACGCGGGCGGATATTGGTGTTTGCCGAGGCTTCGGTGATTGTAATCTGCGCCCCGTCGCGCCGGACGCTCTCTTGCAGCACCACACGCTGTGCGCCATCGGGCACCGGGGCGCCAGTGAAGATGCGCAGCGCCTCGCCCGCGTTGATCCGCCCGCCGAAGCCATGACCGGCGCCCGCCTCGCCGACGACGGTGTATGTCGCGCCAAGGGGGGCCTCGTCCGTAACGGCGTAGCCATCCATGGCCGAGGCGTCAAAGGGCGGTTGGTCGCGACGGGCGGCGACCGGTTCGGCCATCCAGCGCCCTGCGGCATCAGCCAGCGCAACCGTCTCGACCGGCATCACGCGGGCCAGCGCGAGCACATGGCCCAAGGCTTCCTCGACGGTGATCACGGCGCGGCCTCAAAGCGGCCGGATTTGCCGCCGTCCTTCAGAACGAGGTGTATCCCCTCTATCCGCATGGTTTTTTCGACAGCCTTGACCATGTCGTAGATCGTCAGGCAAGCGGTGGTAACAGCGGTCAGCGCCTCCATCTCCACCCCGGTCTGGCCGCCGGTCTTGACGGTCGCCTCGACCACGATGCCGGGCAGGTCAGGGTCTGGCGTCAGGTCGATCGCGACCTTGGTGATTGGCAAGGGGTGGCAGAGCGGAATCAGATCGGCCGTCTTCTTGGCGCCCATGATACCGGCCAGACGCGCAACGCCCAACACATCGCCCTTCTCGGCCCGGCCCTCGGTTACCAGGGCCAGCGTCTCGGCGCTCATCCTGACGGTGCCGCGCGCGATGGCGATGCGGGCCGTGACGGGCTTTTCCGACACATCGACCATATGGGCATGGCCGGCGGCGTCGAAATGCGTCAGCGCCATCACGCCCTCCCTTGCGAGGTCAAGGGCTGCGAAAGGATTGCGCGCGTTGCTGCCGCGACATCGGGCTGGCGCATCAGGCTTTCCCCGATCAGGAAGCAGCGCGCGCCATACTGGGCCATATCCGCAAGATCGCCAGGGGTGAAAAGGCCGCTTTCCGACACGATCAGTCGATCCTCGGGCACGCGGCGCGCCAGATCGCGGGTCGTGTCCAGCGTCACCTCGAAGGTGTGCAGATTGCGGTTGTTGATGCCGATCAGCGGCGATTTCAGCCGGGCGGCACGCTCGAGCTCGGCGCGGTCATGCACCTCGATCAGCACATCCATGCCCCACTGGATGGCGACCTGTTCCAGTTCGGCCGCCTCGGTATCGTCGAGTGAGGCCATGATCAGCAGGATGCAGTCTGCCTTCAGCGCGCGTGCCTCGACAATCTGGTAGGCGTCATGGATGAAGTCCTTGCGCAGGCAGGGCAGGCTGGTTGCGTCATGGGCCTGCGTCAGAAACTCATCGGCGCCCTGAAACGAGGGGCCGTCGGTCAGGACGGAAAGGCAGGTGGCGCCGCCTTCCTCATAGGCCTTGGAAAGGGCGGGCGGATCGAAGTCCGCGCGGATCAGGCCCTTGGAGGGGCTTGCCTTCTTGATCTCGGCGATCAACCCATAACCGGTGGTCGCGGCCTGTCGCAGCGCGCGGGCAAATCCACGTGGGGCTGGCGCGGCCTTTGCCGCGGCCTCCACCTCGGCCAAGGGTCGCTCTGCCTTGCGGGCGGCGATTTCTTCAAGCTTGTAGGCCTTGATGCGGTCGAGAATGGTGCTCATGTTGGTCTCCTTCCCAAAGGTCTAGCCGTTGCGGAAGCGTTTGAAAACCCGGCGTTTGCGTCTAGACCGACCAGTCGATCGGGGGTTCTTCCCGCGTCGCCAGCCAGTCGTTGACCCGGCTGAAGGGGCGCGAGCCGAAAAAGCCGCGATGGGCCGATAGCGGCGAGGGATGCGCGCTCTCGATGAACAGGTGCCGCGCGCGGGGCAGTCGGGCGCAAGCTGCCTGTGCTGGTCGTCCCCACAGAAGAAATGCGCGCGGCCCGTCCTCTGCGGTCGCCATCAGAATCTGCGACACCAGCGCCTCCCACCCCCAACGCTTGTGCCCAAAGGCCTGCCCGACCGGCACGGTCAGGACCGAGTTCAGAAGAAGCACGCCCTGCCGCGCCCAACCGGTGAGATCTCCATCCTTGCGATCAACGCCAAGGTCAGACCGCAACTCGGTCAGGATGTTGCGCAGCGAATCCCGTGCTGGCTCGCCCGGTGGAAAGCTGAAGGCAAGGCCCGTGGCCCGGCCCGGCGTGTGATAGGGGTCCTGGCCCAGAATGACGACGCGGACCTTTTCGCGTGGTGTCAGGTCCAGCGCTCGAAAGATCGCGGCCGGTTGCCAGCCAGGATTGTCAGTCAGTCGCGCAGCAAGGGCAGGCCAGTCGCGGGAAAAGAACGGCAGATCGGCCCAGCTTGCGGGCGGGGCAGGCAGCCCCACCTTACGCCGCCGTCAGGGCAACCAGCGCTTCCACCTTGCCGAGTGCCGCGCCGGAATCGAGCGACTCGCGGGCCAGTTCCACCCCTTCGGGCAGGCTGGGGGCACGATCCGCCACAACGAGTGCCGCCGCCGAGTTGAGCAGAACGGCATCGCGATAGGCCCCCGTCTCGCCCTCCAGTAGGCGGCGGAAGGCGGCGGCGTTTTCCTGCGGTGTACCGCCGATAATGGCCTCGAACGGGTGCGCGGGAAGGCCTGCATCCTCAGGATGGATGCTGAACTCGCGGATCTGCCCCCCCTCAAGCGCCGCGACGCGGGTGGGCGCGGCGATCGAGATTTCGTCCGTGCCATCCCCGCCATGCACGAGCCAGGCCTTTTCCGACCCCAGAACATGCAGCGTCTCGGCCATGGGGCGCAGCAGGGCATCGCTGAAGGTGCCGGTCAACTGACGCTTGGCGCCCGCCGGATTGGTCAGCGGCCCGAGGATGTTGAAGATCGTGCGCGTCCCAAGCTCGGTGCGCACCGGGCCCACGTGGCGCATAGCGGGGTGGTGCATCGGCGCCATCATGAAGCCGATCCCGGCCTCGGCCAGGCAACGTTCCACGATCTCCGGTCCGACCATCACATTGATGCCCATCTCTGTCAGTGCATCGGCCGCACCTGACTTGGACGACAGGTTCCTGTTGCCGTGCTTGGCGACCGGAACGCCCGCGCCCGCGACTACAAAGGCGGTTGCGGTCGAGATATTGAGCGTGCCTTTGCCATCGCCCCCGGTGCCCACTATGTCCATCGCGCCCGCAGGCGCGCGCACCGCATGGCATTTTGACCGCATGACGGATGCAGCCGCCGCATATTCCTCGACCGTCTCTCCCCGCGTGCGTAGCGCCATCAGAAAGCCGCCCATCTGTGCGGGCGTGGCCTCGCCCTCAAAGAGGGCGGCAAAGGCAGTTTCCGCCTCGGCGCGCGTCAGGGGGCGGGTGGCGGCAATACCGATCAGCGGCTTCAGGCGCTCGCTCATGCTGGCACCCGGGCGCTTTCAAGGAAGTTCTTCAGCAACTGATGCCCATGCTCGCTGGCGATGCTTTCGGGGTGGAACTGGACACCTTCGATGGGCAGCGTCTTGTGGCGCAATCCCATGATCGTGCCATCGTCAAGCCATGCCGTCACCTCAAGGCAGTCAGGCAGGGTGTCGCGTTCCACGACAAGGCTGTGATAGCGCGTGGCAAGGAAGGGCGAAGGCAGGCCACGGAATACGCCTTGGCCCGAATGGTGCATGGTGCCCATCTTGCCGTGAACAATCTCATGGCAGCGCACAACCTTGCCGCCAAAGGCCTCGCCAATCGTCTGGTGCCCAAGGCAGACACCCAGAAGAGGGATCTTCGCCTCGGCGGCGGCGGCGGTCAGCGGAAGGCAGATCCCGGCCTGGGCCGGATCGCAGGGGCCGGGGCTCAGCACGATCATCTCGGGGCGCAGGGCCATGGCTTCCTGCACGTTCAGCGCGTCGTTGCGCACCACGCGGACATCCGCCCCCAACTCGCCCAGATAATGGACGAGGTTGTAGGTGAAGCTGTCGTAATTGTCGATCAACAGAAGCATCGTGCCGGGCCTTGCGAAAAAGGGGATGTTTGGGGGTGAACCCCGCGCATCGTCGCGCTATACATGGGGCCAGCCGAAGGGGGAGGTCAAGTCAATCCACCCCCACGAGAGGCAGAAGTGTCCAGGGCGGAAGATACCGCCCGAACAGGTGGAGGCGGGATTGCGCGGGTTTGTGGCGGGTCTGTTCTGGGGTGGCATCGTAGCGGCAATTGGGCTTGGCGTGGTATCCGAACTCGCCCCGCTTCCGGCAAATCAGGACAAGGCGCCCGTCGCGGAAGCGGCCACCGCCGAGGTGCCATCGACCGAGCCGGTGTCCACCGCCGAGACCCCTGCGGCTGAGGTTGCAGCGCCCGCGACGCCTGAGCCTGCCGCGCCCGCCGAGGCTGACGCCGCGCCCCCGGCGACCCCCACGGCGGAACCCGAGCCTGCCGAGCCTGCCGCGCCTGCAGCTTCTCCTGCGCCGACTGAGCCAACGCCGACTGATCCAGCGGCCGCCGAACCTGCCCCCGCCGAACCTGCGCCCGTCGAGCCCGCCCCTCAGGCGACCCCACCGAAATCAGTGCCAACTGCCCCTGCGGCCGTGCCCGCGCCTGCGGGCCTGCCGCCCAGTCCCGCCACCACCCCCGAGGCAGAACCTGCGCCGCAGCCAAGTGCGCCAGTTGCACCGATTACGGGTGAGGGCGCAGATGCGGCCCCCGCACCGGCCGAGGCACCGCCGGCCCCGCCGTCGCCCGAACCCGCCGCCGCAGAACCCCCGGTTCCGGTGCAGCCCGCGCCCGATCAGGCGGCTGTCGATGACACCGATGCGCCCCTGCCCGGCGAGGTGCCCGCACATTCCCCGCTGGCCCCTGTGCCCGAGTCAGATAAGCCAGCCCCTGTCGTGGAGCCCGCCGCGCCAGCCGAGCCGCTGCTCGACCGCCCCGAACCGGGTCTGGAAGGCGAGGTTGAAGGTGTCACGACCAACCGGTTGCCGCGCATCGAGGCCGAGGCGCCCGCCACGCCCGAGGCCTCCAATGCCGCGCCCGCAGATCCGCGCCCCGTGGTGCGCTATGCCGCGGCCTTCGATAACCCGCAGGCCAAGCCTTTGTTCTCGATCCTCCTGATCGATGATGGACAGGCAAAGATTGACCGTGCTGCGCTTGCCGCGCTGGAGTTGCCTATCACCATTGTCCTCGATCCCGCCGCCCCTGGTGCAGAGTATCTGACCGAACTCTACCGCCGCGGCGGCAAGGAAGTGGCGATGCTGGCCACCCAGATCCCTGAAGGTGCGGCGCCGTCCGACTTGCAGGTGACGCTCGAAGCGCATGCCAAGGTCCTGGCGCAATCGGTCGCGGTCGTCGATCTGCCCGAGGGTGGGTTCCAGAACAACCGTCAGATCGCAGCCGACCTTGTGCCCTTCATCAAGGACCAGGGGCGTGGCCTTGTGACTTTTGACAAGGGGCTGAACGCGGGCGATCAGGTCGCGCAGCGCGAGGCGGTGCCATCCGCACTGATCTTCCGCGAGATCGATGCCGAGGGTGAGGATACCGCCGCCATGCGCCGCCATCTGGATCGGGCGGCATTCAAGGCGGCACAGGACGGCCGTGTTGCCGTTCTGGGGCGCGCGCAGCCTGATACGATCGCGGCGCTGCTGGAATGGTCGATCGAGGGGCGCGCAGGATCTGTTGCGCTTGCTCCGTTGACGGCTGTGCTGGTCACGCCAGAGTAAGAAAGGGGGCCATGGCCCCCTTTCCTGAAATCAGCTGTTGTGACGCCGGTCAAACATCCCGGCATCTTCCGCCGCGCGGCGCAGGGCCTTGGTCTTGTTGACGGTTTCCTGAAACTCGGATTCAGGATCGCTGTCAAAGACCACGCCGCCACCCGCCTGGGTGTAGAGCTTGCCATCCTTCAGAACGGCCGTGCGCAGCGCGATACAGAAATCCATCTCGCCATTCGCCGCGAAATACCCCACGCCGCCGCCATAGACGCCGCGCTTTTCAGGCTCCAGTTCGTCAATGATTTCCATAGCGCGAACTTTCGGGGCGCCCGACACGGTGCCCGCAGGCAGGCCTGCCAGCAGGGCGGAAAGGGCGTCCTCTCCCTCGGCCAGTTCACCCACGACGTTCGACACGATATGCATGACGTGGCTGTAGCGTTCGATGATGAACTTCTCGGTCGGACGCACGGTGCCGACCTTTGCGACCCGGCCCACATCGTTGCGACCAAGGTCCAGAAGCATCAGATGCTCGGCCAGTTCCTTCTGGTCAGACAGCAGGTCCAGTTCCAGCGCCTTGTCCTGCTCGGGTGTGGCGCCGCGCGGGCGGGTGCCGGCGATGGGGCGGATGGTCACCTCGCCCTCGCGCAGGCGGACAAGGATTTCGGGGCTCGCGCCCACGACCTGAAAGCCGCCGAAATTGAAGAAGAACATGAAGGGCGAGGGGTTGGTGCGCCGAAGACTGCGGTAGAACGCAAAGGGCGGCAGCTCAAAGCTTTGGGTCCAGCGTTGCGAGGGGACCACCTGAAAGATGTCCCCTGCGCGGATGTATTCCTTGGCCCGTTCGACGGCCTGCTTGTACCCCTCATGCGTGAAATTCGAGATCGCTGCCCCTACGGGTGTCGCCTCGCCAAGGTCACGCGTCGCGGTAGAGGGCGCGCGGTCCAGATCGCGCAGCGCGTCCATCACCCGTTCGGCGGCCTGCGCATAGGCGGCGCGAGCCGAAAGGCCGGATGAGACCCAGGCAGGCGAGACGATCGTGACCTCGCCCTTGACGCCGTCCAGCACCGCGATGACCGAGGGGCGCATCAGCACCGCATCAGGCAGACCCAGCGGATCGGGGTTCACATCTGGCAGATGCTCGACCAGCCGGATCATGTCATAGCCCAGATAGCCGAACAGGCCCGCGGCGATGGCCGGAAGATCGTCAGGCATCTCGATCCGGCATTCGGCCAGAAGCGTCCGAAGCGTTTCCAGCGGGTGACCGGGCAGGGACGCAAAGGCCTGCGGATCGAACCGGGCCTCGCGATTGATCTCGGACTGTTCGCCCCGGCAGCGCCAGATCAGGTCGGGCTTCATGCCGACCACCGAATAGCGACCGCGCACCTCGCCGCCGGTGACGCTTTCCAGCATGAAGGTATCGGCGCGCGCCTCGCCCAGCTTCAGCATCAGGCTGACGGGGGTATCCAGATCGGCGGCAAGCCGGGCGTAGACCAGTTGGTTATGCCCGGCGTTCCAGCCGCGCTCAAAGGCCTCATAAGAGGAGATCAGGGCCATCTTTCCTCCTTAGCGCAGCTGCGCGTGGACGGCATCGATGGCCGACTGATTGAACTGGATGCCGGCCCCGTTGGCGAGCCCGGTCGAGAACATCACGAAAGCATCCTGCGCAATCGCCTGTTCGACCTGTGCGGCGATGCCATCACGCAGCGCCTTGCCATCTGCGCTGGCTGCATCAACCGGCGTGATCTTGTCGACCTGCACCAGCCCCACATAGCCTGGCGTCTCGACAAGGCGTACGTCACCCACATCCATCTTGAAGGCCTCGGCCACGACCTCAGCGGGGGCGCCTTCGATCGCGCCGGCGCGGCTGGTATCCGGGCTGACATCCAGAATCCCGAACTGGCCCAAATGCGCCCCGGCCTCGACTTCGGCACGGATTTCCTCGCCCCGCGCCTTCAGGGCCTTCGCAAGGGTATCGGTCCGCCAGGCCTCGGCGACATCCTCTTTCACTTCATCAAACGGGATAGGGGCAGGGGGGACGATCTGGTCGAACTGGATCGCGGCCACGCCGCCGTCATTCAGCTGGATCGCTTCGGGGAAGTCACCTTCCTGCAGGGCCTCGGCCGCAGTGCGGAAGGCCGGATAGCCTGCGATCTTGTCATCCGACGCAGCAGAGAAGTCGATCTGGCCCAGTTCCATCCCCTGCTCTTTGGCAAGGTCGTCGATGGTGGCACCACCGGCCAGCGCATCATCGATGGCCTCGATCTTGTCGCCTATGGCACGGCGGGCGGCGTCCATCTGCAGTTCGGTTGCAAGGTCAGCGCGGGCTTGCTCAAAGGTGGTTTCCTGCGCCGAAAGGATGCCGTTCATGCGATAGAGCGCAGGCCCGAATTCCGAGGGAAGCGGCCCCACGACACCCGGTTCTGTCAGGGCAAAGACGTCTTCGGCCGCAGCTCCAAGTTCGTCTTTGCCGACATCACCCATGTCGACGTCAATCAGCTTGAGCCCGCGCGCGGCGACCAGCATCTCAAAGGTTTCGCCCGCGTCAAAGCGCGCACGCGCGTCTTTGGCCTCTGCCTCGGACGGGAAAACAAGGCGCTCGACGAGGCGACGCTCGGGCTGAATGTATTCTGCCTTGCGCTCATCATAGATGCGGCGCAGTTCGGCCTCGTCGACCGGCATGGTCGCGGCCAGCGCCTCGGGCAGAAGTGCCGCAAAGCGGATGCGTTTGGCCTCGGGCGCGGTGAACTGGGCGATGTTGGCGTCATAGAAGGCGCGCAGGGCAGCATCATCGGGATCTGCAATCGGCGTGGCAAGGCTGCTTTCGCGCAAGGTCAGCACGGTGATGCCCCGGCGCTCTGCTGCATGTGCGAGAAGCGTATCGGTCAGGGCGTCGGGTGCGGCAAATCCCCCTGCCACGGCACCCGATAGCAAGGCGCGGGACAGATCGCCCCGCATGCCGCTTTCAAATTCGGCGCGCGTCAGATTGTTGCGGCGCAGCGCATCATCATACATCGCAGTGTCGAAGGTGCCTGTCGGCCCCTGAAATGCCGGCATCCGGCCAATTTCGCGCGCAAGCACTGCATCGCCGACTGACAGGCCAATGCGCGCGGCTTCACCATCCAGCGCGGCTTGCGTCACAAGTGATTGCCGCACCCGCGCATCCACTCCAAGCGCGATGGCCTGCTGCAGATCGATCTGCGTGCCGGTCTGCTGGCCGAGGGCCGCAACCTCGTTCTGCAGGGCGCGAGCGTATTGGTTGGCATCGATCTCCTGCTCGCCGACCGAGCCGATCACCACACGGCCTGATCCAAAGTTGGTAATGCCATAGCCCCCGAGGCCGCCCACGATCATCGCAAGCAGGACCCCCGAAAGGACCGGAGCGCCGCGGCGCTTGCGTTTCGGGCTTTCGGATGCGGTATCTTGCGACATGACTGGCCTGCGTGTGAAAGGATCGCGTTGGTTCTATGCAGTTCCCGTGCGCGCGGCAAGGGTGGCGCGCGCAGCGCCATTCGGGGCGTTTGACGGAAGCGGCGCTACCAGCTGAAGGATTTCAGGCGCGCAAACATCTCGGCGATGCCCTTGCGATCGGCATTTGCGAAAGCGATGCGGAACTGGCGCGCGCCCTCGGGGTGTTCATCCGGCTGGAACATCGTTCCCGGCAGCATCAGCACCGCCTGTTCGCGTACCAGTCGCCGCGCCACCTCGGGCGAGGGGGCGTCGAACGGATGCTCGACATAGGCGAAATAGGCGCCACAGCCCAGAAGCCGCCAGCCCTCCAATGCCGAAAAACCGTCGACCATCGCGCGGCGGCGGTCGAGAATCTCGGCCCGCTCGCCGGCGACCCACTGCGCGAGGTTGCGCATCCCCCACAGCGCGCCGATCTGGCCAAGCTGGCTGGGGCAGATCGCGACGGTGTCGAGGAACTTTTCAACCTCGGACAGTCTCGCGGCCGAGGCGACGATTGCGCCCACCCGATGCCCGGTCAGCCGATAGGCCTTGGAGAAGGAATAGAGGTGCACAAGCACATCGGCCCAGTCGGGATCGCTGAACAATTCATGCGGGCGTCCGCCGATCTCGAGCCCGTGGCGGCTGTCGAAGTCGCGGTAGGTCTCATCCAGAACCAGCGCGATGCCTTGCGCGCGGCAAAGATCGCGGAAGGCCGCGACCAGCGCGGGTGGGTACTCAACCCCGCCGGGGTTGTTCGGGCTGACCAGAACGATTGCACGGGTCCGTGGGCCGATCAGCGCGGCGGCGCGCTCAGGGTCGGGCAACAGGCCATCGCCCGCGGCCAGCGGGACTGTGCGCACGCCCTGCATATCGAGCCACATCTTGTGATTGAAGTACCATGGCGTCGGCACGATCACCTCGTCACCCGCCCCTGCAAGGGTGGACATGACCGCCGTGAAGGCCTGGTTGCACCCTTGGGTGATCGCGACCTGATCGGGGGCGATTGCCCCGCCATAGGCCTGTGACCATTGCACGGCGATCTCTGCCCGCAGCTCTGGCATGCCCAGCACCGGGCCATAGAGATGCGCCTGAGGATCATTGATCGCAGCCTCGGCCAGCGCCTCGCGTAGCGCGAGCGGGGGGCTGTCGACGGGCGCGGCCTGGCTCACGTTGATCAGCGGGCGTTCATGGCTGAAGGTCAGCCCCTGCAGCCAGCGCCGCGCTTCCATCACCGGCGGCGGAAAGGTCGCGGCGATGGCGGGGTTCAGGGGGTGGACCATGTCAGGGCTCGCTGAATGAAGGGGCATCGTCAAGGTTGCGGGGGGAAAGGGGGGCTGTCTGCCCCCTCTGGGCCTTGCGGCCCATTCACCCCCG
Source organism: Gemmobacter aquaticus (assembly GCF_007859075.1). Taxonomy (GTDB): domain Bacteria; phylum Pseudomonadota; class Alphaproteobacteria; order Rhodobacterales; family Rhodobacteraceae; genus Gemmobacter; species Gemmobacter aquaticus. Next base: position 401,546 of record NZ_VOAK01000020.1, read on the forward strand.
AGGATATTTCGGAAAAGAAGAAAGCCGCAGCGCTCTCATTCTTCTTTTCCGAAATATCCTCGGGGGGAGCGCCAAGGGCGCGTGGGGGGCGGAAAGCCCCCCCTTGTGCTGTCAGTCCTGGCCGCGCATCGGCTGGACATATTGCAGCGCCATATCCCAGGGGAAGAAGATCCAGGTGTCCTGGCTGACCTCGGTGATATAGGTGTCGACCTGCGGCTTGCCATGGGGCTTGGCATACACGGTTGCGAAATGCGCCTTGGGATACAGGCGGCGCACCAGCTCCAGCGTCTTGCCGCTGTCGACCAGATCATCAACCACCAGGATCCCCTCGCCGTCGCCCATCAGATCAACCTGCGGGCTTTTGGTCACCACGGCGTCGGTGCGTTCCTGATGGTTGTAGCTTTTGACCGAGATCGTATCGACGACCCGGATATCCAGCTCGCGGCTGACGATCATCGCCGGTACAAGCCCGCCGCGGGTGATGCCGACGACGGCCTTCCACGTCCCGCCTTCGCCCGGACCCTTGCCGTCGAGCCGCCAGGCCAGTGCGCGCGCATCGCGGTGGATCTGGTCCCAGCTGACGTGAAAGCCTTTTTCGTGGGGCAGGCGGTCGTTCATGTGCTCACTCCTTCAGGTGGCCGCGATCTTGGCGCCGAGCAGCGCAAGGAAACCGCCAAAGGTGCGGTCCATCGTGGATTTTGCCCCGATATAGGCGCGTCGGGTCGCGGGCAGTGAAAATAGTCGGGCGACGATTGTGTTCCACAGCGTCTCGACGAAGAACAGGAAAGACAGAAGCGCTGCCAGAACCCAGAGCGGCGTGCCGGGCGGCACCGTTCCAATGAAGATCGCCGATAGCACGACGGCCGGTTTGGGGTTCGACAGCTGTGTGATCACGCCAAGTCGGAATGCCGACCAGGCCGAGCGCGGTGGCTGTCCGGTACTGTCGGGCAGGGGTCTGGCGGCGCTGCGCCACATCTGGATGCCCATCCAGACTAGATAGACCCCGCCCGCGATCTTGAACGCCCAGAGCAGCGCCGGGGCGATCCTGAACAGCGCAGCCAGCCCCGAGAGCGCGAGCGCGGCCCAGAACACCGCGCCAATGCCGATACCCATGGCGAGGAAGAAACCGGTCCGCATCCCCTCGGTTACCCCGGTTCGCGCCGACATCAGCACCGCCGGACCGGGGCTGATGGCCCCCATGGTCAGCAGTGTTGCAACGGCAACGAAGGCGGTGATCGTCATTCCTTGCGCCCCGTAACCACATCAATGTCCGGTGCGTCGACGGCCTTCATGCCGACGACATGATAGCCCGCATCGACATGCAGGTTTTCACCCGTGGTGCCAGAGCCCAGGTCGGAGAGAAGATAGAGCGCGGCCTTGCCGACTTCTTCCTGCGTCACGTTGCGCCGCAGGGGCGAGTTCAACTCGTTCCACTTCATGATATAGCGGAAGTCACCGATACCGCTGGCAGCCAGCGTTTTGATCGGGCCTGCCGAGATGGCGTTGACGCGGATACCGTCCTTGCCCAGATCCTCGGCCAGATACATGACAGACGCCTCGAGCGCGGCCTTGGCCACACCCATCACGTTGTAATGCGGCATGACCTTTTCGGCACCGTAGTAGGTCAGCGTCAGCAGGCTTCCACCCGGCCCCATGATCGCCGCAGCGCGCTGGCAAACAGCGGTAAAGCTGAAAACCGAAATGTCCATGGTCATGCTGAAATTCGCGCGCGATGTATCGACATAGCGGCCGCGCAGCTCGTTCTTGTCGGAAAACCCGATGGCGTGGACGACGAAGTCAAGGCTGCCCCAGACCTCTTTCAGATGGGCGAACAGTCCATCGAGGGTGGCCTCATCGCCCACGTCGCAATCGTAGAACACGCTGGCGCCAATGCTCTCGGCAAGCGGTTGGACGCGCTTCAGAAGGGCCTCACCGTTGTAGGAGAAGGCAAGCTCGGCGCCTTGTGCCGCACAGGCCTGCGCGATGCCCCAGGCAATCGACTTGTCGTTCGCGAGACCCATGATGAGCCCGCGTTTCCCCTGTAGCAATCCGCCAGCCATGAAGTCCCCTCGTTCTTGGTGTCAGGGGTGCAGGTGTAGGGCATCGCCTGCGACGCATCAAGGGCGCGACAAAAGGTCCTAATTGGTGTCGCATTTCGGTGCGAGAGCGGTTTCTCGGCATGCCATGGTGGAAGTGCTTGCACGACTGGCATGCGCGTGTGATCGTTGACGTTAGGTAAGTAAGGCTTAGTAGATGGATCGGACTGGACTTTTCGCTGGGGATAACCCGTTTCAGCTTGCCCAAGTGTGGCTGGACGAGGCAGAGGCGTCAGAGCCGAATGATCCCAATGCGATTGCGCTGGCAACGGTGGATGCCAGCGGCCTGCCGAATGTGCGGATGGTGCTTCTGAAGGAAATCGAGACCGAGGCGCCCGGCGGATTCGTTTTCTATACAAACTACGAAAGCGCGAAGGGGCAGGAACTGGCGGCCAATGCGCAGGCGGCCTTTGTCATGCACTGGAAGTCGCTTAGGCGGCAGATTCGTGTCCGCGGCCATGTGACCCGTGAGGAGGGGCCGCAGGCCGATGCCTATTACGCAAGCCGAAGCCTGCAATCGCGGCTTGGCGCATGGGCTTCGCGACAAAGCCGACCGCTTGGCTCACGTGCGGCACTTATGGCCGAAGTGGCCAAGGTGACCGCGCTGAAAGGACCCAATCCGGCACGCCCGCCGTTCTGGGGTGGGTTCCGTATCAGCCCTGTCGAGATCGAGTTCTGGTCCGACGGGGCGTTCCGGCTGCATGACAGGTTCTGCTGGCGCCGCGAAAGCCAGCAGCATCCATGGAAAGTTGAACGACTAAGCCCTTGATTTATGCGCGTCGTGAGGTTTCGGACGGAAATGAGTAAGGATTTTCGCTTGAACACGCTTAACGATTGGCAGAAGGAAATGGTTGAAGGGTCAAACTGGGGAACGGCTCTGAGATGTCAGACGAAAACGTCGCCGCGCCACGAAAGGTGCACGGCAAGGTAAAATGGTTCGATCCGGCCAAAGGGTTCGGATTCGTGGTCGGGGATGAAGGGGGTTCCGACATCCTCTTGCATGCCAATGTCTTGCGGAACTACGGCCAAAGCTCGGTCGCCGATGGCACCGGCATATCCATCATGGTGCAACAAACGCAGCGCGGCGTGCAGGCGGTCGAGGTGCTTTCGATCGAGCCGCCGACCGGCACGCCCTTTCCGCTGGGCGAGGATCAGGGGCTGGCCACCCCCGAAGAGATCGCGGCCCGGCCACTGGAGCCTGCGCGCGTCAAGTGGTTCGACAAATCGAAGGGATTTGGGTTTGCCAACGTCTTTGGTCGCCCGGAAGACGTCTTCATCCATGTCGAGGTGCTGCGGATGTCGGGCTTTGCCGATCTGGCGGCGGGCGAGGCTGTCTGCCTGCGCATCATAGAGGGCAAGCGCGGTCGTATGGCTGTGCAGGTTGTCTCGTGGGAGGCCGCGGCGCGGCCATGACGGGAATGCAGTCGTGGTGTCTGGCCCTTGTGCTGTCGTGTCATGCGGCCATTGCCGGGGCTGACGCCGCCTGCGACGCGTCGCGGGTAGATCTGCGCGGACCCTCGGGCCGGGCGCAGTTTTCCGTTGAGGTGGTCGACACACCCGCCGAGCGCGCCCGCGGTCTGATGTTCCGCGAGGACATGGCCCGATCCGCAGGCATGCTTTTTGTCTATGAGGCGCCGCAAGCGGCCGTCTTCTGGATGGAGAACACGCTGATCCCGCTCGACATGATCTTTGCCGATGCATCGGGCAGGGTGACGCATGTCCACTCTGATGCCCGCCCGCTTGATCGCACGCCAATCGATGGAGGCGAGGGGGTACAATTCGTGCTGGAGGTGAACGGCGGCCTTGCCGCCCGCCTTGGAATCGGGCCGGGGGCCGAGATGCGGCACCCCGCAATTCCCTCGGACTCCGCCGTCTGGCCCTGCACGCCCTAGAGCCTGGGCAAGGTTCATCGGCCTTTCTGCCGTTTGGGGCTTTTCAACGCGCCAACCTGCGGTTAGAGAGGCGCCAGTCGGGGCGTAGCGCAGCCTGGTAGCGCGACGGTTTTGGGTACCGTAGGTCGCGAGTTCGAATCCCGCCGCCCCGACCATCAGACTCTCAATCAATTCATTGACTTTTGCGGCTCTCCGGCCCTGCGGGATGGCGCGGCTGACGTTCTGGCATGCGGATTTGCGACTAGCATGGCTGCATATCTACATACCGCCGCACCCTTTGCCGTTGTATGGCGAACTGCAATTTCCATTTACGGATCCCCAAAGTTGTTCAACGACGGAAGATGGTTTGAGTAACGATATCGGCAGGGCTTCCAATCTCTTTGGGTATTGCTTTCAGCGTACGATTGGGTGCCGCGATTGGAGATCCTAGATGATCAGGACTGCTACAACAGTTGCGATGTGCCTGCTGCACTGCGTCTTGGTATTCGTGGCCTATGACATAAGGTGGGAAAGCGATCTGCCAACTAGGGTACTCATCTCATCCGCAATCATGGTGAACATGATCGCGTGCCTGTTGCTCAACTTCAGATACATGCGAGGCGTGAACAGTGATGCGTCAACAAAGGGGCGCGCTCTGGAGTTTGCGATTTTTGCGGCGATTTTCGGGCTCTCGGTGTACTCGGAAATTATTCTTTTGTTCGTTAACGAAACCGGTATTAAGGGTAGCCTTATTCCGCTGTTCCTGTTTTTGGCGCTGCCTGCCCAAATGGTCTACTACGCGATCACACTCCGCAAGAACAGGAAGCACGGGAGTGGTTGAAGGTGGTCCTCGGGCCACCTTCGTCGATTGGCGTCGTCGAATAGAGATGACTCGGTGTTAACCGCGTGGCGATGTTGTCGCCGCCCGATAGCGCGCCCTTTTGGGTTTCCCCTCATGCGCGGTCCTTGCGGTTTCCGCATGCACGATCCGACATTTGTCGTATGCTGGCGCCGGGGCCGCTCTGGCGGCGGGACGACAGGGAACATGACGTCATGACATCTTCGACGATACGCAGCACGCGCGGGCGCGGCCGACTGTTTGACAGCATCCTCGACACGGTCGGCGATACGCCGGTCATCCGCATCAACAACCTCGCCCCCGAAGGCGTGCGCCTGTATGTGAAGGCGGAATTCTTCAACCCCGCAGCCTCGGTCAAGGACCGGCTCGCGCTGAATATCATCGAGGCGGCCGAACGGTCGGGAAAGCTCAAGCCCGGACAGACCGTGGTTGAGGCCACAAGCGGCAATACCGGCATCGGGCTTGCCATGGTCTGCGCGCAGAAGGGCTATCCGCTGGTCATCACCATGGCGGAAAGCTTTTCGGTCGAGCGGCGGCGCCTGATGCGGCTTCTTGGGGCGAAGGTCATCCTGACGCCGCGCGCGCAGAAAGCGACAGGCATGTACAATAAGGCGGTGGAACTTGCCGAGAAGAACGGCTGGTTCCTTGCGCGCCAGTTCGAGACCGAGGCGAACGCCGACATTCATGAAAGCACGACCGCACAAGAGATCCTGAACGATTTTGCCGGCGACCGTCTGGACTATCTGGTAACCGGCTACGGCACCGGGGGCACTGTCACTGGCCTTGCACGCGTCTTGCGCAAGGCCCGTCCCGAAACGCGGATCGTGCTGACTGAGCCTGCCAACGCGGCGCTTGTCTCCAGCGGCATTGCGCAGCCGCGACTTGAGAATGGCTCACCCGCCAGCGCCCATCCGGCGTTTGAGCCGCATCCGATTCAGGGCTGGACCCCGGACTTCATCCCGCTGGTGCTTCAAGAGTGCCTCGACAACGGCGGGTTTGACGAGATGATCCCCGTGGCTGGTGCCGATGGCATCGCATGGGCGCGCAAGCTGGCCGCGCAAGAGGGGATCCTGACGGGCATTTCCGGCGGGTCGACCTTTGCGGTGGCGATGCAGGTCGCGCAACGGGCGGAACCCGGCTCTGTCATCCTTGCGATGCTGCCGGACACGGGCGAGCGCTACCTTTCGACGCCGCTGTTTCAGGATATCGCCGACGATATGGATGAGGAAGAGCGCGCCCTGTCGCTCTCGACGCCCGGGTATCAACTGGGCTGAGGGAAAGTGTCATGGTGCCTGCGCCCTCGCGAATCGAGTTTCGCGCTGGCGCAGGCAATGTGCAGACAGGGTTGGCCGGTGGCGTCATTTTAGCCTGATCGGTCGTTATCGGCGCTTAGCTCTGGTGATGGGTCGCTTTTTTCCCGGTCATCCGTGCCAGCGTCGTTGAAGGTTAAACCTTGGACATCGGCGTTGCATTGTGCCGGACCTTCCGCTTTAGTCGGACCAAGACAAGTGCAGGAACACCTGCCGCAACACGGGGAGAACGGGGTGACGACAGCAGCCCGAAACGACGGTTTCGTCGTATTTGATCGCGTTCAAAAGAGCTACGATGGCGTTTCTCTGGTGGTGAAGGACTTGAACCTTTCCATCGGAAAAGGCGAGTTCCTGACCATGCTTGGCCCCTCAGGGTCGGGCAAGACGACCTGTCTGATGATGCTGGCGGGGTTTGAGACCGCGACCAACGGCGAAATCAGGCTGGATGGCCGCAATATCAATCTGGTGCCGCCGCACAAGCGCGGCATCGGCATGGTGTTCCAGAACTACGCCCTGTTCCCGCACATGACCGTGGGTGAGAACCTTGCCTTCCCGCTGGAAGTGCGTGGCATGGGCAAAGACGAGCGCGAAGCCAAGATCAAGCGCGCGCTCGACATGGTTCAGATGGGGGCATTTGCCAACCGCCGGCCTGCGCAGCTTTCGGGCGGTCAGCAACAGCGGATCGCACTGGCCCGCGCGCTTGTGTTCGATCCGGCGCTCGTCCTGATGGACGAACCGCTTGGCGCTCTCGACAAGCAATTGCGCGAGCATATGCAGTTCGAGATCAAGCACCTGCATGAAAGCCTTGGCATCACGGTCGTTTACGTCACCCACGACCAGGGCGAAGCTCTGACGATGAGCGACCGTGTCGCGGTCTTCAACGATGGCAAGATCCAGCAGCTTGCGCCGCCCGCCGATCTTTACGAACGCCCCGACAACAGCTTTGTCGCGCAGTTCATCGGTGAGAACAACAAGCTGCCCGGAACGATCGAAGAGCTTTCAGGCGACAAGGCCTTGGTGCGTCTGGCCACGGGCGAGCTGATCGACGCGACGCCGGTGAACGTGACCAGCAAGGGCCAGCAGACGCTTGTGTCGATCCGGCCCGAACGGGTGGAGTTTAAGCCCGAGATGATGCCGCCGGGCGCCCATATGATCGACGCCACGGTGCTCGAGGTCATCTACATGGGTGACATCCTGCGCGTGCGGTTGCGCGTGGCCGGGGCTGACGACTTTGTCATGAAGATGCGCAACACGCTTGGCCAGACCAAGCTGACGCCGGGCCAGAACATCAAGATCGGCTGGCACCCCGCTGATGCACGGGCGCTTGACCTGAACTGATCAACCAAGGCGCGCGCGCCTTGGACTGCCGCAGGGACACGGCACCAAAAAAGAAGTCCTGAAAAACCAAGAAAGACCGGGAGTCGTCAGAGTGAAGAAGATTTGCGTCCGATCCACTGCAAGGTGCACCCCGGTCTCTGCCGCCTGGCTCGCGGCCAATTGACCCCGCCGGGGCAGGGGATTTCCCGGCCCCGTTCGCTGAACCGCCCGGCTTTGAAACAAGGCCAGACCGCATGGAGCGACGATGAGCGATGCAACCTCGCAACTAACCACCGCAGACGGCCGACCGCTTAAGGCGGCATTGGCCACGGCACAGGCGCGCGCCAGACGAAAGGCTTTCTTCCTCGTCGCGCCGCTGCTGCTGTTCGTGCTGATCACCTTTATCTTGCCGATCGGGCAGATGCTGACGCGCTCGCTCTATCACGACGGGTTCTCAGCGGTGACCCCGAACCTCGGCCAATGGTTTGCCGCCAACCCTGAGGGGACAGAGCCTGACGAGGCTGCCTTCGCCGCACTTGCTGCCGATCTGGCGAAGATGAAGGCCGACAAGACCGCCGGTGAGGCAGGGACGCGGATGAACTACACCGTGCCCGGAACGCGCTCGCTCTTCACCTCGACCGCGCGCGGCGCCGACAAGTTGCAGCCCCCCTTCAAGGAGGCGCTTCTGGCCGAGGACAAGAAATGGGGCGATCCCATCATCTGGGCGTCGATGCGCGCGGCCTCGTCGCCCTGGACGACGGATTTCTATCTGATCGCAACCGACCGCCAGCGCACCGCCGACGGTGGCATCGAGAAGGTGCCCGAGAATGAGCGGATCTACCTCTGGCTCTTTGGAAAGACCTTCGTTCTGTCGGGCCTGATCACCTTCATCTGCCTGCTTCTGGCCTTCCCGATCGCGCATTTGCTGGCGACGCTGCCGATGGCCAAGGCGAACCTGCTGATGATCCTTGTCCTGCTGCCGTTCTGGACCTCGCTTCTGGTGCGGACGACAAGCTGGATCGTGCTGCTGCAGGGACAGGGTGTGGTCAACAACATCCTGGTTTCGCTTGGCATTGTCGGCGACGATGGGCGACTGGCAATGATCTACAACCAGACCGGCACGATCATCGTGATGACGCATATCCTGCTGCCGTTCATGGTTCTGCCGCTCTACTCGGTCATGCGGACGATCAAGCCGACCTACGCCCGTGCGGCACGCAGCCTTGGCGCGACCAGCTGGACCACCTTCCGCCGCATCTACCTGCCGCTGACGCTGCCGGGGATCGGGGCAGGGGCACTCCTCGTCTTCATCCTTGCGGTGGGCTACTACATCACCCCGGCGCTGGTCGGCGGTGCTGATGGTCAGCTGATCTCGAACCTGATCCAGTTCCATATGTCGAAATCGAACTGGTCACTGGCGGCGGCGCTGTCGGGGATGCTGCTTGCGGGCGTGCTGGTGCTCTACTGGCTCTATGACCGCCTGATCGGCATCGACAAACTGAAACTGGGCTGAGGCGCGTGCCCCGCGCCCCCTCAACTTCAACCTGATCCAACGACTCCGGGGGACCGGGGGGCCGCGCCCAAGGCACCTGTCCCCAGACCCCCGGCTGAAGGAGAGACCAATGGCCCTTCCCGTCTACGCCGACCCGCTGGAACGTGTGTGGTACTACACCTATCACGCGATCTGCGTGGCGATCTTCATCTTCCTGATCGCGCCGATCCTGATCGTCATCCCGCTCAGCTTCAACGCCGAGCCTTACTTCACCTTCACGCCAAAAATGCTGCGCCTTGATCCCGAGGGGTTCAGCCTGCGCTGGTATGACCTGCTTCTGACCTTCGGCATGGCCGCCCCTGATGGGGTGCGCGATTCCAGCTGGTGGGCAGATGTGTGGCAGAACGCAACCTGGGTGAAAGCCGCCAAGAACTCGATCATCATCGGCTTCTGGTCGACGATCGTGGCGACCGTTCTGGGCACCCTTGCGGCACTTGGTCTGGCGCGCAGCGAGATGCCCTTCCGCCGCACGATCATGGCGATCCTGATCTCGCCGATGATCGTCCCGATCATCATCATCGCGACGGGGCTGTTCTTCTTCTATTCGAACCCCTGCTCGATCCTTGGCACAGAATGCGGCCGGCTGACCTCGACCTACACGGGGGTCGTTCTGGCGCACGCGACGCTGGGCATTCCCTTCGTGATCATCACGGTGACTGCCACGCTGATCGGATTTGACCAGTCGCTCAGCCGTGCGGCGGCCAGCCTTGGGGCATCGCCGTCCTACACCTTCTTCAAGATCGTTCTGCCATTGATCTTGCCGGGTGTGATTTCGGGTGCGCTCTTCGCCTTCGTCACCTCGTTCGACGAGGTTGTTGCGGTGCTGTTCATCGCAGGCCCCGATCAGCAGACCATCCCGCGCCAGATGTGGAATGGCATCCGCGAACAGATCAGCCCGGCCATCCTGTCGGTCGCGACGATCCTCGTGCTGATCTCGATCTCGCTTCTGGCCACGGTCGAGCTGCTGCGCCGTCGGTCGGAACGCATCCGGGGCGTGACGCCGCAGTAAGCGGGCGGGACGCAACGACAAACGGAAACGGGGGGCCAAGTGCCCCCCGTTTGCATGTCTGGTGTCCTGATGTCAGGGCAGGATGTGCAACCACATCCAGATCGTTCCAATCGAGGCGAGTGTTGCCAGCAGCACCGCCGAGGCTGCGACCCGCTTGGCCACGCCATAGGCATTGGCGAAGAGATAGGCGTTAACCCCCGGAGCCATCGACGCCGTCACGACCGCCGAGCGGAGCTGGTCTGTCGAGAGATCGAAGACCATGGTCCCCAAGGTCCAGGCGATCGCCGGGTGCACAAGGATCGACAGCGCCATCACCATGCCGATGGCGCGCCCGTCACCCTCAGGGCGCAGGCGCAGCAGCACCCCGCCCAACCCGAACAGCGCGCAGGGAATGGCCGCGCCCGAGATGATCTTCATCGCGTCCCAGACGAAACCGGGCAGGGGGTTTCCGGTCAGGTTGATCGCAAAGCCTGCAGTGATGCCGACGACCATCGGCTGCGTGACGATCGCCCGCCCGACTTGTGCCGCGATCTGACCGCCCGGCAGACCCCGACCATGGCTGCGCACAAGCTCCATCGTCACGATACCGATTGCATAGAGCAGGGGCGAGTGGATCGAGATGATTGCGAAGTTTGCCGCCAGGGCATCAGGTCCAAAGGCGCGCTCGGTGATTGGCACGCCAAGCAGCAACGAGTTCGAAAACATCGCGGCAAAGCCGATGGCGACCGCATCCTGTCCGGGCCGTCCCAGAAGGCGCGCGCCCAGAATGGCAAGGCCAAAGCTGGCAAGGGCGCCTGCGTAAAAGCTGATGAACAGGCCCATATCGTAGCTTGCGCCCAGATCGAGCCGTCCGATGCTCTGCGCAAGTAGCACCGGCACTGCGATGCCCTGTGCAAAGCGCATCAGGGAGTCCACCATATTGTCGGTCATCAGGCCGCGCTGTGCTGCAAACCAGCCTGCGGCGATCACCAGAAAGACCGGCAGGATGACGTCAAAGGCGACCGTCATACCCGGGCCGGGGCCGGAAGCTCTAGCACCATGCCATCGAATGCGGGCTCGATCCCTGCCGGTAGCTCGGCCGAGAGGGTGGCATGGTCCAGATCGTTGTGCATGTTGGTCAGGATCGACCGCGCGGGCTTGCACCGGTCGATCCAGCCCAGTGTCATGTCGAGATGTGCGTGGGTCGGATGCGGCTTGCGCCGCAGCGCATCGATGACAAAGAGGTCCAGCCCCTCGAGCATGGGCCAGCTTTCCGCCGGGATCGCCACCGCGTCGGGCAGATAGGCAAGGCCCGCGATACGGAAACCAAGCGCATCGATCGTGCCATGATTGGCGAGGAACGGATGCAGCGTCACCGGCCCGCCGGCGCCTTCGATGGTGAAGGGGCCATCGATGGTGTGCAGATCAAGGATCGGCGGATAGGGCGAGCCTTCGGGCTGCACGAAGGCATAGGCGAAGCGGTCGATCAGTGCGCCCTGTGTGGGGCCATCCGCCCAGACGGCAAGGCGGCGCCGGATGTTGAAGACCACCTGCCGCAGGTCGTCAATCCCGTGGGTGTGGTCGGCATGGGCATGTGTAAACGCAACCGCATCCAGCGTGCCGACGCCTGCGTCAAGCAGCTGTTCCCGCATATCGGGAGAGGTGTCGATCAGTACCCGCGTCACGCCGTCGCCGCCAATGCGTTCGACGAGCATCGAACAGCGGCGGCGGCGGTTCTTCGGGTTCGACGGATCGCATGCGCCCCAATCGCCGCCAAGGCGCGGCACGCCGCCTGACGACCCGCAGCCAAGGATGGTAAAGCGCAGCATCAGATCACCTCGGCCTTGATGCGAGCCTTGGTGAACAGCCGGTCAAAGTTCGCGGTCGTGGCCGCCGCAAAATCCGCCACGTCAAGGCCGAAGATCGCAGCGCCCGTCCGGGCCGTGAAGGCCGTATAGGCCGGCTCGTTCCGTTTGCCGCGATAGGGCACCGGCGCCAGATAGGGGCTGTCGGTCTCCAGCAGGATCCGGTCCAGCGGCGCGGCGGCAAAGATGTCGCGCAGTTCCTGACTTTTGGGGAATGTCGCGATGCCCGACATGGACAGGTAGAACCCCAGATCCAGCGCTGCACGCGCCAGCTCTGCCGTCGAGGAAAAGCAGTGCATCACGCAGGAATAGGGTCGCGCGCGGTAGCCTTCGGTCAGGATGCGAGCCATGTCGTCATCCGCCGCGCGGGCGTGGATGATCAACGGCAGTCCCGTTTCCTGCGCGGCCTGAATATGGATGCGCAGCGAGGTCTTCTGCACCTCGGCGCTGTCGGCGGTATAGTGATAGTCAAGCCCGCTTTCCCCGATGCCCACGAACTTCGGGTGGCGCGACAGGGCGATCAGCTGATCCACTGTGGCCAGCGGCTCTTCCGCCGCGCTCATCGGGTGGGTGCCAGCGGCGAAGAACACGCCCTCATGCGCCTCGGCAATGGCGCGGACGGCGGGTTCGTTCCGAAGGCGCGTGCAGATGGTCACCATGCGACGCACGCCCGCCGTATGGGCCGAGGCGATAATGCGCGGCAGCTCGCCCTCGAAATCCGGAAAGTCGAGATGGCAATGGCTGTCCACCAGTTCGGGCAGCGCAGCGTGCGGTATCGGGGCGTCTGGCGGGGTCATGCGTCACCTGGCGGCGAGCGTGGCCGCAGTCTGTTCGATCTGGAGGAACATATCCATGAGAAGTGCAGCAGGGTCAAGGTTGACCGCCTTGCCGCGCCTGGCCCGCGCCGACAGGCTTTGCGCCAGATCCGCCCATGCGCGGGCGGCCCAGGGATCGGGCGACAGGCGGGCGATCGTGTCGGCTTCGCCCGGCGTTGCCTCTGGCGGCAGCTGGCCCAGAGTGCCCGCCCGCGCGAGCCGCGCCAGTGCCAGATCAAGCAGCGTGACCGCCAGATCGAAGCGCGCCTCGTTGCCCTTGCCAGCCCCCATCTCCGAGATCGCAAGCAGCTTACGCCGATCCATCCGGGGCAGTTCCGCGAAAAGCCCGATCAGATCACCGTAAAGCTCCAGCCCGTCGAGCTGGGCGATCCGGATCGCCTCGCCAACCGAACCACCGGCAAGCTCGGCCATCGCTTGCGGGTCGGTAACCTCGGTTCCGGCCTGCGCCAGCGCCGCAGCCATCTCATGCGGGTGCAGCGCTGACAGACGCAGTTCCCGACAGCGCGACCTGATCGTCGGCAGAAGGGCAGAGGGCTGGTGCGCAATTAGAAAGAAGGTCACACCTGCGGGTGGCTCTTCCAGCAGCTTCAATAGCGCATTGGCGGCGTTGGTGTTCAGCTCGTCCGCGCTGTCAACGATCGCCACACGGCGCCCACCGTCCGCGGCGGAAAGCGCGAAATACTCTTTCAGCTTGCGAACCTCCTTGACGAGGATCTCTTGTGAGGGCTGCGTGTCCTTGTCGTTCAGTCCGCGCCGCAGAAGATAGAGGCGGGGCTCGGACAGCGCGGCCAGGCGCCGGGCAACCGGATGGTCGTCGGGAATGTCGAGCGACGTTGGCGGGGGCGGGGCGAACATGCCGCCATCGTCGGCAGGCGTTGCCAGCAGAAACCGCGCCAGCCGCCAGGCAAGTGTCGCCTTGCCCAAGCCTCGCGGGCCAGTGATCATCCAGCCATGATGCAGCCTGCCCGCGGTGTAGCTGGCCAGAAACTCGGCCTGCGCGGCCTCATGCCCAAACAAATGCGCGGTCTCGCGCGGGTGGGGGGCGCCTTCGATCCGGTCGGGCTCGGGGAAATCGGCCAGATAAACCGAGGGCATCTAGAGCCCCAGATGGGTGCGGGCGGCGGCCAGAACGTCGGCGGCCACTGCGTCAGGCGCGCGCGCGCCATCGATCACCCGAAAGCGCGACGGATAGCGGGCGGCAAGGTCCAGAAATCCTGTCCGCATTCGCCGTTGCAGATCCAGCCCCATATCCTCGAACCGCTGCTCGTGCCCTTTGCGGGCGACCGCGCGGGACAGGCCCACCTCGGGGTCGATATCGATGAGCAGCGTCAGATCAGGCTCCACCCCGATCATCAGCGCGTGCAGCGCATCGACCGTGGCCGCCAGATCGCCGCGCGAGATGCCCTGATACATCCGGCTGCTGTCGGCGAAACGGTCGGTGATCACCACCTCGCCACGTTCCAGGGCAGGGCGGATGGTCTTTTCCAGATGGTCCCGCCGCGCGGCGGTGAAAAGCAGAAGCTCGGTCTCGGGCGACCAGCGGTCAGGCGCGCCCTCAAGCACAAGGCGGCGGATCTCTTCCGCGCCGGGGCTGCCGCCGGGTTCGCGCGTCAGGGTCACATCCCGGCCCAATTGGCGCAAGGCATCAGCCAGACGCCGCGCCTGCGTGCTTTTGCCCGAACCGTCGATCCCCTCGAAACTGATGAACCCGCCTGGCATTCCGTGGCCGTCAGGTTGCCGGAGCGTCGGCAGGGAAGAAGCGCTGCATCAGCACCTGCGCCGCCGTCATCAGCTTTTTCGTGAACCCACCGGCAGGAACATCGGCCTCCGCCTCAAGTGCAATACGCGAGTCCGGCAGACCGGGGATGCGCACCACCAGCTCGGCGATCTGATCACCCTTGGCGATCGGGGCCTTCAGCGGACCGGCATAGACCACCTCGGCGGTCATCTTGCCGGCGGCACCTGCGGGGATCAGTCGCTCTACATCCTGCGCGGGGACAAGCCCGACGGTATCTGCGGCGCCCATCCAGACTTCGGCCTCGGCCACGCGCTGACCACCCTTGGCGAGCGTCTTCATGGCGAACTCACGGAAGGCCCAGTTGGCGATCCGTTCGCTTTCCTCGGCCCGCGCCTGTTCGGATGAGAGGCCCGCGATGACAAAGACGATCCGTCGCCCACCGTCCTGTACGGCAGAGCCGACAAGGCCATAGCCTGCCTCCTGAGTGTGGCCGGTCTTCAGACCGTCTGCCTGCCAGTCGCCGCCCTGAATGCGCAACAGCGGATTCCGGTTGCGGCTATTTGCGGGAACGCGGCCCTGATAGCTGTATTCTTCCAGCGCGAAGTAAGGGTAGTAGTCGGGAAACTCTTCAATCAGCCGCACGGCCAGCAGACCGAGATCATGCGCGCTCATCCGGTGATCCGGGTCGGGCCAGCCCGAGGAGTTGCTGAAATGCGAGTTGTTCATGCCAAGTTCTTGCGCGCGCGCCGTCATCTTGCGGGCAAACTCGTCCTCGCTTCCGGCCATGCCTTCGGCCACAACGACACAGGCATCGTTGCCCGAGTTCACGATGATGCCATGGATCAACTCATCCACCGTGGGCCGGTCGTCCGGCTTTACGAACATCTTCGAGCCGCCCATTTTCCATGCCTTTTCAGACACGGCGAATGTGGTGTCCTTGTTGTAGCGGCCCTCGGCGAGCGCCTCGAACAGCATGTTCAGGGTCATCAGCTTGGACATCGAGGCGGGAGGGATCGGCGTCTGGGCGTTCTTGTCCATCAGCACGGTTCCGGTGGTGACATCATAGACCCAGGCGGCGGTGGCTTGCGTCTCAAACGACCAGACCGGCGTTGAAGTCAGGATCAGGGCGAGTGCAAGGCTGAAGCGGCGCAGCATGTTCGGTTCCTTCTGCCGGTTAGGCCGGGGCGTATCCCCGTCGCCGGGCGTGTTCAGTTGTTCTTGTAGGCGTCAGCAAAGCCAAGGCCCTTGACCTTGGCGAGCAGGGCATCGCCATCAGAGCCCGTCGCGGTGACAAGCCAGTAGTCCTTGCCATCCGTCTGGCCTTTGACTGTGGTCGCCGCAATTCCTGCATCGCCCAACATCTTGGCGGCTGCCTTTGCATTTGCCTCTTGCGAGAAGGTGCCGATACGCACGCTCTGCGCGCCTTTGGCGGGCGCCGCTTTTGCTGCCGGTGCCGCCTTGGCGGGCGCAGCCTGGGGCGCGGCGATCGGACGTTCTGCAATGGTGCCAGCCGGGATGGGTGCGCCGGCGGCCGGCGGTGCGGCCGCGGGTGCCGCGGCAGGCGCAGCGGGCGCTGGAGCTGCAGGCTTTGCGGGCGGCTTTGTCGTGGCAGGTGCAGCCTTCACTTCCGGCGCAGCCGCTGCAGCAGCGGCTGCCGTCGCGGCGGCAGGTGCGGTGGTCTCGGCCGGGGCTTCGGCGGCGGCTTCCTGACGCCTGAGCGCAGTCACGCTGACCTTGCCGGGTTGCCCGGCAAGCAGGCCGATTGCGGCGGCAGCGTCCGATGACAATTGCAGGCGCGGACCGGGAAGCTCGCGTTCACGGCGGAACAGGGCACCCACGACCGACTTGCCGTTCTCGGTGTTGCGGATGATGACCCGCTCGGGGTCCTTGGCCTCGGGCGCGGCAACCCAAACGCCGCCCAGCGAAGGACGACCGTCCCACAGCGCCATATCAGTTGTCTGGAATACCTCGGGCGCCTCGACTTCCTCGCCCTGTGACTTGGACTTGCCCAAGCCGAGCAGAGGCTTCGGAGCCGCGTCCGTCGGTGCATCCTTGTCGGATCCCGGCATGCATCCTGCAAGAAGGGTCGCCGCTAACCCCGCCAGAATCAGATGTCTGACCAGCCCACCTGCCATTCTTTGCCCCCTAGGGCGCGCGACTGGCGGCGCGCGCCGTTTGGAACCCGCGTCCGGGTCCATCTGCCTGTCATTTTGCCGAACAACCTGTCGTCCGGATATTGAGGGTATGATAACGACTGCCGTCACGAAGGAAAAGGGCACAGACCCGTGATCGGCGGGGTTGAGCCACCATCGCGCTCCTGTCTTGCCACCCAAGTGGCCGATACCCCGGATCGACCCTTGCACTGCAGCGATTGGAAGGCTAATCCACTCGGCACCGGAAGCGTGGCCGAGTGGTTGAAGGCTCCAGTCTTGAAAACTGGCGTACGGGGAACCGTATCGTGGGTTCGAATCCCACCGCTTCCGCCAAAAAATCTTCTCACATGACACAATTTCTGTAGATATCTCAACGATATGCCCGCTATTCCTCGGGGTGTCGAGAGTATCGCGTCTTGTTTTGCTCCGCAAATTGCTACACATTTTGCTCCACATGTGTTGATGGGGTGTCGATGTGGCGATCATGCGGCGGGGGAAGGGGCTGAGTCTGCGCA
>NZ_VOAK01000012.1 GCF_007859075.1 Gemmobacter aquaticus
TTCCTCGGGGTGTCGAGAGTATCGCGTCTTGTTTTGCTCCGCAAATTGCTACACATTTTGCTCCACATGTGTTGATGGGGTGTCGATGTGGCGATCATGCGGCGGGGGAAGGGGCTGAGTCTGCGCAGGCGCGTGCCGAACCGCTATGCCTCGATCGAGCCGCGGCGAGAAATCTGGCTGAGCTTGCACACCGACTCCGAGACGATTGCCCGTCAGAAGGAGAGCAGGGTCTGGCAGGAGCAGATCGAGGCATGGGAGGCGCGGTTGGCGGGGGATACTGCCGAGGCCGAGGCGCGCCATGCCGCTGCACGCCGCCTGGCCGAAGTGCGTGGCTATCGGTATCTCTCGTCCGCGGACGTGGCGCAGCTGCCGCGCGCGGAGCTGCTCGACCGGATCGAAGGCGTGGCAAAGCGGGGTGTTGATCCGAAAGAGGCGGCGGCCCTGCTTGGTGGGGTGAAGGAACCCGTCATCAGCGTGACTGGTGCGCTGGAGGTGTTCTGGGACCTCGCGCGGGATCAGGTTCTGGGAAAGAGCCCGGACCAGGAACGTCGCTGGCGCAATCCGCGGATCAAGGCTGTCAGGAACTTCGTGGATGTGATTGGGGACAAGTCGCTTTCCGAGATTTCAAGGGATGATCTGATCGCCTTTCGCAGCTGGTGGCTCAACCGGCTTGAGGAGGAGGGCCTCTCGGCCGACTCGGCGATGAAGGACATCACGCATCTGACCGGCGTGTTGCGCAAGGTCATCGAGATGCGGCAGTTGAAGGTCGACCTTTCACTGGGCGGCCTTGGCATCAAGAGCAGGGAAGGGGCAAAGCGGCTGCCATTCTCGGATGGCTGGATCCGCGACCGTCTTCTGGCGCCGGGCGCACTGGACGGGATGAATGATCAGGAACGCTGCATCCTGATGGTCGTCATCAATACAGGCGCCCGGCTCAGCGAGGTAGCGGGTCTGCGCGCCGAGGAGATATGCCTTGATCACAGCGTTCCGCATCTGTCTTTCCAGCCGATCGGGCGGCAATTGAAGTCGAGCAATGCCAGCCGCAGCATTCCCCTTCTGGGCATCGCCCTGGATGCGATGCGGCAGTTTCCCGAAGGGTTTCCGCGCTATCGCGAGAACTCTGCCAGCCTGAGTGCGGCGATGAACAAGTTCCTGCGTTCCAACGCCCTGATGGAAACGCCGCGGCATACGATCTACAGCCTCCGGCATGCCTTCGAGGACCGGATGCTTGCCGCGCGGATCGACGAGCGTATTCGTCGTGACCTGATGGGGCATGCGTTGGCGCGTGAGCGCTATGGGCTGGGCGCCTCACTCGCTCACGCGGCAGAGTTGCTGGTGCCGATCTCGTTCTGAGCGATCAGCGCCCGGGCGCGTTCGATCACGTCTTCGGCCCGTGCAGCCTTCTCAAGCGCAATCTCGCGCTCCAGACGCCGGAAGATCGGGGCATAGATGGGGTCCTGCACGACCAGCCGGGCTGCGACCTGCAAGGCGGTCTCAAGACGGGCGAGTTCATCGGACGCCCGGTTGTACGACCGCTCGACCGCAGCCTTGGCTGCGACCTCGTCTGCTTTGACATGCCTCTTCCGTTCCCGCGCCATGGCGAGTTGCCTCCGGCCCCGCCCGGGGGACCGGCGCGGTGGCGTGGTGTGATGATCCTTGGCGTGTGGTGGTGAGGACCGGCGCCGATGGGGTCAGTATAGCAGTCTGGCGGGCATGGGCGCAGGGCGTTCTCCGGTAAGCTGTTGCGATTCATGTGGAAAACCCCAGAAAGTTGTCCGCAGAACTCTCTTTTGGAAAAGGTTATTCGTATCTTTTCTGCGCCGGCGCCGGCGCCGGCGCTGGCCCTGCGCGCCTGCGTCGCGCCGGAGCGCATGAGGAAAACCTGAAAATCCGGAAAATCGGCAAACGGGGCGTAGGCCCTGCAACAGCCGTCCTCGGGAAAACGGAAAAGATGGGAAGTATGGGAAAGCGTCATCTGGCCTCCTCGACGAGAAAGGAAAGAAGTAGAGAACTGCCAATCGCCTTCGAGAAAGAACGAAAAAGAAGGAAAGGCATCGCCTCCTGAAAAAATGAGGACAGGAAGACAGCCGAACGCACACTCAGAGGACAAGGAAGGCAAAAAAAGCCCGAGAGCGGGAAAAAGGCTGTGCGACGGCAAGGTCTTCACGGAAGGGCATTGGCAGGCCCGACGGGCAAAAAAGCGGGGGACGCGCAGGACCGTTCGATGATCGTCGAGCGCCCGCCTGTCTCTGCGCGCCATGATGCTCAC
>NZ_VOAK01000013.1 GCF_007859075.1 Gemmobacter aquaticus
TCGCGCAGGTCCTGCGTCAGGCTCTCGGCGCGCGCGTGGACGCGGCCGGGATCGAGGCGCTGGCCCGAAGGCTTCTGGGCGCGAGCCTCGCCGCCGTCGATGCGCTGGTCCGCTCGGCAAAATCCGCAGCGCGGCAGGGTGGTCGGGATCTGGCGCTTGTCGATCTGGAGGGCGCCATCCCCGGCCCGCAACCGAACCCGGCTGCCGAATGGCGGATCGCCGTGCATGAGGCCGGTCATGCGGTGGTCGCGCATCTTCTGCGCCGCAGTGAGGTAACGCGGCTCTCCATGGGGCCGGAGGGTGGCCTCACCGAGCGGGAGCTCGTCGACTGGGAGGGTCTGGAGACCGAGTTCGACGATCATCTGGCGACCGATCTGGCCGGTCGCGCAGCAGAGCGTGTGGTGCTGGGCACGGTCTCTGGCGGTGCGGGCGGCACGCGGCACTCCGATCTCGCGCAGGCCACCCGGCTCGCGCTCAGGCTCGAGACGCAGATGGGCCTTGGCGCCCTCGGCCCGGTCTGGGTCGAGGAGACCGGCTATCGCGATCCGGACCTCTACCGCCGCATCCGGGCGCGGCTCGAGACGGCGGAGGCACGGGCCGCCAGCCTGATCACCGCGCACCTTCCCGCACTGCTGGCGCTGGCCCGTGCGCTTCTGGCCGAGCGGGAGCTCGCGGGCGCAGGCCTCGCAGCGCTGCTGGCCGCGCTTGATGCACCGGACGACCCCACCGCCTGCGCGCGGGCGGGATGAGGGCGGCGCGCCGCGCGCCGATGGACCAGCACAAAAGGAGACACCCGTGATGTCCGCTATCGCCCAGCCCCTGACCATTGCCCGGATCGCCCTCGCCCTGTCGCAGGTCGAATACCCACTCCCGCCCGCGCTCTATCCCGACCTTCCCCTGATCGAGGACTGGCTCTGTCTGCAGGACGGTCTCATCTTGCGCGTCCATGGCCGGATCCATGAGGCAGCAGCGCCCGCGCGTCCCCGCCTCAGCGCCGCGGTCATCGCGGTGGAGACCGCCCCCGGGCGCATCATTCGCTGCGTCGATGGCGACTACCGCCTGGGCCAGCCCCACGCGCTCCCCGCAGAGACGCAGGCCGATGGACCCACGCCCCCCCGGCGGCTGCTCAGCTGGGAGCGGTTCTGCCGCCGCGTGGACCTGGTGCAGGCCCTGCTGCAGCGGCAGGTCGAGGGGACGGGATAAGGCCTCGTCCCCTGCGCCACCGCCATCACCCCCGACACTCTCCCCTCGCACGATCGAAAGCTATGCTGATGAAGCTCCTTGTTCTCGCAGACCTCCACCTTGACGAGATCAGCGACCGCGACCTCCTCGATCATCTTGGCGATGAGATCCGGGATGCGGCCAGGGGCGTCGAGGCGCTGATCATCGCCGGCGATCTGGCCGAGGTAGCGGCGCGCAAATGGCCCCATGCCCTCCGCTGGCTCGGGTCGCTGGTCCCCGCCGCGCGCACGGTCCTCATCCCCGGCAACCACGACTACTACGGCGAGAATCTCTCGACCGTCGACGCCGAGCTGGACCGGATCTGCAGTGAGGCGGGCTGCCGCTTCGGTCAGTGCCAACGGCTGGAGATTGGCGATGTGCGTATCCTGATGACGACGCTCTGGACCGACATGCGTCTCTTCGCCGCCGCAGGTGACGCGGCCGTCGCCGAGGCGCTCTGGAATGCCCGGAAGATGCCAGACTATGGCTATGGTTCCATCGTCATTGGCAGCCCGGAGCGAGAGTTGAAGCCGCAGGATACCGTGCGTGTCCATCAGACCCAGCTGGGCTGGCTGACCGCGGAACTTGCCCAGCCGTGGAGCGGCAAGACCGTTGTCGTCACCCACCACGCGCCGTCCGGGTCGGTCGCGGGCCCCATCACACCGCTCTCGCCCTGCTTTGCATCCGATCTCGACGCGCTGATCGATCGCTACCGCCCGGATCTCTGGGTCTTCGGCCATACCCATCGATGGGCCGAGGTCCGGATGCCGGGCGGCACGCTGCTGCGCAATGTCTCCGTCGATCGGCTATGAACACGAGTTCCGCCCCGGCGATGTCCGCGCGCGGGTCCGGCGCGGGCTGATCGACCTCGATCAGATCAGGACGGGGAGGTGAGCATCATGGCGCGCAGAGACAGGCGGGCGCTCGACGATCATCGAACGGTCCTGCGCGTCCCCCGCTTTTTTGCCCGTCGGGCCTGCCAATGCCCTTCCGTGAAGACCTTGCCGTCGCACAGCC
>NZ_VOAK01000014.1 GCF_007859075.1 Gemmobacter aquaticus
CCAGAAACGCCGCCCGCGTCTCGCGGCTGGCATAACCATAGGACCAGAACGCCTCTTCCGCCGCCGCACAGGCCCGGTTCACCAGCTCCACCGTGCCCACCGAGAACGCATGCACAGGACCATGCGCGGGCTCCGAGCCAAAACGCTCGGCCGTGCCAACCCAGTCACCCGCAATCAGATGATTGCCATGGGGCGTGAATGTCATAACGTCAGTCCTTCTTGTAGATTGGATACTGGGTGAACACGCCACCCTGATAGACCATGACCGGTGCATCCGGCGCCGGGAGGGGCACGCGGGCGTCAATCTCGGCGCGGTGATCTTCGGCATTGTCGCGGGCCTGCCAGCCCAGCCAGGCGAGATGGCTGTTGTCCCACCAGCCCTGCGTATTGGCCGAGGCACCCCAGATGACCGGACAACCGAGATGCGGCGCGCGGAACACAGCCTCGATCAGGGCGGCAAAATCGCCCTGCGAGAACCAGCTGCCAAGCATCCGGTGATTTTCGGGCTGGGCCGTGCAAGAGCCGATGCGCACAAGGGCGCTTTCTTGCCCGAACTTCTCGAAGTACATCCGGGCGAGCGCCTCACCAAACACCTTGGATACGCCATAGAGGCTATCGGGGCGGAATGTGCACTCCGGACCCAATCGGTCGGTCTGCCGGTAGAAGCCGACCGTGTGGTTGGAGCTGGCAAAAACAATGCGCGGCTGGCCGTGGGCGCGCGCAGCCTCGTAAAGATTATAGAGGCCAAGGATATTGGCCTGCAGGATCGGCTCGAAGGGCGTCTCGACCGAGATGCCGCCAAGGTGAACGATGCCGTCACACCCCGCAACCATCGCGTCGACCGCCGCCGCATCGGCGAGATCGCACTGAATGAACTCTTCATTCGGGCGGGCGTCATCGATCGGGGCGATATCAGCAAGGCGCAAGGTCGGGGCGATAGGCGCAAGTCGCTGGCGCATGACGCGGCCAAGCCCACCTGCCGCGCCGGTAATCAGCAAACGCTTCATGCCGGAAACTCCTTGATGTGTGATTGCAGTATGTCGCGGGGGAGCAGTGCGCCGGGATGCTGCACGACCAGCGCTGACAGCGCCTGACCTGCAGCGACCGAGGCCACGGGATCCGCACCGGCAAGGCGCGCGGCCAGAAAGCCCGCATTGAAGCTGTCACCCGCCCCGGTGGTATCGGTCGCCGCGACCGGCCTAGGCGCCGGTGCCGCAAGATCTTGGCCGTGCGATCGGATCACAAGTGGGCCAGCCCCGTTCTTGACGACCACCTCTTTGGTGCCGGACGCGGCATAGCGCCGGGCGGTGTCAACAGGTGCGGTATCACCGAAGGCCGCGGCCTCATCATCAAAGCTGGGCAGGCAGATCTCTG
The DNA here is from genome assembly GCF_007859075.1 of Gemmobacter aquaticus. Lineage (GTDB taxonomy): Bacteria > Pseudomonadota > Alphaproteobacteria > Rhodobacterales > Rhodobacteraceae > Gemmobacter > Gemmobacter aquaticus. Next base: position 1,375 of record NZ_VOAK01000014.1, read on the forward strand.
CCAGCGCCGCCGCCTGCGAGATGACGGCGCGCATTGTCACCGCATCTTCCCAAAGCCGGGGCCGGATGTTCGGGTCGAAGATCACCCTTTGCCCGGCCAGTTGGCCCAGCAGGCGCTGTCGCCCGGCGGGATCAAGGATCGCAAGCGTAATGCCCGAGAGGTAGATCGCGTCATGCGCGGCAATGGCCGCCTGCAACCATCCCTGATCTTCGGCCAGCAAGCGCGCGGCGGACCTGTCGCGCCAGTAGCTGAAGCTGCGCTCACCATCCTTCAGGCTGATCATGTAGAGGCCGATGCTGCGGCTAGGGTCGCGGGTGATCCAGTCTGTTACAAGTCCGGCGCGTGCAACCTCGACCAGCGCCCTGTCCGACATCGTATCCTGCCCAAGCCGCGTGCCGTAGCTGATCCGCCAGTCTGGTCGAAGTGCCGCCAGGTACCAAGCTGTATTGAACGTGTCGCCCGCATAGCCCTCACGCCAGAGGCCGGGGCCTGCGCCAGACAATTCGACCATCATCTCGCCCATCGACAGGATGCGCATGTCTTCCTCCGCCTTCAGCTCTTGACCGAAACAACATATCATACAATAAGTGTCAACACATATGATATCATCGAACCCGGAGATTCCGATGCTTCACGTTGAGACACGTCATGCCATTCACCCTTTGCAGGTTCCCGGCATGGATACCGCGTCGCTGCGGCGGCACTTTCTGGCATCGGGGATGTTTTTGGAAGGCGAGATACGTCTGATCTACA
>NZ_VOAK01000015.1 GCF_007859075.1 Gemmobacter aquaticus
GTACCGGTCAAACGCGTGATTGACTACAACGTGAAGGTCCGTGTGAAGGCGGATGGCACGGGAGTTGATCTTGCGAACGTGAAGATGTCGATGAACCCGTTTGACGAGATCGCGGTTGAAGAGGCGATCCGGTTGAAGGAGAAGGGTCTGGCGTCGGAGATCGTTGTTGTGTCGATTGGCGTGAAGCAGGCGCAAGAGACGCTGCGGACGGCGCTGGCGATGGGTGCGGACCGGGCGATCCTGGTCGAGGCGGCCTCGGACGTGCATACCGACATCGAGCCGCTTGCGGTGGCGAAGATCCTGGCTGCGGTGGTGAAGGACGAGGCCCCGGGTCTGGTTCTGGCCGGCAAGCAGGCGATCGACAACGACATGAATGCGACGGGGCAGATGCTCTCGGCGCTTCTGGGCTGGGCGCAGGGCACCTTCGCGAGCGAGCTGACGGTTGAGGGCGACACCGCCACCGTCACGCGTGAGGTGGACGGCGGGCTGCAGACCATCAAGGTCAAGCTGCCTGCGGTGATCACGGTGGACCTGCGGCTGAACGAGCCGCGCTATGCAAGCCTGCCGAACATCATGAAGGCCAAGAAGAAGCCGCTGGAGGAGAAAACCGCCGGCGACTACGGGGTTGACGTGACGCCGCGCCTGACGGTGGTGAAGACCACCGAGCCTGCGGGCCGGAAGGCGGGTGTGAAGGTTGGCTCGGTCGATGAGCTGATTGCGAAACTGAAAGACGAAGCGGGGGTGATCTGATGGCTGTTCTCCTTCTTGCCGACGTGCATGGCGGCCAGCTTGCCACGGATTCGGTTGCGAAAACCTTGATGGCGGTCAGCGCTCTGGGCGAGGTGCATGTTCTGGTCGCGGGTGCGGGCAGCGATGCAGCGGCGGCCGAGGCCGCGACGCTTGCGGGCGTGGCCAAGGTGCTGCAGGCCGATGATGCCGCGCTCAGCCACGGGATGGCGGAGCCGACAGCGGCATTGATCGCAAGCCTTGCGGGCGGCTACAGCCATATCGCGGCGCCCTCGACGGCATTTGCCAAGAACGTGCTGCCGCGCGTGGCCGCCCTTCTTGACGTGATGGTGCTGTCGGATGTGACGGCGGTGGTCGATGCCGACACGTTTGAGCGCCCGATCTATGCCGGCAACGCGATCCAGACGGTGAAATCGTCGGACGCCAGGAAAGTCTTTACCGTTCGCACGGCAAGCTTTGCGGCGGTCGGTGCGGGCGGCGCGGCGAGCGTGGAGAAGATCGGCGCCGCAGGCGCTGCAGACCTGTCGTCTTGGGTCGAGGACAAGGTCGCGGCCTCTGACCGGCCGGAACTGACCTCTGCCAAGATCGTCGTCTCGGGCGGTCGCGGCGTGGGATCTGAGGCTGACTTCGCGCTGATCGAGGCGCTGGCCGACAAGCTGGGCGCCGCCGTGGGCGCAAGCCGCGCGGCCGTCGACTCGGGCTTTGCCCCGAACGACTGGCAGGTCGGCCAGACCGGCAAGGTCGTGGCCCCGACGCTCTACATCGCCGTCGGCATCTCGGGCGCGATCCAGCACCTTGCAGGCATGAAGGACTCCAAGGTCATCGTCGCCATCAACAAGGACGAAGAGGCCCCCATCTTCCAGGTCGCAGACTACGGCCTCGTCGCAGATCTCTTCACCGCCGTCCCGGAACTCACAGGGAAACTGTGAGG
>NZ_VOAK01000016.1 GCF_007859075.1 Gemmobacter aquaticus
CCGACAATCCAGTTGCGAACGTCGGGAGATGCAAGCTGCTCGGCAAATGCCTTGCGGGCCTGATCCATGCCCGCTGCCAACTCGGTCAGCTCGTCGTTGGCACAGGCGACCCGGTCGATGGTAGCCGAGATGTCCCTTGCTGCAGCACGACAGCCTTCTTCGGATCTAAGGTCATGTTCCTCAAGAAAATGATGGACCAATGCATTGCGCTTAGCGATCAGCTCGCGGTGCTCGGCCTGGATTCGCGAGAACTCGTTGGTCGGAAGCGCGATCTGCATCAGGAAGGAGATCGCCGGGCCATCTTCCGACCCATCTCGCGATCCTTGATACCCCTCAGGCACGAGGAAGTTTCCCATCAGATCGCCTACCAGCGCGCCCATGGTCTTCCGACGCGTTTCGGCGATCCTCTGCGCCTGCAGCTGCTCCAGCATCTCTGCAGAACCGGATAACCGATACGTCGCCACGATCGCCTTCATCCGGAGCTCAAAGGCCTGCAACCGCAACAGGCACTGCCCGATGAGGCGTTCGATCTCGTGCCGTTCCTGGGGTGGGGCGGTTTCGGGTGCCATTGATTCTACGCTTTCGATCTGCGGCCTGCAGCGTGCCGGATCGCACGTTTGTGAGCAACCGAACGCGGCGCAATCAGCACAGGCGTCCGCGGCCATCAATTCCGCGCTGACGCGGTGCCGGGTTATTCAGGCGCAGGGTCGCCCGGCCCGAGCATTCCCTCCAGTTCGGCGGGGTCCTTTAGGCGCTCGCGAAGCGCTACTGCCGTTTCTCGTCCACGAGCCCTTCGATCGAACCGGATTTCCTCGTGTTCGCGGCTGCGATCAGCTTGGCAGAACGGGGCGGACGGCCC
>NZ_VOAK01000017.1 GCF_007859075.1 Gemmobacter aquaticus
TTCATCTGGGTCATGGCGGGCGACAATGTCGACTACACCGACATGGACTTTGTCCAGCCGGAGGATCTGCTGTGAATCCGTTTGATCTTCAAGGGCATAAGGCGCTCGTGACCGGCGCCAATACCGGGCTTGGGCAGGCCATCGCGGTGGGTCTGGCGCGGGCCGGGGCCGAGGTCATCTGCGCCGCGCGGCGCGACTGTGACGAGACGCTGGCGCAGATCGCCGCAGTCGGTGGCCGGGGCGGGTTTCAGCCGCTCGATTTTGCCGACCCGATGGCGGCGTCGGATCTGTTCGAGGGGGCAGGGTACTCAATCCTGGTGAACAACGCCGGGATCATCCGCCGGGCCGACAGTGTCGCGTTCACCGAGGCCGATTGGGATGACGTGATCGACGTGAACCTGAAGGCCGTGTTCTTTACCTGCCAGGCCTTTGCCCGCGCCGCGATTGCCGAGGGGCGGGCCGGGCGCATCGTCAACATCGCCTCGCTTCTGTCGTTTCAGGGGGGGATCCGGGTGCCAAGCTACACCGCCTCGAAGCACGGGGTGGCGGGGCTGACCAAGCTCATGGCGAATGAATGGGCCGCCAGGGGCATCAACGTCAACGCCATCGCCCCCGGCTATATCGCGACCAGCAACACCGAGGCCCTGCGCGCCGACCCCGATCGCAACCGCGCCATCCTGGAGCGCATCCCCGCCGGTCGCTGGGGCCGACCCGAGGATATCGCCGGAACCGCCGTCTACCTCTGCTCAAACGCCGCAGCCTATGTCCACGGCGCTGTCCTCAATGTCGATGGCGGATGGATGGCGCG
>NZ_VOAK01000018.1 GCF_007859075.1 Gemmobacter aquaticus
TGCTGCGATTTTGTCCTGCAACCTCCCTTCCGGTGTGTTCTCGCTGATTCAGGGCGGACGTCGGGATGTTGGCACGGCACTCGTTACCAATCCCCTAATCAAGGCAGTGGGCTTCACCGGCTCACTGGCGGGCGGGCGGGCGCTCTTTGATCTCTGCGCCGCGCGGCCCGAGCCGATCCCGTTCTTTGGCGAGCTGGGTTCTGTTAACCCGATGTTCATTCTGCCCGAGGCATTGTCGGCCCGTGGCGAGGGAATCGCCCGGGGCTGGGCGGGCAGCCTGACGATGGGCGCGGGGCAGTTCTGCACCAACCCCGGCATTGCGGTGGTGCCGGCGGGGGCTGCGGGCGATGCCTTCGTCGCCACCATGGCCGAGGCGCTGCGGGCGGTGGCGCCACAGGTCATGCTGACCGAGGGGATCGCGCGGGCCTATCGCGAGGGCAAGGCGCGGTTTGACAGCCGCAATGCGGTGCGCCCGGTGCTGGCGACCGAAAGCCTGGGCCGCGAGGCCAGCCCGAACCTCTATGAGGTTCCGGCCGAAGCCTTCATGGCCGACCACGCGCTGAGCGAAGAGGTCTTCGGGCCGCTTGGCCTCGTGGTGCGGGTGGCCAGTGCCGAGGACATGCC
>NZ_VOAK01000019.1 GCF_007859075.1 Gemmobacter aquaticus
AGGCTTCTCGCGCTTGAGCCGTCGCCGTGGCTTGATCCGCAGGTTCAGCTCCAGCTCGCAGTAGATCCGGTGGACCCGCTTGTGGTTCCAGACATGCCCCTTCACGTTCCGCAGGTGCAGAAAGCACAGCCCGAACCCCCGGGTCTTGTGGACGTTGGTCAGCCCCACCAGCAGGTCGGCGATCATCTCGTTCTCGTCGTCGCGCTTCGGGCTGTAGCGGAAACAGGTCTCGCTGACGCCAAACGTGCGACAGGCCAGCGCAATGCTGACCCCCTTCGTCGCCACCGCTTTCTCGGCCAACTCCCGGCGCTGAGCTAGCCGCGTCACTTTTTCCCAGAGCTTCTCGAAGCAGATCGGCCTGCATGCTGAGATCGGCGAACATGCGCTTCAGCCGCCGGTTCTCATCCTCAAGGGCCTTCATCTGGCTCATCATGGACGCATCCATGCCGCCATACTTGGCCCGCCACTTGTAAAACGTCGCACTGCTGATGCCGTGCTCGCGGCACAGCTCGGGAACAGGCATCCCGCCCTCCGCCTGACGCAGCACGCCCATGATCTGGGCTTCGGTGAAACGG
>NZ_VOAK01000021.1 GCF_007859075.1 Gemmobacter aquaticus
GCCGCGAGGCCAGCCCGAACCTCTATGAGGTTCCGGCCGAAGCCTTCATGGCCGACCACGCGCTGAGCGAAGAGGTCTTCGGGCCGCTTGGCCTCGTGGTGCGGGTGGCCAGTGCCGAGGACATGCCCGCGCTGGCCGCGCAGTTCGAGGGCCAGCTGACCGCAACCCTGCACATGGACGCGGGCGACGCCCCCCTCGCCCGTCGCCTGCTGCCGGTGCTGGAGCGCAAGGCCGGCCGTGTGCTCGCCAACGGCTTCCCCACCGGGGTGGAGGTCTGCGACGCCATGGTCCACGGCGGACCCTACCCCGCATCCACCAACTTCGGCGCAACCTCCGTCGGAACCATGTCCATCCGACGCTTCCTGCGACCCGTCAGCTATCAGAATATCCCGGAAAACATCCTGCCGGCGGACATCGCATGATGACAGACAATTGCCGCGCTGACCCGTGTCAGCGTATCTAGGATAGCAAGCAAAGAGGGGCGCATGGCAATCACATCCAGCACCGAGGCAGCCGCGCCGCAGGGCCAGACACTTGTGGTTCAGGTGCGCGACGCAATCCGCGCCCAGATCGTCGCCGGGCAATTCAAGCCCGGCGATCGCTTGCCGTCAGAGGCGCGGCTGACCCAGGACTTCGGCGTCAGCCGGACGGTGGTGCGCGAGGCCATAGCCGCCCTACGATCGGATGGGCTGGTCGAGCCGCGTCAGGGGGCCGGGGTCTTCGTGCTGACCCCGCCGAGTGAGGAGGCATTGCCGTTCCGCAACCTCGATCTTGCGCGCGTCTCGTCGCTGATCGAAATGCTGGAGCTGCGCACGGCGGTCGAAGGCGATGCGGCGGGACTTGCTGCGCTGCGCCGCTCACCCGCGCAAGAAGAAAAGATCATCGAGGCTTTTGAGCGGTTCTGTGATCTGGCGCGTCGCGGCGAGCCGACCTCAGAGGCCGATTTCGCCTTTCACACGGTGATTGCCGAGGCAACCAACAACCCTCGATTCAGCGAGTTTCTGCGGATGATCGGCCAGTCGCTGATCCCGCGCCGCGCCGTCAGCGACGAAGGCGATCCACGGATCACCCCTGAATACTCCGCGCGTCTGATCGCCGAACATGAGGCCGTGGTGATTGCAATCCAGAACGGCGACGAGGCTGGCGCGCGCGAGGCAATGCGCGCGCATCTGAAAAACAGCCAGGCCCGTTACCGCCAGTTCCTGCGCGAACAGCGGCGCTGAGCGTTCAGAGACCGCGCGCCGTCATCGCGGCACGCAGACGGTCGAGCGCAGCCGGGTCCCATCCTTCGGGCGAGAGCAGGGCGAGCCAGCCCTCAAGATAGTCCTCGCCTGCATAGACATGGCCATGGCCCATCGGCGCGGTCGTTGCAGTCATTAGATCGAACCCGACCTGCAGGAAGCTGACGACAGGTATCCATCGAAGTTCCTTGATCACATCGGGGCCGCGCGGCGCCTTCATCCAGTCGGGCTCTCGCCACAGGATCGAGGGGGAAAAGAAGGTGATCGCGTCCGAGGCATATTGCAGGTAGACAATCCGCATCGGCCCCCAGGGCTTTCCGGCATCAGGCATGTCTGTCTGATTGAGAAAGCGCACCACAGAACCGTCACGGAACCGCGGCAGCCATTCCGGCGTGCCATCCACACGGCCCGCAGTGATCTGGCGCCAACTGCGGCTTCCAAAGGGCGGGCCGACCCAATAGGCCCCGTGGTAAGGCGCCGAGATCAGGTCATAGAAATCTGCCGAGAGATCGGAGTTGAGCGACCCGAGGCTGAGCCCGAACAGATAGAGCCGCGGCCGGGTTTCGGCAGGCAGGTCGCGCCAGTAGCCATGAATCGCCGCGAATGTTGCCCGTGCAGTTTCCGCGCCATATTCCGGCACTGCGATCAGCGACAGCCAGCTTGGAAGATACGAGTATTGCACCGAGATCGTCGCAACATCGCCACGCGTCAGCACCTCAAGCGGCATCATCGATGACGGATCGATCCATCCCGTGCCTGTGGGCGTTGCTATGACCAGGGTCGAACGATCAAACGCGCCGACACGAATCGCCTCCTGCAGGGCCAGCTGGGCGCGGTCTTCCGCCTCCTCGGCCGATCCAAGGCCGACGTAGACGCGCAGCGGCTCCATCGCCTGTACTCCGGCAATCTCGGCGATACCGGCGGCGTTCAGTGGATCTGCAACACGCGACCGCCCCTGAGCACCAATTCCTTCCCAGGCAACCATCGAACCGGGTCCGCCGGTCTTCATCGGATCGGTCGGGGCTGCATCCTGAACCGGCATCGCCTGATCAAGCCGCAGATAGCTGGCATCAAAGGCCACGAAAGCGCGTTTGATGATCACGTCGTTGCCGATGAAGTTAAAAAGCAGAACCGCCAGAAGGATGCCCAGCACAAGGGCCAGCCGTTCCGGCATGATTGGCGACAGGCGTCGCGCGATCACCAGCGCAGCCTTGCGGAAGGCCCGGCCAATGGCAATCAAGAGGCTCGCCACCACGATCGAGACCGAAGCGATGGTGAACGGGCGCACGGATTCCACAGGGGGCAACCCCATCGCCGTGTGCAGCGCGTTCTGCCAGTCGGTCGCCTTGCCGAGTGTCAGGACAATCGCGATCACAGCAGCCAGAAACACGCCCCGGAACAGCCAGCGCCGCGCGTCCTCGGACGCCACGGGAAGATGCAGGATCTGCCAGATCATCGACAGCAGCACACCAACCCCATAGCCGATGGCGAAGCTGAACCCCGCAAGCGCCCCCTGAACCAGGCCGGCCCTTGGCACAAGGCTTGGTGTCAGCGCCCCGATGAAGCAGAGCGCGCCCAGCAAAAGCCCCGTCGTCGAGACGAGCGTAAAGGGCGAAATGGCAAATCGGGTCAGATTGAAGACTTTGTTCATCATGTCGCGACCCTGCCAAAGCGCCGGGGCGCTGTCCATATCGGAATAGCCCCCCTTAGCGCTGCACCCGTCGCAAAGCGCGCGTATGCCCCACAAAGCGGTCATGCAGGTCAGAGACCTGTGTCATGCGCGCCTCGACCCCCGCGCCCAGCTCGTGGAACACTGCGTTCACCAGAAGGCAGGACAGGCTGGCAAAGGCAGAGGTCGCATCCCAGAACTGGCCGAGGTCCACCTGAACGGCAAAGGCCTCGGTCGCCACCCCCGGCGCCCAATCGCACCAAGGATCTGTGATCATCGTCACGGGAACCGCTGCTGCCTGCGCAGCCTCGGCCAGGTGCCGAGTGATGCGGGAATAGCGCCGCGAGTCATAGAGAACGAGGCAGGCCTGATCGGGTCCGGCCAGCAAGGGATCGGCAAAGGCACCATCTGCCAGATCGACCAGTTGCACGCCGGGGCGCAGATACTGCAGCATGTCGGCCAGATACCGGGCATGGCCGCGTTCCGTCTGGAAACCAGCGACAAAAACCCGTGGGCAATGTGCGATCCGATGGGCGGCGCGGGCAAATTCGGGCGTCGCGGCAAGCTGGTGGTTGGCCGCGATGGCCGCAAGCTCATTCTGCAGGGCGTCCGAAGGCGGTCCGTTCGGCGTGACATCTCGATCCGCAAAATCGCGCAACTGCTGGCCGATCCGCCATGCGCGGTCCCCCATTTCGCCCCGAAGGGCTGCCTTCAGCCCCTTGAAGTGGGGGTATCCAATCGCGCGGCAATATCGACCGACCGTGGCCTCGGACACGCCGATGCGGCGGGCGACCGACGCTGCAGTCTCAAACGGAAGGGCCTCAAGATGATTCAGGAAATGCGCGGCGACAGCCGCCTCGGCGGGGGTCGCGCCGACAAGGCTGTCGTTCAGGCGTTGCCGCAGGTCGCCTGGGTGCTGCCTCTGGCTGGGCATATGCCTGCTCCGTGTCAGTTTATGATAGTTTTCTGTCAAAATTGACAGGCCTGCAAGTTTTATTGTAGCGCTATGTCAAACGGAGCACCCCATGACACGAAGCCCCCTGCGCATCGACAGTGCCGAGCTGCGGCTGGTCCGCCTGCCGCTTGTCACGCCCTTCACGATCTCGACGGGCACCATGTACGACAAGGTCTTTCCCCTTCTGACGCTGCGCAGCGATGGGATCGAGGGCTATGCCGAAGGCGTCATGGACCCGCTGCCCGACTATCTGGGCGAGACCACCGCCGCCGCCATGACGCTTTTGACCGAGACGCTGCTTCCGGGCGTCGTCGGGCGCAGCTTTGCCAATCCGCAGGCGCTGCAAGCCGAGCTGTCGCGCTGGCGTGGGCATCGCATGACACTGGCCACGCTGGAGATGGCTTTCTGGGATCTCTGGTCCAAGTCGCTGGACCTGCCGCTGATGAGCGTTCTGGGCGGCGATGCAGCAGCGGTAGAGGTTGGCGTCTCGCTTGGCATCGCCCCGGTCGAAGAAACACTGAAACGGGTTGATGCGCATCTGGCGCTTGGCTATCGGCGCATCAAGCTGAAGGTGAAGCCGGGCCATGACATTGGGCTGCTGCGCGAGGTCCGCGCGGCGTTCCCCGAGGCCCATCTGACGGTCGATGCCAACTGCTGCTACACCCTTGCCGATACTGATCTGTTGCGGCGGATGGACGATTTCGCGCTCGACTACATCGAGCAGCCGCTGGCCTGGGATGATATTCACGACCACGCGACGCTACAGGGGCGCATCCGCACGCCGCTTTGCCTCGATGAAAGCATCCAGACCCCGGCCGATGCCCGCAAGGCCCTGCAAAGCGACGCCTGCCGGGTCATGAACATCAAGGTTGGCCGATCGGGCGGATTTGCGGAATCGCTGCGCATCCACGATCTCTGCGCGGCGTTCGACGTGCCGGTCTGGTGCGGCGGCATGCTGGAATCAGGCATCGGGCGGGCGCACAACATCCATCTTTCCACCCTGCCAAATTTTCGCAAGCCGGGGGATGTGTCCTCGGCCAGCCGCTATTTCCACCGCGACATCATCGAACAGAAACTGGAAACCGACGGCGGCATGATGCCGGTGCCGCAGCATGGCGCAGGCATCGGCGTGACGCTGGACCGCGGCTTCCTCGATAGTGTCACTATCGACCGGCGCGAGGTGCGGGCATGACCATTGCGATCCGCGATCTGCAAGGAATGGACGAGTTTCGCGCGGCGGAGCAATTGCAGATCGATGTCTGGGGCGCCGATGAAATGCCCGATCCGGCCGATCTGATGATGGTGATCCAGCATGAGGGCGGGCTGATCGCCGGAGCGTTCGAGGGTGACCGACTGCTGGGCTATGTCTTCGCCTTTCCAACGCGTGACAACGGCGTGCAGCATTCGCACCGTCTGGCCGTCCGGACCGAGGCGCGAGGCATGCAACTTGGCACAAAGTTGAAGTGGTATCAGCACGATTGGTGCGCCGCGCGCGGCATCCGCCATGTGCGCTGGACCTACGACCCTGCGCGGCGGGCCAACGCAACGCTGAATATCGCAAAGCTGGGTGCCGAGGCTTCGACCTACCTGACCGACTATTACGGCGCACTTCCCGGTATCAATGCCGGCACGGCAACCGACCGGGTGATGGCTGATTGGTGGATCGGGTCGGATCGGGTTCGGGCCGCGCGCGAAGGGCGCACCAGCCTGACGCAGGATCAACTCGCCTCGGCCCACCGCGTGGCGATCCCAGAGGATTTCGAGCGTCTTTTGCAGATCGACCCGCCTGCGGCACAATCGGCCCGCATGGCGATGCGCACGGCCCTGACATCCGCCTTTGACCAAGGGCTGTTCATCGCGGGAATGGATCGGGCGACAGGCGACTATCTGCTTCTGCCGCGCTGATCACCACCGCTTCAGCGCGGCCTCGTCCTCATCCTTGGCGGCAACCCATGCGCTGCCGTCGGCGGCGAGCTCCTTCTTCCAGAACGGCGCGCGGGATTTCAGATAGTCCATCAGGAATTCGGCCGCCGCGAAGGCATCACCCCTGTGCGGCGCGGCGGTCGCCACCATCATGATCTGGTCCTGCGGACCCAGCCGTCCGTAGCGATGGATGACCAGCGCATCCTCGAGTGACCAGCGCGTCACCGCCTCATCGACCATGGCGGCAATCGCGCGCTCGGTCATGCCGGGGTAGTGCTCGATCTCCATCGCCTGCAAGGCACCGCCATTGTCGCGCACAAGCCCCGTGAAGGTGACCATGGCGCCCGCGCGGCGCAACCCGGCGGCAAAGGCTGTGGATTCGGCGCCCAGATCAAACGGCTCTGCCTGAACCCGCACGGCCATGTCAGCCTCCGGTCATCGGCGGAAAGAAGGCAACCTCGCGCACCCCGGCCAAGGGCGCCGAGAATTCGGCAAGGTCCTGATCCAGGGCTACGCGCAGGCTTTTCAGATCGGCAAATGCCAGGGCATACCGCTCTTCCCGTGCGGAAAGCTCGGCCACCAGATCGGCGACGGTTACTGCAGTCGTCTCTACCCGCTCACGGCCAAGGCCAATGCGCTCACGCACCCAGGCAAAATAGAGGACATCCAGCACCATCAGCGATCTTTCAGATAGGGCAACGATTTGCGGAAGTATTCCCAGCCGGTGATCAACGTCAGGATCGCGGCGAACCAGATCATCACCAGCCCGATATTGGTGGCAAAGGTTGCACAATCGCGCTTGCCACAGGTGCGGATCGGATCGGCGATCCCTGCGGCAACGGCATCGGCATATTGCTCGGGCGTCATGCCGCGCATGTAGATGCCTTCGACGTACTCAAGGCCGGTGCCAAGGAACAGAACTGCGATTGCCACCATCTGCGCAGTGGTTTTCCATTTTGCCAGACGCGTCACCTTCAACTCCCCGGCAGAGGCACCAAGGAACTCGCGCAGGCCCGAGACAAAGACCTCGCGGAAGAAGATGGCGGTCGCGGGCAGGATCAGCCAAGGGTTCATCCCGGAATACCCGGTGATCACCATAATGGCGATCAGCACCATGGCCTTGTCGGCAATGGGATCGAGCATGGCGCCGAACTTTGACTCCTGCTTCCACAACCGCGCGAGGTAGCCGTCGAACCAGTCGGTGATCGCGGCACCGACAAACAGCGACAGCGCGAACCAGTCAGCCCAGGGGCGCGAAAAGTAGAGAAACATCACCGCGACACCGGGGGCGGCAAGCAGGCGGATGACGGTCAGGATGTTCGGGATGTTCCAAGTCATTGCGAAGTCGTAGCGGATGCATCGCCCGGTGGGAAGGGGTCAGCGGGGAATGCGCGCAATCCAACGCTTCCCTACCCAGGCGACGGGAATGCCGCCCTCAAATCCGGGCGGCGGTGGATGCGCAAGACCCTGTGGCGCAGACGCGGTGCAGCGTCGCGGTCAAGCCGCCGCCGGGCGGCGGATCTGTGGCGCGGCGTCAAGAACCAACTGCCGCAATCCCGCACCGCCGGCATCGATCATTTCGAACAACTGGCGGCGCATGCGCGGTTCCCAGAAGTCGTTGATATGGCCTGCAAGCCCGGCAACACCTTCATCATGCGGCTTCGATTCCATGAAGCGGGCAATCTGGTTGGCCATGGTGATCAGCTTGTCATGCGACATGGGCGGCGTCCTCAGGCGTGATACGGTGGGGGTGGCTGAAGATCTCGAACCCGTCGGGGCGGGCAAGGGCAACAAGTGTCAGGCCTGCGGCCTGGGCCAGATCGACCGCAGCAGTCGTCGGCGCAGACACAGCAATCAGGATCGGGAAGCCTGCGGCGCAGGCCTTCTGAACCATATCGATGGAGGTGCGGCAGGTCAGGATCACCGCGCCATCGCGCTCAGGCGCCACGGCGCCGATCAGCTTGTCGAGCGCATTGTGCCGCCCCACATCCTCCCGCGCGAGGCGGATGCCTTCGGGCGTCCAGAAGGCGGCGCAGTGCGCGGCGCGGGTTTCGTCATGCAGCGGCTGGTGCCGTTCCAGCTCGGCCATTGCCGCCATGATCTGCGCGGCGGTCATCGAGAGGTTTGATGGCGGCACAGGGTGGGGGTGGCGCATCGCTTCTTCAAGACTTTCCAGCCCGCACAGCCCGCAGCCGACCGGACCCGCCATGCTGCGCCGACGCCGGCTCTGTCGTTCTGCGGCGGCGGGCGTCAGCCAGATCTGCAGATCGATCCCCTGCGGCGTCTCGACCGGCTCGATCCGCTCGATCTCGTCAAGGGATGCAATGCCCTCGGTCAAGGTGAAACCGCGCGCGAAATCGATCAGATCGGCAGGTGTCGCCATCATCACAGCATGGGTCGATCCGTTGTAGGACAGCGCAACCGCAACCTCCGAGGGCAGCACCCGGCTGCCCTCGCGCAGTGCGCCAGCCTTGAAGGCAAGGCGCGAGGTGGCGCGCGCGGCCTGCATCACTCGGCCGCCGCAATCCGGCGTGACTGTGCAGCCTGTGCCTCGTAGGCCTCTTGCCAGTCGGACGGACCGTTCGAAGGGCTGATCTGCACCGCCGTAACCTTGTACTCCGGGCAGTTGGTCGCCCAGTCCGAGAAATCGGTCGTCACCACATTGGCCTGCGTCGATGGGTGGTGGAAGGTCGTATAGACCACACCGGGCGAGACGCGGTCGGTGATCGTCACGCGCAGCGTCGTCTCACCGGCACGAGACGCCAGCCGCACCCAGTCACCGTCCCGAATGCCGCGCGTCTCGGCATCATGTGGATGAACTTCGAGGATGTCCTCGGGGTGCCAGACGACGTTCTGGGTGCGCCGTGTCTGCGCGCCCACGTTGTACTGGCTGAGGATGCGGCCCGTCGTCAGCAACAAGGGGAAGCGCGGGCCGGTCTTTTCGTCGGTCGCCACATATTCGGTGCGGATGAACTTGCCGCGCCCGCGGACGAAGCCGTCAATGTGCATCATGGGCGTGCCCTCGGGCGCTTTTTCGTTGCAGGGCCACTGGATCGAGCCCAATTCCTCCAGCCGATCATAGCTGACCCCGGCAAAGCTGGGGGTCGTCAGGGCGATCTCGTCCATGATCTGGCTGGGGTGGGTGTAGGTCCAGCCCGCACCTCCCATTTCCTTCAGCATGGCATTGGCGAACATCTGGGTCACTTCCCAGTCCTCGAACCCCTGCTTCGGCGCCATGACCTTCCGCACCATGTTGATGCGGCGCTCGGCATTGGTGAAGGTGCCGTTCTTTTCCAGGAAGGAGGAGCCGGGGAAGAAGACATGGGCATAGTTCGCGGTTTCGTTCAGGAAGAGGTCGTGAACGATCACGCACTCCATCGCCGCAAGTCCGGCGGCCACGTGTTTGGTGTCGGGGTCGGATTGCAGAATGTCTTCGCCCTGACAGTAGAGGCCCTTGAAGCTGCCTTCGACCGCCGCGTCCAGCATGTTGGGAATGCGCAGACCCGGCTCGGGGTCAATCTTCACACCCCATGCCTGTTCATAGATGGCCCGCACGCCCGCGTCCTTCACATGCCGATAGCCGGGCAGCTCATGCGGGAACGAGCCCATGTCGCACGACCCCTGCACATTGTTCTGACCGCGCAGCGGGTTCACGCCCACGCCGGGCCGGCCGATGTTGCCGGTCAGCATGGCAAGGTTGGCGATTCCGATCACGGTGGTTGAGCCTTGGGAATGTTCGGTTACGCCGAGACCATAGTAGATCGCGGCATTGCCGCCGGTGGCATAGAGCCGGGCGGCGCCACGGACTTCGGCGGCAGGAACGCCGGTCAGAAGCTCGATCGCCTCGGGGCTGTGGCGCGGGTCTGCAACGAATTCCATGTAGTCCTGAAACTCGTCCCAGTCGCAGCGGCTGCGGATGAACTCTTCGTTGTAGAGCTTCTCGGTGACGATCACATGGGCCAGTGCCGTGACAATCGCCACGTTTGTGCCGGGCTTCAGCGCAAGGTGATGCGCCGCCTTGTAATGCGCGCCTTCGACCATCTCGGTCCGGCGCGGGTCAACCACGATCAGCTTGGCACCTTGGCGCAGGCGCTTTTTCAGCCGGCTTGCAAAGACCGGATGGCCAGAGACCGGGTTCGCCCCGATCACCAGTGCCACGTCGCAATCCTCAACCGAGTCGAAGTCTTGCGTGCCCGCGCTGGTACCGAAGGTCTGGCCCAGTCCGTAGCCGGTGGGCGAATGGCAGACACGCGCGCAGGTGTCGGTGTTGTTGTTCATGAACACCGCCCGCGTCAGCTTTTGCACGAGGTAGGTTTCCTCGTTCGTGCAACGGCTGGAGGTGATGACACCAATCGACTGCCGCCCGTATTTGTCTTGCACCGCCTTCATGCGGCGGGCCGCAAATTCCATCGCCTCGGCCCAGCTGACCTCTTGCCACGGATCGTTGATGGACTCGCGGATCATCGGCTTCAGGATCCGGTCGCGGTGGCTGGCATATCCATAGGCGAAACGGCCTTTGACACAGCTGTGCCCGCGATTGGCCTTGCCGTGCTTGTAGGGGGTCATCCGCACCAGCTCGTCCCCGCGCATCTCGGCCTTGAACTGGCACCCCACGCCGCAATAGGCACAGGTCGTGACGATCGACTTGTCGGGGGTGCCGATATCGATCACGGACTTCTCGATCAGCGTGGCGGTCGGGCAGGCCTGCACGCAGGCCCCGCAGGACACGCAATCCGAGGTAAGGAAGGTGTCATTGGCGCCACCGGCCTTGACCCTGCTGTCCCAGCCCCTGCCCTCGATCGTCAGTGCGAAGGTGCCCTGCACTTCCTCGCAGGCCCGGACGCAGCGGTTGCAGACAATGCACTTTGACGGATCGTAGCTGAAATAGGGGTTGGAATCGTCCTTGGGCAGCCATTGCGGATTGGCCTCTCCGCTGGTGTTCTTGGCTTGGAAATGCGTCTCCACCGCCTCATAGCGCACATCGCGCAGACCGACGGCGCCCGCCATGTCCTGCAACTCGCAATCGCCGTTGGCCGCGCAGGTCAGGCAATCCAGCGGGTGGTCGCTGATGTAGAGCTCCATCACGCCGCGACGCAGCTGCTTCAGCCTGCCGGTCTGGGTATGCACCTTGATCCCGGCCGCAACCGGCGTCGTGCAGGATGCGGGCGTGCCATTGCGGCCCTCGATCTCCACCAGACACAGGCGGCATGACCCGAACGCATCCAGGCTGTCGGTCGCGCAGAGCTTTGGCACATTGATGCCGATCTGGGCGGCGGCGCGCATGATGCTGGTGCCTTCGGGCACTGTGACATCAAACCCGTCGATGTTCAAAGTGACCATCTGTTTCGATTTGGATGCAGGCGTGCCGTAATCCGCGTCGGGAAGGATAAAGTCTTTCATTCCGCTGCCTCCTTCTGGGTGGCGGTGAAATCATCAGGGAAATGGGTCAGCGCGGACATCACCGGATAGGGGGTGAACCCGCCTAACGCACAGAGCGATCCGGCCTTCATCGTCTCGCAGAGGTCCGTCAGCAGCGGAATGGCCGCTGCATCGCCCCGGGCGATCCGATCAATGGTTTCAACGCCCCGCACCGCCCCGATGCGGCAAGGCGTGCATTTGCCGCAGGATTCGATGGCGCAGAACTCCATCGCGAACCGCGCCAGACGCAGCATGTCGGCACTGTCGTCAAAGACCACGAGCCCGGCATGGCCGATCAGGGCGTTCTGGCCCGCATATTCCTCGTATCCGAACGGTGTATCGAATTGATGCGGCGCAAGATAGGCGCCGAGTGGCCCGCCGACCTGCACCGCCTTGACCGGTCGGCCAGATGCCGTGCCGCCGCCGATCTCTTGCACGATCTCACGCAGCGTAAGGCCAAAGGCGATCTCGTAAAGCCCGCCGTGCTTCACGTTCCCCGCGATCTGCAGCGGGATCGTTCCGCGAGAACGACCTAGGCCAAAGCCCGCATAGAACTCGGGGCCTCGCTCAAGGATCACTGGCACGGTGGCCAGCGAGATCACGTTGTTGACCACCGTGGGGCAGCCCATGAAGCCTTCCAGCGCGGGCAGCGGCGGCTTGGCGCGCACCACGCCGCGTTTGCCCTCAAGGCTATTGAGCAGCGCGGTCTCCTCGCCGCAGACATAGGCACCGGCGCCCACGCGCAACTCCAACTCGAACCTCCGGCCCGATCCGAGGACGGATGCGCCCAGCACCCCTTCTGCCCGCGCAATGCGGATTGCCTCGGCAAGGACCACGTTGGCGTCGGGATATTCGGAGCGCGAATAGATGAAGCCCTGCGTTGCCCCAACCGCGAGGCCGGCAATCACCATTCCCTCGATGAGGGTGAAGGGGTCGCCCTCCATAAGCATCCGGTCGGCAAAGGTGCCACTGTCGCCCTCATCGGCGTTGGCCACGATGTATTTCCGCGTACCCGGTGCCTGACGGACGGTGTCCCACTTGATGCCGGTCGGAAAGCCTGCCCCACCCCGCCCGCGCAGGCCTGACGTCTTCACCATCTCGACGATGGCCTGCCCAGAGAGGCCCACCGCCCGCTCAAGCCCCTTGAGCCCGCCATGCGCGCGGTAGTCTGCAAGGCTCAGCGGATCGATCACACCGACGCGGGCAAAGGTCAGCCGGGTCTGCGACTTGAGCCACGGCAGCTCTTCGGTCAGCCCAAGCGCCTTGGGACCACCGTCGAAAACCTGCGCCACGTCTGCGGGCGTCATCGGGCCAAAGGCCATGCGGCCCTCCGACCCCTCGACCTCAACCAGCGGCTCAAGCCAGACCATCCCGCGCGAGCCATTGCGGATCACGGTCAGATCAATACCGCGACGTGTGGCTTCAGCCTCCAGGGCGACAACAACATCCTCGGCGCCAAGCGCCTTTGCCGCAGCATCACGGGGAACCCAGACCTTCATCAGCGTACCTCTGCGATCAGGGCATCAACCCGCGCCTCATCGACGCGTCCAACCACACGGCCGTCCACCATCGCGGCGGGCGCACAGGCGCAAAGACCAAGGCAGAACACCGGCTCCAACGTGACGCGGCCATCGGGCGTGGTTTCGTGCCAGTCGACACCCAGACTTGCCTGCGCATGGGCGGCAACCCGGTCGGCGCCCATCGACTGGCAGGCCTCGGCGCGGCAGAGTTTGAGCACATGCTTGCCCGCCGGTGCAGCGCGAAAATCATGGTAGAAGGTCATCACCCCATGCACCTCGGCCCGCGTCATGCAGAGCGCCTCGGCGATCTGGGGAAGTGCGGCCTGCGGCACATGGCCGAACGCGGCCTGCACCTCATGGAGGATCGGCAAAAGCGGCCCTTCCATCCCCTGATGCGCGGTGACGATCTCGGCGACCCGCGCCGAAATGGCGGCTTCATCCAGCATGGCTGACCCTCCAGTAAATCTGGCCGTTGGCTGCTGCCGGTTCTACGTGGTTTGATAGACGTATCAATGCCAATATACCGTCAAACGATAGAAAAATCCTATCAAACCTCTGCGACGCGACGGGCAGTATCAAAGAGGGCAGCAATCAGCGGCGTTGGCGGCTCGCGCTGCGCGGCGATCAGACCCACCAGATGCTCGGCCTCGGGCTGGACGATGGGAATCGCGCAAAGCTGTCCCCCGCGGGCAAAAAGGTCAGCCAGCTTCTTGGGCAGGACAGAGGCCCATTCGCCCCCCATCACATGCGTCAGAAGCGCGATGGTGGAGTTAGATTCGACCATCGGCATCGCAGCCACCCCCGCCTGCGCAAGGTGCTGGTTCACGATACGGCGGTTCTGCATATCGGCGGTCAGAAGGCACAGCCTGAGCCCGGCCAGATCGCCCCATGTGACCTGATCTCGCCCCGCAAGGGCCGAGCCGGTGGTGCAGAGCAGCCGGTAAAATTCGGAGTAAAGCGGCACCTTGGCCATGCGGCCCAGCGGTTCGTTGTCCAGATAGGTGATCCCCGCATCCAGATCGAGCCGCTCGATCCCCGTCAGGATCTCGGCCGAGGTGCGTGACAGGATGGTGACGCGCACATTCGGGTGGCGCCGGGTGAAGGGTGTGGTCAGATCGGCCACCATCGGCAGCGCAGTAGGGATCACCCCGATGCGAAGATTGCCCGCCAGTCCCTTGTGGCTGGCGCGCATCTCATCGCGCAGGGCACGCGCATCACCGACGATCCGGCGCGCGCGGTCAAGCACGCGCTGACCTTCGGGCGTCAGTCCCTGAAAGCGCGATCCGCGCCAGACAAGCTGCACGCCCAACTCGCCCTCAAGCTGCTTGATGGCCGAGGAGAGTGTGGGCTGCGTCACGCCGCAGACCTCGGCCGCCCGGCCAAAGTGCCCCTCATTTGCAAGGGCGATGAACATTTCCAGCTTGTCGATCATGGGTCGATCCTTGCCCAAGCGCGCATCCCGCGCCAGAGCAAAGACGCGCGCAGAAAACAAACCTTGTCGGGTCGGGGCCGCGCCTCTACATCCTTTCGCATGAACCTGCGCATCCCATTCCTGAACAAGCCACCCGTCGTGCCGGTCATCCGGCTGCAGGGGGCAATCACCACCGGCGGCCGACTTGGCAGCGGGTTGAACGACGCAACACTTGCCCCGATCATCGACAAGGCGTTCCGCATGAAGCCGGCTGCGGTCGCTCTGGCGATCAACTCGCCCGGCGGATCGCCGGTGCAATCCAGCCTGATCGCTGCCCGCATCCGGCGGCTGGCTGCGGAAAAGGGTGTGCATGTCCATGCCTTTGTCGAGGATGTCGCGGCCTCGGGCGGCTACTGGCTGGCCTGCGCCGCCGATGACATCTGGGTGGATGACAGCTCCATCCTCGGGTCGATTGGCGTGATTTTCGCAAGCTTCGGCTTCCCCGAGTTCCTTGCCCGTCACGGGATCGAACGCCGGGTCATCACCGCAGGCAAGTCGAAATCGCTGGCCGATCCTTTCCAGCCCGCCAAGCCCGAAGACGAGGCCCGGCTGCGCGCCCTGCAAGAGCCGATCCATCAGGCCTTTATCGCGCATGTCAAAGCGCGGCGCGGCGCGCGGCTTGACCAGTCGGCCGATCTTTTCAATGCCGATGTCTGGGTCGGGCAGCAGGCCGTGGATCTGGGCCTTGCCGATGGCGTGGCGCATATGGTGCCCAAGCTGAAATCGCTTTACGGCGACAAGACGCGCTTTGTGCCGATGGGCCAGAAGCGCGGACTGATCGCCCGTCTGACGGGCCGCGCGATGGCTAGCGCTGTGGCCGAGGTCGAGGACCGCGCGGCATTTGCGCGCTTCGGGCTCTAGCCCATGGTCAAGATCATCACGCTCTTCCTGCTCGTCATGGCGGTCATGGCAATCTTCTTCCGCAATCGCATCCCCCACAACCTGTCGCGGAATCAGAAATGCAGGTCGTGCGGACGGCCCAGGATTGGCAAAGGTCCCTGCCCTTGCGGTGCTGACGGAAAGGGCAAAGCATGAACGGCAATCGCGCCCTTGTGACCGGCGCCGGCGCGCGCCTTGGGCAGGCCATGGCGGTCTATCTGGCCGAGCGGGGGTATGATGTTGCGGTGCATTACGCAACCTCGGCCGAAGGTGCTGCAGACACCGTCGCACAGATCGCAGCAAAGGGCCGCCGGGGCGTGGCCCTGCAGGCCGATCTGCTGGTCGAGGCCGAGACGCAGACCCTTGTCGATCGCGCGGCTAAGGCGCTTGGCGGGCCGCTGTCGGTGCTGGTGAACAGCGCCTCGATCTTTGAATATGACACGATCCAGTCGGCGACGCGCGAGAGCTGGGACCGGCATATGGAAAGCAACCTGCGTGCACCATTCGTGCTGACCCAAGCCTTCGCCCGACAGGCTCCACCCCTTGATCATGATACGGCAGGCGAGCCCATCGCGACCGGGCTTGTCGTCAACCTGATCGACCAGCGCGTCCACAAGCTTACGCCCGAGTTCATGACCTATACGCTGGCCAAGATGGGGTTGTGGGCGCTTACGCGCACGTCGGCACAGGCGCTGGCGCCGCGCATCCGGGTGAACGCCATCGGCCCGGGCCCCACGCTGCAGGGTGCAAGACAAACCGTCGATCACTTCGCCCGACAGCGCGCAGCAACGATACTGGAGCGCGGAGCCAATCCGCAGGATATTACCGCCGCCCTTGGGTATTTCCTGGGTGCGCCGGCTGTGACAGGGCAAATCCTGTGCATCGACGGCGGCCAGCATCTGGGCTGGAAAACCCCCGATGTGCTGGGCGTTGAGTGACCCCGCGGAAGCCGCCCGCGGCGAGTTGTCCACTTGCCACGGAAACGTTACGAAACCGTTGGAAAAAGTGATACATATCAAGGATTTGCTGAAAGATATAAATTTATCCCTTCATTTTCAGCACCTTATCAATCAGCACAAAAATTAGGCAATCCTTGGAAATGGCCCGAAAACAAGGGAATTTCAGTGATGCCGGGATTCTGTCCGCAAGGTTATCCACAGAAACTGGGGACAGCTTGGCCCTTGCCCTCGGCCCCGGTTCATTGCAGCCAGTAAGGGGGAATCGCTGCATCCCCAAGGGAGACTGACGTGCAGGACGAAACGCACCCCGCCCCGTCGAAATTCGGGCATGAGGTCATTCAGGACTACCTGAAAACGCTGGACGGCTCGCCCGGCGTCTATCGCATGCTGAATGCCGCGAACGAGGTGCTTTACGTCGGCAAGGCGCGCAACTTGCGCGCGCGGGTGTCGAACTACGCCCGACCCTCGGGGCATTCGGGGCGCATCGCGCGGATGATCGGGGAAACGGCCTCGATGATGTTCCTGACCACGCGGACCGAGACCGAGGCGCTGCTTCTTGAGCAGAACCTGATCAAGCAGTTGAAGCCGCGCTACAACGTGCTCTTGCGCGACGACAAGAGCTTTCCCAATATCCTGATCCCTACCGATCACCCCTTTCCGATGATCCGCAAGCATCGCGGCAAACGCTCGGACAACGGGCGCTACTTCGGCCCGTTTGCCAGTGCGGGCGCAGTCAACCGCACGCTGAACCAGTTGCAGCGGGTCTTTCTGCTGCGCACCTGTTCGGACAGCATGTTCTCGGCCCGCAGTCGCCCTTGCCTGCTCTATCAGATCAAGCGCTGCTCGGCTCCCTGCGTGGGCCGCATCTCGGAAGACGACTATGCTTCACTTGTCGATGATGCCAGCAGGTTTCTCGAGGGCAAGTCGACCAGCGTGCAGGCGGATCTGGCCCGCGCCATGGCGCAGGCCGCAGAAGCGATGGAATACGAGCGCGCCGCGGCCTTGCGCGACCGGATCAAGGCGCTGACGGCCGTGCAGTCGACCCAAGGCATCAATCCGCGCGGCGTGGCCGAGGCCGATATCGTGGCCCTGCATCTCGAAGGCGGGCAAGCCTGCGTGCAGGTGTTCTTCATCCGCGCCAACCAAAGCTGGGGCAACCGCGACTTCTACCCGAAAACGGGTGCGGGCGCGGATGAGGCCGAGATCCTTGAGGCCTTCCTGAGCCAGTTCTACGATGACAAGGAACCTCCGCGCCTGATCCTGCTGAGCCACCCGGTTGAAAACGAGGATCTGGTGACCCAGCTTCTGTCCGACCGTGCGGGCCGCAAGGTCGAGCTTGCCGTGCCGCAGCGGGGCGAAAAGGCAGAGCTGGTCGAGAACGCTGCCCGCAATGCCCGCGAAAGCCTTGCGCGGCGGATGGCGGAAAGCACAACGCAGAACCGGCTGCTGCAGGGTCTGGCCGATGCCTTTGATCTGGAGGCGCCGCCACGGCGGATCGAGGTTTACGACAACAGCCACATTCAGGGTGCCCATGCCGTCGGCGGTATGATCGTCGCGGGGGCAGAGGGGTTCCTCAAGTCGCAGTACCGCAAGTTCAATATCAAGGGCGAAGCTGGAAGCCAGGGCGACGACTTCGGCATGATGAAAGAGGTGCTGACCCGCCGTTTTGAACGCCTGCTGAAGGAAGATCCCGAACGCAAGTCAGAGGCCTGGCCCGACCTTCTGCTGATCGACGGTGGCGCGGGGCAGGTCTCGGCTGTCGCCGAGATCATGGCAGAGCTTGGCGTGGACGACATTCCCTTTATCGGCGTTGCCAAGGGTATCGACCGCGATCATGGCAAGGAAGAGTTCCACCGCCCCGGCGAGATGCCCTTCGCCCTGCGGATGAATGACCCTGTGCTCTACTTCGTGCAGCGCCTGCGCGACGAGGCGCACCGCTGGGCCATCGGCGCGCACCGCGCGAAGCGTGCCAAGACCACCACCGCCACGCCACTGGACGAGGTGCCGGGGGTGGGTGCGGCACGCAAACGCGCGCTGCTGGCCCATTTCGGCAGCGCAAAAGCCGTGGCCCGCGCGGGCGTCGAAGATCTGATGGCGGTCAGCGGTATATCCGAGGCGCTGGCCCAGCAGATCCATGACTTCTTTCACGAAAAAGGCTAGGCACGTCAGCCCTGTGTGGTCTGGCGTTCCAGCGTGCGCGTCCGAAGCAGGGTAAAGAGCGCGGCCCCCACCACCAGCGCCGCGCCGATCACCACATTCGCCGCGATCGTCTCGCCAAAGAGCGTCACGCCAAGGATCGCAATGAATACCAGTTGCAGAAGCGCAAAGGGTTGCACGTCGCTCGCCTCGGCGATCTCATAGGCCTTGATCATCATGAAATGTGCAATCGCAGCCGAGAAGCACAGCGTCAGCATCCAGCCCCAGTCGACGGCACTCATCGGCTCCCAGAACCACAGGCCGACAGGAGTGATCGCGATGGCCGAGACGACGCCGGTCCAGAGGAAACTGGTCATCGCCGCATCGCCCTGTGCAACATAGCGCGTCAGCAACCCGTAAAGCGCGAACATGAACGCAGACAGAAGCGGGACAAGCGCCCAGGGGCTGAAGACCGCGACGCCCGGCTGAAGGATGATCAGCACACCAAGAAAGCCCACACCGATCGCGGTCCACCGCCGCCAGCCGACGTGCTCGCCCAGAACAGGGCCGGACAGGGCCGCGACAATCAGCGGATAGCTGACAAAGATCGCATGCGTGGCAATCAGGCCCAGCTTGATGAATGCCAGCACCATGATGCAGATCTCCACCACCAGCAAAAGCCCGCGCGCGGTCTGGACCCAGGGCATGCGTGACCGCATGACGGCACCGACACCCCCACGGCGCGATGCCAGCGCTACGGCGAAGATGGCAAAGAACCAGAACCGGATCATCACCACCATCCAGACATTGTAATTCGCCGCCAGATGGCGCGACATGCCGTCCTGCAAGGCAAAAACCAGTGCCGTCGCCGACATCAGCAGGATGCCTCGCGAGGTGTTCTGTTGGACGCGCGGCACCATCAGGGCCCCCTTGGCTGGATCAGGGCATCCAGCCTGCGCTCATGTGTCGCTTGCGGCCGTGTCCCCGCAGCCGCTCTACCGCAAAGCCTGCAGCACTTAAAGCCCGCCGCACCCCACCAGCGGCACTATATGTCGCAAAGCTGCCATGCGCTGCGGTATGGGCTCCCACCTCGGCCATCAGGTCATCTGACCAAAGTTCGGGATTGCGTGCCGGTGAAAACCCGTCGAGAAACCAGGCATCTGCGCGCCCAGTCCATCCGGGCAAGGTCTCGCGCGCATCGCCCAGGATAATCTCGGCCTCGATCCCCGGCAGGGTCAGGACGGTCTGTCCTGCGGCCCACTGATCAAGGAACGGTCCCGCCACGTCACGCGCCTCGGGGAAATGGTCCAGCGCATGGGCAATATCCTCGGCCCGCATCGGAAAGGCCTCGAAACTGGTGAACCGGATCACACCGGAGGCGCCCATCTGGCCCCACAGAATCTGCAATGCGAGCAGGTTCAGGCCGGTGCCAAAACCCAGCTCTGCCACATGAAACCCGTCGCGCAAGCGCTCAGTCAGCCGGTTTCCTGCGAGGAAAACATGTCGCGTTTCGCTCAACCCGTCATTCAGCGAGAAATAGGGATCGTCGAAACGGGTCGAGACGGGTATCACCCCGTCACGCCACTCAAGTTGGGCAGGATCATGCGGCATGGGTCGTCCTCTGGCCTCGGCCCGAGCTGTCGGCCCCAGCTATCGGAAGGAACACAGGGATGGCAAGCGTCGATGTTACGGTGCGCGGCGGCGGCATCTTCGGGCTGAGCTGCGCATGGGAACTGGCACGGCGCGGCGCGCGGGTCCGCCTGATCGAGCGGGAACGTATCGGCGCAGGCTCCTCGGGCGGGCTGGTCGGCGCGCTCAGCCCCCATATCCCCGAGCAATGGAACCCCAAGAAGCAGTTCCAGCTTGAAAGCCTGTTGATGGCCGGGCAGTTCTGGGCCGGAATTGCCGAGGCCTCGGGCCAGAACCCCGGCTATGCGCGGGTCGGTCGCCTGCAGACGCTGGCCGATGACACGGCCGTCGCACGCGCACGGGCGCGCGCTCAGGGGGCGGCGGCGTTATGGAAAGGTCAGGCACTCTGGCAGGTCGTTCCCGCAACGGGGGCCACATGGGAACCTCTCAGCCTCACCGGGCTTTTGCTGCACGATACACTTTCAGCCCGCCTGCATCCACGCATGGCTGCCCAAGCGCTCGTCGCCGCACTGCAATCGATAGGGGCGGAGGTCGTGATCGGCGATGCCGAAGATCGGGGTATGGTGCTGCACGCAACCGGCGTTCAGGGTCTGGCCGAGCTCTCTGCCGCGCTTGGCACCCATGTCGGCGGCGGGATCAAGGGGCAGGCCCTGGCGCTGCGCTATGCCGCGCCCCTTGGCGCCCCGCAGAT
Organism: Gemmobacter aquaticus; assembly: GCF_007859075.1. Lineage (GTDB taxonomy): Bacteria > Pseudomonadota > Alphaproteobacteria > Rhodobacterales > Rhodobacteraceae > Gemmobacter > Gemmobacter aquaticus. Next base: position 20,513 of record NZ_VOAK01000021.1, read on the forward strand.
CTATGCGGAAGGGCTGCATATCGTGCCGCATGAGGATGGCACTGTTGCTATCGGCTCGACTTCTGAACGCGAGGCCCTTCATCCGACAGGCACGGATCATCAGCTTGATGCGCTGCATGCCAGGGCGGTGGCGGCGCTTCCCTGCCTGACTGGCGCCCCGGTTGCGGAACGCTGGGCCGGGCTCAGGCCGCGCGCGAAGTCATTGGCGCCGATGCTGGGCGCCTGGCCCGGACGCCCCGGCCATTTTGTGGCGAACGGGGGCTTCAAGATCGGTTTCGGCATGGCACCCAAAGTGGCCGAGACCATGGCCCGGCTGCTACTGGACAACGTGGATGAGATCCCGCCGGGCTTCAGGGTCGAAGACAGCCTCTGACACAAACGGCGGGCCGATCTGACCCGCCGCGCTTCCCGCTTCCTCTTGGCCCAAATACCCAATTCCGACGCTTACAACCCGTAAAGCGCTGCGAACTTCTCGTCGAGGTAATCCAGAAGCGGCGCCTCGGTCGGTTCAAAGCCGCAGGCCTGTGCAATCACGGCACGCGGCTCATAAAGCCCGCCGTGTCGCTGCACCTTCTCGCGCAACCAGCCGGTCGCGGCCGAGGTGTCGCCGCGCGCCAGTTGCGCATCCAGCTCCGGCACCTGCGCGCGCAGGGCCTGATGCAAGCACCCCGCATAGACATTGCCCAGCGTGTAGGTCGGGAAATAGCCAAACAGCCCGCAAGACCAATGCACATCCTGCAAAAGCCCGTTGGCGGGGCTGTCCACGGCCACGCCGAAATCGGCGTGGAACCGATCGTTCCACGCGGCCTCCAGATCGGCGACCGCCAGATCGCCCCGGATCAACGCCCGCTCCAGATCGAAGCGCATCATGATGTGCAGGTTATAATGCACCTCATCCGCCTCGGTCCGGATGAAGCCGGGCTGCACCCGGTTCACGATACGCGCAAACTCGTCCGGCCCGGTCACGCCGAAATCGCCGAACCGGTCAAGCATCTGGCGATACATCCAGCCGGTAAAGGCCGGGCTGCGACCAAGCTGGTTCTCGTAGATCCTGCTCTGGCTCTCGTGAACGCCCATGGACACGCCCTGCCCCACGGGCGTTAGCAGATAGTCCTGATCGATGCCCAGCTCATAGCAGGCATGCCCCACCTCATGGATGGTGGAATAGAAGCAGTTGAAGGGATCGGTTTCGACCACCCGCGTGGTGATCCGCACATCATTGCCCGATCCCGAACTGAACGGATGCACGGCCAGATCCAGTCGTCCGCGCGTGAAGTCATAGCCAAAGGCTGTCGCCAGATCGCGGGCAAAGCGCAACTGCGCCGGTTCGCCGAAGTGATGCGCCAATCGCGACGGGGCCGCCGCCGCCAGCACCGCCTCGCGCAGGCGTACCAGTCGTGGGCGCATCCGGTCGAACATGGCGCCGATGGTTTCCGCTGTGGCGCCGGGTTCGTAATCGTCCATCAGCGAATCGTAAAGGTCACCGCCCTGCGCCAGCGCTGCGGCCTCCTCCCGCTTCAGGGCGATCACCTCGGCCAGTGTGGGCAGGAAATCGGCAACCTTTTCAGCCGCCCGCGCCTCGGCCCAGACGCCCTGGGCGGTCGAGGTCAGCCGCGCCAGCGCCTGTGCCAGCGAGGCCGGAACCTTGGTCGCACGCGCATGCGCCCGACGGATCAGCCGAAGCTGTGCCGCCGCAGCCTCATCGGCAGGTTCTGCCGCCGCAAGCCAGTCGGCGATTCGCGGATCGGTGCGGCGGGCATGCAGCACGCCTTCGATCGCGGCCATTTCCTCGCCACGCTGCTCGGCCGCGCCGCGGGGCATCACGGTCTCCTGATCCCAGCCCAGCCGGCCCGAGATCTGTGCCAGCGCCTCGGTCTCGCGCTGGAAGGCCATCAACTCATCATAGGCACTCATCAGAGGGTTCCTTCGCGAATGGAGCCTGCAACCGGATACTGGCTCAGATACCGGGCGCGCAGGATCAGCACCCACAAGAGAATCGCGCCGATCTGATGGGTGATCGCCACATGCAGATGTGCCGCCGTCAGCGCCGTGGCGATGCCCAGCACCACCTGTGCCAGCAGCATGATCATCACGGCGTGAAAGGCCATCCGGGTTGACCCATGCACCGATTTGCGCCCGCGATTCCAGACCACGACGCCAAAGATCAAAAGCAGATAGCCCACCATCCGGTGCATGAACTGCACAAGGCCGGGGTTCTCAAAGAAGGCATGCCACAGGGGCAGGCTACCGCCCTGCCCGTCCGGTACATAGAAGGCATCCGCCGGGAAGAACTGCCCGTTCATGTCGGGCCATGTCGGAAAGCCGCGCCCGGCATCGATCCCTGCGACCAGCGCCCCCAAAAGGATCTGCAGGAAGGCAAGGTGCAAAAGGCCCGTCGAAAGACCGAAAAGCCGCCCTTCGCGCGACCTGCGCGCCTGCAGCAACTCTCCCTCACTGCGGCCCAGCAGCAGCACATACCAGCCCGTTAGCCCAAGGATCACGAAGGCAAGCCCAAGGTGCAGCGCCAGCCGGTAAGAGGCCACGTCGACCATCGTCCCTTTCAGTCCTGATGACACCATCCACCAGCCGATTGCGCCCTGAACCCCGCCCAGCGCGCCCAGTCCCAGCAATCGTCCGGTCCAGCCGGTCGGTATCTTTCGGGCAGCCAGAAAGCCCAGGAAGCCCGCGGCCCAGACCAGCCCGATCACGCGGCCAAGTTGCCGGTGCCCCCATTCCCACCAGAAGATCGACTTGAAGGCCTCAAGCGTCATGCCGGCGTTCTGGATCTGGTATTCCGGGCTCGCCTGATACTTCGCGAACTCCTCAGCCCAGTCGGCATCGTTCATCGGGGGCAGCGCGCCGTGAATGGGCTTCCATTCGGTGATTGAAAGGCCACTATCGGTCAGTCGCGTCAGGCCACCGACAACGATCATCGCCGACACCAGAAGGAAGATCAGCATCAACCACAGCCGTATCCCCTGCCGCGCGCCGCCATGGCCACGATCGACCAACCCCGGCTGCGGGGCGGGCGTCCGCGCCTGATCGCCGACGTCCTCAAAGATGCTGCGTTTTTGCGCCATGTCGGGCCCTCCGTTGCCGGGCGGAGACTAGGCCCTGGGCACGGCAGGTTCAAGCGGGCCCGCCACCGGATCGATGGCGCGAAAAGGGTCAGTCCGGGTCCTGCGTCCTGAGCTTGTAGGCGATCTGACGCAGCATGCCGTGAAAGGTGCGCACCTCTGCCGTGGTCAGAGGCAGGCGCGACCACATGTTGCGCAACGAGACCTTCATCCCCGGCGCCTTTGCGGGCGGGAAGAAGAAGCCCGCAGCCTCCAGCCGTTCCTCAAAATGCTTGGCCAGCGCCTCGATCTCATGGGCTTGGGCAAATTCGGTGCGGGCAAAGTTCATGACCTCGGGCGCAACCTCGGCCTTCTGGCGCGCCCATTCATATCCCATCAGCAGCACGCATTGGCCAAGGTTCAGCGAGGGAAACTCGGGGTTCACCGGCACGGTAACGATGGCATTGGCCAGCACCACATCCTCGTTCTCAAGCCCGGCGCGTTCCGGGCCAAAGAGGATGCCGACGCGCTTTCCTTCGGCGCTCAATGCGCGGGCGTGGTCCATCGCGCGCTCGGGCGTCATCACCGGCTTTGTCAGCTCGCGCCCCCGCGCGGTGGTGGCAAAGACATAGTCGCAATCGGCAATGGCAGAGGGCACGTCGGCAAAGAGTCCTGCCCCATCGAGCACACGCCCCGCACCGCTGGCCATGGCAACTGCCTTGGGGTTGGGCCAGCCGTCCCGCGGCCCCACCACGCGCATCCGCGTCAGGCCGAAATTCAGCATCGCCCGCGCCGCTGCGCCGATGTTCTCACCCATCTGGGGTCGCACAAGGATGATGGCTGGTTCGATCATGGCGCCTCTCGATGCTCTGCGGCGGCCTGTTACGCGCATGGGCCCGGCAAAACAAGCGCCACAGACGCATGGCCGCCAAGAAGTACCGTCAGCGGCCACGCAGCATCGATGCCGCGCGCGGCATTCCCAAACGAGGAAAAACCCGCTAAACGGCGCGAAACCGTTCAGGGAAGTTCCATGTCCGACGCCGACCGCCCGCAGATCTACCTTGTCACGCCGCCCGAGTTCGATCTCGACGTGTTTCCCGGCCAACTGGCAGCTGTCCTCGACCAGACCGAGGTGGCCTGCGTGCGCCTTGCGCTTGCGGCGCGCGATGAGGATCGGGTCGCGCGGGCAGCGGACGCGCTGCGCGAGGTCGCGCATGCACGCGACGTGGCCCTTGTGATCGAGCGGCATGTGCTGCTGGTTGAACGCCTTGGCCTTGATGGCGTGCATCTGACGGACGGGGCGCGCAACGTGCGCAAACTGCGCAAGGATCTGGGTGACGATGCGATCATCGGCGCCTTCTGCGGCACGACCCGGCATGAAGGGATGGCCGCCGCCGAGGCGGGCGCCGATTACGTGGCCTTCGGGCCTGTGGGTGAAACCCCCTTGGGCGATGGCTCTCGCGCCGAGCTGGAACTGTTTCAGTGGTGGTCCGAGATGATCGAGGTCCCGGTGGTTGCCGAAGGCGCCCTGACGCCTGACCTGATCGCGCAGCTTGGCCCGGTGACCGACTTCTTCGGCATCGGCGAAGAGATCTGGCGCGACGCCAACCCGGCGGCGGCACTTCGGTCGCTCCTGGCACCGCTGGGCTGATCTGCACAAATTTCACGCAAGTGACGTAGCGCCGCCCAATCGGGTGGCGCTTTTTCGTGACTTGGCCGCCAAAGGCAGCAGGATGGCCAGACAGTCTCGTGCCTGCCGGTCAGCGCGCTAGGCTGGGGAAGATCAACGTCGAACGGGGGCACGAATGGCGATCCTGGCCAGCATTCATCACCTGACACATTACCGCTATGATCGCCCGGTGACGCTTGGCCCGCAGATCATCCGCCTGCGCCCCGCGCCGCAGTCACGCACCAAGGTGATCTCGCACAGCCTCAAGGTCTCGCCCGGCGGCCATTTCGTGAACCACCAGCAGGACCCATATGGCAACTGGCTGGCGCGCTTTGTCTTCCCCGAACCGGTGACCGAATTCCGGATCGAGGTCGATCTGGTCGCCGACATGACGGTGTACAACCCGTTCGACTTTTTCGTCGAGGACAGCGCGGAATACTGGCCCTTTGAATATCCAAGAGATCTGGCTGACGATCTGGTGATCTACCGAACGCCAGAGGAAACCGGGCCGTTTCTGGCCCAGTTCCTGTCCACCTTGCCGCGCGACAAGACACGCACCATCGACTTCCTTGTGGCGCTGAATGCCCGCGTCAACGGCATGGTCAATTACACGATCCGGATGGAGCCGGGCGTGCAGACACCCGAGCAGACGCTGGACATAAAGTCAGGATCGTGCCGCGATTCCAGCTGGCTTCTGGTGCAGGTCCTGCGGCATCTGGGCTTCGCGGCACGTTTCGTCTCGGGCTACCTGATCCAGCTGACGCCCGATGTGAAATCGCTCGATGGTCCCTCCGGGACCGATCGCGACTTTACTGACCTGCATGCATGGGTCGAGGTCTATCTTCCCGGTGCGGGATGGATCGGGCTTGATCCGACGAGCGGCCTTTTGACGGGTGAAAGTCATATCCCGCTGGCCGCAACCCCGCACTACCGCAATGCGGCACCGATCTCGGGCGGGTTCGCGGCGGCGGGCACGCCGAAGGTCGATTTCGAGTTCGACATGCAGGTGCGCCGCGTGGCTGAACATCCGCGCATCACCAAGCCGTTCAGCGATGCCGCATGGGAGAATCTGAATGCCCTTGGCCGAAAGGTCGATGAGGTTCTGGCCGAGGGCGATATCCGGCTGACGATGGGGGGCGAGCCCACCTTCGTCTCGATCGACGATTTCGAATCCGCCGAATGGAATACCGCCGCCGTCGGCCCCATGAAGCGCGACCGGGCCGACGAGCTGATCCGCCGCCTGCGGAACCGTTTCGCCCCCGGTGGGTTCCTGCACTATGGGCAGGGCAAATGGTATCCGGGCGAGACACTGCCGCGCTGGACCTTCTCGCTCTACTGGCGGCGCGATGGTCTGCCGGTCTGGCAGAACGCTGACCTCGTCGCACGCGAGGCGCAGGATTACAGCGTGGGCGCGGCCGAGGCCGGACGGTTCATGGAAAGCTTTGCCGAAAAGCTGGGAATCGCCCCCGAACATGCGCAGCCAGCATTTGAAGATCCCGCCGAGTGGATCCTGAAAGAGGCCAACCTGCCGCCGAATGTCTCGCCCGAGAACTCGCGCCTGAAAGATGCTGAAGAACGCTCCCGGTTTGCCCGTGTCTTCTCGCGCGGGCTGACAGAACCCTCTGGCTTCGTCCTGCCGATCCAGCGCTGGCAATCGAAGGCGAGCGGGCCGCGCTGGCGGTCCGAGATATGGAAGCCGCGCCGCGGGCATCTCTTCCTTGTGCCGGGCGACAGCCCGGTGGGCTTCCGCCTGCCCTTGGCGGCGCTGCCGTGGATACCGCCGGCCCAGTACCCCTATACCTATCCGGCCGACACCTCGATCCCGCTGGCCCCGCTGCCAAACTTCCACTCTCGCGTCGCCCCGCACCGTCTGGCCGAGGTGCAGGCAGAGTTCGACCGGCTGGCGCAGGAAGCCGCCGAAATCGCCGAGATGACCCCCAAGACCTCGGGCGATCACGTGCAGTCTGGCAAGACCCGCGCCGATGTGCCGGGACGCCAGAGGCAGGTCGCACAAGGCGGCGTGGACCCCGCGAATGGCACCGTGCGCACCGCCATCGCGATGGAGCCCCGCGACGGGCGGCTTTGCCTGTTCATGCCGCCCTGCGAGACGCTGGAGGATTACCTTGAACTGTTGGCCACGGCCGAGGCGACAGCCGCAGACCTTGGCCTGCCCATCCATATCGAGGGCTATGCCCCGCCGCATGATCCCCGCCTGAACGTGATCCGTGTCGCCCCGGACCCCGGCGTGATCGAGGTGAACATTCATCCGGCCCATAGCTGGGAAGATTGCGTCGCAACCACCGAGGCAATCTACGAGGAAGCGCGGCTCTGCCGTCTGGGTGCCGACAAGTTCATGATTGACGGGCGCCACACCGGCACCGGCGGCGGCAACCACGTTGTGGTGGGTGGCGCCACAATGGACGACAGCCCTTTCTTGCGCCGGCCGGACCTGCTGAAATCGCTGATCCTGATCTGGCAGCGCCATCCCTCGCTTTCCTATCTGTTCTCGGGCCTGTTCATCGGGCCGACCTCTCAGGCGCCGCGGATCGACGAGGCGCGCCACGACAGCCTTTACGAGTTGGAGATTGCGCTGAGCCAGATCGGAGACCCTGTCTCGGGCGGGCCTCTGCCGCCGCCGTGGCTGGTGGACAGGCTGCTCAGGAACATCCTGATCGATGTGACGGGCAACACCCACCGTGCCGAAATCTGCATCGACAAGCTCTATTCCCCCGACGGGCCGACGGGCCGGTTGGGGCTGGTCGAGTTCCGCGGCTTCGAGATGCCGCCGCACCCGCGCATGAACCTTGCCCAGCAATTGCTGATCCGGGCCATCATCGCGCGGTGCTGGAAGTCACCCGTCAAGGGCAAGCCCGTAAGGTGGGGCACCGTGCTGCATGACCGTTTCATGCTGCCCCATTTCATCTGGTCCGACTTCCTGTCGCTGCTCGATGACCTTGCCCTGCACGGCTTCAAGCTCGATCCCGTCTGGTACGAGGCGCAGGCCGAGTTCCGCTTTCCGTTCTGCGGGCAGGTTACGGTCGAGGGTGTCCATCTGGAACTGCGGCAGGCGCTGGAGCCCTGGCACGTTCTGGGCGAGACCGGCGCCATTGGCGGCACGGTGCGCTATACCGACAGCTCGGTCGAGCGCCTTCAGGTCAGGATGACGTCGCTTTCGCAGGATCGCTACCGCATCATGTGCAATCGTCGACCGGTGCCGATGGCGCGCACCGAAACCAGCGGTGAAAGCGTGGGCGGCGTGCGTTTCAAGGCCTGGCAACCTGCGGCCGCGCTGCATCCGGTCTTGCCGGTCAATGCGCCACTGACCTTCGACATCTATGACGACTGGACCGGTCGCGCCATTGGCGGATGCGTCTATCACGTCGCCCATCCGGGCGGGCGGAACTATGATACCTTCCCCATCAACGGCAACGAGGCCGAGGCGCGGCGTCTTGCCCGGTTTGAAGCGCATGGCCATGCCCCCGGTGCCTATGTACCGGCGACCGAAGTTCCGAACGCGGAATTTCCGCTGACACTCGACCTGAGGCGCGGGGCATGGATATAACGGTGCGATGAACCGCACCGTAGCCAGCCCCGTCCCGCCTGCGATCCTCGCCGGTTACGCCCCCCAACCCGGCGTGGCGGATGAGCTTTTTGACGCGAACGGCGCCATGCGCCCGGTCTGGGCACCATTCATCGCGCAGTTGGCGGGGCTTTCGCCAGAAGACATCGCCGCCCGCTTTGCGCGAGGCGAGCAATACCTGCGGGACGCGGGCGTCTATTTCCGGCTCTACTCCGGGGGGCCAGCGCAGGAGCGCGAATGGCCGCTCAGCCATGTGCCGGTCCTGATCGCGGATGCGGAATGGGACGCGATCTGCGCGGGCCTGACGCAGCGGGCCGAGCTTCTGGAGCGGGTCATGGCCGACCTCTACGGCCCCGGCCATCTGGTGCGCGACGGGCACCTGCCAGCCGAACTTGTGGCGCAAAACCCGCAATGGCTTCGCCCTCTGGTGGGGGTCGTGCCGCGATCGGGCCACTGGCTGCACCATCTGGCCTTCGAGATCGGGCGATCACCGGACGGGTCATTCTTCGTTCTGGGTGACCGGGCGCAGGCCCCGTCGGGGTCGGGCTTCGCGCTGGAAAACCGCATGGCCACGACGCGCATCTTCTCGGACCCGTTTCCCCGCGCCAATGTCCGGCGGCTGGCAGGCTTCTTCCGCGCCTTCCGCGAGGCGATGGAGGATCAGGCCGGGCCGGGGCGGCGCATGGCGATCCTGACGCCGGGGCCGAACAACGACACCTACTATGAGCACACCTACATTGCCCGCTACCTCGGCTTGACGCTGCTGGAAGGTGAGGACCTGATCCTGCGCGACGGGCAGGCCATGGTGCGCACCGTTCGCGGCCTTGAACCGCTCGGCCTGTTGTGGCGGCGCATCGACAGCGACTTTGCCGACCCGCTGGAGCTGAACGAGAATTCACATATCGGCACCCCCGGTCTTCTGGAGGCCCTGCGGCAAGGCACGTTGGGCCTTGTGAACGCGCTTGGTTCGGGTGTGGTCGAGACACGGGCCATGCTGGCCTTCCTGCCGCGCATCTGTGAATCCCTTCTGGGCGAAACCTTGCAACTGCCTAATATTGCCACCTGGTGGTGCGGCCAGCCGACCGAGCGTGCTTTTGTTCAGGCCAATGCCGAACGGATGCTGATCAGCCCGGCGATGGACCACGCCCTGCCCTTCTCGGTCGGTGCCGGCACCGCGCTTGGGACACTGCCCGACCGGCTGGCCCGCGATGGCGCCCGGCTGGTGGGGCAAGAGGCCGTGACTCTCTCGACCACACCGGCATGGAGCGAAGGGCGACTGGTGCCGCGCCCGATGACGATCCGGGTCTTCGCCGCCCGCACGCGCGATGGCTGGACTTTCATGCCCGGCGGCTATGCCCGTATCGGCAAATCCGACGATGCCATGGCGCTTGCGATGCAGGCCGGTGGTTCGGTTGCCGATGTCTGGGTCGTGGCGCCGCGTCCGGTCGCACCCGACAGTCTGGTAACACCCGGCACGTTTGAACGCAGCCCTCCGGGCATCCTGCCCTCGCGCGCTGCCGACAACCTCTACTGGCTTGGCCGCTATGTCGAACGCACAGAGGGCGCGATCCGCATGTTGCGCGCATGGCACCTGCGCCTGGCCGAGACCGGAGACGCCGACGAGCCGCACATGGCCCATCTGGCAACGCACCTTGCCAGCCTCGATCTGACCCCGGACCTGCCGATCCCGCCAGCGCTCGCCGGCATGATCGGCGCGGCGAGGTTTGCAGCCTCCAAGGTCCGCGACCGCTTTTCACCGGATGGCTGGGGCGCGCTGAACGATCTGGCGCGCACCGCCGAGAAACTGGCGGCCAAGGTGACGCATGGTGACGACGCGGCGCAGGCGCTGTCGATCCTGTTGCGCAAGATCTCGGGCTTTTCGGGGCTGGTACATGAAAACATGTATCACTTCGCCGGTTGGCGGTTTCTGTCTCTTGGCCGGGCACAGGAACGCGCCGACAACATGCTGATGCTGCTTGAGACCTTTGCCGATCCCGAAGCGGCAGCCGGGGCGCTGCAGATCGCGATCGAGGTCGGCGACAGCGTGATGACGCACCAGCGCCGCTACCGTTTCGGCCCCTCGCGCGATACGACGATGGACCTGCTGCTGCTCGATGCGCACAATCCGCGCGCGGTGCTTTATCAGATCGACCAGATGCGCCACCACGTCTCGCGCCTGCCGCCGACTGAGCCGGGCGGGCGGATGTCGGCGCTGGAGCGCGCCCTTCTGACGCTCGACACCGACCTGCGGGTCGCGGCACCGGCCGATATGGACAGCGTGGCGCTTGCCGGGCTGCGCAACCGTCTGGCAGGGGTGTCTGACCTCTTGTCCGCAAGCTATCTGAGGTGACCCGATGCGCTACGACATCCGCCTCAGCATTGAATACACCTATCAGGCCGCCTCGGACCATGTGCGCAACATCCTGCGCCTGCAGCCGGTCTCAGGGCCGCGCCAGCGCGTGACAGCCAGCCTTCTGACGATCGAACCGCTTCCGGATGAACGACGTGACGGGGTCGATTTCTTTGGAAATCCAACGACGTCTGTCGCCTGGCATCGCCCGATTGACCAGATCACCTTTCAGCTGCGCGCCTCGGCCGAGCGTCTGGCGCAGGGCGAAGAGGTGGACCTTTCACCTGCCCTGTCGGATCTTGTTGACGATCTGGCATTGCAGACCGACCTGTGGCCTGGCTCGCCGCAGCATTTTCTGGGCGCCTCGCCCCGCATCGGCCATGACGCGGCCATCACCGCATTCACGCAAGCCGCCATCGCCGGTGCCGCAACCACACGCGGCGCGGTCGAGGCGCTTGGCCGGGCGATCCACGCGGAGATGACCTATGACGCCGATGCCACGGATGTGATGACCCCGCCCGAGGTCGCCTTTGCTGAACGTCACGGCGTGTGTCAGGACTTCGCGCAGATCATGATCGGCGGCCTGCGCGCGCTTGGTATTCCGGCAAGTTACGTCTCGGGATTCCTGCGGACACTTCCGCCGCCCGGCCAGCCCCGGCTTGAAGGTGTGGACGCGATGCATGCCTGGGTGGGCGCCTGGTGCGGCGCGGCACATGGCTGGGTTGAATACGACCCGACCAACGCCCAATGGGCGGGCGAGGATTACATCACGGTTGCCGTGGGGCGCGACTATTCCGATGCGGCGCCGGTGCGTGGTGCCATCCGCACCGCCGGCGGTCAGGACAGCAGCCAGGCGGTGGACGTGATCCCGCTGGATTGAGAAAGGGGGCCCGAAGGCCCCCTTTCACGACGTCAGTGGACGCGCACTTCTTGCGGCTTGGCGCGGCCCGAGGCGATTACGCGGTCGCCCAGGATCAGCCCGTCAGGCCCGGCCGTCACCTTGACCGCCGCGCCGTCCAGCACATCGCCAGCAAGGATCAGCTCGGCCAGCGGATCCTGCAAGTTGCGTTGGATCACGCGCTTCAGCGGACGGGCGCCAAAGACCGGATCATAGCCTTCGTCAGCCAGCCAAGCCTTCGCATCGGCATCCAGATCCAGCACGATCTTGCGGCCGGCCAGACGTTTTTCCAGACGCTTCAGCTGGATCTCGACGATGCCGCCCATATCCGCCCGATTCAGCCGGTCGAAGATGACCTGCTCGTCCAGGCGGTTCAGGAACTCGGGCCGGAAATGCGCACGCACCGCCTCGGTCACCTCCCGCCGCGCCTCGCTCGGATCGGCACCTTCCGGCAGTTCGCTCAACGCCCGCGCCCCAAGATTCGAGGTCAGGATGATCAGCGTCTGCTTGAAGTCCACGGTGCGGCCCTGACCATCGGTCAGAATACCGTCATCGAGCACCTGCAGCAGCACGTTGAACACATCGGGATGCGCCTTTTCCACCTCGTCAAAGAGCACGACCTGATAGGGCCGGCGGCGCACCGCTTCGGTCAGAACACCACCCTCGTCATAGCCGACATAGCCCGGAGGCGCCCCGATCAGACGCGCGACAGAATGCTTCTCCATGAACTCGCTCATGTCGATGCGCACCATCGCCGTCTCGTCGTCGAACAGGTACTCGGCCAGCGCCTTGGTCAACTCGGTCTTGCCGACGCCGGTCGGGCCCAGGAACAGGAAGCTGCCCAGCGGGCGGTTCTCGTCATTCAGGCCCGCACGGGCACGCCGCACCGCCTTGGACACCGCCTCGACCGCCTGCCGTTGACCGACCACGCGCTTGCCAAGCTCGTCTTCCATCCGCAGCAGTTTTTCCTTTTCCCCCTCCAGCATCTTGGTGGTGGGAATGCCGGTCCAGCGTTCGACAACCTCGGCGATCTGCTCGGGCCACACGGCCTCGGCCACAAGGGCGTCACCCTGCTTGGTCTCAGCTTCCGCAAGCTGTTTTTCCAGCGCCGGGATGCGGCCATATTGCAGCTCGCCCGCCTTGGCAAAGTCACCCTCGCGCTTGGCCTGCTCCAGCTCTGCCCGCGCGCGATCCAGCTGTTCCTTGACGTCGCGCGCCAGTTCCAGAACATCACGTTCAGCCTGCCATTTGGCGGTCATTTCGGCCGACCGCTGCTGAAGATCCGCAAGTTCCTTTTCCAGCTTTTCAAGCCGGTCCTTGGAGGCGGCATCATCCTCTTTCTTCAGCGCCTCGGCCTCAATCTGGGCCTGAAGGATCTGACGGTCCAGCGCGTCAAGCTCTTCGGGCTTGCTGTCCACCTCCATCCGCAGGCGGCTGGCGGCCTCATCGACCAGGTCGATGGCCTTGTCGGGCAGGAAGCGGTCGGTGATGTAGCGGTGCGAGAGCGTCGCCGCCGCCACAAGGGCCGAGTCGCTGATCCGCACACCGTGGTGCAGTTCATACTTCTCCTTGATCCCGCGCAGGATGCTGATGGTGTCTTCCACCGTCGGCTCATTCACGAAAACAGGCTGGAAGCGGCGGGCAAGGGCTGCGTCCTTTTCCACATACTTGCGGTATTCGTCGAGCGTGGTGGCACCGACACAATGCAGCTCTCCCCGCGCAAGCGCAGGCTTGATCAGGTTCGCAGCATCCATCGCACCTTCAGACTTGCCCGCGCCAACCAGCGTGTGCATCTCGTCGATGAACAGGATGATCTCGCCTGCGGCGTTCTCGATCTCTTTCAGAATGGCCTTCAGGCGTTCCTCAAACTCACCGCGATACTTGGCGCCAGCGATCAGCGAACCCATGTCGAGCGCCATCAGCTTCTTGTTGCGCAAGCTTTCCGGCACATCGCCGTTGACGATGCGCAGGGCGAGGCCCTCGGCAATCGCGGTCTTGCCCACGCCGGGCTCGCCGATCAGCACCGGGTTGTTCTTGGTGCGGCGCGACAGCACCTGCATTGCGCGGCGGATCTCTTCGTCGCGGCCGATGATCGGGTCGATCCGGCCCTCTGCCGCAGCCTCTGTCAGGTCGCGGGCGTATTTCTTCAGCGCTTCCATCGTGTCTTCGGACGAAGCACTGTCAGCCGTGCGGCCCTTGCGGATGTCATTGATCGCGGCATTCAGCCCCTGGGCGGTCACCGCACCCGCCGTCAGCGCATCACGCGCACGGGTATTGACCAGTGCCAGCGCCGTCAGCAGCCGTTCGACCGGCACAAAACTGTCGCCTGCCTTCTTGGCAACGGTCTCGGCCTCATCCAGCACGCGCACCAGCGAGGGGTCGATATAGGTCTGCCCATCCCCGCCCGAAACCTTGGGAAGTTTCGCAATCGATGCGTTGATGGCCTCATTCACCCGCTCGGGGCTGCCGCCAGCACGGCGGATCAGGTTCGAGGCAAGCCCCTGCTCATCGTCCATCAGCGCTTTCAGCAGATGGTCGGGAAGCACCCTCTGGTGGCTTTCCCGCATTGCAATCGTCTGCGCGGCTTGCAGGAAACCACGCGACCGTTCCGTGAATTTCTCCAAATTCATCGGCGAGTTCTCCTTTTCTCAGCACCGCCTGCGACTGCCCTGAAAGGCACAGCCGCTTCGGCCTTGCGTTTCACATGGGATTATCCTGACAGACCCGCAAGCCCCGCGCTTTGATCCGGCGCAGGTTTTTTGTCGCAGCCCACCGGCGACAAAACGCCGAGCAAGCTCGCGCTACGGTTTAGCGGCCAGAACTCGCCCATTCTCATGCGTGCGCTGCGCGGGTTCCGGCCTGCCCGATACGATGTCGGCCACCAGCGCTTGCCCCCGACGCCAAGGCAGCGAATGCTGGCGCGACAGAAACCCCGACGGGCATCCCTGCCCGGACAAGAGGCCCGATGCAGCACCTGTTCCAGCCCATCATCCACAAGGCACGTCTACAGGCATTGGCAGTCAACGTGGGCCGCGCAGGGCTGACCCTGAACGATGCTGCCGAGTTACAGCAGAACGATCGCGGCGTTGGTGTACATGTCCTGCTGCAGCGACCGTTCCTTGGTGTGATCCCGCGCCGCAAACGGGTCTATCTGGGCCAGCTTGGCCCTGCGGCCTGCGCGCTGGTGCAGCCCCATCTTGACCGGGGCGGACCGCTGCGCGTGCGTATTGTCGGGCTGACACCAGAGCATCTGGCCGGCCCCGACGGACCCGAGGTTCATGTCTCGGTCTGGGGGGTGCTTGATAACGTGATCCCCGCCGCCCCGCCGCTTACACAGCCGGGGCATAACGCGTGAAGGCAAAGGCGTGTCCATCCGGCGCCCAGCAGGGCACGTTGATGCTGCCCTGACCGCCGAAGATCCGGGCCGCCACGCGTCGGTCTGCACCGGTCGGCGACATCAGGCAAAGTTGCACCTCCAGATCGCGCGGATGCTCCAATGTGTCTGGCGGGTAAGAGAGGTAAAGCACATGGCCGCCGCAGGGCGAGGGGTGAGGGAACCAGTTCACCCGGTCGTCGCGGAACACGGGCGCCGCATCGCTGCCATCGGTCCGCATCCGCCAGATCTGTGCATGGCCCGTGGCGTCCGAGTTGAACCAGATGAAGCTCCCGCAGGCCGAATAGTCAGGCCCATCGTGATGTGCCGCGCCGGGAGTCAGGATACGTTCTTCTCCGGTTTCCGTATCCATCTCGGCGATCCGCACGACACGGTCACCGCGGGCGGCAGCATAGGCGATGCGGCTTCCATGGGCTGCATGCCACCAGCTTGGCCGCAAGGGCACGATCTGCTGCGCCCCTGCGGGCTCAAGTACATAGATCCCCGCACCCTGCCCGTTATGGGCCGAAAACACGATCCGGCCGTCCGGCAGAAAGCCGTGGTCGTTGTTGCACCGCAAACCCTCGGGCGTGGGGATCGGGGTCAGTCCGTCCGCATCCGCCCGCCAGAGCCGCCCCTCGCCATTCACCAGAAACCAGCCCTCGGGATGCCAGTTCGGCGCCTCAATCAGCATGGGCGTGCGCAGGATCACCTGACAGGCGCCGGTCGCGAGGTCATGGACCTCTAGCGAAGAGCGCCAGGTCATCCCTTGTCCTTGGGGGTCAGCAATCGGGCAGGGCGCAAGGCTTCGGCTGCCTTGAACAGGCTGAAGGTCTGGTTGACGTAGTTCACCACACCGCCGATCTGATCAAGATACTTCTGCAGTTCGGGGCTGCGCTCGGCCTCAACCAGTTGTACCGGGCGGTCGGGGCCCTCGCCCTCAAACTGCACATAGAAGAGCGGCTCGCCGCGTTTCAGGATGATGTCGCGCTCAGGCTCGTGCCACTCAAACGCCCACATCATCGGACGGGGCCAGACATTGATCGGGAAGCGCCCGCCGAAGATCGTTCCCGGCAGCGGGTCGCGACGGTAATGCATGAAGGCTGAAAGCTGCGTCGCATAGACCATCTCGTCGGCGATGAAACAGTAGGGCAGCGAAAGCTGCAGCGTCGGGCGATCGGGGAAGCGCCATTCCGCCTCGTTCACCAGCGACAGCACCTCGTTCATCTTGCCCGGCCGTATGGTCGCACCGGCGCCCGCGCGGTTCAAGAGAACCGGCTTGCCCTTGTCATCGCGGCCAAAGCCGAGGTGCAGGTCGAACGGACATTTCACTGCGAAGTAGCGGCTTTCCAGCTGAATCACTGCCGGGCATCGGCTGGCCGATTTGGCGTGCGTGCGGTTGGTCTGACGGACACTGACCCGTTCGGGCGGGTCATAGAGGACAGCGCCCTTGTCGGTTGTCAGGAACCAACCCACCATGACCGGACCGGACCTTGGCCCTTCGTCCGGACGGTCGAAGCTGATGTTGACCTGCATATTCCACCCCGTTTCAACGCGCTTGCCGGATCGTCTTGCGCGCGTCCGGCAAAGTCAATGTCACTGGGCGGCTCAGCCGCGCTTGACAGCGCCTCGGTGTTTTGCGCAAACCGCGCCGAAGCAGCGCGGAGCCAGACCATGACCGACGACCGACTGATCGTAGCCCTCGACGTACCCAATGTGGTGCAGGGGCTGGCCCTTGCCGACCGGATCGGCGAGGCGGCAGAGTTCTACAAGATCGGCCTCGGGATGCTGACGGGTGGCGGCTTTGCCCTGGCGAACGAACTGAAACACGAACGTGGAAAGCGCGTGTTTCTGGACATGAAGCTCTTTGACATCGGAGCCACGATTGAGGCTGCAGTGCGCGGCATCGCGCAGCACGACCTCGACTTTCTGACGGTTCATGGTGATCCGCAGGTGGTCAGGGCCGCCGCCGAGGGCAAGGGCGGGACCGGGCTCAGGATCCTTGCCGTGACGGTGCTGACCTCGCTCGACCGGGCGGATCTCGATGCGAACCTGATCGTGCCGGGCGATATTCACGACATCACGCTGGAGCGCGCCGCCCGTGCGCTGGAGGCTGGCGCCGATGGCGTGATCGCAAGCCCGCAAGAGGCCGCGATGATCCGCGCCCTGCCGCAGGCCGCGGGCAAGCTGATCGTGACGCCCGGGGTGCGCCCTGCAGGGGCGACGCTGGGCGATCAGAAGCGCGTGGCGACGCCGGCGCGTGCCATTGCCGACGGGGCCGATCACATCGTCGTCGGCCGCCCGGTCTGGACAGCCGCAGATCCGGCAGCCGCGGCCCGCGCAATTATCGCAGAGCTTCCCGCACGCGGCTGATTTGCGGCTGCGTCGTTCGGGGCGGGAATGAACAAGGCGCGGTCAGTCGTTGATGTCGCGTTTCCAGCGCTTCACCTCGCCCCGTTGATAGGGCAGCAGTGCGCGCAGACCCAGCCATGCCGCGAGCGAGATCACTGCCCAGATGGCAAGCTGCGCCGCAAGTGCTGGCGCAAAGCCCAGCCAAAGCGCACCGCCCACCAGAACGGCGCCGATCGCAAAGCCGAGAAAGATATAGCCCGGCAACATCAGCTCGAGCATGCCGATCACCAGGCCGCCGACGATCCAGAGCCACCAGGGCATCAGAGTTTCCCTCGCAGCATGGCAAAGGCATTGGCAAAGGCGTCGGCGGCCTGCGCGGGCAGGATGATGGTCTGCGAGCCCCCGCCCTTGGCAACCTCGGAAATCGCTTCAACCTGCTTCAGCGCCACCTGATACTGGGCGGCCTCAAGCCCGTTCTGCTTGATTGCCTCGGCGATGACACCGGTTGCAAAGGCTTCGGCCTCGGCAAGGATGCGACGCGCCTTGGCCTCTTGCTCGGCGGCATAAAGCTCGGCATCGGCGTTCAGCTCGACCGCGCGCTTGCGCCCTTCGGCCTCGGTCACCTGGGCGCGGCGGGCGCGTTCGGCATTCAACTGCTGCAGCATGGCCGCGCGGGTGGCATCGTCGAGATTCACATCGAGAACCTCGGCCCGCGTCACCTCGATGCCCCAGTCGTCAACCATGGCCGCCACCTGTTCGCGGACCTTGGCGATCAGGTCGGCGCGGTTCGACTGCACGCTGTCGAGCTCCATCTTGCCGATTTCGCTGCGCACGATGCCGGCGACGGTGGTCGCGATGGCGCCGTCCACATCCCGGATGCGGTAGACGGTCTTTTCCGGCTCGATCACCCTATAGAAGACCGAGGTCTCGACCTTGACCAGCACGTTGTCGGCGGTGATCGCATCCTGCGTGGCATTGGGCAACTGGCGTTCCAGCACCGAGACCTTGTGCGCGACACTGTCAAAGAATGGCACGATCAGGTTGATGCCCGGACCCAGCACCTTTTCCAGCTTTCCGAAGCGTTCGATCACATACTTCTGGCTTTGCGGCACGATCTTGACCGCCTTCATCACCACCAGCAGCACAAGCGCCGCCAGAACCAGCAACACCGCATTGCCGCCAAGCAAGGCTTCGGGTTCCATGATGCAAATCTCCTGTCTGCAATTCCGCCCCACAATGGCGTTCTCAATCCGCCCATACAATAGGCAGGTGATTCCCGCCGAAATTGGCGCCCCGCCGACGATTACTTGCGCGTTATCCGATCAGTCCGGATGAATCTTCGTACATATCATGATTTCATCGAAGATTATTCACTTCGAGCGCAGTCGTAGGCCGAAGATCGCCAAGAAATCCCGCATCGAAAAGGTATCATTATCTTAATCCCTACAGACAGCGGAGCGGCACATGAAAATCGTCATCCTTGGCGCAGGCGTGATCGGCGTGACCTCGGCCTGGTATCTCAGCCGTCAAGGCCATGAGGTGACGGTGATCGACCGCCAGGCGGCGCCCGCGCTGGAAACCTCGTTCGCCAATGCCGGTGAGGTGAGCCCGGGCTACTCTGCCCCCTGGGCTGCCCCGGGCATCCCGCTCAAGGCGATGAAATGGATGTTCCAGAAGCATGCCCCGCTGATCATCCAGCCGCGGCCCGACGTTGCGAAACTGTCGTGGATGGCGAAGATGCTGATGAACTGCACCGCCGAGGCCTATCACGTGAACAAGTCGCGCATGGTGCGGCTGGCCGAATACTCGCGGGACTGTCTGGGTGAGTTGCGCGCCGAGACGGGCATCACCTACGACGAACGCACGCAGGGCACGCTGCAACTGTTCCGCACGCAAAAGCAGGTTGATGGCGCGGCGAAGGACATCGAAGTTCTTCGCCAGGACGGCGTGCCGTTCGAGGTGCTGGACCGCGCAGGCTGCATTGCCGCCGAGCCGGGCCTTGCGGCTTCGGCCGACAAGATCATGGGCGGTCTGCGCCTGCCGGGCGACGAGACCGGCGACTGCTTCAAGTTCACCAACCGCCTGGCAGACATGGCCGTAGCGGCGGGCGTGACGTTCCGTTGGGGCGTGTCGATCAACCGCATCCATACCGAGGCCGGCCGCGTGGCCTTTGTCGAAACCTCGGAAGGCCCGGTCCATGCCGACGCCTTCGTGCTCGCGATGGGATCCTATTCGCCGATGCTGGCAGGCCCCCTGGGCATCAAGCTGCCGGTCTATCCGCTCAAGGGTTATTCGATCACCGTGCCGATCGTCGATGAGACGCGCGCACCGGTTTCGACCGTGATGGACGAGACCTACAAGATCGCGATCACCCGACTGGGAGACCGTATCCGCGTTGGCGGCCTGGCCGAAATCGCGGGCTTCGACCTCTCGCTCAACCCGAAGCGGCAGGCGACGCTGACCCATTCGGTCGAGGATCTGTTCGGCGGGGCCGGGGATCAGTCGAAAGCCGCCTTCTGGACTGGACTGCGTCCGATGACGCCGGACGGAACGCCGATCGTGGGCCGCTCGCCGATCTCGAATCTGTTCCTCAACACCGGGCACGGCACGCTGGGCTGGACCATGAGCTGCGGCTCGGGCCGGATGCTGGCTGACCTGATCTCGGGCCGGGTGCCAGAGATCGAGCACGCCGATCTGGGCTATGCACGCTACGAGCCCAAGCGCGGCGCAACGCCGGTGCTGCGTCCGATCCCGGCCGAGTAAGGCCGCGCATTTTGCCCCTGAACACGGCATTGGCGCGTGGTATGGTCAAGCCATGCCCGCGCTTTGCCGTTCCTGCCTGACACTTTACGACGGTGGCCCCCGCTGCCCGGCTTGCCGCAGCCCACGGGTTGTGGCGCATGACGAACTGGCGGATCTGTCGATCGCGCATATGGATTGCGACGCCTTCTACGCCTCGGTCGAAAAGCGCGACAACCCTGATCTGCGCGACAAGCCTGTCATCGTGGGCGGCGGCACTCGGGGCGTGGTTTCAACCTGCTGCTACATCGCTCGCATTTCGGGTGTGCGCTCGGCCATGCCGATGTTTCAGGCGCTGAAGCTTTGTCCGGATGCGGTGGTGGTGAAGCCCCGGATGCAGGTCTATGCCGAGGTCTCGCGCCAGATCCGCGCCCTGATGGAAGAGCTGACCCCCGCGATTGAACCGCTGTCGCTGGATGAGGCGTTTCTCGACCTGACCGGCACGGCGCGCCTGCATGGGGCGCCGCCTGCGGTGATGCTGGCGCGGCTGGTCCGGCGGATGGAGGAGGAGCTGGGCATCTCGGGCTCCATCGGGCTCTCACACAACAAGTTCCTTGCAAAGATCGCCTCTGATCTCGACAAGCCGCGCGGCTTTTCGGTGATCGGGCGCGCCGAGACCGAGGCCTTTCTGGCCCCGAAGCCCGTTCGCATCATCTGGGGCGTCGGCCTTGCGACGCAGACCGCGCTGGAAAAGGCGGGCATCCGCACGATATCCGACCTGCTCCGCTGGGATCAGGCGGATCTGGTCGCGCGCTTCGGGCAGATGGGCGGGCGGCTCTGGCATCTGGCGCGTGGGCAGGATCGGCGCCGCGTCACGCGGGACGAAAAGCTGAAGTCGATCTCGAAAGAGACCACGTTCTTTGAGGATACCGCAGACCCAGACCTTCTGGATGGCCATCTCTGGCGGCTGGCCGTGCAAGTGGCCGATCGCGCCAAGGCCAAGGGGCTGGCGGGCCGCGGCATCACGCTCAAGCTCAAGCGCGCGGATTTTACGCTGATATCGCGGCGCCATGCGCTGACAGACCCGACGCAGATTGCCGACCGGATTTACCGCGAGGCGCGTGCCATGCTCGATCTGGTCCCGACGGGGGCCGCCTATCGGCTGATCGGTGTGGGAATCACCGATCTCTGCCCGGCGACCGAAGCCGACGGTCCGGCCGACCTCTTTGACCCTACCGCCGCGAACCGCGCCCGCGCCGAACGCGCGACAGACGCGATTCGCGCGCGATTCGGACGCGACGCGATCATCAAGGGCCGGGCGCTGCGCTGATCACTCGGCCGCAAGCGCGGTGTTGGGGCGAAAGCCTGCGACCACCGTGGCGACAACCCCATCCACCAGCTTGCGGAAAGCGTCGAAATCCGCGCTGCGCAGAACCTGCGCCTCATCAAGATAGAGCGAGCGGTCAATCTCGACCTGCACGACATGCTGTCGGCGTGATGGGCGTCCATAGGCCTGCGCGATATAGGCCCCGGCAAAGGGCGAGTTGCGCGCGACCCTTAGACCGGCGGATCGGAACGCCTGTTCCAGCCTGTCTACAACCTCGCGTCCGGCCGCAGCGCCGTAGCGATCGCCCAGCACCACCTCGGGGCGGGCAAAGCCGGGGCGAACCTGCCCTTCCAGCGCCTCGCGCGGCATGGAATGACAGTCGATCAGCACCGACTGGCCAAAGCGGCGCGTTGCCTCGTCTGTCAACGCATGAAGAGCGGCGTGATAGGGGTGCCAGTACCGCGCGATGCGCAGGTCCGCCTCAGACCGCGGGATCTTGCCGTGATAGATCGGTCGCCCCTGCGCAACGACGCGGGGAATCACCCCAAGGCCTGACGAGATGCGCGGATTGTGCGGCGCGCGCTGTACACCCTCGATCAGCGCGGGGTCGAACTCGTCAGCGGCACGGTTCAGATCGACATAGGCCCGCGGCACCCGCGCCAGCAAGAGCGGCGCCCCATGGGCAGGTGCGGCCGCAAACAACTCGTCCACATAGGCATCTTCCGATGACCGGATCACCCGCGCATCAAGGACCGAACGCGCCAGGAAGTGCTCTGGATAGTCCCGCCCGCTGTGGGGCGAGGAAAACACCAAAGGCACCGCAAGCCGTTGCGGACGGATCAACTCATAGGCTTCGGTCACGGTGCGAAGGGTCATGACAAAAGGTATAGCGCGGATTTTTTCCGTGCCAAAACCCTCTTGAACACCCTGACGACTCTCTTTATAGACCCCTCCACCGACGCGGGCAGCCGCGCCCGTTCTTGTTGAACAAGGGCTTGCAGCTGACCAGATTGGGGTGTGGGCGGTTAGCTCAGCGGTAGAGCACTACGTTGACATCGTAGTGGCCACTGGTTCGATCCCAGTACCGCCCACCATTTTCACCGCTTTCGCAAGAAGGCACGAGTTTCAAGGCGCACGCGCGCCGCGATAAGGAGAGATGGCCATGAAGGTCAAGAACTCGCTGCGCTCGCTGAAGACGCGTCACCGCGACTGTCAGGTTGTGCGCCGTAAAGGCCGGGTCTATGTGATCAACAAGACCCAGAAGCGCTACAAGGCCCGTCAGGGCTGATTGGCGCCACGCCAGTTATTCAAAAGGCCGCCGCGGGAAACCCGGCGGCCTTTTGCTTTGGCACCCAATGCAAGCGCCGTTCCAACCGAGCCGGGCACCGCCTATCCTGCGTGAAAGCCACGCGAATCGCCTTGGGGGAACTATGCGCCTGTACCACTCGCCAACCTCACCCTATGTCCGCAAGGTGATGGTCACCCTGCACGAAACCGGGCTTTTGCCGCAGGTCGAGCTGATTCCGGTGCAGGGCACGCCCGTCGATCCCGGCACCATGCCGGTCGATCACAACCCGCTGGGCAAGATCCCCGCTCTGGAAATCGACGAAGGCACAGCGATCTACGACAGCAGGGTAATCTGCCGCTGGCTGGATGATCGCTCTGACGCCGGGCTCTACCCGGCAGGACCCGCGCTCTGGCAGACCCTGACGCTTGAGGCGACCGCCGACGGCATCCTCGATGCGGCGCTGCTGATGGTCTACGAATGGCGCGTCCGCCCCGAGGACCGTCGCCATTCACCGTGGGTCGAGGGCCAATGGGGCAAGATCGCGCGGGCGCTTGATGCGCTGGAAAGCCGCTGGATGGCGCATCTGACCGGTCCGCTCAACATCGGGCAGATCGCCGTGGGCTGCGCCCTGGGCTATCTCGACTTCCGCCATTCCGACCGCCAATGGCGGGCCGACCGTCCGCATCTGGCCGCCTGGGAAGCCGACTTCTCGGACCGCCCGGCGATGCAGGCCACGCGCCCGCCGCAGGCCTGACCCTTGGGCATGCAGGCGGATCACCGCACGACTGCGCGCGACGACAGCCGTCCCGGTCGAATGTAACGGGCCTGTGATGTGACGTATCGATCCCGAATGATGCGAAAATGCCGCATCATTCACCCCCCTGCGCGCCTTTGACCGCTGGACGTAAGGGGGTTGCTTGGCTAAAACCCGCCCATCAAGGCTGCGGGTGACCGCCGCCCGGATTTTGCATGGGTCGCATGAGGCGGCCCTTGAGAGGGAGAAGATCTCGTGTCCCACGCAGAAGATCACGCAGGCACCCGCAGGGATTTCCTGTATTACGCCACGGCAGGCGCCGGGGCTGTGGCCACCGGCGCCGCCGTCTGGCCGTTGGTCAACCAGATGAATGCCTCCGCCGACGTGCGCGCCCTTGCCTCGATCTATGTCGATGTCTCGGCCGTGGAAGTGGGCACGCAGCTGACGGTCAAATGGCGCGGCAAGCCGGTGTTCATCCGCCGTCGCACCGCCGAAGAGATCGAGGCCGCCCGCGCGGTCGCGCTGACCGACCTGATTGACCAGAACAGCGAAAACGCCAACCGTCCCGGCACGGATGCCTCGGACACCAACCGCACGCTGGACGAAGCGGGCGAGTGGCTGGTGATGCTGGGCGTTTGCACCCACCTCGGCTGCGTGCCCCTAGGCAACGGCTCGGGCGAGTTCGGCGGCTGGTTCTGCCCCTGCCACGGCTCGCACTACGACACGTCGGGGCGCATCCGCAAAGGGCCCGCGCCGCGTAACCTCGATGTGCCGCTTGCACAATTCACCGACGAAACCACCATCCTTCTGGGCTGAGGAGAGACCACATGGCCGGTATTCCGCACGACCATTACGAGCCCAAGTCCGGGTTTGAGCAGTGGCTGCACAAGCGTCTTCCCATCGTTGGGCTTGTCTATGACACCCTGATGATCCCGACGCCCAAGAACCTCAACTGGATGTGGATCTGGGGCATCGTCCTGGTGTTCTGCCTTGCGCTGCAGATCGTCACCGGGATCGTGCTCGTGATGCACTACACCCCGCATGTCGACATGGCCTTCGCCAGCGTCGAGCATATCATGCGTGACGTGAACGGGGGCTGGGCGCTGCGCTACCTGCACGCCAACGGCGCCTCGCTCTTCTTCGTTGCCGTCTATCTGCACATCTTCCGTGGTCTCTACTACGGATCGTACAAAGCACCGCGCGAAGTGACCTGGATCATCGGCATGCTGATCTACCTGGCGATGATGGGCACCGCCTTCATGGGCTACGTGCTTCCTTGGGGTCAGATGTCGTTCTGGGGCGCAACCGTGATCACCGGCCTCTTCGGCGCGATCCCGGGTGTCGGACCCGACATTCAGGCCTGGCTTCTGGGCGGACCGGCGGTCGATAACGCCACGCTGAACCGCTTCTTCTCGCTGCACTACCTGCTGCCCTTCGTGATCGCGGCGCTGGTTGCGGTGCACATCTGGGCCTTCCACTCGACCGGCAACAACAACCCGACCGGGGTTGAAGTGCGTCGCACCTCGAAGGCTGAAGCCGAGAAAGACACCCTGCCCTTCTGGCCCTACTTCGTGATCAAGGACCTGTTCGCGTTGGTCGTGGTGCTGGTGGTGTTCTTCGCCATCGTGGGCTTCATGCCGAACTACCTCGGCCACCCCGACAACTATATCGAGGCGAACCCGCTGGCGACGCCTGCGCATATCGTGCCGGAATGGTACTTCCTGCCGTTCTACGCCATTCTGCGGGCTTTCACCGCCGATGTCTGGGCCGTGCAGTTCGTGCAGTTCATCACCTTCGGCATCGTTGACGCCAAGTTCTTTGGCGTGCTGGCGATGTTCGGCGCGATCGCGGTCATGGCGCTGGCGCCCTGGCTCGACACCTCGTCGGTGCGTTCGGGCAAATACCGCCCGATGTTCAAGTGGTGGTTCTGGCTGCTCTGCGTGGACTTCATTGTGCTGATGTGGGTCGGCGCGCAATCAACCGATTTCCCGTTCGACTGGATCTCGCTGATCGCTGCAACCTACTGGTTCGCGTACTTCCTCGTCATCCTGCCTTTGCTGGGTGTGATCGAAAAGCCGCTGCCGCAGCCTTCGACCATCGAGGAAGACTTCAAGGCCCATTACCCCCATGCGGCCGAGTGAGCGAAAGGAAACGAACGAGATGCTTCGCAAAATCGCAATCAGCGCCATCTCTGCCCTGACCCTCACCACGGGGGCGGCGTTTGCCGCGGGCGGAGAGAGCCATGTCCACGACACCGCGTTTTCGTTCGAAGGGCCCTTCGGCACCTTTGACCGGAACCAGCTGCAGCGCGGCCTGCAGGTGTTCACCGAGGTCTGCTCGGCCTGCCACGGCATGAAATTCGTGCCGATCCGCACCCTGGCCGACGAAGGTGGGCCGATGCTGCCTGCCGATCAGGTGCGCGCCTATGCCGCGAGCCTTGACGAGGTGGAACTGCCCGGCGGCACGACCCGTCCGCGCGAATGGACCGACAAGTTCCCCACCCGCGCGGGTGAGGGCATGGGGCCGGACCTCAGCCTGATGGCCAAGGCCCGTGCAGGCTTCCATGGCCCCTACGGCACCGGCATCAGCCAGCTGATCAATGGCATCGGCGGGCCGGAATACATCGTCTCGATCCTGACCGGCTATACCGGCGAGACCAAGGAAGAGGCGGGCACCACCTTCTACGCGAACACCGCCTTCCCGGGCGGCTGGATCGCCATGCCCCCTCCGCTGTCGGACGATCAGGTGACCTATGCTGACGGCCACCCCGCATCGCTGCACCACATGGCTGAAGATGTCTCGGCCTTCCTGATGTGGACCGCTGAGCCGAAGATGATGGCGCGCAAGCAGATGGGCTTTGTCGCCGTGCTGTTCCTGATCGGTCTGGCAACGCTGCTCTACCTGACGAACAAGCGCCTGTGGGCCGGCGTCAAAGGCAAGAAAATGGCCTGATCCGAAAGGTCCGGCAAGAACAAAAAACCCCGCAGGCACCTGCGGGGTTTTTTCATTGGCCCAGATAAGCCGCCAGCGCGGGTGGCGGGTTGGCAAATATCTCGGCAGTCGGTTGCGGGGCGGCAGCGACGCCATCAGCCACCAGCACGGTCTGTTTGGCAAACTGACGGGCATCGGCCGGGTCATGTGTGACCAGAACGACAAGCGCCTCACCCGCCGTTTCCTCGACCAGCGCAAGCATCTCGGCCTTCAATGCGGGTCCGAGGGCGGCAAAGGGTTCGTCCAGCAGCAAAATGGGCCGCGCCCGAAGAAGCGCGCGCGCCAGGGCTGCCCGGCTTTGCTGACCACCCGACAGTTGCGCGGGGCGCCGACCGCCAAGGCCCGCAAGCCCGACTCGATCCAGCACACCGTTCACGCCCCCCCAATCAACGTGGCGCAAGCCGGGATCAAGACCAAGGCCAAGGTTCTGCGCCACAGTCAGATGGGGGAACAGATTCTGATCCTGAAACAGGATCGAGAGCGGACGCTCCCCCGGCGGCAGAGCGTCGATTCTCTGCCCTGCCCATGTCATCGCTCCGGCATTCAACGGCACAAAGCCGGCGATGGCATTCAGAAGTGTCGACTTTCCCGCGCCCGAAGGCCCGATTACCGCAACACGCCCGCCGGCAGGCAGGGCAAGGTCGGCACGCAGGGTGAAATCATCCTGCGTAATGCGAAAGCCCTCAAGCCTCAGTTCCGCCACGTCCCCACCTGTCACACATCCAGAACAGCCCAAAGGCCGCGATGACCAGCAGAAGGGCTGCCCCCGCGGCCTGCGTCATCCGATAGGCCCCCATCAGGCGCGAGATGACAAGGGGCAGCGTTGCCCCCTGCTCGGCCGCGAAAAGCGCGATCACGCCCAGATCCCCGACCGCCAGCGCGCCTGTCAGCCCAAGGGCAAAGCCCAGCGGACGGCGCAGGCGCGGCAGTACCAAGAGCCGCAGCGCCGGCCAACCGGAAAGGCCAAGTGAGGCCGCGAGGCGCCCGTAATCGGTCACCAGCACCTGCGCCTGCGGGGCAAGGATGCGATAGGCAAAGGGTAGCGCCATGATCGCCGTCACCAGCACCGTGACCGGCAGGGCGACGGTGGCGGGCGAGACGAATGGAAAGACCAGAAGGAAAAGCCCCGTGCCCAGCACCAGTTGCGACCCCGCCATGGGCAGCATCGCGATGGGCCCCACCCAGCCCAGCCCCTGTGCACGGGCAAGTGCCAGCGCCAGCGCAGCGCCCACGGCCAGCGGCGCAGCCAGCACCGCAACCAGAAGCGAAGCGGCCAGCGCGGGCCAGACCGAGACGGGAAGCGCCAGCAGCCCCGGAGCGCCCCTCAGGGCAACCGCCAGCAGCGGCCCGGCCAGAAAGAGCGTCGCGAGTGCGATCACGCCTGCATCACTTATCCGCCGCCAGCCATCTGGCGCTGGCAGGTCCGCCGACCTGTCCAGACCCGCGCCGAACCCGGCTGGCAGTGCAAAGAAGCTCGCCACCGCAACGGCCAGCCCACAGGTGCCCACCTGCATCAGGGCCAGCAGCGCCGCGCGGGTCAGGTCAAATTCAAAGCGTACCGCCTGATAGATCGCAAGCTCTACCGTCGTTGCCGCAGGCCCGCCGCCAAGAATAAGCACCACGGCGAAGCTGGTCAGACATATCGCAAAGACCGCCAGCGCCGTACCCGGCAAAACATCGCGCAGCATGGGAACCTCGATGTGTTGCCAGACGTGGCGCGGACCAAACCCAAGGCTTTGCGCCAGCCGCAGCCGCTCGGCCGGGACGGCTTGCCAGCCCTGCAGGATCATGCGGGTTGCCAGCGGCATGTTCAGAAACACATGCGCCAGCACCACGCCGCCCAGACCAAAAATCGAGACTTCGGGCAGGCCCAGCCCCCGCAAGGCCGTGTTCACAACGCCCGCACGACCGAAAACCGCAAGCAGTCCAAGAACGGCCACGATGACCGGCAGAAGAAACGGCGCACCAAGCGCCGTGACCAGAAGCCCGCGACCGGGAAACCGCCGCCGGGCCAGCGCGCGCGCAAGTGGCACCGCACATGCCACCGATGCCAATGACGACAGCGCCGCCTGAACAACGGTAAAGCGCAGCGCTGCCAGATCGGCAGAAGAGAGCATCCCCTCTCCCGCCTGCATCATCACCACCGCCACGGGGCCCAGCGTCAGCGCCGCCAGCCCCGCCGCGATCAGCGCGCCAGCGCGGCGCGCCACTCGTCCAGCGCCGTGGCGCGCACCGCCTCGGCCTCATCGGCGGTCATCAACAGCGACTTTTCGGGTTTGGCCAGTGTCTCGAACCCCTTGGGCAGGCCGGATGCAGGCACCTTGGCCGGATACATCCAGTTCGTTGTGGGCAGCACCTCTTGCGCCGCATCCGACAACATGAAGGCAAGGAACCTGTCCGCAAGATCGGGCTGATCTGAGGACGCAAGCTTACCCATTACCTCAACCTGCAGATAGTTGCCTTCGGTGAAAACTGCGGCGGCCTTGCTGTCATCCTCTTCGGCGATCAGGTGATAGGCGGGCGAGGTCGTATAGCTCAGCACCAAATCGGCCTCGCCTTCGAGGAACATGCCATAGGCCTCGGACCAGCCGGGGGTCACGGTCACGATATTGTCGGCAAGGCCTTCCCAGATCGCTGGCGCATCGGCCCCATAGGCGGCCTTGATCCACATCAGAAGGCCCAGTCCGGGCGTGGAGGAGCGCGGGTCCTGAATGACGATCTTCAGATCCGATGCCGCCAGCGCCTTGAAATCCCCAGGTGCGGTCAGGTCCTTGTTGTGGACAAAGGCGAACCAGCCCCAGTCATAGGGCAGGAACTCGGCATCCTCGAACGTGACGGGCAGGTCGACCGCGGGGGTCTGGCCATGGGCCGCGAACAGCCCAGTCTTGCGGGCGGCGGCCGTCAGGTTGGTGTCGAGGCCAAGGACCACGTCCGCCGCGGTCTTCGCGCCTTCCAACTGCAGACGCGCCAGCAGGGCCGCGCCATCGCCAGCGGCCGTGAAGCGCAGATCGCAGCCACATTCGGCCTCGAACGCTTTCTCGATCGCGGGGCCGGGGCCCCATTCGGCGATAAAACTGTCGTAGGTCAGCACATCAAGCACCGGGGTTTCCGCCTGCGCAGCCTGCGCAAAGGCCAGAAATCCCGCTGCAAAACAAAGCACCTTCATCTCTCGCTTCCTTTCACAAACGGGCGGAGATGGAGCGGCGCGTTTTGCCGGAACCTTCCCTCCGCCGGTCCTAACCGGTTCAGGTTCAACGGGTCCGCATCACGCGTCTCAGCCCTTAGGCACCCCGAGGTGGCAGCGAACATAGACCATGTACCAGCCTGCGCAATCCCCTTTGCGGCCTTTTCCCGCTGACGCTTTTCCCGTAAACGGGCGGAACAAAGGAGGCGTTCCATGAGCTTCAATACCTTCGGACACCTGTTTCGCGTCACCACCTGGGGTGAAAGCCACGGGCCAGCACTCGGCGCGACCGTGGACGGCTGCCCGCCCGGCGTGCAGATCGAGGCCGAAGCGCTGCAACATTGGCTGGACCGCCGCAAGCCGGGGCAGAACAAGTTTACCACGCAGCGGCAGGAACCCGATCAGGTCAAGATCCTCTCCGGCGTGTTCGAGGGGCGCGCAACCGGCACCCCGATTCAGCTGATGATCGAGAACACCGACCAGCGGTCCAAGGACTATGGCGATATCGCCAAATCCTTCCGCCCCGGCCATGCCGATATCACCTACCATCAGAAATACGGGCTGCGCGACTATCGCGGCGGCGGCCGCTCTTCGGCACGCGAAACGGCGGCGCGGGTTGCGGCTGGTGGTGTTGCGCGGGCGGCCCTCACCGATCTTGCGCCGGGGCTCAGGATCACCGGCTACATGGTGCAGATCGGGCCGCACAGGATCGACCGCAGCCGCTTTGATGCAGAACAGATCGAACAGAACCCCTTCTGGTGCCCCGACCCCGTGGCCGCGACCCAATGGGCGGCCTATCTGGATGACCTGCGGCTAAACCACAATTCGGTGGGCGCGGTGATCGAGGTAACGGCCTCGGGCGTGCCTGCAGGTCTTGGCGCACCGATCTATGGCAAACTCGACAGCGATCTCGCCTCGGCCATGATGTCGATCAACGCGGTGAAGGCCGTCGAGATCGGCGAGGGCATGGCTGCCGCCGAGCTGACCGGGGTCGAAAATGCCGACGAGATCCGCATGGGTGCGAACGGACCCGAGTATCTGTCGAACCACGCAGGCGGCATTCTGGGCGGAATTTCCACGGGTCAGGATGTGGTCGTGCGCTTTGCGGTGAAGCCCACCTCATCGATCCTGACACCCCGCCGCACCGTCAATCAGGACGGGGCCGAGATCGAGCTGATCACCAAGGGCCGCCATGATCCCTGTGTGGGCATCCGCGCGGTCCCCGTTGCCGAGGCGATGATGGCCTGCGTGCTGCTGGACCACCTGCTGCTCGATCGCGGTCAGACCGGCGGCATCCGCGGCAAGATCGGCTGACCCGGCAAGAAAAAGGCCGCCCTTTCGGGGCGGCCACATCCGCATCCGGATCTGCGTCCACGCCTCAGGCGTTGACGGTGTCTTTCAGCGCCTTGGCGATGGTGAACTTCACCTGCTTGTCAGCCGGCTTGGTCACGGTTTCGCCAGTGGCCGGGTTGCGGACCTGACGCTCGGGACGGGCGCGGCAGACGACCTTGCCGAGGCCCGGCAGGGTCACGGCGCCACCGGCGGCGACTTCGCGCGCAACAACAGCGGCGATGGCGTCAAGGGCAGCATTGGCAACCTTCTTGTCGGCTCCCATGGAATCGGCCAGAGCGGCAACGAGCTGCGTCTTGGTCATCGGTTTGGACATTGTTCCATCCTTGTCTTTTGGCCCCGCGCAGGGGGTCTAGAGCTTGGCCCGCCTCTGGCGGACCGGTGCCCATCGCTACACAGGTTTTCGCGGCAAAGTGCAAGCCCGTATTGCCCTGCGCACCCTTGCGACGCAGGGTTTTCGGCGGATTTACAGGAATGCCGTCTCCTCAAAGCTACGCAACTTGCGGCTGTGAATACGCTCGATCGGCATTTCGCGGATCAACTCCATCGCGTGGATTCCGATCTGCAGATGCCGGGCGACCTGCGTGCGGTAAAAGTCGCTGGCCATGCCGGGCAGCTTCAATTCGCCATGGAGCGGCTTGTCCGAGACGCAGAGAAGCGTGCCGTATGGCACCCGGAAGCGGAACCCGTTCGCGGCAATGGTCGCGCTTTCCATATCCAGCGCAATGGCGCGCGACTGCGACAGGCGCTGCACCGGGCCGGATTGGTCGCGCAACTCCCAGTTGCGGTTGTCGATGGTGGCCACCGTGCCGGTGCGCATCACGCGCTTCAACTCATAACCCTGCAACTGGGTGACCCGTTCCACCGCGCGTTCCAGCGCGATCTGGATCTCGGCCAGCGCCGGTATCGGCACCCAGACCGGCAGATCATCGTCCAGCACATGGTCCTCACGCAGATAGGCATGGGCCAGACAGAAATCGCCCAGCGACTGCGAGGCGCGAAGGCCAGCACAATGCCCGACCATCAGCCAGGCGTGCGGGCGCAACACGGCGATATGGTCGGTCGCGGTCTTGGCGTTCGACGGGCCTACCCCGATATTGACCAGCGTGATTCCCTGCCCGTCGGGGCGTTTGAGGTGATAGGTCGGCATTTGCGGCATCTTGGTCAGATGCGGCAAATCCCCATCCAGTGTGGTGATTTCGTAGTTCCCCGGTGCCACGAACGAGGTGTAGCCCGAAGACGGGTCGGCCAGGGCCTGCCGCCCGTAGGCCTCGAACTCATCGACGTAGAACTGATAGTTGGTGAAGAGGACATGGTTCTGGAAATGCCCGGGCTCGGTCGCGGTGTAGTGGGACAGGCGCGCCAGCGAATAGTCCACCCGCTGCGCGGTGAATGGTGCCAGCGGGCGCGAGCCATCGGGATACTCCACCAGCGTACCATTGACGATGTCGTCATTCGTCGTTGAAAGATCCGGCACGTCGAACACGTCGCGCAGCGGAAAGTCCAGCACGCCCTCTTGCGGGATGACGACGCCAGACCGTCCCGCGACGGCAAAGTGGATCGGGATCGGGGTTTCTGACAGGCCGATCTCGACCGGGACACCGTGATTCTGGATCAGAAG
Organism: Gemmobacter aquaticus; assembly: GCF_007859075.1. Lineage (GTDB taxonomy): Bacteria > Pseudomonadota > Alphaproteobacteria > Rhodobacterales > Rhodobacteraceae > Gemmobacter > Gemmobacter aquaticus. Next base: position 53,045 of record NZ_VOAK01000021.1, read on the forward strand.
CCCGATCTGTTGGGTTAGATAGTTCCGGAACAGCGCCGGACGGGTGATCGTGGTGCTGTAGGTGCCCGGTTGGGCCACATGCCCGAACGACAGGCGAGAGTCGGTCTTGGCAAAGCTTGTCGTCGTCAGCCGGATCGCCGGATACCATGCCCGCACCCGAGAGGTCGGGCGCTCGCCCGCCATGACCGCATTGAACTGCGCAGTCAGGAATGAGACCGCCTCTTCATAGAGCGCCTCAAGCTGGGCAACGGCGGCAGCGGGGTTGGTGAACTCTTGCCAGCCGGCGTCCGGCGGGGCGATGTAGGTCTGGGAAATCTGTATCACGTCTCTTGTTCCATCCTGTTCAATTCTTGTGCACCCGGCCGGGCGCGGAAATCAAGCGTGGCTTTCCCGGCCCTACCCCCTCGCGATGAAAGATGGGTGACGTGACGACCGCAGGGTCTTGCGCGCAAGGGGCCAAAGTCACAGAGTGCCGGCATGACCAAGGTTCTTCTCGCAATGGGGCTGGGCTATTCGGCCGCCGCCCTTTCCCGCAGGTTGCTGGCGCAGGGCTGGCGTGTCGTCGGCACTACGCGTTCCCCGGAAAAGGCGGCGCGCCTTCAGGCGCAGGGGATCGAGCCGCTGATGTGGCCCGGCACACCACTGGACGGTGCATTGGCCGAGGCGACGCATATCCTGCTGTCGATTGCGCCGGATGCGGCGGGCGATCCGGTGATCGCGGCCGAGGCGGATGCCCTGCGCGCGGCAAGGCCCGAATGGGTGGGCTATCTCTCCACCACCGGGGTCTATGGTGACCATGACGGTGGCTGGGTGGACGAGACGACGCCGCTGACACCCGGCACCGCGCGCGGACGCCAGCGCGTTCTGGCCGAGGCTCAATGGCAGGCCCTGGCCGCTGAGCGGGGCTGGCCGCTGCATATCTTCCGGCTGGCCGGCATCTATGGACCCGGTCGCGGGCCGTTCCGCAAGGTCAAGGACGGCACTGCGCAACGCATCGTGAAACCCGGACAGTTCTTCTCGCGCATTCATGTCGAGGATATCGGTCAGGTGCTCGACGCCTCTATCCGTCGCCCCGATCCAGGCGCGATTTACAATATCTGCGACGATGACCCATCACCGCCGCAGGATGTGCTGGCCCATGCCGCAGAGTTGCTTGGCCTGCCCATCCCGCCCGAGGTGGATATCGACAAGGCCGACATGACGCCCATGGCGCGCAGTTTCTATGCGGAAAGCAAGCGCGTGCGGAACGATCGCATGAAACGCGACCTTGGGATCGAGCTTCTCTATCCCACCTATCGCGACGGGCTGGCCGCCCTGCTGGCCGAAGGCTAGCAACGCGCGCGGCACTTGCGGCAAGGGACGTTGCACCTTACCTGTGTCGGCAGACGTCGCCACAGGAGCACGCATGACCGCCGAAGCTGCGCTTCCCGTTCCGCCCTCCCGGCGTCAGCAGAGCTTTTCCGAACTGCTCCAACAGATCGCTGACGAGCATCAGGGCGACCGCGTCGGGATTGGCGATCTTCTACACGCCATGCAGGGGCGGGCCATCGCGGCGCTTCTGTTCATATTCGCCTTCCCGAACATCCTGCCGACCCCACCCGGACTGGCCGCCATTCTTGGCCTGCCGTCGATATATCTTTCGTTCCAGTTGATGCTGGGCACGAAGCCCTGGCTTCCGCGCTTCATCGCCGACCGGTCGATGACCATCGAGGCCTTCCGCAACATCGTGCGCCGTGCGACCCCTGTGCTGAGCCGGGCCGAGGGCCTGCTGCGCGAGCGTTGGGCGCCGCTGACCTCACCCCTGGCGCAGCGTCTGTTGGGGCTTTTGTGCCTGACCCTGTCCATCGCGCTGTCACTGCCCATTCCGCTTGGCAACCTGATGCCGTCGGCGGCGATTTGCGTGATCGCGCTGGCGCTTCTTGAGCGTGACGGGCTGTGGGTCCTGCTGGGGCTGGCGACCAGCGTTGCGGCCTTTGCCTGGGTAGGCGGCATGGCCTATGCCTTGCTCAAATCAGCAATCTTCGTGGTGATGAACGCCTTCTGACGCCTTGACCCTTGGGTCAGGCCCCAGGGATCACGCCCTGAGGCCGACCACGGCGATGCCGAGCGTCTCAAGCACCTTTGCCTCGATCTGCGGCGCGTTCATTCCGGCCACGGCATACATCGCCTCTGGGCTGGCCTGATCGATGAACGTATCGGGCAGCACCATCGAGCGGAACTTGAGCCCACGGTCAAACACGCCCGCATCGGCCAGAAGCTGCGCGACATGGCTGCCAAAGCCGCCGACCGCGCCCTCCTCGATACAGATCAGCGCCTCGTGATGGCGGGCAAGCTGCAGGATCAGATCCTGATCGAGCGGCTTGGCAAAGCGGGCATCCGCAACCGTGCAGGCAACGCCGCGCGCCGACAGCCCTTCGGCGGCGCGCATGACTTCGGCCAGACGCGTGCCAAAGGACAAAAGCGCGACGCGCCCACCCTCGCGCATCACCCGGCCCCGACCGATCTCAAGCGGCTCGCCCCGCTCTGGCATGTCAACGCCGACACCATCGCCGCGCGGATAGCGGAAGGCAGATGGGCCTTCGTCATAGGCGGCGGCAGTGGCCACCATATGCACAAGCTCCGCCTCATCGGCGGCGGCCATCACCACCATGCCGGGCAGGTTCGCCATGAACGCCACGTCAAAGCTGCCTGCATGGGTCGCGCCATCCGCGCCGACCAGCCCCGCCCGGTCGATGGCAAAGCGCACAGGCAGACGCTGGATCGCAACATCATGGACGACCTGATCATAGCCCCGCTGCAGGAAGGTCGAATAGATCGCGCAGAAGGGTTTCAGCCCGCCCGCGGCAAGCCCCGCCGAAAAGGTAACGGCATGCTGCTCGGCAATGCCTACATCAAAACAACGACGCGGAAAGCGTTCGGCAAAGAGGTTAAGCCCCGTGCCGTCGGGCATCGCGGCGGTCACGGCCACGATCTTGTCATCCCGCGCGGCCTCGGCAATCAGGCTTTGCGCGAAAACCTTGGTGTAGCTTGGCGCGTTCGACTTGGCCTTCTGCTGCACACCGGTCAGGACGTCGAATTTTGCCGTCGCATGGCCCTTGTCCAGCGCGGCCTCGGCCGGGGCATAGCCCTTGCCCTTTTTCGTCATCACATGGATCAGCATCGGCCCCTGCGCGCGCGCCTTGACCGTGCGCAAGAGCGGCAGAAGCTGGTCCAGATCGTGCCCGTCCACCGGACCCACATAGGAAAAGCCCAGCTCCTCGAACAGGGTGCCGCCGACGGTCATGCCCTTGAGCATTTCCTTCGCGCGCCGCGCGCCCTCCTGAAAGGGGTGGGGCAGCAGGCTGACCGCGCCCTTGGCCGCAGCCTTCAGTTCCTGAAACGGTGCCCCCGCATAGAGGCGCGACAGATAGGACGACAGCGCCCCGACCGGCGGCGCGATCGACATCTCGTTGTCATTCAGGATGACGAAAAGCCGCTTGCCCAGATGGCCTGCGTTGTTCATCGCCTCGAAGGCCATGCCGGCGCTCATCGAGCCATCGCCGATCACGGCAATCGCATCGCCCGGATCGCCGCCCAGATCCGCCGCCACCTTGAAGCCCAAGGCCGCGCTGATAGAGGTCGAGGAATGCGCCGCACCGAAGGGGTCATAGGGGCTTTCGCTGCGTTTGGTGAAGCCCGAAAGCCCGCCCTCGGTCCGCAGGGTGCGGATGCGGTCACGCCGCCCGGTCAAAATCTTGTGGGGATAGCACTGGTGGCCCACGTCCCAGATCAGCTTGTCACGCGGGGTATCGAACACCGCATGAATCGCCACGGTCAGTTCAACCACGCCAAGACCCGCGCCCAGATGCCCCCCGGTTTCCGACACCGCGCTGATCGTCTCGGACCGCAGCTCGTCAGCCAGCTGCCGCAGTTCGCGGTCAGACATGCCTTTCATATCGGCGGGAATGCGCACGCGGTCCAGCACCGGGGTCTTGGGCTTGTGGGTCTGGGGAAGATCGGTCATGGCGCCCCTCCTCGGGGGATTCAGCTTTGCCGCGAGATAACGAAGCGCGCCGCCTCGATCAAGGCGGAAGCCCGGTCTCCATAGGGCAATAGTGCCGCGGCCGCCTCATCAATCAAGGCCTGTGCGCGGGATTTCGCGCCCTCAAGGCCCAGAAGCGAGACAAAGGTGGCCTTTCCGGCCTCGGCATCCTTGCCAACCCGCTTGCCGGTCGTGGCCTCGGACCCTTCGACATCAAGGATATCGTCGGCAATCTGGAAGGCCAGACCAAGCGCTGTGGCATAGGCGCGCAAGGGCGCGGGATCGGCGCCTGCAAGGATTGCCCCCGCCTCGGCCGAAAAGCAGATGAGCGCGCCGGTCTTGCCCGCCTGCAGGCGGGTAATCTCGGGCAGGGTCAAGGGCGCGGGCGCGGTTTCGGCGGCGATGTCCAGCGCCTGGCCCAGCACCATGCCCTCGGCGCCGCTCGCCTTGGCAAGACCCGCAACCAGCGCAAGCCGACGGTCCGCAGGCCCAAGCGCCGGATCGCAGAGCAGTTCGAACGCCAGCGTCTGCAGCGCATCGCCCGTCAGAACGGCCGTGGCTTCGTCCCATTTCACATGCACCGTGGGCAGACCGCGACGCAGATCGTCGTCGTCCATGCAGGGCAGATCGTCATGAACAAGGCTATAGGCATGAAGCGCCTCGACGGCTGCCGCAGCCGCGACGGCCTGCTCGGGGGCGAGACCATGCAGACGCGCAGATTCCAGCACCAGAAATGCCCGCAACCGCTTGCCGCCCTGCAGGGCATAGCGCATGGCCTGCACCACCGGCACATCATCGTGGTTCGCCAGCGCAACGTTCAGGCGCGCCTGCACAAGTGCCGCGTCCTGCTTCAGAACGTCAGGAAAGCTCACAGCCCCTCCACCGGCGTCGTTCCAAGGGCGCGGCCCTCTTGCGCGCGGATCAGCTCGACCTTCTCTTCGGCATCTTTCAGCTTGGCTGCGCAATGCGCTTTCAGCTTGGCACCCTGTTCATAAAGCGCGATCGACTGCTCCAGCGCGACATCGCCACGCTCCAGCTGCGTCACCACCGCCTCCAGCGCCTGCATCGCCTCTTCAAAGCTTAGTTCGGCAATCGGCTTGTCGGTCATGGGTCACTCCTCGCGCAGCTTGTCGACATGGGCAGCCACCGAGGCTGCCAGTGCCGGCAGATCATAACCGCCCTCAAGGACGGATACCACCCGCCCGCCGCAACAGGTGTCGGCGAGTTTGCAGATCGCCCCGGTGAGCCAGGCAAAATCCTGCGTTTCCCACTCCAGCCCCGCGAGAGGGTCATCGGCATGGGCGTCAAACCCGGCAGAGATCAGGATCAGGTCGGGTCTGAAGGCCGCAACACGATCAAGTGCCGGCTGCCATGCCGCCCGCATCGCGCCACCGCCCGAGCCGGATCGCAAGGGCAGGTTCAGGATCTGGCCATGCGCCCCGACCTCGGACGCCAGGCCCGAGCCGGGGTAAAGCGGCATCTGGTGGCTTGAGACGAACATGGCGCGCGGCTCGTCCCACAGCAGGTCTTGTGTTCCATTGCCATGATGCACGTCGAAATCGAGCACCGCGACGCGCGACAGCCCATGATGATCCAGCGCCCGCTTTGCCCCGATAGCGACGGATCCGAAGAGGCAAAAGCCCATGGCGCGGGCAGTTTCCGCGTGATGCCCCGGCGGGCGGCAAGCCACAAAGGCGCGCCGCGCCTCATCCGCAAGCACTGCATCCACCGCGGCACAGACCCCGCCCACCGCCCTGAGCGCGGCACGCAACGAGCCGGGTGCCAGATAGGTGTCACCATCGAGCATGGCCCAACCTGCGGCGGGCATCGCGCGCTCAACGCGGGCGATGTAGCCTTCGGGGTGGCAGCGCAGCACGTCGTCGCGCGCCGCAAGCGGGGCCTCGCGCCGGTCCAGCGCCATCCCGGCCAGAGCACGCTCTACGGCCAGCAGTCGGGCGGCCTGTTCGGGGTGGCCGTCCGGTTCGCGATGCTCCAGACATTCCGCATGGGTCAGATACAGCATCGCCACCCCTTCCTTCCGGCGCCGTTCATTTACGGCCACAGGTTGCGATGAACGCAGCCTCGGGCGCAATCGCCCGATTGGCACGCAGCCAATCAGCCCTTCAGCCGTTGCGCCACGGCATCCAGCCCCCGATCCCAGGCTTGCAGACCCTCTGTTTCGGCCAGTTTGGCGACCAGCAGTTCGGTGATGCCTCCCGGTGTTGCGACGCTTTGCAGGATCTCTGCGGTCGTGCGCCCCTCACACAGCAAGACCTCGGCATTGCCGCGCAGCGTGGCGGCGACAAGGCTGCGCGCCTGATCATGCGGCAGCCCCTGCGCGGCAAACCAGTCGATGATCTGCGCCATCCACGCAAAGGATGCGCCCGAAAGCGCACCAAATGCCGCCGCCGCGACAAAGCGCTCTTCGGTTTCAAGGACCAGAACAGGGCCAACGCAGTCAAGAAACGCCTGCCAGAAAGGCGTACCGGGGAACAGGATCGAAGGTCCAATGCGCAGCGCGTTCGCATAGCCCGGCATCATCGCCATATCGCCGCAGGCCGGACCGATGGCCGCAGCGAGTGCGTCGGCGCGCGTTCCCGCCATGGCCGAGAGCACAGGCTGCCCTGCGCGGAAGCGAAGACGTGACAACTCGGCAATGCCGCGTGCCGCAGGAAGGGCGACGAACACCCCCGCGCTGCGGTCGACGACCTCCTGATTGCTTGTGGCAATCGCGCAACCGTAGGTATCCGCGAGGCGCTTGGCCATATCCGCGCCACGCGGCGAGAGGATAAATCGATAGTCCGTCCCCTGCAGCCCGCGCACCATCATCTCGGCAAGCTGGCCTGCGCCGAGGATGCCGATCGTGGTCACGGCATCTCCTCCAGAACCTCGGCCATGGCTCGCGCAGTCATCGCGATATCGGCCTCGGTATGCGCAATCGAGGACAGCGAATGAAGCGTGGCCGAGGGGTTCATGTAGATCCCCTTGTCCATCAGCCGCAACGCAAAGTCGCGGAACTTCACGCGGTCGACATGGGTGCAGAAGTCGCGATAGTCCGAGATCTCGGGGTGATCGGTGAAGAAGATCTGGAACATCGAGCTGACACCCTGCACGACAATCCCGTGCCGGTTCGAGGTTCCGGCAACCTTGCGGATCTCGGCCGTCATCTGCTCACCCAGATCACGGAGCCGACGGAAGCCGGCCTTCTCATCGGCGAGCAGTGTCTCGAGCATCACCTTGGTCACATGCAGGGCAAGGCGGCCGGCGTTATGAGTGCCAAAGTGCAGCACCTTGCCCCATTCGAGGCCCGACATGATCTCGTCCCGACCGCCGATCATGGCCATGGGCAGGCCGCCGCCGAGGGCCTTGCCATAGGTCACGATATCGGGCTCCAGCCCGTAAAGCTCGGCGCAGCCCCCGGCGGCAAGGCGGAAACCGGTCACAGTTTCGTCCAGATAGAACAGCGCCCCGTACTGGCGGCAAAGCTCTTGCATGCGGTTCAGATAGCCGGGCTTGGGCGGGATCACCCCCATGTTCGACATGACGCCTTCGGTCACCACGCAGGCGGCATCGCGCCCATGCAGGGCCATCGCTCGTTCCAGCGCGTCAAAGTCGTTCCAGCGCACGACAATGGTGTCCTTCCACGCCTCCTCAGGAATCCCCGAACTGTCGGGGATGCGGATCGGATCGTTGGGGTGGCCCAGAAGGGTTGGCGGATAGGGGTTGGTGTTGACCAGAACCGCGTCCCACCATCCGTGATAGTGCCCCTCGAACTTGATGATCTTGCGCCGCCCCGTATGTCCGCGCGCCAACCGGAAGGCCGCCATCGCGGCCTCGGTCCCGGTGTTGGCAAATCGCACCTTCTCGACATGCGGCAGAAGCGCCACCAACATTTCGGCGACTTCGACCTCGACTTCCAGCGCGGTTGCGAAATGCGTTCCGCGCGCGGCTTCACGTGCTATGGTCTCGGCCACTTTCGGATGCGCGTGGCCAAGGGGAAGCGCACCAAAGGCCATCATCCAGTCAAGGTACTCACGCCCGTCGACATCATAGAGGCGCGCACCCTGACCATGGCTCATGTAGCGCGGGGCCCCGCCAAAAGTCGCAGGCCCGCGCGACGCGGATGAGACCCCTTCGATCAGCACCTTGCGTCCACGCGCGAAAAGGGCTTCCGATTTCGGTCCGGCCATGATGCATCCTTTCTTGTGTTGCTCACCAATTGTTATTATACGAACATCACGTCGTCAACTGGAACACCATGCCCCCAACCACAGATCGCCCCAGAACTGCCGAACCCCACCGTGAACTGGCCGAGCGTATCCGCCGCTGGCGGGAAGAGAGGGGCTGGAACCAGCAGGCCCTTGCCGACCGCGCAGGCTTTGCCCGCTCGACGCTGTCAAAGATCGAGAATGGCCAGCTATCGCCCACATTCGAAATCCTTCTGAAGGTCGCACAGGGCTTTGACTGCGCACTCTCTGATCTTGTGCGCAACGAGAGCGGGCGCCTTTCGGGGCGGATGGTGGTCGAACGCGGCGCGCCGGGCACCCCCATCGAAAGCACTGGCGCCCGTCTTTGGTCGCTGGGGTCTGAACTGCGGGGGCGCCCGTTCCAGACCATGCTGGTCGAATTCACCTTGACCGAGGTGCCGCCCGTCAGTGCCTGGAACCGCCATGAGACAGACGACATGCTACATGTCCTGTCCGGCCAGTTGCTGCTGCACACCGAGGGCTATGCGCCTGTGACGCTCGGCCCCGGCGACACCGTCCATTTCGATGGCACCATGCCCCATGCCTGCCTGAACGGCCTCGCCGACGAGGTGTGCCGCTGCCTCTACGTCTACGCCCCCCGCGTCTGAGGGGCAGCGAGGCCAAAACCGGTTGTGACCCGGACCGCTTGTCGTGCAAGATCGGTGCAGGATCGCCAGCGGCCCCGCAACAGCACCGTACGGACAGACAGACCAATTGCGCACTTGCTACTCGTGACACTCGGGCACGCCCCATGTGTCGCGGCGCTGGCGGAATTTCAGCCTGACGGGAGGATTCCGAATGACCGACCTCGTGCATTGCCTTTGGTTTGATCATGGCGAGGCCAGCAAGGCCGCCGCATTTTATGCCAAGACCTTTCCGGACAGCCATGTTGATCGGGTAAACACCGCACCTTCGGATTTTCCGGGTGGGACGGAAGGCGCCGAGTTGACCGTTGAATTTACACTTCTCGGCCGCAAATGCATTGGCCTGAATGGTGGCCCCATCTTCCGCCCCAACGAGGCGGTAAGCTTCATGGTCGTCACGGATGATCAAGAGGAAACCGACCGCTACTGCGACGCGATCATCGCAAACGGCGGGGCCGAAAGCGCCTGCGGCTGGTGCAAGGACCGTTGGGGCTATTCCTGGCAGATCACCCCGCGCCGGCTGCTTGAACTGACAACCAGCACGGATCGGGACACCGCGAAACGCGCCTTCGCTGCGATGATGACGATGACCCGGATCAACATTGCGCAGCTTGAAGCCGCGATCGCAGACCGCTGAGGAGGACATGTCATGAGCTATATCGATGGTTTTGTCATCGCCGTGCCGACCGCGAACAAAGAGAAGTTCATCGCACATGCCCGGCTGGGCGATGGAGTGTTCCTCGATCTTGGCGCGATCCGCGTGGTCGAATGCTGGGGCGATGATGTGCCGGACGGCAAGGTCACCGACTTTCGCAAGGCCGTGCAGGCGAAAGATGACGAGACGGTTGTCTTTTCCTGGATCGAATGGCCCGACAAGGCCACGCGTGACGCAGGAATGGCCACGATGATGGGGTGGATGGCCCATCCCGAGAAGGCCGATCCGCGGATGGACCCCGCCAAGAACCCGATGCCCTTTGACGGGATGCGGCTGATCTTTGGTGGGTTCGAGCCGATTGTCATCGTTGGGCCGGGTATCGGGCAATAGCCACGCGAGGGCGCCCTGCCATCGGCACCGCGCGCGCCTGGCCCTTAGTCGGGCTGCAGCATATAGCCCGCACCGCGCACGGTCTGCAGATAGCGGGGTTGCTTGGGGTCTGACTCGATCTTGCGGCGCAGGCGCGTGATCTGAACGTCGACAGCACGCTCCTGCGCTTTGTCCGACGCCTCGCCCTCTGCCGGGCCCATGTCACCGACCAGCATCTCGCGGCTGACGGCTTCGCCCGGCTGGGCTGCGAAAATGCGCATGAGCTGCGCCTCGGTCGCGGTCAGGCGAACCGGCTCGTTGCCGCGCCACAGCTCGCCCCGCTCCATATCATAGCGCACGTCGCCCAGATGCAGCACCTTGGGACCCGCGGCCTGCGCCTTGACCGTCGGCACCCGCCGCAGGATGGCATTGATACGCAAGAGCAGTTCCTTCGGCTCGAACGGCTTGACCAGATAGTCGTCGGCCCCGGCCTCCAGACCCTCGATCCGGTTCACGGCCTCGCCCCGCGCGGTCAAAAGCAGGATCGGCACGGCAAGCCGCGCGCGCAGATCGCGGGTCAGCGCCACACCATCCTCGCCCGGCATCATCACATCAAGTACGATCATGTCGAATTCGAGCCCGGACAGAAGGCGCCGCGCCTGTGCGGCATCGCGCGCCACTGTTACCAGAAACCCGTTCCGGATCAGGAATTTTTGCAACAGGCCCCTGATGCGTTCGTCATCATCGACGACAAGAAGATGCGCCTGCGGATCCTGCGTCATACCCCGCCCTCCTTCAGCGCAAGATACTGGCGCTTCATCTCGGGGTCCATCATCGCCTCGAGTACCTGGCGGAAGCCCTGCACCGCCGCCGGCCCCGCCGCGCGATAGGCCGCCCGCATGCGCGCCCGCTGGGCGTCTGACAAGGCGCGCTCCAGTTCGGCCCCACGCTCGGTCAGGAACAGGTGGCGCTCGCGCTTGTCTTCCTTGCCCACGCGACTGTCCACAAGCCCGTCCTCGATCAGCCCGCGCAACACGCGGTTCAGGCTCTGCTTCGTGACACCGAGGATGTTCAGCAGATTGTTCACCGTGGTGCCGGGGCTGCGATGGATGAAATGCAGCGCCCTGTGATGGGCCCGGCCATAGTGCATGCCGTCGAGAATGCGATCAGGATCGGCGGTAAAGCCGCGATAGGCAAAGAACATCGCCTCGATGCCCTTGCGCAATTGCTCGTCGGTCAGAAACAGCAGGCTCTCACCGCCCGCGCCCGGCTCACTCATCCGCATATCCCTGACGGGCCTCCCTCGGTACCGGGCGAAGTTACGTCAGCCTTGTTGACTTTCCAAGACGCAACTGATACCGAAGCCCAGATTTTGCGCAACTTTCTGCCGCATTCGCCACAAAGCTGCGCAACATTCGGAAATGTGAGGAGAGCGGCATGCCCGGCTATGATGATCGTGACGGCAAGATCTGGATGGATGGCACCCTTGTGGAATGGCGTGACGCCAAGGTGCATATCCTGACACATGCGCTGCATTATGCCTCGTCAGTGTTCGAAGGCGAGCGCTGCTACAATGGCAAGATCTTCAAATCGACCGAACATTCGCAGCGCCTGTTGAAATCGGGTGAGCTTCTGGACATGCCGATCCCCTACACGGTCGAAGAGATCAACGCAGCCAAGGATCAGGTTCTGGCCGCCAATGGCCTGACCGACGCCTATGTGCGCGCCGTCGCCTTCCGTGGCGCGGGCGACGAGATGGGCGTGGCAAGCCTTGGCAACCCGGTGCGGCTGGCCATCGCCTGCTGGACCTGGGGCGCGTACTACGGCGACGCCAAGTTCAAGGGTGCCAAGCTCGACATCGCCAAGTGGAAACGCCCCTCTCCTGAAACCATCCCGACCGCGGCAAAGGCGGCTGGTCTTTACATGATCTGCACGATGTCAAAGCATGCGGCGATGGCCAAGGGCTGCTCGGACGCACTGTTTTTCGACTATCGCGGCTATGTGGCCGAGGCGACGGGGGCCAATATCTTCTTCGTCAAGGGCGGCGAGGTGCACACCCCCCTTCCGGATGCCATCCTGAACGGCATCACCCGGCAGACGGTTATCGGCATGCTGCGCGCCAAAGGCATCACGGTCCATGAACGCCACATCGAGGCGGCCGAACTGGAAGGCTTTGAGCAGTGCTGGCTGACCGGCACAGCGGCCGAGGTGACCCCGGTGGGTCAGATCGGCGATTATACATTCGAAGTGGGCGCCCTGACCCGTGAGATTGCCACCGATTATGAAAAGCTGGTGCGGGCCTGAGTGCAGAGGGGGATCTGCCCCCGTCGCGCGACACGCAACTCCCCAAGGGAATTTGCGGCCAGAATGAAAAAGGGCCCCAAGCCTTCCCGGCTTGGGGCCCTTTCGTGTTTGGCTATTGATCAGGCTTCGCGGCCACGATCAATGCGCATGAATTCCACGGTCCGGCGATTGACCACCGGCTGCGGCACGGGGCGCTGCTGCAGCGATCTCCAGAAGGTGCTGCCGTCTTCACGGGCAATGCGCAGGAACTGCTTGAGCCGCCCACCGTTCGAAGGCTTTCGTTTGTCAGCAAGGTGCTTTGTCATGTCAGTCCTCCATCCGTTACCCGGACAGGATAGGCCCGAATCGGTCCTTTTCCAAAGCTTCAAAGCTCAGGACAGGCGCGCAACCGCCCACGCGGCCGCTTCGGCGACCGTCGGGTCGGGATCGGTGCGCAGCTGGTCTGCAACCACGCGCAGGGCGGGCATTCCGGAGTTTCCGATTGCGTAAAGGACGTTGCGGACAAAGCGGTCGCGCCCGATGCGCTTGATGGGGCTACCCGCAAACCGGGCGCGAAACCCCGCATCATCAAGGCGCGCAAGTTCGGCCAGATGGGGCGCTCCGACCTTTGGCTGATAGCCCAGGTCCTTTGCGGCTTGGGCGAACTTGTTCCATGGACAGACGGCAAGGCAGTCATCGCAACCATAGATGCGGTTGCCCATCATCGCCCGCAGATCGGGGTCGACAGGCCCCTTGTGCTCGATGGTCAGGTACGAAATGCAGCGCCGCGCATCGAGCTGATAGGGGGCCGGGAAGGCGCCAGTCGGGCAGATATCGAGGCAGGCCCGGCAGGACCCGCAGTGGCCGATCTCGGCGGTGTCTTTGGGCAGGTCGAGCGTGGTGAAGATCGCCCCGAGAAAGAACCAGCTGCCAAGATCCCGCGCCAGAAGGTTGGTGTGCTTGCCCTGCCAACCCAGACCCGCCGCCTGCGCCAGGGGTTTTTCCATCACCGGCGCCGTATCGACAAAAACCTTGATCGCCGCATCATCCGCCACCTGATCCAGCAGCCAGCGGCCCACCCGCTTCAGGCGCCGCTTCACAAGGTCATGATAGTCCTTGCCCTGCGCATAGACGCTGACGGCGGCGCGATCCGGCTGGGACAGGATGGAGAGCGGATCATCCTCGGGGGTATAGACCTCGGCCAGCATGATGACAGATTGCGCCTCGGGCCAGAGCGCTGCGGCAGAGCCGCGCCATTCCTCACGCTCGGCCATCCAGCCCATCTGCCCGTGACGGCCCGCCTGCAGGAAGGCGCGCAATCGTCCGGCCGTTTCGGGCGCGGCATCCGGCGCGCAGATGCCGACCTTGGAGAAACCCTCCTCCAGCGCCTTGGCAATCAGCCGGTCTTTCAGATCCTGCGGTGACATGGGTTTCAACCTGATCCAGAGCCCCCGGCGTCGTGGATGTGCCGTCAGAAATCCAGATTGACGTAGTGGCGCGGCGGCGGAAAGCCCGGAACATAGTCGGCCAGCAGCGGCCGAAAGCTGGGGCGCGACTTGATCTTGGCGTACCAGTCCTTGACGGCGGCATGGCGGTCCCAATCCACGTCCGAGATGTAGTCAAGGCAGCTCAGATGTGCAGCGGCGGCAAAATCGGCCAGCGTCATGCTGTCGCCTGCCAGCCAGCGGCGCTGCTCAAGAAGCCAGGCCATATAATCGAGGTGATACTTGATGCGGGTGGCGCCGAACTTGACATTGCGGCTGTCGGGATAGCCGGTTCCCTGCATCTTGCGGTTCACCCGCTCGTAGAGCAGCTTCGAGGTGACCTCGTCATGGAACTTGTCATCGAACCAGTTGCAAAGCCTGCGCACCTCGTAGCGCGCATCGACATCGCGCGGCATCAGCGCGGGGGCGGGATAGGCTTCCTCCAACCACTCGCAGATCGCCTGGCTTTCGCTCATCAGGCGGCTTTCGACCTTCAGGACCGGCACCTTCCCGGCGGGGTTGCGGCGCAGGAACTCGGGCGACTGCTCCCAGTAACGCTCTTCGACCAGCTCAACCTCGATCCGCTTTTCGGCCAGCGTCAGGCGGACCTTGCGGCAGAACGGAGAGAGCGGGACGTGATAGAGGCGGATCATGTCGATGACGGCTTTCCGGCGATCAGAAGGACGGGGTCAAACTTCATTGCCGCGAAGCGCCCCGACATGCAATCCCGAAGGCGGGGCCGGTGTCGTCAACGGCGGTTATGCGCGACCTATTCGAAACAGCCTGCGCGCCCGTCGGCGGCAATCGTCTCTGCCCCCGAAAGGATCTGGGCGGTGCGGCGCCGCACGACCGGCCCCGGATTGACCGGATCGCGCGTCTTGGGATCGGGCAGGATCGCCGCGAGACGTGCGGCCTGCGTGGCACTAAGCCTTGAGGCAGGTATCCCGAAATAGTGCTGCGCCGCAGCCTCGACCCCGAAGATGCCTTCGCCGAATTCGGCCACGTTCAGATAGACATGCAGGATGCGCCGCTTGGTCCAGATCAACTCGACCGGCAGGGTCAGAACCGCCTCGGCGGCCTTGCGCGCCCAACTGCGCCCGTGCCAGAGGAAGACGTTCTTCACCACCTGCTGACTGAGCGTCGATGCGCCCCGCCCGCGCCCCTCGTCCAGCGCCGCGCGGATGGCCTGCATGTCAAAGCCCCAGTGCAGGCAGAAATTCGCATCCTCGGCCGCGACGACCGACCGTGCCATGACCGGGGCGATGTCATCCCAGCCGACCCAGTCCTTTTCAATGCCGCCCAAGCGCCAGCTTTCTTGCATCTGATAGAGGTTCGTGGGCACAGGCAGCACGGCAAAGATCAGGATCAGCGCCGCGTAGAACGCAACAAGGCCAAGGCCCAGGCGTCGCGCCCAGATCAGCGCACGCTGCTTCCAGCCCACCACGGCAGCCTCGATGATCTCGGGCGCGGAGGTTGCCTTCCTGCGTGAACGGGGTTTCTTTTCGCTGCTGCTCGCCATGGGCACAGAAACCACGAAGCCCGCGGTGCGGTCAAGCAACCGACACCGCGGGCAGCAGGGTTCAGCGCGTATCAGGCGCCAGGAGCAGCGGCCTTTGCACCGGCCAGCGCGTCGGCCAGTTTCGCCTCTTGCTCTGCCGAAAGCGAGGTGCGCAGGATGCGACCCTTGCCAGCAAAAGCCTCCATCCCGGCCAGCACCTTGTCGGCCGTCATCTTGCGGATCAGGACACCAAGTGCTGCACCGCCCGGCGGGATGCTGTTGCCCACTTCCTTCAGGAAATCATCCTTGATGCCGATATCGGTCATCCACCCCGACAGCGCACCGGCCCCGGCGCCGACCGCGGCGCCCACCAGCGGGTTCAGGAACAAGAGTCCGATCAGGGCGCCCCACATGCCGCCGCCAGCAGCACCAGCCGCCGTCATGTTCACCGCCTGATGCAACTGGACCGAGCCATCATCCTTGCGGGTGACGACCACCGCGTCCTCCATCTCGATCAGGTATTCGCGCTGCAGCTTTACCAGCGCGGCGCGCGCTTCAAAGGCAGTTGCTTCGTCAGGGAAGGCGACGATCACAAGGTCAGACATCGGAATTCTCCATATTGGAAATCGGGGCAGTCAGACCAGACAAAGCACAGCGCCGGCCGATTCGCCCGCGCCCATATTGCCGCACTGATATGAAAGGTCATCGAAAATGCGACAGGCCCCCGGTGGGGGCCTGTGTGGGTCTTGGTGGCTGACCTTATTCGGCCGGCATCGAGGCGCGCTCGTCCGACAGCGGCACAGGCAGATGGATCAGCATCTCGCGTGGGCAGACCTGCAGGAAGTTCATCCGCTCGGCCTCCCAGTTGGAGAGGATGCGCTGTGCCTTCTGGCTGCCGGTCTCGGCGGCGTGCCGTTCGATCAGGCCCTTCAGCTGTGCCTCCCAATGCGGATGGCTGACCGCGCAGGTGACAAGGCTCTCAAGGTTGATGAAGTCTTCGGCGATGCCATCGGGGTCATAGAGATAGGCCATACCCCCGGTCATCCCGGCCCCGAAGTTGGCGCCGATCCGTCCAAGGATCACAGCAACACCGCCTGTCATGTATTCACACCCGTTCGAGCCGCATCCCTCGATCACCACCTTGGCGCCCGAGTTCCGAACCCCGAAACGCTCACCCGCGCGACCTGCCGCGAACAGATGGCCATCGGTCGCCCCGTAAAGCACGGTGTTGCCGATGATCGTGTTCTGATCGGCAACCAGCGGCGAGGTCATCTGCGGGCGCACCACGATCAAGCCGCCCGACAGACCCTTGCCGACATAGTCGTTGGCGTCGCCTTGTACCTCGATCTTCAGGCCGTTCACCGCGAAGGCGCCAAGGCTCTGACCGGCATTGCCGGTCAGCTTCACGGTCAGATGATCGGGCTGCAGGCTGTTGCGCATGCCAAAGCGTTTTACGATATGGCTGGACGAACGCGTGCCGATGGTGCGCAGCGTGTTGCGCACCGCGTAGCTCAACTGCATCTTCTCGCCATCCTCGAAGAAGCGCGCACCGTCCTTGACGATCTCTGCATCCAGCGTATCGGGCACAGCATTGCGCGGCTTCGAGCGGTCGTAGGTGATCTTCTGCGCCCCGTCGACCGTGATCAGCAGCGGGTTCAGGTCCAGATCGTCGAGATGCGCCGAACCGCGGCTGACCTGGCTCAGCAGATCGGCCCGTCCGATGATCTCATCCATCGACCGCGCCCCGATCGAGGCGAGGATTTCGCGCACTTCCTGGGCGTAGAAGGTGATCAGGTTCACCACCTTGTCCGCCGAGCCCGTGAACTTTTCGCGCAGCCGTTCGTCCTGCGTGCAGACGCCCACCGGGCAGGTGTTCGATTGGCACTGACGCACCATGATGCAGCCCATCGCGATCAGCGCGGCGGTGCCAATGCCGTATTCCTCGGCCCCCAGCATCGCGGCCATGACCACATCACGCCCAGTACGCAGACCACCATCGGTGCGCAGCGTCACCCGCTCGCGCAGGTTGTTCATGGTCAGCACCTGATGCGCCTCGGTCAGGCCCATCTCCCACGGCAGGCCTGCGTATTTGATCGAGGTGCCGGGGCTTGCCCCGGTGCCACCGTTGTGACCCGAGATCAGGATGATGTCGGCCTTGGCCTTCGCCACGCCCGCCGCAATCGTGCCCACGCCCGAGGCCGAGACCAGCTTGACCGTCACCTTGCAGCGCGGGTTGATCTGCTTCAGGTCGTAGATCAGCTGTGCCAGATCCTCGATGGAGTAAATGTCGTGGTGTGGCGGGGGCGAGATCAGCGTCACGCCCTTGGTAGAGTGGCGCAGCCGCGCGATCAGGTCGGTGACCTTCATGCCTGGCAGCTGGCCGCCCTCGCCGGGCTTGGCGCCCTGGGCCACCTTGATCTCCAGCTCTTCGCAGGCGTTCAGGTATTCGGCCGTCACCCCAAAGCGACCCGAGGCCACCTGCTTGATCTTGGCGCAGGGGTTATCGCCGTTCGGGAAGGGATGCTGGTGGGCCGGGTCCTCGCCACCCTCGCCCGAGTCGGACTTGGCGCCGATCCGGTTCATCGCGATGTTCAGCGTCATATGCGCCTCGGGGCTCAGCGCCCCAAGCGACATGCCCGGCGTCACAAAACGCTTGCGGATCGAGGTGATCGATTCGACCTCTTCGATCGGCACCGGCTTGCCGAGCGCCTTGATGTCCAGCAGATCGCGGATGTGGATCGGCGGGTTCGCCCGCATCGCGGCCGAATACTGCTTCCAGATATCATAGCTGGCACGGTCACAGGCCGCCTGCAGCATATGCATGGTCTGCGCTTCCCAGGCGTGCTTCTCACCAGACCGGCGGGCCTTGTAGAAGCCGCCGATCGGCAGGACGTCGCTGCCGCCTTTCCAGCCCTTGGCGTGGATTTCCTCAAGCTTGCGCTGCACGCCATGCAGACCGATACCCGAGATCCGGCTGTGCATGCCGGGGAAATACTCGGCCACCATGGCACGCGAGAGGCCCACCGCCTCGAAGTTCAGGCCGCCGCGATAGGACGAGATGACCGAGATGCCCATCTTCGCCATGATCTTGAGAAGGCCTGCATCGATTGCGTCGCGGTAGCGGCGCATCGCATCGGTCAGGCTGCCTTCCAGCAGGCCACGCTCGATCCGGTCGGCGATGCTGTCCTGCGCGAGATAGGCGTTCACCGTGGTCGCGCCACAGCCGATCAGCACCGCAAAGTAATGCGGGTCGATGCATTCCGCCGAACGCACGTTGAGCGAGGTGAAGGTGCGCAGACCCTTGCGCGTCAGCCAGCTGTGAACGGCGCTGGTGGCAAGGATCATCGGCATCGCGACCTTGTCGGCCGACTGCTGCTCGTCGGTCAGCACCAGATGGGCAGACCCCGACCGCACGGCATCCTCGGCCTCGGCGCGGATCCGCTCCAGACCCAGGCGCAGGGCCTCATGGTCGGCCCCTGCGGGGAAGGTGCAGTCGATCACCGTCACCTGCGCGCCGAACTGCTTCAGCATCACCGCATATTCCGCGTTGGCGATGAACGGGCTTTCCAGAACGAGGATTTCGGTCTGCGACGAGCTTTCGTCCAGCACGTTCTTGAGGTTGCCGAAGCGGGTCTTGAGGCTCATCACGCGCGTTTCACGCAGCGAGTCGATCGGCGGGTTGGTGACCTGGCTGAAGTTCTGGCGGAAATAGTGCGACAGCGGGCGGTACTGCTTCGACAGAACCGCGACCGGGGTGTCATCGCCCATCGAGGCGATCATTTCCTTGCCGTCCTCGGCCATGGGCGCCAGAACCTGCTCCAGCTCTTCGACGCTGTAGCCCGCCGCGATCTGCCGCTTGCGCAGCTCGGCCCCGGTGAAGGTTTGCGCCTCGGGCACCTCCTTCAGCATCGAGTTGAGGTCGACGACCTTCTCGATCCACTCGCCATAGGGCTGGCTCGCGGCGAGACGGTCCTTCATCTCGGCGTCGTGGTAGAGCTTGCCTTCCTTGGTATCGACGGCAATCATCTGCCCCGGCCCAAGCGCGCCCTTTTCACGGATCGTCGTTTCATCGACCGGCACCATCCCCGCCTCGGAGCCTGCGATGAGCAGACCATCGCCCGTGACGACATAGCGCATCGGGCGCAGGCCGTTGCGATCAAGCCCGCCGCAGACCCAGCGACCATCGGTCATGGCCAGAGCGGCCGGGCCGTCCCAGGGCTCCATCACCGCGTTGCAATAGGCATACATGTCTGCCCAGGCCTTGGGCATGTCGGTCGTGGTCTTCGACCAGGCCTCGGGAACCAGCATGGTCTTTGCCATCGGCGCCGAACGGCCCGAGCGCACCAGAACCTCGAAGACCGCATCCAGCGCGCCGCTGTCCGAGGTGCCGCCGGGGATGATCGGCTTGATATCTTCAGCCATCTCGCCAAAGGCGCTGGAGGCCATGCGGATCTCATGGCTGCGCATCCAGTTGACGTTGCCCTTCAGCGTGTTGATCTCGCCGTTATGGGCGAGCATGCGGAAAGGCTGCGCCAGCCACCATTGCGGGAAGGTGTTGGTCGAATAGCGCTGGTGATAGATCGCGAAGGTCGATTCAAACCGCTCGTCCTGCAGATCGGGGTAAAAGACGCTGACCTGCTCGGCCAGCATCATGCCCTTGTAGATGATCGACCGGCAGGACAGGCTGCACAGATAGCACCCTGCGATGCCAGCAGCCGTCACCGCCTTTTCGATACGGCGACGGATGATGTAGAGTTCGCGCTCGAACTGCTCCTGGTCGATGTCCTTTTCGCAGCGGATCAGGATCTGCTCGATCTCGGGGCGCGTCGCATTGGCCTTTTCGCCCAGAACGCTCGTGTCCACCGGGACGTGGCGCCAGCCATAGATGTAATGGCCCATGCGCAGCACTTCGGTCTCGACGATCGTGCGGCACCGCTCCTGCGCGCCGAAATCGGTCCGCGGCAGGAAGACCTGACCGACCGCGATCAGCTTCTGCTGGTCGGGTTCATGCCCGGTGCGGCGGACCACATCGTAGAAGAATTTGACCGGGATCTGCACATGGATGCCCGCACCGTCACCGGTCTTGCCGTCAGCATCCACCGCGCCGCGGTGCCAGATCGCGCGCAGTGCATCGAGCCCCGCCTCGACCACCTTGCGCGAGGGCTTGCCGCTGATGGAGGCGACCAGACCGACACCGCAGGACGAATGCTCGTCGTCCTCTTTGTACAGGCCATGCTCGGCCATCCACGCGCGCTTGGTTTCCTCTGCCTTCACCCAGGCTTCATCATAGATCGTCATGGCTCACTCCTCTGGGTTGGCTTTTTGAAGCGAGGCAAGGAACTCCGCTTCGGTCAACTGGTGGGTCGGTCCGGCAAAGGCAAAGGCGGCCGGTTTCTTGTCGATAAAGATTTCTCGCGTCAGCCGCTGGCCCGACAGATCGTCGATAAGGCCCGCAGCCATGTAGTAGTCGGTCGGCCCCATGCCGGGCTTCAGCCTGTACCACAGCGTGCTGCCGCAGGTGCTGCAGAACGACCGTTCGGCCCAGTCGGACGAGGTATAGCTGCGCACATGATCGGCACCCGTCACCGTCATGTCGGCCTCGGGCACGTCGAGGGTGATGAAGGCGGACCCCGTCCAGCGGCGGCACATCGCGCAGTGGCAGGCGCCAAGGTCGTGGGGCGCATTGCGGACGGTGACCTGCACCGCGCCGCACAGGCATTGTCCGTGCAGATCACCGCTCATGGCGCACCTGCTGCAGCATCGGATCCAGCGGTGCCTCTGACATCAGCGAACCGCAGTCGAAGATTGGCTGGGTCGCGCCAAAGCCCGGCTCACCCGGCTTGATGAACTGGACCGGGCTTCCGTCCATCGGAAGCCAGTTCTCGCCATCCCAGAACTCTGACGGTCCCGCGAAGAAGAGCCGCAGCTCCTTTGAGATGTACTCCTTGCCGCGCGACTGTCGCAGCACGGTGCCGTCAGGTGCCGTCTCGGTGAAGGCGAACTCGGTCTGGTTCAGCACCATGCCATCGATGGTGACAGTGCGCCCGGTGAGGATGTCATGACCTGTCACATGGCTCGACTGCCCGTCATCACGGCTCAGGCCAAAGCTGAAATCGTCGCGCCCCGTGGCAACCAGCGCTGAAAAGCTGGCCGGGTCCTCGGCGCCCGCATCCATGGTCTGCCGCACATTCGGGTTGAACTCGAAGCTCTCGACCCACTCGGCCTCGTCATTGATACGGCTGACGAAGAAGACGCCTTCCTGATCGAAATCGGCCCGCCACTGATCGCCCGGCTGGGCGCTGCAGCGATAGTGGTTCGACACCCGGCAGGCGCGCGCCTGCACGGTCAGAAAAGCCTCGCAACCTTCGGGTGCCTGAAAGCCCACGGCCCCGGCAGGGACCGCCGCCATGACCGCCATGCCGGTCAGCAGGCCGTGCAAAGCCACGGGTGCCGCCATTTGCCCAAGCTTCATCTTGCCCCACATGATCCCATGCCCTTTCCGGTCCATGCCCGCGGCCCCGCCTGGGGGCCGAGCGAGCCTATTCCGCTGCAACGCTGGCGGGCTGCGCCAGATATGCCTCGACCGAATCCGCAGCCTCGCGGCCATCGCGGATTGCCCAGACCACCAGTGAGGCGCCACGGACGATATCGCCCACGGCGAACACCCCCGGCAGCGCGGTCTGATGGGTGCGGAAGTCGGCCTTGATGGTCCCCCAGCGGGTCACGGCCAGATCCGGCACGCCCCAGAGGGTCGGCAGTTCCTCGGGCTCGAACCCGAGTGCTGTGATCACCAGATCGGCAGGCTCGACGTAATCGGCGCCCTCGATCACCTCGGGCGACTGACGTCCCGACGCATCAGGTGCTCCAAGGCGCATTTTCTGCACCACCACGCCCTCGACCGCGCCATTGCCGGTGAAGCCCTTGGGCGCAGACAGCCAGACAAACTCCACGCCTTCTTCCTCGGCGTTCTGGGTCTCGCGCTGCGAACCCGGCATGTTGGCCTTGTCGCGACGATAGAGGCATTTCACGCTGACCGCGCCCTGCCGGATGGCCGTACGCACACAGTCCATCGCGGTGTCGCCGCCGCCGATCACCACGACACGTTTGCCGGTGGCATTCAGGTCGCCATTGTCAAAGGCCTCGACCTCATCCCCAAAGCTCTTGCGGTTGGAGGCCGTCAGGTAATCCAGCGCCTGAACGATGCCGGTCTGCCCCACACCCGGTCCACCCACGGCGCGCATCTTGTAGACGCCCGTCGCGATGATGACCGCATCATGCTGCCCACGGATCGCATCAAAGCTGATGTCTTCGCCGACCTTGCAGTTCATCACGAAATGAACGCCTGAGGCTTCGAGTTGTTCCACCCGGCGCATGACGACGGGCTTTTCAAGCTTGAAGCCGGGAATGCCATAGGTCAGCAGGCCGCCCGCGCGGTCATACCGGTCATACACGGTGACCTGAAAGCCCTTGCGGCGCAGCATGTCGGCTGCCGACAGCCCACCGGGGCCTGCGCCAATGATGCCGATGCTTTCGGTACGCTCGACCTCGGGCTTGGTGGGTTTGACCCAGCCATTTTCCCATGCCGTATCAGTGATGTACTTCTCGACCGAGCCGATCGTGACGGTGCCATGACCCGATTGCTCGATCACGCAATTGCCTTCGCACAGTCGGTCCTGCGGGCAGATGCGGCCGCAGATCTCGGGGAAGGTATTGGTGGCCTGGCTGATCGCGTAGGCTTCGTCCAGACGTCCGAGCGCGGTCATGCGCAGCCAGTCGGGAATGTTGTTGTGCAGCGGGCAATGGGCCTGGCAATAGGGCACGCCGCACTGGCTGCAGCGGCTGGACTGCTCGACCGCCTTGCGTGCGGCGAAATCGCGGTAGATCTCGTGAAAGTCCTGTGACCGCAGTTCGGCCGGACGCTTTTCAGGCATCTCCCGGTTGACGGTGACAAACTGAAGCATCCGTTCCTTGGCCATGGTGGCGCCTCCCTGCGGCAAATCGGTGGGTACGCCTTGATACTTTGGGCCGGAGCGAAATAAAAGTCAGCAAGGCTGACCTATAATCCGGTTTTTTGACAGAAAGGTCTGTGTCCCTGACTTTTTCCTGATTTTTTAGGTCAGCAAAAGTTACCTAAACGCCTAAAAACCAGCCAGAAGCGCCACCAAAGCGACCACACCAACCGCGATTCGCCACCAGCCGAACAGTGCGTAGCCATGGCGCGACACGTAACCCAGCAGCGATTTCACCACAAAAGCCCCGGCAAGGAAGGCGACGAAGAAGCCAACGCCGATCTGCGCCCAGGCTGCGCCATCCAGCACGTCGCGGTTTTTCCAGAGGTCATAGGCCACCGCTGCGGCCATTGTGGGCATCGACAGGAAGAACGAGAATTCGGCCGCGCCACGCTTGCCCACCCCGAGCGTGAGCGCGCCCACGATGGTCGCGCCTGACCGGCTGACGCCGGGGATCATCGCCAGACACTGAAAGAGTCCGATCCCCAAAGCAGTACCCAAGGGCACGTCCATGGCATCGTCGTAGCGCGGCGCGGGAACCCATTTGTCGACGAACAGCAAGATCACGCCCCCGATGATCAGGTTGATCGCGATCAGCATCGGAGTCTCGAACAGCACGTTCTTGATGAACCCATGCGCCAGGACGCCGATCAACGCAGCGGGCAGGAAGGCGATCGCCACCGCGATGATGAAGCGCCGCGCCTGCGGATCGCGATGGGCAGTAGAGAATACGCGCCAGAGCTTGCCCGCATAGACCGACAGAATCGCCAGCACCGCGCCCAGCTGAATCACGATCTCGAACGCGCGCCCTGCGCTTTCAAACCCAAGAAAATGCCCGGCCAGCAACAAATGGCCTGTCGATGATACCGGCAGAAACTCGGTCAGCCCTTCGAGCAGACCGAGGGCGGCGGCCGTCAGCAGCGACTGATCCGACACAAGTCAGACCTTGCGCAGGTTCTTGGCCGATGCCTTGATGGCATCGTATTGCCCAGACGGACGATAGGGCCACAGGTAATCCGGCAGCACCGCAGCCAGCGCCGAAGGCGTAATGCCCAGATCGGCAAACCCCTTGGCATCGGGCGACACGACATTGTCACGGTAGAGGTTCTTCAGCTGATCGCCGGTCAGAAGCTTGTTCTCGATCAGGCCAAGGGTCACCGCCTGCAACGCGTCCCCGCCAAACGCTAGGATCCGGCCAACAAAGCGCGGCAGCGGCAGGATCAGCCGACGACGGCGGATAATGGCCAGCATGTCCTTCATCAGATCGGCAAAGCTCGCCCGATCCGGCCCGCCCAGTTCGTAGATGCCCGGAGCGGCCTGCCCCAGAACACCCTTGACCGCTGCCGATGCCACATCCTCGACATGCACCGGCTGGAACTTCGTGTCTGCACCAAAAACCGGCAGAACAGGCGACATCCGTGCCATGCCGGCAAAGCGGTTGAAGAAGCCATCCTCATTGCCGAAGATCACGGAGGGCCGCAGGATCATGGCCGACGGGAAGGCGGCAAGAACCGCCGCTTCGCCCGCGCCCTTGCTGGCAGAATAGGCGCTGTCGCTGTTCGTGTCGGCGCCGATGGCCGAGATGTGCACCAGATTCGCCACGCCTTCAGCCGCCGCAAGCCGGGCCACCCGGCCCGCACCCTCTGCCTGCACGGAATCGAACTTGTTCTTGCCGACGGCGTTGAGGATGCCCACGCAGTTGACCACCGCATCTGCCCCGCGCATCGCGGCCGCCACGCTGGCGTCATCGCGGATGTTGCAAAGCACGGGCTCCACCTGACCCACCACACCGTAGGGCCGCACGAACAGCGCCTCGTTCGGGCGGCGGACGGCGACGCGGACGCGCCAGCCCTCTTTCGCCATGCGCCGGGCGATGTACCGCCCGACGAAACCCGAACCGCCATAGATCGTGACCAGCTTGCTCATCTGCGAGCCCTTCCCGGTAGGTAATGGTGCAAAATTCCTTGTCTCCATAGCTATAAGGCAAAATCCAAACAAGCCGCAAATCCCCGTGAAGATTTTTCACCGCGGCCTGTTGACACCCCCGCGCGCCGACCGTAGATACCGCCGCACGACATCGCCCAGATGGCGGAATTGGTAGACGCGCTGGTTTCAGGTACCAGTGCCGCAAGGCGTGGAGGTTCGAGTCCTCTTCTGGGCACCAATAAAAAGGCCCGGTCGCTGCAAAGCGCCGGGCCTTTTGGTTTTTCTGCTGTCCCGCGCAGCGCAGGACGCCTGTCAGATCTGCACCAGATGGGCAATTGACTTGGCCCGGGACTGCCCGTAGAAGCCGCTCCACGACATCGCCCAGATGGCGGAATTGGTAGACGCGCTGGTTTCAGGTACCAGTGCCGCAAGGCGTGGAGGTTCGAGTCCTCTTCTGGGCACCATCATCCAAGGCGCGGACCCGACCGGGTGCCGCGCCTTTGGTTTTCTCGCGCGATTGACCGCGCGCACCTGCAGGTCTATCCCCTGCGGGAACAGCCGGCGGAGGCCCCTCGTGACGATTTACCTGCACAAGAACGATTTGCCCGACGGGCTGGACCTTGGCCCTGTGGTGGCCATCGACACCGAGACGATGGGTCTGGACCCGCGCCGCGACCGTCTTTGCGTGGTGCAACTGTCGTCCGGGAATGGCGACGCCCATCTGGTGCAGATCGCCCGCGGCCAGACCAGCGCCCCCAACCTGCAACGCCTGCTGACCGACCCGTCGGTGGTGAAGCTGTTCCACTTTGGCCGCTTTGACATTGCCGCACTCAAGAATGCCTTTGGCGTGACGACCTCGCCCGTCTGGTGCACCAAGATCGCCTCACGCCTGATCCGCACCTTTACCGACCGGCACGGGTTGAAATACCTTCTGGCCGAACTGGTGGGCGTTGATGTGTCCAAGCAGCAGCAGACCTCTGACTGGGGGTCGGAGGAGCTGTCCGAGGCGCAGAAAGAATATGCGGCATCCGACGTCCTTTACCTGCATCGTCTGAAGACCGCGCTGGAGGAACGGCTGTCGCGTGAAGGCCGGATGGATCTGGCACAGCGCTGCTTCGACTTTCTGCCCACACGGGCAGAGCTGGACCTGATGGGATGGGATGAGCCCAATGACCTCTTCCACCACTGACTTTCTGGCCATCGGCCGTCGCGTCATACGCCGCGAATCAGAGGCGCTGGACATTCTCGCCGATACGCTGGACGGCGGCTTCAGCGCAGCGGTCGATCTGATCCTGCAGGCGCAGGGCCGCGTCATTGTCTGCGGCATGGGGAAATCCGGCCATATCGCGCGCAAGATCGCGGCGACCTTCGCATCAACCGGCACGCCCGCACAGTTCGTCCATCCGGGCGAGGCGAGCCACGGTGATCTGGGCATGGTCACCGAATCCGATGTGGCGCTGGTTCTGTCGAACTCGGGCGAGACGCCCGAGCTTGCCGACATCATCGCCCATACCCGGCGCTTTGGCATTCCCCTGATCGGGGTCGCGGGGCGCGAAGGCTCGACCCTGCTGCGGCAGGCGGATGTGGCCATCCTGCTGCCGACGGTGCCCGAGGCCTGCGAGACGGGCATCGTGCCGACCACCTCGACCACGATGACACTGGCCCTTGGCGATGCGCTGGCGATCGCGCTGATGGAGCATCGGCAGTTCACCCCCGACCAGTTCCGCATCTTCCACCCCGGCGGCAAGCTTGGCGCGAAACTGGCCACCGTGCGCCAGTTAATGCATGCCGACCTGCCGCTGGTCGAAGAACATACTCCCATGAGCGAGACGCTGCTGACCATGAGCCAGAAGGGCTTTGGTGTGGTGGGCGTGACGGACGTGCAGGGTCATCTGGCCGGCATCATCACGGATGGCGACCTGCGGCGCCACATGGAGGGCTTGCTCTCGCTCTCGGCCGCGCAGGTCATGACCCGGCATCCGCGCACAATCGGCCCCGATGCGCTGGCCGAAAAGGCCGTCGCGGTGATGCAGGCGAAAAAGATCACCTCGCTCTTCGTGGTCGATCCCGAAGGGACCGGCCATGCGGTCGGGCTGATCCATATCCACGACTGCCTGCGCGCGGGCGTGGTCTGATCGGGGGCGGCGATGGACGGGTACAGCCGGCTGGTGGGATGGCTCAAGGTCGCGCTGCCGCTGCTGGCGCTGGCGATCCTGTCGAGCCTCTTCCTGCTGACCCGTCGCATCGATCCCGAATCGGCGATCCCTTACAGCGATGCCGAGATTGCCGACCGACTGCGCGAGCCCCGGATGACCGACCCGGCCTTTGCCGGAACCACGCGCGATGGCGCCATGGTTACGATCACCGCAGCCGAGGCACGCCCTGCCGAAGATGGCGGCGGTGCGGCCCGCGACATCCGCGCGCAGCTGGCAACGCCTGACGGCGCGCGATCGGCGCTGACATCGGCCGGGCTGCGTTATGACCGCACATCGGGCCTCGCGGTCTTTGAGGACGGCGTGCTCTTTTCGAACTCGCTGGGCTACGAATTCCGCACCGACAGCATGTCGTTGCATCTTGACCGCACAGGGGCCGAAAGTGGTGGCGAGGTGCAGGGGCATGGTCCGCTGGGACAACTCACAGCCGGTCGGATGGAGTTGCGCCCGGCAGAGGATGGCGCATCGCCGGATGCGGGCTATCTTCTCGTTTTCAATGGTGGCGTCAGGCTGATATACCAGCCCCGCACACCCTGATCCAAGCAGTTGAGCCGAGGCATTTTCATGGTCCGCCCGCGTCGTTTCGTCCTTTTGCTGAGCGCCTTCCTGCCCCTCGCGGCCTGGGCTCAGGACGCGCAGGTGGCCTTTGGCGGGCTACGGCAGGACACGACCCTGCCGGTGGAGGTCAAGGCCGAGAGCCTGACGGTGAACCAGACCGACGGCAGCGCCACCTTTACCGGAAACGTGCTGGTCGGACAGGGTGAGATGCGGCTGGCAGCCCAGACGGTCCGGGTGGAGTATGCGGCGGATGGCAAGTCCATCGCCAAGCTGCATGCAACGGGCGGCGTCACACTCGCCAGTAACAGCGACGCTGCCGAGTCGGACGAGGCGGTCTATGCGGTCGACGTAGGAACCGTACTGATGACCGGCAACGTTCTACTGACCCAAGGCCCGAGCGCCATTGCCGGACAGAAGCTTCTGATCGACCTCAAGGCCGGGACTGGTCGCATGGAGGGTGGGGTGTCGACCGTCTTCTCGCCGGGTGGCAACTGATGCGGGATGGATCGGTTGAAACCCCCTCGCTTGGCCTGCAGGTGCGCGGCCTGCGCAAGAGCTATCGCAAGCGTCCGGTGATCCGCGACGTGACGCTGAACCTCAATCGTGGTGAAGTGGTCGCCCTTCTGGGGCCAAATGGCTCGGGCAAGACCACTTGCTTCTACTCGATCGCGGGCCTTGTCACGCCCGAGGGTGGGCAGGTGCTGATCGATGGCAAGGACGTCACCGCCCTTCCAATGTATCGGCGCGCACGGCTTGGCGTGGGCTATCTGCCGCAAGAGATGTCGATCTTCCGCGGCCTTTCGGTCGAGGACAATATCCTTGCCGTATTGGAGATTCGCGAGCCCGACAGCCACAAGCGGCGCGAGCGGCTGGAAGAACTGCTGTCGGATTTTTCGATCACCCATCTGCGGCGCGCCCCTGCGCTGGCACTTTCGGGTGGCGAGCGGCGGCGGGTGGAGATCGCGCGCTGCCTGGCCGCCAACCCCAATTACCTGCTGCTTGACGAACCCTTTGCCGGCGTCGATCCCATCGCGGTGGGCGAGATCCGGCATCTGGTGCAGGACCTCAAGGGCCGTGGGCTGGGCGTTCTGATCACCGATCACAACGTCCGCGAAACGCTGGAGATCGTGGATCGCGCCTATATCCTGCACGACGGCCATGTTCTGATGAGCGGCACGACCGACGAGATCGTTCAGGACGAGACCGTGCGCCGCGTCTATCTTGGCCAGAACTTCCGGATGAACTAGGCAGCATCTCGCCATTCGCAGGCGCGGTGGTCGGCACAAGGTGCGCCCAGCTTCACATGGCCGTTACAGTGGCAGCACGAGGGCATTGACAATCGCCCGCCACCTGCCACCAATTGACCTTGATGCGTGTGATAACCGCCACCGGCTACACTTCTTCCACGGCAGTTTTCTGCCCTCTACCGGCAAGTGCCCGTCAGGCGGTCCCATGTAAAATTCATCAGCGGGACATCCTGCATGATGCAGGATGAGCTTTGCTGTTTTCGCGAAGGAGGAGCCATGCGTTATCAGATCAGCGGAAAACAGATCGACATAGGTGAGGCGCTTCAGACGCATGTGAAGGCCGAACTTGGCGAAGTGGTCGAGAAGTACGCCCAGCGTCCGACAGACGCGATGGTGGTGTTTTCCAGAAGTGCGCATGAAAATGTCTGCGAGGCGACGATTCACCTTTCGACCGGACTGACCGCGACCGCCAAGGGGCACGCCCCCGAAATCTATGCTGCATTCGAGGCGTGCAGGGAACGGCTGGACAAGCAACTGCGCCGCTACAAGCGCCGTCTGCGCGACCACCACAACCGCCGCACGGCACCGGTTGAATTCGACGGGGGTTCCTCCTATATCCTCGCCCCGACCGAAGAGCCCGAGGATTCGGAAGCCACACCGCTGCAGCCGATCGTCATCGCCGAGATGGAGACGAAGATTCCTTCGATCACCGTCGGCGAGGCCGTGATGCAGTTGGAGCTTGGCAGCCAGAAGATGCTCGTGTTCCGCAACGAAGGCCATGGGGGCGTGAATGTCGTGTACCGTCGGGATGACGGCAACATCGGCTGGATAGACCCCCGCAACAGCAAGTGAAGCGCCCTGCGGCGCAGTTTGGACGACGACCCTGATGGAACTTTCAAAGATTCTGACCCCACAAGCCGTCAGGGTCGTCAGCCAGATGACCAGCAAGAAGCGCCTCTTTCAGGAACTGGGCGAGATTGCAGCCCAGGCCTATAAGCTTAACGGATCGGTCGTGATCGACGGCCTGCAAGAGCGTGAAAGCCTTGGCCCGACCGGCGTGGGCCATGGCATCGCCCTGCCCCATGCCCGGCTGGAAGAAATCAGCGGCATCGTGGGCGTCTTTGTCCGGCTGGAAAAGCCGCTCGACTATGACAGCGTCGACCGCCAGCCGGTTGACCTGATCTTCGGGCTGTTCGCACCCAAGGATTCGGGTGTCGAACATCTCAAGGCGCTGGCACTGGTCAGCCGCACGATGCGCGATCCGGGGATCTGCGCCAAGCTGCGCGCCAACATTGACCCCGCAAAGCTGCATGCGATTCTGACGGAAGGCCGCAGTTCGGCTGCCGCCTGATCAGGCAACGGGCGGGTTGGTCTTGCGCCAGTCCTTGAAACCGAACGACTGATAGTCGCGCGCATAAGCCTCGCGCGCGGCATCCTCAAGGTCTGGGTCCCAAATCTCCCCCAGAGAGATCGGCAGGCCATCGTCCACGGGTCGATACTCTGGCGCCGCAACGCCGACCTCTGCAGCAAGCCAGGCCAGCCCCTCGGCCAGACGTTCTTCGCGCAGCACGACGTCGGGGATCTGGAACTGGGCAAATCCCTGCAGGGCGGCGGTCTGGCTTGCCAGGTGTCCGTCAATCTTTTGTCCGGTCTGGCCAGCCAGATAGATCCGCAGCCAGCGCAGGAAAGCGAGGAACCCGGCGCGCTGCGCAGCAGGTGTCACATCCGGCCCGACCGGCAGCTCAAGCCCATAGGCCCGCGTCATCAGCCGGTGCAGATCGTTGCGACCGCCCAGCACGACGCGGCAATAGCCGACATAGGCGCGCGGCAGCGGATGTCGCAGCACGGCAAAGCTGCGCTGGACGGGCTGGCTGGCCTTCCAGTCCCGCAACGACTTTTTCACGAAGCCGTCGATCGTGCCGCCGCTGCCCACACGATCCAGCCAGTCGTTCACCGCAGCCTCGGGCCCGCCCCGCAGCGGCATGTGCAAAAGCCCCGCCCCTGCCGCCGCGACATAACCCGGGATGACCGGCCCCCGGCGCGGCTCAAAATTCGGGGTGCGTGCCAGGTTGAAGCGGTCGAGCCCGGCGAGCGCGACCACCATATCCTCAAAGTTTTCAACCTTGTCCGCCAGCGGTTCGGGATTTTGCTTCTTCAACCGGGGGTCAGGACCTTCCAGCCGCCCCTTGACCCCAAGGAACCGGGCCAGGCCATTCAGCACCTCGGGGTCGGCGAGGTCCTCATAGTCGATATAGAAAGCCGTCTGCCCGGTGAGCTGCAACCGACGCATCAGATGCAGTTGAAACTGCTGGTTTGCGTCGAGATGCGCCTCGAACTCGACCGGATCGAAATGAGCGGTTGCCCGTTTCAGCCGCGAGGCATTGGTCAGGCGCCACTGGTCGGTCGCGACCGCAATCCGCAGGCTGACATAGCTTTCCAGCGGATTGCGCGTCAGGATGATCTTGCCGCAGGCGGGATCGTTCAACACATGCTCGATCACACGCGCATCATGATCGTGAAAGCAGCGGAAGCCCGACAGCCCCTCGGTCTCGGCCCGCATGGATGCCAAGACAGCCAGCGGATCGGCCTCACGTGCTGCAAGGTCATGGCCAAAGAGGCTCTCGCAATTGCGCTTGCCCATGAATAGCGGATTGAAGACCTCCCCATGGCAGGTGACGCCTTCGAGCGCATTCAGACTTGCCTCAAGGAAGTTCGACCCGGTGCGCATGCCTGCGAACATGACGAAAGAGGTGAAGGTCATCGGGATCTCACTTCACCAGATGCGGACGGCTGCGCTGTGGCAGGGACTCGGCCGGTCGGGGCAGGCCGGTGAAATCACCGGTCAGGATGGGCTGCATGCCCTGATTGCGCAGTGTGGCCAGAAACTCGGCAAAACCCGCAAGGTCGATCATGCGCGGCACCTCGGTCAGCCGGCGCGCGCTGCGGGGATTGATGTCCTCCAGCAGCGTCTGCAGATGGTCCATCGGGTTCTCTGCGAACTCGGCCAGCGTCCAGATACGGACCCTGCCCTTGGCCGAAGGGCGGCGCAGCAGCGCAAGGTGGTCGGCCTCGATCTTCTGGAGGCGCGCCGCCTCTTTGCGGATGCTGCCCAGATCGGCGCCGCTGCGGAACAAATGCAGCGCCCATGCGCCCGAAATCACCGCGATGCGGGCATTGTCGTCCTGCGCCAGATGCGCACCGATTTGCTGCACATCACGCGGACCAAACTGAAAGCACTGACGTTCGCCCCGCGTATTCCAGATCAGGTTGGTCAGGAACGCCTCGGGGTTATAGTCACGCAAGGCGGCGCTGTCGGACACCGCGCCGTTGTAGATCGTCTCACCCCCCGCGAACTCGGCGCGTTCGGGCGCGAAAAGTCGTCCATGCACCCGCATGCCTGCAACCTTGCCCAGCCAGGATTCGAAATCCACGAACAGCTCGGAAAAGCCCTCGAACACCGAATAGGGGGCGGCCGTCTCGCGGGCGCCTTGCGGATAGCGGCTCTGCATGTAAAGCCCGTGCCGCCCCGCCGTGCGCCGTTCAACCGCACGGGCGAAGATCCGGTCGATCTTGCCTGGTGCAGGCTCAGCCGCAGGTTGGCGCGCCAGATCGGCTGACAGGAAATGGTTGTAGAGCTTGTCGGCATGCGGCCAGATCTTGCGTGCGACAAAACAATCCGACTTGCGCAGAAGCTGCAGGTGATCGTCGTAAAAGACATGTGGCTTGCCCTGAAAGTCGAACTTCGACAAGGTCAGTGACCGGCTTTCGACATTCTGCGAATAGCGCCGCACCAGCGTCTGGAAATAGGCCTCATCGGGGATCCACACGCGCTTGAAGTAGCGGTCATGGGCGGCCCGGTCGGGGCTTTGCAGGATTGCGGTCAGCGTTTTCCGGGTCAGGCACCACCACTGGCTGCCCAGATGCGGCTCTATCCCCGCAGGAATGCGGCGCGCAAAGCCAAGGCGTCGTTGCAGGCGGACGTAGGCATCGAACAGCCGCCTCTGCTTGCGCCACGAGAACGGGAAACGCAGCGTGAAGCGCTCGATATTCAGCCCGCCCACCGTCCAGCCGACATCCTCGGTCGTGACGCTTTCGATGAAATCGGTCTCGGGTCGGGCCGCGAGATAGCCAACCAACTCTTCAACGGGGCGCAGCGGCAGACAGGCACCAGAAGCGAGATAAGCGTGCTGGACATCTGGAAAATCAGCAAGAAGCCGGGTCGCCGCGGCTTGGGTCGCCTGCACCAGCCCCCAGGTGCCCCATTCGCAGGCGTAGCGATCTGAAAAGCGGATGTTTGAAACATCCGCAAGCGATCGCCGCAGACGTTGAAAGGCGCGTTTGCGGACGCGACGATCAACATGGATCACCACGGGGCAGCCATGATCTGACCAATGCCGCGCGGCATCGGCCGCGCGCTCTAGCGCGGTATGGCACAGCATGATGATGCCGACGCTCAAGCCCAGTTCCCTTTCGACATCAGGCCCAGGATCTCGAGCTGGCGCCAGTTGATGTACTTTTCGCTCCACCGGCACCACAGGTCTTCACCGCCCTCGCGATAGGCGGCGTATTCAGCCCCGCTGGCGTAATGCTCGCGGCGCCCGGCCTCCTCCTCGGCCTTCCCGGCAAGGGTCGGCAGGAACTTGGCATGCAGAAGACAGCCCGAGGCTTTCTCGCCCCCCCATGCATCATAGACAAGATTCAAGCCGCGCGGCAAAAGCATATGGGTCGAGCTGACATAAACATAGTCGCGCCGCCAGCGCACCAGCGGGATCTTGTTCAGCGCCGGTGCCTGCTCTGGCTGGTCGGCGAACATTACCCGCGCACGCGGCCCGCCCTGGATCCACAGATTGCCGTAGCGTTGGTTCGGGGTGATCGTGTAGTTCCCGCTGTCAAACCAGTTC
Source organism: Gemmobacter aquaticus (assembly GCF_007859075.1). GTDB lineage: Bacteria > Pseudomonadota > Alphaproteobacteria > Rhodobacterales > Rhodobacteraceae > Gemmobacter > Gemmobacter aquaticus. The sequence continues at coordinate 87,100 of NZ_VOAK01000021.1, forward strand.
AGCAGGCTGAACGGGTCCTGACCTTCGCGGTAATCCAGCGCCTTCCACGGCCCCTTGGGATACATGTCCAGCAGCATCGCCGGGAACGACCGCACCCCACCAGCATCAAGCCAGTCTGTCAGCGCCCGTAGCGGTCGGCTGTCGCAGAACGGATAGACCAGAAACTCATCCGGATCGACAACCACTGTCCAGTGGTCGCTTCCATAGCGCAGAAGCAGCCAGTTTATCCAGTCAATGCCGTAACGGGCACTCTTGTAGCTGCTGTCGGTGGTCCAGACCGATACATCGGGCTGCGCCGCAAGATATTCGGTCGACCCATCAGTGCTTGCGTTGTCCACAATCAGAAAGTGGTTCACGCCGAGTTCGCGGTAGTACTGCAGGAAATAAGGAAGCCGCGTCCGCTCATTCCGGATGGTTGAGAACAGAAGGATGTCGCTGCGCCGGATCAGGTCTGTCCGGTTCTGCATGGCAGTCAGCTCGCGCCGCTTCCGGAAGGCGCGGAAGCGCCAGCGCTTGCGCGCCAGTCGCAGCTGATATGTCGACACCAATCCCACCGCGAAACCCCTGAACTCTCCAAACACCGGGTGCCGCGCCCCTGTTACCATGCGCTCCCGTCGAAATCTCGATCTAGGATGATAATCAAGCGTTGCAACGGCGTAAACGGGAGCAGGCCACTGATGCGGCCGAATTCAACGCGCGAAATGCAATATGTAGCGTCCATGCCGCCATATGCACCCTAGAACCATGCGCCACGCGTCATCAGGCCCAGATGTTCCAGCTGTTCAGCCCCCTGATACCGCGTGGACGAAGGCTGCCAGAGGACTGGGTCTGCAGCGAGACTGTCGTAGTAGCCCGCGTAGTTCCCCGTATGGGTGAAGTGCTCCCCCCGCTGCTTCTCTTCGACCGCGCGTGCGGTGATCGAGGGGAGGAACTTGGTGTGAAGCAGAACGCCGGTTGGCAGGCCTTGGCACAGGAAGCCCTTGTTCAATGCGCGTGGCAGAGCGGCATGGGTCGAACTGAGATAGGCGTCACCCCGTTGCCAACGGATCAGCGGCGTCTTGTGCAGATGGGGTGAGAGGTCCGGTCGATCAGGAAAGAACACCCGTTCACGCACCCCGCCGCGGATCGACAGGTTTGCGTAGCGGGTCTGCACCTCACGCCGATAGCCCACTGCATCGAACCAGCACAGCGCATCCAGCGGGTTATCTCCCGGCGCCGGCCCCGTCTGGGTCAGACGCCCTTGGGGATAGAGGTCGAGCATCATGGCCGCGAACACCCGCTCTCCCCGTCCATCCAGCCAGCGGGTCAGATCATGCAGGTTGCGTTCGGGGAAATGCGGATGCACCAGCAACTCGTCGGCGTCGACTGTCAGACACCAGTGTCCATGACCGTGCCGACGCAGAAGATGGTTGATCCAGTCCATGCCAAAGCGCGAGGCACGGTAGCTATGTGCGGTCTGCCAGAGCGACACGTCGGGGCAGTCCGACAAGAGCGCCGCGCTATTGTCGGTGCTGGCATTGTCTACGATCAGAAAATGCCGGACGCCCAGCCTGCGGTAATGGTCGAGAAAGTGTGGAAGCCTTTCGGCTTCGTTCCGGATGGTCGCGAAGCACAGGATCTCATCCCGGCTTATCGACGCCGTCCGGTCAACGAGACAGTGCAACTGGTGGCGGCTGCGGAAGGCACGCCAAAGCAGGCGGCGCCTGCGCCAGCGCAGCCTTAGGGCCGCACGCGCCTGCGCCACCAGTTCACTTGCCCGCATCGGCCTTATTGGGCGGCCTTCTGCTGCGCGACGACGTCATGCAGATAGGTTGCAAACTCGTCCTGCAGGTCGGGGCGCGAGAGGCCGAAGGCGACGGTGGCTTGCAGGAAGCCAGCTTTCGATCCGCAATCATAGCGCTGGCCGCTGAAGCGATAGCCATAGACGCCCGTGCCACCGGCGCGGGTTTCCTCGGCAATGGCGTCGGTCAGCTGGATCTCGCCGCCGGCGCCAAGCTTCTTGGCGTTGAGGTTGTTCAGAACCTCGGGCGACAGGATGTAGCGGCCGATCACGGCAAGGTTCGACGGCGCCTCGTTGGCCTTGGGCTTTTCAACCATGCCACGGGCCTTGACGATGCTGCCCATATCCTCGGCGATGTCGAGCACCCCGTAGGCCGATGCCTTGGCGGGCGGCACTTCCATTGCGGCCACCATGTTGCCGCCGGTCTGCTCATAGGCCTCGACCATCTGCTGCAGGCAGGGCTTGTCGGCGGCAATCACGTCATCGGGCAGCAGCACGGCAAAGGGCTCGTCCCCGATCAGGCGGCGGGCGCACCAGACGGCGTGGCCAAGCCCCATCGGGCGGTTCTGACGGACATATGCGATGGCGCCCGAATCCATGTTCGTCGCGTCAAGCACCTTAAGAAGATCGGTCTTGTTCGAATCGCGGAGCTTGTTTTCAAGCTCGGGCGCGTGGTCGAAATAGTCCTCCAGCGCGGATTTGCCGCGCGAAGTGACGAAGATGAACTCGGTGATCCCGGCCGCGCGCGCCTCGTCGATCGCGTATTGGATCAACGGGCGGTCCACCAACGTCATGATCTCTTTCGGGATCGACTTGGTAGCCGGAAGGAACCGCGTCCCCATACCCGCCACGGGAAAGACCGCCTTGGTGACCTTTCTTGGATTCATGTTCGTCTCGATTCCTGACAGCTAATCGGTTTCTCAGGGCTGGGCGGCTACACCGGCCAGCGGGGTCTAATCTCTCGGGGTCCGCAACCATCGACGCGAATCGGCGCGGTCTGGTGGCGGACATAACATCAACGGGGTCGTGCTATCCACTGGTGCCCGCCCCCACAAGCATGGCCTGCAGTTTGAACCACATGGATTGGGCGAAGTTTTGCCAAACCTGCGGCTTTGCTGTGATCTTGACGCGCGGATCACCGCGCGGCCATTTCAGCCATCATCGCTTCGATGCGCGGCACGTCCTCAGGGTTGTTCAGCTCCCAGAACTGGCGGCCTTTCGCCTCGACCTCGACGCAAAGCACATTGCGCCCCTGCTCCAGAAAGCGCAACTGTTCGAGCCCCTCCAGCACCTCAAGCGGGCCCACCGGCCAGGCGGGATAGGCGCGCAGCGCCCGCGGGCGATAGGCATAGACGCCCACATGGTGAAAGACCGGCGTCGGATCATCGTCACCAAAGGTCTTGCCGGTATAGGGGATCACCTCTTTGGAGAAGTAGAGCGCCCGCCCGCCCGCACCAAAGACGGCAGTGGTGCCACCCACGCGACCCGCGCGGCGGTCTGCGAGGAAACTCGATACCGCCCGACCATCACAGCGCAGCACAGGCGTTGCGATATCGGCCTGGGAATCGGCGCGCAGACCCGCGATCAGGTCCTCGACGAACCACGCAGGCGTCAGCGGCGCGTCGCCCTGCAGGTTCACCACCATCTCGAAGCCCGGCAGCTTTGCCGCCACCTCGGCGCAGCGCTCGGTGCCGTTCTGGCAGGTGGTCGAGGTCATCACGACCTCGGCGCCAAAGCCCTCGGCATGGGCCTTGATGCGGTCATCATCGGTGGCAACCACAACACGGTCGGCGCCCTTTACCGCCCGCGCCGCCTCATAGCTGCGCTGGATCAGGGTCTTGGCGCCATCGGGCCCATTCAGCACGACAAGCGGCTTGCCCGGATAGCGGGTGGAGGCATAACGGGCCGGGATCGCGATCAGAACGCTCATTTCCGAAGCTCCACGCCGGGGGCATAGGCGATGAAGAACGGATTGTCCCAGCCGGGTTTGCCATAGGCAAGGGGGGTGTGGTCATCGAACCGCACCACATGGCCACCCGCGCCACGCAGAACCGCATCGCCGGCTGCCGTGTCCCATTCCATCGTGCGGCCAAGGCGGGGATAGAGATCGGCCTCACCCGTCGCCACCAGACAGAATTTCAGCGAAGAGCCAGCCGAGCGCATGTCCTTGACCGCATATTTCGCAATGTAGTCATCCGTCGCGGCATCACGGTGCGATTTCGAGGCAACCACCATCAGCGCGCCATTGTCAGGGGTGGACACCCCGATGCGGCGCAGATTACCGGGCTTTTCCTTGTCGAGCGCACCCGTCTCCTCAACGGCGGCACCATCCTCGGTCGTGTAGAAAAGCCGTCCCTGCGCCGGGGCATAGACCACACCGCGCGTCGGCACGCCATTCTCGACATAGGCGATGTTCACGGTGAAATCGCCACGGCGCTGAATGAATTCCTTGGTGCCGTCCAGCGGATCGACGATCAGGAAGGTCTGGGCCGTCAGATCATGGCTGGCCGCCTGCTCTTCGGTGATCAGGGTCACATCGGGAAAGGCTGCGCGCAAACCTGCCGCGATCACGGCATCGGCGGCCTCGTCCGCTGCGGTCACCGGACTTGCGTCGCTCTTGGAGCGCACCTCGAACTCGGGCGAGTTGTAGATTTCCATGATCCGGTCGCCTGCCTCGAGGGCCAGACGGCGGATAACGGGGACGAGGCGCGAAAAATCCATCTTCAGCTCCGGATGCGGCGCGGATGCCGCGAAGTTGCGTCAAAAACCGAGTGCCCTTATCATCGTTCGGCAACCGTTCGGCAAGGTTTCGCGCGCAGACTGCGTTTCGCGCCCAGATTAGCGCCATCCAACCGGACCAACAGCCCAGCACAGGGTCACGCCAAAGGTTTACGCATGTTTCAGGTCGAACGACCGAAATCGATACTCGGATCGGTGATTGGCACCTTCGAGCTGATCTTTCACGCCAGCGTCCACAAGGTCCGCAAGGGACACGGCAACGCGATCGTCGGGCTGTTGCTGAACATCCTGCAGATGGTGCTGATGATCGTCGTCTTCTACACGATGATGAGCCTCCTGGGCGCGCGCGGCATGGCGATCCGGGGCAACTATGTCGTCTACCTGATGACGGGGATCTTCTTCTTCTTCACGCATATCAAGGCCATTGGCGCGGTCGCCAGCGCCGATGGCCCGACCTCGACGATGATGCAACACGCGCCCATGAACACAGTGATCTCGATTGTCGCCTCGGCGCTGGCCTCGCTCTACCAGCAGTTTCTCGCCGTCGCGGTGATCCTGTATCTGTACCACGCGGCCATTGAACCCATCAGCATCCACGATCCGGTCGGCGCCATGGGCATGATGCTGCTCTCTTGGGGGTCGGGCGTGGGAATCGGGATGATCCTGATGGCCGCAAAACCCTGGGCACCAGATTTTTTTGGCATCCTGACGCAGGTCTATATGCGGGCCAACATGTTCGCATCGGGAAAGATGATGGTCGCCAACAACACGCCCGGCCATATCCTGCAATGGTTCACCTGGAACCCGTTGTTCCATACGATTGATCAGGGCCGGGGCTTCGTCTTTCAGAATTATCACCCGCACAACAGCAACATCGCCTATCCGCTGGCCTGCACCTTTGTCTGCATCCTGATCGGGCTGATGGCGGAGTTCTACACGCGCAAGCACATCTCGGTCAGCTGGAGCGCCCGGCGGTAAGGGCCGCGACGCGGGCGCCCCGGTCGGAATTCCGTGCAACTCGCGCGATTTTCACACAGGCGTCATGCTTGCAGCGCTTCGAGGCCCTGCCTATATACGCCGGGAAGCCGGGGACAAATGTGCGCCCTGCTCAATTGGGATCGGGGACGGAAGCCTCTTGAGGGTCCGCCTCCATAACATCGCCTGAAGAAGAGGTACTATCATGGCCAAAGTCATCGGGATCGACCTCGGGACGACCAACTCCTGCGTTGCCATCATGGATGGATCGCAGCCCCGTGTGATCGAAAACTCCGAAGGTGCACGCACCACGCCCTCGATCGTGGGCTTTACCGACACTGAACGTCTGGTTGGGCAGCCCGCCAAGCGTCAGGCTGTCACCAACCCGACCAATACCGTATTTGCCGTCAAACGCCTGATCGGTCGCCGCGTGGGCGATGCCGAGGTGGAAAAGGACAAGAAGCTTGTCCCCTATTCCATCGTGAACGCGGGCAATGGCGACGCATGGGTCGAAGTGCGCGGCGAGAAGTATTCGCCGGCGCAGATCTCGGCCATGATCCTGCAGAAGATGAAGGAAACCGCCGAGTCCTATCTGGGCGAGACGGTGACGCAGGCCGTGATCACGGTGCCTGCCTACTTCAACGATGCGCAACGCCAGGCCACCAAGGACGCGGGCAAGATCGCAGGGCTTGAGGTTCTGCGCATCATCAACGAGCCGACCGCCGCCGCGCTGGCCTATGGGCTTGACAAGAAAGACACCAAGACCATCGCCGTCTATGACCTTGGCGGTGGCACCTTCGACATCACCATCCTCGAAATCGATGACGGTCTGTTCGAGGTGAAATCGACCAACGGCGACACCTTCCTCGGTGGCGAAGACTTCGACATGCGCATCGTCAACTATCTGGCTGACGAGTTCAAGAAAGAGCATGGCGTCGATCTGACCCAGGACAAGATGGCGCTTCAACGCCTGAAGGAAGCCGCTGAAAAGGCCAAGATCGAGCTGTCGTCCTCCAGCCAGACCGAGATCAACCAGCCGTTCATCTCGATGGACCGCAACTCGGGCACGCCGCTGCACATGGTGATGAAGCTGACCCGCGCCAAGCTGGAAAGCCTTGTGGACGACCTGATCAAGAAGTCGATGAAGCCCTGTCAGGCCGCGCTCAAGGATGCAGGCCTGTCGACCAGCGACATCGACGAGGTGGTTCTGGTCGGCGGGATGACCCGCATGCCGCGCGTGATCGAGGAAGTGACCAAGTTCTTTGGCAAGGAACCCCACAAGGGCGTGAACCCGGATGAGGTCGTGGCGCTTGGCGCGGCGATCCAGGCGGGCGTTCTTCAGGGTGACGTGAAGGATGTGGTCCTGCTGGACGTGACCCCCCTCAGCCTCGGGATCGAGACGCTGGGCGGCGTATTCACCCGTCTGATCGACCGCAACACCACCATCCCGACCAAGAAGAGCCAGGTCTTCTCGACCGCCGAGGACAATCAGAACGCGGTGACGATCCGCGTGTTCCAGGGTGAGCGCGAGATGGCGGCAGACAACAAGCTGCTTGGCCAGTTCAACCTTGAAGACATCCCGCCGGCACCGCGCGGCCTTCCGCAGATCGAGGTCACCTTCGACATCGACGCAAACGGCATCGTCAGCGTCTCGGCCAAGGACAAGGGTACCGGCAAGTCGCAGAACATCACGATCCAGGCGTCGGGCGGCCTGTCCGATGACGAGATCGAGAAGATGGTCCGCGACGCCGAGGCCAATGCCGAGGCAGACAAGAAACGCAAGGACCTTGTCGAGGCCCGCAACCAGGCCGAAAGCCTGCTGCACTCGACCAAGAAGTCGCTCGCCGAGCACAGCGACAAGGTGGACCCGTCCACCGTCGAGGCGATCGAACTGGCCATGGGCGCGCTGGAAGAAACGCTGAAGACCGAAGACGCGGGCAAGATCCGCGGCGGTATCCAGAACGTGACCGAAGCGGCGATGAAGCTGGGCGAGGCGATCTACAAAGCGCAAGCGGCTGATGCCGGCGGCGACGACGAAGGCCCGCGCTCGGTCGATGACGACATCGTTGACGCCGATTTCGAAGATCTCGGCGAAAACAAGCGGAAGTAAGGCCGCTGGAAACGGAAAGGGGGCGGTCCGGCAACGGGCCGCCCCTCGCCGGTTCCACAGGGGAATGATCCATGGCGAAACGTGATTTCTACGACGTGCTTGGCGTCTCTCGCGGTGCTTCCGCCGAGGAGCTGAAGAAGGCCTATCGCCAGAAGGCCAAGGAGCTGCACCCCGACCGCAACGCCGACAACCCCAATGCCGAAGCCCAGTTCAAGGAAGTGAACGAGGCCTACGACGTTCTGAAGGATGCCGACAAGAAGGCCGCCTATGACCGTTTCGGCCATGCAGCCTTTGACGGCGGCATGGGTGGCGGTGGCGGGCCGCGTGGTGGCTTCTCTGGCAACGGCGATTTCGCCAGCGCATTCTCGGACGTGTTCGAGGACCTGTTCGGCGACTTCATGGGCGGGCGCGGCGGTGGCGGCGGCGGGGCAAGGTCGCGGGCGCAACGCGGCTCTGACCTGCGCTACAACCTGCGCATCAGCCTGGAAGAGGCCTTCAAGGGTGTCCAGAAGACCATCAATGTCCCGGCCTCTGTCACCTGCGACAGCTGCCATGGCACCGGGGCCGAGGGTGGCGCCGAGCCTGTGACCTGTCCGACCTGTTCGGGCATGGGCAAGGTGCGCGCGCAGCAGGGCTTCTTTACGGTCGAGCGCACCTGCCCCACCTGCAATGGCATGGGCCAGATGGTCAAGAACCCGTGCAAGGTCTGCGGCGGCGCCGGCCGGACCGAAAAGGACCGCGCGCTGTCGGTCAACATCCCCGCGGGGGTGGAGACGGGCACCCGCATCCGTCTTGCGGGCGAGGGAGAGGCAGGTCTGCGCGGCGGGCCTTCGGGTGATCTCTATATCTTCATCGAGGTCAAAGAGCATCCGATCTTCCAGCGCGACGGGGTGCATCTGTTCTTCCGTGTTCCGGTGCCGATGACCACCGCGGCATTGGGGGGCGAGGTTGAAGTGCCCACGATCGACGGGGGCCGCAGCCGCGTAAAGGTGCCCGCTGGCAGCCAGACCGGCAAGCAGATGCGCCTGCGCAGCAAGGGGATGCCTGCCCTGCGTGGCGGCGGCGTGGGCGATCTGATGATCGAGCTTGCGGTCGAAACGCCGGTGAACCTGACTGCGCGGCAGAAAGAGCTTCTGCGCGAGTTTGAAAAGCTGAGCGAAGAGAACAACCCCGAAGCATCGTCCTTCTTCTCGAAGGTCAAAAGCTTCTGGGACGGGATGAAGTAAAAGGGCGCCTGCGGGCGCCCTTTTACTTCAGCGGCGGTCGCTGCGCACCGGATCGGCCAACAAGCGCAAGCCATTCAGCACTACAAGCACCGTGCCACCTTCATGCCCCAGGACGGCAAGCGGCAGCGGCAAGTTGAAGAAAAGCCCCCCGATCACCAGCACGACCATGGCGCCAAGCGCAAAGATCAGGTTCTGCCGGATGATCCTTGCGGTGCGACGGGCAAGGCGTTGTGCGGCGGCCAGTTGCGCCATCTCGTCTGACAGCAGCGCGACGTCGGCCGCCTGCAGCGCAACCTCGCTTCCTGCGGCACCCATGGCGATGCCCACATCTGCTCGCGCCAGCGCCGCCGCATCGTTCACGCCGTCGCCCACAAAGGCGATATGCCCCCTATTGCCCAGTTCGGCCACCAGCCGGACCTTGTCTTCCGGCAAAAGCTCTGCGTGGATTTCGTCCGCCGTGAAACCAAGCTCCGCCCCGATCCGGTCGGCAACGCTGCGGCGGTCACCGGTCATCAGGGCGACGCGCATGCCTTGGGCGCGCAACTGAACCAGCGCGTCGCGTGACGATGTGCGGGGCCGGTCCGCCACGGTGACAGCCCCCAGTACCTCGGGTCCTCGCCCAAGCCAGATCAGGGTTTCGGCGCCGTCGCTGGCACCATCGATCATCGGCAGATCCGCCCCCATGCGCGCCGCAAGACGGGCGTTGCCTGCCCAAAGCGCACCCGCCGCATCGCGCCCCGTGATGCCTTCGCTGGGCAGCGCGACGATCTCTGAAACCGGGGCAGCGGCGAGACCCCGAGCCGTCACCTCGCGCCGGATCGCGTCGGCAATCGGATGCTCGGAATTGGCCTCAAGCCCTGCGAGCAGGGCAAGAAACTGCGCCGCATCCGTCGCATGCACGCCCGTCACCTCGGCCCGACCGGTGGTCAATGTGCCAGTCTTGTCAAAGGCAAAGGCCTTAACCGCAGCCAGACGCTCCAGCGCCGCGCCACCCTTGAAAAGAACGCCACCCCGCGCAGCCGCCGACAGCGCAGACAGGATCGCCGCGGGCACCGAGATGACAACCGCGCAGGGGCTTGCCGCCACCAGCAGCGTCGCCGACCGATAGAGCGCATCATCAAGACCGCGCCCGAGGCCCATCAGTATCAGGAAGGCCGCGACCGACCCTGCAAGAACCATCAGCGTATAGCGCTGGCCGAACCAGTCAGAGAACTGTTCCGACGGGGCCTTGGCTGCCTGCGCCTCGGTGACCAGCGTCACCATGCGCGCGACGGTGCTTTCCGCCACCGAGCGTGCGACCGTCACTTCGAGCACGCCATTCAGGTTTACGGTCGCCTCAAAGACCTTTTCTCCCTCGGCCCGGCGCACCGGCACCGATTCCCCGGTGATGCTCGACAGGTCCATCAGCGCTGACCCCGCGCGGATCACCCCATCCACCGGGATACGCCCACCAGGTCTGACAACGACGACATCGCCGGGGTTCAGACTGTCAGACGCGACCTCGACCTGCCCATCTGCGGTCAGAAGAAAGGCGGTATCGGGCCGCATCGCCATCAGCGCCTCGACCGCGCGGCGGGCGCGGCCCATCGCACGGGTCTCCAGCGTCTCGGATATGGCGAAAAGCGTCAGCAGCACCGCGCCCTCAAGCGGCGATCCGACGGCAGCGGCGGCAAGTGCGGCCAGCACCATCAGCAGGTCGATGTCCAGACGGAATCGCCGGAACAGGATCACCAGCGCCGAGATCAGCGTGGGCACCCCGGCTGCAAGGTAGACGGCCACAAGGCCCGCCATCCCCCACCATCCGGGCCAGACGAACTGCGAGACCAGCGCGGCTGTCATGCCGGCAAGCGTCAGGATGATCAGGACGGACTGCGCATCGGCCCCGTCATGAGAGTGGCTTTGGGCAAGTGCCATGGCTGTCTCCCTTTCGGGTAGCCTAGGCGGTCAACCGACCATCCGCAAATCCGGAAATCCGTGCTGTGACAATCTGGCCTTCCGGCTGATCGCTGGCAAAGGCCACTTCCGTGAACTGCCCCGTGCGTCCAAGTCGCGGACCTTCCATCAGAATCCGATGCTCGACGCCCACCTGCGCAGAAAGGTGCCGCGACAGCGCCACATCGCCCGCCGCCCGCAGCCGCGCCGCGCGGTCCTTGATCACCGGCCCCTTGACCTGCGGCATGCGCGCCGCCGGCGTGCCCTTGCGGGGGCTGAAGGGAAAGACGTGCAGGAAGGTCAGCCCGCAGTCTTCGACCAGCCGGATCGAATTTACGAACATCTCTTCGGTTTCTGTCGGAAAGCCCGCAATGATGTCGGCGCCGAAAACGATATCGGGGCGCAGACGGCGCGCCTCTTCGCAAAAGCGGATCGCGTCGTCGCGCAGGTGACGCCGCTTCATCCGCTTGAGGATCATGTCGTCGCCTGCCTGCAGGGACAGGTGCAGATGCGGCATCAGGCGCGGCTCGTTCGCAATGGCCTGCATCAGCATCTCATCCGCCTCGATCGAGTCGATAGAGCTGATACGCAGGCGCTGCAGGTCCGGCACCAGCTTCAGGATGCGCATGACCAGATCACCAAGGCGCGGCGTCGCCGGAAGATCGGCGCCCCAGCTTGTCAGGTCGACGCCGGTCAAAACGACCTCATGAAACCCGCGATCGACAAGCCTCTTGATCTGCTCAACCACCACCCCCGCCGGAACCGAGCGCGAATTGCCTCGGCCAAAGGGGATGATGCAAAAGGTGCAGCGATGGTCGCAGCCGTTCTGCACCTGTACATAGGCGCGGTGCCGGCCAAATCCGTCGATCAGATGCCCCGCCGTCTCCTTGACAGACATGATGTCATCGACCTGCACCCGCTCGCTTGTTCCGATCAGGTCAGGGACGCGCAGGCTGGCCCAGGTGTCGGCCTGCATCTTCTCGGTATTGCCGACAACCTTGGTAACCTCTGGCATCGCGGCAAAGGTCTCGGGCTCGGTCTGCGCGGCGCAGCCCGTCACGATCACCGGCGCACCCGGGTTCTCGCGGGCGAGACGGCGGATTTCCTGCTTGGCCTTGCGGACGGCCTCGGCCGTCACGGCGCAGGTATTGATGACAACCGCGTTGTCCACCCCGGCCGCTGCGGCGAGTTCCTTCATCGCCTCGGTCTCATAGGCGTTCAGGCGGCAACCAAGGGTGGAGAAGATTGGCGCGCTCACGCCAGTGCCCTCAGGAATGCGGGCGAAAGGACGCCATCGAAGACATGGGCCACCGGACCCGCCATCCAGACGCCATCGGCGCGCCAGTCAATCTCCAGCACACCCCCATCGAGGTCAAGCGTGACGTGTCGACCGGTCAGGCCGCGTTCGGCAGCAGCGACCGCCGTGGCGCAGGCGCCCGAGCCACAGGCAAGCGTGATGCCGGCGCCGCGTTCCCAGACCCGCATGCGCAGCCGGTCAGGCCCGACGAGGCTTGCAAACTCGACATTTGTGCGCTCGGGGAACAAGGGATCGGTTTCGAACCGCCGTCCTTCGGCGGTAACGTCCACAGCCTCGGCATCCGGCACGAAGAACACACAATGCGGGTTACCCATCCCCACCGCCACCGGATCGCCCGGCAGGGGCAGATGCGCGGTGTCCACGGCCATTGACAGCGGCACCTCGCGCCAGTCGCGCTGCGGCTGGCCCATGTTCACGCTGACCCGGCCGTCGGGCAGGCGTATCGCGGCAAGATGGCCCCTTTGCGTCACAAGGCGCACGTCATCGCGGCCCAGTTGGCGCATCATGAAATCGCTGACACAGCGCGTGGCGTTGCCACATGCCCCGGCACGGCTGCCGTCAGAGTTCCAGAAATCCAGCGCGAAATCCGCGCCTTCGGCATCATGGATCTCGGCCAGCTGATCGAACCCCACTCCACGATTGCGGTCGCCCACCGCCCGCGCCAACACAGGCGTAACCACCGGCCCGCGCCCGCGCGAGTCGATGACAACGAAATCATTGCCCGCCCCGTGCATCTTCATGAACGGCAGGCCCTGGGGAAAAAGCTGATCCATGACCGCCTCCTACCGCAGTTCAGGGGATTCTTCCAGAGACCCGCTTTTTTCGGAATTTCGCTCTTGACCCCCCCGCATGAAGCCCTTAGTTAGCCGCTCACAGACGGCGGGCCGGTAGCTCAGTTGGTAGAGCAGCTGACTTTTAATCAGCGGGTCACAGGTTCGAATCCTGTCCGGCTCACCACTGTATCCTCCTCCAGACATTGATAGACGGAATGCGAACCAAGCGCAGAACCGTTTGATTTTCTGGGGATAACAGTGGTGCGTCACCGTCCGCCTGTGGTGGTCGATCGCCTGCAGAACTCCCAAGGATCATGGAATCGTGCCCGCCCCGGTTGCGGGTCCTGCACATCCATCCATCGACAGCCCCCCGCGCATCTTCTACAAAAGTCGGGTCGATTGTCAGTTTATCCGAGTGCATATGACCCAGTCCCGATTCCCGCATGAAGCCTATCTGGCAACCCGCCATTTCGGCGATCTCGATGGCCTGCGATTCATCTGCATTGCTGCGGTGATCTGGCACCATGCGCCGATCTGGACCGGCCTGTCGTCAAATGCCTCCGGTCTTGCCTCGCGCGGCCACGTTGGCGTCGATTTCTTCTTCGTACTGTCAGGCTTTCTGATCACCACACTTCTGCTGCGTGAGGAGGGCGCCAAGGGGCGCTTCAGCCTGCGGGGCTTTTACTGGCGGCGCGCGCTGCGCATCATTCCGATCTACTATCTGGTGGTCAGTGTGGCGGCGCTATACGCGATCGTGCTCAAGGGGCAGACCGCACAGGCAGCACTTCTGCCCTACTACTACCTGTTCCTGTCGAACTTCCTGACCGTTCCGCATATCGCCATGCTCGATCCGACATGGTCGCTTGCGGTTGAAGAGCAGTATTATCTGGTCTGGCCGCTTTTGCTGCTGATCCTGCCCCGTCGATGGATCATTCCTGTGCTGCTGGTGCTGATCGCGCTGAACATCGCGGGCGCACTGGGTGCCTTTGCCGGTCTTCCGCCAATCCAGACCACATATCTGCGGCTCGGGCTCAGCGGGCCGACCTATGCGCCCATCCTGATGGGGTCTCTGGTTGCCGTGCTGATGCACCGGCCGCGCGGATTTTCGGCCATCTGTCGGCTTGCGGGGTTCCGTCTGGCACCGCTGGCGTGGTTTGCCGTGATCATCGCCATTCTGGCGGTACCGGGCCACTTGCAGGGCTGGCCGAACCTTGCGCTTCATACGGCGATGTGTCTGGCATTGGCCAGTCTTGTGGTGCGCGAGGGGAATGTGATGTCCCCCTTCCTGCGCCTGCGCCCCGTCGCACGCATCGGGCAGATCAGCTACGGCATCTACCTCTATCACCTCTTCGCCCTCGTGCTGGTCAGCGAGGTGTTCGGGGCCATCGGGCTGAACAGTCCGTGGGGGGTTCTGGTCGCCTATTTCGCCCTGTCGATCCTGATCGCCGAAATCAGCTTCCGCACCTTTGAGGCCTGGTTCCTTGGTCTGCGCCACAAGGCACTTGGCCGCGTGGGGCGGTCGCCTGCGGTCTGACCCGACCGCAGGCCTCCGTATCAGGCGGTGACGAAGTCGCGCACGAAATCCGTTGCGGGGCGCGCGCGTATGTCCTGCGGCTTGCCAACCTGTTCGATGCGCCCCATCGACATGACGACCACCAGATCGGCAAGCTCCATCGCTTCTTCCTGATCGTGGGTCACGAAAACCGTGGTCAGGCCCGTCTCGTCATGGATATCGCGCAACCCCTGCCGCAACTCCTTGCGGACCTTGGCATCCAGCGCGCCAAAGGGCTCATCAAGCAGCAGCATCCGCGGCTCGATGGCCAGAGCACGGGCCAGCGCGACGCGCTGGCGCTGCCCACCCGACAACTGGCTGGGGAACCGCCCGCCAACTTCGGGCAACTGGATAAGTTCGAGCAACTTTGTGACGCGGCGCGAGATTTCGGCCTTGGTGGGACGGCTTGCGCGCGGCCGGGCATTCAGCCCATAGGCAATGTTGTCGAAAACCGTCATGTGCCGGAACAGCGCATAGCTTTGAAACACAAAGCCGGCGCGGCGCTCCTGCACTGTCAGCCCTGTGGCATCCTGCCCGTCAAAGAGCACCCGCCCCGAGGTCGGAAACTCCAGCCCGCCGAGGATGCGAAGAAGCGTGGTCTTCCCCGACCCGGACGGACCAAGCAGCGCCACCAGAGCGCCCGAGGGGATCGACAGCGAGACCGGATGCAGCGCCGCCGTGACGCCGAACTGCTTGGAGATTTCGTCGATTTCGATGTGCATGTGCGGCCTCCTAATGGCGGTGCGTGGCAGCGAGTTGATCGGCATGGCGGATTTCCAGCGCGGTCTTGAGAAGAAGGGTGAGAAGTGCAAGCAGGGCGAGAACCGCGGCAAGGCTGAAGGCCGCGACCGAGAGGTATTCCTGATAGAGCATCTCGATCGTCGTCGGCATCGTGGCGGTTTGGCCCCGGATCTTGCCCGATACGACCGAAACGGCGCCGAATTCCCCCATCGCGCGGGCGTTGCAGAGCAGCACGCCGTAGAGCAATGCCCAGCGGATATTCGGCAGCGTCACGGTCCAGAACGTGCGCCAACCGCTTGCGCCAAGCGTCAACGCGGCCTCTTCCTCGGCCCGGCCTTGCTCGATCATCACCGGGATCAGCTCGCGCGCAACAAACGGGAACGTCACAAAGAGCGTGGCAAGGATGATGCCCGGCATCGCAAAGACAATCGGAAAGCCCTGCGCCACCAGCCATCCGCCGATCAGCGAATTGGTGCCAAACATCAGCACGATGCAAAGCCCGGCCACCACCGGAGAGACCGAGAACGGCAGATCGATCAGGGTGATCAGAAAGGCCTTTCCACGGAAGTCGAACTTCGTGATGAACCACGCGGCGGCAATGCCGAAGGCTGCGTTAAGCGGGACCGAGATCGCGGCAATGGTCAGTGTCAGCCGGATCGCATCCAAGGCATCGGGGTTGGCAAGGCTGCGCAGCGCCGCCGACACCCCATCGGCCAGTGCCTCGGCAAAGACCGCAATCAGCGGCGCAAAGACCAGGATCGCAAGGCCGATGAAGGCGACGCCAATCAAGGCCCGTCGTGCCAGCGGGCTTTCCTCGGTCGCAGATCGGAAGCGCGCCGTGGTCCCTTTTTGAAGCGTTGCATCAGACATGGCCAATCCTCCGGCGGCTCCAGATCTGGATCAGGTTGATCGCGAGCAGCATCGCAAAGCTGATCAGCAACATGGCGATGCCGATGGCGGCGGCGGCGTCATAGTTGAACTCTTCAAGCTGGATGATGATCAGCAGCGGAGCAATTTCGGTCACCAGCGGGATGTTTCCCGCGATGAAGATGACCGAGCCATACTCTCCGACGGCGCGGGCCAGCGCGAGGGCAAAGCCCGTCAACGCCGCCGGCGCGAGCATCGGCAGGATCACATGGCGCAGCGTATGCAGGCGCGAGGCGCCAAGCGTGGCGCTCGCCTCCTCGACCTCGCGCTCGATCTCTTCGACAACGGGTTGCACCGTGCGGGCGACGAAGGGCAGCCCCACAAAGACCAGCGCAATGAAGATGCCCCATTGCGTGTAGGCGATCTTCCAGCCGATGCTGGCCGCGATGTGCCCGAAGGTTCCGTTGGGCGCATAGAGCGCCGTCAACGCGATGCCGGCGACTGCGGTCGGCAGTGCGAAGGGCAGATCGATGGCCGCATCCAGAATGCGGCGGCCCGCAAAGCGATAGCGTACCAGCACCCAGGCCAGAAGCACGCCGAACACGAGGTTGAAAAGCGCCGCCAGCAGCGAGAGCCGGAACGACAGGAACAGGGCCGCCCAGACCCGTTCACGGTTCACCGTCTCCCAGATACCCTCCAGACCATAGTTGGCGCCCTTCAGAAGAAGGGCGCCGATGGGCAGAAGGACGACAAGCGACAGCATCGTCAGGGTGATCCCCATCGACAGGCCAAGGCCGGGCATGGGGGATCGGTGGATCAGGGGTCTGCCCATCACGACACCTTATTTCGCAACGTAGATCTGGTCGAAGATGCCGCCATCGCCAAAGTGTTCCGGCTGCACCTTGGACCAGCCGCCGAAGCTTGCGATGTCCACGAGCTCAAGCTTGGGGAAGCGCGCCACATCCTCGGGGTTCGCCTTGGATGCGTCCCATGCCCGGTAGAAGTGCTTGAAGGCCAGCGCCTGCCCTTCTGGCGAATAGAGGAAGTTCAGGTAGCCTTCAGCCAGTTTGCGGCTTTCATCAGACTTGATGTTGCCCTCCACCAGTGCCACCGGCGGCTCTGCCAGAACCGAGACGCTGGGCACGACGATGTCGAACTGATCCTCGCCCAGTTCCTTCAGCGCCAGATAGGCCTCGTTCTCCCAGGCCAGCAACACATCACCGATGCCACGCTGAGCGAAAGTGGTGGTCGAGCCCCGCGCCCCGGTGTCCAGCACCGGCACATGCTTGAACAACTCGCCCACAAAGGCCTTGGGATCCTTGCCGTTCTTTTCAGCCCAGGCCCAGGCCGCCAGATAGTTCCAGCGCGCACCGCCCGATGTCTTGGGGTTCGGGGTGATGACCTCGACGCCCTCGCCCACCAGATCGCCCCAGTCCTTCAGGCCCTTTGGGTTCCCCTCGCGCACCAGAAAGACGATGGTCGAGGTATAGGGCGATGAGTTGTGCGGCAGTTTCGACTGCCAGTCCTTGGGCAACTTGCCCGCCTCGGCAATCTTGTCGATGTCCGAGGCCAGCGCCAGCGTCACCACCTGCGCTTCAAGCCCGTCGATCACGGCGCGCGCCTGACTGCCCGATCCACCATGGCTGGCTTCGATCGTGGGGGCGGGATTGCCTTGGGCAACCCAGTGGGCGCTGAAGACCTCGTTGAACTCGCGGTAAAGCTCACGCGTCGGGTCATAGCTGACGTTCAGCAGCGATTCCGCGCGAAGTTCCGGCGCCGCGGCGACGGAGAACAGGGCCACCGCCAGCGCGCTGATCGCTCCGCGCAGAAAGCGGGGCACGGGCCAACCGGTCAGACGCTGGTGTCCGGTTTCGATGGTCACGCGCCCGTCGTGATGCTCGGCCACCTTCAGGCCTTGGGCAGTGACGGTTCCGGCAAGTTGGATCGTGGTCAGCATGGCGGTTTCTCTCTCTGTCGGTGCCGGGCTTTGCGCGGCGAATTGTCTGGGGATCAGGGGCACGAGGCCGAGAAGGATCGAGGGGAATGTTGCCGTCATCGCCGGACTCCGGGATCAATGCGCTCGACGCGCGCCTCCCAGAGCGCCGGGTCGCGGCCCTCCAGCAGTTCGGCGACAGCCTCGGCGGGATGACGGGTGAACACCGTCAGGGGTGTTCCGTTGACGCGGTGCAGATCACCTGTGCGGCGGTCGACCAGACGAACCGCGCAGGTTCCCAGATCGCCTTGCATCATGCGCCTGGTTCCCGTCAGAGCGGTGGCGGCGTGTGATTCCATTTGCGATCTCCTCTGCCCTGGGGCGGCACCGTGCTGCCCTTTGCCCTTTAATAACGACATTGTTGGTCGAGTATTTCCAGAGAAAATTCACGCCAATCTTTATCGTGTATTTAGAATTTTCTTCCCTTTCGGGGCCGAATCCCGTGCAGGATTATGAGCATAATGCAATAATTTCAATGTATTACGCAGTATCACGCCATCGGCCACGGCCGCGAATCAAATCACGATCAAAGTTATAGACATTTAGCCAAAGCCTGCCATTCTACCCTCACACCCCGCAGCCGGGCTTGCTCGGGCGACACATGGACCAGAATGGAGGACAGAGGATGGAGGCGCTGGATCTGATCGACCGCAAGATCGTGGCCGAGCTGATGCGCGATGCCACGCTGCCGGTGGCCCAGATTGGAGAGAAGGTGGGTCTGTCACAGACCCCCTGCTGGAAGCGCATCCAGCGCCTGCAGGAGAACGGTGTGCTGACTTCTCGGGTTGCGCTGGCGGACCCTGCAAAGCTGGGCTTTGGCCTGACGATCTTTGTCGGGATCGAGGCGCCTGACCACAGCGCCGAGTGGCGCGAGGTCTTCGTGCGCGCGGTGAACGCCATCCCCGAGATCATGGAGGTTTACCGGATGGCGGGTGAGATGGACTACCTGCTGCGCATTGCGGTGGCAGACATGGCGGCGTTCGATACGCTCTACAAACGCCTGACGGATGCGGTGCCGATCAAGAACGTAACCTCGCACTTTGCGATGGAGAGGATGAAGTTCACCACAGCCTACCCGGTGGATACCCGCAACCGGTGACGTCTCGGATCATCCGCCGCGCACGAGGGCCCCTGTCTGCAGTGTGCGCGCCATCCGCCTGACGCCCTCACGGATGCGGTCCTCGCTGATCGAGGAATAGCCCAGCCGGAAGTGGCGGCAAATGTCCGGCGGTACGGCAAAGAACGGATGGCCCGGCTCGATCAGCACGCCCTCTGGGCGCAGCGCTTCGGCCAGGTCCGCACTGTCGACACCTTCCGGCGCGGTGACCCAGAGGCTGGAGCCCCCATGACGCGCCGCGCCCACCACGTCGAGCGGAGTTCCGGCAAGTGCCGTCACCAGCGCGTCGCGCCGCCGCCGGAATGTCTCGCGCAGGCGCACAAGATGGGCGTCGTAATGACCAAGGGCGAGGAAATAGCCCGTCACCCGCTGCATGTGGCCCGGCGCGTGCCGCAGCATCATCGCCCGCAGCGCGCGCGCCTGACGTATGAACGGCTCGGGGCCGACCAGATAGCCAATGCGCAGACCCGGAAACAGCGACTTGGAAAAGCTGCCCAGATAGATCACGCGCCCCGATCCATCGAGCGACTTGAGCGAGGGCGAAGGCGGCTCCAGAAAGCCCATCTCGGTTTCATAGTCATCTTCGATCATCAGAAAGTCGTGCCGATCAGCGGCGGCCAACAGGTCTCGGCGGCGATCCAGCGTCATTGTGATCCCGGCGGGAATCGAGTGGCTGGGCGTGACCAGCACGAGCCCGGTCTGCGGCGGCAGGTCGTCAGGGTTCAGGCCCTGTGGATCGGTTGGCACAAACAATGTGGGCATGCCGTGCAGCCGCAAGCTCTCGGCAAAGTCGGGAAAGCCGGGATCCTCGACCACAGCCAGCCGGTCAGGCTGGGCCAGCAGACCCACCGCAATCCACAGCGCATTCTGTGCGCCCAGCGTGATCAGCACCTCTTCCGGGCGGGCGCGGATGCCACGCCGCGGCAGGGTATTGCGACAGATATAGTCGACCAGAACCGGATCATCCTGGGTCAGGCTGTCATCGGCCAGTTCCGCAAAGTCGCGCGCACCAAGCGCCCGCCGGGCACAGTCGCGCCAGGCGGTATGGTCAAACAACTGCGGATCGGCCTGTCCATATATGAACGGATAGGGATAGCTGCGCCAGTCGAGCGGCTTCACGATCCGGCGCCGCCGTGTCAGATCGGGCAGTCGTGCGGCCCAGTCGACCCGGCTCGCGGCGGTCAGGTCGATCGCCTCCAGCCGTCGGTGCGGCACTTTATGCGAAACCGCAAAGCCCGAACGCGGGCTGCTTTCCAGATACCCCTGCGCGACAAGCTCTTGATAAACAAGCGTCACGGTCAACCTCGAAAGCCCCAGATGCTCGGCCAGCATCCGCGTCGAGGGCATCCGGCTGCCCGGCTGCGCCCGCGTATCGAGCAGGACAGAGGTGATCGAGGCGGCAAGCTGCATCTGCAGCGGCTCGCGTCGTTGGCGATCCACAAAGAACATCTCGGGTGAAATCTGGCCGATCAGGGACATCCATCTGGACCTAAACTTGTATGGATCTGGATATAACCACGCGCCGCGTGGCGTGACAACCTGCCGCAGTCCGACCGAGAGAGTCGGCTGAACAGGGAGTTCCAACATGACCTTTTCGCTCCGCACGCTGCGCCGTGCGACCGTCCTTGCCATGCTTTTGGCCAGCGCCGTCCCGGCCGCCGCACGCGATTTCCGTATTGCCGTGGGCGACGGCGCGGGCGGCACCCAAGAGGCGCTCGGGCTTGCCTTCGTCAAGGCGCTGGAAGAAAAATCGGGCGGCACGCATACCGCCAAGCTGTTCCTGAACGGCCAGTTGGGCGACGAGCAGGACACCGTCACCGCCGCCGCGACCGGAACGCTGGATTTCTCGATCCTTGCGATCAACAACATCACGCCCTTCTCGCCTTCGGTTGGCACCCTGACGCTGCCCTATGTCATCCTCTCGCTTGAGGACGCTGAGAAGATCACCCAGGGCGAGATCGGCCAGCAGATGGTCGACAGGACGGTCGAGGATGCCGGCGTTCGCATCATCGGCTGGGCCTATTCCGGGTTCCGGGTGCTGACCAATTCCAAGAAGCCGGTCACGACGGTCGCCGATCTGCAGGACCTCGTCATCCGCGTTCCCAAAAACGAGATCATGATCGAGACCTACAAGTCCTGGGGCGTGAACCCGACGCCGATGGCGTGGTCGGAAACCTTTGCCGCACTTCAGCAAAAGGTCGTTGACGGCCAGGACAACCCCTACATGACCGTGCACGCGATGAAGTTCGACGAGGTGCAGAAGTACGTCACCAACATTCGCTACATCTTCTCGATCGAGCCGCTCATCGTCTCGGAACAGCTGTTCCAGAGCCTGAGCGCCGAAGAACAGGCCGCAGTCCTCGCAGCCGGTCAGGAGGCCACGCTCGCCTCGGGTCAGTTCCTGCGTGATCAGGAAGCGCAGATCAAGGCAGATCTTCAGGCCAAGGGCATGGAGATCAGCGATCCGGCGGATGGCGAGGCAGAGTTTATCGCGCTCGCAACCACGGCGGTCTGGCCGAAATTCTACGACAGCATAGGCGGCAAGGACGTTCTGAACGGCGTCCTGACCGCACTCGACCGACCCACCGTCGAGTGATTGCCGCCCGGGGCCGCGCCCCTTCTCCGCGGCCCCGTCCCTGTCGTCTTGCAACAAGGGTCAGCCATGTCATCCTTCTGGCGCCACCTCGACAAGCTGGAGAGCTACATCTGCCAGCTTCTGCTTGCCGCCTTCGTCTGCCTGCTGTTCGTGCAGATCATCTCGCGGTCGGTCTTTGGCAATTCGATCACCTGGATCGAAGAGCTTTCCGTCTTCATGTTCGTCTGGTTTGCCTATTTCGGGGCCAGCTATGCCGCGCGGATGTATGCGCATAACCGGGTGTCCTTTCACCTCAACCGCATGCCGCGCAGCGTCGCGCGCTGGATCGAGGCGGCGGGCGATTTGGTCTGGGTCGGCTTCAACCTGGTCTTCATCCGCTACGCGATCGAATACATCAGCCTGCTCAAGCCCTTTGTAAAGGCGCAGACGCTGGGCTGGCCGATGAAGTGGGTGATGCTGGTGCTGCCCATCGCCTTTGCGCTGATGACGCTTCGCATCCTGCAGGTGAACTACCTCAAGCTCGTGCTGGGTCAGGATCCGCGCGATCCGGACGAGGTCGATGTGGCCGCGCTCGCGGCTGGCGCAAAGCCGGAGGCCGCGTGATGGACGGCGATATCACCCTGGTCCTGTTTGGAACTTTCTTCCTGCTCATGCTTCTGGGCGCACCGATCTCGGTCGGGCTTGGTGTCTCGGCGCTGTCGGCCATGTGGTATCTGGGCGACAACCCGATCAAGATGGTACAGATCGCCTTTTCGTCGGTCGGGGCCTTCCCGCTGATGGCGCTGCCAGCCTTCATCCTCGCCGGGGCCCTGATGGAGGCTGCGGGCATCTCGCGCCGGCTGATCACGGTCGCCGAAAGCCTTGCCGGGCCGTTTACCGGCGGCATTTCCGCCGCGACTGTGGTCGCCTGTCTGTTCTTCGGCGCGATCTCGGGCTCTGGTCCCGCCACCACTGCCGCCGTGGGCATGCTGATGATCCCGGCCATGGTGCGCGCGGGCTATGCCAAGGGCTATGGCGCAGCTGTCACTGCCGCATCGGGCGGGCTGGGCATCGTGATCCCGCCCTCAATCCCGATGGTGATCTTCGGCATCTCTGCGATGGGGATGCAGCCCCCTGTCGAGGCGGTCGAGCAGTTCGGCGCCTTCCAGACGGTCTCGATTTCCAAGCTGTTTATCGCAGGTTTCCTGCCCGGCTTCCTGATGGCCTTCGGCCTGCTGGTGATGAACTGGCTGCGCTGCCGGGCGGCAGGCTATCGCGGCGGCGGCGAGCCGCTGTCGGCGGGCCGTATCCTTGAAGCCTGCCGCAAGGGGTTCTGGTCGCTGATGGCGCCCGTCGTGATCCTGGGTGGCATCTATGCAGGTCTCTTTACCCCGACCGAGGCCGCAATCGTTGCCATCGCCTACACCCTGATCGTCGGCATCTTCATCTACCGCGAAATTCGCCTGAGCGAGGTAATGCGCGCGCTGGAGGCGACAACCTGGCTGACGGGGCGGGTGCTGCTGGTTCTGTTCACCGCAACGATCTTTGGCCGCATCCTCGTCGAAAACCAGATCCCCGCGCATATCGCAGATGCGATGCTGGGTCTGACGCAAAACATCGCCGTCATCTGGGCCCTGATCATCGGGTTCCTGCTGTTCGTCGGCATGTTCATGGAGACGCTGGCCGCCATCATGATCCTCGTGCCGGTGATGCTCCCGGTGGCCTACTCGGTCGGCATCGATCCGATCCACTTCGGCATCGTGATGATCTGCACCCTCTCTGTCGGGTTCCAGACCCCACCGCTGGGCGAGAACCTCTTCATCGCCTCGGGCATATCCAAGGTATCGATTGAAGAGATCTCGGTGCGCGCCCTGCCCTTCGCCGCTGCCAGCACCGTCATGATCGCCGTGATCGCAGCCTTCCCCGAGATCGCGCTCTGGCTGCCCCGCGTGATGGGCTACTGAGCCACCCCTCCTCGTCACTGGCCCCCGCTTCGGCGGGGGCAAATCGAAAGGACCTACCATGACCCTGACCGCCGCTGACCTGAAGGCTACCTTTGACGCCTTCAACCGCCATGACATCGCTGCCGTGATGACTCATTTCGCCGAGGATTGCGTCTTCACCACGGTGGGCGGGCCCGAGGTGTTCGGCACGCGGATCGAGGGCCGCGCGGCCATTGCCAAGGCCTTTGCCGCCGTCTGGACCGCGATGCCCGACGCCGAATGGGCCGACCATCGCCACTTCGTCTGCGGCGACCGTGCCGTTTCGGAATGG
Organism: Gemmobacter aquaticus; assembly: GCF_007859075.1. Classification (GTDB taxonomy): domain Bacteria; phylum Pseudomonadota; class Alphaproteobacteria; order Rhodobacterales; family Rhodobacteraceae; genus Gemmobacter; species Gemmobacter aquaticus. Next base: position 111,072 of record NZ_VOAK01000021.1, read on the forward strand.
ACTTTCCGCGGCACCGATGCCGAAGGGCGTCGCACCGAGGCGCAGGGCGTCGATCTGTTCACCCTGCGTGACGGCAAACTGGTGATGAAGCAGGCTTTCCGCAAGCAGCGCCCCGTCATCGAGACACGCTGACCCCACCTTTCCACAGCAGGAAACACGTCGATGCAAGGCACGACACCCATGCGCATGCGCGCACCATACAACCCCAAGTATGACCCCGTAACCGATAGATCAATCGGAAGCGGTTCAGACTACGCCCCGACGTATTGGATCGGCACGGCAGGTCCCGCCCCACAGGACGATGGTCCCGTCACCGGCGACATGGATGTCGATGTCGTCGTGATCGGCTCGGGCTACACCGGTCTGTCCTGCGCCCTGCATCTGGCCAAGGAGTTTGGCATCAAGGCGCATGTGCTCGAGGCCAATGGCGTGGCCTACGGCTGCTCCACCCGCAACGGTGGACAGGCGCAGATCTCGTCGGGGCGCCTGAAACGGTCGCAATGGATCGAACGATGGGGCCTTGATGTCGCCAAAGGCATGCATGCCGAGGTGTCCGAAGCCTTCGCGCTGTTCCGCAGCCTGATCGTTGACCATGCCATCGACTGCGAGCCACAGGACGGCGGGCATTACTACATCGCCCACAAGGGCTGGATGATGCCCAAGCTGGCCAAGGAGGCCGCGCTGCTGCGCGACACCTTCGGATACGGCGCCCGCATGCTGAGCCGCGAGGAACTGCACGAGACGGCGGTGCGCGACCAGGAAGCCCATGGCGCAATGTGGGAGCCTGATGGAACGGCGATCCACGCCGCAAAGCTCGCCTTCGGCTATATGCGCGCCGCCCGCGAACTGGGTGCCCGGATCCATACCGACAGCCCCGTCGAGGGATGGGAAACGAAGAACGGCATCCACCACCTGCGCACGCCAGGTGGCACCGTGCGGGCCCGCGCTGTCGCTGTCGCGACGGCGGGCTATGCCCCGCGCGGCCTTCATCCGCGCCTGCGTGACCGCATCATGCCGATCATGTCGAACTCGATCGTCACGCGGAAATTGCGCCCGGCCGAGCTTGACGCCTGCGGCTTCAAGGTCGGCTCGCCGCTGACCGACACGCGGACATTGCGCCACTACTACCGGCTCTTGCCGGATGGCCGGGTGCAGATCGGATCGCGCGCCGCCATCACAGGCCAGGATGCGGACAATCCCGCCCATCTGGCGAGCCTGCGTGAAGGGCTTGCCCGCAAGTTCCCGGCGCTGCGCGGGATCGATCTGGACTACAGTTGGTGGGGCTGGGTCGATGTCAGCCATGACATGATGCCGCGCATCACCGCCGTGCCGGGCCTGCCCAATGCCTTCTACGCGATGGGCTATGGTGGCAACGGGGTGATGTACTCGGCGCAGGCCGGGCGCCGGATGGCCCAGCTTGTGGCCGGACGCGCGGCCGACGTGCCGCGCCTGCCGATCTTCCATCAGGAACTGCCTCACGAGGGCTGGAAGACACCGTTCCGACGGCTCGGCCAATGGGGCCTCTACAAGCTTTACCACTTTCAGGACGAACGCGGCTGACCCCCGCGAACAAGGAGACATGCAATGAAAATGACCACCGAAGAAGCCTTTGTGAAAGTGCTTCAGATGCACGGGATCGAACATGCCTTCGGCATCATCGGTTCCGCCATGATGCCGGTTTCGGACCTGTTCCCCAAGGCGGGGATCACCTTCTGGGACGTGGCACATGAAACCAACGGCGGCCTGATGTGCGACGGCTTCATCCGCGCCACCGGCAAGATGGCCATGGCAATCGCCCAGAACGGTCCTGGCGTGACCGGCTTTGTCACCGCCGTGAAAACCGCCTACTGGAACCACACGCCCATGCTGCTGGTGACGCCGCAGGCCGCCAACAAGACCATCGGTCAGGGCGGTTTCCAGGAGATGGAGCAGATGCGGCTCTTCGCCGACAGCGTCTGTTACCAAGAAGAGGTCCGCGACGCCTCGCGCATCCCCGAGGTGCTGAACCGCGTGATCCTGCGTGCATGGCGCAACTCGGCCCCGGCGCAGATCAATATCCCGCGTGACATGTGGACCCAGGTCATCGACGTCGACCTGCCGCAGGTCGTGCACTTCGAGCGCCCCGCCGGCGGCGAGGATGCCGTGGCCGAGGCCGCGCGGCTTGTGTCAGAGGCGCGCTTCCCTGTCATCCTGTCGGGCGCGGGCGTCGTGCTTTCGGGGGCGATCCCCGATGTCGTGGCACTGGCTGAACGACTGGATGCGCCGGTCTGTTCCAACTACCAGCACAACGACAGCTTCCCCGGCTCGCACCGTCTGGCCATGGGTCCCCTGGGCTACAACGGCTCGAAAGCCGCGATGGAGATCATCGCCAAGGCCGATGTGGTTCTGGCGCTTGGCACCCGTCTCAATCCGTTCTCGACCCTGCCGGGCTATGGCATCGACTACTGGCCGCGCGAGGCCAAGATCATTCAGGTCGACATCAATGCCGACCGGATCGGATTGACCAAGAAGGTCTCTGTCGGAATTCAGGGCGATGCGGGCAAGGTGGCACGCGGGATCCTCGCGCAGCTTTCCGGCACCGCGGGCGATGAAGGCCGGACTGAGCGTCGGGATCTGGTTTCGCAGACCAAGTCTCGCTGGGCACAAGAGCTTTCCAGCCTCGACCACGAGCAGGACGACCCCGGCACCGTCTGGAACGAAGAGGCCCGCGCCCGTGACTCTGGCCTCATGTCGCCCCGTCAGGCCTGGCGCGCCATTCAGGCGGCCATGCCCAAGGATGCGATCATCTCGTCCGACATCGGCAACAACTGCGCAATCGGCAACGCCTACCCGGCCTTCGAGAATGGGCGCAAATACCTCGCTCCCGGCCTCTTTGGTCCCTGCGGCTACGGCTTCCCCGCGATCCTCGGCGCCAAGATCGGCTGCCCTGATACCCCGGTGATCGGCTTTGCCGGCGATGGCGCCTTCGGTATCTCGATGAACGAGATGACAGCCTGCGGCCGCGAGGACTGGCCTGCCGTCACCATGGTGATCTTCCGCAACTACCAGTGGGGTGCGGAAAAGCGCAACACGACGCTTTGGTACGCCAACAACTTTGTCGGCACCGAACTTGATCGGGACACGAGCTACGCCGGTATCGCCCGCGCCTGTGGCGCACATGGCGTGCAGGTCCGATCGACCGAAGAACTGACGACCGAGCTGCGCCGGGCAGTCGAGCGTCAGATGAAGGATCGCGAGACCACCTTCATCGAGGTCCTGCTCAATCAGGAACTGGGCGAACCCTTCCGCCGTGACGCGATGAAGAAGCCTGTTCCGGTTGCGGGGATCAACCGCGAGGACATGCGTCCGCAGCGCGGCGCGCTGTAACCGCCCGACCGGCGCGGCCCCGTTAACCGGGCCGCGCCATCCTTCTGCTTCCCGAGGTTGATCCCATGCTAGCCACCGTTACGCGCGCACCATCGCAGATCCGGCTGTTGTTTCCGGGCCTCATCACAGCCACGCTGGTCGGGGTGACGGCACAGTTCCTGTCGGAACACTACGGCGCACCCGCCATGCTGATGGCGCTGCTGCTTGGGCTTGCGCTCAACTTCCTGTCAGAAGAGGGCAGCCGCACTGCCCCCGGCATCGCGTTTACCGCCCGCACAGTGCTGCGCCTTGGGGTTGCGCTTCTGGGCGTGCGCATTTCGGTCGAGATGCTGGGCGCGCTTGGACCGGGGCTGATCGCACTGACCGTGGCCGGGGTTGGGGCAACCATCCTTTGCGGGCTGGTGCTGGCACGGCTGACTGGTCGCGACTGGCGCTTTGGCCTTCTGACCGGCGGATCGGTCGCGATCTGCGGCGCCTCTGCTGCGATGGCGATTTCGGCTATCCTACCACGGCACGAAAAGTCCGAGCGCGACCTGGTCTTTACCGTGCTCGCAGTGACCGTGCTGTCGACCGTCGCGATGGTGGTCTATCCGATGATCTCCAACGCCATGGGCTTTACGGCGCTGGAAAGCGGGGTGTTCCTTGGCGGCACCATCCACGACGTCGCCCAGGTGGTTGGCGCAGGTTTTTCGGTCGGACAAGAGGCGGGCGAGACCGCAACGCTTGTCAAGCTGATCCGTGTGTCGATGCTGGCGCCGGTCGTGCTGGTGGCGTCGCTTGCAATCCGCGCGCGCGGCGCCGCGACTGAAGAGGCCCGCCCGCCCCTGCTGCCGGGCTTCGTGCTTGGCTTCGTGGCCCTTGCCGCGCTCAACTCGATGGGTCTGATCCCGGCCGAGGTCGCGCTGGTCGCATCAGGCCTCTCCCGCTGGGCACTGCTCATCTCGATCGCCGCGGTGGGCATCAAGACCTCTCTCGCCCGGATGCTTGAGGTGGGCCCCCTCGCCATCGGGCTTCTGGTGGCCGAGACCCTGTTCATTGGCAGCTTCGTGCTGACCGGCTTGCATCTACTGGATTAAGACATGAAACCGCTGGACCGTATCTTCGAAGCCTGTCGCGCTGCCCCCCGCCACATCCTTCTGTCTGAAGGCGAGGACCCGCGCGTGCAGACCGCCGCTGCCCGCGCCGTGGCCGAAGGGCTGGCGCGCATTACCCTGCTGGGTGATCCGGCCCGTATACTTCCTGCACTTGCCGACCTGGGCAGCACGCCCGGCGCAGTGTCAGTGATCGATCCCGTCCACGCCCCCGATCTGGATCTGCTGGCGGCGGAATGCCACCGGCTGCGCGCCCCCAAGGGCGTGACACTGGACGAGGCACGCAATCTGGTGCGCGATCCCCTGGTGCAGGCGGCACTGCGGGTGCGTCTGGGCCAGGCCGATGGCACGGTCGGCGGCGCGGTTGCGACCACGGCCGATACGGTGCGGGCTGCGCTGCACTATATCGGTCGCGCCCCTGGCATCACCACGGTGTCGAGCTTCTTCCTCATGCTGTCTTGCGCCAAGGATGCGCCGATCAAGGGCGGCATGGTCTTTGCCGACTGCGGCCTGGTCATCACGCCGACCGCTGCCGAGCTGGCCGACATCGCCCGCGCCTCTGCTGCCTCGGCACGCGCCCTGTTGAAGGAACCGCCGCGCGTGGCGCTTTTGTCATTTTCGACCGCCGGCTCGGCCGAGCATGACAGCCTTGCCCGCATCCGCGAGGCGCTGGAGCGTATTCGCGAAAGCGACCCGGAACTGGAGATCGATGGCGAAATCCAGTTCGACGCGGCGATTGACGATGCCATCCGCAGCCGCAAGGCGCCCGGAAGCCGGCTGTCAGGTCGACCGAACGTCTTCGTCTTTCCTGACCTCGCATCCGGCAACATCGGCTACAAGATCGCGCAACGCCTTGGCGGGCTCACGGCAATCGGCCCGGTGCTTCAGGGCCTGAACCGCCCGGCGAACGATCTGTCGCGGGGCTGCAGCGCCGATGATGTTCTGGCAGTGATCGCCGTCACCTCGGCCCAGTGTGAGGCAAAGGCGTGATCACTGTGCTGATCCTCGGGGCCATTCTGGTCGCGGGGTTGGCACGCGCCGTCACCGGATTTGGGTTTGCCTTGCTGGCGGTGCCACTTCTGGGTCTGCAAATGCCCTTGCCACAGGCGGTGGCACTGACGATCCTGTTGCAGGTCGCGATGTTCCCGCGCGACATCGCGGCGTCGTGGAGGCATCTGGACCGGGGATACCTCATGCGCCTTCTTGTGGGCGCGCTGCCCGCGATCCCACTGGGCCAGATCGCGCTTTTGACCATCCCGCCCGATCAGGCGCGGCTCGCGCTGGCAGCCCTTGTGGTCGTGGCCATCGCCATGCGCGCCGCGCCCGCGCGGGTGGCCGGTCTGATCGGGCGCGCGCCTGCCCCGCTCGCCGGGGCGATCGCCGGGCTGATGGCGGGCCTTGCGGCCATGCCCGGCCCCCCGGTCGTGCTACATGCGCTGGCACGACCGCTGAGCCCCGATCAGGTCAGGGCGACGCTGGTCATGTTCTTCGGAATCCTGTCCATCATCTCGCTGCCCGCTTTGATCCACGGGGGCGCGGCAGACAGGTCAACCATCCTTCTGGCCGTTTCCTCCCTGCCTGCCCTCATCGCCGCCGATTGGGCCGGCCGATGGGTCGCGCGACGTCTGCGGTCATCGGTCTTTCGCCAGCTGGCAAGCGGGCTTCTGCTGTTCTCGGCCTGTATTGCCGCCTATCCGATCCTGGTCTGAGCGGCCGTTCAACCCAATGCCTGCCGCAGATCGCGGGTCGTCGGCACTTCCTCTGTCAGATCCAGCTCATCCTCGACGTGCTGCAGGTGCGCCTGCATGATCCGCATCGCCCCCGCCTTGTCGCGTTTGCGGATACATTCGATCAGAGACGCATGCTCATCCGGGCCACAGTTGTGCAGATGCCGCCCGCGATAGATCGCCGTGATCAGCGAGCTGCGTGAAATCAGGTCGCGCAGGATCCCGAACAGAAAGCTCGACCCTGCAAGCTCGGCCAAGAGAAGATGGAACCCGCCGGAAAGCCGGATGATCGCCGAGGTGTCACCGCGCTGGTCGGCCTCGCGCTCATTGTTCAGATGGTCATCGAGAAGCTGGATTTCCTCGTCGGTGATCCGGTCGATCAACCGCTCTATCACGCGCGCCTCGATCTGCTTGCGCACATGAAAGACGTCGCGCGCCTCGTCGACGCCGGGCTCGGATACAAAGGCACCGCGATTGGGAACGATGGTCACCAGACCGTCGCTTTCCAGCACCGCAAGGGCCTGACGCACGCGCGCACGGCTGACATCGAAGATCTCGGCCAGCTGTTCTTCCTTAAGGCGCGCACCCGGTCTGAGCCGCTTTTCGGCGATGGACAGCCAGATACGTTCGCAAATCTCCGCTGTTGCGCCGGTGACCGTTTCCTTGCTGTGATACATAGGGGCTCCTTAGCTTCAGCGCATTTTTGCTGCCCGCCTCAAAAAGTCAATCTGAGGGCTATCAGATGTTGACTACAGAAATGTAGACAATATTGTCGAGTAAAGCAACCAAGTAGGTCCGGACGGATTCTCGCGTCTGTCGCCGGTCTCAGCAAAAGTCGACAGGAAGGCCGATGGATTTCGATTTTACCCAGATCACGGCGCAGGATCGCTACCGCCTGCTGACAAACTTCATCGGCCCACGGCCTATCGCGCTGGTCTCTACCCTGTCCGAGAACGGGCAGGACAATGCGGCCCCGATGAGCTTCTTCAACGTCTTCTCGCATGATCCGGCCATCGTCATCCTTGGCATCCAGACCCGCCCCGACGGGCAGGAAAAGGACACCGTCCGCAATATCCGTCGCAGCCATGAATTTGTGGTGAACATGGTCGATATGGCGATAGCCGATGCCATGCTGATCTGCGGGCTAAGCGTTGCGCCGGATGTCGACGAGATCTCGCTCGCAGGTCTGACCGCCCTGCCGAGCGAGAAGGTGGCTGCGCGCCGTGTCAAGGAAAGCCCCTGTGCGATGGAATGCCGGGTCGAACGACTGATCGACTTTGAACGCCGCGTCATTGTTCTGGGTGAGGTCGTGCACATGCATGTGCGGCGCGATTGCCTGGATGCCGAGGGGCGTTACGTCGACCCTGATCGCTACCAGCCGATCGCCCGGTTGCACGCAGACAATTACATCACCTCGGATCGGCAGTTCCACATGCCGGGCCCCAGCCTCTCCTCGGTGCTGGACCGTCAGGAAAGGAGCGCCTGAGCCATGAAGATCCTTGTGATCAACCCGAACTCGACAGCATCGATGACGGCGCTAATCGGTGAGAGCGCGCGGCTCTGCGCCTTTCCCGGCACCCAGATCGAGGCCGTCAATCCCTCTGGCACGCCCGCCAGCATCGAAGGCCATACCGACGAGGCGCTTTCGGTGCCCGCCATGCTCGACCTGATCCGCACGGGCGAGACGCGGGGTATAGACGCCTATGTGATCGCCTGTTTCGATGATCCCGGCCTTTCCGCCGCACGCGAGATCGCGGCCGGACCGGTGATCGGCATCTGCCATGCCGCCGTGCAGGTGGTGACGACGATCGCGACCCGCTTTTCCATCGTGACCACCCTTCCCCGGTCGGTTCCGATCATCGAGGATCTGGTCGCCTCTTACGGCGCGGGGTCGCGGTGCCGGGCGGTGCGATCGGTCGATCTGCCGGTGCTGGCGCTGGAGGCTGATCCCGCAATCGCCGAGGCTCGCCTGATCCGCGAGATCGAGGCCGCGCGCGACATTGATGGCGCCGAGGCTGTGGTGCTGGGCTGCGCGGGAATGTCCGACCTCTGCGAGCGGCTGCAAGCGCGCACCGGGGTGCCGGTCATCGACGGGGTCCGGGCTGCGATCAAGCTTGCCGAAGGACTTGTCGGTGGCGGCTATGCCACTTCGAAGATCGGCGCCTACGACTATCCGCGTGCCAAGGGCACCTGCGGCCTCGCGCAAAGCGCCTGACCCTTACTCCCGCCCTCTCCTGGGACACCTGACCGCGCCAGTCGATCGGCGCGGTTCTTTTCTGCCGCCATGGACCCTTCGGCATGGGCACTTCGGCAAGCCGGGCAAAACAAAACGGGCCGCGCCATCCCCAGGACGCGGCCCGTTCATCGCCCGTCCCGGTCAGGCCGAGAGGCGTTGTCCAGTTGAATTCCCGACAGTGGGAACGGCCAGTGCGGCCATGGCTTCGGCCACCCGATGGCAGGCAACACGGCTGCCATCGCCATAGGCCTGCATCTCGGGTCGCTCTGCCGCACAGCGCGCATCCGCCTGCGGGCAGCGCGGATGGAAGGTGCAACCCGATGGCGGGTTCATCGGACTTGGCACCTCGCCCGATTGCGGCACGCGATCCCGGCGCGGATCGGCGACGTTCGGGATCGTATCCAGCAAAAGCTGCGTGTAGGGGTGCTTGGGATCGGCAAACAGGACCTCGGTTTCGGCCTGTTCGACGATGCGCCCCAGATACATCACGGCGATCTGGTCCGACATGTGGCGGACCACGCTCATGTCATGGCTTATGAACAGATAGGTCAGCCCCATCTCGTCCTGTAGCTTGCGCATCAGGTTCAGGATCTGCGCCTGCACCGACACATCCAGCGCCGAGGTCGGCTCGTCGCAGACCAGAAACTCCGGCTCGGTCGCAAGCGCACGCGCAATCGAGATGCGCTGGCGCTGCCCGCCGGAAAACTCATGCGGGAACTTGCGCCCGTCGCGCGGAACCAGTCCCACGGTCGTCAGAAGCTCGCCCACACGCTCGGCAATCTCGGCCTCGGTATCGCGCAGTTTCAGCTCGCGCAGCGGCTCGGCGATAATGTCGAACACCCGCCAGCGCGGATTGAGGCTGGCATAGGGGTCCTGAAAGATCATCTGTGCCGCCAGCGGCTTGCCATCCTTGCCCATGGCAAACTGCATCTGGCCCGAGGTCGGCTGGTAAAGCCCGGTGACCAACCGCGCCACGGTGGATTTACCGCAGCCGCTCTCGCCCACAAGGCTGAGACAGCCGCCCGAGGGCACGGTGAAGCTGATGTCGTCGACCGCCCGCAGGAAGGCCATGGGCTTGCGTTCGATCACGCGGTTGAGCCATGGCGCCGAGACGTTGAACAGCCGCGTCAGATGGGTGACGGTAAGGGCTGGAGTGGTCATGCCGCACGCTCCTGTGCTTGGGTGTTCAGCCAGCAGGCACTGAGGCCAGAGCCACTGGGGCGAAGTTCGGGCCGCTCGGTCTGGCAGCGCGGCATCACATGGGGGCAGCGGGGGTTGAAGGCACAGCCCTTCGGGATCGCATCGAGACGAGGCATCGAGCCATCGATCTGCTGCAGGCGCGGCACGCGTGCGCCAAGTGTGGGGATAGAGCCCATCAGCCCGCGCGTATAGGGATGGCTGGGCCGCGCGATCACGTCGGCCACGGGGCCGATCTCGACCAGCCGCCCTGCATACATGACGGCCACACGGTCGGCGGTTTCGGCGATCACGCCCATGTCATGGGTCACCAGCATCACTGCGGTGCCATGCTCTTTGCAAAGCTTGCGCAAAAGTGAGGTGATCTGCGCCTGGATCGACACGTCGAGCGCGGTGGTCGGCTCATCCGCGATGATCAGTTTGGGACGGGCCGCCAGTGCCAGCGCGATCACGACCCGCTGGCGCATGCCGCCCGAAAACTGATGCGGATAATGGTCAACCCGCTCTTCCGGTCCGGGGATGCCGACCTCGGCCAGAAGCGCGATGGCACGCTGTCGCGCCTCGGCCCGGCCAAGCGGCAGGTGCAGGCGGATCGTCTCGATCAGTTGCCGCCCGACCGAGAACAGCGGATTGAGCGAGGTGAGAGGGTCCTGAAAGATCGCGCCGATCTCGCGGCCGCGGACATGTTGCATCTCGCGTTCAGAAAGTGTGTCGATGCGACGGCCATCCAGCCAGACCTCACCGCCCGCGATATGGCCCGGCGGTTCCAGCAAGCCTTGCACGGCAAGCCCGGTCATCGACTTGCCCGCACCGGATTCGCCGACCACGCCCAGAATCTCACCGGCTGCGATCGTCAGTGATACCCCGTCCAGCGCGGTTACCGAGCCGTGGCGGCCCGGAAACTCCACCCGCAAGTCGCGGACATCAAGCATGGGCATGCTGGTCATGGGTGAGCTCCTGTCGAATGGGAAAGCTGGGGGGGAACAGTTCGCAAACCGGCCGGTGCTGCCAACTGCGTTCAGGGTACCTGGCAACCAGCCCGTCGAACTGGGCCTGCGCGCGCGCCTGAGCGGCATCCATGTCAATGCCGGCCACACGGCCCTCGCACATGGACAGCCGCCCGGCGACAAAGGTCGCCTGCGTGACCTTGCCAGAGCCTCCGGTGACAAGGGTGGTGATCGGATCGATTGCCGGGGTCATCACGGCATCATCCAGCCGGAAAACCGCAATATCGGCGGCCGCACCTGGTGCGAGGCGCCCCAGATCGTCGCGGCCAAGCGCCCGCGCCCCACCCAGAGTGGCTGCCTCCCAGAAGTCGGCGCTGCGCTGGTGCGGGGCTTCCGCATCGGCGATACGTGCGGCCATCAGGCCCGTAAGCAGGTTCAGAAGCATATCTGCCGGGGCCGTATCGGTCCCCATGGCGATGTTGATGCCGCGCGCGCGCAGGCGCCCGAACGACCGCAGGATCGACCCGCCCCGCGCCGATACCAGCGGACAATGCACGACGCTGATGCCATGGGCGGCATAGTGGGCCAGGTCGGTCTCGGTTGCATTCGTGGCATGCGGCGCAAGAATGCGGTCGTTCAGAAGCCCCTCGCGTGCCAGCCAGTCCGGCGCGGTGGTCCCGTGCAGCGCCTGAACGGTCCTGACCTCCATCTCGCCTTGCGCCATATGCAGGCGCACCCGGCAATCCAGATCGCGCGCGGCCTCCATGGTGCGACGTAGCAGCGGTGCAGTGCAGGTTTCGACCCGGTCAGGTGCCAGTATCCCGCGCACCAGCCCGCCAAACCGCCCCTCATGCGCGCCGATGAACGCTACGGCCGCATCGAGCCCTTCCATGCCGCGGGCCTCGTCGAAGACCGGCACCATCTGCCCCGGCCCCTCAAGCACCATACCGCCAGAGCGATACGCGGGAGAGAGATAGACCCTGAGCCCCATCTCACCCGCGGCTTCGACCGCCGCGTCGAACTCGGCCACGGTCTCACCCCATGCGCGATAGAACAGCGAGGCGATGGGCGCGGCGGTGGTGATCCCGTTCCGCAAGAGTTGTGCGAAGGCAAAGCGCTTCTGAAAGGCCAGCTCTTCGGGAGAATACATCTCGTAGGGGCCGCGCTCGACATAGCTGCGCGGCCAGACGCGTCCTTTGGCCCATCCGGGAGTATGGTCGATGGTCAGGATCGTGGTGTCGAGGTCAGAGAGTGCATCGAGGTCGATCAGGCCGGGCGATATCAGCGCGCGGCCAAGGTTGATGCGTCGGGCAACGTCACCCGGAAATGTCTGGCCGACATGCAGGACGCGGCCGGCCTCAAAGACCACCTCGCCATTCGGGATCAGGCAGTGTCCGCCCCGGTCGTGGCCCAGCACCCAGTCGGCGCAAAGGGCGGTGCGGCCCTGCGGATGCGCGCCAAGCGTCAGATCGCGAAGCCCGGTCATGGCATGGTGATCCCGGCAAGGGCCAGCGATCCGTTGCGCGCGACAACCCGCCCGCCCTTCACCACCAGCGGGCGTGGGGCCTCTTCAACCACGGCATGCGCCAATGTCTCGCCCGCGACCAGCGTCAGATCCCCGGCGGCGCCGACAACCAGCCCGCGCGCCTCGATCCCCATCGCCTCGGCCCCGCCGCGCGAGGCTGCGTCAAGCAGAAGCTCCAGCTCGTCATCACGGCGCATCCGGTTCTTCATGCCAACGATACGGGCGCGGTGCAGCATGTCAGGCTGCCCCCATGGGCCCCAGGTATCGCGGATACCGTCGCAGCCCAGTCCGACCTTGATGCCGGCTGCGCGCATGTCCTGCAGCGACGGAACCTCGGCCGAAGGGTGGCCGGTCGTGAAGATGCGGATATCCTCACGCGCAACCTGCTCCATCAGCGGGCCGACGCGATGCGGGTTTGGCGCCCCAAGGCAGAAGCAATGCGAGACGCCGACCTTGCCCTGCATCCCATGCGCGCGCGTCCGGGCGATGATCTCCTCCAGCGTGAAGGCACCGAGTTCGCCATATTCATGCAGATGGATGTCGATGGGCTTGCCGTGCTTTTCCGCCAGCCGGAAGATGGCATCCAGCGAGGCCTTCGGATCACGGTCCATCGACGAGGGATCGAGCCCGCCCACGACATCGGCGCCCATGGCCAGCGCCTCGTCGAGCAGATCATAGACGCCCGGACGGATCATAAGGCCTGACTGCGGGAAGGCGACGATCTGGATGTCAACCGCCCCCCGCAACGCCTCACGCGTGCGCAACTTGCCTTCCAGAAGCGTCAGCTTGTGGTCGTGGTCCACATCCACGTGGCTGCGGATATGGCCCGTGCCATTCGCGATCAGTTGCAGGGCGTGGCGCATCGACTGGCGATGGACATCAAGACCCAGCGGGATGCGCGCGTTCCGCTCGTTGTCGATCAGGTCCTGCAGGCTGCCACCCTTGCGGCCCTTATACCAGCCCATGCCCCAAGTGGTCTTGTCCAGATGGGTATGCGCGTCGACCAGGGTCGGGATGGCGATGGCGCCCTGCCCGTCCTCGACCGCAACGCCGGTCGCCGAAAGCGCGGCCCCGATTGCGGCAATGCGCCCGTCGCGGATCAGAAGGTCGGCGGCCGCGCCACCCATCGGGCGGATATTCCGGATCAGAAGATCGCTCATCACTTACCTCAGTTTCGGGTTCAGCGCGTCGCGCAGCCAGTCACCCAGCAGGTTGACCGAGACGACAAGCAGACAAAGTTGCATCACAGGGAACAGAACGATCCACCACATGCCCGAGAACAGGAACTGGTTGCCCAGCCGGATAAGTGTGCCAAGGCTTGGCTGGCTGGGCGGCATCCCGATCCCGAGAAACGACAGCGTCGCCTCGGTCAGGATGGCCATGCCAAAGTTCAGCGTCGCCGCGACAAGGATCGGTGTCAGGGTATTGGGCAGGATATGCCGAAACATGATGCGCCGCGCCGGCACCTTGAGGAGTTGCGCCGCCTGTACATATTCCTTGCGCCGCTCGACCGCTGTTTGCGCGCGCACGGTCCGGGCATATTGCACCCAACCGCTCAGCACGATCGCCAGCACCAGGACCCCGCCTGCCCCCACATCGCGCAAGGAAGGTGGCAGCAATTCCCGCACGATGGCGCTGACGAGGATTGCGATCAGGATGGTCGGGATCGACAGAAGGATGTCGCCCACCCGCATCAGCGCGTCTTCGACGATACCGCCATAATAGCCTGCAACCAGGCCGGTTCCGATCCCGATGATCAGCGCCAGCACGACCGAGGCGATGCCGATCAGGATCGAGATGCGCGAGCCGTAAAGGATGGCCGAAAGAATATCGCGGCCCTGCGTATCGGTGCCCAGAAGATAGGGCCATTGCCCGCCCTCCAGCCAGATCGGCGGGATCTCGGCATTCCACAGTTCCAGCTGAGCCGGATCATAGGGGTTCTGCGGGGCATAGAGCGGAGCAGTAAAGGCGCTCACGATCAGCACGGTCAGCAGGATCGCCGCAAGGACCGCGCTGCGCTGATGGGTGAACGACCACCACAGATCGCTCTGCCGGATACGGGTCAGCAATCCGGGGGATGTGAGATTGACTGTCATGGCTTAGGCCTTGCTGTTGCGCAGGCGCGGGTCGATCAGCGCATAGGTGATGTCCACCAGCGTGTTCAGCGCGACAAAGATGAACGAGACGATGCAGAGGTAGGCGGCCATCACCGGGATATCGACGAAGGTCACCGCCTGGATGAACAGAAGCCCCATGCCCGGCCACTGGAACACGGTCTCGGTGATCAGCGCGAATGCGATCAGTGAGCCGATGTTCATCGCCGTCATTGTCACCACCGGCATCAGGCAGTTGCGCAGGGCATGGCTGTAGTGCACCCGCCAGGCCGGAACGCCGCGGGCACGGGCAAACTTGATGAAATCCGATCGCAGCACCTCGAGCATCTCGGCCCGCACAAGGCGCATGACCAGCGTGATCTGATAGAAGGACAGCGCGATCGACGGCAGGATCAGGGCGGCGCGCCCCGACGGTGTCAAAAGCCCGGTTGTCCACCAGCCGATACTGACCACATCCCCCCGGCCAAAGGCAGGTGCGATGTTGAGCATGACGGAAAACACGAGGATCAGCAGGATACCGATCACGAAACTGGGCAGCGAAACCCCGATGATCGAGACGAACTGCAAGGCCTCGGAATACCACTTCCGGCGGTGAATCGCGGTGATGACGCCAAGTGGCACCCCCACCACCAGCGAAATGATCGTGGCCATCAGCACCAGTTCGATCGTCGCCGGAAAGCGCTCGGCGATGAGGCTCATCACCTCTTGCTGGTTGCGATAGGAAATCCCGAAATCGCCCTGCACTGCGTTGCCGACAAAGCGCAGGTACTGCATGACCACCGACTCGTTCAGGCCAAGCCGCTCGCGCAGCGCGTCACGCTCGGCCTGCGAGGTCTGCTCGTTCACCATGAGCTGAATGGGGTCTCCGACGAAGCGGAAGATCATGAAGGCCATCAGCGCCACGACAAGCATGACAAGCGCCGCATTGGCCAGCCGTTTGATAAGGAAGACTATCACGTTACCAGCTCCCGTTGGATGCGTTGGCCCGGCGCGCTTGGCGCCGGGCAAGGGATTGGTTCAGCGCAATCACTCTGCCATGCGGGTCAGCCAGTGGCGGCCCTTGTTGTCCGAAAGCTGGACGACACTCTCCACCTTGTCAGAGGTGGCCCAGGCCATCGGCTGCTGATGGAACGGCAGCATGATCGACTCGTCCTTCACGATCTTGAGCGCCGCGCTTTGCAGGGCCAGACGCTTTTCGCGGTCAAGTTCGGTCGAGGCCGCGATGATCAGCTTGTCCATCTCAGGATAGGACCAGCCCCCCCAGTTGAACACCCCCGCGTTTTCCGACTTGGTCTGGAAGGTCTGCAGCAGGATCGAATAGCTGTCGAGCATCGGCTCGTTGGCCCAGCCAAAGGCGAACATGTCCGCCTCGCCATTGGTCAGCTTGACCTGCTGGACGGCGTTCGGGGCGATGTTGAGGCGCGGGGCAAGACCCACGCGCGTCAGCATTGACACCAGCGCGTTGCAGATCTCTTCCTCGTTTACCCAGAGGTCGTTGGAGCACATGATCTCGAAGGCATAACCTTCGGCACCCAGTTCCTTGATCATCGCTGCGGCCTTTTCCGGATCATAGGCCGGCGGCGTGTCGAGGGCAGGATCGTAGCCCGGAATCGCGGGGGCGACGACCGTCCCGGTCACGCGCGACTTGCCACGCATCACCTTGTCGCGGATCAGGTTCAGGTCGATGGCAAGGCCCACCGCCTCACGCATCTTCTTGTCCTTGAAGAGGTTCGGCTCGCCGTTGTGCAGCTTGTCCTGGAAGTTGAAGCCGAACATGATCGTGCGCAGTTCGTTGCCTTCCATCACCTTGACGTTCGGCGCAGCGGCGAGGCGCGGCAGATCCTGCACAGGCGCTTTTTCGGTAAAGTCGATCTCACCCGAAAGCAGCGCCGCAACGCGCGTCGCCTCGGACGAGATCGGGGTGAACTCGATGCGTTCCAGATTGTGCTTGGGCGCATCCCACCACCCGGTATTCGCAACAAGAATGGTCTTGCTGTCGGGCACGCGGCTTTCCACGATGAAGGGACCCGTGCCATTGGCGTTGAAGGTCGGATAGCCCTCGACCTTCTTGGCCACGTCGGTCGGGACTTCGGCGTTGTGCTCTTTCAGCCAGCCTGCATCAAACATGTGGATGTTCGTCAGGTCATTGAGCAGCAGCGGATAGGTGCCGACCAGTTCGATATCGACGGTGTAGTCGTCGACCTTGGTGGCGGATTTGTAGGCCGGCAGGTTGCCCTTCAGGGGCGAATCCGGATGGCTGACCCGCGCGAGCGAGGCTACAACGTCGTCGGCGGTGAATTCGGCGCCGTCATGGAACTTGACGCCCTGGCGCAGCTTGAAGCGCCAGATGTTGTTGGGCATCACTTCCCATTCGGTCGCCAGCGCCGGTTCGATCTTCAGATCGGCATCATAGCGGACCAGACCTTCATAGACGTGGTTCAGGAAGCTGATGGTGAAGGTGGAGCCATAGGAGTAGGGGTCCAGCGAGTTGATATCGCGTGCGGCACCCCAACGCAGGGTCTGCGCGGTTCCGGTCGTGGCGAGGCAGGCGAGGGCTACGCCGGCAAGCAGGGTGGTTCTCAAGATCATGGTCGGTCCCTGTTGAAGGCCCGTCTCCTCCCGGTCTGGTGCCGGGACTTGCGAGCTGGTGATGGACGAAGGCTTTGCGGTCGTTCGGTCCTGTCTTCACTGTCAGAATTGCGGACCTTTTTGTCAATCATTTTGTCGACAATTTTTTCGACACCTCGATCCAGCTCTTTCGACGGTGCTTGCCAGAATGGCCATTATTGCCATCGCAGCCACATTTTTCCGCAGTTTGCGGTCAAATATACCACGAGAAGAGGCAGGGTTGCACTATGCCAGCCACATCACGGCGCTGGTCAGCGACAGGGCCGATCCGATACAGAAGGCGACTGGCACCCGTGGAATCACGCAGATCTGCGGTCTAGGAACCCGGTCGCCCGATGCCGATCAGGCGGGCCGCGACCGGCGCGCCAAGGATAACCACCACCATGCGCGTCAGGTGATGCAGGATCACAAAGCCAAGGTCGGCACCCGCCACCAGCGCAAGTACCGTCATCTCTGCCTGCCCGCCCGGCGCGAAGGCCAGAAATCCCTCAACCGGATTTGCGAGCCCCGTCAGGGTGACAAGTTCGGTAAAGGCAGCGGCAAGAACCGCCAGAATGGCGACAAAGGCGAGGCCGGACAGGACAAAGCCCCGCAGTTCGCGCAAGGTGACGCCCACGTACTGGACCCCGATGCTGATACCGATGAAAAGCTGCGCCGCCAGAATGGCCTCGGCGGGCGGGCGGGCGTGGATCAGCCCAGACAGGGAGAGCGCGGCGGTCACGATCATGGGCCCAAGGATCGAGGCTCCAAATAGGCCGAGCCGTTCGGCGCCTTTCCAGCCGATCAGGGCGGCGGCGGACATAAGGATGATCTCTGAAACCGGAAGATCGCGAAGCGGCGCACCTATGGCACCGGTCAACCCCGCGCCGTAAAGCCCCGAGAGGATCATCGGGGCGGCGGTCACAATCACCAGAACCCGGGTCGCGTGGATCAGGGACAGGGCGCGCACATCGGCACCGGCCTCCTGGCCGAAGGTCACCATGTCATGCAGCCCGCCGGGCATTGCGGCATACCACGACGTCACGGGATCAAATCCCAGGCGTCGAAAGAACGGCACGCCGACGAGGCCGATCAGCACCACATAGATTGGGACCAGCGCCACGCTGCCCGCCATCTGCGGGATGCGCCCCACCACCTCGGGCGTGATCGATGCGCCGATCGCGACCCCCAGAATGGTCCGCGCCAGGGTGGAGAGGAGCCCCACCCCCTTGAGCGGCATTCCGGCCAGAGCCGCGAGCAGACAGACGGCCATCGGTCCGAAGAGGAAGGGCAGCGGAAAACCGGCCAATTTGAACAGGACGGCACCCGCGAACGCAATTCCGAATGTCACAAGCCGCATGGACAGCGAAGAAAACACAATCCTGCTCCTTGCCGATTCTGCATCCAGTTGTATACATATGGATACTATAATGGCAAGTGAGGTGTCTGCATGGCTGAGGACAGCGACCTTTCCCAAGGGCAAGGCGCCTATCGCCAATTGCTTGAAGAGGTGCGCGCTGGCAGGCTCGGCCCAGGAACGCGCCTGCGCGAAACCGATCTGGCCGCGCGTCTGGGAATCAGCCGAACGCCCGTACGCGAGGCGATCCGTCAGCTAGAGGCCGATGGGCTGGTCGTGCATTTGCCGCGCCAGGGCGCGACAGTGCGCAGCCTCGATTATGCCGAAGTGATCGAGCTTTATGAGATGCGGGCGGTGCTGGAGGGGACGGCGGCGCGGCTTGCGGCACGGGCCGCATCCGAGATCGAACTGGCAGAGCTTGCCGCACTGAACACTGACCTGGCCTCTGCCCCACCGGGCCCCATTGCACGCGAGTTGAACCGGCAGTTCCACCGCACCCTGCTTGACGCCGCGCGCAACCGGTTTCTGGTCAAGGCGGTCAGCGCGCTGCAAAAGACGCTGCTGATCCTTGGGCCCAGCACGCTCACCGACCCTGACCGCGTGACGGCCTCTCTGGGCGAACATGCAGCAGTCCTTGTGGCGCTGCAGGCCCGTGACGGGGTTGCGGCAGAGGCGGCGATGCGGGCCCATGTCGAAGCGGCCCTTTCAATGCGCATCCGCGCCATGCGCGGTCGCGAGATCCCACTGCACGACGAGGCGTAGACCCCCGTCGCAGAGGGACAAAGCGCAGAGCGGTCAGGCGATCAGTCCTGCAGTTCGGACAGGGGACGGGGGCGCCCCTCGCTGTCCAGTGCGACGAAGGTGAAGATGGCATCGGTCACCTTCACGCTTTCTTCGGCATATCTGTTGCGCCGCCATGCTTCGACATGGATGCGCATCGATGTCCGGCCGGTGGAAACCATGTCTGCGTAAAGCGACACTTCATCCCCGACCTTTACAGGCTTGTGGAAGGTCATCCCCTCGACCGCGATGGTGGCCGAACGGCCCCGCGCCACCCTCGCGGCAAGATTGCCCGCCGCAAGGTCCATCTGTGCCATCAGCCAGCCACCAAAGATATCGCCCGACGGGTTGGTGTCGGCGGGCATGGCGATGGTACGGATGACGGGCTCGCCCGCGGGCTGATCAGAGGACATGGCCACAAGCGGATGCGGGCGGTCGGGTATCCATGTTGTGTCCCTCGTTCAGATAGTCGCCAGTTTCGGCGGCAGCGGCCCATCATGCGACCGAAAAGGAACATGGTAAAGGCCGTGGTTTCCAACCACCGCCCACACGTGCGCACCCGACCAATCCAGCGTCAATGCACCATCAATGACAGCGTGGCAACTTTCGCAAAATGGATAGCGTGGCTGCAACGGGGTACCTATCAACAAACCATAGGGCGACCAGGATTGCCGGCACATACTTTGGAACCGGGTCGATCAATGTAGGGGCCCAATTGATACCGCAGGCTGACTGTCAGCCCGGAAGAACGGATCGGGTATGCCGACACACTGACCGTGTCCATGCGCACAAGAAACTTAGAAAGGTCGTCCATGACAGAAACAAGTGTCGCCGCTCAACCGATGTGGCTTCGGATTCTGCAGTCGCCGCTGACGCGCCTGATCGTTCTGGGCGCCGCCATGTTCCAATTCATGGGATGGGCCCAGGCCCGCCTGGAGCAATTCCACGATACTCCGCTACTGGGCGTGCCCATCCAGATCGCTCTGGGTCTGGCGGCGATTGCCCTGTACGTGGCCTATGGAAAGTTCATCGAACGTCGCGACGTGACCGAACTGTCAACGCCGGGTCTTGGCCGGGAATGGGTCATTGGCGCCCTCATTGGGGCAGGCCTCTATACCGCTTGCGCCGTGATCTTGATGGTGCTTGGCATCTACAAGGTCGAGGGGCTTAATCCCTTGGCGTTCCTGATCCCCAACCTGGCCCTGGCGATCAAATCGGGGGTCTTCGAAGAACTTCTGTTTCGCGGCGTCCTGTTCCGGTCGGTCGAGGCCATATTTGGCAGTTGGGTCGGAATTCTGGTCTCATCGCTCGTGTTCGGTCTGCTGCATCTCCTGAATCCGGACGCCACACTCGGCGGGGCCATCTACATTAGTATCGAAGCGGGGCTGCTGCTTGCCGCTGCCTATCTTGTCACGCGCCGCTTGTGGATCTGCATGGGGTTTCACATGGCATGGAACTATTTCCAGTCGGCCGTCTTTTCCGGTGTCGTCTCCGGCGCCGTCAGCGACCCTGGGCTGCTCAAGGCTAAAATTGAAGGGCCTGAACTGCTGACAGGGGGCAGCTTCGGGATGGAACATTCGGTGGTCGCGCTGGTGCTGTGTACGACGACCGGTGTGATCCTGCTGATGATCGCCATCCGCCGCGGCCACATCATGCCGCCGATGTGGAAGCGCTGAAATGCAACGGGGGCGAGCCAGACAGGCATGCCCCCCAAGTCCTTGGGACAGGCTTGCTGTGGTGTCGCCGAACGACAGGTTATCGCAGGCGGTCCAAGAGGAGAAAGTGGTGGCGAGGGGGGGACTCGAACCCCCGACCCCGCGATTATGAGTCGCGTGCTCTAACCAGCTGAGCTACCTAGCCACTGGCGCGCTACTTAGTGAAGCGCGTCGGGGGGGTCAAGCGGGAATCGCACATTTCCCAATGCCGTATTCCGCAGCCATGGGTCTAGCGGACATGGGCCGCACGCGGCCGGCCTGCGGCAGTGGCAACCACATTTGCCTCGATGACCATCCGGCGGCCCTCAATCTCGACCTCGCGGATGTCACGCTTCAGTTGAACCTCGGCGTCTTCGGCCCCGGCACGGGCGGCGCGGGACAGCACTTCCGCAGAGAGGCTGGCTTCAAGGGCGGCGAGTGCGTCCTCAAGCCTTGGGAAAGACTGGTTACCGTCGGGCAGATGCGCAACAAAACGACCTTCACCGGGACAGGAGACAAGGCCCGTGGCTGTCTGGCGAACCTGCCCCACAACGGCACCAATCGCGTTTGCGACATCGGCGTGATCGGGAAGGATCATCTCGGCGCCGAGGAAGATGCCGACCGCACCGTAGTATGAGGGCGCCGACGCCCCCAACCCGATCACCGGAACGCCAAGGCGCAGCGTGGTCTGCACGACACCCCTGTGCCCCGCAATGCCAAGACGCGTCAGGACATGCCGGGCCAAAGCACCCGGGTCCTCATCCCCAAGGGCGGGGTCTTCGGCGAATGCAGCCTCCAGCAGGCAATCGGCTGTCTGATGGGTCAGCTGATCGATGATGCGTTGCGCAAGATCCTTGGGGTCGGTCGCGAAACGCTCACCCTTGCCGGTGCGGCGGCGGCCCATCAGGCGCAGGGCCTTTTCCGCGGCCGCCCGGTCCCAGGCATCAAGCCGGCCCAGAACATGGCTTGCGTCTGATGGCGTGACGCCGGCGATCATTACAAGGCCGCGTGCAACCAGCCGGTCCATCGCCGCAACCTCAAGCCGCGAGGTGATGGGGCGGGCCATGGGCATGGGTTCGGTGATCCGCGCCAGGAGGGCCTCTTCCCGCGCCGAAAGCCCACCCGACGATCCGGGCATCGGCACGACAAAGCGGCCGTCGAATTCGCCGGCAACCTCGGTCGAAAGCGCCCGATCAAGGGCGGCATGGACCATCGCCCCGTGATCCTGCGCCAGAAGCGACACCGGGATCAGACGACGCGGTCCAAGACGCAGACCTCCGTCCAGACCGGACTGGATCAGATGCACCTCGGAATCGCCGCCAAGCCCGGTCGTGCGCATCGCCACCGCCTCGACCATCGTGCGGAAGCCGCCGACGCGGGCGCCTTCGGGGTCGATCTCGGGCAAGCCATCCTTCAGAAGTGCGACATCGGTCGTCGTCCCCCCGATGTCCGAGACCAGCGCATCGCTTTGCCCCGTCAGCCAGCGCGCACCCACGATCGAGGCGGCAGGTCCCGAGAGGATCGTCTCGATCGGACGCTCCCGCACCATGGCAGCCGAGATCAGCGCCCCATCACCCCGCACCACCATCAAGGGCGCGTCGATCCCCACGGCATCAAGGTGGCTTTCGCAGGCCGCAACCAGACGGTCGATCATCCCGATCAGACGGGCGTTCAACACCGCCGTCAGCGCGCGCTTGGGGCCGTTCAGCCCGGCCGACAATTCATGCGAGCAGGTCACAGGCCGACCCGTCGCGGCACGGATCGCCTCGCGCGCGGCGACCTCATGCGCGGGATTGCGGGTGGCGAAACGGGCGGCGACGGCAAAGCCCATGACCTCGGGCGCAAGGCGCGCCACTTCGGCGGAAAGCCGGGCGAGATCCAGCGGTGCGGCCTCGGCCCCCGAATGTTCGTGCCCACCAGCCAGCAGCAGAACCGGATCACCCCCAAGCGCCTCGGTCAGGCCGCCCCTTTCAAGATCGGCCTCGTCGAAGCCGATGAAGATCAGCGCAACGCGTCCGCCCTGCCCTTCAACCAGCGCATTGGTTGCAAGCGTCGTTGACAGCGAGACAAGTGCGATCTGCGATGGCGCGACGCCTGCGGCGGCAAGCGCCGCATCGACCGCACGGCCAATCCCTTGTGACAGGTCGGCCCGTGTGGTCAGTGATTTTGCCTTGCCCAGCACATGCGTCGCCGCCTCATCCACGATGACTGCGTCGGTATAGGTGCCGCCGGTATCGACACCGAGGAAATAAGCCATGGTCCTGCCCCTGTTCGCTGGCATCCGGTTTAGGGCGCCGGGAGGGAAAGATCATCCCCCATGGCGACCAGAACTTGTGCGGTACCGGCAGATCGGGGGCGCTGCCCCCGCCCGTTCCGGGCTCCCCCGGGATATTTGGAAAGGAAAGCGGATCAGAGGCCGGACTCGAGCCGCGCAAGCAACGCCTCGAGCATCGCCTCGCAGCGTGCCATCTGCTCGACCGTCACGAATTCGTCGGGCTTGTGGCCCTGCGCCATCGATCCGGGGCCGCAGATCACCGTGGGGATGCCAAGCCGCTGCGAGAAAAGGCCGCCTTCGGTGCCGAAGGCCACCTTGATCGTGCCATTGGCGCCCGTCAGCGATTTGACAAAGTTCACCACCTGCGCATCGCTGGGCGTGCCGAGGCCGGGATAGTCCCAAAGCCGCTCCACCCGGATCTCCGCCTCGGGGAAGGCGGTTTTCAGCGGCGCGGTGATCCTGTCAGCCGCCGCGCGAAGGGACAGGATCAGCGTCTCGGGGTCATGCTCGGCAAGGCTGCGGATCTCGAAGTCGAGCGTGGCGGTGTTGGGCACGATGTTGACCTGAACACCGCCCTGCATCTTGCCGACGTGGATCGTCGAATAGGCCACGTCATAGTCACCATCGAACGGACCTTCGGCCGCCACCTGCGCCTGAAGGGCGCGCACCTCACCCATGAAATCCGCTGCCAGATGCAGCGCGTTCAGTGCAAGGGGCGCAAGGGCCGAATGACCCTCGCGGCCGATGCAGGTAGCCCGCAGCGCGATCTTGCCTTTGTGGCCGGTCGCAACCTGCATGTTGGTCGGCTCTCCGACGATACAGAAGCGCGGTTTGACGGGGGCTTTCGCCAGCATGGCAACAAGCGAGCGCACCCCCATGCAGCCGATCTCTTCGTCATAGGACAGTGCAAGGTGCAGCGGCACTTTCAGCGGGCGCTTCGCCGCCTTCAGCATGGCGTCGATCGCAAGGGCGCAGAAGCCCTTCATGTCGGCCGCGCCCCGACCATAGTAGCGGCCATCCTCTTCGGTCAGCGCAAAGGGCGGTTTGGTCCAGGCCTGGCCTTCGACCGGAACGACATCCGTGTGGCCCGAGAGCATGACACCCCCCTGCCCTTCGGGCCCGACTGTCGCATAAAGGTTGGCCTTCTGGCCCTCTGCATCAGGGATCAGCGTCACGGCGATGCCCGCGTCCTCAAGCCGCGCCTTGATCCAGTGCATCAGCTGCAAGTTCGGTCGCGCGCTGACCGTATCGTGGCGCATCAGTTGCTCGAAGATATCTCGCATTGCCTCATCCCTTCTTATGTCTGCACAAATAGCGCCAAGTCAGCGTCGGGGAAAGTGGCTTTGCAGGGCAAGGTCTTTCCTTTCGGCGCCCGTGCTGTCAGGTTGCGCCAGCTTTTGACGGAGTCCGCATGCGCCTTGCCTTCCTCATGCCCGCCCTGATCCTTGGCGGCGCCGCCTCTGCCGCGCCCGACGGCCCTGTGGCGCGCGCCGTGATGGCGCAGCAGCTGTTTGATGCGGGCGTCACCACACGCGACGGGCTGACTCAGATCGCTGCGGCCCGGCTCGCTGCGGGCATCACCATGCAGCCGATCCCACGCGAACTAAAGGTTGAAGGCAAGGGCAAGGCCGAAGATGCGCCCCTGCCTCTGGATGCAGCGCAGATGCTGGCGGCGGCGCGTGCGGCTGTGGCGATGGATGAAACTCTTGGCATTCTGATGACCTCGACCGAGGCAACGGCCGAGGTTCTGCCCAAGGACAGCCTGCGCATGTCGGAAGCTGCGCTGGCCCCAGGCCAGTCCCATCTGTACGAAATGCCCGCCGAAGGGGGTGTTGCGCTCGATATCGGTGTGCTGGCAGCATCTGGCACGCGGATCGCGCTGGAGGTTGCTCAAGGTGAGCAGATCCTCTGCCGCGCCGAGCGTCTGTGCAGCGTGACCCTGACGGAAAGCGCGCAGATCACCGTCACCCTGCACAATCCGGGCGAAGGCGCGGCGGGCTATCGGCTGCTGACCAACTGACCCGCCGCCACCGAGGTCAATCCTGCGGCCGCAACACCCGCGCCGGGCGGGCGGCAAGTGGTCGCAGAATGAAGACGACGCTGGCAACAAGGCTGGCTGCAATGCCCACAAGCACGACCGAAAGGGCCGAGAGCGGCTCAAAGCTGTAGCTTGCCTCCATCACCCAAACCATGACGACCCACCCGGAAATGGCCCCTACCAAGATGGCAACCAGTCCCGCCGCAGCCCCCATCAGCGCCTGTCGCATGAGGAAGCCGCCAAGGATTTGCCGACGAGTCGCGCCCAGCACCTTGAGCACCGCCGATTCGTACACCCGCGCAGGCTCACCGGCGGCGGCGGCACCGATCAGCACAACAAAGCCGGTCAGAAGCACCGCACCGGCCGACCAGACCGTGGCGGTCGCAATCGCATCCAGCGCCTCGGTCACGCGGTCGATCACGTCACGCACGCGGATCGCGGTGATGTTGGGCCAGTTGTTGGAAAGGGTGCGCAGGAACCGCGCCTCGGATTCGGGCGGCGTATAGACCGTCGCGATATGGGTATGGGGTGCGCCCGAAAGGGCGGCTGCGTTCAGCGTCAGCACAAAGCCCATGCCCCCCGTCGCGAAATCGACCGCACGAAAGCTGGTGATCCGTGCGGTGATATCGCGGCCCAGCACGTTGATCGTCAGACTGTCGCCCAGCTTCAACCCCAGCTCCTCAGCCTCGGTCGCCGAAAAGCTCACTTGCGGCTCGCCGGAGTATCCCTCGGGCCACCAGGTGCCTTCGGTGATCGTGGTGCCCTTGGGCAAGGCGTCGGCATAGGTGATGCCCCGATCGCCACGGACGACCCAGTGATCACCGGCAACCTCTTTGGCCGGGCGGCCGTTGATCTGGGTGATGACCCCGCGCAGCATGGGCGCCGTATCGACCCGGCTGATCTCGGCATCACCGTCTGTCAGCGTTCGGAAGGGTTCGATCTGATCGGGCTGGATATCGACAAGAAAGTAGGCCGGCGCGCGGTCCGGAAGGTCGCGGTCGATGGCGCTGCGCAGGTTGGTGTCGATCTGCCCGACTGTCGCCAGCACGGAAAGACCCAGCCCAAGAGACAGGATCACTGACACCGTCTCGCCGCGCTCTGCACCGATGGCGCCAAGAGCCGCGCGCAGCCGCATCCGCCCCCGTAGCCTGCGGGCGACACGCCGGGCGAGGTGGCGCAGGCCTATTGCGACCGCGACGAGCAGGCCCAAGGTCGCCGTGACCCCGGCAAGCGTGCCAAGCGCAAGCTGCCATGCGCCCGACATCAGGACCGCGCCCCCGATCAGCAGAAGCGCCAGCACCCCGACCCGCAAGACCCTGCCCGCGCGCGGCAGCACACTGCGCCCCGCGCCGCGATAGAGTGCCGCCGCACGCACCCGCTCGGTCTGTGCAAGCGGCCACATGGCAAAGATCAACGCGGTCAGCAGGCCGTAAAACGCGGCCTCGGCCATCGGGCGGGCATAAAGTCCAAACGCTGTGGGAAATGGCATGGCAGCAGAAATCAGGGGGGCCGTAAGCAGAACGCCCACCGCACCAAGCGCCAGCCCGGCCAGAACACCCACACCCGCCAGCAGGCCCACTTGGATGAGGTAGATGCGAAAAACGAGGCCACTTTCGGCGCCCAGCGTCTTCAACGTCGCAATGACGGGCACCTTGCCCTCTAGCCACGCCCGCACGGCGCTTGAAACGCCAACACCGCCCACTGCGAGCCCTGCGAGACCGACCAGCACAAGAAAAGATCCGATCCGCTCGACAAAGCGTTCGGTGCCGGGGGCTGCGTTGCGCGTGTCACGCCAGCGAAGGCCCTTGTCGGTGAATGTCGCCTCGGCCTGCACTTGAAGCGCCGCAAGATCGGTGCCCGGCGGCAGATCCAACCGGTATTCGCTGTCATAAAGCGAGCCCGCCATCAGAAGCCCCGACCCTTCAAGATCTGCGCTGCGCACAAGCATGGGTGGCCCAAGGCCAAAGCCGGCGGCCGCACTGTCTGGCTGACGCAACAGCGCGGCAGTGACACGGAAATCCCGCTCTCCCAACCGAACCGTGTCGCCCGGCGCAACGCCCAGACGCTCCAGCAGCACCGGATCGATGACAGCACCCGGAAGTCCATTTTTGTCGACGCCGAGCGCCTCGTCGAGCGGGATCGGCGGATCAAGCTCTACCGCGCCGAACAGGGGGTAAAGATCATCGACTGCCGTCACCTGTGTCAGCGCCCGCGCCTCGCCCGCACCGACCATCGATCGGAACTCGATCACTTCGGACACGCGTTCGGCCACCTCGGCCATGAAGGCGCGCTCATCAGGATCAGCCCGCCGGTAGGTGAACTCCATCTGGGCGTCTCCGCCCAGAATCACGGCCCCCTGCGAGGCAAGTCCCGCCCCGATCGCTGCACGCACCTGCCCGACGGCGGCAATCGCCGCCACCCCAAGCGCGATGCAGGTCAGGAAAATGCCAAAGCCGCGCAATCCGCTGCGCAGGTCGCGTCGTGCCAGACGCCACGCCAGCGTCCAGCTCATGCCGCCACCCCGTCCGCCGCAATGCGTCCGTCGAGCAGACGCACCACACGGTCGCAGCGCGCCGCAAGCTCGGGCGCGTGGGTGACCATGATCAGGGTGGCGCCATGCCGGTCGCGCAGGTCAAAGAGCAGATCCATCACCGCAGCGCCGTTTGCGGCATCGAGGTTGCCCGTCGGCTCATCCGCAAGAAGGATCTCGGGGCGCGAAACGACGGCGCGGGCAAGCGCCACGCGCTGCTGCTCGCCCCCCGACAGTTGCGCAGGCACATGGTCAAGCCGGTGGCCCAGCCCCACCGCTCGCAACTCGGCCTCGGCCCGGTCAAAGGCATCTGCTGCGCCGGCCAGTTCCAGCGGCAGCGCCACGTTCTCCAGCGCCGTCATGGTCGGGATCAGGTGAAAGCTCTGGAATACCACGCCCATGCTGCCGCGCCGAAAGCGGGCCAGCGCGTCCTCATCCATTGCGCCAAGGTCATGTCCAAGCGCGCGGACCGTGCCTGCCGTTGGACGCTCCAGCCCGCCCATCAGCATCAGAAGCGAGGACTTGCCCGACCCGGACGGGCCGATCAACCCGACCGACTGGCCCCGTTCAACTGTCAGTGTGATGCCCCGCAGCACCTCGACCGGGCCGGCGTTTCCCGCCAATGTCAGCTGCGCCCCGTCAAGCGCGAGAATCGGTTCAGCCATGCCCATTGCCTCTTGTCTCTGCCCGTCACGTGTTTCTGCATTTGCATATGGGGTGCGCCGGCATTCCGGCAACGCCTTCATCGCATTGATTTTGTCGACCACCGCCGTCGCGGCCGAACCCGTGACAGTGGTCGCACTGGGCGACAGCCTGACCGCGGGCTACGGCCTGCCGGAGGGCGAGGGATTCGTTCCGCAGCTTCAGAAGTGGCTCGATGCGAAAGGGGCCGAGGCGGTTGTGGTCAATGCCGGCGTGTCGGGCGACACCAGCGCGGGGGGACTTGCGCGGCTCGACTGGTCCCTGACACCCGATACCGATGCGCTGATCGTGGCCCTTGGCGGGAACGACCTTCTGCGCGGGCTCGATCCTGCGATTACGCGCGACAATCTGGATGCGATCCTGACGAGCGCCGACGGGCGCGACCTGCCGGCTCTGCTGATCGGCCTGCCCGGTCCCACCAACTATGGGATCGAATGGAAAGAGCAATTCGACGCGATCTTCCCCGACCTTGCGAAAAAGCACGGCGCGCTGATCGAGCCGAATTTCATGGCCGGGATCGGTGGCGGCGAGCCCGAGGCGATGCGCCCCTATCTGCAGGCGGATGGCATCCACCCCTCTGCCGAAGGGGTCAGCCGCATCGTGGCGCAGCTTGGCCCACGCGTTCTTGAGTTGATCGAGCGCGCCAAGCCCTGAAGCAGGCGACGTGATGCGGGCGTCGGGCCGCTTACGGCCCGATCGTGAAGCACTGCGAGCCGCGCGCCTGCAGGCGCAGACAGGCCAGCTCTGCCTGTTTCTGGCTCAGCCCCATGAAGTTTGCATCATACCCCGACGACCGCTGAACGATCTTGCGCAGCGATTCGTCAAGCGTTGCGCTTTCTTCAAGCATGGTTTGCATCAGCGCACGCTCTGCCGTCATCCGGCTTGCAAAACGGCCAATGTTGATGCCCCAGTGACGCCCCCCCGAGGTGGAGATCCGGGTGACAACTTCCGGCTCGGTCGGGACCGGCTCAACCGACGCGATCTGCTCGCCCGACGAGGTATGGATCACTGTCGGCACATGCGCGGGCTCGGGTGCGGGTGGTGCGGGGGTCGCCGCGATCGAGGCCAGCGAGACCACGCTTCCCGCATCGGGTTGCGGAGCCGCGGCGAAGGCAACCGAGTCTGCACCGCCGCCCGTCGCTTCGGCCAGCGCGCCGGCAATGTCGCCCTGCATGGCGTTCACGGCAACCTCTGCGGCAATCATCTCGGCCAGAGGGTCGCTTGCGGCATCAAGTGAAGCCGGGGCGGGCGCGGCTGCCACCGGAGCAATCTCTTGCGCGGCCGTTGCAACCATCAACGCAGGTGCTGCAGAAACAGCCGGGCGCGGGCGCGGCCGGAGTGAACTGCGCACCGCACCGCTGACGCGCACAACCTTGGCGCCTGCCGTCGGATCGTTCTCGGCCATCAGCGCCGGGTCGCCATCGGCGGCCGGGTCGATCGCAGGGGCAATCGGAGCAGGCGGGATCACGGCCTTGCCCGGTTTGACCTTGGCAAAGCCCAAATCCAGAAGCTCGGCCACCTTGGCATTGCGCTGCGCGGTCGAGGTGCCGCCAAAGACGGTCGCGATGATCCGCACGCCGTTGCGCTCGGCCGAGGCCGTCAGGTTGAAACCCGCCGCGTTGGTGAAGCCCGTCTTGATCCCGTCGGCGCCCCGATAGGCATCGAGGAACTTGCGGTTGGTCGAGACCACATCCGTCACGCCGGCATCCGTCTCGCGGCGCGAGAAAATGTTGTAGTATTCAGGGAAGTCGTAGAACAGCCGGCGGCCCAGGATCGACATGTCATGCGCCGTCGACAGGTGCCCTTTCGAGGTCAGCCCGTTGCAGTTCACGAAGGTCGAGTTGTTCATCCCGATCTGCTTGGCCGTGCGGTTCATCCGCTTGGCAAAGCCCGCCTCGGACCCACCAATGGCCTCACAGATCGCTGTCGCGGCGTCGTTGGCCGATTTGATGGCAGCAGCGCGGATCAGGTGGCGCAACGCGATCTTCTGCCCCGGCCGCAGGCCCAGACGAGAGGGCGCCTGACCGGCCGCGTATTTTGTGACCGTGACCATCGAATCAAGGCTGATCTCGCCGCTATTGACCGCCTGGAAGGCGATATAGAGCGTCATCATCTTCGTCAGCGATGCCGGATGCAGCCGCGTGTCGGCGTTGTTGGCGTAGATCGTCTCGCCAGTCCGTGCATCCATGACATAGGCGGCATATGGCGCAGCGGAAGCCGGGGTCGGCTTGGTGGCCGAACAGGCTGCCGCCGCCAGAAATGCGGCCATCAACGTAATATTACGGACGAATTGCCCAAGTCGCGAAACCACGTCGCTGCCCCTTGCCTTCGTTTCTGCCTCAGCGCCCCTGTTTCCGGGGCTTTGGATCGAGCCTAGCACAGCATCGCGCCGGGCGAAAACCCCGTAAATTCCGTGGGGTTAGCCTGTGACATTCATGCACTCTCGCATATCTTGTGGTTCATTTTATGCCGCAACACCATATCAAGCAGTGAAACCGCGCAGCAAGGCCGCAAATCCGGAAAGATCGGGCAACTCGGCAAATCTTGGGTGGCCGTGCGGCGGATCTGCGCGCTCCAGTGCCCATGTCAGCTGATGGGGAACATGGACACCCCAGCCACCGGCCTCGATCACCGGAAGCACGTCGGATTTCAAGGAATTGCCCAGCATCATCGCCTGCCCTGACTGAACCCCGTGGCGCGAGAAGATGCGCGCATAGACCTCGGGGCGCTTGTCAGAAACGATCTCGACCGCGGTAAACAGATCTCCAAGACCCGATTGCGCCAGCTTGCGCTCCTGATCCAGCAGATCGCCCTTGGTGATCAGGACGACCTGCGCGCCATGCTGGGCGGCAGCCACCACCGCCTCGCGGGCATGGGGCAAAAGCTCGATCGGATGTTCAAGCATCTCGCGCCCCGCCGCCATCAACTCGGCGATCACCGATGTCGCAACGCGGCCATCGGTCACCTCGATCGCGGTTTCGATCATCGAAAGGACAAATCCCTTCACGCCGAATCCATAGTGGCCGATATTGCGTCGCTCGGCTGCCAGAAGGCGCTCGTGCAGGTGCTCGGGTGCGACATGATCGGCCAGAAGGCGCTCGAACCTGTCTTGCGTCAGGCGGAAGAAGGCCTCGTTCTGCCAGAGCGTGTCGTCGGCGTCGAATCCGATGAAGTTGATCTCGTTCATGGCGCGAACCTGCCCAATGCAAGGAATGAACGCCAGCCCTTTTGATTCCACCTCGTTGCGCGCTATACTTCGCGCTCTGATCCGCCCCGCGATTCCGCCCAGCCCGGAGAGTGCCGTGCCCCTTCATCCAGTCATGATGTCCGAACAAGTTCCGGGGAATGGTCCCGAGACGTCGATCATGACGAAGGCAAAGCCGCGCACGCAGCGACCGCCGCTGTACAAGGTGCTGCTGCTGAACGACGACTACACCCCCATGGAATTCGTGGTCCATATCCTTGAGCGGTTCTTTGGCCTGAACCATGCGCAGGCGTTCGAGATCATGCTGACCGTCCACAAGAAGGGACTGGCGGTGGTCGGTGTCTTCTCGTTTGAGGTCGCCGAGACCAAGGTGGCGCAGGTGATGGACTTTGCCCGCCGCCACCAGCACCCGCTGCAATGCACCATGGAAAAGGAGTGACCCGGATCTCCGGGGCTGTCTCCATGCGCTCGACCCGCCTCTCTCTGGCGCTGGATTCCGGCGCAATTGCGCTGCCCGAAACGGGGCAGATTGCGGTTCTGTCTCCGCAGGCGGGGGATGACCTCTCGGCCCTCCCAAAAGACCGCATCGTTGTGGTCACGGGATTCAAGCCCGACCATGACCATTTCAACGCGCGCGGCTTTGTCTGTGCGACGGCGATGCCAGCGGATTGCGTGGCGGCACTGGTCTGCCTGCCCCGCGCCAAGGCCGGTGCACGCGCGCTGCTAGCCGCAGCCTGCGCCGCCCTGCCGTCTGGCGCCCCGGTCATCGTTGATGGTCAGAAGACCGACGGGGTCGATTCGATGCTGAAAGACCTGCGCGCCCGTGTCGAGGTGGGTGAGGTGGTCGCAAAGGCGCATGGCCGGATCTTTGCCTTTCCGGCAGGCGCCGCACTTTCCGACTGGGCCGCTGTGCCGCATGCGTTCGACGGATTCCAGACCCTGCCTGGCGTCTTCTCGGCCGATGGACCGGACCGCGGGTCCGAGATGCTGGCAGCCGCCCTACCGCGCAAACTACCCTCGCGCGTCGTCGATCTGGGGGCCGGATGGGGCTATCTCTCGCGCCGGATCCTGCAGTGCGATGGGGTCAAGGAATTGCATCTGGTCGAGGCTGACCTGACCGCACTCGATTGTGCGCGTCAGAACATCACCGACCCGCGCGCGCATTTTCACTGGGCCGATGCGACCCTCTGGCAGGTGCCGCATCTGGCAGGCGCGGTCGTCTGCAATCCGCCCTTCCACACCGGGCGTGAGGCCGATCCTGCGCTTGGCCTTGCCTTCATCCGCGCGGCAAGCCGCATGCTGGCGCCGGACGGAACGCTCTGGCTGGTTGCGAACCGCCACCTGCCCTACGATCCGCTTCTGCGCACGACCTTCCGCGAGGTCGAAGACATCGGCGGCGACGGCGTCTTCCGCCTTGTGCGCGCCGCCCATCCCAACCGACGTGCCGGAGGCTGACCCATGTCACTGTCCATTCAAGGGAAAACCGCCATCGTGACTGGCGCGGCGAACGGGCTTGGCCTTGCCATTGCGCGTCACTTCATCGACCGCGGCGCGAATGTGATGTTTGCCGACATTGACGAGGCGCGGCTGGAGGCTGAGATCGGCGACGAGGCCAAGGGCGAAGGCCCCCTGCGCATGTTTGCGGGCGATCTGTGCCAGAAGCTGACGATCTCGAACCTGCTTTCGGCGACGATGGACGCCTTTGGGCGCATCGATATTCTGGTCAATGCCGCCCGGCAGATCGCACTGTCCGATCCACTTAGCCCCGATAGCGACAATGTCGAGGCGCTTTTCAAACAGAACGTGATGACCGGGCTGCGTTTGAGCCAGCAGGTGGCCCGCCGGATGATCGCACATGCCGAAGGCGATGCGTCAGAGGCTCCGGGCGGGGTGATTGTCAACGTGACCTCGACCACGGCGCGGCAGTCCACACCCGATCTGCTGGGCTTTTCGCTTGCATCGGCGGGTGTTGAGCAGATGACCCGCGGACTGGCCCTGTCACTGGCACCCAAGGGCATCCGGGTAAATGCGGTGGCGGTAGGCTCTGTCCTGACCTCGACCTTGCAGGCGCAATTGAAGCAGCAGCCCGAACTGCGCAGCCAGATCCTTGCCGGAACCCCCCTTGGTCGCATCGCCCCCGCCGCCGAGGTGGCGGAAACGGTGCAATACCTCGCCTCGGATGCTTCTGCCTTCATGACCGGTCAGGTGCTGCGACTTGATGGCGGTCGCGGGCTTCTTGACGCCGTGGCGAGTGCCGCGCATTGACGCGGCGCAGCCCCCGAAGCGGAGTTTCCGATGACTGATGAATTCGCCCCCCGCAAAGATCGCGCCGCCGCCTGGTTCCGCGACTTGCGCGACCAGATCGTCGCGGCGTTTGAGGCGCTGGAGGCGAAGGCCGGCGGCAGCCACCAGTTCGAGGTCACCCCCACCACCCGCGAAACCGGCGGTGGCGGGGTGATGAGCGTGTTGCGCGGTGGCCGTGTGTTCGAGAAGGTGGGTGTGAACGTCTCGACCGTCTACGGCACGCTGGGCGAGCGGGCACAAAAGGCGATGGCTGCGCGCGGCGTGCCGGGCATGGGGGATGACCCGCGCTTCTGGGCCAGCGGCATCAGCCTTGTTGCCCATATGCAGAACCCGCACACACCGGCCGTGCATATGAACACCCGCATGTTCTGGACCCCGCATGCCTGGTGGTTCGGCGGGGGCGCGGACCTGAACCCGTGCATCGAATATGCCGAGGATACCGCGCATTTCCACGCGACGCTTCAGCAGGCCTGCGAAGCGCATGACGCGGGATACTATCCCCGTTTCAAGGCCTGGGCGGACGAGTATTTCTTTGTGCCCCATCGCGGCCGGGCACGTGGCGTGGGCGGCATCTTCTACGATGATCTGAACACCGGGAATTGGGAGGCTGACTTTGCCTTTACGCAAGCGGTCGGTCAGGCCTTCCTGCCCGCCTTCCTGCCCGTAACCGAGCGTCGCCTTGGCACGCCCGCGACGGGGGCCGACCGCGAGGCACAGCTTCTGCACCGCGGGCTTTATGCCGAATACAACCTCGTCTACGACCGCGGCACGAAATTCGGGCTGGAAACCGGGCACAATGCCGATGCCGTCCTGATGAGCCTTCCGCCTGTGGCAAAGTGGTACTGAGGACACGCGCATGAGCGATCTGGTGGTGAAGGCAGCCTATGCGAGTGTTGCCGAAGAAGACGGTCAGGTCTTCGTGGGCTTTGTTGATGCGCGCGACGAAAGCTACGCGCTGTTCCGGCAAGCCAAGGCGGGCGGACCGGTGTGGTTTGAGGTGAACGACGAGGATTTCGGCGCTGAAGACGCTGTGGAAAGCGCGGCGATCGGCCCCGGCGGGCTTGCGATCACCCTACGCGCCGCCAAAGCCGGTCGCTTTGGCTACGCGCGTCAGGTCGTGATCCGGTTGAAGGCCTGTGACAATGCGGAAGCCGCGCTTGCGCAGCTTGCCGCCATGGGAATTGCCATCGCGGGCTAGACGTCACGCCCGCAAAAGCCGGCCGAGCCGCTTTATCCCCTCGTCGATCTGCGCCTCGGACGCGCAAGAGAATGACAGCCGCAGCGTGTTGCGGTTTGATCCGTCGGCATGGAAGGCCCCGCCGGGCACGAAGGCCACACGTTCCTCGGCGATCGCACGGGCCAGCAGTTGCGCGCCGTCCATCCCCTCGGGCAAGGTCAGCCAGACGAACATCCCACCCTCGGGGCGGGTATACCGGACACCCTCGGGCATTTCGCGGTCAAGTGCGGCCAGCATCCGCAGGCGGCGCGCGTTATAGGTGCTGCGCAGCTTGGCGACATGGGCATCGAACAGATCACGCGCAAC
This sequence comes from Gemmobacter aquaticus, assembly GCF_007859075.1. Classification (GTDB taxonomy): domain Bacteria; phylum Pseudomonadota; class Alphaproteobacteria; order Rhodobacterales; family Rhodobacteraceae; genus Gemmobacter; species Gemmobacter aquaticus. Next base: position 146,310 of record NZ_VOAK01000021.1, read on the forward strand.
CATATGGGTTGCGATCTGGCTCAGGCTTGAGGAATGCAGATCGGCCGCCTGCTTCATCAGCACCAGCCGCCCGATCACCTCGCGCGCGGCGCAGACCCAGCCCACGCGCAGACCCGGCGCCAGCGTCTTGGAGAACGATCCGCAATAGACGGTCCGGGTGTTTTCGATGCTGCCATTGCGGCGGATATCCAGCGCGAGGATCGGGGGTACGTCCTCACCCTCATAGCGCAGCGATTGATAGGCGGCGTCTTCGATCACTGCACAGTTCAGGGCCTCGGCCTGATCGAGCAGCGCCTCGCGGCCGCGCTGGTCCAGCGTCTCGCCGGTCGGGTTGGCGAAATCGGACGACAGATAGGCAAACTTCACCGCCCCACCCGCAGCCTTGGCCTCTGCCCTGACCGCCTCCGGTGCTGCGTTCGACAGCGGGTCCAGTCGCACATACCGCGGCTCATAGGCGTTGAAGGCGCCGAGCGCTCCCAGATAGGTCGGCCAGCCCACCATCGCGGTGTCGCCGGGCGACAGGAACAGCTTGCCCAGATAATCCAGCGCCTGCTGCGAACCTGAGGTGATCAGGATGTTGTCCGCCGCGCACGGGATCCCGATGGCCGCCATGCGACCGGCAATCCATTCGCGCAGCGGCAGATACCCTTCGGACACCGAATATTGCAGCGCTTGTGCGGCCTTTGGTCCAGACATCGCCTCGGCGAAGGCCTGCGAAAAGGCATCAGACGGGAAAAGGGCCGGGTCAGGAATACCACCTGCGAAAGAGATGATGTCGGGCTGGTCCAGAAGCTTCAAAAGCTCCCGGATCTCCGAGGCTTTCATCCGCGTGGTCCGCGAGGCCAAAACGTCCGTCCATTGCATCCCGAGTCTCCCCCATTGTCGCGGGCCCATTGTCGCGGGGCGGAGCCTGCTTCGCACGCAAGAGAAAGTCAATAAGGCTGACCTAACCTTTGGTCATCGTCGATAGTCCTTTGCACGGATTCCGTGCCGGATCAGCTTGTCATAAAAGGTCTTTCGCGGCACATGGAGGCGCGCCATCGCCGCGGTGACATTGCCGCGCGCGATCCGCAAGGCATCGCGGATGACCTCGGCCTCATAGGCGGCAGTCATGTCGGCGAGGCTTTGCTGCACCCCCTCCTCGCCCGCGTCATCCGCAAGCCCCAGGGCATGGCGCTCGGCGAACTGCTGCAACTCACGCACGTTTCCGGGCCAATCATGCGCCGCGAGCCGCACCTTCACACCGGGCGTCAGTACAGGGACCGGAACCTTCAGCCGCGCACAGGCCGACAGCAGGAAGTGCCGAAACAGCAGCGGCACATCCTCGCGCCGGGCGACAAGCGGCGGCAAGGTCAAGCTGACCGGTGAAAGTCGATAGTAAAGATCGGCGCGGAAGCGCCCTTCGCTGACACGCACCGCAAGATCCGCCTGCGTGGCACCGATGACCCGCAGATCGAGCGGGCGGGCCTGTTCAGCCCCCGGCACCCAAAGTTCAGCCGAATCGATCAGCGCAAGGATACGGGCCTGAAGGGCAGGCGACAGGGCCTCAACCTCGTCCAGAAACAGCGTGCCGCGATGGGCTTTCTCCAGGCGGCCCGGACGCCGGGGCCGGCCAGCCACCGCCTCTGCGCCCAGAAACTCGGCCTCAAAGCGCGCCTCGTCAATGGCGGCACAATTCACATGCAGAAAGGGCCGCGCCCGCCGGGACGAGGCACGATGCATGACACGGGCCAGCGCCTCTTTTCCCGCGCCCGAAGGGCCGAGGATAAGCGCATCCGCCCCGGCCTCGGCCACACGCAACGCGGTTTCCCGCAGACGCACCATCGCCGGGCTTTCGCCCAGAAGCTGCGGGCCGCTGTCGCGCGCCGTCTGCATCTGACGCAGCATCCGGTTCTCGATCACCAGCGCGCGGGCGGCACTTGCGCGGCGCAAGGTGGAAATCAGGTCGTCCACCCCGACGGGTTTCGTCAGAAAGTCCCATGCACCATCCTTCAGCGCCTGCACCGCCATGGGCACATCGCCATGCCCGGTCAGCAGGATCACGGGCAGGTCCGGGTCCAGCACGCGCAACCGCGCCAGAAGCTCCAACCCATCCATGCCGGGCATCCGCACGTCGGTCAGCACCACACCCGGATAGTCGCGTGTCAGCCCGCGCAGCGCATCGGGTGCCGAGGCGAAAGGCTCTGCCGTAAAGCCCGCGATGCGCAGGGACTGCACCTGCGCGGCCAGAAGATCGGCGTCATCATCGACAAGTCGAACGAGGGGCGCTTGCGGGGCATCGCTCATGCGCGGCGCAGCTCCAGCCGGAAGCACGCGCCCTGCCCCTCAACAGCCGGGTCGGCTGACAGGCTGCCGCCAAAGTCACGGGCGATATCGCGGGCGATGACTAGGCCAAGGCCCACGCCCTGTTCCTTGGTCGTGGCGAAGGGAATGAACAGCTGTCCTGCCACCTCGGGCGCAATTCCGGGGCCGTTGTCCGAAACGGTCAGCGTCACCCGGTCATCAGCCAAGGCCATCGCGATGCGGATCTCCGGGTCGGGGCGGCCGTCCAGAGCCTCATGCGCATTTTGCAGCAGGTTGACCAGCACCTGCTCCAGCCGCACCGCCTCGGCCATGACCCTCAGGTCCGGCGGGATCTCAGGGCGGATGATCCGCACCGGCGCACTGCGCATCCGGCTGGCCGTCAACAGAAGCGAGGCTTCAAAGGCATCCGCCAGCGAGGTGGGCTCGACCAACCCGCGTGCCTTGCGCGAAAAGCTCCGCAATTCGGTGGTGATGCGACCGATGCGGTCGGTCATACGCAGGATGGAGCCCAGGTTCCCCGAGACATCCGGGGGCGCATCTGCGGGCAGCAGGTGGCGCGCGTTTTCCGACAGTAGCCGAATGGTCGCAAGCGGCTGGTTCACCTCGTGCGCGACGCCAGCGGCAATCTGGCCAAGGGCTGCCAGCTTGTTGGCCTGCACCAGATCGGCCTGCAGCGTCGCAAGACGCGCCTCGGCAGCCACCCTCTCACCCATCTCGGTCGAAAGCTCTTGCGTGCGCAGCGCGACCTCGCGCTCCAGATCGGCGCGATAGCGGCGCTCGGCCTGCTCGCGTGCCTCGGCACGGGCCTTGCCGCGCAGGACGAAACCGGCGCCGCCAGCCAGCGCGGCAAGCACCAGCGCCACCGCCAGTGTCGCCAGCATTGCGGCCTGTTGCGCCGGGGCTGTCGGCGCGAAAACCGTCAGCCGCCAGCCGATCGAGGGCAGCTCTGCCACCGAGGCGAGCTGCCCTTTGCCCGGCGCAGGCATGGCACCAAAACGCAGGCCCGGGGTGCTGGACAGAACCACCCGCCCCTCTTCATCGGTGACATGGGTCGCACCGGCCCCATCGGCCCATGCGGCCTCCAGCGCGTCAAACTCAACCTTGACGACGACCACGCCCAGGACATCCGCCCCGCGCAGCACACTATGCGACAGGTACAGCCCCGGCTTGTGGCTGACCGTGCCAAGCGCGAACTGCTGTGCGGTGGTGGCGCGCAGGGCATCCGTGAAGTAACGGCGGAAGCTGTAGTCGGCACCGACAAAACTGTCTGGCGCGTCCCAGTTGGACGCCGCAAGCGCCGTGCCAGTGCGATCGAGCAGATAGATCACCGCCCCATGGGTTTCGTCGCGCAGGCGATCAAGCTTGCGCGAGACAGGTTCTGTTTCGCCGGGATTGGCCAGAACTTCGGCCACGAGCGCGTCATCTGCGAGGATCGCAACCACCGCGCGCTGCTTGGCAAGCTCTGCCTCCAGCGCCATGGCGCGCACGCGGGCAGAGACGCCGGCCTCTACCTCAAGCCGCGAAAGGGCGGCGCGATGCGACAGCGCAAAGACCTGCGCCAGAAGCAAAAGCCCCAGCAGGGCAAGCGCAAGACCAGCAATGCGCCGATGCGACAGTGCCACGGCACGGCACTCCACTGTGTTTCATTTTTCGCACTATTACATATTCAATGTGTGTTATTCCACACATTTCTCCCAGACACGCCACATCAATACAGCCAATAATCAATGCGTTACACGCAATGCCGCCAAAACGTGCGAACAGACCTTCGCTGACTATCATGCAGTCACAGAACTGACATCAGCAGGTTGGAGGAGGCCTCATGCATATCGATTCGTCGGCAAACCCGGCGGTGCACGCACCGCGACCCTTTTACAGACATCTCTATTTTCAGGTCCTGATTGCGATCGTGGCAGGGGCACTGATCGGGCATTTCCAGCCTGATCTTGGCGTCAACCTCAAACCGCTCGGGGATGGCTTCATCAAGCTGGTGAAGATGATCATCTCGCCCGTGATCTTCCTGACCATCGTCACCGGCCTTGCCGGGATGGGCAGCCTGCGCGGGGTCGGTGCCGTCGCGGGCAAGGCATTCGCCTATTTCTTCTTCTTCTCGACCCTCGCGCTGATCGTGGGCCTGATCGTGGCCAATGTCGTGCAGCCCGGCTCGGGCATGAACATCGACCCGGCCTCGCTCGATGCATCGAAGGTAACCGACTACGCCACCAAAGCGCATGAGACGACGCTGACCGGCTTTGTGCTCGACATCATTCCGACCACCTTCACCTCGGCCTTTGTCGAGGGCAACATCCTGCAGGTGCTGTTCATCGCCATCCTCTTCGGCATCGCGCTGATCCTGGTGGGCGACAAGGCCAAGCCTGTCGTGGACATGCTGGAGGCCATCAGCTTTGCGGTGTTCCGTGTGGTCGACATCCTGATGAAGGCCGCGCCGATCGGTGCCTTTGGCGCCTTTGCCTTTACCATCGGCAAATATGGTATCGCCTCGATCGTGAACCTTGCGGCACTGGTGGGCACGTTCTACCTGACCTCGGCGCTGTTCGTCATCGTGATCCTCGGCACCGTCTGCACGCTGACCGGCTTTTCGATCTTCAAGCTGATCGCCTACCTCAAGGCCGAGCTGCTGCTAGTTCTGGGTACGTCGTCTTCGGAATCGGCTCTGCCGAGCCTGATGGAGAAGATGGAGCGCGCCGGATGCGCCCGCCCGGTGGTGGGTCTGGTCGTTCCGACCGGCTATTCCTTCAACCTCGACGGCACCAACATCTACATGACGCTGGCGGCGCTGTTTATCGCGCAGGCCACCAACACCGACCTCACGCTGCAACAGCAGATCCTGCTGCTGGCGGTGGCGATGCTGTCGTCCAAGGGGGCTGCGGGTGTCACGGGTGCGGGCTTCATCACGCTGGCCGCGACGCTTTCGGTGGTGCCGACCGTGCCGCTGGCAGGTATGGCGCTGATCCTCGGCGTTGACCGCTTCATGTCGGAATGCCGCTCGATCACCAACTTCATCGGCAATGCGGTTGCAACCGTGGTGGTCAGCCGCTGGCATGGCGCGCTGGATGTCGAAAAGTTCAACGCGGCGCTTGACGGCAAGGTGACGGCGCGCGGCGGCAAGCCCGAGCTGCACGGCGCACCCGCGGGCCTGCAACTGGGCGAGGCCAGCGCAGACTGATCGCGCCTTCGGACAGAATCAAAGGGGCGGCTGCTGGATGCGGCCGCCCCTTCTGCATGGCGGGTCGGACGATCAGGCGCCGCGCACGGTGTCGATCATCAAGCGCACATTCTCGGGGTCGGCATCCGGGGTGATGCCATGGCCAAGGTTGAAGATATGCGGCCCCTTGCGGAAGGCCTCAACCACGCGGCGTGTCTCGCGCACCAGCGCCTCGCCCCCGGTGACCATATGCCCGGGCGCCAGATTGCCCTGCACGCAGCCATCGACCTGCACATGAGCGGCCGCCCATTCGGGGGTCACCGAATTGTCGAGCGCCACGCAATCGGCCCCGGTCGCACGCGCAAATCCGACGTAACCCTGCCCCGCCTCACGCGGGAAGGCGATGATCGGAAGGCCGGGGTGGCGCGACTTCAGCTCGGCGATGATCCGGGCCACAGGCTTTACCGCGAAATCGGTGAAGTCCGGCCCTTTCAGGCTGCCGGCCCAGCTGTCGAAGAGCTTGACCACCTCGGCCCCGGCCTTCACCTGTTCCGACAGGTAATCAATCGTCGCATCCGCAATCAGATCAATCAGCGCGGCAAAGGTCGCCCGATCCGCAGCCTTCAACGCGTGCGCAGGCCCCTGATCCGGCGTGCCGCGCCCGGCGATCATATAGGTGGCGACCGTCCAGGGCGCGCCGGCAAAGCCGATCAGTGTGGTTTCCCGTGGAAGTTCACGCGACAGTATCCGCACGGTTTCATACACCGGTGAGAGGCGGTCATGAATGGCTGTCGCGGGCTTCAGCGCCGCCATATCCGCAGGCGTGGTCACGGTCGAAAGCCTCGGCCCCTCGCCGGTTTCAAACCAGAGATCGGCCCCAAGTGCCTGACAGATGAGCAGGATGTCGGCAAAAAGAATGGCCGCGTCAAACCCATAGCGGCGGATCGGCTGCAGCGTCACCTCGGCCGCAAGGTCGGGGTTGTAGCACAGCTTCAGAAAATCCCCAGCCTGGGCCCGCGTCGCGCGATACTCCGGCAGATAGCGCCCGGCTTGCCGCATCATCCAGATCGGCGGCGTGGGCAGCACCTCGCCCCGCAGGGCGCGAAGGATGGTTTTCTGGCTTTGATCGGTCATCGGGCGCCCTTTCCTGTTGCCCCTGACTTGCCCCTTAAGGGGATGAAGTCAAGCGCGGCAGGGTGTCGCCCACCTGCGGCACAGGCGACAGTTGAAAGCCGGGCGCACCAAGGCTAGAGCTTGGCCATGACCCAGATGCTCCCCTCCCTTGCAGCGCCGCTGAAGATCGGCACCCGTGGATCGCCGCTGGCGCTTGCGCAGGCGCATGAAACGCGCGACCGGCTGATGGCGGCCTTCGACCTGCCGCAGGGCGCATTCGAGATCGTGGTGATCAAGACGACCGGCGATCGGGTGCTGGATCGCCCGCTGAAAGAGATCGGCGGCAAGGGCCTGTTCACGCGCGAGATCGAGGATGCACTTCTGTCTGGCGGCATCGACATTGCCGTTCACTCGATGAAGGACATGCCGGTGGCGCAGCCGGAAGGGTTGTTGCTGGACACCTATCTTCCGCGTGAGGATGTACGCGATGCTTTTGTCTCGCCTGCCGTTGCCCGCCTCGCCGATCTGCCGCAGGGCGCAACCGTCGGATCGTCAAGCCTGCGTCGCCGGGCGCAGCTGAAGGCACGCCGCCCGGATCTGCAACTGGTCGAGTTTCGCGGCAATGTGCAGACACGCATGAAGAAGCTTCAGGATGGGGTCGCGGTCGCAACCTTTCTGGCCATGGCGGGCCTGAACCGTCTGGGCATGGCGGATGTCGCGCGATCGGCCATCGCGCCGGAAGAGATGCTGCCCGCCGTTGCGCAGGGCGCCATCGGGATCGAGCGGCGGGCCTCAGATGACCGCGCGGCTCGGATGCTGGCCGCGATCCATCACCGCGAAACCGGAGAGCGGCTGGCGGCCGAGCGCGCCTATCTCGCAGCGCTCGACGGGTCTTGCGAGACGCCGATCGCAGGGCTTGCGGTGATTGAGGGCGGCAGCATCTGGCTGCGGGGCGAGATTCTGCGCCCTGACGGGTCCGAATCGATCACGGGAGAGATACGCGGCCCGATTGCCGATGGCGCGGCCATGGGCGAAAGCCTTGCGCGGGATTTGCTGGCGCAAGCACCCAAGGGTTTTTTCGACTGGCGCTAAGTCAGTATGGCGCTAGGCCCGCCCCCCGACAGCCGACAGGCTGATCGGATCAATACCCATGATGCGCAGCGCAGCACCCCATTTGCCGGCCTGATCGGACCCAAAGATCAGGGCGTGTGTCGGCGTCGCGGTCAGCCAGTCGTTGCGGGCGATCTCTGATTCCAGCTGCCCCGGCCCCCAGCCGGCATAGCCAAGCGCAAGAAACGCCTCACGCGGGCCATGCCCTTGCGCAAGTTCCTGCAGGATATCCAAGGTTGCGGTCATGCCGTAGCCGCCAACAACCTCCAGCGTTCCCTGCTGTGCGAAGTAGTCGTCGCTGTGCAGCACGAACCCGCGTCCACGTTCGACCGGTCCGCCGAATTGCACGCGGATATCGCGTCCCTCTGGCCCGCGCGGGATTTCGAGATGCTCCAGAAGCCCCGCAAAGTTCAGATCGTTCGAGGGTTTGTTGATGATCAGCCCCATTGCGCCTTCGGGCGAATGGGCACAGATCAGGATGACGCTTTTTTCAAAACGCGGATCACCCATGCCCGGCATGGAGATGAGGATAGAGCCACTAAGGTCCATGAGCGTCTCCCTTCCTGCAATTATATGATCCTGCTTCTGCCGCTTCTCAAGGGTGCGCGCGCCACATCGCGCGACTTCGTCATCAATCGTCGCCCGAATGTGATTTCCCTATTTCCCCGGCATCCGTATTTTTCGGGGGATGAAACACCTTGTCGCGCCACTTGTCCTGATGCTCTCGGTTTCGGCCGCCATCGGCCAGACCCCCGGTCAGGATGACATCCTTCGGGCCGAGCTTCGCCCTGGCTGGCGCGAGGCGGACGGGCGGCACATCGCCGCGCTGCACTTGCAGCTTGCACCGCATTGGAAGACCTATTGGCGCAGTCCCGGCGACACCGGCGTGCCGCCAGAGTTTGATTGGGGCGGGTCCCAGAATGTCGGTGCCGTCAGGATCCACTGGCCCCGACCCGAGATCTTTGAGTTTCAGGGCATGAAAACCATCGGTTATGCCGATGAACTGGTCCTGCCGGTCGAAATTACCCCCAAGGATCCCTCACGCCCGGTCTGGCTGGCAAGCGATGTCTCTCTGGGCGTCTGCAACGACATTTGCGTGCCCGCGATGATCGCGCTGTCGGGCGACCTGCCTGCATCCGGCGCGCCCGATGCGTTGATCAAGGCCGCACTTGGCGCGGTTCCCGTCTCGGCGGCGGCGGCCGGATTGGCCGATCTGGCCTGTATCGTCGAGCCGCTGGCCGATGGCGTGCGCCTGACCGCACGAATGCGCCTTCCCGCCGGCACCGGGCCTGAGATGGTGGTGCTGGAGCCTTCGGAACCCGCCTGGGTTTCCGAGGCGGAAGTCACGCGTGAGGGCGATGTGCTGATCGCGATGTCGGACATCGTCCCGCCCGAGGCCGCACCCTTCGACCTGCGGACCGACGCGCTGCGAGTGACGGTGCTCAGCGACGGTCAGGCGGTCGAGGCGACGGGCTGCCCGGTCAACTGACCCGCGATCCGCGCGGCCAGCTGGCGTGCGACGGCATCCTTGCCCATGCGGGGCCAGCTTTCCGCGCCCTGATCCGTGATCAGCGTCACCGCGTTTTCGCTTCCGCCCATGATGCCGGTCTCGGGGCTGACATCATTCGCCACGATCCAGTCGCACCCTTTGCGGGCCCGCTTGGCCGTGGCGTGTTCGACAACGCGCTCCGTCTCGGCAGCAAAGCCCACGACGAGCCCCGGCCGCCCCTCGGCCATGCGCGCGATCGTGGCAAGGATGTCGGGATTTTCCGCGAATGACAGGGCGGGGGGCTGGCCTGTTCCGTCCTTCTTCATCTTCTGGCCTGCCGCATTGGCCACCCGCCAATCCGCGACCGCGGCGGCAAAGACCGCCGCATCGGCGGGCAGGGCTGCGGTGACTGCGGCCAGCATCTGCGCGGCAGTCTCGACCCGCACGACGGCAACGCCCTCGGGCGGCGGCACGCTGGCCGGACCGGTGACAAAGGTCACGCGCGCGCCCAGATCACGCAGTGCCGCGGCCAGCGCCGTGCCTTGCGCGCCAGACGAGCGGTTGGCGATGTAGCGCACAGGATCAATCGGTTCATGCGTGGGGCCTGACGTCACCAGAACGTGCCGCCCGTTGAGCGGCCCGTCGGCGAGCGCGCCCTCGATTGCGGCAACGATCTCCAAGGGTTCGGACATCCGACCGGGGCCATATTCGCCGCAGGCCATCTCGCCCTCATTCGGGCCGACGATACGCACCCCATCACCCCGCAGCACCGCCAGATTGCGCTGCGTCGCCGGGTGGGACCACATCCGTACGTTCATCGCGGGCGCCAGCAGCACCGGGGTATCGGTCGCCAGCAGCAGCGTTGAGGCCAGGTCATCCGCCCGCCCCTGCGCGGCCTTGGCCATCAGATCGGCAGTTGCCGGTGCGACCACGATCAGATCCGCCACGCGGCTGAGCTGGATATGGCCCATCTCGGCCTCTTGCGTCAGATCAAAGAGGTGTTCATGCACCTTCTCTCCCGCCAACGCGGAAACCGAAAGGGGGGTCACGAACTCCGCCCCTGCCCGGGTCAGGACTGGCGTCACCGCCGCGCCGCGTTCGCGCAGACGACGGATCAGGTCAAGCGCCTTGTAGGCCGCAATCCCGCCGCCGATGACCAGAAGTATCCGTTTGCCGGCCAGCATTCCCACACCTCCGCGCACCTTGCACGTAGAAAGCTGTAGGGGCGGCGGCGGCGAAACTCAACCTTTGGGCCGGTACAGGGGCTACAAAAGCGACAGCACCTCGGGCGCGTCGGTTTCGATCGCGCGGCGCAACTTGGCAAAGGCCGCGCATTCCAGCTGCCGCACCCGCTCTTTCGACAGCCCCAGCTCGGTGGCGAGGCTCTCAAGCGTGCGCCCGTCACCACGCACCTTGCGTTCCAGCACGATATGGCGCTCTCGGGGGTTCAGCCGGGTCAGCGCGCGCGCCAGACGACTGCGCAGATGCGCGGTGTCATGCTCGGCCTCAACAAGCGCGCCGGGGCTTGCGCCATCGTCTTCCAGAAGGTCGATCCACTCGCGGCCATCCTCATCGGCGCCCTGCGGCGCGTTGAGAGAGAAGTCCATCCCCGCCAGCCGCCCCTCCATCATCGCCACATCCGCCAGCGGAACACCCAGATCCAGAGCCACCATCTGGCGCAACTGGTGGGCATCCAGCACCATACCTTCGGCTGCAGCCTCACGCTCCAGCCGGGCCTGCACGCGCTTCATGTTGAAAAACAGCGATTTCTGCGATGCGGTCGAGCCGGTCCGTACCATAGACCAGTTGCGCATCACATAGTCCTGAATGCCGGCCTTGATCCACCACACCGCATAGGTCGAAAACCGCACGCCCCGGTCGGGGTCGAACTTGTCGGCGGCCTTCATCAGGCCAAGGCTCGCTTCCTGGATCAGGTCGTTCATCGGTGCGCCATAGCGGCGGAACCGCGCGGCCATCGACACCGCAAGCCGCATATAGGCCTGCACCAGACGGTGCAACGCCGCCTCGTCGCGCCGATCGCGCCAGGCACGGGCCAGCGCAAGCTCGGTTTCCGCATCCAGCATCTCGGACTTCATCGCTTGGCGCGTGATCCGATGCTCGTTATATCCATCCAGCGCCATGGAACCTCCGTAAGCGGCGTTCATCCGGGACAACCGATTGGATTACGAGGCAACAGCATGACCGGATCACCGCGACCCGCAGGATCGCTTCCGCCGCTGACGCTGGTGATCGGGGGCGCGCGTTCCGGCAAGTCGCGCCATGCCGAGGCGCTGGTTGCGGCAACGGGTCTTCCGCGGACCTATATCGCCACGGCCGAGGCCTGGGATGACGAAATGCGCGCCCGCATTGCCCAGCATCGCACGGATCGCGGCGCGGGATGGCAGACGGTCGAGGCACCGCAGGATCTGGCGCCCGCACTATGCGCCGTTCCTGCCGGGCGGGTTGTGCTGGTCGATTGCCTGACGCTGTGGCTGACCAACCGGATGCTGGCGGATGCCGATCTTTCTGAGGACACCGCAGCACTTTTGCGGGCGCTGGACGCCTGCCCCGCACCGGTGGTCATGGTGACCAACGAGTTGGGCTGGTCGATTGTGCCGGAAAACGCGTTGGCGCGGCGGTTTCGCGATGCGCAGGGACGGCTAAACCAGACGCTTGCAGCGCGGGCGGATCGTGTCGTCACCGTGATCGCAGGGCTGCCGCTTGTCCTGAAGGGGGCACCGGCGTGACGCGTCGCTTGTGGCTGGTGCGGCACGGGCCGACCCATGCGAAGGCCATGATCGGCTGGACCGACCGCCCAGCCGATCTCAGCGATACAGACTGCCTTGCCCGGCTCTCTGCCGCCCTGCCCGACGTGCCGGTGATCTCGTCTGACCTGAGCCGGGCGATGGCAACGGCTGATGCGCTGCAAGGCGGGCGCACACGTCTGCCGCATGACCCACGCCTGCGCGAGTTGCACTTTGGCGCTTGGGAAAACCGCACACATGCCGAGGTAGACGCGACCGAACCCGCGCTTTTGCGGGCCTTCTGGGAACAGGCGGGCGACATATCCCCACCCGGCGGCGAAAGCTGGAACCAGATGGGGCGGCGCGTTCATGCCGCGATGGATGACCTGCCCCCGCAGGTCATTATTGTCTGCCATTTCGGCCCGATCCTTGCGATGCTGCAGCGCGCAATGGGGTGCGATGTGCAAGCCGTCTTCGCCCACCGCATCGAACCCTTGTCACTGACCGAGATCGCGGTGGAGGACGCGGGTTGGCAAGTGCTGCGGATCAATCACATTCTGTGATGGATCACGACACGAAACAGTGTTTGGCCACCCCACATCCCTTTGCTAGACCTGCGGAAAAGCTACAGGCAAAGGACATCGTGCATGGTTTATGAACTCGCAATCGGGGATCGCGCCTATTCCAGCTGGTCGCTGCGCGGCTGGCTTTTGTTTGATGCCTTCGGCATTCCGGTCAAACTAAAGACCGCGCGCCTTTACACCGACGAGGTGGCGCAAGTCCTGCAGGGCTTTTACCCTGCGCGGACCCTTCCCGCGTTGCGGCTGGCCGAGGGGCTTGCCATCGGCGAGAGCCTGGCCATCGCCGAGGAACTGGCAAGCCGTCACCCGGATGCGGGGCTCTGGCCTGCTGATCCCGATACAAGGGCCGTTGCACGTATGCTCGCATCAGAAATGCACGCAGGCTTTTTCGCCCTGCGCAACCACTGCCCGATGAACCTGCGCGTCAGCTATCAGGACTGCGCGCCGCCGGCCGAGGTTCTGGCCGATCTGGCCCGGCTCGAGGCGCTCTGGTCCTGGGCACGCAAGGCGACAGGGGCCACGGGAGACTGGCTGTGCGGCGCCTATTCGGCAGCGGATGTCTTCTTCGCGCCGGTTGCAACCCGGATTGCCACCTACAACCTGCCCGTGGGCGCCGAGGCTGCAGCCTATGTTGCAGCACATCTGGCGCACCCCTCGTTCCGTCGCTGGCGGGCCATGGGCATGGTCGATGGCGCCGATCAAGAGTTCTACCGCCGCGACTATGCCCGCCGCGAATGGCCCGGCCCGCGCCCGCTGGCCGCAAAAGCTGTCGAAGGCTTGCAGGCCGAAAATGCCACCTGCCCCTATTCCGGCGATCCGGTCACGCATGTGCTGGAGCTTGCGGGGCGCCGCTTTGGCTTTTGCAATGCCTTCTGCCGCGACAAGACCGTGGCCGACCCTGAGGCCTGGCCGAAATTCATGGCTCTTTACCAATCGTAAACCATTGCGCCCTACCCCGTTAACCAGAGTGAACGGGGCAGGGCATGGTCACACGCACATTCACCGTCGCCTTTGAAGGCGTCGAGGCACGTCTGGTCGAGGTGCAATGCGCGCTTTCACCGGGCCTGCCTGCCTTCTCGGTGGTGGGCCTGCCGGACAAGGCTGTGTCCGAGGCGAAGGAACGGGTGCGGGCGGCGCTCTCGGCCATGTCGATCGCGCTGCCCTCAAAACGGATCACGGTGAACCTCTCGCCCGCCGATTTGCCGAAAGAGGGCTCGCACTTCGATCTGCCGATTGCGCTGGCCCTTCTGGCGGCGATCGGCATTCTGCCCGCCGAAGAGGTGGAGCGGGTTGTGGCACTTGGTGAGCTGTCGCTGGACGGGCGGCTGATTGCGGTTGTGGGCGCCCTGCCCGCCGCCGTCGCTGCGGCCGAGGCGGATTGTGCGCTCATCTGCCCGAAAGCCTGCGGCGCCGAGGCGGCTTGGGTCGGCGCGGCACGCGTGTTCGGGGGTGGATCGCTCGATCAGGTCGTGCGCCACCTGACCGGCCAATCGCCCATTAGCCCGGCCGAGCCCGGAGAGGTCATGCGGCCTGCAACCACCCGCGACCTGCGCGAGGTCAAGGGACAGGAACGTGCCAAGCGCGCGCTGGAAATCGCTGCGGCCGGGCGGCACCACCTGATGATGGTCGGGGCGCCCGGTTCGGGCAAGTCGATGCTGGCTGCGCGCCTGCCCGGCCTTTTGCCCCCCTTGTCCGCAGCCGAGGCGCTGGAAACCTCGATGATCCATTCGCTGGCCGGGTTGCTGACCGAGGGCGGCATCTCGCGCGAGCGTCCGTTCCGAGAGCCGCACCATACCGCCTCGATGGCCGCGCTGGTGGGCGGCGGGCGTGGGGCCAAACCGGGGGAGATCAGCCTTGCCCATAACGGGGTGCTGTTTCTGGACGAACTGCCCGAGTTTGCGCGCGCCGTGCTGGAAACGCTGCGCCAACCCATCGAGACCGGCGATGTTGTAGTGGCCCGCGCCAATGCCCATGTGCGCTACCCCTGCCGGTTTCTGCTGATCGCCGCCGCCAATCCCTGTCGATGCGGGCATCTGGCCGATGCTGCGCGGGCCTGCGCCAAGGCCCCTGCCTGCGGTGAGGACTATCTCGGGCGCATCTCGGGCCCGCTGATGGACCGCTTCGATCTGCGCGTCGATGTGCCGCCGGTCTCGTTCACCGATCTCGATCTGCCTGCAACCGGCGAATCTTCGGCACAGGTGGCCGCGCGGGTGGCAGAGGCACGCGACCGCCAGGCCCGGCGCTTTGCCGCGCACCCGCAGGTGCGCGCCAATGCCGATATCGAGGGACGGCTTCTGGATGAGGTCGCAAACCCCGATGCCGAAGGCCGCGCGTTGCTTGCCCGCGCGGCAGAGCGGTTTGGCCTTTCCGCCCGCGCCTACCACCGCGTTCTGCGTGTCGCGCGCACCATTGCCGATCTGGACGGGTCCGACACGGTGCTTAAGCCACATGTGGCCGAGGCGGTGGGCTACCGCCTGTCACTGGCGCAGGGCGCGCTGACCTGAGCTTCAGCCCGCGCGCTTGGCCTCGATCACTTCCCAGATGCGGGCGGCGGTATTGGTTCCATCGAACCGCTCAAGCTCCTGGATGCCGGTGGGCGAGGTCACGTTGATCTCGGTCAGCCAGTCGCCGATCACATCAATGCCAACGAAAACCTGCCCCTTTTCCTTCAGCACCGGGCCGATGGTGCGGCAAATCTCAAGGTCACGCTCTGTCAGGCCCACCGGCTCAGGGCGGCCACCGACATGCATGTTCGACCGCGTCTCACCGGCCTGCGGCACGCGGTTGATGGCGCCAACGGGCTCACCATCCACAAGGATCACCCGCTTGTCGCCCTTGGCCACCGCCGGCAGGAACTTCTGCACGATCATCGGCTCACGGCTCATCGAGGTGAACAACTCGTGCAGCGAGGCAAGGTTGCGGTCATTCGGGTCCAGCCGGAACACACCCGCCCCGCCGTTGCCGTAGAGAGGCTTCAGGATGATGTCGCCATGCCGCGCCTTGAAATCACGGATCGTTTTCAGATCGCGCGCGATGGCGGTGGGGGGCGTCAGATGCGGGAAGCGCAGGACCAGAAGTTTTTCGGGGCTGTTCCTGACCCAGAAGGGATCGTTCACCACCAGTGTTTTCGGATGGATCATCTCAAGCAGGTGGGTGGTGGTGATATAGCCCATGTCGAAGGGTGGGTCCTGCCGCAGCCAGACCACATCGAATTCTCCCAGATCGACGTCGGTTTCAGGGCCATAGGTCACATGGTTGCCCTGCTCGCGACGCACCTCTATCGGGAAGCCGCGCGCCATGACCCGGCCTTCGACAAAGGCCAGATGGTCGGGCGTGTAGAAGAACAGCTCATGCCCGCGGGCCTGCGCCTCTAGCGCGATGCGAAAGCTGCTGTCGGCGTTGATGTTCACCGACCCGATCGGGTCCATCTGGAACGCAACCTTTAGACGCATGTCATATCCCCTGTGCTAGCGCCCCTTCCTGCCAAAGCGCGGCGGGCGATGCAATCACGCAGCAAAGGCGTTCTCAAGGATTTCGACCGAGCCACATGCGTCGACAAGCGCGACGTCGAACCTGGCAGGGGTGAGTTGCCCCTGCGGCTCATGCCCCAGAAACTCGGCTGCGGCGCTGGCGATCCGCGCCATCTGCCGCATGTCAAGCCGTTCGGCCGCCTGGGCATGGGTGGCGCTGCACTTCACCTCGATGAAGACGACCGTCGCACCGTCACGCGCGATCAGGTCGATCTCGCCCCCCTTGCCGCGCCAGCGACGGGCGGCGATGTGCAACCCCGCCCGCCCATAGTGGCGCGCGACCGCCTCTTCTGCCGCGACCCCGGCATGGTACGATGTCACCCCGCGCGCCTTGCGCATCACTCCTCCATCAACTTTAACGCGCGCTGGTAAACCTCGCGGCGCGGCAGGCCCAGTGCCTCGGCCACAAGGCCGGCTGCATCCTTGACACGGTGCTCGCGCATCGCGTTGCGCAGGGCGGTGTCCAGATCCTCGGCGGCGGCGGGCCGGTCGGGGGCCCGGCCGATCAGCACGACGATCTCACCCTTCACCTCACGATCTTCCAGTTCGATGCGCAACTCTGCCAGCGTCCCGCGCAGCGTCTCTTCGAATCGCTTGGTCAGTTCCCGGCAGATGACCACCTGCCGGGTCTCTTCGATATGGTCGGCCAGTTCCCCTAACAACTTGTTAAGGCGCTTTGGGCTTTCGTAAAGAATCACCGTCGCCTCCTGCCGGGCGATCCCGGCAAGGAACGTCCCGCGCGCCGCACCGGACGAGGGTGGAAAGCCCGCAAACAGGAATCGGTCGGACGGCAGGCCCGAAACGGTCAGCGCCGCCAGCACGGCCGAGGGTCCGGGCGCGGCCAGCACCGGATGCCCCGCCCCGATTGCCGCGCGCGCAAGTTCGAACCCCGGGTCAGAGATCAAGGGCGTTCCGGCCTCGGATGCATAGGCCACCGATTTGCCCTCGGCGATTGTCGCCATCAGCCGGGTGATCACCCCCTCGCCGCTGTGGTCATGCAGGGCAACCAGTGGCCGGCTGTTCACCGGAATGCCGTGGATCTCCATCAGGTGACGCAGGGTGCGGGTGTCTTCCGCCGCCAGCACATCGGCCGAGGCAAGGATATCCAGCGCCCGCAAGGTGATATCTCGCGCCGCCCCGATGGGCGTGGCCACAAAATGCACGCCGGCAACCAGCGGCCCGAGCCTTGGCCTCATCTCGCTCATTGCCCGTAACCCCTTCGCTGGCAAGTTTACTTCCTTCATCCGTCTGCGTATTCTCGGCCCTGACCGTCACGCCGACGAGGATGAGGAAGCCCGATGTTCTCTGTTTTTGACAGGGCCCGCAAGACGCTGGGCCGTGCCACCGCTGCGCTGACCGCGCTGATACTCGCCGCTTGCGTCCCGGCAGGGGGTCCCGGAGGCGGCGGGCCATCGGTCCGGCCGGGCGAAACGGTGCAGGTGGCCCTGCTGGTGCCCTCGGGGTCGGGACAGGCGACTGACGAATTCATGGCCCGCAGCATGCAGAATGCGGCGCGGCTTGCGATCTCTGACCTGGGTGGCCAGCGGATTGATCTGCGTGTCTACCCGACCGGCGCAAGCCCGGCGATGGCGAGCTCGCAGGCGATCAAGGCGGTGGACGAAGGCGCCAAGATCATCCTCGGCCCGCTGTATGCGCAAGAAGCGAATGCCGCAGGTGTGGCTGTCGCCAGCCGTGGCGTGAATGTGCTGGCATTGTCCAACAACGCCGACATCGCCGGGGGCAATGTCTTCATCCTCGGCCCGACCTTCAGCAATATCGCAGAACAGCTGGCCCGCTATGCCGTCTCGCAGGGCAAGGGCCGGGCGCTGATTGTCCACGGTCAGGGCATCGCTGGTGAGGCAGGGCGCGACGCGCTGCAGGCCGGCATCAGCCGCGCCGGAGGGGACATCGCCGGGATCGAGGGCTATGAGGTGTCGCAAAACGGCATCGTCGCCGCGACCCCCCGCATCGTGGCACGCGCCCGCGACACCAGCGCGCAGTCGATCTTCATGACCGCGAACCTTGATGCCGACCTGCCATTGCTGACGCAACTGCTGCGCGACAACGGCATCGCACCGCCCTCGACCGCCTTTGTCGGCCTGGGACGCTGGGATACGCAGACGCAGGCCCTGACCCTGCCGGGCCTGCAGGGCGGCTGGTTTGCGCTGCCTGATCCGGCGCTCTACAACCAGTTCGTCGCACGCTATCAGGCGGCCTACGGCGAGGCGCCGCACGCGACTGCCGGGCTGGCATATGACGGGATCGCCGCGATCGGGGCGCTTCTCAACCGCGGGGGCAACAATCCGCTCTCGGCCAATGCGCTGACGCAGGGTTCGGGCTTTGCGGGGGTGAACGGCATCTTCCGTCTGCGGCGTGATGGCACCAACGAGCGCGGACTGGCAATTGCGACCATCCGGAACAACCAGATGGTCATCCTTGAACCCGCCCCGCGCAGCTTCCGCGGCGCCGGGTTCTGATCTCAGCGCCCCGGAGTTACCGCAGTTGCACCGCGCCGCCGTTTCTGCCCATGATTTGCTGATGCCGGGGGTCGAGATCATCGACCCCCGTGCGCTTTATGCCGCCATCACCGATGCGATCGCCGCCGAGCCGGATCCCCGCAATGGCCGGGCCATCGCCGTGCGCGAGATGGCGCGCGTCAAGAACGCCGCGAATGCCCTGCTGGCGGAGGCCTTCAAGGAAAGGCCACTTGAAGCGCGGGCGCTGACCCGGACGCAAAGCTATCTGACCGATGGTCTGGTGACGGTGGCTTTCGATCTGGCGCGCAATCATTTTCATCCCCTGCCAAATCCGACCGAATCCGAAAGGTTGAGCGTGCTGGCCGTGGGCGGCTACGGCCGCGCCGAGATGGCGCCACATTCCGATGTGGACCTGCTGTTCCTGACACCCTGGAAGGTCACGCCCTGGGCCGAAAGCGTGATCGAGACCATGCTCTACATGCTGTGGGATCTGAAGCTGAAGGTCGGCCACAGCTCGCGCACGGTGCGCGACTGCATCCGTCTGGGGCGAGAGGACATCACCATTCGCACGGCGCTTCTGGAAAGCCGCTTCATCGCGGGCGAGCAGCGATTGGCGCGCGAGCTGGATGACGCGCTGTGGAACGAGCTTTTCCGCAATTCCGGCCCCGAATTCATCGAAGCCAAGCTCAAGGAGCGGGCCGAACGGCATCGTCGGCAGGGTGGCCAGCGCTATGTGCTGGAGCCGAATGTGAAGGAAGGCAAGGGCGGGCTGCGCGACCTGCAGACGCTGTACTGGATCGGCAAGTACCTGAACCGGGTGTCCGACCCTGCCGGCCTTGTGACGGCGGGCCTCTTTACCCAAGAGGAATTCGATACGTTCAACCGTGCCGAGAACTTTCTCTGGGCCGTGCGCGGGCATCTCCACTACATCTGCAAGCGTCCGATGGACCAGCTGACCTTTGATCTTCAGGTCGAGGTTGCCTCTCGCATGGGCTATCACGACAGCGGCGGCAGGCGCGCGGTCGAGGTGTTCATGCAGGACTACTTCCGCCACGCAACCCGCGTGGGCGAGCTGACCCGCGTTTTCCTGACCCAGCTTGAGGCCCGCCACGCCAAGCCCGAGGCGGCGCTGATTGGGATGTTCCGCCGCAAGAAGAAGGTCCTGCCGATTTTCCGCGTGGTGCAAGGCCGGATCGACATTGCCGACACCCGCAAGTTCCTTGCCGACAAGCTGAACCTGCTGCGGGTCTTTGAAGAGGCACTGCGCACCGGCTATCTGATCCACCCCAACATCATGCGGATCATCGCGGCCAACCTGCATCTGATCGATGACGACATGCGCGACGACCCCGAGGCGCAGCGCATCTTCCTCGATCTGATGCTGAAGCATGGCAACCCGGAACGCGCACTCCGCCGCATGAACGAACTGGGCGTGCTGGGCGCCTTCATCCCCGAGTTCGAGCCGATCGTCGCGATGATGCAGTTCAACGTCTATCACCATTTCACGGTGGACGAGCACATCATCCAGTGCATCTCGACCCTGGCCCAGATCGAACGCGGCGAACTGGTCGAGGAATTGCCGCTCACCTCGGGCATCCTGAAAGAGGGCGTCAGCCGCAGGGTGATCTATGTCGCACTCCTCTTGCACGACATCGGCAAGGGTCGTCCTGAGGATCACTCGATCCTTGGTGCTCAGATCGCCCGCCGCGTGGCGCCGCGCCTTGGTCTGAATGAGGAGGAATGCGAGACGGTCGAGTGGCTGGTCCGCTATCACCTTCTGATGTCAGACATGGCGCAAAAGCGCGATATCGGCGATCCGCGCACGGTGCGCGACTTTGCCAAGGCGGTAAAGACGCGCAAGCGGCTTGATCTGTTGACGGTGCTGACGGTCTGCGACATCCGCGGCGTTGGTCCGGGGACATGGAACAACTGGAAGGCGCAGCTGATCCGGCAGCTCTATCAGCAGACAGCCGAGGCGCTGGACGGCGGGCTGGAGAACGTCAACCGCGAGCGGCGCGAGAACGAGGCCAAGCGCATGCTGCGCGAGGCGCTGCCTGACTGGGATGCGCGCGACCTGCGGACCGAGCTGGGCCGCCACTACGCCCCCTACTGGCAGGGTCTGATGACCGACACGCAGGCCACCTTTGCCCGCATGCTGCGCGACCTGCCCGACAACGAGATCCGCATCGACCTGCACCCTGATCCCGCGCGTGATGCGACACGGGCCTGCTTTGCGCTGGCCGACCATCCCGGCATCTTCTCGCGGCTTGCCGGTGCACTCGCGCTTGTCGGCGCCAACGTGGTCGACGCCCGGACCTATACCTCGAAAGACGGCTATGCCACGGCCGTCTTCTGGGTTCAGGACAGCGATGGCCACCCCTACGAGGTGACGCGCCTGCCGCGGCTGAGCCAGATGATCGACAAGACGCTGAAGGGCCAGGTGCTGCCCCGCGCCGCCCTTGCCGACCGCGACAAGGTGAAAAAGCGCGAACGCGAGTTTCGCTTTCCGACCCATATCACCTTCGACAACGAAGGGTCGGAAATCTACACGATCATCGAGGTCGATACCCGCGACCGCCCCGGCCTGCTCTATGATCTGACACGCACGCTGGCTGCGAACAACATCTACATCGCCAGCGCCGTGATCGCGACCTTTGGCGCACAGGTGGTGGATGCCTTCTACGTGAAGGACATGTTCGGCTTGAAGCTGCACCAGAAAAACCGGCAGGACGCGCTGGAAAAGAAACTGCGCCAGGCAATCGTCGAGGGCGCCGAACGGGCGCAGGC
Organism: Gemmobacter aquaticus; assembly: GCF_007859075.1. Lineage (GTDB taxonomy): Bacteria > Pseudomonadota > Alphaproteobacteria > Rhodobacterales > Rhodobacteraceae > Gemmobacter > Gemmobacter aquaticus. The sequence continues at coordinate 167,611 of NZ_VOAK01000021.1, forward strand.
CTAAGGACCGGACATGAGCAAGGGGCTGATCCGCAATGTCGTGACGCTTGGCGGCTGGACATTGCTCTCGCGCGGCGCGGGCTTCGCGCGCGACGTGATGATGGCGAACTATCTGGGCGCGGGACCGATGTCGGATGCGTTCTTTGTCGCGCAATCCCTGCCCAACATGTTCCGACGGTTCTTTGCCGAAGGCGCCTTCAACCAGGCCTTCGTGCCGCTTTTTGCCAAAAAGGCCGAAGCCGGCGAGGACGCGCAGGCCTTTGCGCAGGACGCCTTCAATGGCATGACGGCGCTGCTTGTCGTCTTCTCGATCATCGGAACGCTGGCGATGCCGCTTCTGGTGTGGATGATGGCCGCCGGCTTTGCCGGGGATGACCGCTTTGATCTGGCCGTAACCTATGGCGAGATCGGCTTTTCCTACATCCTGTTCATCAGCCTTGTTGCACTCCTGTCTGGTGTTCTGGTCACCAAGGGGCGCTTTACCGAGGCCGGGTTCGTGCCGGTCCTGATGAACCTTGCCTTCATCGCGTCCATGCTGCTGGCCGACTGGCGTGGCTGGAACATGGGGCTGACGCTGGCCTGGACGCTGCCGCTGACGGGCGTTCTGCAATTCGGCTTCACATGGTTTGCCGCACGTGCGGCGGGGCATACCTTCACCCTCGGGCGACCGCGCTGGACACCGGATCTGAAACGGCTCGCGATCATCGCGGGGCCCGCGATCCTTGCGGGCGGGGTGGTGCAGATCAACCTGCTGGTCGGTCGACAGGTGGCATCCTTTACCGAGGGCGCCGTGGCCTGGATGTCCTATGCTGACCGGCTATATCAACTGCCGCTTGGCGTCGTCGGCATCGCCATCGGAACGGCGCTGCTGCCTGATCTCAGCCGCCGACTGCGCGCGGGCGATGCCGAGGGCGGACGGGCGTCCTTTAACCGGGGGGCCGAGTTCGCGCTCGCGCTCACCCTGCCCGCGGCGGTTGCGTTGGTGGTTATCGCCATGCCGCTTATACAGGTGCTGTTCCAGCGTGGCGCTTTTGGCGCGGATGACACGGCCAATACCGCGCTGGTTCTGGCCGCCTATGGGCTCGGCCTGCCCGCCTTTGTGCTGCACAAGGTTCTGCAGCCACTCTACTACGCGCGCGAGGATACGCGGCGACCGTTCAAGTTCGCCGTCTGGTCGATGGTCGTGAACGCGGCCTTTGCCATTGGGATGATGCCGGTGATGGGCTTTGTCGCCGCAGCGCTCGCCACCTCGGTTTCCGGCTGGACGATGGTCTGGCAGTTGTGGCGCGGATCGCGTGGCATGGACGATGCGGCCCGGTTTGACGACCGTTTCAAGCAGCGCCTGCCACGGATCATCCTCGCCGCCCTCGTGATGGGGGTCGTGCTGTGGGGTATGACCGTCCTGCTTGGCCCCGCACTCGATGTTGCGCGCTGGCGCTGGATGGCACTGGCTGCGCTGGTCTTCGGCGGGATGCTCTCGTACTTCGGCGCCGGAACCCTGTTCGGGGCATTCCGACTGGCCGAGTTCAAGGCGCTGATGCGCCGCCGTCGCGATACGGATGCGGGCTGATCAGGGTTTCGGCCGGTCGTCGTAGTCGGTTGTCAGGATGCGGTTCGCATCACCCTGTGGGTCATCGAATTGCCCCTTCTTCAGCGCCCAGAAGAAGGCGGCAAGTCCAATGCCCCCCAGAAACAGGGAAATCGGGATCAGGATGGTCAGGATTTCCATGGATCAGCGCAGCCTCAACGCGTTCAGCGTGACAGAGATGGAAGAGAGCGACATCGCAAGCGCCGCCGCCAGTGGGGTCGCCGCCCCCACCAGTGCCAGAGGCACCGCAACGACGTTATAAGCCGCCGAGATCGCGAAGTTTTCCTTGATGCGACTTGCCGATTGGCGGGCGATGCGCGCGGCATCGCCGATGGGGGCCATGTCTTGCCCCAGAAGCACGATGTCGGATGCGGTACGCGCAGCCTCCAGCGCGGTCGCGGGCGAGATTGAGACATGGGCTGCGGCCAGCGCCGCAGTGTCATTGAGCCCGTCCCCCACCATCAGCACACACCGCCCCTGCGCCGTCAGATCGGCCACCATCGCGGCCTTTTCAGCGGGCAGCGCGCCTGCGGTGTAGTCGAGGATGCCCAGCCGTGCCGCCAGCGCGGCAACCGCACCTTCGGTATCACCGGAAATCAGGCGGATCTGTTTGCCCTGCCGCCGCAACTCGGCGATCGCCTCGGCCGCGCCGGGGCGCAGACTGTCGGTGAAGGTAAAGGCATGCGGCGCGCCATCCCCCATGCAGAGCCAAGTCGCGGTCACACCCAGATCGGTCTCTGCCCCGCACCACCCGGCCCGACCCAGTCGAACCCGGCGACCATGCCAGGTGCCCTCGACGCCATAGCCCGGCACCTCGGTCAGATCGGCGACCGTCTCGGGGCGCAGCCCTGCCGCACGCGCGCCCAGAACCAGAGCCTGCGCCAGCGGATGTGACGAGCCCTCGGCCAGCGCCATCGCAAGCTCGGCGGCCTGCCGGGGGTGATCGCCCAGATTGGTCAGTTCCGGCACACCCATCGTCAACGTCCCGGTCTTGTCAAAGACGACGGTATCCACCTCGGCCAGGCGCTCCAGCGCCGTGCCCTGCTTGATCAGAAGCCCCTTGCGGAACAGTTTGCCGCTTGCGGCTGTGACCACCGCCGGAACGGCAAGGCCAAGCGCGCAGGGGCAGGTGATGATCAGCACCGCAGCTGAGATGTTCACCGCATAGCGGATGTCGCCGCCCGTCGCCCACATCCAGTACCCGAAGGCCGAGAAGGACAGCAAATGCACCAGAGGCGAATAAAGGCGTGAGGCGCGTTCCGCGAGGCTCGTGTAGCGGGTCTTGGCGCTTTCGGCCACCGCAACCAGATCGGCCATGCGGTGCAGGCTCGAATCGCGACCCGCCGCCGTCACGCGCAGGGTCAGCGGCCCGGTCAGGTTCACTTCGCCCGCGCTCACGATGCTGTCGGGGCCGGCCCATGCAGGCAGGCTTTCCCCTGTCAGAAGCGAGCGGTCGATCTCGGACGTGCCCTCAACCACCACACCGTCGACCGGCATCCGCCCGCCGGGGCGCACGCGCACAAGATCGCCGGGGCGGATTTCCGAAATGGGGGTGATGACCTCGGCCCCGTCCCGCAGGACAGCGGCGCGCGGCACCTCGAGCGCGGCCAGTTCCTCGGCGGCCGAACGCGCCACGGCACGGGTGCGGTGATCGAGATACCGCCCGAGCAGCAGGAAGAACGCAAGCATAACGGCCGCGTCAAAATAGGCGTGATGACCCGAATGAATCGTCTCGAAGACCGAGATGGACGAGGCGAGGATCAGCGCGAGGCTGATCGGCACGTCCATGCCCAGCCGTCCGGCCCGCAGGCTGGCCCAAGCCGAGCGGAAGAACGGCTGGCCCGCAAAGACCACGGTGGGCAGCGCAATCGCCCCGGAAATCCAGTGGAACATGTCGCGCGTCGCATCCTCGGCCCCCGACCAGACGGCGACCGACAGAAGCATGACGTTCATCATGGAAAAGAACGCCACGCCAAGCCGCATCAGCAGATCACGGCCCTGCTTGTCGGTTTCGGTCGCGGACAGAAGGCCGGGGTCAAGCTCATGCGCCTCGTATCCGACGCCCTCCAGAACCCCGGCCAGCATGTCGGCATCAACCTCGGGTGATGCATCGACCGACACACGCTTCATCGTCAGGTTCACGCGTGCCGAATGAACCCCTGGCACTGCGGCCAGTGCGTTCTCGACCGTGGAGATGCAGGCCGCGCAATGCGCCGTCGGGATAGACAGCACGAGCCGCGCATCCTTTGCCGAAGCAAGCGCAGCAAGCCGCTCGGCTGAGGGCGCGGCCACACAGGCCGGGCAGGCCGAAACCGCCGTCACGCCATCGCCTTCGGCCAGCAGCGGCCCCTGGACAGTCGCCATGCTCTTAGCCCTTCACGAACAGGTCTATACGTTGCTGGAAGCGCGTGCCATCCTCGGCCTGCGCCTTGACCTGCAGCATCCACTTCCCCGGCGCGAGATCCAGCGGCGCGACGAGCCTGCCCGCCTCACGCACGAACTCGGGCCGCTGGTCCTCGTTGGACGATGTCGTGCGACCCACAAGCACCTCAAGCCCGTTTACCTGAACCGGCAGCCCCGCGCGGTCGGTGAAGGTCAGAAACAGGCCCTCGCCTGCGACATACTCATGCTGAAGCGTCCAACCCAAGGCATCTTGCGCATCGCGGGCGGCCTCGAACTCCTGCGAGGCGACGTAGGAATTCTTCACCTCCAGCCCCGGAAAGGTGGACACAGCCTGCCAAGCCATCACCACATTGACCGCGATGATCACCGCGAATGCGCCCGCCGTTACCAGAAAGACCTGCCGCCCCGTGATCTCTGCCATGATCTTTTCCTTTCCTCCGTTGGCCGGGCGACGGTGCGCCGCGCGGGCCACGGTTATTTTCCGGCGCCGTTGAAGACCGTGTCGTGATAGGTCCGCGCCTCTTTGCTGCCGGGCGTCGTCACCGCCTCGGAAACCCAGATGCGGACATCGGTGCGCGCAGACTGCGCGGCCTCGGATCCGGCCTCCGCCTCAATATAAAGGCGGGCGGACAGCGTGTCATTCGCCGGTACGCGCACGACATTGCCCTCGGCCCCCTCGACCTTCATCGTCACATGCGAACCAGAGGTCACCGTCAGTGCGTAGTCGTGATCCGATCCCAGCTTGTTGCGCAAACGGACATCATAGGCATTGCGGATCGTGCCGTCCGAGAGCGTAACAAACAGCGGGTTGCGAATGGGCGAGACGTTCATGTCGATATCCGACCGCAGGAACAGCGCCACGATCAGACCGATGCCGACGCCGCCCCAAAGCACGGTGTAGAGCACGGTGCGCGGGCGGAAGACATGTTTCCAGATCGATTTCGGGGGCATCCCGGCGCGCTCGCGCGTCTCATCGGTCAGCGCCAGATAGTCGATCAGGCCGCGGGGCTTGCCCACCTTGTCCATGATGTCGTTGCAGGCGTCGATGCACAAGCCGCAGGTGATGCAGGCCATCTGCTGACCATCGCGGATATCGATCCCCATCGGACAGACGTTGACGCAAGCCATGCAGTCGATGCAATCGCCCAACTCATCCGCGCCATCGGCCTTGCGGTGCTTGCCGCGCGGCTCGCCCCGCCATTCGCGATAGGCGATGGTCAGCGTATCCTCATCCATCATCGCCGCCTGAATCCGCGGCCAGGGGCAAGCGTAGATGCAGACCTGTTCGCGGAAAAAGCCGCCAAAGGCAAAGGTGGTGGCCGTCAGGATCGCGATGGTGGTGTAGGCGACCGGATGGGCCTGCCCGGTCAGCAGGTTGCTGAGCAGCGTCGGCGCATCGGTGAAGTAGAAAACCCAGGCCCCGCCCGTCGCAAGGCCGATCAGCAGCCACAGCGTCCATTTGATCGCGCGCTTGCGGATCTTTTCACCATCCCAGGCTTGACGATGCAGGCGCAGACGGGCGTTGCGATCCCCTTCGACCCAGCGCTCCACGAGGATCATCAGATCGGTCCACACAGTCTGCGGGCAGGCATAACCGCACCAGACCCGCCCCGCCGCCGAGGTGAACAGAAAGAGCCCGAGCCCCGCCATGATCAGAAGCCCGGCCACAAAGTAGAATTCGTGCGGCCAGATCTCGATCATGAAGAAGAAAAAGCGTCGATGCGCCAGATCAACCAGAATCGCCTGATCGGGCAGTTCCGGCCCACGATCCCAGCGAATCCAGGGCGCGATGTAATAGGCGCCCAGCATGAGGGCCATAAGCCACCACTTCAGGGTTCGGAAGGTGCCCTTCACCCGCTTGGGGAAAACCGGCTCGCGCGCGGCGTAAAGGGACGGCTGGCTATCTTGGCTGGACACGGAGGCACTCCGGCTGACGTTCTGGCGCTTGGTCTGGCGTGATATGCAGGCAGGGAACGCACCCTGCCTTGACCTGTATCAAAAATCGCATCGCCGATACATCTAAGCCATGCGTCAAAGTGCCCGCCAAGGGCTTTGATAACCATTGCCATGGCCCACCCACGCCTTTGACCGCCCGCCGGCGGGCTGTCATGCTGCGACGCAGGGTCGCGGGAGGGTGGCCCGACAAGGGGGGAAGCATGGCAGACAAACGCAGCGTCGCACGGTCCGAGGAATTCAGCGCCGCTGAAATCGGTGCGCTCGCGCACCTTTACCGTGGCGAGGTCTATCGCTCGACCGTCTGGCGCACGCGGCTGGACACGACGACGAACTGGAGCGTGGTGACGCTTGGGGTGGCGCTTTCGATCACTTTCAGTTCACCCGGCGCCTCTCCGCTGCCGCTGATCCTTGTCGGCGTGCTGATCCTGCTTTTCCTTTCGCTTGAGGCCCGGCGCTATCGATACTTCAACGTCTGGCGGGCGCGGGCGCGCTGGATCGAGACGCATTTCTATGTGCCCATGCTGCGCGATGGCGATCTGCACACCGAAGAAGACTGGCAGCGCGTTCTGGCTGAAGACTACCGCACGCCGCAATATCACGTCAGCTACATGACTGCCGTCGCTCGCCGCATCCGGTCAAACTATCTGTGGATCCTGCTCATTCAGGCGTTGGCCTATGTGGGCAAGCTGATGGTCCATCCGGGTGCGGTATCGGGTTGGGATGAATTCGTCAGCCGCGCCGATGTCGGTCCGGTGCCGGGCGAGGTCATGCTGCTTGCGGGTCTGGTCTACATCGCAATCTGGGGCGGTCTTGCCGCTTGGGTGACGATTGAGGACCAGCGACGGGGCCGCAGGCGCGGGCAAGGCAGCTCCATGGGATGAAAGAAGGCACCGCTACCCCCAGGAAACGCGCGAACAGGATGGGGCGGCGGTGCCATGTCCAGCTTTGGGCCCGGACACATGAAACATAGACAGCCCGTGCTGCCACCACCTTGACCTGAATCAAGCGCGGGGCGGCACGGGCGGAAAAAACCCTGTGCCAGACTGTCGCAGCACCCAGCGGGTAAAGGCTTTGACGGCGGCGCGTTGCGGACCGGGCCGCGTCACCAGAAAATAACCCTCCTTGTCCGGGTCCTCCATCAACAGGCGCAGCCGGCCTGCCGCCAGATCACCCTCGACAAAGGCGCGCGCAACCACGGCCACCCCCTGCCCGTCGCGGGCGGCATCCAGCATCAGGTTGCCGGGAAGCGAGATGATCGCCGCCCCCTTGCGCCGCGTGAGGCCATTGCCATCCAAAAATGTGCTGGCCTCATTGGTGCCCAGTTCCTGCAACCATGGCAGTCCTGCCAGATGCGAGAGATCAGCAGCACGGTCTGCCGGCACCAGAGAGGGAGCGGCCACAACAACGATCGACGAGCGCAGGATCAACTGGGCATCAAGCCCCGGCCAGCCACCGTTGCCGTAGCGCAGGCCCACATCGGCCTCGCGACCGATCTCGCGCATCTCGGGGGCCGGATCGATGGCAATGTCGATCGCCGGATGATGTGCGCGGAAGTCCGGCAGGCGCGGCATCAGCCAGCCGGCAGCAAAGGAGGGTGTGGTCGTTATGCGCAGCGGCGCCGTTTCATCGGCGCCCGTGATCTGCGCAATGGTCGTGGCGATCTGCGAGAACCCTTGGCTCAGCGCCTCGGCGAGCCGCTGGCCGTCGGCGGTCAGTGTCAATCTGCGGCCACCACGGTCAACCAGCGCCACCCCAAGCTCGCCCTCAAGTGCCCGGATCTGTTGCGAGATCGCGGCGTGCGTCACACCAATCCGCACGCCCGCCTGTTCCAGCGAACGCGCCTCGGCAAAGGCCGCAAAGGCCCTGAGGGCAGAGAGCGAGGGAAAGCGCCGCCAGTCCATTGTGTAACTTCACCTTACATTTTGCAAGAATCGCTGAGTCGATATCGGCACGATATCAATGCATACATAGGCTATCGAAGATCGAAAGGAGAATACGATGTTAGCCCTGATTGCACAGAGCCTGATGATTGCCAGCCGGATGGCACCGCAGGATGCCCGGCATGACGATACGCGGAAGCGCTGAGACCATGGTGGCAGAACAGTAAAGGCCCCCGGACATCATCCGGGGGCCTTCGAATTTTCAGGGACTGCAGGCTTGCAGAGATTACTCGCCGCCACCCAGGCTATGGACATAGACCGCAACGGCGCGAATCTCATCCTCGGTCAGGCGGGTATTCCAGTTCGGCATCACACCGAAACGGGCCTTGGTCACGGTTTCGGTCAGCGCCGCCCGGTCCCCACCAAACAGCCAGACAGCGTCGGTCAGGTTCGGCGCGCCCTGCGCCCGATCACCGGTTCCGTCTTCCATGTGGCAGGCGGTGCAGTTGTCGGTGAAGACCGTGGCACCAGCCGCGGCGCGGGTGGCGTCATGCTCCTGGCCCGAAAGCTGCAGCACATATTCCACCACATCCCCGATCTGCGTGGCATCCAGCAAACCGTCGGTCCCGAAGGCCGGCATCTGCGAATAGCGCGCATCCGCATCGTCGGTGTTGCGGATCCCGTGGGTGATGGTGGTGTGGATCGACTCCATGTCGCCGCCCCACAGCCAGTCATCGTCCAGAAGGTTCGGGAAGCCGACGTTCCCGGCTGCACCCGCGCCGTGGCACTGGGCGCACCAGGTCTTGAACACGGCCGATCCAGCGGATTTGGCATAGGGGCCAAGTTCCGGATCGGCTGCAATCGCGTTCAGGTCGGCAGCGGTGAGCTTGGCCTTGATCGGGGCGTTCGCCTCGTCATAGCGCTTGATCTCGTCGCTGACAGCCAGGCGGGTATCACCGGCGGATTCGGTGCCCACGATCCCTTGTGTCGCCCGCGAGATCATCGGCCATGCCGGATAGTAGATCGAATAGCCGATCGCCCAGATGATGGTCAGGTAGAACGTCCACAGCCACCAGCGCGGCATCGGATTGTCGAATTCCTGAATGCCGTCCCACTCATGGCCGGTGGTGCCCACCTCGCCGGGTTTCTTCACTTGCTTGGCGCACATGATCACGCCTCCTTCTTGTTGCGGGCCGGCTCCGCAAGGTCGGGCGCCGGGCGCCGTTCATTGCGGAAGATCGAGTTGGCGGCATCGTCCTGAAGTTTCCGGCTGCCCGGGCGATAGGCAAAGAGCACGATCGCCACAAACAGAACGGTCATCAGGATCAGCACCCAGCTGTCTGCGAGCTGGCGGAGGAAGGAATAGGTATCCATGCCTGCCCCCTTACCGGTCCGGGTCTGGCTGGAAGGTCGAGAAGTCGACCATCGTCCCCAGAACCTGAAGATAGGCGATCAGCGCGTCCATCTCGGTCAGAGCGGGCTGACCATCGAAGTTGCGCACCTGCGCCTTGGGATAGCGGGCCAGCAGCCCCTCGGTGTCAGCGTTGGGATCCGCCTGGGCCACGAAATCGGCCTGCGCATTCTCCATCGCCTCATCCGAGTAGGGCACACCAACCAGCCGGTTTGCGGCCATGCTGTCCGCGATATGATCGGCAGTGATCACATTGCCCATCAGATACTCGTACTTGGGCATCACCGATTCAGGCACCACGGATTGCGGACTGATCAGGTGCTGCACGTGCCATTCGTCCGAATAGCGGCCACCGACCCGCGCGATATCGGGTCCCGTGCGTTTCGAACCCCACTGGAACGGGTGGTCGTACATCGACTCCGCCGCCAGCGAGTAATGGCCATAGCGTTCAACCTCGTCCCGCATGGGGCGGATCATCTGGCTGTGGCAGACGTAGCAACCCTCGCGGATGTAGATCTCGCGCCCCGCAAGCTCCAGCGGGGAATAGGGCCGCACGCCTTCAACCTCTTCGATGACGTTTTCAAGGTAGAACAGCGGCACGATCTGCACGAGCCCGCCAATGGTCACCACCAGAAGTGACAGCACCATTAGCAGCGTGGCGTGGGTTTCGATTGCCTTGTGTTTGTCGAGGAATGCCATTCTGTGCCCCTCCTTCACTCTGCCGGAACGGCCGCAGGTTGCGCCGCCCGAGAGGGCTGCGCACGCACGGTCATCCAAAGGTTGTAGCACATGATCAGCGCCCCGATCACGAACAGCTGGCCGCCGACGGCGCGCACCACATACATCGGGAACTTGGCGGCCACCGTGTCGGCGAATGCGTTCACAAGGAAGCCATTCGCATCGACCTCACGCCACATCAGACCTTCCATGATGCCGGTCACCCACATCGAGGCGGCATAGAGAACGATCCCGATGGTCGCGAGCCAGAAGTGCCAGCTGACCAGACGCAGCGAGTACAGCCCATCACGGTTCCACAGACGCGGCACCAGGAAGTAAAGCGCCCCGAAGGTGATCATGCCGTTCCAGCCAAGCGCGCCGGAATGGACGTGGCCGATGGTCCAGTCGGTGTAGTGCGACAGCGAGTTCACGGCCTTGATCGACATCATCGGGCCTTCGAAGGTCGACATGCCATAGAAGCCGATGGACACCACCATCATCCGGATCACCGGGTCGGTGCGCAGCTTGTCCCATGCACCCGACAGCGTCATCAGGCCGTTGATCATCCCGCCCCAGGACGGCATCCACAGCATGATCGAGAACACCATGCCCAGCGTCTGCGCCCAGTCGGGCAGAGCCGTGAAGTGCAGGTGGTGCGGACCAGCCCAGATGTAGAGGAAGATCAGAGCCCAGAAGTGGATGATCGACAGCTTGTAGCTATAGACCGGGCGTTCAGCCTGCTTGGGCACGAAGTAGTACATCATGCCAAGGAAGCCTGCGGTCAGGAAGAAGCCCACGGCGTTGTGCCCGTACCACCATTGCGTCATGGCATCCTGCACACCCGAGAAGGCCGAGACCGACTTGGACGAGAAGATACTCACCGGGATGGCAAGGTTGTTGACGATGTGAAGCATCGCCACGGTCAGGATCATCGACAGAAGGAACCAGTTTGCCACATAGATATGCGGCTCCTTGCGCTTGATCAGCGTGCCCATGAACGTCAGCAGGAACGCCACCCAGACCACCGCGATCCAGAGGTCGATGTACCAGACGGTTTCGGCGTATTCCTTGCCTTGCGTGCCCCCGAGAATGTACGAGGTCGCGGCAAGGACGATCATCAGCTGCCAGCCCCAGAACACGAACCAGCCCAGATTGCCGCCCCACAGCCGCGTCGCGCAGGTGCGCTGCACGATGTAGAAGGCCGACATGATCAGCGCATTGCCACCAAAGGCAAAGATCACCGCCGAGGTGTGCAGCGGACGCAGGCGCCCGAAGTTCAGGATGCCCTCGACACCCGGAATGTTCAGCGACGGGAAGGCCAGCTGAAAGGCGATGAAGTCGCCGACCAGAAAGCCCACGACGCCCCAGAAGGCGGTCGCGATCACGCCGGCGCGCACGACACCGTCGTTGTATTCATTGGCAGAAGCCACGACCTTCGGCTCATACATGCCGCGTGCCACCACGATGAACGTGGCAGCCGCCGCAAGCATGATGACGATCGCGTTCACCAGATAGGCAGGGTCGAGCGCCCGGTTCGCCGCGATCGCGGCCAGCACCGCAACCAGGCCGAGCACGACCAATTTAACGTAATCCCACATTTTGCGTCCCTTCGTCATTGCCCGTTCCGCCCCGTTCACACGAGTCGGCCGGACACTTTTCGACCCGTTCGCTTTCGCAGAATGTGCGAAAAGCTACTTTGATCCATATCAATGCAGTGATGGGTGTGGTTTGATCGAGGTCAATGCGTCACAATGGCCGCGCCTATAGCCTCCTGTCACATGTTCATGCCCCGGAAAGGCTAGCAGATGGCATATAAAACCCTAACCACAATCGTCACGTCTGATGACGATAACGCCCGTGCGGCGGTAGATGCTGCGGGACGGGTCGCATTGGCGCTTGATGCGCATCTTGATGTGCTTGCACTCGGCGTTGACCGGACGCAGGCGGGATACTCTTACATAGGCGGTGGTGCCGTCATGCTGCAGGTCGCCATGGAGAAGGCCGAGGCTGACGCCCGAACGGCCGAGGCGGCCGCGCGCGCCACCCTGTCATCCGCGCCGGTCGATCTGCGCTGGTCGCTGGAAAGTGCCGTGGCGCAGGTTGGAGCGCTTGGTGAACTGGTGGCGCTACGGGCGCGGTTTGCCGACCTGGTCGTGTTGCCACGCCCCTACGGCAAGGGCCGCGGGGTCGAGGCAGAGGCGGTCATCGAATCCGCACTTTTCGAGGGTCAGGCCCCGGTGCTGGTTCTGCCGGAATCAGGTGCCATGACAAAGCTGCCCGAACGGGTGGTCATCGGCTGGAATCAGAGTCGCGAGGCAATGGTCGCCGTGCGCCGCGCCCTGCCGCTGCTTCAGGCTGCACAACTGGTCAACATCGCGGTGATCGATCCGCCACAGCACGGGCCGGAACGGTCGGACCCCGGCGGGATGCTGTGCCAGATGCTGGTGCGTCATGGCGTCAAGGCCGAGGTTTCGGTTCTGGCGCGGTCAATGCCGCGCATCTCGGACGTGCTCAGCCGACATGTTCGCGACATGAACGCGGATCTTCTGGTGATGGGCGCCTATGGCCACTCGCGCTTCCGCGAAGCCATTCTGGGCGGCGCCACCCGCAACATGCTGGAAATGGCCGAAGTGCCGGTGCTGATGGCGCATTGATACCGACCGGCGTGCCGGATGCTTACTCCGGCACGCCGCCATCACTGTCGTCACCCGCCTCTTCCATCAGCCGTTCCAGATCGGGGATGGTGACGTGACGCTTGCCATCAAGGATGATGACGCCATCGCGCTTGAGCGCGGAGATCTGGCGGCTGACCGTCTCAAGCGTCAGGCCCAGATAATCGGCCATCTCTTCGCGCGTCAGCGGCAGATCAAAGACCAGCTGCCCCTTGGGCGCGCGCAGGCGTAGCGTGGCATCGCGTCGGGCGATGATGGCGAGCAGCGAGGCGATCTTTTCCCGCGCGGTCTTGCGGCCCAGAAGCAGCATCCATTCGCGTGCCGCATCCAGTTCGTCCAGCGTCATCTCCAACAAGCGTTGCGCGACATGCGGGGTGCTCAGCATAAGTTCTTCAAACGGGCGCTTGCGGAAGCAGCACATCACCAGATCAGTGGTCGCGGTGACGTCATAGGCGGCCGTCGCGCGGCCCGGCCTTCCGACAAAGTCCGACGGCAGCAGCAGACCCACCATCTGGCGGCGACCGTCTTCAAGTGTCTGCGTGAGCGTGGCGATGCCCGAGACGACCGAGGCGACAAAATCCATCCGGTCACCTGACCAGATCACCGTCTGTCCCGCCTGATAGGACCGGTAGTACTTGATCTGCTCCAGCTTGTGCAGCTCAGCCGCATCGCAGCGCGAGCAGACCGCCCGGTGCCGGATGGGACATTCGACGCACTCATGGTGCTCGTGCTGCATGTCATGCATGGGGGCTCGATCTTCCTGGCTTGATCTTAATCAAAGCGTTCGCGCGGATACGCATTAAACCTACCCGCATGGAACAGGAATCGCAACTCGCCCGTCTGGGGCTATTCGACGCGCGCGTGCCGCGCTACACCAGCTATCCGACGGCACCGCATTTCAACAACGCGGTCGATCCGGCGCTTTTTGCAAGCTGGATAGAGGCCATCCCAACGGGGTCGGCCATATCGCTCTACGTCCATGTGCCGTTCTGCCGCAGACTGTGCTGGTTCTGCGCCTGTCGCACGCAGGGTACATCGACGGACGAACCCGTGATCGCTTACGTCGAAACCCTGAAGGCCGAGCTGGAGGTTCTGCGCCGCCATCTCCCCGCAGGGGTGCGGCTTGCGCGGCTGCACTGGGGCGGTGGCACGCCCACGCTGTTGTCGCCGGGTTTGATTGGCGATCTGGCGGGAAGCATTCTGGATGTCGTCCCGCTGGCGGAGGGGGCGGAGTTCTCTGTCGAGATCGACCCCGATGAAGTTGACGCCGCACGGCTTGACGCGCTGACCGCTGCGGGCATGAATCGTGCCTCGATCGGGGTGCAGGACTTTGATCCCGAGATCCAGAAGACCATCGGGCGAATCCAGCCCTATGAGTTGACACGCGATGTCGTGGACATGATCCGTGATCGCGGTGTGAAAAGCCTGAACGCCGACATACTCTACGGTCTGCCCTATCAGACGCCGGCGCGCATCACCGACAGCGTGCAGAAGCTGCTCAGCCTCTCGCCCGACCGGGTTGCGCTCTATGGCTATGCCCATGTGCCGTGGATGAGCCGACGCCAGCAAATGATCCCCTCGGACACGATTCCGACCCCGCAAGAACGCCTGCGCCTGTTTGAGACCGCCGCGCGCCTGTTTCAGTGGGATGGCTATGATGCGATCGGGATCGACCATTTTGCCCGCCCGGATGACGGGCTGGCGGTTGCTGCCCGCACCGGGCACCTGCGGCGCAACTTCCAGGGCTATACCGATGACACGGCCCCGGTCCTTGTGGGACTCGGCGCCTCGTCGATCTCGCGATTTCCTCAAGGCTTCGCGCAAAACGCATCCGTCACCTCGCAATACGTCAAGGGCGTGCGCGAAGGGCGGTTCACCACCCACCGCGGCCATGTCTTCGGCGGTGAAGACATCCTGCGCGCCCGCATCATCGAGGCACTGATGTGCGACTTCCGCGTGAACCGGGCCGAGCTGACGCGCGACTTCGGCGCAACCGATGCGCAACTCGACAGCCTGTTCGCCAGGGCGATGGCGCAATTCGGCACCGTCCTTCGTCAGGACACCGGGGGCCTGTCCATCCCGCCAGAGGCACGGCCTTTGACCCGCATGATCGCCCGCGCCTTTGATGCCTACGATCAGACCAAGGCGCAGCACTCAGCCGCGATCTGAGGGGATCCGCGCGGGTCACGCCCGCGCGGGACCATAGCTTTCGACCCAGTCGATCATCTGCGGGAGGCATACGCCTTGCAGGTCATAACGGCTGACAATCGTTTCGCGCGCCGCCCGGCGCAGGTCGGTGAACCGTTCCGGGCGCGCCAGCGCCTTGGTCAACAGTTTCGACCAGCCCTCGACATCGAAGAAATCGATCAGCCGCCCGTTGACTCCGTCCTCGATCAGCTCCTGCACCGGGGCGGTGCGCGAGCCGACAACAAGGCAGCCCGCGCTCATTGCTTCGAGCATCGACCAGCTGAGGACGAAGGGATAGGTCAGATAGGCATGTACCCGGCTGACCTGCAGGATCGAGGTGAAGGTGGGATAGGGCACCTTGCCCAGGAAATGCACGCGAGAGAGATCAATCCGGTCGCGGACCTCGTTCAGGATGAGGTCCTTCCAGCCCTTGCCGCCCTGCGGCGTGCGGCCATAGCTGACCTCGTCGCCCCCGACGATCACAACCTGCGCCTCTGGTCGTTCGGCCAGCACCGCAGGCAGGGCTCGCATGAAGATGTGGTAGCCGCGATAGGGCTCCAGATTGCGGTTCACAAAGGTCAGAACCTCGTCACCCGCCTTCAGCACGCGGCCATCAGGCAGTGTCAGCGTGGCCGCGGGGTTCGGTTTGACAAGCTCGGTATCGACGCCGTCGAAGATCACCTTGATGCTGTCGCGCAAGAGCGGCGGATGGGTCGAGGCTTGCCACTTCGTTGGCGAAAGGGCGCCATCGGCGTGCAGCACCGACTGCCCCAGATGAGCGGCGCGGCCCTGTGCGATCATCACCTGATCAAAGGTGTAGGGATCGAATTCGGTATCGAAGCCCACATCGGCCCCGCGGCCCTTGTAGTAGAATTCGGAATAGACCAGCAGCTTCGCTTCGGGCCAGACCTCTTTCAGGAACAGCGTCTCACCCCAGCCGGAATGGCCGAAGATGACGTCGGGTACATAGCCCTGTTCCCGCAATTGGAGGCAGGCGCGGGCAACGGTCACGCCCCGGTCGCTCATCTGCGTGAAATTGCGGCCAAGGCGCGTGGCCTTGGGGTCCGGCATCTCGGTCTTGTGCCGGTAGCGCATCACCGGAATCGGCGACGCCCGGTTGTTCCCGGCATCGGTCAGCGCGCGACAATCATGGCCGCGCGCCTGCATGGCAGGGGCAAGATGCAGAAACTGGCCGGGAAAATTCTGGTGAACGAAAAGCAGCTTCATCAATGACCCGCTATGACCCGAAGGCCGCCTGCATCAGCGTCCGGGTATAGTCGCTTTGCGGCGCATTGAACACAGCCACCCCGTCGCCCGCCTCGACCACGTCACCCGCGCGCATCACGATCACCTTGTGCGACAGCGCACGCACCACACGCAGGTCGTGGCTGATAAACAGATAGGCCAGTCCCCATTTGCGCTGCAGCCCCCGCAGCAGATCGACGATCTGCACCTGAACCGTCATGTCGAGCGCCGAGGTGGGTTCGTCCAGCACCACAAGTTTCGGGCGCAGGATCATTGCGCGGGCAATGGCGATGCGCTGGCGCTGGCCACCGGAAAATTCGTGCGGGTAGCGCCCCATCGCCTGCGCATCGAGCCCGACCTCACCCATGATCTCGGCCACCATCTCGCGACGGTTGCGGCCGGGCTCAACGCCATGGACGCCCAGGCCTTCGGCGATGATCTCCTCGACCGTCATGCGCGGTGAAAGCGAACCGTAGGGGTCCTGAAAGACGATCTGCATGTCGCGACGCAAATCGCGCAAGGCGCGCCCCTTCAGCCCGGCTATGTCACGGCCCATGAAGACGATCCGCCCGTCCGACGGGATCAGCCGCATCAGGGCCAGCGCAAGTGTGGTCTTGCCCGACCCGCTTTCGCCGACGATGCCAAGCGTCTCGCCCGCACGCACGGAAATAGTGGCGTCGTTCACGGCCTTTACATGGCCGGTAACCCGCCGCAGCAGCCCGGTCTGGATCGGGAACCAGACGCGCAGGTTTTCGGCGCGCACCACCTCGGCCGCATCCGGCGCGATGGGTTCGGGCCGGCCCTTCGGTTCGGCCGCCAGCAGTTTCTGCGTATAGGGATGCTGGGGTGCGGCAAAAATCTCGGCCGTCCTGCCCTGCTCGACGATCTCGCCGTCCTTCATCACGCAGACCCGATCGGCGATCCGCCGCACGATGTTCAGATCATGGGTGATGAACAGCATCGATAGCCCCTCTCGGGCCTTCAGATCTGCCAGAACATCCAGGATCTGCGCCTGGATCGTCACATCAAGCGCCGTTGTCGGCTCATCGGCGATCAGAAGCTCCGGCCCGTTGGCCAGCGCCATGGCGATCATCACCCGCTGTCGCTGCCCACCCGAAAGCTGGTGCGGATAGGCGGCAAGCCGGCTCTCTGCCTCGCGGATACCAACTTTCTGCAAAAGCTCGATGATGCGCGCGCGCGCCGGGGCACCGGTCAGCCCCTGATGCAGGGCAAGGCTTTCGCCGATCTGCTTTTCAATCGTGTGCAGCGGGTTCAGCGAGGTCATCGGCTCTTGAAAGATAAAGCTGATGTCATTGCCACGAATGGCGCGCAGTTCACCCTCGGACGCGCCGATCATCTGGCGACCTTGATAGGTGATGGACCCATCGACCTGTGCCGCATCCCCCAAAAGCGAGACGGTCGACAGCGCCGTGACTGACTTGCCCGACCCGCTTTCCCCGACCAGCGCCACGGTTTCGCCCTTGGACACCGTGAAGCTGACCCCGCGCACGGCGTGGATCACGCGACCGTCCTGACGGAAACGGATGTTCAGGTTATCGACGCCAAGGACGGTCATTTGAAAGTCTTCCTCGGGTCGAAGGCATCACGCACGCCTTCAAATATGAAGACCAGAAGCGAAAGCATGATCGCGAAGGTGAAGAAAGCGGTAAAGGCCAGCCATGGCGCCTGAAGATTGTCCTTGGCCTGCTGGGTCAACTCTCCAAGGCTGGGGGCCGAAGCGGGCAGGCCAAAGCCAAGGAAATCGAGCATGGCCAGCGTGCCGATGGTGCCAGTGATCAGGAAGGGCAGCATGGTCAGGGTCGCGACCATGGCATTGGGCAGCACATGGCGGAAGATGATGACGCGGTCGGTGACACCAAGCGCCTTGGCCGCACGCACATATTCAAAATTGCGCGCCCGCAGGAACTCGGCCCGCACCACCCCGATCAGCGAGGTCCAGCCAAACACAACCATCAGCGCGACAAGCAGCCAGAAGTTCATCCGCCAGATCGCCGCGACGATGATGATGACGTAAAGCGTGGGCGTCGCGCCCCATATCTCGATGACGCGCTGGAAGATCAGATCGACCCACCCGCCAAAATAGCCCTGCACCGCGCCCGCGGCGATGCCCACGACCGAGGTCAGCAAGGTCACCACCAGCGCAAAGGTCACCGACAGGCGGAACCCGTAGATCACCCGCGCCAGCACATCGCGCGCGGTATCATCGGTACCCAGCCAGTGCTGCGCGTCGGGCGCACTTGGCGCGGCGCCCCCGATGTCATTGATCGTGTTGAAGCTGTAGGGCACCGGTGCCCAGAGGATGAAGCCGCGATTGACGGGCTGCCCCTCGACCGTGCCCTTGTCGCGCGCCTCGGCCAGAAAGCCCTCGGGGTCATCCCAGCAGGCCTGCGATCCGGCCGTCATGATCAGGCATTGCACCTCGGGGTCGCGATAGGCGGCCTCGGTCTGGAAGTCGCCGCCAAAGGCGGTTTCCGGGTAGAACCGCAGGAAGGGAACATGCCATTCGCCATCAAAGCGCACCAGCAGCGGCTTGTCATTCGCAACCAGTTCCGCACAGAGCGAAATGCCGAACAGCACCGCAAAGATCCACAGCGACCACCACGCCCGACGGTTGGCCTTGAAGTTGCGCCAGCGGCGCTGGTTCAGGGGCGAAAGCGCCATAGCCTAGCCCCTCCCCTCAAAGTCGATGCGCGGATCGACGAACACATACATCATGTCCGACAGGATCCCCACGACCAGCCCCAGAAGGCTGAAGAAGAAGAGCGTGCCAAACAGCACCGGATAGTCGCGCGCGACTGCCGCCTCGAACCCCAGGCGGCCAAGGCCATCGAGCGAGAAGATCGTCTCGATGATCATCGACCCGCCAAAGAAGACACTGACGAATACCGCAGGAAAACCCGCGATCACGATCAGCATGGCGTTGCGGAAGACATGGCCGTAAAGCACCCGACCTTCGGACAAGCCCTTGGCGCGGGCGGTCATCACGTACTGCTTGCGGATCTCGTCCAGGAAGCTGTTCTTGGTCAGCAGCGTCATCGTCGCAAAGCTGGAGATGGTCGAGGCGGTGATCGGCAAGACCATGTGCCACAGGTAGTCGGTGATCTTCTGCCACCAGGGCAGCTCATTCCAGTTTTCCGACACGAGCCCCCGCAGCGGGAACCACTGGAAATACGACCCGCCCGCGAAGAGCACCATAAGCATGACCGCGAACAGAAATCCCGGAATGGCATAACCCACGATGATCGCGCCCGAGGTCCAGGTATCAAAGGCCGTGCCGTCACGCACCGCCTTGCGGATACCGAGCGGGATGGAGATCAGATAGGCGATCAGCGTCGACCACAGGCCAAGCGAGATCGAGACCGGCATCTTTTCCAGCACCAGATCGACCACGCTGATCGACCGGAAGTAGCTGGTGCCGAAATCGAAGCGCAGATAGTTGCCCATCATGATCCAGAACCGCTCGATCATGCCGATGGTCTCTTTGCGGCACTCGGGCGCCGCGGTCGTGACGGGTCCGGTGTAGCCCGCGTCGCAGACGATGCGGGCAAAGCCGAACTCGGCCTCAAGCTGGTCGATGAATTCGGGCGGCAGGCCACGGGCGCCGATATAGCCGCCGCTGTCCTGCGCACCGGCCTGTTCGGCGCCTGCGTCACCCGCCCCGCCTGCGACGCTCTTGAAGGCATCGCCCTGGCCTTCCAGCCGGGCCAGAACCTGTTCAACCGGACCACCGGGCACGAATTGCGTCAGCGCGAAGTTGATCAGCATGATCCCGAACAACGTCGGGATGATCAGCAGCAACCTGCGAAGGATATAGGCGCCCATGGGGTGCGTCTGCCTGCCCTGTTTACTTGATGGCGCCGGCGGATTTCAGTGCGGCGGCCTTGTCCGCGTCATACCACCAGAAATCCAGCTCGCCCAGTGCATAGGGCGGCAACGCCTCAGGGTGGGCATACATGTCATAGTAGGCGACGGTATGCGTGTTCTTGTACCATTGCGGTATCCAGAAGCGTTCGGCGCGCAGCACGCGATCAAGCGCCTTGGTAGCGATGGTCAGCTCGTCGTTCGAGCCGGCGGCCAGCACCGTGTCAATCAGACGGTCCACCGCGGGCGATTGCAGACCCATCAGGTTGAAGGCCGACACATTCGCTGTCTCGGACCCGAAGTACTGCTTGAGTTCCGAGCCCGAGATATAGTTCGACCGCGCATTGCCGGTGATCAGGTCAAAGTCATAGGCGGGCGGGCGGGTGCGGCTTTCCATCTGTGCCGGATCGACCTTGGTGTTCAGCGCATCGATGCCAAGTGCGCGCAGGTTCTCGATCACCGGATTGATGACGCGGTCAAATGCAGGATCGTCATTCAGCATTTCGACGCGCAGCACCTCGCCCTTGGCATTGCGACGCAGACCGTCGGCGCCAACGGGCCAGCCTGCGTCATCAAGCAGCTTCGATGCTGCACGCAGGTTCTTGCGGTCAAGCTGGCGTTCGCTGGAGACGGGGGCCATCACCGCCTCATCCGTCAGGATGGATGCGGGCAGCAACCCCTCATCGACAAGCGGCTTCAGAATAGCCGCCTCTTCGGGTGAAGGTGCGCCCTTTGCGGCGAGCCAGCTGTTTTCCCAAACCGAGTTGATACGCGCATACTGCCCGTAGAACAGCGTCTGGTTCGACCATTCAAAGTTGAACATCATTCCGATCGCCTCGCGCACGCGGGGGTCCTGGAATTTCTCACGGCGCAGGTTGAACAGGAACGCCTGACCGCTCGCCTTGTTCCCGTTCGGAAGCTCTGCCTTGACCGCATGCCCCTTGGTCAGCGCGGGAAAGTCGTAGCCCGTCGCCCATTGCTTGGCCGAATTCTCGTTCCGGAAGGTATAGACGCCGGATTTGAACGCCTCGAACGCGGCCGCGCCATCGGCAAAGTACTCGATACGGATGGTGTCAAAGTTGTTCCGGCCACGGTTGATCGGCAGATCCGCGCCCCAGTAATCGGGGTTTCGGCGATAGACGAGTGTGCGCCCCGTCTCCATCCGGTCGAACATATAGGGCCCTGATCCGATCCAGGGCTTCAGCGTGCTCTGTTCAAGATCCAGACCGTCGCGTTCGTATTGCGCCTTTGAGAGCACAGGCAGGCCACCGACGTCCTGAATCAGGTCGCGCTTCGGGAAATCCGCCCGAAAGGTAAATTTGATGCGATGGGTATCCAGGACCTCGACCTTTTCGACCTGCTTGGCCAGAACGGTGCGAAAATCGGTCAGCCCTTTGGCGAGAAACGTCTCATAGGAAAAGAGGACGTCATCCGCCGTCAGGGGCGTTCCGTCCGAGAACTTTGCCTCGGGGCGCAGGTTGAAGATGACCCAAGACCGATCCTCGGGGTACTCCAATGTTTCGCAGAGCAGACAATAGGCCGCGCCGATTTCATCCGACGTGCCGGTCAGAATTGATTCCAGCATCACCGTGGACAGCGCGGCACCGACGCCCTTCACGGAAAACGGGTTCAGCGAGTCAAACCCGCCCATCGCCCATTCGCTGATTTCGCCGCCCTTGGGCGCATCGGGGTTCACATAGTCGAGATGTTTGAAATCGGCCGGATACTTCAACTCTCCAAAAGTCGAGATTCCGTGCGCGGTGATGATCCCATCCGCCGCCCGTGCCTGAGCCGCACCGAAGCCGATGGCGAATGCCAAAAGGCCAGCCCCGAGCCAGCGCAGGGCGCTGCCTTGGTCCGGGCCGGTGGCGGCAAGGGCGAGGGCGGCGCGGCGACGTGTGTGGGGCATGGACACTCCTTCAACGGGGCGCCAAAGGGCGCCCTCTGCGAACACGGGCCGAGAGTAGCGAAAAATGTCGCCCCCTCAAGGCGCGATTGCGTGAGTTTCCGTGTGCAGCAGCGATCAACTGGCGTGGGGCCGGATTTGCCCTTTGGAATAACAAAGGCCGCCCCATTGGGCGGCCCCGTAAACTAGGTATGCTTGCTGCGCTTATTGCAGCGAGGCGAGATAAGCGACCAGATTGGCGCGATCCTCGACCTTGGGCAGGCCCGCGAAGGACATCTTGTTGCCCGGCGCATAGCCCTTGGGGTTTTCCAGCCAGTGATCCAGTTCTTCCGGAGTCCACGATTTGGCGGCCAGCGCCTTCAGCCCGTCCGAGTAGCCAAAGCCACCAACGCTTGCGATCGCACGACCCACGACGCCGTTCAGGTGCGGACCGGTGCCATCGGTGCCGTCCACCTTGTGGCAAGCCTTGCACTTGGCGAACACTTTCTCGCCCTTGGCCGGATCGGCACTGGCAAGCACCTCGGCGAAGGCAGGGCCTGCTTCGGCGGCTTCAGCCTCGCCACCCGACTCACCACCTTCGACAGCGATCGTGTAGGCTTGCGCCCCTTCCTCGCCATGGCCGCCGTGGCCCATCGAGTACAGGCTCGACCCCGCCCAGCCCAGCAGCAGAAACACGAGCAGCGACCCGCAAACCGCGCCCAGACCCTTGGTGATTGTCATCGTGTCGAACATGTCGCGTCCCGTATTGGCATGAAGCTGTCGCGGCTTCTATCCGCTTCCCCCCCTCGGTTTCAAGGTGTAGTAGCACCTTTGGCCCCGCAAATGCGGCGATTTGACCACGCTAGGCCCTCAACCGACGGCTTAGCGCGGCAATTGCGCCGGCTGAGAGCGCAAACACGGAGAACCTGACCCATGACCGGACGCATCGCCTTTCAGGGAGAGCTGGGCGCCTATTCGCATCAGGCCTGCCAGCAGGCTCGCCCGGGAATGGAGCCCGTCCCCTGCACCACCTTTGAGGATGTGGTCGAGATGACCCGGTCGGGCGAGGTCGATCTGGGGATGCTGGCAGTCGAGAACTCCACCTACGGCCGGGTGGCCGATGTGCATAGCCTGCTGCCCAAAGCAGGGCTGCATATCGTCGACGAGGCCTTTGTTCGGGTACATGTCAATCTGCTCGGCATCCGCGGCGGCAAGCTTGAAGACATCCGCGAGGCCCATGGCCATGTCGTCATTCTGCCGCAATGCGCGGGATTCCTGCGCAGTCATGGAATTCGGGGCCGTGTAAGCTCGGACAACGCCCGCGCCGCGCGCGAGGTGGCCGAGGCGGGCGATCCGACCCGTGCCGCGCTGGCGAGCGAGCTTGCGGCCGAGATCTACGGTCTGGATGTTCTTGCCCGCCACATCGAGGACCACAAGAACAACACGACCCGCTTTCTGGTGATGAGCCGCGCCTTCGACGACAGTCGCCGGGCCGACATGATGATCACCACCTTCACCTTCCGGGTGCGCAACATTCCGGCGGCGCTCTACAAGGCGCTCGGTGGATTCGCGACGAACGGCGTGAACATGACCAAGCTGGAAAGCTATATGGTGGGCGGAAGCTTCACCGCGACCGAGTTCTACGCCGATATCGAGGGCCACCCCGAGGATCGGAATGTGGCGCTGGCGCTGGATGAGTTGCGCTACTTCACCACGCACGTCGATATTCTGGGCGTATACCCGGCCGACCGCGCCCGCGGCTGAACGCGGGCCCGCGCATCAGACCTTGCGCCGGGCCGCGATCTTCTGCTCCAGCTCTTGCGCCAATTGGCCGAGCTTGGCCTCGTATTTCGCCTCGATCCGGCCGCGCGCGAGTTTCAGCGACTGCACGATCACACGCGCCGACAGGTTGCGCGGCTTGATCTCGGTCCGCAGGATGATGCGTGACTTGCGGACCGAAAGCGCCACAAACTCGGCTTCGATCATGACGTCCATCAGGCTGCCGAAGGCGTGGAACTTCATACTGGTGGGACGCTCGGCAGAGAGAAGCTTCACCTCGGCCGCACGCCGCTTCTCGCGCCACAGAAAACCGATGGCCCAGTGCATCCCGGGCGCAAAGGACGACAGCGTGTCCTTGCGCTCTATCTCTACACCGCGCCGCAGGGCTGCTCGCTCCCAGATGGCGGTGTCAGTGCAGATGTCAAACACATCGGCGACGGGGGCATCGATGTCCTTGCGGGCGCTCAGCTTCATGCGGGTTCCAGTTCTGACAGGCGGGCTTGTTCTGCCACGCGACCTTTTGATGTCAATCCAGCCGATCCGCAAGCCAGTTTGACAGCAGAAATTGCGCGATCGAGCCCTTGCGGGGTGGGCGAATAGCGGGATTCTCGCCTGCAAAGACAGAAAGCAGGTCTTCGCGGCTGATCCACAGCGCATCTTCAAGCTCGGCCGGGTCAAGCGTGATGGCCGTATCAAGCGCTTGCGCCCGGCAGCCGATCATCAGGGAGGCGGGAAAAGGCCAGGGCTGGCTGGCCAGATACTCCACCGGGCCCAGCCGAACACCCGATTCCTCGAACACTTCGCGCCGGACGGCAGCCTCGACCGTCTCGCCGGGTTCGATGAACCCCGCAAGGCAGGAATACATTCCCTCGGGCCAGCCCGGCGACCGCCCGATCAGCGTCTGGTTGCCCTTGGTGACCAGCATGATGACGACTGGATCGGTGCGCGGAAAATGCTGGGTGCCGCAGGCCGCGCAACTGCGCTGCCAGCCCGCCATCACCATCTCGGATGCAGTGCCGCAATTGGCGCAGAAGCGGTGACTGCGATGCCATGTCAAAAGCGCGCGCGCCGTCGCGACGAGTTCTGCCTCGACCGGTGTCAGGCCCGCCATCACCTGACGCAGATCGGCAAAGCCCCAGTCGGCGGGCAAGAGCGGATGCTGCTGGACGCTATTGTCGAAGATCCCCGTGGGCAGCGGCGCGCTGTCGGCGGGCGGCTCCCAAGCAGAGATATCCGTCGCAAAGACAAAGGCGCCCAGATGTTCCCCCAGAAACACCGGCTCAGGTTCGCCCTGCAGGACGGGATGATCAGGTGGCAGCCAACCGGGCGCGCCTGCGGCCATCAGTACCTTGCCCCGCCAAAGCGCGAGCACACGACCATCCGCCAGCGCCTCGGCCATCTGCGTCGGATCGGCCCGCAGATGCGCCGAACGGGAGAGCCCGCCACCACCGAACGTCACCGTCTCTGCCAGTCGCAAGATCACACCCCCGCCATCGATGCCTGTTTGCTGGCATGGCCTGTGTTCTGGCATGACCCGTGCGTCGGGTAAACCACCCTCTGGCATCGCTGGATAACGTCAATTCTGGACACAACCCTGGGGTGATTGTTTACAAGTGATTAAATTGACGTGGATTTTCCGCAGGTCATAATGACACGGGTAGCGGCATCCTCTGTCTGGGCTGCGTGTCCTTTTATCCGAGATTTCGAGTGAGTCCTGCAAATGATCCTGGCACCCATCGCGCCAACCTGCGATTGCTCGCAACGACAGATGTGCATGTCCACCTTCTCGCCCATGACTACTATGCAGACCGCGCTGCAGCCGTTGGCTTGGCAAAGACGGCGACGCTGATCGCCGCGGCGCGGGCAGAGACCTTCAGCAGCCTCTTGCTGGACAATGGGGATTTCCTGCAGGGCAATCCACTGGGGGATCACGTGATTGCAGAGATGTCAGGGGACGAAGCGAGCACCTCGACGCATCCCGCGATCCGGGTAATGAACCGACTGCGATACGATGCGGCCTGCCTGGGCAACCACGAATTCAACTACGGGCTCGACCTTCTGGAACGTGCCTTGCAGGGGGCAAGCTTTCCGATCGTCTGCGCCAATATTGCAAGGGAACTGGGCGATGGCCCGCTGCAGGACGCGCTGCTGAAACCGCCTTACGCGCTGCTGCATCTGCAGATCGCTTGTGATGACGGGCGGACGCTGCCGATATGCGTGGGGGTCGTCGGCTTTGCACCGCCGCAGATCACACAATGGGACCAGAAGGTGCTCAATGGCGCCGTTATCGCCCGCGGCATTGTCGAGGCCGCCGCCGCATGGGTGCCGCAGCTTCGGGCGGCGGGGGCTGATCTGGTGGTGGCCCTGTCGCATTCAGGTATCGGTGCCCCGGATGAGCCGGTGATGGCCGAGAACGCGACCGGCGCGCTCGCGCTGATCCCCGGCATCGATGCGATCATCGCCGGACACAGCCATCTTGTCTTTCCGTCAGGCAGTTTTGCAGACCTGCCCGGCGTCTGCCTTGCCGATGGCACCCTTCACGGGGTGCCCACCGTCATGCCGGGGTTCAACGGCTCGCACCTCGGGGTGATCGATCTGCGACTGCAGCATCAGGACGGGCGCTGGCGCGTGGAAGGATCGCTGGCAGAGGCGCGGCCCATCACGACAGATACCCCTGATGATCCCGACATCGCGGCCGCAGTGCACCCCGAACACGAGCGTGCCGTAGCACATGCACGGCGGGCCATTGGTCAGAGCCCGATCGCGATCAACAGTTTCTTCGCCTGCATCGGCGCCTCAGCGGCACTCGATGTGGTGGCACGCGCCCAGATTGCCCATGTCGCGGCCAGTATCGCAGGCCGCCCTGAGGCCGACCTTCCGATCGTTGCAGCGGTGGCACCCTTCAAGGCCGGGGGGCGCGGCGGGCCCCTCAACTATACCGACATCCCGGCGGGCGAGATCGCGCTGCGCCATGCCTCTGACCTCTACATCTTTCCCAATACCATCGCCGCCCTGCGTCTGACCGGGGCCGAGTTGCGGGAGTGGCTGGAAATCTCGGCCGGCATCTATCACCAGATCCTGCCCGGCTCTTGCGATGCCCCGCTGATCGACCCGGATTTTCCCAGCTACAACCACGACCGCATCTTCGGCCTTTCCGCCATGATCGATCTTTCGCAGCCTGCGCGCTATGATCGGCACGGAATTCTGCGCAACCCCGCTGCGCACAGGGTGCAGAGCCTGACCTACGCAGGTCAACCCGTCGATGCAGGGCAAGAGTTCATTCTGGCCACCAACAGCTACCGCGCGGCGGGGTCCGGTGGCTACATTCAGGCCGATCCTTCGCGCCATCTGGATCTTGGCCGGACCCCGATTCGTGATCTGCTGATCCGGCATCTGGCCAGCGGGGCGATCCCGGATCAGCCAGAGGCCCCCTGCTTCAGATTTCGCCCCATGCCGGGCACCTCGGTCAGCTTTGCAACTTCTCCGGCCGCCACAGCGCATCTGGATGACATCGCCGATCTGCGCCCCGAACCCCTCGGGCTCGATCCGGATGGCTTTGCCCGCTTTCGCCTGCATCTTTGATCGGCTAAGGGTTCCGCAACACGCGGAGAAGCCGATGTTCGATGCAGTCATCTTCGACCTGGACGGAACCCTTGTGGACACCGAGGCCGTCGCCCTCGACCTCGGGCGGCGCTGCCTGATGTCCATGGGGCATGAGCCCGATGATCAGGTGTTCCATCAGATGATCGGCAAGGATGGCCCGACCAGCGATGCCATTCTGGTTGCCGCCTATCCGGGGCTGGACCTTCCGGCTTTTGACAGGCTTTGGCGCGGCGGCTTTGAGTCGGCGATCGAGAATCACCTGCCATTGAAGCCCGGCGTGCATGACCTGATCGCCCGGATCGCACAGCCCATGGCCCTGTGCACCTCGTCGCGCCGGGACAGTGCGCTGCGAAAACTGGCGCTGGCGGGACTTGAGACCGCCTTCCGTCAGGTGGTTGCACTTGAAGATGTGCAGCGTGCAAAGCCGCATCCCGAGCCCTATCTGACCACGGCGGCCCGCCTGGGCGTGGCCCCGGCGCGCTGCGTGGTCTTTGAGGACAGCGAGACCGGCGCCGCCGCTGCAAGGGCGGCGGGTTGCATTGTCGTGCAGGTGCCCGACATCCTGCCTGCAACCGGCGATCATGCCCATCACGTCGCCCCCACGCTGCTTGACGGTGCGCGCCTGTGCGGGCTGATCGGATGAGCCGTTCACGCTGGCCACGTCGGCTTCTTCTGGTCCTCGTGGCCGGGTTTTGCCTCGCCGTGGTCTTTTCCACCTGGTTCTCGCATCGGCTGCTGGTCGAGGTGCTGACCGGGCGCGCCTTTGGTGCGCCAGCCGAAGCCATCGCCGATCCGCTGGTCATGGGCTATCGCGGCGACCCCGGACAGGCATTCGGCTTGCCATTCCAGACGGTCAGCGTGGATACTCCCGGCGGACCGGCGCCCGCCTGGTTGATCCCTCCGGCTGCCAATGCAACACCCGACGGAACTGCGGCAATTTTTGTCCACGGCATCGGTGGCGCGCGCGAGGACGGCTATCCCTATCTGCACGCCCTGCATGAGGCAGGCCTGCCGGTTCTGTTGATCACCTACAGAAATGACCCCGAGGCACCACGTGCCCCCGACGGTCTGCGCCTTTTCGGATTGACGGAATGGGAGGATTTGGACGCCGCCGCCCTCTGGCTGCAGGCGCGCGGCGCGCGCAAGATTGTGCTGGTTGGCGCCTCGATGGGGGGCGGGATTGTCGGGCAGTTCCTTGCGCGCTCACCAAGGGCCGATCAGGTCAGCGCGCTGATCCTCGATGCACCTGCACTCGATGCGCAAATGGTGCTGGGTCATATCACGGACGAGCTGAAACTGCCGCTGCGCAGCCTTGGCGCGAGGCTCGCGATTCCCGCCTTTGCCCTGACGCATGGGGCCAATCTGGCGCAGGCCGCCGTGATCCCGGTGGTGGCCGGGTTCGATGGTCCCGTCCTGCTATTTCATGGCGCGGCGGATCGTATCGTGCCACCTGAGATCAGCTTTGCCGTGCTTGAGGCGCGCGATGGCGGCACGACCATGCTGCACACCGCGGGCGATCATCTGCAAAGCCATCTGGTCGAGCCCGAGCGGTTTGACCGGATCCTGCGTGGCTTCCTCGGCGCGCTGCCGCGCTGAAGTTTGCCGCGGCGCGACCTCTATCGCGCCCCTTGCGCTTGGTCACGTCATGCCCTATCTGACGCCTTGAGAGGTTGGCGCGGGCGAGCGCCTCGCCAACCCGGTCAGGTCCGGAAGGAAGCAGCCGTAACGAGCCCCGCTTGGGTCGTTGTCCAGCCTCTCACCCCCTCCCCCCAAATCGTGTTTTCGGGCCATCGCTAGATGATGGTCACCAGACCCGGTTTCTCGGGTTGCGGTTTTTCCGCGCCGTCGGCCAGTGTCACGGCATGGCCGCCATAGACCCGTGCCGCGTTCCCCAGCAAGGTGCCCGCAATCAGCCAGGTGATCGGGGTCAGCGTCGCATTCGGAATCAGGTCGATGATGTTCATCGTCACGGCAACCGCCATTGCCCCCAGCAAGGGAAACTCGCTGCTTTCCACCGACCGGTATTTCGAAGCCGCCCGATACATCAGAAAAACTGGCGCGCAGAGCAACAGGAACGCCGCCAGATAGCCGACAAGCCCCCGCACGCCGAGGAAGATCACCCAAAGCCCATCGGGAATGTTGACGGTATCGCCATCATAGGGATCGACGTTCAGCGACCGACCCGAACCGCCCCAGCCCATCATCGGCTTTTCCAGCGCCCGTTCGAGCAACTTTTCCTCGTTCATCAGGCGGAATTCAAGGGAACGCCCGCGCTCGGGCGATATGCTCATGGCGAGATCGACGATCCCCTGCAGCGGCATGAAGGTCGAGGAGCGCAGGACAGGGTAGGCCGTCGCGAGTGTCACGCCGATACAGCAGATCATCAGCACCCGCCGCGGGTTGGCAAAGCCGATCAACGGCGCAAAGATCATCGACAGCAGAAGTGCGCCTGCGGATTTGCAGATCAACAGCAGAAGCGCGAGATAGGCGACCGTAAGTTTTGCGCGCAGCGAACGGTCGGTCTTGGCCAGTCCGACTGAGAAGACAAATGCAATCGAGGTGATCGAGGCCACCCACAGGGGGTGTTCAAGGAACACGATCGGCCGGTAGCCGCCATAGCGGATCGTCTGCAGGAAGTCGTGCTGGAAGTAGCCATAGACCCAGACGTTGATCTGCGGGCTGAGCCTGACCTCGATAATCATGGGGATCGAGTAGAAGAGCATCCCCAGGACAACATAGCCGCAAAGCATCTTTGCTCCGCGGTAGTCGTGCAGATACCGATAGCCCAGAAGCAGCGGCAGAACCTCGATATAAGCCCCCATCACTTCCTTGACGCCGCTGGCGACCGTCAGTCCCGGCCTGACGGTATTGCCCTCGATCAGGACATCGCCATTCAGAAGATCGGTAATAAGCGGTGTGACGATAAAGACCGCCAGCAGGACCTTGACGATGGGACCCATCGGCGGCGGATCGGCAACTGTCTTCTCGTGGCGTTTGCTGGCGAGCAGGATCGCGGCAACGATCGCGGGGATCGAGTGTTTGTCGAAACCCGGAATGCCGGGAAGGTAGAAGGTAATCAATTGCGGCAGCAGCAGATAGCCCACCACAAGCGAGAGGATCAGCGCCTGTTGCTTGTCGAACTTCGTGAACAGCCACAGCATGACCGCCGGCCAGATGAGCAGCACAAATCCCGCCATGCTACTGCTCCGTCCTGGCCCGGGGTTGTGCTCGCACGCAGAGATGCTCCAGTTTCGATGACCTGCAGGGCAAGACATCTTGTATTCGATTGGACCGGAATTGCAACGCAGCGACGGGCCGGCGATCACGGGTTTTGCCGCGCCCTGCAACCACCCACAGTTTGCAGGTGCAGCGTCGCCCTTGATCCGCGCCTGGCGCCAGCATAGTGTGACCGCGTTTTCCGCCAGCCGGCAGACCGGGCTGGGATTTGCAATTCCACATCCTTTGAAGGACGGCCGCGCGTATGAACCACTGGATCCTGATCGTCACCGCCGCCGGCGCCAACGTCGCCCTGAACCTGTTCCTGAAGAAAGGTGGCCAGGGCCTCGATACGACGAACATCGGCACGTTGATCCTTTCGATCCTTGGGTCTGCATGGATGTGGATGGCGGTCATCAGCGCGGCTGCACTGCTGACTGCGTTTGTTGCCGCGATACGGACCTACTCGCTGAGCCTGACCTATACCGCTGTGACGGCCCTCGCCATGGTCACCCTTACGATTGTCGACGCGATGATCCAGCATGAAACCATCGGCATCGGTCGGTCGCTCGGGCTGGGGCTGATCGTCTCGGGCCTGCTGGTCACCGCCTTCGCGACAACCTCGGCCTGAGGCATCCTGACCGCACGCTCAGCGCACGGCCAGAATGAAGATGAGCAGCATCAGGGCGCCGCAGATCAGACCCACGCGGTCCTTGATCGTGAACACAATCGGATCATCTGACATATGCCCACGGCGGGTAAGCATCTGCATGCGGCCAAGCCAGAAGAACAGCACGGGACAGATGAGCAGCAACAGGTTTGGGGTGCCGAAACTCGCCTGAACCTGCGGGTCCTGCGAGTAGAGCGCAAAGACCAGCACAGCCGCCTGCGCCGCGCCGACAGACATGGCCTGCAGGATCGGCAGATCACCCGCCATCATGTTCCGCCCCGCCGTCTTGTCGGCCCCGCGCGTCACCATATCCTCAAGCTCGGCCTGCCGCTTGATCGTGGCCAGCGAAAAGAAGAGGAACATCGAGAAGACCAGAAGCCACGGAGAGAGCACGATGCCAGTCGCCGCGCTGCCGGCGACGATCCTGAGGGTATAGAGCGAGGCCAGCGCCACGACATCGACCATCATCTTGCGCTTGAGCAGGAAGGAATAGGCCGAGGTCGCAATGAGATAGATCAGCAGCGTCCAGAAGAACGCAGCCGGCAGCAGGACCGCAGCCACCAGCCCCGAAACCGTCAGCAGACCCACGGCAAGCATCGCCCCGCTACGCGCGCTGGCATCGCCTGCGGCAAAGGGGCGGTGCTTCTTGCGCGGATGGGCGCGATCCGAGGGCAGGTCCACCAGATCGTTGATGATGTAGATAGCCGAAGCTGTCAGCGAGAAGCAGACCATCGCCAGAAGTGCCGCCGGCAAGTGGGCAAGGTCGTGTGCGGTCAGCACCGGCAACAGCACTAGCAGGTTCTTGGCCCATTGATGCGGTCGGCAGGCGCGCAGCAGGGCAGGCAGTTCTGACTGCCCGTCGCCGACGCGCTGCAGACGGATGCCCTGCGCCTCGGCCTGACGTTCGGTTGCGGGGGCCACGCGGATCCCATAGGCCTTGCGTGCCGCTGCCCATACCGGCACATCCGCCGCACTGTCGCCGATATAGTCGAACCCCTTCGCACCAAAGCGCCGGACAAGGTAGTCGGCCTTCGCGTTCCCCGAGAGGTTGTCGGAAACATCGTCGGAACCGGTTCCCACGGCCTCGTCAAAGAGGCCAAGGTGACTTGCAATCGCCGACACCTGACGCTGCTCAGAGGCCGAGATCAGCGCGACTTTCCGGCCCTCGGCGCGGGCCGTCTCGATCAGTGCGATCACATCGGCATCATAGGGCAGCTGATCAGGATCGATGATCTTGCGATCGGCCAGTGCCGTCTTGAACGCCTTCTTCCCCGAGGCCAGCCAGGATGGCAGGCTGGCGATGGCGCGCGGGCTGGATGCGAAGAGACCGATCAGCGCCTCATGCATCGTGTCAGTCCGGCACAATGTGTGGTCAAGATCGACAATCAGCGGAATGGCGACCGGCGCCGGGCGCTGATCCTGCAACCCGTAGTCAGGGACAAATGCCTGGGTATCTTCGGCGGACATCGACTAATTTCCATTCAATTTCATTTCACGTCATGCCAGAGCGTTACGCTGGCATCTGCGGCATGTGGCGATGCCGCAGAGTTCAGGATGCGGGCTCCAGGCGCGATGCGCGCTGTGCCGTCCGGCAAATCACCAGATAGATCGTCAGCATCAGCAGAAGCGCCACTTCGCGCGACCGGGCGAGATCTGCCATGTCGAGACGTTCCCATATCCGCTGCGGGAAATAGATCACCATCGCCAGAAGGATGATCGACACCAGTGCCAGAGGCTTGCCACGGGATGCCATCAACAGCGGGAAGGTCATGATCGCGAGCGGCGCAAGATCATAGTCATGGGCGTAGATCAGCAGAACCGAAATCGCCAGAAGCGGGCCGATCAGCCAGACCGCATCGTAGGACTGGCGATAGCGATAGAGGATCACTACGGCAACAATGGCCACGGGCAAGGTGGAGGGGATCAAAATGCCCTGCCCCGCAAGCAAGCTGCGGATACCGAAAACATGCTTGAACGCCAGCGTGTTGTAGGTTCCGTCCTGATAGTCGATCAGCGACCTGACCCAGGCCACCCATGATCCTTCAAGACCGTTCACCCAGAGAGGCCAGCCAGACATCACGACAACGGTCACGGCCGATGCCGCGATCAGGGTCCAGCGGCGGTCCATCAGAAACCAGAATCCGACCAGAAACACCAGTTGCGGCTTGATGGCGCTGATGCCCAGCAGGACGCCTGCGACAAGATCAAGACGCTTCGTCGCAAACAGCCAGCTTCCCAGCAGAAAAGCCGCCGAGAACAGGGTCGTCTGCCCCATCCAGACCACATGGGCGGTAAAGGGATTTCCGATGACCACTGCCCAGGTCACGATCTCGGCCACGCGGAGATTCTGCGCAGCAGCATCGGCGACCGATGGCGTCAGGCGGATCGCGTGATGCACAAAGGCGAGTATCCCCAGAATCGAGGCAAGGTTGATCGCGCCAATGATCAGCTGGCCCATGCTGATCGAGCCGACCGACATCGCCAGTGAGAACGGGGCAGAGTTTGGCGGATAGGCATAGCTGACCGACTGGATATCGGCGATCGTGCTCATCTGCGTCTTGAAGCTGGCGGGATCATAGGGGGTAGATCCATCCTCCCACATCTCGCCCGAGACGTAGAAATACATGGAATCAAACGCGAAATTCCCACCGCCACGCGCAACACCGGCGTAGCCGAACATCACAAGCGCAGCGACCCCGAGAAGAAGCATCACGACGGGCAAAATGTAGGACATCCTGGTGGAAGACGTCGCAGGTAAAAAATGCACTTGTCACCTCACAGTTGAACGAACGCGGAAATGATTCGTCAGAAATCTTCAATGCACCTGCGGCATTCTGGCTGACATCGACCATCTTGTCTATTCTTGCAGGCCAGATGCGCTTTGACAGTGCCCCCGTCCTGTGGCGAAAATATGGGGAAAAATGGACCGATCCCGCCACCTCGGCATGGGTCAGGGACGACCGCGCAGGCCCAGCCTGATCTGCTTTTCAATCTCGATCAGGGCAAGGAAAGCCGCCCCGACCCCCACGATCAGAAGCCCGTCCGACAACGCAACCGGCTCTGTCCCGAAGACCTTCTGAAGTAGAGGCACGTAGGTGACAGCGACCTGGGCTGCGGTAATCGCGGCTGTCACCGTCCAGATGACCGGGGTTCCCCGCACTGCGCTCCATGTCAGCGATGTGCCGTGAATATTGCGGATGAAAAATAGATGGAAGATCTCAAGCACCACCAGTGTGTTCATGGCCATGGTCTGCGCGAGCGCGAGCGAATACCCCCGGTCGAGCGCATAGGCGAAGACGCCGAAGACTGCAGCCAGAAACAACCCCGTCACGAGCACGACATGCCAGCCGAGCGCCCCCGACAGGATCGGCGCGTCGCGGCCGGGTGGCGGGCGCGACATGGTGCCCGCCTCTGTCGGCTCGAAAGCAAGGGCAAGGCCCAGCGTGATGCCGGTGATCAGGTTCACCCACAGGATCTGCACCGCCGTCACCGGCAAGGAGAGGCCCAGAAGCAAGGCAACCACGATCACCCCGGCCTCACCCGCGCTTGTAGGCAACTCGAACCCGATGACCTTGCGCAGGTTGTCGCGGACGGTGCGCCCCTCGCGTACGGCGGCGGCGATGGTGGCAAAGTTGTCATCGGCCAGCACCAGATCGGCCACCTCTTTCGCGGCCTCAGATCCTTTCTGGCCCATGGCGATGCCCACATCCGCGCGCTTCAGCGCCGGGGCGTCATTCACCCCGTCACCGGTCATCGCAACAGACAGACCATTGGCCTGAAGGGCCGCGACAAGGCGCAGCTTGTGTTCGGGGCTGGTGCGGGCAAAGACATCGACGCCCGCCACCTCCAACGCCAGCTCAGCATCGTCGAGCCCATCGATCTCGGACCCCGTGAGCACCCGGTCAGGGGTCTGCAAACCAACCTGCGCCGCGATGGCGGTGGCGGTTCCCGCGTGATCCCCGGTGATCATCTTGACCCTGATGCCCGCTGCCCGGCATTCGGCCACAGCGGCAATCGCCTCGGTACGTGGAGGGTCGATCAACCCGACAAGCCCCAGAAAGGTCAGTCCTCCCTGCAGGGTGGTCTCATCGATCTCTATGCCGGTCTCCGCACGCTCGGCCAATGCCAGCACGCGCAGGCCACGACGCGCCATGATCTCGGCCCGGGTGTGCCAGTGGTGCAGGTCGATCCCTGCGCACATCATCAGGACCCGTTCAGGCGCGCCCTTCACATGGGTCAGACGACCGCCCTCCCCCTCGGTCAGAACGGCCATGAAGCGATGGCGGCTGTCGAAGGGCACTGTATCAAGCCGCCGCGCTGCCGGTTGACTGCCAACCTTCCGGGCAAAGGCAAGCAGCGCCCCCTCCATCGGATCCCCTTCGACGGTCCAGCGGCCATCCTTGCCGCGCAGATGCGCGTCATTGCATAGCGCCGCGGCACAGGCGAGGCGGCCAAGGTCGCCTGCGGGCGTGATCGTGCCCTCGGGCGCATAGCCATCGCCGCTGATCGTGAAGATGCCTTGGGGGGTTTCGGCCACCACCACAACCATCTCGTTGCGCGTCAATGTGCCCGTCTTGTCGGTGCAGATGACCGAGACCGATCCGATCGCCTCGATTGCGGGCAGGCGGCGGACGATCGCATTGCGCCGCGCCATCGCCTGCACACCGATGGCGAGCGCAATGGTCATCACGGCGGGCAAGCCTTCCGGTATTGCGGCCACGGCGACGCCGACCACAGCCATGAACATATCGGGGAAGGCATGGTGCCCAACGAAAGTGCCATGAACCAGAAGCAGAGCCGAGGCGAGCAGAATGAAGAGCGACAGCCAGCGCGCAAAATGATCCATCTGCGCCACCAGCGGGGTGGTCAGCTCATCCACGTCCGCCAGCAGACCGCCGATGCGCCCGATTTCAGTCGCAGCGCCAGTCGCCACGACCAGCCCCCGTGCGGAGCCATGGGTCACCAGCGTTCCCGACCAGAGCATCGAGCGCCGATCCCCTAGCGGCGCATCCATGGCAACCGGGTCGGGCGCCTTTTCCACCGGGACCGACTCCCCGGTAAGGATCGCCTCCTGCGCCGACAAGCTGCGTGCGACCAGAATACGAAGATCAGCCGGAACTTTGTCGCCAGCCTCCAGCAGCACGACGTCGCCGGGCACGAGGGCGGCCCCGTCGACGCTCAGGCGCAGGCCATCGCGCAAGACCGCAGCCCTCGGGGCCAGCATCTTCCGGATCGCGACCATTGCCGCCTCGGCCTTGCCCTCTTGCAGGAAACCGATCGCCGCATTGGCGAACACAACTGCAAGGATCACGCCGGTATCTACCCAGTGCTGCATGGCGCCCGTGATGATCGCCGAGCCAAGCAGCACATAGATCAGGACATTGTTGAACTGGTCAAAGAACCGTCGCATCGGACCGCGCGTCCGCACCGCGGGCAGGCGGTTCGGACCTAGCTCGTCCAACCGGCGCGACGCCTCGGCCGAGGTCAGCCCATCAGAGGCGGATTGCGTCGCCGCAAGGCATTCAGCCACATCAAGGTGATGGAATGCAGTCATGCGAAGGCCCGGTCAAAGGGCGCACCGACGTGGTGGCGCCGGTGCAAGGTCGCATGTGCAGCCTATCACGGCCTTGATCTGGCACAAGGTCGGCGCGCGCCGTTCAACCCTCGCGGATCACGCAGCGGAAGCTCAGGTGGCTTGTCGAGGTGTCGATCGCCTCGGCATGGCGGGCGGCAGGGCGATAGCGTTTGCAGTAGTTTGGCGCGCAAAGATGCGAGCCCCCCTTCAGCACGCGCCGCGGGATGCGGATCGCCGGAAGCGTCGGATCGAAACTTGCCTCCATCGGTCCGCCACGCGGGTTTTCGGGCACACAGCAGGCCTTGGCGACATCAGGGCTATGGGCGGTGCTGAACCAGTCCTGCGTCCATTCCCAGCAGTTACCGATCATGTCGAGAACCCCATATCCATTTGGCGGGAAGGCCGTGACCGGGGATGTGCGCTCATATCCATCGAGCGCGAGGTTCTCGACCGGGAAGGTGCCCTGCCAGGTGTTCGCCATCTGCCGCCCATCGGGGTTCAATTCATCCCCCCAGGCGAACTCGGCGCCATCGAGACCGCCACGCGCGGCGAACTCCCACTCTGCCTCGGTCGGCAGATCCTTTCCGGCCCATTTGGCATAGGCCAGCGCATCGGCATAGGCGACATGCACAACGGGGTGATCATCACGCCCGTGAAGGGTGCTGCCGGGCCCCTCGGGATGGCGCCAGTTCGCCCCCTTGCGAAAGTCCCACCACTGGCTCCAGTCCTGCAGGTCACGGATTCCGGGCATCGGCGAAAAGACCAGCGAACCCGCATAAAGCAACTCAGGCAGCGCGCCGGGATAGTCCTTGGGGTCAGGCTTTTTCTCGGCCACGGTGACATGGCCCGTCGCTTTCACAAAGCGCTTGAACTGGGCGTTCGTGACCGGGGTCGTATCAATCCAGAAGCCGCGCACCCTTACGCGATGCACCGGCGCCTCTTCAGGGTAGTGGACATCCGATCCCATCCGGAAAAGCCCTCCGGGGATCCAGGTCATGTCACGCAACCGCCGGGCCTGCCTGCGGTCATCCGCCAAGGGTGCGGGGTGCGCGTCGTCTGGCATAGTCTTCCTCTCGTCTGTTCCGGCCCGTCCTGGTCCCACTGCCTGTCTCGTGTAGGTCAGGGCGCTGGCGGGAATACCGTTTTCCAGTCGCGGGCCATGTCGATTACCACCCAGCCCTTTTCGGGCGCGTCGGTCAATGCCTTGTCGAGCTTGCCGATATGGCTTTCACGATCATAGGCGAATTCGCGGGCTGCGTCGGTATGGTGAAGGATCAGGCCCAGTCGCGGCCCTTCGGCGGCGGTGACATATTCAAGCATCTGGTAATCGCCATCCGAATTGCCCACTGCAAGCACCGGACGCTTGCCGATGTGCCGATGGATGCCAACGGGCTTGCCGGGACCATCGTCGACAAAGAAGATGCCGGATTCGCGTACCATCTGGGGCTTTCCGTCGATCACTTGGTAGCTTTCCGCGATTTGCGAGCCGACCACCTGCTGGGGCGGAATCCCGTAGGCACTCTCGACCCATGGCCGCATGAAATCGATGCCGCCGCCCGAGACGATCCAGGTCTCAAAACCATTTGCGCGCAGATAGGTCAGCAGCTCGACCATCGGGGCATAGATGGCCGACGTGTAGGGCCGCTCCAGCTTTGGATGTCGGGCCGTGGCGATCCAGTCCTTGACGATCGCCTCGAACTCGTCGGCCGTCATACCTGAATGCGTGGCCGCGACAAGCTCCATCAAGCCTTTCTGCCCGGCTTCGGCAAGGGCATGCATGTCGCCGTCAAGCACCGCCTTGAAGGGCTGGGTCGTTGTCCATTCAGGATGGTCGGGCGCAAGTGCCCGAACACGGTCCATCACGAACATCGCCTGAAAATACATCGGCTGCTCAGCCCAGAGCGTGCCGTCATTGTCAAAGGTGGCAATGCGGTCAGCCGGCGCGATCCAGCCCGGGGACCCTTCGGTCGTTGCTGTCGTGACAAAGTCGACGACTGCTTGCTTGACCGGCCCGTCCGTCCACGACGGCAAGTCATCCGCACGTGCTGCACCCAGCGAAGCCACGGCGATCAATGCCGAAATCAGGATGGAACGCAGCATAAGAAATCTCCTGTCTTACCGGTGCCTGCCATGCGTCCGGTCAATCGGCCTGTCACTGTCGCGATCCTATGGTCGTGGCCGCCCGGCGCAAGTCGGACCATGGGCCTACCGCCGCTCAGGCGAGCCCGATGCGGGCGAGGATCGCGCCAACCTCTGCCGCACCGACAGGCTTTCCAAGCACCTCAAGCGCCCCGTGCGCCAGGCAACTGTCCTGCACGCCCGCACGTTTGACCCCCGTGATCATGACCACCGGCACCTCGATCCCGCGTGAGCGGACCTCGGCCAGTACCTCGGTTCCGGATGCGCCCGGCATGTGTACGTCGAGGATGATCAGGTTGGGCAGTTCCGTCACCAGGCCCGCCAGCATATCGGCGCCGGTTGCATAGACAGTGCAGTCGCATGACATCGCTTCGACCAGCCGCCGCATTGCGCGCAGCACGGACGGATCGTCATCCACCACCCAGACCGTTGGCTTGCCCATGTTGCGGCCTCGCGTTTCCTGCCTTCATTCTGGCAGACTCGTCACCGGTGTCGAGTTGGGCCTGGGTCTTATATCAGCCGGCATCACCGTCGCGACCGTCGCGCGCACGCGCGAGAAGCCGGACCAGATCCGCGACCGATCGAACCCCAAGCTTGTGCATGACCCGCCCTCGATGAACCTTGATGGTCTTTTCGGCAGCCCCCAGCCTGTCGGCAATCTGCTTGTTCAGACGCCCGGCTGCAACCTGCTCCATCACCTCGGTCTCGCGCGGGGTCAGGCTTGCAAGGCGTGCACGGTCGGCGTCCACTGCGGCTTTGCGCAGCCTGAGCGTCCCATCACGCTCGATGGCCGCGTGAATCGATCGGATCAACGCGACGGGCTCGACGGGTTTCGTCAGGAAATCGACCGCCCCTGCCCGCATCGCGCGGACCGACGCGGGTATGGTGCCCTGCCCTGTCAGGAACAGGATCTGCCGGCAGCCGTCGGCTTCTGCGAGGCGCTCCTGCAATTCCAGCCCGTCCAGATCGGGCAGACCCAGGTCGATGACCGCGCATCCCGACCGGCCCGGATCATGGGCGGCCAGAAACGAGGTGGCATCGGCAAAACAGGCAACCTCGAATCCCTCGGCGCCCAGAAGACGCGAGAGCGCACGCATGACTGCAGGATCGTCATCGACCAGATAGACCACCGCATTCATGCCGCACCTCCCGTCAGGGGCAAGGTCAGTTCAACCCTCGATCCGGGCGATGGATGGTCGACGAAATCAAGCCCACCGCCATGGGCCTTGGCGATGTTGCGGCATATCGACAATCCGATGCCCAGCCCGGTATCCTTGGTCGAAAAGAACGGGCGAAAAACCTCTTCCCTGAACCCTTTCTCCACGCCGGGTCCACGATCCTCGACGGCAAGTTCGGCCTTTCCGTTCGGCAACTGGCGGGTCGCAACACGCAAGACACGCTGTTCGGCGGGAAGCTCCGACATCGCCTCGGCCGCGTTCAGCGTCAGGTTCAGGACGATTTGCTGCATCTGGGGCATGTTCGCCTGCACCATCAAAGGCACCGCCGACAGATCCTGCTGGACGGTGGCACCCCGCGCAATGAACTCGCTTTCAGCCAGCAGAAGCGTTGCGCGTACCACATCGTTCAGATCGACCTGCTCAAAGTTTGTCTCGCCCTTGACCATCAGCCGTCGCAGACCGGCAATGATCCCGGCGGCGCGGCGGTCATCGGTCGCGATGTCATCAAGGATGGCAGACACCTGTTCGATATCAGGCGGAGTTCGGCGGATGAGCCGGGCGCCAGCCTCGGCATTGGCCAGAATCGCGGCGAGCGGCTGGTTGATTTCATGGGCAAGCGCACCGGAAAGCTGGCCAAGGCGCATATTGCGCGACACATGGATGAGCTGCTGACGCTCTAGCGCAAGGGCAGACTGTGCACGCTGCGCGCGTGCGCGCTGAACGATCAGGGCTGCGATCGTGGCCGTCTGTGCAAGCAGGATTGCAGCAACAGTCAGGATCGCGGTTCGATAGCGTTCCCAGACGGAGGGTTCATAGAACTTGATCTTTGTGCCTGCAGGAAGCGCCGCACGATCCAGACCCCACCGGTTCAGCTCACGCCAGTCTACTGCGGGATACGGCGAAATCGTTGCGATCTGCGGAGGGTCCTGTCCATCAAGGATCATGCGAATGCTGCGGCCGATGCTGCGCCCCGTCTCGCGCGAGTCGTCAACAACGCCGCCGACGATGCCATGCCCGATGTAGGTGTCATAGACCCCGTAAAGCGGTGC
This sequence comes from Gemmobacter aquaticus, assembly GCF_007859075.1. Lineage (GTDB taxonomy): Bacteria > Pseudomonadota > Alphaproteobacteria > Rhodobacterales > Rhodobacteraceae > Gemmobacter > Gemmobacter aquaticus. Next base: position 208,646 of record NZ_VOAK01000021.1, read on the forward strand.
ACCCGAGCGTGCCGAGATTGCGCGCACCGCATCGCGCGGGATGAAGCGGCGCCCGGTTGCATCCTGCGTAAAGGTCAGCATCAGCACGATTGATGATGGGTCGAGCGTCTCCACCTCGGCCTGCACTGCACCCAACGCCATGTCATCAAGGTAACGGACGGACAGGCCCTGATACCTGTCAGCGAACATGCTGCCCGCAGCCTCGCGCCACTGCCGGTCGTAGATGCCCGCGCCCGTGATGATCACCAGCTCTCGCGCCTCAGGCTGTAGCCGTCGGGCAAGCGCGACCGCCGCGATCGGGTCATATCCGCTGAAGGTTCCGCTTGTCTTTGGCGCGGCCGGCAAGGTGGTGTACTGACCCTTGGATATCCCGGTAAAGACGATAGGCGCTCCTGCCGCCAACCTATCGCGGTTGGCAAGGACAAAGCGCATGGCATTCGGGCCCAGAACGACTACCGCGTCCAGAGTTGCGCCGCCATGGCGCGCGATCAGTAGATCACGCAGAAGTCGCTGCTGCTGTGGCTCTTCGAAGCGAAACATGTCGAGATACTCGACATAGGTATCGCCACGGGTCATGAAATCCTCGCTCAGCACCTCCTGCATTCCAGCAAGAATGCTTGTGGTCAGCGGAAGCCGGCTGTCGGCTTCGGAGAGAACGAGAATTCGCGGGTCATGCTGTGCCTGACTGGCCGGCGCGCAGGCAATGATCAGGACCAGCATCCATATGCACAACCAGGCCTTGCGCCCGCCCGCCAATCGTTCGGGTTGTTCTGGCATTGCCCCCACTCCGGCCCAAAAAACCCTGGCAGATAGGTACTAGGTCCAACTGTGCGTAATTGCCGCAGCAAGCCTAATCTCGCTGAGACCCTAAGACCAGCAGACCAGCCCTGTCAAAGCGTTACGTGCGCAATGGCGGGGCATTTCAACAGGAGGATTGAAACATGTTCAGACGCACATTTGCGGCGCTTGGCGGATCATCCGCGCTGATTGCAGCGGCGGCAGTGACGGCGACCATGTTCGGACCCGCGCAGGCGCAGGAAGCGGCCGCGCCCAATATCGTCGTGATCTGGGGAGACGACATCGGCCAGTTCAACATCAGCGCCTACAACATGGGCATGATGGGCTACAAAACGCCCGCCATCGATTCGATTGCCGAAAGCGGGGCGATGTTCACCGATTGGTATGGCGAACAGTCCTGCACTGCCGGCCGGGCGGCCTTCATTACCGGGCAGGCCCCGATCCGCACCGGCCTGACCAAGGTCGGCTTGCCCGGAACGCCCGAAGGGATGCCTGCGGAGGACCCGACCATCGCGACCGTTCTGGGCGACATGGGCTATATGACCGGCCAGTTCGGCAAGAACCACCTGGGGGACCGCAACGAGCACCTTCCGACCGTCCATGGCTTTGACGAATTCTTCGGCAACCTCTACCACCTGAATGCCGAGGAAGAACCCGAGAACCCCGACTACCCGAAGGACCCGGCTTTCCGGGACAGGTTTGGACCGCGCGGCGTGCTCGATTGCAAGGCGGCGGATGCCGATACCTCGCCGCCGGATCCGCGTTTCGGGGCCTGGGGCAAGCAGACCTGCACCGACACCGGCCCTCTGACCCGCAAGCGGATGGAAACCATCGATGGCGAAGTGCTGACACGCTCGATTGATTTCATGCAGCGCGGGGTCGAGGCCAAGAAGCCGTTCTTCCTGTGGTTCAACTCGACCCGCATGCATATCAACACCCACCTCAAGCCAGAATCCGCTGGCGTGACGGGCCTTGGTGTCTATGCCGATGGTATGGTGGAACATGACGGTCATGTCGCCTCGATCCTGGCCGAGATCGACCGGTTGGGCATCGCTGACAACACCATCGTGATCTATTCGACCGACAACGGCGCCGAGGCCTTCTCATGGCCCGATGGCGGAACCACCATGTTCAGGGGAGAGAAGAACACCAACTGGGAGGGCGGTTACCGCGTGCCCATGATGATCCGCTGGCCCGGCAAGATCGAACCGGGCACCGTTGTGAATGAGATCGGCGCACACTCCGACATGTTCACCACGCTGATCGCAGCAGCCGGAAACACCACGGCGGTCGAAGACCTGAAGGCTGGCAAGACCATCGGCGATGTTACCTACAAGTCGCATATCGACGGCTACAACCTGTTGCCTGCGCTGGTCGAAGGTGGCGAATGGCCGCGCAACAACTTTATCTACTGGACCGATGACGGCAATGTTGCGGCACTGCGCTATGAAGACTGGAAGGTGACCTTCCTGCGCCAGAGCGCGACCGGCCTGCATGTCTGGATCGAGCCCTTTGATGTGCTGCGCGCGCCCCTGATCACCAACCTGCGCATGGACCCGTTCGAACTGGCGCATGAACATGGGGCTGGGTACGACAACTTCTATGTCGATCACATGTTCGCCTTTGCGCCTGCCGGTGCATTTGTCGGGCAATGGCTGCAAAGCTTCCGTGACTTCCCGCCACGCCAGCGGCCCGGCAGCTTCAACCTTGAAAACGTGATGGAATCGGTCATGTCGGGATCGAACCAGTAACCGAACAAGCGTGCGGAAAAGGGGTCGGCTGCCGGCCCCTGATACTTCGGGGTCGCGCGGTGCGTGGCCCCTTTTTGTGTATCGACCTAATCGGCCCCGACAAAGCGGGCGAGCTTGCCCAGCGTCTGAAGGCCCAGTTCAATCGCGCCGAATCCCTTGGCTTCGTTGAACTCGGTCGTCGTGGCGAAGACCATGCCCAGTGTCACCAGGGTTGCGCCATCCGCATCCTCGAACGTCGCCCATGCATCGGCGTGTTTGGGCCCATCCTCACCCCACAAGAGCGAATAGCCGAAGCGCTGCCCCGCCAGAACCTCGCCATAGCGGTGATGATTGGGAAAGACCGTCCCATCGGGCGCGATCATGTCAAAGACCCACTCCCCACCCGCGCGCAGATCGATGCGCTTGGTGCGGCAGGAAAACCCGTCAGGACCCCACCATTTCGGCAATGTTTCGGGGTTCATCCACGCGCCCCAGACCACCTGCCGCGGCGCCCGGATTACACGTTGAAGGACCATCGTGCGCTCGGCCACGCCCGCCAGATTGTCGAGCCCCGCGCCAAAGCCTTGTCGGTAGCCCGCCTCCATACCGGCCGCCAGCGCCGAAAGTTGCACTGTCACCTCGAGCTTGCACATCGCGCCCGCCTCGCTGAAGGCAGCCGTCACCAATGCCGAGGACTGCGTTACCCCCTGGGACGAGATCACCTCATAGTTCACGCTGCGGAAATGGGGCTGCAGCTCCAGCCAGCCCGCCTCGCAACGGACGTCGGGCTGCCCACTGGCCTTGCAGATCGACAGCTCGCGCCCGCCAACCCGAGGCTCGGATTGAAGAAACTCGACCGTGACTGCGGACGTGGGCGCAGCCCAGATCGCGCGGGCGGCGGGCGCGGTCCAGGCCTGCCACAGCGTTGCCACAGGGGCCGATACCTGCCGCTCGAACCGCAAGGTCGCGAAGTCGCCGCTCATCGCATCAGGCCCCGGGCGTAGGTCTCAAGTTGGGTCACCACGGTGCCCCAGCCATCGTAGAAGCCCATCGACTCATGCGCCTTGCGCGTGTCAGGGTTCCGGTGACGGGCGATCGCCGTATAGGTGGTTCCACCCCCCGGCGCATCAGCCAGCAGCAGGATCGCGGTCATGAAGGGTTCGGGCGCGGGTTTCCAGCCTTCGGTGTAGGCATCCGTAAACACAAGCTTTTCGCCATCAACGACATCCAGATAGACGCCTTTGTTGTCCATCACGTTGCCCTCGACGTCGAACGTGGTGTTGAATCTTCCGCCCACGCGCAGATCGATGTCGACCGCCGTCACCTTATGCGGTGCAGGGATAAAGAAATGGGGAATGTGTTCTGGCGTGGTCCAGCATTCCCAGACCAGCTTGCGCGGAACCGCCAGAGTGCGGGTGAAGCTGAGGTCCGTTTCCGGATCGAGGTCAAGGGTCATTTGCGCGTTCCTTCATCAGGTTCATGACATAATCGTCCAGCCGGTCGAGCCGTGCTTCCCAGATGGCCCGCTGCTCATCGAGCCATGTCCGCATCGGGGTCAGCGCCTCGGGCACAATGGCGCAAGACCTGACCCGGCCGTCCTTCGCAGTGGCGATCAGGCCCGCCTCTTCAAGCACGGCCAGGTGCCGCATGACGGTGGGCAGCCGCAGGCCTGTCGGCGCCGCAAGCTCGGAGACCGGAGCCGCCCCTTTCGCCAGCCGCGACAGGATCGCGCGCCGGGTGGGGTCAGCGAGGGCGTGGAAGAGCAGGGAGAGGTCAGGATCATGCTTAGCCATGTGACTAACTATACACAGGCAAGACCTCGCATCAATGAAAACTTCTCAATATGGCTAAGTATTATTTGGCCGACCTGCGCTTGCGCGCATTTCTGTGGATTTGCGAGGGGAATCGCCGTATTTGTGTTAGTCTAGTCACGATGTTTAGTAGGTAGCCATTTTGCTGGTAGCGACTGTAGCCAAACCCTTGGCCGAATGTGCGGCCACTCTTTCAAAGGTGCCAACTTGCGGGGCCGACGCCTGCGCCATGTCGCGTCGAGTGAGAGCGACGTCAGGGTTGCCATCTGACGCCATGATTGCACCTTACAGACAGAATCCCATGTCCGCCCCTGTGCGGTCTGTGAAAGCAGGCGCCCTTGCTCCAAGGGGTGCTGCGGCATGATGTTGCACCCGGCCGAACCGCAGTTGGGCTACCGCCCCGAGATTGACGGCCTGCGCGCCGTCGCGGTGATCGGTGTTGTCCTCTATCACTTCGATTTGCCGGGGCTTCCGGGGGGCTTCACCGGCGTGGACGTATTCTTTGTCCTCTCGGGCTATCTGATCGGTGCGATCCTGTGGCGCGAATATCGGGAGCGGGGCCGCGTTCACCTTGGGCGCTTCTACGTCCGACGCTTTCGGCGGCTGGCTCCGGCCTGGACGGTCATGGCGCTGTCGGTCTTTGTGGCGGGCTGGTTCATCCTGTTGCCGCATGACTTTCGGGAACTGGGCAAGTCTCTGATCGCCTCGACCCTTTTTGTGGCGAACATCCATTTCTGGCGCGGGTCGGGCTATTTCGACAGCGTGGCCGAGGAAAAGCCACTGCTGCACATGTGGTCGCTGTCGCTGGAAGAGCAGTTCTATGTCGTCCTGCCGCTGCTCCTTCTGCTCTGTGCGCGCAGGCCAAGGCTTGCGCTGTGGCTGCTGGCAGGCGGCGCTCTGGTGTCGCTTGCACTCGCGCTTGGCTACACGCGGCAGAACCAGACGGCGGCCTTCTTCCTTTTCCCCTTCCGCGCCTGGGAACTTCTGGCGGGCGTGCTTTTGGCCATTCTGGCTGCGCGGTGCCCCGGCCCGAGGCAGGGGGTGACAGCATCCGCCGCAGGTCTTGCGCTCGTCATTCTGGGGATGACGCTGATCCATCCCGAAGACGGCTTTCCCGGCCCACTGGCGCTGTTGCCGGTTGTGGGAACCCTCTTGCTGATCTGGAATGGACGGGCGCAGAATCCGATCAACCGGGCGCTCGCTTGGGGGCCGGTGCGATGGATCGGTCTCATTTCCTATTCGCTCTATCTCTGGCACTGGCCGGTTCGCAGTCTGTCGGACTTTGTGATCGGGACCGAGAAGGGGATCAGCACGAACGCAGCGCTGATCCTTCTGTCCGTGGCGCTCGCCTGGCTCAGCTGGCGGTTTGTCGAGCAGCCTGCACGGGATACCGAGCGCCTGTCGGCGCGGCCACTGATGATCGGGGTCGTGGTCAGCAGCTCGATCCTGCTGGCGCTTGGCGCCTGGCCCTTCCTGCGCGCGGGCCTGCCCGGTCGCTGGTCGGATGATGTGCTGATGCATGCCGACGCGGCCGAGGACTTCATTCAGGACTGGTCGCGTTGCCGCATCCCCGCTGAAGGTGCCTTTGCCGGCGTCGAGATCTGCCCCATTGGCCCAGAGGGTGCGCCCAAGCTGCTCGTCTGGGGGGATTCGCACATGCGCGCCATGAAAGAGGGGCTGGACCTGCTGGCGCATGAGAGCGGCACCCCTGCCCTTCTCATCTGGCACGCAGGATGCCCGCCGATGTTCGGCATCGAAAAGCGCGAAACGGCGGCGACGCGGGCCGAGGACGAGAATTGCGCGCGTGCCAATCGCCAGATCGAGGCCACGCTGCGCGAACAACCCTTTGCCGATGTGCTGCTGATCGGCCGTTGGAGCTATTATGCCGAAGGTGCGGGCGTCGGCGTCGATGCCCACAACCGGATCGAGGTGACGCCCTCGTGGCCCGCGGCGGTGGAACATACCATTGGCGTGCTGACCGCCATGGGCAGCCGGGTTCATGTCATGCGACAGGTGCCCGAGATCCCCGACTACGGTTCCCTGCCAGTTGCGCGCGCCCTTGCCCGGGGCGAGGAGGTGCCGCAGGCACGGCTGGAGGTTTCCCTGCAGCAGGCCGCAGCCCGTGATGCCGCCGGGTTTGCCCCGTTCACTGCTGCGGCGCGCGATGGGCAGATTGATCTGATTGACCCATGGCCCCTGACTTGCGACGATGATCGCTGCGGGGTGATGCATGATGGGCGCACGATCTATTATGACAACAACCACATGACCAATCAGGGGGCGATGCGGTTGCGGCACATCTGGGCACCGGTTTTCGGGCAGAACGCTGACGGTGACAAATGAACGAGCTTCTGCACCGCAAATGGGACGTCATCATCATCGGCGCGGGGTTGGGCGGCGGCGTTTGCGGTCGCACCCTCGCCGAGGCCGGGCTCTCGGTACTTTTTGTCGAGAAGGGCCCCGCAACGCCGCGCCGCGCCGAGAACAATCAGGACTGCGGATATGAAGATCCGTTCGCGCGCGAAATGTTTGGCTGCTGGCCCCGTCAGGTCGAGGCGCGGGTCAATGGCACGACGACGATAGGATGGGGTGCGCAGGGCGTGGGGGTCGGTGGCACCTCGGTCTTTTACGCCGCAGCGATGGAACAACCCGAACGCCACGATTTTGAGCCAGTGCAGGACATGCCGCATCCCACCGGCGGCTGGCCGGTGGGCTATGACGAGTTTGCGCCCTGGTACGCGCGTGCCCGCGAGATCATGGCCGTCAACGGCGAGCAAGACCCCCTTGGCGATGCGGTCTTGCCTCTTGCGCCGCCCACGCCGCTGGCACCACGCGACGAGGCGCTTGGTCAGGCGCTGATCAAGGCCGGGCTGCACGCCTATCGCGCGCATCTGGCGATCCGCCAGCTCGACGGATGCAAAGAGTGCATCGGGCGCAAATGCCCGCGTGACTGCAAGATGGACGGCCGCTCGGCGGGCGTGATGCCTGCGCTGGCGACGGGCCGTGCGGAGGTTCTGGACGGCGCCGAAGCTCTGGCCCTGGTCGGTGATGCAGGCAGCGTCCAGCATCTGCGCGTGCGCTGGCACGATGCCGAGCATCTTCTGCAGGCGCGGGCCTTCGTTCTGGCGGGTGGCAGCCTCTCTTCGCCCCGGCTTCTTCTGGCATCCGAGGCCCCGCACTGGCCGGGAGGCTGCGCAAACTCCAGCGGTCTGGTCGGGCGGGGACTGATGTTCCACATCAACGAGCGTATCGCGATCTGGCCGCCTCGCGGGGCACCACCCAGCAGTCCCGGCCCGCTGAAGGCCTATTCCCTGCGTGACCTCTACAGAAATGGTCAGGATCGTATGGGCCTGTTTCAGTCGCTCGGCCTGCCGGCAGACTATGGAAACATCCTGTTTGTCCTGCATCAGCGCTACGACACCTCACCCCTGCGACGCCTGTCGATCGGGCGCGAGCTCTTGCGTGTGCCGGCCATGATCGCCGCACGCGTGCTGGGCGATGCACGGGTGTTTGCAGGCATCATCGAGGATCTGCCCGATGACCGGAATCGCGTCCTCTATGATCCGGCCCGGCCTGATACGATCATCTATGACTACACCATCGCCGACGAATTGATGGCGCGGCGCCAGCGGTTCCGGCGGCTCCTGAAGCAACGACTGAAGGGGCTGCGTTCGCTTTGGCTCAATCACCGCCCCGAGTTGAACATCGCCCACCCTTGCGGAACGCTGCGCTTCTCGGATGATCCGCGTCGGGGTGTGCTTGACCGCGACTGCAAGGCCCATGACCTGGACAACCTCTACGTCGCGGATGCGAGCTTCATGCCCAGTTCGACCGGGGTCAATCCCGGCCTGACCATCGTCGCGAACGCACTGCGCGTGGGACATACGCTAGCGCAAAGACTGAGGGCTTCGGGATGAGCGATCCGTCAGACGCCCCAGTTGTCGTGATCACCGGTGCAAGCTCTGGCCTGGGCCGTGCGCTCGCACGCCGTCTGGTCGCAAAGGGCTTGCGCGTGATCGGCATCTCGCGACAACCCGATGGCCGCGACAACCAGATCACCGATGGCCTTGGCAGCCTGTTTACCGGCTTTGCCGGGGATGTCGCTGATGCCGCGCAAATGCGCCTCATCGCGGCCGAGGTCGAGGCGCGGATCGGCCCAGTCGCGATCCTGATCAACAATGCCGCAACCTATGAGCGGGGCGATTTCCTCTGCACCCCTGCCGAAGAAATCTGCCGCCACATCGAGGTGAACCTCTGCGGCCAGATCAACGCGGCCTCGGCCTTCCTGCCCGCCATGGTGGACCGCGGGCACGGTCGTATCGTCAACATCACCAGCTTTGCCGGTGGCGATCCGCTTCCGGGCAGTCTTGGCTATTCGGTGTCAAAGGCCGGAACGCGCAGCTTTTCCAAGGCGCTGGCGGTTGAACTCGCTGGCCGTCTGCCCGGGATCGTGGTGACGGAATGGGCGCCCGACATGATGGCCACACATATCGGCCGCCCGGACGGCGTCGATCCGGATCGGGTTGCGCAACTGGGCGTCGCACTTGCGCTGAACGCCGATCCGGCGCTGCATGGGGCGACCTTCCTGCAAGATCAGCAAATCCTGCCCCGGCGTTCGCTGCGCCGGCGTCTGAAGGACCTGCTGCTCTTGAAACGCCCCGTTCGCCCGCTCCGGTTGATCCCGGACCAGACCCCGCCGGGAGGGACGAGATGACCCAATGTATTCGGCGCACATTCCTGGCGATTGCCCTGATCCTTCAGGCCAGTCTTGCGGCTGCCGGGCCATGGCCAGAGCGCGACTCGGCCCGGATCTATATTTTTGGCAACAGCCTGATCACCCATCTGAGCGACACGCAGGAAACGACCGTGCCCCATTGGCTGGGCATCATGGCAAAGGCCGAGGGCCGCAAGCTGGCGCTGGACGGGCGGTGGGGCTTTCCGCGCAACTTCCTTCCGCCCATCGACAACTGGGCCTTTGCCGAGGTCGACAGGGCCTGGTATCAGGACCGGCCCTTTGCAACCGGGAAGTTCGACACGATCATCCTGAACACAGAGAACTTCATTCAGTACAACCTCGCCGACGTTCCATATCTGGGCGACAACCCCGATCAGGCGACGCCGCTTGGGGCAACGCTGAAGGTGTTCGACTGGGTAGAACAGAACACCGACACGCTGCCCCGTTTTTTCATCTATGAGGGATGGGAGGGTCTCGGCGATGTCAGCAAGGTGTTCCCGCCACCCCCCGAAGTCATGCCGCAATACCATGCCCATGCACAGGGCAGCTATGCTGCGTGGTACGATGATTATGTGGCCAAGCTGGCAGCAAGTCGTCCGCAAATGGATATTCGTCTGATCCCTGTTGGCCGCATCATGTCAAGACTGCTGAGCGAAGAGCCTCTGTCACAGATCCCGCCCGAAGCGCTTTATTCCGATCTGTCGCCGCATGGACGCGAGACGACCTATCTTCTGGCAGCGATGATCACTTATGCCGCGGTTTTCGGCGCAAGGCCGCCGGAAGGGTTGGAGTTGCCGGATTCCATCGACACGGTCTTTGCCACGGCCTATGAAGCGACGGCGGACCGTATCTGGGACATCATGCAGACTGGGGCGAATTGACAACATGCGCGTGATGATGGGGTCGCTGATCCGCGGCCAGGGACTGGCCCAAAAGGCCCTAAGGGGTTCGGCGCTGACCATGCTCAGTTTCGGGGGCATGCAGGCGATCCGGCTTGCGTCCAACCTGATCCTGACCCGGCTGCTTTACCCCGAGGTCTTCGGCCTGATGACCCTGATCATGGTGATCATCCAGGGTTTGAACAATTTCTCGGACGTGGGCATCACACCGGCCATCCTGCAGAGCAAGCGTGGCGACGACCGGACCTTCCTCGACACGGCCTTCACGATGCAGGCCATCCGGGGGGTGATCCTCTGGCTGGGATGCTGCATCCTCGCGGTGCCGGCAGCGCGGTTCTACGCGGTGCCCGAGTTGATGTGGTTCCTGCCCGTCGCGGGCACAACTGCAATGATCTACGGGCTTCTGCCAACCAAGATCGAAACCGCGAACCGCCACATGCAGATGGGCCGCCTGACGCTGGTCGAGCTGGCGACGGCTGCGATGACGACCCTGATCACCATCATTCTGGCGGCGATGCTCGGATCAGCCTGGGCCTTGGTGATCGGGCTGATTCTGGGGTCGGTGGTCAAGGTGCTGATGGTCCGCTACTGGATGCCCGGCCCGCCCAACCGATTTCATTGGGACAGTGACTGCGCGGCAGAACTGATCCGCTTTGGCAAATGGATCATGCCGTCGACGGTGGTCGGCTTCGTGATCTCGCAGGGTGACAAGGCGGTACTGGCGCGTTTGCTGACGCTGACGCATCTGGGCATCTACAACATTGCCTATTTCCTCGCCAGCTTTCCACAGATGCTGGGCACGGCCGTCATTTCGCGGATGATGATCCCGATCTACCGCTCGGCGGCCGAGGATCCGAGTCCAAGGCAGTTTCGCCGCGTGCGACAGGTGCGCGCGGTGCTGACCGGAACGCTGATGCTGCTGCTTGCCGTACTTGCCGTCATGGGCGACGACCTCGTTCAGCTGCTCTACGATGACCGCTATGCTGAAGCCGGACCGATGGTCACGCTGATTGCGTTGGCCAGCATCCCGGCGCTGATCGGCCTTAGCTACGATCAGGCGGCGCTGGCAGGGGGCGACTCGCGCGGGTTCTTCTGGGTCACGCTGGTGCGGGCCGTGCTGTTTCTGGGCCTGTTCACGTTGGGCGCGCTTGAGGCAGGGATCCCTGGTGCCCTGGCAGGTCAGGCGCTGGCTGCCACGCTTGCCTACCCAATGTTGGTGCGCATCGCGCGCAAGCATGGGGTCTGGGATCCTTGGCACGATCTTGGCTTTGCGATCTGCGGCGCCCTGCTGGCCATTGCGCTGCTGCGCTAGGACACCCCAAACAGAAAGACCCGGGGCCAAGGCGCCCGGGTCTTTGGGATCTTGATTATCGATGGGGGTCAGCCCATCAGATCAAATCGTAGTATCCATGCAGAAGCACGGTATCACCGTTGCCGAAGTTCAACAGAGTGCCATTGCTGACCTCGCGGGCACTGTCGTAGCCGCTGATCTGATCCCGGCTGTCGAAACCATAGACCGTGTCCTTGCCGTCACCGGCGTTGAAGATGATCACGTCGCGGTCTCCGTCGCCGCCGGTTCCATTGCCGATCCAGAGCTGGTCATTGCCGCGCCCGCCTTCGATGGTGTCTTTTCCATCGTCGCTGACAAGCGTGTCATTGCCGTTGCTTCCGATCAGGCGGTCATGGCCCCATCTGGTGTTGAAGTTCACCCCCATGCGGTTGCCCGCGATGGTCGCGTCAGACGCATCCAACGTGTCATTACCGCCATGGGTCCAGCCCAGCTCAAAGTTTGAGAAACGAAGGCTGGACGGCCCCCCGATCGTCGTATTTGCGCCACCGGCCATGCTGCCAGAGGCGTTGATGCTGTTGATCGTGACCCGGATCCCGTCGATGCCCTGGGCCTCATTGCTCGGCAGGATATCGCCGCGCTTGATCCAGATGTTGATGAGATCGCTGCCAGACCCACCAGATATCGTATCGTTCCCCGGATTGTGGTTCTTGTCACCACTACCCCAGCGGATGTTCTCGTTGCCGCCACCACCGTTGATCAAGTCATCGCCAGTGCTGGAGTGGATGAAGTCATTGCCGCCGCCAGCGTTGATGGTATCGCTGCCAGAGCCGCCATCGATGATGTCATCAAACCGCGACCCCACGATGCTGTCGTTGCCAGCGCGCGAAAAGATCGAAAGCCCGTGGTGCGGAATGCCGTTCCCGGTGCTGTTGTGCTTGGCACCACCACCAAGAAACACGTCGTTCCCGCCGGTCCCGAAGAAGCGCTCAAATCCGTTGAACTGCAACTCATTCCCGCCGATCGATACCGTACCGGCATCTGTCGCACGAAACGTGATCGTCGCCCCCGTCGTTCCGTCAAGGTAGAGACGGTCGCCGCCCGGATTGCCCGGTGCATAGGGGTCGGTGTTGTAGTTTTCACCGCCGGTGCCGCCGTAGTAGGTGTCATTGCCCCGGCCCGAAGTCCAATGGAAGGTGTCCGCCCCGCCATATCCCCAGACTACGTCGGATTGCTCGCCGCCGCGCAGGACGTTGTCTCTGTCGTTTCCTTCGAAAGTCGGCATGGTGTCCCCACGATTGTTGCCTGTTTCAAGGCGACACTATTCTTACGTCACGAGGCAAATTTTAACCCGTTTTCTCGCACCCATGAAAAAGGAAGCGAATTCTCGCGGAATCGCGGAGCGCAGTCGGCGGTTCACCGCCTTTCCGCAGGGGCAATGCCCGAGATTTGAACTTGTTCCACCATAAAGTGACCGGTTTCAGCATTCGAATCCAGTCAACTCGCGCGGATCCGATCCAGCAGAAGACGTGCATTCCGGCGCCGGTCGAACAGCGCAAGCGCGGTTTCACGGGCCTTTACCCCGATCTGTTCAGCCAGATCCGCGTCGTTCAGAAGACGCCGCAGCCGATCGGCGATGGCGGCCACATCGCGCTGATCCACAAGGTATCCATCGACGCCATCGTTGATCATGTCCGGCGTGCCCCCGATGCGCGAGCAGATTACTGGCAGGCCACAGGCCATGGCCTCCATGACCGTGACGGGTGCCGCCTCTCCCTGCCCGAAAGAGGTGAGAAGAAGCGCGTCGATGCCCTGCAGCAGGTCAAGCACCTTGTCCTCGTCAAGCGAGCCCAGCATCCGCACCTGACCGCGCAACGCCAATCGGTCGATCTCGGCCTCGATGGCAGCGCGGTCCGGCCCCTCGCCAGCGATCAGGTAGTCGATCCTGATACCCTGATCGCGCAGTTGTGCAAGCGCCTGTAGGGCGAAAACATGACCCTTCATCGGGTTCAGCCGTGCGACGGTCGCCACTGTGAACACCGCGTTGCGCGACCGCGAGACAGGGGTGAAACGGTCGCAGTCAACGCCCATCCAGATCACCGGCGCGTCGGTCGAGGGGCTTACCCCGGCGATCTGCTCTGCCAGGGGGCGCGTCACGGCGGCCACGAACTTTGCCTTACGCATCTTGGCCGCATGGTCCACACCATAGACCGGCAAGTCCCCATGCAGGGTCAGGCTATAGGGCAGCCCCCCAAGGATCGAGGCCAGCGCGCCCAGATGAGCGGCATTCGCGCAGGAATGGATGTGGAGATGACTGACCCCATGGCCACGCGCGTCATCAACCAGTTGTGCCGCCGAAGGGACCAGCGCCATCAGTTTCAGCCGCTCTCGCCAAGGGGTTTCCGAAAGTCCCGCGACATAAGCCACCGATCGAAGCGTGCGCAGCGGATGGAGTGCGAGGTGCAAGAGCGCCCGTCCTCCCGGTGGAAAGACATAGGTCGTCCGCGCGGCAGCCTCGGGCCCGAAGGCGTGCGGGCAGGAACCGGGCACAGGCCGGCGGGTGGAATATAGACGAACCGCGACCCCTTCATCCTCGATCGCCCCGATCTCTCGCCAGAAGAATGCGTGGGTCTGGCCCGGAAATTCCGGCACGAGGTAACCAAGTGTCATCATCAAATCCCCTTTGAGGCACAAAGGTACACGGGCCGAAACCGGGACCGCAAACTAAAAAACGCTGCACTGTTGCAATCGGGCAGGTGGCCTCGGCTTGCCGCCTCGGCTAGGGTCATCCATGTTGTCGGTGGTCGCATGTGCGACGTCAAGATCACTGGAAAGGCAAGTGGATGTCCCAGTCGCGACCAAAGGTCCTCGCCATTGCCGAGGCGGCGAACCCTGAATGGGTATCTGTGCCTCTGGTCGGTTGGTCACTGGCCTCTGCCCTGCGCAACCACGCCGATGTCCATATCGTGACGCAGATCCGCAACCGGGATGCCTTTCTGCGCGCCGGTCTGGTCGAAGGGCAGGACTTCACCGCCATCGACAGCGAGGCCGTCGCCGCCCCCATGTACCGCATGGCCGAGGCGCTTCGCATGGGCAAGGGGCGCGGCTGGACGACGGTCACGGCAATCGCTGCGCTCAGCTACCCCTATTTCGAACGGCTGGTCTGGAAGCGGTTTGGCGATGATATCCGCGCGGGCCGCTTCGATGTGGTCCATCGCATCACGCCCCTGTCTCCCACTACTGCCTCGACCCTTGCGCCCAAGGTCAGGGCAGCGGGCGTGCCCTTTGTGCTGGGGCCGCTCAACGGCGGTGTGCCGTGGCCCAAGGGCTTTGAGGCCGAGCGGATGCGCGAGCGCGAATGGCTTTCCTATATTCGCGGCATCTATCGCCTGAACCCGCAGATCCGCCGGACCCATGCCGCTGCCTCGCTGATCCTTGCCGGATCACGTCACACGGCCAGCGAGATACCGGCGGCCTTTCAGGACAAGGTTGTCTGGATGCCCGAGAACGCGATCGATCCGTCGCGGTTCAATCTTGTTGCGCCACAGAACCTGACACTGCCGCTGCGGGCGTGTTTTGTCGGCAGACTGGTGCCCTACAAGGGGCCGCATTTCCTTTTGGACGCCATTGCGCCTTTCGCCCGTGACGGGCGGCTGGTGCTGGATGTCGTGGGCGACGGCCCGATGCTGGAGGACCTGCGCGCGCAGGCCAAGACGCTTGGTATCGCAGGACAGGTCACCTTCCACGGCGCCCTGCCGCATCATCAGGTGCAAGAGGTGCTTGCCGCCGCGAACCTGTTTACCTTCCCCTCCATCCGCGAATTCGGGGGCGGTGTCGTGCTTGAGGCGATGGCGCTTGGTGTGGTCCCGGTGATCGTGAACTACGCAGGGCCGGGCGAGCTGGTTTCCGAAGCGACCGGTTATCCCATCCCGCTTGGCACCCGCGAAGAGATCACGGAACGTCTGGGCGGCATCCTTGCATCCATTCTGGAGAATCCCGGAGTGCTGACGGAAAAAGCCCGCGCCGCGCGCGAGCTTGTTCGGTCTGATTATACCTGGGATGCAAAAGCCGCGCGGATCGTCGATCTCTACCGCAGCCTGCCCGCAGTGAAGACGCGCGAGGGCCAGGCCCGCGCCGGGATCAGGGCTTAAACGTCGAGCGTATTCTCGTGTTCCCATTTCGAGAAATGCGAGACGTAGCTGTCCCACTCCCTGCGCTTCAGCTTGACATAGGCGGTCGAGAACTCTTCGCCCATCATCGCTTTCAGCGTGCTGTCGTTGTCGTAGTCGCGCAAAGCATCCAGCAGGTTCAGCGGCAGCTTCGGCGCATCGGTGATCGTATGGCCGTGCTGATACATGTCGATGTCATGCCGCTTGCCTGGATCGGCCTTGGTGCGTACTCCGTCCAGACCGGCGGCAAGGATCACAGCCTGCATCAGATAGGGGTTGGCTGCGCCATCGGGCAGCCGCAACTCGAACCGGCCCGGACCAGGCACGCGGACCATATGGGTGCGGTTGTTGCCGGTCCATGTCACCGTATTGGGCGCCCATGTCGCGCCGGATGATGTGCGGGGCGCGTTGATCCGCTTGTAGCTGTTGACTGTCGGATTGCAGATCGCCGCAAGCGCACTGGCGTGTTTCATGATGCCACCCAGAAAGTTGCGGCCCTGATCCGAAAGGCCAAGCTCCTTGCTGTCATCGGCGAAGGCATTCTTCGTGCCATCCAGCGACCAGACCGAGATATGGGCGTGGCAGCCCGAACCCGTCAGCCCCTTGAACGGCTTCGGCATGAAGGTCGCGCGCAGACCGTGCTTTTCTGCCACCGATTTCAGCATGAACTTGAAAAAGCTGTGCTTGTCGGCCGTCTGCAGGACGTCGTCATACTTCCAGTTCATCTCGAACTGGCCGGTCGCATCCTCATGGTCGTTCTGATAGGCCTCCCAGCCGAGTTCCAGCATGTAGTCGCAGACTTCGGCAATCACGTCATAGCGGCGCATGACCGCCTGTTGATCATAGCAGGGCTTTTCGGCGCAATCGTAAGGGTCCGAGATCTGGTCGCCCTCGGGGGTCAGCAGAAAGAACTCGGGCTCGACCCCGGTCTTGACGCGCAGGCCCTCCTTGGCAGCCTCATCCACCAGCTGGCGCAGCACGTTGCGGGGGGCCTGTGCCACCGGCGCGCCCTCCATCACGCAGTTCGAGGCAAGCCAGGCCACCTCCTTCTTCCAGGGCAACTGGATGGCCGAGGCCGGGTCGGGTACGGCCATCATGTCGGGATGGGCAGGCGTCAGGTCCAGCCAGGTGGCAAAGCCGGCAAAACCCGCCCCCTCGCGCGCCATGTCATTGATGGCCTGCCAGGGAACCAGCTTGGCGCGCTGGCCCCCAAACAGGTCGGTGTAGGACACCATGAAGTATTTGACGCCCTTTTCCTGGGCCCATGCCGCAAGGTCTTTGACCATTTTTCATACATCCCTGTTCGTTTTCTTGTTCAGAACCCGCCGGTGCGACCGGGGATCCAGTTGGTGCCCGCAAGGGGCACGCCCGCCATCGCGGCGGCCTCGATGGTCAAGGAACACAGGTCTTCAGGTTCCAGATTGTGCAGGTGGTTCTTGCCGCAGGCGCGCGCGATGGTCTGGGCCTCTAGAGTCATCACCTTGAGGTAGTTCTTCAGCCGCCGCCCGCCGAGCACGGGGTCAAAACGGCTGGCGAGCTCCGGGTCCTGGGTGGTGATGCCGGCGGGATCGCGCCCCTCGTGCCAGTCGTCATAGGCGTCGGCGGTGGAACCAAGCGCCTGATATTCGGCCTCCCATTTCGGATCGTTGTCGCCAAGCGCGATCAGGGCAGCCGTGCCGATGGCCACCGCATCCGCGCCAAGCGCCAGAGCCTTGGCCACATCGGCGCCCGTGCGGATCCCGCCCGAGACGATCAGCTGCACCTTGCGATGCATGCCCAGATCCTGCAGCGCCTTCACCGCCTGCGGAATGCAGGCAAGGATCGGCATGCCGACATGTTCAATGAACACGTCTTGCGTGGCCGCCGTCCCGCCCTGCATGCCGTCAACCACGACCACATCGGCCCCGGCCTTCACCGCAAGCGCGGTATCGTAATAGGGTCGCGCGCCACCGACCTTCACATAGATCGGCTTTTCCCAATTGGTGATCTCGCGCAGTTCAAGGATCTTGATCTCAAGGTCGTCAGGGCCGGTCCAGTCGGGGTGACGGCAGGCCGAGCGCTGATCGATGCCCTTGGGCAGGTTGCGCATCTGGGCCACGCGGTCGCTGATCTTCTGGCCAAGCAGCATGCCGCCACCGCCGGGTTTTGCCCCCTGCCCCACCACGATCTCGATGGCATCGGCGCGGCGCAGGTCATCGGGGTTCATGCCATAACGGCTGGGAAGATACTGATAGACCAGCGTTTTGGAATGGCCGCGCTCTTCCTCGGTCATGCCTCCGTCGCCGGTGGTGGTCGAGGTTCCCGCCTCTGAAGCGCCACGCCCAAGCGCCTCTTTTGCGGGGCCGGACAATGCGCCGAACGACATGCCCGCGATCGTCACCGGGATGTCCAGATGGATCGGGTTCTTCGCAAAGCGCGTGCCCAGCCAGACATCGGTCGCGCATTTCTCGCGATACCCTTCCAGCGGATAGCGGCTGATCGAGGCGCCGAGGAACAGCAAGTCATCAAAGTGCGGCAGATGGCGTTTGGTGCCACCGCCACGAATGTCATAGATGCCCGAGGCGGCTGCGCGGCGGATCTCGGCATTGACCGCCGGGGTGAAGGTTGCCGAAAAGCGGGGCGGGGTGCGGGGAAAATCACTCATGCTGATGTCTCGATAGGTCGACGCTCAGTAGGACTGGGCATTGTCGATGTTGAAATTGTAGAGCTTGCGGGCCGAGCCATAGCGGCGGAACTCTTCGGGTCTGGCCTTCGCATCGGCCTCACCCCGCCGCAGCAGGTCTTCGACGATCAGGAAATGCTCGTCGCGCATTTCCTTCTCGATGCAGTCGGTGCCCAGCGACTTGACCTTGCCGCGCACGAAAAGGCGCGCCTCGTAAAGCGAGTCGCCAAGCGCCTCGCCTGCATCACCAAGCACCACCAGATTGCCCGATTGCGCCATGAAGCAGGACATGTGGCCGATGTTGCCATGCACCACGATGTCGATGCCCTTCATCGAAATGCCGCAGCGACTGCTGGCATTGCCCTTGATCACAAGCAGCCCGCCACGCCCGGTTGCCCCGGCATACTGGCTGGCATCCCCGTCGATGATGACGGTGCCCGACATCATGTTCTCGGCCACGCCCGGCCCGGCGCTGCCCTTGATGCGAATGGTGGCAAGCTTGTTCATCCCCGCGCAGTAGTAGCCGGTCGAACCCCGGACGGTGATCTCGACCGGAGCATCGACACCTGCGGCGATGGCATGGGCGCCCTTGGGATTGATCACCTCCCATGCCGTCATGTTGGTCTGCCCCTTCAGGGCATGTAGCGCGGAGTTCAGGGCGCGCAGCCCCTCGGCCTCCAGATCGAAGGTTTGCATGGTCTCAGCGCTCCCAGAAATAGACGGTGGCGGGCTCGGGCTCCCAGACGCGGGCGGTCTCGATGCCCGGAAGGTTGACCAGCGCGCGGTATTCGCTGCCGAAGGCGACGTATTGATCGGTTTCGGCCATGACGGCGGGCTTGCAGGCGATCGGATCACGCACCACGCCAAAGCCGTTCTTTGTGCCGACCACAAAGGTGAAGAACCCGTCAAGGTCGGTCAGCGTGGCCTCCATCGCCTCGCCCAGTTTCTTGCCCTCTTGCAGCTTGTGGCTGATGAAGGCGGCGGCGACTTCGGTATCGTTTTCGGTCTCGAAGGTCATGCCCGCCTTCTTCAGCACGCGGCGCACGCCGTTATGGTTTGACAGCGATCCGTTGTGCACAAGGCACTGATCCGCCCCGGTCGAGAACGGATGCGCGCCCATCGTCGTGACGGCGGATTCGGTTGCCATGCGGGTATGGCCGATCCCGTGGGTGCCCGACATCTTCGCCACCTCGAACCGGGCGGCGACATCCTTGGGAAGCCCGACTTCCTTGAAGATCTCGATGCTTTCGCCCGCGCTCATCACCTTGATCGCGGGACGATGCGACGCAAGCGCCTGACGGGCCGCATCAAGCTTGCCGGCGGGCAGGTCAACCACCGCATGGGTCGATTTGACCGCAACCGATACGGGGGCACCGATGGCCTTGGCCAGAGCCACGTCGAGATCTGCGAAGTCCGTCTCGGGAGAGGCAGATTGCAGGGTGAGCTTGGCCTGCCCTTCTTCCGCACCTGAATAGATCGCGATGCCCGCTGAATCCGGGCCGCGGTCGGTCATGGTGACCAGCATATCGGTCAGAAGCTGACCAAGCCGGGGTTCAAGTTTTGGGTCCTTGAGAAACAACCCAACGATTCCGCACATGGATTCGCCTTTCTGTTTGGGGATTGAGGTCAGGCTACCGACGCCACCCCCTCAATTCAACCAACAAGAAACAAATTTGACTTTTGGTGAATTTTCTTGGCGGAAATTTATGCGTGCAACACGTCCGATTGCATCGAATGCCCAAACTTTACTCAGGTGAAAATCAATTGCCGGGCAGGGGATTCGGGCGCTGCAACGCTGCGCCCGAACATGAGAAAAACCCGGACGCGCACTTGGCGAGTCCGGGGCTTCGGTTTTGGGGGCCGGTCATCTGTGCCTGGCCAAGTGGTTCCGCGATTGGTGGCGCGTCAGACCGAGAGACAGGCGTATTTCAGCTCCAGATAGTCCTCAATTCCGTGGCGCGATCCTTCGCGCCCGATCCCGGATTGCTTTACCCCGCCGAACGGGGCGACCTCGGTGCTGATCAGGCCGGTGTTGATGCCCACCATGCCATATTCCAGCCCCTCCATCACGCGCCAGACCCGGCCCATATCGCGGGTGTAGACGTAGGAGGCGAGGCCGAATTCCGTGTCATTCGCGGCGTCAATCACCTCGGCTTCGGTCTGGAACCGAAACACGGGGGCGAGGGGGCCGAATGTTTCCTCGCGGGCAACCGTCATATCGGGTGTCATCCCGGCCAGCACCGTGGGGCGGAAGAAGGTGCCCTCGATGCGCGTGCCGCCGGTCATCAGCCGTGCCCCCTTGGCGCAGGCATCCGCAATATGCGCCTCGACCTTCGCCAGCGCGGCCGGGGTGATCAGCGGACCGATCTCGGACCCGGCCTCGTCCCCCGGTCCAACGCGCAACGCGGCGACCGCCTCGGCCAGGCGGGCGATGAAGGCATCGTGGATACCCGATTGGGCATAGATGCGGTTGGTGCAGACGCAGGTCTGCCCGGCATTCCGAAACTTCGAGGCGATGCAGCCCTGAACCGCCGCCTCGAGATCGGCGTCGTCAAAGACGATGAACGGGGCGTTTCCACCAAGCTCAAGCGACAGTTTCTTGATCTGCGCGGCTCCCTGCCGCATCAGGATGCGGCCCACATTGGTCGATCCGGTGAAGCTGATCTTTGCAACCTTCGGGTTCTCGCAGAACTCGATCCCCAGGCCTACTGCATCGGTCGAGGGCAGGATCGACAGCACCCCGGCGGGCAGGCCCGCACGCTCGGCCAGCACCGCAAGGGCAAGGGCCGAGAGCGGCGTTTCGGCCGCAGGCTTCGCCACAATCGCGCAACCTGCCGCAAGGGCCGGGGCCAGCTTGCGGGCGATCATCGCATTGGGAAAGTTCCAGGGCGTGATCGCGGCCACCACACCCACCGGCTGCCGGATGACCAAGAGCCGCTTGTCGCGCTGGTGGCCGGGGATGGTCTCGCCATAGACGCGCTTTGCCTCTTCGGCGAACCATTCGATATAGCTTGCACCATAAAGAATCTCGCCCCGCGCCTCGGCCAGCGGCTTGCCCATTTCGGCGGTCAGGATCGCCGCAAGATCATCGGCATTCGCCACGACAAGATCGTGCCAGCGCCGCAGGATCGCGGCGCGCTCCTTGCCGGTCAGCGCCGCCCACCCGGGCTGCGCCGCTTTCGCGGCGGCGATGGCGGTGGCGGCATCGGTACGGCTGCAATCGGCCACCTCGGCCAGCAGCGTGCCGCGCGCAGGGTCATGCACCGTCAGGCGCGCGCTGGTCTGCACCCAGGCGCCAGCCAGATAAGCGCGGGTTTCCAGAAGGCCCGGATCATTCAGCCGCATCGCCTTAGCCCCTGACAAAGGCATGGGCCGCCTCAGGCGCCCAGCGGATATGCAACCGGTCGCCCCGCGCGATACGGGCTGACAGCGGATGGCCGAAGTTGAGCCGCACCGAAAGCGCGCCGCCCCATCCGGTACGGGCCGAAACGGTGGTGTTGTTGCCAAGGAATGTCAGGTCCTCCACCGTCACCGGCAGGCTTGCACCCTCGGGCCCTGGCTCGGGCGAAAGCTCGATCCGCTCGGGCCGCAGCATCAGCTCGGCCGCCTGCCCGGCAATGCCCCGCCCATGCAGCGGCACCGCCGCCACGGTAGAGCCATCGGCGAAGCGCAGGCCCGCGCGACCCTCGGCCACCCCGGCCAGCTCTCCTGCCAGAAAGGCGCTGTCGCCGATGAAATCAGCCACGAAATGGGTCGCGGGATTGGCGTAAAGCTCAGGCCCCGTGCCAACCTGTTCGATCTTTCCCTTGTTGAAGATCGCGATGCGGTCCGACAGGCGCAGGGCTTCTTCCTGATCGTGGGTGACATAGAGGATGGTCACGCCGGTTTCCTGATGGATGCGGCGGATTTCGAACTGGATCTCTTCGCGCAGCTTCTTGTCCAGCGCCGAAAGCGGCTCATCCATCAAAAGGACCGGCGGGTCATAGACCAGCGCACGGGCGAGGGCGACGCGCTGTTGCTGACCGCCCGACATCTTGGCGGGCATCCGGTCCTCGAACCCGTCGAGCCGCACCAGCGCCAGTGCGCGCTTCACCTTTTCGGCCACCTCGCTTTGCCCCATCCGCCGCACCCGCAGCGGGAAGGCCACGTTTTCACCCACGGTCAGATGGGGAAAGAGCGTATAGCGCTGAAACACCATACCGATGTTGCGCTTGTGCGAGGGCGTCTGAAGGATGGACTGGCCGCGCAGCTTGATGTCGCCCGATGTGGGGTCCTGAAACCCCGCGAGGATGTAAAGCGTGGTCGACTTGCCCGACCCCGAGGGGCCGAGGAAGGTCATGAATTCGCCTTCCGCGATGGAAAGCTCCACATGGTCAGTGGCCACGACATCGCCATAGGTCTTGCGGATGCCGTTGATATGCAGGAACGGGGTCATTCGGATTTACCTTTGCGAAGAACGGCGGCGGCGATCATCAGAAGCACCGTCAGCGCGACAAGCAGGGTGGAGGCTGCAGCGATCACCGGGGTCAGGTCCTGCCGCAGTGTGGTCCAGACCTTGACCGGCAGGGTCTGGAGGGTCGGCGAGGCCATGAAAATCGCCAGCACCACCTCGTCCCATGAGATCAGAAAAGAGAAGATCGCAGCCGAAAACAGGCCGTGCCGGATGCCCGGCAGGGTGACGCGCAATCGCGCCTCCCAGGGGGAGGCACCGCAGAGGATTGCGGCATCCTCGATCGCGGGATCAAAGGTTTCCAGCGCCCCGGTGATGGTGATGATTGCAAAGGGCAGCGCCACGATGACATGGGCGATGACAAAGCCCGGAAGCGTGCCGTTCAGTCCCAGCCTCAGGAAGGCTGCGTAAAGCGCCACCGCCACGATAACCACGGGAAGCACCATTGGCGTCAGGAAGAAGGCCCGCAGGACCGCCCGCCCACGGAATGTGCCGCGCACAAGTGCAAGCGAGGCAAGAAGCCCAAGGACCACCGAGATCACCATCACGATGACCCCGATTTTGGCCGAGGTGAGCGCTGCCCCGATCCAGCGTGGATCGGCGAAAAGCTCTTCATACCACTTCAGCGTCCAGCCCGGCGGCGGAAAGATCAGCCAGCGCGAATTGCCGAAAGACAGCGCGACGATGAACAGGATCGGCAGCAGCAGAAACAGGCTCATCACCGCGCAGATTGCCGTCAGAACCCAACGCCAGGCGCCCAGTTTGTGAAAATCCAGAAGCATCAGCGCCCCTCCTTCGGTTCAAAGAAGCGCAGTTGCACGGCGTAAAGGCCCAGGGTGACGAGCAGCAGCAAAAAGGCCGCAGCGCCGCCCATGCCCCAGTTCACAAGGCTTTGCACCTGTTGCGCGATCAGCTCGGCCAGCATCATGTTGGCGGTGCCGCCCAGAAGCGAGGGCGTGACGTAGTAGCCAAGCGACATCACAAAGACCATCAGCGCGCCCGAGGCGATGCCGGGTGCCGCCAGCGGAACCAGAACGCGGGTCAGCGCTTGCCATTTCGTTGCCCCACAAAGTGCTGCGGCCTGCAGGATCGCCGGGTCGATCTTCTTGATGACGCCCATCAGCGGGAGGATCATGAAGGGCAGCATGATATAGACCATGCCGATGGTCACACCGATCAGATTGTTGGTCAGCTGCAGGGGCTGGTCGATCAGACCAATCGCCTTCAGCATCCGATTGATCAGCCCGGTCTGTTGCAGAAGCACCATCCAGGCGTAGGTCCGCGCCAGAAGGTTCGTCCACATCGATAGAAGGATGATCGCAAAGACGACCGAGGCCCATCGACCTGGCATGATCGCCAGTGCCCATGCCACCGGAAAGGCGATCAGCACGGTCACCAGCGTCACGACACCGGCAACGAGGAACGTGTTGAAGAACACCTTCGCATAGGTCGTGCTGCCAACAAGTGCCGCATAGTTCTGCAGGCCCAGTTGCGGCTCTGTCACCGAGCGGGTGAGCAGGAACACGACAGGGATGACAAAGAAGGCAGCCAGCAACAGGATCGCAGACATGGCGAAGCCAAGCCCCGATCCGCGCCGGGTGGCGGCGGAAAACATGTCCGATCCTCCTCTAGACAGGACGCTCCCCGGGCCAAAGTGGCCCGGGGACGATGCGGTTACTGTGCCTGCCAGGCGTACCAGCGGTTGCCGATCTCATCGCGGTGCTCGGCCCAGTAGGCCATGTCGGCGTTCACCTGCACGGCAGTCTGCGCATCCGGCAGGGTCGCGCGGACGGCAGGATCCATCAGATCGGCCGATCCAAGATTGATCGGGGCATAGCCGGTCGCCGCGGCAAAGGCAGCCTGCCCTTCGGCGCTGGTGGCCTCGGCGATAAACTTCATCGCAGCATCCTTGTTTTTCGCGCCCTTGGGCACGACAAGCGCATCAGCCGCCGTGATGTTCTGGTCCCAGCTGACGCCGACCTCCATCCCGTCGGACTGCAGCGCAGAAATACGGCCATTCCAGAAGAAGCCGATCGGCGCCTCGCCCGAGGCGAGCAATTGCTGCGATTGCGCGCCGCCTTCCCACCAGATGATATCCGCCTTGATCGTGTCGAGCTTCTTGAACGCACGGTCGAGGTCGAGCGGATAGAGTGCATCGGGTGCCACGCCATCGGCCAGCAGCGCTGCCTCGATCACGCCCGGCGCCGACCATTTGTAGAAGGTCCGCTTGCCGGGAAATTTCGCCGTGTCGAACAGGTCCGCCAGGGTCGAAGGCTGCGCATCGGCAAAGTTCGCCGGGTTCCAGCCCAGCACGAAGGAATAGTAGAACGACCCCACCGCGAAATCCGACACAAAGCGCGGATCAAGCTTGGACTTGTCGATCACTGCAAAGTCCAGCGGCTCCAGCAGACCGGCTTTGCCCGCCTGAAGCGCCCAGTCGTATTCAACGTCGACCACATCCCAGGTGACGGCGCCGGCCTCGACCATCGCTTTGATCTTGCCATAGTCGGTGGGGCCATCCTGTACCACGGCCGGGCCACCCTTTTCGGTGAAGGGCGCGGCCCAATGCGCGGCCTGCGCATCCTGGGTGGTGCCGCCCCATGAGGTGAACACCATGTCCTGCGCCTGCGCAGCCGAGGTCAGGGCGCTGGCGAAGGCCAGCGCAATCAAGGTCTTTTTCATGTTCGTTTCCCTGTTGTCGCCTGTTCAACGCATGACGAACGGGTCCGGGATCGGATCGTCCGAAGTGCGCAACCAGACAGTTTTCACGGTCGTGTAGTCCAGTGCCGCGGCAAGGCCCCCTTCCCTGCCATGGCCAGAAAGCCCGTGCCCGCCAAAAGGCGCGATAGGGGATACGGCACGGTAAGTGTTCACCCACACGATGCCGGCGCGGATGCCCCGGATCATGCGATGGGCACGGGTCAGGCTGCGGGTGAAGACCCCCGACGCCAGTCCGTATTCGGTATCATTCGCCAGACGCAGCGCCTCTATCTCGGTGTCAAAGGTGACAACCGAGAGGACCGGACCGAAGAACTCCTCATTCAGGCAAGGCGCGGCCGGCGCATCGGAACAATCGAGGATCGTCGGCGGAAAGTAGAAGCCCGGCCCCTCTGGCACCCCACCGCCGGTGACAAGCCGCGCCCCGGCATCCAGCGACCGGGCGATCAGATCGGCGATCCGGTCGCGCTGGCGCAGGGTGCAAAGGGGTCCGACTTCGGTCTCCATCTGATCCGGTGCGCCGATGGCCACCGCTTCGGCCTTGGCCTTGATCCGGGCGAGGAAGGCATCCTTCACCCCCCGCTGCACCAGCAGGCGCGAACCCGCCACGCAACTTTGCCCGGTCGCGGCAAAGATGCCCGAGACTTGCGCATTGGCCGCGCTGTCCAGATCCGCATCATCAAAGACGATGAAGGGCGACTTGCCGCCAAGTTCAAGCGAGGTTTTCGACAGGTTCTCGGCCGAGGCGCGCACGATATGGCGCGCAGTCTCGGGTCCACCGGTGAACGCGATATGGGCGATGTGTGGATGGCTGGTCAGTGCACGCCCTGCCTCGGGTCCGCCGGTCAGGATATTGACGACACCCGGCGGAAATCCCGCCGCATGAACCAGACGGGCGAACTCCAGCAACGGGGCGGGGCCATCCTCTGACGCCTTGACGACGAGTGTGCACCCCGCCGCAAGGGCCGGGCCGATCTTCACAGCCGACAGGAACAACTGGCTGTTCCAGGGCACGATTGCCGCGACCACACCCACCGGCTCTCGGCGCAGCCAAACCTCCATATCCGGCTTGTCGATCGGCAGATGCGCGCCTTCGATCTTGTCGGCAAGGCCTGCGTAGTAGCGGTAGTATTCGGCGACATAGGCGATCTGGGCGCTGGTTTCGCGGATGATCTTGCCGGTATCGCGCGTCTCGAGTTGCGCCAGACGGGGTGCCGCTTCCTGCACCAGATCGGCAAGCCGCAGCAGAAGTTTGCCGCGCGCGGTGGCCGTCAGCCCTGCCCATTCGGGCGCATGG
The DNA here is from genome assembly GCF_007859075.1 of Gemmobacter aquaticus. Taxonomy (GTDB): domain Bacteria; phylum Pseudomonadota; class Alphaproteobacteria; order Rhodobacterales; family Rhodobacteraceae; genus Gemmobacter; species Gemmobacter aquaticus. The sequence continues at coordinate 235,203 of NZ_VOAK01000021.1, forward strand.
AACGCCCGATGCGCCGCGCGGACGGCCCGATCGACATCAGCTGCATCCGCCGCAGGCATCAGGGCCCAGGCAGCGCCGGTTGCGGGATCGAGACTTTCGAAAGCCCCGGCCCCATCCTCGAAACGGCCATCGATATAGTGCTGGAAGCGGTCCATCTGTTCCCCTGTCAGGCGAAGGCGGGCATCACATCGCGGATGAGCCGCTCCAGCGACGCCTTCTTGCGCTCAAAGCTCATGCCCGTGTCGATCCAGAAGCTGAACTCGTCATACCCAAGCGCCTCATAGCCCTTGATGCGGGCGATCACCTCTGGCGCCTCGCCGATGATCTGGTTCTTGCGCATGCCCGCCGCAGTGTAGAACGGATGGGCGGCGATTTCTTCATCCGTCAGCTGCTGGATCAGGCCCTGGGTGATCGGACGCTCGTTCTTGAACCAGGCGCCGAAGTAGCAATAAAACCTGTTGATCTCTTCAGCTGCAAGCTGGGCGTCGGCCTCGCTGTCAGCGACATAGGCGTGGCGCAGCACCATGATCTTGGGACGCGGAACCTCGGGGTGGGCCGCGCAGGCAGCATTGAAGCGGTCCATCAGGCTGACCACCTCTTCATCGCCCAGATGCAACGGCGTCACCTGCACGTTGCAGCCATTGGCGACCGCGAAATCGTGGCTGTTTGGATCGCGGGCCGCCACCCAGATCGGGGGGCCGGGCTGCTGCACGGGTTTGGGCGAAGAGGTCGTCTTTGGGAACTGCCAGTACTCGCCGGCATGCTCATAGTCGCCTTCCCACAGCTTCCTGATGGCCGGCACCAGCTCTCGCATCCGCCCGCCCGCGCCCCAGGCATCCAAACCGGGCATCAGGCGTTCATATTCAAAGTTGTAGGCACCGCGGGCAATGCCCAGATCCAGCCGCCCATCCATGATGATATCGGCCATTGCGGCCTCACCTGCGAGGCGGATCGGGTGCCAGAATGGCGCGATCACCGTGCCTGTGCCAAGGCGGACGTTCTTCGTGCGGCGCGCCAGATCAACAAGGTTCAGCAGCGGGTTCGGCGCGATGGTGAAGTTCATTCCATGATGCTCGCCCGTCCAGATGGCATGCATCCCGCCTTCGTCCGCGATACGGCACAACTCGATCATTTCATCATAGAGCTGCTTCTGGTCGTCCTCGGCCGAGACGCGCTCCATATGGATGAAAAGTGAGAATTTCATCAGTTCTGTCCTTCTGCGATACGTTGCACGCGTCCCTGTTCATGTGTGCCGAAATAGGTTCCATAGTTCCCCATGCGGGATTCCTCGGCCAGACGCTGCAACATGCTGCGCAGGGCGGGATCGGTGACATCGGCCACCCCTTCCGGCGAAAGTTCGACAAAGGCGCCTTTTGCGCATTGGTTGTTTCGGGCGGGGCAGCGCAAAGCCAAATGCTGGGTTCCCAGCCGGGCATCCTCGTAAACCGCATAGACTGACCCGGCCTCGGCCTCGACCGACAAGGTTTCCAGAAGGGCGGACAGCGCGGCCTGAACGCCCTCGCGCCCCACCCGTGTCATCGGGACCGAGAGGCCACCGCGCCCGTCATCGACCAGAAGCACCTGACCAGCAGACTGGATGATTGCCGAAAGCACCACATCAGGCCCGGCAGGCAGCTGCGCGGCCGTGGCGGCCGGGGTGACATAGGCCCCCCGATAGTAGCCAAGACCGGGATGGGCATTGGCCTCGAACGCACCGATCCGGCCCAGCAGGATCGTGTGGTCCCCCGCCGGGATCACCTGTTCCATCGTACAGTCGAACCAGCCCGAGACCTCGGCAATCAGGGGCGATCCGACCGGCCCATGGCGCCAGTAGACCGAGGCGAAACGATCCTCTGACGGCTTTGCAAAGGTGGCCGAGATGTCGCGCTGCCCCTCGGACAGAATGTTCACCGCAAATCCCTTGGCGTTGCGGAACTGTTCAAGATTGGCCGACCGGTTTGCGATCGATACCAGCAGCAGCGGCGGGTCCAGCGAAACCGACGAAAACGAGTTGGCGGTGAAGCCGAGCGGCTTGCCCTGATCATCGAGCGCGGTAACGACGGTAACGCCGGTCATGAAGCAGCCGAAGGCATCGCGCAAGGCGCGGGGATCAAGCACATTCGGGTCAGACAGACGAGGGTCAGGCGAGTTCGTCATTTCGGGACCTCCTCGGTCGCAAGCCAGCGCTTCATTTCTGCCGTGACCGCATCGGGTGCGGTCAGGTTGACCATGTGACGATGGCCCGCGATCACAACCGCGCGGCCCTGCGGTGCCATGGCTGCCATTGTCCTCGACATCGCCGGGGTCGAGTTTGCGTCGCCATCACCGGTCAGCACCAGCAACGGACAGCGCACCTGCCCCAAGCGGTCGGCATAAACCGTGTCCCCCTCGGCAAAGGCGCGATAGGCGGCGGCGTAGCCCCTGGGTGAGACGGCACGCAACCAGCCCGCGACCTGATCCCGGACGTCATCCTCATCTGTCCCGAACCAGCGGGAAAGCGGCGCCTCCACCGCGACCACGCCGGAGGCAAGTTCGTTCGCCCGGGCCATCACAGCGGCGCGGGCCGTGGCATCCCGACGGTGGACGCCATTGAGCAGCGCCGCGCGTGCAACCAGATCCGGCCGTTCAACCGCAAGCCCGCCTGCGATAAGCGACCCCATGGAGTGCCCCGCTACCGACACCGGGCCAAGGCCCAAAGCCTCGATCACGCGGGCCGCCCAGGCCACATAGTCTGGCAGTCGCGGATCACCGGGCAACGCGTCGCTTTCGCCGTGGCCTGGCATGTCCACCGCGATCACGCGATGATCCGAGGCCAGCGCCACAATCTGCGGCCCCCAGGCCTCGGCCCGCATCCCGACCCCGTGGATAAGCAGGACCGGAGCCCCCGCCGATCCGGCCTCGATCACGCGGACCGCAGCGCCATCAGACAGCCGCAGGGTTCGCGACATCATGGCCCAGATCCTTGAGATCCTGATAGCGGTCGCCGATGCGGTGATGTGGCCGCCCGCCGGTTGAGGCGCCAAGAGCCACGACGATCTCGTCGGCCGCAGGCGCGTCGGGAATCGCGAAGTGGATGGTCTGATAGTGCGACCGGCGCCCCTCATCATGCTTGTCCATAAGGGGGATCATGACAGGGGTATTCGCAGGTCCGCGCACATTCGTGAATGCAAGGTAGGTTTTGGCTCCAACCGCCTGACGGTAGTGGTTGCCAAAGCGCAAGGTGTGGATCAGGGCGTTGGCGTGCTCCAGCTCTCCGTCCAGGCCCACCACGGCTGCTTTGCCATAGCCCTCGACGTTGTCAGCGCCACCCGCAGCCTCAAGGATCATTGCGGTCAACAGGGCACCGATTTCAGGTGCGATTGCGTGGATCTCGGGCTTCAGGTCCTCGACAAAGCCACGACCAGCCCAAGGGTTCTTCAGAACGACAGCGGCCGAGATCAGCTTCAACGGCTTTGGCGCAGCGCGTCCGCCTTCGATCAGCGTTGTCTCGATATTGAGATAGGTCTTGCGAATCTGTGCAGTCACGAGCGCCTCCATTCCGGTTATCCGTAAGATGGTATACCAACATACGGCATGTCAAGAACAACTTGCATTAAACCCCGTCCACCCCTATTCTGCTCACATGGATCAGACACATGACGCCGACCTGCGCATCGCGCATCCCCCCACCACACTGCGCGAGCTCGCGGTTGAACGGCTGCGACAGGCGATCATTTCCGGGCGGTTTCCGGGCGGGGTCCGGCTGGTCGAGCGCACGCTCTGCGACCAGTTGGGCGTGTCACGATCGGTCGTGCGCGAAGCGATCCGCTACCTCGAGGCCGAGGGTCTTGTCGAAACCCTTCCCCGTAGCGGGCCAGTGGTCGCAAAGCTCGACTGGGCCCGCGCGCAACAGATCTATGATATCCGCCGCCTGCTGGAGTCCGATGCCGCCGCCGCCTGTGCACGGCTGGCCGACGATGCGGTCAAGGCGCGGCTGATCACGGCGCTTTCCCAGCTTGAGGCGGCCTTTACCGAAGCGACGCCCCCGCAGCTTTACGATGCAACGACGCGCTTCTACGAGGTCATCTTCAGCGCCGCCGGCCATGATATCGCCTGGGAGATCGTGCAGCGCCTGAACAGCCGCATCTCGCGGCTAAGGGCGCTGACGCTGGCCACGACCGATCGTCGAACCTCGGGCCCTGCCCACATGGCGCGGATCTGCGCCGCAATATGCGCAGGCGATCCCGACGCCGCTGCACAGGCCGTCCGCGAACACCTGACTGACGCCTCTGAGATCGCACGAACCCTGCTGGAGCGTGAGGGATGACCGCCTACTGGATCGCCCATGTCACTGTCACCGACCCCGAGGCATATGCCGGGTATCAGGCTCTGGCCCCGGCAGCCTTTGCGGCCCATGGCGCACGGTTTCTGGCGCGCGGCGGCACTTCCGAGGTTCTGGAAGGACCAGAGCTTTCCCGCCATGTGGTGATCGAGTTCCCATCGCTCGAGGCCGCGCGGGCCTGCTATGCCTCCGACGCCTATCAGGCCGCCAAACGCCGCCGCGACGCCGCAGCCATCGCCCATGTCGTCATCGTCGAGGGGTTGTCTAAGCCGGCTTAGCCAGTAATTGACTGCTCATTCAATTCAACCTCACGACTGATCCTTCATGAAATCAGTTATCACTATAATATCCCAGGAAAGTTCCAACCTTAACAAAAACAGGTATCACGATACCTATACCAAATCCAATTGTTAGCAAAACACCGCCAAAAAACATAAATATATGATTCCCTAAGTATAAACTGGCAACAAAAGCAATGAATGCCAATGCAAACATAGCGGCCCCAATTTTAAAATATGTAGACATTCGGGGGCTGCCTTCCCCATTCTTTGGCTTTTTGCTCATGAAAATCTTCCCTTACCGTCAATTGCGCCTGGTGTGGGCAGTCTCCATCTCAGCCCTGCGGATAGGCGATCACCGAGAGATAACGCGCAGGCAGCTTGACCAGGACCTCGGGCCCGTGGGGCGCATCGGCGTCGAAGAACAGGCTGTCGCCGGGTTTCAGCGGATAGACCTCGTCGCCGTGCCGGTAGTCGACCTCGCCCTCAAGCATGTAAAGCAACTCCAGCCCGTCATGCTGAAAGGCTGGAAAGGTGTCGCTCTCGGTCGTCAGCGTGATCAGATAGGGTTCCACCACCACGCCGGACGCGTTCGACCCGATATGGCCCAGCAGGTGATACTGGTGTCCGGCCCGCGTACCACGGCGCTCGATCTCAAGATGCTCACCCGCGCGCACATGCTGCGCCTCGCGCCGCTCTTCGTAGCTGCGAAAGAAGGCCGTCACCGGAACCGAGAACGCATGACTGAGCACCTGAAGGGTGTTGAGCGACGGAGAGGTGATGCCGTTCTCGATCTTGGAGAGCATCCCGATCGACAGGCCGGTGATTCCCGCCAGCTCCGCAACAGTCATGTTCTGCTGGCGACGAAAGTTCCTGACCTCGCGCCCGATCGCGGCCTCAAGATTGCGTTCGGCGACCTCTCGCACGCGGTGCGGGTCTTGATCGAACGAGGGCTTGCCGCGCGGAATGACGGGATCGGTCATGGGCGTCTGTTCACTGTGATGGGTTGCTTTTCACTACCGGGAAACGGGCGCCTTGGCAATCGGGCCGCCCGCTGCACCTAGGCCGCGCGACGCCGCCGCGCGGGTGGGGTTCCGAATTTCGCAGTGAAGCAGCGGGTAAAATGCGCAGCACTTGCAAAGCCGGTCATCAGCGCGATCTCAAGAACCGGCAGAGATGTCTGCTGCAGCAACTCATCCGCCTTGGCCAGCCGCAGGTCGCGGTAAAAGGCCATCATCGACATTCCGAACTGCGCCGCGAACAGCCGCTGCAACTGCCGCGCACTGCCGCCCGCGAGTGTTGAAAGCTGATCCGGCGAAAGCGGATCGCCAAGATGGCTGGTCATCAATTCGACTGCAGCCTCCAGCACAGGGTGATGCAGGTTGAACCGCTGGCCCGCGCCAGATTGCTGCGGCTCTTCGGCCGGTCGAAGGCGGGGGTGGATGAACCACTCGCTGACCTTGCGCGCGAAGGCTGCACCATGTTCGCGGGCGATCAAGGCACCCATCATGTCCATCGCCGCCACGCCGCCGGCGCAGGTATAGCGGTCACGGTCAACCACATAGAGCGCGCGCTCGATCAGCAGATCGGGGGCAGTGTCGGCCAGCGCGTCGATATGCGCCCAGTGAACGGTAAAGCGCCGCCCCTCCATCAACCCGGCCTTGGCAAGGATCGCAGATCCGCCGGATATCCCGCCGAGCCGCACCGACCGCTGGACCAACCCGCGCAGCGCCCGGATCAGTGTCGGGTCCTCATAAAGCATCGGATTGCCGCCCGCGACAACCAGAGCGAGGTCAGGCGTTCCGACTTCGGCCAACGGATGCGTCTCGAACCCGCCGCCGGAGGTTGAAGGCATGAAGCCCCCTGCAGCCGAGTAGAACAGGCAGCGATAGAGGTTCCGCCCGGCCAGATGATTGGCGGCCCGCAAGGGCTCGACCGCGGCCGCGAGCGACATCAGCGCATAGTCCGGCGTCAGCAGGAAGGCGATGGTCATCGGACGGGATGGCGCAGGCATGGGCGACATTGCGGTGATCCCTGAAAAGCACCCCGAACACCTATCAGCGATGACCGATACAGACAAGAATATGTCCGTATGGATCAAACCGCTTCCGACAGGGCGCGCTAGGCAGGAAGGAACGACGGGTCCACACAAGGATGATCGGAAATGCGCTATTCGGCGTTCCGGGTTCTGAAAGAGGCATTGACCGGCCATAAGGGCTGGCAACCGCTGTGGCGCAACCCCGATCCCAAACCGGCCTATGACTATGTCATCGTGGGCGGCGGCGGCCACGGGCTTGCCACCGCCTATTATCTGGCTCGGACCTTTCGCAAAGCCCGGATCGCGGTGCTGGAGAAATCCTGGCTCGGGTCCGGCAACATCGGGCGGAACACCACGATCATCCGATCAAACTATCTGCTGCCGGGGAACGAGCCGTTCTACGAATTCTCGATGAAGCTGTGGGAGAACCTGGAGCAGGAGTTCAATTTCAACGCGATGGTCAGCCAGCGCGGCATCCTGAACCTGATCCACACCGATGGTCAGCGCGATGCCTATCGTCGGCGCGGCAACGCGATGCTGCTGGCGGGCGCCGATGCCGAGCTGCTGGATCAGGCGCAGGTCCGCGATATGGCGCCCTTCCTGAACTTTGACAATGCGCGCTTCCCGATCAAGGGCGGGCTCTTGCAGCGGCGCGCGGGCACGGCGCGGCATGACGGCGTGGCCTGGGGTTACGCACGGGGGGCCGATCTGGCCGGGGTCGACCTGATCCAGAATTGCGAAGTGACAGGCTTTCGCATCGCGGGTGGCCGGGTGCAGGGCGTCGAAACCTCGCGCGGCTACATAGGGGCGGGCAAGGTTGGCGTAGCGGTCGCGGGATCGACAAGCCGGGTCATGGCACAGGCCGGCATGCGCCTGCCAATCGAAAGCCATGTCCTGCAGGCCTTCGTCTCTGAGGGGTTGAAGCCCACCATCCCCGGCGTGATCACCTTTGGCGCAGGTCACTTCTATGTCAGCCAGTCTGACAAGGGCGGCCTCGTCTTTGGCGGTGACATCGACGGCTACAACTCGTACGCACAGCGCGGAAACATGCCCGTGATCGAGGACGTGGCCGAGGGTGGCATGGCGTTGATGCCGATGATCGGCCGGGCGCGCCTGCTGCGCATCTGGGGCGGCATCATGGACATGTCGATGGACGGCTCGCCCATCATCGACCGGACGCCGGTCGAAGGGCTCTATCTGAATGCAGGCTGGTGCTACGGCGGGTTCAAGGCAACCCCGGCCTCGGGCTACGCCTTCGCGCATCTGCTGGCGACCGACACGCCACATGATACCGCCCGCGCCTATCGGCTCGACCGGTTCAACCGTGGCTATGTGATCGACGAAAAGGGCATGGGCGCCCAACCGAACCTGCATTGAGGTGATGCGATGCTGATCCCCCACCCGCTTCTGGGCCTGCGCGACGCACAGGAGTTCACATATCTGGGCGATGCGGCCTTGCTGAACCGCCCGGATGGCCTGACCGCTCCCGAAGCCTTCAACGACTATGTTTACCTGCGCGACAATCCGGCGGGTGTGCATCGTGAACTATGGTTCCACGAACAGGGTGATCGCAGCTGGCTGATCGTGACCCGCAACACCCTGACCCATGACATTCTGGGCGTAGAGCTTGCCCGCGATGTGGCGCTTGGCGCAAAAGGTGCGAAATGAGACTGCAGGGCGGCTTGATCGACCGCAGCAAGACGCTGCGCTTCACCTTTGACGGCAAATCCTATCAGGGTCATCCGGGCGATACGCTGGCCTCGGCCCTTCTCGCGAATGGTGTGCGGCTGATGGGGCGCAGCTTCAAGTACCATCGCCCGCGCGGCCCGCTCTCTGCCGGATCGGAAGAGCCGAATGCGCTGGTTGAATTGCGCAGTGGCGCGCGGCAGGAGCCCAATACCCGCGCAACGGTGGTCGAGCTTTTCGACGGGCTGGAGGCCGCAAGTCAGAACCGCTGGCCCTCGCTTGCGTTCGATGCGATGGCGGTCAACGACCTCTTGGCCGATTTCCTGACGGCGGGCTTTTACTACAAGACCTTCATGTGGCCGCGCGCCTTCTGGGAAAAGCTTTACGAGCCCGCGATCCGCAACGCAGCCGGCCTTGGGCGCCTGTCCATGGAGGCCGACCCGGATGCCTATGACAAGGGCTTTCTGCATTGCGATCTTCTGGTCGTGGGTGGCGGGGCGGCGGGTCTGGCGGCCGCGCTGACGGCCGCGCGGGCCGGGGCATCCGTCATCCTGGCCGATGAGGACCACAGGTTGGGGGGGCGCCTGCTGGCAGAAAGCGACCTGTTGGACGATCAGCCCGCAACGACCTGGATCGCGGATGTCGAGTCGGAATTCGCCAGCCTGCCGAACCTGCGGATCATGCGCCGCACCACCGTCTGGGGGGCGTTCGACCATGGCGTCTATGGGGCTGTGGAGCGTGTGGCAGACCACCTGCCCACCCCCGCAAGTGCCGTGCGCCAGACCCTGTGGCGCATCACCGCGCGGCGGATGATCCTTGCGGCGGGTGCAACCGAGCGCCACATCCCATTTGCCAACAACGACCGGCCCGGCATCATGCTGGCGGGGGCCATGCGCGCCTATGCCAATCGCTGGGCGGCAAGCCCTGCAGACCGCGTGGCCGTCTTTACCAACAACGATGATGGCCACCACAGCGCGCTGGACATGAAGGCAAAGGGTGTCAGCGTGGCAGCCGTGATTGACGCGCGGCCAGATGCCAAGGCGTTCGGCGATTACCGCTTGATTGCCGGGGCGCATGTGACGAGCAGCCGCGGACGCCTGGGGCTTCGGTCCGTTCAGGTGACCCATGATCGGGGGCGCGAATGGATCGACTGCGGCGCGCTTGGCGTGGCCGGGGGGTGGAACCCGAACCTGCAACTTGCCTCCCATCAGCGTGGTCGCCCGGTCTGGGACGACACGCTGCACGCCTTCCTGCCCGGTGATCTGCCCGCGGGGATGACCGTCGCAGGGGCTGCGGCAGGTCACGGCAGCACGCAGGCTGCACTGGCCTCGGGCACCAAGGCGGCGGTCGAGGCGCTGGCGGCCCTTGGCATGACGGCCCTGCCCGCCACACTTCCACGTGCCGAGGATCGCGCCTCGGGGCTGCACCCCCTGTGGCATGTACCCGGCAAGGGACGTGCCTGGGTCGATTTCCAGAATGATGTCACGGTCAAGGATATCCGGCTCGCCCATAAAGAGAACATGCGTCCGGTCGAACATCTGAAGCGCTGGACCACGCTCGGCATGGCAACCGATCAGGGCAAGACCTCGAACGTGACTGCGCTTGCGGTCATGGCCGAACTGACCGGGCAGTCGATCGCCGCGACCGGCACCACCATCTTCCGCCCACCCTATACGCCGGTTTCGCTCTCGGTTCTGGGTGGGGGCGACACCGGCACCCATTTCCGGCCCCGGCGCCTGACGCCCAGCCATGAATGGGCCCGCGCGCATGGCGCGGTCTTCGTCGAGGTCGGGCAATGGATGCGCGCGCAGTATTTCGTCCAGCCCGGCGAGACGCACTGGCGCCAGTCGGTCGACCGTGAGGTTCTGGCAACCCGCAAGGGTGTGGGCATTTGCGACGTGACCACGCTGGGCAAGATCGATGTTCAGGGCGCGGATGCGGGCGCGTTTCTGGATCGGCTTTACGCCAATCCCATGGCGTCGCTGAAAGTGGGTATGGTCCGCTATGGGCTGATGCTGCGCGAGGATGGTCATGCTTATGACGATGGCACCTGCGCCAGATTGACCGAGGACCATTTTGTCGTGACCACCACCACCGCACAGGCGGGGCCTGTCTACCGCCACATGGAGTTCGCACGCCAATGCCTCTGGCCCGAGCTTGATGTGCAGCTGATTTCGACCACCGACGCCTGGGCGCAATTCTCTGTCGCGGGGCCGAACGCACGCAAACTGCTGGAGCGTATCGTGGACGGGTTCGATCTGTCGAACGCCGCCTTCCCCTTCATGGCCTGCGCCAGTCTGACGGTCTGCGGCGGACTTCGGGCCCGGCTCTTCCGCATCTCTTTTTCGGGCGAACTGGCCTATGAGATCGCGGTTCCGGCACGCTACGGACATGCGTTGATCGCCCGGATGATCGAACTCGGCGCAGATCTGGGGGTCACGCCCTATGGAACCGAGGCGCTTGGCGTCCTGCGGATCGAGAAGGGTCACCCGGCCGGGAACGAGTTGAACGGCCAGACCACGGCGCAGATGCTGGGCATGGGGCAGATGGTCTCTGCCAAAAAGGATGCGATCGGCGCGGTCATGTCGCGCCGCGAAGGCCTGCTTGCCGAGCCCAGGGTATTGGTCGGCCTTCTGCCGGTAAACCCTGCCGACCCGGTTGTCGCGGGCTCGCACCTTTTCACCAAGGATGCAGAGCAACGAACCGAGACGGATGAGGGCTGGATCACTTCGGCCGCCTTCTCACCCCACATCGGCTCGGCGATCGGGCTGGGTTTTCTTGCCAATGGTCGCGCGCGGTTGGGGGAAGTGATCACCGCCGCCAATCCGCTGCAGGGTCAGCAGATCGCGCTGCGTGTCGTATCCGCCCATTTCGTCGATCCGGAAGGAGAACGTCTCCGTGCCTGAAGCCGCAGTTCAACCGCTCTTGGCCCTGACCGCACTTGGCGGCGCCACCCCGCGCAAGGCTGTGCATGGCGTACTGACGCTTGAAGAAAATCCCGGCCTCGCGCTCGCCTCGCTGGCCCTGCGCCGTGGCACATCGAGGCCCACGCCCTTTGGCATACCCCTGCCCGATGCCGGGGGCTGGACAGGCCGCGACGGCGTCTCGATCTTCTGGACCGCGCCGGACCAGTGGTTGGTCGCAGCCGAGGCCCGCGCGGACTCCGACTTTGCGGCAACCGTTGCGGCCGAGGCTCCGGGATGTTCCGTCACCGAGCAGACAGACGGCTTTGCCGCGTTCGAGATCACCGCATCAACCGGCGAGGCCCCGATCCTGTCGCTTATGGCAAAGCTCGTGAACCTCGATCCCCGGCGATACGGCCCCGGCACGGCAACCCGGACCGGGTTGGAGCATATGAGTGTCTTTGTCATCCGACCCGCTCCCGGCCGGCTGTCGGTCTTGGGGATGCGATCGGCGGCCGGATCGCTGTGGCATGCGCTGGAAACCGCCGTTGCGCGGATAGCTCCCTGACACGGGTGGCGGACCGGGGTTGCCCCCCGCTTGCATCGCGAAACCCAAGACCATCGGCGCCGCCTCGCTCGGGCGGCTCTGTTGACCTGACACTTCAACCAAGAGAACGCCCATGAACCGTTATGCCCTGCGCGTCATCTGCACCTCCACCCGCGGGATCGTCGCCGCAATCACCGGCTATCTGGCCGACCGCGGTTGCAACATCACCGACAGCGCGCAGTTTGACGATATCCATACCGGCCGTTTTTTTATGAGGGTGAGCTTCCGATCGGAAGAAGGGGTCTCGCTCGACTCATTGCGCGAGGGCTTTGCCAGCATCGCCACCGACTTTGGGATGGAGGTCGAATTCCTTGACGAGGCGAAAAAGCGCAAGGTCGTGCTGATGGTTTCGCGTTTCGGCCATTGTCTGAACGACCTGCTCTACCGCTGGCGCATCGGGGCGCTGCCGATCGATATCGTCGCAGTGATCTCGAACCATATGGACTATCAGAAGGTCGTGGTGAACCACGACATCCCATTCCATTGCATCAAGGTCACCAAAGAGAACAAGCCGCAGGCCGAGGCCGAGCAAATGCGCATCCTACGCGAGACCGGGGCCGAGTTGGTCGTGCTGGCACGCTATATGCAGGTGCTGTCGGATCAGATGTGCAAGGAAATGTCGGGGCGGATCATCAACATCCACCACTCGTTCCTGCCGTCATTCAAGGGCGCCAACCCCTACAAACAGGCCTATGAGCGCGGGGTGAAGCTGATCGGGGCAACCTCGCATTACGTTACCGCCGATCTGGACGAGGGCCCGATTATCGAACAGGACACGGTCCGGATCACGCATGCACAATCGCCCGAGGATTATGTCTCGCTTGGCCGCGATGTCGAGGCTGCGGTCCTGTCGCGCGCCATCCACGCCCATGTCAACGGACGCGTCTTCCTGAATGGCGAAAAGACTGACGTCTTCCCCGCCTCGCCGGGGTCCTATGCAAGCGAGCGCATGGGCTGACGCTGCACCCGACGCAGGCCACCAGCGCAAACAATCATGCCGTGCGAAGGCGGCTTTCCCGCAGCAAGCCGAGATGGTCAAGGATCGGATAGGCGACCGAGGCGAGATGGGCGTTCACCCGTTTCAGATCGCGCAGCAGATCAAGATGGATCGTGCTGGTCTCGATCGTCTCACGCCGCCCGGCCTTCATCCGCTCCAGATGGGCCTCTGCCGACTTTGCCTCAAGCTTGCGGCTGACGATCTTCTGATCAACCAGACGCCGTGCAAGCTCGGGGTCGCGCGAGAGGAAGATCGCTTGCGCCATCCGCAGGTTCTCGCGCGTGTGCTGGTAAAAGTCCGCGATCTCTGCCTGCCCCTCGGGCGAAAGGGTCAGCCGCTTGCGGGCCTTCTTGATCGCGATCTCGGCCAGACCGGTCTCGATGATGTCGCCGATATGCTCAAGGTTGATCGCGTATGAGATGATCTCGTTTGCGCGACGGGCGTCATTCTCGTCCAGTTCGGCCCGGCTCAGACGCGCGACATAGAGCTTGATCGCCTCGTGCAGCCGATCCACCTCGGACTCCAGCCGTCCCACCTCGGCGCAGGGGGCCTCATCCGCGCTGGTCAGGCTGTCGAGCGTGCGATCCAGCATTTCGCCCACCAGATCGCCAAGTCGCAGCGTCTCGCGTGCCGCAACGGCTAGCGCCATGTCCGGCATGGGCAGAAGCCCGTCATCCAGATAGCTGGGCGTCACGCTTCCGGCTTCAGCGCTGTCGGGCAGGATCATTTCGGCCAACCGCCCCACCGGACCGATCAGTGGCATGAAGATCACCAGAAGCCCGAAGTTGAAGGCCAGATGCGCCCCCACCACCAGATCGCTTGGATCGGGCAGCAGGCGCATCAAGAGGTCGGTGACCGGGCCGGCCATGATCAGCACAAGCACCGTGCCCGCCCCGCGGACCAGAAGGTTTGACAGCGCAAGCCGCCGTGCAGCAGGCCCGTCGCTCTGGACAGCCATCAAGGGCGGAATCGCGCCACCCAGGTTGGCCCCGGCAACCAGAAGAAGCGACAGTTCCGGACCGACGACGCCGCCGGCGGCCATCAGCATCACCAGCATCACCACCGCCAGACTTGATGATCCCAGGACTGCCAGACCGGCAGCCAGCAGCACTGCAAAGACCGGCGCCTGATCAAGCGCGCGAAGGACCACCACCATGGTCGGCGACTCGCGCATCGGTTCGGTCACACCGCTCAGCAGTTGCAGCGCCAGCATCATGAGCCCCAAGCCAAGGATCGCCCGTGCAAGATTGCGGCCGCGCGTTGCCCGTGCCATGCCGAAACCTGCCACACCGACAAAGATCAGAACGCTTCCCAGCCAGGACACCTCGGCCGACAGGATCAGTGCAACGACCGCTGTCCCAAGATTGGCGCCCAGCATCATGGCCTGCCCCATCCTCGGCTGAATCATGTCGCGCGCCGCGAATGAGCCGATGATCACAGCCGTCGCCGTGCTGGACTGCAGACCCAGGGTCGCGACAAATCCCCAGAATGCCGCCGCCAGACGATTGCCGGTGCCACGACCGATCCACTGTCGCAGGACTGCGCCGTAGGCCCTGAGGATACCTGTCTTGATCAGGCGCAATCCCCAGAGGAGCAGCGCCGCCGCACCAAGAAGATCGATGAGCTGGATGGTCGCGTCCAATTTCTATCCCCAAGCGCCGGACTGAAATGCCGCGCAGGATTCAGCCTGCCATCAATTGCACAGCCTTGCAACAAAACTGTTACAATTGTGCGTTATGCTTGCCATGCAATGTTCACAAGCCACAGTATCCACGTCGGATTCTTCTGGTTTTCTGTTAGTTTTCACTGAAATGCGCAGGGGCCGTTTCTACCGTGGCCAAACTGTGCAATATTGCAACAGCAGTGCAAGGATCGGGGTGGGTCTTGGCCAAGTCGAAGCGAAAACCGAAGAAGGCGTCGGTCAGCGCCAACCGGGTGGCCGAACTTGCAGGCGTGTCACGCTCGGCCGTGTCACGCACATTTACCGATGGGGCAAGCGTATCGGCAGAGACGCGGGCCAAGGTTCTCGCCGCGGCCGAACGCCTTGGCTACCACGTCAACCATCTGGCGCGCGGGCTGATCCATCATCGATCGGGCATCATCTGCCTGATCGTGGCCGAGATGCAGACCCCCTATCAGGCCGCTTTTGTCGACATGGCGACCCGACGCCTGCAGGCCATCGGCAAGGTGGTCATGGTCCTGAACGCGACCGGCCAGCCCGCCAATGTCGAGGCCGCGCTGCGGCAGACCCTGAACTACCGCGCCGATGCAACTGTCGTCGTGTCCGGCAGCCCGCCCGCGTCATTGATCGAGACCTGTATCGAGAACGGTCAGCGGGTGATCCTCATCAACCGCGACGATGCCGCTGCTGGCCCGCATGTGGTGATGGTCGACAACGACACCGCCGCACGCGAAGCCATGCTGATGCTGCGCCGGGCCGGTTGCGTGCGACTGGCCGTCATAAGCTCTACCGCAGGCACGCCAAGCATCATCGCCCGCGAGCGGGCATTCGCGGCGGCCGCGCAGGAACAGGGGCTTGAGGTGCAGATCGTACGCGCCGGTCCCACCGGATATGCCGCCGGCGCGGATGGCGCACGTCAGGTTCTGGCGCTGTCATCCCGACCCGAAGGCGTGTTCTGCACCACAGACCTTCTGGCACTCGGCTTCATGGATGCGGCCCGTCAGGAGTTCTGCCTGCGCGTGCCCGAGGACCTCTGCGTCATCGGATTTGACGATATCCCCGAGGCCGGATGGCTGGGCTACAACCTGACAACCTTCCGCCAGCCGATCGAAGAGATCGTGAGCCAGATCGCGCAAATTCTTGAAACTGAGGACGAAGAAG
The DNA here is from genome assembly GCF_007859075.1 of Gemmobacter aquaticus. Classification (GTDB taxonomy): domain Bacteria; phylum Pseudomonadota; class Alphaproteobacteria; order Rhodobacterales; family Rhodobacteraceae; genus Gemmobacter; species Gemmobacter aquaticus. The sequence continues at coordinate 250,875 of NZ_VOAK01000021.1, forward strand.
ATACTGGCCCGCGCTGCCTTCCCGTTCAGGTGGTCTGGCGGCGCACGGTCCGCCCCTGAAGCGCAGCCACCCCCAGGTCATCGTCCAGACGAAAATCGCGGTTGGGAAGGCGGTAGAGATAGGCGTGCAGGATGCGCAGCAGAGCGGCAAAACCGCCAACAAGACCGCTCGGATCCGCATCCGGTCGTCGCAGCGTCAGCGTACGATAGAATGCCAGCCTTGGAGCGGCAATGTACGGCAGCGCCATCTCACCGCCCTTGCGCAGCCGGTACCAATCGCAGGCGAAGTCGACCATAGAGCCGTCGGGGGCGGCCGCAGGTGAATGCCCCAGAAGCACTGCAAGATCCGCCAATCGCCCTTGCCGCACAAAGGCTGCCATGCCCTCGGGCCATTCGCGCGGCAGATAGCGTCCCATGACGATATCGGCGAGATGATGGTCAAGAAAGGCCGCATGATCGGTCGCGCGGCTGGCTGCCGGCGGCTGGCGCCCCTCGCACATGGCCTCGGCACGATAAGCGCCAAAGGCACCATCATGTCCAGGCACGTCGGTCAGGGGCAGTGTGCGAAAAGTCATGCCGCAGGCATCCGCATCAAGCATCTTTAGCGCCGGAGGAAACCCGACGGGCGAAGGCACGGCGATGTTCACCAATCCGCTCTGATCCTGCGCGGTGTCGTTCACATGCAGATGCCCCGAGAAATGCACCCGAACGCCTGTCGCTGCAAAGGCCTGAGCAACCTCGGGCGGCGGGGCGCGGCGGGCGAGTCCGGTCGCGCCGAAAAGCGCCACCTCATCAGCCGAGGCACCACCGAGCGGGTCAAGCACCGGATAATGTGAAAAGGCGATCAGCCGCTTCCCGCCCTTGCGCGCCCGCTCTGCCACATCGGTCATCCACTGCAACAGGTGGGGCCGATGGCGCAGGACTGCCGACCATCCGGTGTTTGACGGATCATGAAAACTGGCAGGGTCGGCAAGATCGCGCGCCCCGTTGCGCGGCACACAGACATTGGCATCGAGCGACAGGACCCACAGGCCCTCGATCGGCTCAACCAGATATGAGGCGTCGATTATCGCACAGGACGACAGGCCATCGGCGCTGACAACATCATGGCGACGCGCTGACCAGTCCGGGTCGGGGCCAAAGGGCGTTTCCCAATGCAGATCGCCAGGTGCGGGAAGATAGCCCAACCCCTCCATCATCCGCAAAGCAGGTTCCGCGCCAAGGGTCGCCGCATCTAACAAAGTTGCGCTATCCACGATCACGGCGCCGCCCATTGCGTCAACAAAGCCCTTGATCTGCGGCCGACCTGCGACGGCAAAGAAATCGTGGTTCCCCGGCGTTGCAAGAAACCGCATGCCGTACCGTGTGCGGTATTCATCCAGCAGCGCAAGGGCCGCGCGAATGTTGGGCGCCTGACCGTCATCCGTCAGATCGCCCAAAAGCAGCACAAGCCGCGCATCCTCTCGCGCCGCACGGTCAAGCGCAGCACGGAACGCCGGCAGGCTTTCATTGAATACCCGCGTCGAGGCTGACGTCTCGGCGTAGCTGCGCACGGCCAGCCGCAGCCCCGACCCAGATGGCGACCAGTCACAGTCATGCACATGCGGATCGGCGATCAACGCAATCCGTGTCACGCCCGCAGCGCCCCGGCCGCAGGCTGCCCAGCCCGATCTGCCTCGATCAGTCGCACCCAATGGGCGGTGCGTTCGGCAGCGGCGACAAGCATGGGCTTTGGCGTCTCGTGCCATTCGTCCGGGCGCAACTCGCGCCTGATGCGCAGCAGGTCTATCGCATCAGACAGCGCCGGAAACTCTTGCGGAATATGCAGGTGCAGGAACAGCGCGGTCAGCACGACCGAACGCGAGCGCCCGGCGCGACAATTGACCAGAAGATTGCCACGGTCGCGGATCGGATAGCTGGGCTTTTCCGGCATCACCTGATCTAGCGCGCCGCGCAACTGGTAGAAGCCCGCCAGCATCATCGTGTCAGGATTGCCCGGCCCGTCGACGATGCCCAGCTTGTAATAGCGGATCGGCGCAGGCCCATAGCCGACACGGCTGTCATGCGAAACCTCATCGGGCGTGGCAACATAGTTGAAATCGAGATTGACCGCGCAGTTCAGCACGGTCGTGATCCCATGGGACCGCAAGAGCCGCACGTCCGACGCTCCCTCGCGCCCGCCCACGTAAAGATCGACGCCATAGCCCGGCAGGTTTTCATAGACCTTGCTGATGAAAGGCCGGTCATATCGAGGGGTGGATTTTTCGGTCATGCGCTTTTCAGGATCGGATCAGAGGGTTGCGTCAGAAGATCGGGGCCAGTCAGCAGTGGAATGCCGGTCGCATCGGCCAGCACCCCGGCGACAGCAGGGGTTGCAGCCAGCACCGCCCCGCCACGGAGCAAGCCGCCCTCCGAAAGGAAAGGCCCGGTTACGCCACCCGCCTCGCGCACCAGCAGCAAGCCCGCCAGGCAATCCCAGGGGTTCATGTGCAGTTCGGCATAGCCGTCGCTGCGCCCGTCCGCCACATAGGCAAGCCCCATCGCCCCCGATGCTGCCCGCCGCACATTGCTGCCCGCGCGGAACAGTCCTTCAAGTGCCGCGATATAGCGCTCCAGCGGTTCGCGGTTGGACCAGCCCATCTCGAACGACGTGGCTGCGATGTCGTTCGTATTCGACACGCGGATGGCAAGCCCGTTGCGCCGCGCGCCCCGGCCGTGGCGGGCCAGATAAGTCTCATCCAGCGCAGGGTTCACGATGGCGCCCAGCTGAACCTCTCCATTCGCGACAAAGGCAATCGAGACACAGAAATGTGGAATGGCACGGGCAAAATTCGCAGTGCCGTCGATTGGATCGACAACCCAGGCCTGCGCGCCCGGCAAGCCGCCGGTTTCCTCGCCCAGGAATCCGTCCTCGGGAAAGGTTTCGGCAATCCGGCTACGAATATGCGCCTCAACTGCGCCATCGGTCTCGGTCAGGAAGTCCTGCGGCCCCTTCATGCTGGCGGACTGCCCGGTCTGGCGCGAGAACCCGTCAAGCGCAAGGGCCGCCGCGCTGGCGGCAAGGCCATGCAGGAAGGCTTCCCGCGTATCTATGTCATGCTCTGTCAGGCTCATTCGTCTTTCCCTTCGAAGGCAGGTTCTTGCCCCTGATTGCACACCAGTGCAACCGTGTTCTTTAACTCTGGATGGCGGCTGTCTCGACAGCGTGCAAAGCCGTGCGGCTCTGCTCCCGCCTCGCTGAAATCTCTTGGCAGATGCGCTGCAGCGTGGGGTAATCGGCACCCGTGCCCAATGCCAGATAGCCCGGATGCTGGTGGTCAGGATCACCCGCAGCGCGCTGGCCCAGCCCGAATGGGTGATAGCGCCCCCCGGCTTGCCTGAGGATAAGGATCGCCGCCGTCACGTCCCAGGCGTTGACTCCGAAGCCCGCAGCCGCGTCGACCCAGCCAGCGGCGACATGGGCGATCGACAGGGCCGCGCTGCCCGGGCGGCGCAGGGTCGCGACCGTCTCCAGCAGTTGTCCCTGATGCTCCAGCGCGGCCGCTCGTCCGTCAGCCCGAAAGTCGCGCGGAACCGGATAGCCGCAAATCAGCACCGCCTCCGACTCATCGGCGACGGCCTTCGACTGCAACGGTTGCCCGTTGAGCCACGCACCGCCATCTGCCGATGCCGCGAACAGCGTCCCCGCAACCGGATCATAGATTGCCCCGGCGACGATGCGGTCGCCGATGACTGCGCCGACCGATGTGCACCAGAAGGCCATGCCGCGCGCAAAGTTCGCCGTGCCATCAATGGGATCGACGAACCACTGCACCTCACCCGAGCCAGTCAGCCCACTCTCCTCACCCACGAAAACCGAGTCGGGAACCTCGCGAAAGATCAGGTCGCGGATTGCCGCCTCGGCCCTGCGGTCATGTTCGGTCACCGGGTCGTGGCGGTCGCGCTTGTAGTCCACCTGCATTTGCCCGCGGAATGCCGCAAGCAACTCGGGCGCGGCAACCTGTGCGGCAGCCATGGCGGTGCGAAGAAGTTGATCGGACATCGAGGCTTTCCTGAAGTTACAAGGCGGAGGGCGGCAGAGGATGCGCCCCCCGCAGGCAGTCATCTCTGGTGGTGGAGTCGCCAGAAATCCTGCCAGTCCTGACGGGTATCCCAGTCATCAAGCCCGGTTGCCGGGTTGTAGGTCAGCACCTCGGCCATATGCGCAGAGATGCCCGAGGGCTCATCCGCGGGCAGACCCACGGTCCGGTTCGACGAAAGTTTTCCATCTTCGGCCTGCGGCGCGATGCCTTCGGCGGTCATCACATAATGGATGAAGAGACGCGCCGCATTCGGGCTGTCGGTCCCCTTGACGATCAAGCCTACGGTGGCATTGGCAAAGCCGATGAAGGGGTCGATGCCGCTGCAGAGACCAAGCGTGAAACCGGCGCCCGCGTTGTCGCGGAACTTGGCCGCGCTCACCAGACCGATAAACGGCTCGGTCTGGCCGGGAGCGGCCACTGCCTCAGCCGCAGCCGAGTCGCTGTCGGTCAGCAGCGGGCCGTTTGCGGCAAGCGCCGCCACAAACGCCTCTGTTGCGCTACCCTTGTCGGTTTCCAGCGGCTTGCCGTAGTGGGCCTCGTAGGCCGCGCGCAGTCGATCATCCGCATGCGCACGCATCTGGTTGAACCAATCGGTATAGGACGGCTTGCCCAGCGGGTCTTGCATGGCAACCTTGCCCTTCCATTCGGGCTCAGTCAGTTGCCAGATATTGGTGATCGGGCAAGCCTCGTAAAGCGCGGTGTTGAAGGCAAGCACGTTCGGGCTGGAGACCACCAGAAGGGGGTTCTGCGCCATGGGTTCGATATCGGCGGCCAGATCCGGCGGCACCCAGCTTTCGGCAAATCCACCCGGCAGAAGCTGACCGATGGCGGCCGGCACGTCGGAAATCAGCGAGACGTCGCCCTGCACATTGCCTGACTGCGCCTCGCGGATGATGGTTTCCAGCTGCGCGGTGGCCTTGGTCTTGGTGCCTGTGGCCTGCACGCCGTATTTGGCGGTAAAGGCCTCGGCCATATCGACGATCTTGCCGGTGCTGTCGAAAACGGTGATCGGCGGTTCAGCCTTTGCCGCCGCGATCAGCGCTTCGATGTCGAAGTCTTCGGCCCGCGCCACCCCGGTGAATCCGAGCGTCAGCGCGAGAAGCACTCCTGTCTTCATCTTTCTTTCCTCCCTGTCCTTGTGTGATCCGCGCCCGCCCCTCCCCGGACGGGCGCGTTGGCGGTCAACGCACGAGGCTGGTCTGCCAGAGGTCCTGCCAATCCTGCCGGCGGTCGATGTCGCTTACCGATCCTGCGGTGTTCCAGACCATCAGTTCGTCCAGATGGGCAGCAATGCCCGATGCCTCATCGGCGGGCAGGCCGATGCGTGGATCAGACGGCAGCTTTCCGTCCACGGTCTGCGGCGCGATCCCCTCTGCGGTCAGCAGATAGTGAATGAACAGCCGCGCAGTGTTCGGTGAAGGAGTTCCCTTGGCAATGACGCCCAGGCCGGGGTAGAGCCAGCCGCTGAAGGGCTCTATTCCCGAACACAGGGCAAGCTTGTAGCCCTTGTCGGCATTGTCGCGGAACTTGGCGGTGGAGAGCATCCCGAAGAAGGGCTGTGCCTGACCGGGGGCGCCGATCGCCTCGGCCACGCCCGAGCTGTCGGCGACCAGCGGGCCGTTCGCCGCAAAGGCCTTGACCCAGGCCGCCGTTGCACTTTCCCCTTCAAAAGGCTTGCCGTAATGCGCGGCATAGGCGGCAGCCATCTCGGCATCGTGACCTTCAGCAAGCTGGTTGAACCAGTCGGCGTAGGCCGGCTTTTCCAGCGGGTCCATCAGGCTGACGCGGCGGTTCCATTCCCGATCAACCAACTGCCAGACATTGGTCACGGGGCAACTGTCATGGACCTCGGAGTTATAGGCCCAGACATGCGGATCGCTGACCACAACCAGCGGATCGCGGGCACCTTCGGCCAGATGCGGGACGATATCTTCGGGAACCCAGCTTTCAACGATACCTTGCGACATCAGATCGGCCACAATCGCGGCCACATCGGATGCAAGTGATACCGAGCCGGTCACCGAGCCCGCCTGGTGTTCCCGGATCAGCAGATCGACCTGCCCCGCCTCGTTCACCTTCTTGCCGGTGACTTGCAAGCCATACTTCGCATTGAACGCCTCGGCCGTGTCCACGATCTTGCCGGTCACCGCATAGACGGTTGTCGGTGGCTCGGTCCGGGCTGCGGCGACCAGCGCATCAAGATCAAGCTCTTGCGCCGGGGCGCCACCTGCCGCCAGCACCAGCGGCATCGCCAGAATTGAACGTCTCATTCTTTCCTCCCTTTGAACCTTCATGCCTGGCGCACGGCGGCCATCCCCGCCGCCGCGCGCGCAAGGGCCTCGTCCGCGCCTGCAAGCCTCTGCCGGTCCTGGCCGAAGACATGCAGCGATGTGGGACGGGCATGCAGCCAGACCTCTTCTCCACCCCTCAGGGCAGGGCTTTCGGTCGTCGTCAGAAAGACCACGCGGCCCTCACAATTCACCTCGATGATCCAGCTGCCGCCTGTGGGCAGGATGCCGGTCACCACTGCCGGATGGCGGAAGCTGCCGGCGGGCACATTGCCCTCGGTCATCGCCACCTGAAGTGCTTCGGGGCGCAGTCCGGCCGAGCCCAGATCGGCCCGCTCGCCCAGCCGGGTACGCAGCCAATCGCGCGCGGCGATGTCCAGCGGGTGATCCGAGCCCAGATCGAGAATGTTGATCGGTGGGCTGCCGACAAACTCGGCCACGAAACGGTTCGCAGGGCGATCGTAGATATCGTTCGGCGTGCCTATCTGCTGCAACGTGCCCTCATTCATCACCGCGATACGGGTGGCCAGCGTCATCGCTTCCCACTGGTCATGGGTGACGAAAACGATGGTGGTGCGGAACTCGGCATGGATGCGCTTCAGCTCGGCCCGCATCTCCAGTCGCAGACGGGCATCGAGGTTCGACAGCGGCTCATCCAGAAGCAGGACGCCGGGATTGACCGCCAGCATCCGCGCCAGAGCCACGCGTTGCTGCTGGCCGCCCGACAGCTGGCTGGGATAGCGGTCGCGGTACTTCTCGATGTCCAGCGCCTTCATCACCTTTGCCACGCGCGCCTCGCGCTCGGCCTTGGGCACCTTGCGCAGCCGCAGGCCAAAGTCGGTGTTCCGCTCGATCGTCAGGTGCGGCCAGAGCGCATAGGACTGGAACACCAACCCCATCCCGCGCTTTTCAGGGCCGAGGAAGCGACCTTTCGCCGGGCAGTCAACCACCTGATCGCCCACGCGGATCTCGCCGCTGGTCAGGCCCTCAAGCCCCGCGATCATGCGCAGCGTCGTGGTCTTTCCGCAGCCCGAGGGGCCCAGCAGGCACATGAACTCGCCGTCGCCGATCTGCAGGTTCAGGTTGTTCACGGCCAAGGGCGATGCACCGCCGTAGGATTTCTGCACATTGCTGAGAGTGATGTCAGGCATCAGGTTCCGAGTCCTTCGGCAAGATTGGTGCGTGTCAGCTTCTGGGCCAGCAGTGTGCCCAGGTAGGCGATCCCCGCGATGATCAGCACCACGGCATTCGCGGCCTGCGTGTAGTTGTAATCGACCAGCCGCAGCGAGAACGTGGTCAGTACGTCCGTCGCCGGCACTGCCAGGATGACAAAGAGGCTGAGCCCCTTGATGCCCGAGATGAAGGGCAACATGATCCCGGTCACAAGCGAGCCCTTCTGGATTGGGATGACCACCGAGGTCATGCGCCGCAGCCAGCCGGCACCCAGGACCTGCGCGGCCTCTTCCGGGTCTTTGCCGAGCTGCATCATCGCCGAGATTCCGGCGCGCGAGGCATAGGGCATCTGATCGGCCATCAGGGCAAGGATGAGGATCGCCGTGGTGCCATACAGTGCCGGAATCGGACCCCGCGCCACCGCAAAGAGCGAGAGATAGGCCGCCGCAAAGGCGATCCCCGGCACCAGATAGGGCATGAAGGTCACTTGCCGCAGAAAGACCGACAGAGGACGATACGGTGTGCGGACCACGACGTAACCCGTCAGGATACCGAGGATGCCCGAACAGATCGACGCCGAGCCCACGATCAGGATCGTATTCGACGCCGCCTGCCACAGATCGGGGCTGAGCAGAACGCCGGTTCGCATCGCCACTGTGGGCAGATCGGTTCCGATCCAGTAGTCCAGTGTGAAGTTCGACAGCTGAAAGCTTCCGGGCCGGCGCATGACGGTCGACAAAAAGAGCGTCATCAAGGGCAGCCCTACGCTGATCAGGAAGATCCCGCCGGCAAACCCCGACGCTGGCAGCCGCCAGCGCTTGAGCCGCGAGGCGCGGTTCATCGAGCCTTTGGAGCCGACCGTTACAAAGCGGCGCGCCTCACGCGCAAGATAGGCGTCGACCAGAATGGCGATCATCCCGATGAGCATGATCGCCCCGGCAAGAACCCCCGCCACGCCAGTCTGGCGCGACCCGATAGAGCGATAGAGCGAGGTCGCCAGCACATCGAAGTTTACCGGCAAGCCGAGAACATAGGGCACACCAAACTCGCCAAGGCATTTCGCAAAGATCAGCACCACCGCTGACATCAGCGCCGGGCGCATCAGCGGCAGGATCACTTGCCGGGCGACCGTCATCCCCGATGCCCCCAGAATGCGCGCCGAGTCCTCCAACTGGCTGTCGAACCGCTTGAGCGCCGACCCGAAGAGCAAGATCACAAAGGGTGTGTAATGCAGGGCAAGGATCACCGTGATCGGGAACTGGCCATAGGCAACCCAGTCGGGCGGCGTCAGACCGATGGCCTCAAGCCAACCCTGCTGACCGCCAATCGTGCGGTTCTTGAACAATGTGGTCCAGGCCAGCGCAAAGGTCCACGCAGGCAGCATGTAAGGCACAATCAGCGCGGTCGCGAACCAGCGCCGCCCTAACATGTCGGTCCGCGCGATCAGCCAGGCCAGAATGCCGCCCACGACCAGAGATATCGAGATCGCGCCCGCCGCCACTTTCAGCGTGTTCATGAGTGGCTGCCAGAACAGGTCTTGCGCCACGGACGAGGTGAAGGTGCGCGTGAGATAATAGAGCGTGAAGCTGCCAAGGTCGTCCTTCACACGGCGCTCGTCGCCAAACTGCACGGTCGCCGCATCACCCAGGATGGAAAGGATCGGCACCACGATCAGATAAAGGAACAAGGCGGCCATCAGAATGCCGATTACTGTCGTCGGCTCTCTCAGCGCCATGCGCAGGCGATAGGCCCGGCTTGCGTGATCACCCGTACCGGGCGACGCCAGATCAGGATGTGACATGGCCGTATCCTGCTGGCATGCATGCCGAAGCGGCATTTGTCGCAATGCAGTGCAAATTGTCCTCCCCACCAGCGGGCGCAGCAGGCCCTCTGGAATTGTTTTGCTTACAAAGGAATCCTCCTTCGAAAGCCTCTCCCTGCCAGCGATACTTCTGTGTGATCGATCATCTGTCAATCATTTTTTGCACACCTGTGCATTGATTGAGAAACGGAACCCTACAGACTTGGAGCTCCCCCCGCGAAGTGGTCCACCGACGGGGATATGATGATCCCAGTTGGTGGAGGTTGCGAAGCTGGCTGGAAAGCGAGAGCAGCCGGGGGACATCGTCTCGAAGCTGCGGCAGGGTCAGGGCAAGTCGGTGCAGTCCGATTATCGATCGCGCAAGGAGTATGGCGGGATGAACCGCGATCAGTTGAACCGACTGAAGGAGCTTGAGGCCGAGAACCAGCGGCTGCGGCGCGCCGTGTCCGATCTGACCTTGGACAAGCTGATCCTGATCGAGGGCGCACGGGGAAACTTCTGAGCCCTTCGCGTCGCAGGCATTGCATCGGCCATGTGCGGCAGACCCTTGGCATAGCTGCTTGAACGCGACGACCCACCGAAGACCACGGTTATGACGCCTTCATCGCAGACAAGGACGTGATCGTGATGGGGCGCGGAAGCTTTGACAGGATCCGCCGCGTCACGCCCTGGCCCTATAACCGTCCGGTTCTGGTCCTTTCAGCAAGCCTCAGTGAAAGCGATCTGCCCAAGAACTTTCAGGCAAGGTGCGCATCAGCGCCAGGTCCCCAGCCGACGCCATGGCGATGCTGCAGGCCGAAGGACGACGCCGGGCCTATGTCGACGGCAGGCAGATCGTTCAGGCATTCCTGCGTGCGGGACTGATTGCCGATATGGTCATCACCCAAGTCCCGGTCCTGCTGGGTACTGGTCGAAGGCTGTTTGGCACCATCCCTTCGGATATCCCGCTGATCCATCAGGCGACCCGCACTTTCCCCTCGGGCCTTGTTCAGTCGAAGTATCGGGTTGGGCCGTGAAGCGGCCAAGGGGGCGCCCAGCCGGAGAGGTCCCTGCGCTGGCGGCCCGTGACATGCTCTCGGACGCGCTGCGCTTGCTGGACACTCAGGGGGTCGAGGGATTCACGATGCGGTCCCTCGCGCACAGCTTGGGCGTAACCCCGATGACGATCTATCATCATTTCGGGGATCGTGATGCCCTGATCGCAGCCATGGCAGATCGCGTCTATGGCGCGGTCACTGAGCCCACCGAGGGCCCGCCCCTACAGCGCGTCGATGCGCTGCTTCGGTCCTACCACGCAACGGTTCAGCTCCATCCGGGGTTGACCTTGCTGATCTTTCGCCACCCCACAGCCTCCCCTGAACAGGCAAGACGGATTACCGAACACTTGACCCGCCTGTTGCTGGCGACCGGGTTGGGCGAACGCCGTACTTCGATCTGGGTCGGTATACTCGTGGACTTCACCCATGGCGCCGCAGTCGCCGCCGCGCTGGCCGGTCGCGCCACCCCGGAACATTCATCGGACGACGCGGAATTCGGCGCGGCGCTCAAGGAACTCCTTGCTGTAATCGGGTAACGCAATCCCACATACGGGCTCTCTATGACGAAAATACCGTAGCGCCGATCGCTCTGGCTTACCGGATGGGGATGACCCGTGGTGCCAGCAGCAAGCTTGCCGACCGGATGGAGGCCAAAGGGCTGGTAACGCGCGCCGAAAGTGCGACAGGCGGGCGCGGCCAGATCCTTTCCGTAACACCATCCGGCCGGCCCCTGGTGCCCGTTCTGGCGCGTCTGGCCAATGCCAATAATGCCGAGCACGCTGATTTAGGCCAGCTCGGCGCGACACTTCACTGCAGACGGCTGGGCGGCATCAATGCGACTGCCCCAGCACCTCGGTATTGGCGACGTCAACGTCTGTCATGGTGCCCCATGGTTAAGACCATGACCGCCCGCTGGCTGGTCAGCACCATGCCCCATTGCCGTGTGATCCATGGTCGAATGATCAATGCCACCGCGCGGATCGATCATGAACTCGATCTCGACCCGGCCCGCATGTTCAAAGACCAGCACGCCCGGCACCATCTGGCCCTCGACCAAGGGCTGGGTCAGCCCCATCAGCATGATGTGATAGCCGCCCGGTTCCAGCATGACGGTGTCAACGGCCGGAACCTCGATGCCGTCGACATGGGACATCGTCGCCACCCCATCGGCATTGACCGTGCTTTGGTGCAGCATGGCACTTTTGGCAACTGGCGTTTCAACCGCGATCAGCCTGTCTGGGCGATCACCTTCGTTGGAAATGCCCATATAGCCTGCGGCAGCCTTTGCTCCAACGGCAGGCTGTGGAATGTTGGGGTGGATGATCTCGATATCGCCCTCCCTCACGCTATGGGCATAAAGCGGCGTGGATATCATCAAGGCAGCCAAGAGGCCAAAGGCACGGGTCATCTGGGGTTCCTTCAGGTTCGTCAGGTGTCACTTCGCGCAGAAAAAGCCTCCTGCGCGGCCAATCTGGAAAAGAGCGTCATCCGGCCCGGTCATGGCGGTCAGCCGGCCCAGACACGGCAGTAAAAGCAGCTTGGGCTGCGCATACGATACGGTTCATGGACTGGTTCTCTGGCCTTGGGCAGCAAGGGCTGCCAGCACGGATCAGCGATAAACGCGATCAGGCCCGAGGGGGCGCGCGCATCCCGAGCGCAGGGTCAAGCACACCCCGGACAGCGCGGCTTTCACGCGGCGCCGCGATGGTTGCGACAACGATCAGATCGGCATCCAGAATGGACGTGCTGATCGAAGGTAAATCGGCGCTACCCACGATCTGACAGGCAGGGCATTTTCCGTGATCGGGCAGGCCATCACCATCGGCATCGCCACACAGATCGCCACCGGCCCGAACATACGCCTGAAGTGCCACATCATCCATAGCAGGAGCGCGATGCGCAAAGCCCGTCGCCACAAGGGCAACGGTCAGAACGGCGAGAAGAAGCATCTGCCGCAATATGGTCGCGGTTGCGCGGATCATTCCGACCACATGCACCAGCTAAATCTTGCGGACAACACCTTTTGGCGGGACGAGATCGACCTGAAGAGGGCCCGCCAACCTTTTGACGGTTGGCAAGCGGCATAGATGTACTTGCGGTAAGGATTATCACACGTCAGATGACGGCAGGTCGCGCCCTTTGTCAGCGGCGCTCCGCTCTATCCTGACCGGCCCTGCATCTATCCGGCGTCGATGATGACGCCGGGCATAGACGCGCAGGCAAAGGTGGGATCAGCCCAGCTTTATCGCGCTCCCGTTCTTGATGGCTTTGATCAAGACGGCATTTGCGACGGCAAGATCCTGAAGCCCGACACCTGTACCATCGAAAAGGGTGATCTCGGTTTCGTCCTGCCGTCCTGGCTGCTGGCCGGCGATGACAGCGCCCAGCGGGGTGATTGCTTCGGGGGAAACCAGGCCCTGCGCGACGGCATGCTGACATTCACCGATGGATACAGCCTGCGCCACCTCATCGGTAAAGAGGCGTGCACGGGCCAGAAGTTCGGGCTCCACCTCCTGCTTGCCTCGGGTATCGGTACCCATGCAGGCGATATGCGTACCCGGACGCACCTGCGCCGACATCAGCACCGGCGCGAAAGAGGACAGGATCGTCACGATCACATCCGCCTCAGCCCCCAGCCTGTCAAGCGTGACGGATTCGAAGGGCACCCCGACTTCCTCTGCCACGGCTGCAAGGCGATCAAGCATCGATGGCTCGCGGTTCCAGGCCACAACCCGACGGAACTTGCGCTGCTCCAGCGCCGCACGCATCTGAAAGGTCGACTGGTGGCCCGCACCGATCATCCCCAGCACTTCGGCATCCGGTCGGGCAAGATGGTGGATCGAGACGGCCGAGGCCGCCGCCGTACGCAGGGCCGTCAGCAGATTGCCCCCGATCACTGCCTTGATTTGTCCGGTATCGGCATCGAACAGAAAGATCGTCGACTGATGGTTCGTCAGCCCCCTTTCGGCATTGCCCGGCCAGAAGCCACCGGATTTTAGGCCAAGCGCCAGCGATTCACGATCAAAGCCGGATTTGAACCCGTAAAGCGCGTCGGCATGACCGATGGCCTCGCGGATCACCGGAAAGTTGCGCGCGGCCCCCCGCGCCATCGAGGCGAAGACAGCCTCGACTGCCTGGAAACTGTCCGCGCGCGTCAGCAGCCCGTCGATGACGGCCTCAGGGACGATATACATCTGGTTCGCTCCACCGGAAAAACTGGGGGCGGCGGGCCGCCCCCGTCAGCCGTTTCAATAGGCACGCCCACGCGCCGAGACCGGCCAGACAACCTCGACCTTGCCACCGCGTACGCCCACGTACCAGTCGTGGACGTTGCAGGTGGGGTCGCAATGACCCGGCACCAGACGCAGCTTGTCGTTCGGCTTCAGAACAGCGCCCGGATCGTCGACCACGCCATGCTCGTCCGAGCATTTGACATACTTTACGTCGGTCCGCCCAAAGACCACGGGCAATCCGCTGTCCACCGACTGCGCCTTGAGCCCGGCATCGACCACGGCCTTGTCGGCCTTGGCGTGGCTCATCACGCTGGTCAGGATGAACAGCGCATTCTGGAACTCGCCCTGATCGATGCGGTTGCCGTCCTTGTCACGGATGCGGCCGTAGTCGGCATCCATGAAGGCATAAGAGCCACATTGCAGCTCGTTATAGACGCCGGAGTTGCTTTCAAAATAGTAAGATCCGGTTCCCCCACCCGACACCAGCTGCGGCTTCAGTCCCACAGCCTCCAGCCCCGTGACGGCCGCCTTCACCATCGCGATGGCCGCATCCAGCTTGGCGCGACGCTCCTCGTACTGCTCCATGTGCTGCATCGCCCCCTGATAGGCCTGCAGCCCCTTGAAGTTGAGGCCGGGTGCCCCGTCGATCGCTTGCGCAATCTGCACCACTGCCTCGGTGGTCGTCACGCCACAGCGGCCTGCACCACAGTCAATCTCGACAAAGCAGTCCAGTGTCGTACCGTGACGTTGCGCGGCTTCGGACAGTTCTGGCACGTTGGTCAGGTCATCGACGCAGACGATGACGCTGGCGCCCAGTTTCGGAAGGCGGGCCAGCCGGTCGATCTTGGCCGGATCTCGCACCTCGTTTGACACGAGAATGTCCTTTATGCCGCCTCGGGCGAATACCTCGGCCTCGGACACCTTCTGGCAGCAGACACCGATGGCATTGCCGATGCGCATCTGCAGCTTGGCCACATCCACCGATTTGTGCATCTTGCCATGCACGCGCAACCGCATGCCATGGCTGCGGGCATAGTCGCCCATCTTGCGGATGTTCGCCTCCAGCGCATCAAGGTCGAGGATCAGGCAAGGGGTCTGGATATCCTGCTCGCGCATTCCGGGCAGCGCCGGAACATCGAAGCCAACCTCCAGATCGGTCAGTCTGGTTTCCATGTTCATCTTTTATCTCCCCTTACATCCAAGGCAGTTTTTTCAGATCGACGTTGCCGCCAGTGATGATGATGCCGACGCGCTGGCCCGCAAACAGCTCTGGGTTCTTCAGAACGGCGGCCAGCGGAACCGCGCTGGATGGCTCCATCACAATCTTCAGGCGCTTCCAGATGAGCTCCATCGCCGCGATGATCTCTGCCTCGGACACCGTAAGGATATCGGCCACATGGTTGCGCACGAAGTGCCAGGTAAGGTCTTTCAGCGGTACCTTCAGCCCGTCGGCGATCGTCTCGGGCGCGTCATCGGCGATGATGTAACCAGCCTTGAGGCTACGCGCCGCGTCATCGGCCTGTTCCGGCTCGCCCGCATACATGCGCACCCTCGGCGCGATCTGCGACAGCGTGAGGCAGGTGCCCGACACCATGCCACCACCACCGATGGGCGCGATCACCGCATCCAGACCTTCAACCTGATCCGCAAGCTCGAGCGCGCAGGTGCCCTGCCCGGCGATCACGCGCCGGTCGTTGTAGGGGTGCACGAACTCCGCGCCGGTCTCGGCCACAACCTCCGCAAACACCGCTTCGCGTGATGAGGTCGAGGGTTCGCATTCCACGACACGGCCGCCGTAACCCATGACGGCGTCCTTTTTCGCCTGCGGGGCCGTCCGCGGCATCACCACGGTGCAGGGAATGCCACGCCGCCCCGCCGCATAAGAAAGGCACGTGCCATGGTTGCCGCTGGAATGGGTCGCCACACCCCGCGCGGCCTGATCATCGCTCAAGCCAAAGACCGCATTCGACGCGCCACGCGCCTTGAAGGCACCGGCCTTCTGCAGGTTCTCGCATTTGAAGAACAACTCGGCTCCCGCCATCTCGTTCAGCATGCGTGACGTCAGGACCGGCGTGCGGTGGATATGCATGGCGATCCGGTCACGGGCAGCCAGAACATCTGCGAATGTCGGGATGTCGGGCGGCGTCTCGTCCTTCATCTTGTCCTCCTCAGGTCATGTGTCGCGGCGATCAGGCCGCCCGTTGCAAAGTCCGCTCCGCCGTTGCGCGGTAGATTTCCTGTGCCGCGGCCACGCCACTGCCCAGACGAATGGGCAGCCCAAGATCGGCCATGCACATCTCCAGAACCGAAAGCCCGGACAGCGCCATCAAGTCGCTCATCTGCCCAAGATGGCCAAAGCGGAACACCTTGCCCGCCAACTCTCCAAGACCGGTCCCGAAGGCCGTGTCATAGACGCGGGCCGCGCGGGTGACGATTTCGGTCGCGTTGAATCCGGCAGGTGTGCGGATCGCGCTGACGGTCTGCGAGTAGAGGTCTGGCGACTGCGCGCAGAGACTGAGCCCCCATGCCGAGGCCGCAGCCCGAACACCGCTCGCAATGCGGGTGTGGCGGGCAAACACCGCATCCAGCCCCTCGGCCAGAAGGGCGTCCGAGGCAAGCTTCAGCCCATGGATAAGCCCAACCGGAGGCGTGTAGGGATAGAGCCCGGCAGCGTTGGTCTTTGCCATGTCCCGGATATCAAAGAAGCAACGCGGCAGACGCGCGCTTTCCGTCGCAGCCATGGCACGGGGTGAAAAGGCCACGATCGCAAGACCCGGTGGCAGCATGAAGCCCTTTTGCGAGCCGGTGACCGCAATGTCGATCCCCCATTCGTCAAAGCGGAAGTCCATCGAGCCGATGGAACTGACCCCGTCGACGAGCAGCAGCGCCGGATGACCTGCGGCATCGAGTGCGCGGCGGACGGCGGCAATGTCAGAGACGACGCCTGTGGCGGTCTCGTTATGGGTGGCCAGAACGGCCTTGATCCGGTGAGATTTGTCGGCGGTCAGGATCGCCTCGTAGCGATCCGCAGGCAGGCCTGCCCCCCATGGTGCCTCGACGATTTCGACATCGAGACCATGGCGCTGGCACAGATCAATCCAGCGATGGCTGAACATGCCGTGACGCGCGGCCAGCACCTGGTCGCCCGGCGACAGCGTGTTGCTGATCGCGACCTCCCAACCACCTGTCCCGGTGGAGGGAAACAGGAACACCTCAGACGTGGCAGCCTTGAGAACGGCCCGAACCCCTGCCATCGCAGGTGCCAGCATCTCGGCAAAGGCGCTGGACCGGTGGTCAAGCGTCGGAATATCCACCGCCCGGCGCAAGTACTCGGGCATATTGGTAGGTCCGGGGATGAAGACGGGGTTCTGCATGGTTGCTCCTCCTCGATCAGCCATTGGGGGCAACGTAGCAGTCGTTCTGATCGATGGATATTTTTTTGAAAAATATTTTCATCAGACGATAAATGCTATTTACTATATATATTTCAATGCGTTGGATTTTTCATTAGGTGAACATGTTTTTCGCAAATACAATGAAGGTGCTTCGCTACGATTGGAATCTTCCCGGATGTCCCAGCCTCCTGCCCGTCGCGGCCGCCCCAAGGCCATGTTTCCCGTAGAGGGCCAGAGCACTATTCAGGCACTCGACCGTGCACTGGAAGTGATCCAGTTGCTGGCCACGCGGGACGGCATGACCCTGAGTGCGATCGCCGCAGCACTTGACCAGTCCGTCGCCACCATGCACCGCGTTCTGGCGACGCTCGAGGCTCGGGATTTCGTCGAACTGTCGGTTGACCGGCATGAATGGCACATCGGCCCAGGCACCTTCCGCGCCGGATCAGCCTTCCTTCGTCGCACCAATGTCGTCGAACGTGCGCGGCCGGAGATGCATGCCCTGATGGCTGAAAGTGGCGAGACGTCCAATCTTGGCGTTGAGTGGAAGGGGCAGGTGTTGTTTCTGGGTCAGGTGGAGACGCACGAGATGATCCGCGCCTTCTTCCCGCCGGGAACGGTCTCTGCCAAACACGCCTCGGGAATAGGTAAGGCGCTCCTCAGCCGCTATGATCCCGGACGGCTGCAGTCCTTTCTTTCAAACGGCCCGCTGGAGCGGTTCACCGCCCGCACCGTCACCGAACCCGGAGCACTTCTTGCGCAGCTTCAGCGAGCAAGAGACGAGGGGTATGCGGTGGACGACGAGGAGCGCACGCTTGGCATGCGCTGTGTTGCGGCACCGATCCTCAACATTCATGGCGAGGCGATTGCCGGCATTTCGGTCTCTGGGCCGACGCAACGGATGACAGATGACCGGATCGCCGCGATCGGATCGATGGTGCGCAAGGCCGCCACGCGGATCGGCAAGCAGATAGGGGCAGCTCCATCGCCGGAGTGAGATCTGCAGCACCGGACGAGTTGTTTGTAACCTGCCGGTTGTTACGCCGGTGACTGTTGCTTGATACGGGCGACGCGTTCTGCGTCATCGACGAAGTCATCAAGGGTGCAGGCATGGGTAACGGTTGCCATCAGGCGGCCTCGGGTAACGTTGCAGGACGCAGGGACCAGTTCTAGGGCAGCAGGTCATCAAGGCGGTTGATCTTGTGGTTGTTGATGCGGGCCAGGATGTCTGCGGGGTAGGCCTGCGGATCGAGGCCATTCAGTTTGGCCGTTTCGATGATGGTCATCGCGCGGGCCAGCGTTTCGGCACCGGTGTCCGCCCCGGCAAAGAGCCAGTTCCTCCTTCCGATGCCAATTGGGCGCAGGGCGCGCTCGGCTGGATTGTTGTCGATGGCCACCCGACCGTCAGACAGGAACAGGCTGAAGGCGACCTTTCGGCTGAGTTCGTAACGGAAGGCCTGCCCCCATCGAGTGTTCCAGGTTGAATGTTAGCGCATGTTTGTATTTATCCAGCGGAATCTGCACAGATTAAGCCGCTAAAGCGAATGCCTCAGCAGGGGTTTTCATGTCCAGCGCCTGATGCGGGCGTCGGTTGTTGTAGAAGCTGATCCAGTCGCCGATGGCGCGCGTCGCGTGCTGGATGCTATCGAAGCGCTGGCGATGGATGCATTGCTCTTTCATTGTCTGGATCACGCGTTCGACCATGCCGTTCTTCTGCGGACAGTGGGGCGTGATGAACTCCTGCTTCAAGCCGTAGCTTCGAACCAGCGCGGTATAGCGCCGCGAGGTGAACTCGGTGCCGTAGCATGATGGGAATCACGCGCCGTTGAGGGTTATGGGCGCCTGCGCAGCCTCCAAGATTGCGCTGCGGGCGGCCATAACCGGGTTTCGGATCTCTATGGTGGTTTTGCGAACCACACCACGGAGGAGACTGGCTATGGCCAAGGTTGAGCATACTTCGGATGCCCGCGTTCTGGTAGGCATCGACATTTCCAAACACCGGCACGAGGTGCTGATCGCCGTGCCCGGCAAGTCGCGTCGGCGCCGGAGGACGGTGCTGAACACCGCCGAGGATTATCACCGTCTGATCGCTGCTTTGCTTGAATATGGCCTACCGGTCACGATCGGCTTCGCGGGCCAAGCCATGGGCTTGGCGGCAACTATCACCAGGCGCTGATGTTCGCCCTCGGGGCCGCGGGATTCGATCTCAAGCTCGTGTCGTCCGTCGCTCTCGCCCGCCCGCGGGAAGCGCTGCACAACAGCTGGGACAAGAACGATCCCAAGGATGCGCAGGTCATTCTGCACATGCTGGAGATCGGTGCGGTCCAGGTCTTTCACGACCCGCTGGTCGCCGGCACTTGCGACATCCAGGAACTGTCGAAGACCTACGAGATGGTCGCGCGGTCGAAGACGGAACTGTGGCATCGTATCTTGACCCATTACCTGCCACTGTATTTTCCCGAGGCGGACCGGTTCCATCGCAGTTCTCGAGGAGACTGGTTCTTGGCGTTCCTTGAGGCCTTTCCGTCTCCTCACATGATCACCGCCATGGACAAGGACGCCTTCATAGAGTCCGCTTGGCCAGTGATTGGCCGCCGCGTCGGCAAGGCGGCGCTATTGGCGGATCTCTACGAGACATCCAAGACTTCCCTAGGTTTGCCCGTCGCGCCAGACTCCGATGCAATCCGGATGTTCCGCCTCGTTTTGGCACAGGGACGCAGCCTTGTTCAGCAGCGCAACGCCATCGAGGATCGTTCAGCAGAGCTGCTGGCCGACCATCCGGATTATCAGCTGCTGCGCACGATACCCGGGATGGGGCCTGCCAATGCGCTGACCATTCTGGCCGAGACTGGCGATCTGCGCCGATTCCACCATCACCGTCAGTTTCTGAAGTTTTGTGGCATGGATCTGGCCACCGTCCAGTCCGGCGCGTTCCGCAGTCGAAGCAAGATCTCCAAATATGGCAATGCCCGCCTGCGTCGCACACTCTGGGCTGGCCAGTCAGGCGGCCGTGTTGAAGCCCTCCAACAGCTTCCGCGACAAGTTCGAGCGCTACATCGCGCAGGATCGCCACAACCCGGATTTGCGCCGCAAGGCCGACACTGCCATCGCAGCCAAGATGGCCCGCACCATTCATGCCGTGATCAAGTCCGGCGAACCCTATCGCCCCTTCTTCGAGGGGGTGAGCCCAGGCGGAAGGACCTCTCTCACACCTGGCCGTGGAGGCGCATGACGCGACCTCGTAGATAATGTTCGCCATCGTCGGGGGAACGATCCCCCGGATCGTTCCCTGATCCTCCTCTGTCCGCTTGGGATTTTGGATCTCGTCTTAAGGACGGTGAGGGCGGCAACCAGGCCGACCCTGTATTTGCTATGGAAGAGACCACTTCTTGACGGCGGAGCCCGTCTGGGCAACTATTCCAAAGGCATCCAGTCGCTCGGATGCACAGTGATCTGATGCCTCAAACGGCAAATCGTTCCCGACATAGGACGTTGTCTTAGCGTATGTGCTCGGGAACACCGCGCAGGATGAACAGATCGGACAGCACGTCGATGACGTCGGTCGATCGGAGCCTCCTGTCGATCCGGATTGCCAGGCACTCCCGGCTGAACTCGTCGATGAGGTTGAGCATGCGGAACTTCCTTCCATCGTGGATCCGGCTTTCAACGAAGTCGTAAGACCAGACGTGGTTCGGGCGCTCGGGCTGCAGACGGATGCAGGACCCATCATTCAGCCAGAGCCGGCCCTTCTTAGGTTGCTTTGCAGGCACCTTCAGCCCCTCCCGCCGCCAGATCCGCTCGACCCGCTTCACATTCACCGCCCAACCGGCCTCGCGTAGAAGAGCCGTAATCCGGCGGTAGCCGTAGCGACCAAACTGGCTGGCGAGCGCGATGATGTCCGCGGTGAGAGCCTGCTCGTCGGCCCGGCCCTGCGGCATCTTCCGCTGTGTCGAGCGATGCTGCCCGAGCACGCGACAGGCGAGGCGTTCCGAGATCCGGAACCGCTGCCTGACATGCTCGATGCAAGCACGGCGGCGGGCGGGGCTCAGAAGTTTCCCGATGCTGCCTCCCGCAGTATGAGCTTCTCTAGCGTCAGGTCGGAGACGGCCTTCCGAAGCCGCTCGTTCTCCTTCTCGAGCTCCTTCAGCCGCTTCACCTGGTCGGTCTTCAGCCCGCCGAACTCCTTGCGCCACCGATAGTAAGTGAACTGCGTCACGCCGATCGAGCGCACGGCTTCGGCCACAGACTGGCCTTGCGATACCAACACGTCGACCTGCCGCAGCTTGGCGAGGATCTCCTCAGGCTTGTGCTTCTTCTGGGGCATTCCCGCATCCTCCAAATGGCTCAAAAGCCATACCTCACGGAGGACCACTTTTCAGGGGGCAGACCAGAACGACGAGAGAAATTATACGCAACCGGTTGCGCCTGAAGAAAGCCGTTCCGCGCCGCCGACGTCTTCAGCAGCCCGCCAGGACATCGGCTGTGCAAGATGGCTTTCCAGTTCGGCTGCCATAACGCTGGCCGTTTCGTGCAGCGCGGCGATGAAACGACGGATAGGGGCCTGGCGCGTGCTGCGCACCGGGGACCACAGCGCAAGCTGATAGGGCAGCGCGACCGAGAAGCGCCGGAACACCACTGGCCCGCCGCACTGGCTGGCCGCAGTCAGCGGGTTGATGATCGCGATGCCCAACCCAGCGGCCACCATGGCACAGACACTGGCGGCGGTAGTGGTCTCCCCAGCATAGGTGCGCGTCACATCGGCCTCGTGGAACACGGCATCCAGTTTGTGTCTGTAGGGGTCATTCTGATTAAAGAAGATATTTGGCTGGCCCGCGAAATCCTCGGGCCTTAGCACGGCCCGCGCTGTGAGCGGATGCCCCTGCGGCAGGGCGCAAACCATGTTGCCCGTCACGATCACTTCGCTGCCCGCCGCGTCGGGGTCGAGCAGGTTTTCGGCCAGACAAAGGTCGAAGACCTGCGTGGTCATCTCATGCCGCAGCGCGCTTTCCTCTTGCGAGTGGATTGAGAAATTGATGGCCGGGCGCTGGCCCTGCACGCGCTGGATCACGCGCGGAATTATGGAATCGGCATGGGCAGGAATGCAGGCTACGCGAAAACTTGCCGCGTTGCGGCTGCGGATCGCAGCGGCGGCGCGGCTGATTTCGTCCAGACCGATGAAGGAACGCAGCACCACATCATGCAGCATCAGCGCCTGTTCGGTTGGGGTCAGCCTCCTGCCGAAACGCAGGAAGAGGTCGAAGCCTAGGCGGTTTTCGATTTCACGCAGTTCGCGGCTGAGCGTGGGCTGCGAACTGCCCAGCCGGGCGGCCGCGGCGGTGATACTCTTGTTCTGCATGACCGCATGGAACACCTCGATCTGGCGCTGGTTCAGCTTCATTCTTGGTTCCCCCCGCATCTTATCATATCAAGGGTGAATGAACGACGCCAAGTAAGTATTTCAATTGCATGAAAGACGACTGTTAGCCTTGGCCCCGCAACCATGCCAGAGGCCGCCATGACTGTTTTCGCCCCGCCCCCCCAGATGATCCCCGATAGCTGGCTGACGCGCCGGGAGGGCACGGTTTATGCCGAGGAGGTGCCGCTGGCAGTCGTGGCCGGCGCAATTGGTACTCCTTTCTATGCCTATTCGGCGTTGGCGCTGCGCTCCAACTACGCGGCGCTGGAACAGGTGCTGTCACCGCTTGGCGTCTCGATCTGCTTTGCGGTCAAGGCCAACAGTAATGTGAATGTGCTGGCCGAGTTTGCCGCGCTCGGCTGCGGCATGGATATCGTCTCGGGCGGAGAAATGGCGCGCGCGCTGGCCGCTGGCACACCGCCGGGGCGCATCATCTTCTCGGGCGTGGGCAAGACCAGGCCTGAGATCACCGCTGCGCTGCGGGCCGGGCTGCATCAGATCAATGTTGAAAGCGCGGCTGAGCTGGAGGCCGTGGCCGCCGCCGCGCGGGATCTGGGCCTGCGCGCACCGGTGGTGCTGCGGGTAAACCCGGATGTGGATGCGAAGACCCATGCCAAGATCACTACCGCGCGCAGGGACAGCAAATTCGGCATCGCGGCGACCGACGTGCCCGGGCTCTACGCCGCCGGCGCGACCCGGCCGGAACTGGAGATGCTGGGGCTGGCGGTCCATATCGGCTCGCAAGTGCTGGACCTCGCGCCCTTCCGTCAGGCCTGGGCGGCGCTGGCGCAGATGGTGCGCGGGCTGCGCGCGGCTGGGCACAGCGTCGCGCGGCTGGATCTGGGCGGCGGGCTGGGCATTGGCGACGCAGACCATCCGGGACCGGATCTGGTCGGCTATGCACGCGCAATTCGAGAGACGGTCGGGGATCTGGATCTGGCACTGACGGTAGAGCCGGGGCGCTGGCTCTGTGGCAGGGCTGGAGCATTGGTGACGGAGGTCGTTTACCTGAAGCCCGGCGCGCATGGCGATCTAGCCATTGTCGATGCGGCGATGAACGATCTGATGCGCCCGGCCCTTTATGAAGCGCGCCATCCGGTGCTGACGCTGCACCCGCCACGCGGTGCGGTGGACGCGCAACCCTGCCGTCTGGTCGGACCGATCTGCGAAAGCTCGGACGATTTTGGCAGCTATCAGGGGCTGGGCAGGCTGGCGCCCGCCGATCTGCTCGCTTTCACGCATGCCGGGGCCTATGGCGCCACCATGTCCTCTACCTATAACTCGCGCGACCTGATCCCAGAGGTGCTGGTCATGGGGGAGCGGTTCCGGGTAATCCGGGCACGAGCGGGGATCGAGACGGCGCTGCGGCTAGAGACGCCCGGCGCCTGGCAGAGCATTGGCGAGGGCAGTCTTTCGGTTTGATTTGGCGGCGGGCGCAAAAAGACAAGGTGGGGCGATGGATCTGATCGTGACGGAAGCGGGGACAGGCTGGCAAGCCAGCTATGGTGACCAGATCTGGCGCGCAGCAGTCGGGCGCGGTGGCATTGCCGAAAAACGCGCCGAGGGCGATGGCATCAGCCCGCTCGGCTGCTGGCCCATCCGCCGGGTGCTCTATCGCGCCGACCGACTGGACGGACCGCCTGCCTCGCCCTTTCCCACGACCGCCATCGAACCGATGGATGGCTGGTGCGATGCGCCTGCCCATCCCGAATACAACCGCCCGGTCAAGTGTCCCTTCTCCGCCAGCCACGAGGAGATGTGGCGCGAGGATGGGCTATACGACATCGTTGTTGTGCTGGGACATAATGACGATCCGGTGGTTCCGGGCGCGGGCAGCGCGGTATTTTTGCATATCGCCCGGCCCGACTACAGCCCGACTGCCGGATGCGCCGCGCTCAGCCGGGCAGACCTGCTGGAGTTTCTGGCGCAGGCCGGGCCGGATACCCGGCTCTGTTTTCAGGCGGGCTAAGACGGATGGCCCTGCCGGATCTCAAGGCGCTGGCCGCGGCCCTTGACTTGCTGCCCGACCAGTTCCGGGGGCCGGGCGGCGTGGCGGGCGTGGTGCATGAGGGCCGGGTGATTGCCCGGCGCGCATGGGGCCATGCCGATGTTGCGGCCCGCCTGCCGATGACTTCCACGCGGCGCATGCCGATATGTTCGATCTCAAAGCAGATGACCTGCGCGCTGCTGCTGGATCAATGCGGAAGCCCCGAGGTGCTGAACCCGCTGCTGCCCGATCTTCTGCCAAAGCTGCAGGGCCCGCGCCCGACAGTTGCGCAATTGTGTCATAACCAGTCGGGGCTTCGGGACTACTGGGCGCTGACCGTGCTGCATGGCGCCGCACCGGAGGGACGCCTGACGGCCGAGCAAGGGCTTGAGCTGATCTCAGGAGCGCGCTCGACCCACTTTCATCCGGGCACGGCCTATTCCTATAGCAACGGCAACTACCGCCTGCTGGCCGAGTTGATCCAGCGTGCAACCGGCAAGGCCTTCGGGCCGCTTCTGACCGAGCGCATCCTGCGCCCGGCAGGCATGACGACGGCAGAGCTTTCGCCCGATACCAGCCAGCAGGTCGATGGGGTGATCGGCTATGAAGGCAATGACGATGTCGGCTTTCTGCCCGCAGAATCTGCGATCACATGGATCGGCGATGCCGGGGTAGTCGCCTCACTGGAGGATATGCTGGCTTGGGAGGTCTGGATCGACACGACCCGCAACGATCCGGCGGGACTTTATTCGAGATTGTCGGCGCCGGTGACCTTTGCGGACGGGGCGCCAGCGGCCTATGCCTATGGGTTGCGCCGCTATGAGTTGGCCGGGCAGGTAGTAACTGGCCATGGCGGAGGACTACGGGGCTTCTGCTCGTTCCGGCTGCATGTCGCGGCGGCGCGGCTGTCGGTGGTGGTGATCTTCAACCACGAGGCCAGCGCGATGGGTGCCGCCGAGGGGCTTATGCAGGCCGCCCTCAGCCTGCCCATCCCGCCTTCCCTGCCTGCACAGGGATGGACCGGGCTTTGGTACGAGCCACAGACCGACCTGTTCCTGCGCTGCCGCGATACGCCCGACGGCGTCCGGCTGAACTTTTCCGTCTCGTCGGTGACCCTGCGCCCAGTCACCCCGGTGCGTGCCGAAGGACCGGGCGGGCTGGTGCTTGAACGGGAGGGCGCGGCGCTGGTGATGCGGCGCCCGGCCGAGAACCTGATCCTGCACGCCCTGCCCGTGCGACCGCTGGCGCGCGCCGATGCAGCAGCGATTGCCGGGCGTTACTGGTCGGAAGAGATCGGGGCCGCGCTGTTGATCGAAGCCCGCGACGGGGCTGCCAGCATCAGCTTCGAGGGCATGCTGGGAGCCGGGCCGGTAGAGCGGATGTATCCGCTGGCGCCCGATCTCTGGACGGTGACCAGCCGCCGGGCGATGGATGCAGCGCCGCCCGGGGAGTGGAGCCTGCGGATCTGTCGTGACGCGCTTGGCCGGGTGGAGGGGCTGGTGCTTGGCTGCTGGCTGGCCCGCAGCATCCACTATTGCGGCCCACAGGCGGACCAAGGTCGTTAAGAAAGCCGGAGCGCCTGCAGGCGTTGCTGGGTTTCGGCGCAGACCGCCCTCAGATGCCCGGCCAACCGTCCGGCGCTGTCCACCCAGGGACGATCCGCAGGATGCAGCGCCGAGACCACAAAGCCCGGAGCCTGCGCAAAGCCGCGCAACACCACGCGATCACCCAGATAGCCGAGCGCGGTCAGGGGATTGAGGATGCTGACCCCGAGACCACTGCGCACCATCTCGCACACAGCATTCGCCGATTGCATGGTCACGGGCAGGCGCCGCGTTACCCCGGCTTCGTCAAACATCCGGTCCAGGATCATCCGGTAGGGATCTTTAGGGCCGAGCGAGACAAAGGCATGATCCTCGAAATCCTGCAACTTCAGCGGCCCCTCGCCGCTGGCCAACGGATGCCCGGCGGGGATCAGGCAGACCTGCCGGAACCGACCCAATGGGATCACCTCGGTCGTGGGATCGTCATATTCCCCCTCGATCAGGCCCAGATCGAAGTTGAAGCCAGAGATCGGCGACTGGTTGCGCGGATCGCCATTGTCGATTTCAATCGTAAGGCCGGGCGCCTCGCGGTGCAGCCGCGCCACTGCCTCGGGCAGCAGGCTTTGCGCGAAGGTGGGAAGGGTGGAAACCTGCAGAATCTCGCCATAGGCCGCACGCATGCGCAGGAGAGATGCGTTGATCTTGTCGAGACCGGAATAGGCCTCCTCTATGGCGTGATAGAGTTTCAGCGCGCGCGCGGTCGGGTGCAGTCGCTGGCGGCGCCGCTCGAAAAGCTGAAAGCCCACCGTTGCCTCGAGCCGCAGCAACTCACGCGTCAGCGTGGGCTGCGACGAGCCGAGAGCGGCTGCCGCCGCAGTGACGGTGCCGAATTTTACGATGGCGCGGAACACATCCACCTGCCGCAGGGTCAGTCCCGGCCGCATCTTTGCCCCCCATCCGGTTTGCCTTGCCACTTCATATCGAAAATGAATGAAGTCAAATAGGCTTTTCTGTATCCTGTAGTGGCGATGCAGGCTTAGTCTTTTGCGAGGATCTCTGCCTTTGTCGGATGGAAGCGCCTCTTGCACCTGTCAGCCAATCCCGCCCCTTCCGTGCTGAACCGTGCCGCACAGGCAGGGCTCGAAGCGCTGATGCATGCAGCGGGGGGCAATATTGGCGCCGATCAGGTGGCAGTCTGCGCGCTGCTCCATGACCGACCACTAATTGAGGCCGACCCCGGCCCCTTTGCCGCGCAGCCCATGTGGCAACATCGCGGCGACCGGCAGATCTACCCTGCTTCGGTCTGCAAGATGGTCTATCTGGCGGCTCTCGCCGCGTTCCAGGCAGAGGGCCGCATTACGATGGATGAAGAGGATCACCGTGCCACAAAGGCGATGATCGGAATTTCATCAAACGATGCAACCACCTACCTGCTGGGTCGCCTGACGGGCGCCTTTGACGGGCCAATGCTGGACGCGGCCGCGCTCGAAGCCTGGGTGGCCGCACGCCGTCAGGTGCAGGATTGGCTGGAGACACTGAATATTCCGGCGCTGGAGGGGGTTCACCTGATCCATTCCACCTATGAGGACAGCCCCTATGGCCGCGCCCGGCAGGCGCGGCTGGTCCGGCCTGCCAACCAGCTTTCGGCGCGGGCCTGCGCCGCCCTTTTGCATGAGATGCTGCGAGGCGCCCTGCCCGGTCGCGACTGGATGGCGGGGCATCTCGCGCGGGACTGGCAGCGCAGCGCCGGTCCAGACCCGGAGGGCGACCAGATCACAGGATTTCTGACCGAGGGCATTCCAGAGAGCTTTCGCGTCTGGTCCAAAGCCGGGCATACCTCCTGGACGCGCCATGACGTCGCCGCGATCTCGGCCCCGGATGGCCGCTCTGCCACGCTGGCGGTGCTGACGGAAGGCCCGGCTGCCGCAGCCCACACGGGCACCCTGCCCGCCTTTGCCCGCGCCTTCGTCGCCGAAGCCTTCGGCTGACGCAGCCCTAAAGACAAGAAACAAGACCAACCAACAGGAAGCTGAACATGACCCATTTGCCCGCCTCCCTCGTCCTCAGCCGCCGCCGCGTGCTGGCGGCGATGCTTGCCAGCACCGCAGCGGCCGCCACCGGCTTTGCCCCCTTTGCCGCCCGCGCACAGGATGCGGGCACGCCGCGCCCCGGCGGCACCCTGCAGATGGTGGCGCCCTTCGGTTCCGCCCTGCAAAGCCTTGATCCGCACGCCACCTATGAATCGCAGGACATGGCTGTATCGAAGGCCTTCCACCGCTCACTCTACAACTGGGATTCGGCGACAAATTCGGTGGTGCCGGAACTGGCCGCAGACGTGACGCGCAGCGAGGATGGCAAGACCTTCACCTACCGACTGCATGACAACATCTTTTTCCACAATGGCCGTCAGCTGGTGGCAGATGACGTAATCTGGTCCTACTCGCGCATTCTGGCGCCGGGCAGTAGCCTTTCGGCCATTTCCAACCTGCAGAACATTCTGGGCGCGCAGGATTACATGGATGGCAAGGCCGATCACGTGGCGGGTCTGGTCAAGATTGACGATCTGACATTCTCGATCACCTTCGACGGCTTTGTCGAGCCCGGCTATCTGCTGTTCGAGGCAGTGACCGCTATTCTGCCGCGCGAGGCAGTGGAGGGCGGCACCTTCCTGTCGAACCCGGTCGGCTGCGGCCCGTTCACTTTTGTGGAGCATATCGAGGGCTCGCGCATCTCGGGCAAGAAGTTCGACAAGTATTTCAAGGCTGGCAAGCCCTACGCCGATGCCATCGCCTTTACCATCACCGACGACTACTCGGCGCTGGATGTGGCCTTCCGTGCGGGTGAGATCGACGCGACCGTGCTGTCGGAAAACGGCTATGTGATGTATTCACAGGACCCGGAACTGTCGAAAGGTCTGATCGAGATTGCCGAGATGTTCACCCGTCACATGGGGATGAACCTTGACATGAAACCCTTTGATGATGTGCGGGTTCGGCAGGCGATCAACTATGCAGTGGATCGCGACATCATCATTGAGAAACTTCTGAAAAACAAGGCGTTCAAGGCCGTTGGCTGGCTGCCCACGCCCTCTTCCGGCTTCGATCCCGACCGCAAGCCCTATGCGTTCGACCCCGAAAAGGCCAAGGCACTGCTGGCCGAGGCCGGGATGGCCGATGGGATCAGCTTCGAGGCTTGGGTGACCGATGCGACCTCGTCACTTGGCGTGCTGCAAGCCATGACCCCCTTCCTTGCTGCTGTGGGCATCACTGTGACGCCAAAGGTGGTCGAAGCGGGTGTGCTGGTCGAGGCGATCAACAAGGGCGAAGCGCCGGCCTGGTTCCGGTCCAACGGCACCGGCCCCGATCCGATCTCGGCGCTGCGCAGCTTTGACAGCCGTCGGCCGCGCTCCACCAACCGGGCAGGGTTCAAGGATCCGGCCTTCGATGCCATCCTGGACGAGGCCGTGGCCACGCTGGACGCCACCAAGCGGGTGGAACTGGTGCGCAAGGCCGATACCTATATCTTTGAACAGGCGCCGGTCTGGTTCCACAATTACAACAAGGCAGTGCTGGCCACCCAGCCTTGGGTGCATGGCGTGGACGCCAACGTGACCGAAGCCGCGATCATCGAGGTCGATCAGGTCTGGCTGGACGAAAACGCGCCCGCGCGTTGATCCACCCGCCGAGGGGAGGCGGACTGTTGCCGCCCCCCCATGCCAGCCCCCGTCAGCCCGTGGATGCGCAATGCTGAATGTCCTGCTCAGACGGCTGCTTCAGGCGGCCCTGACCGTCCTTGTCGTCGTCACCCTTGTTTTCCTGCTGTTCAGCGTAATTCCGGGCACCTACGCCTCTTCGCTGCAGGCTGACAAACGGGATGTCTCTGCCGAAGTGCTGGAACGCATCGAGACCGAACTCGGCCTGAACGATCCGCTGCCGCAGCGCTTTGGCCGCTACATGGCGGGGCTGGCGCAGGGCGACCTGGGCACATCCTATGCCACCAAGCGCCCGGTGGCCGATATGTTGGCGGGGCGGATCTGGGCCTCGTTCCGGCTTGCCTGCGCGGCGATCCTCTTTGCAGTCTGCATCGGCCTTCCGCTGGGCTTTTTCGCCGCGATGCGCCAAGGCAGCTGGCTGGACACCGCCACCATGACGCTGGCAGTTTCGGGCCTGTCAATCCCGGCCTTCTGGGCCGGGCTGGTGCTGATGTATCTCTTCTCGCTAAAGCTGCACTGGTTGCCAACCTTTGGCTATGGCTCGGGCGGGTTGAGCCACCTTATCCTTCCGGCAATTACGCTTGGCATCGCGCCCATGGCTCTTTTGGCCCGCACCACCCGCGCGGCAGTGCTGGAGACGCTCAACTCGGACTTCATTCGCACCGCACGTTCCAAGGGCATGTCCGAGCGACGTCTGGTGCTGCGCCATCTGGCGCGCAATGCCTTTGTGCTGGTCCTGACCACGATCGGTTTGCAGTTCGGCTCCATGCTGGGCGGATCCGTGGTGATCGAGAAGCTCTTCGCCTGGCCAGGGGTGGGGTCGCTCCTGATCGATTCAGTCGGGCTGCGCGACATTCCGGCCGTTCAGGGCGCGATTCTGGTGATCGTGCTCTTCTTCCTACTGATCAATACGCTGGTCGATCTTGCCTATCTGGTGGTCGATCCCCGCATCCGCTACCGCTGAGGAGGCACCATGAAAGCCGGAGCCAACCTGTATGTCGGCGGCGGGATCATCCTACTGATCTTTCTGCTCGCCGTCTTCGCCCCGTTGATCGCGCCCTATCATCCCATCACCTCGGCCAATCTGATGTATGCCGAAGAGCCGCCGAGCGCCCAGTTCTGGCTGGGAACGGACGAGCAGGGCCGCGACATCTTTTCCCGTATTGCCTATGGCGCGCGCATCTCGCTTTTCATCGGACTCGCGGTGCAGGTCATGAACACCGCAATAGGCGTCTCGCTGGGTCTGTCGGCCGGCTATATCGGCGGCTGGTGGGACGAGATCGTGCAGGGCCTGACCAATCTCATGCTCTCTATCCCCACGATCGTCTTTGCGCTGGCCTTGATGGCCATCCTCGGACCGGGGCTGCTCAGCCTGCTGATTGCACTTGGCATGACCGACTGGGCCTACAGTTGCCGGATATCGCGGGCGCAGGTGCTGACGCAGAAGTCGCTGAACTATGTGCAATCGGCCCGCATCATGGGCTTTGGCACATTGCATGTGATGTTTCGAGAATTGCTGCCCAATATCGCCGGCCCGCTAATCGTGGTTGCCACGATGGGTGTCGGCTCGGCCATCATGGCCGAGGCCTCGCTCTCTTTCCTCGGCCTCGGTGTCGTGCCGCCGAACCCAAGCTGGGGCGGGATGCTGTCGTCGGCGCGCGAGCAACTGATGGTCGCGCCCTGGGTCGCCATCTTTCCGGGGCTGGCGCTGTTTGCCGCCGTTCTTGGCTTCAACCTTCTGGGCGACGGCCTGCGCGACCTGCTTGACCCGCATGGAAAGGGCCGTAAATGACCGGGACAATTCTGGAGGTCCGCGACCTTGCGATAAGCCTTTGCGACGGGCACGCGCCAGTCGCGGCGGTTGAGGGCGTGAATTTCAACATCGGGAGGGGCGAGGTCTTCGGTCTGGTGGGGGAGTCGGGCTGTGGCAAAAGCCTCTGCGCGCTGGCGCTGGCCGGGCTGCTGAAGTCGCCCATGGCGATCAGCGGCGGGCAGATCCTGCTGGAAGGGCGAGACCTGGCCCCCTTGCCCGCCAGCGAGATGCGCCGTCTGCGCGGCAACAAGGTCTCGATGATCTTTCAAGAGCCGATGACGGCGCTGAACCCACTGATGACGGTGGGCGATCAGATCGGCGAGATGTTCGTGCTGCATCGCGGACTGACTGCCCGCGCTGCACGGGTGAAGGCCATCGAGGCGCTGGAACAGGTTCAGGTTTCCAGCCCTGAGCGACGGATCCATGCCTATCCGCACCAGCTTTCGGGGGGAATGCGGCAACGCGTGATGATCGCCATCGCGCTGGCCTGTGACCCTGCATTGCTGATCGCTGACGAGCCGACCACGGCGCTGGATGTGACCATACAGGCCGAGATTGTCGAACTGGTGCTGGAACTTTGCCGGGCCAAGGGCACGGCGGTGATGATGATCTCGCATGACCTGGGGCTGGTGGCGCGCATCTGCAACCGCGTGGCGGTGATGTACGCAGGCCAGATCGTCGAGCAGCGCAGCGCGGAAGAAATCTTTACCGCCTCGGCCCATCCCTATACGCGCGGCCTGATCGAGGCTCTGCCCCGACTCGGGCGGCGGCTGGAGCGGGGGCAAGAACGGCTGACCGAGATCGGCGGGGTCGTGCCTGCCATCCGCGATTTCCCGCAGGGCTGCCGTTTTGCGCCGCGCTGCAGCCGGGTCACAGCCGAATGCCGTGCCGCGCCCGTGGCGATGACCGAACTGAACGAGGGAGGCCGGGTCCGGTGTTTGCATCATGTCTGAAGTCGCAATGAACCCCGCCTCCGAACCCCTGCTGTCGGTGCAGGGACTCAAGGTGCATTACGCGGTACGACAGGGCTGGCGCGGCTCTGCCTTCGCGGTCAAGGCGGTGGATGGGGTGGACCTGACGCTGCATGCGGGCGAATGCCTTGGCCTTGTGGGCGAAAGCGGTTGCGGAAAATCCTCTATCGCGCAGGCTCTGCTGGGACTGGTGCCTGCTACGGCAGGGGTGATCCGGCTGGACGGCCACGAGATCACGGGCGCCGCGCAGGTTCCAGCCATGGCGCTGGCCCGATCGGCACAGATGGTGTTTCAGGACCCGATGTCCTCGCTGAACCCGCGCCAGACCATTCGGGAAATTCTCTCTGGCCCGCTACGCCTGCATGGGATGAGCGACCGCATTGAGCGCGAAGCCCGCGTAGCCGAGATGCTGGGCCTGGTCGGCATGTCGCCCGAGGTGGCCACCCGCTACCCGCACGAATTCTCAGGCGGGCAGCGCCAGCGTCTGTGCATCGCGCGGGCACTGATCCTTCGGCCAAAGCTGGTCATTTGCGACGAGCCTGTCTCGGCACTGGATGTCTCGATCCGGGCGCAGATCATTAACCTTCTGCTGGAGCTGAAGGACAGGCTGGGCCTCGCGCTGCTGCTGATCTCGCATGATCTGGGTGTCGTCGAACATATGAGTGACCGCATCGCCGTCATGTATCTAGGCCGCATCGTCGAAGAGGGTGGCTGGCACGAGATCTTCACCGAGCCCAGCCATCCCTACACGCGGGCACTGATTTCTGCGATCCCCGACCCAATGCACCGCGACAAGGCGCCCGCCCGACTGGGCGGCGAGATTCCCAGCCCGCTTGCCCCGCCCGACGGCTGCGCCTTCAATCCGCGTTGCCCCCATGCGCTGCCGCAGTGCCGCAGCGGCGC
Source organism: Gemmobacter aquaticus (assembly GCF_007859075.1). GTDB lineage: Bacteria > Pseudomonadota > Alphaproteobacteria > Rhodobacterales > Rhodobacteraceae > Gemmobacter > Gemmobacter aquaticus. The sequence goes on from NZ_VOAK01000021.1 coordinate 284,250, forward strand.
GGGACCGGATTTCACCCCTATCGGCGCCGATCACAAGGCGCGCTGCCATCTGCTGCACACCGGAACGAACCATGTCTGACCTTTCCGCCGCCGAACCTTATGCCACCGCCACCTTCATCCCGGAAATTGGCCCCGAATTGATCATCACGGTGCGGGCGGGCCAAAATCCCGACGCCCCGCATCACGGCACGCTTTCCATCGGCGACTGGACGGTGCCTTGCGCCGTGGGCCGCTCGGGCATCGTGGACCCGGCACTGAAGCGAGAGGGTGACGGCGCCACCCCAGCCGGTCGCTTTGCGCTTCGCTATGGGTATTACGAGCCGGGGGTCTTTGCCGATGCCGAAATGGCGGCACTTGCCTTTCCCTTCAAGCCAAAGCCCGACAGCTATGACTGGATCGAGAACCCGGCCAGCCCTGATTACAACCGGATGCGCGCCCGCAGCCATAACGAGCCCCCACCCGACCGTGCACCCGGCCTGTTCGACATTTTCATCCCGCTGGGCTGGAACGATGCCGTGCCGCGCGCGGCGGGGGGCAGTGCGATCTTTTTGCATGCCGCCCGCCGCGAAATGACGGGTACTGCAGGCTGTGTCGCCGTGCCGCATGATCAACTGCTGAATCTGGCGCGGCGTCTGCGCCCTGGCATGATCATCGAGATCGCGGCGCCAGAACAGATGACAGAGGCGCTGGCCCTGCCTGACAGTCTGGAAAGCGTTACTTTTCATAGCCTGCGCGCCGGCCCGCGCGTGATCGTGACAGGCGCCGTGCACGGGAACGAGGTCTGCGGACCCAAGGCAATCACCCGCATGATTGCCGAATTCCGCGCGGGGCGCCGCAAACTGCTATGCGGCTCGGTGACCTTCGTGCCAGTGGTAAATCCCATGGCATATCGGCTTGACCGGCGAGAGGGAGAGCGCAACCTGAACCGCAACCTGCGCGACTATCCTGTGCCGCAGGTCAATGAAGACCGCGTGGCGAATGTGCTGTGCCCGATGCTGCGCGCCCATGACGTTCTGATCGATCTGCATTCTTTCGGCGCTGATGGACCGGCCTTCGCCCTGTTCGGCCCCGATGCGCCCGGCAGCGATCTCGAGCCGTACGCGCGCCCAATCGAAGAGCGGCGGTTGGTCGGCGCACTGGGCCTTCCATTTGCGGTGCAGGGCTGGATGCCCGCGCATCTGAAGGCCCTGACGCAGCAAGGCCGGGCGCAAGAGATCGGACACGCTATCGGCACCACCGAGTTCATGCGGTTCACCGGTGGGGCCGCGATTACCGTGGAATGCGGCTCGCACAAGGATCCGGCCTCGATTGGGGTGGCCTATGACGTTGTCGCACGCGGCCTTGCGGCGCTTGGTCTGATCATGGCAGAGGCAGGCACGCCCCCTGCTCCGCCGACGATCCTGCACATTGGTGATGCGATCTTTGCCGAAAGCGATGAGGACCGGCTGCTGCGCACCTATGTCACCGGCGAGCCGGTGCGCGCAGGCGAAGTGATCGGCCAGCGCGCCGATGGCCGCCCGATCACCGCGCCGCATGACGGGGCGGTGATCTTTGCCAGCGGCACGGTGAAGGCCGGAACCGAGATGTGCTTCCTGTGTCGGCCCGGTGATCCAGGCTAACCGCCAACCTCGCAAAGGAGCAGGGCTAGCGTTCTGGGGACTTCAAGCAGGGGCAATACTTCAACCGCATGTATTCGGTGCGGTCCAAGCGCTGCACCACTACACGCGCGCCGTTCGCGGCTTCCGGGTGGCATGCGACAGGCATCGGGCGAAAAGCCGATCGGCTGACAGCCCGACCTGGAAGGACGAAACCCGCGTCTACCGCCTGCAGACCGACGACGGCCAGCGCATCATCGGTCGCCGGGTTCCGCCCACCTGGGTCGCGACCACACTCGCCGACGACGCGCTGAAGCTCACGGCGGCGCAGGTCCATGCCCTCACTCTCGACGGCAAGACCGTGGTGCGGCTGTCGGAGGGGATGGAATTGCACCGATCCCGCGTTATGGGCGTGAACCGGATCGAGCTTTCCGGTTTCACGGAAGCCGCGAAAGATCGGCTCAAGGCCGATGGCTTCATTTCGGAGATCATCAGCTGAAAGCTGCGACTCTTCTGACCGGTCTAGGTAGACGGCGTTACCATTTTCGGCCGCCTGCATGAGCGTTTCCCGGTTTGCGCTCTAGATGCCCGCTTAAGTTGAACGCGGTGTGATCGATGTCTCCCGAAACCAAGGGCCTGCTGCGTGACCTTGCGCAGAACGCAGAAAATGTGTGCTGTAATTACCTTCCCGACGGGCGGCGGGAAGGCTCATATTGGAACGTGGGCGACCTGCAGAACAACCCCGGCCGGTCGCTCTTCGTGCGGCTGACCGGGCCAGCGTTCGGCCCAGGCGCAGCCGGCAAGTTCACCGATGGCGCCACGGGCGAACTTGGCGATCTTCTCGACATCATCCGCGAGAGGGCCGGGATCTCCTGTTTTCCTGATCTTCTGGCCGAGGCCCGGGGGATTATGCAGCTGGCATTCAAGCCGGACTGGGCCAAATACGCCAAAGCTGCGCCCTTCAAGCGCAACGATGCCATGCTGGACGTGCTCCCGGTGTCCCGGTGGGTGTCCTCGTCTTCCCGGGCAATGGCATCCAGGAGAACCTCGCCGACAAGGCGAAGAAGCTCGGCATCCCCGTCATGAAGTTCGAGAAGGGGGCGTGAGCCCTCATCTTCGACTCCCAATGCGACGAACATGACCCCAACCTCGTGCCGGTGACGTCTACGGTGACCATCACGCCGCCAGCAAAACTAATTCGGTCCGACTACATTTCAGTCTCGACGGCGTCTGCTTCGCAGGCCAAAATACGGGCGAGCATTCCGGCATGAACTCTTCGCATGGTTGCCGGCAACATAGTGGGAAGCTGGAATGAACTGCGACGATCTGCCAAACCTCCCGCGCCGCCTGGACGGTGGGCCGCCGCGTCGCAACGATGGTTCAGGCGGGAAAGCACACACTCCTCGCAGGTAACCTGCGCGCCCGGCCTTCTTCTGATCAACATCGCGGACAAACACGATGATCGACGAGCACGCGTTCCCTTCGTTGCTGAGACACAACAGTGAATGCTACAGAAAAGCAACGAAGATGGTCTTCATTCGCATTCCCCTGAACAGCACCGGAGCAACCTCATGCAGATCCTTGCTGTAGATGACGAGCCAGACATACTCGAGCTGTTGCCATTGCTTGCAGCCCGAGTTGGGTTTCCGCACATTGTGACTGCTGCATCTGGACCTGCGGCGCTGGAAATTCTTTCCCGCCCCGGCACAGGTTTTGATTGCCTTCTTTTCGATATAAACATGCCCGACATCGACGGGATTGAGCTGACCCGTCGTGTGCGACAGATTCCAGCCTACCGCCGGACACCGATCATCATCATCACGGCAATGTCGGAACGCGAGTACATCGACAGCGCCTTTCAAGCTGGTGCCACGGACTATGTGACGAAGCCATTCGACATGACGGAGCTTGGGGTTCGTCTCCGACTGGCGAGCGAACTGGCTGCGGCACGCAGAGGAAGTGAACCGTCGCCCTTGGCGCAAGGCAAAGATGCTGGAGATATGATCCTTCAACGCGGTGACCTGGAGAGCGCCATCGAGATCGAAGGGGTTCAGAACGTTGCAGACGCTGTCTCATTCAGGAACTACATCAAGCAGCTCTCCCGATCCGGACTTGCCGCGTCACAATTGATTGCAATCGGCATCAGGCAGATAGCAGATCACCACTCCCGGGCTTCGGAGCAAGAGTTCCAGTACATTCTTCGGGAGGTCGTCGATGCCGTCAGCGCCGTCATGCTGAACACCCTTAGCCTGATTTCCTATCAAGGGAATGGTGTCTTCTTGGCGCTATCTAGCGCAGCTGCAGTATTGGCTTCCGAGGATATCGAGGCAGAAGTTCAGGCCATCATAGATGAGCGGGATATCCAGTTGGATGATGGAACATCAATCAATCTAGAGGTCGCAGTGGGAAGCCCGGTGCGACCGCACTTCGGTGGAATTGCTGACGTGGAAAAATCGATTGAGCGTGCTGTTGCGCGAGCCAACGCGAGAATGTCGGCGCCGCCGATCACGGTGAACTTTCGTCAGTTTAAGTAGGTGGGAGCATTTCGTCCTTGAACAGGCCAGTGTGCAAAACGGTTCCATTGCGGCATGTCGCGTAGGGATGATTTGTTCTCCTTTGGTTGCCACATCCCTGTCTTGCATCCTCGCTGGAAGAATGTCGTGGGCGTGGAGTACAGGGCAGAGGGCGATGCTTCGCGGTGTTTGCCTCCGTGCGCGTGCCCCTGCCAAGGAATCTTTTCGCAGGTCGAGCGTACCGCGCCGAAAGAAGCGTCAGGTGCTGCGTGCCTGAAAAACCCGTCGGTCTTTGGACTGTCGATCCATGGAGAGAACGGGAACGCTAATGCGATTGCGCCATAGCGCACATGCCAAGCAACCCTGGAGACAGATTCTGATCTCTCACGAAATGATGTCGAGGCCCGACAGCGATCCGATTTGTGATTGCAACCAGTGACCCTTCGTCATACGCGCTGCATATTCCCACTGAACCCGCGTAGGTGACCTTGGAGGTCAACGTGCTCTACAGAAGGTATGAGATCGCCCTGTACGCCATCGTTGTTGGCGTGAGCCTGGGTGTAGCACTGGCGACTGAGCAGCTTGAGCATAACCTGCAGAAGAAGACGCTCGAGGCAGAAATTGCCAACAAAAACCAGATGTTCGCCTTTGAACTTGAATCTTCGATCTCACAACTGGTTGCATGGGCTGGCGGTATGGCGGCGGCCGTAGCCCTGAAGCCGGACATGGACCAAAGCGAGTTCAGTGCCGCAGCCGCGCGCCTTGGAACCGACAGTTCGGTTATTCTTAACATCTCTCTGGCCACTGACAGCGTCGTCCGACGTGTATATCCCGTTGAGCGGAACGCTCCCTTGTTGGGCAAGGACCTGGACACGATACCCAATCAGAGCACTGGGGTCGATTTGGCCCGGAAAACAGGGAAGCCGGTGTTTCTTGGTCCCATAGATCTGGTGCAAGGAGGCCGAGGGTTCATACTCCGGCTTGGGTTCTCGCCGAACTCCTTGGATAGCGATCCAGCCAGTCGTCGCGCGCTGATCTCTATCGCTGCGGACTCGGCAAGATTTTTCGATGGGATCAATCGGAAATCGGCAAGCTTTGGGATCAAGACAGCGGTATCGCGCGTTGAAGATGGAGCAGTGATCTTCGGCGATCCCTCTGTTCTCGAACAACAGCCGGTTATTAATACATTTTCAACACCATCGAGCAGCTGGAACATAGCATCCGTACCAGTAGCCGGGTGGCCGCTAATATCGTCGAATGCCATGACGATCGCAGCTTTGGTACTTCTTCGCACTCTTGTAGTTTGTGCAGTCCTGCGGACAATATTCCGATTGCTCCGCAGGCAGAAAGACGCAGAGGAGCAGTTAGCCGTTGCGATTGAGGCTTTGGATGATGGTTTTGCCATCTTTGACCGAAAGGACAAACTTGTTCTATTCAATCGGCGCTATATTGATATCTACAGGACATCAAAAGACCTATTAATCCCGGGAACAAGCTTTGAGGAAATTATACGCGGCGGCGTGATGCTTGGCCAATACCCTGATGCAATAGGTCAGGAAGAAGACTGGATAGGGAAGAGACTGGCCGCACATCGCTCGGGTGAAAGCGTGTTTGAGCAAAGGCTTGATGATGGGAAATGGCTGCGGGTAGTAGAGCGTAAGACCAAGGACGGTACGACTGTCAGTTTCCGCGTCGATATAACGGAACTCAAACTGGCTGTCGAGGCCGCCCGATCCGCAGCGCGTGCAAAATCAGAGTTCATTAGTGTATTAAATCACGAACTTAGAACGCCATTAACAATTGTCATAGGCTATGTTGGATTGCTTGCCGAAATCGGCAGACACCCATCCGTGAGGGATTTGCAGATGTCAATTGCGTCTGGTTCCACCTCCGACGCTGCGGAGGGGCTGAAAAAGCTGGTTCAGACAGCAGAGGATATGGCATCCAAGGCGAACAGGTCCGCACAGCACCTTCTGTCCCTGATCAATCACCTGCTGGACTTCTCGAAGATTGAAGCGGGCAAGATGCGGCTCGATGTAGTCAATCTAGCAGTTTCGACAGTATTAGAGGATGTTGATCGCTCGTTCCGAGAACTGGTGGAAAGAAAGGGCCTGAAGTTCAACGTTCAAGGAACTTCGGCGGTCATACATGCAGATCCAATTCGAGTCCGTCAGATCTTGACCAATCTTCTATCCAACGCACTGAAATTCACCAGTGATGGATATATCGGCGTCGAGGCCTCGACGCGCGAAGGGGCTGTGCTTTTCAAGGTGCAAGATTCAGGCTGCGGTATCCCGAATGAACTGGTCAGCACAGTTTTCAGGCGTTTCGAACAGGCTGACCTTTCTTCGATACGTCGATCAGGCGGGACCGGGCTTGGGCTCTCTATCAGCAGAAGCCTCGTCGAATTGATGGGCGGTGAGATCGGTTTTGAAAGTAGCGTTCAGTCTGGAAGTACATTTTGGTTCACCATTCCGTTAGCCGAGAATGACGGGGATTGGGCGAAGTGACGGTGAGCCACGGAAGGCGGGGAGCCTGCTGGTCAGGTGAGTGTCTTGCCGCGAAACGATCGTCTGCCTGTTCGCGTGCCGCCCGTTGGCCTGCCCCCATCGAGTGTTCCAGGTTGAATGTTAGCGCATGTTTGTATTCATCCAGCGGAGTCTGCACAGATTAAGCCTGACCTGCTCCCCTGAAACGTCCGCACTTTGAGGTTAGTCTGTTTTCCAGTGAAGGAGACGGACATGAAGCGCAGCAGGTTCACGGAAGAACAGATCATCGGCGTGCTGAAGGAGCACCAGGCCGGGTTGAGCGCGGCGGAGCTTTGCCGGAAGCACGGGATCAGTGATGCGACGTTTTACAATTGGCGCTCGAAGTATGGCGGCATGGAGGTCAATGAGGCCAAGCGGTTGAAGCAGCTCGAGGACGAGAACGCGAAGCTGAAGCGGCTGTTGGCCGAACAGATGATGGATGTCGCGACGCTGCGCGAGATGCTCGGAAAAAACTTCTGAGGCCCAGTTCAAGGAGATCTGCCGTGACCTGGGCCATGACCGAGAAGGGCTATTCACAGCGTCGTGCCTGCCGTCTGGTGGGCATTGATCCACACGTCCATCGTTACCGATCCCGCCGCCCGGACGATGCAGGGCTGCGAACGCGCTTGCGGGAACTGTCCGGTGAGCGACGCCGGTTCGGCTATCGTCGCCTGCACATTCTGCTCGAGCGAGAGGGCTGGGAGGTTAACTGGAAGAAGCTCTACCGCATCTATCGCGAAGAGCGGCTGACGGTGCGCAGACGTGGCGGGCGAAAGCGGGCCCTTGGAACCCGCGCACCCATGGCAATCCCGCAGGGGCCAAACCAGCGCTGGTCCCTCGACTTCGTGACTGACAGTCTTGTCTGGGGCCGCCGTTTCCGGGTCCTGTGCATCATCGATGACTTCAACCGGGAGTGCCTTGGTGCCGTCGTCGACACGTCGATCTCAGGCCATCGCGTGGCCCGGGAACTCGACCGGATCGCCGAGTTGCCTCGCGCGTGACCTTTCCCAAGTTGCCGAACCTGCTGATCAGGGCATGCTGCAGCGCGCTGGCCGCAGTCGTGGCCTTGCCGGATCGCGACAGATGCCAGCCCAGAAGTTCGCGAGTGTGGCAATCGATGACGAGGGCTAAGGTGGTCCAGCCGTCACGGCCAGCCCAGACCCTGCAGAGGTCCGTCGACCAGCGCTCGTTAGGTGCGGCGGCCACGGACGGCACCGCCTCGATCCGGGGGCGCATGCCGACCGGGCGCTTGCGAACCTGCCAGCCTTTGATCTGGAAGATGCGCTGAACGGTGTTCTTGTTTGAAGCCCAGAAGCCAGGCTACGGTGCGATAGCCGAAGGAAGGTTTCTTCTCGATCATGGCTTTGATCGGCTCGGCAAAGCGGGGATAGACCTTTGGCGCGGCCTCGGTCGGCTTGTAATAGACCGTGCGCCGCGGCACGCCGAATCAGGCGCAGAGCTTGGTCAGCGGCACCGCGATCCCGTCGGCTAGAAGGCTCTCACGGAGCGTCCGGATCATTTGTTCGGGGCGGCGCTCGAACCGGTGGCGCGCTCGCCCCTCACTCCATCCCGCTCCATGAGGGCCGCCAGCTTTTTTCGGGCGCGCAGCTCCAGCATTGCCTCGCCATAGGCCTCCTGCATGTCCTTCAGCTGCTTCTCGTATTGCTCCCCAATCTCCAGAGGATTTGCCCGCAGCGCATTCTCCATGCCCCGCTTGGCGTCGTCGACACAGCCCTCGATCTCGGACGGCGAAAGGTCGAAGGCCCGAGAGGCCTCCGCCACGGTCGTCTTGACCTAGATGATCTCGACCACCAGCGCTGTTTTGCGCTTCGCCGTCCACCGCTTGATCCCGTCGTCCATCGTCACACTCATCGCTACCTTCTCCTTTGTAGCATGAGCAGATTTCCACTGGGTCGATACAATCACGCCATCTTCCGATCCTGCTCGTGGCAATAATCCACGCTGCGCCCACGAACTTTTTGCGCTTCATTTAGGCACGCTGCGGCGGCTTCGCGCGCGTGCGCGAGAGAGAGAACTACCCACCCCCGTCTAGCCATGATCTCTTTTGGCTGTTCTGGCACGGCCCTTGCATTTGGCACTTGGCAACGGACAGGTCGCGTCCCTTCGAATCGGCACAGGTCCGCCTTTCCTGCGTCCTGTTAAGCTTTTGACGTCCGCTGGCGGACACGCCTTTTTAAATGAGGATGCGCTGAGGCGTGGCACCGTTGTAGCACCGGGCGGCGCTGCAAATGCAGGAAGCGCCCCGTAGGGCGCTGCGCAAGTAGCTGATACATTTTGCATTTTTTGGTTGCGGGGGCAGGATTTGAACCTGCGGCCTTCAGGTTATGAGCCTGACGAGCTACCGGGCTGCTCCACCCCGCGCCGGGATATCTTTTTGTGTTTTGATTTGTATTGTTCGTTTTGAGAGT
>NZ_VOAK01000022.1 GCF_007859075.1 Gemmobacter aquaticus
AGCCGCAAAACAGTGAAGCTGTAACCTACATCATCGCCGAAGCTAGTAGGCCGATATGCAAGCATCCAATCGTCGAAACGACCAAACCGCCCACATATCTCTTCAGTTTCTATCAATGTCAAAGAGCACCGAAGGCAAAAAATCCAGCACCGCGCCATTTCCTTGGCGCGCCGCCAAACCTCGTCTCCGTCCCTCACGACGCTGCCGTCGTTCGGTGGAGCGGTATCTAGGCCCACCAACCAAAACCCGCAAGAGGAAAATGCACCAAAACACCAAAATTCTTCACATCACCGTCGCACTTCCCTTGTTTCCTTGGCAACCCGCACAAACCACAAGCAACAAGAAAACACCCCTAGATCCCGCAGATCAGGTGACATTCCACACCTCGGCCCCTCCCCAGCACGGGAATCGGCGCCAAAACCGCTGCAACCCCCGCAAAGTGCCGACTCGCGCCCGTGAACTGACACGCAAAACACATGAAAAAAGCCCGCCATAACAGCGGGCTTCATAAACCTCTGCGAAAACAACTGACCTATTCGGCAGCCTCACTGTTGCGATTCCAGCGGATCGACGACCAGAGCGCCACCCCGATCAGCGCTGCACCGCCAAGTCCGGTGATGACCTCGGGAATGTGATAGATCGTCTGCACATACATGATCACCGACAGGATCAGGATGGCGTAGAACGCGCCGTGTTCCAGGAAGCGGTATTGGGTCAGCGTACCACGCTCCACCAGCATGATCGTCATCGACCGCACATACATCGCACCGATACCAAGGCCGATTGCGATGACGAACAGGTTCTGCGTCAGAGCAAACGCGCCGATCACACCGTCGAAGGAGAAGCTCGCATCCAGGACCTCAAGGTAAAGGAATGCGCCCAGTCCGCCCTGCGCGGTGGCCTTTGCGGCCTCTTGCGTGGAGTCGAGGAATCCGCCCAGCACCTCGACGACAAGGAAGGTCAACAAGCCATAGATCGCCGAAACGATGAAGACCGTGCGCGCCTCGCCTTCAATGAAGCGAGAGAAGACCAGCATCACCAGAAGGACGAAGGCAATCTCGATGCCTTTGATCTCGGCATAGCGCGACAGGCGGCTTTCCAGCCAATGAACCCAGTGGATTTCCTTGTCGTGGTCGAAGAAGTAGGTCAGCGCGACCATCATCAGGAACGTGCCACCGAAGGCTGCGATGGGCAGATGCGCTTCGTGCATGATGCGCGAGTATTCTTCGGGGCGCGAGGCCGCCATGATCATCGCATCGATGGGGCCGATGTTCGCAGCAATCACCACGATCAGAAGCGGGAAGACGATCCGCATGCCGAAGACGGCAATCAGGATACCCCAGGTCAGGAAGCGGTGCTGCCAGACGGGCGTCATTTCTTTCAGCTTGTTCGCGTTCACGATCGCATTGTCGAAAGACAGCGAGATCTCCAGAACGGCCAGAACCGCGCAGATAAAGAAGACGGTCAGCATTCCGGCCAGCGTGCCGGTTGTGCTCCACCCCAGCCAGGCGCCAAGCGCAAGGCCGATGAAGGTGGAGATGATGGCCCATTTGAGATAGGCGAACAGGGACTTGGGTTGTGCCGTGGACATGCTCATGACAGCAGGGCCCCCTTACGGACCACGACAGCAACGCGACCTGCGCGAGACTGGTTCGATTTCATCTGGTAATTTTCCATCGGCGGCTTCAACTCGCAGTGCCGACATCGCAGGAACGCCGATTTTCCTGCCAGAGGGGCCCGGTCACCGAGTGAGGCGCACGAGTTCAACCCGCGCACTGCGGCAATTAGTCCCGGCTCACGATTCTGTCAACGATTTTTGATGTGCGGCAAACTCGTGATTCACGGCATCAGCTCGGCCGCGATCATCGCGGCCTGCGTGCGGTTGCGCGCCTTCAATTTGGCACAAATCGAACGGACGTGCATCTTGACCGTGACCTCGCTCAGCCCCATCCGGCCTGCGATCTCCTTGTTCATCAGCCCGATCCGGATGTCGCGCAGGACCTCCATCTCACGCGGGGTCAGTGAGGACAGTCTCGGCGGAAGCGGAACATCTTCCAGATCTTCTGGCATCCAGACTTCGCCGTCGAGAACACGGTGGATTGCATCTGCCAGCGCACGTGCGGGTGTGCTTTTCGGGATGAAACCGGCAAAACCCTGAGTCAGCGCCTCATTCACTGTCTCTGGCCGGGCGAGGCCGGAAAACAGAACCACCGGGCGGCCCTCGTTGAGGGCAATCAGCACGGCGGATTCGGCAAGGCCGCGGGAATCCGGCAGAGCATAGTCCAGAAGGATAAGATCGAAGGCGCCTTCGCGCCCGATCAGGTTCTGTGCCGCCTCAAGCGTTGCGACGGTTTCAACCACGAAGTTGCCCTGCACACGCAAGTGGGCCGCCACCAGATCGCGGACAAGCTCGTGATCGTCCACGATCAGCAGGCGAATATCCGTGCCGCGGGCAATCATCTTGGCGAGCCTCTTGCGCGTGGTTGATCGCGGACGGGGATCCGGATCCACGCCGTCGCGCGAAGCCTAGCTACTTCAAGGCCCCGTGACCAGTGCTGACGAAGTGGCGCCCCAGCAAAACGCGCAGATTTGTCCAAGCGATAGAGAGATCGGCAAAAGAAGACGCCCTGTTGCCGGCAGCGATCTGCGCCTCGCACGCATCAAGTCTGCGGGCAAAGCCTGCCGCACCGATTACTGCCGCCGCCCCCTTCAGGCGGTGCACCCGAGCCGTCAACTGGCCATCGTCCTCATCACTGGCCAGCGCCACGAGGAGCGCCTCTCCTTCAGCCAGAAAGCTGGCGAGCATCTTTTCGCGGGTCGGATGACCCAGCAACTGACACAGTTCTTGCACGACCTGCATATCCAGCTCACCCGACGGATCGGTGTTGGCCGGCTGACCAGCACCCACCCCTGCCAAGCGCGGCAACAGCGCCGCGATAGTCACGGGTTTGCTCATGACCTCGGCCAGACCAGCCTGGCGAAATCGCTCCAGTTCCTCTGGTTGGCCATGCGCCGTCAGCGCGACGATGCGGGCCTCGCGTGATGCGCCGTCCGCCCGGATCGCGGCGGCGGTCGCCAGACCATCCAGACCGGGCATCGATATATCCATGAAGATCAGGTCGAAGCGCTGCAGGCGTGCCGCCCGGATTGCCGCATTCCCATCCTCGGCCTCGGTCACACGTTGGCCGAGGTAGCGCAGCATTTCGGACAGCACCAACCGGTTTACCGGATTATCCTCGACGATCAGCACGGACAGAACCGGCACGGGCGGTGCACTTGTGGTGACGGGCTCAACCTCGGTCCGGGTCACAGCGATCTCGTCCGGGGACGGCAGGGTGACCGGCAATGTAACGCTGAAGAGACTACCCATACCGGGTGTACTTTCAACCGTGATCGCCCCACCGATCCGCTCGATCGAGCGGCGCGCGATGCCAAGGCCAAGCCCCGTCCCCTCGGTTTCGCGATCGTAGCCGGTATCCAATGTCTCGAATGGCTCAAAAATCGCTTCGATCTTGTCAGCGGGGATACCGATACCCGTATCCCCAACCGACAGACGTGCCTGCATCTGGTCCCGCCCTGCTGGTTGCACCTCCGCCGTGATCCGGATGGTGCCACCCGCAGTGAACTTCACCGCATTGCCCACAAGGTTCATCATCACCCGCAACAGGGTGCGCCTTGGTGCCAGAACCCAAGCCGCATCATGCGCAGGCAGCTTCAACTCGATCAGGTTGCCGCGCCGAACTGCGAGCGGCATCGCCTGTTCAGCCAACCCGCGCAGCAGTTCCGAAAGGTTGACCGCAGTCGAACGCTCGGCCGGGGCATCGCCCTCGACGCGGGCAAGCTCCAGCACATCCCCGATCTGTTCCAGCGCGGTTTGCGCCGACGATTCCGCAATGCCAAGGAAGCGGGCTTGCCTCTCGGTCAGAGTGGTGGTTTCGCGAAGAATATCCAGCGCCGCGATCACCCCGTTCAAGGGCGTGCGCATCTCATGGCTCATCATGGCGAGGAAGCGAGACTTCGTCTCGGCGGCAGAAAGCGCCGAATCCCGGGCTTCGCGCAGTGAGGCCTCGTAGCGCCGCCGTTCGGAAATGTCGCGCAGGAAGGCAATGTAGATCAGCTCATCATCGCTGTCGCGGTCACGGGTCAGCGACAACTCGATCGGGATCACACGCCCGTCGGCACGTTGCGCCAGAAGCTCGATACGCCCCTCGGGGATCGAGCCATGAGGCGCCGCCCGCAGCACTTCGCGCACCATGGCGGTCTGCTGATCATGCAGCGCCTCTGGCAGGACAAGGTTCACGATGCCGGTCGAGGCCATCAGCTCGTCCCGCCCGTATCCCAGAATGGCTTCGGCCGCCGGGTTTACGGCCTGCACTGGTCCATCGGCACGCGCCACAATAACACCGTCCAGTGAGGCATTGATCGTGCGTTCAAGGTTGGATCGATTCCGCTCTGCCTCATGTGTTCGGCGGCGCAAGCTGTTGGTCAGCGTGGATGTCGACCAGATCGTCAGGAACAGAAGCGCGATCAGCCCCGTCGCGACCACGGCACTTCGATTGAACAGCAGGGCCAGCGCGTTCCGGCTGTCGGTTCCCGCCTCGATCAGGTGGCGCAATGAATTGACCACCGCGGCACGCATGGGGCGCCGCATATCCGCCATCAGATCCGCGATCTCTGACAGGTTCTGGCGAAGGCGCTCATCAGGGACGTCAATCAGCAGCCGCAACTTCACAGTTGTGTCCTGCACCTGTGACCAGTCTGCTGACTGACTTATGGGACGCAGTACGGTGGCCTGCATCAGGTTGCCCGAGACCACACGCACCCGGCTCAGGTAGATGTCAAACGCTGCCCGGATCGACCCAAGATCCGGCGGGCTGCCTGGCAGCCGAGCCTCGGTAACCGCGCGTTCAAGCTTGAGTGCATCGACCTCAAGCTGAGAAATCAGCCAAGTCGTATTATCCGATTGCGAGCTGCGCGCGTCATCCAGCCGGTCAGCAAACCTGATGGAAATGGCGGTCAGTGCGCCAAGGCCGATCACGATGATCAGAAGAATCTGCCACAGCCGTGGCGAGAACTTCAAAAGCAGCCGTTCAGCCCGGCTCGGCGTTGTCACGGTTCGGTCACCCTGATCGACACGAGTTGCCAGATGCTTTTCGCAAAGATCTGGTCATTGGTGAACTGCTCATTCTGGTCGAACGGGTAGATCAACCACAAAGGGCCATTATCGCGCACGCCAAAGGTATGCCCGTTCATCCGCGTCGCAACGATGGGCGCGTCGTCGCCAAGCTCTTCCACCGTCATGTCGATGACATAGTCGTTCAGCGCGGAAAGGCGGATCGCCCCATGCCTGATCCCGGCATCGGCCAGCACCTGCTTCAATGTCGGGCCAGAGAACCGGATCTTTCCGACTGTCCAGATTGTGGATGTGGTGATCACAACCTGCGGCAGGCGGTCCAGACGCGTCAGGTCATAGTTGACGGCGCCGCCCTCGGCGGGCTCCACCTCAAGCAAGGGCTCCTGCTCGGCCGCCATCAGGGCGGGCGCGGACATCAGGGCGCACACGACTGCCAGCACGATCGGCAAATATCCAAACCCGTGCTTCAAGTTCCCATAAAGCCGGGAGGCAATGGCAATCATGGCGGACCTGCTTAAAAGACAAGATCAGGCCGCGTTAGCGGCATCGTCCCTCAACGTAAAGCTATCTTTGGTGTGCCATCCAGGCGGGCACGTGAGTGCTGCGTCAACGCAACTGCCGGCCCCGGGGAATATCGAAAGGGACCGGCAGGCGTCAGGAACCAAAGGCCGATAGGCCCGGATCAGTCGCGCAGCAGCTCGTTGATCGAGGTTTTCGACCGGGTCTGCGCATCAACCTTCTTCACGATCACCGCGCAATAGAGGTTGATCCCGTTCTTCGACGGCATCGAACCGGCAACGACGACCGAACCTGCGGGAACCTCACCATACATCACCGCGCCGGTCTCGCGGTCGACGATCTTGGTCGATTTGCCAATGAACACGCCCATGCCAAGGACCGAGCCCTCGCGCACAATGCAGCCCTCGACCACTTCGGACCGCGCGCCGATAAAGCAGTTGTCCTCGATGATGGTGGGGCCGGCCTGCATCGGCTCCAGCACGCCGCCGATGCCGACGCCACCCGAGAGGTGGACGTTCTTGCCGATCTGCGCGCAGGACCCGACGGTGGCCCAGGTGTCGACCATCGTGCCTTCATCGACGAAGGCGCCGAGGTTGACGAAGCTTGGCATCAGGACCACGCCCTTGGCGATATGCGCCGACTTCCGCACCACGCAGTTCGGAACCGCGCGAAAGCCTGCGGCGCGGAACTCGGCCTCACCCCAGCCTGCGAACTTGCTGTCGACCTTGTCCCACCAGTTCGACCCCTGCGGTCCGCCCGACTGCAGTTCCATGTCCTGAAGGCGGAACCCCAGAAGGACGGCCTTCTTGGCCCACTGGTTCACATGCCAGTCCTGACCGCGCTTCTCTGCCACGCGCAGTGTACCCGACCCAAGTGCCGCAAGCGTGGCTTCCACCGCATCGCGGGCCTCGCCCTTGGTTGCAGGGGTGATCGCGTCGCGCGCTTCCCAGGCGGTTTCGATGGCGGCTTCCAAGGCGGCGTTGGACATGGGCGTTCCCTTCCCTATGGCGATCAGTCGTTTGACGCTATAGACCTGACCCAAGGCCCGCGCAACGCCGACAGGAGAGACGATGACCGACGACACCCGCAGCCACCCGTTCCGCGACAGCGTGCAGGACGTGGCCGCCGCACACCGGATTCCCGACACTCCGCAGACCCGCGCGCCAGCTTACCGTCTTGCTTTTACCGACGCGGATTTCCTCATGCGCGAGGAATTGCGCCCGGTGCGGCTGCAGCTTGAACTGCTGAAGCCACAGATGATTCTGGACGAACGCGGCGTGCGATCGACCATCGTTCTCTTTGGCGGTGCGCGCATCCCCGCGCCCGAGCGGGCCGATACCGCCAAGACCCCGGTTCTGGCCGAATTGTCGCGGTACTACGAAGAGGCCCGCCGCTTTTCGCGTATCATGACCGAGCGCAGCATGGAGAGCTATGGCCGCGAGAACGTCATCATCACCGGCGGCGGCCCGGGCGTGATGGAGGCGGGCAATCGCGGCGCGCATGAGGCCGGCGGCCAGTCGATCGGGCTGAACATCGTTCTGCCGCATGAACAGGCGCCGAATGCCTATGTGACCCCGGATCTGTCGTTCAACTTTCACTACTTCGCCATCCGCAAGATGCACTTCCTGATGCGCGCCAAGGCGATCTGCATCTTCCCCGGCGGCTTCGGGACGCTGGACGAAATGTTCGAAAGCCTGACGCTGATCCAGACCAAGCGGATGAAGCCTGTTCCCTTCCTGTTGTTCGGGCGCGACTTCTGGGAACGACTGATCAACTGGCAGATGCTCGCGGATGCCGGCACCATCAGCGCCGAGGACCTGAAGCTCTTTCAGTTCGTCGAAACCGCAGAAGAGGCCGTCGCTGCGATTGATGCTTTCGCGACGCCCTGCCCCTGATCAGAGCACTGTCTCGCGCAGCCAGCCTGCCGTGAAATCGAGCCGGCTGACACCTGCGAACCGCGCAAGGCGGGCAAGCTCGTTTTCGAGCCTTGCGATCCGCCCGGCGCCCATCCTGACACCGGTCTCGGGCCAGAAGGCACGGACGCGCAGGCAATCCTCGTCGCGAAAGGCCTTGGCGTCGATCCGGCCGACCAGGCGCGCGCCCTCCATCACCGGAAACACGTAGTAGCCAAACTTGCGCTGCGGCTCGGGCACAAAGACCTCTATCCGGTAGTGGAAACCGAACAGACGTTCGGCGCGCTTGCGGTCACGCAGCGCGGGGTCAAAAGGAGAGAGGATGCGCAGACGGCCTGTCACCTCGGTCGGGTCCGTCTCAAAGACCTCGGGGCGCATCACGTGAAGGCGTGACGCGCCATCGGCGCCTTCGACCTTCACCTCGATCAGCGCGCCGGATTTCAGCTGCGCGGCTACCCAGTCTTTCGCCTCGGTCGGCGAAACCTCGGCCCAGTAGGCCGCAATCTCGCCGCTGGTGGCAAAGCCCAGCCGATCCAGGGCGGCGGCACACAGCACATCAACGCTCTCTGCGCGTTCCGGGCGCGCGGCACGATGGTCGGCGGGAATGACCCGCTCCGTGAGGTCATAGACCTTGCGGAACCCTTCGCGGCGGGTGATCGACAGCTCTCCGACATGCCACAGGTATTCGAGCGCCGCCTTAGACGGGTGCCAGTCCCACCAGCCGCCTGAACCGCGCGCCTCACCCTCGCCGACCTCTGCCGCCGTGACGGGACCATGGTCGGCCACGCGCTGCAGCACTTCGTCGAATTTCTCGTGAAATCCGTCGCGCTGCCAACCCGTCCACCGCTCGACCAACCGGGCACGATTGCGGGCAAAGCGGTGGGTCCAGTGCGCGAACATCTCGACCGGCAGGATCGAGGCATCGTGCGTCCAGTGTTCCCACATCAGCCGGTCACGCTCCAGCAGACGCTCCAGGGCGGCAGGCTGATAGCTTTGCCGACGCGACCACAGGATCATCTGATGGGCCCGCGCCACCGTGTTGATGCTGTCGATCTGCACAAAACCGATGCGGCGGATCAGATCGGCAAGCGCGGCACCACTCGCGGGTCCGGCTGGGGCCTCGGCCAAGGCGTGCCGGTCCAGAAACAGCCGTCGCGCGGCATCATTTGTCAGGGTAGCCTGTTTTGTCATGTGACGCAGGCTAGCAGTCGGTTTTCCACAAGCAAGCCCGGCAATTTCGTAACATACTGAAAGAACCGGGCCGGAATTGTGATCCGGGTCGCGGTTGCACCTCGGCAAATGATGTCTACCTTTGGATCAGCGCCGTTCGGCGTCATCATTCCCGCCCCGACCGATGTTTCCGGCCCTCTCCCGGCCTTTACTGGGCTATCCCTTTTTCCTGAACGGAGGAATTTTTGCACCACGCGACGCCCTTGATCACCACTATCGTCGCAGGCCTTGGACTGGCCTTCATTTTCGGCCTTGTCGCGCAGCGCCTGCGCCTTCCGCTGATTGCCGGCTATCTGCTCGCAGGCATGGTGATCGGGCCGTTCACGCCCGGATATGTCGCAGATCAGGCGCTGGCGGGTGAGCTGGCGGAGCTGGGTGTCATCCTGCTGATGTTCGGGGTTGGTCTGCACTTTTCGATGAAAGAGCTGATGTCGGTGAAATCCATCGCGATTCCCGGCGCGCTCGCGCAGATCGCGGTGGCCACGGCGGCGGGCACGGCGACCGGCTGGCTGATGGGATGGGGGCTCGGTGCGGGGCTGATCTTCGGACTCGCACTCTCGGTCGCATCGACGGTTGTGCTGCTGCGCGCGCTGCAGGAACGCGACCTTGTGCAGACAGAGCGTGGGCGCATCGCCGTGGGCTGGCTGGTGGTCGAGGATCTGGCCATGGTGCTGGCGCTGGTGATGATCCCGCCGCTCGCCGGAATTCTGGGCGGCGAGGAGGTTCCGATCGAGGCGAGCGCGGAACAGGTGGCCCGCATCGGCATGGGCCCTGTCGCCGCTACCCTGCTGGTCACAGGCGTCAAGGTCGCGGCCTTCTTTACGATCATGCTGGTGGTCGGACGGCGGGCCATACCCTGGCTTCTGGACTATGTTGCCCGGATGGGCTCGCGGGAATTGTTCCGCCTGTCGGTTCTCGCGATCGCCCTTGGCGTTGCCTATGGATCGTCGGTGATCTTCGGCGTGTCCTTCGCGCTTGGAGCCTTCTTCGCGGGAATGGTGATGTCGGGCTCAACGCTCTCGGCACAGGCGATGAAGGATGTGATCCCCCTGCGCGATGCCTTCGCCGTGCTGTTCTTCGTGTCGGTCGGGATGCTCTTCAACCCCGAAATCCTGATCGAGGCGCCATTGGCCGTGCTGGCAACCGTTCTGGTGATCCTCGTCGTGAAGTCGGTGGCCGCCTGGGGCCTGATGCGCGCCTTTGGCCATTCCAATGACCGCGCGCTGACGATTGCCGCCAGTCTTGCACAGATCGGTGAGTTTTCCTTCATCCTGATCGTAATGGGCGAGAGCCTGTCGATCGTCCCACCGGCAGCAAGTGATCTGGTTGTTGCGGGCGCAATGGTGTCGATTCTGGTGAACCCGCTCTTGTTCCGACTGATCGACCGCCGCTTCCCGCTACCACAGCCCCCCGTGCGCGAGGTGGAGATCTAGGATCCGGGGTGGGGCGTCAGAGCCCCGCCTCGGATGCAATCTCCGCCCGGCTCTTGCGCTGGCGTTCGGTTGCCGATTTCAGCTGCCCGCAGGCGGCCATAATGTCCTCGCCCCGCGGCGTGCGGATCGGCGAGGCATAGCCCGCCTTGTACACGATATCGGCAAAGGCCTCGATCCGCTCCCAGTCTGACCGCTCATACGGGGCGCCCGGCCATTCGTTGAAGGGGATGAGGTTGATCTTGGCCGGAATCCCGGCGATCAGCTTGACCAGCCGCCGGGCATCGGCATCGCTGTCATTCACACCCTTGAGCATCACATATTCAAAGGTGATACGCTCGCTGTTCGACAGCCGCGGATAATCCCGCAGCGCGCCGAGCAGGGTCTGGATGTTCCACTTCTTGTTCACCGGTACAAGGCGGTCACGCACCTCGTCGGTCGTGGCATGGAAGCTTACGGCCAGCAGGCAGCCGATTTCTTCGGCGGTGCGGGCAATCTCGGGCACGATGCCGCTGGTCGAAAGCGTGATGCGGCGGCGCGAGAGGCTGATGCCCTCGCCATCCATGACCACCTTCATCGCATCGCGGACATTTTCAAAGTTATAAAGCGGCTCGCCCATACCCATCAGCACCACATTGCTGACCAGACGGGTCTCGTCCTTTGGTGCGCCCGGCACCGGCCATTCGCCCAGATCATCGCGTGCGACCATCACCTGACCCACGATCTCGGCGGCAGTCAGGTTGCGGACCAGCTTTTGCGTGCCGGTATGGCAGAAGGAACAGGTCAGCGTGCAGCCCACCTGGCTGGAGATGCAAAGCGTGCCCCGCGTTTCCTCGGGGATATAGACCACCTCGACCTCATGCCCGCCTGCGATGCGCAGAAGATACTTGCGCGTGCCATCGGCCGAGATCTGGCGCGTCACGATCTCGGGGACCGTCACCTCGAAATGCTCGGCCAGCAGCGCGCGATAGTCCTTGGCCAGATTGGTCATCGCCGCAAAGTCGCGTACGCCCCAGTGGTAGATCCACTGCCAGACCTGACCGACCCGCATCTTCGCCTGCCGCTCTGGCGTTCCTGCCGCAATCAGCGCGTCGCGCAACTGATCGCGCGTCAGACCCACGAGGTTCTGCTTGCCACCCTCGGGCAGCTTGCGCGGGATGGTCAGCACATCCTGCGTGATGGGGGCCGAAACAGGATCGGCGGCCTGCGAGGTCAGGGTCGGGGCGTTCATGGCTGCGGGTCCGGACAAGTCAGGAGAAAAGAAGGAGTCGGCGGAGTAAACGCCGTTCATACATGAAAATGCCGCGCTTGCCAAATGGCCAGCGCGGCATCCCCAAATCTGTGTCAGTGGGCGCTTACTTGCAGCGCTTTGCGGCCTCTTCCATCGCGGCGGTGAACCCGCGCAGCGAGATGGTGTCCTTGGTCTGGGTGCCACGGCCCGAGGCCCCGCTGATCACCGCAGTCGTGCCACGCTTCAGTGCCGCGATCAGCGCGGCATCCTGGTCAGCACCGGCAGTCCAGGCGTATTCACCATCGGTGAACAGTTCATAGATCGTGCCATCAACATCCACCTTAACGGTCGAATCCTTGGCGAAGGGATAGCCGCCGGTATAGCTGACCTCACCCTTGCCGCCCTCGCCAGCCCGGAATGTGATCCACAGCTGGATCTCACTCCGCGTGGCCTTGACGGGCTTGCCGTCGCGCGTGGCTTCCGATGTCTTGGGCGTCGTCACACCCCAGCATTCCTTGGGCGCGCCGGTCGGCGGATCGGTGAACACCGACCAGTCCGTCATGACCGCAACCTGGTTGGTGGTTTCCTGTGCCATCGCGCCGGTCGCGGCGATGGCGATGAGTGCCGCCGCGCCAAGGGTGCGTGCAAAAAGGGAAGTCATACCTCAGCCTCCAGCCGAAAGTGCCTCTTTCCGCCCTGCCATGATGCCGGTTCGACCGGCTTTTCGGTAGCAGGAGCAATCTGAACCCGATATCCCTGCATATCAGCAAAATGGCAAGGCGCGAAAGGCCACTGGGCAGAGAATCGCGCATCTGTGAGGACGCAAGACATGACGCAGGCAGTGCCCATGGTCGAACTTTGGCGTGGTGGTCTGCTGGAAAGCATGCATCGCGGCCATGCGGTGATCTGCAATGATGCGGGTGAAATCATCGAGGCATGGGGCGATCCGGGCCGTGTGATCTATCCCAGATCATCCTGCAAGATGCTTCAGGCCCTACCCCTGGTTGAAAGCGGCGCGGCCGATGCCGTGGGCCTTCCGCCGGAATTGCTCGCGCTGTCCTGTGCAAGCCATCAGGGCGCCGCGCTGCATGTCGGCGCGGTGCGCAACTGGCTTTCGGGGCTGAACATCGCCGAATCCGATCTGCGCTGCGGCGCGCATGAGCCCTATGACCGGGACGAGCGCGACCGGCTGATCCGGGCTGATGAGCGTCCGTGCCAGTATCACAACAATTGCTCTGGCAAGCATGCCGGCATGCTGACCTGGACACGCCACATGAAGGCGGGGCCAGAGTATGTCGACCCCGACCACCCCCTGCAGCGCGCGATCCGCACCGCGTTTGAAGAAGTCACCGAGGAATCCTCGCCCGGCTACGGGATCGACGGCTGCTCGGCCCCGAACTTCGCGACCACGGTCAGCGGTCTTGCCCGCGCCATGGCCTTCTTTGCCGCAGCGCCCGAGTCCGGCACGGCCCGCCATCGCGCGGCGCATCGTCTGACACGCGCCATGGCGCACTTCCCTGAATATGTGGCTGGCGAGGGGCGGGCCTGCACGCTTCTGATGCGGGCGATGGGGGGGCGGGTCGCGATCAAGACCGGCGCCGAGGCCGTTTTCGTCGCGATCGTGCCGGAAAAGCGACTCGGGATCGCGGTCAAGATCGAGGACGGCAACTCGCGCGCTTCCGAGGCGGTGATTGCGGCACTTCTGGTGCGCGTCGGCGCGCTTGACCCCGCCCATCCGGTACTCTCGCGCTATGTCAACACCCACCAGCGCAACTGGCGCGGGATCGAGACGGGGTCGATCAGGCTGGCATCCGGGCTGTTCTGACGACAGAGGCCCCCACCATTGGCGAGGGCCCCTGTCACAACCTGTCCGATGGTGCATGCTGGTGGGGGCACGTGCTGCGCAACACCGGGCGTCACTCGTTACAAGATAAGGTATAGGGGCAGCCAGTGGCGGAAATGCGATGCCGTTTCGGTAATTGATAGGTCAATTTCCGGCTGTTTCATGGCACGGTAGCCTAGTTGATTTGGGCAGCACTTGGTGTCAGCATTGTAACATGAGCATAATGCCACCGGTTCCACCCTCGCCCATCCCCTTCGCCGCGCGCGAGCCGGAACTTGTGCGATTTGACCGGACAGAACTGGGCGCGATCCTTTCGGTCTATGGCCGGATGGTGGCGGCGGGCGAATGGCGCGACTATGCGATCAACGCCCTGCGCGACGTGGCCGAGTTCTGCGTTTTCCGCAGGACGGCCGAGGTGCCGATCTACCGCATCGAAAAGCGCCCCCGCCTGCGCAGCCGTCAGGGCATGTATGCCGTGGTGGGCGAGGCCGGGCAGGTGCTGCGACGCGGGCATGAACTGTCGGCGGTGCTGCGCCATTTTGACCGCAAGCTGATCCGCCCGATCGACTGAACACCGTCACACCGCCGCCATGATCCGACGGCGATGGGTCACCGGGCCACCGCCCGAGGCCTCGATGCGGGTGATGGCGGGCAGGATGTCCTCTTCGACAACCGCCATGAATGCGGCGGTCGCGTGAACCATGCGACCCGGCCCAAGCGCGATGGCGACATGACCCTTCCAGAACAGAAGGTCATTGCGACGCAGCGCCTCATTTTCTGGCACGGCCACTCCGCAAGCGGATTGCAGGTCGCTGTCGGCTGGCATGTCGATTCCGCAGGCTCGGAATGCCCCCTGAACCAGCCCCGAACAGTCAATCCCTGCCCGACTGTTCCCGCCCCACAGATAGGGTGTGTGCAGAAATCCCATTGCGACGCCGGCAGGATCTTCGAGCCTCTGGTCAAGCGGCAGAAGATGCGCTGTCGGAACATGCCCCTGCGCTGTCTCGGCCCAGGCACCACTGACCGAATGCACCTCGATACGCGCGCCCAGGTAAAGCGGCATGATTTCGGGCGCCTGCACCTTTGGGCCGGAATAGGCATGGGTGCCCGGAGTGACGATGTGATGCGTTACGGGTTGCGCCTCCGAAAGGCTATCCTCGGGCAGATAACCGCAATATCCATCCTTCGCCGCCTGAACAAAGGCCCAGCCGGCCTCACGCTCGATGACTGTCACCCCATCCCCAAGCAAAAGCTGCCGCTCACGGGGTCCTGCCGGTGCGCGTAGCAGATCGACCAGAGGACGCGCGACCTGTGCGGGCTCTCCGCCAGTAAAGCGCGGGGCATCGATGATCCCGCGCAGCGTATCCAGTGCGACACGGGCATTGGCAGGGGTCAGTCTGCGATCCATCAGAGCCCCAGCATCTGCGGCAGCGCAAGCAGAAGCGCCCGCGCACCCTGCCCCACCCCGCCCTTGGGCCGCGCCGGCGCATCCGACGGCGTATGGCCGTAGATGTCGAAGTGCATGTAGCGTGGATGGTCGGCGAACCGTCGCAGGAACAGGGCCGCCGTGATCGAACCGGCAAATCCATAACCCGGCGCATTGTCCAGATCGGCGATGCCCGGCTCGATCACGCTCTCATAGGCGTCATGAAACGGCAGGCGCCAGACCGGGTCGGCACCCGCACGCGCGCCGTCCTCCAGCGCCCCGGCCATCGCAGCATCATCCGTGTAATAGGGGGCAAGGTCTGGCCCAACCGCAACACGCGCCGCGCCTGTCAGTGTGGCCATCGAGATCAGCACCTCGGGTGATTCCTCGCAGGCCCAGGCCAGAGCATCGGCCAGAACCAGCCGCCCTTCTGCGTCGGTGTCGTTCACCTCGACCGTCAGACCTTTGCGTGACTTCAGGATATCCTTGGGCCGCATCGCCCGACCGGAAACCGAGTTTTCCACGGCAGGCACGATCACCCGCAGACGCAGGGGCAGGTTCAACTCCATGATCATCTGCGCAAGGCCCATGACAGTTGCAGCGCCACCCATGTCCTTCTTCATCAGTTGCATGCCGCTGGAAGGCTTGAGGTTCAGACCGCCCGTATCAAAGCAGACGCCCTTGCCCACCAGCGTCAGGCTTGGTCCCGACTGCCCCCACCGCAGGCTCATGATCCGCGGCGCCCGGTCCGAGCCCTTGCCGACGGCATGCACCATCGGGAAGTCCGTCTCTAGCGCAGCCCCCGATACCACCTGAACTGCAGCACCATGGCGTTCGGCCAGCGCGACGAAGGCGGCCTCCAGTTCAGCCGGGCCAAGGTCTTGCGCAGGTGTGTTGATCAGGTCACGGGTCAGAAACTCGCCGCGCGCCATCGCAATAACCTGCGCCTCATCCACGCCATCGGGGCATTTCAGTGCAGGCCATACCCGATTGGCGGGTTTGTAGCGATCAAACCGGTACTGCGCGAGAAGCCAGCCAAGCGCGGCCTCGGTCGCAAGCGGGGCGGGCAGGCCCACGAACTCCCAGTTTCCCGCAGGAAGCGCCGAAACAGACTTGGCCAGGCCAAAACGCTGCCGCGCGCGGGCACGCGCGTCGCCCAGCCCCACAACGGCACCGACAACCGCACCACCGTCCATGCCCGGCAGAAGGGCCAGTTCACCAAGGCCTGCGCCAAAGGCACCATCGCGCAACCAGGCCGCCCATTGTGGCGGTTGCGCATCGAGCCAGGCTTGAAGGCTGTCCTGTGCCACAACGTGCAACGGGCGAGCGGCGCTGTCAGGGTCGGCAAAGGCGGGCATATTCGGGACGGCGGTCATGGGGCACTCCATCATTCGGCGGCAAGCCTAGCCCAACGCCACGCGCCCGCAACCCCCTCAGCCCACAAGACCGGGGAGTGGACCACCGGGCAGCAGAGAGCGTTCCGCAATGCGCATGAGCCGTGCCCAGACGGCGGCAAATGCGGTCGCGTCCCCAAGATCGAGGCAATTCCGCAGATCGCCCGCCACACGGCAAAGCGATACCATCCCCAACTGCTCGGCCATGCGCTGCAACCGGCGCAGGCGGCGCGAGAGATCCTGCAGATTCTTTCCGTGCACCTGCGCCGCCATGCCCGACATCGCAAGCGCCAACTCTTCCAGCGCGCGCGTGATCACATGTTCCGCCTGATCTGGCCCCATCGCGCGATACATCGCCTCGATCGGGGCGGAATCGAGATGCAGCACATCCTTCGGTCGAAGGACCGTCACATTCGTGGTCATATCCACACCCAGTTTCATTCACCCATCGCGATGCTGGCCTCGGGGCACTGAACAAATCGTTGAGCGCTGGAACAGAAACCTCTCGAATTTTCTGCAATTGCAGCATAGATGAAAGAAAACCTGACGGAGGATGTGATGGACCAAGCCAAGCCCCTGCCCGGTTACCTGGTCGGCCGCTACAATGGCTGGAAGGCGACGACCTATCAGGACAACAAAGCCTGGTATCGCCGACTGGCCAACCATGGGCAGCACCCACGCGCCATGATCATCTCGTGCTGCGACTCGCGTCAGCATGTGACCTCGATCTTCGGCGCGGATGAAGGCGAGTTCTTCATTCACCGCAACATCGCGGGCCTCGTGCCGCCCTATAGTCCCGACGGGGGCAATCACGGCACCTCGGCCACGGTGGAATATGCGGTCACCGCGCTGAAGGTGGCCCATATCATCGTGATCGGCCATTCCAACTGCGGTGGCGTCAAGGGCTGCGATGACATGTGCTCGGGCAAGGCCCCGCAACTTCTTGAAAAATCGAGCTTTGTGGGCCGCTGGATGGACATTCTCCGCCCAGGCTACGAACGTATCTCGCACCTTCCCGATGGGGAACGCGGACCCGCGCTTGAAAAGCAGGCGGTGCTGGTCAGCCTTGAGAACCTGATGACTTTCCCCTTCGTGCGCGAGGCGGTTGAGTCCGAGCTTCTGACCTTGCACGGCCTGTGGAATGACATCGGCGAAGGCAGCCTCGAGCAGTATGACATGCCGACGGATGCGTTTCAGCCAATCTGACCCGCCAGAACGGGCGCGGGGCAGTCAGCTCTCCGCCCGTCCCCAGCTGGCATCCTGCATCTCGCGCAGACGGCTTGCGGTGCGTTCAAACTCGAACGCCCCTTCGCCTTCGGTGTAAAGCCGCTCTGGCACATCAGCGGCTGAACAGATCAGCCTGACCTTCCCCTCGTAAAGCGCGTCGATCAGCGTCACGAATCGCTTGGCCTCGTTGTAGTTCGAGGACGAAAGCTGCGGAATGCCCTCTAGGATCAGCACCCGTACCGCTTGCGCCAGCGCAAGATAATCGGCTGGTCCCAGCGGACGGGCGCACAGATCCCAGAAACTCGCCCGCGCCACGCCGTTGGCAAAGTGCGGCACCTCGACCTCGCGGCCATTCACCTGCAGGATCAGTGTCTCGCCCGGCGTGCCCCCGGAAAGATCCTTCCAGATCGCATCGATCGCCGCACCGCTTTGGCCGGCGGGGTGGAAATAGACCTGCGCACCCTGCAGGCGATGCTGGCGATAGTCGTTCGGGCTTTCCAGTTCCTGAACGTCGAACCGGTCGCGCAGATAGTCGATGAAGGGCAGGAACAGTGCCCGATTCAGCCCGTTCTTGTACAGATCCTCGGGCGGGCGGTTTGAGGTGGTGACGATGACCACCCCCTGATCGACCAGAAGCTGGAACAGCCGGCCCACGATCATCGCATCGGTGATGTCGGTGATCTGCATTTCGTCAAAGGCGAGCAGCCGGATTTCCTTGGCAACTGCATCTGCGACGGGCTTCAGCGCGTCATCGACCCCGGTCTGCCGCGCGGCATGCATGCCGCGATGGATTTCCTGCATGAAGGCATGGAAATGCACCCGGCGCTTGGCCGAAATGGCCAGATGGTCAACGAAGAGGTCCATCACCATGGACTTGCCGCGACCGACCCCACCCCAAAGATAAAGACCCTTTGGCGGCACCACCGGGCGCGCGAACAGCCCGGCAAACAGTCCGATCCGGCGATTGGCATTCGCCTCAAGCCAGACGCGGATCTCTTCCAGTCGCGGCAGAACCGCGTGCTGGGCAGGGTCGGGGCGCAATCGGCCCTCAGCCACGCGGGCCTCATAGATCTCGGTCAGGGTTTGTCGCATACCATAGCATACAATGTATGTTTGACGCCGAAAAGGTCACAGCACAGCAACCGCAAGGAAATGCCCATCGACATCGGCCCAGCGTCCACGAAGCTCGGCTCCAGCAGAGAATGGCAGCACTTCGTCGATGAAGCGCGCGACAAACTGCCCCTGATCCAGCGTCACCGCAAGGGCATGAAAGTCAAAGAGCTGGCGCGAACGGGCATATTGGGCCTTGTAAGCTGCCTCTTTGGCGCAGAACACGAGTTTCGCCTCGATGGCTGAAAAGTGCGCTTCCTCGGGGCGCAGAATGCTGGGACGCAGGTCGTCGTCCAGCGGCGTTGCAAGCTCCAGATCAAGACCGATGCCCATGCCGCGCCCGATGGCGGCAAGGCACAGGGTTTCGGTATGCGTGATTGATCCCTGAAGACCAAGCGGCCAGATCGGCGCCCGGTCTGCGCCGACAGGAATTGCGCGCGGAGGCAAGCCAAGTTCGACCAGTGCGGCACGGGCCGCCGCGCGCCCTGCCCGAAATTCGGCAATCCGGCGCGGTATCCCTTGGGCTGTTTCACCGGGAAACGACGGGTAAGTCTTGCGCGGATCGGCAGTTCCAAGACCGTAGCCCGCAGGAATGATCCCGCGGGCCACTGACGTCAGATGGTTCAAGTCAGGCATCCTGCCCCGTCCGCATGGCGCGCCTGCGCGCCATGGCATCGGCGCGGGCGTCGGCCCGACCATTTGTCGCCGATGCCATCGGGCCCGGTGCCGGCGCTGCGGCCCCAGCCTTCGGCCCATCGTCCAGATGCGCGGCCAGCGCCGAGAGGACCGGGAAGCGGAAGATATCGGTTATCGACAGTTTCTTCAGCCCCAGCCCGTCCCGCAGTTCGCGGTGGGCCTGCACGGCCAGCAGCGAATGCCCACCAAGCGCAAAGAAGTTGTCCTTTGCGCCCACCTTGGGCACACCCAGAACCCGGCTCCAGACCGCCGCGATCTGCGACTGAAGATCGGTCTCGGGGGCGACATGTTCCACGTCTGCCTGCACCTGAACCTGCGGCGCGGGCAGAGCCTTGCGGTCAACCTTGCGGTTGGGCGTCAGCGGGAACACCTCGAGCCGGACAAAATGCGCGGGCACCATATGTTCGGGCAGGACGCTGGCCAAGGCAGGTTTCAGCGCGGCCTCGGTTGCGGTGCCAGTGAAATAGGCCACCAGCCGCAGGTCGCCGGGCTGATCCTCGCGGGCAAGGACAACCGCCTGACGGACACCGGGCTGTTCCTCGATACGGCTTTCGATCTCGCCCAGTTCGATCCGGTAGCCACGCAGCTTCACCTGGAAATCCGCGCGACCCAGATAGTCGAGCTTTCCGTCGGCGCGCAGCTTGACCAGATCGCCCGTGCGGTACATGCGGGCACCCCATGGACAAGCGCCGTCCCGCACGAAGGGATCGGGCAAGAAGCGCTCGGCCGTCAGGTCAGGCCGCTGCCAGTAGCCGCGCGTCACGCCGTCACCGCCAATCCACAGCTCGCCGGGCACGCCGGGCGGCACCGGTTGCTGGCGGTCGTCCAGCACATAGACCTGGGTATTGGCGATGGCCGTGCCGATATTCACCACACCCTCACCGTCGCCGACCTCTTCCACCGTAGACCAGATCGTGGTCTCGGTGGGGCCATACATGTTCAGCACGCGCGCCCCCGTGACCTTGCGCAGATCGCGGACAAAGGCCCCCGGCAGGGCCTCGCCACCCAGCATCAGGGTCTTGACGCCCGAGAGCGCCATTTGCGCCTCGTCGTTCATCAGGATCATCCGCGCCATCGAGGGGGTGCATTGCAGATGCGTCACGCCGTGGCGGATCACCTGGGCCGCGATCGAATAGTCATCCTCGGCCGGCTGACCGCCCGCATTGGCGCGGCGCAGAACTTCGGCCAGCGGATAAAGCCCCTCCATCACGACCTCGGGCGCGATGCCGTAGTCGATCAGGCAGGCCACTTCGGTCACACCGATCCGCTTCAGGCTTTCCACCCGGTCCAGCGCATCTTCAACCGTGCCGAACAGCCCCGAATCTTCGAAGTAGCGCTGGAAGGCGAAATCGAGGATCGCCTCGTTCTCTTCGGCCGACAGGCTGCGCAGGTCGATGTCCATCGGATTGTCGATGCCCTGCGGCTTCTTGAAGGCAGGGAAAGCCCAGGCATATTGCTTGACCAGCCCCACGGCGGCAGAGAGGTAGTCCTTCATCGGCTTTTCCGCCACACGCCGCGCCTGCTCGCGGTCGCGACAGACGTAGGTATGCAGCATCAGCGTGACCTTGTGGTTGGCCGGATCATGGCCAGCCTTGCGCAGGGCATCGTGATAGATGCTGATCTTGCCGGCCACTTCCTCGATGCTCTGGCCCAGAAGGTGGGTCAGCACGTTGGCGCCGATCTCGCCCGCCTCGCGCCAGGTGGCGGGGTTGCCCGCGGTCGTGACCCAAAGCTCAATCTCTTTCGACACCGGGCGGGGCTGCGTCACGACACCGAATGTGCCGGTCTTTGTCGGGAAGTCCACCGTCTCGCCGCGCCACATGCGACGCAGCTGATCGATCCCCTGCATCATCGCAGTCTTGTTGTTCGGCGGGGTGTTTTCGGGGCGCAGCACAAAATCGTCAGGTTGCCAGCCCGAGGCGATGGCAAGCCCTGCGCGCCCGTTGGTCAGATTGTCGATCACCGCCCAATCCTCGGCCACACGGGCGGGGTGGTGCAGCGGCAGGACCACCGATCCCGCGCGCACGCCGATCTTCTTCGTCACGGCTGCGACGGCCGCGCCGGTCACACTCGGGTTCGGGTAGGGTCCACCAAAGGCGTGGAAGTGCCGCTCGGGCGTCCAGACCGCGCAGAAGCCGTGCTCGTCTGCAAACCGCGCGCCGTTCAGCAAAAGCTCATACTTCTTGGGGCCAGCGCCGTCATCATTGCCCCAGTAGTAAAGCGAGAACTCCATCCCCTTGGCCGAGCCGATCCGACCATTCGACACCAGCGCCCGGTTCTCATCACTGGTCAGCACCAGCTTGAAGCCACGGGCCAGCGTCCAGAAAAGCTCCAGCACAGAGATGTCGAAGGACAGCGACGTCACCGCAAGCCAGACCGACCCCGCGGCGTGGTCGATCCTGTCATCCATCCCGGCAAAGAAGTTCGCGACATTGCGATGTTCAACCATCACGCCCTTGGGCCGACCAGTGGAGCCCGAGGTATAGATCATATAGGCCAGATCGGCCGAGCTGACCCCGCTTTGCAGATTGCTATCGGGCGCGGCGGCAAGACGGCCATCGGTATCGAGGCAGAGCACCTGCGCAGAATGTGCAGGCAGGGCCCCGACCAGTGCCGATTGCGTCACGACCACCGGGCAGGCGCTGTCCTCGATGAAAAGCGCGGTGCGGTCGGCCGGATAGGCCGGGTCCATAGGCACATAGGCCCCGCCCGCCTTCTGGATCGCAAGCGCCCCCACAAGAAGGTCGAGCGACCGACGGGTGTGAAGGCCGACAAGCGTGCCCGGCTTGACGCCCATGCCCGCCAGAACATGCGCCGCACGATTGGCGCGGGCATTGAGCTGGGCATAGCTCAGCGCCTCGCCCTCGAAGACCACCGCCACGGCGTCGGGCGTGCGGGCGACCTGCGCCTCAAACGCCTGATGAACACACTGGGCTGAATCATAGGGCTTCTGGGTGCGGTTCGGCGCATGGATCGCGGCCTCAAGTTCAGCCGCAGTCAGGATGGCCAGGTTTTCAACCCGCGCATCACCCGTCGCGGCAGCGGCAAAGGCATCGACACGGGCGGCAAGCGCCTCGGCCTCAGCCGCGCTCAGCCGACTTGCATCATAGAAGAGCGCAGTTGGTGAGAGCGTGACCACAGTTCCCGGCACGGCGTGCAGGCCGACGCCAAAGCCCGGCGCCTCAAGCCCGAAAAGGCGCCGGTCGCGCGCCAGCAGATCGATCGCAAACGCCGGAACCTTGTCGGCCTCGGCAAGCGCAGCATCCGTGCGGGCCAGCGCCTCGGGCAAGGCCCCTTCAGCAATCACGCGCACCGGCACCCAATCCGAGAGGACCCCTTCGGTCGCATGGGCCGCACCATAGGCCAGATCGGCCACAGGCTTGCCTGACAGCCGCACCGCCGCCAAGGCCGCCAGCGCAAGCGAAGGCAGCGCAACCGGCACCGATTGCCAAAGCGCGGGCGCACCAGCAACCTTGGCCGCACTTACCCCGGCAGGGTCGAGCGACAGAAGTGCCTTGCGGTGCCGCGGTTCAGCCTCGACGACGCGCGACAGAGCCTCGGTCAGGGCCGCCGCCTCGGCGGGGCTGGCCGAGGCGAGCGTGACCGGCAATGCGCTGCCCGAAACCGGAAAGCCCTTCTGGCAGGTCAGCCGCGACAAGCGCACGGCACCCACGCCGCATGCGACGGTAACGCCATGCTCGTCCGCCGAAAGCACCTGCCCCGGCACACCGCTGCCCGCCACCACCTCGGCTTCACCGACGACGACATAGCGCTTGCCATCCCACAGTTTCGCCGTGGTCAGCGGGTTCCAGTAGGTGCCATGATCCAGCGCCCGCACAAGCGCGGACACATCGCCTGCGCTGCGGGTAAAGTCTATACGGCCCGCCGCGGACGGCCGATCTGCACGCAAATGCAGGCTGCGCTGGCTGAAATCCTGCGGGCGGCGGGCAAGCGTCTCGGCCTCGAGCGCGGCCATCACCTCGGAGAAGCTGTCCATCGCCGCCTCGAAGCAGCGGGTGTTGAGCGTGAGCGCCGTGTCGGTCGGCAAGATCGCAAAGCGGCGATCAACCAGAATGTCGCCCTCATCAACGCCACCCTCGATCAGGTGCCAGCTGATGCCATGCTCGGCCTCGCCCTGCAGAATTGCCCAGACCGGTGCGTTCAGACCAGCGTGGCGGGGCAGCGGGCCATCATGGAAGTTCACGCCCCCGCTGCGCGACTTTCCCAGTGCGGCATCCGGGATCAGCGAGAGGTTGGCGACCGACAGAAGCCAGTCCGCCTGCGCCGGAAGCTCTGCCTCCCAGCCCTTTTTCTGTTCGATGACGGCAAGCCCACGTTTCGTGCCCCAGGACGCAACCTCTGGATGGCGCGTCACAAGGGCGGAAATACGGTGCCCGCGCGCCAGAAGCATTTCGCCGCACTGCTGCGTCAGGCTTTCATTGCCAATAAGGAAACAGGAAAATGGATTCATCTCTCACTCCTTCCACCCCAAAAGGGTGTGATCAACATTTACTCGGCCGGACTGGTCCGGCCCTTGGACGAATCAGCGCGCGCAACAAACGCGGGCGCCTTGCGGAAATGATGCATGATCAGGTCACGCAGGAAATGCGGCGGATCGCCCAAGGTCTTGCCTTGCAGCATCAACCGCAACCGGCACAGCGCGCCACCGCTGACACAGGCAAACGTGGCAAGGGCGGCATACGCGCGCCCGTGGTTCTTGGTGAAATAGTAGCGGCGGCTATCCAGCCAGAAGCCGGGTATCCGTTTCCAGGTCTTCATGCCCGTAGAGGCGGACCCGATATGGGTCACTTCTGAATGGCGGATGTAATCCGTGGTCCAGCCCGCCCGCGCAGCGCGCAACAAGAGGTCGGTTTCCTCGAAGTAAAGAAAGAAGGTCTCGTCAAAGAGCCCGATCTCGTCCAGCGCATCCTGCCGCATCAGAACGCTGGCCCCAGCCAGCCAGTCGACCCGCGTGGTCGATTCTGGAATCGGCAGGGCAACGATGTGGCGCTTGAGCATCCGTGACACAGGCCCAAGCCGCGCAGCGCCCTCAAACTCGCCAAGGATTGACGGAAAGCGGAACGCTGTCTGGTGCGGCTCACCTTCGGGGCCATGGATATAGCTGCCAGCGAAGCCGGTTCTCGGGTTGGCCTCAAGATGATCCAGAAGGGCACGGATCGACCCAGGATCAGGGAAAGCGTCCGA
This sequence comes from Gemmobacter aquaticus, assembly GCF_007859075.1. Classification (GTDB taxonomy): domain Bacteria; phylum Pseudomonadota; class Alphaproteobacteria; order Rhodobacterales; family Rhodobacteraceae; genus Gemmobacter; species Gemmobacter aquaticus. The sequence goes on from NZ_VOAK01000022.1 coordinate 24,359, forward strand.
GTTCAGGATATAGACATAGTCGGGCCGCCCACCGCCCGGCAGGCCGGCGCGAATGCCAAAGTTGTTGCCGGCGCCAAAGCCGCCGTTATGCCCGCTTTGCAGGACCTGCACGGGAATGCCACCGGGGGCCGGGTTGTCCCAGCCCCGCCGAACGACCTCGGCGCTCATCTTCTCGAACGATCCATCGCCCGAGTCGTTGTCGACGATGGTGATCGCGCCCGGCATGCCCTGCATTTCACGCAGGGCCGCTTCGCAGGATTGCAGCGTCATGTCGGGCGTGCGCCAGTTCAGGATGACTGTCAGGATTGCTGGCATCACTCGGCCGCCTCTCTCAGGGCCGGGGCAGAACCTTCGGCCTCGGCAATCACCTCGCGCAGACGCGCGGCCATGACACGGACGTTCGGCTCCAGCACCATGCTGTCGTGATCGCCCGGCACCTCATGCACCGTCAGTTCGGGGGCAAAGCGCGTCAGATCGTTATCGGGGAAGACGTACTCGCGCGCGCTGCTGACCCAATGCCCATTGGTGACCTTCCAGCGCGGATCGAGCGGTGGACGGAACAGCGCCGTCGCCCCCTTGCGCAGCGGCAGGGCATAGATCGAAATCGCCTCGCGGAAGGCGGCCTCGATTTCGGCATTGTGGAACTGGTGCGTGGTCTCGGTTGCCAGCTTCGGGCGACGCTTCTGCATCTCCCAGGCATAGCGCGCCTTCGCCCAGTCAACGATGTAGCGCGGCCCCCGCTCTCTCAACTCGGCCAGACGGATCAGGATGCGGTCGATCCGCGTCAGCGGCGGGCGCATCGGCAATGGCGTATCCAGCAGGACCAGAAGGGAGACCTCCTCGCCCTCGGCTTCAAGCTGGCGTGCCATCTCCCATGCGGTCAGGCCACCACCCGAGAAGCCGCCCAGCAGATAGGGCCCATGCGGCTGCACCTGACGCACCTCGGCGATATAGTCGCGTGCGGCATCAGGAAGGGTGCGGTGTGGCTCGGCATCACCGAACAACCCACGCGCCTGCAGACCATAGAACGGGCGGTCACCCCCCAGTAGCTGCGCCAGATGGCGCAGGTTCAGGACGTTGCCGAACATGCCCGCCACAAGGAAGAACGGACGCTTCTGGCTGCCGCCGCCTTCGTGCATTGCAACCAGATGGGTGAAGCGACGCTTCGGCGTCTCGGGCCGCGGGTTGGGCGCGCCGCTGTCTTGCGGCCCGATCCGCTCTTCGATCAGCGCGGCGCAGGCAGCGATGGTCGGCGCCTCGAACAGGATCGAGATCGGGAAGTCGACGCGGAAGGCCTTCTTGACCATGGCAAACAGCCGGACCGCGATCAGGCTATGGCCGCCAAGCGCGAAGAAGTCGTCCTCGACGCCCACCTGCCCCACTCCGAGCAACTCCTGCCAGAAGCCGACCAGCGTGCGTTCGATGTCATTGCGCGGCTCTACGTATTCACTGTCGAGATCCGGACGCGCGAAGGTCTGCCCCTCGGGCCGGGCGGCCTCGGCCTGATCGGCCTGACGGACCAGCGTGGGCAGGTCAAGCGACGAGACGATCACCTGGGGCTGCCCGGTCGCCAAAGCCCTCACAAAGGCCTCGGCCCCCTCTTCGGCAAGGATGCCCTGCGACAGGTTGTGGACCAGCCGCTCTTCCTGCGGCGAGGCGGGCTTGGCCCCGGCCTCGGCGGCATCAAACTCCATATCGCGTTCGGCCGGTGGCTTCTGCTTCAGTGCGCCTTCCAGCTTGCGGATGGTGAAGCCTTCAATCTCGGCGACGACATTGCCGGCGTCATCGGCCAGCGTCACGTCAAAGACCGCCACAGGGCCGTCGCCGCGGTTGGCCCCGGCATTGCGGACCCAACTGACCACGCGGGCGGGCATGGCCTGCCACACCCGGATGCGGCCATAGGAGACCGGGACCCAGAGGTGATCGGGCCGATAGCCCGAGATCAGGCCCATGGCCCAGCCCGTCGCCAGATCGAGCAGCGCGGGATGCATCAGCCAGCCCTGCGACAGATCGGTCTGCGCCGACAGCGGCAGGGTCAGCGAGGCGACCCCCTCACCCTGACCAAGCGCCATGCGATGCAGCACGCGCCAGCGCGGGCCGAAGTTCAGATGCTCTTCCTGTGGAGAGCGGATGCCACGCAGATCCTCGACCGGTGCCGCGCAGCGCGCGGCGATCGCGGCCGGGTCAATCTGACCGGGCTTGCCCGACACTGGCATCAGCCGGCCCTGGGCGTTCAGCGCAAAGCCGGTGCGCCCCCGCACCTCATGCCCCGAACGAACCTCGAAGGCGTAGCCCTCGTCCGAGGGCGCCAGCCGCACGCGCATCTCACGCGCTGCGCCATCGGCGACATCCAGCGCGCGGAAGAACATCAGGTCGCGCAGTTCGAACCCTGTCCAGCCCTCTTCGGCTGCGACCTCTGCCGCGATCTCGACATAGCCGGTGCCGGGGATCAGCGCCGTGCCATCTTTGGTACGGTGGCCATCAAGGATCCAACGATCCGTCGCAAGCCGGGTCGAGAAGACGCGCGCGCCGGAACGGTCATAGGTCGACTCGTCCAGCATCGGGCGCGACACCGGCAGTTTCGGCGCGGGCGGCTGCGTCCCGGTGCGCTCCGCCAGGGCCTCGGCGGCCATGCCCACGTCGGACCAGATGCCCCAGTTCAACGCAAGAACCCGTGTCTTGCCCTGCTTACGCGATTGCGCATAGGCGTTCAGGTATTCGTTCGCCGCCACATAATCGACTTGCCCCGCAGGGCCGGTCACGGTTGAGGTAGAGGAGAACAGCACCATCAGATCGAGGCTGCCATCCGGGAACAGGTCATGCAGCACATGCGTGCCGTGCAGCTTTGGCGCAAAGACCTCCTCGACCGCAGCCGGGCTCTTGGTCATCAAGGGACCATCATCGACCACGCCCGCGGCATGGATGACTGCGCGCAGCTTTCCGAACGACTGTTCGGCTTTCGCAATCGCGGCCCGCATCTCCTCGGCGTTGCAGACATCGGCACGCGCGACCATGACCTCGGCGCCAAGGCTTTCAAGCCGCTGCACCGCAAGGATGCGACGGCCAACCGCGTCGGCCGCGCCATACCGGGCGACATGCGCCGCCCATTTCTCGCGCGCGGGCAGTTCACGTCGCGCGATCAGCACGAGCTTTGCCTTGCGCTCGGTCGCAAGCCGCTCGGCCAGCGTCAGGCCAATACCGCCGAAACCGCCCGTGATCAGCACCGGCGCGCCCTCGGCCAGTACGAGCCCGCCTTCGGTCAGCGGCAACTTGCGCAGCGCACGTTCGAACCGCTTCTCGCCCCGCAGGGCAGCAGCAGAGTTCGCAGGATCAGACAAAAGATCCTCGCAGATCTGCAAGGCCAGTCGCTCTGTCGCGGCCGGATCGGCCTTTGCGCGCCAGCCCTTGGGCTGCGGCGGCAGCACCACGTCCAGCGTTGCGCAGGTCACACCCGGCAATTCGCGCGGGATCACCTTGACCGGACCGGCCACAGCAGCCTTTTCAGGATAGGGAAGCCCCTCGTCCTTGACCTGCGCGGCCCCGGTCGTCACCACGGACACATGGATCGGGCGGGGTAGATTTTCTTCCGCCATCGCCTGCCCCAGGAACATCAGCGCGTAGAAGCCCTGCTCGATATTGCGATGGAAGAAGCTTGAACCGGGGCGGAAGGTTTCGCGATCCGTCACCAGCCAGAAATGCGCGATCCGGTCAGGCGCATGGCCCGAGGCAACCAGGTCGCGCACAAGCTGATCATAGCCCTCGCGGCCGCGTTCGGGGTTCAGGATATATCCGCCCTCGCCGTCGCGGGCAAAGGCATCGCCCGTGCGAACCGTGACCACGTCCTGCCCGGCTGCACGCAGTTGCGCCACGACCTGCGCGGCGAGGCCAACCTCATCGGCAAAGACCAGCCATGAATGACGCTCGGCCGTTTCCAGATCGCCATCAGCGGCCTTGGGCTTCCAGACCGGCTGCCAGCCCCATTGGCCGATATCCTCGACCTTCATGGGCAGCGCCTCGGCCTGAATGACCTGGGTCGCGGCGGGTGCGATGAAATAGGGTTTGCGCTGGAAGGCATAGGTCGGCAGCGGCACCTTCACGCGGCGCTGGCCACCCCAGATCGGCTCCCAGTCGACCGCGACACCACAGGCCCAAAGCCGCGCGATCGTCGCGATGTGCCAGGCATCGTCGGCCATCTTCTGTTCGGGATGCCGCAGCGCAGGGATCACCTGACCGGCGGACACACCATTGGCCTGCGCCAGCGACGACATCGCCCGGCCCGGACCCATCTCCATATAGACGCGGCCCGGTTCGGCCATCAGATGCGCCATGCCCTGCTGGAACATCACCGTGTTGCGCAGGTGCTGCACCCAGTAATCGGGGCTCATTGCCTGCTCTGCCGTCAGCGGCAGACCCGTGCGGTTCGAGATGATCGGCAGTTGCGGCGGGTTCAGGCGGATCGAGCGCAGATAGTCGCCAAAGCGGCCAAGGATGGGCTCCAGCATCCGGCTATGGGCCGCGATGTCGATCTGGATGCGCTGTGTCTCGACCTCTTCCTTGCCAAGCTCTGCGGCAAGTGCTGCAAGCGCCGCATCGGGCCCGGACACCACGCAAAGACCCGGCGCGTTCACGCTGGCCATATCAAGATCGCCGGTCAGGCGCGGACGCAGCACAGCCTCATCCAGCGGAACCGACAGCATGCCGCCCGGCGGCACGGTATCGAACAGCTGCCCACGCAGATGCACAAGGCCGATGCAATCTTCAAAGCTCATGACCCCGGCCAGACAGGCGGCCGTATTCTCGCCCATCGAATGGCCGATCAGCGCGGCCGGGCTGACACCCCAGCTTTCATAAAGCTTTGCCAGCGCATATTCAGTGATCATGATCAGCGGCAGCTGCACCGAGGGCTTCTTCAACCGTTCGTTCGCCGCCGCCTCGCCACCCTGCTCGGGCAACCAGAGCGCGCGGATATCGTAGGCGAGCTTCGGCTGAAGGATATCCAGGCCACGGTCCATCCAGTCCTTGAATTCCGGTTCGGTCGCGTAGAGGTCGCGGGCCATGCCGGCGTATTGCGCCCCGCCGCCGGGGAACATGAACACAACCTCGGGGTGCTCGAGGAAATCGTGGTTGAAGACGCGGCGGGGGTCCTTTCCCTCCAGCAGGTCCGCAGCCTCGGCATGGCTTTCCGCCACCAGAACCCGGCGCTTTTCAAAGGCGCGACGCCCCTCTTTCAGCGTCCAGGCCACATCGGCCAAGGGCTGCTCAGGATGGGCGCGCAGATGCGCGGCCAGCCGGGCCGCCTGACCGTCAAGTGCCGCCTTCGATTTGGCCGAGATCACAATCGGCTGGAACGGCCACAGGCTTTCGTCCGAGGGCGCGCGCTCGGGCGCCTCTTCAAGCACGGCATGGGCATTGGTGCCGCCCACGCCAAGGCTGTTGACGCCAGCGCGGCGCGGATGGTCCGTCGCGGTCCAGTCGGTCAGCCGGTCATTCACCCGGAAGGGAGAAGTCTCGAAATCAATGGCGGGGTTCGGCGCCTCGTAGCCCAGAGAGGGCGGCATCTGGCGGTGATGCAGCGACAGTGCGACCTTGATCAGGCTGGCGACGCCGGCTGCTGTATCCAGATGCCCGATGTTGGTCTTTACGCTGCCGATACGGCAGGTGCCCACGGTCTCGGCGCTCTCGGCAAAACCCTGGGTCAGCGCGGCAACCTCGATCGGATCGCCCAGATAGGTGCCCGTCCCGTGGCATTCGACATAGTCCACCGTGTCCGAGGTGACACCGGCGATGGCCTGCGCCTCGGCCACGCAGCGGGCCTGCCCCTCGACGGACGGCGCAAGATACCCTGCCTTGGCCGCACCATCATTGTTCACGGCAGATCCCTTGAGGATCGCCCAGATATGGTCGCCATCCCGGATGGCATCGACGGCGCGGCGCAGGACCACACAGCCCGCGCCCGAACCAAAGACCGTGCCCTGCGCACGATGGTCAAAGGCATGGCAATGCCCATCCGGCGATAGGATCTCACCCTCATTGAACACATAGCCGCGCGCGTGCGGCAATTCGATCGTCACACCCCCGGCAAGCGCCATGTCGCATTCGCCGTTGAGCAGGGCCTGCGCGGCGTAATGAACGGCCACGAGCGAGGTGGAGCACGCCGTCTGGATGTTGATCGAGGGCCCCTTCAGGTCAAAGATGTGGCTCACGCGCGTGGACAGAAAGTCCTTGTCGTTGCCGGTGTGACGCAGAAGGAACATGCCCGTGCCGTCGACCAGATCGCGGTTCGAGCACAGGTTGAAGTAGAAATACGACCCCATGCCGCAGCCGGCATAGACGCCGATCGCGCCCTTGAAAGCCTCGGGCACATGGCCTGCATCCTCCATCGCCTCCCACGCCACCTCAAGGAAATGGCGGTGCTGAGGATCAAGGATGGCGGCCTCTTTCGGCGAGAAGCCAAAGAAGTCGGCGTCGAAATGCTCGAACTTTTCCAGAATGGACGCTGCCGGCACATAGTTGCGGTGGCGCATCTTCGTCGGGCTTTCGCCGTTCTCCAGCAACTCGGCTTCAGACAGGTGGCGGATGCATTCGATGCCGTTGCGCAAATTCTCCCAGTATTCGGCGATCGAATACGAACCCGGAAGATGCGCCGCCATACCGACAATTGCGATGTCCGTCTCGGAAACCTGAGACTGCTTCAGACCGTCTTTCGACATGCACTCCTGCCAAGTCACTTTGCGGCTCGCGCCGGCATTTGAAAATGAATGTCCCCCCCGTTTCGGGTCGGGAGGTTCCTCTGTCGAACTTATCGCATCGGACCGCCCGATGATACCCGGAGCGATGCCTTTGCGGTACCTTCCCCCCCGCGGCGACAATGCCATATTGATGCCACATTTGAGCATGGCTTCTCGCGTCAGGGTGGCAAGACATAGCCCTTCTGCACCATCGATGTGTCCCCGATGGGGCATACTGGTGCAGTTCTATGGACAATCGCGCATTTCACAAGTGACGTTAGGGCAAGCAGATTGGCCGCTGAGCCCTGCTTTTTGGGGCGGCCAGGGCTGGCGTGCTCCCCTCGCCTTATGGGAAAACGTCGGTTTGCGGCAGGATCGCCACAGGATCGAGCAGGGCGAGCCCGGCATGTCATGGCGCGCTGAACAGCGCCGTCTCAAATTTGCCCGCTCCATGACAGCTCCATTGCCCGCATTGCCCGGTTATTGGTCGGATCTGGAAATCGCGCTCTGGGATCCGGGTCAAAAACCGGCCTGGGGCCTCGAATCAGCGATCGATTCGGCGCTGCAGAAACGGCATGAACTGGCTTCCCTGCCGCCGTAGGGCGCCGGTTGAATGGGCATACGTTCGGGCGCGATCGATCTCAAAGGCCTCGCACATGGTTTGATCATGCAGTTTCGCTTTGTCTGTGCTATGGGCACGCAAAGATCGATGAACAGAGTCATTCTCTTCCATGCAATTCCGTTTCGAAGACACAACAATCTCCGTCAACATTCCGCATGCAGCGGGCCTGCTCTCGGCCGTCCGGGCCAGGCTGGCAGCGCGTCAGGGATTTGCGCTTGCGACAATCAACCTCGACCACCTTGTCAAGCTGAAGTCTGACCCCGCCTTCCGCCGCGCCTATGCCGCACAGGATCTTGTAGTGGCCGATGGCAACCCGATCGTCTGGCTGTCAAAGGCCGCGCGCCGACCAGTATCATTGGTCCCGGGATCCGAGATGGTCCTGCCGCTTGCCAGGCTTGCCGCGCAGACCGGGCGCAAGGTAGCCCTCTTGGGGGCGACTGAAGAGACACTAAAAAAGGCCGCTGACGCCATCCGGGCTGAGGCTCCGGGCATCGACATCGCCCTGACCATTGCCCCGCCCATGGGGTTTTACCCCGATGGCCCCGAGGCCGCCGCCATGCTGAAGCAATTGCAAGAGGCCGACATCGGCCTGACCTTCCTCGCGCTCGGCGCACCGAAGCAAGAGCGATTGGCCGCCCGTGGACGTGAACTCGCGCCGAATGTCGGCTTCGCCAGCATCGGTGCGGGTCTCGATTTTCTGGCCGGTTCGCAGGTCCGCGCGCCGCAATGGGCGCAGACCATCGCGATGGAATGGGCATGGCGCATGATGTCAAACCCCAAGCGATTGGTGCCGCGCTACTGGGCCTGCGCGAAATTGCTGCCGGGCGAGTTCATAAAGGCGATCCGGGCGCGCTGATCACTTGTATTCGATCAGGCCGCGCCGACGGCCGATCAGCCGGCCAAGATAGAAGCCGAGCGCGCCCTGCGCCTCTGGCAGCTTGCCCAGAACAGTAAAGAACGCCGTTCGCCACCCCAACCGGGGTGCGAGCCGCGCCATCTGCAGCGGCCAGGCCAGCAGCAGAAGCAACCCCGCCGGGTGGATCAGCCCTGCCACAAGCGCCACCACGGGAACTCCTGCCCCCCAGATCAATGCGCGGCGCGTCTCTCGCAGCCAGTGCTTCTCTGGCGCGCGACCATAGCGCCAGGCGCCTTCGGCAAAGGCATGTCCCGCGCGGCGGGAGCGTTGCCACCACTGGCCAAAGCGGGTCATCGCGGCATCATGCAGGGTCATCTCGGCATCAATGCGCCAGACCTCGCCACCGGCACGACGCAGGCGCAAGCAGAGATCCGGCTCCTCGCCCGCGATCAGCGTGGGATCATAGCCGCCAACGGCCTGAACGGCAGAATAGCTCATCAACGCATCCCCGCCGCAGGCCAGCGCTTCACCCACCGGCGTATCCCATTCGGCATCGCACAGGCGGTTGTAGATCGTTGCGTCCGGGTATCGTTCGCGCCGGCGCCCGCAGACCACGACGGCACGCGGATGATCTGCCATTGCGCGCAAGGCGGTGGAGACCCAGTCGGCCCTGACCTCGCAATCGCCATCCACCAGTTGCACAAAATCCGGCGCGTCGGCCGCCAGTGCCGCAAGCCCCGCATTCCGCGCGCGCGCGGCCGTAAAAGGGACGGACATGTCCAGCGCGACAACCTCGGCTCCGCGCGCATGGGCTGTGGTGAGGCTGTCATCGGTTGATCCGCTGTCAACATAGATCACGCGCCGCACCTGTGGGCGCAAGCTGTCAAGACAGACCGCCAGACGGGCACCTTCATTACGCCCGATCACTACTGCATCAACCCGATCCGTCACCATTCCGCCTCTCCGCCACCTTGGGCAACCGCTGCTTGGCATGTCGCGCTCGTGCTGCCAAGCACGCCGGCGCCTTCGACCACAGATTCGGGCATATCAGCACCGTTCCGGAAACAGCAGACGCTCATTTTTGACCATTCCGCATAGTCAGGCCGCCTGCCTGGGGGCGTATGGTGAAAACTGCATCGAATCTTCAGGTTTTTGATCACTGGCGACCCGCGTTGAAAGCCGATGCATCCCCATCGGCCTTTCATTCAGGTGCGCGATCTGATAGGCATTTCTTGACGATCAGGGACTTCGGCGCCAGCGCGTCACCAGCCGCGCATCCTGGCACGTTCCTGAGGGTCACCCGAATTCACGGGTTGGTTGATTTGTTTTCATACGGCTTTTTCGCCGCGCTGCTGGAGTTCCCGGGACTAAGAATGGTGAAGCATAGAAGTCTGGTCCCGCAAGGCAGGGCGGCCGCAGTTGCTGCAGGTTCAATGATCAAGAAAGACGATATCACACACGACCTGGTGGAGACCGATACGGCGCAGGCGCGACCGGTAAAGGGACTTCCGACATTCCGGTCACGCAATTCCGTCGCCCCGCGTGGCGAGGAAACCACAAGATCATCAATGCGGCGTGGCCTGATGAAGGCCACCGGCGGCAATCCCGATATTGCCTGGAACTCGCTGGCCACAATCACGCTGGATCTTGCAGAGGTGGCCCGGCATGGGCTGTTTCCGCAGGCGGCCGATCACCCGGTGACGGCGAAGTTCGACATCCTGCGCACCCAGATGCTGCAGGCAATGTCCGAACGTGAATGGGTGCGCATCGCCGTCACTTCGCCCACGCACGGCTGCGGAAAAAGCCTTGTTGCGGCGAACCTTGCGCTCGCGATGGGCCGGCTTCCTTCGGTGCGCACGGTTCTTGTGGACCTTGAACTCCGCCATCCTGAACTTGCGCATATGTTCGGGGCCGACGTCGGCCCTCTGGGCGAGATGCTGACGGGCGAGCAGCCGATTGAAAGCCATGTCCGGCGCCTCGGTGAAAATCTTGCTCTGGTTCTGAACAACCAAGCCATCATCGGCTCGGCTGAATCCCTGCTTTCTCCTGAAACAGCGGAAACGCTTGCCGTGCTGGAGCAGACGCTTCAGCCCAATGTGATGATTTTTGATCTGCCGCCGGCGCTTGGCTCTGACGACGTGCTTTCAATCCTGCCGTTGGTCGATGCGGTGCTGCTTGTCGCAGATGGCACGCGGACGACGGCTGACGACATCCGCGCCTGCAGCCACCTGATTGAGGGCCGGTCGAGCCTTCTCGGCGTTGTTCTGAACCGCGCAAGCGATCTGAAGCAGGATCGCTATCGGTACAGCAAGAAGCGGGGTTGAAGCGATGGGACCGATTCAGACCATTGAAGACCTGATCAACCTGTTGCGTCGTCGCGGCGTCATGATGGCATTGATCATCACGCTCGCCGCCAGCGCGACGCTCGCCCATGTCCTGATGCGCCCCGAGATCTATGAGGCCATCGCCGTCATCCAGGTTCAGTCGCCATCCGTTGGCGGTGAGGAATCACAAAGCAGCAACCAGATTGCCCGTCTGCTGCAGACCACCGAACAGCAACTGACGACCCGCGAGAGTTTGCTGGAGATGATCGAGCGGCATAACCTGTTCTCGGACACCGAGGGCATGAATGACGACAACAAGATCTACGCCATGCGGACGGCCGTGACCTTCCAGAGCATCGCGACCGCCTCGCAACAGGCGTTTGGATCGCCTACCTCCGTCTCGGCGCTGACCATCACGGTTCGCTTGGGCGAGGCAGAGCAGGCCGCGCGGGTGGCGAACGATTTTGCCCAGAATGTTCTCGACCGATCCATCGCAAGCCAGGCGAGCCGTGCGCGCGACGCCGCAACCTTCTTTCAGACGGAAGAAGAGCGGATCTCGCGCCAGATCAGTGCGCTTGAGGACGAAATTGAACGGTTCAAGGCGGCCAACCCCGTCGTTGACGAGGGAACCATCGCCGGAGAGCGTGCCACGATCGATGCGGAAATCCGGGCGGTGAGCCAGGAGATTCTGGCCGCGCAGGCCGAGCTGGCTTCGCTGCGCGAGAAGGACCGCCTGCGCGAAACGGATCGTCGCCGGATTATCGATCTTGAGGCACGTGAAACCGTGCTGAAGACCCAACGTGCCGCGCTGGAGGGACAACGCGAAAACCTTGTGGATCGCGTGGCACGCACGCCCGAGATCGAGCGGCAACTGGGCGCCTATGCGCGCAACCTCGAGCAGTTGCAGTCGCAGTTCCAGTCGGTCAGCGAGCGTAAGGTGGATGCAGAAACCACCTTGCGCCTGGAGCAAGAGAACCATGCAGACCGCTTTAGTCTGCTGGAGCGTGCGGTGGTGCCCGAGTATCCCGTCGGCGGCGGGCGCAAAAAACTGCTGTTTGCCGGAACCATGGGCGGGATCATCGCGGCGTTCGGTCTTGCCTTGCTGCTTGAGACGATGAACCCGGTGATCCGGACATCCGGCCAGATGCAGCGCCAGCTGGGGATCCGCCCGGTCATCACACTGCCCGAGCTCGATCTTGCCAAGGGGCGGCCGAAGCCAGAACGAACCTGAGACAATCAACAAAAAGCCCCGCCGTCTTATTCAGACGGCGGGGCTTTTTTCTGTTTGGTCAGAGATCAGCAGCCAGTTCCGCCCGTGACGACCGATACCGTCCGAACAAGGATCTTGGCGTCGGCGACGAAGCTGACCTCGCGCTCATAGACCGCATCATACTCAGCGCGCGCCTCAAAGGTCGTGCGATTGCGACCAGCGGTCTGCCAGTAGCCGGTGATGCCCGGACGCAGGCGATAGTAGGCCATGCCAGGATAGATTGCTTGCTGGTTCAGCATCATCGGACGCGGCCCCACCAAGCTCATATCGCCAATCAGCACGTTCCAGAGCTGCGGCAGTTCATCGAGCGAGCTTTTGCGCAGGAAGCGTCCAAAGGGCGTGATCCGCGGATCGTTCTTCAGCTTCTGGATGGCATCCCACTCGGCGCGGGCTTCCGGGTTCTCGGCAAGGTGGCGCGCCATACGTTCGTCGGCATCCACAACCATCGACCGCAGCTTCCACATGCGGAAGGCGCGACCGTTCATGCCGACGCGTTGCTGGGTGTAGAACGCCTTTCCACCATCGCGTGACACCGCAATTGCGAGGCCAGCAACCAGCGGAACGACGATCGGGGCAGCCAAAACAACAGCGGTAACGTCGAGCGCACGCTTGAAAAAGCGACGGTAGACGCCATGCTTGGCAACTTTTTGTGTATCAGAGGCCTGAGAAACGATGGCCTTTGTATCGAATTGAACAGAACGTGCGTTATCAAAATTTTCGTAGGTAATCGTCATCGTCTTTCACCTGTTAACCAGATTGCGACCAAGAACATCGCCACACACCAATGGATGTGAAGATGTCCGCGGATATCTCGGCACTCTTCACAACCGCCTTACGAACCGGCACCCATAACTCAGGCAACCTGCCCACGGGTCATATTACCCCGTAAACTTCATACACTTCTATAGTGATCGGCGGCTTTGGCGTGGGATACTTGCGAAGTTCGGTGGAAAAACCACACACCCTCTCGCCGGTATGATGACGCAGTGCAGCATGCCACAACCTTAGGAAGAAAGATGCAGGACGGCACTGCACCGACGGCCAAAGGTGATTCGCTATCTTGGGGAACAGAGCGCTTGCCACGCGCTGGCTCACTTGGGCCAGAGTCAATACTTGAGCGCTTATCTAAGGTATTGGACGAATCGAGGTGGCGGATACCAGCCGTTGACGGGGCGCCGATCAGGCCTGGTTCCGGCGGGAATCTGCCGAAACATGCACAAGCGCGGGCGGCCCCGGAATGTGCCGCGCAATGCCGCTAGCGGCAATGAGGAACAGCGCCACGCCAGCCATGCCACCCACCGGATAAGCAAACAACACCACCAGTAGCGGCGCACCAACGATCAAAGCCCAGAGCACGGCAAAGAGGCCAGAGACAATACCCGAGATCATCACACCAATCGCCATATCGTCCCTCGTTTCTTGTTCGGGCGGGAATCGCTGCCCGTTAACGAAGGCTAGAAATCGATTGGGGCAAAAACTTGTTCACAGTTCAGCGGATTGAGGGCCAAGCGCACAAAACCGGGTTTGTTTTCAACGCCATTCCGGCAAGGTCGATCCAACTCGGCGTTCTTCACGGGGATTCGGCCACAGCTATAGGCGCATGCACGCCAAGCCACGATCCTTGCCATTGTTCGGTCACAGGGTTCTGTGACAAGCTTGCACGACCATTCGAAGAGCCGCTTGGACACATATCTTGAAGATCGCTTATCTGGTTAACACCTATCCGCGCCCGTCCCACACCTTCATACGCCGCGAGATCCGCGCGTTGGAGCGTCAGGGATTTGATATCCACCGCTTTGCCATGCGCTCCGACCGGCGCAACCTCAGCGACCCCGACGACAAGGCCGAGGACCAGCGGACCGAACATGTTCTTGAGCAAGGCGAGGCGGGGTTATTTCTGGGCGCCCTCGCGTGTGCACTGCGCCATCCTCTGCGCATCGTCCAGGCGATCGGAGTTGCATGGCGGCAGGGTGGTCGCGCGCGGTTGCGGCTCAAGCATCTCGTCTATGTGGCCGAGGCTGCCTATATCGCACGCCGGTGCAGGGCGTTGGGGGTGCAGCACCTGCACGCGCATTTCGGCACGAACTCGGCCACCGTTGCAGACCTCCAGCACATTTTGGGCGGTCCGCGCTGGTCCTTCACGACGCATGGGCCAGAGGAGTTCGACGCTCCCGTCGCGCTCTCGCTGGGCGAGAAGGCTGCGGCGGCCAGCTTTACGGTCGCGGTTTCAAGCTTTGGCCGCAGCCAGCTTTGCCGCTGGGCACCGGTCGACGTCTGGCCGCGCCTCAAGGTCGTGCATTGCGGGATTGAGCCCGAACGCTTCCCCGAACCTGAACCCGCAGAACCGGGAAAGCGACTTGTGGCCATTGGCCGGTTCTCTGAACAGAAAGGGTTTCCGATCCTGATCGAGGCGCTGGCGATTGCCGCCCGCAAGGAGCCCGACCTACGCCTCACGCTTGTCGGAGACGGGGAGCTACGCGGCGAGATCGAGGCGCTGATCGAACGCTATACCCTGCGCCGCCATGTCACGCTGACCGGCTGGCTGCCGGAAGAGCAGGTGCTCGCCGAACTGGCGGCGGCCAATGCGCTGGTTTTGCCCTCATTCGCCGAGGGTCTGCCGATGGTGGTGATGGAAGCAATGGCTGCCGGGCGCCCGGTGATTGCCACCTCTATCGCCGGTATCCCTGAACTTGTCACGCCTTCGGTGGGCTGGCTTGTTCCGGCGGGCGATGCTGCCACCCTGGCCGAGGCGATGGAAACCTTCGCCAGAACCCCGGACGACACGCGCGCCGCCATGGGCCAGGCGGCACGCAAACGGGTCATGGAGCGCCATGATGTGAACCACGAGGCTGCACGATTGGGCGAGCTGATCCGCGCCGCGCAGGGCTGAGGAGTCAGCGCCCGCGCGTCCACCCCGCCGAGCGTCCGCTGCGCACGGCCAGCGAAACCGCCGAATAGACCGCAAAACCCGGCGGATCGCTCAGCGCCAGTCCGACGATCCGGCCCGGCGTCAGACGCGCCTTGCCCTCGCGCTCCAGAAGTTCGGGCCATTGTCCGGCGATTTCCCGCACGCCTGCGTCCTGCCTTCGACGTACCCGCGCAAGGGCCGAGAACCCCTCGATCATCGGCCAGAGATAGGTTGCGGATACCTGAACCCGTTCGGCCGGACTGAACTGCAAGCGCACGAAGGTGTCATCCGAGATGATCGTGGGAAATGCCCCCCAACGCCGCCGACCCGCGGCATTCACCGCAAAGAGCCCGTATCCAGGCGCCGTCGCCTGTGCGAAGGGCAAGCGCTGCCAGAACCGCGCATAGAGGCGCGTCACCCAGGATTTCGCCCTGGGGATGATAGCCGTGCCGGAGGCGTAGCGCACCTCATCCACCGAAAGCGCCTGCACCAACTGGGCAAACAGCGGGGCCGAGACGATCACATCGGCATCCAGATAGGCGCGCATATCCCCTGTGGCCACCGCATCGCCGGCGTTGAGTGCCCCCGGCTTGCCGCCCTGGGGCAGGTCCAGCACCGTCAGCCGCCACCCCGCCTGCGCGGCCTGCGCGGAAAGGCCGCGCGCCACATCTGCCGTCCGGTCGCGGCATCCGTTCGCGACGACGACGACCTCGGCCCCGCCCGGAACCGCATCCGAGGCAAAAACCGCGTTCAGGCAATCGGCAATGTAATCTGCCTCGTTCGAGGCGGGAACAATCACGCTCAGCAACGTCTTCAACCCTTGGTCAGCGCCTGCCAGCGCGGATTGTCATCACCCAGATGCCGAAGCGCACCCCAGCTTCCCCATTTGGATGGGTAAGAGATATCGACAAAGGCATTGAATGGCGCGTCGGTCAACTCTGACCACCCCGCCATCAGCTTGCGATACAGCGCACCGATTTCGGGCGTGTAGCTTAGTGTGGTCAAATATGTCGCAATCTCGGGATCGTCCAGCGCCGCGCCGAGGCCGACGATGTGGCTGCCCCCTTCGTACATCACAAGCTCCAGTCCGTGATCTCGTGCAACCTCGGCGTGATGGGGAAAGACGTTCGTCAGCATGTCATCGATCGAGCCTTCGGGCTTGCCGCTGTGGCGGCCGTCCTCGACCTCTTCGGCACCGCGGGCCAGTGCAAGGGCCAGCGGATTGTTCGGGTCCGCCGCCCGACTTTCGGCAAGCCACTCCTTGACCATTGCGTATTTCTCGTCATCGACAAGCCGGGCAGAAAAATACCCCGTCACCGCATAGGCGTCGAACGACCGGTAAGGTTCCGGCCGCCCCTCGGCGACAACGAGCGGTGCATCAAGGATATCCGCCTCGCGACCGAGCCAACCCGTATGGGTGGCGATGACACGAACGAGCCGGCTGTCATCGGTAAAGACCTCGGCCCAGATACCTGCGATCTCTGCGGCACGCATCGCGTAGTACTGGACCCCTGCCTGATCATCACCCCACCGCTCGGCCGCGCGCTCCTTGGCCCAGCGGGCCTGACCGAACATCTCGTTCCACATTTCGTTGGAGTATTCGACCCATGCACGTCGCTCGGGCCGAAGCTCGCTCTGCACGATCCGGGCGTATTCGCGCACCAGATCATCCTCGGCCAGATGCGGCAGCGTGAACCAGGGATCGGCGTTCAGTTCGTTGGCAAGCGCGACCATCACCTCCACCGGCACGCCCTTGCGGGCCCATGTGTAGTCCGTCATCTTCGGGCGATCCACCAACGCGGCAAGCTTTGAGTTGTTGGTTTCCATCCAGTCCATCAGCCGGATCAACTTGACCCCGCGAATGCGGTTCAGCCAGTCGGGGTTGAACAGACGACCCGCATCAAGATCGGCCATCCGGTCGGCACGCACCACGGTGATGTCACGGATCGGGTCAGATGGATCGATGGCCGGCATGGTGATGATGACGCCGCCCTCTCCAGGCTGAAAATCGAAACCGATGCCGCCAGCCTCGGGGTGCTGCTCCTGCGCACGACCCCCGAGAAGCGGCGTGCCCTTCCCCTTCCACCGCATGATATAACGCCCGGCAATGCCCGCCGCCTCGGGCGGAAGGTCGGTCAGCAGAATCGTCGAAACACCTCCGGCCTCGGGCGGGGCTGACAAGAGCCAACCATTCGGGTCGAGCCGACCTGCGGCCGCCAGGTCATCATGCCCCAACCCTTCCCACTGGCCATTCATATGCGCGGTCCAGGGCCGTGCCGTTTTCATCACGTCAAGAAAGGGCTGCTGCACGGACCAGTCGCTGATTCCGGCCACGCCAACTGCCAGATTGGTGTTGGTAATGGGCGGAAAGTTCAGCACATCGGGCTGGATCTGCGTGCCTGCTTGCTGAACCGGCGCCAGCGTATCTGCCGCGCCCTGTCTGCGATCCTCGCGCGCGCGCTGGTCCGTCACCGCTTTCCAGGCAATGCGCTGCATCGCAAAGGCCAGATCGTCCGAGACGATCGCCGCGCGGTTCGGCCATGTCCGGAACAGGCGGGCGGGCAAGCCTTCCGGGTTTTCGCCGGTGATCGAGGCAAATTGCACCATCGCCACCAGATAGAGACCCTTGCCGTTCGGGTGGATGTCGTCGTGAAACAACTCGTTGATCGAGGCGATCCCCGGCAGTTCTCCAGCCTTGGCCGCGGCGTCCGCCAGAAGCATCGCTTGCCCGGCGGGGATGATGCGCACCGGATCGGACCCATTTGGCCGTTCGGCATTGGCCTTTTCGGTCAGCGATTCCCATACCGGCAGGTCATTTGCCAGACGTGTGGCCCAAGGCAGCCCGGAATCGGCGTCGTTTTCGATCGCGACGCCCGGACCAGATTTCAGGCTGTGCCAGGTTTCATAGACGAAGACCTGCGTTTCAGGGTTCTTCTGCCACGCGAGCCCTGCCCAGCGCGCCACCTGACCCACGCTGTCACTCCACGTGACATGGTTATCCAGCGGCACGGCCTCTGTCAGGATCAGCACATCGACCTCTCCGGTCTCAAGCCGGGCACGCCCGTTCACGCCGTGAGAGGCATCGGAATAGTCCCAGTTGAATTGCAACGGCGCGCCGGGAATCAGATGCGCCTCAACCCTTGCCTCATGCCCCCGGTCCTGCAGCGCACTCTGCACCATGGGGGGAAGCTCGGCGCCAACAAGACTGTGCCCGACGAACAGGATATCCGTTAGAATCGACATCAGTGACATGCCACCACCCTTTACTGAGCCAAACCGGACATAGGAAAGCCGCGTACCACCTCCCAGACGACCTGCTGGATGATCCGTGCCGCGTCGGCATTTGGCGCTTTGGCCATAGTGCCATCAGCACGAAGCAATTCATGCGGCAAACCGACCGGGGATTCGCCCGACAGCACCGCGAAATGGGTCAGCGCCACCACGTAGGCCCCGATATCATTGATGTGGATGGGATCCTGCGTCCCATCTGCGTTCAGACCGAAAAGGTCTTCGCGGCGGGTCAGGCCCGGCACCTCGCCCGCCTCGATCCGGCGGACCAGTTCGGCCATCACCTGCCCGGCGGGGATGACATAGATTGTGCCGACCTCGGGTCGCGTCATCGCCGGACGCAGCACCTGATCAATCCAGAGCGTTTCCAGATCACTGTCCAGCCGCTGCAACCAGCCAGCCGCATCGTCAAGCCGGTGCCATGTCTCATAGAGATAGAGCCGCGCATCCGGCCGCGACGCGCGGGCAAGCCCGGCCCAGTCGGCCAAAGCGCGGGCGCTGTCGTGATAGCGGATCGCATCCTTCAACTCGACCATTTCGGTGAATACGATGGCGTCATATTCGCCCGATCCGACGGCTTCGCGCGCAGCGCGGAAGGCGGGGGGCCTGTTCTCCACGCCAAATCCGGGCACATCATTGCGCCAGTGCTGATCGAGCGTTGCGCCCCAGCCCAGCTGACTGTTGTAGCGGTTCCCCATCAGCTGAGAGAGCATCGCAGGCATGTCGCGCCCGACGAGGCTATGCCCCAGATGAAAAACCGCCGCCGGACGTTTGGGCGACAGCGGTTCGGCATATCGCGTCCGAAACTCGGCGATCGCCAGCGGATCGGTCATCGAGGGCCCACGAGAGGAACCACGCCACCACCAGAATGCGGCGCCAAGAGCAATCAACAGGAATAGAATCAGAATAATGCGCATGGTGCGATCATGCACAAGGATTGCGTCCGGTTTAAGAAAAACCTGCGGGGTGCCTAGCCTTCGCCCGCGCGTCGCAGGATTTCGGGATGGCGCCGGCCCATGTTGCCCGTCAAGGCATCACGAATGGCGAGCCGGATCAGACCGCGATAGGCCGCACGCTCTTCTCCCTGCAACGCACCCCCCTTGGTCAGCCAGCGCGGCAAAAGCAGGGCGATGATCGGCCAGAAGAGCAGCGGCCCGGCAGCCAGCCGATAGACCAGAAACAGGTTGCGGTGGTGGTAGTAGGTTTTCCAGAACGGCCGCATCACCGCGCCATGCATGGCGGTCGCGCATTCATGTTCAAAGACGACACGCGGCTCGAACACATTGGGAAGCCCGGCGCGCGCCAGGCGCAGTGTGTAATGCACGTCATCGCCGTAGATGAACATACGGCCATCGGGAAATCCGCACCGCTCTACCGCTGCGCGCGGAATGAACTGTCCGACAAACGAACCCCCGTCGATCGGCAGGGGCTTGGCCTGACGATAAGCCTCGTCCGCGATGTGAAACGCCTTGCGACCGCCCAGCATCAGGAAGGCCTGAACGAAAGTCTCGACATGCCAGAACGGGTTTCGCCAGGGCCGGTTCATTTCGCAGATCGCGCCATCGGGGAAGGTGACAGCCGCCAGAACCGCGCCTTCAGGTCGGGGCAAGGTTGCTCGGAAGGCCTCGATCGCACCGGGCATCGGGCGCGCATCGTCGTCCATCACCAGATACCAGTCGGGATCAAAGCGGTTGCGCGCCTCGCGCATGCCGGTCTCGAACCCCTGCGCGCCGCCGCCGTTTTCGGCCATTTCAAGCACGGTCAGCCGCGGCTCGGACAGCCCTCGCAGCCATTCACGCGTGCCATCGGTCGATCCGTTCTCGATCACCAGAACCTGATCCAGCGGCTCGGACAGCAGCCGTTCGACCGTACGACGGAACTTTTCCAGCCGGTTGAAGGTGACGACGATCGCGCAGATGCGTGCTGCATGTGCCGGAGGTGTCTGGGGAAGGGTCATTGTCCGGTCCTGAGGCCCCTCGGCGCGGCTTGCGCCCGGGTCGGCACATTCGGCCGTGAAGGGTGGAAGTGGTGCCGGTGAAGGGACTCGAACCCCCGACCCCATCATTACGAATGACGTGCTCTACCAGCTGAGCTACACCGGCACTTCCCGCATGAGACCCAAGTCTCTGCGGCGGGCTGATAGCACCCCCGCCGGGGATTGTGTAGCCCTAATTTGCACTTCGCGCGATGGCAGCCAGATCGACCGGTTCGTCCTCGGCATCATCGACATGCGTGGTCTCCACCGTCGGTGCGTGGCGCGGAGCAGGCGGGTTGACGAGCAAGGGCAGCATCTCGGTTCCCGTCGGGCTGGGGGTCGCCGTCTGGGGCGGCTCACGCCAGGACAGCGTGTCAAACCCGCCGCAGTTTTCGCAGATCGGAACCCATTCGGCGTGGATCGCATGGCATTTGTCACAGCACCACTGCGGGCCGCGCGGAGCGGTGACGGCCTTGGCAAGCCATGCCCGCACCTCGGCGTCATCGGCACCCTCGCCTCGGGCGATGGCCGCGCGCAATGCAAGCATCCGGCCGGTTGGCGCGGTTTCTGGCAAATCGCCCAGAACGCGCCGCGCACCGGGAAAATCCTCAGCCGCGATCAGAAGTTCGGCTCGCAGCATCCGGGTTTCCGGATCGTCTGGATGGATCTCGGTCAGCGTGCGGAACCGTTTCAGCCGTTCAGAGGGAGTTTCATCCGGCGCAATATCGGCGAAAGCGGCGGCAAGATCGGGATGGGGCTGCGCCTCCCATGCCTTGCGGATGATCCGCGTCGCACCCTTTGCATCCCCCGAGAGCGCAAGACCGCGTGCTGCCATGGCAGCGGCGGGCACCAGATCGGGCGAGGCCTTGTTGGCGGCAATCGCCGCCTCGCGCGCCTCGATGGTCGTGCCCTCTTCCATGACCTTGCGCGCCTCTTGCAGCGCAAGAACGGCATCGCGGCGGCGGTAGATGTCCTTGGCCAGCGTCCCGGAGCGGCGCTTTGCTTCCAGCGTGGCCCGCGCGCCCTTCCAGTCTTGCGAACCGGCCTGCAGCTTCAGAAGCACATCCTGAATGTCGGCCTGCTTGGGCTTCAGCTCAAACGCCTTTTGTGCAAGCCTCAATGCGGTTTCGGTGTCCCCCGCCGCGAGCCGCTGACCAAGCAATCCCCGGATGCCGACGAAACGGGTGTCCTGATGACCAAGCAGCGCCTTGTAGGCCTGTTCGGCGCGTTGCGTATCGCCCGCCGCCTCGGCGGCCTGAGCAACCATGATATTGGTGATCTCGGGGTTGCCCAGCAACCTCTCGGCCTTGATCGCACGGGATAGCGCCACCCGGTTCTCGCCCGCAGCCAGCGCGACCATGCCTTCGGATAGCGCGGCATAGCCCTTGCGCTCGCGGTTGCGGTCAAAGTACCGGGTCAGCGCCGTTTCATCACCGTTGACGAAGCGCAGGACCGCGACGATCAGCCCGATCAGCTTCGTCAGAAGCCATAGGCCTGCCATGGTCACCAGAACCAGGATCACCGCCTGCAGCGCGCCCAGCGTGAATTCGTATCCCGCGGCCGTGATACGGATGCCATCGCCCGAATTGATAAGGAACGTGGCCCCCCAGGTGATCCCGGCGACAGCGGCGAAAAACAGCAGAACCTTGATCAGGGCCCAGATCATGCGGCTTCCCCCTTAATTCTGCGGCATCAGGCTGGCCAGCGCCTGTCGCGCCGCCAGATGAATGTCGGCATCTGCCACCCATGTAGCCATGGCCGCGCGCGCCGGCTCGGACAGGGTGTCGACCATGCCGCGCGCCGCCGCCAACTGACCCGCGTCAATGCTGGCCTGCATCCGCGACAGCACCGCCTCGTCACCCTCACCCTCTTGCGGGGCGAGAGGGCGGGCATTGGTCTGGTTCATCACAAAGGTCTTCAGACGCTCGGTCATCGTGCCGGTGCCCTGCGACGCGCGCCTGCTGGCCGATAGCGCCTCTCGCGCCGCTTCGGGGAAGGCGGATTGCAGCTCAGCCAGCGACACAGGCTTTTCAGCAAGTGCCGCCAGAGGTTCTGGCACGGCAATGCCCGCATCACCAAGGGCCGTCAGGCTCTCCCCAAGATCAAGGCCACTGTCCAGCGCGGTATCGAGCGCGATCAACGCCCCACGCTGCGCAAGGGCGATCTTCGCCGCCTCGGCCTCGGCCTGCGCGCGCTCGGCCTCGGCCGTCACCGCCTGCATCCGTTCGGCAACGCGGGCATCGATCTGGCTGGCGAGCGCCTGCGCATCTGCCGGGTTCTGCGCTGCAAGGCGGCTTTCCAGCGTCGCAACCTGCTGCTCCAGCGCCTGCAACGCGGCGGTGTCCGTCGCTGCGGGGCGGCTTTCCAGCGCGGCAATGCGCGCCTCGACCGGCCCAAGATCGGCCACGGGCGCCGGTCGGTCCGTCACGGATTTCAACGCCGCATCGAGCCGGGCAATCTCTGCCTTCAACGCTTCAACCTCTGATGAGGCCGGGCTGACGATCGGCCAGCCTTGCTGAACCCCGTACCGTGCAACCGCAAAGCCGCCACCTGCCGCAACCGCACCGCCAAGAACGAGCGCGAGAAAGCGGCCAAGCCCCGAACCGGAGGGCCGGGCAGGCGGTACTTGGGTGGATTCGCGCGGCACCGGATCAGGCTCTGCCGCAACCTCGGGTGACAGAACGAGGGGCTCCGGCGTTACGGCGTCGGTTGTCCGGTCCTTCTCTTCCTCAGCTTCCGCCATCGTTCCCCCCAAGAATGACCTGTGAACAAAGCTAGTCGCTTGCGCTGCCCCACTCAACCCGTTGCATCGCATCAAGAACACCAGCCGCATCGGGCGTCGAGGCAATTGTCAACCCACAGGCCGGAATCTGCCGCAGCGGCGCGGCTGCCGCAGGGGAAATTGCGACGAAATGCAGCGGCGCGCGAACGTGGGCCGCCTCCATTTCCGCCAAAAGGAGCTGTGCGCTGCGAGGCGAAAAGACGGGCAGCAGCAGGGGCTCGTCCCCCGCGAGCGCCGCCCGCGCAGAGTCTGAGAGGGGTGCAGGCAACTGGCGATAGGCAAGCGCAGAAACAGTCTCTATTCCAGCCGAATTCAGCGCGGCGGCCAGATCAACCCTGATGTCCTGCCCATGCAGATAGAGGACGCGCCCTTGGTGATGCGCTCGCGTGACAAGGCGCATCAGATCCTCGGCCGTTCCATCCGCCGATTGCGCGATGAGGCCAAGTGCGCGCGCCTCGGCTGCCGTGCGGGCACCCACGCAATAGGCAAGGGTCGGAAGGGGTTGCGGATCGCGCCGGATCGCCTCAACCGCCGCGGGTGAGGTCAGGACAAGGGCCGAAAAACCCGCAAGGCGCGGCACGATGGGCAGATACTCGGTCATCATCAGGGGCGAGACGATCACCCGGTCCGCGCCGAAGACCCGCGCCGCCTGCGCGGCAAACTCTGCCCCCTGTCCGGCGGGCCGGGTAATGATCACCAGCGGGGCCGGGGATGCGCGGGATTGCCTGACCATGGCACTGGTGATACCTGCAACCGGACTGCGGAGCAACTGCGACACCATGCCGGACAGCCTGACATTCCTGGGGATCGAGAGCAGCTGCGACGATACTGCCGCCGCCATCGTGCGCCATGCGCCGGGTACGGCCGCGCAGGTCCTGTCCTCGGTCGTCGAGGGCCAGACCTCACTGCATGCGGCATTTGGCGGCGTCGTCCCCGAGATCGCCGCCCGCGCCCATGCCGAACGGGTGGATCTGTGCATCGAGGCGGCGCTGGATCAGGCCGGGCTGACGCTCGCCCAGATTGACGGGATCGCGGTGACGGCGGGACCGGGGCTGATCGGCGGGGTTCTGTCGGGCGTGATGTGCGCCAAGGGACTGGCCGCTGCAACCGGCCTGCCGCTGATCGGCGTCAACCATCTGGCCGGGCACGCGCTGACCCCGCGCCTGACCGATGGCATCGCCTATCCCTATCTCATGCTGCTGGTCTCTGGCGGGCATTGCCAGTTCCTGCGGGTTGATGGACCCGACGCCTTTACCCGACTGGGCGGTTCGATCGACGATGCGCCGGGCGAGGCCTTCGACAAGGTTGCCAAGATCCTTGGCCTGCCACAACCGGGCGGACCTTCCGTGCAGGCCGAGGCGTCAGGCGGCGACCCCAGGCGCATTCCCCTGCCCCGGCCCTTGCTGGATCGGCCGGGCTATGATCTGAGCTTTTCCGGTCTCAAGACTGCGGTGCTGCGGGCGCGCGATGGTCTGATGGCAGGCCTTGGTGGATTGCGACGGCAAGACCGGGCTGACCTCTGTGCGGCATTTCAGGCGGCGGTTGCCGATGTGCTGGTCGAAAAGTCGCGCCGGGCACTGACCGATCACCCTGTAGGGGTCTTTGCGGTAGCCGGTGGCGTCGCCGCCAATACCGAGATCCGCGCCCGCCTGACCGCCCTTTGCGAAGGGCTCGGCGTCACCTTCCTCGCACCCCCCTTGCGTCTTTGTACCGACAATGCCGCGATGATCGCTTGGGCGGGGATTGAGCAGTTTCGCTTGCGCGGTGCGGATGATCTGACGCTTTCCGCCCGGCCGCGCTGGCCGCTCGATCAAAAAAGCCCCGCGCTGATCGGATCGGGCAAGAAGGGAGCCAAGGCATGACGATCGCCATTCTGGGTGCCGGTGCATTCGGGGCAGCGCTGGCCGCAACCCTTGGCCGCACAACCGATGTGGTGCTGTGGGGGCGCAACCAGACCGGACGCGCCATCGCACGACTTCCGGGGATCGAGCTGCCGGAAACCGTCACTGTCACAGCAGAAATTGCCGATACGGATGCGGCAGAGGTGCTGCTGTTGGCCCTGCCGATGCAGACCCTTGCACCCTTTGTTGATACGCATCTCGCACGGCTGTCGGGGCGCCGGCTGGTGGCCTGCTGCAAGGGTGTCGATCTGCAGTCAGGCCTTGGCCCGGTCGAGATTCTGGCGCGCGCTGGCGGCCCTGCGCCTGCGGTGCTTACCGGCCCCAGCTTTGCTGCCGATATCGCGATCGGACTGCCCACGGCGCTGACCCTGGCCTGCACCGACGACCAGCTTGGCGCGCGGCTTCAGGGCCAGCTTTCAACTCCCACACTCAGGCTGTACCGGACAACCGATGTGATCGGCGCTGAACTGGGCGGGGCACTGAAGAACGTGATCGCCATCGCCTCGGGCGTGGTGATCGGGGCGGGTCTTGGTGATTCCGCCCGCGCGGCGCTGATGACGCGCGGCTACGCCGAGATGCAGCGCCTGGCGCTTGCCCATGGCGCGCGACCCGAGACGCTCGCGGGCCTCTCTGGGTTCGGCGATCTGGTTCTGACCTGCACCTCGGATCATTCGCGCAACTTTCGCTTTGGCCGCGCACTTGGGCAGGGATCCGCCTTCGACCCCACCACCACCGTCGAGGGTGCCGCCACCGCCCGCGCCGTCGCACGCATCGCCCGCGAAGAGAAGATTGATATGCCGATCTCGACCATGGTCGCGGCACTGGTCGACGGAAAGATCGGCCTCACTGACGCGATGCAAAGCCTTTTGTCCCGCCCCCTGAAACCGGAGTAACCCCGATGCGCGTCGCCCTCGTCTGCAAGGACAAACCCGATAGCCTGAACATCCGCCTTGAAAACCGCGCCGCGCATCTGGAACATATCCGCGCGTCCGGCGTGGTCGAGATGGCCGGGCCGTTTCTTGACACTGCTGGCACCATGTGTGGCTCGCTGGTGATCCTTGAGGTCGAGACGCTCGCGCAGGCGCAAGATTGGGCGGCGGCTGACCCCTATGCCAAGGCGGGTCTGTTTCAGAGCGTCGAGATCACCGAATGGAAAAAGGTCATCGGATGAACCATTGGCTCTTCAAATCCGAGCCCGACACATGGAGCTGGGATCAGCAGGTCGCCAAGGGGGCGGCGGGTGAGGAATGGGGCGGTGTGCGCAACTATCAGGCCCGTAACAACATGCGCGCGATGAGGCTGGGTGATCTCGGCTTCTTCTACCACTCGAACCAGGGAAAAGAGATTGTTGGCATCGTCGAGGTCTGCGCCGAGAGCGCGCCCGACAGCACGACCGACGATGCGCGATGGGACTGCGTCCATATCCGTGCCCTGCGCCCCCTGCCCCGTCCGGTCACGCTTGAGGACTGCAAGGCCGAACCTGCCCTTGCGGGGATGGCTCTTGTGACAAACACCCGCCTGTCGGTCCAGCCGGTTACGCCCGAGGAATGGGCAATCGTCTGCCGGATGGCAGGAATCGAGGACTGATTCCGGGCCCCTGTTTGACCGTTCCATGCTAGCGTTTCCGTCGGAAACCGCGGGAGGATGGGATGGCAGAGTCTGCAGATACGGTGCTGATCGGCACCACGAAAGGGGCATTTCTTCTGTCGAACGACACGGGCGCGTGGGGTGTGCGCGGGCCGTTCTGCGGAGGCTGGCCCATCAATCACGTGATTGGCGATGCCGCGACAGGCCAATTCTGGGCTGGCGGCGGCAGTGACTGGACGGGCGCCGGGATCTGGCATTCATCCGATGGCGAAACGTGGCGACTGACCAAGCTATCAAACGGCAAGTTCGATGATTGGCTGACGGCCGAGCCAGAGTTCGCAGCCCAGATGAATCTGAAGCCCGACCCGCCCGCGCCCTATACCGGTGTGGTCGAATCTGTCTGGTCGCTGCAACGATCGGACGACCGGTTGCTTGCCGGGATGAAGCCTGCGGCGCTCTACCAAAGCCGGGACGAGGGCGAAAGCTGGCAGCGGATCGACGGGCTGACCGAGCACCCGTCGGCGCCGACATGGGAACCCGGTGGCGCTGGGCTTGTGCTGCACACCATCGTGACCGACCGCACCAACCCCGAACGGGTCTGGGTGGGCATCTCTGCCGCCGGGATCTTCGCGACCGAGGACGGCGGCGCGACATGGGACCGGCGCAACCGCCTGTCGAATGAGGGTGCAGACCACCTCCATGCCCATCCCGGCAATGCCGCGCATGATCATGAGACCGGGCATTGCGTGCACAACCTAGTGCTGGCGCCCGGAACGACAGACCGGCTCTACCAGCAGAACCATCACGGCGTCTTCCGCAGTGCCGACGGCGGGCGTAGCTGGCACGAGATCTCAGAGGGGTTGCCCAGCACCTTCGGTTTTCCGATCGCTGTGCACCCGAATGATCCCGATACCCTTTGGGTGCTGCCGCTGAATGGCGATATGGCAGGACGGTTTCCGCCTGATGCTGCCGCCGCGGTCTGGCGGTCGCGCGACGGCGGCGAAAGCTGGCAGGCGCTACGCGAGGGCCTGCCGCAAACGGGCTGCTACTTCACTGTCTTGCGACAGGCAATGGCCACACGGGCAGGTCCCTCAATCGGGCTTGCCTTCGGCACCAACAGCGGTTCGGTATTCTACAGCTCGGATGAGGGAGACAGCTGGCAAGAGATCGCGCGCCACCTGCCCACAGTGCTGAGCGTGGAGTTTCTGCAGAAACAGTGACTGAACATGCAGGAATGGAGGGCCCCGACCCCAACGGGACCCCCCATCCACCCCAGGTGCACCCCCTGCACCATGCGTGTTCTGAAAAAGGCCCCGGGCGTCCTGCCCATGGATTTGTTCTACAGCGCCACGCGCCCCAAGGCAAAAGCCAAGCATGCGGCATTTGAGTCACATTGGCAGGAATGACAACGCCCGCCTGTCAGGGCGGGCGCGTGGCAGACAAGCAGGCAGCGGATCAGCCGTAGACGGCCTCTTTGCCGAAATGACGCACGAGAAGGTAGTAGACAACAGCGCGATACTTGTTGCGCTCGGACCGGCCATAGGTGTCGACGACAGCGTTGATCGCTTCCATCAGCTTGGGGCTGTCATCCAGACCCAGCTTCTTCATCAGAAAATTCTTCTTTACTGTCTCCAGCTCGGATTCGTCCGAGGCTGCAACCGTTTCACTGTCCTGATTGTAGATCGCAGGGCCGCAGCCAATGGTCACCTTGGTCAGCAGCCCCATGTCCGGATCAACCTTGCACTTGTTGCGCAGATCGTCGGCATATTTCGCGATCAATTCGTCCCGCTTGCTCATTCAAAACTCCCTTCACATCAAACGACGGGATCCCCGCCCCGCCTTGCAGCGAACCTTAGGCGAGGCGTCGGATGACACAAAGGGAATTGTGCAGGCAAAACGGCCCTTGGCAGGAAACCGCCCCGGCATATGCGGGGGCGGTCGGTTCAGGGTCAGTAGCGATAGTGATCCGATTTGAACGGACCATCGACCTTCACGCCGATATAGTCGGCCTGCTCGGGGCGCAGTTCGGTCAGCTTCACGCCGATCTTTTTCAGATGCAGGCGGGCGACCTTTTCATCCAGCGCCTTGGGCAGGATGTAGACGCCGGGGGCATAGTCCGCGCCCTTGGTCCAGAGCTCGATCTGCGCCAGAACCTGGTTCGTGAAGCTGGCCGACATCACAAAGCTGGGGTGACCCGTTGCATTGCCGAGGTTCAGAAGGCGGCCTTCTGACAGAAGGATGATCCGGCTGCCCGAGGGCATGGTGATCATATCCACCTGATCCTTGATGTTGGTCCATTTGTGGTTGCGCAGCGCCGCGACCTGGATCTCGTTGTCGAAGTGGCCGATATTGCCGACAATCGCCATGTCCTTCATCTCGCGCATGTGCTCGATGCGGATTACGTCCTTGTTGCCGGTGGTGGTGATGAAGATGTCGGCGCTGTCGACCACATCTTCCAGCACCACAACCTCGAACCCGTCCATTGCGGCCTGCAATGCGCAGATCGGATCGACTTCGGTCACCTTCACACGTGCGCCGGCGCCGCGCAGGGACGCAGCCGAGCCCTTGCCCACGTCACCATAGCCGCAGACAACAGCCACCTTGCCAGCCATCATCGTGTCTGTCGCGCGGCGGATGCCGTCAACGAGCGATTCCTTGCAGCCGTATTTGTTGTCGAACTTCGACTTGGTGACCGAGTCGTTCACGTTGATCGCAGGGAAGGGCAGAAGCCCGCGCTTGTGCAGGTCATAGAGACGATGCACGCCTGTCGTGGTTTCTTCGCTGACGCCGCGGATCGCGGCGCGCTGCGCGGTAAACCAGCCGGGACTTGCGGCAAGCCGTTTGCGGATCTGGTTGAAGAGGCAAACCTCCTCGTCCGAGGTCGGCACCGCGATCAGGTCGGTCTCGCCCGCCTCGACCCGCGCGCCAAGCAGGATGTACAGGGTCGCATCCCCGCCATCGTCGAGGATCATGTTGGCGGTGCCCTCGGCAAACTGGAAGATGCGGTCGGTGTAGTCCCAATATTCTTCCAGCGTCTCACCCTTGACGGCGAAGACTGGTGTGCCGCTGGCTGCGATGGCCGCTGCCGCGTGGTCCTGCGTCGAGAAGATGTTGCACGAGGCCCAGCGGACATCTGCGCCAAGGGCCTTCAGCGTCTCGATCAGAACGGCGGTCTGAACGGTCATGTGCAGCGACCCGGCAATACGGGCGCCCTTCAGGGGCTGAGCGGTGCCAAATTCCTCGCGGCAGGCCATCAGGCCCGGCATTTCGGTTTCGGCGATATCCAGTTCCTTGCGGCCAAAGTCGGCCAGCGCAATGTCCTTGACGATGTAGTCCTTCGGCATCCGCCGCACTCCTTGCCTTGTCGATTGCGGCTGAGATAGCACTCTGGGACGGTGGCGACAACGCAAAGGGCGGATAATGGCGGCAGGATCACGAGCAACCAGAGGACAGGCCCGCGCCTGGCAGCGCATGCTGTCGGGCCGCAGGCTTGATCTGCTGGATCCGACGCCCATGGATATCGAGATCGAGGATATCGCCCACGGTCTGGCCTTTGTCGCTCGCTGGAACGGCCAGACGGTCGGGGATTACCCCTATTCGGTCGCCGAACACTCTATTCTGGTTGAGCAGATCTTCACGCGGCAGAACCCGCAGATCGCGGCGCGCTGGCGATTGGCCGCGCTTTTGCATGACGCGCCCGAATATGTGATCGGTGACATGATCAGCCCGGTCAAGGCCGCCATCGGTGGCGGTTACGGTGAATTGGACATGCGCCTGACGGCGGCAATTCACATCCGTTTTGGACTGCCCGCGCAATTACCAGCGCCGATCAAAGGTGCAATCAAGGCTGCCGATAAAATATCCGCCTGGCTTGAGGCGGTACAGATCGCGGGTTTTACAACGGCAGAGGCCAACCGCTTTTTTGGCAAGCCTGATCCCGCAATCGTCACAGGCCTCACCATCGCGCTGCGCGCGCCGGTCGACGTGCGGGCCGATTATCTGGCCCGTCACCATTTCCTGATCCAGTTGATCGACGCTTAGACCGCCAGATCCTCAGGGTTCCGTCCGGCAGCCAACGCCGCCTCAAACCAGCGAGGCTTGCGGCCGCGACCCGACCAGGTTTCCGACGGATTTGCCGGGTTGGCATATTTTGCCGTTGCCGGTGCGCGCTTGCGAACGACGGGCGTACCCATCAACTCTGCCAAACTAAAACCAAGCTCGCGCGCCTGTTCTTCCAGCTTGGCAACCGCTGCCTTTTTCTTCCGATCCTCGAAGCTGGCAATCGCCTTTGCTACCTGCGATTGAAGATCTTTCAGCTCTTTCAGCGAAAGCTTGTCCAATTCCATTCAGTCGTCCTTCCCCATTTCACACGAACCCGGAAGACGGCCAATGACAAATACCGGCCCCGATCAACGGCCGTTATAATATTGGTTTGCCAAACTGGCAAACTTATTTCGGGCTGCGCTTTGCCAATATGCGCTGAAGCGTGCGGCGATGCATATTCAGGCGGCGCGCGGTTTCCGAAACATTGCGGTCGCACATCTCATAAACACGCTGGATATGCTCCCAACGGACACGATCGGCCGACATGGGGTTTTCTGGCGGCTCGGGCAGAAGCTCGCCGCGCGACAGAAGCGCGTTTGTCACTTCATTCGCGTCAGCCGGTTTGGAGAGATAATCCGTGGCACCGATTTTAACTGCCGCTACCGCAGTCGCAATTGCACCATATCCGGTCAGCACGACGATCCGGCAATCCGGGCGACGCTCGCGCAGCGCCTCGACCACATCGAGGCCATTTCCGTCTTCAAGCCGAAGGTCGACCACGGCGTAAGCAGGTGGGCGAGACTGCGCGATGGCCTTGCCAGCCGCCACACTTTCAGCCGTCTCCGGAAGAAAGCCCCGCTTTTCCATGGCTTTGGCCAGCCGCTTCACAAACGCCTCGTCATCGTCCACCAAAAGCAGTGACCGGTCAGGGCCGATCTCAGCGCTCAGGTCTTCAGCCATGGGGGTTCCTCGGATCATTCAAGCTCAACGAAACTAGGTCGCTTCGTCCAAAAGGTCAATTTTTTGCGGCGTTTTTTGCAGCATCGACAAAGCAGGCCACGCCATCGGCCATTTCCTGCGGTGTTGCCTCACGTTTGAAGAACTCAACAAATCCGTGATCGGGCAAAACCAGATAGGTGAAGGTCGAATGGTCGACCAGATAGAATTCGGGATCGCCTTCCTGAACCTTGAAATAGGTCTTGTAGGCCAGTGACGCCGCCTTGACCTGTTCGGGTGATCCGGTAAGGCCAATCATCTTGGGATGCAGATTCGCGGCGAAATCCTTCACCACCTCGGGCGTGTCACGCTTGGGATCGATCGAAATGAAGACGGGCTGCACGTCGACCCCGGCTGCGTCCAAAAGATCAATCGCCTCGGCATTGCGCGCGTTGTCCATGGGACAGACATCCGGGCAGAAGGTGTAGCCGAAATAAACTAGCGAGGGCTTGGTGATGACATCCTTCTCGGTCACGGTCTGTCCATCGCCATTGACCAGCGTGAAGGGCCCGCCAATGGCGCCTCCACCGATCTGGCCCTGACGGCACTGCGCGAAGATATCCGCGTCACCCTGGAATGACGTGTAGACGAGCGGCCCCGCAACCAGCCCCAACAGAGCCGCCGCGGCCAGACCTGCATACAGCTTTCGCATCAACCGAACTCCCATATGACGCGGCGCATTGATCCTTCAATCGCGTGATCTTAACAATGGCAAAAGCGCCCCCGCTCGCAGCCGGAGACCGAATTGACCGCTGTTGCCCCCGAAATCCGGCCGCGTGCGATGCGGAGCGACGCCTTGCGTCTGCGTACCTCGATTTTGATTCGCTGGGCGGCGATCGCCGGCCAGGTTGTCACCATTCTTGCCGCACATCTGGCTTTCGGGGTGGAGCTTCCGCTGGGTCCGGGGCTTCTGGTCATCGGCGCCTCTGTCATCTTGAACCTGATCCTCGTGTTCATGAACCCCGGCACGAGTGCGCTGACCGAACGACAGGTCTTTCTCCTTCTCGCATTCGATCTGGCGCAACTTGTGCTTCTGTTGTGGCTGACAGGCGGGTTGACCAACCCTTTTGTGGTGCTGCTGGTGGCGCCTGTCACCATCTCGGCCATGGCGCTGTCGGCACGGGCGACGTTGCTTCTGGGCACCGCGGCGGTCCTTGCGTCCACGCTGCTTGCGATCACCTATGTGCCGCTGGCGATGCGGGATGGACAGCCCTTCGGGGTGCCGCCCCTCTTTGCCTTTGGCTTCTGGCTTGCAGTGGTGACCGGCATCGCCTTTCTGGGGCTTTATACCCATCGCGTCGCCAAAGAGATGCACGCCATGCAGGATGCGCTGCTCGCCACACAAATGGCGCTCGCCCGCGCACAGAAGCTGACCGATCTGGGCGGCGTGGTCGCAGCCGCGGCGCATGAGCTGGGGACGCCGCTTGCGACGATCAAGCTGGTCAGTGCCGAGCTGATGGACGAATTGGACGACCGGCCGGAACTGGTCAGCGACGTGCAGTTGATCCGCGATCAGGCCGACCGCTGCCGCGAGATCCTCCGCGGCATGGGGCGTGCCGGCAAAGACGATCTGCAGCTGCGTCAGGCCCCGCTTGAGGCCGTTCTGCGCGAAGCGGCTGAGCCCCATATCGCCCGCGGTAAGACCGTGCATTTTCAACTGGCCGCCCTTGATGACGAAACTGGCCCACCCGTCATCCTGCGCCAGCCCGAGGTGATCCACGGCCTGCGCAACCTGATCCAGAATGCCGTCGACTTTGCCCGCGCCAATGTCTGGATCGAGGCCGACTGGATGACCACGCGCCTTGTGATCCGCATTTCCGATGACGGGCCCGGATACCCGGCGCAGATCCTCGGCCGTATCGGAGAGCCCTTCATGCGCAACCGCCGCGCCGACCAGCCACCGCGCAACCAGTACGACCGGCCAGAGTATGACGGCATGGGTCTGGGGCTGTTCATCGCCAAGACCCTGCTGGAGCGGACCGGGGCAGAGCTGACCTTTGCCAACGCCGCCGAAACCGACGATCCTTCAACCCAACGCGGCGCCATCGTCGAAGTGGTCTGGCCGATGGAACGGATCTCGGCACCTCGCGGAGCCCTTGGTGACAACCCCCTGAATACCTGAGGCTTTTGCGCCAGGACAGGGCGATCTCTGGCGCGATGTTAATGTTCCGTTAACCTTCACTTGCCAAGGATGCCCGAAGGAAAGTGTTCCTTCGGAGATCCTCAATGGTGCTCGGATGGGCCCCGGCCTTGGCGCTGTTGCTGACCACGTCCCTTTCGGCCTTGGGCAGCATCTTCATACTGGCCGCTGTCCAGCGACGTGAGCGCGAGATGGACGGGCGGATCTTTGCGGAGACCGATGGCGGCACCCGCTATCTGTTCGACGGCGACACCCTGCTTGATGCCACACCCAGCGCGCGGGCGCTTTTGGCACACGGGGTCGGCGGCACGGCCTGGTCGGCTCTGTTGTCCATCATGGCGCGCAGCTTTCCGGATATCGAGGCACGCCTTTCCCACCTTGAAACGCTGGGAACCCTGACGCTGGTCTCTGACGATCCGGCGCAGCCTTCTGTCACGCTGACTGCCGAATTGCGCGGTGGCCTGACCCGGATCGAGCTCTCGCGGCTGTCGGGCAAGGGCGATGGTTCGGCTGTTGATCTGCTGACCGTGCACGCGCAACAGCAAGAGGCGCGCGTTCTGCGCGATGCGGTGAATTTTGCCCCGGTCCTGATCTGGCGCGAGGCGGCGGATGGTCGGGTGATCTGGGCGAACCGGCCCTATCTTCTGGCCGTGGCCGAGCGGCTGGAGCCCGGTTCTGATCTTGCCTGGCCACTTCCGGTTCTGTTCGGCGAAAGCACGGCAACGCCCGAGGCGCCCGGCCGCCATCGGCTCTGCGATGCGCAGGGCGCCCCGCTCTGGTTTGACGTCACCCGCGTTGAAAACCACGATGGACAACTTGGCTTTGCCACGGCGGCGGATGCGCTCGTGATCTCTGAAGCGACACGGCGCGATTATACGCGAACCCTGTCCAAGACCTTTGCCCACCTGCCGATTGGACTTGCCATCTTTGATCGCCAGAACCTCTTGGTGAATTTTAACCCGGCTCTGGTCGATCTCTGTCGATTGCCGACCGAACTCTTGCTCTCGCGCCCGACGCTGTTCTCGGTGCTCGATGCGATGCGGGATCGCAACATGATCCCCGAACCCAAGGACTATCGCCAGTGGCAGCAGGTGCTGAGCGGGACCGAACGCGCAGCCAGCACCGCCCCCTATGAAGAGATCTGGACGCTCCCCTCGGGAGAGACCTACAGGCTGACCGGCAGATCCTATGCCGAGGGCGGGCTCGCGCTCATGTTCGAGGATATCTCAAGCGAGACATCGCGCGCCCGCAGGTACCGGGCCGAGATCGTGCTGGGTCAGGCGGTAATTGACGCACTGGATGACAGCATTGCGGTCTTTGCTGCCACCGGCGATCTGATCATGACCAACCGCCGCTATGCCGACCTTATGGGCGATCGTCCAACCGAACGGCTGGAGCCTGCCACCTTTGCCGCCCAGCGTGATGCCTGGGCACTGCCTGGGCAAGACACCGGATTCTGGGACGCGGCAGAGCAATTCGTGCATTTGCCAGACGAGGCGCCACTGCTCTCGCATGAGGTCGTCCTCGCCAATGGAGCGCAGATGCGCTGCACCTTGAGCCGCCTGCCCGGCCGAATGACGCTTGTGCGCTTCTGCGGTCCGGCTGGCGACCCTCTGCAGGAACGGGCCGTTTTGCGCCGCGCGTGACGGCGGCCTTGCAGCCGGGGCTGGCCGGGTTAAAACTGCGCGCATGAAGGATACCCGCGCCTCTGTCGAACTGCCCGATGCCGATGCCACGACGCGCCTTGGAGAGGCCTTCGCACGGGTGCTGGGTCCGGGATCGGTCTTGCTGCTTTCTGGTCCGATCGGGGCCGGAAAGACCCATTTCGCAAGATCGGTGATCCGCGCCCTGCTCGGACCTGAAACCGAAGTTCCCTCGCCCACGTTCACACTGGTTCAAACCTATGACCACACCGGCGGCGACATCTGGCATGCCGACCTGTACCGGCTGTCCACGCCCGACGAGGTCGTTGAACTGGGGCTTGAGGCGGCATTTGCCGAGGCGATCTGCCTTGTGGAATGGCCCGATCGGCTGGGCGAGCTGACACCCGACCACGCCCTTCACCTTGAGTTTGGGTATGATGGAGATGGCCGGCGCGTGACCTTCAGCCCCGCCGATCACCCCCTGCTGCAGGAGTTGCGCCCATGACGCAGGATCGGGCCGACTTGGCCACAGGTTTTCTGCAGCGGGTTGGTTGGGGGCGTGCCGTGCGGCAGCATCTGGCGGGCGATGCCTCGGACCGGCGGTATGAACGGCTGCACCTTGCAGGTCAGTCTGCTGTCCTTATGGACGCACCACCCGGCCAGGCCGACGATCCTGCGGCCTTTGTTCTGATCGCCAACCACCTGCTGAACCTTGGCCTTTCGGCGCCCGCGATCCTCGCTCAAGACCTGACGCAGGGCTTTCTGCTGCTCGAGGATCTGGGGGATGCGCTTTATGCCCGTGTGATCTCAGACGATGCGCAGATGGAAGAGCCCTGTTACCTGGCCGCCACGCGCGTGCTGACCCGGCTTCAGGCGGCGGCGCCTCCGCCGGGCATGGCGAACCTCTCCGCCGCTGACTGGGCCGAAGCCGCAGCCATGGCGCTGGACTGGTACCGGCGCGCGATCACTGGCGATGAGGGAGATCGTGCAGGCTTTGTGTCCGTCCTGCGCAACACGCTTGAAACCCTCGCCGATGGTCCGCGCGTCTTGATCCTGCGTGACTATCACGCCGAAAACCTGCTCTGGCTGCCCAGGCGGGAAGGTCTTGCCCGCGTAGGACTTCTGGACTTTCAGCTCGCCCAGATGGGGCAACCTGCCTATGACCTCGTCTCGCTGCTACAGGATGCCCGGCGCGATGTGGGCCGTGACACGATCAATGCCGCAAGGCAGGCCTTTCTTGCAGAAACAGGCCAGTCAGAGACGGATTTCACAGCCGCCTATGCAGCCTTGGGGGCGCAGCGGGCCTTGCGGATTCTGGGGATCTTTGCCCGGCTTTGCATGCGGGATGCGAAACCAGGCTACCTGCGTCTTGTCCCGCGGGTCTGGGCACAGTTGCAGGAAAACCTTGCCCACCCAGCGCTGGCCGCGCTCGCGCGGGTTTGCGAGGCCGAATTGCCACCGCCCTCGGAAGCCCGGCTGAAACGGATGGAAGATCAATGCCAGCACCTGACGCGATGATGCTGTTTGCCGCCGGGTTCGGCACCCGTATGGGAGCCTTGACGCGGGACCGGCCAAAGCCGCTGATTGAGGTGGGGGGCAAGGCCCTGATTGACCATGCGCTTGATCTTGCGGATGAGATCGCCTTGTCGCGTGTTGTGGTGAACACGCATTACCATGGTGACCAGATCAGGCGGCATCTGGCCGAGCGCCCAAAGGTGAAAATCTCGGACGAAAGTGCCGAAATTCTTGAAACCGGCGGCGGGCTACGCGCGGCCCGGCCTCTGCTTGGCGCGGGGCCCGTGTTCGTGATGAACAGCGATAGTGTCTGGACGGGCGTCAACCCGCTGCGCGAACTGGCAAAGGCTTGGGACCCGGCGCGCATGGATGTGTTGCTGCTGCTTTTGCCCGCCGCGCAGTTCACAGCCCACAAGGGACGCGGCGATTTCCTTATGGATGCCGATGGCCGGCTGGAGCGTGCCAACGGTCGCCCCGGCCTGAGCTACATCGGTGCGCATATCAGCCGCACCGACCAATTGGACGATTTCGTTGAGCGTGCCTTCTCGCTGAACCAGCTCTGGGACGCCGCGATCGGCCGGGGACGGGCCTTCGGGATGGTTCACGACGGCGGATGTGCGGACGTCGGCTATCCCGAAGCGATCCCCTTGGCGGAAGAGCTGCTTTCAAATGGATGATCTGGGCGACACGCGCGTTTTCGGATTGCCCCCGGGCGCCGACTTTCCGGCAGAGCTTGTGCGCGGGTTGCGCGCAAGGCTGGACGGGCAGCCGCCCGAGGCGATGGCGCGGGTGCAGCTCTTTCTTTCGACAGAACGGATGCGCCGTCGCGTGCGCATGCAGTTCACCCAAAGTGGCGCGGCCTTCCTGCCCCGCTTGCGCCTGCTGACGGAACTGGACCCCGAAGCCGCACTTCTGGGATTGTCGCGGCCCGTTTCGCCCCTGCGACGGCGGCTTGAACTTAGCCGACTTGTCCGGGGGTTGCTGGATGCCCAGCCCGATCTCGCGCCGCGTGCCGCTGTCTTTGATCTGGCCGACAGTCTGGCGCGGCTGATGGACGAAATGCAGGGCGAAGGCGTCTCACCGGATGCGATTGCAGGGCTCGATGTGTCAAACCATTCGGCCCATTGGGCACGGGTGCAGCAGTTCATGCAGATCCTGCAGCCCTTCTTTTCCGCAGATGAGGCGACCGATCAACAGACAAGGCTGCGGCAGGTGGTCGAAGGGCTCGAGCGTGCCTGGCAGACGCTTGATCCTGCTGACCCGGTGATCATCGCAGGCTCGACCGGCTCACGCGGAACCACGCTGCGCATGATGCAGAAGGTGCTGGCGCGGCAAAAGGGTGTGGTCGTCCTGCCGGGTTTCGACTTTGACATGCCGCTGCCCGTCTGGGCCGGGCTTGGCGATGCCTTGACCTCGGAAGATCACCCGCAATACCGCTTTCGCCAATTGTTCGAGGTGATGGACCTGTCGCCCGAAGATGTCCGGCCCTGGACAGATCGCGCGGCACCCAATGGGCCAAGGAACAGGCTGGTGTCGCTGTCGCTGCGACCGGCGCCAGTGACCGACCAGTGGCTGACCGAGGGTGTCGCCCTGACCGATCTGGACGTCGCGACCGCAAGCCTGACATTGATCGAGGCCGACAGCCCGCGGGACGAGGCATTGGCCCTGGCGCTGATCCTGCGCGAGGCCGCCGAACACGGGCTTCGGACGGCGCTGATTACCCCGGACCGCGGCTTGACCCGCCGTGTCGAGGCGGCGCTTGATCGCTGGGGAATCCGGCCAGACGATTCTGCCGGAAAGCCGCTGCCGCTGACCCCGCCAGGTCGGCTTATGCGCCATGTTGCGTCTCTGTTCGGCCAGAAACTGACATCCGAAGCGCTTCTGGTCATCCTGAAGCATCCGCTGACGGCGAGTGATTCCGAACGCGGGCGGCACCTCTTGCTGACCCGCGAACTGGAGCTCTGGTTGCGCCGGTCAGGTCCGCCATTCCCGACTGCTCCGGTCCTGCAGGGCTGGGCGACGGCAGGCAAACTGCCCGAATGCGAAGCATGGGTAGACTGGATCATCACGACCATCGGCGGCCTTGAGCATCAAGGCGAGGCATCGCTGAAGACCCGGCTGCAGCACCATCTTGGGATCACCGAGGCGCTTGCCCGTGGCCCATGGGGTACAGGCAGCGGGGCGCTCTGGAATGGCGTGGCGGGTGAAGCGGCACGGGCGGCGGTGGATGAATTGCTAGCCGAGGCAGAGGCTGGCGGTGACCTTTTACCCTTTGACTACCGCGCCTTGTTCGACGCCGTCCTTGGTCGCGGCGAGGTGCGGGAGGACCGCATGGTCCACCCACAGATCATGTTCTGGGGCACGCTCGAGGCCCGTGTCGGCGGTGCGGATCTTGTGGTTCTGGGAGGGCTCAACGACGGCGTCTGGCCACAATCCCCGCCGCCTGACCCATGGCTTAATCGCAGGATGCGGCTCGAGGCTGGCCTCAGCCTGCCCGAGCGGCAGATCGGCCTTTCCGCGCATGACTACCAGCAAGCCATCGCCGCGCCCCGCGTGATCCTGAGCCGTGCGCGCCGCGATTCAGATGCCGAAACCGTGCCGTCCCGGTGGCTGAACAGGCTGACCAACCTTCTGGGCGGTTTGCCCGATCAGGGTGGCCCCGAGGCGCTCGACGCCATGCGCGGGCGGGGCAATCAATGGCTGGAGTTGGCAAACCGGCTGGAGAGACCAGACGCCGCGTTGCCTGCGGCGGGACGTCCCTCGCCCCAACCCCCCGTTGCCCATCGACCGCGCGAACTGGCGCTGACGCGCATCGCCACCCTGATCCGCAACCCTTATGAAATCTACGCGCGCTACATCTTGCGGCTACGCAAGCTAGATCCACTGCATCGCGGGCCAGATGCGCGGTTGCGGGGATCAACGCTGCACAAGATCCTCGAGACATTCGTACGCGCCCGATCCGGAATCGCCTCTGGCACAGAGAAGGAGCGGCTTCTGGCCATTGCGGATGAGGTCTTGCAGCAAGAGGTGTCCTGGCCGGCCGCGCGGATGCTCTGGCGGGCACGGCTTGAACGCGCAGCAGACTTCTTCCTGTCGGTTGACGGTGCCGACGGCGGCATCCCGGTCAGCCTAGAAGAAGCAGGTCGGCTCAGGCTGGCGGATCTGGATTTCAGCCTGTGGGGGATACCGGATCGGATTGACCTGCTGCCGGACGGACGCCTGCATATCATCGACTACAAGACCGGAACCCCGCCGACGAGCGAGCAGCAAAACAAGTTTGACAAGCAGTTGCTATTGGCCGCCTGCATGGCAGAACGCGGTGGATTTGATCCGCTTGGGCCAACGGAAGTCGCGCGCATTTCCTACATCGGGCTTGGCACACAGCCCAAAGTGGTCACCACCCCGATCACAGCCGAAATCACCGCCGAAACATGGGATAGCCTGCATCGGTTGATCGCGCGCTACATGCAGCCACAAACCGGATACACTGCCAGAAGGGCTATGTTCGAGACGAATTTTCCCGGCGACTATGACCACCTCTCGCGGTTTGGCGAGTGGGAAATGACCGACCCAGCCCAGCCTTGCCGGACAGGAACTGCCGGAGAGCCGAATGCGTGATGCCGCCAGCCAGCGCCAGGTCGATGCCGCGCGACCTGACAGGTCAACCTGGCTTTCCGCCAACGCGGGGTCAGGAAAAACCCGTGTCCTGACCGATCGTGTTGCACGGCTCTTGCTGTCGGGCGTCGATCCGGCGCGAATCTTGTGTCTGACCTACACCAAGGCCGCCGCGTCCGAGATGCAGAACCGGCTCTTTGCCCGGCTTGGCGCCTGGGCAATGACACCCGAACCAGATCTTCGGGGCGCACTGGCCGAGCTTGGGATCGAAGGAGAGGTTTCACGTGAAACACTCGGCCAAGCGCGGAGGCTCTTCGCGCGGGCCATCGAAACCCCGGGCGGCCTGCGTATTCAGACGATCCACAGTTTCTGCGCGATGATCCTGCGTCGCTTTCCGCTTGAGGCCGGCGTCTCGCCGCAGTTCACCGAGATGGACGACCGCGCCTCGCGTCTCCTGCGGGAAGAGATCCTCGAGGAAATGGCGGAGTCGCTGGCGCCGCAGATCATGGCCGATCTGGCCCGATGCCACAGCGGACAGGACTTCATGCAGCTCGCCTCCGAGGTGATCCGCAACGCAGACGGTTTCCCCGCGGAGCACAGGCCTGACCATCTGGCCAGAGCCTTTGGCCTGCAGGGTCAAGAAACCGCAGAGTCCATCGTCGCGTCCGTGGTTCTGGGCGACGAAGTGCTCTGGCTACCCGAGGCGATTTCAATCATCGCAAAGGGGACAACGACAGATCAGAAAACTGCAGATCGACTTGCAGCACTGGATTTTTCGCAGCCGGACCTTGATTTGGTCGAGGCGCTGGAAAGCTTCATGCTGTTCGGGGCAACGGCCAAAACCCCGTTTGGCGCAAAGGCCGGAAGCCTACCCAACAAAGACGCGCGCACCGCGCTTGGACCACTGACTGTCAAGCTTGATGATCTCATGCGCCGCGTCGAGGACGCGCGCCCCCGCCGGCTTGCCCTGCTGGCCGCGCAGCGCAGCATAGTGCTGCACCGGTTCGCGCAGGCCTTTCTGCCGATCTACGCCCATCGCAAGACATTGCGCGGTGCGCTTGACTTTGATGATCTGATCTCGCGCGCCAAGGCCCTGTTGACCGACCCGGCGGTGGCGCAGTGGGTGCTCTTCCGGCTCGACGGGGGGATCGACCACATCCTCGTGGATGAGGCGCAGGATACCTCGCCCCAGCAATGGAATGTGATCGAGCTTCTGGCGCAAGAATTCACATCGGGCAAAGGGGCCCGCGATGTCGAACGCACCATCTTTGTCGTAGGTGACCAGAAGCAATCCATCTACTCGTTTCAGGGCGCCGACGTCACCGCCTTTGCCGCGATGCGCGATGCCTTCGCCGATCGCCTGAACGCGGTCGGCGCGCCGTTCCAGCGGCTGGAACTTGAACATTCCTTCCGTTCATCCCCGCTCATACTCGACCTCGTCGACAAGACCTTTCCGCCGCAGCTGCACCCCGCGCTCGGAGGACCCTCACAGCACCTTGCGTTCCGCAGCTCCATGCCCGGCCGCGTCGAGATCTGGCCGCCGATCCCGCCCGCGTCAAATCCGGCGGACGACGACTGGAGCAATCCGGTCGATCTCGTCACCTCGGAACATCATGCAGCCAGTCTCGGACGGCAGGTTGCCGAACGGATCGGCCAAATCCTGTCGTCAGGCATCCTGATCCCGGATGGCAAAGGCGCCCGCCCTGTACACCCCGGCGACTTCCTCATTCTGGTCCGTCGCCGCTCTGCCCTGTTTGCCGAGATCATCCGCGCCTGCAAAGAGGCAGGTCTGCCGATTGCCGGGGCTGACCGGCTGCATTTGGGCGGCGAGATGGCGGTCAAGGATCTGACCTCGCTCCTCGCCTTTCTGGCCCTGCCCGAGGACGATCTCGCCCTTGCCGAAGTTCTGCGCTCACCCCTCTTTGGCTGGTCCGAGGCTCAGCTCTATGATCTGGCCCAGCCCCGTCGTGGATACCTGTGGGAGGCGCTGCGCCAGTATGAGCGTGGCGCAGATGCTGTCGCGGTGCTGCAGGATCTGCGCGACAATGCCGATTACCTGCGCCCCTTCGACTTGATCGAACGCGCCCTGACCCGGCATGACGGAAGGCGCAAACTGCTTGCGCGCCTCGGGTCCGAGGCCGAAGACGGGATCAACGAGTTGTTGACGCAGGCCCTGATTTACGAACGCAATGACGTGCCAAGCCTGACCGGTTTCCTGACCTGGCTTCAGGCCGACGACGTGCAGATCAAGCGCCAGATGGAAAGCGCGGGTCGCAAGATCCGCGTGATGACAGTGCATGGCGCCAAGGGGCTTGAGGCCCCGATTGTCATCCTGCCCGACACCGCCGATACCCGTCCAAACGACCGGGATGAGGTGCTGCGCCTTGGCCCGCAT
Source organism: Gemmobacter aquaticus (assembly GCF_007859075.1). Classification (GTDB taxonomy): domain Bacteria; phylum Pseudomonadota; class Alphaproteobacteria; order Rhodobacterales; family Rhodobacteraceae; genus Gemmobacter; species Gemmobacter aquaticus. The sequence goes on from NZ_VOAK01000022.1 coordinate 66,948, forward strand.
GCCGTCTGGCGGACGCCCTCGGGCGAGAGCCCCGCCCAGATCGAAGCCGTGCGCAGGGTGCGCGCAGAGCGCGCGCAGGCCGAATCCATGCGGCTTCTGTATGTCGCGCTCACCCGCGCCCAAAGCTGGCTGATCGTGGCGGCAGCAGGGGCGCTTGCCTCTCAAAAGGCCGGCGCGACCGAGGGCGAGCCCGCCTGGTATGATCTGGTCCGCAACGGTGCGCTGGCGATCGGGGCAAGCCCTCGCCCGGATGGAGTCCTCGCCTGCGAGTTCGGGACGTGGGAGCATGGCACACCCGACCTTGGGCCTGTTGCTGCACCGGATGTCCAGCTTCCCGGTTGGACCGCGACCCCGGCGCCGGCCGGGCAGCAGCCAGAAAAGCCTGTCTCACCGTCCGATCTTGGGGGCGCAAAGGCGCTACCCGGCGAGGGTGAAGGCGGAGATGTGCATGGTGTTGACCGTGGCACCGCCCTTCACGCGCTGCTGGAGCTGATGGAGCCTGATGCCTCGGATCTGTGGCCCATAATTGCGCGCAGTCTGATTGCTGAACCCGTGGCACGCGCCGAGTTGTTGGCAGAGGCCACTCGATTGCTCTCAGACCCGGCGCTGCGGCACGTCTTCGCGCCTGACGCTTTGCGTGAGGTCGAAGTTACGGCCCCGCATGAAGGCAAGCGACTACTGGGCAAGATAGACCGGCTGATTGTGCGTCCGGATCATGTGCTGATCATCGATTTCAAATCAAACCGCACGGTGCCCGATCATCCCGGCGCAATTCCCGAAGGTCTGGTTCGCCAGATGCGCGCCTACGCCGATGCGATGCGCCAGATTTACCCCGACCGCCGAATCGACTGCGCAATTCTCTGGACCAGAACCGGGGCGCTGATGGCGGTGCCGGTCTGAACCGCCCTAATGGGATTGCAGAAACTCGTCGACCTCGGTCGCAAGCGGAATTGCAGGTGCCGCCCCCGGCCGTGTGACCTGAATCGCCGAGGCCGCCGAGGCCCTCCGCATCGCCGCCGCGCGGTCAAGCCCACGGTCGAGCCCGGCGGCCAGTGTGCCGATAAACGTGTCACCGGCGCCAGTGGTATCCACAGGCGTCACGGCGAATGCGGGCACAAAAAGCGGCTCTAAATTGGCCGAAATCCACTCGGCGCCGCGCGCGCCACGGGTAATCACGCAATCACAGTCCGGCAAGCGACCGAGTTCGGAGCGCAGTTGCTCGGCTTCAATCTCGTTCATCACCAGCAGGGAAACATGAGGCAGAACCGCCCGCACGGCCGAGATGTCAAAGGGTGCCGCCGAATAGATCACCCGCAGTCCCTTGCTGGCCGCCAGGGCCGCAGCCTCGGCCTGTGCCGTCGTTTCGTTCTGCAACAGCAGGGTATCCCCTGCCGCAGCACCCGCCAGCGCAGCCGCGGCCATTGCTGGCGACAGTGCGCGGTTTGCCCCCGGATAGATGACAATTGCATTCTCTGCGCCGGGGTCGACATTGATGATCGCATGCCCCGTTGCCACCTCGAGCTGCGCAACATAGCTCAGGTCAACGCCATAGCGCTCCAGTGCGATCAACACCCAGTCGCTTGCGGGGCCGACTGCGCCGATATGCAGGCAGTGGGCGCCTGCCCGGGCTGCAGCAACGGACTGATTGGCCCCTTTGCCGCCAAGACCTTGCGTATAGTTCAGCGCCGAAAGCGTCTCACCCGGAGCGGGAAGGTGCGGCACGCGATAGACATGGTCGATATTGATCGAACCCAAGTTGTAGATCGTCATGCCGCCCCCCGTTTTTACCCGATCTTGCAGGCGGCAAGCGCCGCCATGTTCAGGATGTCATTCACCGTCGAATTGGTCGAGCAGATCTGGATCGGTTTCTTCACCCCGGTCAAGATGGGACCGATCACCGTCGCCCCCGCCATCTCCTGCATCAGCTTGACAGAGATTGAGGCTGAATGTCGTGCCGGCACGACAAGGATGTTTGCGGGCCCCGACAGGCGGCAGAATGGATACTGCGCCATGATCTGCGGGTTCAGCGCAACATCGACCGTCATCTCGCCATCGTATTCAAAGTCGACGTTCATCGCATCAAGCACGCGCGGCGCCTCATGCATCTTTGTTGCGCGCTCTGAAACCGGGTACCCGAATGTCGAGAAGCTGACAAAGGCCACGCGGGGTTCAAGACCCAGACTGCGCGCAACGCCCGCCGAGCGGATCGCGATCTGCGCCAGATCCTCGGCCTCGGGCCATTCATGCACCAGCGTGTCACCAATCAGAATGATCCGCCCCTTGTGCAAGAGGGCCGTCACACCCACCGCACCGTCCGCGGCCTTGGCGTCAAAGACATGATTGATCAGGTTCAGAACATGCGCTGACTTGCGCGTGGCGCCGGTGATCAGGCCATCACCATGTCCATGTGCCAGCATCAACGCCGAGAACACATGACGATCACGGGTCGCCAGTCGGCGAATGTCATGGTCGTCAAAGCCCTGCCGTTGAAGGCGGCGATAGAGGAATTCCTTGTACTGATCGAGATGACGGGAGTTGCCGGCATTCACCACCTCAAGCTCGCGGACGGCATCGTGAAGCCCCGCAAGCTCAAGCTTTTCACGCACGTCGGATTCGCGCCCGACGACCAGCGCCTTGCCAAGCCCGGCGCGCTGGTAGGCAACTGCCGCGCGCAGCACGCGCGGATCGTCCCCTTCGGCAAAGATCATCCGCGCCTGCGCCTGACGCGCACGCGCATGCACGCCTTGCAGGATCGACGCCGTCGGGTCCATGCGCGCCTTCAGGCTGGCCTCGTAGCCTTTGAGATCGATGATCGGACGACGGGCCACCCCTGTATCCATACCGGCGCGCGCCACGGCGGGCGGGATCACATGGATCAGGCGCGGGTCGAAGGGCGTTGGGATGATGTAGTCCCGCCCGAACGAGAGCTTTCGGCCATAGGCCATCGCCACTTCATCGGGCACATCTTCCCGCGCAAGGGCCGCTAGCGCGCGGGCGCAGGCAATCTTCATTTCGTCATTGATCGCGCGGGCGTGGATATCCAGCGCCCCGCGGAACAAATACGGGAAACCAAGCACATTGTTGACCTGGTTGGGATAATCACTGCGGCCAGTTGCGACAATGGCATCGGGCCTTACGGCATGCGCCTCCTCCGGCGTGATCTCCGGGTCGGGGTTTGCCATGGCAAAGATCACCGGATTCTCGGCCATCGAGGCGACCATCTCGGGCGTCACCGCCCCCTTTGCCGAGACGCCGAGGAAGACGTCCGCGCCGGTCATCGCCTCTTCAAGCGTGCGGGCGGCGGTGTTCGCCGCATGGGCAGACTTCCATTGGTTCATCCCCTCGGTGCGACCCTGATAGATCACACCTTTGGTGTCGCACATGATGCAGTTGTCGTGTCGCGCGCCCATCGACTTCAACAGTTCAAGACAGGCGATGCCCGCCGCCCCTGCCCCGTTGAGGACAATCCTCACATCCTCGATTTTCTTTCCAGACAGTTCCAGCGCATTCAGAAGCCCCGCCGCACAGATCACGGCCGTACCATGCTGGTCATCATGGAACACCGGGATGTCCATGATTTCCTTGAGGCGCTGTTCGATGATGAAGCACTCGGGTGCCTTGATATCCTCAAGGTTGATCCCGCCGAAGGTTGGTCCCATCAGGCGCACAGCCTGAATGATCTCATCCGGGTCTTCGGTATCCAGTTCGATATCGATGGCGTTCACGTCGGCAAAGCGCTTGAAGAGCACCGCCTTGCCTTCCATCACCGGCTTCGACGCCAGGGCCCCAAGGTTCCCAAGGCCAAGGATGGCGGTGCCGTTCGAGATCACCGCAACCATATTGCCCTTGACCGTATAGTCATAGGCCGTTTCCGGGCGCTCGGCGATCGCCTGAACCGGAACGGCAACGCCCGGGCTGTAGGCGAGGCTCAGATCGCGCTGTGTCGCCATCGGCGTCGAGGCGACGATGTCATACTTACCAGGGCGCGGTTCAAGGTGATAAGCAAGCGCCTCTTCAGGCGTGATCTTCGACTTGGTCATCAGGGGGCCATCCTGTTGGGTTTTCCCCGTCTTATCGCCCATACGCCCGCCTGCCAATTGCGGTTTGCCGCTTTTCGATGCGAAGCCGGTTTTGTAGGGTCAGCAGGCTGATCAAGGGAGCCCCGCGTGAGCGACGAAAACGTGACGCCGATGATGGCGCAGTATCTGGAGATCAAGGCGCAGTACCGCGATGCGATCCTGTTTTACCGGATGGGCGACTTTTTCGAGATGTTCTTTGACGATGCGCTCGCGGCGGCGGCGGCGCTTGATATCGCTCTGACCAAGCGTGGCCTGCATCTGGGCGAGCCCATTCCGATGTGCGGCGTGCCCGTTCATGCCTCGGAAGGGTATTTGCTGACGCTGATCCGCAAGGGGTTTCGCGTAGCAATTGCCGAACAGATGGAGGACCCGGCCGAGGCCAAGAAGCGGGGCTCGAAATCGGTGGTCCGGCGCGACGTGGTGCGCCTTGTAACGCCGGGAACCTTGACCGAAGACAGCCTGCTGGAGGCGCGACGCTACAACTTTCTCTGCGCCTACGCCGAGGTGCGCGACGAAGGTGCACTGGCCTGGACCGATATCTCGACCGGCGATCTGCGGGTGATGCGGTGCCCGCGCGCGCGGCTCTCACCCGAACTCGCCCGCCTCGCCCCTCGCGAGGTTCTGGTCAGCGAGGTCTTGGAGGCCGAACTGCGCGATGTCGTCGAGGACATGGGCGCCGCACTGACCAGCCTTTCGCGTGGATCTTTTGAATCGGCCGCGGCAGAGGCACGGCTTGCAGCGATCTGGCAGGTTGCCTCGCTCGACGCCTTTGGGGGGTTTGAGCGAGCCGAGCTCGCCGCCATGGGCGCGCTGGTCGACTATCTGGATCTGACACAGCGCGGCAAGCTGCCGCTGTTGCGCAAGCCACAACGCGAGGCGCCGGGCGGGACCATGCAGATCGACGCGGCGACGCGGCGCAATCTGGAGATCACGTCGGCACTATCCGGCGGTCGCGCCGGCTCGCTGCTCGACGCAGTTGACCGGACGGTCACTGCCGGCGGCGCACGCCTGCTGGAGCGGCGACTTTCCTCCCCCTCGTGCGACCTTCATGAAATCGCGCTGCGGCAAGAGGCGGTCGGGACCCTGCTCGACCAGCCACGCCTGCGCGAAGACCTGCGCGATTCGCTGCGACGCGTGCCTGACATGGAACGTGCCCTGTCGCGTCTTGCTTTGGACCGGGGTGGCCCCAGAGACCTTGCGGCAATCCGGAATGGGCTGGTTCAGGCGCAATTGATTGCAGGTCTGATCGCAGGCGTCGAGAGCCCCAGGCTGCAGGAGAGCATCGACCGGCTGATTGGAAATGACGATCTTATTTCATATTTAGATCAAGCACTTGTCGAGGATCCTCCGCTTCTGGTTCGTGATGGTGGATTTGTTGCCGACGGCTACGATGCCGATCTGGATGCGACCAGACGCCTTCGTGACGAAGGCCGTGGCGTGATTGCCGGCATGCAGGCCGAGTTCATTGCACGAACAGGCATCCAGAGCCTGAAGATCAAACATAATAATGTGCTCGGATACTTCATCGAGACGACCTCGACGCATGCTGAACGCATGCTTGCCCCGCCTCTGAATGAGGAATTCATCCATCGCCAGACAACTGCGAATCAGGTGCGCTTTACCACCATCGACCTGAGCGCACTGGAGACGCGAATCCTGAATGCCGGCAATCATGCGCTGGAACTGGAGAAGGCGCATTTTGTCGAACTGCGCGCCCGCGCACTTGCCGCATCCGGAGTGATCGGAGATGCGGCATCGGCCATCGCCGAACTGGACGTGACGGCGGCATTTGCGGACCTTGCCGCAGCAGAAGATTGGGTGCGCCCCCGCGTCGATGATTCGCAAGCCTTCATCGTGGAGGGCGGCCGACACCCTGTTGTCGAGCGCGCCCTGCGCCGACAGAGCGGCGCACCATTCGTGGCGAACGACTGTCGGCTGACCGAAGTGGGCACGCCCGCGATCTGGCTGCTGACGGGGCCGAACATGGCGGGTAAATCCACATTCCTGCGACAGAATGCGCTGATCGCCCTGCTGGCGCAGGCAGGGTCTTTTGTCCCGGCCCGCAGCGCACATGTTGGGCTTGTCAGCCAATTGTTCAGTCGCGTTGGTGCCGCCGACGATCTGGCGCGGGGCCGCTCGACCTTCATGGTCGAGATGGTGGAGACGGCAGCGATCCTCAATCAGGCAGATACACGCGCGCTGGTCATTCTTGACGAGATTGGGCGGGGCACTGCGACCTATGACGGCTTGAGCATCGCCTGGGCGACCCTTGAACACCTTCATGCGGTCAACCGCTGCCGCGCGCTTTTTGCGACGCACTACCACGAAATGACCGCCCTCGCCGAAAGATTGCCGGGGGTCGAAAATGCGACCGTCTCGGTCAAGGAGTGGGACGGTGAGGTTCTGTTCCTGCACGAGGTCCGGCGTGGTGCGGCTGATCGGTCATACGGCGTGCAGGTTGCGCGACTTGCAGGCTTGCCACCCTCGGTTATCGAAAGAGCGCGCGTTGTTCTGCAATCGCTGGAAGCAGGAGACCGCGAGGGCGGACAACGTCAGAAGGCACTGATCGATGACTTGCCGCTCTTTCGTGCGGCGGTCAGTGCGCCCCCACCGCAGCCAGAGCCCCGCGACTCGGCGCTGGTCGCTTTGCTGAATGGTGTAAACCCTGACGAACTGTCGCCAATCAGCGCCCTGCAGCTTATCTATGAGATGAAAAAGGCGCTGACAAAGCCGTCAGCGCCTTGAGCGTTTCACGTGAAACACTGCAACCTGATCAGGCGCCCGTGTTTGAGCTGACCCCAACCTGAGCGGGCCGGAGCAGGCGGTCGTGAATCAAAAAGCCTTCTGTCATCACCTGAATGATCTGCCCTGCAGTGGTTCCGGGAACAGGTGCTTCGAACATGGCCTGGTGAAGCTGCGGGTCGAACACGTCCCCGACCTTTGGCACGATCGTCGTGATCCCATGGCGCCCAAGAACCGAAGACAGCTCACGCAGTGTCAGTTCGACGCCCTCAATGAGTGCCGCCGCATGGGTGCGATTCTCATCGGTAATGGCGGCGAGCGCACGGCGCAGGTTATCGTAGACTGGCAGCATGTCACGGGCGAGTTTCGTACCACCGTATTGCTCGGCCTCGCGCCGATCCCGCTCGCCACGCTTGCGGGCATTCTCTGCATCCGCGAGCGCGCGCATGAACTTGTCTTTCCATTCGTCACGCTCGGCTCGAAGTGCTTCAAGCTCATCGGTTTCAATGAACTGCTCAAGCTCTTCCAGATTCAGATCCTTCGCTTCGGTCTGATCCTGCGGCATTTCCATTCCTCTCTCATCTCAGCCAGTCGTACGACCGGATACCAATCGGCCAACCAGCTGCGCGGTATAGTCAACGATCGGTACGACCCGACCGTAGTTCAGACGGGTCGGCCCGATCACACCGATGGCGCCGACAACCTTCCGGTCAGCGTTCATATAGGGAGAGACCACCAAAGAGGAACCGGAAAGTGAGAAGAGTTTGTTCTCGGAGCCGATAAATATTCGAACGCCATCACTGCCCTCGGTCAGGTCCAAGACATCTGCAATATCGCGGGCCCGTTCGAGGTCATCAAAAAGTCGCCGGATCCGCGAGAGGTCATCAACCTCGGCAGCTTCCTCAAGCAGGTTGGCGCGCCCACGAACAATCAAACGCTCTCCACGGTCGCCGGGGTTTTCCCACACCGCAATCCCGGCCTCGACAAGACCCTGAGCCAATGAGTCGATCTCTTGCCGGCGCTGACCGATCTCGTGCCTCACCTTCGCGCGCAGCTCAGAGAGCGTCGTTCCTGCCGCGACTGCGTTCAGGAAGTTCGCCGCCTCGCGCATGGCCGAGGGTGTGAGGCCAGGGGGCGGCGTAAGGATCCGGTTCTCCACCTGACCGTCCGAGAACACCAGTACCACAAGGGCGCGATCTGCTGCGAGGCTGACAAACTCGAGATGCCGAATGGAGGCCTGCTCGCGTTTGGGCGCAAGGACGATCGCGGCGCTATGCGTCACACCCGACAGCGTTGTCCCGACCTTGTCGAGCAACGCCGCAACGTCCGACCGCTCTCCTTCGCTCGAAGACGCATCGATGCGCTCACGGTCCTCGACCGAAACGCTTCCAATTTCCAGAAGGCCATCCACGAACAGCCGCAGACCAAGATGCGTCGGAATGCGCCCCGCCGAGACATGCGGACTGTCGAGCAGGCCCAGATGCTCCAGGTCCTGCATTACATTTCGAATGGTCGCGGCGCTGATGCGTTCGGAAAAATCGCGGGTCAGGGTTCGTGAACCGACAGGGTCCCCAGACGCCAGATAGCTCTCAACTACGCGCCTGAAGACTTCTCTGGATCGCTCACTGAGCTCCGAAAGCTGCGGTAGGGGAGTGTTCATCGGTATCGCCAAAGAGAACCTGCCCGCCAAGATAGCGACGGCAGCCAAAGCCAGTCAATAACGGTTGCATCACATATTGTTCGGGAGATAACAGGCTTCAAGACCTCAGGAAGGATACGGATATGCGCCCCTCGGGACGAAAGCTTGACCAACTGCGCCACGTTGAAATTGAAACCGGCTTCACGAAGCACGCGGAAGGATCATGCCTGATCCGAATGGGTGATACCCATGTACTCTGCACGGCGACGGTCGAGGAAAAGGCCCCCCCCTTCCTGAAGAACACCGGGCTGGGCTGGGTGACCGCCGAGTACGGTATGCTGCCTCGGGCAACCAACAGCCGCAGCCGTCGTGAGGCTGCTGCTGGAAAGCAATCCGGCCGAACCCAAGAGATCCAGCGCCTGATCGGTCGCTCGCTGCGCGCAGGCGTCGATCGGTCTGCCCTCGGAGAGCGGCAGATCGTCATTGACTGCGATGTTCTGCAGGCTGATGGCGGCACGCGATGTGCCTCGATCACCGGTGGATGGGTTGCCTTGCGGTTGGCAGTGAACCGGCTGCTTGCTTCTGGCGCCATTTCCAGCGACCCGATCATCGATCATGTCGCGGCCGTGTCTTGCGGCATCTATGCTGGACAACCCGTGCTCGACCTCGATTATCCAGAAGATTCAACCGCAGGCGTGGACGGCAACTTCGTTTTGTTGGGTGGCGGCCGCCTGATCGAGGTCCAGATGTCAGCTGAAGGGACAGCGTTCTCACGCACCGAGATGACATCCCTGCTCGATCTGGCAGACCACGGGGTTGCAGAGCTCGTCGCGGCCCAAAAGCGGGCTCTCGGCTGACATGCGGAAGTTCTCTGAGCCCCGTCTCCTGGTCGCGACGCATAACTCCGGCAAGCTGGAGGAAGTGCGTCAACTTCTATCGCACCTCGAACTTGAGGTCATCTCTGCCGGGGAACTCGGCCTGCCCGAACCTGAAGAGACAGAGTCGACCTTTGTCGGAAACGCCCGCATCAAGGCGCATGCCGCGGCAAAAGCCGCGCAGGCCCCTGCCCTGGCAGATGACTCCGGCATTGAGGTCGAGGCATTGGATGGTGCACCCGGAGTCTATACCGCAGACTGGGCTGAAACACCGAACGGTCGGGACTTTCTTCAAGCAATGACCCGGACCTGGCGGGCACTTGAAGAAAAGGGCGCGGCTCACCCTCGTCGTGCCCGGTTCTGCTGCACGCTGGTTCTTGCCTGGCCCGATGGCCATGATGAGGTGTTCGTGGGTGGTGTTGACGGTCATCTGGTCTGGCCACCGCGCGGGGCGCTCGGCCATGGCTATGATCCCATCTTCGTCCCCTCAGGCAGCGATCACACCTTTGCGGAAATGACCGCCGATGAAAAGAACAAGATAAGCCACCGGTCCGTTGCGCTGCGGAAGCTCGTTGCGGATTGTTTCACGTGAAACAGCGATTGGATAATCCGGGCGCGTCTTCAGATAACGACAGCTGGCGCTCGGGGGGCTTCGGGCTATATGTTCACTGGCCATACTGCCTGGCGAAGTGCCCTTACTGTGACTTCAACAGCCATGTCTCAAACCAGGTGGACACGCAGGCATGGACAGAAGCCCTACGCGCAGAGGTCAGGCGGGTGGCTGAGGCAACCAGGGGCAGAGTGCTGAACAGCGTGTACTTCGGCGGCGGAACGCCCTCCTTGATGCCACCCGAGATGGTTGGCGAAGTCCTCTCCGAAGCCTTCACACATTGGGCACCTGCCAATGATATCGAGGTGACGCTCGAGGCAAATCCAACGTCCGTTGAAGCCGGAAAACTGTCAGCGTTTCGCGACGCCGGCATTAACCGTGTTTCGATGGGACTGCAGGCCCTGAACGACGCTGATCTGAGACGTCTCGGCCGCCAGCATTCCGCGCAAGAAGGCAAATCGGCGTTTGAACTGGCGCAACGCGTCTTTGATCGGGTTTCGTTTGATTTGATCTATGCCCGCCAGTTTCAGACACTCGAAGCTTGGCGTTCCGAACTGCAGGAAGCGCTGTCGATGCAGGCCGGTCATCTTTCGCTCTATCAGTTAACGATCGAGGACGGCACGGTCTTTGGCCGCATGCATCAACAGGGACTGCTGCGCGGGTTGCCAACTGACGATTTGGGAGCTGATTTTTGGGATCTGACGCAGGAGCTTTGCGAAGCTGGCGGTCTGCCCGCCTATGAAGTCTCCAACCACGCCCGACCGGGGCAGGAATCGCGCCACAATCTGGTCTATTGGAATTACGGAGACTACGCAGGGGTTGGTCCAGGCGCGCATGGCAGGCTTTCGATCGGTGGTGCACGATACGCAACAGCGGCACCAAAAGATCCTGCAGCCTGGCTAAAGCAGGCGCTTTCTCTGCATGTTGACGACAGTCCGGTTCACTTGAGGCGCGATGAGCAGTCGACCGAATTCTTGTTGATGGGTCTACGCCTGCGCGAAGGGATCAGCGCTTCGCGCTTCGCCTCAATCGCCGGTCATCCGCTGTCCGAAGCAGCCGTAACCGAACTGGTCGAGCTTGGCATGATCGAGGTCAATGGTGATCAGGTTCGCACGACCAAATCCGGGAGACCGCTTCTGAATGCGGTCCTCCGCAAGCTCATTCTGGCGATGCCAGGGGAATAGTCGATCAGAGGCCGTCGCGGCGAGCCAAAGATAGTGCCTGGCAGAGAAAATCTAGGTCGTCCAGCGTATTGTAGCGTATCCGGACTTCACCTCGCTCGCCGCCCGGCTCATGCAGAATCGATACCTGCATTCCGAGGTTTGCGATCAGGTCCCGCTCCAGCGCAATCGTGTCAGCATCTTTTGCGGCCGACGGGCGCTCACCAGTCGGTCTCGGCGGAGCAATCGGGTTGCCCGCGCGCTTGACCAGGTTCTCGGTCTCGCGCACCGATAGTCCCCGGTCGATTACCTCGCGGGCCAGTTTGGACGGATCAGGTGTGGTTATCAGGGCGCGCGCATGTCCCGCACTCAGCTTTCCGGAGATGACGTGCGCCCGGACTTCCTCTGGCAGGTTGAGCAACCGCAAGAGGTTGGCAATGTAACTCCGGCTCTTTGAAAGCGCATCGGCCAGTTTCTCCTGAGTGTGGCCAAACCGGTCCATCAGTTGACGAAAGGCTTGTGCCTCTTCGATTGGGTTCAGATCGGCGCGCTGAATGTTCTCGATGATCGCAATCTCGAGCACCTCAGTGTCGCTCAGGTCACGGATCAGCACTGGAACTTCATGAACCTTGGCGAGTTGCGCGGCTCGCCACCGCCGCTCACCCGCAACGATTTCGTATCCGGATTGACCCTGCGACGGACGAACAATCAGTGGCTGCAGAATTCCCTTGGCCTTGATCGATTCCGCCAGGTCGGCGAGGTCTTCTTCGACAAAGTTCCGCCGGGGCTGATCCGGGTTCGGTCGAATCTGGTCGACAGGGAGCATGTCGGTCCTGCGCGTGGGTGGTCCATTCGCCTCGACCTGTCCCGGCGCGATGTTGATGTCGGCCATCAGGGCAGAAAGCCCCCGCCCCAGACCACGTGTCGGCTTACGTTCCATCATGCTCTCTCTCTTCCCCGCGACCGGAAACCGTTTCGACCAACAATCTCCAATGCCAGCGCCTTGTAGGCCTCACTGCCCTTCGATGACGGGTCATAGGTCAGCACTGGCATCGCAAATGACGGCGCCTCGCTGACCCGGACATTCCTTGGTACCACCGTTCCAAAGACCAGGCTCCCCAGCGTAGCCCTGACATCGCTCTCAACCTGTTGTGACAGATTGTTCCGGCCGTCATACATCGTGAGGATAACACCCTCGATCCGAAGATTAGGGTTCGCAGATTCCCGAACCGTTCGAATCGTAAGCATCAGATTCGAAAGTCCCTCCAGCGCGAAGAACTCGGTCTGGAGCGGAATGAGCACAGAATCGCTGGCGCAGAGCGCATTGACCGTCAGCAGACTCAGCGACGGCGGGCAATCTATCAGGACATAGTCCAGGGACAACGAGTCAATGTCCGGCCCGCGCAGTGCGTCACTGAGGAGAAAGCTTCGTTTTTCATTGGCCACCATCTCGATGTCAGCAGATGCGAGATCAGAGTTTGCCGGACAGATCCAGAGATTCTCAAAACGCGTCGGCCGAATGACATCCGTGATGCGCGCGTCCTCGATCAGAAGGTCATAGCTTGTGAGCGTACGGTCGGCAGGCTCAACGCCCAAGCCGGTAGAAGCGTTTCCCTGCGGATCAATATCGACAACAAGCACCCTGCCACCAAGCTCTGCGAACCCAGCTGCGAGATTGATTGCCGTTGTTGTCTTACCGACACCGCCCTTCTGATTGGTGATGGCGATGATCTTGGGCAAAGGCGGGCGTGTTGGGTCAGACATGTTCGATTGCAGACAACTTCAGGAGGCGGGCATCCTTGTTTGTCATACTCTCTATCTCTTCAATGTGAAACCGCCACGTATTCCTCGCCTCATGCACCTCATCGAGATAGGCTGCACCCTTAGGGAAGACTGCAAACCCGCCGCTTGAAAGGTGCTTCGCCGCATAGCCGCAAAGAACCGATAGGTTGGACAGCGCCCGAGCAGAGACCACATCGGCAGACATAGGTTTGAGTTCCTCTATTCGAACGCTGTGAACGCAGACATTCCGCAGCTCAAGCTCACGGGCTGCCTGACGAAGGAAGGTGCACTTTCTCTGGTCAGAATCCACGAGCTCAAATCTGGTGTTCGGAGATACTTCATTCGAAACGATCGCAAGCACCAGACCTGGCAGTCCACCGCCAGACCCGAGATCGAGCCAGGTTCCGGGCAAACGATCAAGAAACGGCGCCAGCTGAACCGAATCCAAGATGTGGCGAGCCCACAAATCCTCGATCGTTGATCGGGCAACCAGGTTGATGGCGGGATTCCACTTGACGAGCAGAGCGGCGAATTGCTCAAGCCTATCCAGTGTTTCACGTGAAACATCTACCCCCGCGACAACGGTACCCGCGCTCACGACGCAACCTTCACATTCGTGCGCCGGATCTTGGCCAACAGCAGCACCAAGGCAGCAGGTGTCATACCTTCGATCTTTGCTGCCATGGCGAGAGTTGAGGGGCGGAGCCGGACAAGCTTGCTGGCAAGCTCACCGGATAGCCCCGAGACCGCACCATAGTCAAAGTCATCCGGGATCCGGGTCATCTCGTCGCGGCGCAAAGCAGAAACGTCAGCCGCCTGCCGCTCAGCAAAACGCGAATAGAGCGCGTCGGTGCGAATTTGGACCCGGGTCTCGGGGCTTAATGCTGCAAACACTGGCGCGACCGGGCACATTTGTTCGGGCGTTACGTCAGGATACGACAGCAACTCCAGCCCCGTACGCCGACCGCCGTCCTTGCTAACCTCAACGCCCAGGCCAGCTGCCTCGCCTGGAGTGAGTGAGACATTCTGCAAAGCCAGTGATCCGCGCTCCAGGTCTTCGAGCTTTTGTTCAAACGCCTGTCGTCTGGCTTCACGCACGCAGCCAATGTCCACACCCAACGGGGTCAGACGCTGATCCGCGTTGTCAGCGCGGATCGTCAGCCGATACTCAGCGCGAGAGGTAAACATGCGATACGGCTCTGTCACACCAAAGCTGATCAGGTCATCGATCATCACGCCAATATAGCTTTGCGACCGACTAAACACTGTCGGTTCGCGGTCACGGACATGCGCGACTGCGCCGAGAGCCGCCACAAGCCCCTGCGCTGCGGCTTCCTCATATCCTGTTGTGCCGTTGATCTGACCAGCAAGAAACAGCCCAGGAACAGATTTCGACTCAAGGGTATCGCGCAGCGCACGAGGATCAAAATAGTCGTACTCAATAGCGTAGGCCGGCTGGAGGATCCGCACATCTTCAAGCCCGACAATCGAACGGACGTAGCATTCCTGTACGTCTACCGGCAGGGAACTGGAGATACCGTTGGGATAGACTGTATCGTCTTCCAAACCCTCCGGCTCGAGGAAAACCTGATGGCTGTCCTTGTCGGCGAACCGCACAACCTTGTCTTCAATCGACGGGCAGTACCGCGGCCCGACACCCTCGATATGCCCCCCATACATGGCGGATCGCGACAGGTTCTCGCGAATTATCTCATGGGTCCGGCTGTTCGTATGGGTAATCCCGCAACTCACCTGTCGCGCAAAGGGCTTACTGTTCAGGAATGAAAACAGAACCGGCTCTTCATCACCGTCCTGACGGCCAAGAATATCCCAATTGATCGTCTTCCCATCGAGGCGCGGGGGTGTCCCCGTCTTCAGGCGGCCTCGGGGCATGTCCATGTCCGCCAGTCGTTGCGCCAGGGAAATCGACGGCTTATCGCCCATGCGCCCGGCCGAGTGACGAACGTCACCAATATGGATGATACCATTCAAAAAGGTTCCAGCGGTCAGAATCACTGCGCCAGCTGCGATCTCAGCCCCGTCAGCCAGGCGGATGCCAGAAACGCGCCCGCCATCGAACATCAGATCGACAGCTTCACCCTCGATGATTGTCAGCAGAGGTTCAGCCCGCAGCCTCTCCTGCATGGCCTTGCGGTAGAGCGCACGATCCGCCTGCGCGCGCGGCCCCTGAACGGCAGGGCCCTTCCGCCTGTTCAGAACCCTGAATTGAATACCCGCACGGTCGGCGACATCCGCCATCACGCCGTCGAGCGCGTCAATCTCGCGAACCAGATGCCCTTTCCCCAACCCGCCAATAGCCGGATTGCAGGACATCGAACCAATGTCACGTAGACGCAGGGTCACCAGCGCCGCAGTCGCACCCATTCGGGATACTGCAGCCGCCGCTTCGCAGCCAGCGTGGCCAGCGCCGATCACAATGACATCGAAATGTTTCACGTGAAACACTCCCTACTTTCCTATGCAGAAGGACGAGAAAATCTCGCCCAATACGTCTTCAACGCCCACGCGCCCGATCAGAATATCAAGCGCACGGATCGCGCGATGCACTTCCTCCGCCGCAAGCTCAGTAAGACCGTGTCCGGAGTTAATCACTTCCAGCGCGGTTTCCAACGATTCGACAGCAGATTCAACAACTGTTCGATGCCGTTCTCGCACCAACATACCTGAGCCCGCCGTACGCCGGGCCAGGCGGGCGCCGAGATCTCCCACCAGTTCCTCAAGACCCTCGCCCGTCAGTGCCGAAATCTGGCGAGCGCCCTCGTGACGCCGCAGATCAGCCTTCCCAACAAGAACAAGATCATCGGGCTGAAGATCAACTGGAACTGGATCTGACGGATCGCTCAGGATGACCACCCGAAGGTCGGCCTCTTGCCCACGGCGCACCGCACGTTCGATGCCAATCGCCTCGATCTCATCCGCAGTCTCACGCAAACCTGCGGTATCCAGCAAAGTTACGGGGAGCCCGGCGATCTCCATTCGTACCTCAATCACATCACGTGTCGTACCCGCGTGTTCCGAGGTAATCGCAGCATCCCTACCTGCCAGTGCATTGAGAAGGCTAGATTTTCCGACATTCGGCGCACCAATGATCGCCACTTCAAAGCCGTCGCGAATGCGCTCTGCAGCTCCAACACCGGCCAGTTCTCTTCGAAACTCAACCAGAAGCCCCCTCAACAGTCCGATGACTTCCGGCGTTACATCCACCGGCACGTCCTCGTCGACAAAGTCGATCGTCGCCTCCAGAAGCGCCGCAGCGCGCAAGAGTTGGGGTCGCCAGCCGCTGATCCGCTTGCGAAGCTCGCCTGACATGGCGCGTACCGCTTGGCGGCGCTGCGCCTCGGTCTCGGCATCAATCAGATCGGCCAGTCCCTCGACCTGCGCCAGATCGAGACAGCCATTCTCAAGTGCCCGGCGCGTAAACTCTCCGGGTTCTGCCAATCTCAGTCCAGGCTGCTGCGACAGCACACGCAACAATGCCGACACCACTGCAATCGACCCGTGTGCCTGCAGTTCGGCAACATCCTCGCCGGTAAAGCTGGCACCTGCGCCAAACAGCAGCACAACAGCCTCGTCCAGCACTTCACCTTGCCAGACGATCTTCCGCAGGGCGGCAGTCCGCAGGTCCGGCAAGGGCCGACCGGTGAGATCGCTCACAACAGCATGGGCGCGCGGGCCCGACAACCGGATGACCGAAACGCCCGCCCGGCCCCGAGCCGTAGCCAGAGCATAGATCGTGTCCATCGGTGGCCAGCCCCGTCAGGTCAGGTGTTCATCGAGTCGAAGAATTCGGAATTCGACTTGGTCTGCCGCAGCTTGCCGATCAGGAATTCGATGGCGTCGGTCGTACCCATCGGATTCAAGATGCGGCGCAGGACATAGGTCTTCTGCAGATCGGCCTTTTCAACCAACAGGTCTTCTTTCCGTGTCCCGGACTTGAGGATGTCCATCGCCGGGAAGACGCGCTTGTCGGCCACCTTGCGGTCGAGCACGATTTCGCTGTTGCCGGTGCCCTTGAACTCTTCGAAGATCACCTCGTCCATGCGCGAACCCGTATCGATCAGGGCAGTTGCGATGATGGTCAGCGATCCACCTTCCTCGATATTCCGCGCCGCACCAAAGAAGCGCTTCGGGCGTTGCAGCGCATTCGCATCCACACCCCCCGTCAGCACCTTGCCCGAGCTCGGCACCACCGTGTTGAACGCACGGCCCAGACGCGTGATCGAATCGAGCAGGATCACCACGTCGCGCTTGTGCTCGACCAGCCGCTTGGCCTTCTCGATGACCATCTCCGCCACTGCAACGTGACGCGTCGCGGGCTCGTCGAAGGTCGAGGACACAACCTCGCCCTTCACGCTGCGCTGCATGTCCGTCACCTCTTCCGGCCGTTCGTCGATCAGCAGGACGATCAGATAGCACTCTGGATGATTGGTCTCGATCGAATGGGCGATGTTCTGCAGAAGAACCGTCTTGCCGGTGCGCGGCGGTGCCACGATCAAGGCGCGCTGGCCCTTCCCGATCGGCGCAACCAGATCGATGATCCGGGCCGAACGGTCCTTGATGGTCGGGTCCTCGATTTCCATCTTCAGCCGCTCATCAGGATAAAGCGGCGTCAGGTTATCAAAGTGGACCTTGTGCTTGGCACGCTCGGGATCGTCGAAATTGATGCGCTCTGCCTTGACCAGACTGAAGTAACGCTCATTGTCACGCGGGCCCTGAATGACCCCTGAAATCGTATCCCCCGTGCGCAGGCTGAAGATGCGGATCATCTCGGGGCTGACGTAGATGTCATCGGGGCCGGGTAGATAGTTGGCCTCAGGGCTGCGCAGGAAGCCAAAGCCGTCTTGCAGAACTTCCAGAACCCCGTCACCGCCGATTTCCCAGCCTTCCTCGGCATGCTCCTTCAGGATCGAGAACATCATCTCGCCCTTACGCATCGAAGGGGCGTTTTCAATCTCCCATTCCTCTGCCATGGCAAGAAGCTCTGCCGGCGTCTTTGCCTTGAGGTCAGCCAGATTGAGGCGTTCGATCTTGGTTGCTTGGTTCATGGGAATCTGCTCGTCCAATACGACCCCTGTGCCGGGGTTCGGGATCATGCTGTCATAGGGAAACGCCAAAGGCCGGACGGCCCCGCTTGCCCGCCGAAATAAGCGCTCACCTTCCTCGAGTCAACACAATCAGAACTTCACGATCACCGAGGCCACGATCACGATCATCAAAATCGTCGGGACCTCGTTCATGATCCGGTACTGTCGCCCGCTCAACCGGTTGCCCTGCACCTGAAACTCCTTGCGACGCGCAGAGAGCCACATGTGGAACCAGGTCATCCCCAGCACCGAGGCTCCCTTCGTCCAGGGCCAGATCATCGACCAGTCGACGATCCCCGGCGTGAACACCAGCGCAAGCCCAAAGATCCAGGATGCAATCATCGCAGGGTTCATGATCGCCCTCAGCAGCCTGCGTTCCATCACCTGGAACAGCGCATCGGTCTTGCTTCCCGCCTCTACGCTTTCGACGTGATAGACGAAAAGCCTCGGCAGATAGAACAGCCCCGCCATCCAGCTGATCACCGAGATCACATGCAGGAATTTCACCCAAGGGTAGCCACTTGCCAGCAGGTCGGTGATCATCATGCTCTCCTTCTCTGCATCTTCTTAAAGAAAGAATAGAAAAAGGGAATGATGTGGTAGGGACCGTGGATAACCGGATTTCGTGAACTGTCCCTGAGTTTCTCCACAGGAACCCTGTCGTGGACAAGTCTGGGACAAGCAGCCGGATCTTGACAGTATGGTCTGAAAAAATTCCGTAAATTCAATGAGAAGAGATAGATGCCGCACTGTGGGAAAAGGCGGCCTGTCTGTCCCTTGCCTGTGAGTGTCGCCTTCCTCCACGCAAGGCGGGATCGCCCTTGCACAGGTGGACAGTTCTCTCGCTTGTCTTGACAAGTGGCACCATCCGTCGGCACCTCTCGGCACAGACCTCTTTCATCCGGAACTGGCATGCAGGAACAAACCGCGCTTTTCCACAGGTCCGCCCCCAGATGACCAGACCGCTTCTTCTGGCCTCGGGCTCGACCACCAGACTTGCCCTGCTCCGCAACGCGGGCTTGCAGGTCACCGCCACTCCCGCCCGGATCGACGAGGCCTCCATCCGCGCCTCGCTTGAGGCCGAGGGCGCAAATCCGCGCGACATTGCCGACACGTTGGCCGAAATGAAGGCCCGCAAGCTTTCAGATCGCAATCCTGACGCGCTTGTTCTGGGCTGCGATCAGGTGCTCGAATTCGACCGCCGGGTGTGGGGAAAGCCGGAAACGCCGTCGCAGGCGCTGGAACATTTGCAGATGCTGCGCAGAAACCCCCATCGCTTGCTCTCGGCACTGGTCCTCTATGACAAGCAAGAGCCGGTCTGGCGCCATGTGTCGCGGGCCGATCTGACAATGCGCAACGTCTCGGACCGGTGGCTCATTGGCTATATCGAACGGAACTGGGACCAGATCCGCCACTGTGCCGGCGCCTATATGATTGAGGCCGAAGGGCTTCGGCTTTTCAGCGCCATCGAAGGTGACTACTTTACCATCCTGGGGCTGCCGATGTTGCCGCTTCTCTCCTATCTCGAACTCAGGGGCTTTATCGAGTCATGACGGAACTTCCGCGCATTCCCCTCGCTGGCGTCATCGGATCTCCCATTGCCCACAGCCGATCCCCTGCGCTGCATGGGTACTGGCTCAAGCGGTATGGGTTGAAGGGCTTCTATATTCCGATGGATATCGCGCAGGCTGATCTGGCCGAGGCGCTACGCACTCTTCCAAAGCTGGGGTTCGTGGGCATCAATGTGACGATCCCCCACAAGGAAGCCATTCTTGGCATGGCGGATATCATCACCGACCGTGCCGCGCTGATTGGCGCCGCGAACACGCTGATCTTCCGCAAGGATGGACGGATTCACGCCGACAACACCGATGGTGCGGGCTTTATCGCCAATATCCGCCAAAACGCCCCACAGTGGAATCCGGCCGCCGGCCCGGCCGCGGTCTTTGGTGCCGGCGGCGCTGCGCGCGCTGTCGTTGCCGCCCTGATCGAGGTTGGCGTACCCGAGATTCGCATTGCCAATCGCAGCAGGCCAAGGGCCGATGTTTTCCGCTCTGATTTCGGCGCCAAGATCGCGGTCTATGAATGGACGCAGGCGGCCAACATGCTCGAAGGGGCGGCGACGGTGGTGAACACAACCTCGCTCGGCATGACCGGAAAGCCGGATTTCCGCGTGCCGCTCGACGCGCTTGAACGTGGCGCGCTGGTCACCGACCTCGTCTATACCCCGCTGCGCACCCAATTCCTGATCGAGGCCGAGGCCGCAGGCGCCACCATCGTTGACGGCTTGGGCATGCTGCTGCATCAGGCGGCGCCGGGGTTTGAACGCTGGTTCGGCCGTCGCCCCGAAGTGGACGATGCCACGCGGCAGGCGGTGCTTTCGGCATGAACCATCCGTTCCGCCTTGGGCTGACCGGCTCCATCGGCATGGGAAAGTCCACCACGGCGGGCTTCTTCCGGGCACGGGGCGTCGCGGTCTGGGATGCCGATGCGGCGGTGCACCGCCTTTACGGTCAAGGCGGCGCGGCGGTTGCGCCGATCTCGGCGCTGGTGCCGGAAGCCGTGATCGACGGCGTGGTGTCGCGGCCGGCGCTATCCGCGCAGCTTGGACATGATCCGGCACTTCTGCCCCGGATCGAAGCTATCGTGCATCCGCTCGTCGCTGCTGATCGTGCAGAATTTTTGCAGAAAACAGTCTCTGACATCGCGGTTTTCGACATTCCGCTGCTCTTTGAGAAGGGCACCGAGGCCGAGATGGATGCAACCCTTCTTGTGACTGCGCCGCCCGAGTTGCAGCGCCGCCGCGTTCTTGCCCGCCCCGGCATCACCGAGGCGCAGTTCCAGTTGATCCTGTCACGCCAGATGCCCGACGCCGAAAAGCGCGCCCGCGCGACGCATATCATCGAAACACTGGGCCTCGCGGCGGTTGAAGCCGCCGTTGTTGCCCTCATCGCCTATATCCGGGAGACCCGCCTTGCGTGAGATCGTTCTCGACACTGAAACGACCGGGTTCGAGCCCTCGGAAGGGCATCGCATTGTCGAGATTGGTGCGGTGGAGTTGTTTAACCACCTGCCGACCGGGCGCACCTTCCACGTGTACCTGAACCCTGAACGGTCGATGCCGAAAGAGGCGTTCGAGGTGCACGGGCTGGGCGATGATTTCCTGCGTGACAAGCCGCTCTTCCGGCAAGAGGCGCAGAATTTCCTCGATTTCGTCGCAGATTCAAAGCTTGTCATCCACAATGCAAGCTTCGACATGAAGTTCCTGAACTGGGAGTTGCGCACCCACGGATTCCCGCAGATCCCGAACGATCGGGCGATCGATACGCTGATGATCGCGCGGTCACGGTTCCCCGGCTCGCCTGCCTCGCTCGATGCGCTGTGCCGCCGCTTCGGCATCGACAATTCGATGCGCGAAAAACATGGCGCGCTGCTCGACAGCGAAATTCTGGCAGAGGTCTATCTGGAGCTGATTGGCGGGCGTCAGCCGGATCTGGTACTCGCCCCGGTCGCGTCAACGCCCTCACGTCAGGCGGGCGCGCCAGATGAAGTCTGGCGCCCTCGCGCGCGCCCGACGCCCCTGCCCTCGCGCCTGACCGAGGCTGAGGCCGCCGCCCATGCTGCCTTTGTGGCAAAGCTGGGCGACGGGGCGATCTGGCTTAAGCGCAGCTGATCACTGCACCGGCTGGGCTTCGGGCTTGGCCTGCGCCTGGGCGCGCCGGGCCAGTTCCTGCCGGTACAGCGCGAGGAAATCGACGGTATCGACATTGAGCGCCGGGAAGCCGCCGTCGCGCGTGACATCCGAGATGATGCGGCGGATGAACGGGAACAGCAGCCGCGGGCATTCGATAAGCAGGAAGGGGTGAAGCTGGTCTTCCGATACGCCTTCGACATGGAAGACCCCGCCATATTCCAGCTCAAGCAGGAACAGCGTGTCGCCCGTGGCCTTGTTCTTGGACGATACGCGGAACTTGCTGACCACTTCGTACTGGTGCTCAACCGCGCGCTTACGGGCATCAAGGCTGACGGCAACCTGTACATCGGGCTGCATCTCAGAGCCGGTAAAGCCCTTCTGGGCCAGAACGTTCTCAAAAGACAGGTCGCGGACGAACTGCGCCAGAACGCTCATCTTCACCTGCGGGGCGGCTTCCGGGGCCGCGCCATTCGCTTCGGTCATGGATCTCTCCTGCTGCATTGGCATTTGCCAGTTTTCGCCGACCTTCCTAGCAGCGCCGAGATCTTATCTCAATGCCGCGTCCAACCCGAGGGGCGGCTGTCGTTCCCGCGCGGCGATTCACTGCCGTCGCTCGGGTCAAGCTCGATGAACTCGCCATCGATGACCACTTCTGGCCCCTGGCGAACCCCGAAGCGTTCTGCCACTTGCACGCGGCGCGCAATCGCGTCGGTTATCAGCCTGCGCACCGGCGGGATCAGCAGCAAAAGCCCGATCGCATCACCCAGAAATCCGGGCAGGATCAGCAGACCGCCCGCCAGGATCAACAGCGCCTGATCGCCGATGGTGCCGCCCCTTGGCTCACCGATGCCCGCCATCGTTGCGCGGAACTGCGCGGCAGTGCGCTCACCGCTGGTACGGATCACTGCGCCACCCAGAAGCGCCGTCCCAAAGATCACCGCAAGCGAGGCAAGCAGGCCAATTCGACCGCCAACCGTGACAAACAGCGCGATCTCGATCAACATGATGGCCACCAAAAGGCCAAACAGCCGCATTTTTCGTCCTCTTGCTCTCAACAGTCCGTCAGACGGTGGACTTGTCCACCCCCCTTTCCTACATAGTGTGGCAAGTCCAATGATGCCATATCTGTTCCCGAGGTCCGCATGAACAACGCTTTGATCCAACTCCTCGTCCTGGCAGGGATCGCGGTGTTTCTCATCATCAAGCTGCGCTCGGTCCTTGGAACGCGCGAAGGCTTTGAGAAGCCGCCGTTGCCCGTGGATGAAACTGCGTCGCGTCCGGTGCTGCGCTCGGTCGATGCGACCGACCCGACAGATGACCGCGACATCACCGACCACGCCCCCGAAGGCTCGCCCGCGGCTTTGGCCTTGGCGCGCATGAAGCAGGTTGAGCCCAGCTTTGCGGTGGGCACCTTCCTGCAAGGCGCCCGCGGGGCCTATGAAATGATCCTGATGGCCTTTGAGCGTGGCGACATCTCTGGCGTGCGGGCCTTTTTGACGCCCGAAGTTGCCGAAAGCTTTGATGAGGCGATAGCCGCGCGCAAGGATCAGGGGCTGACCGTCGAGGCGAATTTCGTCGGTCTGCGCGAACTCTCGCTGGTTACTGCCGATTTCGTTGAATCAACGCAAGAGGCCGAGGTGACTGTCCGCTTCGTGGGCGAGCTGACCTCGGTGGTGCGCAATGCGTCGGGCCAGATCGTCGAAGGCTCGGCGACCGAGATCAAGCGCCAGCGCGACGTGTGGACCTTTGGCCGCAAGATGGGCAGCACCGACCCGAACTGGCAGCTGGTGGCCACCGGAGAATGATGGGTGGCGCGCGACCAGTCCTTGTTGCCCTGCTGGCGGCGCTTGCCATGACGGCACCGGCAAAGGCACAGGTGCTGGCTTTCGAAGAGCTTGACGGCTGGGCCGAGGACGATCATCGCGCCGCGCTCAGGACGTTTCTGAACACCTGCGACCAACTGGAGGATGCGGCCTGGCAGCCGCTATGTTCCCTGGCCCGCGATGCAGCCGCCAGCCCAGAAAGCGCGCGCGCGTATTTCGAGCTGTTCTTCCGGCCCGTTCTGATCGGCGATCCTCCTGCGCTCTTCACCGGCTACTATGAGCCAGAGCTCGACGGCTCGCCCAGCCAGACCGCGCGGTTCCGCGTTCCGATCTATGCCCGCCCGCCTGAATTGCAGGATGGCTCTGTCTACTACTCGCGCGCCGACATCGAGGCGGGCGCGCTGCGGGGCCGTGGGCTTGAGATTGCGTGGCTGGAAGATCCAGTCGATGCGTTTTTCTTGCAGATTCAGGGCTCTGGCCGCATTCGGATGCCGAATGGTCATGTGATGCGCGTGGGATATGGTGGCAAGAATGGCCATCCGTACCGGTCGGTCGGGCAAGAATTGGTGCGACAGGGCACCTATTCGGCCGATCAGGTATCGGCCCAGACGATCCGGGGATGGGTCAAGCAGAACCCGGGACCCGGCAATGCGCTACTTGATCACAACCCCTCTTACGTGTTCTTCCGCCGCCTGCCCGACCTGCCCGCCGACCGCGGCCCGATCGGTGCAATGGGGCGGTCAATCGTCGACATGCGCTCGATCGCGGTCGATCCGAGCTATCATACTCTGGGTGCGCCGGTCTGGATCGAGAAAGACGGGCGCGAGCCGATGCGGCGGCTGATGGTCGCGCAGGATACCGGTGGGGCGATCAAGGGCGCGCAGCGCGCCGATATCTACTTTGGCACCGGTGACCGCGCGGGTGATGCGGCGGGAACGGTCAAGGATGGTGGGCGGATGGTCGTGCTGTTGCCCATCGACCTGGCCTTTGCGCAAACCCTCGACGGCTAGACCATGGCCCGGCGTCGTGATCTGCGCCCTGAGGAGGCCGAGTTGTGGCAGGCGGTCGCCCGCACGGCCCGGCCAATGCACGCAGGGCAGGTCCATCATCGTGCGACCCCGAAGCCTGATCCCACCCCGACCCGCGACCAGATCGCCCCCGCCCCGACGGAGCCCGGGCTCAACCGCTTTCGCGTGGGCGAAAGGGCCGGTGCAAAGCCGGTGATCGACGTTCAGCCCGGCACGGCTGACCGTCTGTCATCGGCGCCTGTCCTGATGGATGCCAAACATCATGGTCGGATGATCCGTGGCAAGCTGGTTCCCGAGGCGCGGATCGACCTGCACGGCATGACCGTGGCCGAGGCCCACCCCGAACTGATCCGCTTTGTGATGAACAGCTGGCATGCTGGCTTTCGGCTTCTGCTGGTGATTACCGGCAAGGGAAAACCGGGGCCGGATTACGGTCCGATCCCGATGCGCTATGGCGTTCTGAAGCACCAGGTGCCGCACTGGCTGCGCCTGCCGCCGCTTGGACCTTGCGTCCTGCAGGTAACCGAGGCGCATCTGCGCCATGGCGGCGCAGGCGCCTATTACGTCTATCTGCGCCGCGGCGGTTAGGCGCTACTGCGCCAGATCGTTCGCGACGGCGCCCACCGGCGCCATGATCACTTGCGTCGCATTCTGTACCGTCAGCACGACGCCCGGCAACAGGCCCACCTTGCCGCGCTGATCGCCCGAGAAGGCGGTGTTGATGTCCTCGACCCGGCCAATGATCTGCAGCAGCGCCGGGTTGTCGCCGACGTTGAAATGCCCCGCACCCTTGTTGAACTCCGTGGTGTCAAGATAGGTGACCTCGAGATCGGAAATACGCGAGATGTCCTGCAGGTTGCCAAGCCGCTCGGGCTGGCCGGTGATGCGCGCCGAGACGCTGAGCGCCGTGTCGCGTGAAGACCCGAAGATCACAAAGGGCTGCGGAAGCTGATCGAAGGACTGCGCCTGAATGCGGAACAGATCCACATCGATATCCGGTGAAATCAGAATGACCCCCGCGATGCGGTCCTTCGCCGGATCCTGCCTCAGCGCCATCTGGCGCAGCGTTTCCATCGTGAGGGCCGCACCCATCGAATGCGCCACGATGATGATGCGCTGAACCCCCGCCGCCGCCGTCTCGCGCAGCAGCGTCTCCAGTCCGTCGCGGGCAAACATCGACGAATCCCGATCAGCAACATAGCCTAGCGGGTTCGCGGCCGATGGCCAGCTGTAGTGCATGGTTATGCCGGGGGTCTCGATGTCATGCGCCAGCTGCGCGATGCGGAACAGCCCATCGGCGAAGGTGTTGTTAAAGCCATGCACAAAGATCACGGCGTCGCGCTCATTGCGCGGCCGAGCCCGTACCTGCCCGGCAAGATTGGATCGAAACTCGCGTGTTGAGGGGTAGTGAACCGCCTCTGTGATCAGGAAATGCCGCTCTGGATCGGACTTCTGCGATGAGCCCGGAAAGGCGATCTGGCCCGGTTTGCGGTCAGGTGGTACCGAGACGTCATATCGCGCAAAGCGCTCAACCTCGGACCGCTGGTTTCCGAAGGTTCCGGTCTCGGGGTTGATGTCGCGCATCGTGCCGATGAAGACCTGCTCTACAGCACCAACTTGGGCCGCAGCAGGATCAAGGCGCACATAGGCGCGCTGCGCGCATCCGACCAGAACCAGCAGGCAGCAGCCAATAACAATCTGACGCACCGACAGCACTCCTGCCTTGGGTTAAAGCCGCGCGAAGGTCGCCGATTCGAGTATCAGCGACAAGACCTTACAGCACATAGCGGCTGAGATCGGCGGATTTCGCCAAAGCGCCCACGTTCGTTTCCACGAAGGCCGCGTCAACCACCACCGCCTCGCCGCCGCGATCGGGGGCCGTGAACGACAGCTCCTCGAAAACCCGCTCCATGACGGTGTATAGCCTGCGCGCCCCAATGTTCTCGACACTCTGGTTTACGTCGGCGGCTATACGGGCAAGGGCGGCGATCCCGTCTTCGGTAAAGCGTATCTCCACCGCTTCGGTCGCCATCAGTGCTGCATACTGGCGCGTCAAGGCGTTGTCGGTCTCGGTCAGAATGCGGACAAAGTCGCCTTCGGTCAGCGGACGCAACTCGACCCGGATCGGCAGTCGTCCCTGCAGTTCCGGCAGCAGGTCTGACGGTTTGGCGATATGGAAGGCGCCGCTTGCGATGAACAGGATATGATCTGTCCTGACCGGCCCGTACTTCGTCGAAACCGTCGTCCCTTCGATCAAGGGAAGCAGGTCGCGCTGCACGCCTTCGCGGCTGACGTCGGCACCACGGGCATCGGCGCGTGCGCAGATCTTGTCGATCTCATCCAGAAAGACGATGCCGTTTTCCTGAACACTCTCCAGCGCCGCCGCTTTCACGGCCTCGTCATCCAGCAGCTTGTCGGCCTCTTGCCCCAGCAGGATTTCATAGCTGTCGGCCACCGTCAGCTTCTTGCGGGTCGCGCGGCCGCCAAAGGCCTTGAACAGATCCTGCAGACCCTGCATCTGCATCTCCATTCCATTACCGCCCCCCATCATCATCGGAAAGCTGGGTGTATCCTGCACCTCAAGCTCGATCACCGTCTGATCCAGTTCGCCCTTCTTCAGCTTCTGGCGGAACATCTCGCGCGTCTGTTCGCGGGCGTCCTTCCCCGCGATGGCCTCGATCACCCGGTCCTCGGCGGCCTTGAGCGCGCGGGCCTTGACGTCCTCGCGCATACGGGCGCGGGTCTCGATCATCGCGGCATCAACCAGATCGCGGATTATGCTGTCGACATCGCGACCGACGTATCCCACTTCGGTGAACTTGGTCGCCTCGACCTTGAGGAAGGGTGCGCGTGCGAGTTTCGCCAGGCGGCGGCTGATCTCGGTCTTGCCGACGCCGGTCGGGCCGATCATCAAGATGTTCTTCGGGTAGACCTCGTCCCGCAGGTCGTCGCCCAGTTGCTTGCGCCGCCAGCGGTTACGCAGGGCGACCGCCACGGCGCGCTTGGCCTCGGCCTGGCCGATGATGAAGCGATCAAGCTCGGACACGATTTCGCGCGGGGTCAGGTTGGTCATGCGTGCTCCTCGGGAACGTGCCGCATCAGAAGGCTATCGCCTGTGCGGTCTTTCAGGTCTTCAATCACCCGGAACCCTGCCTTTTCATAGGCGCGCACGGCCCGAAGGTTGGCGGGGTCGGGGTCGATGATGATGACGGTTTCGCCTTCAGTGCGAAGGCGCGCCACGAACAGACGCAAGGCGGCAGAGCCAATGCCTTGCGAGAGCCTCGACGCTTCGGCGAGGCTCAGATCCACGCCCACTGTATGATCAGCAAGCCACGCAAGCCAGGGCGCCTCTGTCAACCAGGGTTCCACCCTGTTCGAGGCAATCCGCCAGACCTGAATGTAGCCGATGGGCTGGCCCCGCTGCAGGATGATGAAGGGCCGTGTGTCATCGCGCCCTTCGATCATGTCGCGGATATAGCCGAGTTCGGTCTCGGGCGTGCCCCACCATTCGCGCCAGTGGGGGCGTTCCAGCCAGTCGGCAAGCATGGACAGATCGTCCGTTGAAACCGGCCGAAAGTCGAGATCTTGTGCCGCCTCAGCGGGCACGGATCGTCTCCACGGTCAGGTTGCCGTTCGTGTAGACGCAAATGTCAGCCGCGATTGCCATGGCCTTGCGCGCAATCTCTTCGGCTCCAAGGTCGGTCTGCATCAGGCCGCGCGCAGCGGCCAAGGCAAAATTGCCGCCCGATCCGATGGCGGCGATGTCGTGCTCAGGCTCCAGCACATCGCCTGCGCCGGTGATCACGAAGAGGTCCGTGCCATCCGTCACGATCAACATGGCTTCAAGGTTGCGCAGGTACTTGTCCATGCGCCAGTCCTTGGCCAGATCGACACAGGCGCGCGCGAGCTGGCCGGGTGCGGCCTCCAGCTTTTTCTCCAGCCGTTCAAGCAGGGTAAAGGCATCGGCGGTTGATCCCGCAAAACCACAGACAACATCGCGTCCGCCGGGGGATAGCCTGCGAACCTTGCGCGCCGAGCCCTTGATGACGGTCTGTCCCAGGCTCACCTGCCCGTCGCCCGCCACCACAACCTCGCCGCCGCGCCGGACGGCAAGGATCGTAGTGCCGTGCCAGCCGGGAAATCTGTCTTCCGCCATGGGTGCCTCCGTTTCCATTCTATATGGCGCGCCAGTGGCCGCTTCACAAGCGCAGGGCAAATGCGCGGGATTTTATCCGTTAAGCGGTTCTTTACGCAGGCCTTTCAATCTGGGACCGGGTGAATGCAGGGGTGTGATATGGCCGGCAGCAACAATGCCGCGCCCGTCATCATCAAACGGAAGAAGATCGTCGCGGGCGAGGGTCACCACGGGGGTGCGTGGAAAGTTGCCTATGCCGATTTCGTGACGGCCATGATGGCCTTCTTCCTGCTGATGTGGCTTTTGGGCGCAACAACCGAAAAGCAGCGCAAGGGCGTTGCTGATTATTTCAACCCGACCGTCACTGTCTCGACCAGCGGTGGGGGTGAGGGCGTTCTGGGCGGGGATGCGCCAATGCCGGAGCAGACCGGGCATACCTCGGGCACCGGGGTTGCGGGCGGGCGCGTGCTGGGCGACGGCCCCGAGAGCGATGGCGCCCGGCTGAAGGAGGTCAAGGCCGAGATCGATCGTCTGCTGACCGCCTTTGGTGGAGAGAGCATGACCATGCAACGCGCCCTGCGCCATGTCGTGACCCGCGTGACGGACGAGGGGGTTGTGCTTGAAATTCACGATCTGCCTGACGCCCCCCTCTTTCAATCCGAAGGTGCACTGGCCACGCCCGTGCTGCACACCATCACCGATGCGATGGCCGAGGCGCTTGGCATCACGCAGGCGCAGATCGCGGTGAACGGCCATGTCCGCGCCTATCCGGTTGTTCTGGTCGACAATCCCGTCTGGACACTCTCGGCGGCGCGGGCAGAAACGGTCCGACAACTTCTGCAGGATGGGGGTCTGGCACCCGGTCGCGTTCAGCGCGTTGTCGGGCATGCCGATCGGCGCCCGGTGACGGCGGACCCGATGGCCGCGCGCAACAACCGGATTGAAGTTGTGCTGCTGCGTGAGGATCGATGACCGGGTCGCGCGACTGTTGTCGTTAGGGGGATCTTAAGCCCGCGGGCGCAGGGTCGGCTCCAGACCGGATTCGATCTTTGGAAAGGCACCCATCATGACGATCTCTTCTGCCCTGAACGCCGGTGTGGCGGGACTGAATGCCAATTCCTCACGCCTCGCGGCGATCTCTGACAACATCGCCAACTCGGGGACCTATGGCTACAAGCGCACGACGACCGAGTTTGAAAGCGTTGTGCTGACCGGCTCTGCCTCGGCGGGAACCTATACGGCAGGGGGCGTGCGGTCGCAGGCCAGCCGGTTGATCGATCAGTCTGGTTCTCTGATCACCACGTCGAATGCGCTCGATCTTGCGGTCAGCGGTCGCGGGATGTTGCCGGTGACCCGCTCCGGCGATGCGGCGGCGGGCAGCAACTTGCTGATGACGCGCACCGGCGCTTTCCGTGCCGACCAGAACGGGTTCCTGACCACGGGATCTGGCCTCGTGCTGCTGGGATGGCCGGCGGGAACCGATGGCGCGATCCCGGCGCTTCCACGCGACAGCGCCGCGGGCCTGACGCCGGTTGTGATCAACGCAAACCAGCAGGCAGGCGATGCCACAACCGAAATCACCTTGGGCGTAAACCTCCCCGCGACGGCAACCGCGCCTGACGGTACCGGCGAGGACTTCCCTCTGTCTGTCGAATACTTCGGCAACCTCGGCACCTCGGAAACGCTGGAGTTCACCTTTACGCCGACGGTCGGGGGGGCGGCGAACTCCAACGCCTGGACGATGCAGATCCGCGATTCCGCACAGGCCGGGGTGGTGATCGGGGAATATGAACTAACGTTCGATAATAGCCGCGCCAATGCTGGAACGCTTTCGTCCGTCGCGGTCATCTCGGGCGGGGCCTATGACCCGGCGACGGGCGCGCTCGACCTCACCGTCGCGGGCGGCCCGCTGCAAATCAACATCGGAATGCTGGGGGATACCTCGGGGCTGACCCAGCTTTCCGACAGTTTCAGCCCGACTTCGATTTCAAAGAATGGCTCGGCTGTCGGCAACCTGACCTCGGTCGAGATTGATGATCAGGGCATGCTGACCGCAACCTATGACACGGGGCTGACGCGCACGCTCTATCAGATCCCGCTGGTCGATGTGCCGAACATCAACGGCCTGACCGCCCTGAACGATCAGGTCTATGAGACCTCGATCAGCTCGGGCAGCTTCTATCTTTGGGATGCGGGTGAAGGGCCCACCGGCACGATCGCAGGGTTTGCGC
Source organism: Gemmobacter aquaticus (assembly GCF_007859075.1). Classification (GTDB taxonomy): domain Bacteria; phylum Pseudomonadota; class Alphaproteobacteria; order Rhodobacterales; family Rhodobacteraceae; genus Gemmobacter; species Gemmobacter aquaticus. Next base: position 97,851 of record NZ_VOAK01000022.1, read on the forward strand.
GCGAGGAATCGACCACGGATCTTGCAGCTGAACTGACGAGCCTGATCCAGACCCAGCGGGCCTATACCTCCAGCGCGAAGATCATCCAGACCGTGGATGAGATGCTGCAGGAAACCACCAATATCAAGCGATAGGGGCGCGCCATGAGCCTGTCTTCCGCGATGCTCTCGGCGGTTTCGGGGCTTGCGACAGCAAGCCGGCTGGCCGGGGTTGCATCCAACAACATCGCGAATGCCGAAACGCCCGGCTATGTCCGTCGCGCCGCCGATGTCACATCAATTGTTCTGGACGGTGCGGGAACGGGCGTCACGGTCAGCGGAATCCGGCGCGAGGCGAGCCCGCTCTTGCTCGCCGAACGGCGTGAAAGCGAGGCCTCAGCCGCAGCCGCGGATACCACGCAGGACTTTCTCGTGTCCGTGGAAGAGGCCCTGGGTGACGCGGACAGTGAGGATTCGCTGGTCGGTCGGATTGCCGCCTTCGAATCCGCGCTGATTTCGGCGGCCAGCCGGCCCGAGTCGCAAAGCCAACTACTGTCCGTCTGGACGGTGGCATCGGCGCTTGCGGGTCAATTGAATGACGTATCCGCTGCCGTACAGAGCAGCCGCGCGCAGGCAGATGCCGAGATTTCGGCGCAGGTGACGTCGTTGAACGATGCCTTGGCTCAGGTCGCAAGCCTCAATGATCGTATTCGCGTCGCAAAAGCCTCTGGTGCGGATGCAAATGACCTGATCGATCTACGCCAGAAAACGGTCAACGGGATCTCGGCGATCATCCCGGTGCGGGAATATGCGCGCGACGGGGGAGAGATCGCACTTTTCTCAACCCGGGGTGCTGTTCTGGTTGACGGGCGGGCCTCGGTCTTTGGCTTCGCGGCGGCCGGTGCGGTGACATCGGATCAGACGGTTGAAAATGGCGGTCTGGGCGGCCTCAGCCTCAACGGGCGCGCCATCGGTACGGGCCTGATTGCCGGTGGCAGCCTTGCCGCAAACTTTGCGATCCGCGACGAGCTTGGTCCGCAGATGCAGGCGAACCTCGATGCCGTGGCACGCAGCCTGGTTGAGCGCTTTCAGGACGCGGATGTCGATGCGACGCTCGGCCCTGGCGACGCCGGACTCTTCACCGATTCCGGTGCTGCCTTCGCGCCTGCGAATGAAAGCGGTCTTGCCGGGCGCATCGCGCTAAACTCCGCTGCTGATCCGGCTGCGGGCGGCCTTCTCACACGTCTTCGCGACGGGCTTGGTGCCGCAGCCCTTGGCGAGGCCGGTGAGTCCAGCCTGCTGATCCGGCTGAAAGAGGCGCTGACACAGGCAACGGTGGCCGCCAGCGGGGCAAGCTTCGCCACGGGTCAGCACAGCCTTTCCGGTTTCGCCTCAGCATTGGTTTCAGATGTGGCGACGCGACGGATCGACGCCCAGGCACACGCCTCATTCTCCGCAGCACGGCTGACCGCCGTGACAGAGCAAGAGGCTGCCCTCGGCGTTGATACCGATGCCGAACTGCAGGACCTGATGCAGATCGAGAAATCCTACGCCGCCAACGCGCGCGTCCTGCAGGTTCTGGACCAGATGCTGCAGACAGTCATGGAGATCTGAGATGACGACAATGATCGGTGATCTGGTCCAGAGCGGCCAATTGCGTCGCAGCATCGGCCAGACCAAGGCGCAGATTCAGACGCTGACGACTGAGGTGACGACGGGCGTGGCGTGGGATATCCCGCAGCACCTGCGGGGTGATCTTGGTGCCTTGCATTCGGTGCGGACCGCACTGGTGCGACTGGACGGCTACAAGACCGCGACGACTGAAATGGGCCTGATCGCCAGCGCGGCGCAGCAGGTGGTGCAGGGGATTTCTACTTACGCCGCCGATCTGGCTGAACCGCTGATGTCGGCCGGAACCTACGGCCAATCCTCGACCATCAAGGCCATGGGCGTTGAGGCCGCGGAGAAGTTCAAAGCGGCGGTGACCATGCTCAATACCAGGGTTGGGGATCGGGCGATCTTTTCGGGTACGGCCACAGATCGTGCGCCGCTGCCAGGTGGCGACGACCTGCTGCAAACCCTGTCGGCGCGGGTCGCGGGCGCAACCACGGCGGCCGAGGTCGAGGTAGCAGTCTCTGGCTGGTTTGACGACCCTGCGGGGTATTCGGCGACGTTTGCGGGCTCGACTGAAGCGATGCGGGCTGAAATCGCCGTGGGCGAATACGCCGAACTTTCCGTGACGGCCGGATCGGATGCCTTGCGGGATACGCTCAAGGCACTTGCCCTGGCCGCGATGCTGGATGATGGGACGCTGTCGCTGAACAGTGCCGAGGGCGCGCGGCTTGCCTCGGCAGCCGGATCGGCCCTGATTGAGGGGTCAACGGCGCGGGCTGATCTGACCGCAGAGTTGGCGGTTACCGAACAGCGCATTGCCGAGGCGCAAACGCGCAACAGTGCAGAGGCGAGCGCCCTTGAAATCGCCCAGGCGGGTCTGGTCGAGGTCGATCCCTATCAGGCCTCGGCTCAGCTTTCCGATGCACAGACCCGGCTTGAAACCATCTTTGCGATCACGGCGCGCATGTCACAGCTTTCATTGGTGAACTTCCTGAAATGAGGATCATCGTCACGCTTTGGCTGCTGCTCCTCGCCCTGCCCTGTCATGCAGGCCCGATCCGCATCAAGGATCTGGTCGAGTTCGATGGCGTTCGTGGCAATGATCTTGTCGGCTACGGGCTCGTTGTCGGCCTGAACGGAACCGGTGACGGTATTCGCAATGCCCCCTTCACCGAAGAGATCATGGCGAACTTGCTGGAACGCCTGGGCGTCAACGTCACGGGTGAGGAGTTTCGCCCAAAGAACGTCGCAGCGGTCTTCGTCACGGCCACTCTGCCACCCTTCGCCCGTTCTGGTGCGCGTATCGACGTCACCGTGTCTGCGATTGGGGATGCGAAAAGTCTTCTTGGCGGGACGCTGATCATGACACCGCTGAACGGCGCCGACGGCCAGATCTATGCTGTTGCGCAGGGCACCATCATCGCCGGAGGCGTCTCGGCAGAGGGTGAGGCGGCAAAGGTCGTGCAGGGCGTTCCAACCGCAGGGGTAATCCCATCTGGCGCGCGGGTTGAGCGCGAGATCGAGTTCGATTTCAGCACCACCAGCTCGGTGCGCCTCGCGCTACGCCAGCCGGATTTCACGACGGCAGGGCGCATTGAGTCGGTCATCAACCGCGAATTTGGCCGGGCGGTTGCTGTGATGACTGATGCGGGCACCGTTGGGCTCGATCTGGCGCGAACAGGAATGGCCTCGCCCGCGCATGCCCTGGGGCGCGTCGAAAACCTTCTGGTCGAGCCCGAGACGCGGGCGCGCGTGATCGTCGATCAGCGGTCGGGTACTATCGTAATGGGGGCGGATGTCCGCATCAGCCGTGTCGCGGTGGCGCAGGGTAACCTGACTCTGACAGTTGAAGAGGCGCCCGTCGTCGTCCAACCCAATCCCTTTGGTGAGGGTGAGACGGTCGTCGTTCCGCGCAGTTCGGTGGGCATTGCCAAGTCGCCCGGCACCAGCATGGCCGAGGTTCAGGGAAGCACATCGCTTTCCGAGGTCGTATCCGGCCTGAACGCCCTCGGCGTGGCACCTCATGACATGATCGACATTCTCAAAAGCATCAATGCGGCGGGCGCCCTGCATGCGGAGTTCATCGTCCAGTAAAGGGTGTGCACAAGAAACAGGCTTGATGGTCATAGATTGTGCATCTGCATCTGTCTGCGTGATCGGGCGCCAAAGCTGTACCGCAATGCCGGTTGTTGCGGCACTCTGACGATGCACAGTCGCCCTGAAACAGGGAGGCAGCATGTTCGACGGGCCGGCCATTCAGACCTTGCAGCGCAGCCGGGGGTTCGCCTGGCTGGAGGTCTACGCGCGTGCCGGCGCCCCTGCGGTTCGGGGGCTACGACAATCCGGCTCGGCCAAGGCGTTCCTTCCGGGACGCATGCCTGACGCGGCGATTTTCCTGAATACCTCGGGCGGGCTGACCGGCGGCGATCGGCTGGAATATGCCCTGGATCTGGCGCCAGACTTGCGGCTTGCCGCCACGACCCAGACGGCCGAGCGCGCCTATGCATCGCAGGGGCAAATGGCCGAGGTTACGGTGCAGATGCAAGTCGCCCCGGGGGCGCATCTTGACTGGTTGCCGCAAGAGACGCTGCTTTACGAAGGCAGCGTACTGGCGCGCGACACCCGGATTGACCTTGCCGGAACCGCATCGACCCTGCTTTGCGAGATGATCGTCCTCGGGCGCCACGCGATGGGAGAGTTCCCGGCGCAGTTGCGCCTGCGCGACCGCCGCCGGGTGTTCCGGGACGGGCGTATTGTCTGGGCCGATAGCCTGATGGTCGACGCAGGCGCCCTTGCCCGGCAGGGCAGCGCGGCGATTCTCGGAAACGCCCGCTGTCATGCCGTGATCGCGCTTGTCGCCCAAGGCGCCGAGGATGCGACGGGGGCCCTGCGCCCGCTGCTTGCCGCCGATGGCGTGGAGGGTGCGCTATCGGCATGGAATGGCCGGCTGATCCTGCGCATGACTGCGCGCGACAGTTGGCCAATGAAGGTCCAGCTTGCCCGGATCCTTTCCCAGTTGCGTGGCCGGCCCGTGCCTCGGGCCTGGCAGATGAACGGAGATATCCCATGAACCTGACCCCGCGTGAACGCGAGAAGATGATGGTCAGCCTGGCCGCGATGATCGCGCGCAACCGACTGGCCCGTGGCGTCAGGCTGAACCACCCCGAGGCCGTGGCGCTGATCACGGATTTCGTGGTCGAAGGTGCCCGCGACGGGCGCAGCGTTGCCGATCTGATGGAGGCGGGCGCGCATGTCATCACCATCGATCAATGCATGCCCGGCGTGCCCGAGATGATCCATTCGGTTCAGGTCGAGGCCACCTTTCCGGACGGCACCAAGCTTGTCACCGTCCACCATCCCATCCGCTAAGAGGCCAACATGAAACGCGTGCTGCTTCCCCTTCTGCTGGTTCCGGGTACGGCCTTTGCCCATACCGGGCATGCGGGCGACCACCCCTTCCTGTCGGGCCTGACCCACCCCGCGCTTGGCGCGGACCATCTGCTGGCCATGGTTGCGGTGGGGTTGTGGGCGGCCGTGATCGGAGGCCGTGCGATGTGGGCACTTCCGGCTGCATTTGTCTCTGCCATGCTTCTGGGTGGCCTGCTGGGCTCGGCGGGCGCGCCGCTGCCGGGGGTGGAGCCGATGATCCTCGCCTCGGTTGTCGCACTCGGCGTGTTGACCGCGCTGGCGCTGCGGCCGGGTCTGGCCGCCGCCATGGGTTTTGTTGCGCTTTTCGGCCTGTTTCACGGCCACGCACATGGTGTCGAGGGCCCCGCCAGCGGGCTTGGCAGTTATGCGGTGGGCTTTGTTCTGACGACGATGGGGCTGCATATGGCAGGTGTCGCGCTTGGCCGTCTGGCACAGGGCGCCCTGCCGCGCGTGATCGGTGGGCTGACAGCCGTCGCCGGCTTTGCCCTTGCGATGATGTGAGGGTGCCATGATCCCCGGTGAAATCTTCCCCGCCGATGGCACGATTACCCTGAACGCCGGGCTTGAGGCGATCACGCTGATGGTTGCCAATACCGGCGACCGCCCGATCCAGGTCGGCAGCCATTATCATTTCGCAGAGACCAATCCGGGTCTTAGCTTTGACCGCGTGGCGGCGCATGGCATGCGGCTCGACATTGCCTCTGGCACGGCCGTGCGGTTTGAGCCCGGCCAGTCGCGCGAGGTGCGTCTGGTTCCCTTCGGGGGTCTTCGGCGCGTCTTCGGCTTCAACCAGAAAGTCATGGGGGATCTCTGAATGGCAACCCGGATTTCCCGCCCCGCCTATGCCGCGATGTACGGTCCAACCACCGGAGACCGGCTTCGCCTTGGTGATACCGACCTGATCATCGAGGTTGAACGTGACCTCACCACCTATGGGGAAGAGGTCAAGTTCGGTGGCGGCAAGGTCATCCGCGACGGCATGGGCCAAAGCCAGATCAGCCGCGCAGGCGGCGCGGTGGATACTGTTATCACCAATGCGCTGATCGTGGATCATACTGGCATCTACAAGGCCGATATCGGCCTGCGCGATGGCATCATTGCCGCGATTGGCAAGGCCGGAAACCCCGATGTCCAACCTGATGTGACCATCATCATCGGCCCCTCGACCGATGTGATCGCGGGTGAGGGGCGCATCATCACTGCGGGCGGCATGGATGCTCATATCCATTTCATCTGCCCCCAGCAGGCCGAAGACGCCCTGCATTCGGGCATTACCACCATGCTGGGTGGTGGAACTGGCCCGTCGCATGGCACGCTCGCCACCACCTGCACACCGGGGCCCTGGCACATCGGGCGCATGTTGCAGGCGCTGGATGCAATCCCGATGAACTTCGGGGTCTCGGCCAAGGGAAATGCGTCCCTGCCCGAGGCGCTTGTCGAGATGGTCAAGGCCGGTGCCTGCGCCATGAAACTGCATGAGGATTGGGGCACCACTCCTGCAGCCATCGACTGCTGCCTGACGGTCGCCGATGACATGGACGTGCAGGTGATGATCCACACCGACACGCTGAACGAAAGCGGCTTTGTGGAAAACACTCTTGCCGCCATCAAGGGTCGGACGATCCATGCCTTCCACACAGAAGGCGCAGGCGGCGGCCACGCGCCCGACATCATGCGCGTGGTCAGCAGCCAGAATGTCATCCCCTCGTCCACCAACCCGACGATGCCCTATACTCGGAACACGGTGGAAGAGCATCTCGACATGCTGATGGTTTGCCATCACCTGGATCGCTCGATCCCCGAAGATGTGGCCTTTGCCGAAAGCCGCATCCGCAAAGAGACGATCGCGGCCGAGGATATCCTGCATGACATGGGGGCGTTCTCGGTCATCTCCTCCGACAGTCAGGCCATGGGTCGGGTCGGCGAGGTGATCACGCGCACCTGGCAGACGGCCCACAAGATGAAGATTCAACGGGGCCGGCTAGCTGAGGAAACCGGCGCCAACGACAATTTCCGCGTGCGCCGCTACATTGCCAAATACACGATCAACCCGGCCATTACCCACGGACTGTCACGCCATATCGGTAGTATCGAAGTGGGCAAGCGCGCCGATCTGGTGCTGTGGACGCCCGCCTTCTTTGGCGCAAAGGCCGACATGGTGCTGATGGGGGGAATGATCGTTCTGGCACAGATGGGCGACCCCAACGGATCGATCCCGGTGCAGCCGATGTATTCGCGCCCGATGTTTGGCGCATTGGGGCGTGCGCGTCACGAAAGCTGCGCCACCTTCCTGTCCGGCGCGGCCCTTGCGGGTGGGGTTGGTGCGTCGCTGGGGTTGCAAAAGCGTCTCTACGCGGCCGAAAACACCCGCAATATCGGGAAATCCGATATGCGTCTGAATGCGGCCACGCCCCTGATCGAGGTCAACCCTGAAACCTATGAGGTGCGCGCGGATGGCGAGATTGTCACCTGCGAGCCCGCAACCGAACTGCCGCTCGCACAGCGGTACTTCCTGTTCTGAGATCCGGGGAAACGACTATGAACCAACCCGTTGCACGCGCCATCCTGCGCTCGGGCCAGTGGCTGAAGGCTGATGGGCGCGTCACTCTCGGCTACGATGCGCGCTTCTTGCGCCGCAAGCGTCTGGTGGCCGAAGACGGCAGCAGCTTCTTGGTCGATCTGACCGAGACGACAAGCCTTGACCAGGGCGACGCGTTCAAGCTGTCGGACGGGCGCCTCGTCGTTGTCATCGCGGCGAAAGAGCCGGTGGTGCAGGTGCGGGGCGACCTGCCGCGTCTGGCGTGGCACATCGGCAACCGACATACCCCCTGCCAGATCGAGGCCGACCATCTGGTGATCCGGCGCGATCATGTGCTGGAAAAGATGCTGACCGGTCTTGGTGCCGAACTCATCATCTGTGATGCCCCGTTCCGGCCAGAGGGCGGTGCCTATGGGCATGGGCGTACCATGGGTCACGATCACGGGGGTCACGATCACGCCCATGATCACGGGCACAGCCACGGGCACGGACATGTCCATTTCCACGGCTGAAGACCGGCTCAAGCTGGCCCATTGGCTCTCGCCAGCATTTCCGATCGGCGGCTTTGCCTATAGCCAGGGGCTGGAGCAGCCGATGGCTATGGGTCAGGTTCGAACGGCAGACCAGATTGATGAATGGGTGCGCGATTGCCTGTCCTTTGGCACACCCAGAATGGACGCGATCTTTCTGGCGCGCGCAAGGGCAGGTGATGAGCCTGAGATGCTCTCGGACCTGATCCTCGCCTATGCAAGTTCTGCCGAGCGCGAACTGGAGTTGATGGAACAGGGGCGCGCCTTCACCACGCTGATGGCGGCAATGTCGAGCGAGGTCGTGCCCGTCCGCCCCTATCCAGTGGCCGTTGGCGTCGCGTCGCGGGTGCTGTCGCTGCCCGACACCGAGGTGATTGCGCTGTTCCTTCAAGGGGCGGCTGCGCAGATGATCTCGGCTGCAACGCGGTTTCTGCCGCTGGGCCAGTCGGAATCGCAAGTGATGCTGGCGCGGCTTGCCCCCCTTGTCACCACGCTTGCCGAGTTCGCGGCTGCGGCGACGCTTGATGACCTTGGCACCTTTACCCCCGGCGCAGACATTGCCGCGATGCGCCATGAAACCCTAGAAGTCAGGATCTTTCGCACATGACGAGCCCCAATGGTCCCCTGCGTGTCGGTATTGGTGGTCCGGTGGGCGCCGGAAAGACAACGCTGACCGAAAAGCTCTGCGCGGCACTGGCGAGTCGCTGCTCGATGGCTGTCATCACCAATGACATCTACACGCGCGAGGATGCCGATTACCTGACGCGCGCACAGGTTCTGCCCTCTGACCGCATCCGCGGGGTCGAAACCGGCGGCTGCCCACATACGGCGATCCGCGAGGATGCTTCGATCAACCTTGCCGCTGTGGCCGATCTGCGGGCGAGCTTTCCGGATCTGGATCTGATCCTGATCGAATCGGGCGGTGACAACCTTGCCGCGACCTTCAGCCCCGAGCTTGCCGACCTGACAATCTACGTGATCGATACCGCCGCCGGGCAGGACATTCCGCGCAAGAAGGGGCCGGGGCTGACGCGGTCGGATCTTCTGGTGGTCAACAAGACGGATCTCGCGCCCCATGTCGGCGTCGATCTTGCGCAACTCGAATCCGATACACGCAATGCACGTGGCGTGCGGCCCTATGTCATGGCCCGGTTGCGGCAGAACGCAGGCATTGCCGAAATCATAGGCTTTCTGCAGCAGGAAGGTGGCCTTTCGCTGAACTGATCTACGACTAAAGTCGAACTTACCTAAGGTAATGCTTGTTCCAGAGATAGCTTTGACATGTTCTAAATCGAAGCCATTGAGGACGCGCCGATGTTTTTGACCCCCTTTCAGGCAGCGCGGCTCGCGCAGGAAACCGGCATGATGCTGGCAGAGGCGCAGATGGTGATCGCGATGCGGATGTTCGGCATGGCGGGTCTTGTGCCCATGTCACCACGAGAGCCCACGCGAATGGTGCAGGAAAAGGCCGAGGCGATGATGCAGGCCTCCAAAGCGGCAAGCCGCGCGATGATGTCGGGCGGTGGCGCCGCATCGGTCGCGATGGCTGCTCTCAAGCCTGTACGGCGGCGGACCCGCGCCAATGTCAAACGGCTGACAAAGCCCGCATCCTGAACAATCGGTTTCCGATTGCGTCGCGCGAATGTGACGAAACCAGTGCTATGATGCAGGGATACTGATCCCGATTGTCCTGAGTCGCCCCTGAGCGTTTGCCATGAGATCCTTGTTTGCCTCTCGTGCCACCTATTCCACGCCTGAACTCGTCAGCGACGGCGTCGTGCATGTCTTGGGGGTCGTCGCGGCCCTGTCTTCGGTTCCGGTGCTGATCACCCTGACCGCGCTGAAGCGCGGCGATCCTTCGGCGATTGCCGGAACGGCGATCTATGGCGTGACCCTCATTGCAATGCTTCTGGCCTCGGGGCTTTACAACATGAACAGGTCCGACCGCTGGACCGGACTGCTTCGGCGGATGGACCATTCGGCGATCTACTTCAAGATTGCCGGGACCTACACCGCGTTCATCCTGTTGTCAGGAACCGGGCTGGTTCTGGCGGCTGTCCTATGGATCACCGCGACGGCCGGCGCAGCGCTCAAGATCGCGGCCCCTTACCGTTTCCGCTGGGTGGGACTTGCGCTCTATTTCTGCATGGGCTGGGCCGGGGTGGTTGGTGGCTGGCAGGTCTTTGCTACGATGTCTGCGCCGGTGTTTGCCTTGGTGGTGTTGGGCGGGCTGATCTATAGCATCGGCACGCTCTTCTACTTGATGGAGCGCCTGCCGTTTCACAACACGCTTTGGCACGTCTTCGTTCTGGCGGCGAGCGCGGTCTATTACGCGGCGGTGACCGCACATGTGATGCAAACCGCAACATGACTCATGCACGACGTGTCTGTATTTCGGGCAAACTTGTGAAGTTCGTCTGATATTCGGGCAGTGTTTGGCCAGATTGTCGTGATCTGCGGCAAGCGGCCTTGCTGCGGCCGGTCGGTGAATGGGAACCCAAGGGTCGCACCGGGGGAATCATGGACAAACGCCTGTCGATCATCGTTGTCGAACGCGACCATGAGCGCGCGATCCGTATCGTTGATGGATTGCGCGAGGCGGGCGACTATCACATCCAGGTCATTGCCGATGAGTCCGGCCTCGCCCGCAGGATTGCCGAGCATCGGCCCGATATCGTTCTGATCGACCTCGCCAACCCTTCGCGCGACATCCTTGAAGCGATTGCAGTCGCATCCGGACCGACCGAGCGCCCGGTCGCGATGTTTGTCGACCGGTCGGATGAGCAGCTTACGCGCGCGGCGATTGAGGCCGGGGTGTCGGCCTATGTTGTCGACGGATTGCGGCCAGAGCGGATCAAGCCGGTACTCGATGCCGCCATCGCACGTTTCCACATGTTTCAGCGGATGCGCGCCGAGCTTGCTGCAACCAAGGCCGCGCTGGAAGAGCGAAAGATCATCGATCGTGCCAAGGCGATCCTGATGAAGGCACGCGGCATTGACGAAGAGGCGGCCTATGCGCTGCTCCGCAAGACCGCGATGGATCAGGGCAAGCGCGTGGCCGATATTGCCCAGCAGCTTGTTCTGGCGGCGGGGCTTCTGACATGAACCTGGTCCGCCTGCGCCTTGGCTATGTGCCGCTGACCGATGCCGCCCCGTTGATCGTGGCGCACGAGCTGGGTTTCGCCGCTGAAGAGGGGTTGGAGCTCGATCTCGTCCGTGTTGGTGCCTGGGCACAGAGCCGCGATCTGCTGGGTGCAGGCGTGATCGATGCGGCGCATATGCTGGTGCCGATGCCGATTGCCCAGCGACTTGGTCTTGGTCCTGCACTGCCTGAGTTCGATCTGGTGATGTTCCTGTCGGTTGGCGGTCAGGCCGTCGCAGTGTCCGAGGCGATTGCGGAAAAGCTGCGCAACAATGGCTTTGCGTTCGACTTTGCCGACGCCCATTCGGCCGGACTGGCACTATGCGCCGCGACCGGTGGGCGTTTGCGCGTGGGCGTTCCCTTTCCATTCTCCACCCAGGCCGAGCTGGTCTGGCATTGGTTGGGCGCCAGCGGCTTTGCCGATGGGGTGGAGGTTGTTACCGTGCCGCCGCCCATGATGGCTGATGCCATGGAGGCGGGCGAGGTTGATGCGTTTTGTGTGGGTGAGCCCTGGGCCTCATTTGCTGTGGAACGCGGCATCGCTTCACTTTTGCTACCCGGCCGCGCGATCTGGGCCTCGCCCCCCGAAAAGGGGCTGGTATTGCGCAAATCGATGGCCGAGGACCAGCCTGAAGTAACGGGGCGGTTGATGCGCGCGGTCTGGCGTGCCGGGCGTTGGCTGGATGTTGCCGAAAACCGCGGCACAGCCGCTGAAATCCTGTCGCAGGGCGCCTACCTCAATCTCTCGTCCGAGCTGACCGAGCGCGGCTTGACCGGACGCATGCTCGTCAGCCCGGCCGGGGAGTTGCGTGTCGCACCGGATTTCATCGCCTTTCATTCGGGCGCGGCGACATTTCCCTGGAAAAGCCTTGCCGCGCTGATCGCGCGCCGTATCGCGCTCCGCCATGGTCTGCCTGTTGATCCGGCGATGCGTCAGGCAATGGCCTGTTTCCGCACGGACCTGTACCGCCAGCATTTGCGCCAGGCCGGGGCTGATCTTCCCGGCGCCTCGGCCAAGGTCGAGGGCACACTGACCCACCCGCATGCGGTGGCGTCGGAACATGGGCGTATGATTCTTCGCCCGGATGCCTTTTTTGACGGCCATATGTTCGAGCCACCATTCGATCGCTGACTAAAAAAGCAGCATATCCGGCGCCAACGGCAAAAGCTTTGTGCTGCGCGAGCGATGCGGCGGCGCAGCACAAGGGCGCGACTTGCCGCAGACGGATGCGGCGCTAACAATCGACATATCAGCGGGCAACGGCGCCCGTCTGCCCGGCACGCAAAGATGCGTCATGCCCGCGAAGCCGCGGGAACCCGGAGCCTCGCGTTCCTGACAGCATCATCTGCCGAACGCGTTTCCCCATAGCACGCCCATAGCCCTGCCATTGGAGATACCATGTCCGCCGTACCAACCCCCGACTCTCGCACCGCCAATCGTGCGCTCGCCATGTCCACCATCGCCTTCACCACCTGTTTCGCGGTGTGGACCATCTTTTCCATCCTCGGCCTGAAGATCCGCGAGGATCTGGGCCTGACCGAGACCCAGTTCGGCCTGCTCGTCGGCATGCCGATCCTGACCGGATCGCTGATCCGTGTTCTGCTGGGCATCTGGACAGACCGTCTGGGTGGCCGCGTCGTCTATGTGGCGACCATGGTGGCGGCCGCCATCTCGACCTTCCTGCTGTCCTACGCCCAAACCTATACCCAGTTCCTGATTGCCGCCCTTGGGGTTGGCATTGCGGGCGGATCGTTCGCTGTCGGCGTGGCCTATGTCTCGCGCTTTTTCCCGGCCAGCCGGCAGGGCACGGCACTCGGCATCTTCGGCGTGGGCAACGTCGGCGCCGCCGTCACCAAGTTCGTGGCGCCCTTCGTGATGGTCGCCTTTGGCTGGCAGGCACTGGCTCAGACCTGGGCCGTGGCCCTGTTGCTGATTGCCGTCGCCTTCTGGTTCCTGACCGAGGATGATCCGGTCCACAAGGCGCGCGCCGCCGGCCAGGTGTCGAACCGCAGCTTCGCCGCCGAATTCGCGCCGCTGCGTGACCTGCGGGTCTGGCGCTTCGCCCTCTACTACTTCTTCGTCTTCGGTGCCTTTGTCGCGCTGTCTCTCTGGCTGCCGCGCTACCTGATCGGCGTCTATGGCTTTGACATCAAGACCGCCGGCATGATTGGCGCTGCCTACTCGATCCCCGGCTCGATCTTCCGCGCCTATGGCGGCGTACTTTCGGACAAGGTTGGTGCCCGCACCGTGATGTACTGGACCTTCGCGGTCTGCGCGGTGGCCACAGCCATCCTGTCGATCCCCTCGACCGAGATCATCACCCCCATCGTTTTCATCGGGGTGGCCTTCGTGCTCGGCTTCTTCATGAGCCTCGGCAAGGCGGCCGTCTACAAGCACATCCCGGTCTACTACCCGCAGAACGTGGGTGCGGTGGGCGGTCTCGTCGGCATGATCGGCGGGCTTGGCGGCTTTGTCCTGCCGCTGGCCTTTGGCTGGCTGAAGGACGCAACCGGCATGTGGTCGAGCTGCTTCATGGCGCTGTTCGTGATCGTCATTGTCTCGCTGGTCTGGATGCACCTGTCGGTTCGCCGCATGGCCGCGCAATCCACGATGCAGACGGCCTGACCCGTTCATCACCAGGAAAGTCCCGAAGATGAAAGAGAAACTCGTCGTCATTGGTGCTGGCATGGCCTCGGGCCGACTGCTGGAACACCTGTTCGAAATTGCGCCGGACCGGTTCGAGGTGACGCTGTTCAATGCCGAACCGCGCGGCAACTACAACCGGCTGATGCTGTCACCGGTGCTGTCGGGCGAAAAGACCTATGAACAGATCGTCACCCATGATGACGACTGGTACGCCGCACATGCCGTGGACTGCCGCTTCGGCGAGTCGATCGTCAAGATCGACCGCTCAAACCGGATCGTCTTTTCCAACCATGGCGGCGTGCCTTACAACAAGCTGGTGATCGCCACCGGATCGGCCCCCTTCATCATCCCGGTTGCCGGAAAAGAGCTGCCGGGCGTGGTGACCTACCGCGATCTGGAAGACACCAACGCCATGATCGAGGCCGGTGTGGCGGGCCAGAATGCCGTCGTGATCGGCGGCGGCCTTCTGGGGCTTGAGGCCGCGGCCGGAATGGCTGCGCGTGGGGCCAAGGTCACGGTGATCCATCTTATGGGTCACCTGATGGAACGCCAGCTTGACCCCTCGGCCGGCTATCTTCTGCAGCGCGATCTGGAAAAGCGCGGGATCACCGTGCATTGCAAGGGCGCAACAAAGGCGATCCTCGGCAAGGAACGGGTTGAGGCGGTGCTACTGGACGACGGCACGATCTACCCGGCCGATCTGGTCTGCATGGCCGTGGGTATCCGCCCGGAAACCCGCATCGCCACCGATGCCCGGCTCGAGGTCAATCGCGGCATCGTTGTCGATGATGCGATGCGCACCTCGGACCCGAACATATTCTCGCTGGGCGAATGTGTCGAACACGACAGCCAGCTCTTCGGCCTGGTTGCACCGCTCTATGATCAGGCCAAGATCCTTGCCAAAACCCTTCTGGGCGAGGAGGCCGTGTTCCGCCCAGTACAGACAGCAACCAAGCTCAAGGTTACCGGTTGCGATCTTTTCAGTGCGGGCGATTTCGCCGACGCGCCAGATCGCGAGGACATTGTCTTTCGCGATCCGGGGCGCGGCCAGTACAAGCGCATCGTCCTGAAGGACGACCGCATCATTGGCGTCGTCATGTATGGCGATACTGCCGACGGCAACTGGTTCTACGGCCTGATGAAGGACCAAACCGACGTGTCGGAAATGCGCGACACGCTCATCTTTGGCCCGGCATTCCAGGGGGGCCAAAAGCTGGACCCTATGGCGGCCGTTGCAGCATTGCCGCCTGAGGCGGAGATTTGCGGCTGCAACGGCGTCTGCAAGGGCAAGATCGTGGATGCAGTTCTGGGTGGTGCCACGACACTCGATCTGGTGCGCGCGCAGACCAAGGCATCCAGCAGCTGCGGCACCTGCACAGGGCTGGTCGAGCAGGTGATGAAAGCCACGCTGGGCGATGGCTTTGTGATGGCCAAGCCGCAGGGCATGTGCAAATGCACCGATCACAGCCATGAGGACGTCCGGCGCCTGATCAAGGCCATGGGGCTGAAATCCATTCCTGCGGTTCAGCAGGAACTGGGATGGACGTCGGTCGGCGGCTGCTATTCCTGCCGCCCTGCGCTGAACTACTATCTGCTGGCGGAATGGCCGCTGGAATATAAGGATGATCGGCAGTCGCGCTTCGTGAACGAACGCAACCACGCGAATATCCAGAAGGATGGCACCTATTCGGTTGTCCCGCGCATGTGGGGCGGCGTGACAACCCCGGCCGAGTTGCGTGCCATTGCGGATGCGGCCGAGAAGTACAATGTGCCCATGGTCAAGGTGACCGGCGGGCAGCGCATCGATCTTCTGGGCGTCCGAAAGGAAGACCTGCCGCAAATGTGGGCCGATCTGAACGAGGCTGGCCTCGTCTCGGGCCACGCCTATTCCAAGGGGCTGCGCACGGTAAAGACCTGTGTCGGCGCGCAGTTCTGCCGCTTTGGCACGCAGGATTCGACCGGTCTGGGCATCCGTCTTGAAAAGCTTCTCTGGGGGTCATGGACGCCCCACAAGGTGAAGCTGGGCATCTCCGGTTGTCCGCGCAATTGCGCCGAGGCCACCTGCAAGGATGTGGGCGTGATCTGCGTCGATAGCGGCTATCAGATCAGTGTCGCTGGCGCCGCTGGCATGGAGCTGAAGGAAACCGAGCATCTCGCCTCCACAGCCTCCGAGGATGAGGCGGTCGAGATCATCACCGCCTTTGTCCAGCTTTACCGCGAACACGCGCGCTATCTCGACCGCCCCTACAAATGGGTTGCCAAGGCCGGCCTCGACTGGGTGAAGGCGCAGGTGGTTGACGATCTGGAAAACCGCAAGGCGTTGGTCGAGCGGTTCGAGATCAGCCAGTCGGTCTATCGCACCGATCCCTGGGCCGAACACGCCGCACCTGATGAGCGCGCAAAATGGGCGCCGCTTGCCGATCTTACGCTGGAGGCAGCAGAATGACCCTGTTCATCGACATCGGCGCATTGGAGGACATCCCCGTCCAGGGCGCCCGCGTGGTCAAGACGGTCGAGGGCTGCGTCGCGATCTTTCGCACCTCGGATGACCGTATCTTCGCGCTTGAGGATCGCTGCCCCCACAAGGGCGGCCCGCTCTCCGAAGGCATCGTGCATGGTGACCGCGTGACATGCCCCCTGCACAACTGGGTCTTCGACATGAACTCGGGTGAGGCGCAGGGCGCGGATAAGGGCATGGTGCGCACCTTTGCCGCCAAGGTCGAGGCTGGCCGCGTCTTCCTCGATGCAGCCCTTCTGAAACGGCGGAGCGCGGCATGACAGATGCCGCCCCGATCCGCGCGGGTCGCGCCCTGCCCGCCGCCGGTACGGCGGTGCGCACCACCTGCGCCTATTGCGGCGTCGGCTGCGGTGTGCTGGCCACGCCTGATGGACAGGGCGGCCTTGCCATCGCAGGCGACCCGGATCACCCGGCGAGCTTTGGCAGGCTCTGCGTCAAGGGCTCGGCGCTTGGTGAGACGGTGCGTCTGGATGGCCGCCTGCTGGCGCCGCGCATCAATGGGCGTGATACGGGTTGGGATGCGGCGCTGGATCTCGTGGCGCGGCGTTTTTCGGACACCATCGCCGCGCATGGGCCGGATTCTGTGGCCTTCTACGTCTCGGGCCAGTTGCTGACCGAAGACTACTACGTGGCCAACAAGCTGATAAAAGGCTTCATCGGATCGGCCAATATCGACACGAATTCAAGGCTGTGCATGGCTTCTTCGGTTGCCGGCCACCGCCGCGCCTTTGGTACTGACACGGTGCCGGGGCTTTATGAGGACATGGAAGAGGCCGATCTGGTGGTGCTGGTGGGGTCGAACCTTGCCTGGTGCCACCCGGTGCTGTTCCAGCGTCTGGCGGCCGCGAAGGAGGCGCGGCCCCAGATGCGCATTATCGTGGTGGACCCGCGCCGCACGGCCACCTGCGATATTGCCGATCTGCACCTTGCGCTGGCGCCGGGGTCGGATGCGGTGCTTTTCAATCGTCTTCTGGTCGAGATTGCGCGGCGCGATGCGCTGGATGCCGGCTTCCTTGAACACGTCAACGGTTTCGATGCGGCGTATCAGGCCGCCTGCGCCAGCGATCCGGATCAGCTTGGCCTGTCCGAAGCCGATCTCGGGCGGTTTCTCAACCTGTGGATCGGTTCGGAAAAGGTCGTGACCGTCTATTCGCAGGGCATCAACCAGTCCGACAGCGGCAGCGACAAGGTAAACGCAATCCTCAACTGCCATCTGGCGACGGGGCGCATCGGGCGCCCCGGCATGGGGCCGTTCAGCGTGACGGGCCAGCCCAATGCCATGGGCGGGCGCGAGGTTGGCGGGCTTGCCAACATGCTGGCCTGCCATCTGGATATCGAAAACCCCATGCATCGTGATGCGGTGCAAGGCTTCTGGGCGGCGCCCACCATGGCCCCGAAGCCGGGGCTGAAGGCCGTCGATCTGTTCCGCGCGGTCGAAGAGGGCCGCATCAAGGCGCTGTGGATCATGTGCACCAACCCCGCCGTCTCGATGCCCGAGGCCGACCGCGTCGCCCGCGCCATCGCGGGCTGCGACTTTGTCGTGGTCTCTGACATGATGGCGGAAACTGATACGACGCGCCTTGCCCATGTGTTGCTGCCTGCGACCGGATGGGGTGAGAAGGACGGCACCGTCACCAACTCCGAGCGCCGCATCAGCCGGCAGCGGCGCACGATGCCGCCCGCCGGACAGGCGCGCGACGACTGGCGCATCATCGCCGAGGTTGGGCGTCGGATGGGCTGGCGCGATGCCTTCACCTGGCAGTCGGCGGCCGAGGTCTTTGCTGAACATGCGGCGCTTTCGGGGGTTGCGGGTGATCTGGGTAGCGACTTCGATATTTCGGCCTATTCGGCCATAACAGAGACTGATTACGCCGCACTCGACCCATTTCTCTGGCCGCAGTCTGCCCGGAAAAACGGCGGCAGGTTCTTTGCTGACGGGCGCTTTCACACGCCCGACGGCAAGGCGCGGATGATCGCCGTGACCCCGCGCGCACCGCAGTCCGTGACGCCTGACCACCCGTTCCGGCTGAACACTGGCCGGGTGCGCGATCACTGGCACACGATGACCCGCACGGGCCTTTCGCCACGCCTCGCCCGCCACATGGCCGAGCCCTATCTTGAACTGCACCCTGCCGACGCCCGACGCCTTGGGTTACAACCTGCAAGTCTGGCCGAGGTGGAAAGCCCGCATGGGCGTGCCATCCTGCGTGTGCTGGTGACGGATCGCGTGGCCGAAGGTCACCCCTTCGCCCCGATTCACTGGACGGGAGAGACCGCGCCTTCTGGCCGTGTGGATGTGCTGGTGCCGGGGCTGGTTGATCCGGTATCGGGGCAGCCAGCGTCGAAATCCGCCCCGGTTGCGGTGCGGCCTTTCTGTGCAGCGTGGTACGGTTATGCCATTGCCGCGCGAGAGTTCCGGCCCGATTGCGACTACTGGGCGCGCGCGACGCTGCCCGATGGTGTGCAGGTCGAACTGGCGGGCGCCGCCGTGCCCGAAGACTGGGCGGCCTATGGTGCTGCCATGTTCGGTCTGGAGGTGGAGCCCATCGTGATGCGTGACCGCAAGCGCGGCCTGACGCGGCTTGCCTTCATTCAGGACGGGCGGCTGGTTGCAGCCCTGTTCGTGGGGCCCGATCCGGTGGCGGTAGCGCGCGCGCATGTCGCGGGGCTCCTCGGTGCCCCGGCCGATCCCGGTGTGCTGGCGGGCCAACCCGGTGCCGACCGGCCCGATCAGGGGGCAACCGTATGTGCCTGCTTTGGCGTGGGTGTGAACACCATCGCCCGCGCCATTGCCGAACAAGGTCTGGTCACGGTCGAAGGCATCGGCGCGGCACTACGCGCCGGAACCAACTGCGGATCCTGCCGGCCCGAGATCGGTGCGTTGATCCGGCTGCACATGCCGCGCTGCGCGGCCGAGTAGGCGTCAGCCCAGAAGTTTCGCAAGCCCCATGGCCACTGCGGGGTTGCCCGACAGCTTGAGCTTGCCGGTGGCCAGCGCCATCATCGGGTTCAGCTTGCCCTTCAGAAGACTGGTCAGATTGTCCCGGCTTAAGGTCAGGGTGCAATCGGTTTCGCGGTCAGTGGTGCTGGCGGTGCCATCGGCCAGAACAATGACCCCGTCCGATCCGCAGTCGAACTTGAGGCTACCCGAAAAGCTGCGCGTCTCCAGCGCCTTGCGAATGTCTGCCGCGATCTGTTCCATCATGCACCTCCATGGACAGGGGCAGACAGCCAGAAACCGGCCCGCCCCGCAACAGAAGCGTCGCGTCACGAAAAGGGCCGCGCCCAAAAGCGCGGCCCCGATCCATTGCGATAGGTCGATGCTTACTTCTTGGCCACACGTGCGTTGCGCGTGGCAATCAGCTTCAGGCGCAGCGCGTTCAGGCGGATGAAGCCCGCGGCATCTTTCTGGTCATAGGCACCGGCGTCTTCTTCGAAGGTCACATGCTTTTCACTGTAGAGCGAATGGTCGGACCAGCGGCCGACGCAGGTGACCGAGCCCTTGTAGAGCTTCAGCCGCACCGTGCCGGTGACGTGCTCTTGCGATTTGTCGATCAGCGCCTGCAGCATTTCGCGCTCGGGGCTGAACCAGAAGCCATTGTAGATCAGTTCCGCATAGCGCGGCATGATCGAATCCTTCAGGTGGCCTGCGCCCGCATCCAGCGTGATTTGTTCGATGCCGCGGTGTGCCTCAAGCAGGATGGTGCCGCCGGGGGTTTCATAGATCCCGCGCGACTTCATGCCGACAAAGCGGTTTTCCACGAAATCGAGCCGCCCGATCCCATGCTTGCCACCAAACTCGTTCAGCTGGGTCAGGATCGTCGCGGGCGACATCGCCTGCCCGTTGATCGCAACCGCATCGCCCTTTTCGAAGGTCACCTCGATGAATTCGGGCGTGTTGGGCGCATCCTCGGGGTTCACGGTGCGCTGATAGACATAGTCGGGCGCGGCCTCGGCCGGGTTTTCCAGCGCCTTGCCCTCGCTGCTGGTGTGCAGCAGGTTGGCGTCAACCGAGAACGGCGCCTCGCCGCGCTTGTCCTTGGCAATCGGGATCTGGTTCGTCTCGGCAAACTCGATCAGCTTGGTACGCGAGGTCAGGTCCCATTCCCGCCAGGGAGCGATCACCTTGATCGAGGGGTCAAGCGCATAGGCCGACAGCTCAAACCGGACCTGATCGTTGCCCTTGCCGGTCGCGCCATGGGCCACGGCATCGGCGCCATGGCGATGCGCGATCTCGACCAGATGCTTGGAAATCAGCGGACGCGCGATCGAGGTGCCCAGAAGATAGAGCCCTTCATAGACCGCATTGGCGCGGAACATCGGGAAGACGAAGTCGCGCACGAATTCCTCGCGCACGTCGACGATATGGATATTCTCGGGCTTGATGCCCAGAAGCTCGGCCTTGGCGCGCGCGGGCTCCAGCTCTTCGCCCTGCCCCAGATCGGCGGTGAAGGTGATCACCTCGCAGCCGTATTCGGTTTGAAGCCATTTCAGGATGATCGAGGTATCAAGGCCGCCGGAATAGGCGAGCACGACTTTCTTGGGCTTGGACATGGGGCGCTCCAATCGGTTTTGCCCGCGATTAAAGGGAAAACGCCGCTTGCGCAAGCCGCGCAGCCCGAGGTTGACAGCGGCCCGGCGGTCTGCCTTCTGTGCGGTAGCGATCCATGGAGATGAAGATGAAGGCCTGGGCCATATTCGTGCACTCGATCCGGCAGGTTTTTGGCAATCTGCCCGAGGCCCTGCAGATATCCGGCCTGATCTATCTGGCCCAGATGGCGATTGCCATCGCACTCGGGGTCACGACCACCGCGATGGAGGCCACGACCGAGCCGACGGGCGCAGAGGCGACAAAGGTGACAATCGCCATGATGGCGATGCTGATCGCGCTGATGTGGATCGCCGTAGCCTGGCACCGCTTCGTTCTGTTGAACGAACGCCCGGCCGGCTATCTGCCGCAGTTCTCGTTGCAACGGCTGGGCCGCTATGCCGGTCGGTCGATCCTGATCGCGCTTCTGTCGCTGCTGATCGGGATGGTATTGTGGCTGGCGTTCGGCACGCTGTTCGTCGGGCTTTTCGGTCTGACCTGGCTGACCGAGCTTCTGATCGTTATCTGCGTCATCGTGCCGGTCCTGACCTTTCTCTACCGCCTTAGCACAATCCTTCCGGGAGTGGCGGTTGATCGCGATCTGGGCTTCGCCGATGGCTGGGTCGCAACGACCGGCGAGACGCCGACGATCCTGATCCTTGCGTTCCTGTCGGGGGTGGCAGCCATTGTGCTGGGCAGCCCGCTTGCCCTGCTGCCCGAGGGATCGATCCTGTCGCTATTGTGGCAGGTGATCAGTGGCTGGGTGCAGATGATGATCAGCGCCTCGATCCTGACCACGCTCTATGGCCACTACATCGAAAAGCGCGCACTTCTCTAGGTTGACAAATCGCAGGCCCACATCACCAATGTGGATAAGTCACAGGTGATGGAGGTGCGGGTGAAGGGCTGGAAAATTCTTGAGGCGTCGATCAGGCTGCTGATGAACAACATTGGTGCGGCCTTCAGGGTTTCGGTAGTTCCGGGACTCATGATCTTGGCCTTGAGCATTGCCCTCATCGCTGGCGTCTATGCCCTGACAGGCGGGACCCCCGAACCTGTTGCAGAACCGGGCGTCGTGCCAGTAGCTTTGGTTGTATTCGTGATCTATGCGGCGCTTTTTGCCAGTGTCGCGGTCAGTTGGCACCGCCACGTTCTGCTGGCCGAGCCAGTGGGCTGGCTTCCCGCGCTGCGGAGGAGGCGGATCGGGGCATACGCCCTGCGCGTGATCCTGTTGGTTGTTCTGCTGTTGGCGATCGGATTTCTCGTCATGACCCCAATTTTCCTTATAACCGGCGCTAGTGACGGCGCAGGGGTTCTGACAGTGATCCTGGGATTGGTGGCTTTGTTGTTCCTCAACATCGCGGCCTGGCGGTTTTCGACCGCGCTGCCGGGCGCAGCACTTGATCGTGGCGAAGGATTTGGCGCCGCCTGGACAGCAACGCAGGGCGAATGGCCTGCCATGCTTATCCTCGTCGTCGGTTTCGGCCTGATCTCGTTCCTGTGTGGACTTATCGGCGGGCTGCTGGCCATCGTGCCTGTGCTCGGCATGATTGCGAATCTGGCAATCAACTGGTTCCTCGGCATGCTGGGCCTGTCGATTCTGACCACGCTTTACGGCCATTACATCGAGAAGCGTCCGCTGGTCTGATCTTGCCAATTCCGCCGATGCGGGTCTAATCGGCGCATGACCGATCTGATCCAATCCGCCAGCCAGACCAGCGACGCCTTGCGTGCGCTGTTCGAGCCGACCCCCCTGCAGCGCAACGACCATCTCTCGACCCGTCTGGGCGCAGAGATCTGGCTGAAGCGCGAGGACCTGACGCCCGTGCGCAGCTACAAGCTGCGCGGCGCCTTCAACGCAATGCGCAAGGTTCTGGCCAACAGCCCTGCGCAGGGCCATTTCGTCTGTGCAAGCGCG
Source organism: Gemmobacter aquaticus (assembly GCF_007859075.1). Classification (GTDB taxonomy): domain Bacteria; phylum Pseudomonadota; class Alphaproteobacteria; order Rhodobacterales; family Rhodobacteraceae; genus Gemmobacter; species Gemmobacter aquaticus. The sequence continues at coordinate 120,754 of NZ_VOAK01000022.1, forward strand.
GGCAACCATGCGCAGGGCGTGGCCTATGCCTGTCGGCACTTCGGCGTGAAGGGCACGATCTTCATGCCGGTCACCACCCCGCAGCAGAAGATCGACAAGACCCGCACCTTTGGCGGCGCCGCAATCGAGATCGTGCTGACGGGCGACTATTTCGACCAGACGCTTGCCGCGAGCCAAACCTATTGCCGCGATCAGGGTGCGCATTTCCTGTCGCCCTTCGATGATCTGGACGTGATCGAGGGGCAGGCGAGCGTCGGGGTCGAGTTGCTTGCACAGTTGCGCGATCTGGCTGGATGCGCGCCCGATATGGTCATCCTTCCCGTGGGCGGCGGCGGCCTTGCCTCGGGCGTCACCGGTTATCTGCGGGCGGTGTCACCGGCGACAGATTTCCGCTTCGTCGAGCCGCTTGGCGGGGCAAGCCTGACGGCCGCGCTGCAGGCAGGCGCGCCGACCACCCTGCCCCGCATCAACAGCTTTGTCGATGGTGCCGCCGTTGCCCGACTGGGTGCGCTGACCTATGACCGGCTGAAATGGGCGCAGCCCGATCAGGTGCTGCTCGCGCCCGAAGACCGGATCTGCGTCACCATGCTGGAGATGCTGAACGTCGAGGGTATCGTGCTTGAGCCTGCGGGGGCCATGTCGGTCGATGTACTGCCGGTGCTGGCCGACCAGATCCGCGGCAAGACGGTGGTCTGTATTACCTCGGGTGGTAACTTTGATTTTGAGCGCCTGCCCGAAGTGAAAGAGCGGGCGCAGCGCTATTCGGGTCTGAAGAAATATTTCATCCTGCGTATGCCGCAGCGCCCCGGCGCATTGCGCGAGTTTCTGTCGATGCTTGGCGCGGATGACGACATCAGCCGGTTCGAATATCTGAAGAAATCGGCGCGCAACTTCGGTTCGGTCCTGATCGGTATCGAGACGAAGCGCGCAGAGAACTTTGCCGATCTGACGCGCCGGATGGATGAGGCAGGCTTTGCCTATCGCGACATCACCGGCGACGAGGCCTTGGCCGAGTTCCTGATCTGACGCTCTTGCGTCGCCAGGCCGGCGCAAAACTGGATGCGTGACTGATCGTGGCAGGCGAGAAGATTGTCGAGATCGACGAGCGGTGCCTGCCCCGATGTGCAGGCCCGCTCACCCTCGTGGCAGAGTTGCGCAAGACCGCTAAGCCCAATGTTCAGCGCGCTGCCCTTCAGGAAATGCAGGTCATGCGCCAGACGCGTCCGGTCGCCCAATCGCAGGCGGGCGATCACCTCGTCGGCCTCTTCGAGAAACAGAACGATCACTTCGGCGAAATCATCCTCGCCGATTTCGGATCGCAGTTCAGCGACACGCGTCCAGTCGATCATGGATTACCCCCTTCAGACCACCCGGAGCCAGTCTCGCTGCCGCAGGTTAACAGCCGGTTGCGCCAGCCCGCCTCTGGCCCGCCCCGACGCGTGGCATTTTAGGCTTCACTTTCCCTTAAGACCGCCCGGTCAGTCTGCATCCCGGACGTATCGAGGATGTCATGACCCATCACCGCCCGAACATCGCAGGCCCGATCGCCGCGTGCCGCGTGGCACATCCAAGGCGTGTGCTCGTGGTCGATGACAGTCGTGCGCAACGCCACATCCTTGCGCTGATGCTGCGTCGCTGGGGGTATGATGTGACCGAGGCGGGCTCGGCCGAACAGGCGCTCCGCCAGTGTGCCGATACGATCTTTGATATCGTCCTTTCGGGCTGGGTCATGCCGGGGATGACCGGGCTTGAATTCTGTCGTGCCTTCCGCGCCCTGCCCCATGATCATTACGGCTATTTTGTCCTTCTGACCTCGAAATCCGAAAAGACCGAGATTGCGGACGGGCTCGACGGTGGCGCGGATGACTTTCTGATCAAGCCTGTCAGCCCCGACGAATTGCGCGCCCGCCTGCGCGCGGGGGAACGCATCCTGGGCATGCAGCGCGAGCTGATCGAGAAGAACCGGCTGATCGGCGACACGCTGAACGAGTTGCGCCATCTGTATGATTCGCTCGACCGCGACCTGATCGAGGCGCGCAAGCTTCAGCAGACACTGATGCGGGAAAGGGTCCGCGATTTCGGCCGGGCCAGCGCCACCATCCTGATGCGCCCGTCGGGGCATGTCGGGGGGGACCTGGCGGGGTTTTTCGAGATCAGCGCGCGCCGGATTGCGGTGTTCTCCATCGATGTCTCAGGCCATGGCGTGGCCTCGGCCATGATGACGGCGCGTCTGGCCGGGATGCTGTCGGGCGCGCTGCCCGACCAGAACATCGCGCTGACCGGCGGGGTTGACGGCAATCGCGGCGCCTGGCCACCCGAGATGGTGGCGTGGCGCTTCAACCGGCTGATGCTCGATGACATGCAGGTCGACCAATACTTCACCATGGCTTATGCCGAAATCGATTTGCAGACGGGCAAGACGATGCTGGTGCAGGCCGGGCATCCGCATCCCGTGCTTATGCGCCGTGACGGGCGCGTCGAGCCCGTTGGCAATGGCGGGATGCCCATTGGCTTGATCCCGGGCGTGACGTTCGAGCGGGTCGAGTTGCAACTGCACCCCGGAGACCGGCTGTTTCTGGTCTCGGACGGTGTGACCGAATGCCCAGATGCGCAGGATCAGGAACTGGGCGCCGAGGGGTTGAATGATTTCCTGCGCGCAAATGCGGATCTGGAGCCTGCGGCACTTCTCGATGCGCTGGTCTGGCATCTGTCGGCACGGACCGACACGCCGGATTTCCCGGACGATGTCTCAGGCGTTCTGCTGCACTATCGCGGCTGAACCAGCGCGCGTGCCAGAAAAGCACGGTCGCCGGCATTTCCCAACAGGTCCAGCGCCTCGATTGCCGGCAACCAGATCGCGCTGTGGCCTGCTTCGGTCGGGGGGCCGATGGGGCGGACGGGGCGCGCAAGGTAAATCGTGCACAGCTTTTCGGCCCAGAACTCGTATTCCGGCATATAGCAGAACCGCCGGAACGCACCCAGACGGCGGGTCACGCGGATCGACCAGCCGGTCTCCTCCATAACCTCGCGGTGCAGGGCGGCGATGGGTTGCTCACCCCGGTCGATGCCGCCTCCGGGAAGCTGGAATTCGGGCTTCGGCGCGTCTTGAAACGTGGTCAGGATCTGGTCGCCCTCAAGCAGCACAGCATAGACGCCGGGGCGCCGTCTGTAGCTTTGGGCGGTTTTCACCGCTTCACCATATCGCCGGATCATGCCATTGGGTCCTGAACTTGCCGTGCCTATATGATCGCGGTATGCCAAGACTGGCGCATTCAGGAAACCCCCAATGACTATCGGAACACAGATCGCATGGGACGATACGGTCCTGCCATTTCAACTTGATCACTCGGATATCCGCGGCCGGGTCGCCCGGCTGGACGGTGTGCTGGATCAGGTGCTCAAGCAGCATGCCTATCCGCCACAGATCGAGGCGCTGGTGTGCGAGGCGGCGCTGCTGACCGCGCTGATCGGGCAGACGATCAAGCTGCGCTGGCGGCTTTCGCTGCAGATCCGTGGCACCGGCGCGGTCAAGATGATCGCGACCGACTACTATGGCCCCACCGATGACGGGCAGGCCGCACGCATCCGCGCCTATGCCCATTTCGAGGAAGATCAACTCGACACGGCCGAAAAGCCCTTTGACCTTCTGGGCGAGGGTTACTTCGTGATTGTGATCGATCAGGGGCAGGGCATGGTTCCCTATCAGGGGATCACGCCGCTGACGGGGGACTCGATTTCTGCCTGTGCAGAGACATATTTTGCCCAATCGGAACAGCTGCCCACGCGCTTTGCCCTGACCTATGGCCGCAGCCAGCTGCCGGGCTCCAACCCGCATTGGCGGGCCGGTGGCGTCATGATCCAGCACATGCCCAAGGCCTCGCCCTTCGTGGCGGGCGAGGGCGGCTCGGGCGAGGGTGGGCTGCTCAAGGCCTCTGACATCGTGCAGGGCGAAGAGGGCGAGAACTGGAACCGCGTGAACCTGCTGCTCGACACGGTCGAGGAGATCGAGTTGATCGGCCCTTCGGTCGCGCCGACTGACCTTCTGGTGCGGCTCTTCCATGAGGAAGGCCCGCGGGTCTTCGATGCGCAGCCCGTGCGCTTTGGCTGCTCATGTTCGGCCGACAAGGTGCGCAATGCGATGTCGATCTACTCGGCGAAGGACCTGCGCCACATGACCACGCCCGAGGGGATTGTCACCGCCGACTGCCAGTTCTGCGGTGCGCATTATGAGTTTGATCCGGCAACGCTAGGGTTTGAGGCCGAAAAGGCGCGGAAGGATGAAGCTTGATCAGTGGCGGGCGGCGCTTGAACGGGTGGCGCCCGAAAGTTCGGACTATGATCTGAATCCGGGAACCGTGCTGCCGCCGGGGCGTGTTCTGCGCCCGGCCGCAGTGCTGGTGGCGATCTGCGAAGGTGCGGCAGGTCCGTCGGTGCTGCTCACCAAGCGCGCCTCCGGCCTGCAGCACCATCCGGGGCAGATCGCCTTTCCGGGCGGCAAGATAGATGCGGGCGATGCCTCGGCCGAGGCGGCAGCCCTGCGTGAGGCGCGCGAGGAGGTGGGGCTTGACCCTGCCATCGTGCAGATCCTTGGCCGGCTGCCAGCCCATGAAACCGTCACCGGATACAGTGCCATCCCGGTTCTGGCCCATGTCACCCGATCCTTCACCCCGATCGCCGAGGCCGGCGAGGTAGACGAGGTGTTCCATGTGCCACTTGCGCATCTGGCCGACCTCTCGCGCTACCGGGTTGAACGGCGCATGTGGCGCGGAGACTGGCGGCGCTACTATGCGGTGCCGTGGGGCCCCTATTACATCTGGGGGGCGACGGCCCGAATGCTGCGCGGTCTGGCAGAGAGGTTGCAGCCATGAGGGTGAGTGGAGACTGGATCGACAACCCCGCGACGCAGGCCGTGTGCCACGCGATTGAGTGCGCGGGTCATCAGGCGCTGTTCGTGGGCGGCTGCGTGCGCAACGCGCTGCTGGATCGTCCGGTCTCCGACATCGACATCGCCACAGACGCCGATCCTCATTCAGTCTCTGATATTGCCGAAAGGGCCGGATTCAAGGTCGCACCCACGGGGATCGACCACGGAACCGTGACGGTGATTGCGCAAGGTATCCCGCATGAGGTCACGACCTTCCGTCAGGACATCGAAACCGATGGGCGCCGCGCGGTGGTCGCCTATTCGCCGCATATCGAGGATGACGCTGCCCGTCGTGATTTCACGATGAATGCGCTTTACGCCCGACGCGACGGGACGGTCATCGATCCGCTGGGTGGCCTGCCTGATCTGCTGGCGCGGCGCTTGCGCTTTGTGGGCGATGCCGATGCGCGCATCCGTGAGGATTATCTGCGCATTCTGCGGTTCTTCCGGTTCCATGCCATCTATGGCGACCCTGAAGGTGGGATCGACGCCGAAGGGCTGGCGGCTTGCGCGCGCCATGCTCCGGCCATTTCCGGCCTCTCGGCCGAGCGGATCGGCGCCGAGATGCGCAAGCTTCTGGCGGCGGAGGATCCCGCGCCCTCGGTTGCCGCGATGGAGCGGGCAGGGGTGTTGGCCCAGGTCCTTCCCAGTGGAGACGCGCGCTTCCTTGCTGTGCTGGTGCATCTTGAGGGCGGCCTGCCGCCCCGGTGGCTCCGCCGACTCGCCGTTCTGGGGGGCGAGGATGTGACGGATCGCTGGCGCCTGTCGCGGGCGGAATCCCGTGATTTGAGCCATATCAGAGACGCTTTGGGCGCGATGTCTACGCCCGCAGTTCTTGGATACCGGCTGGGCGCCACACTGGCCGGCGATACGATTCTTGCCCGCGCTGCACTGTTCGGAACCGCTCCGCCCGACGATTGGACCGCAGAGATCGCCCGTGGTGCATCCACCGCATTTCCCGTGAAGCCCGCCGATCTGATGCCCGCGTTGCAAGGCGCCGCCCTTGGTACACGGCTGAAAGAGCTTGAGGCGCAGTGGCTGCAATCCGACCTGCGGCTGCCGCGTGAGGCGCTTCTCGGCTGAGCGCAGGTTTTCCTTCCGGTCAAATCAAGCTATATCAGGCCTCCGACCGTTGTGAGGCGCCTTTCCCATGTTCCGGTTCTTTGAAGGGCTTGTCGACCCTTATCAGCCCTATGTGCATTCCGACACGCCACCGCGAAAGCTCTGGCCGTTTCTGGCTGAATATATCCGGCCGTTCCGCAAGGTCTTTGCGGCAACGGCGGTGCTGTCTGTCATCGCAGCAGCGATCGATGTGGCGCTGATCTGGTATGTCGGGCGCTTGGTTGATCAACTGACACAGGGCACGCCCGCGCAGGTCTGGGCCGCGCATGGGTTCGAGATCGTGGCAGTCGCCCTGGCGGTTCTGATGCTGCGCCCGCTGCTGCTGGTGTCGAACGTGGCGCTTTTGCACAACACGATTCTGCCGAACTTTGGAACCATGATCCGCTACCGCGCGCATGATCATGTTCTGCGTCAGCCGGTTGGCTGGTTCGAAAGCGACTTTGCGGGTCGCATCGCCAATCGGGTAATGCAGACCCCGCCTGCGGCCGGGGATGCGGTGTTCCAGACCTTTGACGCCATGGCCTTTGCCAGCGTCACCATCGTGGGCGCGGGGATCATGCTTGCCGGGGCTGATCCGCGACTTCTGCTGCCACTGCTGGTGTGGTTTGCGCTCTACGCGGCCCTTGTCCAGTGGACACTCCGGCGCGCGGGCCCAGCCTCCAAGGCCAGTTCGGATGCACGCTCGGCAGTCACAGGGCGCGTCGTCGATGCCTATACCAACATCCATTCGGTCAAGATGTTTGCCCATCACGGGCTGGAAATGCGCCACGCGACCGAGGCGATCGAAGAGGCGCGTCGCAAGTTCCAGTTCGAGATGCGCATCGTGACGCGGATGGATCTTGCGCTGACGGTGCTGAACGGGTTCCTGATTGTCTCGGTCACCGGCTGGGCCTTGCTTCTGTGGTATCAGGGGCAGGCGAGCATCGGCACGGTCGCGGCTGCAACGGCGCTGGTGCTGCGGCTGAACAGCATGACCTACTGGATCATGTGGGCCACCACCTCGCTGGTGCAGGCGCTTGGCATCGTGCAGGAGGGGATGGAGACGATCACCCAGCCCATCGGCCTGACCGATGCGCAGGACGCGCGGCCCCTGCAACTCACCAAGGGTGAGATCGTGCTCGACCATGTGTCGCATCATTATGGTCGCGGCACGGGCGGTCTGCGCGACGTCAGTCTGACGATCCGGCCCGGTGAACGCATCGGGCTGGTGGGGCGGTCGGGCGCGGGCAAGTCCACCCTCGTCAAGCTGATGCTGCGGTTTTACGACTGCGAGGGCGGTCGCGTGCTGATCGACGGTCAGGACATCGCCCATGTGACGCAGGACAGCTTGCGCCAGAACATCGGGATGGTGCAGCAGGACAGCTCGCTTCTGCACCGCTCGGTGCGCGACAACATCCTCTATGGCCGCCCCGACGCGACCGAAGAGGAGATGATCGCCGCCGCCAAACGGGCCGAGGCGCACGAGTTCATCCTGACGCTGGAAGACCCCGAGGGCCGCCGTGGCTATGATGCCCATGTGGGGGAGCGGGGGGTCAAGCTTTCCGGCGGGCAGCGCCAGCGCGTTGGGCTTGCACGGGTCATCCTGAAGGATGCGCCGATCCTGATCCTGGACGAGGCGACAAGTGCGCTCGACAGCGAGGTGGAGGCCGCGATTCAGGAGGCGCTTTATGGTGTGATGCAGGGCAAGACCGTGATCGCCATCGCGCACCGGCTGTCAACCATCGCCGCGATGGACCGCATCGTGGTGCTGGAGGATGGCAGCGTCGCCGAGGTGGGCAGCCATGCCGAACTGCTGGCCAAGGGCGGGCTTTATGCACGGTTCTGGGCGCGGCAATCCGGTGGCTTCATCGGCACGGAGGATGCGGCATGAGGCCCCTTCGCGCGCTCGGCACGGTGATTGATGCTTTTCGCCCCGCGGATGGCCCACCTCCGCAGACGCTTGGCGCGTTCATCCGCTGGAGCCTGTCAGGCGCCTGGCCACCCTTGATGCTCGCGGCCGTGATCGGCGCGCTGGCCGGCACGATGGAGGTGATCTCGGCGCTTCTTCTGGGCTGGACCATTGACGCAGCGCTTGCCAGCGGGCCCGAGCGGGTGCTGGCCGACCATGCACCGCTGCTGATCGGGTCGGTCGCCTTCTTCCTGATCCTGCGTCCACTGGCCTTTGGCATCTTCTCGGCCTCGAACTCGGTCCTTGTCGGGCCGAACGTGCTGCCATTGGTCCTGAGCCGCCTGCATCGCTGGACGATGGGGCAGGATGTCACCTTCTTTGACAATGATTTCGCCGGTCGGATCGCGCAAAAGCAGATGCAGGCCGCCCGCGCGATGACCGATGTTGCCTCCGAGAGCATCAATACCGTCTGTTTCTCGCTCGCCTCGGTGATCGGCTCGGCGTTCTTTCTGCTGACGGTCGACTGGGCGATTGCCGTCGGTCTGTTGCTGTGGCTGGTGATCTATCTTGCGACGATCCGGTTCTTCCTGCCGCGGGTGAAGAAGAACTCGTCCGCGCGCGCAGCGGCTCGGGCGATGGTGACCGGGCAGGTGGTTGACACGATCACCAACATCAAGACCGTCAAGCTGTTCGCCCACGCCAGCTTCGAGGACCGCGTCGCGCTGAAAAGCATGGATCTGTTCCGCGAGCGCAGTCTCGATTTCGGCATCATCTCGACCCAGTTCCGGCTGGCGCTGACGGCGCTGGCCGGTGTGCTTCCGGTCATGCTGATCGGGGGGGCATTGATGTTGTGGCGGCAGGGCGCGGCCACCCCCGGCGACATCGCCACCGCTGGCGCCGTCGCGATGCGGATCACGCAAATGACCGGCTGGGTCAGCTTTGCGCTGATGTCGGTCTATTCCAACGTGGGCGAGATCGAGGACGGGATGCGCACGCTGGCCGGCCCCCACCGCCTGACCGATGCACCCGATGCCATCGATCTGCCCAAGGTTTACGGAGATGTCCGGTTCAACGATGCGGGCTTTGCTTATGGCCGGCGTCGCGGCGGGATCGATGGCGTCACGCTGCATATCAAACCGGGGGAGCGCATCGGGATTGTCGGTGCTTCGGGTGCAGGCAAGTCAACGCTCGTTTCCCTGCTTTTGCGTCTCTATGATTGCGAAAAAGGCGCAGTTCTGGTCGATGGGCATGACGTGCGCGCGGTGACGCAAGAGAGCCTGCGCAGCCAGATCGGCATGGTCACGCAGGAAACCGCGATGTTCAACCGCTCGGCCCGCGACAACATCGGCTACGGCCGCCCGGATGCGTCAGAGGACGAGATCATCGCCGCCGCCAAGGCCGCCGAGGCGCATGACTTTATCCTGCATATGGAGGATCATCAGGGTCGCAAGGGCTATGACGCGCATCTGGGCGAACGGGGGGTCAAGCTTTCCGGGGGCCAGCGCCAGCGCATCGCGCTTGCCCGCGCCTTCCTGAAGGACGCGCCCATCCTTGTTCTGGACGAGGCGACAAGCGCGCTCGACAGCGAGGTGGAGGCAAGCATTCAGGAGGCGCTGAACCGCGTGATGAAGGGCAAGACCGTGCTCGCCATCGCGCACCGTCTGTCCACCATTGCCGAAATGGACCGGATCGTCGTGCTCGATGAGGGCCGGATCGTCGAAGAGGGCAGCCATGAGGCGCTTTTGGCCAAAGGGGGGCTTTACGCGCGCTACTGGAACCGGCAATCCGGGGGCTTCATCGTCACCGAAGAGGCAGCGGAATGAAACTGACCATCGCACGGCTTGGGCATCTTGGCGACGGCATCGCCGAGGGGCCGGAAGGTCCGGTCTATGTGCCGGGCATGCTGCCGGGCGAAGAGGTTGAGGGAGAGTTGCAGGGGACATCGCTTGCGGGCGCACGGATCCTCACACCCTCGACCGACCGGGTCAAACCGCCGTGCCCACATGCCCGCAGTTGCGGTGGCTGCCTGATGCAGCACGCGCGGGACGGGTTCGTGGCCGACTGGAAACAGGGGATCGTGCGCGGCGCCTTGGCGGGGCAGGGGTTGGAGGCACCGATGCGACCGATCCTGACCTCGCCGCCGCGTTCGCGCCGCCGGGCGACGCTGGCGGCGCGCCGCACAAAAGGTGGCACGCTGATCGGCTTTCATGCCCGCAACTCTGATACGATCATCCCGGTGCCGAACTGCCAGCTTCTGCACCCGGACCTGATGGCCGCGGTTCCGGCACTGGAGGCGCTGGTCATGGCGGGTGGATCGCGCACCGCCGAACTGGCGCTGACCATCACCCGCACGCTGGCCGGGCCGGATGTCCTGGTGAAGGGCGGCAAGGCGCTGGACGGCGAACTGCGCCTTGCTCTTGCGCGGGTCGCCGAAGCGCACGGCCTGTCACGCCTGTCCTGGACGGACGAGCGTGGCGAGGTCGAGGTGGTTGCCCTGCGCGCGGCGCCGATGCAGCGGATGGGGCGGGCGCTGGTCGCCCCACCACCCGGGGCCTTCCTGCAAGCCACCGCCGAGGGCGAGGGCGCGCTCCTCGATTGTGTGCGAGAGGTCGTGGGCCGCGCGCAGAAGGTCACAGACCTGTTCGCAGGCGCCGGAACCTTTGCCTTGCCCTTGTCGGAACAGGCCGATGTCCATGCGGTTGAAGGCGATGCCGCGATGATGGCCGCGCTCGACAAGGGCTGGCGCATGGTGGGGGGCCTGCACCGGGTCACCTGCGAGACGCGCGATCTGTTCCGTCGCCCGCTGGAGCCGGACGAGTTCCGCCATGTCGATGCCGTGGTGATCGACCCGCCCCGCGCCGGGGCAGAGGCACAGGTGGCAACGCTGGCGCGCAGCGCCGTTCCGGTGATCGCCATGGTTTCCTGCAACCCCGTGACCTTTGCCCGCGATGCGCGTGTGCTGGTGCAGGCGGGCTACAGGCTGGACTGGGTTCAGGCGGTCGATCAGTTCCGCTGGTCGGCCCATGTGGAGCTTGCCGCAAGGTTTAGCCGCTAAGCGCACGATTCCGTGAAGTTGCTGTGCCTTTGCGGCACTATCCACGCTTTGCAGGTCGTGCAAAAATCGATAAGGGGGCAGGAAAAACCACGAGCAGAAAAAGACGGTCGTTCCATGAAGTTCATCCGCATTCTATTGATGTTGACACTGGCGGTCGGCATCGCCGCCTGCGGCAACAGCAAGTTCAGAAAATACAACGGACCAGAGGTCACGCAGATTCAGGTCCATAAGGCGGACCGCAAGATGTACCTCATCCACAAGACCGAGGTGCTGAAGGAATATGACATCTCGCTGGGCTTCAACCCCGTCGGGCACAAGCAGTTCGAGGGTGACGGCAAGACGCCCGAGGGGCTGTACTTCATCAGCCACCACAACCCGCGCAGCCGCTATCACCTGTCGGTCGGGATCTCTTATCCCAACGAGAATGATCTGACCTATGCGCTGGAACAGGGCAAGGATCCCGGCGGAGATATCATGATCCACGGACGCACGAATTATGATTCGCGTCACAAGGGAGACTGGACTGCCGGCTGTATCGCCATCGAGGATGACGACATGGAGGAGGTCTATTCGATGTTGCGAAAGAACACACCGATTTACATCTTCCCGTAAGAAAAAAGGCGCCCCTCGGGGCGCCTTTTTTGTTTCCGGCGCGGCTTTCCTTACTGCGTTGGCAGTGCGGTCGCGCCGTCCATCTCGGTGTTGACCGAGCGACCGAGCGCTGTCGACGTCACATTGGCAACGGGCGGGCGGGTCGAATCCCCCGTCAGAAGCGTCCACCACAGCTTGCCCGCAGGCTCCTGATACCAGCCGATGCCCATCTCGTTGGCGCTGGCATCCATCAACACGGCAAGCGTATCGGGCTGCGCTGTCCAGTCGGACAGAACCTCCAGTTCCGACTGATAGGTCTCGGCAATCAGCTCACCCTGCAGGTGACCCTGATAGCCTGCGCGCTGCGCCCGGACCGGCGGGGACGAGCCATCCGAGCCAAAGTGCCACGGACGGTTCTGTGCCGACATATTGCGCGAATGGGCCACGGCGGCATCGCTCAGGGCGCTGTTCAGCTGCAGTTGCTGCACACCCCTTGCTGCCCGCAATGTGTTGACCGAATCCACCACACGGTAGGGTATCTCTTTGATATCGGCCTTGGACATCTTGTAGACCTGCGGCAGGGGGCGCCCGTCGGGCCCGACTTGCGGCCCCTTGGCGGCGGGCGAACACGCCGACAGCAGAGCCGCTGCGCAGACAGCAAGAACCGTGAATTTCGTCATCTCTCATCACACCGATGGCTTTGGATTGCCCGTGTCTTTAGCCAATCGGCTGGCAAGGTTCAAACGCAACTCTGCACAAATCCGCTTGTTGACAGGTGTTTGAATTGCGAATGTGCGCGGCTGCGGCTAAAAACCGCTCAATTCGCAAGATCAGGAGTCCGCTTCATGTCCGCAGATAGCTCGTTCAAGCCAAGCCGCCGCGCCGTTCTGGGGGGGGCTGCTGCCATGCTGGGCACCGCGGTCGCCGCACCGGTTCTGGCGCAGACGGAAAGCTCGATTGTGGCCAATATCTCCAGCTTCCGCATGCTGGACTGGCAACCCTATTTCCCGACGCTGGAAAATGGCGCGATCCTTGTCGATACGGTGTCGCGGGCGCTGCACTACTGGTCGCCCGACCAGGTGACCTACAAGCTCTATCCGACTTCGGTGCCGGTTTCGCCGGAACTGACGCGCCTGGGCCGCACGACAATCATCAAGAAGGATCCCGCCCCGTCCTGGCGCCCGACGCCCTCGATGCGCGAGCGCAACCCTGACTGGCCGGAATACATTCCTCCGGGCCCGGATTGCCCGCTGGGCACCCGTGCGATGTGGCTGTCTTGGGAATATTACCGCATCCACGGCACCCACGACACCCGCAAGATCGGGCGGAAATCCTCGAACGGCTGCATTGGCATGTTCAACGAGCACGTCGAAGAGCTGTATGACTACGTCCAGATCGGCGCGCAGGTGTTGCTGATTTGACGACCGGTCAGGCTGTCCAGGTAGTGCACATGCGCCCCACGTTGCCTGCTGTCTGACGTAGCAATAGACAACAGGAACGAGGATCAGTCTTGGGGACCCGCCGGTCACGCAAAGTGGGCCGGCAGGGCATACTGGAGGTTACCACACATGAAGAAATTCGCGCTCGCAGCCGCGCTCACGCTGGCCGCCTCTACCGCTTTTGCCGGCGGCATGGTTGAGCCGGTCATGGAGCCGGAAGTCGTTGAACAGGCGACGTCGTCTTCGGCCGGCGGCGTCATCGTTCCGCTGATGCTGCTGCTTGTCGTGGCTGCGGCGGCTGCCAGCTGAGATCCGCCACCATTGTGACAGACGGGCGCCGGGGGAAACCCCGGCGTCTTTTCATTCTGCGGGCGCGATCCAGCCTGCCAGATTCTCGCGAATCACAGCCGTCAGCGCCGTGATATGGGCAGCCTCGGCGTTCAGGCAGGGGATATAGGTGAAAACCTCACCCCCGGCATGCTCAAAGCTCTCACGGATTTCGCCGTTGATCTCTTCCAGTGTTTCGATGCAATCGGCGCTGAAGGCGGGTGCGATGACGGCGATGCGCTTCTTGCCCTGCCTGGCAAGCTCTGCCACATGCTCGACCGTATAAGGGCGAAGCCATTCCTCGGTCCCGAAGACCGACTGGAAGGTGGTGTCGATCGCGCCTTTGTCCCAACCAAGCCGTTCGCGCAGCAGGCGCGAGGTTTTCTGGCACTGGCAATGATAGGGGTCACCCTCCATCAGGTAGCGCTTCGGCATGCCGTGATAGCTGGCCACGAGGACATCGGGCTTGTGATCGAGACCCGCATAGGCCGCCTCGACCGATTGTGCGAGCGCGTCGATATAGAGCGGATGGTCAAAGTATTCGGGCAGGGTGCGGGCCGCAGGTTGACGCTTTTCCTTCATCAGGGCGCGGAAGAACTGGTCATTCGCAGTCGCCGAGGTTGCCCCGGCATAGTGCGGATAAAGCGGGCAGAAGAGGATCTTCTCGCAGCCCGCCTCTACCATGGCGCGGACCTTCGACTCGGTCGAGGGATTGCCATAGCGCATGCAGAAATCGACCATGACCGCATCGCCGTATTGGGCCTTCAGCGCCGCGGCCACCGCCTCGGTCTGGTTGCGGGTGATGGTCATCAGCGGGCTCTCGTTCCGCTCATTGTCCCAGATCAGCTTGTAGTTGGCGCCACTGGTGAAGGGGCGCTTGGACAGGATGATCAGTTGCAACAGCGGCTGCCACTTCCACGCAGGATAATCGATCACCCGCCGGTCGGACAGAAACTCGTTCAGGTAGCGCCGCATGGACCAGTAGTCGGTCGCATCGGGCGTGCCCAGATTGGCCAGAAGCACGCCGATCCGCGCGGTGCGCACCGGCGGGTGGCTCTGCGGCGCATGGGTCAGGCGACCCTCTCCCGGGCGGATCATCGCAGCCACCGCATCGCGCAGCGCATCAAGCATCGTCGTCTCCTGTCATACTCGCCCGCTCGAGATAGCCTTCGGGGCGGTCAGGTCAACTGTCGTCTTTTGCCGCAGCCTTCAGCGCGTCCTCAAGTCGGGCGATGGCCGAGCCCGGACGCAGCGGCTTTTGCTGGCTTTCATGCGGCGCCCAGCCGGTCAGGCAGATGATATCGAAGCTGGCCGGAACGCGGCCATCGGGGGTTGCGAAATGGGCAGAATAGCGCGCGGCCGCATCCGCCAGAACCGCACGCCGGGTCGGGTGGCGCGTGCGCTCGGTCAGAGCATTGGCCTCACCCATGGCGCGCAGGTCGGCCATCAGGTGAAAGGCATCACGATAGCTCACGGTCCGTGTAAAGCCATCGGCCACCGGAAGGGCAAGACCCGCCCTTTGCAGCAGCGCGCCCAGATCGCGGATCTCTGCCATGGGCAGAATACGCGGGGACAGGCCGCCGGTCTGGGCGATTTCGGCCTCGGCCAGCGCGGCACGCAGCTCCTGCAGGGTCTGCCCACCCAGTGTCAGCGCCAGAAGAAGGCCATCCGGTACCAGAGCGCGCCGGCATTGCACCAGTTGTCCAACCGGATCATTTGACCAGTGCAGGCACATGGCATGGACAATCAGGTCATGCGACCCCGGCTGCAGGTCCAGCACCTCATCATCCGCAACAATTCGCGCACCGGGCAAAACTTCAGCCCAGATTTCCGGCCAAGGCGTCACGATCGCGGGGTTTGTAAACCTCCTGTTAACCTGACTCAGCCTCTCCTGCACCTCAATGACGGCCTCGTCATGCAGGAACAGCGCGTCACGGCGGGCGCGGCGGCGGTTTCTGCTTAGGGCGGTGCGGTCAACGATCTGCGGTGGGTGCATGGCGGCTCCTTCCGGTGCGGACCATAGGAGTGTGTGAGATGGGTTTGCAAGCGGCGCTGCGGCTGATTTATCCGCCGCTATGCATTGCCTGTGATGGGCAGGTGGCAACGGAATTCGGTCTTTGCACCGACTGCTGGCAGACGACGCCATTTATCGGCGGCGCGGTCTGCGACTGCTGCGGCGCACCCTTGCCGGGCGAGGACGATGGCCGCGCCGCGCAATGCGACGATTGCCTGACGCTTGCACGACCGTGGAGCCGCGGCCGCGCGGCCTTGCAGTATCGTGATACGGCGCGGCAGCTCGTCATGGCGCTGAAGCACGCTGACCGGCTGGATCTTGCCGTGCCTGCGGCGCAATGGCTGATGCGCGCGGCTTCGCCACTTATCGCGCCGGATACCGTGATCGCGCCCGTGCCGCTCCATTGGTTGCGCATGGTCCGGCGAAAGTACAACCAGTCTGCGGTACTGGCGCAGGCCCTGGCGCGGCAGGCCGGACGCCCGGCCTGCCCCGATCTGCTGATCCGTCACCGCAACACCCGCAGTCAGGAAGGACGTGACCGCGACGGCCGCTTCCGCAATGTCGAAGGGGCGTTCCGGGTCAGGCCCGGTCGCGATTGGGTGGCCGCGGGGCGTCCGGTGCTGCTGGTCGATGATGTCATGACATCGGGCGCGACACTTTCGGCCTGCACCGAGGCTTGTCTCGCGGCAGGTGCCGCACGGGTTGACGTCGTGGTGCTGTGTCGCGTTGCGAAAGAGGCGTGAATCCCTATATTTGCCGCAACTGCACGAAACGCGGATGCGAAGATGAAACCTGTCGAAATCTACACGACCCCGACCTGTCCCTATTGTCAGGCAGCCAAGCGGCTTCTGGCGCGCAAGGGCGTGACCTATTCCGAAATTGACGTCAGCGGTGATCCAGCGCTGCGCGCAGCCATGACCGAACGTGCCAGCGGACGCCGGACCGTGCCGCAGATCTTTGTGGGTGAGGTTCACGTCGGCGGCTGCGATGACCTGCATGCGCTGGAAGATGCGGGCAAGCTTGACCCGCTTCTGGCGGGCTGAGGAATGCGCGCCGCACTGGTCCAGCTGACGGTCGGGGACGATCCGCAGGCGAACCTTCCCGAAACGCTGACCTACCTGCGGGCGGCGGCGGCAGGTGGCGCCGATCTTGTGCTGACGCCGGAATGCACCGGGCTTCTCAGCTCCAGCCGTGATCACCAGCGGCGGGTTCTGCGCACTGAGGCCGAGGATGAAACGCTTGCGGCCTTGCGTGCCGAGGCGCGCGCAATCGGGATTCCGGTGCTGGTGGGATCACTGGGGCTGCTGACCGGCGATGCCGACGGGCGATTCGCCAATCGGTCTTTCCTGATTGGCGCCGACGGAGAAATCGTCGCGCGCTACGACAAGATCCACATGTTTGACGTCAATGTATCAGAGACCGAAGTCTACCGCGAAAGCGCGGCCTATCGGCCGGGCGTGCGCGCGGTTGTGGCGGACATGCCCTTCGCCCGGATCGGTATGGCGATCTGCTATGACGTGCGCTTTCCGCATCTCTTCCGCCGACTGGCGCAGGGCGGGGCGCAGATCCTGACGGTTCCGGCAGCCTTCAATCACCTGACAGGCGAGGCGCATTGGGAAGTTCTGCTCCGCGCCCGCGCGATTGAGACCGGTTGCTTCGTGCTGGCCCCCGCGCAGACGGGCTTTCACCCCGAAGAGCATGGCAAGGGACGCCGCACACATGGTCACAGCCTTGCAGTGAACCCCTGGGGTGAGGTTATGGTCGATGCGGGCACCGATCCGGGCGTCACTTTCGTCGATCTTGATCTGTCTGAAGTGGACAAGGCACGGGGGCGGGTTCCGTCCCTGACCCATGACCGGCCCTTCGATGGTCCGTGATGGCAAGGGGTAGGGGCGGCGATATGGCAGAGAAAACCGAGGATCTGGCGATTGCGCTCTTTGGCGAGTTGTTCATGGCCGATCAGCTTGCGCGCAACCGCATCTCGAAAGTGCTGCCCAAGGGGATGGAACTTTCGCATTTCGGCGTGCTGAATCATCTGGCCCGCATCCAGGAAGAGCGCACGCCCGCGCAACTGGCGCGCAGTTTCCACGTCACCCGCGGCGCGATGACCAATACGCTGAACAAGCTGGAATGGGCCGGGCATATCCATATCCGTCCCGACTGGGACGATGCGCGGCGCAAGTTCGTGGCGATCAGCCCCTCGGGCCGGGCGGCGCGCGACGCAGCCGTTCAAGCCATCGCCCCGCTGATCGCCGAGGTGGTGACTGCGCTTGGTGCAGAAAAGGTGCGCGGGGTGCTTCCCGTGTTGCGGGATCTGCGTGGCAAGCTTGAGGGCGACGACTGACGCCGCCCCCCGTTGCGATCAGGTCAGATCCTCGGCCCGGATCACGATACCGAAGGCTTCGTAGATCAGGCTGATGATGGTCGCTGTTCCGACGACCGAGCTCTCGGTCACAAGCACCAGATCCTTGTGCTGGACGGGGAACTCGCCGGCGCTGAACAGCCCGTCTGCCGATTTCAGGTCAAACACGAACACGACACGGTTGGTCTTGGGGCCGGTCTCGTCGGTGCGGATCGAGGTCGAGGGATACTCGCGCAGGATCAGCACGCCCTTGGCGTTGGCGCGCGTCGCGCTGAGGCCACCGACGAGCGAGGCTGCATCCAGAACCGTGACCTGATCGCTTGGAAAGAAGACCTGCGATTCCTTGTTCGCGGCACCCAGCGACAGGAAGTACCGCTCGTCGCTTTCCAAGTACACCTTGTCGCCGCCTGCAAGCGTCGTATCGAGCGAGGGTTCATCCATCAACTTGTTGGCCGAGATGCCGTAAAGCTTGCCATTGCGCGACAGCCGGACCTGTGGATTGATAAGATCCTTGCTGATGCCACCGCCCATGGCGATCAGGCCAAGCACGGTCACGTCGCGATCGGGAAGAGGGAAGCTGCCCGGAGTAGTCACACCGCTGATCAGATCGACCGAGCTTTCGCGGCCCGGTGTATGTAGCAGTTGCACCTGCGCGGTAGGGCTGATGGCCGAGAACTTTTCCTGCACCACGGCACGGGCGCGGTCAGGGGTCATGTTCGCGATATAGACCTGATCGACGTAAGGCAGGAATACCTCGCCTGCCGGGGTCACGCGGATCCCCTTCATTTCGACGGTTTTCCGGCCCTTCTCCATCAGAAGCGAGCTGTCGCCGTTGTCCCAGATCGCCAGATCGATCACGTCGCCCGGCGCGATCACTTGCGAAGACGGGCCCGATTGCCGCTTGATCCAGCCATATTGACGGGCTCGGTCATGCCTGGGCCATGATGCAAGCAGGGGCAGGGTCTCGCGCGTGACAGGGTAGACCGCGTAGTTCGCGTCCTTCTGCGAAGCCTCACTAAGAATTTGGCCTGCTTGTGGAGCACCGCCGGGCGGATCGGAACAGGCGGAAAGGATGGAGAGGCAGGCTGTAATCAGCGCGACCTTTCCGGCGAATTGCGTCATCTGAAACTCCGGCAGACCACCCGGCGGGGGTGGACTTGTTTTGGCGTCAGAAGATACTTGGGGAACGGAACGGGTTCAATGCCGAAGAATTCTTAGGCGAAACTATGCCGGGGTTGGAATGATCTGTGTTCTTGGCGCAACGGGTCGGTTGGGTGCAATCTTACGACAGCATTGGGTATCGGCACCATATCAGCCGGTACTCTGGCAGGCGCGGTCGGGATCTGTTCCCGACGCTGCAGCGGGATGGCTCGCCTGGAACATGCTGTCAGAGCCATGGCCCTCCGGGGTGGCGCTGCCGGATGGGGTGGTCCTCAACCTTGCTGGCGTGACCGGTGGCGACGCCAACGCTTTGGCCGCGAATGTGGATCTCGGCCTTGCCGGATGCGAGGCGGCGCGGATCTCGGGCGCGCGGCATGTGTTTCTTTGTTCTTCCTCGGCAGTCTATGGTCGCGGCAGCGCCAAACAGCGTGCCCTTTGCGAAAATGATGAACCGCATCCGGCAAATCCCTACGGCGAGGCAAAGCTGCGGATGGAGGAGGTGGCGCTGGAGTGGGCGTCGCACCCTGGCCGTCCTGGCCTGACGCTCTTGCGGATCGGCAATGTGCTTGGGGCGGATGCGTTGATCGGCGGCGTGCAGCAGGGGCGTATTGTGACGCTTGATCCGGTGCCGGGACAGCCAGAGGGGCCGATGCGGTCCTACATCGGTCCGCGCAGCCTTGCCCGTGTGCTATGGCGGCTTGCCGAACTTGCGCAGGCGGGTGCGTCGCTTCCCCCCGTGCTGAACATCGCAGCCCCCTTGCCGGTCGGCATGGCCGAACTGCTGGAGACGGGCGGCATTTCATGGCAATGGGGGCCGGACAATCCGGCGGTTCTGGCGCGGCTGGTGCTGGATACGACCTTGCTGGAGGCGCTTTGCCCCGGTCTGGCCGGACCGGGCAGCGCGCGCGCCTTGATGCAAGAGTTGCGACTGGAAGAGGGGCCTGCACGTTGACCTTTGGCAAGCGAGTGTTCGATCTGGTGCTGGCGCTGCTTCTGGGTGCTGTCCTGCTGGTGCCTTTCACGGTCTTGCTGGTGGTCCTGCTGGTCAAGGAAGGGCGCCCCATTTTCTACGTGGCCGAGCGGATGAAGGCGCCGGGACAGCCCTTCCGGTTGTGGAAACTGCGCACGATGACAGTGGCGCGCAGCGACAGCGGGGTCTCGGGGGGTGACAAAAGCGCGCGGATCACAAGCATGGGCCGCTTTTTGCGCAAGACCCGGCTGGATGAGGTGCCGCAGCTTTGGAACGTGATCCGGGGTGACATGAGCTTTGTGGGTCCGCGCCCACCGCTTCGCCTGTATGTCGAGAGATTTCCTGAACTTTATGAACAGGTTCTGCGCAGCCGACCGGGAATTACCGGCCTTGCATCGCTGCATTTTCATGCCCATGAGGAGCGGATTCTGGCCTGCTGTTCCAGCGCGGCCGAGACGGACGAAGTCTATTCGCGGCGCTGCGTGCCAAGAAAGGCGACGCTCGACCTGATTTATCAGCGCCACAGGTCGCTGTGTTTCGACATGGCCCTCATTGCGCAGACCGGCAAGCGTGTGCTCTTGAAGCGGTTGACGAAGCGGAAACAGCCCTAGGCCGAATCACGCCAGTCAAGTATGTGACGGCCTTGTTGCAAGGGCCGTAATGCATTAAGATTGGGCAGTCCTTTTCAAAATCGAACAAAGGCCCGGCGGCAAACGACCGGACCGACAAGGAACAAGATGCGGCAGCTAAGGGACGCGCTTCACATCTTTCAGTCGAAGCTCTCGCGCAGGAACAAGCAGTTTGTCCTGCTGGTGATCGACACGCTGCTGCCGCCCGCAGTTCTGGTGCTGACCCTTGTGTTGATACGCAATGGGCTGTCGGCCTTCGTGATCTATCCCCGTGTCATTCTGGCGCTGCCGATACTGGCCACCATTGGCGGTGCGCTGTCGATCTGGCTCGGTCTGTCGCGCATCCAGCTTAAGGCCTATGAGACAAATGCGATGGCGCGGACGGCGATGTTTGCGCTGGTTCTTGCGCTTGCGGTGCCGATCATACTGGGCCTGTTCATGCCCGGATTCCCGATTGCCGGTGTGGTCGTCTTCGGGCTTGTGACCTTTATCGCCTCGGTCGGGGTGCGTCTGGCCATGTTCCATGCGCTGCTGTGGGTCCTGCGCCATGGCAAGCAAAAGCACCGTGTGGTGATTTACGGGGCCGGGGCAACCGGCGTGCAGCTTGTTGCCGCGCTGCGTTCACACGAGCGCATCGTGCCGGTGGCCTTTGTCGACGACAACGCCGCGCTGCATTCGACCACCGTATCGGGGCTGCGCGTGCTGCCCCCCGACCGGCTGGAGGTACTGGCCGAGCAATATGATATCGACCGGGTGATCCTTGCGATGCCCTCGGTCTCGGCGCCCAAGATCGCACGCCTCTCGCGCGGCCTGCGGGCCATGGGGCTCAAGGTTCAGTCGCTGCCCTCTTTCGCGCAATTGGTGGGTGAGGAAGAGCTGATCGACAATCTGTCGCCCGTGGTCCCCGGACAGTTTCTGGGTCGGGCGCAGATCGACCATCGTCTGCTCAAGGCTGATGGCGCCTATCGTGGCAAGTCGATCCTCGTCTCCGGGGCGGGCGGTTCGATCGGGTCAGAGCTGTGCCGGCAATTGATCAACTATGCGCCCGCGCGGATCGTGCTTTATGAGGTCAGCGAGGTCGCGCTTTACAACATCGACCGCGAATTGCGAGAGCGGATCGAGGATTCAGGTATAGAGATCGTCCCGGTGCTGGGATCGGTCACCGACAGCCGGCTGACACGGATCGTGATCAACCAGTACGCCATCGACGTCGTATTCCACGCCGCTGCCTACAAACATGTGCCGCTGGTGGAAATCAACCCGCTGGCAGGACTTGCCAACAACGTCCTTGGCACCCGCACCATAGCCGAGGTTTCGCATGAGGCGGGTGTTGGGCGGTTCATCCTCGTCTCGTCCGACAAGGCCGTGCGTCCCACGAATGTCATGGGTGCATCCAAGCGACTGGCCGAGCTGGTGATCCAGGATCTTGCCAAACGCTCACGCGGGACAGTGTTTTCCATGGTGCGCTTCGGCAATGTGCTGGGCTCATCAGGCTCTGTCATCCCGCTGTTCAAGGAGCAGATCGCCAAGGGTGGCCCTGTCACCCTGACGCATGAGGACGTGACGCGCTATTTCATGACCATCTCCGAGGCCGCGCAGCTTGTTCTGCTGGCGGGTTCATTCTCGGATGCGCAAACCTCGCGCGGGGGCGATGTTTTCGTTCTGGACATGGGCAAGCCGGTCAAGATCCGCGATGTGGCGGTGCAGATGATCCATGCGGCGGGCTATTCGGTGCGCGACGATCGCAATCCCGATGGCGATATAGAGATTCAAGTGACCGGTCTGCGGCCCGGAGAGAAGCTCTATGAAGAACTGCTGATCGGGGCGGGACTGTTGACCACACCGCACAGCAAGATCATGCGCGCCCGTGAAGAAAGCCTGTCGGAGCTCGAAATGGCCTCGGCGCTGCGCGAGTTGCGTTCGGCCGTCGCCGTGGGTGACGAGGATGCCGCGCGGGGCGTGATCGTCAGGTGGGTGAACGGCTATCAGCCCGCACAACATGTTTCCGCCGCGCAATGATGTGCCGATACTGACGGTTGGGCGATTGTTGCGGCGCGGACTTTCTCCTATTCTGCGCTCGAAACATTCAGGAAGCCAAGGCAACAACCGCATGATGACGTTCTCGGCCCGGAAGGCGGGATATCTCGCCGCCACCTCGTTGTTGGCCCTCGTAGCCTCTTCCGCCTTGCAGGCGCAGTCTGCCGATCCGGTTTTTCCGCGCGCCACGCTCAACCTTTACGGTGTCAGCGGTCTGATCGACATGCCGTCGGGTGAGATGCAGCCTGATGCCTATCTGACCAGCTCTTACGGGACGTTCGGCCCGATCAGCCGCACGACGCTGACCTTCCAGATCACCCCCCGCATGTCGGCGAGCTTTCGATACTACGGGGTCGAGGACTGGATCGCCAACCTGAACTGCTATCCCGACTGTCAGGGTCGGGTGAACAGCTATGAGACCTATTACGACCGCTCCTTCGACTTCCGCTATCAGTTGTTGCAGGAGCGGGGCTATCTGCCTTCGGTGGTCATCGGGCTGCAGGACATCGCCGGAACCGGGATCCTGTCGGGCGAGTTCATCGCGGCGACCAAGCACATCACGCCAGAGCTCAAGGCCACCCTCGGCCTCGGCTGGGGCCGGCTTGGAAGCTACGGATCCTTCGGATCACCCTTTGGCGACCGGCCGAAGATCCAGGTCGATGAGGGTGGCGATTTCAACTACGACACCTGGTTCCGCGGCCCCTCCGCCTTCTTTGGTGGGGTGGAGTGGCAGGCGACCGACAAGCTGTCATTCAAGCTCGAATATTCCTCGGACAATTTCGATGTCGAGGCGGAACAACGCAAGACCTTTGATCGCAGCAGCCCGATCAACGTTGGCGCGGAATACACCTTCAACGAATGGTTCCGTGTCGGTGGCTATTACATGTACGGCAGCGAACTGGGCTTTGCCGCGCATTTCACGATCAATCCCAAGCAACGCCCGATGGGCAGCATCCGCGACGGCGCGCCCGATCCGGTCCAGCCGCGGCCTGCCCGCAGCGCCGACCCGGAAAGCTATGATCCTGGCTGGGTTACCCAGCCAGACGCCGCGCCCTTGCTGATCTCCAATATCAACAAGCGGCTAAAAACCGACGGCCTTGTGGTCGAAGGCATGAACTTTGATGGCACGACCGCCCGCGTCACCGTCCGCAACAACCGCTACGATGCCGAAGCGCAGATGGTGGGTCGGGTCGCGCGGGCCATGTCCTATACCATGCCGAACTCGGTCGAGACTTTCGAGATCCTGCCAGTGCATGACGGCATACCCGCTTCACGCATCGTGGTTGACCGCAAAACGCTTGAACGCACCGAAAACTCGCCCACTGCGACCGAGGACATGCGCAAGGGTGTCGTGGTGACTGAGACGTCGCCGCTGCGGACCCTCGACATGACGATGAACCCGGATCTGTATCCGCGGTTCCGCTGGTCGCTGGCCCCCTATGCGCAGATCGAACTGTTTGACCCGGACGAGCCCTTCAAGGCCGATTTCGGACTTGAACTGTCTGGCCGTTATGAGGCTGCACCGGGTATTGTGTTGTCAGGTGCCATCACGCAGCCGCTGTTCGGCAACCTTGATGACGATCCGACCCCCTCGACCTCGGAACTGCCGCACGTGCGCTCGGACGCCGCGCTTTATAACGAGCAGGGGCGCCCCGCGATCGAGCATCTGACCGCCGCCTGGTACGCCAGCCCGACGCCAACGGTTTACAGCCGGGTGACGGTCGGCCTGATCGAGCGCATGTTTGGCGGTGTTTCGGCCGAAGTCCTGTGGAAGCGGGTGGATAGCCCCTTCGCGCTCGGCGCCGAGGTGAACTACGTGCAACAGCGCGACTATGACCAGCTCTTCACCTTCCAGGATTACACGGTCACGACGGGCCATGTGTCGGGCTACTATGAATTCGGCGAGGGGTATCATGCCCAGCTTGATGTGGGCCGCTATCTGGCTGGGGACGTCGGCGCCACCCTTTCGCTGAACCGCGAGTTCGAGAATGGCTGGCGTGTCGGGGTCTTTGCGACCAAGACTGACGTTTCGGCCGAGGAGTTCGGCGAGGGCTCGTTCGACAAGGGCATTACGTTGACGATTCCGCTTACCTGGGGCCTGGGGACGCCGTCCACCGACACCTATGGCGCCACGATCAGGCCGCTTACTCGGGATGGCGGCGCACGCCTCAATGTCGCGGATCGCCTGTACGAATCCATCCGCCGGCATGACGAGTCGAGCATCGACGGACAGTGGGGGCGGTTCTGGAAATGACACGCAGCATCGGGTTTGCCATCCTCGGCGCAGTCGCGCTGACGCTTGGCGCATGCGGCAGCGACAAAGGCCAATCCTCACCGGCTGTCCTCTTTGGCAAGACGCTTGCCGGTGTGGTCATGGGCAAGGGCGGTGCGGCGGCGCCCGCTCAGGTGTCGCGGGCCGAACTGGAAAAGCTGGGCACGCCGGTCATCATGGGCACGATCGCGTCGTCGGGCGGGCTCCTTTACCTTGTCCCGATCTCCCAGCAGGGAAATGTCGTGACCTGGTCGACGTCAAACGACATCACCATCACCTTCAAGGACGATGTCATGTCGCAGACGCGCGGCATCGGCCCCGACATCATGGAATCTGCGACTCCGAGTCGTTCGCAGCTGCAGAATCCCGGCTCAACCTATCGGCGTAGCTATGCTTATCTGGATGGCGGCGATCGTCTTGTCCGTTTTACCTACGACTGTGCGGTCAGTTTCGCAGGCGCAGAAACCATTACTGTGGTAGGCCGGCAACATTCGACCCGTCATATGCTGGAACAGTGCACCGGAAATCGGGGTCAATTTACCAATGAATACTGGTTCGAAAGTGACGGAAAAGTAAGGAAATCCAAGGAGTTGCTTGTGACGGAATGGGGCCCGATCGAGCTTTTCCGGGTGATTGACAGGGGCTAGAAGTTCAGTCTTACTTTCCCTGTCGCGTTGTGATATCGCGTGGGCAATCGCCAATACTAAGTCATGGA
Source organism: Gemmobacter aquaticus (assembly GCF_007859075.1). Taxonomy (GTDB): domain Bacteria; phylum Pseudomonadota; class Alphaproteobacteria; order Rhodobacterales; family Rhodobacteraceae; genus Gemmobacter; species Gemmobacter aquaticus. The sequence continues at coordinate 146,260 of NZ_VOAK01000022.1, forward strand.
GAGATAAAATGAAAAAGTTCGCTGCTCTCGTCGTCGCCGCCTCGCTGGCTTCGACCGCTGCATTCGCTGGTGGCCCGGTTGTCGTGGCTGAAGAGCCGGCAGTCGTTGCTGCTGCACCGGCTTCGTCGATCGGCACCGCCGGCATCATCGCTGGCCTCGCAGGCCTGGCGCTGATCGCCGCTCTGTCGTCGGACTCGTCGGACGACACCACCAACTAATCGGTGGTTACCGAGCATTCGGTTCAGGGGGCCCGCTTCTAGCGGGCCTTTCTGTTTTTCAGGACTGCGCACTGTGCCGACCCTTATTCACAGGTTGAAGCGCCGCCTTGCACGCATCTTCGTCCGCGCTGCAAAGGCGCAGCTTGGTATGGCTGCGGCTGCGGTGGCGTTCTACGGCTTTCTGGCTGTCTTTCCGGGCATAGCTCTGGTCATCGCCTTGTGGAGCATAGCCGCGGATCCAGAAGCGATTCGGCGCGAGCTGGAGATTCTGGACGATTTCCTGCCACCCGATGCCTTCTCGCTGCTTTCAAGCCAGGTCGAGGCACTGATGGCCGCGAACAGCACCGAACTGGGCTGGACTACGATCCTGTCGCTTCTCGTCGCCTTCTGGTCGGCGCGCGCGGGCGTTGCCGGCATGATCTCGGGTCTCAATGCTGTCCACCACCGGCCCGATCACGGCAGCCTGCGTGGCACTCTGCTGGCGCTGGTGCTGACCCTCGGGCTGATCTCCCTGGCGCTGCTGGCGCTTGTGGCAGCGCTTGTGGTGCCACTCGTGATCTCGCTCCTGCCGCTCGGCGCCCTGACGGCACTGGCGCTTGAACTGGCCAATACGGCTTTCCTGCTGGGGCTGGTCGTCTTCAGTCTGGGGATCACCTATCGCTTTGGTCCGAACCGGGCCGAGCATCACCAGAGACCGCCCCTGCTGACGGTGGGACTGCTTGTGGCGCTGGTGCTGTGGTTTGTCGTCTCGCGTGGGTTCGTGATCTATCTGGCGAACTTCAACACCTACAACCGCGTCTACGGCTCTATCGGGGCGGTGGTGATCCTTCTGATCTGGATGTACCTCAGCGCCTATGCGGTGCTGTTCGGCGCCGCAGTTGACGCCGAACGGGCCGAGGTTCCCGAACCGGGGCTGCCCCCGGTTCAGTAGTCCTTCTGCTTGAAGATGCCGATGCTGGTATCGCCATCGTTGCCGACGGTACCGCGCACCGTTATCGAATCCGTCACGTCGAGGTTGAGGTGAATTTCGGCCTGGCCGCCCTGGCCGATCTCGACTTCGGTATAAGTGTTCTTCGAGATGTACTTGCCTGCTGTGACGGTGGTCTCGCCTTGGGCATTGGTGCTGACGTCCAGATCATCAAGCCCAAATCCCTTGCGCAGGTTGCCCACGATCCCGGCGCCACCCCGCCCGGCCAGTGTCGCCACCGCCGAGGCCAGCTGCATCGCCTGAAACGCTGAAAGTGAGCTCAGGTCGCGCCCGAACAAAAGCCGCGCCAGAACCTCTTCCTGCGGCAGTTCGGGGCTTGAGACGAAGCTGACGTCAGGCTCGCTGACCGGCCCTTCGATCTGGACAGAGCTTGTGATCCCGTCGCTTTCGTTCGAGGCCACGACCTGAAGATAAGGGTCGAAGTCGCCCTCAACTCGGATCGTCGCTTCGGAAATCGTCAGACGCTTGCCCAGAATGTCCAGCCGGCCGCGAACCAGCTCGAACCCACCCGACGGGACGATGCGCTCGGTGGTGCCGCCTACGCGCAGCTCTCCGCCCATCTCAAGGTCAAGCCCGCGACCGCGCACAAAGATGCGCTGCGGAGCAGACACAGTCAGGTCCAGCCCGTAGGGACGCATCTTGCTGCCCCCACCGCCCGAGGCCTTGCTGCCGTCGCCAAGCAGTCCGGCGCGCTTGCGCGTTGCGAGTACATCCGCAGGCTCGGCCCTATGCTCAAGGCCCGGAAGACCTGCCGCACCACCAAAGCCGGTGGAGGGGATCTGAAGTTCGGTTTCACTGAGCGTGATGTTGCCCGCGATCATGGCCCCCCCTGCGAGCGGACCGCGAACGGAGACCCCGCCATTCAGACGCGTCGTGAACAGGTTGGGATCGCGCAGGATCAACTGTCGTAAACTGACGTCGATATTGCCCTGGAAGGGGGCCTCGATCCCCGTGCTGCCCGCGATCGAAAAGTCGCCGCCTGCGTTGCTGCGTCCACGCAGGTCAATCCGGGCCGTGCCGCCCGACAGTGTAATGGTTCCGCCCAGCCCCTCGACACTGTTGGGGGCCGAGGGGTTGGCGATGCGCAAGCCATCCAGCGTCACCGTGCCGCGCAGTGAGGCAGGCGCCAGCGGCCCCACCAGCCGCAGGTCATAGCGCACCCCACCGGTTACCGTGGTCGGATCGACAAAGGGGTTGGCAAGCGCTGCCTGCGCACGCCCGGCAATGCCCAGATCGGCCGTTGAGAAGTCTGACGCCATCCGACCGCGCACTGTGCTGTCGATCCCACCCGGACCGCGCGCGGCAAGGTTCAGGTCATAGCCGCGCGCGTCCTCGACAGCCGTGCCCTTGATGGTCAGTGCACCGGGAAATTGGGGCAGGACGGTCGCCAGATTGTTGATCGCGGCATCGACCGTCAGGCGGCGGTTCGCCCCTTCGATGGTGCCGCGGAGATCGGCGCGCATCTGCGGGTTACTCAGGTTGGCGGTGTTCACCTTGACCTGCCCGCCCTGCAGCGCAACATCCGCAGCCAGACGCGTCTCGCCCGCCAGCAGGCGGTCGGCCTCGGGCTGCCCGATGGCGAGACCCCGGCCATTCGCGCGCAGCGTCAGCGCGCCATCCTGTGGCGTTCCGCGGAAGGTGGCATCCGCCGTCAGGCTGCCACGATATCCGCCGCCAAGAGTGCGCAGATCGCTGAAGCCCATCCGGGCGCGCAGATCATGGCCCGCAGGGTCGATCTTGCCCTGCGCCGAAAGATCCAGCGTCGCGGCATTGACCGTCAGCTGTTCCAGATCGACGGTCTGCCCCCGCACCCGCGCCTTTGCCGTGATGGTCGATGCGCCGCGCAGCAGGCTGTCAGCCTCGGCGATGCCCACCGCAAGGCCGTTTCCGCGCGCGTCAAACGTAACGACCGCATCCTGGCTGGTGCCTGTGACGCGCGCCTGACCTGCAAGGCTGCCGCGATACGGCCCGCCCAACACCGACAGGTCGCCAAAACTCAGATCGGCGGTCAGATCACTGCCCGTTGTGGCCAGGGAGCCTTTGGCCGTCGCCTTGAGACTGGCGGCCGTTACATCCAGCGTGTTCAGGCGGGTGCCGGTTTGGTCGCGTTTGATGTTTATCGTGATGGCTGAGGATCCGGCCAGAAGATTGTCCACTTCGGCAATCCCGACCTTCAACCCTTCACCCTGTATACGACCCGCAAGGTCAAAGGCGCCGGTCAGAAGCGCTGCATCGCCCGAAAGCTGGGCCTGCACCTTGCCGCCCAGTGATCGGCCCGCAAGGTCCGAGAACCGCGCAAGATCATCGGCGCGCACAGCGCCCTGACCCTTCAGGGCCAGCGCTGATTGAAGGCCGCCGATATCGAGCGCCCCGTCAAAGCCGAAATCTGCGCCTTCGACCTGAAGAAGCGGCAGGGCCAGCGCATCCTGCCCCTCTTGCCAGCGAAACCCGAGGCGGCCCTTCAGCGTGTCGCCGATGGCACGGGCCAGCGCCTGATCGGCAGCTGCGACACCTGTCGCGGCAAAGTCGATCGTTCCCTCGGCAAGCGGCTTGCCGTCGGGGCGCGCGATGCTGCCACCCCCAGTGACGCCAAGTTGCCCAAGGCCGAGCTCGGGCGCGTCCAGTCCCGTTACGCCAAGATCAATCGTCCAACGATCTGCCTTGACCGCGTCAAAGGCCAGATTGAGGTTAGCCTGCGATACATAGGTGGGTTTGTCGCCCGCGATTGGCAAAAGCACGCGCTGGCCATCCAGCCCCAGATTGCCCTTCACATCAAAGCGTTGGGGCAAGCCATCGCTTGCCAGCGCCAGATCGCCGCCGAGCCGCAGGGCGCGCGTGGTGACGCCAAACTGGCTGACCTCCAGTGCACCATCGGCCCGGCGCTCGCCCTGTGCCGTCAACGCCACGTCTGACCCGAAGAAGGCCGCATATTCCGGCAGGAACAAAGGTGCCGGATCGCCGCGCAGGTCCAGCGCAAAGCGGGTGTCGCCGGGGGCGGTGCCGCTCGCCACCTTGGCCGTTCCGGCCAGACGGTCAGCACCGTCCGAGGCAAGGCGAATATTGGCGGTGTAGTCGGTCAGCGGCCCCTCGCCCTGAACCGCAAGCTCGACCGGCGGGGCGCCCGGCAGGCCCAGCAAGGTGGTGACGATACCGCCTGCGTCCTCCGCCGCGCGCAGGTCAAGCGAGAGCACGCCTGATTCATTGACAAAGCCCGCCGTCAGATCGACCACACCTGAAGGGCCCGCGTCAGTGCGGGTTAGGTCAAGCCTGGCCTGCCCCTCGCCACCCGAGAGAGAGACGGCCGCATCGAGCCGCGCCTCGACCGGCTGTCCCAGCACAGATTCCCCCAGCGTGATCTTTTGCGCAGAGAGCTGGCCGATGTTGATCGAGACCGGCAACTCTGGCAGCGCGAAGGGCTTCGCCTCGGGCGAGGGGAGTTCCGGACCCGCTTGCGACTGCGGGATCCGATCAAGCACAATCTCAGCCGCGCTCAGTGTATTGACCGAGACATTGCCTCGCAAAAGCGCTGCCCGGTTCCAGTCCAGCACCACATCGCGCAGGGTGAGCCATGTGCCGGTGTCATCGGCGATGGTCAGTTCCGCCATGGTGGCCTGCGACGACAGCGCGCCCTCGAACCCCGTGATGGTAACGGCGCGTCCGGCACCCGAGAGATTGTCTTCAAGCAGGCGGGTCAGAAACCCTCGGTCGTCTTCCTGAGCTGCCGCCTGTAGGGGCAGGGCGCAAAGGGCAAGAGCATAAATCCGCTTCATCAGAAGGCCTGTCCGATACCAATGTAGAATTGAACCCCTTCACCGGTATCGACGCTGCCCTCGATTGGGGCGGCGACGTCAAATCGGATCGGGCCAAAGCCTGTCGCGTAGCGCACCCCAAGTCCGGCGCCGCCATGCCAGTTGCCATAGTCGCCGCCGAAATCCATCGCGCCGACATAGCCGAGATCGAGAAAGCCCACGACGCCGATCTTTTCGGTCACACGGGCACGCACCTCGCCTGACAGGGCGCCAAAGGCCATGCCGCCAATCTTTTCAGCGTAGATCTCGGGGTAATCGACGCCAAGTGACTGGTAGGGCTGGCCGCGCACGGTGCCGCCCCCGCCCGAGTAGAACAGAAAGTCGCGGGGTGTGCCGAGCAGGGTCGACCCGATGATCGTGCCAAGTTGCGCGCGACCCGCCAATGTCAGGGGGCGCTCCTCGCCAAAGGTCAGATAGCCCCGGCCATCAGCCGTGATGCGCACACCGCTGTCGGTATCGTTGAACCCCTGGAACGGGCTGACCTGGGTCGAAAGGAAGAAGCCTTTCTGCGCGTCAAGTTTGGTGTCGCGGGTGTCCCATGTGACACCGATCGGCAGGTTCAGGTATTCGTAGGTGTATTCGTCAAAGAAGTCGTCCACCTTGGCGTAGCCGAACTCAAGCCCGACACTCGCCGTAAGCTGCTCGGAGAAGAAGTGGCTGAACCCCGCGCCCAGCGTGACGATGTCGGCAATGTAATCCTCGTCATCGAGATGCGCGAAGGCGGTCTTGAAACTGAGGGTCGTGTCTGGCGTCAGCGTGGCGGGCCGGTCAAGCTGCACGCCGATCCCATAATCCACCCCGCTTGACTGCGCGGCGATATTGCCGATCTCGGCATCGACCCGCAGCCGCTCGCCCCCACCCAACAGGTTGCGGTGCAGCCAGCTGCCGGTCAGGTCAATCCCGTCGAGGCTGGAGACTTCAGCCCCGATGGAATAGCGCCGCCGCCGCTCTTCGACGACGGTTGCGGTGATGTCGAGGTAGTCGGGCGCCCGGATGGCCTCGGCTTCGGTCAGCGTGACCGAGCTGAACACACCCGTCCGACGCAGGCGTTCGGCGCTACGGCGCAGATCCTCGGGGCTGTAGACCTCGCCTTCGGGAAGGCCCGCGATCTTGTGTATGCGGCGCTCGCGCATCCGCTCGTTGCCCTTCACGGTCAGGGTCCCAAAGCGCAGGCGCGGGCCGGGGTTCAGCTGAACATTGGCGGACAGCGTGCTGTTGTCGTGATTGGCAATCACGCGCTGCGAGGCAACCTTGGTCTTGGCGTGACCGACATCGCGCCACCCGTCCACGCCGGTCTGGACGGCCTGCCGCACCAGATCGCTGCGGGCAACCTTGCCGCGGGCAAAATCCTCGGGCAGGCGGGTTTCAGGGGCAAGCGGCGCCACGACAGCGTCCGAGAACTGGAACTTTGGTCCCGGGTCTACGGTCACAGTGACCAGCCCGATCCGTTTCGGGGCCTCAAGCGGCGGGATCGAGGCGGCCTCACGCCCGTCGATCAGCACATGCACAACCGGCCCGTAATGACCAAGCGCATATAAGGCATTGACGATGCTGGCATATTCCGCGCGTGCGGCACCATAGAGGTCGTCGGGTTCTGTGTTGCCATCGCGTACTGTACCGAGCAGCGAGGATGCTGCGCGCACGGCATCGTCAACCTCGGCCGCATCTGGCCCGGTGACCCCAAAGCGCACAATCTGATCCGCCGCCTTTTCTGCCAGGGCGAGTTCAGAGAGGCCTGTGCCCGCCAGAGCCAGAATGGCGGCCCCAGCGATCGGTCGCAGACGCAAGAATGACACGCGTACCCCCAGCTATCGAAATCGCATCGAGTATTGCAGCTTGGGCTGCGAAGCTCAATCGTTGCAGGCAAGTCGCGCCGGTTTTGCCGGGTCAGGCTGCGGATTCACGCGCAGGCATCAAAAGCGCGTCGGTGACCTCTGACAAGGCCAGAGCCGCCGCGCCATGCGCCCAGAGAAGATCGCCCCAGGCATGGATCTTGACCGGCGGCTTCGGGCGGCCGGTCGAGATCGCAAGCTGCTCCATCTCTGCCAGCGTTTCCGAGGCATAAAGATAGTCGTAGCGCATCCGCTCGCCCGACAAGATGATCAGCGAGGGGTCAAAGAGGTTCACCACATTGGACAGACCTACCGCGAGATAGCGCCCCGCGCGCCGGAAGATAGACCGGGCAGCGGTGTTCCCCGCCTTGGCGTGATCATAGAGGCTTTCCAGCAGGACGTTGATCGACTGGCCCTCGCGGTGGCTCCAGTTCAGCGCGGTGGTCGCCTCGCGCGCAAGGGCATAGTCGGCGACATAGGCCTCAAGGCAACCGCGTTGGCCGCAGCGGCAGAGCGCGCCGTCGAGCTGCACCTTGGTATGGCCCAGCTCCATGCCAAGGCCCTTGGCGCCGCGGTAGATGCGGTGATTGATCACGCACCCCATGCCCACGCCGTGCTCGATGGTGACGACCGCGAAATCGGCCAGCGCCCGCCCTGCGCCGAACCACAGCTCGGCCAGCGTCACCAGATTGGCGTCGTTGTCCACATGGACGGGCAGGCCGAGGTGCGTGGTCGCCGCCTGTGCCAGGGCCACACCGCGTTCCAGCAGAACCGATGACCACATGACCATTCCCGACTGGCAATCGACAAAGCCCGGCACCCCAAGCCCAAGCGCGGTCAGATTGGCGGGCTCGATCCCGGCCTTGGCGCAGACGCGATGCAGCAGCGTTTCGATCGCGGCCAACAGCTCTGGCAGGCTCATCGGTCCGGGACGACGGGGGATGACGTCGCCGGCGATCAGGTTGCCCGAGAAGTCTACCACCACAGCGGTATGTTCACGGTCAGAGAGCTTCATTCCGGCCACAAGATGCGCCGAGGACCGCACGCAGAGTGCGACCGCGGGCCGGCCGCGTCCCTGGTCACCTTCGCGCGGGGCAGAGGCCTCTTCGATCAGACCGGCCTCGATCAGCTCCTGGGTGATTGTCGTGACCGAGGCGGGAGAGACGCCGAGTTCCTTGGCGACCTGCACGCGGGGAATCAGCCCCGCCGCGCGCACCCGGTCAAACACCTGCTGGCGCAGGGGCCGCGTCGTTTCGGAAAGGGGCGCGATCAGGGGGCCGCACCCCTTGCGCTCATCCCCCAGTCCGGCCAACAGGGTTCGCGGCGTCATTTCTTCGGTCTCCAAACTAAAAATTCGGGCAGCGGTGCCAAATCTGCCTGCGAAATGCTGCACGGCAGCAAGAAAACGCAACAAACTTCGGCTTCATGACAGTCTGACAAAAATTATATTTTGACAACTGAAATTATTCAGGGCATTTTTCTGGCGTGCCGGCGAATCCGTCGGCCTGGCCATTCGCTGGCCGCATCCATAGGGAGGATACAAATGCGTAATGCTCTGATCGCCGCGGTCATCGCGGCCGCTGGCTTTTCGTCCGCGGCTCTTGCCGAAGGCCTGACCATCGGCGTGAGCTGGTCCAACTTCCAGGAGGAGCGCTGGAAGACCGATGAGGCTGCCATCAAGGCCGCCCTCGAAGCCGCCGGCAACACCTATATCTCGGCTGACGCCCAGGCGTCGGAAGCCAAGCAGCTGACCGATATCGAGGCGCTCATCGCCCAGGGCGCAAATGCCCTGATCGTTCTGGCCTACAACAAGGACGCCATTGGCCCCGCCATCGAAAAGGCCGCAGCCGAAGGCATCCCGGTCGTGGCCTATGACCGCCTGATCGAAGACCCGCGCGCCTTCTACCTGACCTTCGACAACAAGGGTGTGGGCCGCATCATCGCTGAAAATGTGGTCGCCGCTGCTCCGAAGGGCAACTACGCGATCATCAAGGGTGATCCGGGCGACGCCAATGCTGGCTTCCTGCGTGAAGGCATGGAAGAGGTGCTGGCTCCGAAGGTTGCCTCGGGCGACATCAAGATCGTGGGCGAGCAGTTCACCCAGGGCTGGAAGCCGGAAGGCGCCCAGGAGAACATGGAACAGATCCTGACCGCCAACAACAACGCCATCGACGCCGTTCTGGCACAGAACGATGGTATGGCGGGCGGTGCGATTGCCGCGCTGCAGGCCCAGGGTCTGAACATTCCGATCGGTGGTCAGGACGGCGACCTTGCCGCGCTGAACCGCGTGGCCCGTGGCACGCAGACCGTGTCTGTCTGGAAAGACAGCCGTGCACTGGGCAAGGCGGCCGGCGAAATCGCCTCGGCGCTCGCCTCGGGCACCGCGGTTGATGCGGTCGAGGGTGCAGTCAAGTTCTCGGGCGGCGAAAAGGGCGTTGAGATGAACGCGATCTTCCTTGACCCGACCCCGATCACCAAGGCGAACCTGAACGTCGTGATCGACGCCGGTGTGATCTCGAAGGAACAGGCCTGCGAAGGCGCTGCCGACGACGTGGCGGCCTGCAAGTAAGGCCCCCGCTGCCCGGTGCGCCCATGCGCGCGCCGGGCTTTTCACAGGCGGCACCGCCGCCACTGCGACAAAGGCCTGACAGGGATGGCCCCCTTGTCCGCCCGTCTGCACCCTTCACCCCGTAGTGCCGGACGCAAACATGACCTCATCCACCACCCCATCCCACGGGACTGACACCGCTCAGAGCCCCGTTGCCCGCTTTCTTAAAGCCACCGAGATCGACACCCGCCTGCTTGGCATGGTCGGGGCCCTTCTGCTGATCTGGCTGGGCTTTCACATCTTTGGCGCAGTCTTCAAGGGGCAGGGCTCGTTTCTGACGCCCCGCAACCTTTGGAACCTGTCGGTCCAGACCGCCTCTATCGGCATCATGGCCTGCGGCATGGTCCTGATCATCGTGACCCGCCATATCGACCTGTCGGTCGGTTCGGTTCTGGGTTTCACCGCCATGGTCATGGGTATCACCCAAGCCCGCATCCTGCCCGATATATTTGGTCTTGGCAGCCCGATGATCTGGATCGTCACCTGCCTTGTTGGGCTTGTGGTGGGCACGGCAATCGGCGCCTTCCATGGCTGGCTGGTGGCCTATCGGGGTATCCCCGCCTTCATCGTGACACTGGGCGGGCTTCTGGTCTGGCGTGGCGCGGCCTTCCTTCTGGCGCGCGGCGAGACGATCTCGCCCCTCGACAGCACTTTCTCGCTGATCGGTGGCGGGCCCTATGGCTCTATCGGCGCCACGGGCAGCTGGATCGTCGGCCTGATCGCCTGCGCCTTCATCCTGTGGAAGCTCTACAGCGGTCGCAAGAACCGTGAACACCACGGCTTTCCGCAGCGCCCGGTCTGGGCCGAGGTCTTTCTGGGTGTGCTTGGCTGCGGCCTCGTGATCGGCGCGACGATGCTGGTCAACGCCTATCCCTGGCCCAAGGGCATCGTGAACCAATACGCCGCGGCACAGGGCTTCGAGGTGCCGGCCGAGGGTCTGTTCATCAGCCACGGCTGGGCCATCCCGGTTCTGGTGCTAATTGCGGTGGGCATCGCCATGACGGTTCTCTCGACCCGCACCCGCTTTGGCCGCTACGTCTTTGCCATGGGCGGCAACCCCGATGCAGCCGAGCTTTCGGGCATCAACACCAAGCTGATGACCGTCAAGATCTTTGCGCTGATGGGCTTTCTGACCGGGCTTTCGTCGATCGTCGCCTCGGCCCGCCTGAACTCGGCCACCAACGCACTTGGCACACTGGACGAGCTGTACGTGATCGCCGCAGCCGTCATCGGCGGCACCTCTCTGGCAGGTGGTGTCGGCACGATCTACGGCGCGATCATCGGCGCGCTGGTCATGCAGTCGCTGCAGACGGGCATGGTGCTGATCGGCTTTGACGCCGCCTTGCAGAACATCGTCGTGGGTTCGGTCCTCGTCTTCGCGGTCTGGGTCGACATCATCTATCGCAAGCGCGCGAAGTAAGGGGAGGCAAGGACATGAGCACCAATCCCAACAAGGGCACCCCCCTGGTCGAACTGCGCGACATCTCGATCGCATTCGGCGGGATCAAGGCGGTCGACCACGTCTCGGTCGATCTTTACCCCGGCGAGGTCGTGGGGCTTCTGGGCCATAACGGCGCCGGCAAATCCACGCTGATCAAGTGCCTTTCGGGCGCCTATCGGGCCGACAGCGGCGAAGTCTGGATCAATGGCGAAAAGGCCGAGATCAACAACCCGCGTGACGCCCGCAGCTACAACATCGAGACGATCTACCAGACGCTTGCGCTGGCCGATAACCTCGATGCCGCCTCGAACCTGTTCCTCGGGCGCGAACTGGTCGGCGCGGGCGGTTTCCTTGATGACATCGCGATGGAATCCGAGACCCGCAAGATCATGGGTCGGCTGAACCCGAACTTCCGCAAGTTCAATGTGCCGGTCAGCGCGCTTTCGGGCGGTCAACGGCAGTCGGTCGCCATCGCGAGGGCGGTCTACTTCAACGCCAAGATCCTGATCATGGACGAACCGACCGCAGCACTCGGGCCACATGAGACGCAGATGGTGGCCGAGCTGATCCAGGAACTGAAAAAGCAGGGTCTGGGCATCTTCCTGATCGAGCATGACATCCATGCGGTGATGGACCTCTGTGACCGCGCGGTGGTGATGAAGAACGGCCAGCGCGTCGGCACGGTGAACGTGGGCGATGTAACCGATGATGACATCCTTGGCATGATCATCATGGGCAAGAAACCCCCGCAGGCCTACTGATGTATCTCGGGCTTGATCTGGGTACCTCTGGTCTTAAGGGGTTGCTGATCGATGAAACCCAGGGGGTGGTGGCCGAGGCCGCCGCCCCTCTGGGCGTTTCGCGACCTGCGCCGGGATGGAGCGAGCAGTCCCCCGCCGACTGGATAGCAGCAGCCGAGGCTGTGATGGAGGCTTTGTCCCGCTCTGCGGGGCTGGGTGCGGTGCGGGCGATCGGCCTTTCCGGGCATATGCACGGCGCTACACTTCTTGATACCGCGGACGAAGTGCTGCGCCCCTGTATCCTGTGGAACGACACCCGTTCCCATGTTGAGGCCGCCGTGCTCGATGGAGATCCGATGTTCCGACGGATCTCGGGCAATATCGTTTTTCCGGGCTTCACGGCGCCGAAGCTTGACTGGGTCCGCGCGCATGAGCCCCGGATCTGGGAACGTGTCGCCAAGGTCTTGCTGCCCAAGGACTACCTGCGCCTCTGGCTCACGGGCGAGCATGTGGCAGAGATGTCGGATGCGGCGGGCACGAGCTGGCTTGATACCGGTGCGCGCGACTGGTCGGATGATCTGCTGGCCGCAACCGGACTGACACGCAGCCACATGCCGCGGCTGATCGAGGGCTCCGAAGTTTCGGGCAGGCTGCGCGCGGAACTGGCCAACCGTTGGGGTTTGCCCGGCGATGTGGTCGTGGCCGGTGGGGGCGGCGACAACGCAGCCTCTGGCGTGGGGGTGGGTGTTGTACGGGCGGGAGATGCCTTCGTCAGCCTTGGCACCTCGGGCGTGCTCTTTGCGGCGAATGATGGCTATCGGCCCGCGCCGGATACGGCCGTGCATACCTTCTGTCATGCCTTGCCGCAAACCTGGCACCAGATGGGGGTCATTCTGGCCGCCACCGATGCGCTGAACTGGTATGGGCGCTTTGTCGACCGCGACGCGGCGGCGCTAACGGCCGAACTTGGCGCGTTGCAGGCGCCGGGGAAGACGGTGTTCCTTCCCTATCTGGGCGGTGAGCGCACGCCCCTGAACGACGCCGCGATCCGGGGTGCCCTTACGGGGCTCGAGCACGCGACCGACCGCGCCGCAGGCACCCGCGCCGTGCTGGAAGGCGTCACCTTTGCCCTGCGCGATTGCCGCGATGCGCTGGCAGTCACCGGCACCCGGCTTGAGCGGCTTGTCGCGGTGGGCGGCGGCTCTCGGTCCGAATACTGGCTCTCGGCCATCGCGACCGCCCTCGGCGTGCCCGTCATGCTGCCGCAAGCCGGCGATTTTGGCGGGGCCTTCGGCGCCGCCCGCCTTGCCATGATGGCCGCAACCGGCGCCGGGGCCGAGATCGCGACCCTTCCCCCCATCGCGCGGGTGATAGAACCCGTCACCGCGCTTTCCGACGCATTCGATGCGGGCCATGCCCGCTATCGCGCTGCACAATCCGCAATCCGAGGACTGACATGACCGAGTTTTTCAAGGGCATCCCCCAGATCAAGTATGAGGGGCCGTCGAGCACCAACGAATTTGCCTTTCGGCATTACAATCCCGACGAGGTCATCCTCGGCAAGCGCATGGAAGATCACCTGCGGTTCGCCATCGCCTACTGGCACAGCTTCGCTTGGCCGGGTGGCGATCCGTTCGGTGGACAGACGTTCGATCGCCCGTGGTTCGGCGACACGATGCAGCTTGCCAAGCTGAAGGCAGATGTGGCCTTCGAGATGTTCGATATCCTGGGCGCGCCCTTCTACTGCTTCCACGACGCCGACGCCCGCCCCGAAGGCGCCACCTTCGCGGAGTCGCTGCGCAACCTTGAGGAAATCGTCGACTACCTTGGCGAGAAGCAGACCAGCCACAAGGCAAAGCTTCTGTGGGGCACCGCCAATATGTTCAGCCACCGGCGCTGGATGTCGGGTGCGGCGACAAATCCCGATCCGGATGTCTATGCCTATGCCGCCGCGAATGTGAAGGCGAACATGGATGCCACGCTGAAACTGGGCGGGGCGAACTATGTTCTCTGGGGGGGCCGCGAGGGCTATGAAACGCTGCTCAACACCGACCTGAAGGCCGAGCGTGAGCATGCCGGGCGCTTCCTGCAGCAGGTGGTCGAGTACAAGCACAAGATCGGCTTCAAGGGCGCGATCCTGATCGAGCCCAAGCCGCAAGAGCCATCAAAGCACCAGTACGACTATGATGTGGCCACCGTTTACGGCTTCCTCGTGCAGTTCGGACTGGAGAAAGAAGTCAAGGTCAACATCGAACAGGGCCATGCCATCCTCGCCGGTCACAGCTTCGAGCACGAGATTGCAACCGCCGCGGCGCTTGGCATCTTCGGTTCGATCGACATGAACCGGAACGACTATCAATCGGGCTGGGATACCGACCAATTCCCGAACAACCATGCGGAAAAGGCGCTGGCCTTCTATGAAATCCTGCGCGCCGGTGGCTACACCACGGGCGGGACGAACTTTGATGCCAAGGTGCGGCGCCAGAGCCTCGATCCCGAGGATCTGGTCCTTGCGCATGTGGGCGGCATGGACACCTGCGCGCGCGCCCTGAAATCGGCAGCTGCCCTGCTGGAGTCGGGTGAGCTGGAGGCCAACCGCAAGGCCCGCTACGCAGGGTGGGAAACCCCGGCCGCGCAGGCGATGCTGAAGGGCACGCTGGAGGCCGCGGCCGCCCGCGTGACGGCCGAAGGTCTGGAACCCGAGCCGCGTTCAGGTCGGCAGGAGCGGCTGGAGAACCTCTGGAACCGCTACATCTGATCTTTGCGAAGGGCCGCCTGCGGGCGGCCCTTCTGCTGCCCGGTGCTTACCGGTTGGAAAGGATTCGCGCCGTAGTCTGGGCCCCAAGCGCCCCGCACGGACGGAGAATCCGCCACCATGCCACGATACCCCCTTGCCCTTTTGCTGGCCGCCCTTGGCGCAACGCCCGCAGATGCCCGGCCTGCGGTACTCTGCGATCAGGCCGCGCGGAACGCTGCGCGGGAAACCGGGGTGCCTGCTGATATCCTTCTTGCGCTGACGCGTGCCGAAACTGGTCGGGCGGGCGAGACGGGGCTGGAGCCTTGGCCCTGGGCCGTCAATCAGGCAGGTCAGGGCTACTGGTTCGACAGCAAGGCCGAGGCCGAGCAGTTCGTCGAGGCGCAGCTTGAGCTGGGTTACACCAATCTCGACATTGGCTGCTTTCAGTTGAACCTGCACTGGCATGCCGAGAAATTCGCCGCGCTGCCTGACATGTTCGACCCCGAGGAAAATGCACGCTATGCCGCGCAGTTCCTGTTGCAGAAGTATCGGGAAACCGCCGATTGGGTGCAGGCTGCAGGGGCCTATCACTCGGGCACCGACAGCCACGCCGACCGCTATATGGCGCGTTTTGAAGATGTGCTGGCCGGGATCGGGGATGTCCGGTTGGCTGATGCGGGGCCCATTGTCGAGGGGGCGCGCGTCAATGCCTTTCCGCTGCTGGTCGCGGGCGAGGGGCGGGCCTCGAACGGCTCGCTGATGCCGCGGGTCGGCGGGGTCGGGTCTCTCTTGCGGCGGATGCCGTGATGACCGGGACCAACCTGCGCACCCTCTTTCAGCCCACGATCCTGCTCGCGCTGGCGCTGATGGCGATCATCGCGATGATGATCCTGCCCGTACCAACATGGCTTCTGGACTTCGGGCTTGCCGTATCATTCGCACTGGCGATCCTGATGTTCACGGTCACGCTGTTTGTGGAACGGCCGCTGGATTTCTCGGCCTTCCCGACGATCCTGCTGGCCTCGCTGCTCTTGCGGCTGGCGCTGAATGTCTCGTCCACCAAGCTGATTATCGGCAACGGCCACACCGGAACTGCCGCAGCCGGCCATGTGATCGAAGGCTTTGCCAATTTCATCATGGGCGGCAACCTGATCCTTGGCCTTGTGATCTTTTGCGTGTTGCTGATCGTGAACTTCATGGTGATCACCAAGGGCGCGGGTCGCATGGCCGAGGTGGGCGCGCGCTTTGCCCTTGACGGGATGCCGGGCAAGCAACTTGCCATCGACGCCGACATGTCGGCTGGTGCGATAACCCACGCCGAGGCAAAGGCGCGACGCGAGCGTGAACTGGCCGAGACCAACTTCTTCGGCTCGCTCGACGGGGCCTCGAAATTCGTCAAGGGTGATGCGGTTGCGGGCTTGTTGATCACCGGGCTGAACCTGATCGTCGGGTTGATCATGGGCATCGCAATTCACGGCATGCCCGCCGCACAGGCCTTTGAAACCTACACCATTCTGACGGTCGGTGACGGGTTGGTGACGCAGATCCCGGCCGTCATCATCTCTGTCGCCTCGGCGCTGCTGCTGGCGCGTGGCGGTGGGACAGGCTCGGCGGACGCCGCGTTCTTCAGGCAACTTGGCCAGTACCCCGGCGCGCTTGCGACAGTCGCGGTGCTCTTGTTCCTGTTCGCGCTGGTGCCGGGATTGCCGTTTCTGCCCTTCATGGCTGGGGCAGCGGCTCTTGGGCTGGCGGCCCGTTTCCGTCACAAGGCGCCAGCGCCCGCAGGTGATGTGCTGTCCGATCCAGCCAACGTCGCGCCAAGCCGCCGGCCTATGGGCGATGTGCTGGACTTTGACGAGATCCATATCGAGTTTGCCCCGGATCTTGTGCCGATGGCCTTGTCCCCCGCGACCGGGATCGACGCACGTATCCAGAACATGCGCAACCATATTGCCGCGAGTTTCGGCCTGATCCTGCCTGAGATCCGGCTGACAGATGATGCGCTTCTTCCCCCCGGAGCCTATCGCATCCGCCTGCAGGGGGTTGAGCGGGTGCGAGACCGTTTGCAGCCCGACAAGGTGCTGGTCCTGCTGTCCGATGGAGTAGAGGCGCCCGGTGGCCTGGATGTGCGTGAGCCGGTTTATGGTGCACCGGCGCGCTGGATCGACCCGGACCTGCAAGAGGATGCGGTTCTGTCCGGCCTGACCGTGGTCACCCCGGCCGAGGTGCTGGCGACGCACCTGCTTGAGGTGTTGAAGGCCAATCTTGCCCGTCTTCTGACGCTCAAGGGGTTGCGTAAACTTCTGGACGAATTCGTCAACGTCTCTGACCCCGCAAGGGCCGAAGCGAACCGGAAGCTGCTCGACGAGTTGATCCCCGACCGCGTGCCAACGGATCTCTTGCTCACAGTGCTGAAGCTTCTGCTGGAAGAGCGCGTCTCGGTGCGCAACCTGCCCCTGGTGCTGGAGGCTATCGCCGAGGCGCGCGGCCAACCCACGCCCGAGGCGGTCTGTGATCACGTCCGTCAGCGGCTTGGCTTTCAGATTGTCGCCGAGCTCAAGCGCGAGGATGGCACGATCCCGCTGCTGCAACTGGCGCCAGAGTGGGAAAAGACCTTTGCCACCTATCAGATCGAGGGTGAACGCGGCCTGCGCGACGTGGCCCTGCCGCCCGACCAGTTCAGTCGCCTCGCAAACGCGCTGGCCGAACGCCTGTCGAAAGCGGCCGAAAGTGGCATGCACCCCGCGCTTGTCACCTCGACCCTGCGGCGACGGTTCCTGCGGACGGTCCTGGGCGCCAAAGGCCTGCCGACGCCGGTGCTCTCCTATGAAGAAATCGGGATGGAGGCTCGCCCGGCCCTGATCGGCGTCGTTCCGGCATGACGGCAGAATTGACCGCGCTGATGGAGGTGGCGGGACCGCACGTAGCCGGTCTGCTCGTCATCTTTTGCCGGGTGGCAGGCATGGTTGCGCTGTTGCCCGCGTTCGGCGAGGCGACACTGCCCCCGCGTGTGCGCCTTGGCGTGGCGCTGGCCTTTACCATGGTTGTGGGGCCAGTTGTCGCCCCCCACCCTGTGCCGCCCACTATTCCCGCGATCATTGCCGAGGCGGCCATTGGACTGATGCTCGGCCTTGGTCTGCGGCTGCTTGTCATGGCGCTGCAGATCGCCGGGACGATCATCGCGCAGTCCATTTCGCTTGCGCAGCTTTTCGGCGTGGCGGGTGAGCCTCAGCCGGTGGTCTCGCATCTCTTGGCGGTCGCGGCGCTGGCCCTTGCGGTTGCGGCTGGCCTTCATGTCAAGGTCGCGGCATTGCTGATCGAAAGCTATGATCTCTTCCCTGTCGGCCTTGCCCCCGCCGCGCACGATTCGGCCGAATGGGCCACCGCACAGGCCGCGCACTGTATCGGGCTTGGCTTTACGCTCGCTGGGCCGTTCGTCGTGATCTCGGTGCTGTACAATCTTGCGCTCGGGGTGATCAACAGAGCCATGACGCAGATGATGGTCTCGATGATCGGGGCCCCGGTGGTGGTTCTGGGCGGGATGGCGCTGCTGGCAATCACGGCGCCGATTGCGCTTGTCATCTGGGGTGGGTCGCTGGACAGCTACCTTTCCGACCCGCTGGCCCTGCCGAGATGAGCGAGGAAGACGCCGACGATCGCCAGCATGAGGCCAGCCAGAAGCGGCTGGAATCGTTGCGCTCCGAAGGCCGCATCGCCCGCTCGCCAGAGGCGCTTTCGGCCATTTCGCTGGTTTCCTTTTGTCTGGGCGCAGTCTTTCTTGGCCCTGCGATCACCGATCAGGTGTCGTTGCGTCTGATGCGCCTGCTGTCTGCCGAGGCCGGGGTGGCTTGGGCGGGCAACATGCGGCCCGCAGAGCTTGTGTTGTCTCTCGCGTTAGAGATTGCGCCGCTGTTTCTTCCGCCACTGATGGCCGTCGTGCTGGCGGTCACCGTGATGCGAGGGTGGACCTTTACCCCGAAGAACCTTGAACCGCGTCTGTCGCGCATCTCGCCCCTGGCGGCGGCCGGTCACAAGTTCGGGGTGCAGGGGCTGTTCGATTTCGGGCGTAATCTTGCGAAGCTGGCGGTTACTGCCATCGCCGCCGTCTGGTTCGTTCGCTCTCACCTCAACGCGATCATGGGGGTCGCGCAACTGCAGGGCCGCCAGATTGCCTTTGTGATCTTCGACCTCGCGATGGACTTCCTGATCTTGTCGGCCGCCCTCGGGCTCGTTTTCGGCGCTGCCGACTACCTTTGGCAGGTGCTGCGCCATCGCCGGCAGGCGATGATGACCCGCCAGGAAATGACCGAAGAGCACAAGGAGTCTGAGGGTGATCCGCATTTTCGCGCCCATCGGCGTCAGCGTGGACAGGAAATTGCGCTGAACCGCATGCTGCAGGCGGTGCCCGAGGCCGATGTCGTCGTGGTGAACCCGACGCATTATGCCGTGGCGCTGAAATGGAACCGCAAGGACGGGCGCGCGCCGGTCTGTGTCGCCAAGGGTCAGGATGAGATTGCGGCCCGCATCCGCGAACGTGCGATCGAAGCCGGTGTCCCAATCCACCGCGACCCACCCACCGCGCGCGCGCTGCATGCCGCGCTCGACGTCGGGGATGAGATCGGTCGCGAACATTATCAGGCCGTCGCGGCGGCGATCCGCTTTGCCGAAGCCATGCGCAAGAAGGCCCGGAGGAGATGATGAAGGACGAAAGACTTGCGAGGCTTGTTCAACTGGCGGCAGCCATCAGCGACCGCAAGCTGGGTGCCTATCACGAGGCAACGGCGCGCTGCGCAGAGACGCGCACGTTGATGCAGGCACTCGATGCCTCGCCCGCGTCTGACCTGCCCCTGATCGCAGCCGCAAAGGCGCAACTGGTCTATGGCGTCTGGGCCGACCGGCGCCGGGCGCAACTGCGCGAAATTCTGGAACAGCAGCTTGACGAAGCCAAAAAGCGCCGCACAGAGGCGGCGCAGGCATTTGGCAAGTCGCAGGTTCTGAATCAGCTGTCAGGGCGGCCGGCAGGCTAGCGCCCCCACGTTAGCTATCCTGTCGTCCGATGTCGGTGATCAGCACATCGCTGACGATCCCGGGCAGGATCTGATTGCCCTCTGCCAACAGGTTTTCACGTAGCCGATCCAGGATGTTGCCCTCGGTGAAGGTGCCGTCAAAGGCGCCGGAATTTGCATGATCGAACAGGATCTGGAGAAAACTGTCCCGCAGTTTCGGCTCCTTTGCGTGGACGGCTTCTTCCTGACCCTGCTGCACCTCGAGGCTGAGCGACATCACAACCAGAGACCGGATGCGCCCCTTCTCGACCAGCGGGATGACAAACTGGTTGGTCATCCTGACGTACTCCAGCGCCTCGGGGGTGCTGGCCCCTGCATGATCTGAAGCCTCTGCTGGCGCTTCGATCTCTTCCGGGTGCGGCGCGGGGCGGAATCTCAGACCGGCGCCTATGCCGGCGCCGGCGCTGATCAGGATAATGGCGAGGAACAGGAAGACGCGTTTCATCGGGCTCAGAACGGCAGAAGGATATCGGTGATCTGCTGGCCATAGCGGGGCTGCTGCACATCGGTGATCTGGCCTCGGCCCCCATAAGAGATCCGAGCGCCGGCAATCTTGTCATAGGTGATCTCGTTCTGGCGTGAGATGTCGATGGGCCGCACATAGCCGGTTACGATCAGCTCGCGCAGTTCATTGTTCACGCGCACCTCTTGCTGCCCCTCGATCCGCAGGATGCTGTTGGGAAGCTGCTCGACCACGGTCGCGGCGATCCGCAGTTCCAACTGTTCCGCGCGCGAGATCGACCCGTCGCCCTTGTAGCTGGAGCTTGAGGAGGTGTTCACCGCCTCTTCCATGCTGGCACCCTCCGGAAGGTGCTCGTTCAGACGCTGCGGGATACCGAAGAGGTCGGGAACCTGCATCGTATCGCTGCCCTCGCGGTCGCGGCTGCTGGAATTGGAGATCTCGGCGCTGTCGTCTATCTCGATCACCACGGTCAGAATGTCACCACGCCCCTGGGCGCGGCGTTCGCCGAACAGGGATTCGCGATTGGCAGACCACAGGGACGAGGCATCCGATGGCCGACCCTCAGCGAGGTCTTTGGGGAACGGTGTCGAATACATCGAATGGTGCTGATAGCTGCCTTCGATCGGGGTCAGCTCGGGCGCCTTGCCCACATTCGAAAGCCGTCCACAGGCGGCGAGGCAGAGGGCGCAAAGCAGGATGCGGCGCATGATGGTCCTTCACGGGCTGGAGCGGGTGGAGACAGTGCCGTCGGGCTGAATCTGGCCGGTGACAGTCGTTCGCGATTCAAGGTTCATGACGCGGATGACGTCTCCGGCGCCGCCGCGCGCCATCGCGCGACCCTCGGTCAGGATCGAAAGACCACCCGAGCCATATGCAAGCGGCACGATCTGATTCCGTTCGATGATCGCCGGTGGCCCGATATCCTCGGCGCGGATTGGGCGACCCGCATAGAGCGTGACTTGCGCCTCTTGTCCGATTGCCATTGCTGGGTCGGAAAGCGCACCGGGCACTTCGCTCTCACCCGGTGTAAGGTCGGTTTCCGCAATGATCTCGGTCGCGCGGATGGTGCGGGTCGGCACAAGCGACTGCGCTTCCGCCATGCCGCCTAGCAGGAGTGCGGTATAGAGAAGACATCGCATCAGCGTACCTGTGCGGTTGCCGACAGCATCTGGTCGGCGGCTGTGATGACCTTGGCGTTCAGCTCATATCCCCGCTGCGCCTTGATCAGTTCGGTGATCTCGCGCACGGAATCGACCGAGCTTTCCTCAAGATACCCCTGCCGCAGCGTGCCCAACCCGTCCTCACCCGGCTGCCCCGGCACGGCTGGGCCTGAGGCGGCGGTTTCGAGGAACATGTTGCCGCCGATCGCCTCAAGGCCCTTTTCGTTT
Organism: Gemmobacter aquaticus; assembly: GCF_007859075.1. Taxonomy (GTDB): domain Bacteria; phylum Pseudomonadota; class Alphaproteobacteria; order Rhodobacterales; family Rhodobacteraceae; genus Gemmobacter; species Gemmobacter aquaticus. Next base: position 167,550 of record NZ_VOAK01000022.1, read on the forward strand.
GCGAAGCCCACAAGGCTCAGCTCTCCGATCAACTCGGGCTGAACCTCGTCGATGAAATGGGCATAGACCTCGCCATCGGCATTGATCGAGACACTGCGGGCATCGACTGGGATCGTCAGTCCCGGCGCGACCGGGTAGCCCTCGGAGGTTACGATCAGTCCGTCAGCCGTACGCTTCAGGCCCCCGTCGCGGGTATAGCCCGCGCTGCCCGACGGCAAGGTGACCTCAAGATAGCCGCGTCCCTCGATCGCGATGTCCAGATCGCCGCCCGTCTGGGTCAGTGAGCCCTGGGCCAGGACGACCGAAACCGCGGCAGGCCGCACGCCCATGCCAAGTTGAACGCCGGTTGGCAGCATGGAGCCATCTTCGGCCGAGATCGACCCGGGACGCGCGATCTGTTGATAGTGCAGGTCCGCAAACTCGGCACGGCGGGCGTTGTAGCCGGTCGTGCTCATGTTTGCGAGGTTGTTCGAGACGACATCGACCCGCATCTGCTGTGCCGCCATGCCGCTGGCCGCGATCTGGAGTGCCTTCATCTTTGGTTATCCTCCAAGCACCTGAATGACGGTGCGCAAGCGATCATCCTCGCGATCAAGAAAGCTTTGGCCGGCCTCATAGGCGCGCTGCACTTCGACCATGCGTGCAAGCTCGGACATCGGGTTCACGTTGCTGGCCTCGATGCGGCCTTGCACCATGCGACCACCATCCAGCGGAACCTCGCCTTGCGTCGTACGAAAGAGAGTCCCGCCCTCATGCTGCAGGTCGCCGTCGGCTGCGGGTTGCCACAGACCGATCCGGGCAATCGGCTCATCCCCGGCGGACAGCGTGCCATCGGAGGAGAGCATGACCTGGCCCACATCGGGCGGCACGAAGACCGGTGCGCCGCCCTGATCGAGCAGGCGATGGCCGTCGGGGTTGACGAGTTCACCCTCGGCCGAGGGCGTGAACATGCCCGCGCGTGTCAGGCGATTGCCTTGTGGGGTTTCAACAAGAAAAAAGCCCTCGCCTTCGATCGCGAAATCGAAGGTCGCGCCCGTCATCTCGGTTTCGCCCGGCGTCAGGTCGACGTGGCGTGCCGATGCATGGGCCATCGACAGCGACGGCGCATCGTCGAGGCGCCTGACATATTCCGAGAACACCACCCCTTCGCGCCGGAAGCCGGCGGTCGAGGCATTGGCGATGTTGTTGGCGATCAGTTGCATTTCGCGCATCAGCCCGGATTGCCGGGTCAGCGTCACATAGCCAGCGGCATCCATTTCAACCTCCTGCGATTCCGGGAACGATCTGGTCGGTGAAGAAGCTCACGAGGTTTGCGGTCATGAAGCTCATGGATGCCCAGAGAACAATTAGCATCGCCGCAACCTTGGGCACGAAGGTCAGCGTCATTTCCTGAATCGAGGTCAACGCCTGAAAGAGGCCGATCACCACGCCGGCGACAAGCGCCACCAAGAGCATCGGGGCCGAAATCTTGACTGCGATCCAAAGCGCCTGACGTAGCGCATCAAAGATCTGGTCCTCGGTCATACCGGCATCCTCAGGATTTCCTGATAGGCCTCGACCACCTTGTCGCGGACGGTGACTACGGTTTCGACGGCCATTTCGCTGGCGGCCAGCGCCTCGACCAGCGCATGCGGATCAGCGCCGCCCGTCATCGCCGCCCGTGCCGTCTGTTCGGCCGAGGCTAGTACCTCCTCGAACGCAGAGACGGAGCTGGCGACGGGGTTCGCAGCAGGGTCGGTCGTACCCGGCATGGGCGCGGCGGCAGAGCGTGCGGCGGTGTAGGTTTGCGATACCAGTTTATTATGAATGTCCATTCTGGAACTCCTTATCGGCGTAGCAGTGCAAGCAGGTCGCTGGTCATCTGCCGCGCCTGATCAAACATGCGAAGATTGGCCTCGTAGCTGCGCTGCGCTTCGCGCGCGTCAGCGATTTCCGTGATCAGATCGACATTCGATCCATCATAAAACCCCGCCTCGTCGGCGAGGGGGTGGCCGGGATCGAAGATCCGGTCCAGCGGCTTCTGGTCAAGCCGGACCGGCGAAAGCGCGACGCCGGGTTGATCGGCCATTTCTTCGAACGCGACGGTCTTGCGGCGATAGCCCGGCGTATCGGCGTTTGCGATGTTTTCCGAAACGTGGCGCAACCGACTGGCCTGTGCCTGCATGCCCGAGGCCGCGAACGAAAGGGATGATCCAAGGTCTGACATGATCACCGCGCCTTTCCAAGACTGCCGCGCAGGATGTTGGAGACGCTTTGATAGATCGACAGCGCCATCGCGTGGTCCTGACGCACCTCCGCCGCGCGAACCATCTCGCGCTCGATGGAAACCGTGTTGCCATCGGGCGAGGCTGCAGAGCCGTCGACACGTGCGACGGCCGCTCCCTCCGGGCCTTTCGCAGACCCCAGATGACCCGGCCGCGTGGCGAGCATCCCCTGACCTTGGGCCGCGCCATACACTTCTGCAAAGGGGGGCATGTCGCGCGCCTTGAAACCGGGCGTATCGGCATGGGCCATGTTGCGCGCAATTTCGGCCTGCCGCGCGCCTGCATGCCGCGCAAATCCTTGCGTCATCTTGGTTATTTCGAGTTTTTCAAACATCGGGGCTTCTCCCTCGACCAGCTTCACCAAGGCTTAAGGGTGATTCCTTTAGAAACCGTAATCAGGAACAAATGAGGAATCCGATGATCGATGCGATCGACACCCCCTTTCGCGGACTGCTGGCAGAGCTTGGGTCGATCCCTTTGGCACGTCGCCTTGGTCGCGTGGTCGAGCTGTCGCGCGGGACGGTTCTCGTCTCGGGTCTTTCGCGTGCGGCGACGCTGGGGGATCGGGTCCTTATCCGATCAGGCACCGGACTGGCTGGTGAGGTTGTGCGGGTGGCACGCGACCACGCGACAGTGCTGCCCGAAACCGCAGCTGAAGGGGTTCAGATCGGTGCTGCGGTCGAATTGAACGGGCCCGCGATGATTGCGCCGGATGACAGCTGGATCGGCCGGATCGTCGATCCTTTCGGGCGTCCTCTGGATGGCAGACCGCTTTTTCGCGGGGCTACAAGCAGGCCCTTGCGGGCGCAACCACCGGATGCCGCCGCACGGCGACGGATGGGCGAGAGGCTGGCGACGGGAACGGCCTGCTTTGACACGGTGCTGCCGCTGGTGCGTGGTCAGCGGATCGGGCTATTTGCCGGATCGGGGGTCGGAAAGTCCTCGCTTCTGGCAAAGTTTGCGCGTGGGGTGCAGGCCGATGTCGTCGTGATTGCCCTGATCGGTGAACGCGGACGCGAGTTGCGCGAGTTTACCGAAAGTGTCCTGGGTCCGGAAGGCATGGCGCGGTCGGTGGTCGTCACCGCGACGTCGGACCAATCCGCGCTGGCACGGCGGCGCTGCGCATGGTCTGCGATGGCGGTGGCTGAGCATTTCCGCGATCAGGGGCGGCAGGTGCTGTTGCTGGCCGACTCGATCACCCGTTTTGCCGAGGCGCATCGCGAGGTCGCGGTTGCTGCGGGCGAAGAGGGCAGCCTGCGCGGCTTTCCTCCGTCAACCAGCCACACGATCATGGCGCTGGCCGAGCGCGCGGGACCGGGGCGCGATGGCGCGGGCGATATCACGGCGGTCTTTTCGGTTCTTGTTGCGGGGTCGGACATGGAAGAGCCTGTCGCCGATATTCTGCGCGGTGTGCTGGATGGCCATGTGGTGATGGATCGCCGCATTGCCGAGCGGGGGCGGTTCCCGGCGATCGATCTGCTGCGCTCTGTCTCGCGCAGTCTGCCCCATGCCGCCAGCGATGACGAAAACCGGCTGATTGCCGAGATTCGCAAACTGCTGGGCGCGTATGACCGGGCCGAGTTGATGATACAGGCCGGGCTCTATGTGCCGGGCAGCGACCCGGTTGTTGATCGGGCGATCCGGCTCTGGCCGGCGCTGGATGCTTTTCTGGCTGCCGATGCACCGGAGGGGATCGGTGCGGCTTTTGACCGTCTGTCCGCCTGCCTCGCCGGAATGGGGGGGTGAGGCCGCAAGCTCCCGTTTTCGTGATGCCTTGCCGCGACGGAAACTCTGTCAGGCTGCGTAAGGGTGAAACGAACACCAGATCCAACCTGACAGGAGCGCGCCATGACCAGATTGACTGCGAAGGATTTTGCCCCCGAACTGCTGGAGCTTTATGACTTTTACGCCCACGGAAAGATCACGAAGCGCGAGTTTCTGGACCGCGCCTCGAAGTTCACTGTGGGCGGAATGACCGCCGTGGCGATCCTTTCCGCGATGTCACCGAACTATGCGCTAGCCCAACAGGTCCCGGCATCCGACCCTGACATCACCGTCGAATACATCGCCTATCCTTCGCCCAAGGGCCATGGAGAGGTGCGCGGCTATCTGGCCCGTCCGGCCTCGGCCAGTGGCAAACTGCCGGCCGTGGTGGTTGTTCACGAAAATCGGGGCCTGAACCCCTATATCGAGGATGTCGCGCGGCGGGTGGCAAAGGCGGGCTATATCGCGCTGGCCCCCGATGGGCTGACCTCGGTCGGTGGCTATCCGGGCAATGACGACAAGGGGCGCGAGCTTCAGCAGCAGGTGAACCCCGAAAAGCTGATGAATGACTTCTTTGCCGCCATCGAATTCCTGATGGCGCATGAGGCGACGACCGGAAAGGTCGGGATCACCGGCTTCTGCTATGGCGGTGGCGTGTCAAACGCGGCGGCCGTCGCCTATCCCGAGCTTGCCTGTGCCGTGCCCTTCTATGGCCGCCAGCCCGCCGCCGCGGACGTCGCGCGCATCAAGGCGCCGGTTCTGTTGCACTATGCCGAGCTTGACACCCGCATCAATGAAGGCTGGCCCGGATATGAGGCCGCCCTCAAGGCCGCAGGCGTGACCTATGAGGCTTATATCTACCCCGGAGTGAATCACGGGTTCCACAACGACACCACGCCTCGCTACGACGAGGCGGCCGCGAAACTCGCCTGGCAGCGGACACTTGACTGGTTCGCCAAGCACCTGGCCTGAACCCTTTGGCCTCTGGCGTGAATCCAGGGGCAATCCGACCTGGAGCCCACACATGAGCACTTCCCCCGGAAGCTACCTGCGCAGTCAAAAGATCCTGCACTGGCTGATCGCTGCACTGATTGCGCTGCAATATCTGGCGTTTGATTCCATCGGCCGCACCTTCAGCGCGGCGATGCGCGGGGCAGGCTTGACCTATCCCGCAGATGTGCTGGGCCATATCGTTGTGGGCGGCGCGGTCCTTGTCTTGATGATGGCGCGCATCGCCCTGCGCCTGCGCCATGGCGCTCCATCCACGCCGCCAGAGGAGCCTGCCCCTCTGCAATGGCTCAGCAGGGCCGCGCATGCTGCATTCTACGCCTTGTTGCTGCTCTTGCCGATAAGTGGGCTGGTTGCATGGTTCATGCAGCTTTCGAGCCCCGCCGAGGTGCATGAGGTGATGACGACACTGCTGCTCGCGCTGATCGGCCTGCATGTCGCGGCGGTGGCGGTACATCAGTTCTGGTGGAAGACCGGGCTGATCCACCGCATGGTCTGACATCGCGTCGCGGATCTCCGCCGGGGCTTGCGGCGATCCGCAACCGCGGCAATCCTTGCGCGGCACCCGCGGAGCGCATCATGGCCTTTACCCTGCGACAGCTACAGTTCTTTACCGCTGCAGCCGAGGCTGGCAGCGTCTCGGGCGCCGCTCGCGCGCTGTCGATCTCGCAATCCTCGGTAACCGAGGCGATCCGCGCGCTTGAGGATGATCTGGGCGTACTTTTGTTTGAACGGCAGGCGAAGGGACTGCTGATCACCCACAAGGGTTCGGCTTTTCTGCGCCATGCGCGCCAGATCCTTGCCGATGTCGCCGCCGCCCGCACCGCTTTTCGAGATGAGGCCGAGCAAGTCACCGGGCGCCTGTCGCTTGGCGTGACCTCGCTGGTCGCAGGCTATGTGCTTTCAGATATCCTGCAAAGATTCCGTCGTGCCTTTCCGCTGATCGAGTTGAATGTGATTGAGGATACTGGCGAGTATCTGCAGCACCTCTTGATCGGCGGAGAGCTGGATGTCGCGGTGCTTTTGACCTCATCGGTCAAGGACCGCATGGCCCTGCATGTTGAGACACTGGTCGTCTCGGCCTATCGGCTCTGGCTTCCGCTTGGCCATCCGCTCGCCTTGCAAGAGTCGATTGCGTTGGAGGAACTGGCCGGTCGCCCGATGATCCAACTGATGGTGGATGAGATCGAGGAATCGACGCGCCGCCTGACCGCCGCTCTGCCGGTGAAGCCCGAGATCGCCTTCCGTACGCGCAGCGTCGAGGCGGTGCGTAGCCTTGTCGCCACTGGCGCGGGCCTTGCGATACTGCCCAGCCTTGTCTACCGGCCCTGGTCTTTGGAAGGCGACCGGATCGAGATCCGCGATGTTTCGGGCGACCTTCCGACGGTGCAGGTGGGTCTTGCCTGGCGGCGCGGTGCCCCCCTGTCGCCCCCGGCGCTAAACTTCGTACGTTCCGCACAGTCAGGTCTGGCAGAACGCTAAGCCATCGGATTTTCCGATACTGCCTATCCTGATTTTGTGTTTGCGAAAGCTGAAGCTTGGTCGCAGCATGCCGGCAGACCGGAATACCGGCAGCGCAAGGTTGCGCATCTCAATCAGGGAGATTTCGGAAATGACCAAGACGCATGCGATGAAACGCGCCGCGGTGATGGCGTTGGCGGCGGTAACCGCCACCGGACCGGCCTTTGCCCAGATGACCGCAGTCGGTCAGGGCGAGGGCGCGCTGTCGATCGTCGCCTGGGCGGGCTATGTGGAGCGCGGCGAGACCGACCCCAAGTTCGACTGGGTCACCAAGTTCGAGGCCGCGACGGGCTGCAAGGTCAGCGTGAAGACCGCCAACACCAGCGACGAGATGGTCGCGCTGATGAACGAAGGCGGCTTTGACCTTGTGACCGCCTCGGGGGATGCGTCGCTGCGGCTGATCGCTGGCGGCAAGGTGCAGGAAATCAACAAGGATCTGGTGCCGTCCTGGTCGACCATCGACCCGCGCCTGCAGGATGCCCCCTGGCACACGGTTGATGGCAAGCATTACGGTGTGCCCTACATGTGGGGCCCCAACGTCCTGATGTACAATACCAACACGTTCAAAGAGGCGCCGACCTCCTGGAACGTCGTGTTCGAGAAGATGGACCTCGCCGATGGCAAGTCGAATGAGGGCCGGGTGCAGGCCTATGACGGCCCGATCCACATCGCCGATGCCGCGCAGTATCTGATGTTCCACAAGCCGGAACTGGGCATCAAGGACCCCTATGAACTGAACGAAGACCAGTACAAGGCCGCGCTTGACCTTTTGCGCGCACAGCGCCTGCTGGTCAGCCGCTACTGGCACGATGCCTTCATCCAGATCGACGACTTCAAGAACGAAGGCGTTGTTGCCTCGGGCTCGTGGCCCTTCCAGGTCAACCTGCTCAAGGGTGAAGGGCAGCCGATCGCCAGCACCATCCCGCAGGAAGGGGCAACCGGCTGGGCCGATACCACCATGCTGCACGCCGACAGCGAACACCCGAACTGCGCTTACATGTGGTTTGAACATCAGCTGTCCTCGAACCTGCAGTCCGACCTCTCGGTCTGGTTTGGCGCCGTGCCTTCGGTTCCCGCGGCCTGCACCGACGGACGTGGCATGCAGACGGCCGAAGGCTGCGACGCCAACGGTCTGAAAGACTTTGACCGCATCCGCTTCTGGCGCACGCCGGTCGCCAACTGCAGCCAGGGCGAGGGTGCCTGCGTGCCCTACTACCGCTGGGTCAGTGACTATATCGGCGTGATCGGCGGTCGCTGATCACTTCGGGGACGGGCGACAGAGCCGCCTGCCCCCTTCTTCTTTTCCCAAATATCCTCGGGGGGAGGGCCGCTTCGCGGCCCGTGGGGGGCAGACAGCCCCCCGCGACCTCTCCCGCCCAAGCAATCCATCGGACCTGCCATGACCTCGCCCGCCACCCCGGCCGTCGAATTTCGCGCCGTTACCCGCCATTTCGGATCCGTCCGCGCCGTCGATGGCGTGGATCTGACGATCGCCGAAGGCGCCTTCTTCGCCATGCTCGGACCTTCGGGGTCGGGCAAAACCACCTGCCTGCGGCTGATCTCGGGGTTTGAAAAGCCCACCTCGGGACAGATCCGCATCTTCGGACAGGATGTCAGCGACGTGCCCCCCAACCGGCGCAACGTAAACACGGTGTTCCAGGACTATGCGCTGTTCCCGCATATGAGCGTGCGCGACAACGTGGCCTACGGGCTGATGGTCAAGGGCGTCGATCGCAAGACCCGTTTGGACAGGGCCGAAGAGATGCTCTCGCTGGTCAAGCTTCCGGGCTACGGCGACCGCAAGCCGGGGCAGTTGTCGGGCGGTCAGCGGCAGCGTGTGGCCCTGGCTCGCGCGCTGGTGAACGAGCCCCGCGTCCTTCTGCTGGATGAACCGCTTGGCGCGCTTGACCTGAAGCTGCGCGAGGCGATGCAGGATGAACTGAAGGCCCTGCAAAAGCGTCTTGGCATCACCTTTGTCTTCGTGACCCATGACCAGCACGAGGCGCTGAGCATGGCGGACAGTCTTGCAGTCTTCTCGGACGGCAAGATCGCCCAGATAGGCACACCGGAAGAGGTTTATGCCCGCCCGCAAAGCCGCTTCGTCGCTGATTTCGTGGGGTCCTCCAATGTGCTGCCTCCAGATCTGACACGGGCGCTTGGCGGACCGGCCCGTTGGTCCAGCCTCAGGCCTGAACAGGTGCGTATCGCGGATCAGGGTCAGGGCCGGGGGATCGTCACCTCGATCCGCTATCTGGGTGCGGGCTCGCGCGTCGCCCTGCGGATTGGTGAGGCCGAAGTGGCGGCACTGGTTCCAGCAGGTCAGACCGTGCCCGAGCAGGGGGCCGAGGTCGCCATCGCCTTCGACCCCGCCGCGCTGCATGTGATGGAGGGCTGATGATGCAGCCCGCAACCGCCATCCTTCCCGAGCGGGGCTTGGGCGACCGGCTGACGGCACTGTTCTGGCGCCGCCCGCGCGTGCTTCTGGCCCTGCTGCTGGTGCCGCCGCTTCTGTGGCTGGGCGTCGTCTATCTGGGCTCGCTCTTTGCGCTGCTGTTGCAGAGCTTCTATTCGATCGACGAGTTTTCGGGCGTGGTGAAAGAGGAGTTTACCCTCAAAACCTATGCCGAGCTGTTCCGCGCGCAGAACGTTGACATCATCCTTCGCACGCTGCTGATGTCGGCGCTGGTCACGCTGGCCTGCGCGGTCATCGCCTTTCCCATCGCCTATTTCGCCGCGCGCTTTGCCCGTGGTCGCTGGAAGGCGGTGTTCTATCTGGGGGTCATGCTGCCCCTGTGGTCGTCCTATCTGGTCAAGGTCTATGCGTGGAAGCTGATCCTTGCCAAGGAAGGGATCCTGACCTGGACGGCCGAGCATATGGGCGTCGGCGCCATCTGGGGGCGTGCCCTTGATGAGCAGTGGTTCGGCGGCTCGTCGCTGTCCACCTCGCCGGTCGGCACCTTCATCGTCTTTGTCTATATCTGGCTGCCCTACATGATCCTGCCGATGCAGGCCGCGCTGGAACGCGTGCCGGGATCGATGCTCGAGGCGGCAGCGGATCTGGGCGCCAGCCGGGCGCAGGCCTTCCGGACGGTGATCCTGCCCCTGGCACTGCCGGGGATCGTTGCGGGGTCGATCTTTACCTTCTCGCTGACGCTGGGCGATTACATCATCCCGCAGATCGTCGGCACCTCGGCGCGGTTCATCGGGCTCGCGGTCTATCAGCTGCAAGGCACCGCCGGGAACATCCCGCTCGCCGCGGCATTCGCCGTCGTGCCCATCGTCATCATGCTGGTCTATCTGACCGTTGCCAAACGCATGGGGGCCTTCGATGCACTCTGATCGCGCCTCTTGGGGCCTGAAACTGGGGGCCGGGCTGGGACTCGCCTTCCTGCACCTGCCGATCCTGCTGATCTTCCTCTATGCCTTCACGACCGAGGAAAAGAGCTATCAGTTCCCGCCGCCGGGGCTGACGCTCAAATGGTTCGGGGTCGCGTGGGAGCGCGCTGACATTTGGCCGCCCCTGTGGCTGTCGCTGCAGGTTGCCGCCATCGCCACTGTGCTTGCGATGATCCTTGGCACGCTCGTCGCCGCCGCCATGGCACAGTCCCGCTTCTTCGGGCGCGACCAGATCAGCCTGCTGATCCTGCTGCCCATCGCCCTGCCGGGGGTGATCACCGGCATGGCGCTGCGCTCGGCCTTTTCGGTGATGGACATCCCGTTTTCGGTCTGGACCATTATTCTGGGCCACGCCACCTTTTGTATCGTCATCGTCTACAACAACGCCGTCGCACGGTTTCGTCGCTTGTCAGGCGGGATCCTCGAGGCATCGAGCGATCTTGGCGCCAACGGGTTTCAGACCTTCCGGCATGTGCTGCTGCCGAATCTTGGCTCGGCCCTGCTGGCGGGGGGCATGCTGGCCTTCGCGCTGTCGTTCGACGAGGTGATCGTCACCACCTTTACCGCCGGACAGCAATCGACGCTGCCTATCTGGATGCTGCAGGAACTGGTGCGCCCGCGCCAGCGGCCCGTCACAAACGTGGTCGCCATCGTGGTCTTTGCCGTGACCTTCCTGCCAATCCTTGCCGCCTATTACCTGACCCGAGACGGCGATCAGACCGCCGGCGCGGGCAAATGAGGGAGAAGAACATGAACGCGATTGATACCGCCCGGATCGAGACCGGCCTGCTGATCGGGGCCGAGTTCCAGCTGGGGCAAGAGACGCCCGAGCCGATCCTGAACCCGCGCACCGGCGCGCTGATCCTGAACGTGGCCGAGGCATCGCTGGCACAGGTGGATGGGGCCGTGGCCGCCGCGCGCAAGGCGTTCGAGGGCTGGTCGCGCACGACACCGGCGGAACGTTCGGCCGCCCTTCTGCGCATCGCCGACCGGGTCGAGGCCGAGGCCGCAGCCTTTGCCGCGCTTGAGGCGCTGAACTGCGGCAAGCCGATCAATGCCGCCCTGAATGACGAGATCCCGGCAATCGTTGACTGCTACCGCTTCTTCGCAGGCGCGGTGCGTACACAGCACGGGCAGGTTGCGGGCGAATATCTGGCCGGCCATACCAGCATGATCCGCCGTGACGCGGTGGGTGTGGTGGCCTCCATCGCGCCCTGGAACTATCCGCTGATGATGATGGCGTGGAAGCTGGGCCCGGCCATCGGGGGCGGCAATACTGTCGTCTTCAAGCCCAGTGAGCAGACGCCGCTGACCGCGCTCAAGATGGCTCGTATCCTGGCCGAGGAACTGCCCGAGGGTGTCGTGAACGTCATCACCGGACGCGGCCAGACGGTCGGTAACTACCTGATCAATCATCCCGGCGTCGACATGATCTCGCTGACAGGCGACGTGGCCACGGGCCGCAAGATGCTGGATGCCGCGTCAAAGACCGTCAAGCGCACCCATCTGGAACTGGGAGGCAAGGCCCCGGTCGTGGTGTTTGACGATGCCGATGTATCTGAGGTGGTCGAGGGTCTGCGTGCATTTGGCTACTACAACGCAGGGCAGGACTGCACCGCCGCCTGCCGGATCTATGCGGGCAAGAAGGTTTATGACCGTCTGGTGGCCGACCTTTCCTCGGCCGTCTCTGGCATCGCGCTGGCGAATGAGGATGACACCACGAACGAGATCGGCCCGCTGATCTCACTGCGCCAGCGTGACCGGGTTGCGAGCTTCGTGAACCGCGCGCGTGAGTTGTCGCATATCGAGGTGACGGCAGGCGGCGAAGTGATGGATCAGGGCTATTACTACCGCCCCACCGTCATCGCCGGCGCGCGCCAGGAGGACGAGATCGTGCGGCGCGAGGTCTTTGGCCCGGTCGTCTCGATCACGCCGTTCTCGGATGTGGACCAGGCGGTCACTTGGGCCAATGACAGTGACTACGGCCTCGCCTCCAGTGTCTGGACAAAGGACGTTGGCCGCGCCATGGCGACGGCGGCACGGCTGCGCTACGGCTGCACCTGGATCAACACCCACTTCATGCTGGTCAACGAGATGCCGCATGGCGGACTGAAGCAATCGGGCTACGGCAAGGACATGTCCTCGTATGCGCTCGAGGACTACACCGTCGTCCGCCATGTGATGATCAAGCACGGCTGACAAAAGCCATTCGCCGCAGGGGATTGCGGCGCGGGCGGGGGTGGTGCATCGGGGCCCGCCTCAAACTCCGGGGAGCGTGCGAGCGCCCCCCGGAGTTTCTTTTTGGCCGCTCAGGCCGCCACGGCAGGCTTGCGGCGCAGCCGGCTGACGGCATCCAGCACAAAGACGAAGAACACCGGCACAAAGAAGATCGCAAGGATCGTGGCCGAGATCATCCCGCCGATCACCCCGGTGCCGATGGCGTTCTGGCTGGCGGCCGAGGGGCCCGTCGCGATGGCCAGCGGCACAACCCCCATCGTGAAGGCCAGCGAGGTCATCAGGATCGGCCGGAAGCGCAGCTTCGCGGCCTCGACTGCCGCCTCGATCAGGCTTTGTCCCTCGGCGCGCAGCTCCTTGGCAAACTCGACGATCAGGATGGCGTTCTTGGCCGAAAGCCCGATGATCGCGATGAGGCCCACCTTGAAGTAGACGTCATTGGGCATGTCGCGCAGCATCACCGCAACCACGCATCCCAGCACGCCCAAGGGCACCACCAGCATCACTGAAAGCGGGATCGACCAGCTTTCATAGAGACCCGACAGCAGCAGGAACACGAAGACGATCGACATCGCGTACAGCAGGGTCGAGGTGCTGCCCGACTTGATCTCTTCCAGCGACTGGCCTGACCATTCGTAGCCAAACCCGGGCGGAAGTTGCGATGCCAGACGCTCCATTTCAGCCATGGCATCGCCCGAGCTGAAGCCCGGCGCGGCCTGACCCGACAGGCGGACGGCCGGATAGCCGTTGTAGCCCACCACCTGCGACGGCCCCATCTGCCAGCGGAGCTGCGCGAAGGACGAGAAGGGCACCATGCCGCCGTTGGTGTTGGGCACCATCAGCTTCAGGATGTCCTCGGCCTGCATCCGCGCATTTGCATCCGCCTGAAGGATCACGCGCTGCAGTTTTCCGTTGTTGGGAAAGTCGTTGACGTAGGATGACCCCAGATACTGCGAAATCGTGGCGTTGATCGCGGCGAAGGTCACGCCAAAGGTATCGGCCTTCTCTCGGTCGATCTCTACCTGCACCTGTGCCGATGCAGGCATGCCTTCGGGATACATACCGACGATGATGCCACCCTGCGCGGCGCCCGCCATCAACTGCCCGGCGGCGGCCTGCAAGGCCTGCTGGCCTAGACCGGAGCGGTCCTGCAGACGGAACGAGAACCCGCCCGAGGTGCCAAAGCCCGCGATCGCAGGCGGCGAAAGCGCGAACACCCGTGCATCCCGCATGCCGTAAAGCTGCATGTTGGCCGCATTGGCGATATCCTGCGCTGAACGGTCACGCTCGGCCCAGTCTTTCAGGGTGATGAACATCAGGCCCGCATTTGTGCCCTGACCCGAGAAGCTGAACCCACGGATCGCAACCACGTTCTCGACCGCATCATCGGCCATGAAGTGCTCGCTGATCGACTTGAGCGCGGCATCGGTGCGGTTCACCGATGAGGCGGGCGGGGTCTGCACGTCAGCGATCAGATAGCCCTGATCCTCGTTCGGCAGGAAGCCCGTGGGCAGGCGCACGAAGCCAAGCGCCGTCAGGGTGACGAGACCGAGGTAGATCAGCATCATCAGCACCGTTCGCCGCGTGATGATCGAGAGACTGCGGCCATAGCGCTGGGTCAGCTTCTCGAAGCTGCGGTTGAACCAGCCAAAGAAGCCGCCGCGCTCGTGATGCCCGCTGACGGGTTTCAGGAACGTCGCGCACAGCGCAGGCGTCAGGGTCAGTGCAAGGAAGGCCGAGAACAGGATCGACACCACCATGGTCAGCGCGAACTGGCGGTAGATGATGCCGGTCGCGCCAGGGAAAAAGGCCATCGGGATGAACACGGCTGCCAGAACCAGCGTGACGCCGACAATCGCGCCTGTGATCTGGCCCATGGCCTTTTCGGTCGCTTCTCGCGGTGGCAGGCCTTCGGTTGCCATGATCCGCTCGACGTTTTCGATGACCACGATGGCATCGTCGACAAGGATGCCGATGGCAAGAACCATCGCGAACATCGTCAGCACGTTGATCGAGAAGCCCGCCATATACATCACGCCGATCGTGCCCATCAACGCGATCGGGACCACGATCGTGGGGATCACGGTGTAGCGGAAGTTCTGCAGGAAGATGAACATCACGATGAACACCAGAACCACAGCTTCGATCAGCGTATGCACCACCTTTTCGATCGAGGCTGCCACGAAAGGCGCGGTGTCATAGGGGATCGAATAGCTGACGCCCTCCGGGAAGAACTTTGACAGCTCCTCCATCTTGGCAGCGATGGCCGCCGAGGTCTGGAGGGCATTGCCGGTGCTGGTCAGCTGCACGCCGATGGCGGCGGTGGGCTGGTTGTTGAGCCAGGTTGATTGGGCGTAGCTTTCCGATCCGATCTCAACCCGCGCGACGTCCTTCAGCCGGACCAGAGATCCGTCCGGGTTCGAGCGCAGCACGATGTTCTCGAATTCTTCGATTGTGCTGAGCTGACCCTTGATCAGGACCGTCGCGGTCAGTTGCTGGGCAAGCGGGTTCGGTTCCGCCCCGATGGCCCCGGCCGAGACCTGCGCGTTCTGGGCACGGATCGCGGTGGAGACATCGGCCGTTGAAAGCCTGAGGCCTGTCATCTTCGACGGATCGAGCCATACCCTGAGCGCGCGTTCGGACGAGAACACCTGCGCGCTACCCACGCCCGAGATCCGGCGCAGTTCGCCGACCACGTTGCGGTTGACGTAGTCCCCCAGGTCGGTCGCATCGCGGCTGCCGTCTTCCGAGGTCAGCGCCACCACCAGAAGGAAACCTGCGCCTGCCTCTTCGACCTGGATGCCCTGATCGATCACGCTTTGCGGCAGCAGGGGCTCTACCCGGCGGACGGCGTTCTGCACATCTACCTGGGCATCGCCGGTATCCGTGCCGGGCTCAAAGGTTGCCGTGATCGACACCGCGCCCGACGAGTCGGCAGTCGATTCGAAATACATGATCCCTTCGACGCCGTTCAGCTCTTCCTCGATGGGCTGGGCGACACTGCGGTGGATCTCTTCAGGAGAGGCCCCGACATAGAAGGTCGAAACCGAGATCTGCGGCGGGGCGACCGACGGGTATTGCGCAACCGGAATGATCGGAAGCGCCACCAGCCCGGCGATCACGATAAAGATCGCGATAACCCAGGCCAGAACCGGACGGTGGATGAAGAAATGGGCCATGTTTGCCTGCCCTCAGTTCTGCGGCGCGTCAGTGGCCGCGGGCTGCCACGGTTCGGGGACGACGGCGGCGCCCGGGAACAGCTTCTGCGCCCCCTCGACCACAACCTTGTCCCCGGCGTTCAGACCACTCTCGACGATCCATGACGAGCCGACCGAGGTGCCAAGCCGGATTGACCGGACGGAAACCTTGTTGTCGGTGCCGATGACATAGACCTGCGCATTGCCTTGGGCATCTCGCTGCACGGCCATCTGCGGCACTGCCAGCGCGTGCTCGCGGACGGCCTGTTCGACGGCGACGCGAACGTAAAGCCCCGGAAGCAAAAGGTTTTTTGTATTCGGGAACTCGCCGCGCATCGTGACCTGTCCGGTCAACTCGTCCACGGTCGCTTCCGAGAACAGAACCTCACCGGGCTGTTCGTATTCGGTCCCGTCGTCAAAGTAGAGACGCATCTGTGCGGTATTCGCATCGACGGCAACCAGCTCGCCCACCTCAAGCGCACGGCGCAGCTTGAACAGCTCGGCCGAGGATTGCGTAAAGTCGACATAGACCGGGTCAAGCTGCTGGATCGTTGCCATGATCTCGGTCTGCGCGGTCACCAGCGCGCCCTCGGTCACCAGTGCCCGGCCAATGATGCCGGAGATCGGCGCCTTGACCTCGGTGTAGTCGAGATTGAGCTGCGCCTCGGCCAGCGCGGCTTCGGCAATCGCCACATCCGCGTCCGCCTGGGCAAGAGTGGTGACCGCGTTCTCAAGATCGACGCCTGCGGTGATATTGCGATCACGCAGGGTCTGGGCGCGCTTCTGCTGGTCTTGCGCGTTCAGCTGACCAGCTTTGGCCTTGGCGAGCGTCGCCTCGGCACTGGCGACACGCACACGGAATGGCGCAGGGTCGATGCGATAGAGCACGTCACCTGCCTTGACGGTGCTGCCCTGCTCAAACACCCGCTCCAGCACGATTCCACTGATCCGCGGACGAACCTCGGCCAGTCGCGTGGCCGAGACACGGCCCGGCAGTTCATTGATCACCGGCAGAGGCTGGGGCTTCAGCTCCAGAAAGCTGACCGGCGTTGGGGGCATCTCTCCGCCTTGCTGAGAGATCGCAGCAGGAGCAAGGAAGGGCAGGCAGAGCGCCGCAACCAGAATCCGGAATGAGAGGGGGCGTTTCATTTGTCTTCACCTAACGGAGTGTTCAGGGTGATTCGGATCTTGGGATGCAGTCAGAAGATCCATGATATCGTCAGCGATCTCTTGGCGTCTGTCCGAAGAGAAAGCGTGAAAGCCGGAATATTCAAGGCATTGCAGCCCGTGAATCGCAAGGTAGGCAAGGATCGCCCGGCGGGGGGCGGGGGAGTCCGTGTCGATCCGGTTCAGATCTTCGGCCACGGTGCGGGCGATAATGGCCCGGCAGGATTCGCTGTCCCCGGTGCCCGAAGCCACGATCGTCGCAACATCGAGGTCATCTGCCGTCGGCTCCTCGCGCAGGCAATCGACCCAGCCCCGCAGCCAGGCATCGGTGGCATCCCCATGCAGGCTGGCCCGGTCCGTGATGTTGGCCCGCCATTCGGACAGGCGGGTGTCGATATAGGCCTCTAGCAGGGCAGACTTGCTGCCAAAGTCATAAAGGACGCTGGATTTGCTGATGCCGGCCGCCTTGGCCACTGCGTCGATGCTGAGTGCGGCAAAGCCACGCTCGCGCACCACGGTCTCGATCGCGCGCAAGGTCGCCTGACGGTCGATTGTCTTCCTGCGTCCCATGCGCGCCCCAGAATATCGGTCCAATCGTTCGGATATTCCTGTTGGGCGGGGCGGTCAAGCACGGATTCTGCACAACACTGGGCGATGAGGCACGGTCTTGTACTACATCTGGCTCAGTGATCCGTTCATGCTAGGTTCATCAAGGCTTGCCCCTGAGGCGAAAACGGCGCAAAATATCAAGATTGCCGATAAGCATTCCTGCCCTTTGCCCGCAGGACTGCAGTGTGTGATTGCTTCCCTTGCCGTTCGGCCGCCGGTCGCACCCTGGGCGTTTATCGTGGAGTTGAAGGCAGACAGTGACACGAACCGTCCGTTTCCGGCAGTTTGCGGCCTCGACGCAATCGATCCTGGAAGAGCTTCTTGCTCCCCTTGTCGACAGGGCTGAGCGCGATGGTGCCAGTTCGCCGGCATCGCAGTCGATTGATTTTCGCCAAGCAGCGTCCAGCCGGTCGCCAGCAGCTGCCCTAGGTGCAGCGCACGCCCTTGCCGAGGTACCCGCTGCCAACACATGCACCGCCGCATTTGCCGAGATAGGAGAGCGCGGATTCGCGCTGGTGCTGATGCCGCCCGCAGGAACCAGCATTCCGGTTGGCGCATTTTGCGCGGTTGTCGACGCTGTTTCTGTCAGGTTTGGGCAGTGGAAGGGTTCGACAGGTGCCGCCGAACAGCTTGCGATCACGGATCGCGCGGCGTCGACTGCGATCCTTCTGCATCACGGGGCTGCGCGCTCGGTGCTGATCCATGCCGCCGATGGGTCGATCTGCCTGATGAAGCACGAGGCCCAGACCGGCGTTTCCGGATCGACGCTGAGGTCGGTCGCGCAGCGCTGTGGCACGGATATGGAAGGTCTTCTGGTATCGACATGGGCTCTGATTCTGGCCCGGACCTGCGGCCTGGACCATGCGGCCTTTGCGACCCGCGGGGATGCGACCTCAGGGAAAGTGGAACTGCGCACCGTTGATCTGGTGGGATGCAAGACCCTGTCTGATCTGTTGGGGGCCGCACATGCAGAGACCGGCGCACCGCAGATGGAAGTTGCGCAGCTTGCCAACTGGCCAGAGCATGCGGATCGCCAGCCGGTCTACGAGACGCTGCTGGACACAACGGGCACTGGGGCCGACGCGATTGGACTGACCTTTCAGGTGCGTGCTGAGATCGGCAGTGATGGCCCGGTGACCCTGCTTGCCCGGCAGTTGCCCGGCGGAGAGGCGAACCCGCTCTCTGCCTTCCTGCAGGGCGCTTCGCTGACTGCCGGTTTTGCACGGCTGCTCGACGCGACCTCTACCGCCGGCCCAGATTCAGCGCTTTGCGCTTTGGACATGCTTGATCCGGGCGAGCGGGCCGAGTTGCTGCGCCTTGCCTCGCCGGATGTGGAACTGGCCGAGGCATCACCGTGCCCAATCACGCGCTTCGAGGCGATCGCCGCGGCACAGCCCGAAGCCTGGGCGCTGATCTCCGACACCGATGGCGATGCCATCACCTACGTTCAGCTTGACCGGCGGGCGAACGCGCTTGCCCACCGGCTGGGCAAGGTAGGCTGCGGCCCCGAGCGCATCTGTGCGATCAACCTGCCGCGCGGGGTGGAATTCATCATCGCAATGCTCGCGGTCCTGAAGTGCGGGGGTGCCTTCCTGCCTCTGGACATGGCGCTCCCCGAGACCGAGCGCGCTATTCGCGCGGCCGAGGCAGGCGTCGATGTCGTGATCGGGCATGAGGGGCTGGCCGGTCTTGCGGTTGCCGTTCTGGCCCCGGATGCAGCGCAGCGGGACGATCCGCCGGCGCGCCCGGCACCCGATGTCGGACGGCTGGCCTATCTGATCCATACGTCGGGTTCGACCGGGCGGCCAAAGGGGGTCATGGGCACCACCGGCGCGCTCTCGGCACACGCCTCGGCGGTGATCGCGGCCTATGGTCTTCACGCTGAAGATCGGGTCCTGCACTTTGCCTCGCCGGGCTTTGACGTCGCGCTGGAAGAGATTTTCCCGACGCTCCTTTGCGGCGCTCTCCTCGTCGTCCGGGCCGAGGACAGGGCTGAATCGATAAATGCGTTCCTCACGCTTCTGCAGGCCAGGAAGCTGACTGTGCTGAACCTGCCTGCAAGTTTCTGGCATGTTCTGGTCACTGAGATGGCCCATCGCAACCTGCGTTTGCCCGAGTCGGTTCGACTTGTCGTCACCGGCAGCGAGCGGATCCTGCCCGCGGCGCTGGCGCAATGGCAGCAGCTTGCGCCGGGATGCAGATGGATCAATGGCTATGGCCCGACCGAGACCACCATTACCGCGACGATCCACGCGCCCGATTTGACGGGACCGCCCGTTGACCCTGTTGCCGATGTTCCCATCGGGCGCCCGCTGGCCCATGCGACGGCGCATGTCCTTGCATTTGATGGAAGTCTTGCCCCCCCTGGGGCAGAGGGGACACTGCACATCGGTGGCCCGGCCGTAACGCGCGGCTATCTGCACCAGCCTGAGGCGACGGCCGCAGTCTTCGGGTCAGATCCGTTCGGGTCAGTGGGTGGACGTCTCTACAACACCGGCGACAGGGCGCGCTGGCGTCCCGATGGGGCGCTTGACTTCCTCGGGCGGCGTGACCGGCAGGTGAAGCTGCGCGGGCAGCGCATCGACCTTGGCGAGATCGAGCGTGCCCTAGGCCAGTTTGACGCGGTGCGCGAGGCACGTGTGGCGGTTGACGCCGCGGGAACGGATGCCGCGCGGCTGATCGCGTGGGTCACCGGCCCGGATATGGCCGAAGGTCGGCCTGTGCCTGCGGGATTGGTCGAGAATGTCGCGCGCCATATGTCGGGGGCGACACGACCTGTGATCGTGCCGGTGTCGGGTTTTCCACTAAAGCCGAATGGCAAGGTGGATATGGCAGCCCTGCCCCGCCCGGTCTTCCGAGGCGGCGCGCCAGAGTCTGGCCCGGTTGATGCGCAGACCGAGGCCGTCCTCGCCTGCCTGGCCGAGGTTCTGGGCAAGGGTGCGACAGATCCGGACATGGACATTCGCGACCTCGGGGCGAATTCATTGGTCGCGCTACGGCTCGCCTCGGTGCTGGAGGGGCGCTTTGGCCGCCCGGTTGTAGCGACAGATCTCTATCGAAACCCGACAGCGCGCAAGATTGCCCGCTTTCTTGAAACTGAGTTCGACGTTCCGCGCACGGTGGTGCCAATCCAGACCGGCGGCACCAAGCCCCCCTTCCTTGCGGTGCATGTGCTGGGCGAGAAAGAGATGCTGTTCCGCCCGCTTGCTGCCGCTCTTGGCCCGGACTATCCGGTCTATGGGCTGACGGTAGGCCCACCGTCCAGCCTGTCGGAAGTTACAGTCGAGGGGGTGGCGCGCCGGTACTTCGAGGATGTGCAGAAAGCCTTCCCGCAGGGCCCGCTCGCCTTGGGGGGGGTCTCGATGGCTGCATACTTCGCGTATGAACTGGCCCAGCAGTTGATCGCCGCCGGACGGGATGTGCGTGTTCTTGCGGCCATTGATGCCGATGGGCCGGGTGGCCGTCCGGCCCTGCGCGGGATGCGCAGGCTGGGCGCCCATATGCGGCAGTTTCTGACCCATGGGATCGACCATCTTGCCGCAATTGCCCGCAGCCGGATTGAGGCGCGTCGCGAGGCACGCGAGCTTGCCAATACCCCGCCCGACGAGGTGACCGGGCTGAGCCTCGTGATGGCGAATGTCCACGCGGTTGAAAGCTATCAACCCGCGCCATTCACGCGGCCGATCGCGGTGTTTCGGGCTGGCGACAGCTACTGGGACAGCGACGAGGCGCTACGGTCGAAGCTGGGGTGGGAACCCGTCGCGCGTGGTGGGCTGACCATGGTGGATGTCCCCGGCGATCACCTGACACTGCTGCATGCCCAGAATGTGGGTCAGATGGCGCAGCACCTCGCGATGCTTATCGGCGGCGTCTGACGACGCGCTCACCACCTGCTGCCCACGTAACCCATTTCAAATACACCAGGTTTTGCGGTTTTCTGCAGCCGCACGGATGCGGCTGTGCAGATGCAGGATTACTATCTTTGCATATAGTATTACTTTTGCTAGCGTCATGGACGAGCCACGTTGAGGAGCGTGGCCATAATCACATGGGAGGAATCATGGCACTTTATAAGCAACTCGCGCTCGGCGCGGGACTGGCCGCGCTTTTGTCCACCGCAGCCCATGCCGATCTTTCCGGCAAGGTCATCGGCTTTTCGCAGATCGGCTCTGAGTCGGGCTGGCGCGCGGCGGAAACCTCTGTGACCAAGGCCGAGGCCGAAAAGCGTGGCGTCGACCTGAAGTTCGCGGATGCCCAACAAAAGCAGGAAAACCAGATCAAGGCGATCCGCGGGTTCATCGCGCAGGGCGTCGATGCGATCCTTGTCGCCCCGGTTGTCTCGACCGGCTGGGACGAGGTGCTGACCGAGGCCAAGGAAGCATCGATCCCCGTGGTGCTGCTGGATCGCGGCATCGACGCCTCACAAGACCTCTATCTGACCTCTGTTGCGTCGGATCAGGTGAAGGAAGGCCGCGTCGCAGGCGAATGGCTGGTCAAGACCGTGGGTGACAAGCCCTGCAACGTGGTCGAATTGCAAGGCACCGTCGGCTCGTCGCCCGCGATCAACCGCAAGCAGGGATTCGAAGAGGGCATCGCAGGTCACGCCAACATCACGCTGACCCGCAGCCAGACCGGTGACTTCACCCGCGCCAAGGGCAAAGAGGTCATGGAAGGCTTCCTGAAAGCCGAAGGTGGCGGCAAGTCGATCTGCGCCGTCTACGCCCATAACGACGATATGGCGGTTGGCGCCATTCAGGCGATCAAGGATGCAGGTCTCAAACCCGGCAGCGATATCCTTGTCGTGTCCATCGACGCCGTGCCGGATATCTTCGCCGCCATGGCTGCAGGCGAGGCCAATGCGACGGTGGAACTGACCCCCAACATGGCTGGCCCGGCCTTCGATGCGCTGGATGCCTTCCTGAACGGCGGCACGGTGCCTGAAAAGTTCATCATCACGGAATCGAAGCTCTATACCCCTGCCGACAATCCGCAGGGTGAATATGAAGCCCGCAAGGGCCTGGGTTACTAAACTGCCAATTCCTCCGGCCGGGTGCCCCTGGCCGGAGGTTGCTTTTGAACCGCCCCGGCATGACACTTGTGGGCGGAGGAACATCCAAGGGGGGAGGGGCTTGCGCATGCAGGCAACAGAGGGGGTGCCGGTTCTCGATGCACGCGGCATCGTCAAGGTGTTTGGCCAGCACACGGCGCTTGGCGGGGTGGATTTCGATCTGCGCGCAGGCGAGGTGCATGCCCTTCTGGGCGAGAATGGCGCCGGCAAATCGACACTGATCAAGATCCTGACCGGTGCCTATCAGCCCGATGGCGGGACAGTATTGCTCGATGGCGCGCCGGTCAGTTTTCGCGACCCACTTCAGGCACAGGGGTATGGCATTGGCACGGTCTATCAAGAGGTGAACCTGCTGCCGAACCGGTCAGTGGCCGAGAATCTGTTTCTGGGCCGCCAGCCCACCCGGTTCGGGCTGGTCCGCCGGCGCGAGATCGAGAGCCGCGCCCGAACCTTGCTTGCCGATTACGGGCTGGAGATCGATGTGCGGGCCGAGCTTTCCGAGTATTCCGTCGCCGTTCAGCAGATCGTGGCCATTGCGCGTGCGGTTGAACTCTCGGGCAAGGTGCTGGTGCTGGACGAACCGACCGCCAGCCTTGACCGGAACGAGGTGCAGCGGCTTTTCGACGTCGTGCGCAACCTCAAGGCGCGCGGGCTTGGCATCATCTTCATCACGCATTTTCTGGATCAGGTCTTTGAGCTTTCCGATCGCGTGACCATCCTGCGCAACGGGCGCAAGATCGCGACACAGCCGCTGGCCGGACTGTCCACCGCCGATGTGGTGCGGATGATGCTGGGCAAGGATGTGTCGCTTGATCACCATGTGACCGGTATCGCCGATGCCGCGCGCGGGGCAACACGGGTCACGTTCCGCGACCTTGGACGCACGGGCAGCGTGGCCCCGATCACGCTCTCGGTGCATGAGGGTGAGGTTGTCGGCGTCGCGGGTCTTCTCGGCTCGGGCCGGACAGAGGTGGCGCGGCTCATGTTCGGCGTCGATGCGGCCGACAGCGGTGAAATCCTCGTGGACGGCGCCCCTGTCACCATCCGAAATCCGGCACAAGCGGTGGCTGCGGGCTTTGGCTTCTGCCCCGAAGACCGGAAAATCGACGGCATCTTCGGTGATCTTTCAGTGCGCGAGAACATCATCATCGCGCTTCAGGCCAAACTCGGATGGTTCCGCGCGCTGAACCGCGAGGATCAGGTCGAACTTGCCGGTCGCTATGCCGAGGCGCTGGACATCCGGGCCGCCAATCACGACATGCCGGTCAAGCTTCTGTCCGGGGGAAACCAGCAAAAGGTCATCCTCGCTCGCTGGCTTGCGCTGGATCCGAACTTTCTGATCCTTGATGAGCCCACGCGTGGCATCGACGTCGGCGCCCATGCCGAGATCGTGCGCACGATCAACCGTTTGCGTGAAGAGGGGCTCGCGCTCTTTGTCATCTCGTCCGAACTCGACGAGGTTGTGGCCTATTCGAACCGTGTCGTGGTGATGCGCGACCGCGAGATGGTGGCTGAACTGACAGGCGCGGCTGTGGCGCCCGATTCCATCGTGCAGGCCATTGCAGGCGTTCCCGCCGTAGAGGTGGCGCAATGACCCGGCCGACAGTGGAGTTGCGCCCCGCGCATGAACCGCCGGGGCACCGGCACAGGCCATGGGCCGAGGCGCTGTTGCGACCGCAGTTCCTTGCGCTGGCCGCAGTCCTGCTTGTAAACTGGCTGCTCTTTCCTGGCTTCTTTACGATCACCTGGCAGGATGGCCGCCTGTTCGGCAGCCTGATCGACGTGTTGAACCGTGGGGCGCCGGTCGCCATCCTCGCCATCGGCATGACGGCCGTGATCGCGACCAAGGGCGTCGATCTGTCGGTCGGTGCGGTTATGGCGATAGCAGGGGCCGTCGCCGCCTCGATGGTGGTCGCGGGCTGGCCCGCCGGTCTTGCCGTTCTGGCCGCGCTGGCGGTGGGGCTGGTCTGCGGGCTGTGGAACGGGGTTCTGGTCACGGTCCTGCAAATCCAGCCGATCATTGCCACGCTGGTCCTGATGGTCGCCGGGCGCGGGCTTGCGCAATTGGTGACGGAGGGTTCGATCGTCACCTTCTCGGACCCGCTGCTGATCTTCATCGGTACCGGTTCGGTGCTGGGTTTGCCGACGCCCGTTGTCATCGCCTTGTCCCTGATGCTGTGCGCCACGCTTCTGGTGCGGCGTACGGCGCTGGGGCTTCTGATCGAGGCGGTCGGCGTCAACCGATCAGCCGCGCGATTTGCGGGGATCCGCGCCTCGGCGTTGCTTCTGCTCGTCTATGCCTTTGCCGGGCTCTGCGCGGCCATCGCCGGCCTGATCGTGACGGGCGACATCCGGGGGGCTGACGCGAACAACGCAGGCCTCTGGCTGGAGCTTGACGCAATCCTTGCCGTAGTCATCGGCGGCACATCGCTTCTGGGCGGGCGCTTCTCGATCCCGATGTCGGTCGTGGGTGCCATGATCATCCAGGCGATGAATACCGGCATCCTGATTTCCGGCTTCTCGCCCGAATTCAACCTTGTCGTCAAATCGGGGGTCATCATCGTCATCCTCGTTCTGCAATCACCCATGGCCGCCAGCATCCTGCAGAAGCGCCGCATCAAGGGGGGCCGGGCATGAACCGCAGCCTGAGACCGCTTCTGGCCACGGCCACCATCTTTGTGCTGGCCTATATTCTTGCCGTCGCCCAGTTTCCGGGCATGCTGTCCACACGTGTCCTGGGCAACTTTCTGACCGACAATGCCTTTCTCGGCATCGCCGCCGTGGGGATGACCTTCGTGATCCTGTCGGGCGGGATCGATCTGTCGGTGGGCGCGGTGATCGGCTTTACCACGGTGTTGATCGCGGCTCTGGTGATGTGGGTGGGCCTGCATCCGCTGGCTGCCTTTGGGATTGCCCTGATCGTTGCGGCAGCCTTTGGCGCCGCCATGGGGGCTGCTATCCACTATCTGCAGGTTCCAAGCTTCATCGTGACGCTGGCGGGGATGTTCCTTGCGCGTGGCGCGGCCTCGGTCCTGTCGCCGGACAGCATTGGCATCAAGCATGAGTTCTACACCGCGATATCCAAATCCTACATCCTTCTGCCGGGCGGTGGGCGACTGACGGTGATCGGTATGATCATGCTGGCGGTCTTTGCGGTTGGCATACTTCTGGCGCATCGCACGCGGTTTGGCTCCAATGTCTATGCCTTGGGCGGGTCGGAAAGTTCGGCGGCGCTGATGGGTGTTCCGGTGGCGCGGACGACAGTGCTGATCTACATGCTGTCGTCGACGCTGGCAGGGCTCGCCGGGGTGGTGTTCTCTCTCTACACCTCGGCGGGCTACTCGCTTTCGGCACTGGGGGTCGAACTTGACGCGATTGCCGCCGTTGTCATTGGCGGCACCCTTCTGACCGGCGGATACGGGCTTGTAGCGGGCACCTTCATCGGGGTCATGCTGCAAGGGCTGGTGCAGACCTACATCGTCTTTGACGGAACCTTGTCCAGCTGGTGGACCAAGATTGTCATCGGCGGGCTTTTGTTTATGTTCATCCTGCTGCAGCGGCTGGTATTCACCGCGACGCCCCGCCGACGGAAGCTTGCTTGGAAGACATGACATGAGCGAACCCGGGAGCCTGATCCGCGCGCTCACCGGGCGCCAGCCGGCCAGAAACTACCACTCCTTCGTCATCAACGAGGTCGGGCTTGCCATCGTGTCAGGGCGGATGCCGGTTGGATCGATCCTGCCGGGTGATGCCGAGATGATGGACCGCTTCGGCGTCTCGCGCACTGTGCTGCGCGAGGCGCTGAAGACGCTTGAGGCCAAGGGGTTGGTCGAGGCGCGCGCCAAGGTCGGAACGCGTGTCCTGCCACAGCCACGGTGGAACCTGTTCGACCGGCAGGTTCTGTCCTGGCTGCTGGAGAGCGGGCCTTCGCCTGCGCTTTTGCAGCACTTCCATACTGTGCGCCTGGCATTGGAGCTGGAGGCCGCCGAGGGGGCTGCCCGCAACCGTGAGGCCGAGCATATGCGGCTTCTGCATTACTGGCTCAAGCAGCGTGGCCTCATGTCGATGCAGCCCGAGCCCTTCGCGTTGGCCGAGTTCGAGATCCATCGCGTGGTGGCCGAGGCGTCGGGCAATCCGTTTCTGCGGGCGGCGACGGCTCTTTCAGAATTCGGTGTGGCGTCAATCGTTCTGCGTCAGCTCGGCCCCGCGTTGCAGCCCCCGGCCGAGGGTCTGGCAGGCACCCGTGCCGATGGCTATTCCCGCCTTGTCGCTGCCATCGAGGCAGGAGACGCGGGACTTTCCCGGCAGATCATGTCTGGGCTGCTGTCGGCGTAAGGCGCAGACCGCTCGACAGGGCGGGTCCCAGCCGATACCCATTTCAAACGACATACCCGAGGAGACCCCATGCCAGCGCCCGCCGCCCCTGATGCAGCCCTGCCCTGGTGGGGCACCGCCGCACATGACGCCTATCTCCTGAATGACGCAGCCCGGCAGTTCGCCTTCTTTGGCCGCAGCCTTGATCCGGCTGGCGGATTTCACGCGCAGGCCATGGACGGAAGCATCCTTTCCGGAGCGGTGAAGGAACTGCACGCGACGACGCGCATGGTCCATTCCTACGCGCTTGGGCATCTGGCCGGGTTGGCCGGTGCGGATCGCATGATCGATCATGGCATGACCGCGCTCCGCCAGTTGCATCGCGACAGTGACCATGGCGGCTATGTCTGGTCCTTTGCGCCCGATGGCACGGTCGCCGATGGCGCCAAGCTGGCCTATGGTCACGCCTTCGTCCTGCTGGCGGCCTCCAGCGCGCGCATGGCAGGGCATCCGGATGCAGCCGCACTGCATGATGATATCTGCGAGGTGATCGACGCGCGCTTCTGGGATCACGCGGCTGGCCGCATGCGTGAGGAATTCGCCCGCGACTGGCAGAAGATCTCGGCCTACCGCGGGATGAACGCGAACATGCATATGGCCGAGGCGCTACTCGCCGCCTTCGAGGCTACGGGCGAGCGGATGTTTCTGGACCGCGCGATCGGGATCTTCAATTTCTTCATCGGCAAGGTGGGGGCGGCGCAGAACTGGCGCCTGCCCGAGCATTTTACCGAAGACTGGTCCGTCGATGCGGGATACGAGGGTAATCCGATGTTTCGCCCCGCGGGCACGACACCGGGCCATTCCTTCGAGTTTGCGCGATTGATGCTGCAAGCCTGGGATCTCGACGGGTGCCGCAATGATGATCTGCGGGATTGGGCGGTGCACCTCTATCAGCGCGCTCTGGCCGATGGCTGGGACCACGCCCGAGGGGGTATCTTCTACACGGTCGGCGCGGATGGCGCCCCGATGCGGCGCAGCCGATACTGGTGGCCGCTGACCGAGGCGATCGGGGCCGCCGCCGCACTGCTGAAGGCTGGACTTGGCGCTTCCGACGACTATAGCCTCTTCTGGGCGACGGTGGACCGGCTGTTCATCGACAAGACGCATGGCGGCTGGATTCCCGAGATCGACGAGGACGATCGCCCCGACGATAGCCAGTTCACCGGAAAGCCTGATATCTATCATGCGATCCAGGCCTGCCTTTTCCCACTTTTGCCCAGCCTTTCACACGCAGCGCGCGAGCTTCCCGGCCTGCGGGGGCGTCTGGCTGTGCGCGTGGATTGAGAGCGCCTACCAGCGCAGAACACGCCCGCCAGCCAGTGCGCAGAGCCCCGCAACAATCACAATCGCGGCGCCGTACCAGGTCACGAAGAACAGAGGATTGTCCTGCACGCAAAAGAGCGAATAGCCTGTGGCCACACCCGCAGCAACCGCCAGACCCACCAAGGCGCCACTGATGCGTGGCGAGGTCGTAGCCCCTCTGGAAAGCCAGCGCAGAGCCAGCGCCGCAGGCAGGGCGGAAAGCAGCAGGATCAACCCCATGCATTCGGCAAGTGCCGGGACCGATACGTCGGCAAAACGCTGGGCTGGCGGCTGAGAGGCATAGGACCAAATCCAAAGCCCCGTGGCGGCGCCAAGCGGCAAGAGCAGGGGCAACACGCGCGCATCGCGCTCGGGCCGCGTCAGGCGCAACGCGAGGGCAAGGGCGACAAGGCAAAGAACCGCAGGCAGGACCGTCTTTGTCAGAACCACGGGTTTCGACATCGCCTGCATCAGTTCATCGCGCGGCCCGGCAATCAGCAGGAACAGTGCCGACACGACCCCGACCACCGTCACGATCTGCAGCCCGATGCTGCGCGGGTGAAGGGCGGGCAAGGCGGTCTCGGCTGACAGCCGGTCAATCAATTCATGTGTCTTCATCTCTCGTCTCTCCGGACATGCACGGCCATGCGTTTCATCGCACGGTGCAGCGCCACGCGCACAGCGCCCTCGCTTATTCCAAGCCGCTTCCCGACTGCGCCTGCGGTTTCGCCCTCAAGACTGATGGCGCGGACGATCCCGGCCGATCGCGGATCGAGCTGGCCGAGCAGGTATTCGCTATCATGTGCCACTGTGGGATCATCGATGGCAGTCTCCAGTGACTCGGCGAAGTCCTCGATCGGCAAATGAACGCGGTTACCGCGACGGCGAAAGGCGTCGACGATCTTGTAGCGCGTGATGGCATAGAGCCAGGGCAGCAACGGCGCGGCACTATCCCAGGTCTGACGTTTGGCGTGGATCGCGATCAGCACCTCTTGCACGATATCCTCATGGTGGTCAGGCGGCAGCGATGACCCTCGCGCCCGGACGATTCCGCGCAGGACGGGGCTGACGGCATGCAGGAACCGGGCATAGGCACGCCCATCCCCTGCAATCGCGGCCCTCAGCAGCGCCGCCCATTCGTCTTCACGCGTTGTCATCGTAGCTGTCCATTCGCCGGAACAGCGCAAGTGTTACACGTGAAATGCAAGATTGTGCGGATCTTGCTGTGTCACGGCGAATTGTGGGTCACGGTTGCGGTCTTCGACCCGCATCCGCTGTGATCCGTTCACTTTCCTCAACCAGTCGCTTTGCCGCCGATAGGCCAAGTGGCACCTGCGGTGGAAGCGTGGTTGCTGCGCCGTCGCGGGGCGGTACAGGGGCAGGGGCATCCGAAGGCCCTTGTAATTGCACGACAGGATACTCGTCTGCCAAATCGGCCAAACGTGTGCCCGGCGTAAGCGGACCATGCCCTGCCCGCTCTTCCCAGAAGCGCGCCTCATCCCCAAAGCCGAGCGCGCGGAACCGCTTTGCGAGTTGGGTGCTGGTTTCCACGTCTTGTATCTCTGCGGCAGCAGATCGGCCCACATGCAAAAGCAAGTCGTTATCCGAGCCTTTATGTGCCAGTACTCCGATCACCTCGGCCTGCACCCCCGGCGTGCTTTCAGAAAGCTTGAGCGCCGCTTCAAACTGCCCGGCATTGGCCCTGGCAAGTGCGAGCGCTCGCAATAGCGCCTCTCTGTCCTCGGGTCTTCGGGTCTGATGCAAAAGGGCGTCAAGGTCATCTACTGTGCCTGCTGACACCTCCTGACCGGCCGCCAGCCTGTCGAGGGTATCCTTTGCACGGGCTGCGGCCTCACGTGGGGTGCGCAAACTGGCGGGCGGTGCAAGCAGATCTGCCGCATTTCGATAGCGCGCGTCAGCCTCTTCAGCCGCCAGCAATCGATCCATATCGTTGTGCAGGCGCGTGATCTCGGCCTCGTATCCTGCCTCGGAGAGGCGGCTTACAAGGTCCGGGAAGATCCCCATCTTGAGGTTCGGGGGCAACTGGAGAAAGGCAATGACGATGTCAGCCGCGGCAACAGGCTCTGCGGGGCGCAGGTGATCGCGTGCCAGAACTGCCCAAAGGGCGGCAGGCGAGCGGCAGGTTTCCAGCCCGTTCAATCGCGGTTCAGCGATTCCCGGAGCATCGATCAGGCGCGCCACGGCGCCCAGCATCGCCGGCCCGATATCGTCTTCACCGACAAGGCCGAGGATCTGCAGCGCCTCGGCCCCAAAGCCAGCGGCAATATAGCGCTGCGCAAGGGTCATCGCGGCTTCGGTGTCCAGAGCGTCGCGGGCATCCATCACCTCCGAACGTGCCGATGCGATCCCAGATGCAAGATCGCCGTCAAGTGGCGCCCAACTGGCGATGTCGAGGTCGGCACCAATCCTGCATGGATCAGCCTCCGGCAAGGCGCCTGCACCGGCGGCTGCAACCTCTCCCGTGGTGTCGCCGAGGCTGAGATTGCGCTCGGTGGCGATCGATCGCGCGAACTGCAAAACCATGTCATTGCGTGACACATCCGGCATCATTGGACCCGCGCCTGGTTCGGTGATTGCAGGCAGGGTCTTGTCTGTCAGAGCGACCGTCGGAAAAATCGGGATTTCGGGGGGCGCCTCGGGTTTGCCGTCCCGAAAATCGACAACGACAATGCCGGGGCGGAACTCGAATGCCTCTGCCCGACATTCACAAGGATCGCCCTCATTGATCCGCAAGACCCCCGGCTCGGCACCGAGCTTGCGAATACGGGTTTGATCGATCCGTGCGAAAGCTTCGGTCAGGTCGAATTGGAGTTTGCCTTCATCCACGGTCAGATCGTAGCCCGTCGCGGTCTGCCGCAGCGACCAGTCGGCAGGCGCTGGCAGCATGACCACCAGCCGGGTGAAGTCGCGGTGCTCGCCCGTGCGAACCCGGGCCTGCTGCGCCGAGGCGGGCAGGGCGAGAAGAGCGATCGAACATGCAAGCGACGCGACACCGCGTTTCATGCCGCCGCCTGCTTGATTGATTTCAGCGCGGCTTCAATGTCATTGAAGGTTGGACGCAAGGTCGAAGGGGTCGTTTGCCGCCCTACTTCGATGCAGATATGTGCCGGGTGGCTATGCAGATTTGCAACCAGAACCTCCTGGATAAGCTGCAGGAAGTATCCGTCTTGCTCGACAACCGCCTTCAGCCGCGTCGCGAAAGGTCCGATCAGCCCATAGGCCAGAAACACGCCCAGAAATGTGCCGACCAGCGCACCGCCGATCATTTTCCCAAGGATTTCAGGCGGCTGGTCGATGGAACCCATGGTCTTGATCACCCCCAGAACCGCCGCGACAATCCCAAGCGCGGGTAGCGCGTCTGCGACCGTCTGGAGCGCATGGCTCGAATGGAGCGCAGCATGGCGCGTGGACTCCATCCGGTGGGCGAGAAGTTCCTCAACCTGATGTGGGTCGTTGTAGTTCATTGATGACGCGCGGAAGGTGTCGCAGATCAGGTCCACAACCTCATGATCGGCCTGGATCTTGGGGTATTGCCCGAAGATGCCTGAGTTTGCGGGTGCCTCGACATGTTCCTCGAGTGCGACCGGATTGCTGCGCGACAGCCGGATCAGTTCGAACAGCAGGCACAGCAGATTTCGGTAGTCCTCTGGCAGCCACTTCGGTCCCTTGAACACCTTTGCGATGTCCTTCAGCGTGTGCCTGACCGAGCTCATGTCATTCGACAACAGGAACGTCCCCGTGGCGGCGCCGGCGATCATGATCATCTCGAAGGGCAGAGATTTCAGGATGATCCCCATCTTGCCACCGGCCAGCGTGTAGCCGCCGAACACCATGACAAAGATGATGACGATCCCGACGATGCCGAACATGGGGCGCTCCTGTCTGTTGCTCAAACCATGACTGACTGATTCGGCTTGATGGTCGGTTACTGCCGGGGCACATCGGTATTGCGTCCGGCCAGAAGGGCGCTGATGGCGTATGCCGCGCCGGGATCCATCCCGGCCATGATGCCCGCCGCCTCGGCTGGCCGCATCCGCCCAAGAAAACCGGCGACGAACTGCGGATCCATCCCATTGAACAGCGCCGCTGCTTCCTTTGGCTTCATGGCCTGATAAATCTCGGTCAGTTGCTGCACATCCCGCTCTGCCGCGCCCTCGGCGAGCGATATCGTCTTGCGCAACTCATCCTCGGCCGATCGCATCGTCGCTACCTGCGCCTCCACCTCTTTCCGCAGGGCGTCGAGTCGGGTCGCCTCGGCGGTCAACTCGGCCTCGCGCGTGCGCAAGGTTGCCTCACGTTGAAGCAGGGCCTTGGCGATCTCGGCCGGCGGCTCGGGGCAGGTCAGGGGGGCTATGGCAGCTGTGGGCTTTTCGGTGGCGGCCACCGCCGCATCTGCATGGGCACCAATCCGAAGGGCTGCGCTGGTGACCAGACAGGCGCCGATTCCCCACATCAGGCTGCGCTGAAGCATCCTCGTAGCGTTCATAATGCGTCCTCCTCGACTGCCCGGGAGGTCTTGCGTCGGATAAATCGCAACGGTCGGCTGTCCGTGGCGCGGTCGGGTGAGGGGAGGTCGTGCATGGAAGCCAGCAACACCTCCATTCGCGCGGCGGCCATTTCGGCACGCGCCGTCAATGCTTCAAGCCCCGTGGCCGAGGCCTGCGCCGAGCCGCGCGCGCGATCAAGCGCCCTCGTCATGTCATCGACCTGCGCGGACAGTAGGGCAACTGCGCTGCCCATGCCCGATTCCAGCGTGGCGAACTTTCGCAACCGCGCTGAAAGCACATAACAATAGGCCGCGACGGCCAAAGTGCCCGCGACAAGCAGGATGTCTGCAAGAAGTCCCATTCGGCCCCCGTTCAGTTCAGCAGGAATTCGGTGATCAGCAGATCGTGCACGCCATCATCGCCGGTCACGATCTTGATGCGCCGCAGCAGGTGCGCCCTTATGCGAACCAGTGCCGCGCGATCCTCAAGCTCGGCCACGTCAACGGCGCGCAGGTAGGTGTTGATCACATCAAGTATGCGCGGCATCAGATGGGCGACGTTTGTGGCCTGCGCGGGCGCGACCTCCAGCTGCGCACCAAGACGCAGCATCTGATGCCCCCCGGCCTCGCCCAGCGGGATCGTGATCGCATCGATCGGGACGAAGGCAATGTCCGGCAGCGGCTGATGCGCGGACGCGCTTGCCGCATGATCGGAATGCCCTGAAAAGGGGATTCGCTCGAACCACGCCACGGCAAATCCGGCAGTGCCAGCCCCCAAGGCGGCAAGAATCGCCAGTGCGCTCAATACCTTTGCTCCGCGTTTCGATGCGGTAGGCGGTTGCTGGGTCGCGTCGTCGGCCATGTGGCTCTCCATCGTCCGGATGGCCCACGAATAGCGTTTGGACACTAACCGATTCTTAAGCTGCATCCCTGATCAAGAAGGCGGATGCGGCAGAAGCCGTCGATGTCGGAGACGTGCCTTGAGGAATATCAGCGCGATTTGGTCGGGTCTTAGCAATGCGCGCCGCGGTGCACTTGTCGGGGCGCTGGTGGCGATGGCCGTCGCGGTTCTGATGCTGGGCCGCATGGGCGGGGCGAGCGAGACAGCCCTGCTGTATGCCGGGCTCGATCCACGCGTGGCCGGAGAGGTCGTAGCCGCGCTGGAGCAACGGGGTGTGCCCTATCAGGTGCAGGGCGAATCGATCCTCGTGGATCGCGCCCTGCGCGACAGATTGCGTCTCGATCTTGCGGCCGCAGGGCTGCCAGCAACTGGTCCACAGGGCTATGAATTGCTCGATTCGATGTCGGGGTTTGGCACCACCTCCCAGATGTTCGATGCGGCGCTCTTGCGTGCGAAAGAGGGAGAGCTGGCGCGCACCATTCTCGCGATGCCGGGGGTCAGCTCGGCGCGCGTTCATATCGCCGCAGCGCCGGACGGCCCGTTTCAGCGGGACCGGCGGCCGACCGCATCGATCACGGTTGCGCAGGCGTCAGGGACCATCGGTTCGTCGCAGGCCAAAGCGATCCAGCATCTGGTCGCAGCCTCGGTCGGCGGTATGACGGCCAGCGATGTCACCGTAATCGACCCGGTCGCGGGGATTGTCTCGGACCAGGGCAAGGACAGTCCGTTGCCGCAGGACGCCCAGGATCGGGCCAAAGCGCTGAAGGAAAAGGCCGAGCGGCTGCTCTTCGCGCGTGTCGGCGATGGGCGCGCGGTCGTGGAGGTCAGCCTCGATCTGGTGTCCGACCGCGAGCAGATTTCCGAGCGTCGCATAGACCCTGAGGGCCGCGTTGCAATCTCGACCGACTCGCAAGAAAAGTCGGATCAGTCGACGGATGCACCGGCTGATGTCACCGTCGCCTCAAACCTGCCCGATGGCGATGCGCAGAACGGGCAGGGCACTGAAAGCCGGTCGAGCGAGACCAGGGAACGCGTCAACTTCGAAGTGTCCGAGGTTCACCGGGAGCTTCTGCGCGAGCCCGGCGCGATCCGCCGCATGACCGTAGCCGTTCTGGTCGACAATCCGCCCGCAGAGGGCTCTGGCGCGTCCCCGCGAACGCCAGAGGAACTGGATGACCTTCGCCAGCTTGTCGCATCGGCGGTGGGATATGATGAGGCGCGTGGCGATGTGCTGACGCTGAAATCCATGACGTTCTCGCCGGTGCCGTCCCTCGGAACCGGCGCAGAGGCGGTCGCCCCGGCTGGCGCAGTGGATATCGCAGGTCTCGTCAAGATGGCGCTTGCTGCGGCTGTGGCCATCGCGCTTGCGGCCTTTGTGGTGCGTCCGGCACTGATGTCGCGCGCAAGGCCTGTCCTGCCGGCGGCAGATCCATTGGCGATTGCAGGCTCAGGTCGGGCTGGCTGGGAAGATAACCCCGTCGCCCCGCGTGTCGTCACGGGTGAGATCGAGGATGCGGCCGATGGCACGCGCAGCGGCCTTGTCGATGTCGAGGCGACCGAGCTGCCCAACGATCCGGTCGAACGCCTGCGCCGGATGATCGACCAGCGTCAGGCCGAGTCGCTGGAGATTCTGCGCGGCTGGCTGGATCGGGGTGAGGAGACAGCATGAAGCCGCTTCTGAACCTGGAAGAGTTTGTAGACCCCGCAGCAGCCCCGATCGAGGAGGCCGAGGCCGAGGGAGATGCGGCAGAACAGGGCCGGCTCGCCGCCTATGAACAAGGCTATACCGCCGGATGGGAGGATGCCGCCCGCACGCTGGGCGACGAGCAGACAACCATCCGAGCGGATCTGGCGCGGAACCTCGCGGCTCTTGACCTGACGCTGGAAACCGCTCGGGCACAGGTGCTTGCTGGGCTTGGGCCTGCTGTGCTGGAACTGTGCCATCTCTTATTGCCGCGCCTTGCGCGGGAAAGCCTTGGGGCGGTTCTTTCCGACGAATTGGGCGCGCTGACCGAGGGCATGGGCAATAGCCGGATCATCCTGCGCATCTCTCCGCAAGACCAGCCGGCGGTCGCCTCGCTGATCGAGGATCGTGGCGAGGTGATCACGCTGGAGCTTGAGCCAAGTCTGGCAGCCGGCCAAGTGCTGATCCGGCTTGAGGATCAGGAGCTGGAGATCGACATGCCGCGCGCGGTCGAGGCGCTGCTGTCGACGATAGCGACATGTCTCAATTCCCCGAACAGGAGCAGGCAATGGACGACCTGACCGAAACCCACCCCTTCGCGCTTGTGCCGATCGAAATCACGATCTCTGTCGGAAAGGCCCGGCCGCTGGTGCGTGATCTGATGCGGCTGCAAAAGGACACTGTTCTGGCGCTCGACCGTCGGATCGAGGACCCGGTCGAGATTTATGTCGGAGACCGCCTGATTGCCCGTGGCGAGTTGCAGGAGCTTGAGGGAGAGCCCGCCGGACAGTTGGCCGTGCGCTTGCTGGAAGTTGCCCCGATCCGGGGAGAGTTCTGATGCGGCAGCTTCTGCTGGGCGCGGTGCTGCTGGCCGTGGCTGTGCCGGCTTGGGCGCAGGGAGGACCGGCAGATCTGATCGCGGGCAACAGTGAGCTGTCTCTGCGTTCCGTCCAGTTGATCGGGCTGATCACGGTGCTGAGCCTCGTGCCCGGCATCGCGGTGATGGTGACCTGCTTTCCCTTCATCGTGACCGTGTTGTCGATCCTGCGTCAGGCCATCGGGTTGCAGCAGGCGCCGCCCAACATGCTGATCGTCAGTCTGTCGATGTTCCTGACCTGGTTTGTCATGGACCCGGTGCTGCAAGAGGCCTGGCAGGCCGGGATCGGCCCGTTCAGCCGTGGCGAGATGGAGTTGCAGCAGGCGTTTCCACTCGCGATGCAGCCCGTCCGCGTCTTTCTCGCGGCCCGGCTCGATCCCGATACCTTTGCAGCCCTTCTGGACCTCCGCCCCGGATTTGAGGGCGCAGCGGTTGACGCCCCCCTGTCGCTCCTCGTGCCCTCCTTCATGCTGTCCGAGATCCAGCGCGCCTTTGAGGTGGGCTTTCTGATCTACCTGCCATTTCTGGTGATCGACATGGTGGTTTCGGCGATCCTCATGTCGATGGGCATGATGATGGTGCCACCGGCAATCGTCTCATTGCCGGTGAAGCTCGCGTTCTTCGTGGTGGCCGATGGCTGGGCGCTGGTCACTGCCGCACTGGTGCGCGGTTACACCGGTTGAACGCAGCTTATCGCAGGCGCAGATTGGCCCGACCCAGATCGGCGACCGAGCGTGCGCCCATCAACCGCATGTCACGCTGAAGCTCGGCCTGCATCAAGGCCAGCGCGCGTTCGACCCCGGCCTGCCCGGCCGCAGCCAGCGGGAACAGGTAGAACCGCCCCAGACCGACAGCCTTTGCGCCCAGCGACAGCGCCTTGAGAACATGGGTGCCCCGCTGGATGCCCCCGTCGATCATGATGTCGATCCGGTCGCCCACGGCCTGAACGACCTCATCCAGAGCCTCGAACCCGGTGCGCGACCCGTCAAGCTGGCGACCCCCGTGGTTTGAGAGCACGATCCCGGTACAGCCGATGTCGGCTGCACGCCGTGCATCATCGGCGCTGATCACGCCCTTCAAACAGAACTGGCCGCCCCATTCGGCAACCATCTGCGCCACGTCGTCCCAGCTCATCGCCGGGTCCAGCATCTCGGTGAAGTAGCGCCCGATGGTCAGGCTGTCGCCCTTCATGTCGATATGGGCATCGAGCTGCGGCAGGCTGAACTTCTCGTGCGTGACGTAGTTGATGCCCCACATGGGCTTCATGGCGAACTGCATCATCCCGCCCAATGTCAGCCGGAAGGGAATGGAAAATCCGGTTCGCAGATCGCGTTCGCGATTGCCGCCGGTGATGCTGTCGACGGTCAGCATCATCACCTTGATGCCACTGTTCTTGGCCTTCTGCATCATGGCGCGGTTCAGCCCGCGATCCTTGTGGAAGTAGAACTGATAGACCTGCGGGGTGCGGTGCTTCTGCGCCAGTTCTTCCATCGAGACGGTGCCCAGCGATGACACCCCGAACATCGTGCCAAACCGTTCGGCCGCGGCGGCGGTTGCGCGTTCGCCCTGATGATGGAACAGCCGCTGCAATGCGGTAGGAGAAAGGTAGACCGGCAATGCCAGCTTCTGCCCCATGACGGTCACCGAAAGGTCCACGTCACTGACGCCCCGCAGCACATTCGGGATCAGGTCCACGGCCTCGAAGGCTGCGGTGTTCCGGCGCAGCGTCACCTCGTCGTCGGCGCCGCCGTCGATATAGTTGAAGATCGGGCCGGGCAGGCGGCGCTGCGCCAGACGGCGGAAGTCGTGAAAGTTGTGGCAATCTGTCAGGCGCATGGCGGTCTTTCAGGTTCTCTGCTGCCAGCGTTTGGCATAGGCTGTCAGGACTTGTGCCGTGTCGGGGCGTCGGACAGCACGGGTTGCGGGCGCAGTAACGGCCCCGAGGCTGAGAAGTGCTGCGCCAACCGAGGTCCCTGTGGCCGAGGTTGCGATCTCTATCCCTTCCGGCCACAGGCTCGACAGCATGTCAAGGTAGTCGAGGTTCCGGGCAAAGGGGCCCTCGACGATCACCGGACCGCGTGCGCCGATCAGGCCAAGGCAGGTATGCGTCATCAGGGCCAGATACCAGGACAGAGCCACCAATCGCGCGCCGTCAGTCCCGGGTTCTGCAGTCCAGCGCATCTGGTGGGTGGGAAACGGGCCTGATCCGGGCTCTACAGTCGGCAGAAGGGCGATGTCGCGGTCCAGCACCATGTGGCGGTCGCTGTCGTCGGGTTGCACGGTCGATCCGGCCCTGATCACCTCGAACTCGCGCCCGCCCATGAAGCGGGCCGATGGCACGGGCGCCCCGAGTGCATTCACATTGACCAGCACGTCGCGGGTGGGGTCCAGCGCCGGGGTTTCGCCCCCGACCGCCATTGCGACCACCCATGTCCCGGTCGAGACAACCGAGAACGCCCCGTCGCGCCCCAGAACATGTGGATAGAGCGAGGCATTGGAATCGTGGATACCGACCGTTACTGGCGTATCGGGCGACAGGCCTGTGGCCGCAGCGAGATCGGGTAAAAGATGGCCTAACACCGCGTCAGGGCGTTGCGGTGGCGCAATCTTTCCGGCGATGCCGAGCCGGTCAGCCAGATCCGAAAACTGCGCACGCCATGGGTCCCACAGATCGGTGTGGCAGCCCAGCGAACAGACATCGCAGGCCATCTGCCCGGTCAGCCGCCAGCCCCAGTACTGGGGATAGGTCAGAACATGGGCGAGGCGATCGCTCAGTCCTGCCTGGGTTTCAAGCAGCCAATGCAATTGAGCGCCAAGGTTGAGACCGTGTGGCAGGCGGGCCGAACCTGTCTGGGCAAAGGCGGGCCGGAGGGCATCGTAGTCCTGGGCCAGATCGTCCGGGCCGCCGTGTTCGTAGTCGAGCATCGGAGTGGCAAGCGCACCTTTTGCATCCAGCAGCACTGCTGAGGCACCGTGGGTGGTGACCGAGATCGCATCCACGCCATGCTGGGCATGAAACGCAGCCAGATTGCGGATCAGGAAATCCCAATGCCCTTCAAGGTCGAAATGCGGATAGGGCGGCCCCGCCAGCACGGTGTTCGGCCGCGTGACGACCGCGATTTCCTGCAGCGAGCCATCCTCGACCAGTGCCAGTTTGGCATTGGTCTTGCCGATATCGATGACGGCGACGTGCTTCATGGCAGATGGAACATCGGAACCAGCGGCACGGCGACGGGTTCGTTGTCAGGGTGTGTCGCCATGATATCGGCCATATGCGCCCACCATTTCTGCATGACCGGATGGGTCGGCAGATCGGCCATGCCATGATCCTCTGGCCGCCAGAGCACGCCGAACAGCGCGTTGGTTTCAGGGTCCAGATGGATCGAATAGTCACGCACCCCGGCCTCGTGCAGCAGCGCGACCAGTTCGGGCCAGATCGCATCATGGCGGCGGCGGTATTCCTCGGCCATGCCGGGTTTCAGCGTCATGCGGAAGGCGTACTTCTCCATCATTTCCTCCACATCGCCCATAGCCGGGGCAGGGCGATCACCCCGATCAGCAGGGCACCCACGATAATCGACATGACGATCCCCGGCACGTTCAGAAGCCCCAAGCCAAAGGTGACGAGTCCCATGACCAGCGCCGCGATGACGACGCCGGGGATCGATCCCGATCCACCAAGGATGTTCACACCGCCCAGAACGACCATCGTCACGACCTCAAGCTCGAACCCTGTGGCGATGGAGGGCCGGGTCGATCCGAGGCGCGAGGTGAGGCAGACCGCCGCGATGCCGCTCATCAGCCCGGTCAGCAGGAACAGGATGAAGCGGATCCGCTCCACCCGGACGCCCGAAAAACGCGCGGCGGTCGCGTTATTGCCGATGACATAGACCATGCGGCCAAAGTTGGTGCGATGCAGCAGGATGCCGAAGACGATGGCCGCGATGACAAACAGCGCCAGCTCGACGCTGAACACCCACCAGACATAGCCCTGCCCGAACCAGCCGAAGGCCTCGGGGTAGCCAGTGTAGGCCCCGTCGCCCAGAACGATATAGCTGATCCCACGAAAGAGGCTCATGGTTCCGATGGTCACGACGATCGAGGGCAGGCCCAGCCCGGCAACCAGCGCGCCATTGATCGCGCCGCAGACGAGCCCCGTGCCAAGTCCCAGCACCACCAGCATCCAGACCGGGGCGCCCGCTGTCATGGCAAGGCCCATCACGGTGGAGGCGAGCGCGATGATAGAGGCCACCGACAGATCGATCTCACCCGCGATGATCAGCATCGCCATGGCAAAGGCGATCATCGCTTTCTCGGTAAAGTTGAAGCTGGCGTCCGACAGATTCCACGGATCGAGGAAGTAGGGAGAGGCGATGGAGTTGGCGATGAAGATCGCGACTGCCACGACAAAGAGCAACATCTCCCAGCTTTTCAGCGCGCGGGCGGCAGGAGAGGTCAGACGGTCAGGGATATGGCGTCCCGCGCCGGTTTTACCCGCTTGGTCCTGGCCCGCTTGGTCTTCGGTCGTGGCGGTCATGCCCGGTGCTCCGCTTGTTTCAGGATGATGCGGCCCTTCGGCCCCTGGCCACGGGCGTTGAACGCAATGGCGATCAGGATGGCCGAGCCCGAAATGGCCATCTGCCAGAAGGGAGAGATGCCCACGACCGGAAGCGCGTTCTTGACGATGCCAAGGAAGAGCGCCCCCATGACGGCCCCCGCGACCGAGCCCGCGCCGCCTGCGATGGCGATGCCCCCGATCACGCAGGCCGCCACGACATCAAGCTCGAACCCGCCTGCGATATCGACATAGGCCACGGCATAGCGCGCAACCCACAGATAGCCGGTCAGCCCTGCCAAGGCGCCTGAAAGGACAAAGGCCATGAACTGCGTCCGGCCCACCGAAATCCCGGTATAGACCGCCGCATGGGGGTTGCCCCCCACGGCAAACAGCGCGCGGCCCGGCGCCGTGCGGTTTACAAAGAGCGCAAAGCCCAGAACCACGCCGACCGCGATCCAGGCCATGACCGGCAGGCCAAGGATCACGGCGCGCGGAAAGGCCTTGAATCCCTCGCTCATCTGATGCGCGTTGATCCATTTGCCATCGGTCAGAACGAAGATGATGCCGCGATAGATCGTCATTGTGCCCAGCGTGACCACGATCGAGGGGATGTTGAGCTTCCACACCAGAAGCCCGTTCACCGCGCCAAGGCCCGCCCCAAGAGCGACCACC
Organism: Gemmobacter aquaticus; assembly: GCF_007859075.1. Lineage (GTDB taxonomy): Bacteria > Pseudomonadota > Alphaproteobacteria > Rhodobacterales > Rhodobacteraceae > Gemmobacter > Gemmobacter aquaticus. The sequence goes on from NZ_VOAK01000022.1 coordinate 208,654, forward strand.
GCAATCAGGATCAGGGGCAGCGGCACGCCGATCCCGTTCAGGATCGCGGCGATCATCCCGCAAAGCGCGAGGTTCGCTGCGACCGACAGGTCGATGCACTTGGTCAGGATCACCGCCATCTGGCCAAGCGCCAGAATGATCAGTGGCGAGGTGTCGGTCAGCACATTCGCCAGATTGGCCGGGGCAACAAAGCCCGGAAAGCGGAAGGCGATCACCGCCAGCAGCGCAAGGATGGCCAGCGCCAGAATGGCCTCGCGCGATTTCAGGAAGGTGGTCATCATCTCAGGCGGCCTCCTCGATGCCGACGGCTGCGCGCACAAGGTTTTCCGGCGTCATTGCATCACCGGTGAACTCGGCGGCGATCCGGCCTTCACGCATGACGATGACGCGGTCCGACATGCCCAGAACCTCGGGAATTTCCGAGCTGACCATGATGACGGCAAGGCCCTGCGCGGCAAGTTCGGACATGAAGTCATGCACGGCCGCTTTCGATCCGATGTCGATGCCCTTGGTTGGCTCGTCCAGAATGATGACGCGGGGGCGCGTGGCCAGCCATTTGGCGATCACCACCTTTTGCTGGTTGCCGCCCGACAGAAGCGCCACGTCCTGATCGAGGCTTGCAGCCCTGAGGTCGAGCCGCCGGGTGTATTCGCGAGCCAGCGCGAATTCTTCGGCCAGCTGCAGAAAGCCTGCGCGGCTGGTGCGTCCCAGTGAGGGCAGGGTGACGTTCTGGAAGATGGGCAGGCCCTTGACCGCACCCTGCTTGCCGCGATCCTCGGGCACATAGACGATGCCTGCATCGACCGCCTCGGCGGTGGAGCGGATGACCCGCACGCTGCCCTCAATGCGGCAGGCGCCTTTTGATGGCTTCGTGATGCCGAAAAGCGCCTGCATCACCTCGGAACGCCCGGCGCCCACAAGGCCGTAGAAGCCCAGAATCTCGCCTCGGTGCAGGGTAAAGCCGATATCCTCGAATTCGGTCGGGTGGCTGTAGCCCGATACGGTCAGCACCGGCTCGCCAATCGTGGCCGGGCGTTTGGGATAGATCTGATCGACCGCGCGGCCCACCATCATCTGCACCAGCCGCGCCTCGGTCACGTCAGCCATGCGGCCTTCGCCCACGAACTGGCCGTCGCGGAACACGGTCCAGCGATCGGCGATGCGAAAGATCTCGTCGAACTTGTGCGAGATGAACAGGATCGCCTTGCCCTGCTGGCGCAGTTTGTCGACCAGCTCGTAAAGCTCGTTTATCTCTTTGTGGCTCAGCGCGGCGGTGGGTTCGTCCATGATCACGACGCGCGCGTCGATTGATAGCGCGCGGGCGATGGCGACCAGGTGCTTGGAAGCGATGCCCAGATCACGCAGCCGCACCTTCGGATCAAGCTCGGCACCGATGGAGGAGAGCAGGCGCTGCGCCTCGGCCTCCATCCGGCGGGTATCGATCAGGCCGAAACGACCCCGTGGCGCATGGCCGATGAAGATGTTCTCGGCGACCGTCATCTCGTCAAAGAGCACAGTCTCCTGATGGATGGCCGTGACGCCCGCTGCGCCCGCCGCCTGTGCTGTCGGGAACTGTGTCTCTTTCCCGTCGACTTCAATCGTGCCGTCGTCGGGCTGGTAGATGCCGGTCAGGATCTTGACGATTGTGGACTTGCCCGCGCCATTTTCGCCGATCAGGGCGGTGACCTGTCCGGGGTAGAGGTCAAGCTGCACGCCATTCAATGCACGCACGCCTGGAAAGGATTTCGAGATGCCACGAAGGCACAGCACCGGGGCGGTGCCGGGGGCGGATTGCGACTGCATTGGGATTGGCCCTGCAATAAGGGGATTGGCCCGGCCGGGAGCTGGCCGGGCCATGGGTCAGACCGTCAGATCAGAAGATCGACGAGAACTGATCGATGTTCGAGGCGTCGTAGGTGAAGGGGTCCGCCATGGCGCCTTCCTTGTTGTCGTCAAGCTTCACCGTGCCCATGCGGCCCATCGGGATCTCGGCACCAGCTTCGGCCTTTGCAGTGCCGTTCGACAGGTTGTAGGCGATCATGGTCGCGGCATAGCCCAGATCGATCGGGTTCCAGATCGCAAACGACTTGGATGCGCCCGACTTCACATGGCCCGCCATTTCCGAGGGCAGGCCAAGGCCGGTCACATTGACCGATCCGATCTTGCCTGCATCGGTCACCGCCTGTGCCGCAGCCACGATACCGACCGAGGTGGGCGCGATGATCGCCTTCAGGTCGGGATAGGTCTGCAGCAGGCCCTGGGTTTCGCGATAGGACTTGTCGGCCAGGTCATCGCCGTAAACGGTCGCGACAATGTTGATGCCCGGATAGTTCGGCAGCACCTTCTTGGCCTCTTCGATCCAGACGTTCTGGTTGGTCGAGGTGGTGGTGGCCGAGAGGATCGCCACATCGCCGCCATCGGGCAGATGGTCTGCCGCAAGCTTGACGATGGTGTTACCGATCAGCGCCGAGGACGAGGGGTTAAGGTGCATCAGGCGGCCATCGGGGGCTACGCCCGAATCCCAGCTGATGACGGTGATGCCGCGGTCCATTGCTTTTTTCAGCGTGGGCACCAGCGCGTCGGTGTCGTTGGCCGAAACCGCAATCGCATCCACCTTCTGCGCGATCAGGCTGTTGATGACCTCGATCTGGCCTTCTGCGGTGGTATCGGTCGGACCGGTGTAGATGATCTCGACATCGCCAAGCTCCTTGGCGGCCTCTTCGGCGCCCTTGGCTGCGGCTTCAAAGAAGCCGATCCCGAGTGCCTTCACGACCAGCGCGATGCGCTTGGTCTCGGCATGGGCGCCGGTCGCCATCAGCACGGTTGCCAGTGCCGCCGTGGTCAGTGCCTTCTTCAGAATGCTCATGTGGTCTCCTCCCTGAGCGTTACCCGGTTTCGCCGGGGCTGTGTTCGGTCGCGTCAGTCCTGCTGGGCGCGAAGCGTTCGGTCCGAGGCCGGAACCTCGGCCACGATCAGCCGCACCTCTGCCGCCTCCAGCATCTGGGCGGCACGGTCGTCGATGCGGTCGTCGGTGATAACGGTATGGATGCGGGCCAAGGGGCACAGAAGCAGGCTTGATCGCTGTGCAAACTTGGAACTGTCGGCCAGCACGATCAACTCATCCGCCTGTCCGATCAGCTTCTGCTCGGCCTGGATCAGAAGCGGGTCTCCCTCCATCAATCCAAGCGGGCCAAGTCCACGACATCCCATGAACATGCGGCGGGCATAGAAATGCCGGCTGCCATCCTCGTCAAAGGGCGACAGGATGATGTTCTGCTCGCGGTAGATCGCCCCTGCCGGCAAGAGCACGGTGTTCTTGGAATGCTTCAGAAGGTGTTCCGCAATGGGAAAGCTGTTGGTGAAGACCTGCAGCCGCTTGGCGGTCAGCGGGTGGACCATCTGAAAGGTCGTCGTGCCCCCGTTGATGATGATCGCATCGCCATCGGCACAAAGATCGACCGCCGCGCGGGCAATCGCGCGCTTTTCGGCGGAATGGATGGTTTCCTGTACCGAGAATGGCCGCGCGTTGATGCCGACGAACGAAGGTGGAGCAATGGCTTCGGCGCCACCACGCACGCGGCGCAGCTTTTTCTGCATGTGAAGCTGCGCGATATCGCGCCGGATCGTGGCTTCCGATGCGCCTGTCAGCTGGCACAGATCAGGCACCGTGACGACGGGCCGTTCCTGAACTGCGGACAGAATGATCCTGTGGCGTTCGCTTTCGTGCATCGGTTCCTCCCTGCAGCCGAGAGTGGTGCGCGATTCGATCATTGTCAATCATTTTCAATCGCAGAACTTCATTCTGCATCTGCATAATGATTGAATCTGATCGAATATGATTGACTTTCGGTCAGACACTGGCATGTTCTTCCCCGGAGGCGCGGCGAATGTCCCGCGCAGATGGAGGACAGGATGACCACGACCCCCGCCGCCAACCGGCTTGAAAACCTTTGGGATGACGCGACGGCTGCGTCGATGAGCGAATCGGAAAAGCTGCTCTATCGCTCGAATCTTCTAGGGTCGGACAAGCGCGTGACGAACTATGGCGGCGGCAATACCTCGGCCAAGGTGATGGAGCGCGATCCCCTGACCGGCGCTATGGTCGAGGTGCTGTGGGTCAAAGGCTCCGGCGGGGACATCGGTTCCATGAAGATGGACGGATTTTCAACGCTTTACATGGACAAGCTGCGCGCACTGAAGGGCAAGTACCGGGGCGTTGCCTTCGAGGATGAGATGGTCGGCTATCTGCCGCACTGCACCTTCAACCTGAACCCGCGCGCCGCCTCCATCGATACGCCGCTGCATGCCTATGTGCCGAAGAAACATGTCGATCACGTCCACTCGGATTCGATCATCGCGATTGCTGCTTCGGTCAATTCTCGCGAACTGACGGCAGAGTTGTTTGGCGACGAGATCGGCTGGCTGCCGTGGAAGAAGCCGGGCTACGAGCTGGGCCTCTGGCTTGAGAAGCTTGCGACCGAGAACCCCCAGATGCGGGGCGCGGTGCTTGAAAGCCATGGGCTTTTCACCTGGGCGGATGACGCCAAGGACTGCTACCTGACCACGCTCGACATCATCAACAAGGCGGCCGCCTGGCTGGAAGCCAGAACTGCGGGCAAGCCTGCGTTCGGTGGCCAGAAGCTGCCGACCCTGCCGGCGGATCAGCGCCGTGCCGTCGCCGCCCGCCTTATGCCGGCGATTCGCGGGCTGATCTCGCAGGATCGGCACAAAGTGGGCCATTTTGACGACCAGCCTGCCGTGCTGGAGTTCGTGGGTTCACAAATGCTGCAAGATCTGGCGCCGCTTGGCACGTCTTGCCCCGATCACTTCTTGCGCACCAAGATCCGCCCGCTGGTCGTCGATTTCGACCCGGAAAATCCGGATCTGGATGCAACCCTTGCCGGTCTCTCCGCCGCGGCCGAGGCGTATCGCGCCGACTATGCCGCCTATTACGACCGCTGCAAGAAATCCGACTCGCCCGCGCTGCGCGACCCGAATGCGGTGGTCTGGCTGGTTCCCGGCGTGGGCATGATCACCTTCGCGCTCGACAAGGCGACGGCGCGCATTTCGGGTGAGTTCTATGTGAATGCGATCAACGTGATGCGCGGCGCATCAGGTATCTCGACCTATCAGGGCCTGCCCGAGCAGGAGGCCTTTGACATCGAGTACTGGCTTCTGGAAGAGGCCAAGCTGCAACGGATGCCCAAGCCGAAAAGCCTTGCCGGGCGGGTGGCGCTGGTGACGGGGGGTGCAGGTGGCATCGGATCAGCGACGGCCGAACGTTTCCTGAAAGAGGGGGCCTGCGTTGTTCTGGCCGATATCGATGGCAAGGCGGCCTCTGATGTTGCAGCCGGTATGGCCAAGGTCTTTGGCGCCGATCAGGTTCGCGCGGTGCAGATGAATGTCACGGACGAAGTGCAGGTGATTGGCGCCTATGCCGATGCTGCGGTCGAGTTTGGCGGCGTGGATATCCTTGTCTCGAACGCGGGCATCGCATCCTCGGCACCCGTCGAGGAGACCACGCTCGCGCTTTGGAACAAGAACATGGACATCCTCTCGACCGGCTATTTTCTGGTCAGCCGCGAGGCGTTCAAGACCTTCCGCACGCAAGGCATCGGCGGATCGGTGGTGTTTGTCGCCTCGAAGAACGGGCTCGCCGCCAGCCCCAATGCCAGCGCCTATTGCACGGCCAAGGCCGCCGAGATCCATCTGGCGCGGTGCCTCGCGCTGGAGGGCGCCGAGGCTGGAATCCGCGTCAACGTGGTGAACCCCGATGCCGTGCTGCGCGGATCAAAGATCTGGTCGGGCGAATGGCTGGATCAGCGCGCCTCGACCTACAAGACCGACAAGGAGGGGCTGGAAGAGATGTATCGCCAGCGTTCGATGCTGAAGCGGTCGGTCCTGCCCGAGGATATCGCCGAGGCGGCCTATTTCTTTGCCTCTGAACTTGCGGGCAAATCGACCGGCAACATTCTCAATGTCGATGCCGGCAATGTTCAGGCGTTCACGCGATAAGGATGGCGAGCATGACCTATGATTCCGCGCGCGCTGCCTTTGCCGATTGGGGCGTCGATACCGAGGCCGCGATCAAGACGCTGCTTTCCATCCCGATCTCGGTTCATTGCTGGCAGGGCGATGATGTCGGCGGGTTTGAACGCAAGACAGGCGCCTCGGGGGGCGGCATTCAGGCGACGGGCAACTACCCCGGTCGCGCGCGCAATGCCGCCGAGCTGCGCGCGGATCTTGAGTTCGCCTATAGCCTCATCCCCGGCATGCACCGTCTGAACCTGCACGCCTTTTACCTTGATACCGATGAGACGCCTGACCGTGACGCCATCGAGTACCGTCACTTTGCCACTTGGGTTGACTGGGCGAAGGAACAGGGGCTGGGACTTGATTTCAACCCGACCTTCTTTGCCCATGCCAAGGCCGACGACAACCTGACGCTCTCGCACCCCGATGCGGGCATCCGTGCCTTCTGGATCGAGCATGGTCGCCGCTGTCGCGAGATCGCAGCCCGCATGGGGGCCGAGCTTGGCAGTCCTGCGGTGAACAACATCTGGGTGCCTGACGGATCGAAGGACATCCCGGTTGACCGTATGGCTGCGCGGCGCAGGCTCGAAGCCTCGCTCGATGCCATGTTGGCCGGGGATCTGCCAAAGACCCAGATCATCGATGCGGTGGAATCGAAGCTGTTCGGTATCGGGGTTGAGGCCATGACCGTCGGCAGCCACGAGTTCTACATGGGCTATGCCATTCGTCGTGGAACGGCGCTCTGCCTTGACATGGGGCATTTTCACCCGACCGAAAGCGTGGCCGACAAGCTGAGCGCGGTGGCCCTGTCGGTGGATCACATGCTGCTGCATGTCAGCCGACCGATGCGGTGGGACAGCGATCACGTGGTGCTGCTGAATGACGATCTGCTGGCAATGGCGCAGGAGCTGGTCTTTGCTGATCTTCTGGCGCGCACCAGTATCGGGCTCGATTTCTTCGATGCCACGATCAGCCGGACGGCTGCCTGGGTTCTGGGCGTGCGCAACATGCAAAAGGCGCTTCTGCGCGCATTGCTTCTGCCGCAGGACAGGCTCAAATCGGCTGAAGCCGCGCTTGATTACACTACGCGTCTGGTTCTGACCGAAGAGGCCAAGGACCTGCCCTTTGCTGCCGTCTGGGCCGAGGTCTGCGCCCGCGCCAATATGCCAACGGGTGCCGCGCTGCTCTCGGACCTGGATGCCTATCAGGCCAGCGTCAGCGGGCGGTAATCGCAGTGACGCGCCCGTGTCAGGGCGCGTCACCGGCGCAACCGGGCCTGCGTTTGCGCTCTATCTGGCAGCCCGGTTTGCAGCGGCGCCGGACCCCTCTGCCCCGACATCAAGCCCCAGAAGCCGGTCTAGAGACCAAGCCCCCGGTCCGCCCGCGATCAGGGCAAAGAGCGCCGCAGCCCAAAGGCCATGGGTGATCCAGGCATCGGGATAGACGAAGATCTGGATCACCGCGGTCATCCCCAAAAGGCCAAGTGCGGCAAATCGCGTGCCCAGCCCGATGATCATCAGCGCGGGCAGCAGATGCTCCGCCGTGGTGGCGAGAACCGCCGCGAGGTTCGACGGGAGGATCGGGAGGGCATATTCATGCTCAAACAGAAACCAGGTCGACTCCTTGATGGAGAACAGCCCCTCGACCTTGGTTCTGCCGGATTGCAGGAAGACAATCGCCGGGAAAACGCGCAGCGCCAGTGCCGCGACATTCCACGGAATACGGTCGAACAGCGCATTCAGAGTGCGGATTTGGGCGCGCATTCCGGGGTCTCCATTGCATCGAGGATTGCCCCGGACTGGATCAGCCGCAGGACAAGGGGTTGGGGGTCATGTTGCGGCTCGGCCCAATGCGCCATCTCGGCAGCGGCCATGAGGGTCGCCCCCTGGCCAAGCTGCTCGATCAGTGCGGCGTCTCCGGCCGAGATTGCGAAAACCGGCACGTTGAAGGCCCGGTCGCGCAGGATGAGCGCAATCTCGGGCTGTGTCTGGGTCAGCGGTGCAGGCGCGCTGCCGGGCTGGTTGAGCGTCCAGATCGAGACGGCCGGGCTGGTCAGGCGCAGCACCTGTACCGACGGGTGCAGCCGCAGGCGCAGCCGCGACGGGTCGGCGCTGGCAAAGACCTCGGGCGCCGCCGGTGGGGCGTCGGCGGCATGAAAGGCGACGCCGCGGGCAAACTCGATCGCCGCCACATCGGCCATGTAGGGATAGGTCTGCAGCGGGGGGAAGCCTGCCAGAAAGTCCGGAAAGCTGTCGCCCCATTCCAGAAGAACCGGCGAGCGGGGCCGTTTGGCCTCGGCATAGAGCCGCGCCATGGCGGCAAAGAACTCTGCCCCGACGAGGCGCTGGATCACGGGATACCGCCGGGCCAGAGCCTCGGTCAGGCTGCTTGCGACATTGTTGCGATAGACGGCAAAACGACGTTCGGTCTCGTCCGGTGCGCAAGCGGTCACGCCGGGCGGCAAAGTGGCGCCCTTCAGGCTGGCGTCAAAGGCCGCGATGAATTCACGATGCGCGTGCAAGCGCTGTTCCCCCCTGATGATCGAGCATCGACTGCGCGCGATGTGCCTCGGCCAGAAGAACCGGCCATTCGGGCAGATCATTGTCCCATTCGATCAGGGTGGGGCGCGGACCGCCGCGCGCAATGGCCTCGGCATAAAGTACCCAGACCGGCTCTGCCACCGGGGTGCCATGCGCGTCGATCAGAAGCGGCCCCGACGGCAGTTCCTCGGCGTCATGGCCGCCAAGATGGACCTCTCCGACCATCTCCAGCGGAAATGCCGCCAGATAGGCGCGGGCATCCATGCGATGGTTGGTGGCCGAAACGAACACATTGTTCACATCGAGCAGCAGACCGCAGCCAGAACGCCGGGCGACTTCGGTCAGGAAATCAACTTCGGGGATCGTCGACTGTTCGAACAGCACATAGGTTGAAGGGTTTTCCAGCAGCATGCGTCGGCCCAGAACCTCTTGCACCTCATCGACATGGTCGCAGACGATGGCCAGGGTCTCTTCGGTATAGGGCAGCGGCAGCAGGTCGTTCAGATAGTCGGCACCATGGCTGGACCAGGCCAGATGTTCGGAAAAGCTCTCGGGCTCATAGCGGTCGCAAAGGGTACGCAGGCGCATCAAGTGATTGCGGTTCAGTCGCCCAGGACCGCCGATGGACAGACCTACGCCATGCAGCGACAAGGCGTAGTCAGCGCGCAGCGCGGCAAGCTGTGCATGCGGCAGGCCACCGGCGCCCATGTAGTTCTCGGCGTGCACCTCGAAGAAACCGACGGACGCAGCACTTTGACGGATTGCCGCGAAATGCTCGGGCTTGAAGCCCAGTCCAGCGCGGTTTGGCAGGCCTTGCATCGTGTCACCCATTTGTCAGCGTGGCTACGGCGAGGCAGGCTGACCCGCCTCGCCGGGCTGTGATCAGGAGGCCATGTCGCGCATCAGGGGTTCCAGAGAGCCGGCGCGTGCCATGCCATCGCTGGCTGCGGGCAGTTCCATCGTTGCGCAGGTGCCCGCCGGAACCAGCTTCCAGGCGTTGCCCTGATAGTCCACCTTGGATGTACCGGCGCAGGTCGTTCCCGGGCCTGCCGCGCAGTCGTTCTGGCCGGCAAGCGCCACGCCGTAGCACTTTTCCATTTCGCCTTCGGCGCTGGCGGTGGTTGCAGCCGCCAGTGTCAATGCGCAAGCAAGCGATGCGCCAAGGCCAAGGGTCGATTTCATAAGGGTCATGTCGTTCTCCATGTCAGACCAGGTGGTCCTTCCATCGGGCCACGGCTGTCCATTCGCCCCTTTAGCCGCCGACGTTACGCCGCTCACGATTTCGTGTTCCTTGGGGGTGGTTCGCCCGACGGCGGCCAAACCGGGCCGACACTGTTCGCGCAGCCCGGATTGGTCTATCGCTAAAGCATGGCCATAACGCTGACATGCTTGACTGACCTCGCCCGGCACGGATTCGATGACATCATCGATGTCCGCGCCCCGACAGAATATGCAGAGGACCACCTGCCCGGTGCGATCAGCCTGCCGGTTCTGGATGATGCCGAACGTGCGCGCGTCGGGACGATCTACAAGCAGGTTGCCCCCTTCACGGCACGCAAGGTCGGTGCGGCATTGGTGGCGCGCAATGCGGCAGCGCATCTTGAAGGGGCTCTGGCCGACAAGCCGGGCGGCTGGCGGCCGCTGGTCTACTGCTGGCGGGGCGGACAACGGTCAGGCTCTTTCGCCTCGATCCTCTCGCAGATCGGCTGGCGGGTTGAAACCATCGCAGGGGGCTACAAGGCGTGGCGCGCGCTCGTCTTGCGCGAACTGGGCGAGGCGCCGATCCGCGCGCCTCTGCGCGTACTGGATGGCAATACCGGATCGGCCAAGACGGAGCTTCTGGCCCACCTGCGTCAGCGAAATGTGCAGGTCATCGACCTTGAGGCGATGGCAGGCCATCGTGGATCCTTGTTCGGGGCGAAGGGCGCACAGCCGTCGCAGCGCATGTTCGAGGGTCGCTTGGCACATGCACTTGCCGCCCTCGATCCCGCACGCCCGGTGGTGGTCGAGGCGGAAAGCTCAAAGATCGGCGAGTGCCGCATTCCGCCTGTTCTGTGGCGGGCCATGTGCGCGGCGCCACGGATCGAAGTTGTGGCGCCGCGCGCCGAGCGTGCCGCCTATCTTGCGCGGACCTACACCGATCTCGTCGCCGAGCCAGCCCGGTTGATCGGCGTCATCGCGCGGTTGCGTCCGTATCATCCAGCCGAGCGGATCGCCGACTGGATCAGGCTGGCCGAACGGGGCAACTTTGTTGAACTGGCCGAGGGACTGATGCAGGCGCACTATGATCCGCGCTATGCCAAGCATCGTGCAAGGACGCAGGTCCCGCGTAACGAACTGCCGGTCGATAGCCTGAGCCCGGCGGCTATCGCAGATGTCGCCGATCAACTGACCGCGATGGTGGGTGAGACTTGATCGGGGCCCCGACCCTCAATAGCGGGACTGAAAGCCAGAGCTTGCGTTTTGCAGCAGCGAAACTGCTGTGCTGGTGGTCGTGACACCCTCGGCGATCTGGTTCTTGATAAGGTAGAGCTTGATCAGCTTCTCCACCTTTGCCGGGTCAGAGAACTGGCCGACCGAACCGCTTCCCAGCAACTGGCGCGATTTTCGCTGCAGCATGTCCACCTGCAGATCCACATCAAGCGCCCCGAAAGAGGACGAAAGGCCAAAAGCGGTCTGAAAGACCTCGATCAGCGCAGTCGACCCGATCACCGAATACCATTTGGTCCTTTCGCTACTGGTGCTCGTCGCCATGTTCGGCAGTTGCGACTCGGCAAAAAGTGCGGTCCGGTACGATGAATTGACATCACCAACAGCTTTTTCGAACGTCTGTTCACGATAGCGTTGCAGAATGCGGTCAGCGAAGCCCTCGTCTGTGGTTGCGGGTGTTCCGTCTGCGAAACCGAAGGCGTCGGTCAATTGCGCATAGCGCTTGTCCGACAGTTTGTTTGCAAGATCGGTGGCGGCATCGGTGCCTTCGGAGAGTACCTTTGTTATGAAGTAGGTCTTGCCCACGTCACCCTCCAGCCCAAAGGCGCGCAGGGCGACGCGCAGCAGGCGCTTGTCCTTTACCAGAGCTTCGGCCGTTGTTGCGCCCTGAATGCGGGACCGGAAGTAAGTCTCGTCTCGACTGACTTGCGGGTCTTTCGCAAGAACCGCCATCTGCCGATCTTGCGTGCGCTTCAGGAAGGTCCACCCGGAGTAGCCTGAAAGTGGAAGGGAAACGCTGTAGGTCATGTCGGATGCGCAGCCATCAGGCGTTCTTCACGCGGCAGCAGTCCGCGCAGCGATTTCAGCACCTGATAATGCTGGTCGTCGAGCACGGCCCTCGTGGCTTCGGCCAGACAGGCGCGGCTGTCGGAGTCGGTCAGAACCTGGCTTAGTTGTTCGATGCCGCGCAGAAGTTGCAGCCGCGCTTCGGCAGGGACGGCATCTCCGGATAGAACAAGCTGTGCGATGTAGCAGACGCGCCGGACCGGGGTATTGACCTCTTCCGGGTGGATCGCATCACGCAGGCGCAGGATGTTGGCATTGGGACTTTTGATCGACAGGCGCGACCGCCTCTCGCCGTTCTCGATCACCGCGCCATTGATCAGGACACGCTCATGTGGCCCGAGTTTGAGAACGAGGCCCGTCATTGCCTTGCCCCCTCACCACGCAGGCCGCGCATGATGGCCGTGTTGATGTCGATCAGCGCCGAGAGGTCGGCTGCGCCCTTCAAGGCCTTGTGGCTGTGCAGGCGCGTGAACTCGCCGAGGTAAGTAAGACGCGCCCGCAACTCGCTTGGCAGGCCATTTCCCGGGCGCGAGACATCTGCCGACAAGACCCGCCAGAGACGCATGTTGTCATGCACGGCGCGAGCGAAGCCCGGCATGTCATCTGCAGGCGCGGCATTCGCCTGTTTCATCTGGCGCGTCACGCGGGCAAACACCTCGTATTCGACCTGGCGCGCGGACCGTTCGCGAGATGTCGCCCCGTCATAGGCGGCGCGCGCGGAAAGGTTCGTGGTCATGGGTCAGTCCCCTGAAAGCTGAGGTTCGTGGGGTGCCCGTGGCGCGCGATCACGCCACGGGCCAGCGTGCTCAGCGGAACAGCGACATGATGTTCTGCGGCGCCTGGTTGGCGATCGACAGAGCCTGAACACCCAACTGTTGCTGGGTCTGCAGGGCCTGCAGCCGTGCCGATGCCTCTTCCATGTCGGCATCGACCATGGAACCAATGCCGGTGGTCAGCGCATCCGACATCTTCGAGACAAAGTCCGATTGGGTCTCAAGCCGCGTCTCGACCGAACCGAAGGCCGAGGAGGCATCGGTCGCCGCCTGGATCATCGTCTCGACCGAGGCGAGCGCCGCCGCAGCACCCGCGTCACTCGTCACGTTCATCGTCTCAAGCCCTGACAATGCGCCGGCGCCACGGGTTGCCGTGAATTCAACCCCATGATTCGTCTCGTTCGACAGATTGGTCACGGTCAGTTCCCCTGCCGTTCCAATATCCAGCGAGAACTTCGACGAATCGAGCCCGTTGGAGGTCAGCGAGTTCTTGAGCCCCGCCAGGATCGCATCTTCGGTGTCGCCAGCCTTCACCGAGTAGGTGCCCTCGACCGTGCCAATGCGCAGACGCATGGTATCGCCTTCGATCAGGCCGGTGTTCAGCGCCGGATCGGCTGCCGCATCGGTGCTGGCAAGCGCCGTGCCACCTCCCTGAAGGGCCAGACCTGTCAGGGTGATCGCATCGTTCGCGCCACCCGATGCCGTCAGCGCGAGGGCGCCGATGCTGGGGTTCGCACCATCCAGCGTTGCGCCAATAGTGCCCGTCAGCGTGACGCCCTGTTCGGTTGAAAGGTTCTGTGCATCGACACCGATATAGCTCGCCGTCACCGTGCCATCGCTGTCGCGATCCAGCGAGGCAAGCACGTTCACCCCGGTTTCACCGTTGACGTTGGTATTGGCTGTGGTGCCGTTCACCAGATTGAGGCCGTTGTATTGCGCCGCGCCGACGACCGACTTGATCTGCTTGGTCATCGATTCGATTTCGGTCTGCAGCTTGGCGCGGTCGACGTTCTGCTCTTGTGCCGAGATGATGGTCTTCTTCATGTTCGTCAGCAGCGAGGTCACCGACTCGGATGCCTGACGGGCCACCGACACGGTCGATGAGCCAAGATCGAGGCTGTCTCCGATCGCGTCAAAGCCTTGAACATCCGATTCCATGACCTTGGAGATCGCCCAGACGGCGGCGTTGTCCTTGGCAGTGGCCACGGTCTTTCCAGTGGAGATTTCGCTCTGGACCTTGTTCAGGCCGCTGTTGATGCCCTTCAGCGTTTGCAGGGCGACCATCGCGCTGGTGTTGGTGAGAATGGACGACATTTCATGTTCCTTTCAATGCGCCGAGGGCATGCCTGCGGCGATCTCTGCCTTGTGGCTGTTGCGGCTTTCTCGCCCTGCGGAGCGTCTGTTCGGTTCCGCGCCAACCCGGTCGGGATGCCCTTCGATTGATGCCCGCCAACCGCTAACAGATCGCTAAGGCACAAGCGGCAGCGCCATCCAGATGCGTGGCATTTGAGACAGATCAGAAACGCTTTGCGAGGATCTGACCTTGCGCCATCGTGGCGCCCAGTCTGCCGCGGCGATCATAGAAACTCTGCCCCGCCAGAACGCGCTCGATCTCGGCCAGGCGACGCTTGGCGCTGCGCAATCCGCGTCCGCTTGCCTGCAGCAACGGGCGTATGTCTTCCGCGCGCGAGGCAAGCCTGCGTCGATCCGCCGTTGTCAGGGTTGCGGTGGGGGTCACTTCTGCCAGCCGGGCTTCGATGGTTTCCAGCCTTGTCAGGTCACCGGTCAGCAGCGCCTTGTGCAGATCATCAAGCAGCCCTGCGATTGCGCGCGCGCCGTCAGTTTTCATTGCCCTCTGCCCCCTTCATCGCCTCGAAAATTGACTCTGCAAGACCCAGGCCGCCGTGCTGGGCGATAGCGTTCGCCTGTTCGCGCCGCAGGAACGATGCGAACTGCTCTTCCCCGATCCCGCCGGTCATCGCGCCCTGCGCCTCGGCGACGCCGGCATGGGCCAGCATCTCGGCGAGAAATGCCGCCTCCAGCTCTTGCGCCTTGTGACGCATCCGGGATTCGCGCTGGTCGGCTGTGGCCTGTGTGGTCGTGGGGGCCGGAAGGCTGGTCGGGATCATCATCTGCGTCTCCATGGCTGATTTCGGCAGTCTGGCTGCAGGTGGGTAAACACTCGGTAACTCATTCATCCGAGACTGCCGGTATCGCTGACCGGAGCATGCCGCCGATGATTCCCGCCCTTGATGCCATGGCCGCCATCTTGCCCAAGCCTGTAGCCGCGCCTGCCCTGTTGGGCGATGGCACCTTTGCGGCACTTCTGCCGCTTGAGGGCGAGGCGGTTGAAGAGGATGAGGCGACCGAACCTCTATCTGCCGAGACATGCCCGCCGCTGGTCGCAGCGCAGATCCTGCTTATGCCGCCGCCAGCCCAGTTGCCCGATTCCGGTGACGCGATGATGGCAGAGGTACCGGGCAAGCCCGGTACAATGCCGGGTGCGCCGTCTGTGTCCCTGACTTCTGCCGTGCCTGGGGCTACAGCGGCCGAGCCGGAACTGGTCGGGATCGCCGCTGATCCACACTCATCAGAAAAGGTAGCTATACCTGATTCTGCCCTCAATACGCCGAAAGATGCCTTGGCCGAGGTCCGCGCCCGGCACCTGCCCCCGCAGACCGCAGAGCGCGCCGAGTCCGCCGGGCGCATATTGTTTGAGGGTCGGCATCTGGCGTTCATGCCGCAAGAATCGGGTGCGGCGCTTGCCGGTGGGGGTGCTGCACGCTCTGACGGATCGGTTGAGACGGCAGAAAGCTCCGAGGTCGCGTCCTTCGGGATGCCCGATGATGCCAGGCCTGCCCCGACCGAAGCGTCGGCGCCATCGAGCGGTGCCATTCTTGCGGTGCGGGCTGAAGGGGTCGACCGATCCGCGCCACCGCCCGTTGCCTCGCAGATCCGGCGCGCTGTGCAATCTGCACTGCCCGCTCCCGTCGTAACCCATTCCCTCGATGTCGCGTCGGGGCAGGTAACGGACCGGCAGATCGAACTTCGCCTTGATCCGGCGGAACTGGGCGCGGTCTCCATCGTTCTTCAGGGCAACGAAGATTCGCTGGTCGTGCGAATCACGGCCGAGCGGCCCGATACGCTTGATCTGATGCGCCGCAATTCGGATCAGTTGCTGGCAGAGTTGCGCGCGGCCGGAATCGGCGATGCGCAGATGAGCTTTGATATGGGGCGTGACCCGTCCCACACGAACCGGTCTGCTGCGGAAGCTGCGATTATGGATGCACTGGAAGAGATGCCTCCGGGCCCGGTGACATCGACGTTGCAATCGGCGCCGATCCCGGCAGGCGACACGGGCCTATGCATCCGAGTTTGAAGGGACAGCACATGCAGATCAGCAGCGCATCCAGCGCCACCCAGACCACCGCCAGCGGCACCACCGGCTCCAGTTCACTGACGTCGGATTTCCAGACCTTCCTGCGCCTGATGACCACGCAGATGCAGGAACAGGATCCCCTGTCGCCGATGGACAGCACACAGTTCCTGTCGCAACTCGCCAGCTTCTCTGCGGTCGAGCAGCAGACTCTGACCAACAGCCAACTCTCGGCACTGAACATGCAGATCGGCGCACTTGGCCTTGCGCAGGCGGCGTCCTGGGTCGGAAGCGAGGCGCGCGCGGTGATGCCGGCGCTTGTCGAAGGGGGAACGCCGATTCCGATCCTGCCGCAGATCGCAGATGGGGCGGACCGGGCTGTCCTTGTCGTCACGGACGAGGATGGAATGGTGGTCAACCGGATTGACCTGCCCGTTGACGCCGAGAGCTATCACTGGACCCCGTCCGACATGACTGGGGGCGCCCTGCCGGACGGGCTTTATGATCTGACCGTCGAGAACTATCGCGACGGCACGCAACTCGACACGACCGCGGTTCAGCTTTACGGCCAGATCACCGAAGTGCAGGGTCTGGCGGGCGATCTGACGGTCATCTTTGATGGCGGACGCGAGGTGCCGATGGCCGAAGTTTCGGCAATTCGGGCCTGACCTATCGGGTGTCGCATTCACGCTTGCCCGGTCGGGGGGCCGCAACTAACGTCTGCCGCCATGACGATCTGCCGCGCCTCCCTTCTCCGTTCCCGTCCGCGTTCCGCCATGGGCAACGCGAACGAGGAACAGGCGCATGCAAGCCAGCCGGATCCTGCGTTGGTGCGGGAACTGTCTGCCGCGCTGTCCCTTCCGCTCAGGGATTGGAGGCCGCTGGCGGGGGGGCGGTCCAACCGGGTCTGGCGGTCGGACGATGTGGTGCTGAAGCAGGTGCTTCCTGATACCGGGACGCCGCTCTTCCCGAACGACCCGAGGGCTGAGGTTGCGGCGCTTCGTGCCCTGTCGCCACTGTTGGTGCCGCAGCTTCTGGCCGAGGGGGCGGGTTGGTTTGCCTATGCGCATGTCCCCGGACGGGCGTGGACCAATGACCCAGGCCCCGTCGCACGCCTGCTGGCAGAGGTCCATGCGACCCCCGCGCCCAAAGGCATGCGGCTTCTTCCGATGGGTGGGCAAGCCATCGCCGAACAGGCGCGGGGCTTTGGCGCGACCGGCCTGCCGGAATGCCCGGTGATCGACGATCCCGGCCCGACATGCCGGGCGCTGGTGCATGGCGATCCGGTGCCAGCAAACATCGTCGTCGCGGCTGAGGGGCTGCGGCTGATCGACTGGCAATGCCCCGGCCTGGGCGATCCGGTCGACGATCTGGCGCTGTTTCTGTCGCCTGCGATGCAGGTCCTCTATCGCGGCCGGCCCTTGACGGCAGAAGAGGGCGCGGCTTTCCTTGACGCCTATCCGAACCGCACGACCGTTGAACGCTACCTGCGACTGGCGCCCCTGCTGGGTTGGCGCATCGCCGCGCATTGCGCATTGCGCGCGGCACGCGGTGACCAAGGATACGCCGAGGCGCTACGGCTGCAACTCGCCTAGAGCAGCGCGCCGATCAACACGCCGCAGCCGACCAATGCGCCCCCGCCGATCATCCACCAGACCGGATGGGGTTTCTGCTGCGGTGCGGGCGTGGTGGTCGTCTGCCGGATCAGTCGCGCTTCGACCATCCCGGGCAGGCGGGGGCCAAACCGGCCCAGAACCTGCGCTGTCAGCACAAGATCCCGCAACAGGGCCCGAGGCCCGATATTGGTCTTGATGTAGTCCTCGACCACCGGGCGCGCGACCTGCCAGATGTTGATATGTGGGTCGAGACTGCGTGCGACCCCTTCGACCACGACCATGGTGCGCTGCAGAAGGATCAGCTCGGTCCGGGTCTCCATCCCGAATTTCTCGGTCACTTCGAAGAGGTAGGACAGCAGTCGCGCCATCGAGATGCGGCTGGCCTCCATACCGAAGATCGGCTCGCCAACCACCCGCAACGCGCGAGCGAATTCGTCGATGTCGCGGTCGGCAGGTACATAGCCGGCCTCGAAATGCACCTCGGCCACCCGGCGATAGTCCTTGCGGATGAAGCCAAACAGGATCTCGGCATAGACGCGGCGGGTATAGACGTCGAGCCGCCCCATGATGCCAAAGTCATAGGCAACCAGCGCGCCATCAGCGGCAACTTTGAGGTTACCCTGATGCATATCTGCGTGGAAGTAGCCATCGCGCAGGGCGTGTTGCAGGAAAAGCTGCAGCACCCGCTGGCCAAGCGCCACCCGGTCATGTCCGGCCGCATCCAGTGCGGCATTGTCGGCCAGCGCGATCCCCTCTGCCCAATCGATGGTCATTACCTGCCGCGAGGACAGCGCCCAGACCGGCTTTGGCACGCGAAGGCCCTCGTCCTGCGCGGTATTCGCGGCGAACTCGGCGGCGGCGGCGGCCTCAAGCCGCAGGTCCAGCTCGCCCATGACCACGCCCTCGAAGTGGCGGATCACCTCCATCGGGCGCAGCCGGCGCGAAGAGGGCGACAGCGTCTCGATCGCGCGGGCGGCGAAATAGAAGGCGTCGATGTCCTTGCGGAAGGCCCGCTCGATCCCCGGCCGCAGCACCTTGACGGCGACTTCCTCATCCGTGGTGGCAAGTCGCGCCCGATGCACCTGTGCAATCGAGGCGGCCGCGACGGGCTCGGAAAACTCGCTGAACAGCTGATCCACCGGCACCATCAACTCGGCCGCGATCGTGGCCTTGGCAACCTCAACCGGGAAAGGGGGCAGCTTGTCTTGCAGATACTTGAGCTGGTCCGCCATCTCCTCGCCCACGATATCGGGGCGGGTCGACAGGATCTGGCCGAATTTGATATAGGCGGGCCCAAGCGCCGTCAGCGCCCGCGTGATCGGGGGCAGCGCGGGGTCGCCCTTCAACCCCAGCCATTTGAACGGCCAGCCCAGAATGCGCGCAACCGCCCGCAGGCGGGGTGGCGCGTCCATGGCCGCCAGCACCTGATTGATCGCACCGGTGCGCTCCATCGTGGCCAGAGTCCGGACCAGACGGATGATGTTGTGCGGCCCCCGCATCAGATCTTCCAGCCCGAATGCAGCGCCGCGATGCCCATCGACAGGTTGCGATACTTGGCCTGCTGGAACCCGGCCTGACGGATCATGCCAAGAAACGTCTCCTGATCGGGAAACTTGCGGATGCTTTCGACCAGATACTGATAGCTGTCGCGGTCGCCCGCAATGATCTGGCCCATGACCGGGATCACATTGAAACTGTAAAGGTCATAAGCCTTTTGCATCAGGTCGTTCGGCAACTGGCTGAATTCCAGCACCATAAGCCGCCCGCCCGGGCGCAACACGCGATAGGCCTCGTTCAGCGCGTCCTGAACGCGGGTCACGTTCCGGATTCCGAAGCTGATGGTGTAGACGTCGAAACTGTTGGCGGGGAAGGGCAGGGCCATGGCATCGCCCACGACCCAGTCGAGATGTTCTGCCATGCGATCGGCCTCGGCGCGCTGGCGCCCCTCGACCAGCATCGATTCCGTCATATCGAGCACCGTGGCATGGGCACCCGGCGCGCGTTTGAGATAGCGGAAGGAAACGTCACCGGTGCCGCCTGCCACATCAAGGAGTTTCGTTCCCGGCCGCGGGGCCAGCCAGTCCATCATCGCATCCTTCCAGATGCGGTGGATGCCCACGCTCATCACATCGTTCATGATGTCGTATTTGCTGGCGACGCGGGTGAAGACGCCGTGCACCATTCCGGCCTTTTCGGTCTCGTTCACGGTCTGAAAGCCGAAATGCGTGGTTTTATGTTCGTCAGTCATTGGCATCATCCGGGTCTTGCCCTTCCGGGCGTTGCACCTCTTATAGGGCGCAAAGCGGGCGCTGCAATGCGCCGATCTGTCCGGAGGACGCGATGCCCGAATTGCCCGAGGTCGAAACCGTGCGCCGGGGGCTGGAACCGGTGATGACCGGCCGGCGTATCCTGCAGGCCGATGTGCGCCGCCCTGACCTGCGTTGGCCCTTTCCGCCGGGTATGGCCGAACGGCTGACCGGGGCGCATGTCGTCGCCCTGCGGCGGCGGTCGAAGTACATCCTCGCCGATCTTTCGACGGCCGAGACGCTGCTGATCCATCTGGGCATGTCAGGGCGGCTTCTGATCTCGGGCGCGACACTGGGCTCATTCCATCATCCCCACCCCGCACCGGCCAAGCATGATCATGTCGTGCTGGATCTTGAGGGCGGCGCCCGCATCACCTTCAACGACGCCCGCCGCTTTGGTGCGATGGACCTGATGCCGACCGAAGGGGCAGGGGCGCATCCGCTGCTGTCTGCCCTGGGTCCCGAACCCATGGGCAACGACTTTCACGCGGCCTATCTGGCAGCACGCCTGCGGGGGCGCGCGACGCCCATCAAGACGGCGCTGCTGGACCAGCATCTCGTGGCGGGGTTGGGCAACATCTACGTCTGCGAGGCGCTTTTCCGCGCAGGCATCCATCCCGCACGGCTGGCCCGTGACCTGACGGGCGCGGAGGTGGAGCGGCTGGTGCCCATCATCCGCGACGTGCTGGTGGACGCGATTGACGCGGGCGGCTCATCGCTAAAGGACTATCGACAGGCGGATGGCGAGCTTGGTTACTTCCAGCACAGCTTTCGCGTCTATGACCGTGAGGGGCAGGTTTGCGTCACGCCGGGCTGCGGTGCGATTGTGCAGCGTATCGTGCAGTCGGGACGCTCCAGCTTCTTCTGCCCGTGCTGCCAGCCGCAATAGGTTTGCAAGCCCGAACCTAGCTGCTAGGAGTCTGGCCCAAAGAAGATTGGAGCCGCCTCATGGCCTATGAAACGCTGATCGTCGAGATCGAGGACAACGTCGCGCTGATCCGGTTGAACCGGCCTGACGCGTTGAATGCCCTGAACAGCACCCTGCTGGGAGAGTTGTCAAAGGCGCTTGCAGCCGCCGACAAGGACGATGCAGTGCGCTGTATCATCATCACCGGATCGGAAAAGGCCTTTGCCGCCGGGGCCGATATCAAGGAGATGGCCGAGAAGGGCTTTGTCGAGATGTTCGGCGAAGATTTCTTCGCGGCCGAGGCCGAGGCGATCATCCGCACCCGTAAGCCGATCATCGCGGCCGTATCGGGCTATGCCCTGGGCGGCGGCTGCGAGCTGGCCATGGCCTGTGATTTCATCATCTGCTCGGACACTGCGAAGTTCGGCCAGCCCGAGATCAATCTGGGCATCGTCGCGGGCCTTGGTGGCACGCAGCGGCTGACCCGGTTTGTCGGCAAGTCGAAATCCATGGACATGCACCTGACCGGCCGCTTCATGGATGCCGCCGAAGCCGAGCGTTGCGGGCTGGTGAGCCGGGTTGTGCCGGCCAAGGACCTTCTCACCGAAGCCAAGAAGGCGGGCGCCAAGATCGCCGAGAAGTCGGTGCTGACGGCGATGGTTGTCAAGGAGTGCGTCAGCCGCAGCTATGAGACCACGCTGCGCGAGGGCACGCTGTTCGAGCGGCGGGCCTTCCACGCACTCTTTGCGAGCGAGGACCAGAAAGAAGGCATGGCCGCCTTCCTTGAAAAGCGGACCCCGCAATTCCGCGACAAGTGAGGGGTTTCCAACCCCGGTAAATTGCACTATAGCCCCGGCCCACATGCGCGTGGGCCCGCTTAGGCAAGAATCAGATCCCCTCTTTCCAGAGGTGGTCGTCCTTGGGTCTTTGCTGCAATCGAAACAAAGATCTGAAGGAAAAGTCCCATGGCAAATACGCCCCAGTCCAAAAAGCGCGCCCGCCAGTCGGAAACCCGCTACGCCATCAACAAGGCGCGCCGTTCGCGCATCCGCACCTACCTGCGCAAGGTCGAAGAAGCGATCGCTTCGGGCGACCAGACTGCTGCTGCCGAGGCGCTGAAGAATGCCCAGCCGGAGCTGGCTCGCGGCATCACCAAAGGCGTTCTGCACAAGAACACCGTCGCGCGCAAAATGTCGCGCCTGTCCTCGCGTGTGAAGGCCCTGAACGCCTGAACCTACCCTGCCGACCCGAATCCGGGTGGTGCATGAAGAGCTTGCCTTAAGCGCGCCGATCGGCGCGCTTTTTGCATTTTCAAGGGAATTTTCGCGCAATTCCGATGATTTTAGGTACCTGCGTGGCGCTTTTGCACTGCTTTCCGGATTCGCTACGACGACTCTCGTGTCAACAGCGAAGTTCGGTTGCAGGCCCTGCGGCGGCCTTGCTAGCTTGCCGATGCGATTCACGGAGTCCTGGGGGACGAGCCGGGAACGCGACCCAGAGGAACGGGCTGCCACCTTGCGTCATAAGACGCAGGATTCCGCAATTCCAGGTCGCGATCACATGCTTGAGGGTCTGCGCAGCCTTGCGCCAGATTCGTAGATAGTCAGCGCGTCAGGGTCTTCTCTGACGTGGCTGGTTTCTGCGTGCCAAGCTTATCCCCTGTCAGGCCTCGCCGGTGTCCGGATTCGTTCGGGCATGGGTCATGTGGGACGTGTTTAAACGGGCGAAATCGCCCCAATCAGGCCGAAAACGGCGCGGGACGGGTTGGAAGAAAAATGACGAATGATTCTTGGGGTGAGATTCGTGAGCAGCTTGAGCACCGCCTGGGGAAGAACAACTACACCACCTGGATCGAGCCGCTGAAGCTTTCGGATCTGAAGAATGGTGTCGCCCGATTCGAGGTGCCGACGTCTTTCTTTGGTGACTGGGTGAACCGCAATTTTGCCGACCACATCCGCACGCATCTGAATGCGAACGGCGTTCAGGTTGAACGGGTGGAGTTTGCCGTGCGTCCAGGCACGCGCCGCGCGGCTGCGTCGGCGCAGGCCGCGGCGGCCAATGGTGCGGCCCCGCGAGCGAAGACTGCATCTGCTGAACGCGCCCCTGCCACCAAGGCGCGCGCCGCCCGGCCGCGCGTGGCAGACGAGGATCTGCCCGGCGCACCGCTCGATGCGCGCTTCACTTTTGACAGCTTTGTCGTCGGCAAGCCGAACGAGCTTGCCCATGCCGCCGCGAAACGGGTGAGCGAGGGGGGGCCGGTCTCGTTCAATCCGCTGTTTCTTTATGGCGGCGTGGGGCTCGGCAAGACGCACCTGATGCATGCCATCGCGCATGAGCTGCAGGCCCGCCGGCCTGACCTGCGTGTTCTTTATCTCTCGGCCGAGCAGTTCATGTATCGTTTCGTGCAGGCCCTGCGTGACCGGTCGGTGATGGACTTCAAGGAGATGTTCCGCTCGGTCGATGTGCTGATGGTCGATGATGTACAGTTCATCGCCGGCAAGGATTCGACGCAGGAAGAGTTCTTCCACACCTTCAACGCGCTGGTTGACCAGAACAAGCAGATCGTGATTTCTGCCGATCGCGCGCCGGGCGAGATCAAGGATCTGGAAGAGCGGATCAAGAGCCGCCTGCAATGCGGCCTGGTGGTCGATCTTCACCCGACCGACTATGAACTGCGCCTTGGCATCCTGCAGCAGAAGGCCGACTTCTATCGCGACCAGTACCGGGGGCTGACCATCGCACCGGGCGTGCTGGAGTTTCTGGCCCATCGCATCACGACCAACGTGCGGGTGCTGGAAGGCGCTCTGACCCGCCTCTTTGCTTTTGCGAGCCTAGTCGGGCGCGAGATCACCCTTGATCTGACGCAAGACTGCCTTGCCGACATCCTGCGCGCATCGGACCGAAAGGTCACGATCGAGGAGATCCAGCGCAAGGTGGCAGAGCATTACAACATTCGGCTCTCGGACATGATCGGGCCAAAGCGTCTGCGCAACATCGCCCGTCCGCGCCAGATTGCGATGTATCTCTCCAAGCAGCTGACGCCGCGCAGCCTGCCCGAGATTGGCCGCCGGTTTGGCGGGCGCGACCACACGACCATCATGCATGGCGTGCGCAAGATCGAAGAGCTTATGGCGACGGACAGCCAGCTTGCAGATGATCTCCAGCTGCTGAAGCGTTTGCTTCAGGGCTGAGGTTGGCGAGGGAAAAGGGGGCACTTGCCCCCTTTTCTTTTGACGTCAGCAACTTGCCCAGACAGAGACTGTGGCGCGCAGGACCCTTCCGTCGTGCAGTGGCGTGCCCTTCCGCTTGACGGCACTGCCGTTTCTTCGGAATGTCTGCGGAAAATCGCTTGTGAACCGGCGGGAACAGGATAACGTCTGTGTCCCGCCAGCAAGGCCGGAACCTAGAGGACCATAGGGATGAAGATCAGCATCGAACGCAGCACGCTTCTGAAGGCCGTGGGGCAGGCGCAATCGGTGGTGGAACGCCGCAACACCATCCCGATCCTTGCGAACGTTCTGATCGAGGCCGAGGGCAATCAGGTCAGCTTCCGCGCGACCGATCTGGACATCGAGGTGGTCGATAAGGCGCCCGCGATGGTGGAGCGTCCCGGCGCCACCACGGTCTCGGCTGTCATGCTGCACGAGATCGTCCGCAAGCTGCCCGACGGCGCGCTGGTCACGCTGGCCGAGGATGCTGCAGCCGGTCGTCTGACGGTGACCGCGGGGCGGTCCACCTTCAACCTTGCGACCCTTCCGCGCGAGGATTTCCCGGTCATGGCGACCTCGGAATACACCACGAACTTTGCCGCCCCCGCCCCTGTCCTGCGCCGGCTTTTCGACAAGGCAAAATTCGCGATCTCGACCGAGGAGACGCGGTACTACCTGAACGGCGTCTATATGCATGTCGCAACCGGCGAGGATGGCCAGGTGCTGCGCTGCGTGGCGACCGATGGCCACCGGTTGGCCCGTATCGATGCGCCCCTGCCCGAGGGGGCAACCGGCATGCCGGGCGTCATCGTGCCGCGCAAGACCGTGAACGAATTGCGCAAGCTCTTGGATGATGACGAGGCGCAGATTGCGGTTTCGGTCTCGGAGACCAAGGTGCGCTTTGCGACCCCGACGATCACGCTGACCTCGAAGGTGATCGACGGCACCTTCCCCGACTACACCCGCGTCATCCCGGTGAACAATACCCGCCGGCTGGAGGTTGATGCCTCGGATTTCGCCAAGGCTGTGGACCGTGTCGCAACCGTATCTTCCGAGCGCAGCCGCGCGGTAAAGCTGAGCCTTGACGAGGACCGGCTGGTCCTGTCAGTCAACGCCCCGGACAGCGGCGCTGCCGAGGAAGAACTGGCCGTCGCCTATGGGGATGAGCGGCTGGAGATCGGCTTCAACGCCAAGTATCTGCTGGAAATCGCAAGCCAGGTGGACCGCGAGAACGCTGTCTTTCTGTTCAACTCGTCGGGTGATCCGACGCTGATGCGCGAAGGCAATGATACCTCGGCGGTCTACGTGGTGATGCCGATGCGCGTCTGAGCGGCGCGCGCCGGGGGTTTTGCCCCCGGACCCCCAAGGTAAGTGGACCAGAATGAAAGGGGAGCGGCGTGAGTGGCTTGGCCATCCTCTCGCTGGTACTGTCGCATTTCCGTAGCCATCGCGCCGCCCGGCTGGAGTTTGACGGGCGGCCTGTGGCGCTGGTGGGGGCGAACGGGGCGGGCAAGACCAATATTCTCGAGGCGATATCGCTGCTGTCACCTGGCCGGGGGCTGCGTGGTGCATCGGCGGATGAGTTGGGCCGGCGGCCCGAAGCGATCGGCTGGAAGGTTCAGGCGCGCGTCGCGGGGATTTCTGCCGCCCATGAGGTCGAAACATGGGCCGAGGGTGGCGCGGCGCGACTGGTGCGCGTCGATGGAAAATCCGCACCACAGGTGGCCTTGGCCCGCATCCTGCGGATGGTCTGGCTGGTGCCCAGCATGGACCGGCTCTGGCTTGAGGGCGCCGAGGGGCGGCGGCGATTTCTGGACCGTCTGACCCTGAGCTTTGCCCCCGATCACGCCGAGGCGGTTCTGGCCTATGACAAGGCGATGCGCGACCGCAACCGCCTGTTGAGGGACGAGGTATCGGACCCCCATTGGTATGGGGCGCTCGAGGCGCAGATGGCATCCTCGGGTGCTGCGATCCAGCGGAACCGGTCCGCGACCGTCGCGCGGTTGCTGGCGGCGCAAGAAGGGGCCGAGACCGCGTTCCCGCAGGCGAGCCTTGCCATCGTTTCCCCCGATGAATTGCCTGACGATCTGGCGCAGGCTCTGGCGCAAAACCGTCGGCGCGATATGGCCGCAGGGCGCGCGCTGGTGGGACCGCATCGTGCCGATCTGGCGGCTGTGTTCACGGCCAAGGGCGTGGCTGCGGACCAGTGTTCGACTGGTGAGCAAAAGGCGCTGTTGATCAGCCTGATCCTTGCCAATGCGCGCGCGCTTGCAGCCGATCTGGGGCGACCCCCGATCCTGCTGCTCGATGAGGTTGCGGCGCATCTGGACGCAGGCCGCCGGGCCGCGCTTTATGACGAGCTTTGTGCCGTGGGGGCGCAGGCGATCATGACGGGAACCGAGCCCGGCCTGTTTGACAGTCTGGGTGCGCGCGGGCAAAGCTTCATGGTCGCCGATGAGGGCGGACAGTCGATCATCACGGAGGTGAAGGCATGACCCCGCAGCGCGTGACGCTGATCACCCTTGGCGTGGCCGATCTGCCGGCCTCGCGTGGTTTTTATGCCCGGCTTGGATGGCAGGAGCATGGGGAAAGCCAGGAGGCTGTCGCCTTCTACCAGATGAACGGCCTTGCGCTGGCCCTGTTCGGCCTTGCCGATCTGGCCGCGGATCAGGGCCGTGCCGGGGCCGCGCTTGGAACCGGGGCGATGACTTTGGCCCAGAACTTTCTGACCGAGGCCGAGGTCGATGCCGCATTTGAAGCGGCCCTTGCCGCCGGGGCCACGGCACTGAAACGCCCCGAGAAGGTATTCTGGGGCGGCTATTCCGGCTACTGGGCAGATCCCGATGGCCATGTGTGGGAGGTTGCGATGAACCCGTATTGGCCGCTTGGTGCCGATGGATCGCTGAGGTTGCCGGGATGACCGTCACCTTCTGGCAACTTCTGGTCTATGCAGGCGGCATGGCCGCACTTTGGGCGGTGCCCGGTCCGGTCTGGGTGGCACTTCTGGCGCGGGCGCTCTCTGGCGGCTTTGCAGCCGCATGGCCATTGGCGGTGGGCGTGGCGCTCGGCGATTTGCTGTGGCCGCTTTCGGCAATCCTCGGCTTGTCGTGGATCCATTCGGTTTATGGCGACATCCTGAGCCTGCTCAGATGGGTGGCGGCGGCGGTCTTTCTCGGCATGGGGATCCTGCTGATCCGCAAGAAGCCGCAGGCGCCGGGCACCGACAGCCGCTTGACGCGGCCTGGGATCTGGGCGGGGTTCTCGGTTGGTGTGGCGGCCGTGGTGGGCAACCCCAAGGCGATCCTCTTCTACATGGGTGCGCTACCGGGATTTTTTGATCTGTCGCGTCTGACCGCGCCCGACATCACGGCGATCATCCTGATTTCGGCCCTGGTGCCGATGGCCGGAAACCTTGCGCTTGCGCTGTTTCTTGACCGTGCCCGGCAACTGCTGTCCTCGCCCAAAAACATCCATCGGCTGAACCTTGCCTCGGGCATCATGCTGATCGGTGTCGCGCTGGCGATTCCCTTCCTGTGACCCCAAATATTGTGTCGCAGGGGTGACATTCCCCGCCCCAACCGCTATAAATCGCGGGCAATTCGAGGGATGCAGGATACATGGCCGAAGCCGCGAAGAAGCCGAGTGAATACGGCGCCGATTCCATCAAGGTTCTCAAGGGGTTGGAGGCTGTACGCAAGCGTCCTGGCATGTACATCGGTGACACCGATGATGGCAGCGGCCTGCACCACATGGTCTATGAGGTGGTTGATAACGGCATTGACGAGGCGCTGGCCGGTCATGCCGACTATGTGCATGTGAAAATTCACGCCGATGACAGCGTTTCGGTGCGCGACAACGGTCGCGGCATCCCGGTCGATATCCACCAGGAAGAGGGGGTTTCGGCTGCCGAGGTCATCATGACCCAGCTTCACGCGGGTGGAAAATTCAACAACACCGATGAGGGCGGCAACGCCTACAAGGTGTCGGGCGGTCTGCACGGCGTGGGTGTTTCGGTGGTGAACGCGCTGTCAGAGTGGCTGGAGCTGACGGTCTGGCGCAACGATCGTGAGTATCGCGCGCGGTTCGAGTTCGGGGAGTGCACGGTGCATGTGCACGACGTGGGCCCCGCGCCGGGTCAGCGCGGCACCGAGGTGCGCTTTCTGGCCAGCGCCAAGACCAACCGTGAGGACGGGACCTTCTCGAACCTCGACTATAGCTTCAAGGTGCTGGAGACGCGCCTGCGCGAGCTCGCGTTCCTGAACTCGGGCGTTCGCATCATCCTTGAGGATGATCGCCACGCCGAGCCCGAGAAGACCGAGCTCTTTTATGACGGCGGCGTGCGTGAGTTCGTCAAATACCTGGACCGGCACAAGCAATCGGCGATGTCCGAGCCGATCTACATGCTGGGCGAGCGTGGCGGCATCGGGGTCGAAGTCGCGATGTGGTGGAATGACAGCTACCACGAGAATGTGCTGCCTTTCACCAACAACATCCCGCAGCGCGACGGCGGCACCCATCTTGCGGGCCTGCGTGGTGCCCTGACGCGGACGATCACCAAATACGCGCAGGACAGTGGCATCGCCAAGCGCGAGAAGGTGGATTTCACCGGCGACGACGCGCGCGAGGGCCTGACCTGTGTCCTGAGCGTCAAGGTGCCGGACCCGAAATTCTCAAGCCAGACCAAGGACAAGCTTGTCTCCTCCGAGGTGCGCCCTGCGGTCGAGAACCTTGTGAACGAAAAGCTCTCGGAGTGGTTCGAAGAGCATCCGGCCGAGGCAAAGGTGATCGTCGGCAAGATCATCGAGGCGGCACTGGCGCGCGAGGCGGCGCGCAAGGCCCGCGAACTGACCCGCCGCAAGACGGCGATGGATGTGGCGTCGCTTCCGGGCAAGCTGGCCGACTGTCAGGAAAAGGACCCGGCGCTGTCCGAGCTGTTCATCGTCGAGGGTGACTCGGCAGGTGGCTCGGCCAAGCAGGGCCGCTCGCGCAAACAGCAGGCCGTTCTGCCCCTGCGCGGCAAGATCCTGAACGTGGAGCGTGCGCGCTTTGACCGGATGCTGTCGTCCGAGACAGTGGGCACGCTGATCACGGCACTCGGCACGGGCATCGGGCGCGATGAATTCGACATCGGCAAGCTGCGCTATCACAAGATCATCATCATGACCGATGCTGACGTGGACGGCGCGCATATCCGGACGCTTCTGCTCACGTTCTTCTACCGGCAGATGCCGCAGATCATCGACGGTGGGTACCTCTATATTGCGCAGCCGCCGCTCTATAAGGTGTCTCGTGGAAAGTCAGAGGTCTACCTGAAGGATCAGGCCGCTTTTGAGGAATATCTCATCCAGCAGGGCATCGAAGGCGCGGTGCTGCGGCTTGGAACGGGCGAAGAGGTTGCGGGGGCCGACCTTCTGCGTATCGTCGAGGGCGCGCGCGCCTTCCGCAAGGTGCTGGACGCCTTCCCGACGCATTATCCGCGCAACATCCTGGAGCAGGCCGCGCTGGCCGGGGCCTTCGATCAGGGCCGTGCCGATGCCGACCTGCAGCTTGTAGCCGATACCGTTGCCCGCCGTCTGGATGGCGTGGCGGTCGAGTATGAAAAGGGCTGGCAAGGCCGCATCACGCAGGATCACGGCATCCGGCTGAGCCGCATCCTGCGCGGGGTCGAGGAACTGCGGACGCTGGATGGCGCTGTCCTCCGCTCGGGCGAGGCGCGCAAGCTGTCGCAGATGTCTTCGGGCGTGAAGGACATCTTCGCAACCGAGGCGCGGCTTGTGCGGAAAGATCGCGAACAGCCGATCCACGGGCCGACAGAACTGCTGAAAGCCGTTCTGGCCGAGGGTGAGAAGGGCTTGGCCCTGCAGCGCTACAAGGGTCTGGGCGAGATGAACCCCGAACAGTTGTGGGAGACCACGCTGGACCCCGATGCCCGTACTCTGCTGCAAGTGCGGGTCGATGACGTGGCCGAAGCAGATGATCTCTTTACCAAGCTGATGGGCGACGTGGTCGAGCCACGGCGCGAGTTCATCCAGCAGAACGCGCTGAACGTCGAAAACCTCGATTTTTGAACCGGGCCCCTGGTGCCTGATGCAGGGGCCTCGGCCCCTGCTTTGTTTCGCGGAGTA
This sequence comes from Gemmobacter aquaticus, assembly GCF_007859075.1. Taxonomy (GTDB): domain Bacteria; phylum Pseudomonadota; class Alphaproteobacteria; order Rhodobacterales; family Rhodobacteraceae; genus Gemmobacter; species Gemmobacter aquaticus. The sequence continues at coordinate 238,815 of NZ_VOAK01000022.1, forward strand.
ACCCCATGTTCACCGTCACCCTGCTGACCAACCCGGACACCCCGCTGGTCGATCGCGCCACCGTCGAATCCCTGCGTAATGCCTGGGGTGGTGGCGATGCGCGCTGGCTCGACCCCGGCGTAGCTGCGGAATTCGCGGTGCCCGCAATGCCCGAAAACCGCTGGCAGGTGTGGGAGGATATGCAGTCCCTGAAAGTCGATCTGGTGGTGCAGCCGACGGAAGGGCGCCGCAAGCGCCTGTTGCTGGCGGATATGGACAGCACGATGATCCAGCAGGAATGCATCGACGAGCTTGCCGACGAGGCTGGCGTGGGGGCTTACGTTGCGGGCATCACCGCGCGCGCCATGAACGGCGAGCTGGATTTCGAGGCGGCGCTGAAGGAGCGGGTGGGTCTGTTGAAGGGTCTGCCCGAGGCGGTGATTGAGCGGGTGTATCGCGACCGCATCACCTTTATGCCCGGTGGGCGGGACCTGATTGCCACGATGAAAGCCAATGGTGGCCATGCGGCCCTGGTCTCGGGGGGGTTCACCGCCTTTACGGCGCGGGTGGCCGAGGCTTTGGGTTTCGACGAGAACCGCGCGAATACCCTTCATGCCGAGGATGGCAAGCTGACCGGCACCGTGGCCGAGCCAATCCTTGGCAAACAGGCGAAGCTCGACGCGCTGGAACAGATCAGCGCCCGGCTTGGTCTCGACATGGGCGAAACCATGGCAGTGGGCGATGGCGCCAATGATCTGGCCATGCTCAACCGTGCGGGCGCGGGGGTTGCGCTGCATGCCAAACCCTCGGTCGCGGCGCAATGCGATATCCGCGTGAACCATGGCGATCTGACGGCGCTTTTGTTCATTCAGGGCTATGCGCGCGAAGATTTCGTAGCCTGACCGCATAGCGCAGATGCTTGAGGTTTCTGTCGATCCTGCGCTGATGCTGGTCGCAGCGGCCTTCGCTGCGGGCTTTGTCGACAGCATCGCAGGCGGTGGCGGGCTGATATCCTTGCCCGCCTTGATGCTGGCAGGGGCTGATCCGGTACAGGCGCTTTCGACGAACAAGGTCCAGGGCAGCTTTGGCGCGGCGACAGCGGCGGTTTCCTATGCGCGGGCCGGGCATGTCGACGTGCGGGCGCAGATCGGCACGGCAGCGCTGGCCTTTGTCGTTGCCGCAACGGGCGCGATGCTGGTCAGCCGGATCTCGACCGATGTGCTGCGGCTTGGCCTTCCGGTGCTTCTGGTGGGAATCGCGCTCTTTTTCGCGCTGAAGCCCGGCCTGACCGACGAGGATCGCATTGCCCGCATCTCTCCGGCGCTCTTCTCGGCGGTGATCGTTCCGATGATCGGATTCTATGACGGGCTGATCGGTCCAGGGGCCGGTGCTTTCTATATGATCGGATTCGTGCTGCTCGCGGGCCATGGCGTGCTGAAGGCGACCGCACATACCAAGTTCCTGAACTTTGCCTCGAACCTTGGTGGGCTTGCTGTCTTTGCCCTGCAGGGCGCGCCATGGTGGGCGGTGGGGCTTGTCATGGGGGCCGCGCAGATCGGGGGTGCCCGGCTGGGGTCGCGGGTGGCGATGCGCATCGGCGCGCGCGTCATCAAGCCTTTGCTTGTGGTGACCTCTTCCCTGCTCGCGGCACGGCTGATCTGGCAGATGACCTGAGAGCGGATTCGCGCAGGGGCAGAGTCACCGGCCTGCCATGATTTCGTGATTAATTGGCTTATTCCGATGCATGGGGGTTGACGGCACACCCGCCGGGCCGTCTCTTTCGACCAAAGCTGCCAACAACTGCCGAGTCCATCGTGAAAAATCTGCTGAAACCCATCGCCGCGCTTGTCGCGCTTGTTCTGCTTTCGGCTTGTGCGGCGCCGTCGCCGAAGTCGACCACTCCGGGCACTCTGCCGGGGTATGAAGGTGTGCAAGACGGCAACTTCTTTATTCCGCAGGTCAATGACAACCATCTGCGTGACGGTGTGCCCCGCAAGCAGGTTGGCTACGCAGGTGACGAACGGCCCGGCTCGATCGTGATCGATCCCTATGTGCGCAAGCTTTACTATGTGCTCGATGACGGGCAGGCGATGCAGTACTCGATCGCCGTCGGGCGTGCGGGCCTTGGCTTCAAGGGTTCTGCCGTCGTGCGCCGCAAGGAGGAATGGCCGGCCTGGACGCCGACAGCGAACATGGTCCGCACCATGCCCGAGATGTATGCCGAATACGCAGGCGGTCTGCCTGGCGGGCTTGAGAACCCGCTTGGTGCGCGGGCGCTCTATCTCTATCGGAATGGCCGCGACACCTATTACCGGATCCACGGCACCGTCGACAACAAATCGATCGGGCGCGCGACCTCGGCGGGCTGCATCCGTCTGTTCAACCAGGATGCCATCGACCTCTATAACCGGACCGAACTGGGAACCGTGGTGCGTGTCCGCACAAGGGACGAATCCGAGCAGCTTGAAGGCAAGTGGATGGATGACGAATACGGCTTCCTGATCCCCTATGACGAGGCGCTTATTCCCGTGATCGAGCAGCGCAAGCTGGAGCTTGAAGCGAGAGAGGCTGCCGAGGCTGAAGCCGCAGCCGAGCTGGAAGCGACCCGGACTTCGGCGCAGCGCGATGCCGAACTGGAAGGAACACAGGGCTGACCTGCCTGTCAAAGCCTGGAGACGGCCCCGACGTGTGTCACGCCGGGGCCGTTTCTTTTTGGCGGGGCCGTCAGGTCAGGATGACATAGTCCTTCACCGTGGTTTCCACACATTCCCATGTGCCGCGAAAGCCCGGACGGATGACCCAGCTGTCACCCGCCTTCAGTTTCGTCGCGTTCCCCTCGCTGTCCGTCAGGATCGACACGCCTTCAAGGATGTGGACATACTCCCATTCCTCATAGGCGACGGTCCATTTTCCGGGGGTCGATTGCCAGATGCCGCAATAGAGCCCGTCGCGATCCTCAAGGTTCCAGGTGGTGTGAACTGGATCGCCGGCAATGACCTTCTCGGGCGCGGGGCGCTCCACCTCGGGGGTAGCTGCGGTCCGGTCGAGGCGTTGTAGAAGCTGCATGTTCTGTCCTTGGATGATGCTGCGCCACATATCGCATTGGCTGATGGCCCGGCGTCAAGTGTGCGGCAAGGGCAAGTTCCGCTGGAACGACAACGGGGTGGCGGCTATACAAGGCGCAAGGTTCGTCCAGAGGAAGAGCAAGAGCGGTATGAGCGCATCCAGCCCCCTACGCCCGGTCCTGCCCGCCGACATCAAGTCGCGCAAGGGTGGTGCCCCTCTGGTGGTGCTGACCGCCTATACCACGCCAATTGCCCGAATCGTCGATCGGCACTGCGAGATCGCGTTGGTAGGAGATTCCGTGGGCATGGTGCTGCATGGCATGCCCTCGACGCTGGGCGTGACGATGGAGATGATGATCCTGCACGGTCGTGCGGTTGTGCGCGGACTGTCCAAGGCGATGGCGGTCATCGACATGCCCTTCGGGTCCTATGAAGAAAGCCCTCAGCAGGCCTTCCGCAATGCCTCGCGCCTGATGGCCGAGACGGGCGCCCCTGCCGTCAAGCTTGAGGGTGGCCAGCACATGGCCGAGACGATTGCCTTCCTGACGGCGCGCGGCGTGCCGGTCATGGCGCATATCGGCCTTACTCCGCAGTCGGTGAATACGCTGGGCGGCTACAAGGTCGTAGGGCGCGATGATGAAGCTGCCCGCGTACTTTCCGATGCAAAGGCGGTCGAGGCGGCCGGGGCCTTCTCGGTCGTCCTGGAAAAGGTGCCCGAGGGGCTGGCAGGGCGGATCACCGCGCAGCTTTCGATCCCGACCATCGGCATCGGCGCGGGTGTCAACTGTGACGGTCAGGTGCTTGTCATTGACGATATGCTAGGTCTCTTCACCGATTTCCGGCCCAAATTCGTCAAGCGCTATGGCGAGCTTGGGCAGGCAGCCGACGAGGCTATCGCCGCATATGCCGCTGAGGTGCGCGCCCGCACCTTCCCTGCCGCCGAACATGCCTTCCCGGATGTGCTGCCCTCGAAGGGGCCGAAAAGCTGATGCAAATTCTTAGAACGGTTGCCGAATTGCGCACGCGCGTGCGCGGCTGGAAACAGGATGGCCGTCAGGTTGGCGTGGTGCCCACCATGGGCGCCCTGCACGAAGGCCATATGAGCCTCGTGCGCGCGGCACGTCGCGGCTGCGACAGGGTGATCGTGACGATCTTCGTCAACCCGATGCAGTTCAACAATCCTGACGATCTGTCGAAATATCCGCGAACCGAGGATGCGGACGCCGCGCTTCTGTTCCGCGAAGGTGTCGACATCCTGTTCGCCCCCGGACCGGATGAGGTTTATCCGCAGGGATTTGACAGCCGCGTTCTTGTTGGTGGCGTGACCGCGCCGCTGGAGGGTGAGATGCGTCCCGGCCATTTCGAAGGCGTGGCGACGGTTGTGGCCAAGCTCTTCGGTATGACGCAGGCCGACCGCGCCTACTTTGGCCAGAAGGATTGGCAGCAGTTGCAGGTCGTGCGCCGCATGGTGACCGATCTCAATATCCCGGTCGAGGTGGTGGGATGTGAGACGATCCGCGAGGCTGACGGGCTTGCGATGTCGTCGCGCAATGCGCGTCTTGATCCGCTCAGCCGCGCGCAGGCACCGGCCTTGCACCGGATTATGGTGAAGACCGCCGCCCAGATCCGTGGCGGTAGCGAGATCGCGGCAAGCCTTGCACAGGCGCGCGACGATCTGCGTCAGGCGGGCTTCACCGAGGTCGAATATCTGGATCTGCGTACCGCGGCGATGCTCGAACCCGCGACAGGTATCGAACAGCCGGTTCGCCTGCTGGCGGCGGCCTGGATCGGTGGTGTGCGGCTGATCGACAATATTCCGGTCTGATCGGACAGGCATGCCGGCCAAGGGCACGTGCCCGGTAATTCAGCCCAGCAGGTCGGCCAGAACCAGCGCCATGACCAGTGCGCTATCGGCCATGTCCTGAATGCCCACCCATTCGTCAGGCTGATGCGCCAGATGCAGCAGGCCCGGCCCATAGGCGATGCAGTTCTTCATCCGTCCGATCCGGTCGATGTGCTTCTGGTCATAGGTGCCGGGGGACACGACATGTTCGGCGACCCGCCCCAGAACCCGCTCGATCGCCGCTGCGGTTGAGCGCACGATCGGCGCATCGGGCGATGTCTGGGTGGGACGCACTTCAAACAGGTCGCGGATGGTATAGTCGAACCCTGGTCGGCGGTCGCGCAGGGTATCGAGCAGCCCTGTCACCTCGGCCTTCACCTCTGTCAGATCCTCTTCGATCAGGAAGCGGCGGTCGAGGATGATGCGGCAGCGGTCGGCGACGCAAGGGGCGGGCAGGCCGGTATAGCCGGGCTCGGGTTCGGCCTCGCCGCCATGGATCGAGTTTATGTTCAGCGTCGAGGCGCGTGCGCCTTCGGGGACCACTGGCATGGCGGTGCGTTTGGTTGCCAGAAGCGGATAGAGCTTGCGCTCGATCTCTTCCAGAACCGCGCCCATGTGGCGGATGGCGCTGTCGCCCAGAAACGGCATCGATCCATGCGCGATGCGGCCCTTGGTCTCGACCTCGGCCCACCAGACGCCGCGATGGCCCAGGCAGATGCGGTCCTTGTGCAGCGGTTCGGGGATGATCACATGCTGCACGCGGTCAGGATCGAACCAGCCCTGTTCGGCGAGATAAGCCACGCCGCCATAGCCGCCGGATTCCTCGTCTGCCGTCGCGCTGATCTCGATGGCGCCGCGAAAATCGGGGCAGGCGGCGATAAACGCCTCGGCTGCGATGATGCTGGCGGCAAGGCCCCCCTTCATGTCGCAGGCGCCCCGGCCAAAGATCTGGTCGCCTTCGACCGAGCCGCCGAACGGATCGCGGGTCCAGCCGTGGCCTACCTCGACGACGTCGTGATGGCTGTTGAAATGCACGCAATCGCCCGGACGCGGCCCTTCACGCCGGGCGATCAGGTTCCAGCGCGGATGCGCCTCGCTGTCGCCCGGTGTCCCTTCGGCCCGCACCAGCGCCGTGACGAACCCCTGCGCCGACAGCCGGTCAGAGAGGTAGTCGCAGATCTCGCGGTAGCACCGGCCCGGCGGGTTCAGCGTGGGGATGCGGATCAGGTCCTGCGTCAGCGCGATCAGGCTGTCGCGACGGGCGGCAATCTCGGCGAAAAGGCGGGCGGTCAGATCCATGCCGACAGCCTAGCCGCAGCAGGCGTCATGGCAAGTGCTTGCTGTGGAAGGCCCGGGTCTTTACCCTGTGCGCATGACCTGGATCGACCTCACCCGCCCGATGGATGGGCACCTGCCGATCTATGCCGAGGCCGGCTATGCGGACCCGCCCTTTGCCGTGCACGACTGGTGCGCGGTCGAGGGGCAGGGTTATGCGGTGCAGCGGCTGGATCTTGGCACGCAAACCGGAACGCATATCGACGCGCCTGCCCATATGGTTGCCGGCGGGGCCACGCTGGAGGCGCTGTCCCCCTCACGGCTGATCGGGCGCTACGTCACCTTCAGGCCCGGGGAGGTGCTGCCTGACCGGGGCGAAGCGGTGCTTCTGTTCCTGAACGCCCCTGATGGCGGCGAGGTCAGCCGCGCGCTCTTCGATGCGGCGCTGGCGCTTGGCTTTCCGGTCTGGGTCATGGCGGGCAGCCTGCGTGTCAGGGGTGAAGAGCCACTTTTTCTGCACCGCGCGCTTGCAAGGGCGGGCGTCTTTCTGGTCGAGGATCTGGACGCCGAGGCCGCGCGCCCTCTGCCCGACCGGGGCGAGATGATTGCGGCCCCCCTGCGTCTGATCGGCACCTCTGGCGCGCCATGCCGGGTGCTTGCGCGTGCCATGGCTGGCGAAGGCCGTTGAAAACACCTATCTCTGTCAGGAAACCTGCTGTCGGGGGCTGGAATGCTGGGTATCCTCAGGGCGTGGCTTGTCGCGCTGGTCATTCTGACAGTGTTCTACTGGCTGCTCAGGACCTACTTTCGATCAACCCGCCGCGAGGCGCTGGAGAAGCGCTTTGACGAAGAGGGTCTGACCGGAGACCGCGACATCTGGGTCGAGGCGCAGATGAAGGACTATGGCCGTAGCCTGAAGCTGCGGCTTCTATGGCTGGTCTATATCCTGCCCCTGGCCGCGATTGCCGGCATCATCTTTTACGTGAACCACTATTACTACTGAAGGATCGTCGCCCATGTGGACATATATCAAATGGGGCATCCGGCTGACGCTTCTGGCGATCGTCGCGGCCTTTTTGCACTACACCTTGCCGCAGCGCGATGTGGTGCGCATCACCGGCACCTATAACCGTATGACCGAAGTTGGCGCGAACTCGATCTTCTACGCCTCGCCCGACAGCGGCACCACGACCAGCACCGTGGACCGCCGCGACATCCGCTTCATCGAGGCCGTTTTCCCGAACAACAAGCCCATGGTCTACCGCAACGAGGATACGGGCTGGATCTGGCCGCCCTACTTCAAATACGACAGCTCGAACCTGCAGGCAGAGGCGACAAACAGCATTTCGGCCAAGGACAAGCCGGAATGGGTGGCGGTCACACATTATGGCTGGCGGCTGCCCATCTTTTCGATCTACCCGAACGCCGTGAAGATCCGCGCGGTCGAGGGGCCCGATGTTCGGCTGATCCCTTGGGTCAACATCATCGTCCTGACCCTGCTGGCGGGTCTTGTGCTGATGCTGTGGCGGATGTGGGCACAGTTCAAGGAACGCATGATAGAGCCAGCGGTGGACGACCTCAGCAACACGCTTGATGCGATGGATGCGCGGGCCGATGCGGCGCGTGACAGGGCCAAGGGCTTCTGGGGTCGCCTCTTCGGTCGGAAATGAAAAAGGGGGCCGCACGGCCCCCTTTCCATTCGTTCCGTCACGCCCGGTTATTTCCGCAGCGTGCCACCGGTCGCCTTGGCGACCTTTTCGACGATCTTGGCTGAAACTGCCTCGATGTCCTTGTCGGTCAGCGTGGTGTCCTGCGGTTGCAGGCGCACGGTGATGGCGATCGATTTCTTGCCCGCGCCCATCTGCGCCTCGGCCTTTTCGCCGGTGAACTGGTCAAACACCCGGACGCTCTCGATCAGGGCCTTGTCCGAACCAAGCGCCGCATTCACCAGCGTCAGTGCCTCGACCCCGCTGTCGACGACAAAGGCGAAATCGCGATCGACGGCTTGCAGGTCAGAAATGGCAAGCGCCGGGCGCGTGGGCGTCTTGGTCTTGGGCAGGGGTACATTCGCAATCTGCACGCTAAAGGCCACGGCCGGGCCCTTCACGTCAAAGGCCTGCAGGATGCGCGGATGCACCTCGCCGAAGGTTGCAAGCGTGTTGGGCCCAAGCCCGATTGCGCCCGAGCGGCCGGGGTGCCACCAGCCGGGCACCTTGCGGCTGATCTGCACCTTGGCAGGTGCTGCCAACGCGGCGAGAACCGCCTCGACATCGGCTTTGGCGTCATAGACATCGACCGGGCGGCGCGACCCGAAAGTGTCGCGCGCGGCGCTGGCACCAACCAGAAGGCCAGTGGCGACTGTCGCCTGCTCACCGGGTTCGCCGCCGGCAAAGACGGGGCCAACCTCGAACAGCGCCAGATCGGCAAAGCCACGCGCCTGATTGCGGCTCGCGGCGCGCAGAAGGCCCGGCAGCAGGTCAGGGCGCAGGTGGCTCATCTCGGAGGAGATCGGATTGTCGACGCGCACGGCATCAGACCCGCCACCGAACGCCTCGGCGGCAGCCTTGTCGATGAAGCTGTAGGTCACGCATTCATTGTAGCCGAGCGCCGCGATGGTGCGTCGGGCGGCCTTCTCGCGGATCTGCAGGGGCGTCAGGATCGGCTTCGGCACGCCCGGCAGCGTGCGCGCCATGGGTTTGCCCACAAGCTTGGTCAGCGAGGCAACGCGCGCCACCTCTTCGACCAGATCGGCCTCGCCCTGCACATCGGGGCGCCAGCTGGGTGGTGCGGCCTGATCACCGGTCAGGGTGAAGCCAAGCGCCTCCAGCGTGGCGCGCTGCTCGGCCTCGGGGATCTCCATGCCGACCAGGCGCTCGACCCGCGCGGGATCAAAACGGTAGCTGCGCGCGGTATCGGGCACGGCACCGTCGATCACCAGTTCGGACGCCTCACCCCCGCACAGATCAAGGATCATCTGCGTCGCAAGCTCCAGCCCAGGAACGGTGAAGGCCGGATCGACGCCCCGCTCGAACCGGTAGCGTGCATCCGAGTTGATCTTCAGCGCACGGCCCGTGGTCGCAATGGTGATCGGATCCCAATAGGCAGATTCGAGGAAGACATCGACCGTCTCCTCGGTGCAGCCCGAAAGCTCGCCGCCCATGATGCCTGCCAGCGATTCCGGCTGCGCATCATCCGAGATCAGCATCATGCCCGGTTGCAGCACATAGGTCTTGCCATCCAGCGCAAGCAGCTCTTCGCCGCCCTTCGCTGCATGGATGCGCAGGTCGCCCTGCACCTTGGCGACGTCAAAGACGTGCAGCGGGCGGTTCAGCCCGAAGGTGAAATAGTTGGTGATATCGACCAGCGTCGAAATCGGCCGCAGCCCGATGGCCTTCAGACGCGCGGCCAGCCAGTCGGGCGAGGGGCCGTTCTTCACGCCCCGAATGGTGCGCCCGGCAAAGAGCGGGCAGCCCTTGGCCTTCAGGCCGTCCTCGATCCGGACACCCACGGGCGAGGCGAAGCTGCCTTTGATTGCGGGCACCTCAAGCGGCTTCAGGGTGCCAAGGTCACGCGCCGCCAGATCGCGTGCAATACCGCGCACGCCGAGCGCATCGGGGCGGTTTGGCGTGATCTTCACATAGATCATCGGGTCGTTCAGACCCTTCCAGTCGATGAAGCGCACGCCGACCGGTGCATCCTCGGGCAGGTCGATGATGCCGTTGTGATCGTCCGAGAGCTCAAGCTCGCGCTCGGAACAGAGCATGCCGTTCGAATCCACGCCCCGGATACTTCCCGGCTTGAGGTCGACCCCGGTGCCGGGGACATGGGTGCCGGCGGGGGCAAAGACCCCAACAAGGCCCGTGCGGGCGTTCGGGGCGCCGCAGACCACCTGAACCTCTTCCATCGCGCCATCAGGGCCGTTCGGCCATGTCGCCACGCGACAAACGCGCAGACGGTCAGCATTCGGGTGCTGGACGGCCTCGATCACCCGGCAGATGCGAAAGGCGCCCAGCTTCACCTCGGGGTTCTCGACCTCTTCGACCTCGTGCCCAAGGTCGGTCAGCGCGGTCAGGATCTGGTCCAGCGTCGCGCTTGTCTCAAGGTGATCCTTCAACCAGGACAGGGTGAACTTCATGACGGCCTCTGCGGAATTGGATGCCTTGGCCTTAACGCATCAGAACACGAAGGAAAAGGGCATCACCTCGGCACCGGCCTAGGGCCCTGCAATGGTGCGGGCCGATGAAATGTCGCGCACCATGGTCGCGGCCGAGGAAAAGCCGAAGGCGTGGCGCAGCAGCCCAAGCTCATCATGCTTTATGGTGCGGAAGCCCACCTGTTCATAAAGAGACCGGGCGCGCACATTGGTGTCGATGACCTCGAGCCGTATCGCCGGATAGCCGCGCCGGGCGGCCTCGTCACACAGGGCCTCGATCAGCGCGCGGCCGATGCCTTGGCCGCGATGCGCACGACCCACGCAGATGCCGTCGATCAGGAAGCGCTCGTTGTCGACCTCGCTTTGCAGGGCGCCCAAAAGGGCAAGGCGCCAAAGCGCGCCCATGCGGCCATAGACCATGCGCATATCGCGCCAGTTTCCGCTGGCAAAGGCCCCGGAAGGGGTTTTGAAGCCGGCAAGGCCCACCAGCTGATTCCCAGCTACGGCGGTAATCACGTGATCGCCGCGCATCACCCGGTCGAGGTAGGCAAGTGCCCGCGGCGCAGGGCCCATGACCCGTCCAAGCTTGCCCCCGAAGGCCTCCCAATACATGCGGGCTGCGGCGGGGCGGTGCTCTTCGGGCAGGCCGGACTGCAAGGTGATCTCCATCAGGCACCTTCCCGCAGGGCCTGCTCGGCCAGTGCCAGATCGTCGGGCGTGTTGATGTTCAGGAAAGGGTCAGGCGCCTCGGGTGCGAACCGGGCGCGCGCCACGCCGTTGCGGTCGCAGAACTCCATCATCCGGGCGCCACCTGATGACAGAAAAGCCCGCAGGTCCGGCGCCAGACTGCGTGGCCAAAGAGCGCAGACCGGATGGATGCGCCCGCCACTTTCGGCCACCGCAAGCCCGCCCTCACCCGCAAGCCAGAGTCGTGGCACCAGATCGCAGGGCAGAAACGGCGTATCCACGGCCGCGCTGACCACGGCATCCGCCCCCTTGGCCCATTCGAGCGCGGCGAGGATGCCTGACAGTGGCCCTTGTGAAACGTGATCGGGCAACACGCGCAGCCCTGTAAAGGCAAAGCGCCCCGCCGGGCCATTTGCCGACAGCGCCAGATCCTCGACCTGCGGGGCCAGGCGATCCTGCACATGCGAGACCAAGGGCCGTCCGCTCAGGGGCACAAGTGCTTTGTCCGTGCCCCCCATCCGGCGCCCCTGACCACCCGCTAGGATTACCCCGAAAATCCGCATTCTTCGCCCGGTTGCATGTCGCCGTTTCAAGGCCTAAGCCTTCCGGGTGAAACCGTAAAGCCGGAACCACCTGATGCCTACGGCCTTTCGCGCGACTTTCCTGCTGGGCATGCGCGCGGCCCTGCCCTTCGTTGCCATGATCGTGCCCTTTGGCGCGCTATTCGGCGTGATCGCTGCTGCACAGGGGCTGACGCTGTTTCAGGCGCTGGCATTCTCGTTTGTCGTGGTGGCGGGTGCATCGCAATTCGCGGCCCTTCAACTGATGCAGGCCGGCGCACCGCTTCTTGTGGTGATCCTGACGGCCACGGCGGTCAATCTGCGCATGGCCATGTATTCTGTGGCGATGACCCCGCATTTCGGCAAGGCGCCGTTCTGGCAACGCGCGCTGGTGGCCTATATGCTGATCGACCAGAGCTACCTTCTTTCGGCCGCGCAGTTCGAGCGCACCCCCGAATGGACGCTGACGGAAAAGCTGGGCTACTACTTCGGCACGGTGCTGCTCTTGTGCGGGCTGTGGTATCTGGCGACCTGGTTTGGCGTGGCTTTCGGCAGCATGATGCCCGAGGACATGGCCTTTGACTTCATCGTGCCGGTCACCTTCCTTGCGATGATCGCACCGATGATCCTGACGCGCGCGCAGATGGCGGCGGCGGCAATGTCGGCAGGTGTGGCGCTGGCGCTGTGGTGGATGCCCTATTCGTCAGGGCTTTTGCTGGCCGCCTTGGCCGCAATGGCGACCGGCGCCGCGGTCGAGATCTATGAGGAGCGCCGCCTTGGCTGAAACCATACAGTTCGAAACCTGGCAGATCTGGGCGGTGATCCTTGGGCTGGGCCTTGGCACCTATGCAATCCGCCTGTCGTTTCTGGGGCTGATCGGCAACCGCCCGCTGCCGCCCATGCTTTTGCGCGTTCTGCGCTACACGCCGATGGCCGTCATTCCGGGGCTCGTTGCCCCGGCAGTGGTCTGGCCGGCGGCAACTGGGGGCGAGGCCGACCCCGCCCGCATGATCGCGGCCCTTGTCACGGTGGTGGTGGGGATCGTCACACGCAAGACGCTGTGGGCGCTGGCGGCGGGGATTGCCACGCTGGTGCTTGCGCTGTGGCTGCTGGGCTGAGCCGGACAGAGCCTCAGCGCTGCCTTATGGCAGCGGCGTCTTCATGTCATCCGCTTGAACCAGCAGGATCCCGTGATTGTTGTCATCATCGTCATCGGTGATGGTGCGCTCTGTCACGCCCGGCAATTCGGCGAACTGCCGCATCAGATTGTTGGGGAACCACGTCTGCCGAATGCTTTCAAAGCCGGGTACGCCCACCAGAATGCTGCTGACCGATTTGGTGCACTGCGCCTTGGGCACTGCGCCATAGGACAGCACGCGCTGGATCAGCAACTCGGCCACCTCGGGCGGGACGATCTTGGTCTGCTCGACGACGTAGTAGGTCTTGCGCGAATGATAGTCGATGTAGAAGTTGACCATCTTGTCGGTCATGCCGAAATGCACGTCATTGCGCTCGGCCAGACGCGGCAGGAACCAACTGCCTGCGGGGTCAAACATCAGGCGCTGCGAGCCGTTGATCATCAGCCCCGAATGCGCCCCTCCCTTGCTGTTCACACCAATCACGGTGAACAGCGTGACCGCCGGTGGCCCGTTATGCACATACTTGGCGCGAGTAACGGCGTCATCCGGCGCCCAGCGGGATTCGGCCGAGCCGCAGGCCGCAAGCGTAGCAGTCAGGGCAAGCACGGCAAGATTGCGGCGCAGCATGCGATCCGTCCTTGATTTGGTCTTGCGGTGCGATCAGGCGTTGACGAGCGCCATGAACACCAGAATGCCGATCGACACGCCCGCGACCCAGATGCTGAGCTTGATGAAGCCAGCAAAGGTTTTCTCGTGTTCGCGGATATCCATGCTCCCGTGAACGTGCTCTGCCATGATCGTCTCCCAAAGATGCGCGTTTTTCGCCTGTTAGCCGATTCAGCGCCGCGTGTCACGCCCCCGCAGGGCCAGCTGGCGCATCCGGCAGGGCGATGTTGCCTTCCTGTTCGTCCCATTCGCGCGCCAGACGAAAGCCGATGCGCCGGGCCGGCTCTTCCGGCTGGGCGCGCGGAACGGCACGCAGGGCCACGTTCAGCTGCGTAACATGCTGGACAAGTTGCATCTTCTGACCGTCTTCGTCCTGACCATAGAAGGTAACGATATCAGGGTCGAAATACCCAAGGCCCTCGATGCGCAGGATGCCGGCCTCGCCGCCGGCAAAGCCCATTGCGATCTCGTGGCGGGCATCAAGCTGCGACTCGAAGTTGCGGATGTAGAGGATGAGCCGCTCATAGGCCCATTGCGCCTCGCTCTTCTCCTCGACCGGCTGGCGCGAAAGCGCAGGCGGCAGCGGCTGCAACTCGGCCGATGGCGGTGTGTCAGGGTCGCAATGCACCGCGCCGCCGCAGGGCAGAGCGGCGGCCTCGGCAATCTCGGCCGAGGTGTTGATGCTGTCGGTCAGACGCGTTGCCATAGCCAGATCTCCTCTGGCGACAGATGGCGCCGGGCAAGTCCCCGGTGCAAGAGGTAATTCAGATGGGCCACCGCCTCGACCAGTGCGAGACTGAACTCGGCCTCACCGATCGGGCGCTTGAAAAGCGCGGGGAAGCAATCGACGGCGCTGCGAGGCGTGGCGAGGTGGTCGATCAGCCGGGCAATTGCGCCTTCATGGTTCTCGGCCATCTGGCGCAGGCGCAGGGGCAGGCCCGTAAACGGCAGCTTGTGGCCCGGCAGCACCAGATGGCGCGGCTCGGCTACTTGCGAAAAGCGCGCGCAGGATGCCATCCAGTCGGCCAGCGGATCGGCCATCGGCTCGGTCGGGTAGACCCCGATATTGGCCGATATCGAGGGTAGAAGCTGATCGCCTCCGATCACCAGATTGTCTTCCATGCTCCAGAACGTCGCGTGCTCCGGCGCGTGGCCATCGCCGGTCCGCACCAGCCAGCGCCGTCCACCCATGGTGATCGTGTCACCCTCGGCGATGCGGGTGAAGCCAAGCGGCAGCGGGTGGACCACATCGCAGAAGTTGAAGGGCCGCTCATGTCGACGCTTCTCCAGCAGGGCGGACGGTGTGCCGGCCTGCTTCAGGAATGTGATCTGTTCGGGCTGTGGCAACGCTTGTTCGTCCAGCACCAGCATTCGGGCATAAAGCCAGGCCGTGCGGGTAGTGACCAGCTCGGCCCCCCGCGACTGAAACCAGCCGGCAAGGCCTATGTGGTCGGGATGGTGATGCGTCACCACCACCCGCCGAACCGGGCGCCCCCTGAGCGGCCCGGCCAGGAGCGCACCCCAGATCTCACGCGTCTTGCGGCTGTTCAGACCAGCGTCGATCAGCGTCCAGCCGTCGCCATCATCCAGCGCAAGGATGTTGACGTGATCCAGCGCCATCGGCAGCGGCAGACGCAGCCAGAGCACGCCCTCGGCCACCTCAACCGCTTCTCCGGTCGCGGGTGCCTCAAAGGGGTGGCGAATGCCGATGTCGAGCGAAATCGTCACAGGGCCAGCAAATCAGGCGAAAGCGCATAGAGCCCCTCGGCCCCTTCGCGCATCTGGGCAATAAGCCCCTGATGTTCGGGCAGCAGGCGTTTGATCGCAACCGCGGCAAGCGGCAGGCGCGCGGGTTCTGCCAGCGCGGCCTTGAGGTGGAAATGCGCGCCCAGAACACGGGCGAAGGCGCGCAGATAGGCGACGGCGCCTGCATTGCGGTCATTGGCCGATTGCGCGACAAGCCATTCGGTTGCCTCGCGCAGTGCCTCGGCCGCGTGCCAGACGGCGCCCGCCAGATCGGGCTGGGCGCCCCGCGCCTCGCGGGCGTGGTCCTCGACCTCTTGCAGCAGGCGATAGGCGGCGGTGCCGCCATCCATCATCTTGCGGCCCACCAGATCCATCGCCTGAATGCCGTTGGTGCCTTCATAGATCGCGGTCACACGCACATCGCGGGCAAACTGCGCGGCGCCGGTTTCCTCGATGAAGCCCATGCCGCCATGAACCTGCACGCCCATCTGGGCGACCTCGTTGCCGATATCGGTGCCAAAGGCCTTGGCGATGGGGGTCAGCAGTGCCGCGCGGGCCTGCCATTCGGCGCTGCCGGTTGCCCGGCCCATGTCGATTGCCACCGCGCAGGCCAGCGCAATAGCGCGGGCGCTGAAGGTTTCAGCCTTCATGACCGCAAGCATTCGCCGCACATCGGCGTGGTCGATGATCGCGCCATCGCCCAGGGGGGTCTTGCCCTGTTTTCTTTCACGGGCGTAGTCCAGCGCCTTCTGGAAGGCGGCCTCGGCCACGGCCACACCCTGCATGCCGACACCAAGGCGGGCGTTGTTCATCATGGTGAACATCGCAGCCATGCCCTTGTGCTCTTCCCCGATCAGCCAGCCGGTCGCACCTTCATAGGCCATGACGGCGGTGGGCGATCCGTGCAGGCCTAGCTTGTGTTCAAGGCTGACGACCTTCAGGGCGTTGCGCGGGCCAAGGCTGCCGTCGTCCTTGGGCAGGAACTTGGGCACCATGAACAGGCTGATGCCGCGGGTGCCGGGCGCCCCGTCGGGCAGGCGCGCCAGAACCAGATGGCAGACGTTCTCGGCAAAGTCGTTGTCCGCCCAGGTGATGAAGATCTTCTGCCCGGTGATCGCATAGGTGCCATCACCGTTGCGTTCGGCGCGGGTGCGCAGGGCGCCCACGTCCGAACCCGCGCCACCCTCGGTCAGGTTCATCGTGCCGCACCATTCGCCCGAGATCAGCTTGGGGATGTACATCTCTTTGATCGCGTCGCTGGCGTGATGCTCCAGCGCCTCGATCTGGCCCTGCGTCATCAGCGGGTTCAGCTGCAATGACAGGCAGGCCGAGCCCATCATCTCGTTCACTGCTGTCGCAACTGAGATCGGAAGACCCATGCCGCCGTACGCAGGGTCCGCCGACATGCCAACCCAGCCACCCTCGACAATGGCGCGATAGCCCTCGGCAAAGCCGGGAGAGGTGCGCACGACGCCATTCTCCAGTCGCGCCGGTGTCAGGTCGCCCGCCCGGTTCAGAGGGGCCAGAACGTCCGAGCACAGTTTGCCGGCCTCGGACAGAATCGCCTCGACCGTTTCGGCCGTCGCCTCGGCGAAAAGCTCGGTCGCGGCGACCTGTTTCAGGCCAACGACATGGTCGAAGACGAAACGATACTCGGAAACGGGCGCGCGATAGGCCATTCATCCTCCTCACCGCGCTTGGCATCGGCCGGGCACGGGTCTATCTGGTGTCGATCTCTTGCGACAAAGACTAACGCAAGGTCAAACCGCCTCAACATCAACGCTGCGTCACGAAACATGCAAACCCGCCGTATCGCCGCCACGTCAGATGGCATCGCCGAGGCCGCAGACCTGCTGCGCGCAGGCGCGCTTGTCGCGATTCCGACCGAGACGGTCTATGGCTTGGCTGCCGATGCGCGCAACGACCGGGCGGTCGCGGCGATCTATGCGGCGAAGAACCGGCCTGCCTTCAATCCGCTGATCGTTCACTTGCCCGATCTTGCAGCGGTCGCGCGTCTCGCGGTGCTGACGCCCGAGGCCGAGCGGCTGGCGGCGGCCTTTTGGCCGGGCCCTCTGACGCTTGTTCTGCCGTTGCGGCCGGATGCGGGGCTTTCGCCCCTTGTGACGGCCGGGCTCGATACGGTTGCGATCCGTCTGCCTGCGCATCCCGTGGCGCGTGCGCTGCTGACACAGGCGGGCATCCCGGTGGCCGCGCCTTCGGCCAACCCGTCAGGCCGGGTGTCGCCCACGCGGGCCGAACATGTGCTGGCCGGGCTTTCGGGGCGCATTGCCGCCGTTCTGGATGGCGGCCCCTGTGCGGTTGGGGTTGAAAGCACGATCCTTGCGCTGGATGGGCCGCCCGCTCTGCTTCGCCCCGGTGGCGTCGCAGTCGAGGCGATCGAGGCGGCTCTCGGTGCCCCCCTTCTGATGCCGGGGGACCCGTCCATGCCCAAGGCGCCGGGGCAGCTGGCCTCGCATTATGCGCCCGAGGCGCGTGTGCGGCTGAACGCGACCCAGGCCCGAGAGGGCGAAGTACTGGTGGGCTTTGGCCCGATTGCTGGCCATTTGACGCTTTCCGCCAGCGGCGATCTGCTTGAGGCGGCGGCGAACCTCTTTCATTTCTTGCGCGAGGCGGATGCGCTAGCCGGACCGGGCGGCGCCATCGCCTTTGCCCCTGTGCCGGAAACCGGCCTTGGACGCGCGATCAATGACCGGCTGCGCCGCGCGGCAGCGCCCAGGCCCTAGGCTTGCCGCTGCTCGGCCAGCCGCACCATGACGGTCAGGGCCTGATTGATCGGCGCGGCGATGCCCAAGTTATGCGCCCTGCGCAGGATCTCGCCATTCAGGAACTCGATCTCGGTCGCGCGGCCCCGCATCATGTCTTGCGCGGTCGAAGAGAACTGTCCCGGCATCGTCGCGCATATCCGCTCGACCTGATCCCAGAGGTCGGCGGGCAGGGTGATGCCGCTGGCCTGAGCCACCGTCTGACATTCGGCAACCACCCCCTTCATCAGATCGGCGGCGCCGGGTGTCGCGATGATGCGGCCATAAGGCTGACGGCTGACTGCCGAGAGCGCGTTCAGCGCGCAGTTGATGACAAGCTTTGACCAGAGCGCGGTTTCGGTCTGGCTGGAGATCTCGGTCGGGATACCTGCCCGGCGCAGGATCGAGGCAGCGGCCTCCGCCCCCGGTCCGGTGCCGAGGACAAGCTCCCCCCGGCCGAAATGGGCAACATGCCCCGGCCCGGCCATTTTCGTGGCGACATAGACGACCACCGGCAGAACCGGGCGCCCAAGACCTGCTGATAGACGCTCGGCATTTCCCACGCCGTTCTGCAGGCTGAGGATGGTTGCATCTGGCGACAGGTATGGGGCAATCGCCTGCGCGGCGGCTTCTGTATCGGGCGATTTCACGCAGACCAGAACCATGTCGGCACCGGCAACCGCCTCCGGCTCGGTCGCGGCATCCATCCGGATCAACTCGATCCGCCCGCGTCGTTCCAGCAGAAGACCACGGTCGCGTACCGCGTCGCGCAGGGCTGGGCGACCGATCAGGGTCACCTGCTCTCCGGCGATGGCAAGAAGCGCCCCGTAGTAGCAGCCGACCGCCCCCGCCCCCATGATCGCGATTCGATGCCGTGCCATGCCCCCTCCGATCTGTCTGTCGGTCCAAGCATGGCCAAGCCACGCGCGATATCAAGGCTTTGCGTGATCGGGCGCGCGGCGAAGCAGGTAGATGTCCATGATCCAGCCATGTTCGGCGCGCGCTGCCGCACGGCGCGCCACGATCCGTTCGCAGACCTCATCCAACGGGCCGCTTTCGGTGATCTGGCACGCCATCCCGGCGTAGCCAGCCCACCAGATCTGCAGTCCCTTTGGCGGCAGGTGCCGGAAGGAACATTCGCCATCCAGCATCACGACACAGGTATCGACACCCGGCGGAAACCCCTCGTCGCGCAGCCTGCGGCCCGTGGTGATGGTGACGGGACCGTTGATCTCGTTCAGCGGAATGGCATGGGCGGCGGTCAGCGCCTGAATCGAGGTTATGCCGGGTACGACCTCTATCTGCGGGGCGGGGCGAAGCCGGGCGGCGATGCGCAGGGTGCTGTCATAAAGCGAGGGGTCGCCCCAGACCAGCAGGGCGACGCGGCCCGCCTGACCCAGTTGCGCGGCGATGGTGTCGGCCCAGACACCGGCGATTGCATCGTGCCAGTCATCCACGCGGCGGCGATAATCGGTGGTCGCCTCGTCGCGGATCGGCAGGTCGAACTCGGCAATGCGGTTTGCCGGATTGGTCACGACCTCGGCCACGATGGCGCGGCGCAGTTCCGCGAGATCGGCCTTGCCCTCGCCCTTGCGGGGGATGAGGATCAGATCGGCCGCGTTCATCGCCCGCATGGCCTGCCGGGTCAGATGATCAGGATTGCCGCTGCCAATGCCGATAAGGCTGAGAGTGATCATGCCCGCGCTTTCCGCCGTTCTCCGGCCCTGTCATGCAAACCGCCGCCCGATAGGGCGGCGGCCAGTGGTTGTTGCAAGGGTCGATCAGGCCGCCGCGACGTGCAGGCGGCGATTGACCAGACCCGAATCCTTCAGACCCTTCAGCGACTTGGCGCCGGCAAGCACCGCCAGATCGACCAGCGGCTCGATCGTGACGACCAGCATGTAGGCCAGCCCGAATGTGGTGACCGAGGCGAAGGCGTCCGAGGTGAAGCCCATGCCCCAGAAGGCCCAGAAGGCGACCCAGCCGACAATCCCGGCCTGATACGCGGTCGAGAGCTTCAGCGCCTGAACATAGCTCAGATCGACATAGGCCGTGTTGGGCGCGATGATCTTGCGCGCGAGCGCCGCGATGCCGAAGAGCGGCACCAGCAGGGTGGTAACGTTCATGCCATATTGCGGCAGATCGAAGGGTGCGAAGAACAGCCCCTGGATCAGCAAACCAAGCGCAAGGCCGATGGCCGCAGGCGCCGCGCCGAACAGCAGATAAAGCGTCGAGCCAAGAATGAAGTGCACCTCGGAGACGCCGACCGGGTGGTGCGGCAGAACTTCGAAGAAGGTGAATACTGCTGCGGTCGCGATCACGCTGCGCACGGCCAGCGAGGCGATGCCCTGTTCGCGGATTGCGGTGGCGGCAAGTTTCAGCGTGAAAAGGCCGGCGGTGGTGGCGGTGGCAGCGCCCAGCAAGGCTTTGGCGCCGGTGACGAGCCCGGGTTCGATATGCATATCTGTCTCCTCTGCCGTCACACCCGACGGCCTTGGTTGTCGTTCTTGCAGGGCCGGTCTCCTGGCTCGCGGGTCGATGCGGCTCCCCGCCTTCCCGGCGCGTGTGGCGCCAGTGGCATCTGGGGGTCGCTCTCCGCTTACAGTCGCGGGGGCGGCTGAGGCCGGGGTGCCCGATTGGGTCCACCCTTCCTCATTCCCGTTACGTCCGGCGCTTTGCGCCTGTTGGACACCTTGCTCTTCCATCTGCGCCAAACCGGGCGGGCCGGTCAAGGCTGATGACGACATCCGGGATCAGGGTTGCGACCTTCGTCCTGCAACCTAGCCCAGGCCGGGTGCAAGCGGTCCGTAAAGGATCAGGGCTGGCGTCAGACTTTCGGCCCCGTCCAGATGGGCGGCGAGGGTCGCGATCGTGAACCGCTCCAGCCGCTCATCCGCGGTCGAGACGCCATGGGCCAGCAGCGCCGGCGTGTCAGGGGAAAGGCCGCGCGCGATCAGCTCGGTGGCAAGGCGAGGAAAGGTACGCTTGCCCATGTAGATGACGGTGGTGGCGCTTGCATCGGCAAGGGCGTCCCAGTTCAGATGCTCGGGCAGGCTGCCGGTGATATCGGCCCCGGTCAGGAACTGCACGCGCCGTGCGGTCAGGCGTCGGGTCAGCGGAATGCCCGCAGCCGCCGCCGCCGCGCTGGCCGAGGTGACGCCGGGGATGATCTCATAGGGAACCCCCGCCGCATCGAGCGTCGTCGTCTCCTCCTCAAGCCGGCCGAAGATGCCCGCATCGCCGGATTTCAGCCGCACGACGCGCGCCCCGGTCGCGGCATGATCAAGCAGCAACTGGTTCACGTGTTCTTGCTTGGCCGAGGGGCGGCCCGCGCGTTTGCCCACCGAAATCAGATCGGCCCCGGCGCGCGCCAGATCGAGGATCGGCCCCGACGACAGGTCGTCATAGAGCACCACATCCGCCTCTTGCAGCCGCTTCAGCGCCTTGACGGTCAAAAGATCCGGGTCGCCCGGACCTGAGGAGACGAAGGATACAAAACCGCTCATGTGCTGGCCTCACCGATCAGGTGGAAATAGGTGCCGCTGGCATTGCCCTGCCGCGATCCCGTTTCAGGCACCGGGGCGCCCGTCGCGTCAACCACGGATGCCAGCGGCATATCGGGTTGTTCGATGATGGTCGAGTAGTGAAACTCATGCCCGCGCAGCTGTGCACTGGTGGCAAAGCCCGGGATGGGGGCGGCAAGCGTCGCCAGCCGGTAGCCCAGATGCATCCGCCGCTTTTCGTAGCTGGTCACCAGCTGCAGAAGCCCCGCCATCTGGTGCCGAACGCCCTTGGCATCGATCAGCGCAGCGCCCATGGCCATATAGCCACCGCACTCGCCATGCACGGGGCGTGTTTGGGCAAATGCGTTGATCTTCCTGCGGAACCCATCGGCCGCCGCCAGTTGGCCTGCGTGCAGTTCGGGGTAGCCGCCGGGCAGCCAGCAACAATCCGCGCTGTCGTCGGGTCCCTGATCTGCCAGGGGAGAAAAGGGCAGGACCTCGGCCCCTTGGGCGCGCCAGTCCGCCAGAAGATGCGGATAGGTGAAGGAAAACGCGGCGTCCCGCGCCAGCGCGATGCGCTGTCCAGGTGGCGGGCAGCGCCGCATCGCGCCAAAGGCCAGCCGCGTCGGTGCTGCGGCGTTCTGGATCGCGGTCAGGTCACAATTCTCGGCAACGAAGGCCCCTGCATCCTGCAGGATGCGGGCGAGGTCAGATGTCTCATCCGCCTGTACAAGGCCCAGATGGCGTTCCGGCAATTCGATCGACGCCTTGCGGGGCAGGGCGCCCAGAACCGTGACACCTGCCTGTGCCATGCCATCGCGGACCAGCGCCTCGTGCCGGGGCGAGGCGACGCGGTTCAGGATCACCCCCGCGATGCGGATGCCGGGGCGCATCGCCGCAAAGCCAAGCGCCGTCGCCGCAGCGCTTTGCGCCTGCCCTGAAACATCCAGCACCAGTATGATCGGCCAACCAGTCAACTCTGCCAGATCGGCCGAGGCACCGATGCCAGTCTCGCCCTTTGCCGCGACACCATCGCAGAGACCCATGGAGCCTTCCGCGATCACCAGATCGGTGCCATCGGCCGCCGTGATCAACCCGGCGATCCGCGCCTCAGGCATGGCCCAGGTATCAAGGTTGACCGACACGCGCCCGCTGGCCGCAGTGTGAAAGGCGGGATCAATGTAATCCGGGCCGCTCTTGAACGGCTGGACTGTCAGGCCGGCCGCACGAAAGGCCGCAAGCAGGCCCAGCGTGACCGTGGTCTTGCCGGTGCCCGAGGCGGGGGCCGAGATGATGAGGCCGCCGGGTATGGCAGGCATGGTGGTCATGCGCTTTCGGGAAAGCGGGGATGGGTGCCCACCGGGCGATAGCGGCGGTCGTAGTCACCAGCATAGAGGCGGCTTTCGTCGAACTCCTCGGCCCCGATTGACCGGCCGACAAGGATCAGGGCCGTGCGCTCCATCTCGGCGCCGACGGCGGTTTCCAGGGTGGCAAGCGTTGCGCGCACGATGCGCTGATCGGGCCAGCTGGCGCGCCAGATCACCGCCACCGGACAGTCGGCGCCATAGCTTGGGGAAAGCCGCGCCACCACATCGGCCAACACATGCACCGATAGGTGGATGGCAAGCGTCGCGCCGGTGCGGGCGAAGTTCTCCAGCGTCTCGCCTTCCGGCATCGAAGACGCCCGACCCGAGGTGCGTGTGAGCACGACCGATTGCGCGACGCCCGGCAGGGTCAGCTCTGCACCAAGCGCGGCGGCGGCGGCGGCAAAGCTGGGCACGCCCGGCGTCACGTCATAGGGGATGTCCAGCTCGCGCAGGCGGCGCAGTTGTTCGCCCATGGCCGACCAGACCGACAGATCGCCTGAATGCAGGCGCGCCACGTCTTTCCCCTCGGCATGGGCGGCGGCGATTTCGGCGATGATCTGATCGAGGCTCAGCGGTGCGGTATTCACGATCCGCGCGCCGGGCGGGCAATATTGCAGCAGCGCCTCGGGCACCAAAGAGCCCGCATAAAGACAGACCGGGCAGGCGGCGATCAGATCGCGCCCACGCAGGGTGATCAGGTCGGGGGCGCCGGGGCCCGCGCCGATGAAATGGACGGTCATGGGGTGTGTCCTTCTGCAAGGGCCAGCGTGACCCGCCCTCCGGGGGCGATGGTCCGTGGCTGAAGAAGCCGCGCGCCCGGGCCTGCGGCGGCAAGCGCTGCCGCTTCGGCGACCGAGCCGACACCATATCGGGCGGGCTGGCGCGGCGATGGGGTGGATGTGTCTTGTCGCGTCAGATCGGCCAGCGGCACGGCATGAACGGGCAGCGCCAGCGCGGCGAGCGCAGGGTGGCAGGCCTTGTCCGCCGGCAGGGCGAGCGCCTGTGGCAAGTGTTGCGCCAGCGTCAGGGCGGCAGCAAGGTCTGCCGCTGTCGCCGATGCACGCAACCCGATCCCGGCCACGATCATCGCGTGACCCCCCATTGCACCACCGGACGCGCGGCCTGCCAGTCGCGAAAGCTGCCAAGCGTGCCGCAGGTCGCAAGGTCGATCCGCATCAGGCTGCCCCCGTGGCGGGCGTGGGCGGCGTAAAGCGTGGCCTCATTCTCCAGCGTGACGGCATTGGCGACCATCCGGGCGCCGGGGCGCAGGCGTTGCCAAAGGCGGTCGATCAGTGCCTCATCAACGCCGCCGCCGATGAACACCGCGTCCGGTTCGGGCAATCTGTCCAGTGCATCCATCGTGGCACAGTCCACCGCTGTCAGACGATGGGCAAGGCCAAAGCCTTCGGCATTGGCGCGGATGTTCGTGACGCGGTCGGCCCGACGCTCGACAGCCGAGGCGCTGCCACCGGCAAGGCACCACTCGACGCTGATCGAGCCTGATCCCGCACCCAGATCCCACAGATGTTCGCCCGCCCGTGGCGCCAAGGCCGAGAGTGTCAGGGCGCGCACCGGACGCTTGGTGATCTGCCCGTCATGGGCAAACAGGTCATCCGGCAGACCCGAGGCGCGGGAGATGCCGGGGTCGCGCCCAAGGATCGCCGCCATCACCGGTGCGCCCGCATCCGGCGCAGGGAAGGGGCGCATCCGCTCCATCGGCCCGCCAAGGCGTTCAAGCACGGTCACCTCGGCCCCTGCATGACCGTTCGCGCGCAGCCAATCACCCAGTTTCGCCACCGCACCCCCGTCCCGAAGCGTGGCCAACACCCGCGTTCCCCCGTGAAGCACGGGCCGCAGTCGGGCAAAGGGCGCGGCATGCAGGCCAAGACAGATCGTCTCCTCCAGCCGCCAGCCCATGCGGTTCGCCGCCAGTTGAAAGCACGACGGCGCCGGGTGGCTCGTCCATTCTTCGGGAGCGAGATCAGCCATCAGGCTTCCTCCGGCCCCGTGCCAGAACGGATCGCCCGAGGCGAGGGCGACCACCCGTCGCCCGCGTGCCGCGAGAACCGGGGCTGTGGAGAACGGAACGGGCCATTCCACGCCCCGCGCATCGGCACCCACAAGCGCGAGGTGGCGCGGCCCGCCGATGATCACCTCCGCCCGGTCCAGCGCGTCGCGGCTTGCGGGCGACAGGCCCTCTGGTCCATCTTCGCCCAGACCGATGATCGTAAGCCAGGGATCAGACATGACGCGCATCCTTCTTCTGGGCGGTACGACCGAGGCAAGCAGACTTGCCCGGATGCTGGCCGATACAGGGATGGACGCGGTGTTCTCTTATGCCGGTCGGACCGACGCCCCCGTCGCCCAGCCCTTGCCGACCCGGATTGGCGGCTTTGGCGGGGTTGAGGGATTGGTGCGGTTTCTGCGCAGCGAAGGCATCACCCATGTCGTCGATGCGACACATCCCTTTGCCGCCGAGATGAGCCGGAACGCCTCTGCCGCCTGCCGCGAAACCGGCGTCGCGCTGGCCGCGCTGGAGCGTGCGCCATGGGTGGCCGGAGCTGCCGATCGCTGGACCCATGTGCCCGATATCGCAGGCGCAGTTGCCGCACTGCCCGACATCCCGGCCCGTGTGTTTCTGGCCATCGGCAAGCTGCATCTGGCCGCGTTTGGCACAAGGCCGCAGCATCATTACCTGCTGCGCCTTGTCGATCCGCCAGGCGCGCTGCCTTTGCCGGACGCACATGCGGTCATCGCGCGCGGCCCTTTTGATCTGGCGGGCGATCTGGCCCTGCTGCGGGACCATCGCATCAGCCATATCGTCGCCAAGAATGCGGGCGGTCAGGGCGCGCGCGCCAAGCTTGATGCCGCGCGGGAATTGGCGTTGCCGGTGATCCTGATTGACCGGCCTGCCTTGCCCGAGCGGCTGATCTTTGAGGATCCCGATGCCGTCCTGCGC
Source organism: Gemmobacter aquaticus (assembly GCF_007859075.1). Taxonomy (GTDB): domain Bacteria; phylum Pseudomonadota; class Alphaproteobacteria; order Rhodobacterales; family Rhodobacteraceae; genus Gemmobacter; species Gemmobacter aquaticus. Next base: position 264,519 of record NZ_VOAK01000022.1, read on the forward strand.
TGGCTGGGTCATGCCGACCTCGGGGTATAGACGTAATCGCCCACGCGGCGTGTCGCCGAATTTCCAATAAGAACGACCGTTCGCATATCGGCCATGTCTTCGGTTGCATCGATCAGACGCACAACGCGGATCGCCTGTTCGGGGGTTGAAACGGCGCGGGCGAAGATGACCAGCCGACCGGGCTCGCATTCCTCACGCAGGATCTGCAACACGCGGGCAAACTGATGCGGGCGCGACTTTGAGCGTGGATTGTAAAAGCCCATCGCAAAATCAGCCTGCGCGGCAAGGCGCAGCCGCCGCTCGACCAGATCAAAAGGCTTGAGGTTGTCGGAGAGGTTGATTGCGCAGAAATCATGGCCCAAGGGTGCGCCCGCCGCCGCCGCCGCTGCGAGCATGGCGGTGATGCCCGGCAACACGGTGATCGGCACATGTGCCAGATCGGGCCGCGCCTCCAGCGCCTCGAACACGGCGCTCGCCATGGCGAAGACGCCCGGATCGCCCGAGGAGACCACGACCACGCGCGCCCCCGCTGCGGCCATTTCCAGCGCATGCGTGGCGCGGTCGAGTTCCACCCGGTTGTCCGACGGGTGCAGCGTCAGCCCCTCACGCGGGGCAACGCGGGCAACGTAGGGAATGTAGCCCACGACATCGGTGGCCTCGGCCAGCGCCGCTGTCACCTCGGGCGTGACCTTGGCCGCGTCACCCGGCCCAAGCCCCACGATGATGACAGCGCCACTCATGCGTGCACCTCGGGGCGCCGACCTTGGCCATGCACGATGACGATGGCAAAGTAGGGACAGTCGGCGCCATCCACCTCGGCCAGCCGGGCCACGCGTTCCCCGGGCATCGTTCCGCGCTCGATCAGCCAGGCATCGTCAAGGCGACCGGCGGTTGCCAGCGCACGGCGCACCTTGGGCAGGTTGCGGCCCGTTTTCATGATGACCAGCGCATCTGCGGTCTGCATATGGGCGACCAGATCATCCTCGGGCAGCGTACCCATCAGCACCGACATCACATCGTCGCCCCAGGTGATCGGCGTGCCGGTCGCGTGCCAGCAGCCAGCCATCCCGGTGATGCCGGGGATGACCTCGATCTCTGTCCGATCCTTGAGACGGGCATAAAGGTGCATGAAGCTGCCGTAGAAGAAGGGATCGCCCTCGCACAGCACCACAACCTCGCCCGGCATGGCAGCGAGACGGTCGGCCCAGTCGTCATAGAACCGGGCCAGCGCGTCGTTGTATTCGGGGCTGTCAAAGGGGATCTCGGTCGTCACCGGATATTCCATCGGCAGTTCGGTTACGCCCGCGCGCAGCATTCCTTCCACGATCGCACGTGCCTGACCGCGCCGCCCGGCCTTGCGGAAATAGGCGACCTGCGCCGCCGCGCGGATCACCCGATCCGACCGGACCGAGATCAAATCCGGGTCGCCCGGCCCAAGCCCTGCACAGATCACCTTCGCCACGCTCTACTCCTTCCGGCTGGCCAGCGCATTCACCGCCGCCACCGTAATGGCCGAGCCGCCAAGGCGACCCTCGACGATGACAGCGGGGCAGGGATTGTCCTGCATCAACGCCTCTTTCGATTCCGCCGCACCGATGAAACCGACGGGGCAGCCGATGATCGCGGCAGGGCGCGGGCAGCCGGGGTCTTCCAGCATGTTCAACAGATGAAAGAGGGCGGTTGGCGCGTTGCCGATGGCCACCACCGCACCCGCCAGATGCGGTCTCCACAATTCGACCGCAGCCGCGCTGCGGGTGTTGCCCATTGCGCGCGCCATCTCGGGCACAGATGGGTCATGCAGGGTGCAGAGGATCTCGTTCTGCGCGGGCAGCCGCGCGCGGGTGATGCCCTCGCTGACCATGCGCGCATCGCAGAGGATCGGTGCGCCGCCCTCCAGCGCCGCGCGGGCGGCGATTGCCATGCCGGGCGTGAAGCGCACGAACTTCTCAAGCCCGACCATGCCTGCGGCATGGATCATCCGCACGACAACCACCTCTTCCTCGGGCGTGAAGCAGGCCAGATCGGCCTCGGCCCGGATCGTGGCGAATGAGTTGAGGTAGATGGTGGCGCCGTCGGTTTCATAGCTGTGGGGCATCGGTCACTCGGTCAGAAGGTCTGGCCGTGCAATCAGCGCGGCCGCGGAATGATGGGCAATCGGGGTATCATGGGCTGTGGCGCCCTGGATCAGGGCATAGCCCTGTGGCGTTGCGGTCAGGGTCAGATCGGCAGCGCCCGGATGGGCACAGCCCTTGGCGCAGCCCGAAACATGCAGCAAGCCCTGCACATGCGGCGCCAGCGCCAGCGCCAGATCGCGCGTGGGCCCAAGCGCCTGCACGCATCCCGGCGCACCGGTGCAGGCCACCACATGAAGCAGCGGATCGTCTGGATCGGTGATGAGGCCGGGCAGATCGGGCAGCCGTGTCGCGCCCTCGATCACGATCATGCGCCAAGGCGTGATGCGCAGATCGCCGAGGCCTGCAATCGCCGCCAGCGTCTCGGCCGTCATCTGGCCGAATGTGAAAGCAACCATCGCGCCTGCATCATATAGGCCAGGGCGCGCGACAAACCCCTGCGCGGTGGTCGGATGGGTAAAGCCCTGCGGCAGGCCCACCCGCGCAAGATGGGCCGCCATCCGGCCCCGCCCCTCGCGAATGCCGCCCGTAGCGATGAACCACCGGGCCAGAGAGAGTGCCTCCGCCGCAGCGGTCGTCTCGGTCACGTGTTTGGCAAGCCCGCTTCCATCCGGGCGCACCACGATCCCTTGACCATCGCGCTCGATCCGGATGTCGCAGGCGGTGCTTTCCAGCACGCGGGTTGAACCAGTATCGACCGCAAAGCCGAATTTCCCCGGCAGATCGGGCGCGTCCGGCAGGGCCAGCAATTGCGCCAGTTCGGCGCTGATCGTGAGTGTCGGATCATCAGGCCGATGGAAGGGTTGAACCACGATGTTGCGCCGCGTCTCCTGCGCAATGCTCGCATCGATCAGTCCAAGATCGCGCAGCCCTTCGACCAGCGGCAGACGGCCTGTCTCGGTCACCCCGCGCAGCTGCACATTGGCGCGCGCGGACAGGTCGATCAGCCCGTTGCCATGCGCCCTCGACAGCGCAGCGACCCCGCGCGCCTGCGTCGCAGTAAGCCGGCTGGAACGCGGTCGCACGCGTACCACCAGACCGTCGCCTGACATCATCGGCCGCAACGCGCCGGGGCACCAGCCTTGCACCACCGGTCCCTCTGCACGGCTGCCGCTCATGCTCCGGCCTCCATCAGCGCGGCGATCGAATTGCGCCGTGTCACCCAGAGGCCTGCGTCGTGCAGACCGCGGAACCGGTCCCGCAGGGCCTGAAGCGCCTGCGGGTTCTCGGCCTGAAGAAAGGCCACCAGATCATCGCGGCCCAGCGTTGCCTCGTGATAGAGATCGATCAGATGGGCCGGAACCGCGCGGGTGAGATGCGCAAAGGCGGCAAGGTGATCCATCGTTGCCGCGATCTCGGCCCCGCCGCGAAAACCGTGACGCATCATGGCACTGGCCCAATCGGGGTTGGCGGCGCGGGCGCGCACCACCCGGGCGATCTCTTCGCCCAGAGTGCGGGCCTGCGGACGGTCGGGGCGGGTGCTGTCCAGATGGTACATCGCCGGCGCCTCGGTCCCGAGGCGTGCCAGCGCGGCGGCAAACCCCCCCTCATGCGCGGCATAGTCCGAGGCCAGCAGAACATCGCTTTCCACCAGATCCTGCACATGGGCAAAGCCGTCCGCCGCGCGGACGCGGTCTTCCAGGGCCGCGCGGGCGTGATGCGCCTCGCCCTTGGCATCAATGGCCCACGCGCTGGCGGCAAGCCAGGCCTCACCAGCCGCTATCCGGCCCGCGTCGGAATAGTCCTCAAGCGCCTCGGTCATCCCCATGCCGTACAGTCCGGGTTTCGGGCCGAAGACGCGCGGGCCGGGGGTCAGGTAGGGGTTGTCGCTTGCGTCCTCTGGCCGTTCGGAAAGGGTCTGGGCCGCCGCCTCGAAAAGCTGCGCAAGGCCGGGAAAGACGTCGCGAAACAGACCCGACACGCGCAAGGTCACATCGATGCGTGGACGGCCAAGCAGCGCAAGCGGGGCGACCTCGAACCCACTGACACGCTCGGTCCCGTCATCCCAGCGGGGCGAAAGGCCCGCCAGATGCAGCGCCATCGCAAATTCCTCGCCCGCCGTGCGCATCGTGGCCGAGCCCCAGAGGTCAACGACCAGCGACCTTGGATAGTCGCCGTGATCCTGCAGATGTCGCCGGACCAGTTCTTCGGCAAGCTTCACCCCTTGGGCAAAGGCCGCGCGGGTCGGCACGGATCGCGGATCGACGGCATAAAGGTTACGCCCGGTTGGCAGCACATCCGTCCGCCCCCGGTAGGGCGATCCCGACGGCCCCGGCGCCACATGCCGGGCATTCAGGGCGTCAAAAAGCCCCTCCATCTCGCCCGGCGCATCGCCAAAGACATGCAGCCCCTCGCCATACTGGCTTTCCTTGATGTCGCAGACGAACCTGTCGATGCGGGTGATCGCCTCGGCGGCCGAGGCGTCAGGCGGGATGCCCAGATCGGCCTCGACACCTGCGGCCTGCGCCTCGTCGCGCACCTGCGCGATCAGCCGGTCGCGGCGCGCGGGGTCAAGCCCGTCGGCGGTGGAATATTCGTCAAGCAGCCGTTCCAGCCGGGTCATGTTGACCGGCACGGTCGAGGTCGCCATTGGCGGTGGCATGTGGCCGATGGTCAGCGCCCCGATGCGCCGTTTGGCCTGCGCGGCCTCGCCCGGATCGTTGACGATGAAGGGGTAAATGACCGGCGTCGCACCGATCAGCGCCTCGGGCCAGCAGTCATGCGACAGTGCAACCGCCTTGCCCGGCAGCCATTCCAGCGTGCCATGCGCGCCGACGTGGATCAGCGCATGAATCCCCTGTGACCGCAGCCAGAGGTAGAAGGCCACATAGGAGTGACGTGGGGTGCGGGTCAGGTCGTGGTAGTCGTCGTCACGCGACCGCGCCTCGCCGCGTTCGGGTTGAAGGGCAACGACCGCGCTCCCCCGCCGAAGGGCACGAAACCGGAAGCTGCCATCGGCAAGGCATGGGTCATCTTCGGGGTCGCCCCAGGCTGCGGTCAGCCGGTCACGCAAGGCAACGGGCACTGCCTCCAACGCCGCCAGATATGCGGACAGCGGCCAGTCGAGCGTTGCGCTTTCCAGTGCCCGGCCCAGTCCTGCGCCGGGGTCGGTAGTATCTGTCAGCCGGTTCAGTATCGCCTCGGCCGAGGCCAGTGCATCAAGCCCGACCGCATGTGCGAGGTTGTAGTCCTTGCCGGGATAGGTCGACAGAACCAGCGCGATCACGCGATCCTGCGCCGCCATCTCGCCCAACCTGTGGCGCGCAGCCACGCGGTCGATCACCGCCGCCACCCGCCCCGGATCAGCCCGGTGTGCAAAGCGCGAGAATTGCAGGTCGGGGTCGCGCGCGCCGGGCTGCTTGAAGCTGATCACTCCGGCAAACAGACGCCCGTCCACCTCGGGCAGCACGACATGCATCGCCAGATCCGCAGGCGAAAGTCCGCGCTCTGCCGCAGCCCATTCCTTGCGACGGGCGGTCGAAAGCGCCACCTGCCAGACAGGGCACCCTGTGGCATCGAGGGGCGAGACCCCGGCCTCGCCCTTGGCTGAAAAGGCGGTGGCATTGATGATTGCGGCGGGCTGCGCCTTGCGCAGCTCCTCGGCAATAACAGCCGCCGCGGGCCCCTTGAGCGAGGGCGCAAAAAGCCCATAGGCACGAAATCCGCGCGCCCGTGCGCGAGTGATCAGCGCATCTACCGGATCGGTATCGGCGGCGGTCAGATAGCTGCGATAGAAGGTGATCGCGACGAGTGGCCCCGCACCCTCGGCTCCGCAACCCTCTGGCCCCGTGATCACGCCGCGCGGGGGGTCGTACCAGCCGCACTCCGGCACGGTCTTGTCGCCTGCCACCGGACCCGCATAAAGTCCCGCCGCAAGCGCCAACTGCGCCAGTGCCGCCTGCGCCGCAACTGCGCCCCCCGCATCGCACAGTGTGGCCAGCCGCCGCAGGGTACCCACCGGCAAGGTGGACAACTGATCGAGCCGCGCATCAGGCCGCCCGTCCGCAGGCAGCACGGCGAGCGCAATCCCCTTGCGGCGGCACAGGTCCTGCACCGAGGCCAACCCATAGGCCCAGTAGCTTTCGCCCCCGATCAGCCGGATCAGGATGCCCTTCGCCGCAGAAAGGGTCTGCTCGACATAGGTATCGACCGAGAGTGGGTGGCGCAGCGCCACAAGATTTGCCAGCCGAAGTGACGGCAACCGGTCGCGCCCGCGCTGCCAGCCTGCCGCGAAAGCACCAAGATCGCTGTCGGAAAACGACAGAACCACCAGATCGGCCGGGGTCTGACCCAGGTCGAACGGGGTGTCCGTTTCCTCAAGCCCATGGCTTTCGCGGAAGACCACATGCACCGGTTCAGGCCCCCAGAACCGCGCGGATCGCCGCCTCGTTCACATTGTCATGCTCGGCGATGACCACCAGCCGGGTTGCGCGTTCTGCAGCCCCCCAGGGGCGGTCATATTGCGCACGCACGCGCTCGCCCACGGCTTGCACCAGCATCCGCATCGGCTTGCCAGCGACCGCGACATAACCCTTGACCCGCAGGATGTCCTGCTCACGCGCCAGACGGCGGATCGCCTCTTGCAGCGCCTCGGGATCGGTCACCTCGCCCATTTCGATGACGATGGTGTCGAAATCGTCATGTTCGTGGTCGTCGTGCCCGTCGTGATGGCTGGGGCGCGCCGCCAGATCATCCTCGGCCGCCGCATTCAGGCCCAGCACGACGCGCGGATCGACGATCCCTTCCGAGACATGCAGAATCGGCAGCTTGCGGGGGCTTTCGGCCTCGATCACCGCCTTCGCCGCGGCAAGGCCCGCATCGCCTGCAAGATCCGCCTTCGTCAGCAGCACGATGTCGGCGCAGGCGATCTGGTCCTCGAACACTTCGGAAAGCGGGGTTTCATGGTCGATGCTGTCATCGGCCTCGCGCTGTGCCTGAACGGCAGCAACGTCGGGCGCAAAACGCCCCGCGGCGACCGCCTCGGCGTCGGCCAGCGCAACCACGCCATCGACGGTGATCTTCGAGCGGATCGCCGGCCAGTCAAAGGCCTTGAGCAGTGGTTTCGGCAACGCAAGGCCCGACGTTTCGATCAGGATGTGATCCGGTCGCTGTGGTAGGGCCATCAGCGCCTCGATCGTGGGGATGAAGTCATCGGCCACCGTGCAGCAGATGCAGCCGTTCGCGAGTTCGACAATGTTCTCGATCGGGCAGTTCTCATCGGCGCAGGACTTCAGGATTTCCCCATCCACGCCCACGGTGCCAAACTCATTGACGAGGACTGCGAGGCGCTTGCCCTGCGGATTGGCCATCAGATGCCGGATCAGCGTGGTCTTGCCCGATCCCAGAAAGCCGGTGATCACGGTGACGGGGATCTTCGAAATGTCAGACATCGGCGGGCTCCACTGGGCTGTCCAAGGGGGGAATACGGGCAAGACATTGCTTGCGAAAGATCTCGGGCCGCTCGCGCCAGGGCACCAGCCCGTCGCCCGAGGCCGCATATCGCGCTGCCCCTTCGAGGATCGCGGCACCGTGTTCGGCGGGGTCGAGTCGGCCGTAGACATAGGTCCATTTGCCGGGAGCAGACAAAGCGACCGAGCAGCCGTTGGTGCATGCCGACAGGCATTCGACGGCGCGGATCTCGACATCTTCGGGCAAGGCAATTGCGGTCAGCGCATCATGCAGAAGCCTGCCAGGACGCGGGCCTTCCGGGTCGGCGCCCTCGCGCCGGCAGGTGATGCAGACATGCAGCGTGGCGCGGGCCATGCATCTTTTCCCGAACGGGGGCGACGGGGACAAACGGAAGGGGCATCATTGCCACTGCCGGTCGCGGAACACCCCGTCCGCCCGTGAACACGAAGGCTGGCAGGTCTCCCGGCTTGCGGAGCGGGTTTCCCCCCGACCGCGCCTTCCCGAGTTTCCTCAGTGGCGATGCGGCCTCTCCGGTCACGGTCGCGGGGGCGGCTGCGCTTGGGCCGGATGGCCTGACGCATTCCCTCTTCGCCTGCGTTGCCGCAGGAACCAGCTTTCCCGCCTTGTGACAGAATGCAGGTTCAAGTCAAGCGCGCCCGGCGTCGTATCACGGCCCGGCTGCGACATCGCCGCCCCTGACGCCCGATCCGTCGCAACCCGGCTTCCGGTGGCCCGCGCCGCGGGCTATGCAGAATGCAAGGAGATCCTCATGAGCGAATCCACGACCCCTGACAGCACCGACGAGCTTGCCCGCCACGCCAGCAAGATGGCCAAGAAAAAGGCCGCGCGTGACAAGATCATGGCCACGAAAGAGGGTGAGAGGGGGCTGATCATCGTCCATACCGGGCCCGGCAAGGGCAAGTCGTCGTCCGGCTTCGGCATGATCCTGCGCTGCATCGCGCATGAGATGCCCTGCGCGGTCGTGCAATTCATCAAGGGCGCCTGGGATACCGGCGAGCGCCGCTTGATCGAGGGACATTTCAGCGACCTCTGCCAGTTCCACGCCATGGGCGAGGGCTTCACCTGGGAAACCCAGGATCGCGCCCGCGATATAGAAATGGCCCGCAAGGGCTGGGAAAAGGCGAAAGAGCTGATCCGGGACGAGAGCATCCGCTTTGTGCTTCTCGACGAGATCAACATTGCGCTGCGCTATGACTACCTGCCGATTGACGAGGTCGTGGCCTTCCTGCGTGACGAAAAGCCCGCGATGACCCATGTCTGCCTGACCGGGCGGAACGCCAAGGACGAATTGATAGAGCTGGCTGATCTGGTGACCGAGATGACACTGGTCAAGCATCCCTTCCGGTCGGGAATCAAGGGACAGAAGGGGGTCGAGTTCTGAGCGTGGTCTTTGGCTCCAGAAGGAAGCGGCAATGACCGCGCTTATGATCCAGGGGGCGGGGTCGAATGTCGGCAAGTCCATGCTTGTGGCCGGTCTGTGCCGTGCGGCACGCAGGCGCGGGCTGTCAGTCGCGCCCTTCAAGCCACAGAACATGTCGAACAATGCGGCAGTAACAGCCGACGGCGGCGAGATCGGACGGGCGCAGGCTTTGCAGGCCATGGCCTGCGGGCTTGAGCCGTTGACCGACATGAACCCGATACTCCTGAAGCCTGAAAGCGACGTGGGCGCCCAGGTGGTGGTGCAGGGGCGGCGTGTCGCCACCGTAAAGGCGCGGGATTATGCGGCCCTGAAACCGCAACTGATGGGGCCGGTGCTTGACAGCTTCAACCGGCTGCGCGCGCGGCATGATCTGGTGATCGTTGAAGGCGCCGGCAGCCCGGCAGAGGTGAACCTGCGTGCAGGCGACATTGCCAATATGGGTTTCGCGCAGGCGGCCGATGTGCCGGTGGTTCTGGCTGGGGACATCGACCGGGGCGGCGTGATTGCACAGATCGTCGGTACGCAGGCTGTTCTCGATCCTGCGGATGCGGCCATGATCGCGGGTTTCCTGATCAACAAGTTCCGAGGGGATGTGCGGCTTTTTGACGATGGGTACCGGCTGATCGAGGCACGGACAGGCTGGCGCGGGTTCGGTGTGCTGCCCTTCTTTGCCGATGCCGGTCGCCTGCCTGCCGAGGATGCGCTTGACCTGCGGCACAGCAAAGGGGGTGGCGCCTTCAAGGTGGCCTGCCTGCAATTGTCGCGGATTGCGAATTTCGACGATCTCGACCCTTTGGCGCAAGAGTCGGGCGTCAGTCTGGTGATGGTCGGTGCTGGCCAGCCTATTCCCGGCGACACCGACCTGGTCATCCTGCCGGGATCAAAATCGACCCGTGCCGATCTGGCCTATCTGCGCGCGCAGGGGTGGGACATTGACCTTGCCGCCCATGTTCGGCGGGGCGGCCATGTTCTGGGGATCTGCGGCGGTTATCAGATGCTGGGGCGCATCGTGCGCGACCCCTTGGGGATCGAGGGGCCGGCAGGTGAAACCGAAGGTCTGGGTCTGCTCGACGTGACAACCGAGATGACACCGGACAAGCGCCTGACACGGACCCGTGCCTTGCACGCAGCCACAGGGCTGGAGGTCGAGGGGTACGAGATCCACATCGGCGCAACCACGGGCCCCGATCGCGCCCGGCCATTTGCCCATGTCGCGGGCCAGCCCGAGGGCGCGATTTCGGCCGATGGGCGGATCATCGGCAGCTATCTGCATGGGCTTTTTCGCGCAGATGCCTTTCGGGCCGCGTTCCTGCGGGGCTTGGGTGCGCAGAGCTCGGGATTGGCCTATGGCCGCGTCGTCGAGGAAACGCTCGATGCCCTTGCTGCGCATATGGAGACGCATCTCGACGTGGACGGGCTGCTGGCGCTGGCGCGCTAGGGGGTCCCGCCCGCCTCGGAATGGGCAATGACCAGTTCGCGCAGCCGGGCAGCCACTGGCGACAACGGACGGCGTCTGAGGTTCAGCATGTAATAGGGTGAGACCCGCACCTCACGCGGCATGGTCAGCACGGCGAACCCGGCGCTGACCGGGGGCTGGGTCAGAAGCTGCGCCACCTCCTCCGACATGCCGGCGATCGCGTCGCTTCTGGACAGATAGGCGATCATCAACAGCAGCGACGGGCTGTTCACGATGTTTCCGGGTTCGGCCAGGCCCACGGCGCCAAAGGCTTCGAGCGTGGCCTCGCGGATCGGTGCGCCGCGCTCTTGCATGATCCATTCATAGTCGGTCAGTTCGGTGAAGGTCACGCGGGGCGCACGCGCCAGCGGATGACCGGCCCGCACCAGCAGCGCCACCTTTTCATCGCGCATCGGGTGGATCTCGAATTCCCGGCTGTCAAAATCGGGCAGCACGCGGGCGAGCGCGAAGTCCATCTCGCCGGCGGTCAGCTGCCGCAGAAGATCGCGAGAGGGCAGAACGTCGACGGTAATTTCGGCATCCGGCGCCTCGCGCTTGATGGCCCGGATGGCGGGGACCAGATAACCGACGGCGGGTCCGGTCACGGCACCCACCCGCACTGCGCCGCCCTGACCTTCGCGCAATGCCTGTACCTCGGCAGCCATACTCCGCATCTCGCGCAGCATGGCGCGGGCGCGCCGGACCATGACGGCGCCAATCTCGGTCAGCTCCATCCCCTTGGGCTGGCGCAGGAACAGCGGCGCGCCCACGGCACGTTCAATCTCGGCCAGCATGCGCGACGCGGCCGGTTGGGTCATCGAGGTCGCAGCCGCTGCCATCTGCAACTGCCCGGACTCAGCCACTTCGACGATCAGGCGCAGTTGCGCCGGTTTCAGGTTCAGTTGCATGGCAATTATCATACCAGAATTGCTATCCAAAATGCGTGTAATGTAATTTTACCGATATGTCATGTGCGATTAGAACTGCGTCAGGCCCCTCGAATCGAGCGGCCAGAGGGAGAGATGGGCAGCGCCAACGTGCAGCTACCCAAGTCAGGGAGAGAGACATGAAATTCAAATCCGTCGCCGCGGCACTGGCGATGTGTGCCTCGTTCGTGGCCTATGGCGCCGCTGCTGAAACCGTCGGCATCTCGATGCCCACCAAATCCTCGGCGCGCTGGATCTCGGACGGCGACTCGATGGTCAAGGAATTCCAGGCCGCTGGCTATGAGACCGACCTGCAGTATGCAGAGGACGATATCCCGAACCAGCTGGCCCAGATCGAGAACATGATCACCAAGGGTGTCGATGCCCTGGTCATCGCCGCCATCGACGGCACGACCCTGTCCAACGCGCTGGAAAATGCCTCGGCCGCCGGGATCAAGGTCATTGCCTATGACCGTCTGATCCGTGACAGCGGCAATGTCGACTATTACGCCACCTTCGACAACTTCAAGGTCGGCGTGCAGCAGGCGACCACCATCGTCAACGGCCTGAAAGAGCGCTTCCCCGATGTGAAGCCGTGGAACGTTGAACTGTTTGGCGGCAGCCCGGACGACAACAACGCCTACTTCTTCTACGACGGTGCGATGAGCGTGCTGCAGCCGCTGATCGACGACGGCTCGATCGCCATTGTCTCGGGCCAGATGGGCATGGACAAGGTCGGCACCCTGCGTTGGGACGGTGCAGTGGCACAGGCGCGCATGGATAACCTGCTGTCGGCAAACTACACCGACAAGCAGGTGCATGGCGTGCTCTCGCCCTATGACGGGCTGTCGATCGGTATCCTGTCGTCGCTGAAGGGCGTGGGCTATGGTTCGGGCGATCTGAAGATGCCGATCGTTTCGGGTCAGGACGCCGAGGTCCAGTCGGTGAAGTCGATCCTTGCGGGCGAGCAGTACTCGACCATCTTCAAGGATACCCGCGAACTGGCCAAAGTGACCGTGGGCATGGTGGACGCCGTCCTCAAGGGCAGCGAGCCGCAGATCAACGACACCAAGACCTACGACAACGGCGTGAAGGTCGTGCCGTCCTACCTGCTGGAGCCGCTGCCGGTTGACGCAAGCAACTGGGAAGAGATCCTGATCGGGTCGGGCTACTACACCAAAGATCAGATCCAGTAACGCATCCTTCCTCCTCGGATGCCGAATGGGCCGCCTTCCCTTGCGGGGGGCGGCCCGCCTATCCGCCGCCAATGACCGGAGGCAACCATGACCGCATTGCTGGAGATGCGCTCCATCACCAAAACCTTTCCAGGCGTCAAGGCGCTGGATCAGGTGAACCTCGTCGTCCGCAAGGGCGAGATCCACGCGATCTGCGGCGAGAACGGGGCCGGAAAATCCACCCTCATGAAGGTTCTGTCGGGTGTCTATCCCGCCGGCAGCTATGAGGGCGACATCCTTTATGATGGCGAAATCGCCCAGTTCCGCGGCATCCGCGACAGCGAGGACAGGGGTATCATCATCATCCACCAGGAGCTGGCACTGGTGCCGCTTCTGTCGATCGCCGAGAACCTGTTCCTCGGCAATGAGCGCGCCACGAAAGGCGTGATCAGCTGGCCCGAGACCTTTCGGCAGACCGAAACGCTGCTGAAGAAAGTTGGCCTCAGCGAGGCGCCCGGTATTCAGGTGGGCAAGCTGGGCGTGGGTAAGCAGCAACTTGTGGAAATCGCCAAGGCGCTGTCCAAGGACGTGCGGCTGCTGATCCTGGATGAACCCACCGCCGCGCTTTCGGAATCCGACAGTCAGGCGCTGCTCGATCTGCTTCTGGAGCTGAAGGCACAGGGCGTGACATCGATCATCATCAGCCACAAGCTGAACGAGGTGCGCCGCGTGGCCGACAGCGTGACCGTGATCCGCGACGGCACTACCGTTTCCACGCTGGACGCGCACAAGGAACCGATCACCGAGGATCGCATTGTGCGTGACATGGTGGGCCGCGACATGGCGCACCGCTATCCGGAACGAACCCGCCGCGCTGGCGATGTGGTGTTCGAGGTCAAGGGCTGGAACGTCTGGCATCCCGAACATGCCGAGCGTCAGGTCATCAAGGACATCTCGTTCAACGCGCGCGCCGGCGAGGTGGTCGGCATCGCGGGTCTGATGGGGTCGGGCCGCACCGAGCTTGCCATGAGCATCTTTGGCCGCAGCTACGGGCGCAACATCTCGGGCGAGGTGTTCGTGAACGGCAAGGCGGCCGATACCGCGACCGTCGGGCGCGCGATCGATGCGGGTCTCGCCTATGTGACCGAGGATCGCAAGTCGCTGGGCCTGATCCTGGACGAGACGATCCAGCGCAACACGAGCCTCGCCAACCTCGACGCCGTGGCGACTTCGGGTGTCATCAATGAGGCGCGTGAGACCGAGGTGGCCGAGAAGTACCGCGCGGCCATGCGTATCCGCACGCCATCGGTCTTCCAGAAGGTCGGCAATCTGTCGGGCGGCAATCAGCAAAAGGTTGTGCTGTCGAAATGGCTCTTCACCGAGCCGGAGGTGCTGATCCTCGACGAGCCGACCCGCGGCATCGACGTGGGCGCCAAGTACGAGATCTACGGCATCATCAACGACCTCTCGGCACAGGGAAAAGCCGTGGTCATGATCTCGTCGGAAATGCCGGAACTTCTGGGCATGTGCGACCGGATCTACGTCATGAACGAGGGTGAATTCGTGGGCGAGCTGAATGCCCAGGACGCCACGCAAGAGCGCATCATGTCGCTCATCGTTACAGAATAAGGGGGCAGGGGAATGAGCCAGACCAGTGCGAAGGCCGAGGGGATCGGCAGCTATCTCGTGAAACACCTGCGCGAATACGGACTGCTGTTCGCGCTGATTGCGATCATGGTCTTTTTCCAGGTGGTGACGGACGGCACGCTTCTGAAGCCCGTGAACATCACCAACCTCTTCCTGCAGAACAGTTACATCATCATCATGGCACTGGGGATGCTGATGGTGATCGTGGCCGGACACATCGACCTTTCGGTGGGTTCGGTCATGGGTTTCGTGGGCGCACTGGCCGCCGTGATGCTGGTCAACTGGGATCTGCCGGTTGCGGTGGTGATCCCGATCAGCCTTGTCGTCGGCGCAGCAATCGGCGCGGCGCAGGGCTATTTCGTGGCCTTCTGGCGCATCCCGTCATTCATCGTGACGCTGGCAGGGATGCTCGTGTTCCGCGGCCTGTCGCTGTGGCTTCTGGCCGGGCAATCGGTCGGCCCCTTCCCGAAGTCGTTCCAGGCGCTGTCGAACGGATTCATTCCCGACCTCTTCGGGGTGGACAAACCCAATGTCACGGCACTTGTGGCCGGGCTGATCGCGGTGGCCGTACTGATCTGGATGGGGGTCAAGACCCGCGCCCGCAACGCTCACTATGGGATCGAAGATGAGCCCTTCGCCTTCTTCGTCGCCCGCAACGCCATCATTTCGGCTGCATTGATGTTCGTGATCTGGAAGCTTGCGGGCTTCCGGGGCCTGCCCAATGTGCTGATCTCGATGGTCGTGCTGACGGTTGTGTATGCCTTCATCACCGAACGCACCACGCTGGGCCGGCGCGTCTATGCCATCGGCGGCAACGAGAAAGCTGCGAAGCTTTCGGGGATCAACACCGAGCGGCTGACCTTCCTGACCTTCGTGAACATGGGCTTCCTTGCCGCGCTTGGCGGGTTGGTCTTTGCCGCGCGGCTGAACACCGCGACGCCCAAGGCAGGCTTCGGGGTGGAGCTTGACGTGATCGCTGCTGTCTTTATCGGCGGGGCCTCGATGTCGGGCGGTTCGGGCAAGATCATCGGCGCGGTCGTGGGCGCCTTCATCATGGGTGTGATGAACAACGGCATGTCGATCATGGGCATCGGCATCGACTATCAGCAGGTCATCAAGGGCCTTGTGCTGCTGGCCGCGGTGTTCTTCGACGTCTACAACAAGCAGAAGCAGGGCTGATCCATGTTCCTTTCGCAGATCCAGACCGAACAGGGCCGCGTCGTCGTGGCGCGTGTGGGCGAGGACGCCCGGATCGTGCCCGGTGCCGCCTCGGTCGTCGAACTGGCGCAGGCCGCCATCGCGGCGGGCCGCAACCTCGGTGCAGAAGTTGCCTCGCGCGGGCAGGGAGAGGCGGTCGATCTTGCCACCGCAATGGCCGAGGGACGGGTTCTATTGCCGGTTGACCACCCCGATCCCTGCCACATGCACCTGACGGGTACGGGGCTGACCCATCTGGGATCGGCTGCCACGCGCAACTCGATGCATGCCAAGGCCGACCCCGAGCAGATGACGGACAGCATGAAGATGTTCCGCATGGGGCTTGAAGGCGGCAAGCCTGCGAACGGCGGCATCGGCGCCCAACCCGAATGGTTCTACAAGGGCAACGGCCATGCCGCCGCCGCCCCGGGAATGCCGCTGGTCTCGCCCGGCTGCGCGCTGGATGCGGGCGAAGAGCCAGAGATCGCGGGCATTTACCTGATCGGCCCCGACGGCGTGCCTTTCCGCCTTGGCTTTGCCCTTGGCAATGAGTTCTCGGACCATGTGACGGAACGCGGCAACTATCTGTGGCTTGCCCATTCCAAGCTGCGCCCGGCCTCGTTCGGACCGGAATTGCTGGTGGGCCCGCTGCCTGACCATGTCGAAGGACAAAGTCGCATCCTGCGCGACGGTCAGGTGATCTGGGAAAAACCCTTCGTGTCGGGTGAGGCGAATATGAGCCACACCCTCGCCAACCTCGAGCACCACCACTTCAAGTACGAGATCTTCCGCCAGCCCGGCGATCTGCATGTGCATTTCTTCGGCACTGCGACGCTCTCCTTCGCCGATGGCATCGCCTGCCAGCCCGGCGATACCTTCGAGATCTCGGTTCCCGCCTTTGGCCTGCCCTTGCGCAACCCGCTGGTGCAAGAGCCCAAGACCGTTTCGCCCGTTACCGTCAAATCCCTCTGACCAATCCCTTTGAGGCAAGCCATGACCTTCAAGCCCGCGCCCTGGCCCCGCAAGCTGCGTTCACAGGAATGGTTCGGCGGCTCTGGCCGCGACCAGATCTATCACCGGGGATGGATGAAGAATCAGGGCTTTCCGCATGACCTGTTCGATGGCCGCCCCGTCATCGGCATCCTGAACACCTGGTCGGAACTTACGCCCTGCAATGCTCATCTCGATGTGCTGGCCGAGCGTGTGAAGCACGGCATCTACGAGGCGGGCGGTTTCCCGGTCGAGGTGCCGGTGTTCTCTGCAGCGGAAAGCTCGTTCCGGCCCACGGCGATGATGTACCGCAACCTCGCCGCCATGGCGGTGGAAGAGGCGATGCGCGGCCAGCCGATGGATGGCGCGGTCCTGCTGGTCGGCTGCGACAAGACCACACCTTCGCTGATGATGGCGGCAGCCTCGACCGACATTCCATCGATCGTGGTGACCGGTGGTCCCATGCTGAATGGCTATTTCAAGGGCGAGCGTGTGGGCTCTGGCACCCATCTTTGGAAGTTCTCCGAAGCGGTAAAGGCGGGTGAGATGACGCCCGAAGAGTTCCTCGAGGCCGAAGCCTCGATGTCGCGCTCGGCGGGCTCGTGCAATACGATGGGCACGGCCTCGACCATGGCCTCTATGGCCGAGTCTCTGGGCATGGCGCTTTCGGGCAATGCCGCGATCCCGGCGGTGGACAGCCGCCGCCGCGTGATGGCGCAACTGACCGGCCGGCGTATCGTGCAGATGGTGAAGGACGACCTGAAGCCCTCTGACGTGCTGACCCGGCAGGCCTTTGAAAACGCGATCCGCACCAATGCCGCGATCGGCGGATCGACCAATGCGGTGATCCACCTTCTGGCGCTTGCGGGCCGCGTTGGTGTGGACATCACCCTGGAGGACTGGGACCGCTGCGGCCGCGATGTGCCGACCATCGTCAACCTCATGCCCTCGGGCAAGTATCTGATGGAAGAGTTCTTCTATGCCGGCGGCCTGCCCGTGGTCATCAAGCGTCTGGGCGAGGCGGGGCTTCTGCACAAGGACGTGCTGACCGTCTCGGGCGAGACGATGTGGGATCAGGTCAAGGACGTCGTCAACCACAATGAAGATGTGATCCTGCCCGCCGAAAAAGCGCTGACCAAATCGGGCGGTGTCGTGGTGGTGAAGGGCAATCTGGCACCCAAAGGGGCGGTGCTGAAACCATCGGCGGCGACGCCTGCGCTGATGGTGCACCGGGGTCGGGCGGTCGTCTTCGAGGACATCGACGACTACAAGGCCAAGATCAACGACGAGGATCTTGATATCGACGAGACTTGCGTGATGGTGCTGAAGAACTGCGGACCCAAGGGCTATCCCGGCATGGCCGAGGTCGGCAACATGGGCTTGCCCCCCAAGGTCCTGCGCAAAGGGATCACGGATATGGTGCGCATCTCGGACGCGCGCATGTCGGGCACCGCCTATGGGACGGTCGTGCTGCATACTTCGCCCGAGGCTGCGGCGGGTGGGCCGCTTGCGGTGGTGCGCAATGGCGACATGATCTCGCTGGATGTGCCAAACCGGTCGTTGACGCTTGAAATCTCGGACGAAGAGCTGGCCGCGCGGCTGGCGGAATGGACCCCGCTGCCGGGGGCGCCGGAGTCGGGCTATGCTTGGCTGCACCAGAAGCACGTGCAGGGCGCAGACACAGGGGCTGACCTCGACTTCCTGCGCGGCTTCCGTGGCCGTGATGTGGGCAAGGATTCGCACTGATGTCTGCTCCGATGAACGTGGCGCTGGTCGGGATCGGCAAGATCGCGATCGACCAGCATGTTCCGGCGATTGCCGCCTCGGCAGACTGGACGCTGGCTGCGACCTGTTCGCGTCACGGCACGGTCGATGGTGTGGCGGCCTATGACGATTTCGACCGGCTTCTGGCAGAACGGGCCGACATCTCGGTTGTCTCGCTCTGCCTGCCGCCGGTGCCGCGGTTCGACTATGCCGCCGCTGCGTTGCGCGCGGGGCGTCATGTGATGCTGGAAAAGCCTCCGGGCGCCACATTGGCCGAAGTGCATGCTCTGCAACACCTTGCCGAGGCGCAGGGCCTTACGCTTTTCGCCACATGGCACAGCCGGATGGCCCATGCGGTTGCCCCGGCCAGGGCCTGGCTTCAGGACAAGCGCGTGACGCGCGCCCATATCACCTGGCGTGAGGATGTGCGCAAATGGCATCCCGGTCAGGACTGGGTGTTCGAACCCGGCGGCATGGGTGTGTTCGATCCGGGAATCAATGCGCTGTCGATCCTGACCGAGATCCTGCCCGAACCGGTGCACCTGACCGGGGCCGAGCTGGAATTCCCGGACAATCGCGCTACGCCAATTGGGGCGCAGTTGCGATTTTCCGGCAATGTCAGTGCCGATTTCGACTGGCGTCAGGAAGGCCCGCAGACCTGGGATATCGAGGTCGAGACGGATGCGGGCCACCTTGCCCTTCGGATGGGCGGCAATGTGCTGGAGATCGACGGCAAAGCCGCCGCTGGCGAGAACACCATCATGGGTGAATATCCTGCGCTTTATGCGCGTATGGCCGATCTGGTCCGCACGGGTCAGTCGGACGTGGATCTTGCGCCCATGGTTCACGTCGCAGACGCGATGACGCTGGGCCGCCGCATGACCGTGGCGCCTTTTGATTTTTGACCGGAACTCAGAGCCCCTCTCTCTGAAAGGACTGACGTTATGACATTCACGCCCCATGGCAATCATCTGATTGCGGGTGACTGGGTTGGCACGGCCGAGCGTTTTGGCTCGGAGCCGGCGCATGGTCCTGTGCATGCGTTCTCGGTGGGCACGGTGGAGCTGGTGAACCGGGCCTGTGCGGCGGCGGAAGAGGCGTTCTGGTCCTATGGTTATGCCAGCCGCGAGACGCGGGCGGCGTTTCTGGAGGCGATCGCCGACGAGATCGAGGCCCGCGCCGAGGCCATCACCGAGATCGGCAGCCAGGAGACCGGCCTGCCCGCGGCCCGCCTGCAGGGGGAGCGCGGCCGCACCACCGGCCAGTTGCGGCTCTTTGCGGCGCATATCCGCGCAGGCGACTATCTCGACCGCCGCATCGATGCGGCGCTGCCCGACCGCCAGCCGCTGCCGCGCCCGGAGATCCGGCTGATGCAGCGCCCGGTCGGCCCGGTCGCCGTCTTTGGCGCCTCGAACTTCCCGCTCGCCTTTTCCACCGCCGGGGGCGACACGGCGGCGGCGCTGGCGGCGGGCTGCCCCGTCGTCGTCAAGGGCCATTCCGCCCATCCCGGCACCGGCGAGATCATCGCCGAGGCGATCCATGCTGCGATTTTGTCCTGCAACCTCCCTTCCGGTGTGTTCTCGCTGATTCAGGGCGGACGTCGGGATGTTGGCACGGCACTCGTTACCAATCCCCTAATCAAGGCAGTGGGCTTCACCGGCTCACTG
>NZ_VOAK01000023.1 GCF_007859075.1 Gemmobacter aquaticus
TCGCCTCTTCAACCGCGATCTCGTCAAACGGGTTCATCGACATCTTCACGTTCGCAAGATCAACTCCCGTGCCATCCGCCTTCACACGGACCTTCACGTTGTAGTCAATCACGCGTTTGACCGGTACAAGCAGTTTCATGGGATGCTCCGTTCATCTTGGCAGGAATGCACTGCCTGCCCGCCATCGGAATTGGTGGACGGGGTCGATTGGTTGCCCTGCACCGCCAGCATGGCAGCGGCGAGAAGAAGTCCGAGGCGGCGCTGTTCGGCCCCGTCCGCGCGCGAGTTGAGCAGGACCGGCACCTGCGCCCCCAGAACGATGCTGGCCGTTCGCGCTTGGCCGTGCAGCTTCCAGGCCTTGACCGTGGCATTGCCGGCCTCGATCGATGGAAACAGGATCAGATCCGCAAGCCCTGCCACCGCAGAGGCATGAAAGCCCTTCTTAACTGCGGCCGCACGCGAAAGCGCCACATCATAGCCGAAGGGACCATCGGCCAGCACCGCACCAAGGGCGCCCTGTGCCGCTTCGTCGCGCAATGCCGCAGCATCGGTTGTCGCGGGCTGGCCGGGATGTATCTTCTCCGAGGCAGCGATGGCCGCAACGCGCAGCGGGGTGATACCAAGCCCACGGAACAGCGGCACCGCATTGGCGATGATCGCCCGTTTCTGCGCAAGCGTCGGCAAGGGGAGGATGCCGTTGTCTGTGGCGCCAATCAATCGCGGAACTGATGGCATCTCGGCAAGGGTGACATTCGACAAAACCTCTGAGGCGCGCAGACCCGTCTCGCGGGCGACCACCGCGCGCAGATAGGCCGCACTGTCGACGCCCCCCTTGACCAGCAGGTTCGCGTCGCCCGCGCGAACGGCGGCCACGGCAAGACCTGCGGCCTCGGCCGGGCCGTCGGACGACAGGATCTGGAAACGCGACACCAGCCCCACAGGCAGCATTGCACGGATTGCTGTGGCATCACCGGTCACCACGGCATCCGCGACACGGCCTTGTGTCATTGCCTCGACCAGCGCGGACAAGGTCGCCGCATCCACGCCCCCTGCAACCGCCGGGCGCAGCGGCGGGGCCTCTGGCAGCGCGGATTCCAGTTCCGTGAAGCTGCGGATCACCATGGCAGACCTTCCACCTCGGGCGCGACGGGCCAGCTGCGGGCGACCTCGGCCCCTGAGAGGACACGCGCCACTCCTTGCGCCAGCGCCTCGCTTTCGTGGCTGCCGGGATAGCAGGTCACGGGTGCCAGCCCGCCGATCTGCCCAATCACGGCAGGGCGCAATCGTGTTGACTGGACCATGCCACCGGTCAGGACAATGCCGTCCGGACGGAAGCCCAGAACAGCGGCCATGCTGCCAATCGCCTTGATGATCTGGTAGACCATTGCCTGCCAGACCAGTTCCGCTCGCGCGTCCCCTTTGGCGATCATCTCCTCGACACGACGCATGTCCTTGGTGCCGAGATAGGCGTAAACGCCGCCCTGCCCGTAAAGTCGGCGCTTCAGCTCTGCTTTGCTGTACTGGCCCGAATAGCACAGGTCGATCAGCGGCATGGGTGGCAGACCGCCCGCCCTTTCAGGTGAAAATGGCGAGTTCTCCATCCGGTTGGTACTATCCACGATCCGGCCCTTGCGGATCGCTGCGACCGAGATGCCGGCCCCCAGATGTGCCACGACCGCGTCAAGCTCTTCAAAGGGCTTTCCAAGATCTGCCGCGAGGCGCCGCCCGCAGGCGCGGATGTTGAGCGCGTGGACAAAGGAAAAGCGCGGAATATCGGGGTATCCAGACAGGCGGGCAACGGCTGGCAGTTCATCAACCGAAACCGGGTCCACCACATAGGCCGGGCAGCCCGCAGCCAAGGCGATCCGGTTTGCAAGCGGCGCGCCGAGGTTCGAGGCATGGTGGTGCGCTGGACGGTGCAGCGCGAAATCCACAAGGGCGTCGTCCACCGCGATCACGCCCGCTGGAACTGGAGACAGCATGCCCCCGCGACCTGCCACCGCCGCCAGTCGCACACCCCCTGGAACCCTGTCGAGAAAGTCCTGCACTGCGCTTGCCCTAAAGGGTAACTGCGCGGCGATGCTGTCAAAACGCGCCATCGTCGCTTCGTCATGTTCGAGAGTGCGTTCGAGCACTTGGGATACCCGGTCCCCCTCGGGTCGGAAAAGTCCAAGTCGCGTGGTTGTGGTGCCGGGATTGATTGTCAGGATCAGCGCCATTCCCATGGCCTACCCCGCAAAGCAGTATGCTGTCTTGACGGTGGTGTAGAACTCCACCGCATGCCGGCCCTGTTCCCGCGGGCCAAAAGAGCTGCCTTTCGTGCCACCAAAGGGCACATGGAAATCGACCCCGGCTGTTGGCAGGTTAACCATGACCATGCCGGCCCTGACCCGATGCCGGAAAGCGCGGGCATAGGTGAGCGAGTTTGTGCAGATCCCGGCTGAAAGGCCGAACTCGCTGTCATTGGCAACCTCCAGCGCCTCGTCGAAGTCACCGACACGGATCACCGCTGCACAGGGGCCGAAGATCTCCTCGCGCGAGATACGCATGCGGTTGCTTGCGTTCAGAAACAGTGCCGGGCGCTGGAAGAACCCATCCGTCGGCCCATTCAGGCGTTCGCCTCCGATGACCTCGCATCCCTCGGTGCGTGCCAATGCGACATAGTCGAGATTGACCTGCAACTGTGCGACCGAGACGACGGGGCCGATCTGGCTGTCTTCGGCCAGGGCGGGGCCGACGCGCAGCGCGAGCATTTCCTTCGTCAAACGCTCGACAAAGGCATCGTGGATGCCAGATTGCACGATCAGCCGCGATGAGGCGGTACAGCGCTGGCCGGTCGAGAAAAACGCGCCGTTCAGGCAGGCTGCCACCGCCGTATCGAGATCGGCGTCATCCATTACGACCATGGGGTTTTTGCCCCCCATCTCCAGCTGGACGCGCTTCATGCCAAGGGCCGCGGCGCGTGCGATAGCGCGGCCCGTCGGCACAGATCCGGTAAAGGAAATCGCCACAATCAAGGGATGTTCGACCATGGCCTGACCGACAACCGACCCCGGCCCCATGACCAGATTGAAAATGCCGGGCGGGCAGCCTTCCTCGTGGATGATGCGGGCCAGCAGATGCGCCGTGCCGGGAACAAGCTCTGCCGGCTTCAGAACGACGGCATTTCCATAGGCCAGCGCCGGGGCAATCTTCCATGCGGGAATTGCGGCAGGGAAGTTCCATGGTGTGATCAGGCCCACGACCCCCACGGCCTCCCGCATGACCTCGACGTCCACGCCCGGCCGGACCGAGGCGATCGCCTCACCCGGCAGGCGCAGCGCTTCACCCGCGAAGAAGCGAAAGACCTGCGCTGCGCGCCGCACCTCGGCAATCGCTTCGGGCAGGATCTTGCCCTCTTCTCGGGCAAGCATACGGCCGATCACCGCAGCCTCCTCGTCGATGCGACGGGCGATGCGGTCCAGAAGCTCGGCCCGCGCAAGTGGCCCCTTGGCTTGCCAGTCAGGCAGGGCGGCGGAGGCCGCCTGCGCCGCGCGATCAACGTCGCTTGCGGTTCCTGCGGCGTAGTGGCCGATCAGGTCCGACTGGTCTGATGGGTTGCGGTTCTGGATCAGATGATCGCCCGGTAGCCACATCCCGTCGATCAGGTTCAAATGCGCATCTTGCATGTCAGGCACTCTCTCGGCCGGAAGGGATTGGCCCCTGCCCGGTACAGGCAGGGGGGAAGGCGAAGTCGGTCGTCGGTGTACCTCAGGCAGCTTTCTTCATGACCGCCGCCTCGATCGAGGCCTCGATGATCGACAAAGCCTCATCCAGTTGCGCCATCGGGATGGTCAGGGGCGGCAACAGGCGGATCACGTTGTAACGGGTACCGCAGGACAGAAGGATCAGCCCGCGCGCCTCCGCCTCGGCCACGATGGCGGCGGTGAGGGATGCGTCAGGGGCGTTGGTCTCGCGGTCGGCCACAAGTTCGATCGCATTCATCGCCCCCAACCCGCGCACCTCGCCAATGCATTCCATACCCTGCCGGGCGGCGATCTGGTTCAGTCGGGCGCGGATCCTGTCGCCGATCTCGGCCGCGCGGGCGCAGAGATCCTCATCTCGGATCACGTCCAGAACGGCATGCGAGGCGGCCACGGCCAGCGGATTGCCGGCATAGGTGCCCCCGACGCCCCCGGGATTGGGCGCGTCGACGATCTCGGCTCGGCCCGTCACGGCCGACAACGGGAACCCCCCGGCAAGCCCCTTCGCCATCGTGACAAGATCGGGAGCCACGCCGGAATGATCGAAGCCGAACATCCGCCCGGTCCGCGCCATGCCCGACTGCACCTCATCCGCGATCAGAACAATCCCGTGACGGTCACAGATGTCACGCAGGGCACGCAGGAAGCCAGCGGGTGCGATGTTGAACCCACCTTCGCCCTGCACCGGCTCGATGATGATCGCGGCAACGCGGTCGGGATCAACGGATGAGGCAAAAAGGCGCTCAAGCTGGCCAAGCGCATCGGCTTCGGTCACGCCATGGAAGGCATTCGGGAACGGCGCATGCATGATCTCGGGCGGCATGGCGCCGAAGCCCTTCTTGTAGGGCGCCACCTTGCCGGTCAGCGCCATGCCCAGCAGTGTCCGGCCATGGAACCCGCCCGCAAAGGCAATCACACCGGACCGCCCGGTAAAGGCGCGCGCCATCTTAATCGCGTTCTCCACCGCCTCGGCCCCTGTAGTGACGAGCATGGTCTTCTTCTCGAAATCACCCGGCGTGGCGGCATTCAACCGCTCGGCAAGGGCGATGTAGCCCTCATAGGGGGCGACGTGAAAGCAGGTATGGGTAAAGGCCTGCGCCTGCTCGGCCACGGCTGCCATCACGCGCGGATGACGGTGGCCCGTATTGTTCACGGCAATACCCGCCGCAAAATCGATGAAGCGCCGCCCATCTGCATCCCACAGTTCGGCGTTCTCGGCGCGGACCGCAAAGATGCCGCGCGTCGAGACTCCCCGGGCGACGGCGGCGGATTTGCGGGCAGACAACTGGACGGCTTCGGTCATTGCAGGCTCCTGGGTTGCGGGCAGAATCACACCTAACATTGCTCAATATTTTGAGCAATGCATTTGTGAATTATACGCACCGCCAGACAAGAGATTGTGCGCCGCCCGACCAGACCGTAAGGTCCTAGAAACGATAGGGCTTTGACATGCAAGAGTTCAACGTAGGCGAGAGATTGCGCTATATGCGTCAGACCGCGGGGCTGTCACAGCGACAGCTGGCCGAGGCATCAGGCGTTCCGCATGGCCAGATTTCGATGATCGAGACCAATAGATCCAGCCCATCCGTGGCATCGTTGCGCAAAATTCTAGGCGGACTCAATGTCACGATGTCAGAGTTTTTCGAACCTGACGCGCCCATCAGCCAGTCGGTTTTCTTCAAGCCGCAGGATCTGCGTGACCTGACGACCCGGCTTTATTCGACCCTGGATGACCCGCGCGGCAAGATCACGCTGCAGCAGGTTGGCGATGCCCGCGCGCATAATCTGCAGATCCTCTACGAACGCTATGAACCCGGCGCAGACACCGGGGCGCAGATGCTGGAGCATGTCTCGCATGAGGGGGGGGTCGTGATCGCGGGCGAGGTGGAGGTGACGGTGGGCGATCAGGTCGCACTGCTCAAGGCCGGGGACAGCTATCTCTTTGAATCGACCCAGCCTCATCGCTTCCGCAACATCGGCGATCGCGAGGCCATCGTCGTCTCTGCCTGCACACCGCCCTATCTGTGATGTGGCGCGGGACCAGAGCCCCGCGCCCAGATCGCCTTATCTCCCCATCAGCACATCAAGTGGAACCGGCTCCGAGATGCGCCATTCGTCCACGCGGGCCGGCTTGCCGCCAGTAATCTCGATGATCTGCATGAGCGCGGTGTTCTGGTGGTGCAGTTCGGACGAAAAGCTGCGTGGACCAAAGGCCGTCGGCTCATCCTGCATCTTTTCCAGCTCTGCCGTCACTGCAGCGCCATCAACCGTGCCGGCGCGTTCGACCGCCTTGGCCCACAGGTCAATCAGCACATAGCCCGGATAGGCATACTGGCTGGCGGGGCGGCCACCGGTCTTTGCCTCATAGGCCTTGTTGAACATCTCCACCTCGGCGCGTGGATCATCGCCATAGATCGAGCCCTGAACCGGCACGACGAAACCCGACAGGTCGGGCGTCGCCTCCAGCCAATACGACCCATCGACGGCCGAGCCGTTCAGGATCAGCGAGGTGATCCCGGCAGCGCGCAACTGGCGCACGGCGGCAGCAGCACCCGGCATGACCGAGCAGAGCATGATGACATCGGGCTGTTCCGGCAGCGCCTTGATGCGCGTGATCTGGCTTGCAATCGAGGCATCGTCGTTCTTGAAGGTGTCACTGCCGACGATACCGGCGCCGTCCAGTTGCGGGAACATCCAGTTGAACCCGGTGCAGATCCCCTTGTTGTACTCGATGAACGTGTCTTCCAGCACGTAGGCTGTCCGTGCATTGCGTCGGGCGTGGGCCCATTCAGCCATGGTCGCTCCCTGAACCGAGGCCAGGACCGAGGATGAGAAACTGTTCGGGCCTACACCCTGAATACCCGCCTTCACATCCTCGGCGCACAGGAAAAAGCTGTTAATCCCCTCGCCCTCGGCCACCAACGCCGCAGGCGCGCCAAAGTCGTAGTCGCACGAGACGACCATCATCTCGGCCCCATGATCCAGCACATCGAGCCCGGCCTTGGCGCTTTCGGCGCGGTCGGTGCGGGTATCGGCCTCGACCACCTTGATCTGCCGGCCAAGCAGGCCGCCAGCGGCGTTGATCTCTTCGATGCGGATCATGGCGGCGGTGGCGGCAGGTGTGTCATAGGCCTCCATCCAGCCGGATTTCGCGATCGCGAAACCTACGGTCAGATCCTCGGCGGCAAGGGTTGGTGCGGCAAGCGTCATCAATGCCAGCACGTGGCATGCAAGTCGTTTCATCGGCTCTCTCTCCTGTTGTTCGGGTCGTCAGGTTTTCAGGTGCCCCGCCTCGCGACCCAGCGGGCAGGCAGCATCACCTCGCGCCCGGCCATCAGGCCCGCGGGGCGGAAGATCAGGATCAGGATCATGGCGACAGCCAGAATGATCTCTTGGCTGCCGGGGGGCAGCGCGAAGGTCGTGGCCCCGACCGCGATGCCCTTTTCAAGCCGTACCAGCCCCTCGACGGCAATCGACAGCGCAAGCACACCGACCACTGCGCCGGAAAGCGACCCGACGCCGCCGATGACGAGCATCGCAAGCATCAGGAAGGTGAGGCCAAGGTAAAAGCCATCGGGATTGATGACGCCGATGAAATGCCCCATCAGCGCACCACCGATCCCGCAGAAAAAGCCTGAGAGCGTATAGGCAAGCAAGCGGTGCCGATAGCGGTCGATCCCAGATGCGGCGGCGGCCACCTCATCCTCACGCGTGGCCCTGAGCGCAAGCCCCGAGGCCGAATGCGCATGGAGCGCAGCGACAAGGATCGCCGCAAATGCCCAGCCAAGTGCAACCCAAGGCGTGATATAGCGATCCAGCCCCACCACCGACGAGGTCCCCCCCGTGACCGGCGTCCAGTTGGCCCAGATGGTATTCACCATCGCGAGAAAGGCGAATGTCGCGATCGAGGCCGCGATCCCCGAAAGCCGCAGGATCGCAGCCCCGGTCAACAGCGCGATGACCGCTGCCGCCAGCCCCCCCGCAATCGCGGCGGGCAGCACGGGCCAGTCGGCAGCCGCCAATCCCTCAGGCAGTCCCGGCAGAAGGGCTGCCTTCATCGCCGGATTGAGCGTGAGCCAGGCCGAGACATAGGCCCCGATACAGCCGAAGGCGGCATGCCCAAAGCTTACGACGCCCGAGTTTCCGACAAATATCCAGAAGCCTACGACCATCGTCACCCTTATCAGCGTTTCAGCGGCCATGCGGGCAATGGCCCTGTCACCAAGGCCAAGTGCGACAAGTACGAAGGTCAGAAGCAGTAGCCCAAGAAGAAGCGGGGTGGTCGCAGCACTGCGACGGCGGAGCTGGTGTTGGCTGGGCATGTTCAGACCCTCGGCTTGGCCCCGACCGGGGCGAAAAGGCCTTGCGGCCGGATGAGGAGGACAAGGATGACTCCTCCGTAGAGGAAGGCATCGCGGAAGGGCCGCGCATCGGCAGGCAGTCCCGCCTGCAGGAAGGCCGACGCGGCACCGATGGCCAGACCCGCCGCGACCGCACCCGACAGGCTGCCCATGCCGCCCACGACCGTTGCGATGAAGGCCACCAGCATGATTTGCCCGCCCATGCGGACATCAGCCACGCCAGTCTGCGCCACCAGAACCAGCGCGACGACAGCCGCCATCGCGCCAGACAGCGCAAAGGCGCCGGAGATCACGCGGTTCGCGCGGACACCCAACATGCGGGCCATGGTGAAATCCTCGGCCGCTGCTCGCATCTCGAGCCCCAGCCGTGTGTGACGCAGCATGATCGCAAGCGCGGCCAGGATCATCGCCACCGTGACAATGACGATCAGCTGCAAAAGCGGCACCTCGGCACTTGCGATCTGCACCGGATGACTCAGTTCAGCCCAGAGGCTGACCGCCTTCGGGCGCCCGCCGTAGACCACCAACAGCAGGTTCTGAAGCGCCACCCCAAGGGCGAAACTGCCAACCATCAGCGCGACCGGAGAGGCATTCCGCATCAGACGAAAGACCAACGCCTCGGCCGCGACAGCAAGCCCCGCACCAAGCGCAAGGATCAGCGGGATCAGCACGGGTGCGGGCAGACGACCCAGCCCCAGCACCGCCAGCGCGTCAGTCGAGGGTACGATCAGGGCAAAGACCGCGCAGGCAATGAACTGGCCGTGGGCAAAGTTCACAAGCCGCATCACCCCGAATATGAGAGCGATCCCAAGCGCGGCAATGGCGTAGATCCCGCCCAGAGCCAGCGCATCAAACAGCAATTGCAGGCTCATGCCGCACCTCCGAAATAGGCCTCTGTCAGCAGGTCACGTGCAGCGAAATCGGCGGCGTCCCCATCACCGACGATGCGGCCCGCACGCATCAGCAGCATGCGCCCACCCACCCGTGCCGCGCGGGCCGAGGATTGCTCGACGATCACCAGCGTGAGGCCACGCAGCTCTTGCAGCTGGCACAACCGGTCATAGACCTCGTCCACAACCTTGGGCGCAAGGCCGAGCGAGGGTTCATCGACCAGCATGACCTTGGGGTTGGTCATGATCGCCCGCCCGATGGCGAGCATTTGTTGCTGCCCCCCCGAAAGCGCCCCGGCACTGGAACGTGCGCGTTCCCGCAGGATCGGAAAGGCGGCAAACACGGTTTCCAGATCATCGCCGATGGCCGAGCGGTCACGGCGCATTCCGGCGCCCACCATCAGGTTCTCCTGCACGGTCAGCCCTGCGAAGATGCGCCGCCCCTCGGGCACCATCGACAGGCCCCTCCGGGCGATCCCTTCGACGCCCAACCCCGACAGGATCTCACCGTCCATCTCGATCCGGCCATGGGCAGCGCGAACCGCCCCCGCAATGGCCGACAGAAGCGACGACTTCCCCGCCCCGTTGGGGCCAGAGATAAAGACCCTCTCCCCCTCGGCCACCGAAAGGCTCAGGTCAGAGATTGCCGTCAGTTTGCCGTAGCGCACGGCGAGGTCAAAGACACCGAGCTTGGACATCACGCCGCCTCCGCATAGGTGCCGAGGTAGGCCTCGCGTACGGCCCGCGAGCCAAGGATTGCCTCGCGGTCACCCTTTTCGATGATCCGGCCGCCGTCGAGGACGACGACCTGGGTGCAGACCGAAAGGACCAGCCCGACATTGTGTTCGATCAGCAGGCAACCGACGCCAAGCTCGGCAGCAATACGGCCGATCAGCGCGGCAAGGTCGGCGGCCTCGGCCTCGGACATGCCCGCCGCCGGCTCGTCCAGCAGCAGGAATCGCGGCTTGCCCATCAGGGCGCGGGCAATCGCGACACGGCGCTCATCAGTATAGGGCAGCCCCGCCGCCGCGCGGCTTTCCAGGGCAGCCATCCCCATCCAGTTGAGCAGCGCGCTTGCCTCATGCTCGGCCACACTGCGGCGCAGGCCAAGGCCAACGCCGGTACAGGCAAGGTTGTCGAGCACATCGAGCCCGCCGAAAAGCCGGCCCGCCTGAAACGTGCGCGCAACGCCGGCCCGCCGCATCTCATGCGCCGCCAGACCCGAGACCTCGCGCCCCTGCAGGATGACCTTGCCGTGGGTTGGCCGCTGAAACCCGGTCAGGACATTGACGCAGGTCGTCTTGCCCGCCCCATTGGGGCCGATCAATCCCACCACCTGTCCGGGCGCAACCGAAAGCGTGACATCGGTCAGCGCCCGGAAGCCGCCGAAGGCGACCCCCACCTGTTCCAGCGCCAGCACCATGTCAGGCCACCTCGACTGCGCGGGCGCGATGCTGGGCAAGCGCATCTTCGGTGGCCATGGTCAGGACATAAACGCCCGAGGCATCCAGTTCGGCCAGCCAGCCGGGTTCGATGACGATCGTGGTCGTGACCTCTTGGATGACGGCCGGTCCCGAAACCCGGTCCCCTGCCCCCAGGAGTGCGCCGTCATAGACAGGTGTTTCATGCGGGATGCCGTCTGCGTTGAAGATCATCCTACGCGTCCCCTTCAGCGCGGAATGGGCGCCGCGACCAACGGGCATCATCATGCGCGCAGGCTTGTCCACCGCACCGGCGATGGCACTCTCGACATTCACCACCTCGACCGCGCTATGCGGCTCGGCATAGGTGTAAAGCTCTTCATGGCGGGCGTGGAACGCAGCCTTCAGACGCTCGAGCGCGGATTCGGTCACCTCGAAAGGATCGATATCCACGGTGCATTCATGCACCTGCCCGACATAACGCATGTCGAGACTGCGACGGACCGAGACGCGATCCTCGGTGAAACCGTCTGACAGAAGATCGGCGCGGCCACGGGCCTCAAGCTGATTGAACAGCCCGTTCAGACGCGCCGCGGCCTCTGCCCCTTCAAGACGCGCTGCGACGGGGGCCATGTAGTTGTATTTCACGTCCGACAGGATCTGCCCAAAGGCGCAAAGCCCCGAGGCGAGTTTGGAGATCAGCACCTTGCGGATGCCCATCTCGCGCGCCAGCGCCGTGATATGCGCCGCCGTCGCGCCACCTGCACAGTTCAGCACAAAGTCGCGAGGATCATAGCCACGCTCGACCGAAACGCGGCGGATCG
Organism: Gemmobacter aquaticus; assembly: GCF_007859075.1. Lineage (GTDB taxonomy): Bacteria > Pseudomonadota > Alphaproteobacteria > Rhodobacterales > Rhodobacteraceae > Gemmobacter > Gemmobacter aquaticus. The sequence continues at coordinate 11,240 of NZ_VOAK01000023.1, forward strand.
CGTTCACCATGTTGTTGTTCACGATGGTGAACATCCCGTGGGCCGCCTTCTCGACACTGATGCCGAGCGGGTCGGCCAGATGTGTCTGGATCGCGCGGCGTGCCAAATCCACGTTCAGCGGCAGACGGCCGCCGACAAGCCCATCGGGATTGAGATAGCCCAGAACGAGGTTCGCATCGGTGGTTGTGGGCTTGTCACCACCCTGATCGTAGCAGGCGGGACCTGGCTCTGACCCGGCCGATTGCGGGCCCATCTGCATCAGGCCCATGCTGTCGATCCAGCCGATCGAACCGCCGCCCGCCCCCAGCGTTTCAACCTGGATCATCGGAATGCCGATGCGGTAGCGCAGGAAGTCGATGTTCTTTGACACATTCGCCCGGCCATCGCGCGTCAGCGTGATGTCGAACGAGGTGCCGCCCATATCGACGGTGATGATGTCCTTCATTCCCCAGGGCTCACCCAGCCAGAGCGCGGCCTGCGGGGCCGAAGCGGGGCCCGAGTTGATTGCATAGACCGACTGGTCGCTGACCACCCGCCCAAGGGCGAGACCGCCGTTCGACTGGAAGTAGCGAACCGGATGGCGGGCGCCGAGCGACTGGAAATAGGCATCCACAGCCTCGACATACCGTTGCAGGATCGGGGCGAGATAGGCGTTCACGATCGCGGTCGAGGTGCGCGTGTATTCCCGCACCTGCGGATAAAGCTGGCTGCCCACGGTCAGGCGAACATCGGGCATCATTTCGCGCACGATTTCGGCTGCGCGGGCCTCGTGCTCGGGATGAAGCACCGACCAGACAAAGCTGATCGCGACGGATTCCACGCCCTCGCGCAGGAAGTGCCGGCAGGCATCGCGCACGTCGTCCTCGTTCAGGGGCGTGTACACCTTGCCGGTCGACAGCACCCGTTCCGCAACGCCACGGCGCAGATAGCGCGGCACAAGCATGGTCGCTGGTGGGTATTCCGGATCATAGCGATAGCCATCTTCCTTGTGGCCCAGGCGGATCTCGATGCTGTCTTCATGCCCGCGTGTCGCGATCAGGCCGGTTTTTGCGCCGTTGTGGGTGATCAACGCGTTCAACCCGACGGTCGTACCGTTGATGCAGAGATCAGCGTTCGAGACGATCTCTTGCGGTGACAGGCCGGTTTCCTCTTCAATAAGGCGCAGACCGTTGCGAATTGCGGCTGTCGGATCGTTGGGGGTGGACAGCGCCTTGAAGATGCGCACGCCGCCCTTGCGATCCGCCAGAATGAAGTCGGTGAAGGTGCCGCCCGCGTCGATGCCGAGACGATACTGGTTCTGCATGGGATGGGTCCTTTCGGGTAGCCGGGGCCGGGCGGGGACCATTGTCCCCGCACGCGTCGCGCCGGATGTGTCAGGAAATCGTTGGATCAGGCCGCGCGCAGCCGCGCGGTCGCGTCGTGATCCACGGTCAGGCTATCGCGGTCCGTGATGATGACGCCATAGTCGAGGCGAGCGCCTTCAAGGCTGACCAGGCCGTTGCGCACGTCCTCAACCACCTTCTGGACGTCACGCTCGAACGGGTTGCCATAGCCGCCACCGCCGGGGTTCTTGTTCGCCGCGCGTTCACCGGGATGGATCGTCTCGATCACGTTATCGGTGATGATCTGCGTCTCGCCTCCCCGAGTCACCTCCAGGCGCCCGACCTTGCTCTGCACCATGGTCGATTTCGCCCCGGCCGCACCCATTGCCGGGATGCGGCGCCCCTCGCCAAAGGTGATCAGCGTCATCGGGGTATCCAGCGGCTCGACCTCCCAGCAGGTGCCCGAACCGCCACGGTTGCGCCCGGCACCACCGCTGTCCTCCATCAACGAATAGCGATGGATGATGATCGGGTAGCTGTGTTCCAGCATCTCGATATCGCCCGAAGTCAGCGCGCCAAAGCAGCATTCCGGACCCACGGCGTGCCAACCATCGGCCTGCGCCGTAGCCCCTGCCCCCGAGATGATCGAGGCCAGGACCATCGTCACATACTCCTCATCGTGCCGCTTGTCCCAACCGGCGATGTTGCAGCCGTTTGCGTGGCCCCAACTGGCCGAGACCTTGTGAGGGGCGGCCTGTTCAAACGCCAGCCGCACTGCGTCTGTCAGCGTCTCCATCGGCGTGGTGGTGCAGTTCATGTGCGGCGCAGGCGATTTCGCATTGCAGAGCGTGCCCTTGGGTCCCATGTCGGTCGACACGCAGCGATAGAGTCCCTCGTTATAGGGAGGGGGCAGCTGCGCGAACATCATCAGGCCCAGATAGACGCCGGAATGGCTGTTTCCCTCATAGCTGTTGATGAAATAGGGAATCTGCGGCGGCGAAGAGATCTCGATATGACAGCCGTCGCCCTTGATCGTCACTGTGGCGGTGATCTCGAAATCGCCAAAACCGTGGCCCGCATCCTCGAGGATAGCGGTGCCGGTATAGGTGCCGTCCGGCACCTCGAAGATCAGCTTGCGCATATGCATCTCGGCCATGTCGAGAAGCTCTGCGATGCAGTCCTGAACCACGTCCTTGCCGTATTTCTTCATCAGGTTGACCAGATTGCGCGCGCCAACCTGGCAGGCACCGATCAGGGCGTTGAAGTCACCTTCCTGATCGCGACGGGCGCGCATGTTGGTCAGAAGCAGGTTCATCACATCCTTGCGTGGCCTCCCACGGTCCCACAGCTTGACCGGCGGGATGCGGAGCCCCTCGGCAAAGATCTCTGTGGCATTGGGGTTGTAGCCAGCGGGAACCGGGCCGCCGATATCAGTCAGATGTCCTTTGCAGACCGTCCAGAAAACCAGCTCGCCTTCATAGAACACCGGGTAATACATGCAGGTGTCGATGATATGACTGCCGCCATAGGCCGGATCGTTGTGCAGGATCAGGTCGCCCTCATGAATATCCCCCTCGAAGAACCGAGCGACCGACTTCATGGCCGGAATCAAGCTGCCTAGGTGGATCGGGATGTCCTGCCCCTGCAGGATCATCTCAGGCGTGTGGTTGAAAAGCGCGGTCGAATAGTCATGCGCAAGATTGAACACCGACGACCGTGCGGTCTGCTCAAGCGTTAGTGTCATCTCGCGCTGCGTGGTCTCCAGCACGCCCCGCACCACCGACAGCGTGATCGGGTCCACATTTCGTTTCGTCATCCCTCGGTCCTCCCCCGATGGGAAAACGGGCCGCGGGCGATGCGGGGCACGCTTGTTCAACTCTCCCTGATCGCCCGGGCCGTTTTCCAGCCTCTCGTCATTCCAGCAGAGTGACGGAAATCGGGTGGTGACGCTTGAACCGCAAAGCGCGATGATTTGTCTTTCCGTGCAAGGGTCCTTCCCGGTTTGGCGCAGGGCGCACAAAGCCTTGTCTGCGCGTGCATTCTGGCTGCGCGCCACGCGGATATTGCTTGATCGGGGCGGGTTTCGGGCCTACCGATTCTCAATCAGCGCTTTGGGGAGAGGGCGCATGGACGTCACGGCACACAGCACCGACCAGATCGTGCCCGGCCAGCGGTCCGCGCATTGGGGGCGGGTGATCACTGAGACCTATTTTCCGCTGCACCTGACCTTTCGTGACCCTGCAAGCTTTACCGGAACGCTTGAGCGTCGGCAGATGGGCAGCGTCTCGCTGTCGCGACTGGCAACCATGCCACTGCAATATGAGCGCAGGCCCACCCATATCTCGCACACGCGCGAGGAAGAGTATCTCATCACCGTCCCGCGCCTGAGCCCGGTGGAGTTCAGGCAGATCGGCCGCGAGGTGCGTTGCGACCCGGGTGGCTTCATCCTTGAACGTGGGGACGAGCCCTATCGGTTCGCCTATGACACCGCAAATGAGCTGAGCGTCCTGAAGATCAGCAAGAAATCCCTGTCGGAAAAGGTGCGCGATCCTGATCGTTTTTGCGCCAAGATCATTGATGCGCGCACGGGGTTGCCCGCGCTCTTCACTACGATGATGAAGCAATTGCACTCACTGCCGCTGAGCGAGGGCCGCGCGGCCGAGGTTCTGGGTCGGCAGATGGTCGAGGTGCTGGCCCTTGCGCTGGATGAAACGGCTGCCGATGACCAACAGGTCCGCACATCTGTTCGTGCAGGGCATCTGAGGCGGGCCGAGCAGATCATCCGCAAGCATCTGTCGAGCCCGGCCCTTTCGCCTGAGTTTGTGGCCGACGCTTGCGGCATCTCGAAACGCTACCTGCATGAGCTGTTCGGCGACACCAACCAGACAGTGTCGCAGTTCATCCGGGATGAGCGCCTGATTGCCGCGCGCGAGGCGATCACCTCTTCCCCCGCACTGTCGATGGCCGAGATCTCCTATCGGTTCGGATTCTGCGACCAGGCACAGTTTTCGCGCCTGTTCCGCGCAAAGTTCGGACAAGCCCCGACCGACTGGCGCCGGTCACCGCGGCATTAACCAAATCGCCGATCTGGCCGACGGAAGCGGAATGCTCCGGTCACGACGCAAACCCGCCCCATCAGAAAGTCGCCATTTTCAACCCCGGGGACGTTGCATCAGAGCGATCGATGCCGCCCGCACGGTTTCCGTCAGGCAATCGGGCCAAACAGTTCGTCGTCCGAGATCTCCATCCGTCCCGAAAGCACGCTGCACTCGAGACTCTCTATCAGTGCAGCAACCACGGGTTCGTGCAGCCATCGCGACAACCAGCCCGTTTTGTGATGACCGATCACGACAAGATCGGCATGGGCGTCCTTTGCCGCTTTCACGATGCAGGAGACCGGGTCTCCCACCTGTAGTTTCACTTTGTGCGCCAGACCCAGTTTCTGCAGCCGCTCTGATCCTTCGTCGAGGATCAGCTGATACTCATCGCTTTGATCGTAGGGAACATAGGCCACGCCAATATCAACGGCGACCGGAGTGAGCGACGCCTCCACCACGGCCAGCAACACGACGTCTGAACGAAACTGCTTTGCCAACATGGCACCTTCGCGCAGGGCAAGCCGCCCCTCGCGCGTTCCGTCGTAAGCCAGAAGAATTGTTCGATACATGGGGGCACCTCCGACATGTCATCAGACGGATGCAGAGGCCAAAATTTTACCTGACGCTGCCGCCTTTGGCAAACCGCCCATTGGCGTCAGGACTGCTCGGGCCCGCCGCTTTTCAATGCGGTGTGCCCAGCCGGATCCATGGGTCATCCGAGCGTCGCGCCGGGCACAACTGATGTGCCCGGCCCTCTCGGCATCATTGCCGCATTCCCCGCTCAGGCGGCGGCCTGCGCCGACAGGGCGGGAACGAAACGCAGGCTGAAGCGTGCGGCAAGCGCATCGATCTCCTGGGGTGAGCTCGGCTGTTCTGCCTCGACGGCAGAGAAGAAGCCCTCGAATCCGCCCGGGGTCATCACAACCATCAGGCGGCCTGCAGATTCGCCGATATTCTGAAAGCGGTGAACCGCCCCACGTGGCACAACGATCACACCGCCTGCACCAAGGTCAACGCGCTGCCCGTTGCACCAGAAGGCGAAGTGACCATCGAGCACACGGAAGAATTCCTCCTCACGATCATGCACATGGGGCGGCGGCCCCTCGCCGGCCGGCACCTCAGCCTCGAATACACCAAGACGCCCTCCGGTCTCTTCAGCCGAGATCCGAATGATGTGGGGGCCAAAGCCGGTTGCGAGGGTGCCGGCGCCGGGCGCGGAAAAGGCAGCTTGACTAAAGGTCTGCATCTGTAACTCCATCAGGATTGTGAATTAAAGTGACAGCCGTATAAATCAACGATGCTTGGCCGATAAAGTGGCTGCACCGCGCAACATTGTCTGGATAACTTGACAAATGAAGACCGTTGATCCGCTTCATGGTGTTGCGGCGTTCCTTGCCGTGGCAGAGCATGCAAGCTTCACCGCTGCGGCGGAGGCGATCGGCCTTACGCGCTCGACCATCAGCGCGCAGGTGGCAGATCTGGAGGCACGTCTGGGCCTGCGCCTTTTCCACCGATCCACCCGGCTGGTTCGTCTGACACCGGCAGGCGAGGCCTACCGCGAACGTCTTGGCGACATCGCCGAGCGCGTGGATCTCGCCGAGCGCGCGGCGCGGGCCGAACACAGCACGCCAGAGGGCCGGCTGCGCATCACGGCGCCACCGGATATGGGCCAGCGCTTCCTCGTACCCTGGGTTGCAGAATTTCTTGCACTGCATCCGGGAACGCGCATCGAACTTGACCTGTCCAACGCAGCCCACAACCTGATCGAAAGGCGGTTCGATCTTGCAATCCGCGGCGTGATCGAGATCGAGGAGAACCTTATCACCCGCAAACTTGGGATATCGCCACTTCTAACCTGCGCGCGCGGCGACTACCTCGCCCGTCGCGGGCACCCTGAGCGGCCGGAGGATCTGTCAAAGCACGATCTGCTGCACTTTGCGCACCTGCGCCGAGGCAGAGTCTGGACGATGACGCGAGGCACCGAACGCGTCGAGGTGCCAATACTTCCCAGGCTGGAGCTGAACGAAGGCTGGGCGCTTCGCACCGCAGCCCTGGAAGGCGCGGGCATCTGCCAGCTTCCGGCCTTTGCGATCGGAGACGCGCTGCGCTCGGGCGCCCTTGTGCCGGTTCTGCCAGAGTGGAATCCCGGCCACGTCCCGCTGCACGCGGTCTACCCTGACAACCGGCTGATTGCCGAACGCGTGCGTGCCTTCGTGGCCTTCATCGCCCGCAAGTCGAAGGCCGAGCCCGATCTGACAGGTGCCTAGCCAGAACGGGACCCGCGTTGCCACAGTGAACAACCCGGGCACGCCGGCTAGGTTTTCATCCTGCTTCACCGGCGGGCTCCTGCCGGGTCGAGAAAAGCCCCATATGCACCCGGCGTGTTCCGCAAGGCCCACCGGATCGGGTCGCATACGCTTTGAGGTGATTGGAGAGCGCGACCGAAGTTTGGTCGATTGGAGCGGGTAGCGGGAATCGAACCCGCCCCATCAGCTTGGAAGGCTGAGGCGCTACCACTACACCATACCCGCCGCTACCGCAGACCGATTACCACCGCAGGGCCGGGAACTGCAAGCCCCCATCGAATACCACGGATGTGCCGAATTGTCGGACCTTGGTCTGGTGACCTATCCGGCCTTTCGTCGCATCAAGAGAGGGCAATGGTCGGGCAGGTCCGCTCATTGGTCTGGTACGGGTCGGCACGCGCGCAATCCCCGTGCAGACAGGGGATATGTCCCGCCGGTTCGGCCGGACCTGACAGGAGAGACGACAATGAAACCAAGCTTTTCCTTGATTCCCGCCCGCCGTCTGCCGCTGCTGGCCCTGATCGCCGGGCTTCTTGCGACGCAACCCTGGTCCGTCCGGTTTGATCCCGTCAGCGGTGAGTTCTCGCTGAGCGATGGCGCGGCCGAGGCCCGCCGCGGGTCGGACGACGGTGACAACAAAGGCAGCGACGGCGGCGACGACAGCGATGACGACAACGGCGGCGATCGCGACGATGATGACAGCGACGACGACGATGACGACAGCGATGACGACAATGGCGGCGATCGCGACGATGATGACAGCGACGACGACGATGACGACAGCAATGACGACAATGGCGGCGATCGCGACGATGATGACAGCGACGACGACGATGACGACAGCAATGACGACAATGGCGGCGATCGCGACGATGATGATGACGATGACAACAGCGGCCGTGGCAGCGACGACGATGACGACGACGATGACAACAGCGGCCGTGGCAGCGACGACGACGACGACGATGACCGTGATGACGACGATGATCGCAACGACGACTCGGATGATGACAGCGCTGGTGGTGGCAATGGTGGCACCGGGCCGGTTCGCGTCGTGAAGTCCGAACAGTCCGACGGCAACATCGAGGTCACCTATTCCGACGGAACCAAGGAAGAGATCGAAAGCGGTTTCTATGAACGCAAGGACGCGAACGGCCGCACGGTCGAAGAGCGCCCGGCAACCCAGGCCGATGTCAATCGGCTGAGAGATCTGCTGTAACGGATCAGACCATGTCACGTCGCCTCTTTCTTCACCTTGCCCTGCTGCTGGCCTTCTGGGCTGCGGCTGAGGTTGTTCTGCCGGACGTCAGTCTGGCGGGCGCTGCATGGGCAAAGGATGGGGATCGGGGCGGCGATGATGACGGCGGCTCGGACGACGATGACGACGATGACAACAGCGGGTCCGGCGGCGGTCGGGACGATGACGATAACGATGATGACGACAACAGCGGCTCTGGTGGCGGTCGCGATGACGACGACGATGACGGTGGGTCGGACGATGATGGCGACGACGGCGGCTCGGGCGGTGGCTCGGGCGGCGGGTCGGGCGGCGGGTCGGATGACGACGATGATGACAGCGGCAAAGGTGGCGGATCAGGCGGCGGGTCGGGCTCGGGCGATGATGACGACGACGACCGTGACGACAGCTCAGGCGGCAGCTCCGGCTCGGGGCGACCGGGCGCCGGAGCGGAGGGCGGTGACAGCACAAAGTCGCGCAGCGCCCGCGCGCGGGCATCATCCGATTCCACCGCGCTTCCCGCCCTGCCCCGCGGCATGCGTCGCATCTACAGCGATGGCCGGGAAGAGCGTATCACCGGCAATGTGATCGAGAAATTTGATGCACGCGGACGTGTGATCGAGCGCCGCAAGGTCACAACCGCCGACAAATCGCGCTTCCGCCAGATCTCGGAACGGGGGCTCGATGTGCTGATCGAGGTCGCCCCCGGCGGCGTCTCGGTGACGGATCGTGCCGGGTGGCGCGAAGAGTTCAAGGGCAGCACCTATCGGCTGACCGACCCGCGCGGCAATCCGGTCACGCGGCGCGGCGTGACGCGCAAGGACATCGCCCGGCTTAAAGACCTGCTTGATCTTCGCTAACGACGCAGGTGCTCGCGGGCGAGCACCGCAGCCTCTACCCGGTTCCGAAGATGAAGCTTCTGCAGGATGGAGGTCATGTAGTGCTTCACAGTCTTTTCCTGCAGATCGAGCGTCAGGCCGATTTCCTTGTTGCTCTTACCTTCCGCGACAAGGCGCAGGATGTCTTCCTCACGCTTTGAAAGGTCCGCAAGCGGGTTTGCCGGACGCGCGGCCCCGCCGTTTCGCATGCTGGCCAGCAGGCGCCCGGCCAGCACCGGCGAGACATAGGTCTGACCACGCGCCAGATCCTTGACGATCCCTACCAGCTCGCGCGCGCCGACGCCTTTGAGCACATAGCCAAGCGCCCCGGCCTTGAGCGCCTGCATCACCTGATCATCCTCTTCCGATGCGGTCAGCATGGCGATCTTGGGGGCATCCGGCAGCGTGATCGCCTCGCGCAGCGCCGCAAGCCCCCCGCCGCCGGGCATCGAGATATCCAGAAGCAGCAGATCCGGCTTCAACCGGGCGGCAAGCTCGACCGCCCCGCCCGCATCCTGCGCCTGCCCCACGACGATCAGCGCCTTGTCCTCCATCAGGGTCCGGGCAACCCCCTCACGGTAGAGCGGATGATCGTCGGCAATCACGATGCTGATCTGGTCCATGGCGTCCCTTCCGTCCCTTAACTCTCGCCAGCCGGCGACAGCGTCATACGCAGGCGCGCGCCGCCTTGCGGCCGGTTCTCAATCTCGAATGTTCCGCCAAGCGCTTCGACCCGGTCGCGCAGACCGACCAGCCCCAAGCCCTCGGAATTGGGCGCAGACCCGGCAAATCCAGGTCCGTCATCGCACACGCACAGCACCAACCGGTCAGCCTCGGCCGACAGGCGCACCTCCTGACCGCGGGCCTCGGCATGGCGCCATGCGTTGTTCAGCCCTTCCTGGACAAAGCGGTAGATGCAGGTCTTCTCCGCCACGCCAAGTGCAGGCAGGCCGCGATCATCGCATGAAACCGCGACCGGGGCGCCGCTGCGCGCCTGATGCGCCTCGGCCAGCCCGGTGATGATCTGGCAGACGCTGCGCTGCGCGATATCTGGCAGCGACACCCCGCGCGAGATGGAGCGGATCTCGCGGATCGCATCCTTCACGGCCCGGTCCACCTCGGAGAGTCGCTCTTCGGCGCCGGGCTGCACGCCAAGGCCGTCTAGGCGCAAGGCTGCGTAGCCCAGAAGCTGGGCGGGGCCGTCATGGAGATCAGCGCCCAACTGGCGCAGCACCTGATCATGCAGCGCCGCCGAGCGCGCGGCGGCACCCTGCACCCGAAGGCGCAGCGCATTGTTGTGATCCGATAGTTCAGCAAGCGCTGTGACCTGTCGCTGCATTTCAGCCCGCTGCGTCTCGATGGTGCGGCTTCCGCGCGCGACGATCCCCCAGAGGATCACGCCAATGGCCGCAAAGACAGCCGCCACGGTTGCCCAGCTTTTGCGCCGTGCTTCAGCCAGATCCGAAATCAGCGCATCGGTCTTTTCGTAAAATTCGACCACGCCGATGATCCGGCCCGACCAGACTTCGCGGATCGGGCTGTAGATTTCGAGCAAGGGAATGCCCAGCTCGGTCTCGGCGCGGTTCTCGTCATCCTCGGGGTCGGCGATCTCGCCGCTGACCCGGCCGCCCCAAGCCGCACGCAATTCCGCCGATTCGGGGAAACGCTCGCCGATCAAGGCCTTGTCCGAGGCCTCCACGATCAGCCCGCCAGGCTTCCAGATCTTGTAAGAGACCACCCGCTCACCCAGCGTGGTCGACTGAAACACCTCTTCCAGCGCCCGGTGGGCAAGCGGCGAAAGCTCGTCCGCCGCAGCCAGATCCTGACTAAGCGGAGAGATGAAGCTTTCCATGTAAAGTGCGGTGGTATTCGCCCAATTGCGCACCACCGATTCCTCGATGCGCGCGGCGACCCATTGGCCGACCACCAGCATCGCGCAAAGCATGACAATGCCGCCAGCCAGCGCAAATTGCGCGGACAAGGACCAGTTGCGCCAGCGGTTCAGGATCGTAACCATGACCCGGTTCTAACCGCTGCCGCGCCCGCGCGATACGGGCTAAGGTCGGATCGCCGCGCGGCTTTCGTCCGGGTGGTGCAGTCTTATTTCTTGCCCGCCTCAAGCGCCGCGATGCGGGCGGCCAGCGCCTCGTTCTCTTCGCGGGCCTTCTGCGCCATGGCGCGCACGGCATCAAACTCTTCACGCGTGACGAAATCGCGGTCGGCCATCCAGCGGTCGATCATGCTTTTCATCGCCGTCTCGGCCTCGGTCCGGGCACCTTGCGCCACACCCATCGCGTTGGTCATCAGCTGCGACAGATCGTCGAAAATCTTGCTGCGGGTCTGCATGGGCGTCTCCATTTGCTGCAAGCTGTATATGCGTGGGCAGACCGGCGCGCGCAAGGGGATGGCCATGGTTGACATTGCCGCAACCCCGCCCGACAAGCGCCTTGGGCACCCCCGCCAAGGCCGAACCGGCCCCGCGGACCAAAGCCGGAGCGCGCATGAGTTACATCCCTTTCCCCGACATCCGCCCCGAGATCTTCGCGATCGACATCTTCGGCATCACCTTTGCCCTGCGCTGGTATGCCCTGGCCTATATCGCGGGTCTGTTGATCGGCTGGCGCCTTGTGCTCAGGGCAATCCGGACGCCGCGCCTGTGGACCACGGCCGCACCGCTGGATGCAGAACAGCTGGACCGGCTGCTGACATGGATCATCCTTGGCGTTGTCATCGGCGGACGGCTTGGCTTCGTCCTCTTCTACCAGCCGGGTTACTATCTCGCGAACCCGGCCGAGATCCTGCGCGTGTGGGAGGGGGGAATGTCCTTCCACGGCGGCTTCCTCGGCGTCGTGGTCGCGGCACTGTGGTTCTGCCAGCGGGAAGGGATCCCGCTTCTGCCGATGGCCGACCTTCTGGCACTGGCGACACCGCCGGGCCTTCTGCTGGGCCGCATCGCCAATTTCATCAATGCCGAGCTTTGGGGACGGCCGACCACCCTGCCCTGGGGCGTGGCCTTTCCGGGAGAGGCCGCGCAAAGCTGCGCCGAAGGCCTGACACCCTGCGTGCGCCATCCGAGCCAGCTTTACGAGGCCGGGCTGGAAGGTCTGCTTCTTGGCGCATTGCTGCTGTGGCTTGCCTTTCGTGCCGACAGCGCCTTCCGTCGCCCCGGCCTGATCGCGGGCACTTTCTTTGCCGGCTATGGGATTGCGCGTTTTCTGGTCGAGTTCTTCCGTCAGCCGGACGCGCAGTTCGTGACCGCCGACAACCCGCTGGGCCTCTATCTGCACCTTGGCGGCTATGGACTGACGGCCGGGCAGCTTCTGTCGCTGCCGATGGTGCTTGTGGGGGTCTGGTTTGTCATGAGGGCGCGGCGTGACCCCGCTTGAGGATCTGCTGATCCGGCGGATCGCCGCAACCGGGCCGATCCGGCTGGCCGACTACATGGCCGAGTGCCTGCTGCACCCGACGCATGGCTATTACACCACGCGCATGCCCTTTGGCCGCGCAGGCGATTTCACCACTGCGCCCGAGATCTCGCAGATGTTCGGCGAGTTGCTTGGCCTCTGCCTCGCGCAGTACTGGCTGGACCTTGGCCGCCCATCGCCCTTTGCGCTGGCCGAAGTGGGCCCCGGACGCGGCACGCTGATGGCCGATGTCTTGCGCGCGACGGCGCGGGTGCCCGGCTTTCACGACGCCATGCGGGTGGTGATGATTGATGCCTCGCCCCGCCTGCGCGAGATCCAGCGCACCGCCCTAGGCACCACACCGGCCACGTGGGTGGATCATGCCGCCGAGTTGCCCGACCTGCCGCTCTTTCTTTTGGCGAACGAGTTCTTTGATGCGCTGCCGATCCGGCAATTCACCCGCGATCCGGCAGGCTGGCGCGAAACGATGGTCACGACTGATGGCGCGCGGCTTTCGATCGCGCTGGCGGCACCAGCGCCGATCGCGCTTCTGGACGACCGCCTCACCGATACCGCGCCGGGCGATATCGTGGAGGTATGCCCCGCAGCGGCGCCGATCATGGCTGAGATCGCGGCCCGCATCGCACGGCATGGCGGGGCCGCCTTGATCGTCGACTACGGTGACAGGCACCTGACAGGCGATTCGTTTCAGGCCCTGCGCAATCACGCCTATGCCGATCCGCTGGCAGAGCCGGGCCTTGCCGATCTGACCGCGCATGTCGATTTCCAGACGCTGGCAGAGGCGGCTGCCCCCTGCCCCCATGCCTTTACCACGCAAGGGGCCTTGCTGACGGCACTTGGCATCGATGCCCGCGCCGCGACACTCGGCAATCGCCTGGACGGCCAAGCCCTTCAATCGCACCTTGCCGCGACGCGGCGCTTGACCCACCCGGCAGAAATGGGAACGCTGTTCAAGGCGCTTGCCATCCATGCCCCCGGCACGCCTGTTCCGCCCGGCTTTCCGCAGAGTTGACATGCCCCAGACCGCGCAGATCGAATACATCACCGCCCCGGCTCTTGCCGGCATCCGCCATGGTTTCTTCACCCGGAAGGGGGGGGCGTCCTCGGGGATCTTTGCCGGGCTGAATTGCGGGACCGGGTCCTCTGACCTGGCCGAGGTTGTGGCCATCAACCGCGCGCGCGTGGCCGAGGCGATGGGCGCCACGATCGACCGTCTGGCAACCGTGCATCAGGTGCATTCCGCCGATGTGGCGGTTCTGGACGGCATGCCCGCCCAACCCGCGCCGCAGGCCGATGCCATGGTGACCGCCACGCCCGGCCTTGTCCTTGGGGTTCTCACGGCCGATTGCCAGCCCGTGCTCTTTGCCGACGCCACCGCCGGTGTGATTGGCGCCGCCCATGCGGGATGGCGCGGCACCCGAGACGGCGTACTGGAGGCCACGCTCGATGCGATGGAAGGGCTGGGCGCAAGACGTGACCGCATCACCGCGGTCATCGGCCCCACCATCTCGCAGTCGGCCTACGAGGTCGGGCCAGAGTTCGTCTACGGCTTTATCGACGACACGCCCGAGGCCGCACGCTTCTTCGCACAAGGCGAGGGCGACCGCGCCATGTTCGATCTGCCGGCCTATGCGCTATGGCGTCTGCGCGAGGCCGGTGTCGGCCATGCCGAATGGACGCGCCACTGCACCTACCGCGACCCCGACCGGTTCTATTCCTTCCGCCGGACGACGCATCGCAAAGAAGCAGACTATGGGCGGCTGATTTCGTGCATCCGCCTGTAGGGTCCGGGTGATACGATTCGGGCGATGTCGCCTGAACCACGATGGCCGCCGCCTTGGAACACGCACCCAGTTACGGCATTTTTGCCGCAATTTCAGAGACTAGCGGCTTTCTGGCGGCACCCCTGCCGAAATCTCTTTGACAGGACGCCCATCTTTTGCCATTTTTGACTTGCAGCGACCGGACCGGACGCTGTGCCCATGACGGTGAAAATCGTCATACGTGCCGGAATATGTCCGGTTCAGTTGTTAAGTTGCTCTGCACGGGCGGTCCTGCTGCGAACCTCTGCGCGGCGTTAGGGGCCGCCTGTTCTGATTCTGGGCGACCAATCAGCGAGAGACGATAGCAGGTCGGGGAATGACGCGGGCCTTGGCCCGCGATCAGGCGCTGCGGTTCAACCGCTCTTCCAGAACATCGAAGGGAAGGCCCGGCTCATCCTTGGCGCAGCGGATGACGAGGCTCGTTTTCACGCTGGCGACATTGTCGGCCTTGAGCAACTCGCCCGTCAGGAACCCCTGAAAGCTCGACAGATCAGGGGCTACGCATTTCAGGATAAAGTCGATCTCGCCGTTCAGCATGTGGCATTCACGAACCAACGGCCAGCCCTTGCAGCGCGCCTCAAAGGCAGAGAGATCGGATTCGGCCTGGCTGTGAAGGCGTACCATGGCAAAGACTGCGACCTCGAACCCCAGCTCGCGCGCATCCACCTCGGCATGGTAGCCGCGGATATAGCCTGCCTCCTCCAATGTGCGCACCCGACGCAGACAGGGCGGCGCCGAAATGCCCACCCGCTTGGCCAGTTCAACATTGGTCATCCTGCCGTCGGCCTGAAGTTCGGCCAGAATATGACGGTCGATCGGGTCAAGCCGGGTGCCGGCCATGCATCTCTTCCTTGTTGTTCTTTTGTCGTTGTTGCCGCAGCGCGTGGCAAATGCTGCGCGTCTTTGCGCGGACATTAGGAATATTCGCCCGATAGCGCAACATTCTTTCGCCAAGGCAGCCAAGAACGACACGGGCCGCCCCTATGCGCCATCGCCATGCCCGCCATGCCGGGAAACGCGTTTGCCCTTGCCGGACGGCTTGCCTATATGAAACGTCGATACCAACACAGGCAAACGGGCGCATCATGGGCGAGACGCGGCATTCCAAGGTTCTGATCATTGGCTCCGGCCCGGCAGGCTATACGGCCGCTGTATACTCGGCCCGCGCCATGCTGCAGCCGGTGCTTGTTCAGGGTCTGCAACCGGGCGGTCAGCTGACCATCACGACCGAGGTTGAGAACTGGCCGGGCGACACCGAGGTGCAGGGCCCCGATCTGATGGTGCGAATGGAAGAACATGCCCGCGCCATGGGGGCCGAGATCGTCAGCGACTATATCGCCGAGCTTGACCTGTCGCAGCGCCCCTTCGTGTCGCGCGCCGACAGTGGAACCACCTTTACCGCTGACGCCGTGATCCTTGCGACGGGTGCGCAAGCGAAGTGGCTGGGCCTGCCCAGCGAAGAGAAGTTCAAGGGCTTCGGCGTTTCAGCCTGCGCCACCTGTGACGGCTTTTTCTACCGCGGCAAAGAGGTCGTGGTCATCGGCGGCGGCAATACAGCTGTCGAAGAGGCGCTGTTCCTGACCAACTTTGCCAGCAAGGTGACCTTGATCCACCGTCGCGATTCGCTGCGCGCCGAGAAGATCCTGCAGGATCGTCTGTTCAAGCACCCCAAGATTGCGCTTCTGTGGAACCATGAGGTGACCGAGGTTCTGGGCACCGATGCCCCGCTCGGCGTCACCGCCGTGCGCGCCCGCAACCTGCAGACGGGCGAGGAGACCGACGTGCCCTGCGCCGGGTTCTTCGTGGCGATCGGCCATGCCCCGGCATCCGAACTGGTCAAGGATCAGCTCGAGCTGCACAACGGTGGCTACGTAAAGGTCGAAGCGGGCAGCACCCGCACGTCCATTCCCGGCGTCTTCGCGGCGGGTGATCTGACCGACCACATCTATCGTCAGGCGATTACCTCGGCCGGCATGGGCTGCATGGCGGCACTGGATGCCGAGCGCTGGCTCGCCGGGCACTGACGCCCGATCCCCTGAACGAGAAAGGGCGGGACCGCTGGGACCGCCCTTTCTGCATCCGGTACAGCGCCTTGCCCAGTCAGTGCACGTTAACGGGCGCCAGATCGTTCTGAAGGGCCAGCGCGAACGCAAGCTGGCGGTCGCGGACCAGTGCGAGGCGTTCGCCATCCGGGCGGTGAACCGCATAGAGACGCTCAAGCCCCTCGGCCTGCGCCCGGACCTCTTCGGGAAGATCCGCCACGGCAACAGGGCGCACGTAGACGATGTTGCTTTCAGCGGCGGGGATGAAATCGACTTTGGTATCCATGACCAGACCTCCTCACTTCGCCTCGATCCGCTTCACCGGGGCGGCGGGCTTTTCCGGCCGGCCCGTGCGGATCGGGATCGTTTGAACAACGGTATCGGGCACGATGCGCTGCAGGTCGATGTGCAAAAGCCCGTGATCCATCTGCGCACCTGCGACCTCCACCCCGTCGGCCAGCACAAAGCTGCGCTGGAAGGCCCGGCTTGCGATCCCCCGATGCAGCCAGACGCGCTGCACCTCGTCATCGCTCTGCCGGCCACGGATCACCAGCTGGCGATCCTCGACCGTGATCGAAAGCTCCTCGTCGCGAAACCCCGCGACAGCTAGCGTGATGCGATAGGCGTTGTCAGACACTGCCTCTATGTTGAACGGCGGATAGCCGTCCCCCGACTTGGCGGTACGCTCGACCAGCCGTTCCAGCTGTTCAAAGCCGAGCAGATAGGGATGTGCCCCGAAACTGATCTTGGTCATCGACGTGTCCTCGAAATAAGCGACCGTGCCGCCGGACCCCTGTCGGGCATCACGGCTTCCCCTTGAATATGGGGCGCGCGCGGGCGGCGCGCAAGTGGCGCGGCATTTGACCAAATCCCGCAGCGAGGGGCCAGATTTCTTCCCAAATCACGGAAAAACCGTTATAATTACACCCCAATGATAACGACTCGAACCGAGCCCACGCCAGGATCCCTCATATGAACGCGTCGATGGAACTCAATCTCGAAGAGATGCTGCGCATCCGGCTCGAGGTGCTGAGGCGCGAGCATCGCGACCTTGATGAGGCGATTTCCGCGCTTGAGGCCACGGGCCGCCCCGATCAGCTGACCCTGCGGCGTCTCAAGAAGCAGAAGCTCTGCCTCAAGGATCAGATCGTCAAGATCGAGGACAGCCTGATCCCCGACATCATAGCCTGATCTGCGCTTTGCTTTTGAAAGTATCCTCGGGGGTGAATTGGCCGAAGGCCAAGAGGGGGCAGACAGCCCCCTGCGCCCTTGCTGGCTTGCTTGCGGCCCAAATGCTTGCCCCCCGCCCCGCGCCGCGCTAAAGCGCCTGCAAACCAAGGGGGATGCGATGGCCGTTCACGTCGGAATCATCATGGGCAGCCAGTCTGACTGGCCGACAATGCGCGAGGCGGCGACGATCCTCGACGAGTTGGGCATCGCCTATGAGGCGAAAATCGTCTCGGCCCACCGCACGCCCGACCGGCTTTGGACCTATGGCAAGACAGCTGTGGATCGTGGCCTAAAGGTCATCATCGCCGGTGCAGGCGGTGCCGCACACCTGCCGGGTATGATGGCGTCGAAAACCCGTGTGCCGGTGATCGGGGTTCCAGTGCAGACCAAGGCCCTGTCTGGTGTCGACAGCCTCTATTCGATCCTGCAGATGCCCAAGGGCTTTCCGGTCGCGACCATGGCGATCGGCGCGGCGGGAGCGGCCAATGCCGGCCTGATGGCGGCAGGGATCCTCGCGATCAGTGACCCTGCGCTGGCGGCCCGGCTGGACGCCTGGCGCGACGCACTGTCCGCCTCGATCCCCGAGGAGCCCAAGGATGAGTGACGCCCTCCCCCTTGGCTCGGTCATCGGTATTCTGGGCGGCGGTCAGCTTGGCCGGATGCTTTCGGTCGCCGCCTCGCGTCTGGGCTTTCGCACCCACATCTACGAGCCGATGGAAAATCCGCCCGCAGCTCATGTTGCAGACCGGCTGACCACGGCCAGCTATGACGATACCGAGGCACTGCGCGCCTTCGCCGCCTCGGTTGATGTCATCACCTATGAATTCGAGAACATCCCGACGGCAGCCCTTGACCTGCTGGAAGCCGCAAGGCCGATCCGCCCCAACCGCCGCGCGCTGGCGATCAGCCAGGACCGGATCTCCGAGAAGGACTTCCTTACCGGGCTGGGCCTGACAACCGCGCCCTATTCGGCCGTCAACGGGATGGACGAGCTGCAGGCCGCGCTGTCCCGCATCGGCGCCCCTGCGATCCTCAAGACCACCCGCCTGGGCTATGACGGCAAAGGTCAGGCGCGCCTGCGGGGGCCTGAGGATGCAGAGGCCGCGCTGGCCGCAATGGCCGGCGCACCTGCGGTTCTTGAGGGTTTCGTGACCTTCAGCCACGAGGTGTCGGTCATTGCAGCCCGCGGGCTTGATGGCTCGGTCGCCTGTTTCGATCCGGGCGAAAACGTCCATCGCGACGGCATCCTGCATAGCACGACCATTCCGGCCCGCCTTTCCCCCGCACAGCGCAGCGATGCAGTGCTGCTGGCGGCGCGCATCCTGAACGCGCTCGATTACGTCGGTGTCATGGGGGTTGAGCTGTTCGTGACGCGGCAGGGACTTCTGGTGAACGAGATCGCGCCACGGGTCCACAACTCCGGCCACTGGACGCAGAACGGCTGCGCGATTGACCAGTTCGAGCAGCACATTCGTGCCGTTGCGGGCTGGCCGCTCGGCGATGGCAGCCGCCATTCCGATGTGGTGATGGAGAACCTGATCGGCGATGACATCCTGCGCGTGCCCGAGATTGCGCGCGAGCGGAACGCCGCCCTGCATCTCTATGGCAAATCCGAAGCCCGTCCGGGGCGCAAGATGGGCCATGTGAACCGCGTTCAGGTTCCGGCGGCCGGCAAGTAGCGCCGCGCATCACCCGGGCTAAGTATCAGGGGTGCCGGTATCCGGCATGCCCTTTTGCAAGGCGCTGCGTGCCTCGGCGGCGAGACGTTCATAGCGCGCCCGAAACACCTCAAGCTGGCGTTCTTCCAGTTCCTCGATATCCATCAGCGCATTATGCGCGCCCTGCGTGGCCCGGATCAGCTCATCAAGCTTCAACTGGATCGCCGCGGTATCGCGGTTCTGCGTGTTCTGGATCAGGAAGACCATCAGGAAGGTCACGATGGTCGTGCCGGTATTGATCACCAGTTGCCAGGTGTCGGAAAACCCGAACACCGGGCCCGTCACGATCCACACCGCAATGACACCAAACGCCAGAAGAAAGGTCGACTGGCGGCCGCACCAATGCGAGATGCTTTTGGCAATACTCCCATAACGATCCGCCATTTTCTCACCCCAGCCAGACTGCGGCCTGAGTGTGCCGTGCTGACCGGTGCGCGACAAGGCAGCGTTCGGGGTGCCGAACATAAAAAAGGGCGCCCGAAGGCGCCCTTTCCTGTACCGGGTTCGGCTGGATCAGAAGTCCATCCCGCCGCCCATGCCGCCGCCGGGCATCGCCGGAGCCGACTTGTCGGCCGGTTTGTCAGCGATCATGGCTTCGGTGGTGATCAGCAGCGAGGCGACCGAAGCCGCATCTTCCAGCGCGGTGCGGGTCACTTTGGCCGGATCGATCACACCGAAAGCGAACATGTCGCCATATTCTTCGGTCTGGGCGTTGAAGCCAAAGTTCTTGTCCGACGACTCGCGCACCTTGCCGGCAACCACGGCGCCATCGACGCCAGCGTTTTCGGCGATCTGGCGCAGCGGCGCTTCCAGCGCGCGCTTCACGATCACGATACCGGCGTTCTGGTCGCTGTTTGCGCCGCTCAGCCCATCGAGGACCTTGCCAGCCTGAACCAGCGCAACGCCGCCGCCGACGACGATGCCTTCCTGAACGGCCGCACGGGTGGCGTTCAGCGCGTCATCCACGCGGTCCTTGCGCTCTTTCACTTCGATCTCGGTCGAACCGCCGACGCGGATCACGGCAACGCCGCCAGCCAGTTTGGCCACGCGCTCTTGCAGTTTCTCACGGTCGTAGTCCGAGGTGGTTTCCTCGATCTGGGTGCGGATCTGGGCCACGCGGGCTTCGATCTCGGCCTTGTCACCAGCGCCATCAACGATGGTGGTGTTGTCCTTATTGATGGACACTTTCTTGGCGCGGCCCAGCATGTCGATGGTGACGTTTTCCAGCTTCATGCCCAGATCGTCGCTGATGACCTGACCGCCGGTCAGGATCGCGATGTCCTGCAGCATGGCCTTGCGGCGATCGCCGAAGCCCGGCGCCTTGACAGCAGCGATTTTCAGGCCGCCACGCAGCTTGTTGACGACGAGCGTGGCCAGAGCCTCGCCTTCCACGTCTTCTGCCACGATGATCAGCGGGCGCTGCGACTGGATCACGGCTTCCAGCAGCGGAACCATCGGCTGCAGCGACGAGAGTTTCTTCTCGTGCAGCAGGATCAGGGCGTCTTCCAGTTCGGCGACCATCTTGTCGGCGTTGGTCACGAAGTAGGGCGACAGGTAGCCGCGGTCGAACTGCATGCCTTCGACGACTTCAACCTCGGTGTCCATGCCCTTGTTTTCTTCGACGGTGATCACACCCTCGTTGCCGACCTTCTGCATCGCGTCAGCGATGAAGCGGCCGATCTGGGCTTCGCCGTTGGCCGAGATGGTGCCGACCTGGGCGACTTCGTCGCTGTCCTTGACCGGACGGGACGCCGCCTTGATCGCCTCGACGACCTTGGTGGTGGCCATGTCGATGCCACGCTTCAGGTCCATCGGGTTCATGCCGGCGGCAACGGCCTTCAGGCCTTCCTTGATGATCGCCTGGGCCAGAACGGTCGCGGTGGTGGTGCCGTCGCCAGCCTCGTCATTGGTGCGCGAGGCGACTTCTTTCACCATCTGCGCGCCCATGTTCTCGAACTTGTCGGCCAGTTCGATTTCCTTGGCGACCGAAACGCCGTCCTTGGTGATGCGGGGCGCACCGAACGACTTTTCGATAACGACGTTGCGGCCTTTCGGGCCCAGCGTCACTTTCACGGCATCGGCGAGGATGTTCACGCCGCGCAGCATGCGGTCGCGGGCATCGGTATCAAACTTGACGTCCTTGGCAGCCATTGTCTTGCTCCTTGGGAATTGGTTGGGGATTAGCGATCCGTCAGGCAGTCATCAGGCGATGATGCCGAGGATGTCGCTTTCCTTCATGATCAGCAGTTCTTCGCCATTCAGCGTGACTTCGGTGCCCGACCACTTGCCGAACAGCACACGATCACCGGCCTTGACGGTCGGCGCGATCAGCTCGCCCGAGTCCTTGCGCGCGCCCTCACCCACGGCGACCACTTCGCCTTCAGCGGGTTTTTCCTTGGCGGTGTCGGGGATGATCAGGCCGCCCTTGGTCTTTTCGTCGCTCTGGACGCGCTTGACCAGCACACGATCATGCAGCGGTTTGAAAGCCATCTGGTAACACTCCCTCGGTTTCCAGGTTTGAATTCGATTAGCACTCGCTTCTGGTGAGTGCTAACGGCCACACAGTTAGGCACCCATTCAAGCCCTGTCAACGCCCGCGATCAAAATTTCGCGGCTTCGCCTTTCGCCCTCGGGCGCAATATGTCAGGCTCTTGGCCATGTCGCTGAAATCCATTCTCCGCCGTCTGGCGCCCGCGCTGTTTCTCGCCACCCTTCCCGCCACGATTGCAGGTGGATCGGCCTTGGCCCGCTGTTCGGGTGTGAATCTGATCGCCGACCTTGCGCCTGCTGATTCGCAGGCGCTGGAAGTGGCGACGCGGGCGCATCCCTTTTCCAGCGGCAATCTTTGGCGCGCGACCAAGGGCGAGCAATCCGTCCTGCTTGTCGGCACCTATCACCTGTCCGATGACAGGCATGCGACGTTGACCGCCCGCGTCGCGGGCATGATGGAGGGCGCAACGGCCCTGCTGGTCGAGGCCGGCCCTGATGAGGAGGCCGCGCTCAAGCGCGACCTTGCCGCCGATCCGGGCCTGCTGTTTCTGACCGATGGCCCCAGCCTCATGCAGCAGTTCCCGCCCGAGGAATGGGCGCAAATGGCGCAGGCCCTTGCCGCCCGGAATGTGCCCGCGATCATGGGGGCGAAGATGCAGCCGTGGTATCTGGCCTCGATCCTTGCCATACCGCCCTGTGACATGGCCGAGGTGACAGCCGGGCTCGGGCTCGACCATCGGGTGATGGAGCTGGCCAAGGAGCGGGACATCCCCATTCGGGCGCTTGAACCCTACACCACCGTCTTTCGCATCTTCGATTCGATGTCTGCCGAAGAACAGCTCGCGATGCTGCGGTCCTCGCTGATGATGGAAGACCGGGTCGCCGACTTTTCGGTGACGCTGTCGGACGCCTATTTCCGGGGGGAAAGCCGCATGGTGTGGGAGTTTCTGCGCCAGTTGAGCGGCCAGATGCCGGGCTACACACCGGAACGCGCCGATGCCGAATTCGCGCAGATGGAGGCGGTTCTGATGACCGAGCGTAATCAAAGCTGGATCCCGGTGATCGAGGAGGCCGCAGCCAAGGGCCCCATCGTCGCCGCCTTTGGCGCGCTGCACCTTGCGGGCGAGACCGGAGTGCTGAACCTCTTGGCCGAAAGCGGCTGGCAGCTTGAGCAGCTTGACGGCTGAGCTTTGCCCTGTCGCAGGCAAGCCGGGCGCGGCCTTTCGCCAGCGTGACAAGCTGCCCGCGCTTGCCTATAAGGCGCCCGACCCTTTCAGCGACGGATGACACAAGATGATCAAGGTCTTCGGCCACAAATCCCCCGACACCGATTCCACCGGCTCGCCCATTGCCTGGGCCTGGTATCTGTCCGAGGTGAAAGGCACCCCGGCCGAGGCCGTGCTTCTGGGTGAACCCAACACCGAAGCGGCCTTCGTGCTCAAGCACTGGGAGCTTGCGAAGCCTGCCATCATCACCGACATCGCCGCCGGGGACGAGGTCGTGATCGTCGATACCAACAACCCGGCCGAACTGGTCCCCTCGATCAACGAGGCAAAGCTGCTCGCCATCATCGACCACCACATGCTGGTTGGCGGGCTTAAGACCAAGACCCCGATCGACATCACCATCCGCCCGCTGGCCTGCACCGCCACCATCATGCATGACCTGATGGGGGCCGACGTGGCACGCGCGCCCCGCGGCGTGAAGGGCGCAATGCTGTCCTGCATCCTCTCGGATACGCTGGAATTCCGCAGCCCCACCACTACCGCCCATGACCGCGCCGTGGCCGAAAGCCTTGCCGCAGATCTGGGCGTGTCGATCCCGGAACTGGCCGCGAAGATGTTTGAGGCCAAGTCGGACGTCTCGGCCTTTAGCGACGCCGAGCTGCTGCGGATGGATTCCAAGGAATACAACGTCGCGGGCAAGGAGCTGCGCGTCTCGGTTCTGGAAACCACGGCACCAAAGGTCGTACTCGATCGCAAGGACAGCCTGATGTCTTCGATGATCGAGGTGGCCAAGGAAGACGGCGCCGATCAGGTGCTTCTCTTTGTTGTCGACATCATTCGCGAAGAGGCGACTTTGCTGGTGCCCAACGATCTGGTGAAGCAACTGGCCGAGGCAAGCTTTGGCTGCAAGGTCAGCGGCGACACGGTTGTGCTGCCCGGCATCATGAGCCGCAAGAAGCAGATCATCCCTTCGCTGAAGCTCTGACTGCGGCCGAATGCGCGGAAACGGGCCGGGGGTCTTCCCCGGCCCTTTGCTTTTCCCGTCTTGTGCCCGTTACCCTTCCGTGGTCCTGCTTCAGACATGTGTTCCAGAAAGGCCCCGAAATGACCCAGATGATCGCCGCATTCTCCGATATCTCGTTCCGTTACCGCGCGGTCTTCTGCGACCTGTGGGGCTGCCTGCACAACGGCAAGACCGCCTACCCCGCCGCCGTCGCAGCCCTGCAGGCCTTTCGCGCCCAAGGGGGAACGGTCGTCCTGATGACCAACGCCCCGCGTCCGTTCGGATCGGTTGCCGCGCAGCTGGAACGCATCGGCGCCCCGCGTGACTGCTATGATTTCATCGTCTCTTCCGGGGACGCCGCGCAACATGCGCTGGTGACCGGCGCAGTGGGCTTCAAGGTGCATTTCATCGGTGCCGAAAAGGACATGCCCTTCTTCACCGACCTGCCCCCCGCCCTGCAGGCTATCGCAGACAAGAACCCGAAGATCGAATTCGTGCCGCTGGCCGAGGCCGAAGGTATTGTCTGCACCGGCCTGCGCGATGATCTGACCGAGACGCCCGAAGACTATCGCGGAGAGCTTTTGCTGGCCAAGACACGCGGCCTCAAGATGCTCTGCGCCAACCCCGATATCGTCGTCGACATGGGCGACAAGCGGGTTTACTGCGCGGGGGCGCTGGCCGAAGCCTATGCCGAGCGCGGCGGTGAGGTGCTGTATTTCGGCAAGCCGCATCCGCCGATCTATGACCTTGCACGGCGCAAGCTGGCCGAGACCGTGGGCGAGATCGGCAATGACGACATCCTCTGCATCGGAGACGGCCCCTGGACCGACGTTCTGGGCGGCCAGAATGAGGGGATCGATACGCTCTTCATCACCGGCGGCATCGTCGCAGACCGGTTTGGCCCGGATTCAGCAAATCCTAACAAGGACTTGCTAGAGGCCTGGTTCGAGGAGGAGGGCCTTGCCCCAACCCATGCGATGGCGCACCTCGGATAACGCCCTCGCAACATAATTACCACTTTTGTCGCATCTACGGACAATTATTGCCCGACGGATTGCGCTGCAATGCAGCATCTGCTAGATTGCAGCGCAGAAACCGGAGGATTCGAGGATGCTCGACAACATGCCCCGCGGCACGATCTGCATCGAAGACATCGAAATCGGAATGACGCGCCACCTGCGCAAGACGGTGACGGATCGCGACATCGAGATGTTCGCCGAGATCTCGACCGACCGGAATCCTGTGCATCTGGACGATGCCTATGCGCAGGACACGATCTTTCAAGGCCGCATCGCGCATGGGATGCTGACAGCCGGTCTGATCTCGGCCGTGATCGGCGAACAGCTGCCCGGCCATGGCACGGTCTATCTGGGCCAAAGCCTGAAATTCATGGCGCCCGTCCGCCCCGGCGACACGGTTCTTGCCGAGGTCAAGGTGACCGCGATTGACCATGCCAAACGTCGCGTGACCCTTGAAACCCATTGCGCCGTGGGTAATACGGTTGTCCTGAAGGGCGAGGCGCTGGTTCTGGCACCAAGCCGCAAGTTCGACTGAGGGCCGCGCCCTCGCTTTGGGGCCGCATGAAGATCATCCAATCCTGGCAGGGGCTGTTGCCCGCAGATCGGGGGGCATCGGTTGCCATGGGCAATTTTGATGGCGTCCATCTGGGCCACCGCTCGGTGATTGAAAGCGCCGCCGCGCAGGGCCGTCTGGGCGTTCTGACCTTTGAGCCACACCCGCGCGAGTATTTTGCGCCGGATGCCCCACCCTTCCGCCTGATGAACTCCGAAGCGCGCGCCAACCGGCTGGCCAAGCTGGGGGTGGAGCGGCTGTATGAGTTGCCCTTCGGCGCAGAGATGGCAGGCTTTTCGCCAGAGGACTTCGCGCGCGAGGTTCTGGCCAATGGCCTTGGCGTCACCCATGTGACCGTCGGCAGCGACTTCTGCTTCGGCAAGGGTCGCAAGGGCACGGTTGCAGACCTGACGGACCTTGGCCGGCAGTACGGCTTTGGCGTCACCGTGGCCCCCCTTCTGCGCTCGGGCGGCAAGGAGATCTCCTCCACCGCGATACGCAACGCGCTGAGCGAAGGCCGCCCGCAGGACGCAGCAGCCATGCTGGGCCACCTGCACCGGATCGAGGGCGAAGTCATTCACGGTGAAAAGCGTGGGCGCGAATTGGGCTTTCCGACGGCCAACATGAGCGTGGCGGGCCTGCACCTGCCGCGCCTTGGCGTCTATGCGGTGAAGGTCGATGTTCTGACCGGCCCGCGGGCCGGCAGTTACGGTGGCGCAGCAAGCCTCGGCGTGCGGCCGATGTTTGGTGAGAACGCCCCGAACCTCGAGACCTTCATCTTCGACTTTGCCGGCGACCTTTACGGCCAGCACCTGTCGGTTGCGCTGGTGGACTATCTGCGTCCCGAGATGAAGTTCGATGGTCTGCCCGCGCTGATGGAGCAGATGCATGCTGATTGCGATCGGGCGCGGGCGATCCTCGCCGCCTGACCGCCCCTTTCCTTTTGGCGCAACTCAAGGCACCTTACGGCATGTCCAGGCTCCGCCCCCGCTTTTGGGAAACCGTCCCGCTGAAGAACATGACCTCCGATGAATGGGAGGCGTTGTGTGATGGCTGCGGCAAATGCTGCCTGAACAAGATCGAGTACGAAGACACGGGCGAAGTTGAATTCACCCGCGTCGCCTGCCGCTTGCTCGATGGGGAAACCTGCCGCTGCACGCAATACCCGATCCGCAAGCAATTCGTGCCTGATTGCGTGCAGCTGACCCCGTCAACCCTGCCCAAGATCGCTTACTGGATGCCGAGGACCTGTGCCTACCGGTTGCTGCACGAAGGCAAGCCCCTGCCCGACTGGCACCCTCTGGTTACGGGCGATCCGGAATCGGTGCATACCGCCGGGGCCTCGGTCCGGGGCTGGACGGTGCCCGAATTCGAGGTGCCCGAAGACGAGTGGGACAATTACATCATCGACGAGACACCATGATCTTCAATTCGGACAACGCAGCCCCCGTTCCACCCGCGGTTCTGGCGGCTCTGTCCAAGGCCAATCATGGCGGCGCCCCTGGCTATGGGGCCGATGACCTGACGCAGGCCGTCGAGGCACTGATGCGTGAGGTGCTGCGCGCGCCGGATGCTGTTGTCCGGCTGGTCGCGACCGGCACGGCGGCGAATGCGCTGTCTCTTGCAGCCTTTTGCCCGCCCTGGGGCACGGTCTTTTGCCACGAGCATGCACATATTGCCGAGGATGAGTGCGGCGCGCCCGAGTTCTACACTCACGGCGCCCGCCTTTCGCTGATCCCCGGCGCGCACGGCCGGATCGACGCATCGGCACTTGCGCGGGCCATCGAGGCCAGCGGGGCGAGCGTACACAACCAGCAACGCGGCATGCTCTCGCTGACCAACGTGACCGAGGCGGGGACTGTCTATTCCGCCGCGCAGACCGCAGCGCTGGTCGATCTGGCCCGCGCGGGCGGCATGCCCGTTCATCTGGATGGCGCGCGTTTTGCCAATGCGGTTGCCGCCACCGGCACACATCCGGCAGAGCTGACATGGCGCGCAGGGGTCGATGTGCTGTCCTTCGGCGGCACGAAGAACGGCCTGATGGGGGTCGAGGCGGTTGTCCTCTTTGATCCTGAGCGCGCATGGGAGTTCGACCTGCGCCGCAAGCGGGGTGGACATCTTCTGTCCAAGGGGCGGTATCTGGCAGCACAGATGCTTGCCATGCTCGAAGACAACCGCTGGCTCGACTGGGCAGCGCATGCCAACGGAATGGCCGCGCGTCTGGTCCATGGCCTGTCAGCACGCGGGATTGCGCTTGCCCATCCGGTCGAGGCCAACATCCTCTTTCCGCATTGGCCTCAGGGCACCTCTGCCCGGCTGCGTGCTGCCGGTGCAACCTTCCACGACATGCCCGCCCCCGAGGGATTTGAGGGTGCGCGTCTGGTAACAAGCTGGGCCACCACCGAGGCCGAGGTCGAAGCGCTGCTGCACCTGCTGTGACCAGACGCTGCGCATACACATTCGCGTGACAAGTGCCTGGCCGGGCCAAGCTGGATATCGCGACGGTGATCTTCGCCCCTATAGTCGGGGTGTTTTTCCCAGCCCGGAGCCAGAGCATGAAGACCATTTCCAGACTCGCCATGATCCTTGTGACCGTTACCGCGACTGCCGCCTTTGCCAAGGAAGAGCCAAAAGACCCCACCGTGAAGGCACGGACCGATCTGATGAAGACCGTGGGACAGAACATGAAGGTTCTGGGCGACATGGCCGGTGAGAAGGCCGCATTCGACGCGGCCGCAGCCACTGCCGCGAAGGATGCGCTTGCCGCCGCCTTTGCCGAAGTTCCTGCCAAGTTTGAACCACAGGCCACCGATCCGGCATCCGAGGCAAAGCCCGAGATCTGGACGAACTGGGATGACTTTGTGTCCAAGGCGTCGAAAGCACAGGAAGCTGCAGCCGCAATTGACGCCAGCTCGCTTCCGACATTGCAGGCCGGAATCGGGGTCGCAGGCGGCACCTGCAAGGCCTGCCACACCGACTATCGCATGTAATCAGACGAACTCCGGCCCCTGCACGTATTGCGGGGGCCGGGTTTGCCGTCAGCCGCAGAAGACGCGCGTAATGATCCCGACCGAGTCGGTTTCAAGGTTGATCCGCTCGGGGTTGAAGTCCATCGTGACCGCCTGATTAGGCCCGATCACGCGGACCGGTCCGGTGAAGGACTTCTCGGTCAGCACTTCGCGGCTTTGGCCGATCAGGCCCTGCTGGGCCGAAGCGCCACATTGATCTTCTTCCGCTGCCACGACCGCTGGCTCGGAGACGCAGGCAGCAAGTGCCAACAGGGCTACACAGCCTGCGGTGAACGAATAGGTCCTTGTCATCATAGCCTCCGTAAAGGTGCGGCAGATCAGCCGCAGTGAAATCCGGTGATGGTCCCGGCTGCATCGACATCGACGTTCAGACGGCTTGGGCTGAAATCCTCGGTCACCGGGGTGCCCGGTCTGAGAATGCGGATGGTCGAGGGCAGGTATTGCTCGTCGAGCGCGGCGACCGGTTGCCCGACCCAGCCGGCCAATCTCCCGGCACCGCAGCCCTGTGGGGCGCCATGGTCTGGCTCGTCGACACGCGGTGCTGCGCATCCAGCCAGAATGACCGCGATCCCCGAAAACGCGATTGTCCGTCTCATGCCTCACCTGTCCACTGTTAGCCAGCATGTAAAACACCCCCGCCCTTGGCAAGGGCAGGGGTGGCAACCGACTGCATGCAGGCGGTTTTCAGCCGCAGCTGATACGGACGATTCGGCCCGTCGCATCCGTGTAGAAGTTCACCCGGAACGAGTTGTACTCTTCCTGGCTCACGATCCCGCCCATCGTCACCATCCGCGTCGGACGATCGGTGATGGCCGCCGCCATGACTGCCGCCTCTGTCTGACCCATCAGGTACTGGTAGTCCGCCGCGTGGCAGGTGTCGGGCTCGCGTTCATTCAGGCCCGGTGTCAGATCGACCGGCAAACCGGTCACCGGGTCAATCCCCGGAGGGGCGGCCGGTACCACCGTTTCAGGCTCGGGCGCGGCGCAGGCCACGAGCAGCAGCGTCAAAGAAAGTGCCGCGAATTTCGCAAGTCTGTTCATACGTGTCGTTTTCCCGCGTTGCGTTCCGCGACTCTTTGGCACAACTTGGCGCAAATTGACAGAGGGAGGTACCCATGCGCACACGCGCCGCCGTCGCCGTTGCCCCAGGCAAGCCATTGGAGATCATGGAGGTGAACCTCGAAGGCCCGAAATGGGGTGAGGTTCTGGTCGAGATCAAGGCCACGGGGATCTGCCACACCGACGAATTCACCCTGTCGGGGGCCGATCCCGAGGGGCTGTTCCCGGCGATTCTGGGCCATGAGGGTGCAGGCGTCGTCATCGAATGTG
This sequence comes from Gemmobacter aquaticus, assembly GCF_007859075.1. Classification (GTDB taxonomy): domain Bacteria; phylum Pseudomonadota; class Alphaproteobacteria; order Rhodobacterales; family Rhodobacteraceae; genus Gemmobacter; species Gemmobacter aquaticus. The sequence continues at coordinate 40,968 of NZ_VOAK01000023.1, forward strand.
GCCCCGGCGTCACCACACTGAAACCGGGCGACCATGTCATTCCGCTTTACACCCCGGAATGTCGCCAATGCCCGTCCTGCCTTAGCCAGAAGACCAACCTCTGCACCGCCATCCGCGCGACGCAGGGTCAGGGCCTGCTGCCGGATGGCACCACGCGCTTCTCGATGCTGGATGGCACGCCGATCCATCACTACATGGGTTGCTCGACCTTTGCCCAGCACACCGTGGTGCCCGAGATCGCGCTGGCCAAGGTGCGCGAGGATGCCCCCTTCGACAAGATCTGCTACATCGGCTGCGGCGTGACCACCGGCATCGGTGCAGTGATCAACACGGCCAAGGTCGAGATCGGCGCAAAGGCTGTGGTCTTTGGTCTGGGCGGCATCGGCCTGAACGTCATTCAGGGCCTGAAGATGGCGGGCGCCGACATGATCATCGGGGTCGATCTGAACAACGACAAGAAGCAATGGGGCGAGAAGTTCGGGATGACCCACTTCATCAACCCGAAAGAGATCGAGGGATCGGTGGTGCAGGCCATCGTGAACCTGACCAAGACCGAGGCCGACCAGATCGGCGGGGCGGATTACTCGTTCGACTGCACCGGTAACGTCAAGGTCATGCGCGACGCGCTGGAATGCACGCACCGGGGCTGGGGTCAGTCGATCATCATCGGCGTGGCCCCGGCTGGCGCCGAAATCCAGACACGCCCCTTCCAGCTGGTGACGGGCCGGGTCTGGAAAGGTACCGCCTTTGGCGGCGCGCGCGGCCGCACGGACGTGCCGAAGATCGTCGACTGGTACATGGACGGCAAGATCGAGATCGACAGCATGATCACGCATATCCTGCCGCTGGAGCGCATTAACGAAGGCTTCGATCTGATGCACGCCGGCAAATCCATCCGCGCGGTCGTGGTTTACTGAGAGCTGGCACCGGGGGCGCTTCGCCCCCCGGACCCCCAGAGGATTTTTTTCAAAGGAAAGAGGGCCTGGCCGCCCGCAGGTGGCCCGGCCCCGGCAAAGTAACGACCCATTATGGCCTCGACCCCCGGACTGAAACATCTTGCCGCGCTGAAGATCGTGTTCGCGCTGCATCCCTATGACTATGATCCGTCCGCCGATGCCATCGGGCTCGCGGCGGCAAAGGCTCTGGGAATCCTGCCAGCATCCATGCTGAAAACCCTGATGGTCGAGGTCGATGGAAAGCCCGGCTGCTGCGTGCTGCCGTCCGATCGCCAACTCTCCATGAAGAAGGTGGCCGCTGCCTTTGGCGGCAAGCAGGCCGAGATGATGCTGCCTGCAAAGGCCGAGCGGCTGACCGGATACCGTGTGGGCGGCATTTCTCCCTTTGGGCAGAAGAGGGCCAGCCCGACCGTGATCGAAGTGCAGGCCTGTGGGCTGGACCGGGTCTGGATCAATGCGGGCCAGCGCGGGCTGCTGGTTTCGATGACCCCGGCCGATGCTTTGCGGGCGTCAGACGCCAAGGCCGCCGAGCTGATCGCCTGACCGCGCGGACGGAAAGAGCTTTCCCTTGTGTCAGGAAGCTGTGACAATGCAGCCAAGAACAACAAGAGGACAGCCATGCCCGAAGCCCGCGCCCCCCGCCTATGTGTGCTGATCGACGCCGACAACGTGCCATCCGGCTATGCCGAGGCGATCTTTGAAGAGATCGCGGGGCTGGGCGAGGCCAGCGTGCGGCGCATCTATGGTGACTGGTCTGCGCAGCGTCTTGGGGGCTGGGCCAAGAAGGTTGCAGCACTTGGCATGGTTGCCGACCAACAGTTTTCCAATACCAAGGGCAAGAATGCCTCCGACATCGGTCTGGTGATCGCGGCGATGGACTTTCTGCATTCCGGGCTGTTCGACGGCTTCGTGCTGGTCAGTTCCGACAGCGATTTTACCCGCCTTGCCGCGCGCATCCGCGAACAGGGGCTCGATGTCTATGGCATCGGCGAGAAGAAGACGCCGGAGGCCTTCCGCATGGCCTGCAAACGCTTCATCTATGTCGAGAACCTGTCGGCGGATGAGCCGGAAGAGGTGGTGGCACAACCCGCCCGTGCGGGGCAGTTGGCAGAGCCAAAGCCCATGACGCGGCGCGAGAAAGAGCCACCACAAAAGGCGATCCCGCTGATTGTTGCGGCAATGCGGGCCATCGATCCGGATGGCGAATGGTATTCTCTAGGCCAGATCGGCCAGTACATCACGCAGGCGAACCCGGACTTCGATACCCGCACCTATGGCAGCGCCAAGCTTTCGGACCTGGTGCGCAAGATCTCCAGCCGATTCGAGGTCAAGCCCGGCCCCGGCGGGCAGTTGCTGGCGCGCGATCTGTCCTGACCTTCGGAACAGCTTGCCAATACGCGGCAGTCGCCTATATTAGAATTATTCTAATTTGGTGAAGCCATGCTTTCTGCCCTGTCGCATCGTCGCAAGTTCGCGGACCTGTCCGAGCAAGAGATCCTTGCCCTCGCCATCGCGTCCGAGGAAGACGACGCCAGTATCTATCGCACCTATGCGCAGCGCCTGCGCGCCGACTATCCAGCCACCGCCGCTGTCTTTGACGGCATGGCGCTGGAAGAGGACAGCCACCGCCAGAGCCTGATCGCGCTGCACCGCGCGCGGTTTGGCGAGGTGATCCCGCTGATCCGGCGCGAGCATGTCGCGGGCTTTCAGGCACGCCGCCCGGTCTGGCTGATGCCGGACCTGAGCCTTTCGGCCATCCGGGCCGAGGCCGCCGCAATGGAAGCGCAGGCGGGTGCCTTCTATCTGAAGGCGGCGCAGGCCACGCAGGATGCCGCCACGCGCAAACTTCTGGGCGATCTGGCTGCAGCCGAGGCGGGTCATGAACAAGCTGCCGAGCGGCTTGAGCAGGTTCATCTCGATGCCGACAGCCGCAGCGCCGAGGATGCGGCGGCGCATCGGCAGTTCGTGCTGACATGGGTGCAGCCGGGGCTTGCGGGCTTGATGGATGGCTCTGTCTCGACGCTGGCGCCGATCTTTGCCACCGCCTTTGCGACGCAGGACACCTGGACCACCTTTCTGGTGGGCCTTGCAGCATCTGTCGGCGCGGGCATCTCCATGGGCTTTACCGAGGCTGCGCATGACGATGGCGTACTGTCGGGTCGGGGCTCTCCGGTCAAACGCGGCTTCGCATCCGGCGTGATGACGACACTCGGCGGCCTGGGTCACGCCCTCCCCTACCTCATCGCCGATTTCTGGACGGCCACGGCTATCGCGGTGATCGTGGTGTTCGTCGAACTTTGGGCGATTGTCTGGATCCAGAACCGCTACATGCAGACCCCCTTCTTCCGCGCGGTCTTTCAGGTGGTTCTGGGCGGTGCGCTGGTCTTTGCGGCAGGCGTGCTGATCGGCGGCGGTTAGATTCCCCTCGCCCGCAGCAGTTGCGCCACGGCGGGCCGCCCATAGGGCCGCCGGGGCATCGCATAGGGTTGCATCCGCCTTTGCGACGTGAAAGCCTGCGGACGACCACGGGGTGCGCATGATCTCTATCCTTCTGAAAACGCTTCCCTTCTTTGCGCTGATCGGGGTCGGCTATCTGGCAGGTCGCAGCCGGATGTTTCCGCAAGAGGGCGTGGCCTGGCTTACGAAGTTCGTTTTCTACTTCGCGCTCTCGGCGATGCTGTTCCGGTTTGCCGCGAACCTGAGCCTGGCCGACATCTTCGATCCGACCTTCGTCATGGCCTATCTTTCGGCCTCGTTGGTTCTCTACCTTCTGGTGCTGGGCGTCGCCACGATCCGCGGGCGTGGCATCGAGGAGGCCGCGATGGAGGCGCAATGCGCGCAGTCCGGCAATACCGGTTTTCTCGGTGTGCCCATGCTGGTCGTCCTGCTCGGGCCAGCGGCGGCGGGGCCGGTCCTGATGGTGCTGACCGTGGATATGGTGGTGTTTTCATCGCTGTTCACCTTGATCATCACCGGCGCACGTGGCGGCGCACTTGGGCGGCATGCGCTGAGATCCTTGGCGATTGGCTGGCTGAAGAATCCGATGGTCGTGTCGATCGTGCTGGGCCTGATCTGGTCGGCCTGGGCCTTGCCGGTGCCGGGGCCGGTGAACGAGTTCCTCTCGCTTTTGGGGGGCGCGGCAACGCCGGGTGCGCTTTTTGCCATTGGCGCCTCGCTCGCCGGGCGGGGGGCCGAGCGGTTGGGCGTGGCAAGCTGGCTGTCTTTCGCCAAGTTGATCCTGCATCCCCTGCTGGTCGCGATTGCGGCACTCTGGCTCTTTCCGGTGGAGCGCGAGGCCGCAGGCGTAATGATCGCTGCGGCAAGCCTTCCGGTTGCCGGCAATGTCTATATTCTGGCCCAGCATTACGGCGTGGCCCCGCAGCGGGTCTCTACAGCCATCCTGATTTCGACGGCCGCCAGCATCGTGACCGTCACCACCGTCATCGCCTGGATCAAGGGCTGAGGAGGACTGATGAAGACACTATCCGAGAACCGCTGCCACGGGGGCGTTCAGGGCGTTTACGCGCATGCCTCGCAGGTCTGCGGCTGCGACATGACCTTTGGCCTGTTCCTGCCCGAAGAGGCCGAGCGTGGTCCGGTTCCGCTGATCTGGTATCTTTCCGGGCTGACCTGCACGCATGAAAACGCAATGGTGAAGGCAGGCGCGCAGAAATGGGCGGCAGAGGCCGGCGTTGCGCTGGTGTTTCCCGATACCTCTCCGCGTGGCGCCCATATCGCCAACGACGACGCCTATGATCTGGGTCAGGGCGCGGGCTTTTACGTCAACGCGACCGAGGCACCCTGGGCGCCGCATTTCCGCATGTGGGACTATGTGACCGATGAGTTGCCCCGGCTTTTGTTCAACGCCTTCCCGCTTGCCGAGGAGCGGCAGTCGATCATGGGGCATTCGATGGGGGGCCATGGCGCGCTGACCATCGGAATGAGCTTTCCGGGGCGCTTCCGTTCGGTTTCGGCTTTTGCACCGATCGCCAACCCCATCGCAAGCGATTGGGGCCGCAAGCAGTTCACCGCCTATCTGGGCGCAGACGAGGCGAAATGGGCGGCCTATGACGCCACACTGCTGATGCGCAAGCGCGGCTTTGACGGGCCGATCCTGATCGATCAGGGCGCAAGCGACCAGTTCATCGAACTACTACGCCCCGAGGCACTGGCCGAGGCGATGGCCGCCCGACGTCAGGGCGGAATCCTGCGGATGCAGAAGGGCTATGACCACAGCTACTTCTTCGTCTCGACCTTTATCGAAGATCACATCGGCTTTCACGTCGCGGCGCTCTATGACTGATCGCCGTCCGGTCATCTATGTCGATGCCGACGCCTGCCCGGTAAAGGCCGAGGCGGAAACCGTGGCAACGCGGCACCGGATCGAGATGGTGCTGGTCTCGAACGGTGGCATCCGCCCTTCGGCCAACCCGCTGGTGCGCAGCGTGTTTGTCGCCGAAGGGCCGGATGAGGCCGACAAGTGGATCGCGGCCAATGCGGGGCCGAGGGATGTTGTCATCACCTCGGACATCCCGCTCGCGGCGCGCTGTGTCGCCGCCGGCGCCCGCGTGGTCAAACCCAACGGCGAAGCGTTGACGACCGCCAATATCGGCATGGTTCTGGCTACCCGAGACCTGATGCAGGACCTGCGCAGCGCCGATCCGTTCCGGCAGGGCGGCGGCAAGCCGTTCTCGCGCGCGGATCGCTCGCGCTTTCTCGACGCGTTGGATCGCGCGATACGGCAAGCCGGATCATAGCAGAAAGACGACATTTTGTGTCGCTGCCCCGTGTCGCGGCCAAGACAGACGCGGCACGGTCCGCGCGGTATCACACGGCATGATGATCGATACCGCCCCCCGCCTTGCCACCTTGGGCATTCTGGCCGCTGTCTGTGGCGCCGCCGTGCTTTCGGTGAACGACGTCGCGATCAAGTCGCTGTCGGACACCTATGCGCTCCACCAGATCATTCTGACCCGCTCGATCATCAGCCTGCTTTTCCTGTTGGTTTTCATGGGCATGGCTGGCGGCTACAGCCAATTGCGCACAAGCCGCCCGCGCGGGCATCTTCTGCGCGTAAGCCTCGTCATGGTGTCGAACATCACCTACTTCCTTGGCCTTGCAGCCCTTCCGCTCGCCGATGCCGTTGCAATCGCCTTCATCAGCCCCCTCGTCGTCACGCTGCTTTCCGTTCTCGTTCTGGGCGAGACCGTCGGCCCGCGCCGATGGACCGCTGTGGGGCTCGGGCTTCTGGGCGTTGTCGTGATGCTGCGCCCCGGCGCCGGCGCGTTTCAACCGGCTGCCATCCTCGTGCTGATCTCGGCCGTAACCTATGCCTCGACCAATATGATGACGCGCCATATGCGCGCGACGGAAAGTGCAGCCACACTGAACCTCTATGTGCAGATCGGCTTCATCCTGATCAGCACGGCGATGGGGCTTGTTGTCGGGGACGGGCATCTTGCGGGGTCAGAAAACCCCTCGCTCGCCTTTCTCTTCCGCGCGTGGATCTGGCCTGCACCACAGGATTGGCCCGCGTTTCTGGCGACAGGCCTCTCGGTCGCGATCGGCGGACTTCTGGTCAGTCAGGCCTACCGCATGTGCGAGGCAGCGGTCATCGCGCCCTTTGAATACGCCGCCATGCCCATGGCGATCCTGTGGGGTGTCCTCGTTTTCGGCCAGTGGCCGGATGCAACCGCATGGTTGGGGATTGCCTTGATCTGCGGTGCCGGGCTCTATGTGCTCTGGCGCGAGGGCGCGACAAGGAGACGGGAATGACGGTCAAGGCGGTGATCTTCGACATCGGCAATGTGCTGATCGAGTGGAACCCGGAACGATTTTACGATTGGCAGATCGGCCGGGCCGAGCGCGAGGCGCTGTTCGCCGAAGTTGACCTACACGCAATGAACGAAGAGATCGACGCGGGCGGACCGTTCCGTGAAACGATCTACGCCTGGGCCGACCGCCACCCCGAATGGCAGTCCGAGATCCGGATGTGGTTCGACAACTGGATCGACATGGCCTCGCCCGCCATTGACGGATCAATCTCGCTGATGCGGGCCTTGCGCGCGCGTGGCATGCCCGTCCATGCGCTGACCAACTTTGGCATCCACAGCTTCGCCTTTGCGCAGACCCAATATGACTTCCTGTCCGAGTTTGACCGGGCTTTCGTCTCGGGTCACATGGGGGTCACCAAGCCCGACCCGCGAATCTATGAACTGGTCGAGCAAGAAACGGGATTGGCCCCGCATGAGTTGCTGTTCACCGATGACCGTCAGGACAATATCGTGGCCGCAGAGGAGCGCGGCTGGCGCTGCCACCGTTTTGACGGCTGGCAGGGCTGGGCGCGGCGGCTGGTCAGCGAGGGGCTGCTGACCGAGACAGAGGCTGGCCTCTGATCTACCCCGCCCCGGGGGCTTTGCGCCCCCGGACCCCCGCAGGATATTTGGAAAAGGAAAGCAGGCCAAGGACGAGTTGCCCGGCGTGGCATCCCACACCGGGCCCCTTTCCTTTGCGGTCATCGGCGTCCCCGCCTGTACCGCCCTTTGAGACTACGCCGGAGGGGTTAATAAAACGTCAAGGCGCCCTTTCCTTTCTCAAATATCCTGCGGGGGGAAGGGCAGCGCGCAGCGATGACCGCGGGGGGCGCAAAGCCCCCCGTCCGACGATCAGGACCGCCGCAACAGGTCGAGCAACTCACGGTCCGGGTAGCCATCGGGGACCAGCCCGCGCGACGACTGGAAGGCCTTGATCGCAGCATAGGTCTTGGGGCCGACATTACCGTCCGTGCCGCCGGTATCATAGCCTGCGGCCGTCAGGCGCTCTTGCAACTCCATCCGCTCGGACAGCCGGAGCGTCGCATCCCCCGCGGGCCACGGGGTCTTGAGGGGACCGCCCCCTTTAAGCCGGTCTGACAGGTGACCGACGCCGATCACATAGGAATCGGCCTGATTGTAGCGCTCAATGGCGTGGAAGTTGCGATAGATCAGGAAGGCCGCACCCTTGACGCCTGCAGGCAGCAGAAGTGCCGCCTGCCCGTCGGGGATCGCACCACCATCGGCCCGGCGCAGTCCCATCGCCCGCCAGTCGGCGCCCGAACGCTTGGCATTTTTGCCCGACACGGCCGCATTGAACCCGGCGGGCAAGGTCACCTCCATGCCCCAGGGCTGGCCCTGCTGCCAGCCCGACCGTGCCAGATAGGCGGCCGTCGAGGCGAGCGCGTCGGTCGGATCATCCGACCAGATGTCGCGGCGGCCATCGCCGGTGAAATCAACCGCAAAAGCAAGGTACGAAGTCGGAATGAACTGCGTATGCCCCATCGCCCCGGCCCAACTCCCGATCATGTGCCGGGAATCCGTGTCGCCCGCCTGCAGGATCTTCAGCGCGCCCAGAAGCTGGCCCTGAAAGAACTCGGCCCGGCGCCCGTCGTAGGACAGGGTCGCCAGCGCCTCGATCAGCGGCAGATCGCCCCGCTTTTCACCGTAAGAGCTTTCCATACCCCAAACCGCGACGACGACTTCCTTGTCAACGCCGTAGGTGGCCTCGATCTGGTTCAGCACGCCGTCGTAGCGGGCGAGCATGGCCCGGCCATTGGCCACGCGCTTGTCGGAAACGGCGGTCTCCAGATACTCCCACAGCGACTTGGTGAACTCGGCCTGATTCATCGACCGTTCGATCACGACGGGATTGTAGACCACGTCGCTGAAGGCCGCGTCATAGGTGGTAGCCGAGACGCCAGAAGACAGGGCGCGCGGGCGGAAGGATTCGACCCAGGCGTTCAGGCCCGCCACCTTGGCCGGGTCTGGATTCTGGTCACGGCCATATTTGATCACGGTCGGGCTGCTCCCGGTCTGTCCTGCGCCACCACCGCCGACGCAGGCGGACAGGACGGCGGCAATCGCGATTGCGGCAAAGGTTCTGGAAATATGCATGATTTGCCCTTGGCGGGTTGGTTTTGTCTGCTCGGATACAACTCTAACCCGAAGCTACCCGCTGGGGGAAGCACCGATGCCGCGATTGCACGCGGCGTCGGCAGGGTGGCGCCCGTCTAACGGCGTATGCGCCTGCCTATCTAGCGCCGTTTGCGCACGATCGTGCGCCGCGCCGTGGGGCGTCCGCTGCGCATCGGGCCACCGCGACCGCGTTTGGTGGGCTTGCGGGCAGGCAGGGCCCCGCCCTCGATCTCCAAGAGTTCCAGAAGCAATCCGCCGGTGACCGGTACGGCCTCGGCCAGCCGCACCGTGACGCGCGCGCCGGGGCCGATCGTCAGGCCGGTGTCAGCACCGGTCAGCGTCTGGCTGTCGGAATCAAAGTAGAAGAACTCGCGCCCCACCTCGCGGATCGGCACAAGACCGTCGGCGCCGGTTTCATCAAGCTTCACGAAGAGACCGAACTTCTGCACGCCCGAAACGCGCCCGGTAAAGGTCTGGCCGATCCGGTCGGACAGATAGGCCGCCAGATAGCGGTCGATGGTGTCACGCTCGGCCGCCATGGAGCGGCGCTCGGCCTCGGAGATCAGCTTGGCGGTTTCCTCGAGGTTCTCGATATCCCAACGCGACAGGCCATCGTCGCCCCAGCGATGCGCAGCGATCAGGGCGCGATGCACGATCAGGTCGGAATAGCGCCGGATGGGCGAGGTGAAATGCGCGTAGTTGCGAAGGGCCAGCCCGAAGTGACCAAAGTTTTGTGGGCTGTAATAGGCCTGCGTCATAGAGCGCAGCGTGGTGATGTTGATCAGTTCGTCCTGATCGGTGCCCTCGGCCTGTTGCAACAGCCGGTTGAGGTGCGCGGTCTTGAGCACCTGCCCCTTGGCCAATGTGAACCCCGAGGCCTCGGCCACCTCGCGCAGCGCATCCAGCTTTTCGGGGCTCGGCTCTTCATGTACGCGGAACAAGAGCGGCGACTTGAGGCGGATCAGCTCTTCCGCCGCGCAGACATTGGCAAGGATCATCGCCTCTTCGATCAGCTTGTGCGCATCAAAGCGCTCGCGGAAGGCGACAGAGGTCACCTTGCCTTCTTCCGACAGGATGATCTTGCGTTCGGGCAGATCCAGATCCAGCGGCTGGCGCACGGCGCGGGCGCTTTTCAGCGCAGCATAGGCGGCGTAAAGCGGCCGGATCACCGGATCGAGCAGCGGCTCCAACTTCGGCTCGACGGCGCCGTCGATGGCGGCCTGCACCTGTCCGTAATGCAAAGACCCGCGCGAACGCATGAGGCCACGGGTGAAGCGATGCGACAGTTTGTGCCCCTGCGCGTCGATGCGGATCTCGACCGCCATGCAGGGCCGGTCCACCCCTTCGTGCAGCGAGCACAGATCGCCCGACAGGACATCTGGCAGCATCGGCACGACCCGGTCGGGGAAATAGGTCGAGTTGCCACGCCGGCGCGCCTCGCGGTCCAGCTCGGCGCCGGGGCGGACATAATGGGCCACATCGGCAATGGCGACCCAGAGGAGGAAGCCGCCGGGATTGCCGGGGGTTTCATCCGCGATCGCCAGAACGGCGTCATCGCGGTCGCGGGCATCGATCGGATCGATGGTAACAAGCGGCAGGTGGCGCAGATCCTCGCGCGCATCAAGATGAGCGGGTTCGGCCCGGTCCGCCTCGGCAAGAACGGCTTCCGGGAACTGATCAGGGATCCCGTGCTGATGAATGGCGATCAGGCTGACGGCCTTGGGGCCGGAAGGGTCACCCAGCCGTGCGATCACCCGCGCGGTGGGCAGCCCCATGCGCTTTGGCCCGGCCTGCTCGGCCTCGACCAGTTCACCATCGGCGGCCTCCATGGTAAGACCGGTGGGCACACGCCATTCCTTGTCGGCCCCCTTATCGATGGGAACGATCCGCCCGCCTTCATGCGTGCTGCGGAAAACGCCCAGAATGCGCAAAGCCGAGGTGCCCAGCTTGCGGATGAGCCGGCCCTGATAGGCGAAATCCTCGCCCTCGACCTTGTCCAGCCGCGCAAGAACCTTGTCGCCTGACCCTAACGCCGGATCACCCGCGCGGGTGATCAGATGGATACGCGGGGCATCGCCGCTGTCCCATTCCTGCGGTACGGCGAAGAGATCGCCCGAGGCATCGGGCGGCAGGATCCGCAGGATCGACACAGGCGGCAGCGACCCGCTTTCGCGGAACTGGCGCTTGCGGCGCGCAACGCCGCCTTCCTGCTCCAATTCCTTGAGCAGGCGCTTCAACTCGATCCGCGCGGCGCCACCCTTGATGCCAAAGGCCTTGGCGATGTCGCGTTTGGAGGCAAGCGTCGGATTGTCGGCGATCCATTGAAGGATCTGTTCTTTGCTGGGCAACTGGTCCATTCCCTTTGCCTATCACGCGGCGAATTGGACGTCACCCCACCGCGTCGATACCTGCCCGACCGCGCAACGGGGGGCTGTCTGCCCCCCGCGCCCTGCGGGCTTCCCCCCGAGGATACTTGCGAAAAGAAGACAAGGGCGCAGAGCCTTGGGGCACAGTGTCACGCATTCTTTATGGACACTTGAATCCGCACCACTGGAACGACCGCGGCCCCTCATGTAGGTTGGCCGCAATGGAGGCGGCATGAACGACAAGGGCGAGGGCCACGACCCAACTGAACGCACCGCCGCCCCGGCCAAGGGGCGCAGGATGCGCGGCTTTGAGGCAACCTCGGGCCTGTTGCGTGATCGCATCCGGCAGGCGGGTGAAAGCCGCGGCTTCGCGGTGACCCGGCTTCTGACCCACTGGGCCGAGGTGGCGGGCGAGGATCTGGCCCGCGTGACCCGACCGGTCAAGGTTGGGTTTGCCAAAGGGTCATTCGGCGCCACGCTGACCCTGCTGGTCAAACCCACCGACGCGCCGCTTGTGCAGATGCAACTGCCGCGTATCCGTGACCGGGTGAATGCCTGTTACGGCTATGCCGCAATCGGCAGGGTGGTGCTGACGCAGACGGCGGCCACTGGCTTTGCAGACGGACAGGCGCAGTTTGAACACGCCCCCGCCACAGCCGCTGCCAAGCCGCCCGCCCCAGAGATGCTTGCCCGCGCCCGCGATACCGCCGACGGGGTTCAGGACGAGGGCCTGCGCAAGGCGCTTGAAACCCTGGCACAGAACATCTTAACTCGCCGAAGCAGTTGAAAGGCAGAATATGATCAAAATGAATCGCCGCGACGTGTTCGCGCTGGCTGCAAGTGCCGCGCTGGCCGCAGGCTTCGGGCTGCCGGCCCTTGCACAGGACGCCGCCACCCCGACTCCGACGGCCGAGGCACCGCCTGTACCGGATATGGTTCTGGGTAGCCCGGACGCGAAGGTGACGCTGACTGAATATGCCTCATACACCTGCCCCCATTGCGCCAACTTTCACGAGCAGGTCTTCAAGCCGCTGAAGGCCGAATACATCGACACCGGCAAGGTGAAATTCATCTATCGCGAGGTCTATTTCGACCGCTATGGACTGTGGGCTGCGATGCTTGCCCGCTGCAGCGGCGAGATGCGTTATTTCGGGATCAACGGCGTGCTGTTCGAAAAGCAGCAGGAATGGGCGGCCTCGAACGATCCGGCCACGGTGATCGCGAATCTCAAGACCATCGGCAAGGCGGCGGGCATGAACGACGAACAACTCGACGCCTGTTTCAATGACCAGAAACTGGCCGAAGCCATGGTCAAGCGGTTTGAGGAAACCATGGCCGAGGACGGGGTCGAGGCCACGCCCACGCTGTTCATCAATGGCACCAAGCATTCAAACATGTCCTACACCGATCTGAAGGCGCTGATCGACGCGGAGCTTGCCAAGTAACATGACCGCCCCACTGCACGGGATCCGCGTGATCGAACTTGCCCGGATTCTGGCCGGACCATGGGCCGGCCAGACACTGGCCGACCTTGGCGCCGATGTGATCAAGGTTGAAGCCCCCGAAGGCGACGATACCCGTCGTTGGGGGCCGCCCTTCATCGACAATGGTGGCGAACAGAGTGCCGCCTATTTCCACGCGACGAACCGCGGGAAACGCGGCATCACCTGCGACTTCCGCACCAAGGAGGGCCAGGAAACGGTACGCCGCCTTGTCGCCGATGCCGATGTGGTGATCGAAAACTTCAAGCTGGGGGGCCTTGCGAAATACGGGCTGGACTACGAAAGCCTGCGCAAGGTCAATCCGCGGCTGGTCTATTGCTCGATCACCGGCTTCGGGCAGACCGGGCCTTATGCCCACCGCGCGGGCTATGACTTCATCATCCAGGGCATGGCCGGGCTGATGAGCGTGACCGGCGAACCCGAAGGCCAGCCGCAAAAGGCGGGCGTTGCTGTCACCGATGTCTTTACGGGCATCTACGCAGCCACCGCCATTCTGGCCGCCCTTGTTCAGCGTGGTCGGACGGGAGAGGGCCAGCACATCGACATGGCGCTGATGGATGTGGCGACGGCGATCATGGCCAACCAGTCGCTGAACTATCTGGCCACCGGCGTTGCACCACAAAAGATGGGGAACGCGCATCCGAACCTTGCGCCTTATGCCGTCTTCGATTGCGCCGATGGCTGGATCATCCTCGCCACTGGTAATGACGGGCAGTACCGCAAGCTGTGCGGCATCCTTGGCCTGCCGGAACTGGCCGAGGCGCCTGACTTCCTGACCAACGCCGACCGCGTGACCAACCGCGCCGAATTGACACGTCTGCTGACCAATGCGACGAAAACCTTCAGCAAGGCCGAGTTGCTCGCCGCCTGCGAGGCCGAGGGCGTACCCGCCGGGCCGATCAACAATATGGCCGAGGTCTTTGCCGATCCGCAGATCGTGGCACGGGGCATGCAGATCGCGCCTGAGGGCATACCCGGCGTGCGATCCCCTTTCGTCTTCTCGGGGGCCGAGCTGGCGCTGGATCGCCCCTCGCCGCGCCTAGGCCAGCATCAGGCCGAGATTCTGGGCGAAGACTGACAACCCGACCCGATTTTCTCTTGCGTCGTCGCCGCTTTAACTTTGCGCGGGCATCCGCTAGGTTGCCCATGCAAGTCTACGGAGGCCCATATGGCGCAGCGTCTGCATCTCGTATTTGGCGGCGAATTGGTCAGCCCATCGAAGAACGTGTTCAAGGATGTGTCAAATCTCCACATCGTCGGCATGTTCCCTGACTATCAAAGCGCGTTTTTGGCATGGAAGGCCGAGGCGCAGCGCACAGTCGATGACGCGCATATGCGCTATTACATCGCCCACATCCACCGTCTGCGTGACGAAGGTCAGGCCGCATCGCCCACCGAGGAGCTGGGCGCCTGATCGCATCCGTGCGCCCGCGCCTGAAACCATGGCCCCTTTTGGACTGTCGCTTTACCGACTGCTCGCCCGTGGGCGAACGGCAGCCCGTACCGAGCGCGCCGAGCGCCCGGCGGGTCGGCTGATCTGGCTGCATGCAGGTGACGATGAGGTTGCGGGCAGCCTTGCCGAACTGGGCCGACGCATCGTCGAGGAGGACGGTCACCCCGTCTTGTTGACTGCGTCAACGCTGCCACAATCGGCACCCGAAGGGGTGATCCTGCAGCCGGCGGAAGCAGATACCCCCGCCACCGTCACAGCACAACTCGACCATTGGCTGCCCGATGCGATCATCCATGCGGGATCGGAAGTGCGCCCCGCACTGATCCATACCGCAGCCGAACGCAGCATACCGCAGGCGATGATCGAAGCGCGCGCGCCTCGGCTGCCTTCGGATCGCGATGGATGGTGGTATCCGGGGCTGATGAAGGCCTCGCTCTCGCGCATGCAGGAAATTCTGGCTGTGGACGAGCCTGCCGCACGCGCATTGCGCAAGGTGGGTGTCGGAACCACCCTCTCGATCACCGGACGGCTGGAGCAACCCTCGGCGGTTCTGCCGGCAAATGCGGCCGAGCATGAGGCTCTGGCCCGCCTGATGAACACGCGCCCGGTCTGGCTCGCCGCAGGCGTGCCGCAGGCCGAAGAGGCGGCGGTGATCGAGGCGCATCGTGCCGGTTTGCGTCATGCGCACCGGCTGCTTCTGATCCTCGTGCCAGAGATGCCGGCGCGGATCGACGGATTGCTTCCCGAACTGGAACAACGTGAGGGCTGGCAGGTCGCAAGCCGCCTCATGGATCAGGATCCGACACCCGAAACTGAAGTCTATCTGGCCGACAGTGCCGAGTTGGGCCTGTGGTACCGGCTGGCACCGATCACCTTTCTTGGCGGTTCTCTGGCAGGTTCAGGTTGCATTCGAAATCCGATGGAGGCGGCAGCCCTTGGATCCTCGTTGATCCACGGGCCCCGCCCCGGCACTCATGGCGCGCTTCTGGGTCGGCTTGGCGCGGCGCGTGCGGCGCGCTCGGTCGCCTCTGGCGCGGATCTGGCGGATGCGTTGTCGGACCTGCTGTCACCCGACCGCGCCGCGCGACTTGCGGCGGCGGCATGGGCTGTGACCTCGGAAGGAGTGGAGGTGACGGAGCGCGCGCACCTTTTGCTGCGCCAGATGCTGGGAGAGGCCTGATGCGCGCACCCGGATTCTGGTATGCCCCCCGCCCTACCCTGCTGGCCCGGCTTCTGGCGCCACTGGGATGGCTTTACGCAGGCGCAACCGCACGGCGCGTGGCAAAATCGGGCTACCCGGCCCGCGTGCCTGTGATCTGTGTCGGCAACCTGACGGTCGGCGGCACTGGCAAAACCCCCACCGCCATCGCACTGATCGAACGCCTGCCCGGCGTCCATGTCGTCACCCGGGGCCATGGCGGCAAGCTGGAGGGCCCCGTCCGGGTGCAGCTTGACCATCCCGCATCCGATGTAGGGGACGAGCCGCTGTTGCTTGCGGCTTTCGCGCCAACCTGGGTTGCAAAGGACCGCGCGGCAGGCGTCCGGGCGGCAGAAGAGGCCGGCGCGCGCGTCATTCTGCTGGATGATGGCTTCCAGAACCCCCAGGTGACCAAGGATCTGTCGATCATCGTCGTCGATGCCGCGCGCGGCTTTGGCAACGGCCTCTGCCTGCCGGCAGGACCCTTGCGAGAACCCGTGGCTGTTGGCCTGAAACGCGCGGGCGTGGTGCTCGCGATCGGGTCCGCGGCCGAGCAGGAGCACTTCGCCGCGCGCTTTACATCGCCCCTTCCGGTCGTGCGCGGCCATCTGGAGCCGGTTGAGACCGGGCTTGATTGGCACGACATGCGCGTTCTGGCCTTTGCCGGGATCGGGCACCCTGAGCGTTTCTTCGCTACCCTGCGCGGCCTTGGCGCCAATGTGGTCCGGGCCGAGCCGCTGGATGACCATCAACCGTTGCAACCTGCCCTGCTGGCCCGCCTTGAGGCCGAGGCCTTTGCGCTGGATGCCCAGTTGGTCACCACCGAGAAGGATGCGGCCCGCCTGCCCCCTTCCTTCCGCCCGCGCGTTCTGTCGTTGCCCGTGCGCCTTCAGGTGGCCGACTGGAGCCCGATCGACGACCGGCTGCGTGCCATTGGCGCGATCTGAGCCGCAACTCCCCTGATCCCGCTTGCCGCGTCGGGGGTGATCCGTCATAGCTGGACCCCGTCAGAATGAGGGGCACCATGACCACTGAGAAGGACATCAAGACCAAACGTCCGCAGCAGGTTTACACGCTGGTGGTCGAGGTTGGCCGCAAGGACGGCGATGGCCTGCCCGACAAGGCGACCGGCGCCGCGCTGATGATCTATGCCAGCGGCGTGGACGAGGCCGAAGCCGTGCGCGAGACCGTGGCGATCCTCAAGCAGGCCGATCTCGCGCCGCTCGATGTCTCGGGCTATGGCTCGCTGGAAGAGCGCGAGGCGGCCGGCGATGAGATCGACAGCGACGAACGCGCCCTGATGCAGCGTGCGCTGGACGAAAACTCGGTCGTCGTGGCGCAGATGACGCCCTTCTACGACTGATCCTGTCGCAGCCCGGCTTGCGGGACAGGGCGGTGAAGATTATCCCTTGCCGCCAGCAAGGAGAGCCCGATGTCCAAACCTGTCGATCCCGTTCAGCTGAGCGCCGACCTGATCCGCTGCAATTCCGTCACCCCGGCCGAGGGCGGCGCCCTGGTGTTGCTGGAAGGTCTGCTGACCGATGCGGGCTTTGAATGCACGCGTGTTGATCGGGAAGGCATCCCCAACCTCTTTGCCCGCTGGGGCGCGAAGGGGGCAAACCGCAGCTTTGGCTTCAACGGGCATACCGATGTGGTTCCGGTGGGCGATGCCGATGCCTGGACCCATGATCCCTTCGGCGGCGAGATCAAGGATGGCGTCCTCTGGGGTCGCGGTGCCACCGACATGAAGACGGGCGTGGCCGCATTTGCCGCCGCTGCGGTGGACTTCGTGCGCCAGACCCCGCCGGATGGCGCCGTGATCCTCGCGATCACTGGTGACGAGGAAGGCGACGCCGAGCATGGCACGACTGCCCTTCTCGACTGGATGGCCGCCAATAACGAGCGGATGACCCATTGCCTTGTGGGCGAACCCACCTGCCCCAACGTGATGGGAGAGATGATGAAGATTGGCCGGCGTGGCAGCATGACCTGCTGGTTCACGGCGACCGGGGTTCAGGGCCACAGCGCCTATCCGCATCGCGCAAAGAACCCGCTCAGCGCGCTTGTGCGCCTGCTGTCGCGGCTCGAGGCGCAACCTCTGGATGCAGGAACCGAACATTTTGATGCCTCAACGCTGGCAATTACCACCGTGGATTGTGGAAATCCTGCAACCAACGTAATTCCGGCCCGTGGCCATGCCACGGTGAACATCCGCTTCAACGACGGCCATTCCGGCGCCAGCCTGACGGAATGGCTCGCCAGTCATGCCCGCGCGGTCGAGGCCGAGACCGGCGTGCAGATCGCCATGCGCGTGCAGATTTCCGGCGAAAGCTTCCTGACGCCGCCCGGTGAATTTTCGGACCTAATCGCCCGCGCAGTCGAGGCCGAGACCGGCCGCGTGCCCGAGCTTTCGACCTCGGGCGGCACCTCGGATGCGCGCTTCATCAAGAACCACTGCCCGGTGGTGGAGTTCGGGTTGGTCGGCAAGACCATGCATCAGGTCGACGAGCGGATCGAGATCGAGCAGATCGAGCAGTTGAAGGCCATCTACACGCGCATCCTCACGGACTATTTCGCATGAGCTGGATCATTGCGCCCACGACCGACATCGACGCCTGCCGCGCGCTGCGCCGCATAGTCTTTATAGAAGAGCAGTCGGTTCCCGAGGATCTGGAGATTGATGATCTCGACGGCATCGCCGTGCACCTGCTGGCGCAGGTCGAAGGGCGCCCGGTCGGCACTGCCCGCCTGCTCCGCAAGGGCACGACCGGCAAGATCGGGCGGGTCTGCGTCCTTCCCGAAGCGCGTGGAACCGGCCTCGGCGCGGCGCTGATCCGCGCGTCGATCGACCACTTTGCCGCCGATCCTGCGATGACCGAGGTGTATCTCAGCGCGCAGGTTCCGGTGCTGGGGTTCTACGAAAAGCTGGGCTTTACCGCGTATGGCCCGGAGTATGACGATGCAGGCATCCCTCACCGCGACATGGCGTTGCCGCTGGCCCGCTGATCCGCAGAACGGCAACATGCGCGGGCTGGACCGCAGGCCATGCGCCCCTATCTAGAGATGGGCCAGACAAGGAATGCTCGCCCGTGACTGACCTCTCTGCCCTTCTTATCGCATGGTATGACCGCCATCACCGCGACTTGCCGTGGCGGGTATCGCCGGCCGCACACGCCGCGGGCCAGCGGCCCGATCCCTATCGGGTGTGGCTGTCCGAGGTGATGTTGCAGCAGACCACCGTTGCGGCAGTAACCGGCTATTTTCATCGCTTCACGGCCCGCTGGCCGGATGTCACGGCGCTTGCGGAGGCCGAGGATGCGGAGGTCATGGCGGAATGGGCCGGGCTTGGCTATTACGCTCGGGCACGCAACCTCTTGCGCTGTGCCCGCGCGATTTCAGCCGAACACGGCGGCGTCTTTCCGCAGACCGAGGCAGAGCTGCGCGCCCTGCCCGGCATCGGCCCCTATACCGCCGCCGCCGTTGCCGCCATCGCCTTTGATCAGCCCGCGGTGGTTGTTGATGGCAATGTGGAACGCGTGATCAGCCGCCTGTTCCGGATTGAGACCCCGCTGCCCCGCGCCAAACCCGAGATCGGTCGACGCGCGGCCGGGATGACCCCTTCGATGCGTCCCGGAGATCATGCGCAGGCCATGATGGATCTGGGGGCAACCATCTGCACGCCCCGCAACCCTGCCTGCGCCATCTGCCCGCTGCGCGAGGCTTGCGCCGCGCAGGCCGTAGGGGACGCCACATCCTTTCCGCGCAAGGCACCGCGCGCAGCCAAACCCGAACGAGAGGGGACGCTCTGGCTGGTCCAGCGCCCGGACGGGGCGATCCTGCTGGAAGAAAGACCGGCCAAAGGACTGCTGGGTGGCATGTCGGGCTTTCCGACCACCGGCTGGGACGGCACCGATCTGCCCGCGCCACTGGCCGCCGAATGGCAGACCATGGGCGAGGTGCGGCACACGTTCACGCATTTTCACCTCACCCTGACGGTCCTGACTGCCACATCGCAGGGCAATCCACAGCGCGGCGCCTTTGTGCCCCATGCGGCGTTTTCGCCTGCAAATCTGCCCACCGTGTTCCGCAAGGCCTGGGACCTTTGCGCCAAGGGCTGAGCCCCCCGCAGCAATGGAAAAGGCCCCGCCATGCACGCATGGCGGGGAGGTGTGTCCCCGGCGGAACCGGGACACAGGCGTAGCCTTGAATGCTTGGATGTGTGCTTGCGTCAGTGCTGCTGACGCTGATCCGCCTCCATTTCGGCCCGGATCTGCTGACGCAGGATGTCGATCGGGATCATCTTGCCATCGCGTTTGAAGTGCCAGTAGGTCCAGCCGTTGCAGGATGGCGCGCCTTCATAGGCGGCCCCCACCTGATGGATGGACCCCTTGATATCATTGCCGATCAGAGTGCCATCGGCCCGCACCTTGGCCTTGAAGCGGTTGCCGATCGAGAAAAGCTCTTCTCCCGGCCGCAGCATGCCGCGCTCCACCACCTGGCCAAAGGGCACGCGGGGCTCGGCCCGTTTGCTGCCCGTCACCTCAAGCCCGCTCGCATCGAACTTGCGGGTGCGCTCAATACGCTCGGCGGCAACCTTGCGATAGGCCTCTTCCCGCTCGATCCCGATGAAGTCGCGTCCCAGCATCTTGGCCACGGCACCAGTGGTGCCTGTGCCGAAGAACGGGTCCAGCACAACGTCGCCCGGATTGGTCGAGGCGATCAGAATGCGGTGCAGCAGGCTTTCGGGCTTTTGCGTCGGATGCGCCTTGTCGCCATTGTCGTCCTTCAGCCGCTCATGCCCCGTGCAGATCGGCAGCACCCAGTCCGAGCGCATCTGCACACCGTCATTCAGCGCCTTCAGCGCCTCATAGTTGAAGGTGTATTTCGCGCTTTCCTCGCGGCTTGCCCATATCAGGGTTTCATGCGCGTTGGTCAGGCGTTTGCCCTTGAAGTTCGGCATCGGGTTCGACTTGCGCCAAACCACGTCGTTCAGCATCCAGAACCCGGCATCCTGCATGGCGGCGCCGACGCGGAAGATGTTGTGATAGCTGCCGATCACCCAGATCGCCCCATTCGGCTTCAGCAGACGACGCGCAGCGCGCAGCCAGCCCTGGGTGAAGCGGTCGTACGAGGAGAAACTGGAAAACTGGTCCCAGTGGTCATCCACCGCGTCGACCTTGCTGTTGTCTGGCCGATGAAGGTCGCCCTTCAACTGAAGGTTATAGGGCGGGTCGGCGAAGATCAGGTCAACACTGCCCTCGGGCAGCGCGTTCATGACCTCGATGCAATCGCCCGCAAGGATCTGGTTCAGCGGAAGGGCGGGTGCCTCCGCAGTCGCTTTTCTGGTCGTCATTACTGCCTCTGCCTTCGGCCTCTTTGTGCCGATTTGTTGAGGACAAAGATGATTCAGAGACGATTCGCCGTCAAATTCTTTTTTGAATCAACTACTTACAGAAACATCTTGATACAAGATATTGTGGACGGGCCGGAACGAACGCCTATGGTGAGGGGTCACGCCAAGATTTAGAAGCGCCGCAAGATGCTCGGACGTCGGATAGCCCGCGTTGTTCTCCCAGCCATATCCCGGGTGCTGTTGCGCCAAATCCACCATGATGCGATCGCGCGTCACCTTGGCCACGATCGAGGCCGCCGCGATCGACAAAGACCGCGCATCGCCCTTCACCACGGCCTCTGCCCGGCAGGGCAGATCGCGCGGCAGCCGGTTGCCATCGACAAGCAGGTGATCGGGCGCGAGCGGCAGACCCGCAACCGCGCGGCGCATGGCCAGAAAGGTGGCCTGCAGGATGTTCAGGGCATCGATCTCGTCGACCGAGGCATGGGCGACGCAGACATGGGCGCAGGCCATGATCTCATCAAAGAGCTGATCACGCCGGCTTGCCGAAAGGGCCTTGCTGTCGGTGATCCCGGGCGGAATGCGCGCGGGGTCAAGGATCACGGCAGCGGCAGTCACCGGGCCACATAGTGGACCGCGACCGACCTCGTCGACGCCGGCGACGATTCGGGCACCACTGGCGTGGGCGGCGGTTTCCAGGCTGAAATCGGGAATCACTCGTGGCATCCCACCAGAAAGCGCAGGTTCGTGCAGAAGCAAAGAGAAAAGGCGGGGTGGCACCTGCCATCCCCGCCCTCGATCCATAGAAACCGGTGCTAGTGGTCGCAGGTCCCCGCCAGCGGCCCCGACACCTGCATCCGGCAAACCGAGCGCCCCGCATCGGCGGGCATGGCGAACAGCGTCAACGCCTCGGTCACGATGAGAGCTGCAATCATGGTCAGCGCGAAAGCCAGTTCGGGCCGGCCTTTCCTTGGAAAATCCCTGATCATCCTGCGTTCCTGCCTCTTGTTGGCCAGTGATGCGAAAAGGCTGATCCAGGGGTCATCAGTCAGGCAATATCGGGGGGTTGTCATCAGATATCATCCCGCTTTCCTACGGCTTGATATTGTATTGCCGTCGCCCTGCACCCATCATCACATCAACCGCCACCCTGAGCCCGGACACCTTCATGACCCGCCTCACCCTCGTTGCTGTCTTGCTGATCCCGCTTCTGGCACTGGGCACGGCCGCAGACGCGCAGTGCTATGCCGACTACAAGGCCAAGCGCGACAAACCGCTGCGCCTGCACTACGGCGTCGCGCAAGTTTCCGCCTGTAACAAGAAGGCCGCCCGTGCTGAGTTAGCGCCACGTCTTGCGCAACAGAAGTGGAAGCTGTTGAACGTCATCTCCACCTTTGGCCCCGAGGGCTTGAAAGAAAGAAAGTCGAGTGCCGGAGAATACTTCCTCCGTTTCTGATAGTCTGCGGGCGGGCAGCCGCACCGTTGCCTTCGGGATCGCCGCGATCGTCGTCATTCTGGCGGCGGCGGCGATCTTCCTGTTTCTGGCGCTTCCCGATGCCAACGCCTTCAACGCCCGGGTCGAGCAGTTGTTCGTTGAAAACGACGACCTGCGCACCATGGCCGAGATCAAGCTTCTTGAAATCATCGCCCAGTCGGGCACCACCTTTCAGGAGGTTCTGGCCAGCTACCGGATGGTGATCTTCGTGCTTCTGGTCTTTTCGACCGCGCTGCTGGTTGCCTGCCTCGTCTTTCTTCTGACCATCATCACGCTCAATCGCCGCATCTCGGCCATCCAGCGGTCGGGGATCACCGTCAGCTCGCTGATGATCAGCCGCGAGGCGCGGGCCGTCTATATCAACGACCTGGAGTTCAAGCTGACCGAGGCGGCGATCGAGACACTCTCGGCGCTGGCCGAAGCGCGGATGGACGACGAGGTGCTGAACGGCGCGCAGATCGAGGCGGTGATCTCGGGCCGGGCCGAATCCGACTGCGACGAGGCCGCGGGCGCCACCCGGATCAAGCGGCTGCGTGATGCGCTTGGCAATCAGCTGGTGTCGGAACTGCTGGTCAAGACCATTGCCCGGCGTGGCTATATGCTGGCGGTCGAAAAGGACACGATCCGCATGATCTGAACCCCGGTCTTGCACCGGCAAGGGGAATCGGCCAGTCCGGTGGGATGGACAACCAAGGGCAGAACATGGACGCACTGGTGATTGGCGCAGGGCCAGCCGGGCTGATGGCGGCCGAGGCGCTGGCGGACGCAGGCCAAGCCGTGACGGTGGCCGAGGCCAAACCATCCGTCGCCCGCAAGCTGTTGATGGCGGGAAAGTCGGGGCTGAACGTCACCAAGGATGAACCGGCACAGACCTTCGCCACACGCTTTGACGCCGACTGGCTGGCACCGATTCTGTCAAGCTTCGGCCCGGACCAGGTGCGCGCCTTTTGCGAAGGGTTGGGGCAGCCGGTCTTTACCGGATCATCAGGGCGCGTCTTTCCCGTTGCGATGAAAGGCTCCCCCCTCTTGCGCGCCTGGCTCGCGCGGCTTGCGGCCAAGGGTGTCGAGGTGAAAACCCGGTGGCGCTGGACCGGGTTCGAGGGCGCGGCGCTGACATTCGAGACCCCTGAGGGCGCGCAGGTATTGCGCCCGCATGTCACCGTTCTGGCACTCGGCGGGGCAAGCTGGCCGCGGCTTGGGTCTGATGCGGCCTGGGTGCCGTGGCTCCGGGCAAAGGGCGTCCTCGTCACAGACTTTGCGCCGGCGAACATGGGGTTCCGCATGGACTGGTCCGTCCATATGGCGCGCCACTTTGGCCAACCCGTCAAGGGGGCCTGCCTGATTGCGGGCACGCGGCGTGAACGGGGAGAGTTCGTGATTTCTGAGCGCGGCCTTGAAGGGGGCGGGATCTATGCGATCAGCCGCGACCTGCGGCTTGGCGCACCGCTGGCGCTCGATCTGTTCCCCGACCTGTCCCTTGCCGATCTACAGGCGCGCCTGGGCCGATCGAGGCCGGGTGAAACAGCCGCAAACCGCCTGCGCAAGCTGGGCCTTGCGCCCGCAGCGGTGGCGCTGGTGATGGAGGTGGCCCTCCCCCTGCCCGCAGATCTGGCCCCACTGCTGAAGCATCTGCCGATCCAGCACGCCGGGCCCCGGCCACTTGCCGAGGCCATCTCATCGGCGGGCGGCATTGCGCGCGACAGCCTGACCGATGATCTGGAACTGCGTGCCCTGCCCGGCATCTTTGTCGCCGGAGAGATGCTGGATTGGGAGGCCCCGACCGGCGGCTATCTGTTGACCGCAAGCTGGGCGACCGGCCTGCACGCAGGCCGCGCCGCCGCCCGCCATCTTCAAAGCGCGCGCATCCAGAACTGAAGGGGCTTTGTGGTTTCCGCCGTCTGCCCCAGATCCTTCCAGCTGAACTCGGCGACACTGCCCGGCAACTGCGCATAACCGCGCTTCTGCCAGAAGGCGTCGTTGCTGCGGTAGTCTGCCGGGCGCATCGGATGATCCGCAGGGCGGATAACGCCGCAAAAGGCCACATGGCTGCGCCCCATGTCACGCGCATGCGCCTCGCGCAGATCAAAGAACCGGTGCCCGATCCCCTGGCCGCGATACTCCATCAAAAGCACGGATTCGGCACAGTAGAAGATCTGGTCCAGCGCGAGGCCAACCGCGCGGAAGGGCTCGGCGAATTCGTCCGCATGATCTTCCATCGGGGTGCCGGTCGCGGCGCCCACCAGCCGCGCACCATCGAAAGCCCCCACAAGGATCGCGCCGGGGCTGTCGCGGTAGGTCTGCAGATAGTCCCGCTCGTAGTCCAGCGAACCGTCATAGAGATAGGGCCAGTCGCGGAACACCGCGATCCTGAGCGCGGCCACATCATCCAGCGCCGCATCCAGCGCGGCGCCGGTCAGGGCGCGCACCTCGATCATGCCGAGACCTGCGCGATCCAGTCCCGCAGGTTATAGAAGGTGGTCACGCGGGAGATCTTGCCATCCCTCAGGTCAAAGAACGCCCCGGCAGGCAGGATATAGGTCTGGCCGCGCGCCTCGGGCAGGCCCGGATCGGTCATCAGATACTCGCCATGCACCACGAATTCGGCAGCACCTCGGGTGCCCTCGTCATTGGCGAAGATCACCATGTCCTTCAACTGCTCGCGGTAGCTGACGCCCATATGGCTGCAGAACTCGGCGAAAAGCTCTTTGCCGCGCCGCACGCCGCCCTCGTTGACACGGTGTTCGATGTCATCGGTCAGGCAGGCCAACATGCCATTGGCATCCCCGGCGTTGAAGGCGGCGTAATAGGCTTCGATCGTGGCGCGGGTCATGCGCGGCTCCCTCTTTGGCGTCTCGCCCCTGACCCTGCCCCGAAAAAAGCGCGCCGCCAATGCCCGAGAGGACACAAGGCGGCGCGATTGCGACCTCAGGCCAGCGCGTCGCGCACGGTCGCGGACATCGGCGTCGTTGCACGACCGATCAGGCGCGACAGGGTGCGGCTGTCGTCAAAGAGCGCCCCCTCACCCGCGCGGGCATCCGAATCTGCAAGAACGGCGGCAAAGCCCGCAGGCAGGCCGAACCCTTCCAGCGCCTTGGCGTAGTCCGCTTGCGGCAGGTTCACAAAGCCGACGGGCTTGCCCGATTGCCGTGCCACTTCAGCGGCAAGCTCGGCAAGGGTGTAGCCCTCGTCGCCGGCAAGTTCATAGACCTTGCCGGCATGGCCTGCGTCCAGCGCCGTCACGGCGATCGCCTCGGCGTAATCCTTGCGTGCGGCCGTCGACACCCGGCCTTCCGCCGCAGCACCAAGGATCGCGCCATGTTCAAGCGCGGCCCCAAGGGCGCCTGTGTAGTTCTCGGTATACCAGCCATTGCGCAGGATGGTGGCGGCAATGCCCGAATCGCGGATCGCCGCCTCGGTCGCGATATGGTCCTGTGCGAGGATCATGGGCGAGGCGTCGCCCTTCAGGATCGAGGTGTAGATGATCCGCCCGACGCCGGCTTCCTTGGCCGCAGCGATGACCTTGCGGTGCTGGCCGGCGCGGTCGTCAAAGTCATTCGAGGAGATCAGCACCAGCGTCTCGACACCCTCCAGCGCGGCGGCATCGGCTGTGCGGTAGTCGAAGGCGCGCGCCGGCACACCCAGATCGGCGGCCTTGGCGGTGTCGCGCACCAATGCAATCGGCGTTGCGCCACGCGCTTGCAGCGCGGCGATGGCGAGGCGGCCAAGCTGGCCGGTGGCGCCGGTAATGGCAATGGTCATGAGAGGGTCCTTTCGAGGTGTTCCAAAATCGATGACTTGAATCTGCCCTCTTTACTTACGAAAAGGAAGTGCCTACATTTTTGTAAGTATACGGCAGAGACGCACATGACACCCGAGCAGAACGCACAGAAGACCCTCTCGCAGCTTCGCCCCGATGTTCTGGCGGTCGAGTGCCCGTCGCGTCAGGTGCTGCAACATCTGACAAGCCGGTGGGGAACGCTGGTCATGCTGGTTCTGCTGTCAGGAACCCACAGGTTTTCCGAACTGCGCCGCAAGATCGGCGGCGTCAGCGAACGGATGCTGGCGCAGACCCTGCAACAACTCGAATCGGATGGCTTCGTGATCCGGCGGGTGCATGACGTGGTGCCGCCCCATGTGGATTACACGCTGAGCCCACTGGGGCTTGAGGCCGCAGAGCGGCTCGCCGCCCTGACCGGCTGGATAGAGGACGCGCTGCCGCGCATCCTTGGCCATCGCGGGGCTGATGCAGCGGCCTAACCTTCGGTGGGCGGGCCGAATCGGGCGATCATCCGGTCGCGGATCATGTCGCGGGCCTGACGATAGGCGGCGAGTTTCGCCTCCCGTGTTTCGCCCAGACCGGTCGGATCGAGGATCGGCCAATATTCGACATCCAGATGAAAGAACCGCGTCAACTCCAGCGCCATCCGCTGGCTGGCGGGGGACAGGGCGATGATCAGGTCGAACTGACCCAGATCGTCGCCCCATTCCTGCATCTCTTCGAACGAACGCGAACGATGGCGGGAAAGCTCCATCCCCAACTCGTCGCAGACAGCAACGGCGAAGCCGTCGATCTCCATGTCGTTGTGAACCCCGGCCGACTGCACATAGGCACGCTGGCCGTAGAACTTTTTCATCAGCGCCTCTGCCATTGGCGAGCGCACGGCGTTGTGGTCGCAGCAGAACAGGACAGATGACGGGAAACGGCCCAAGCTCAGCCCCAGTGCAGGACGCAGATCAGGGTAAACAGGCGGCGTGCGGTGGCCGTATCGACATCCGCCTTGCCTTCCAGTCGTTCTTGCAGAACCCTTGCGCCCTCGTTGTGGATGCCGCGCCGGGCCATATCGATGGCCTCGATCTGGCTGGGAGGCAGACGTTTGACGGCTTCGAAGTAGCTTTCGCAGATCTGGAAGTAGTCCTTCACCACCTGCCGGAACGGGCCGAGGCTCAGATGAAACTCGCCGATCCGTCCGCCACTTTCGGTGGAGATGTCAAAGACCAGCCGCCCCTCGCGAATGGCCAGAAACAGCTGATAGGGGCCGACGGGGGCGGGTCTGCCTTCACGCGCGGGCAGGCCAAAGCTGTTCTCCTCGAGCAGATCAAAGATCGCCACGCGGCGCTCTTGCTCGATTGCGGGGGTCGTGGCCTTGAGGCCGCGCTCATCAATATCGATCTGGCAGATGCGGTTGGTCATCGTTGCCCCCCGTTCAGACGATCAAGACGGGCGCGCACCGAAAGCCCGTGCGCCTGCAGGCTTTCAGATATGGCCAGCCGCTCGGCCGCAGGGCCAATGGCGGCCAGTGCCTCGGGCGTCATGCGGGCAATCGTCGTACGTTTCAGAAAATCCATCACTGAGAGACCCGAAGAAAAACGCGCCGACCTCGCCGTCGGCAGAACATGATTTGGCCCGCCAACGTAGTCGCCGATGGCCTCGGGCGTCCAGCCCCCCAGAAAGATCGCTCCGGCATGTGTGATCTTGGTAGCAAGGTCATCGGGATCGGCCACACAGAGCTCGAGATGCTCAGGTGCGACCCGGTTTGACAGCGCCGCCGCCTCGTCCAGATCCCGCACGACGATCACGGCACCGAAGTCACGCCATGAGGCTGCGGCGATGGCCCGGCGTTCCAGCGTTTCCAGATGCCCCTCGATTGCAGCGACGACGGCTCGGCCGAAGCCGGCGTCTGTTGTGACAAGGATCGATTGCGCCGATTCGTCATGCTCGGCCTGGCTGAGCAGATCGAGCGCGATCCAGTCGGGATCATTGTCGGCGTCGGCGATCACGAGGATCTCGGATGGGCCCGCGATCATATCAATGCCGACCTTGCCAAAGACCCGGCGCTTTGCCGCCGCGACGAAGGCGTTCCCCGGGCCCGTGATCTTGTCCACCCCGCGGATTGTTTCGGTGCCATAGGCCAGGGCCGCCACAGCCTGCGCCCCGCCGATGCGGTAAACCGTATCCACGCCCGACAGTTGTGCTGCCAGCAGCACCAGCGGATTGACTACCCCGCCCGGCGTCGGGCAGGCGATGACCAGCCGCTCGACGCCCGCGACCTTGGCCGGGATCGCGTTCATCAGCACTGACGACGGATAAGAGGCAAGCCCTCCCGGCACATAGAGCCCTGCCGCCGATACGGGCGTCCAGCGCCAGCCCAGCGTCGCGCCACATGAGTCCTGCCAGCAGGCATCTTCGGGCATCTGCCGTTCGTGATAGGCCCGGATCCGGGCGGCGGCGAGTTCAAGCGCCGCGCGATCTTCGGGCGTAACCTTCGCAACCTCGGCCGCGATTTCCTCGGGCGAAAAGGCCAGCCGGTCTGGCGTCAGGTCCAGTTTGTCGAACCGGGAGGTGAGCTCGATCACCGCCGCATCGCCCCGCGCGCGGACATCGGCGATGATGCCGGCCACCACCGCATCGACATCCGGGCTATCCTCGCGCTTCATGCCCAAGAGCGCGGTGAAGGCGGCCTCAAAACCGGCGTCCTGGGTGTCGAGAAACTGCGGCATGGCGGCAACCTTCGGAAATGACTGTGCCGACTGCATAGCGCCTGCACCGGATGGCCTCAAGCGTGGCAAAGGGGATCGAGGCGGATCGCCGGGCGTTCCGGTCAGCCGTGATCCGGCACCTTGCCCGACGGCGCGAGGTAGGGCCGGGTCACATCGCGCAGCACGATGTCCAGCGCCTCAACCTGCAGCGCGACCGCGCCGTCGCCCGCAAGGGTCAGGACGACCTCGCCCATCCCATCAGCCTCCGCATGGAACGCCACATCCAGAAGCGACAGGATTGTGTCGCGATCCCCCCGGTCGATGCCCTGGCTGCGTACAGAAAGCACATCGCGCACCAGCAGGACCGAGCGCACCCGTTCGGGCGCACGGCCCGCGCGCTTGGCAGCCGCCTCATCCTCCCAGCGGAACCGATTGAGCAGGATCGCGAATTCGCGGCGCGACCTGGCATAGGTCATGTCAACGATCGGAAAGACCGCATCCTGCGCAAGCGACGCAATCACCTTCAGATCCTCGGCATCCGCCGCACCCAGCCAGAGCGGCGCCTCACCACCATCCTCGAATCGCGCGTCGGACATCAGCCTTTGATCCTTTCGATCTTTGCCCCGCAGGCGCCCAGCTTCTCCTCGACATGTTCATAGCCACGGTCGAGGTGATAGACGCGGCTGACCACTGTCTCACCCTCCGCCGCGAGACCGGCGATAATCAGCGAGACGCTGGCCCGCAGATCGGTCGCCATGACCGGTGCGCCGCGCAGCCGTTCAACCCCGTGCACCGTGGCGTGGCCGCCGTGAACGTCGATCCGCGCACCCATGCGGATCAGTTCAGGCGCGTGCATGAAGCGGTTCTCGAAGATCTTCTCTTCCAGAACGCTGGTGCCGTCTGCGGTGCAAAGCAGCGCCATCATCTGCGCCTGCAGGTCGGTCGGAAAGCCCGGGAAGGGTTCGGTCACCACATTCACTGCTTTTACCCGGCCGTTCTTGCGCGCCACCTTCAGCCCGCGTTCGGTCTCGGTCACACTGATTCCGGCCTCATCCAGCTTTTCGGCAAAGCTGCCGACCAGGTCGATGCGTCCGCCAAGGCATTCCACCTCGCCACCACAGATCGCGGGGGCAAGCATATAGGTGCCAAGCTCGATCCGGTCGGTCACCACCGGATGCGTGGCGCCACCCAGCCGATCCACGCCCTGCACGGTGATCGTCGACGTGCCCTCGCCCTCGATCTGCGCACCCATGCGGCGGAGGCACTGGGCCAGATCCACAATCTCGGGTTCGCGTGCGGCGTTCTTCAGAACGGTCGTGCCCTTGGCAAGCGTTGCGGCGAGCAGCGCATTTTCGGTCGCCCCGACCGAGACAAAAGGAAACTCCACCACCGCACCCTTGAGCCGCCCGCCCGGCGCACGGGCATGGACATAGCCATCGCGCAGATCAAGCTCGGCGCCCATCGCCTCCAGCGCCTTGAGGTGCAGGTCGACCGGGCGCGCACCAATGGCACATCCCCCCGGCAGCGAGACGATCGCATGGCCATCGCGCGCCAGCATCGGCCCCAGCACGAGGATCGAGGCCCGCATCTTGCGCACGATGTCGTAGTCGGCGGTGTGGTTGGCAATGCTCCAGGACGACATTGCCAGAACCTTGCCACCCTGCAGGGCCGCAACCTCTGACCCAAGCGACTGCAGAAGCTGCGTCATGGTGCTGATGTCCGAAAGCCGCGGCGCATTTGTCAGCGTCAGCGGCTCTTCCGTCAGAAGCGTGGCCGGCATCAGTGTCAGGCAGGCGTTCTTCGCCCCCGCGATCGGGATCACCCCGTTCAGTTCTGCCCCGCCGCGCACCAGAATCGAATCCATAGTCCCGCCTCACTCTTTCTTTGTATCGTTTTCAGCCGCCGCCGCCCTTGCGCGTGCCTGTGCCTTGCGCCGGGCCATATTGGCCTTCAGCGCCGCTTTCAGGCGGTCTTCGCGTCCGGATGCGGCTCCACGTTCCCTGGCCTGCCCTTTAGGGACAGGCTTATTTCCGGGGCCATCGGAGGTTTGCGGGATGTCGCCATTATCGGTCATGCCCCTCTGTTAACTCAGGCGCAAAAAAGCGTCCAGATTGCGCTTGCACCCGTTCGCGAATACGTCTATCTCCCCGCCACGCCCGGCGGGAACGCGCCGAAGCGCCGCCAGAAACCTGCGTCACAGCCGGAAGAATGGCAAACGGCGCTGCAGTAGCTCAGTGGTAGAGCACTCCCTTGGTAAGGGAGAGGTCGAGAGTTCAATCCTCTCCTGCAGCACCATTTATTCTCATATTTCCGAAGTACATTGATGCGCCGGCGGACGCCTTCGCTGCCCGTTCATCCTTCAACCCACCTTCTGGTGCGCACTTCGAAAACACGCTCCGGAGCCGAATTTCTGACGCCTCCCAATGATGGGCGCCGTGCCGCGCGGCGCGCCATTGGTAGCCACAAACAACCATGACGGAAAGCGGGCGACAACCATCGCTCTCGACACCAATCAGATGTATGCCGCCGAAGATTCAACTCTTTGTCGACGAGGTGGACTGAACACCCCCCACTCCGCCCCCACCCCACAAGACGATCGCGATTCTTGAATGGCCCTGCTGTCTTGAGACTCCGCAAGCCAACTTGCCGTCGGACACCTTGCATGTCTCCGCGCCGGGCTATGACGCTGACTGTATCAGGGGCGCATAGAAACACACGGTTGAGAATCTCTTCTCATGGGCTGGCACCCTATGATCGCAACAGGTTTTACAGGCATCTGGCTATCATCCACCCGAAAATCATCCAGCCTTTGAGGGACGATACAGGGTTCAGACACCCCACCAACGCAGTGTGTTCGCGAGATGGTCACCGATAGCACCGACCGCAGCATCGGCATCACGGTTTTCAAGCGCGGTGATAATCGACAGATGCTCTTCCATCGCCGAGACGATCCGATCGGCAAGGAATGGACGCTGGTTCTGGATGATGGCGATGCGATTTCGGTTGTCGTCGTAGATCCGCTGCGCAAGCTTCAAGCCCACGCCCGAGGCCAGCGCATCGTGCAGCGACAGGTCCGTCAGGATCGCGCGTCGCTGAACGTCAGGCGTCACCGCCTTCAATGCCTCGTCCCGTAGGCTTTCATGCTCGTCGCGCAGCCTTGAAAGGGGGAGCGGCACATTCGCCTCAATCAGACGCCTGGCGCCCTCGGCGTCAAAGATCGCGCGAACCTCCAGGCATTCGCGCGTAATTTCTGGCCCTGCATCCATGACCACGACGCCGCGTTTGGGAAGAACCGTCACAAGCCCTCCAGCCTCGGCCAGCTTCACTGCCTCACGAACTGCGGCCAAAGGCAGGGCCAGAATGTCGACCAGCATCGCCATCGACAAGAAAGCGCCACCGCGGATCTGCCCGCCGCGCAGTGCGGCAATCAGGGCCTGATGCGCCTGATGCGCAAGTGGTGCATCGGCATACTGCTTCTGGTCCGTCGCGGCGGTTAGCATCTTGGTAGCTCTCTGTTCGGGCCAGCGGCCCCTTCGATTGTTCGGAAATTGCAGAAGGTCATATCAGCATTTCCTACATATTACCCTATAAGATATTAGGTAACATGTTAGTTGCAATACCAGATGTGAAAATTTGGTCGCTTGCAGGAAAAGATCGCGCAACCAAGCATTGCAGCGGTCAAAAACAGGAGAGAAACCAATGCATTCCATCGCCGCCGAGGGCGCAGAAGTCACCGAAGACGCCCTGCGCCCGGTAACTGCCCAGGAGAAATCCTGGGGCTGGTTCGCGATCTTCAACGTCTGGGCCAATGATATCCAGTCGCTCTTCGGCTACTCGCTGGTCGCATCCCTGTTCATCACCTATGGCGTGACGGGCTGGACCGCCTTTGCCGCGCTGATCGCATCAGGGCTGTTTGTGATGTTCATGGTCAACCTTTCGGGGGCGGCCGGAGAACGATATGGCATCCCCTATCCGGTGCTCGCCCGCGCGAGCATGGGAACCGAGGGCGCGAAGCTGCCGGCCGTCCTGCGCGCCATCGTGGCCGTGTTCTGGTACGGCGTTCAGGTCTATTTCGCATCGACCGCACTTGCCCTGCTGATCCGGTCACTGACCGGTGCCACGGGCGGAGCGGAGTTCATGGGGCTCAGCGGGATTGACTGGCTGTCCTTCGTGGTGGTCTGGGCCTTCCACATTGCCATCTTCTGGCGCGGCATGGGCTGGGTGGAAGGCTTCCTCAACTTTGCCGGACCGTTTGTCTATGCCGTGATGATCGGTCTTGTCATTGTACTTTGGGTCAAGTCAGACGGACAGCTTCTGTCACAGGCGCAGACCATCTTCGCCAATCCCGAAGGAACATGGGGCACCGAGATCAAGGGCTTCATCGTCATCTTCGGTACGATGGTTGCCTATTTTGCGGCGGTGATGATCAACTTCAGCGACTTTTCGCGCTACGCCAAGGACAAGCCCGCGATGGTAAAGGGTAACCTTGCGGGCCTGCCCTTCAACATGATCCTTTTCTCTGCCCTTGCCTTGCTGACCACTGCCGGCGCTGCCGCCGTCTATGGCGAGGCGCTGATCAACCCGACCGAGATCGTGGAACGTACCGACAGTGTCCTGCTGGCCGTGATTGCCGCCATCACATTCTTTGCCGCGACCGTTGGTATCAACCTTGTTGCCAACTTCATTCCGGCAGTGAACGGGATCGCGAACCTTTCGCCCTCGACCATCGGGTTTCGCAAGGCCGGGCTGATCACTTCGGGCTTTGCGCTGGTGATCGGCGGTTTCTGGACAGGATTCATCAGCCAATTCGGGATCAGCGGTTTCGTCAATACGCTGGGCGCGACGCTGGCCCCGCTGTTCGGGATCATGATCGTCGATTACTACCTGATCCGCCGGCAGAGCCTGAAGCTTGACGACCTCTATAACCCCCAGCGCGGCACCTATCACTATCGCAACGGCTGGAATGACCACGCACTCGTTGCTTTCGGCATCGCTGCTGTCTTTTCCGTGGCAACGGTCTGGGTGCCTGCGCTCGGCCAACTCGAAGGCTATGGCTGGATCATCGGCGCAGTTCTTGGTGGCGTGATCTATCTGGTCCGCGCTCGCGGCAAGGTCGCTGTCTGACTTCCCTGCCTGTTGCAGAGGGGAACCCCTGCAACAGGCCCTTTCCGACTGGCCCCGGCTGCATCCGCGCCCGGGGCCATTTTTCGGCCGATCTGGATCCTGTTAGGATCTAGCAAGAACCCCAGCGACCCCATTGGACCGTCCAGTTTGCCGTCAAAAATCATGCCCTCGGAAATCTGAAAACCAAGCGTCGTGGCATTCAACCCTTCCGGCAGCACCGTTCATATTCTGGAAAACTTGCTCACTGTGCCGCACTTGCGTGTGCGTTTAGGCTGTCGCATGATCTGACAAAGCACCCCTACTTGCACATGACGCAGGAAAGTGACCCGAAATGTCCCAGACCGCCAAAGCCAGCCTCGCCATTGGCCTTTGCCTTTTCCTCGCCGCCTGCGTCGGACAGCAACCGGAAGAGCCTGTTGAGGTCATCGAGGCGACCGAGCAGCGTGTGATCGTCGAGGGTTTGATGGACAAGACCCTCGCAACACCGCCCGAGCGTTTTCTGACCGTCGCGCAGGAACGCTGCGCAAAGTATAACCGGTCGGCAGAGTTGCAATCGGTCACATCGGTCGGGACCTGGGGATCGCGCATGATCTACGCTTGCGTTCCCTGACCCCGCTCCGGGGCGGGCGCGCCGTCCTTGCACAATCGCCAGTCACGGTCGGAATGGCCCGCCGGTGGCGGGCTGCGATGCGCAAGGCCCTAGGCAACAGCAAGAGTGGCCGGCCCGCAATGCATCTGATTTCTCGGGATTTTTTTCACTGGTCGGAGCGAGAGGATTCGAACCTCCGACCCCCTGCTCCCGAAGCTATGGCCTGCCCACTTTACTGTGTTTTGGAACACTGGCGATTCACTAAAGAAGTCCTTGTTTCTCATTTATTATCTAGCGATTTCAGTTGCTTGGCTCGGACTGCAAGTCGTAGGCGGGGTAAAGCGGCGCTTGGCGCTGCTTCGCCGCAACCGCTTACGATCTGCTTACGAGGAGCCAAACTCATGCCTGACCCGACCCCCAAGCACCCGCCCGTGAAGCTCACGAAGGGGTATGTTGACCGCGTGAAGCCCGGTCAGACTGACGAGTATCACTGGGACGTTGAAACCAAGGGCTTTGGCCTGCGGGTCAATCCTAGCGGCAGAATGAACTTCATCGTGCAGGGTCGCATTGACCCGCGCAACCCCCCGGCCCGCATCACCATCGGAGCCTACGGCGTCTTCACCGTGGACCAAGCCCGCGAGGTGGCACGCGAGCACCTGCGGTCGATGCGTATGGGGACCGACCCGCGCGAGGTGAAGCGCGAGGACGAGGCCAAGGCCGTCACATTGCGGCAGGTGGCTGATGCGTTCTTCGCGCGGCCCGGTATGCTCAAGGAGAACACCCGCGACGAGATGGACCGCCACCTGACTACCGCCTTCGCCAAGTGGCTGCCCCGCGCCATCGCCAGCATCACCTCTTCCGACTGCCGCAAGCGGTATGAGGAGATCGCCACCAAGGGGCTGCGCAAGACGCCCGCACCTGCACCCGGCAGCGCTGCCTCAGCCTTCAAGATCCTTCGCACCCTCATCAACTTTGCAATGGAGGAATACCAGACGCAGGACGGCGCACCGCTCATCGCCCGCAACCCTGTGGCCATCATCAAGAAGGAACTGGCCGTGCACGAAAGCAAGGTTCGGACCCGGCATATCGACCGCCGCGACGTGGGCATGTTCTGGCATCGGTTGACCACAGGTCGCCAGAACCCGGCATTCAGCGCCGACACCCGCTGCGGAATCGACCTTGTGATGTTTCTTCTTCTGACGGGCACGCGCCGCAACGAGGGGGCCGAACTGACATGGGACAGGGTCAACCTTGACGACGCCGACCCGGCCAACAACTGGTTCCACCTGCCCGACCCGAAGAATAAGAACCCTGTCTGGTTGCCGCTCTCGTCACAAGCGGTGGCCGTGCTGAAAGCCCGCAAAGCTGCTGACGACAAGGCCACGACCAAGAGCAAGTTCGTGTTCCCTTCGCGAAGCGCAGCGGGCCACATCAAGGACACCCGCGCCCCGCTGGAACGGTTCGCCAAGGCCATTGGCATGGACCGCCTTTCCGCGCATGACCTGAGGCGCAGTTTCGTGACCCTCGGTGTGAAGGCCTGCCGCCTCGACATTGCGAAGCTGGAATTGCTCACGAACCATGTCCCGCAAGGCGTCACGGCCCGCCATTATCTCGAAACCAGCGACCTTCGGGATTATCACCCCGAGGTGCAGGCCATCGGCGATTATATCG
Organism: Gemmobacter aquaticus; assembly: GCF_007859075.1. Lineage (GTDB taxonomy): Bacteria > Pseudomonadota > Alphaproteobacteria > Rhodobacterales > Rhodobacteraceae > Gemmobacter > Gemmobacter aquaticus. Next base: position 77,101 of record NZ_VOAK01000023.1, read on the forward strand.
AGCAACAGGCGCTGATTGCCGCTGGCGGGAACGTGGTGGCCCTGCCGTTGCGTGCATGACGTGCGCTGCGCCCCCGAAAAGCCGCCGCGCTAGCCGGGGATCGCTGTTGGCCGGGGGTAGGGTGGCCCCCCGTGCGCAACGCGGCTACAGCGCGAGGCTAGGGGCGCTGTGCGTTGTGCCTCCCTCCACCCATTCGTCTAGATGTTGACAGGTGCCGCGAATCGTGGTCTTCTAATTCCTGCACACGGTGGCATGGGTCAGGTGTGCAGTCCCCATACAGCCCCGCACTACCTGCGCAGGCAGATGAGCAACCCGCTCGTCCGCCCGCCGTGTGCGTTCGTGGACGGGCCTTCAATGAAGGAGTGACCACAATGGCTATCAAGATCGAATATCGCCCGACCCCGCCTTGGGGAGCGCCCATTGAGCGAGTGCGGCCCGAACGTCCCACGACCGAACGGCAAATCAAGAACGCGATCAAGGTTCTCGCAGAGCATTTCGACATCGCTAGCGGTGGAATGATTTACATCCACAAGAAGGGCCGAACCGTGGTTTGCTCCGGGTAGCACGCCGCGATTGTCGGACGGACTTTATCCGAGTGCATTTCGGGCAATACGGCCACGCTTTATTGCGTTATACTGTGCAAGTGGCCCGCCTTATCCGATAGGGCGGGCCGTTCAATTCAACAGGTTGGCTGATGCCAGACAACCGGACACCCGAACACCCCTCGGTTCAGGGGCAGGTCAGCGGGAGTCCGATATGACCACAACGATTGATCTTGGCGACCTTCTCACGACGAAGGAAGCTGCCACCCTTCTCGGGTTGAAAGCCAACACCCTTGAAATCTACCGCCACCAAGGGAAGGGACCGCCCTTCTTGAAGCTGGGCAACGAACACGGCTCGGCGGTGCGCTATCAGCGGTCGGTCTTGGCCGCATGGCTGGCGCAGCGGTCCTTCGAAAGCACCAGCGCCCACACCGCCGCCGTCAGGGCCAAGCGTGCGCCCGGCTACACGGTCGGCCCGAGCGCCATTCCCGGACCGTGGAACGGAACCAGCGCTGCCAGCAGTCAGCCACAGGGCGCATCGGAATGAAAGTGCTGGACCATTTCAGCGGCGCGAGGCGTCGGCAAGCCCCGGGGCAAGCCGGGTCAAGAAAAAGGCCGGGTGTTGAACGCACCCGGCCAAGTCAATGTCAGATAAGAGCAGGTAACATGCACAGCGTAACAGATCGCGGATTCGGTCCGCAAACGGCCATCTGCCACGGCGAGGTGCAGCATGGCTGGCGTTAATCTGACAGAGATTCTGGGTCAGCCGTTCCAAGCGACCGGGCAACCTTCCGACACTCGCGAAACCCCGCTTGAGCCGATCACCTTCTTTCCCGGCGACAAGCCCGTTGACCTGAACCAAGCCGCAGCCGACATGCGTGCCAAGGCTGAGGCAGAGGAACGGCGGGAACTGCGCAGGATGACAGGGGTGAGCGTGCTGTTCGCCCAGCGGAAGCCCCGCGACCTGCTGAGGATGGTGACGCCTCCGCCCTTCGACTTTGACGATGTGTGCCTTGTCATCGGTGAGATGGCCCACTCCTACGCTGCCGCGACAGGGTTCGACCGTAGCGGGGTGATCGTCTCTGCCGTCACCGCTGCCGCGTCGGTCATTGACGACCGCTACAAGCTGACCGTGCGCCGTGAATCCAACTGGCATGTGTCTGCCCGTCAATGGTCGTTCCTCTGCGGCGGTCCTGCCGCTGGCAAGTCCCCGGCCATCCGCGCTGCAACGGATGCCATCAAGGCGATGCACGCCGAGCGCTATCTGGACTGGGAGGCTGCTAACAAGGAAGTGCCGCCAAAGGAGCGGAGTGCCCCGCCAGCCCTCTACACCAGCGATTCAACCGTGCCCGCGCTGTCAACCGCGTTGCAGGGGAACCCTCGGGGAATGCTGATGCTGACAGAGGAGTTTTCATCTTGGGTCGGAAGCATCGACAGCGGGGAACGTGGCGATGCCGTGAAGAACCGAGGTGACTGGCTGCAACTGCGGGATGGTGGCTCAAGGCAGATCAACCGTGTCGAGCGCGGATCGGTGTTCGTGAAGAACTGGGGCGTGTCGGTGCTGGCAGCTTGCACACCTGACGGGCTGGCAAGGCAGATGAAGCAGATGCCCGAGGACGGGCTGATTCAGCGGTTCATCCCCTGCATTCTCGGCGCGCCTGACTTGGACGCGAAAGGCGATGCGACACAGGCTATGACCACATGGGGCCGGTGGCTTGAGTGGGCGTTCAAGGCGACGACACAAGGGGCCGACTGCTGTGTGACTTTCACGCCCGAGGCGCAGGCGATGTTCGAGAATGAGGTGCGCAGCGTTCGGGAACTGGTGATCGCCACAGAGCAGTTCGCGCCCGCCTATGCTGCTCACCTCGGGAAGCATCCCGGCATGTTGGCCGAGGTGGCGCTGGTGTTCCATGTCTTTCGCGTCCATCCCGACAACATTCTGCCGTCGCAGGTCGGCCCTGAAGCGGTTGCCTGTGCCATCCGTTACATGCGCAAAGCGCGGCGGCACGCTAGCACGCTCTATCAGTCGATCCTGAGCGCATCGCCCGCCTTTGAACTGGCGCGGGCGCTGGCACGGTCTATCGTGGCATCGGAGGCGCCTATGACCACAGTGTCACGGGCAGACCTGTCGGCCATGTGCAGCGACTTCCGCAAGGCTGACGACCGACTGCGGCGCGAGGCGGTCCAGCTTCTGGAAGATGCCGACTGGCTCGAAGCCCAGACGCGGGGCACCTATGGCGGGTGGCCGCGCGAGTATCAGGTCCATCCGCAGGTCTTCGCCCTGTTCGCGCGGGAAGGGGACCTGTGGCGGGCACGCCGCGCGGCTGTGAAGGAGGCGATTGTCGGAACTGAATAGGGTTCCGGGCAAAGATTGCAAAGATGGACCTATTAGCCCAGCGCATCTTTGCAATGTTTACCTTGCGGATACAATACCAAGGCGAAAGATCCCCCCTTAATACCTTCGGTTATGGCATGGGCAAGGTGAAGATGGCAAAGATCGCTGCGCCGCCCCTTATATCGGTCCAGTCGGTCGAACGCCTTACCCCTCAGCAGGCGGTCGCCACGGGGCAAGCAGCTGGAATGCGTCGGGTTTGGCCTGTGGTCATTCAGAGCGACAAGCCGGGGGCAAGCCTTAGCCCGCTTTGTCAGCGTCCTTCTCTGCCTCAATCGCGAGGGGCTTGGGTTGCTGCACGTCGGCCAGCAGCTTCAAGATCGCGGCCTGCACCTCGGGGGTTGGCTCAGTCGCGGGAAACTCCTTGACCGCCATCGGCAGCGCAATGTCACCCCGGAACAGACCGACCAGCCCCTGACGGATGATCGTCTGCTCTGTCTCCATCTCACCGCGTGCGCGGGGTGAGTATATATCGCGGGCGAGTTGTGCCCGATTGAAGCTGTAGCCGAGGAACTGGGACATGAGGTGAAGCAGGTCGTGGAACAGGTCCAGACGGCGTTGCATCCACACCTCGCTGGCCGGGCCGTCAATAGTGTGGTGATCGAGATACAGCTTCCACGCATCGTTGATCGCTTTCAGCTTCTTGCCACTGCCGTAAAACTCGACAGGGACGGCATTCAGCGCCTCGACGTGCATGGGTGACAGCATCGCGGCCCGCGTGGCCATCAGCGTCCGAAAAATGACGAGCCGTCGCTCCTGAATGTCACGACCCCGCTCAAGCCATTTCTGCGCCTGCACCGCCAGCACTGGACCGAGCAGCGTTGCGCAAATGATGGCGAGGTTCGTGCTGCTTATTGAAGTGATCCAGTCCCACATACTCGTTCCCCATTTGTCCCGCTGTCGACATTAGACACTAGGAAACCCGCCGCCAAGCTAAAGAAGTGTCGTCTCTCGCCAAGACGATCAACAAACAAGGCCATTAGGCGGCGGGAATGTGGGTAAACTCAGTCTACGTCCTCATTGTCTGCGGCGTCACCGGCGTTGGGCGCACCTCCGAACATATCATCGAGGAAGCCACGGTCGGTATACATCCAGAAGTGATCCACGCGGCCACCAGCCTGATGAGCGGCAACTGCCGCCCAGAAGTCGCGCAAGGTAGTTGACATCTGCGGCGGCTCAATGTGCTCGTGCCTGTAGGTCGCCGTGTTCTGGCCCCTCGCAAATCCGGCTGCCACAAGGATACCCTCCAGACGGTTCCTAAGCGGGCTGCCCACATCATTATTCAATGAGAATCGTATGATAGCTTGCACTTTGTCCCTCCAATTTTGAGCGACGATAGCACGGCCAGCAGGCAAGGAAACAGCAATCAGCAGTTGCGCTCGCCGTGTTCGGGCGCAGCACCCCTTGTCGCTCCCGCCAATGCAAAGGAGGCGAGTTACCCCGCCCCCTGCTACAGCCCCGGCACAGCCAGCGTGCGCGGCGATCTAGCCCGCCGCGAGGGGCTTGGCGCTGACGGCGGTGCTTGCATTGACCACACGTCGCGCAGCCAGCGCCTCAATCCGCGCCCGGAATGCCGGGTCGATCAGTATGGTTTCGACAGGTTGAAACGCTGCCGCGCGGCGTGTTGCTTTCTCGGCCAGCGCTGCAACTCGCCCAGCGCGGGCCTTGGCGAGCAGGTCAGCACCTGCGGGCACGTCCACCCGCTGCTCCGGCAGAAGCGCGAGGGGTTGCGTGCGGGCGCGATGCGGACAGGTGGCGCAAGCTGTGGTCATCGTCATGTCGTTCATGGTTTACCCCCTTGATTGAACGACACAAACAACTCTGGCGTGTCACCCCGGCAGGTCCAGCGAATTGTGTTGAAATTGTGGTAATCGCTTCGGATTAAGCCGACCCCCTGCTTTGCCATAAGAAGGTCTATGCCTCGCGCCGGAATGGAACTAATTGATTAGAAAGGAAAAAAGCTCGCGGACCTATTTGCGAGAGCCGTAAACTGTAAGCCAAGGATAAGCATCACGCCTGAAAGCGAGGGTTGAAATGGCACGGGACTTGTAGCTTGGGATTGACGAGCGGGTGACGCCCAGCCTGCATCCGCAGGTTGTGGCGAGCCTTGAGGACTTCGACAGCGACACCGAGGGCGAACTGCAAGAGGTCGTTGAGGCGTTCACCGCCGCCTATGAGACGGTCGGGAAGATCCTCGACGCCCGCGAAGCGGTGGAACAGGACCACACGCTGACGCCCGCTGACCGCATTCTGCGTGTCGCCGACGTTGCCGACAAGGTGATGGAACGGGCCACCAAGGCGTTCGACAAAGCCGCCGCCAACATGCGCAGCGGGATTGCGAACATCGAGAAGGAATTGACCACATCTGTCCAGTCGCGTGCCACCCATACAATCGCGGTCGAGGTGCGGACCTACATCCGCTCTGTCAATTCGCCCATGGACTTTGTGATGAAGGCCATCAACAGCGGTGACCACGATACGGCAATGGCTGCCCTCGGTGCGCCCGCCTACCTGTCTGGGCTGAAGCCCGAGGCACAAGCTACCCTGCTCCGCATCTATCACGCGAAGCACAATCCGGGGCTGGTGAAACGCCAGCGTGCGATGCAGGCAGCGGCTGCCCTGCTGGACCGCAACAGCGGGCTGATCTTCAAGATCATCGAAAAGGCCGTGGGTGTCTACGAAGACCCCAAGACCAAGCGCAAGTTCCACCCGAACGAGCTGCGCAAGCTCAAGCAGTCCTCCGCCAAAGCCTTCGCTCAGCTTGGCGGCTGAACCTCGCGGTTTGATAGAACAAGGGGCTTCGGATGAGTGAAATAGTTCAGCCTGAATGGATGCGGGGTTTCGTGCCGGGCAAGAACCCCGGCAACCCGAACTGGAAGAAGGGTGTCAGCGGCAACCCGGCTGGACGCCCCAAGGGGACCAGCCTATCGAAGCGCGAGCGGATTGCGTAGGCGCTGAACGGTGACGGGCCGGACGTGGTGCGTGTGGTCATCGACAAGGCGCTGGAAGGGGACATGACCGCCGCTGGCTTGGTGCTGTCGCGTCTCATGCCGCCCGTCAAGGCGCAGTCCGAACCCGTCCAGTTCAACCTCGACCCCGAACTGCCCATCGGCAAGCAGATTGAGGCCGTGCTTGGCGCGGTGGCCGCTGGCGAGGTGCCGCCCGATGTGGGGCAGCAGATCATCGCCATGATCGGCACCCTGAGCAACGTCCGCAAGAACGAGGAACTGGAACAGCGGATTATCCAGCTGGAAGCGAAGGAAATCACATGAACATCCACACCCCCGGCGGCGGTCGCGTCGCTACCATGGCACCCAGCCCGGACGATCTGTTCGTGGTCACCACAGTTGCAGGCCGCAAGGTGTCGCTGCACACCGAGGAGCAGTTCGGGCACGCACTCAAGCTGGCTGAAGCCGCTGCGATCCGCATGGCACCCGTGCCCGTCACGATCAAGGTGATGTCCCTGACATGGGCCGAGGCGCAGCGGTTCGGCCTGATCCCGTCTGACCTGTTCAAGAACGAGGCGCCCGAGCAACAGGCGGAATGGCGGCGGCAGATCGTCGCTACGCTTTGGGGCGTCGTTTACAACTGCAACCAAGCGAAGCCGCGAGCCGATGCGCTGGAACTGCTCAAGGAACTGGGAGAGAGCTGACATGACCGAACCGATGAACGACGTGGCCCGCTGGGCAGCGATGCAAGACGCGGCGGCTGCGAAGGCCGCTGAGAACCGCGCCAAGCAGCGCGAAGCCAAGCCCACTGGCGCACTCAAGGCGGATGGCACGGTTTACGGCAAGGGTGACAGCAACCGCCACGGGGTGACGAATGCGGACCTGGACGCAATCCACCAGCGGCGGGCCGAAGGGGCGCTCACCTCTGAGGTGCGCGGCGAGATGGCCTTCGCGCAATGCCTCGGCGCTGCACCGTCCATCGCCGCAGCCATGCAGCGCCTCAAGGATGATGGCCGTGCGTAAAACCCCGGCCCAGTTCGAGGGCAAGACGGCGCGGCAGATCGAGGCCATCCTCATTGCCCGCCGTGTCGACCGCATCGTCAACGAGCGGTTGGAGCGCCACGCCGCTGTGCAGCGTGCCAACGTGCTTGCCAACGCCCTGACGACCCTGACCCCGCGAAAGCTAAACTTCTGATGGCAAGCGCCCAAGCCCTTCTCAAGCGGGTTGCGAAGCTGGAAGCGGCCCGCAACCCGCTCCCGTCACCGATTGCCGCGCTCTACGGCAGCACGGAGGCCTTCGCCGCCGAGTGCATGGCCGAGGTGGAAGCGGGCAAGCTGTGCGGCACCGACATGCCGATCATTCTCGACTGTCTGCGGCGGTTGGACAGCGAGGGGTCTTGGGGCGTGCGCCACGCCACAGGAAACGGGGTTTGGCGTCGATGACCACACTGGCCGACACGCCCGACTGGCTTGCCAACTGGCAGGCGAGCAACCGCGACAAGGTTGAAGCTGGCGCGAAGCGTGCGGCACAGCAGGCCGCACTACGCGAGGTACGCGCGGCACAGCGTGCGGCCCGTGCTGCAAGCACCCCCAAGCGCGAGGCCACCCCCAAGCCGCGCACAGCGGCCCCACAGCGAGCGCAGGCCCCGAAGGTCGAGAAGGTCAAGCCAGACGGTGCCAAATCTAGGCTCCACGAACCGCAAGGTCTCGGGCACGACCTTGAGGAACCCGAGGCTTGGGCATGGGACGGGGGCAAGCGGCGCGAGCAGGTGCTTGACCACAATTATTGGCCACCGCGTGTGGTCAGGAAAGTCGGTTGACGGTGCTGCATGAAGTGCGGCAAGGCCTACTTCTCTCAGGACGTGATCCGGTTCCGCATGTGCGAGGGATGCCGTCCAGAACAACCGCCGTGGTGAAGGAGACACTGGGCTTCCACGGCGCGGGGGATGCCACCCCCGACGAGGCATAGCGTCAAGTTCCTCGGTAAATCCAACGGACGCACCAGCGGGGGCTTGCCTCCTTTCAGGTCTCGACGCTGTAGCACCTCGGGGGATGGCTCCCGAGGTGTTTTGCTGAGCGAGTCGCCCGATGGGTCTGCGCTGCTTATCACTTGCTTACGGGATAGCTCCAAGCGCTGGGCGGTGCCCCGAGGGGTGCTGCTAAGTGCTTGAAAATGTGCGGGAAAATGGTCGGAGCGAGAGGATTCGAACCTCCGACCCCCTGCTCCCGAAGCAGGTGCGCTACCAGGCTGCGCTACGCTCCGACCGTGTGGCGTGGGGGTTAAACCGGATCGGCGGGCTTTGCAAGGGGGGCGCGCGAAATTCTGCGCGCGCCTAGCCCTCGCTTCGGTCCCGCACCGCGCGCCGGCGCAGCAAGAGCGATATCCGGGGCATGAGCCCAGTTTCGGGGCGCGAACGCGATTCCAGCACGGGGCGGTGCTCTGACACACTCGCCCTACCCTCGCGCAGGACGATATAGATGCCCGAGGCGATGATCACGCCCGCGCCAACCATCGTCCATTCATCAGGCGTCTCGTCAAAGATCAGATAGCCGTAAATGATGGCCCAGATCATCTGCGAATACTGCATCGGCGCCACGATCACCGCCTCGGCCCGCCTGTAGGCGAAGATGATCAGCAGCATCGCCACAAACCCGAAAGAGGCAATGATGCCCAGCATCCCCAGATGCGCAACGGGCATGGGCTGATAGACAAACGGCAACGCACAGCCGAGAACGATGAAGTTTGCCACCATCGGATAGAGCAAGAGCACGACCGAGCGCTCGTCCGAGCCGATCTTGCGCACGACAACCGAGGCTAGCGACGAAAACACCGCCGCCGCCAGTGCCGCGACATGGCCAAGGCTGAGCGGCACGGCACCGGGGCGCAGCACGATCAGCACGCCGATCAGCCCCACGACAACCGCCAGTCCCCGACGCAGTCCGACCTTCTCGCCCAGCACCGGAATGGCCAGAACGGTAATCAACAGGGGCGTCGCAAAGAGGATCGCATAGGTCTGGGCAAGGGGAAGCACCGAGAACGCGTAAAAGGCCGATATCCCGGTGATCACCGTCGAGACCGTACGCAATGCGGTCCACCACGGATGCACGGGACGCAGGTGCCCTTCGGTTCCGTCGTTCATCAGCATCAGCGTGACCAGCGGAAAGCTGAGCAAGCCCGCGAAGAAGATGATCTGGATCGCATGGTAATGCTCGCCCAGAAACTTCACGACGACGTCGTGGGTTGCGTAGATGCCGAAGGCAAGCAGCGCGGCCAGCGCGCCCTGCACATTTGGGTTCATGACGAAAGACCTGTAGGTGCGGTGCGCCGACCGCGTTTGCGCAAACATTTTTCGCAGATTCTGGCGTTGGCCTCAATTCCCCACAGTGGACTGCTTGCGACACTTCGCCATTTGCGAAATGCTCTCGTCTGAAGGGACGGGGGTGGCAGATGTCCGGCGGCGGGCTTGGCTTTCTTGGCGGCATCGGGCTTTTCGTCTTTGGCATGTTCGTGATGACCGAGGCGCTGAAAGCGCTGGCCAGCGCGCGGATGCGGGCCGCCCTTGCACGCTTCACCACCACGCCCGTTCTGGGCGTCATCAGCGGGGCGGTCAGCACGGCATTGCTGCAAAGCTCATCCGCGACGATCCTGACGGTGATCGGCTTTGTCGGCGCGGGGCTCATGACCTTTTCCCAATCGGTCGCCGTGATCTTCGGGGCCAATGTCGGGTCCACCGCGACGGGTTGGGTGGTCGCACTGGTCGGGCTGAAGCTGCAACTCGGCACGGTTGCCATGCCGCTTCTGTTTCTGGGCGCGCTGCTGGCTGCGGTGGGGCGCGATCGGCGACGGCAGGTCGGGCTGGCCCTCTCGGGCTTCAGCCTGATCTTTCTGGGGCTGGAGGTGATGCAGGCCGGCAGCGGCGCGATCTCGGACCTGCTGCTGCGCACAGGCCTGCCAAGCGAAGGCCTTGTCGGGATGCTCGTGCTGGTCCTGACCGGCATCGTCATCACCTCGATCATCCAGTCATCGGGTGCGGGCGTCGCCATCGCACTGGTGCTTTTGCAGGACGGATCGATCTCTCTGCTTCAGGCTGGCGCGCTCGTCATCGGGATGGACCTTGGCACCACGGTAAAGTCGATCCTGGCCACGCTGGGTGGATCCACCGCGATGCGGCGCACGGCTATGGCCCATGTCGGCTACAATCTGGTTGCGGACGCGCTGGCCTTTCTTGCCTTGCCGGCGCTGCCAATGATCGGGCGATGGACCGGAGATGATGCGACAGCGCTGGTCAGCTTTCACACCGGGTTCAACCTCGCAGGAATCGCGATCCTGCTTCCGCTGATCGTGCCCTTCTCGCGCGTAATCGAGCGGTTGGTTCCGGCAGACAGCGGCCCGATTCCTCAAGCGATCGACCGGCGCCTGCTGCAAGATGCAAGCGCGGCACTGGATGCCGCCCGAAGCACCGCCGAGGCTGTTGCGCGGCTGGAGTTCCAGCGGCTTGCAATTGCGCTGAAGCCTGCGGCATCAGACCCTCCATCCGCAGCCGAACTTCTGCTCGCGGCTGATGACCTTGAAGAGTTCCTGTCGATCATACCGCTGGTCGAGACCACGGGCAGCACGCGCAACCGGCATGCCGCACTTCTGCACCTGAACGACCATCTTCACCGATTGCACAACCGCGCAAGCCAGCACGACAGGCCGCGCGCGCTGGTGGGTCAGCCGCTATTCCGGCGCCCCGTCGCGCTGATGCGTGGCGCGCTGCTGCGGGCGTCCGAGAGTCCGATGGACGCGCGCGCCGCAGCCCGGCTGGGTCGCATCCATGCGCTGCTTGCACGACGTGCAAGCCACCTGCGGCGGTCATTGCTGTTGTGGGAACACGCGGGGCAGGTCTCGCCGCAGGCGCTGTTTGACCAGACCGACGGCCTGCGCTGGCTGGAGCACGTCGCCAATCACACGGCGCGGATCGTGCATTATTCAGCTGTTGCTGCAGCACCCGCGCCGACCGCCACCGAGGCGGCGGCCGAGCGGACAGAGCCCTAGGCCCCGATCGGGGCCCAGGGCCGCACAGGGATCAGAGGCTTGCGTTCAGCGCAGCCACGACTGCATTGCCCATGGCGCTGGTCGAAACCGGGGTGCCACCTTCGGGGCCCATCAGATCGGCCGTGCGGACGCCATCGGCCAGCACCTTCTCGACCGCTTGCTCCAGCCGCGTCGCCTCATCCCCCAGATCGAAGGAATAGCGCAGCGCCATGGCGAAGGACAGGATGCAGGCGATGGGGTTGGCCTTGCCCTGCCCCGCGATGTCGGGGGCCGAGCCGTGGACGGGCTCATAGAGCGCCTTGGGACGGCCATTGGCCATCGGTGCGCCAAGGCTTGCCGAGGGCAGCATGCCCAGCGACCCGGTCAGCATCGCGGCAGCGTCCGACAGCAGGTCGCCGAACAGGTTGTCGGTCACGATAACGTCGAACTGCTTGGGCCAGCGGCAAAGCTGCATCGCACCAGCGTCGGCATACATGTGCGACAGCTCGACATCCGGGTATTCCTTGTCGTGGATCTCTTGCACGACCTGGCGCCACAGGATGCCCGATTCCATGACATTGGCCTTCTCCATCGAGCAGACCTTGTTGCTCCGGCGGCGGGCAAGCTCAAAGGCCGAGCGGGCAACGCGGGCGATTTCCGACTCGGTATAGCGCTGCGTGTTGATGCCGACGCGCTCATTCCCTTCGGTGAAGATGCCACGCGGCTCGCCGAAATAGACGCCCGAGGTCAGCTCGCGCACGATGACGATATCGAGCCCCGCCACAACTTCGCGCTTGAGCGACGAGAAATCGGCCAGCGCGTCAAAGCACTGGGCCGGGCGCAGGTTGGAGAACAGGTCCATCTCCTTGCGCAGGCGCAGAAGGCCACGCTCGGGCTTCACGCTGAAATCGAGGTTGTCGTACTGCGGGCCACCCACGGCGCCCAGAAGCACCGCGTCCACCTCTTGCGCCTTGGCCATGGTGTCATCGTGCAGCGGGGTGCCGTGCTTGTCATAGGCGCAGCCGCCCACCAGATCCTCGGAGACATCAAAGGTGATGCCGCGCTTGGCGTCATACCAGCCGATGATCTTTTTCACCTCGGCCATGACTTCGGGGCCGATGCCGTCGCCGGCGAGGATAAGGATGGAAGGATTGGCCACGTCAAGGCTCCCTGAGCTGTGGAAATGGGTCGGGCGTGGCGTAGCCTCTGGGGCCAGTCGGGTCAAGCGGACTTGGGATTTTTGCGCCTGTCACGGCAGCTCGATATCGACCCAGACCGGATAGTGGCGCGAGGCTTGCGCAAGCGTTTCGGCCAGCGGCCCATCCGCAGGCCACATCACACCCGCGGCGGTGACCTGCAGCCCGGCAGACGGCAGCACATAGTCAACCCGCAGACCGCCCGGACCTTCCGGATAAAGGGCCGTGTCGAGCGCCGGATCGCCCTTTTGCGCAGGCTCGATGCGACCATGCAGGCCGAGAGGCGCCGGGTCTTGCAGCGCGGGATGCGAGAGCAGCGCGCGGATCGCCTCGGGCCGCCCGTCGCCGTCGGCAGGATCAAGGTTGACCTTTCCCATCAGCACGAAGGGCAGCGGCGGGGGCTCGGCCCCGTCCAGAAGGTGAAGCCAGAATGCCGCCTCATCATGGTTGCGCCGGCCATTGCGATCCTCGGGCCCGTCAAACACGGGCGGCGTCGCCGCGAAGGCCAAGAGCCCGAGCCGCCTGCCCCCCGGCAGTGTGACACCCACCTGCCAGTGGCTGGTCGACGACAGGCGCTGGACAGCCCGCTCTTCGGCCGTCATGTCGGGCGGCAACAGCGCCCCCGGCAGATCGGACCAAAGTGCGGCGGTATAGTCGGTGGCCGCCTGGGCCTCGACCGGCAGGCGCGACAGCAGCGCGATCCCGCCCTGCCCCTGAAACCGGCCATACCCGATGGCATCGCGCGCCTCGCCTTTCCTTCCATTGTGGTCAAGGTCCAACCCGGTGGGTAGCCCGCTGTTCGAGGGCAACGCAAAGCGGTGCGCGTAGGTCAGCCCCGCCGCGGCCAGCCGTTCGGACAAGAGGTTCAGCCCGACCAGACGCGTATCGAGATCGATCCCGGTGATCAGCAGGATATCGGCGTCAAGCTGGCGGATCACCTCGATTGCGGCGGCGATCTGCCGGTCCTGGCCCCGGTCAAGATGATCGACCAGCAGTCCCGGCCCACGGCGCGACAGCCCTGCATCCCAGGTGGCCAGTCGAAGCGTATCGGCCCCTGCCGGCGAGACCGCCAGCAGGATCAGGCCGGCAAGTAGCTGGACCCATCCTCGATACCCGAAACCCGACGCTCGGCGCGGATCATTTCGGCAATCTTGCCCATGGCAATGCCGCGCATGAACAGGCTGCAAGGAAGAAAGGCCCATGCCGTCATCGTCCAGATCAGGGTTTGCGAATTTGTCAGCGCCAGCGGCTCGAACCCGGACGAGCCGATGTTCACCACCGCCGGAATGAAGAACGGCAGCAGGAATCCCATGCCGATATTCACCCGCGCGTCACGCTCCAGCCGCACGATAACGTCGCCATTGGCGGTGGGGTCAAAGGTCGGCAGGTTGATCCAGACGTTGAACCCGCCGCGCGCCCGGCTGGGCCAGCCCCGCAGCTTCAAAAGCAGCACAAACACCGCAAGACCAAGCAGCGAGATCAGATAGGCCGTGCCAGCGGCCGTCGTCACGGCCAGCAATTGCGCATCCGTCGCGCTGTCATTCAGCATGAAGGTCGCCAGACGAACCGGCGAATAGGGGAAATCCAGCGCATTGCCGATCACGATCCCAACAGCACTGAACAGCGTGCTGAGCGTGGTCGGCGCGACATGTGTTTTCTCGATCACCGTCAGCATGAAGACGGTCAGAAACAGGATTGCAAAGCGCACGCGATTGAACGGCGGCGCGTCCCGAAACTCCACGAGGCCCGGATAATCGGTCTTGTATTCGACAAAGGTGAGGGCACCCGAGAACAGCGCGACCAGCGCAACCATCTGTTTGGTATCCGCCCCCGTCCCCGGCAGAAGCGCCGAGGGGATGGCGATAACCACCATAACAAGAAATGCGCGCACGATGGCGCCTAAGAGCCGATTGAACACCGCCCTACCTTCCCACTACCGGACCGCCACGGTACTTGGCCGCGTCATGTTCCGGATGATCCTCCGCACTGCCCTGCGGTTTGCCCCAAAGTTGCCTGAATGCTGCTCCCATCCTGCGAATCCCGCAACTCCGCCGTGCATGACAGATGCCCAATGCGGCAAATTGTGGGACGGACTGTCGCCCGAATACATCAGAATAGGGCAAAATAAAGGCCGCCTCGGTCAAAAAGAACAAGGCGGCGCAAGATGTTGTCAACCAGGCCCGGGCCTGCCCGAATGGCTTGGGCAGGTCAGACCCAGGGACGCAGTACCTTGGCGCGGGATTCGAAGCTGTCGATTGCCGACGCCTTCTCCAGTGTCAGGCCGACATCGTCCAGGCCGTTCAGCAGGCAATGCTTGCGGAAGGGGTCAACCTCGAAAGCGAAGGTCACACCGTCCGAGCTGGAGACGGTCTGCGCTTCAAGATCGACTGTCATCCGGGCGTTGCCGCCCTTCTTCGCGTCTTCCATCAGCACGTCGACGGCCTCTTGCGGCAGGACGATCGGCAGGATCCCGTTCTTGAAGCAGTTGTTGAAGAAGATGTCGGCAAAGCTGGTCGAGATCACGCAGCGGATACCAAAGTCCAGAAGCGCCCAAGGCGCATGCTCACGCGAGGAACCACAGCCGAAGTTGTCGCCCGCGACAATGATCTCGGCCTTGCGATAGGGTTCGCGGTTCAGCACGAAATCGGGGATCTCGGCTCCGTCCTGGGTGTAGCGCATCTCGTCGAACAGGTTCTTGCCAAGCCCAGACCGCTGGATGGTCTTCAGGAACTGCTTGGGGATGATCATGTCGGTGTCGATGTTGACCAGCGGCATAGGGGCCGCGATCCCGGTGATGGTGGTAAACTTGTCCATATCTGTCGTGTCCTTTCGCCTAGGCGATTACTGACATTTCAAGGCCAACCGCGTCCCGCGACGGGACGGGGGGAAGTGTGATGTGTTCGCGGCGGGACATACGCCCCGCCGACCAGAGAAGCGCCGTTGCATCCAGCACGTCATCGGCCGCCATCAGACCACGCGGCGCATCGGCAACAAGCGCTTGCGCGGCAAATCCACGTGCCTGCAGCAGCTCGATCCGGTCCTTGCGCCCCGCAGGCTCGCGCTTGCGCGAGAGCACGGCGGCACCGCCATTCATGACCGCAAAGGATACCTCGGGGTGACCCTCGCGTATCCGCCCTTGCCCAAGTGACCGCACGACGCCATCGACCTCACGCATCTTGGGGAACAGCATGAAGCTCTGCTTTGACAGACCGCGCTGCAGTTCCTGCCTGTTCACGTAGGATGCGTCGAAATAGACGGCTTCGGCCAAGGCCAGTCGGCAGGGTGTCGAGAACACCGAACTGGTCTTGCCCTTGAGCATGGCCCGCATCGCTGCCTCGACATCACGTGGCTCGGGCCCATCGACAAACCCGATCGGGATGTCGATGACCGCAAGATCGATGCGCTGCCGGTCGAAGAAATCGGCAAGGTCCGTGACATGCACAAGCCGGGCCAAGGCGAAATCATCCGCCTCGGCAACGATGGCAACCCAGCCAGAGGGGCAACCGTCGATCCCGGCCAGTCGCATGCGTCAGGCCATTTCCGCCATGAACTCGCGCACGTCCGTCAGATGGCCCGTCACGGCCGCGGCGGCGGCCATGGCGGGGCTCAACAGATGGGTGCGTCCGCCACGGCCCTGGCGGCCCTCGAAGTTGCGGTTCGAGGTGGCCGCGCAACGCTCGCCCGGCGCAAGCTGGTCGGGGTTCATGGCAAGGCACATCGAGCACCCCGCGAGGCGCCATTCAAAGCCCGCATCGATGAAGATCTGGGCCAGCCCCTCTTCCTCGGCCTGCGCACGCACAAGGCCCGAGCCCGGCACGACCATAGCCCGCATGCCCGGCGCAATCTTCTTGCCCTTCAGGATGGCGGCAGCGGCGCGCAGATCCTCGATCCGGCCGTTGGTGCAGGACCCGATGAAGACCGTATCGATCTTGATGTCGGTCAGCTTCTGGCCGGCGGTCAGGCCCATGTATTCAAGCGAGCGACGCGCCGCCTCGACCTTGCCGCCGGTGAAGTCTTCGGGCGCCGGAACTGTGCCGGTGATCGGCAGCACGTCCTCGGGGCTGGTGCCCCAGGTCACCACGGGGGCGATATCCTCGCCCTTCAGGGTCACGACCTTGTCGAAATGCGCGCCCTCATCGGTGAAGAGGGTTTTCCAGTAGGACAGCGCAGCCTCCCACGCCGCACCTTTCGGCGCATGGGGGCGGCCCTTGATGTACTCGTAGGTCTTTTCATCCGGAGCGATCAGACCGGCGCGGGCGCCACCTTCGATCGCCATGTTGCAGACGGTCATGCGGCCTTCCATCGACAGCTCGCGGATCGCCTGGCCACAATACTCGATGACATAGCCGGTGCCGCCTGCGGTGCCCGTGGCGCCGATCACCGAAAGCGTGATGTCCTTGGCCGTCACACCGGGGCGCAGCGACCCGGTGATCTCCACCTTCATATTCTTCGACTTCTTCTGGATCAGCGTCTGGGTCGCCAGAACATGCTCCACCTCAGACGTGCCGATCCCGTGGGCCAGCGCGCCGAAGGCGCCGTGGGTCGCGGTATGGCTGTCGCCGCAGACGACGGTCATGCCCGGCAGGGTCCAGCCCTGTTCGGGGCCCACGATATGCACGATGCCCTGACGGATATCGGACACCGGATAGTAGTTGATGCCAAAGTCACGCGCATTCTTGTCCAGCGCGTCCACCTGGATGCGGCTTTCCTCATTCTCGATGAAGGTGTCGCGGCCGGGGGTGGTGGGCACGTTGTGGTCTGGAACGGCGATGGTCTTTTCCGGCGCGCGCACCTTGCGGCCGGCCGTGCGCAGCCCCTCAAAGGCCTGCGGACTGGTGACTTCGTGCACCAGATGGCGGTCGATATACAGCAGGCAGGTGCCGTCATCGGCCTGATGAACGACGTGGTCGTCCCAGATCTTGTCATAAAGCGTACGCGGAGCGGTCATGGCTCTCACCTGTTCTTTCGGGATGGCTGTGGAATCTTGGGGTTCGATGCGGCGTCATGGGCGCAGTCAAGCGCCCCGCCGGATCAAAGGCGCGCGAGGGCGTTGCGGGTCATGCCGAAGAAGCGGGCCGGAAGCCGCGCATGATCGGTGATGTTGAAGTAGATGAACCCGTGCATAGGGGCTAGATACGCGCGAATCCCCTGCGACGCAAGATTTCAGCATGCAGACGCGCCAAGGTTGCCCTTACCCGGCAATGCGTGTATCCCCGCCCGCCTGCATTTCCGGCCTGCGCGCATTGAGTCGCGCCGCCTGTGATGTTACGTTGAACCATGACCCCGGCGCCGGGGCGATGCGGCGCGCTACCTGGAGGACGATGTCCTGTCTCATTCTGATCCTGCGACCGGACTGCCGGTCGGGCCAAGGGCCGCACGCATGAGCGATGCAGAGCCCACAAGCGAAGTTCTTCTCGCCCGCATCATCGCCTCGCTGGAGGATGACAAGGCCGAGAACATCGTGCAGATCGACCTGCGCGGCCGGTCGGACATGGCGGACTACATGGTCATCTGCTCGGGCCGGTCGTCACGTCAGGTGGCGGCGATCTCGGAAAAGCTGGTTGACCGGCTGAAGCAAGAGTTCGGCCGCCTGTCCAAGATCGAGGGCAAGGAAACCGGCGATTGGGTGCTGATCGACACGGCCGATGTGATCGTCCACGTCTTCCGTCCCGAAGTGCGCGAGTTCTACCAGCTTGAAAAGATGTGGCTGCCCGCAGATCAACAGCGGCCCGCCTCTTTCGGTTTGGCCGACAACGGCTGATGCGCGTCCATCTCTGCGCCGTGGGGCGGCTGCGCGCCGGCCCCGAGCGCGACCTGATCGACGACTACAGGACGCGGTTTGACCGCACGGGCCGGGCCTTGGCGCTCGGCCCTTTCTCTGAGCACGAAGTGGAAGACAAGAAGGGCGGCGGCATGGAGGCCGAGGCCGAGCTTCTGGCCCGCGCGCTGCCCGCTGGCGCCGTGCTTGTCACCCTGGATGAGCGTGGACGGGTGCTCTCCTCACCAGAGTTCGC
Organism: Gemmobacter aquaticus; assembly: GCF_007859075.1. GTDB lineage: Bacteria > Pseudomonadota > Alphaproteobacteria > Rhodobacterales > Rhodobacteraceae > Gemmobacter > Gemmobacter aquaticus. The sequence continues at coordinate 95,210 of NZ_VOAK01000023.1, forward strand.
CGATCAGCTGGCGAAATGGCGCGATGGCGGGCGGCAGGACGTGGCCTTTGTCATCGGGGGTGCCGATGGTATTGCCCCGTCGCTTCGGGCGCGGGCCGATTTCTCGATCAGCTTTGGTCGCATGGTCTGGCCCCACATGCTGGTGCGGGTCATGCTTGCCGAACAGCTCTATCGCGCGGCCTCGATCCTCGCCGGCGCACCCTATCATCGGGCGTAAGGGCTACCCCCGGCGCGGCGGGTTCACCACCGCGCGTCGATAGAGGTGCCAGGTCGCATGGCCCAGCACCGGCAGCACCACGATCATCCCGACAAACAGCGTCAGCGCCCCGAAGGCCAGCCCCGCCGCCACGATCATACCCCAGGCCATCACGGCCACAGGGTTCTGTCGCAGGATACGCATCGATGTCGTCACCGCCACCGGCAGCCCCACATGACGGTCGAGGAGCAGCGGGAAGGAGACAAGGCTGGTCGCCAGCACCAGCGCCGCGAACAGAAAGCCCACGGCACACCCAAGGATCAGCATGGTCCAGCCCGCACCGGTCGTGAATACCTCTGTGAGAAAGGCGCCGGCTGAAACCGGCAGATCGGGGCCAAGCGTCAGATTGAAGATCAGATAGGCCGTCAACATCCATGCGGTGAAGATCGCCAGCAGATAGGCCCCTAGAACCACGATCGGCACAAAGGAGGGCGAGCTTGCCACATCCAGTGCATTCGCCCAGCTGACGGGCAGCCCCTGTTCGCGGCGCCGGCTCATTTCGTAAAGCCCGACTGCAGCGACCGGTCCCAGCAGGGCAAAGCCCGAGATCATGGGGAAAATCAGGGGCATCATCTCGCGGTTCAGCGCCATCCCGATCAGCAAGACGCCGATCAGCGGATAGACCAGCACAACGAACATGACATCGGTCCGCATTGCTGCGAAATCATCAAGGCCCCGGCGCAACGCGCCGCCGAGGTCCGCAATGTCAAGGTCGGCCACCTCGACCGGTGCGTGATCTGCGCCCCCGATCTCTGCGATGCCATCGCCGAGATGATGCGAGCCTCGCCCGATCATTCGCGCGGTCCAGGATAATGGATTTCCGATCGTTGCGACCATGACGCTTCCCTCCCAGGAAAGGGTCGTCGGGCGCCATGGCACCTGACGGCCAAAGGCTTCGAACTGTAGACATGGTAACAGAATTCCCACGATAAGTCGCGCAGATTGGCCGGAAGCACCCGGCAGAGGCGCTGGCCGGTTGCGGCGGGGCGCGGCGCGGCGTAAAACCGCTGCAAATCAAGGAAAGGCGCGCGCATGACCACCCCGAAACCCGTCGTTCTGTGCATTCTGGATGGCTGGGGCTACCGGGAAGAGCGTGAGGCAAACGCCCCCGCACTGGCCCATACGCCGAACTTTGACCGGATCTGGGCCAACTGCCCGCATAACCTGTTGATTACGCATGGGCCGGACGTGGGCCTGCCGACCGGGCAGATGGGCAACTCCGAGGTCGGCCACACCAACATCGGCGCAGGCCGCGTGGTCGCCATGGATCTGGGCCAGATCGATCTTGCCATCGAGGACGGATCGTTCTTCAAGAACGCCGCCCTGCTGGACTTCATCGCCCGGCTTCAGGCGACGGGCGGCACCGCGCATCTGATGGGCGTGATCTCGGACGGCGGTGTGCATGGGCATATCCAGCACGTTCTGGCCGCCTGCAGGGCCATCGCTGGCGCGGGCGTGCCCGTCGTTCTGCACGCAATCACAGACGGACGCGACGTTCCCCCGTCAAGCGCGGTGACCTTCATGCGCGAGCTGACCGAGGCCCTGCCCGAGGGCGCGCGCATCGGCACCGTCATCGGTCGCTACTGGGCCATGGATCGCGACAACCGCTGGGAGCGCGTCTCGCGCGCATTTGATGCCATCGTCTCGGCGAAAGGCGAGGCGGCAGGTGATGCCAATCGCGCCGTGGACGCCGCCTATCAGCGCGGCGAGACGGATGAGTTCATCGCCCCCACCGTCATCGGTGGCTATGAAGGCGCCCGGGATGGCGATGGCTTCTTCTGCCTGAACTTCCGCGCCGACCGTGCGCGGGAAATCCTGCTGGCCCTTGGCGCCCCGGATTTCGATGGCTTCGACGCCGCCACCCGCCCGAAGTGGGCCGCCCTTCTGGGCATGGTCGACTACTCGACCCGCCACAACGGCTTCATGACAACCTGCTATCCCAAGCAGGACATCGTGAACACGCTGGGCGAGTGGGTGGCCGACCACGGCCGCACCCAGTTCCGGCTGGCCGAGACCGAGAAATACCCACATGTCACCTTCTTTCTGAACGGCGGGAAAGAGACGCCCTCGACCGGCGAAGACCGCTTCATGCCGCTCTCGCCCAAGGTCGCGACCTATGACCTGCAGCCCGAGATGAGCGAGCCCGAGGTGGCCGATCAACTGGTTGGCGCCATCGAGAAGGGCTACGATCTGATCGTCGTCAACTTCGCCAACCCCGACATGGTGGGCCATACCGGAAGCCTTCCCGCCGCCATCAAGGCGTGTGAGGCGGTGGATGATGGCCTTGGCCGCGCCCTTGCCGCTTTGGAAAAGGCGGGCGGCGCCATGATCGTGACGGCGGACCACGGCAATTGCGAGCTGATGGTCGACCCCGAAACCGGCGGCCCGCATACAGCGCATACCACGAACCTTGTCCCCGTGATCCTTGTCGGCGGTCCGCAGGGCGCCATCCTGCGCGACGGTGGCCGGCTGGCCGATCTGGCGCCCACGGTGCTGCAGCTCATGGGTCTGCCGCAGCCGGCCGAGATGACCGGAAAGAGCCTGATCGCCTGATGCGCAAGTCCGCCCTCCCCATCCTGCTGACACTGCTCGCTGCTGGCGGGCTGGGCGGAGCCTTGCGCGCACAGACCCAGGCCGAGGCAACGCATGCCGTTGCGCAACCCGCCGCCAACACACCGCCCACCGTAGCGGATCAGGCAATGGTCGCCGCCACCAACCTGCAGGTGGCAATCAAGGCGCTGGAGGGTGCGCGCAGCGCCAAGGAGCGCGTCAAGACGCTGACCCAGACGATCACCGCCTATGAACAGGGCCTCACCGCGCTGCGCGAAAGCCTGCGGCAGGTCTCTATCCGCGAGGCAACCCTGCTTCTGCAGTTCGAGGCGCAGCGCGAACGGGTTTCCCAGCTGATCGCGGTGCTGAGCCAGATGGAGGCCGACCCCGCCCCCCTGCTGCTGCTGCACCCGACCGGACCACTGGGCACCGCCCGTTCCGGGATGATGGTCGCCGACGTGGCCCCCGCCCTGCAGGCCGAGGCCGAAGAGCTGCGCGCCCAGTTGAACGAGGTGCGCGCGCTGCGCGCCCTGCAGACCACGGCGGGGCAGACTCTGGCCAACGGGCTGCGCGTCGCGCAAGAAGCACGCACGACGCTGAGCCAGGCCATCTCTGACCGGACAGACCTGCCGCGTCGGATCACCGAAGACCCAGCTGCACTTCAATCCCTGCTTGAAAGCGCACAGACGCTCGACGCATTTGCCGATGGCCTTTCCGAGACCGAGGCAGGCGCCGAGGGGCTTGAGGATTTTGGCTTTGGCCATGGCAAACTCGCCCTGCCGGTGCTGGGCACCGTGCTGCGCGGCCCCGATGAAGCCGACGCCGCCGGCGTGCGCCGTCCCGGCATTGTCCTTGCCACCCGCAAGCAGGCCTTGGTCACAGCCCCCTGGTCCGGAACCATCCGCTACCGTGGGCCGCTTCTCGATTTCGGAAACGTGATCGTCCTTGAACCGGGGGCGGGCTATCTTCTCATTCTCGCGGGCATGGAAACGGTCTATGGCGAGGTTGGTGAAGTGGTGGCCGAAGGCGCGCCACTGGGCCTGATGGGGGGCGGCGAGCCGGCGATGGAGGAATTCCTTATCTCGGCGGAAAGTGGCGGCGGTGCACGTGACACCGAAACGCTCTATGTAGAATTGCGGCAGGGAGGAGAGCCGGTCGATCCTCTGCCCTGGTTTGCGGCGACGGCGCCGCTGGCCGGTGAACAGCAGGTGCCCTGACCGCCATTTCGCGGTCGGCCATGAATATGAGGCAGTTGATGAAGAACTACATGATCGCCGCTTTCGCCGGCACCGTGGCCGGGGTTCTGGTAACGACCCAGGTCGCCGGACCCATGCTTGCGCAAGAGGCGAACAAGGATGCCTCGATCTACGAACAGCTTGATCTGTTCGGCGATATCTACGAGCGCATCCGCGGCCAGTATGTCGAAGAAGTGGACAGCAAGAAGCTGATGGAGGCGGCCATCAACGGCATGCTTACCTCGCTTGACCCGCATTCAAGCTACATGCCCGCCGATGACTTTGACGACATGCAGGTGCAGACCCGCGGTGAGTTCGGCGGCCTCGGCATCGAGGTGACGCAAGAGGACGGCTTCATCAAGGTTGTGACCCCGATGGATGACACCCCGGCCGCCAAGGCCGGGATGCAGGCGGGCGACTTCATCACCCATGTCGATGGGGAAAGCGTTCTGGGCCTGACGCTCGACCAGGCGGTTGACAAGATGCGCGGCGAGGTGGGCTCGGAGATTGTGGTCACGGTCGTGCGCGAGGGGACACCCGATCCGTTCGATGTCTCGATCATCCGCGACACGATCAAGCTGACCGCCGCCAAAGGCCGCGTCGTCGGCAATGCCGTCGTCGTGCGCCTGACCACCTTCAACGACCAGACCTTCACGGGCCTGGAAACCGAACTGAAGAAGGCCGTGGAACAGGCCGGTGGCATGGACAAGGTCAGCGGCCTTGTGCTTGACCTGCGCAACAACCCCGGCGGCCTGCTGAACCAGGCGATCAGCGTCTCAGACGCCTTCCTCGATAAGGGCGAAATCGTCTCGACCCGTGGCCGCAACCCGCAGGATGGCGAACGCTTCAACGCCGAGCCGGGCGACCTGATGGCTGGAAAACCGATCGTCGTGCTGACGAACGGCGGCACAGCGTCAGCGTCCGAGATCGTGGCCGGTGCCCTGCAGGACCATCGTCGCGCGGTGGTCGTGGGCACCAAGAGCTTTGGTAAGGGCTCGGTTCAGTCGGTTGTCCCGCTGCGGGGCGATGGCGCCATGCGTCTGACAACGGCGCGCTACTACACGCCCTCGGGCCGCTCGATCCAGGCGCTTGGCATCTCGCCCGACATCGTGGTGAACCAGCCGACCAAGGCTCCGGGCGAGGAAGGAACCGAGGCCGCAGCCGCCGAGGCCGCAGCCAAGGCACGCGGCGAGGCCGATCTGCGCGGCGTTCTGTCGAATGACAGCATGACCGAGGATGAGAAGCGCCAGTACCAGAAAGAGCAGGAACTGGTCGCCGAGGCCGCCAAGCTGCGCGATGAGGATTATCAGCTCGCCTATGCGGTCGACATCCTGCGCGGCGCCGCCGCGATCACCGTGCAGCCGGAAGAGTAAGGGGACGGGGGCGGCAACGCCCCCGGATACTGCCGATGACAGTCGACGCTACCCTCCTGCCCTATCGCCCCTGCGTGGGCGTGGTGATGATCAATCGCGACGGGTTGATCTTTACCGGCAACCGCAAGGACAGCCATATCCCCGCCTGGCAGATGCCGCAGGGCGGGATTGACGATGGCGAGAAGCCCCGCAAGGCGGCGCTGCGCGAGTTGTGGGAAGAAACCGGCGTGACCGACGACCTGGTCGAATTCATCGCCAAGACCGATGACTGGGTCACCTATGACCTGCCGGCCGAGCTTCTGGGCAAGGTCTGGGGCGGCAAGTATCGCGGCCAGCGCCAGAAATGGTTCCTGTTCCGCTTTCTTGGTCAGGATGATCAGGTCAATATCGCGACCGAACATCCCGAATTCGACCGCTGGCAATGGAGCCGCGCGGACGAGATGATTGCCTCGATCGTGCCCTTCAAGCGCGCGGTTTACGAAGAGGTCGTCCGCCAGTTCAGGCCGCATCTCGCCTGAACACCGGGACTGTCACTTCCTCTTGGCACAAATACCTTGGGGGTGAGCGCGGCACGCGCGAGGGGGCAAGGCCCCCTTGCCATCAGCCGTTCTCGCGCAGGACCGTTCCAGCCAGATAGAGCGACCCGCAAATCAGCACCCGCGCATTCGGGTCGTCTTGTGCGATTTCCGCAAGTGCGGTCGCAACCGACGTTGCAGCGCTTGCCTTGATGCCCGCGGCTTGCGCCGCCTCGGCCGTCACAGCGGCGGGCAGCGTATTCGCCTCACCGGGGATCGAGACGGCATGCAGGCTTTGCAGATGGGGGGCCAGCGGGCGCAGATACCCACCGATGTCTTTTGTGTTCAGCATCCCGCAGATCGCATGGGTCGGACGCGGCGCCATGGCAGAAAGCGTCGCCGCAATCGCTTCGCCCCCGGCGGGATTGTGACCGCCATCGAGCCACAACTCCACCCCCGGCGCGCTATCGACCAGCGGGCCGTGTTTCAGGCGCTGCATCCGGGCGGGCCAGTAGGCGCGGCTCACCGCAGCCTCGCAGGCCTCTTCCCCAAAGCCGAGATGGCGTAGCGCGGCCACGGCTGCGCCCGCGTTCTGGATCTGGTGCGGCCCCGGCAGATTGGGCAGCGGCAGGTCCAGAAGGCCGTTCTCGTCCTGAAAGATCATGCGGCCCCGCTCGACCGCGACATGCCAGTGCTGGCCGTGCACCAGAAGGGGGGCACCCAGACGTGCGGCGCGCGCCTCGATCACGCTCAAGGCGGCCTCATCCTGTGGACCAACGACGCAGGGCACACCGCGCTTGATGATACCCGCCTTCTCTCCGGCAATCTCGGGCAGGGTCTCACCCAGATATTGCTGATGGTCGATCGAGACCGGCGTGATGATGGTCAGCCTAGGCTGATCCACCACATTTGTCGCGTCAAGCCGTCCGCCAAGACCCACCTCAAGCAGGGTGAAATCGGCGGGTGTCCGGGCAAAGGCCAGAAGTGCCGCGCAGGTGGTGATTTCGAAGAAGGTGACCTCTTCGCCGCCATTCGCCACGATACATTCATCAAGCAGGGCCGAGAGCGCATCCTCCGAGATCAGCTCGCCTGCCAGCCGGATACGTTCATGAAACCATGCCAGATGCGGCGAGGTATAGGCATGCGCGCGCTGGCCCGCCGCCTCGATCCCCGCACGGATCATCGCCTGTGTGCTGCCCTTGCCGTTTGTTCCCGCCACATGGATCACAGGCGGCAAGCGCCGCTCCGGGTGATCGAGCGCCGCGAGCAGGCGATGCACCCGGTCCAGCGTCAGATCAATGATCTTGGGGTGAAACGCCATCATCCGCTGCAAAAGCGCATCGGAACGGGTGGTATCAGTCATCGTAAACCTCGCAGTCGGATACGGCACCTCTATCTGGCCGCGCGCACCTTTCGGGCGCACGACCGCAAGCGGCGCAAAGGGCTACGAAAGCGTCAGGCTTTTGCCGGATCGACTGCCGGCAGATCGCCGCGCACCGCCGGGCTCTGGCGCATCAGCATACGCAGAATGGTCGCGAGTTCGTCCTTCATCGCCTTGCGATGGGTCACGCGGTCCAGCATGCCGTGATCCAGCAGATATTCCGCGCGCTGGAACCCTTCGGGCAGCTTCTCGCGGATGGTTTGTTCGATCACACGGGGGCCTGCAAAGCAGATCAGCGCATTGGGCTCGGCAATCTGCACATCGCCCAGCATGGCGTAAGACGCCGTCACCCCGCCCGTCGTCGGGTGTGTCAGCACCACCACATAAGGCAGCCCCGCCTCTTTCAGCATCTGCACGGCGACTGTCGATCGCGGCATCTGCATCAGCGACAGGATACCCTCCTGCATCCGCGCGCCACCCGCAGCCGCAAAGAGCACAAGCGGGCGCTTCAGCTTTACCGCGCGTTCGGCCGCCGCGATGATGGCATTGCCCACATACATGCCCATCGAGCCGCCCATGAAGGCAAAGTCCTGCCCGACGGCGACCACCGGGGTGCGATAGATCTCGCCCTCGGCAACCAGCATGGCATCGCGCTCACCCGTGGTCTTCTGCGCAGCCTTCATCCGGTCGGGATATTTCTTCTGGTCGCGGAAATGCAGCGGGTCGGCAATCGGTTCGGGCACCTTGACCTCGACGAACACACCGCCGTCGAACAGCGCGGCAAAGCGTTCGCGCGGGGTGATCGCCATGTGATGGTCGCAATGGGTGCAGACGTTCAGGTTATCTGCCAGTTCGCGGTGGAACAGCATGGTCCCGCATTCCGGGCATTTCGTCCACAGGTTCTCGGGCACCTCGCGGCGCGAGAACAGCGAATTGATCTTCGGGCGGACGTAGTTCGAGATCCAGTTCATTCAGGCTGGCCCTTTGCGCGGTTTTGGCATTGGACATAAGGCCACACCCGCAGGAATGCAATCATTGCGCGGCGGGCATGGCGGACCTCAGGCCTCATTCGCGAGCAACGCCTTCAACCCGCGCACCACCAGACGGTGATCCTCAAGCTGCGGCAGGCCCGAGACAGTTGCCACAGCGACCATACCCGTCCCTTTGACGTGTATCGGCACGGCGCCACCGTGATCCGCGTAATCAGAGGCGGCCAGCCCCTGATCGGCCAATGTCCGGCCACTCCGTCGCATGCGTTCGCCGACCAGAAGCGAGGCTGCCTGAAAATGCAGCGCCACATTGGATTTCCGGCGTGCCCAGGCATCATTGTCGGGCGAAGACCCCGGAAGCGAGGCGTGGAACAGCGTGCGGTTCGCGGTGCGGATATCGATGACGACGGGAAGCTGCGCGTCGAGTGCGGCCTTCACCAACCAATCCCCGAGACGCAGTGCCGCAACTTCGTCAAACGCGGGCAGAAGCAAGCTCTTTGATTCAACCTCTAGTAAACTGATGTCCAAATTGCTCTCCTTTCAATGATTGCCCGAGTCTAAAGCCTCAAAGGCTGTGCACAAGGTACAATTCCCCCAGCTTGGTCCCCCGCGACCGGCAGTTTTCGCTGGCAGCGCATCAACCCAAGGCGGTAAGACCCGGATCAGCCTACAGCGAATCGTCCCCAAGGGGCGCCAGGAATTGATGACCGGAACGCGCGAGCCGCTTCTTGACCGCATGGCCCATCGCCGCATGCTGCGGCGATGGCAGGCCTTGGCCCGCGCCGCCGAAGAAGCTGCCCCCGGAACCTTGCGCGAACTGCGCCAACGCGCCCGTGATGCCCGCCGTCCGCTGGACCAGATCATCGCCACTGCCGACCGTCGGCTGGGTTTGCTGCCGGCCCGCGCAGCAGAGACACGCCATCCGCCGGGCACTGACTGGTTCTGGCGCCCCGATCCGTGGATAGCGCCCCTACCCGATGCCGGATGGGCACCGCTTGCGCCACGCCAGCCAATCGGGGCACAGACTGCAACCTTTCACGACTGCCCTTTGGGCGAGATCGCGCTTCGCCAACAGCGAGGCACAGGTACAAGGGAAACCGCGCCGCATACCCTTGCAATCGAGATCTATGGATTCAGCGGCAGTTTCCTTTCGCTGGTCGTCGATTTCCCGCCCGAGGGTGTCGCAGATCTGGGCACGCGGCATATCGTACAGCTGGACCTGACCCTTTCATCGGAACGCCCCCAGACCACTTATGCCCGCCTGCAGGCGAGACACGGGCCGAATGTGGCGCAGATCCTGCAGACCGTGCCAGCGGGGACCGGCACCCATCGGGTTGAGTTCGACCTAGCCTACTCTGGTCTTGAAGATCGGCCCGTCGAACATGCCTGGCTCGACCTGATCTTCGAAAAGCCGCAGATGACCGCCATCACCTTGCACGACTTGACGCTGTCGCGCCGTCCGAGGGCCGGGTTCTGATGGCGCGTAGGGTGATGCGATGACACAATCCATGCTGACGCCGCTACGACTGCGCGCCGGGATCTGGGAGGGAGTGTTGACCACCCCGACCGCAAATCCACGCATCGAGGCGCTGTTTCAGGGCACGCCACTGCCCGATCTTCATGTCACGGCCTTGCCGGATCAACCCGGCTGCCACATCGTCAAGCTGGCGCTGCCATCAACGCTTATCTCGGACGGGGTGCAGACAGTGATCCTGCGCGATGCCGAGACGCGGCAGACGCTTGGCCATATCGCTGTTCAGGCCGGGATTGCGCCTGACGACGACCTGCGCGCCGAACTTGATCTGCTGCGGGCAGAGCTTGACCTTCTGAAGCGCGCGTTCCGCCGGCATTGCACCGAGAGCGGGCATCAAGACTGATCGCCGCATCTGGACTTTCCGGCGCGAAACACCAGATTCGCCTTGAAACCCCGGAGACGCGCCATGACCCGATTTGCCAAGACACCCGAGGCCCTTGCCCGGCTGACCCCCGAACAATACCGCGTGACGCAGGAGAACGGCACCGAGCGGCCCTTCACCGGAGAATATGACCACCATTTTGAACCTGGCATCTATGTCGATATCGTTTCGGGCGAGCCGCTGTTCTCTTCGGCCCAGAAGTTCGACAGCGGCTGTGGCTGGCCTGCCTTCGCCCGCCCGATCGAACCGGCCCACGTGGTCGAAGTGCGCGACATGACACATGGCATGATCCGCACCGAGGTCCGCTCAGCCGATGGCGACAGTCATCTGGGCCATGTCTTCCCCGATGGCCCGCGGGCATTGGGCGGCCTGCGCTACTGTATCAACTCGGCCAGCCTGCGCTTCATCCCGAAAGACCGGATGGAAGCCGAGGGCTATGGCGCCTGGCTCGATCAGATCGACTGATTAGATCGACTGAGCGGACCCTGGGGGCGCCCTACTCCCACGTGCGGAAGAACTTGCCGGCGGGAGACAGCGTGAAGATCTCGCACCCGTCGGCGGTCACGCCCACGGAATGTTCGTACTGGGCCGACAGCGACTTGTCGCGGGTCACGGCGGTCCAGTCGTCGGCAAGGATCTTCGTCTCGGGGCGGCCAAGGTTCACCATCGGCTCAATCGTGAAGAACATGCCCTCTTCAAGCACGGGGCCAGACCCGGCGCGGCCATAATGCAGCACATTCGGCGGCGCGTGGAAGACCTGCCCCAGCCCGTGCCCGCAGAAATCGCGCACGACGGACATGCGGTTCGACTCGACATAGGCCTGAATGGCATGGCCGATATCGCCAAAGGTATTGCCGGGCTTCACGGCGGCAATGCCGCGCATCAGGCCTTCATGGGTAACCTCGATCAACCGTTCGGCCTTGCGGCCCAACTGACCGGCAGCATACATCCGGCTCGTATCGCCGTACCAGCCGTCGACGATCACCGTCACGTCGATGTTCAGGATATCGCCGTCGGCCAGAACCTTGGCCCCCGGAATTCCGTGACAGACCACATGGTTGACGCTGATACACGAGGCATGCTGATACCCCTTGTAGCCGATGGTGGCCGAGGTGACACCACGACGGTGCACTTCGTCGGTGATGAAGGCATCAAGCTCGGCCGTGGTGACGCCAGGCTTCACAAGGGGCGCAACCAGATCGAGGATTTCGGCCGCGACCTGCCCCGCCGCGCGCATGCCGGCAAAATCCGCTGGATCGTGGATCCGGATCCCGTTCTTGTTGACGCGGCCACGCAGTTCCTTCACGGCGCTGTCCCTTTCATTGCAGATTGGCCCTGTAGATATATCCAGAAGCGTCATTTGGCCAGACCCGGGGCTTTGATTGCGCCGCCGACGCGCTATACCATGGATCCGACGCAAGCGGAGACTGCAATGACCCACCCCACCGCCGCCATGCTGGTAATCGGCGACGAGATCCTCTCTGGCCGCACCCGCGACAGCAACCTTCACCATCTGGCCGGAGAGTTGACGCAGCACGGCATCCGCCTGATGGAGGCGCGTGTGGTTGCCGATGACCATGCCGACATTGCCGCCGCCGTGAATGCGCTGCGGGCGCGGTGGGATCATGTGTTCACCAGTGGCGGGATCGGGCCGACGCATGACGACATCACGGCGGATGCGATCGCGGCGGCCTTTGGCGTCGGCATCTCGCACCGGGCGGATGCGATGGCACTGCTACAGGCACATTACGACCGGGCAGGCCTGCCGTTCAACGAGGCACGCCAGCGCATGGCCCGCATCCCCGACGGCGCGACACTGATCGACAACCCGATCAGCACCGCGCCCGGATTCACGCTGGGCAACGTGCATGTCATGGCGGGCGTTCCCAACATCTTTCAGGCCATGGTTGCAAGCGTCCTGCCCGGCCTGACCGGCGGCGCGCCACTCCTCAGCCAGTCCCTGCGGGTGAACCGGGGCGAAGGGGAAATCGCCGGCCCCTTCGGCGCGCTCGCGGCCGAGTTTCCGGACCTGTCGATGGGCTCTTACCCGTTCATCCAGAATGGGGCGCATGGCACCAATCTGGTGATCCGCGGCACCGACGCAGGGCGCATTGATGCGGCCATGACCCGGCTTTGCGCGCTTGTCGCATGACACCTGCTGAGCTTGCCACCGTGATGGACCACACTTGGCCCGCAGCGCGGCAGGTTCAGGTTGGCCCCTGCACGCTGCGGATCGGTGCGGGTGGCGGCCAGCGTGTCAGTGCGACCAGCCTGGAGGGCGATTGGCAAGAGGCTGATCTTGATGCCGCCGAGGCCGCAATGGATGGGGCAGGACAGCCCCGGCTATGGGTGGTGCGGCAGGGACAGATCGCGCTCGACGCTGCACTGGCCGCGCGTGGCTACCGCATCAACGATCCGGTCGTGGCCTATGCAGCGCCTGTGGAGCAAATCGCCGCCGAGGTCAGCCCGATGGCAGCTTTCCTTCACTGGCCACCACTCGCCATCGCCCGCGATATCTGGGCAGAGGGCGGGATCGGGCCCGCGCGCGTCGCAGTGATGGAGCGGGTCACCGGGCCAAAAACGGCCATCCTGTCGCGGGCCGATGACACACCATCGGGCGCGGCCTTTGTCGCGATCTGCGATAAAACTGCAATGCTGCATGCGCTGGAGGTGCGTCCCGACATGCGGCGCCACGGATCCGGGGCGGCGTTGCTTCATGCGGCGGCGAACTGGGCGCGGGATCAGGGCGCGCAAGTCTTCAGCCTTGTCGTGACCGAGCGGAACGCTGCGGCCCGAAAGCTCTATGAAAAGGCCGGTCTTCAGCAGGTCGGCGGCTATCACTACAGGGTGCTATAAGTGATGCGGCGTTTCGTCATGCTTGCCTTGGGTCTTGCCTTTGCGCTGCCCGGCCATGCGCTGACACCCGATTTCGGGGCAGCGGCGCAGTTGACCCATCAGGACACCGAAGAGGCCACGTCCGCCCGCATCGCAACCGGCGCCTGGGCATCCGGCGTGGTGCCCGAGCGTCTGGTCGAGGGGAATGTCGAGACTTTTGCCTGGAAGATCGAGACGGACGCGACAACCCATGCCCTGATGACGCGACTGGCCGCGCAGTTGCAGGCCGAAGGCTGGACCACGCTGTTTGCCTGCGAAACAAGGGCCTGTGGCGGCTTCGATTTTCGCTATTCCCTACCCATCGTGCATGAACCCGACATGCACGTCGATCTGGGCGACTTCCGTTATCTGGCTGCCGAACGCGAAGGGGCGGTGCTCTCGCTGCTGGTCAGCCGTGCGCGGCAGAACGCCTTTGCCCAGATGACGCTGGTCGCACCCGGCGCGATCGAGGTCACGCCCACGCCAGAGCGGCAGACGCCCGAGGATAGCGCACCGGCGGCCTCGGCTGGGTCAAGTGATCTTGCGCCCCGGCTCTTGCAGCAGGGCAGTGTGGTGCTGGACGATCTGGTGTTTGCCTCGGGCAAGGGGCAGCTTGCGCCGGGCGACTACCCGTCGCTGCGCGCGCTGGCTGATTTCCTGCAGCAGAACGCCGCGGCTGAAATCGCCCTTGTCGGTCATACCGATGCGACCGGCAGCTTGCAGGGCAATATCGCGCTGTCGCGCGACCGCGCGCAGGCCGTGCGGCAAGCACTGATCGACCTCGGCGCCCCGGCCGGGCGCATTGCTGCCGAAGGCGTCGGCCATCTGGCACCGCTGGTGTCGAACCTGACGCCAGAGGGGCGCGCGAAAAACCGAAGGGTCGAGGCCATGCTGACCTCGACCCGGATCGATGCCACGCCCTGAGCGCGGATTACCAGTTGTCGGGACCCTTCTCGATGAAGCGCCGGGCCAGAAAATCAATGAAAGCCCGCACCTTGGGCTGGGTAAAGCGGCCCGGTGGATAGACTGCGTAGATGCCCAGCATCTCGACCGGCAGACCCGGAATCGCCTCTTCGACCTGGCCCTTGCGCATTGCATCGGCGTAAAGGAACGACGGCAGATACGCGATGCCCAAGCCCGCGATGGCTGCATTCAGCAGCGACTGCCCGTCATTCACCGTCAGCCATCCGTTCGAGCGGACCTGGCGCCGCTCGCCCGAGGGCGCGGTCACCTTCCAGACATTGCCATTGGCCTGATTGGAGTAGTGCAGAAGCTTGTGCTCGTTCAGATCGTCGATCTTCATCGGACGCCCGAACTTCTGGAAGTAGGACGGCGCGCCGATCATCCGCTTGGAGGTCTCGGTCAGCTTGCGCGCACGCAGGCTCGAATCCTCCAGTTCCCCGACACGAATCGCCATGTCGAAACCTTCGGAGATCAGTTCGACGTAGCGGTTGTTCAGCACCATGTTGACGGTGATCTCGGGGTATTCCTGCAGGAACTCTCCCAGAACCGGCGAAAGAAGGTTCACGCCGAAATCCGTGGCGACCGAGAGGCGCAAAAGCCCCGAGGGCGCCGATTGCATGGAGGTGACCAAGGCATCCGCCTCACCTGCGTCATTCAGCACCCGGCGGGCACGATCATAATACGCCAATCCGATCTCGGTCGGGCTGACACGGCGTGTCGTGCGATTCAGAAGCCGCGCCCCAAGACGGGCTTCAAGCGCCGAGACGTGTTTCGAGACGGCGGATTTGGAAATCCCCATCTTCTTGGCCGCATCCGTGAACCCCCCCTGATCCACGACGGTGGCGAAGGCTTCCATCTCGGTCAGTCGGTCCATGGCTGTCCCCCTCGCGGCTCGAGCTTTCTACCCTGATCTCTGACGCCGGAATCGGGCGAGATCGGGGCAAGGACGCGACGAGTTAGGGGTTTTGTGAGGGATCGTTGGTGGCACGGAAACAAAAGAGGGGGGCGCCAACGCGTATCCAGACCTTCGGATGTCAGCCAAGAATCACGCAATGAAGAACCGGGCGACACGTGCTCCGAGGCCGAAAGCCTTGAAACAACACCGATATTTTCGTTTATTTCTAGATGGTTAATTGGAACTGGCATTTCCTGACACCCGGTCGGGATGAAACGGCTTCCAATACCGCTCAGGTCTTTCGGAAGATGCGGATACGGTCATTTCGACGCGCAGGTCCAGCGGGGGTGGCCGCTGCCCCGTTTGTCAGCGGCGTCAACGCCATATTCAGCCGCAACAACCGATCGCCCGGGCCTGCACCATGCAGGCTGACCATCGTCCCTGCAGCCCGCACGCGGCCTGCCTCGGCAAAGTCGGCCTCAACGCTCAGCCTGTTGCGGCCGTCGGGCTCTTCGATCCACATGCGCAATTCAGACAGCGGGCGGAACCCGCCATGGCTGCCCAGAAACATGCCCGGCGGCGCGATCTGCCCGCTGGTCGGGTCTTGCAGCATGATCCGGGGGCGGCCAGAGCGCGGCGTCAGCATCAGCCCGCCGATCGCCAGATCGGGCGTGTCGCCCTCGACCCACGCGCCAAAGCGGGCCGCGCGGTCGCCGTAGCCCGAAAGGTGAACGACATAGTCTGCGCCCAGTCGTGTATCGGGGGCGGGATCGGGGCCACGCTGCGAAAGATAGGTCAGGTCGATGCCGCCGCGCGGCCTGCCATCTGCCCGTGGGGTGGAGATCTCGATTCCCAGAACGGCGGGTTGGCCGCAGCGGATCACGCAGAATTCGCCCGGCTCGGTCAATGCGCCCGACAGGTTCCCCGGCTCGAACATCAGCGTGACGGCATGGCGCGATGCCGCAGGCACGATTGGCCGGATGATCGCATCGGCGGCCTCGCCTTCGGGAGCAACAAAGGTCAGCGTCAGGATGCCCGGCTGCAACTTCACGGTTTCATACATGGCTCAAACTCTCTGGTCGCGCGATCAGCCTATTCTTCCCGCATGGCGCTTTGCAGGCGCCGCGACAAGGGCCCCACCAGATAATTCAGCGCCGTGCGCTGTCCCGTCGGCAGGATCACCGAGGCCGTCATGCCAGCAACCAGCCGCGCACGCTGTTCCTCGGGCAGAGTCGTCTCGTCCAGCCGGACCCGCGCCTCGTAATAATCGGCACGCGTGTAGGGATCGATGATCCGGTCGCGAGACAGGGTCACAAGTTGGCCATCGGCGGGCGGCAGGTCCAGCGACTGGAACGCCGGGAAGGTCACCATCGCCGCGGTGCCCGGAAGGATGCCATCGATATCGTTCGGCGAGACGCGGGCGGTGATGATGTACTCGTCCTCGGACGGGGCGATTTTCATGATCGTATCGCCGCCACGGATGACGGCCCCCACGGTGCCCAGCGTGCTTTCCTGCACCGTCCCCGCCACAGGGGCCCGGATTTCGACCCGCTTGAGCGAATCGTCCGTCACGATGAGATCGCGCTCCAAGGCGCGGATCTCGCGCGTCACATCCTCAAGCGTCTCGACCGCGAGGCGGCGATATTCCTGCTCCAATTGCGCGATCTGCAGGCGGAAGCCTGCAATCGCCTGACGGATACGGGAAATCTCGATGTCGGACTGGGCGACACGTTCTTCCAGCGACAGCGTTTCTTGCTCAAGCGCGGTGACCTTTGCCTGCCCGGTCAGGCCCTTGGCGCGAAGCGCGCGCTGGTCCTCAAGGTCGGCGCGGACCAGGTCCGTCTCGCGCAGCGCGATTCCGCGGCGCACCTCATTGGCACGAATCTCTGCCTCGGACTGGGCGATGTTGGTTTCAAGCAGTTCGCGCGCCTGTGCGAGTTCCCGGCGTTGCAGATCGAAGTGACGCCTTTCGTTCTCGGCGATGCGCGCGACGACCGGATTTGCTGCGATCTGGGCCTGCAATTCCGGCGAAAAGGCCAGATCAGAGGTTAAGGTCATCTCGGCCTCAAGCCGTTCTTGCCGGGCGCGGTTGCCCCAAAGCTGCGTGCGGAACAACTCGGCCGAGGCGGCATTGGCCGTGGAATCGAGCCGCACGAGCAGATCCCCCGCCTCAACCTGCTGCCCGTTGCGCACGAAGAACTCGCGCACAATGCCGCCTTCAAGGTGCTGGATCAGCCGCGTCGTATTGGCGTTTTCCAGCACGCCTTGCGAGACGACCGCACTGTCCAGCCGCGCGATGGCCAGCCAGCCACCAACGATGCCGAAACACACCAGGATCGTGACATTCGCCGCTCGCAGCGAACGGTGCAGCATGCGGTCACAGGTCGCCAGCGCGGGTGAGGTGGATGTGGCCTGCATTGTCATGCCCCCACCCGCTCGGGCGTGCCCGCCACATGCGACAACAGTGGGTTCCCCGCCGTGGTCAGGCGCCCCAGCATGTCATCACGGGTGCTGAACGAATGCATGTAGCCATCCATGATCACCAGAATATAGTCGCATATTCCCAGAAGGTTGGCCTTATGCGTGCTGAAGAAGACGGTCGATCCGGCGCGCTTCAGCTCTGTCAGGCTGTAGACGAGGTTCTTTTCCCCCTCGGCATCAAGGGCAGAGTTTGGCTCGTCCAATACAAGAACCTTGGGCATGCGAAAGAAGGCCCGCGCGAGGGCAATACGCTGCCGCTGCCCGCCAGACAGCGGGGCTCCACCGTCCTGAAGCCTGAAGTCGAGCCCGCGCCCCCGCCCTTGCACGATATCGAGGGCACCAGCCATGCGCAGCGCATCGGTCACAGCATCGGTCTCAACCGGGTCATAGGCGGCAAAGCGGGTGACGTTCTGCCAGATCGTACCGGGCAAAAGGTCCATGCCCTGCGGCAGATAGCCGGTTGCAGGGCCATGCTGGTGAGCGGGCCAGGTTTCGAGCGGGAAGCCATCGATCTTGATGGTGCCGGATGACGGACGCGCAGCGCCCGACAGAAGCCGCATCAGGGTTGATTTCCCCGCGCCGCTTGGCCCGACCACGCCGACAATCGAGCCTGCCGGAACCTCGAACCGGATGCCGGACAGAACCGCCTTGCCGTCCGCCCCCATGAACACCACGTTCTCGCAGGACACATGGCCCTGCATGGCGGGCAATGCTGTCATCGGCTCGGCCGGCGCATCCGCCAGAACGACGTCCAGCCGCTCGGCCGCAGCGCGCAGTTCATAAAGCACCGACCAGTTCCGCGCGACCGAGACGACTGGCCCCACCCCGCGCATCATCACGATAAAGGCTGCCATCCCGGCCGTGGCCGAGACCTGCTCCAGCAGGTAGAGCGTGGCGCCGGTCCCCACCAGAATGACCAGTTGCGCCTGTTGCAGCACGCTGATCGCGCTGTCGAGAATACCCGCGCGCCCATGACCGCGCAGGACGATGTCCGATGCCCGATCCTCCAGATCAGCCCACTCTCGGCGCACGCCGGGCAGAATGTTCATGGCGCGGATCGTCTCACGCCGGGTGGCGGTCGAGAGGCCGAAGGAAAAGGCCTGATCCTCATGCCCGCGCGACTCGGCCCGCACGGATTTCCAGATTGACCGCGCCCGCGCGCTGAGCAGGGCAAGCACGGCGATATAGGCCAGCGCAACCAGACCGAAGACCGGATGCAGGATGAACAGCACCGCGATGAATACCGGCGACAGGCTTGCATCCATCATCGACTTGATCAGCGTGCCTGTCAGCCCGTCGCGCAACGTGCCGATATCGCCATAGGCACGAAACGCCTCGGGTCGGTCGCCGCGATGGACGGCATCGAAGACGCCCTCTCTCAACTCATGGTCGATTCTGTATCCGATGGCCTGCAGCGCATTGGTCCGGTAATGATCCAGCATTCCCCAGACGACCAGAAGAAAGGCAATCAGCGCAGAAATGAACCCCAGTGTCTCCCAACTGTGGCTGGTATAGACACGCTCCGTGACCTGCATCATGTAAATGAATGGTGTCAGCGCCAACAACGTGATGAATACGCTGTGCAGCCAGATCCGGACATAGCCGCCACGGGCATTCTGGATTACAGAGGAAACCGTCATGGGAAATCCCGTTCTACTCTAGCGTCAGGGATCACAACTGGAAGGTGATGACAAGCATGTACTGCGCTTTTGATCGGTGGGAAGACGCGACGGGCGCCGCTCTGCGGATTTTTGATCCGTTTGCCTACCGACCTGCCCTGTATGAGCGCATGGTGCCCGTCAGCTTGTCCGAGTGCCCGGCCCTTGCAGAGCGGTGGCCCGTGATGTGGCGGCGCGACGGGTTGGGCGACCCCGAGCTGGTCGTCCTGCGTGGTCTGCGCGCCGATGCCGAGATGCCGGATGCACGCACCCAGAATCGCGCCTCGCTGCCACTGTTGGTGCAAGCATACCCCTTCCGCTTTCGTGACCCCGCTCAGGGTGACGAGATCGGGCTCGAGCGCGCAGCCCCGATGCGGGAACGCGATTCGGGATCCTATATTCTTGACGATCAGGGCAACCTTTTGCCGGGGGCCGAGCTGAAGGTGCGCGCGTTGGAGGCCTGGGCCGAGGACCTTGAGACACGCACCCTGCTGACCGAAGTGGTGTTTCGCAACGCCTTGGTGGAGCGTGTCGTACTGCCCGAAGGTGTGGCCGAACGGTTCGATCTGCCGGATTTCTTTTCTGTCACCCCGGCCCCGGATGATGCGCTGATCTTTAGCGCGATCCCGCGCGAACACTGGTTATTGGTCGCCCGGTTTCTGGTCGCGCAGCGCCTGTCGCTCTACACCATGGCCCGGCTGATCGCCCTTGCAGGAGAGCCCGCATGAGCGTTTGGTTTCTGGATATTCCTGGCATTACAGGCAGTGAAACGCTTTCTGCACAGAGACTTGCGTCTTGGCCCGATCGCGCGATGGATGACCGGCTGCACCATTTGCGCGTCTGCCCGGTGGTGCCTTCGGAACTTTACCAGATTGCCCGCCACCTGCCCGTGACCGTGGTTGATCAAGCTGACGGCCCGATGGTCATGGTCGATCTGCGGACCCAGATGCTGCGCCAGCCCGCCTTCGATTCCGACGGCCGCCTTCAGCGAAGCTATCGCCCGGCGGTGACGCGTCTTCTGCCCTTCTGCACCTCGGCCCAGGGGGCGCTTCTTCGCCTCTCGGACGAGGTGGCACCGCCCGGTCCCGAACGTCCGGCCGAGCTGCAACAGCAGGTCGCACAGATGCTCCGCGCTCAAGCTGCCGGGCTCGGTCGCCTTGCCGAGGCAGCCGGATTGCTGATCAGCGAAGGCCTGCTGCAGCGGTCTGCCGAGGGTGACCTGGCTGAATGGCGCCCGATGTCCCCCGAGCAGGATGGCGCGACGGTTGCCGCCAATCTTGCTCCCCGGCCCGAGTCGTTCCTGGCGCTACGCCTGCTGGCAGTTATCGAGTTTTCTGCCATGCACAGGCGCGAAGACCGTGGACGCCGCCCCAATGCCGACAGCCTTCGCGGGCTACTTAGCCGGAATGAAGCGCTGCGCCGGCGGATCTTCCTGACCCGTGACGAGATGCTCGACTTTTCTGCATTGACAGTCGGGCCGCCGCACAACCATAACGCGTAAACCGGCCAAGAGCAGATGTTTCGCCAGCCATCAAGGCCGAGCGAAGCGCATCGCTGACCGCACGCATTTCGGTGAAAAACCAAGCGGCCGCCTGCCCCAATGCTGCAGGCGCAAGCAAATTCGGCACACAATTGCGCAATGACGCTCAACAGCCAAATAAACCCTAGATTGTACTTGATGCAACCTTAACACGCTGTTATCCGGGATGCGAATTGACTGTCGATTGACCGATATGCCAATTCTCTGTGGGATATCAGTTTTTTGCCAGTTCAATGACAATTAATTAACATTGCAGGAGCACATCCCCAATGCCAACTTCCGAGTATAGCAATCTCAAGCAGGTGGAGCGAGGTCTAGACCGGCTTGGCTTGACCGACAGCATGATCGACAACATCGTCGACAATCTGCCCTCCAAAGGCGATATCTCTGTATCGATCGTGGGGCCGGGCGAAGCCCCGGACTCGAATGCCGACATGGTCATCCGTCAGGCAAAGAACGGCACGATCACCATCACCACGGCAGATTCGGACGACAAGACCGTCATCGGCACCGAAGATGACAACACCGTGGGCGGTGGCCCGGGTGATGATACGGCCAAGCTTGGCGCGGGCGATGATCGCGCCGTCGGCGGCGCGGGCGATGACCTGCTTCTGGGTGAAGGCGGCAATGACACCCTGGTGGGCGGCAGCGGTCAGGACACCCTGAACGGAGGCACGGGCAAGGATCTGCTTTCCGGCGATGCCGGGGCCGATACGCTGATCGGCGGGGCAGGCAGCGACACATTGAACGGTGGCGCCGGGAATGACTGGCTTTCGGGCAATGCCGGTGCAGACACGCTGAACGGCGGCCAAGGCAATGACACGCTGAACGGTGGCGCGGGTGCCGACGTGATGTCGGGTGGCGAAGGACGCGACCTGTTCATCGCGGGCGGTGGCGACACCATCAGCGGTGGCGCGGGCGTCGATACCGTGCGCATCAACGCCGACTTTGACGACGTCACCATCAAGACAACGGGCGCCAAGACCGTCATCACCTTCTCTGACGGTAGCTTCGTCACGGTCTCGGGCGTTGAGCGTCTGGACTTCAATGGCAATGACGACGACATGACCCTGTAATCGGGCCAGTCAGAACACGCAGCCGCCCGGGTGCATCGGGCGGCTGTCATTACGTGGTGCCAGACACCGCATGACCGAGTCGCAGTCCTGATCGCAGATGCCCGGCCCCGAGTTTTCCATCATTGACCGGCTTCTTGCGCTTCAGGCCGCCCTTCACGCGACGCCCGAAGCCGCAGCGAGCAGCTTTGTCGAACGGGCTGCGCTGTTGCAGAGGATCGGCGCCAGAGCCGAGGCCGCTGCGGATGCTGAACACGCCCACAGGCTCGATCCGGCCGACCCGCGCGCCATGGCGCTCTTTTGCAGACTGGCCGAAGAGTCGCCACCAGCGCCACATCATCACGATATCGCGGTCGCACTGCTGGCGAGCCCGTTTGCCAGCAATGCTGAACGCCAGACAGCGCTCGGCTTGATTGATACCGCGCGCCTGCCACTTGTCCTGCGGCATGATCTGCCGCTGACAGTCCGTCTGACGCTGGTTCATGGCCGCAGCGATGCGTTGGCGCTGGACGGAACCGGCCCGCAGGATCAGGTGCTGCCTCTTGGACAGGACAAAGCGCGCGGGGTCTTTGCGGTCGACTGTCTGATCGCCCGTCCGGAATGTGCAGCGCGACAAGTAACTCTGCGCCTGAACCAGCAAGAACAATGCGTTGAGATCGCGGCGGTTGGTCCCGTAGCGCCGCTGACAATGAATCCTGACCTTCCGGCCGCGCGGTTGACGATCCTGATGCCGGTCAAGGACGGTGGCCAGGTGCTGGCTGACTGCTTGCGCTCAACCCTTGATGAGCTGTCGCGGCTTGACGGGGGGCAGCTCGTGATTGTCGATGACGGCTCCACGCAGGCCGCGACAATGGAGATGCTGGATTGTGCCGCCGCACGAGCCGACGTGACCCTGATCCGGAGTGGCGGTGGGCTAGGCTTCACCGCCGCGGTCAATCTGGGGCTTCGGCACATCGGCGCAGGGCCCGTTCTGCTGCTCAATTCCGACGTTTGGGTGCCGGCAGGCACATTTGCGCGGATGCTGCACCACTTGCGCGAGGCCGATGTGGGCACCGTGACACCGCTTTCGAATAACGCGGGCAGCTTTTGCCTGCTTGGGCCAGGCAAGCCCGCACATATGCCTGCACCCGACGTCTGCGAGATTCTGGCGCAGGCGGCCGATTGCCACAACTCCGGCTGCGCCATAGACGTGCCCAGTGGCAACGGATTTGCCATGCTGATCTCACACGAATGCCTGCGCGCGGTGGGGCCACTCTCAGGCATCTACGAAAGCGGATATTACGAAGAGGTCGACTTTTGCCTGCGCGCGTCCCTGCGCGGCTGGCGGCATGTCGCCGCGACGGACTGCTTTGTGGGCCATGTCGGCTCTGTCACCTATGGCGCGACGAAACAGCGCCTGACCTCTGCCAATTTTCGCCGCCTGCAGCAACGGTTCCCGCATTACGCCGATCTCTATCAGGGATTCGTGGCCCTTGACCCGCTTGCGGCTGCAAGGCGCCGGATCCTTGCCGAACTTGGGCCCGACCGTCCTCTGAACCCCATCGACGAGCATTGCCCCCGGCCAGTTGCGGGTGGGCGGGTCCTGTTGCCCTCGGGAAACGGCAATCCGGTCGTTCTTCCCTGCCAAGGGGGCATTCATGCAATCGTCGTGAACCATCGGTTCCGGCGCCTGCGGATCGTCCCTCGCCTGCAGTTGCACGCATCGGGCGTTGCGCTGTATCCCGGCCACAACCTGCTGGCGCGATTCGACGAAGCGACGGAAACCATGCTGATCCTGGATGGACGAGAGGGTCGCCCGCTTGTCGAGATCGCACTGCGCGATGCGACATCAACCGATCTGGCCAAACTCGAGACCGCCGTGCTCAGGTTCGTCGCTTCCGAGGCTCAAGAGGACGAGAGTCATGCCCTTTCAGTCTGATTGCGCCTTTGCCGCACCCGGCCTCTTGCGGGGCTTTGTGGTGCTGGAAGGGCAGCCTGACCGGCACTGGCATGTCGGATTGTATGCAAATGGCCGCTTTCTGGGCGCAACGCTGGCCGATCGCGAGAGCGACGCGGAAGGTCTGGGGTATCATCACCATGGCTTTCATTTCAGCCTGAACCCCGCCGCGTTGGACGACCGGGACGTTCTGCGGCTTGAGGTGCTGAACACAAGCCACGTGATCGCCGAAGGCCGCCTGTCCGACCTGCGCCATGATGCACCACAGACGCTGATGGTACCCGGCACGCTGGACTATGGCTATGGGTTGACCATCAGCGGCACCATCGAGAACGGCGTGACCGAACTGCCCGCCTATGAGATCGTTGCGATGGAAGGCGAAGATATCGTCGGGCGCTGCCGGATCACCCGCTGGCAGCACATCGGCAATCCGCAAGACCCTTTGGGCAAGGCAGCAGCCTTTGATCTGCACATCGATCCTCGGCTTGCGGATGGCCGGTTCCACCGACTGCATCTGGAAACCTCGACCGGAGCGGTTCTGGCTGGAAGCCCAGTTGATATCATCGCCTGGCCAAGCGCGCTGCACCAAGGGCTTGTGACAGCGCCGGGCTGCACCCCTGCCGAGGCGCGACGCGGCGATCTGATGCTCGATCGTTTGCTGGGCTCGTCGATGCCGCTTGCGGCCTATGCGGGGCTTTACCCCGAGATTTCGGTGGTCGAGGCCGTGCGTCCAGAGGGCCTGATCGGTGCGGATGGGTCTTGGCACCGGCTGGCCAATACGGGCTGGGTTCTGTGCCACCACCAAGACATCCGCCCCCTGCCCGGATTTGAAACCCGGCTTCAAGGCGTGGATCTGGCATCGGCGCGGGCGGTGTTCTGCGATCTGGCTGTCGAGCAGTCCGACGGGATGATCTGGCCCTTGCTCTTTTCGGCCTTTGACTGGGAGCGCCTGCTGGAACAAGGCCACGCTGCCCTCTGCTTTGCCTTACCTGAAGCCGCGCTAAATGCCCCCGGTACGGGTGAAGCGGCGTCGCTGATTGACCTGCTGCTGCGCTGGCTGTCCCCTGATGGCACTGTGCCTGACTATGGCAAACTGTGGCACCTTCCCCATCCCGGCGGGGTCGTCGGTGAAGGCGCCTTGCAGGCCTCAGCCGAGGCTCGGATGCGAACGCTGCAGACGGCGCTGCATCGCCCCGGACTGCTGCTTGCCACGACCCGGATCTCGGCATCGGCACGCAAGGGCGCGATCTTCCCCGCACTCCACTTGCAACGCCCGATTGCCGAGCGCGCGGTCAGCGTGATCGTTCCCACTCGCAATCAGGGAAAATTGCTCAAGGCGGCTGTCGGCGGGCTGATCGAGGCAAACCCGGGCTTCGATCTCGATGTTATCGTTGTCGACAATGGGTCGGACAGCCCAGAGAGTCTCGAGGTGCTGAACGAGCTTGAGGATCGCGGCATCCGCATCCTTGAATACAGCGACGGCTTCAACTTCTCGCTGATCAACAACCTTGCTGTCGAGCATGCCCGTCACGCCCAGTTGTGCTTCATGAACAACGATGTGGCATTCCCGCAGCCGGGCGTTCTGACTGAGCTTTGCAGCCGTCTGGCCTGCCCGTCCGTCGGGGCGGCGGGGCCGCTGATGCTGCGTGCATCCGACATCATCCAGCACGGGGGCGTGGTTCTCGGCCCCTGGCATGGTGCGGTCCATGCGTTCGAGGATCGGATGGCGGGTGATCCCGGTTATGCCGAACTGCTGCGCGTCGCATCCGAGCCTGCGGCGGTGACCGGCGCCCTGCTGCTGACCCGCCGCACGCTGTTCGAGGACATGGGCGGCTTTGATACCCACCGGTTTGCGGTAAACTTCAACGACGTCGACTATTGCCTGCGCCTGCGCCATGCCGGTTATCGCGTGGTCTTTACGCCCCATGCGATGATCCGGCATTTTGAATCGGTCAGCCGGGGCCGCGAGATCGGCACGCCGGCGGATCATCGCCGCCAACGCGAGATCGCTTGTCTTCGGACGGCATGGCGCGCGCCCATCCTGAACGATCCGCAGTATCACCCGCTGTTTTCTGTCGACAGCCTGCCCTATCGTGCCTTGGCGCTGGATCACCGTGACCCGGCCCCGCGACGGGCGGGGTTGCGCGGGCACGCTGATCAGCCCAACTGGGCGTGAAAGAGACCTGACGCCGATGGCCGAGGACATATCCATGACCGCACCGACGCTGTATAATCTGGGCTCCGGCCCACGGCGCCTGTTTGACCTGCTGCCCGACCCCTCGGCCTTTACCGGCTGGCGTGAGGTGCGCGTGGATCTGGATCCGGGCTGCCGGCCTGACATCCTCTCAGACCTGACCGATCTTTCGCAGGCCATACCGGATGGGTCGGCCGACCTGATTTATTGCTCGCATGTGGTCGAGCATTTCTTTGACCATGACGTGCCCCGCGTGCTGCAAGAGTTCGCCCGTATCCTGCGCCCCGATGGCGCGGCCATCGTGCGGGTGCCCGACCTTGCAGGGGTGATGCAGGCGTTTGACGAGGGCGATCTGGAGCGGCCGCTCTACCATTCCCCTTCGGGACCGATCTCGGCGCTGGATGTGATCTTTGGCCACAGACGGTCCATCAGCGCTGGCAATCACTACATGGCGCACCGGACCGGCTTTACCCAGGCCTCGCTGGCCCGTCGCATGCTGGACGCCGGTTTCGAAGAGGTGCAGACCCTTCCCGGCCCGTCGGTTGAATTCTGTGCCGTGGCCACCATGCGCCCCGCGAACCACCGGGCGCAGATCAACGCGCTGATGGATTTCATGGGCGTGTGACGGCGGCGAAGACTTCGCCACACAACGCATGGTTTAGCTTAACTTCCTTAATGCAACCGCATATGCTGCCCCTGCAGCATCCGCCTCCGGATTGGCGCGCGGCGCGCCCCACCTTGGCCAGAACACGACAGATAGCAGCGAATGACCGTACAGCCCACTGAAAAGACATCCGTTTCTGCCCAACCCGGATTTGCGGGAAAGATCTGGATCGATCTTGCCCAGATCACAGAGGTGGTGACGGACGCGGATGGCAAACGCCGGATTCGCTCGGGTCTGGTCTCTGGCTGGGCCATCGGCCCCGACCCTTTTCAGAGCATCGAGATCATCCTTGAGGGGCGCCGCATCGCCAGTGCCAAGGTCGGACGCTATCGCCCCGATGTGGCCGAAATCTACCCCTCGATCCCGCATGCCGAATACACCGGGTTCGAGGCCGTCCTGACCGGGGGGGAACTGCCAGAGGGGCCCTGCCAGATCATCCTTATGGCGGTCGGAACCTCTGGCAAGGTCTTCGTCAAACGCTTTCCGCTGAGCGGTGCCGAGGGTGAGTTCGCGCCTTCCAGCATGGCCATGCGCACCCATGTCGAACGCTGCGAGATTGATGGATCGGGCATGCTCTGCATCTCTGGCTGGGCCGTGGCGCAGGCGCCGATCATTTCGGTCCAGATTTTCGGCAATGGCCGCAAGATCGCGGGCACGTTGCCCGGCCTTCAGCGACCCGACGTGGCCGAACTGTTCCCGCATTACCCAAACGCCGACCGGTCGGGCTTCTTCGTGACCGCCAGCCTGCAAATGGCCGAACAGGCCCGCGCCGAGACGATCACCATCGAGGTTCTGGCACGCGACGGCACCTTGCGGCGTGTGGTCACCACCCCCCAACAGGTGCGTCAGATCACGCTTGCGCCCGATGTCGCGCGCGCCGATGTACCAGAACCGCAGGCACCATTGCCAGCCGCGGAACCCGATGCCCCGGCCCAACCAGAGGATTCATGGTTCTTCTGTGACGTGATCGACGTCGATACCACGGGCCGCTGCCAGATCTCTGGCTGGAGCGCGGCACTGGCGGGCATCGATACCCTGTCGCTGCATTACGGGGGCGCCGAAATCGGGCAGGCCATAACCGGACAACCGCGCCCCGACGTGGGCCGGGCCTATCCGAACCTGCCCAACGCGGCAAACTCGGGCTTTTCATTCGACCTGACCCACCGCGCCGGGCTTCCCGAAGGTCCGGCAAGCTTCATGGTCATGGCCGCGCTGAAAGACGGCTCCCGCAGGGCGTTCGAGATCAGCGCGATGATCGTGCCCCCCTCGGCGCGGGTCTCGCCGTTTGAGGATATCGTGCTGGGGCTCGATACCTTCCAGCTTGACGCAGGTCATGCGACGCGCCCGGTGACTGGCGCCTTCAAACTGAGCGGTTGGGCCGTAGCGCGCGCAGGCGTGCGCCAGATCGAAGTGTTTCTGGATGGAACGTCGCTCGGCCTCGCCTATATCGGCATCCGGCGCGAGGAACTGCCCGAGATTTTCTTCGACTTTCCTGACACGCTTCTGGCCGGGTTTGCCCTGTCCGTCCCCGCCCGCGTGCTTAAGAATGGCCGCTCCGAGGTGCGCATCGTCATCACCGACCGCAAGTCGGGCGTGCTGGAGAACCGCTTTACCATCGACGTGGCGCGCGATGCCGCCGATCTCGGGCGCAACGCGCTGCGCCAGAAAGTTCCTTTTGCCGAGGTGCTGACCGGGCTCGACATATTGGCCGCGCGCGGCCCGATGCCGGTCTGCGATATCATCTTGCGCGCCGACGCCCGGCCCCGACTGGCCGAGCGGGTGCAGGCAACGCTGCGCAGCCTTGATCGTCAGGCCTATCCGCATTGGCGGGTGTGGCTGAGCACGCCCGAGGGCATCGCGATCGATGACCTGACCCGCCACCTGCCGCACCTGGCCGGACGGGTTGCGCCGCTGGCGGATCATGCCGCGCCCGATGCCCCAGGGTTCATGCTGATGCTGCGGGCGGGCGATGTGCTTGCGGCGGACGGCTTGCTTGGCCCGTTGCTTGCGGCCGACACAACAGGCGCACCCGCGTTCGTCTATGCCGATGACCGCCGCCCCGATCCGTTGGCGCCCGGCGAAATCGCCGCGTTCCACAAGCCCGGCTGGTCGCCGGATCTGCTGATGTCGCAGAACTATATCGGCCGCGCCTGGTTGGCCTCTGCCGCCCTGCTGCGCGAGGCGAGGATCAGGCTCCCCGATCTGGCAGGGCTGGGCGACTATGGGGCTGTGCTGCGGCTGTCAGCCGAGGCGGCTCGTCTGGATGCCATCCGGCAGGTGCCAATCTTGATGCTTGAAATCAGCGCCACCGAAACTCCGGCGCTTGAGCGCAAGGCCCTGCAGACCCATCTGCGCGTCGAGGGCCGCCTTGGTCGCGTACGCCAAGGGGCCGCCCCGTTCCTGCACCGGGTTGAGCGGACTGGAACCCCAGGCGGCAAAGTGTCGATCATCATCCCCTCGATCGGTGCGCGCGATCACATCCTGCGTTGTGTCGAAAGCATCCGAAAAAATTCGGGCGGGGCCGAGGTTGAGATCGTAGTCGTTGACAACATCCGCCGCCGCAAGATCACCGCGGAGGGGCGCGCATGGAAAACGTGGTTCCGCGCGCATGCTGATCTGGTCGTTGAGGTTGATGAGCCCTTCAACTGGTCGCGGCTCAACAACCTCGGCGCGGCAGCGGCAAGCGGGGATTACCTGCTGTTTCTGAACGACGACGTCGAGGTGCTGCACGACGACTGGCTGGATGTGCTGATGGCCGAGGCCGCGCGTCCCGAGGTGGGCGTCGTTGGCGCCCAACTGCTTTACCCGGATGGCAAGGTGCAGCATGCGGGCATGTTCCTGTCGCGGTCCATGCCCGGCACGGCCCGCCATGCCTTCCGTTTCGCCGCCTCAGATGATCCGTGCTACTTCGGCCTCGCGCTCAGCCAGCGAGAACTGACCTGCGTGACTGGCGCCTGCATGATGGTGCGGCGCGAGGTGTTTGATGCCGTCGCGGGTTTTGATGAGGCACATGCCGTCGTCAACAATGACATCGACTTTTGCCTGCGACTGCGCGCGACGGGCCGCTCGGTGATCTTCACCCCGCATGCCCGCCTTCTGCACCATGAACTCGCAAGCCGCGCGCATCTGAAGGATGACTTTGATCGCAGCGCCTTTTTGCAGACATGGGGAGATCTGTGCCTTGCGGGTGACCCCTATGTCAGCCCTTCGATCAGCACCGAGGCCGACGATTTTGTCCCCGAGGAAGAGCCGCTGCGCGAGGTTTACCCCGGACACCCACTGGGCGCGACCGATCAGATCCGGCGCATCCTTGTGGTGAAGCTTGACCACATCGGCGATCTGGTCACGGCGCTGCCGGCGATCCGCCAGTTGAAGGCGCAGTTTCCCAAAGCCCATCTGAGCGCCCTTGTCGGGCGGTCCGCCATGGGCATCGCCAGCATGGAAGACGCCATCGACGAGTTGATCCCGTTCGAATTCTTCGATGCACGCTCTGGCCTTGGCCGAAAGAAGCTGACACGGGCGGACTATGCGGCGTTGGAACGCGATCTGACCGCCCGGCAGTTTGATCTGGCGGTTGATCTGCGCAAGCATGCCGACACACGGCACATTCTGCAGATCAGCGGCGCGCCCCTGACCGCAGGCTTCGACAATGACCGCGAGTTTCCCTGGCTGGATATCGCCCTCGGGTGGGAGCGCGACACGGTCCAGGCCGACAAGCGCAACCATGTGGCAACAGATCTCTTGAACCTGATCGGGGCGATTGGTTCGGCCTTTACCACGGCGCGGCGAACCATTGCCACAGCGGCAGATCGCTTGCCCCCCTTGTCCGACGCTCTTCGCGCCGAGTTTGGCGGGCTTTTCGCGCGCGATTACGTGGTGATTCACCCGGCGGCGGGAACGCCCTTGCGGCAATGGTCGCCCGCGTACTTCGCGCGGCTGATTGATCTGCTTATCGAAGAGGACGGTGTGAATGTCGCCCTGATTGGCGGGCCGGATGAGGCGGATATTGCGTCGAACATCCTGAACCGGCTGCATGCGCGCGACGGCGTCTTCAATCTGGTTGGCCGCTCGAAACTGGCAGAGGTACCGCGGATCATGGCCGAGAGTGTACTCTTTGTGGGCAACAACAGCGGGCCGAGCCATATCGCCTCAGGCATGGGAGTGCCGACGGTCGCTGTGCATTCGGCGCTGGTATCATCGGACGAATGGGGGCCGCTTGGGCCGTCAGCCGTCGCCCTGCGCCGCGACATGAGCTGCGCGCCCTGCTACATCGCGCATGCCGAACAATGTCACCGCAACCTCGCCTGCCTGCAGTCGCTGTCACCCTTTGACGTGCACCGGCTGTGCCAGCGATTCCTCGCCTTGCGTCGGGGCGGCTGAAGCGGCTGAACCGAACACCAGAAACGAAAGATGCCCCGGCCAGAACCTGCCGGGGCATCTTTTGCCTTCTCAGCCGCTCAAGCCGTCGTCAGGCCGACAGACTCGACACGTTCGAGTTGCACCGCAGTTTCCGCGATGGCGCAAACGATATGATAGAGGCTTGATGCGCGGGCAGGTTCGGTCAGGTCATGCGGGCGTCCGTCAAGACCCAGATGCTCCCACCACGATCCCGGCACAGGGTGATCGAAGTATCGCCGCAAGCCACGGGCAGACCGAGCCGCACGTGCGGCGGCGGCCTCGCGCGCGACCGGATCGTCGGCCATCGCCATGGCGCTGGCATGTGCCTTCAGTCGCTCGGTCTGCGGCCAGAGCCGGAACAGCCCATCACGCAGCGACAGATCGGAATTCAGCTCATTCACCGCCAGATCCTGCACCGGATCGACGCCCTTCTCCTCTCCGATGGCCGTCAGGCGTCGCGCGGCTGCAAGCGCATCCGGGCGATTGCGCAGCTTGCCCCAACGACAAAGCAGCCAAGCCCATTCGAACTGATGCCCCGGCTCGACCACATCCTGCGGCGGAAGCTCAATCGCCTGCCAGTCACCGTCAAAGTACTCGCGCTGCGCACCCGTGCCAGGGTCGATGAAACATTCAAGGCACATCTCGGCGATCATGTCGGCCATGGCGCGCCAGCCTGCGTCAGTCGAGGTCCCCTCCCACGCAAGGGCCGCCTCGAAGAGATGCATATGCGGATTGGCCTTGAGCGGCAGGCTGCGCGGTTGTGCCTCTTCAAATCCCCGGCCGGGATGCCCCCACCCATGCGTCATCTCATCGCGCAGCATCGCCGCGCGCGCGGCGATCGCGGGATCCCCAGCCCGCCCTCCGGCTACCGCAGCCAGCGCGAAAAGAACAAACGCATGGTCGTAGAGGTCGAAATCACGCCGCAGCACAGTGCCATCGGCAGCAACTGTCGGAATGACGATGCCTTCGGGCAAGAGGTGATGGCGAAAGAGGTTGGCAAGGCCATAGTCAACCATCGCATCGGCGACATCCGCCCAGCCCAGTCGTCCGGCTGTCGCAAAGGCAAAGATCTGGCGGGCCGTCACCCGCGCGCGACGCGGCTCATCCAGCGGAAGACCCTGGGGAGAGAGTTTTTCGAAAAAGCCGCCGGTTGCCCGGTCTGTGCCCCGCCCTGCCCAAAGCGGCAGCGCCTGATTGAACAGCCAGCCTCGCAACACTTCGTATTCGGCCCGAAGTTCGGAAACGCTCATATCTGGAATTCCTGCTGCAAGAGAGGGGTGAGAAAGGTCTCGAGGTTGCCACCCGCAAACAGGTGCCCGGCAACACCTGCCGCCCGCGCCGCCTGCATGTCGCTTTCGCGATCGCCCACCATCAGGCTGCGTGCCGCATCGACGGGCCAGGTCTGCATCAGGTCTATGAGCATGCCGGCTGCAGGTTTGCGCCAGTCGCTGTCGCGCCGCCATTGCGGCAAAGGGGCGTCCGGCAGCCATGGGCAATGCCGGATGTCATCAATGCGCCCACCGCTGCGTGCATCAAGGTCCCGACGGATATGATCCATCAGCCCGTGGAACGCGGCCTCATCGAAAAACCCGCGGGCAACGCCGGATTGGTTGGTCACAACGAACACCAGATAGCCCGCATCATTGGCCCGACGGATCGCTTGCGGCGCCCCGTCGATCCAGTCAAAGCGGTCTGGCGAGCCGACATAGCCGTGGTCGTGGTTCAGCACCCCGTCCCGGTCGAGAAACAGCGCGGGCCGCAGCGACTTCATCTCCATCAGGCCTGCGCCGAACTGCCCGCTCGCGTGACGATGCTGGTGGTGGACCGGCCCGGCAAGAGATCGAGAAGGATGGTCTGTCCGTCCCACGCCCGGATTTCCCGCGCGCCCACCACCTGATCGACGGTGTAGTCGGAGCCCTTGAACAACCGGTCAGGACGCAGCTTGAGGATCAGTTCCAGCGGCGTGTCCTCGCCAAACCAGGTGACCGCATCAACGCTGTCGAGGCCCGCGATCACCGCGGCGCGATCGGCCAGGGAATTGATCGGCCGCGTCGGGCCTTTCAGCCGGGCCACGCTTGCGTCATCGTTCAGCGCCACGATCAGCCGGTCGCAATGACGGCGCGCCTCGCGCAGAAGCTTGACGTGACCTGCGTGCAGAATGTCGAAGCAGCCGTTGGCGAATCCCACGCGCAACCCTTCTGACTGCCATTCGTGCAGGATACGGGCTGCCGCTGCGTGGCTCAGCACACCATTACCGCCGGCCTCGACGCGCATCGCATGTTCAAGTTCGGCGAAAGAGCAGACCGCCGTACCAAGCTTGGCCACCACGATTCCCGCAGCAAGGTTGGCGAGTTGCATCGCCTCGGCCACCGGTCGACCTGCGGCTAGCGCGAGCGCGAGGGTGGCGATCACCGTGTCGCCCGCACCCGAAACGTCGAATACCTCTTGCGCTGTGGCGGGCGAGGCGATCACCGCTCCGTCGCGCGGGATCAGCATCATGCCTTTTTCACTGCGGGTGGCGATGACGGCGCCGACGGAAACACGGGCCAGCAGCGCCCGCGCCGCGGCTTCCACCTCAGCATCGGTGCCCGTCGGCATGCCCGTGACCTCGGCCAGTTCGGATGCGTTTGGGGTGACATAATGCGCCCCGGCATAGCGGGAATAGTCGCGCCCCTTGGGATCAACGATGCAAAGCGCCCCGGCCTCATGTGCCGTCGTGATCGCGCGCGCGCAGACCTCGGGTGTCAGCACACCCTTGCCGTAATCCGACAGGATCATGGCCCGCGCACGTCCGAGACTCTGCGCCAGATCGGCAAGAAGTTCGCTCGCTTCGGCCGAGGTGGCGGCGCGCGGCTCCTCCTCGTCGATGCGGACCACCTGTTGATGCTGGGCGATGACGCGCAGCTTCACGATGGTCTGCCAGTCTGCGCTGCGCACCAGACGTGCCGGCGCACCTATGACGCGGGCCAGTTCATCCCCGGCCGCGTCCTGACCGGCCAGCCCAAACAGGGTTGGCCGCCCACCAAGCGCCTCGATGTTGCGCGCCACGTTCCCGGCGCCGCCGGCCATGATCGTCTCACGTCGCTTGCGCACAACGGGAACCGGCGCCTCGGGCGACAGGCGGCCAGAGGTGCCGTAGACAAAGCGGTCGAGCATGACATCGCCGACGACAACCACACCGTGATCAAAGGAAGGAATCATGATGTCCTCAAGGCATTGATGGAAAACGAGATTTCAGATGTTTGTCACGGAGAGGGGAGCCGCCCCTCGGCGTAACCGAAAGACAGGAAATGCTGCCGCGCCGAGGGCACGCTGCCTGCGCGGACAGCCTCGGCAATGTCGGGGTAAGTGGCGAGATACCAGGCCTCATCCACCTTGACCTCGCTTGGCAGTCGCCCCTCGAAGTAGCCACTGTTCAGAAAATGGTCGCGCGCGCTTTTCACCGCGCCATCGCGAATCGCCTGATCAACATCGGGATAGGCGCGGCGATACCACTCCTCGTCTATCTCGATGGCATGCAGCAGCCTGCGCAGCAGGTTTTCGAACTCCTCATACGGCATCCTGACCCACGGGCCATCCTGCTCGCTGCTGAAGACCAGACTCTGATTGAGGGATGAAAAGGGCGGAACATACCGCATACGTAGAATCCTCGAGGCTTTGACTGGAGACTCGGCGCGTCACCGTGCTCGAACCATTAACCTTTAAGGCGAGTAATGCAAGCACGATGCCGCGCTGCGGCAGAAGTAAATATCAATCTCTGGTCGAGTTGATTAAAAATTGTGCGGAACGATAAGCGACTCCCCGTCGCCCTCTCGGAGCATGACTGCACGTTGAAGCAAGAGACATGAGCTCAGACTGAGACGGTCAGGCGTCTGACGGCATCCTGCGCCTCGACATGATTTGGATGGGTTTCGAGAAATCCGATCCAATATGGCAAAGCCTCGGCACTTCGATTCATATTCTCAAATGCCCTGGCAAACAGAATTTTGTGCCAGCCGGGCATATTATCTGAAGGGTCATTCGGAACATGGGCGAGAGCATCCTCAACCCGGCCCTGATTCAGCAGGGTCTTGATCAGATCCTTTTGAAAGATCGGATCTCCATATTCATCCTTCCAATCGGGAAACCTCTTTGAGCCTAACCCCAAGATCATCTCTGCCACGGCATACTCGCCATTTGCCGCACGCTCTTGCGCACGACGCCGGACAGATACGGGATCAATAGCGATCGGCCGAAGCTCTGCCTGATCTACAGAGAACTCACACGTCCTCAGGTACTCCGAAACCACCGCATCACAGATCATCGATTCCTTGGCGGGATCCAGGAAGTTCTGTATGAATGACCGTCCATTCATGGCAATCTCTTCGCACTCACGCGGATGCGTCGTGCACCATTCATATACTTCGCTCAGGTCCGAAAGATCATGGGCGACCGGAACAAAATGCACAAATGGCACAAGCATGCTTTCGCAGGCCCAAGACTCGCACGTCGGACGCGGCATGATCACGACGGAATTCGAAAATAGCATCCACTTCAGCCCGCTCGCAACGTCGTTTCCTTCCAATGAAAGCAAGTACTTGGATCGAAGTTGCTGCCCGATCGTCATCGCGCCTTTTCGGTTCGCCTTCAGCAGTGAGATGACTGGCCAGCTCTCATCAATCTGAACGATTTCACTGAAACCGATATCGATATTCTGATTTTTCCCACTCGCCGCATAGATATAGGCACGGCTCGAATATGGCTCAGGCGATCCATTTGGCATGAACTTGCCAGTTGTTGTCCCGCGCCATATCAGCTTGTCATCCTTTTGCGAGAAGGGAATATCAATATCATCTACCGAAAGAACATCTCCCCAGTGCCGCTGGTAATTCAAAGGCAGCAAGGTACAGCGGCTTGAAGTCGATATCTTTCTGGACTTTGTCAAGACTGGAACAGGAAGATCGGATCTGAGATCGCCTGGATAGACGCAAAATTCAGCCAGTGGATTCACACGGCGGACGATCTTTTGCGCTTGCTCGACATACATTCGATAAAGGTGAAGAAACAGATTTGGAGAATATCGAAATGCGTACCTATTTAGGATCTCTGTGACCTGCTCTGCGGCCCCACAAAGCACAACATCGGTGTTCCGGCCGATCACATATGTGTCGGTGGACTGGCCAATCCGACTGGCCGAATAGTTCTCGATGCGCCTTGTGTCAAAGTCAGAGAAATTCACGCGATCCGTTCCGTACAGAGTTGTGACGATCTACTCGCAAGGGCACATCAGTTTTCCCCGAGGATGTCGCCGCACTGCGAACGGGGATCCTTACTGCACCTTACTGCCGGTATCACCGCAAGTAGAAGAGAAATCAATGGGCATCTCACACGACCTGTAGTTGCACAACCACAGGGATGCACGAACGGTGCGCTCATCCCCTCCTTACCACTTGCCGCCATGGTGCCCCTCGTGTTCGGCCCAGAGGGTGGCCGCGACGGAACCACAGGAGATGACCATGCCCGATCCGTTCAAATCCATGGCGCGACCGCTGAATGGCCCGGCCATCGGCTCGATCAATGTCACGCCGTCTGATGGCACCAACCTTGCCACGCCGATCCGGGCGATCACGCTCGCCGTGGGGGGGACGCTGGCCTGGATCAATAGCGACGGCCTCTCGCAGTCGACAGCCGCGCTGCCTGCGGGCACCTATCCGCTGCTGGCGACGCGCATCCTTGCCACCGGCACCACGGCCACCGGCCTGACGGGGTGGATCTGATGCTGGAGATGGGCCTTGCGCTAAGCGGGGCGGCCCTGCGCGGGCCGTCGTGGTCGCCGGCCGCGCTGTTCAGGGGCGGGGCAAACGGGTTCTGGCTTGATCCGGGTCGCATCGCCGGGGTCTGGCAGGACGCGGCCGGAACTGTACCCGCCACAGCCGCCGGACAGCCCGTCGGTCTGATCAGCGATCTGAGCGGGATGGGGCATGACTTTGCCCAAGGTACGTCGGCGGCGCGACCAACGCTGCAACAGGATGCGGGCGGGCGGCACTATCTGCAGCTCGATGGCGTGGACGACTGGCTTTCCACCCCCTCCTTTGCTTGGGGAAGCGATGCTGTGACCGTAATCGCCGCCCTGGCCCGCAACCAGAGTGTCAATCTGGAGGATCTGGCCGGCCAGTCCGCGAACCCGCCGGGGAACGCGGGCACGTGGGTTCTGGCCGCGACCTACGATGCGTCCAGCAATACGGTAGGCTTCGCCTCGCGCGGCAGTGGTGGCTCGGCACCCGGCAGGGCTTCGACAACGCTGCCCGGCTCGCGGGTGGTGATCACCGGTCAGGGCAAGGTCGGAACCGACACGGCGATCATTCGACGAAACGGGGTACAGGTCGGATCGAGCAGTGTAGATCAGGGCAGCGGAGAATTCGGCAGCTACCCGATATTCATCGGCGCGCGCGGCGGAACGATGCGGTTTTTCAACGGCGCGCTCTATGGCCTGCTCGCGATCAACCGCCTGTTGACGGCAGAGGAGTTGATCCTGGCCGAAGGTTGGGCCGCAGCCCGCGGCGGGGTGGCAGCATGAGGGTCACGATCGCCTGTCCCGCGCATATGATTGCGGATGCGAACCAGCTGGCATTGTGCCTCGGCCTTGGTCCGGATGATGCGATGACCTACGGCCAACCGATCTGGCGGGATGCAGAGGGCAACCTCTATGCCGTTGCCTCGGCCACCGTGCCGACGGGGTTTGCCGAGGCCGCAACCGCTGCGCTCTCCGAGCCCGCTTGGGGGGCTGATCTTGAGGCGGCTGCGCGCGCGCAGGCTGCCATCCTGATCGGCGCAACCGCAACACCCGACCGGCTGGCAGCCAGCCTCGCAGAGAGCCCACAGGATGCGCTGGCCGAACTTGGGCTTACGCTGATTGCCGAGGGCGCCTGAGCCAACCGACGCTGCCCGCGCCCGCCGGGGGCAGCCACCCTTGTCACCCCGATCTCCGGAGCCTAACACTGCGTGGAACGCGACGCAGAGGCAGGGCATGAACGCAATCAAGAACGGCGAGGTCTCCTTCTGGCATGCCGATATGGGGGGCCTTCCCACACCGCGCAGGCCCTTGGCCGGGGATACCACCGTTGATGTCTGCATCGTAGGTGCGGGGTTCACAGGTCTCTGGACCGCCTACTACCTGAAGCAGGCCGAGCCCTCGCTGTCGATCGCGGTCATTGAGCGGGAGTTTGCGGGCTTTGGTGCCTCGGGGCGCAATGGTGGCTGGCTTTCGGGCGACTTCACCTGGAGCCGGGACAAATACCTGTCAAACGGGACGCGAGAGGGCGTCATCTCCTTTGAGCGCCAGCTGCGCGAGACGGTGGATGAGGTGATCCGGGTCTGCGAGACCGAGGGGATCGAGGCCGACATCCATCGCACCGATTGCCTGACCTATGCCTGTTCACCTGCCCAGATGCAGCGGATGCGCGCGGCGCTGGCCGAGGAGCGGGCCTGGGGTATCGGCGCGGATCGCGCAACCCTGATCGAAGGGCCCGAGGCGCTGTCCCGCATTCGTATCGCAAATACGCAAGGCGCCTTGGTCACGCATGGCGTTGCGCGCGTCCAGCCGGCCAAGCTGGTGCGCGGACTGGCCAGCGTGGTCGAACGGCTTGGCGTTTCGATCTTTGAACAGACCAAGGTCACGGGCATCGCCAAGGGTGTTGTCACCACAGATCGAGGAACGGTCCGGGCGCGTCGGATCATCCGCGCGACCGAAGGTTTCACCCACGGCATTCCTGGCAACGAGCGGGAATGGTTGCCGATGAACAGCGCCATTGTCGTGACCGAGCCGCTGCCGCAGTCCCTGTGGGACGAGATCGGGTGGCAAGGGGCCGAACTTCTGGGCGACGCCTCGCACGCCTATTGCTACGCCCAACGCACGCGCGAAGGGCGGATCGCCATGGGCGGGCGCGGGGTGCCTTATCGCTTTGGTTCGGCGACCGATGTGCGCGGCCAGACCCAGCCCGAGACGATACGGCAACTGACCGAAATCCTGCACCGGATGCTGCCGCAGACGCGCGGCCTCCGCCTGGATCACGCGTGGTGCGGCGTGTTGGGCGTGCCGCGCGATTGGTGCGCGACGGCGGGACTTGACCCGAAGACCGGCATTGGCTGGGCCGGGGGCTATGTGGGGATCGGGGTCTCCACCTCGAACTTCGCGGGGCGGACGCTGGCGGATCTGGTGCTGGAACGGCAGACCGAACGCACGGACCTACCCTGGGTCAACCGCCGCCCGCGCAAGTGGGAACCCGAGCCGCTGCGCTGGCTGGGCGTGCATGCGATGTATCGCCTGTATCACCTCGCCGACCGGCGCGAACGCGCAAGCGGCGGGCAGCGCAGTTCTCGTCTGGCTGCGTTTGCGAACCGGCTTACGGGGCGATAGCCCCCTACCCCGCAAGAACCTTGCGGAACCGCCTGAGCACGACCGTCAGCGCGACGCCCGCCATGACAGCCATGGCAGCCAGTTCCCCGAGCACAAGGCCCGGCCCCGCGCCCCGATAGAGCACCGACTGCGCGAAACTTACGAAATGCGGGGCCGGGCTGATCGTCCGCATGGCGATCTGCAACCAGTCAGGCATCGACTCCAGCGGTGTCATGCCGCCCGACAGCAGGATGATGACGATGATCACCGGAATGACCAGCAGCCCGAACTGGCCCATGTTCTGGGTGAACGACGCAAGCAGCAATCCGATGCTCGCGACTGCGGCGATATAGACCGCGGCCCCCGTTGCATAGAGCGCAAGCGATCCATCGACGGGCACCCCCATGCCCAGCCGGATTACCAACTCCAGACTGAGAACAGAGGCCACAAGGATTACAAGCCCCGTTGCCAGCACCTTTGACACCACGATCTCATGCGGATGAACAGGCATGACCAGCACATGCTCGATGGTGCCATGCTCGCGTTCGCGGATCATGGAAGAGCCCGACAGGATCAGCGTGAGGATGGTGACCGAGTTCATCAGCTGCATCACCGCGGTGAACCACGCGCCGGTCAGGTTTTCGTTGTATAGGTTGCGTTGCACCACATTGATCATCGCGACCTGCGCCGCGCCGGGGGAAAGGTAGTCCGACACCGTCTGCACCAGAACCTGCCGCAGGAAGCTTGCACCGTTTCCGGCCTGCGCGACCGCCGTGGCGTCAATCAGGATCATCAGCGTCGCCGGATCGCCTCGCCGGAGCGATTCCTCGAACTTCGGCGGGATTGACAGGACCAGCACCTGATCGCCCCGTGACTGAGCCACGGCGGCCTCGGTCGCCGTCAACTGCGCGGGCGGGGTGAAGAGCGGGGGCTGGATCGCATCTGCCAGACGGGCCGAAAGCTGGCTGTGATCCTCGTCAACCACGGCGACCGACAGGTTTTCGATATCGGTTTTCGCAGCGTCCGAGACCATCCAGGTCGAGACGGTAAAGACATAGAGGATCAGCACCACCATGACCCGGTCCACACGGATCGCGCGCAGCTCCTTGATCGTCAGACGCAGGATGTTCTTCAGGCTCTGACACATCGCATCACGCCTCCTGCTTGCGCAGGGCAAGCACCGAGAAGACCAGATAGGCAAGGCAGAACAGGGCAAGGGCCAGCGCGTTGGGCCATAGCTCGGCCCAGCCGAAACCCTTGACGAAGCTGCCGACCGAGGCGGGTTGATACCAGGCGCCGGGGAAGGCCTGTCCCACCAGCCTCCCGGCCGGTGCCAGAGACGATACCGGCACGATCAGACCCGAGAAGTTGATCGTCGGGATGATGGTGATGATCGCGGTGGCGAACACGGCTGACACCTGGGTCTGCGTGAAGGATGACATCAACTGGCCGAACCCGGTCGCCGCCACGACATAGAGGGCCGAAATGGCGGCCAACGCCAACAGGCTGCCGGTGAAGGGCACGGCAAACAGCCAGTGACCAAGCGCCAGAAGCACCCAGAAGCTGATCCAGGCGATGACCACATAGGGCAACTGCTTGCCCAGCAGAAACTCCGCCCGCCCCACCGGGGTCGAGCGGAAATTGGCGATGGTGCCAGTCTCTTTCTCGCGCACGACGCTGACCGCCGACATGATGGCGGGGATCAGCATCAGGATAAGCATGATGATCGACGGCACCATCGCATTGGCCGAAAGGAACGCCTGATTGAACAGGAAGCGCGTCTCGACCGTAAGCTGCTGGTTCTGCGCAATGCCTGCCTCGCGCAGGGTCCGCCGGCCAAAGCTTTCGACCACACCAAGCGCATAGCCGCGCGCGGTTTCGGCGCGGAAGGGCATCGCGCCATCGATCCAGAGCGAGACCTCTGGCCGGTCGCCGCGGCGCAGGTCGTGACCAAAGCGGTCGGGGATTTCCAGCGCCACGGTCAATGCGCCGCGACCCATCCGGGCAGCAAGCTCGGTCTGATCGGCGAAATCCGGGCCTTGGGCGAATTGCCGGATCGACGCGAACTCATCGATCAGTGCGCGGCTTTCGGCGCTCTGATCCTGATCGTTGACCGCAAAGCTGAGCCGGTCGACATCAAAGGAAATGCCGTACCCCATGGTCAGAAGCAGGATGACAGGCCCAACAAGCGCAAAGAACAGCCGGATCGGGTCGCGCATCAACTCCAGCGTCTCGCGCCAGGCGTAGGCACCCGCGCGGGTCACGGCCTGCCGCAGCGGCCCGGGCGGCGCCACGGGGGCGGGCAGTGCAATTGCGGCAGACGCCTTGCCCTCGCCGCCAATCTCGCGCTCCAGACAGGCGATGAACGCATCTTCCAGCGTTGCGGTCCCGAGGCGCGTCACGATCTCGGCCGGCGCCCCTACCTCAAGCACCCGACCGGCATGCATGAGCGAGATGCGGTCGCAGCGCTCGGCCTCGTTCATGAAATGCGTGGTGATAAAGATGGTCACCCCGCGCTCGCGCGAGAGCACGATCAGCTTGCGCCAGAAATCGTCCCGCGCCAGCGGATCGACGCCCGAGGTCGGCTCATCAAGGATCAGGATGCGCGGTTCATGGATGATGGCGACGGCCAGTTGCAGCCGCTGACGGATACCAAGCGGCAGGCTTTCGGGCATCTGGTCGGCGACATCGGTCAGATCGAACTCGGCCATGACCTCGGCCACGCGGGGCGCGCGGGCCGCCGGGGCGAGGGTGTAGAGCTGGGCATGCAGCATCAAGTTCTGCCGAACGGTCAACTCGCCATACAGCGAAAAGCCCTGCGACATGTAGCCGATCCGCATCCGGCTTTGCATGTCTGCCGCCCCCAGCCTTTCGCCAAAGAGCCGCGTTTCGCCCTCGGTCGGGTCCAGAAGGCCGGTCAGCATCTTCATCGTCGTCGATTTGCCGCAGCCGTTTGACCCCAGAAAGCCGAAGATCTCGCCTTCAGGGATCACGAAGCTCACGTCGTCAACGGCGGTAAAATCCTTGAAGCGCTTGGTCAGGTTACGCGCCTCGATCGCGGGAACGGCGTCAGGTGTCCCATTCCGTGGCGGCAGGATCACGGGCGCTGCGTCCTGCCCACCGGGAAGCAGGCGCACAAAGGCCGCCTCCAGTGTTTCGGCGCCTGTCCGGGCGCGCAGGTCGGCCGGGCTTCCGGTCGCAATCACCCGGCCTGCGTCCATCGCGGCCAGCCAGTCAAAGCGGTCAGCCTCCTCCATATAGGCGGTGGCGACCAGCACGCTCATCCCCGGCAAATGCTGGCGGATGGCATCGATCAGTTCCCAGAACTGGCGGCGCGACAGCGGGTCGACACCGGTGGTCGGCTCATCAAGGATCAGCAGGTCGGGATCATGGATCAGTGCGGAACAGAGGCTCAGCTTCTGCTTCATACCGCCCGAAAGCTTGCCTGCGGGGCGATCGGGAAACGGATCAAGCCCGGTTGCATGCAAAAGCATTTCAATTCGCGCGGCCCGTTCATCGGCCTTCTGCCCGAACAGGCGGCCAAAGAAATCGAGGTTTTCGCGCACCGAGAGCGTCGGATAAAGGTTCCGCCCCAAGCCTTGCGGCATATAGGCGATGCGTGGGGCGATGGCCCGACGTTCCGCCGCCAGCGCGATATCGCGGTCCAGAACCTGCAGCGCACCGCCCTGCAGCCGCCGCACGCCTGCGATCAGCGCAAGCAGCGTCGTTTTTCCCACCCCATCCGGACCGATCAGACCCGCCATGCAGCCTGCCGGGATCTGCAGGCTGACGTCATCAAGCGCGGTCACGCGGCCATAGCGATGGCTAATGCCCTGGGTCTCGGCCACATATAGCATGGGCTATTCCGGCAGCTTCACGGCCAGATCGGCGGGCCAGTCAGTGCCCGGCAGCGTGCGCACGAAACCAAGACCCCGCACACCGGTTTTAACCCGGTCTTCAAACCGCTCGACCAGCTCGGGCGGTACACGCAGCTTGACCCGAAAGACCAGATCCTCACGTTCCGACGCGGTTTCCACCGACTTCGGCGTAAACTGCGCCTCGGGCGAGATGAAGGTGACGGTGGCGGGG
This sequence comes from Gemmobacter aquaticus, assembly GCF_007859075.1. Classification (GTDB taxonomy): domain Bacteria; phylum Pseudomonadota; class Alphaproteobacteria; order Rhodobacterales; family Rhodobacteraceae; genus Gemmobacter; species Gemmobacter aquaticus. Next base: position 138,564 of record NZ_VOAK01000023.1, read on the forward strand.
ATCACAAACTGCGGGATCGGATCAAGGATCAGCCGCGCCTCGTCATTCAGGACCAGCGGCCCGACATCAGCGGCCTGCAGGTAGATGTTCATGTAGATGTCCGACAGATCAAGCAGCGTGACAATGGGGGCGCCCGCCGCCAGCACCTCGCCGGGCTCGCGTAGCCGATAGGCGACACGTCCGCGCACAGGGGCGCGGATCGTCAGGTCATCAAGCGCGATCTCCAGACGTGCGAGATCGGCATTCGCCGACGCGATCAGGGCGTCGCTTTCATCAAGCTGCGCCTCGGCCATCCGCAACGCAGCCTTGGCCGAGGTAAAGGCGTTCACCGCGTCGTCGCGCACCGCATCGCTGGCATGCCCTTCTGCGTGCAGTTTCTGCACCCGGTCATGATTGGTTTCGGCCACCGACAGCGCGCTTTGCGCCTGTGCCGTGCTGGCCTCGGCCACGCTCTTGACGGCCTTGGCGCGCATCACGGCCGCGCGCGCACCCATCATCTGCGCCTGTGTTTCGCGGTCATCAATCCGTGCGACCGGATCGCCGGGGTCGACGATCTGGCCCTCGGCCACCATAACCGCCTCGATCCGGCCCGCATATTTTGTGGCCACATCCACCGTCTGCGATTCTATGCGCCCGTTTGAGCTGGCGATGCCCATGGTCTGGCGGTTGAAGAACCGCGCCTTGAGGGCATCAAAAGGGCTTTCTGCCACCGCGGGCGCAACATTTGCGGCCAGAACAATCGTCAGAGCCAACAGGAACCGGTTCGACATCGCACCCTCATTGCGCAGGTCATCCATATCAAGGTTACACCCGCCCGCCGCGCGCTGCACGGGCTGCATTGCCGCAGCGTCACTTTTCGCTGCGTCAACCGCCTGAAAATCGACCGTTTTCTGGCACCGGTTATGGTGCAACTCTCCGGGAGAGGCCGCAAAAGATTGCAACAAACGCCCGAGTATTCGTGAAAACCAATAACTTGCACCGCGCAGACATTCGCCCTAGGTTCGCGCGTCCGCCGTCACGCCAGGTTCTGCCATGCCGACCAGCACCCCCGACATCCGCGCCGAATTGGCGAAGGTCTATGATCTTGAGCCATCGCTCAGCGCGGCTGAGGCCACACGCGATATTCATGCGCGCATGTCCCGCGTCATCCCCTTTGCCGACTGGGCCCGCCACGCGCCCTATGTGATTGCGATCAACCGGCTGAAGGCCAAGCGCGGCGCGGTGATCCTCGCGCACAACTACATGACGCCCGACATCTATCATGGCATCGCCGATGTGGTGGGCGACAGCCTGCAGCTTGCCATCGAGGCGACCAAGGTCGAGGCCGGGGTGATCGTCCAGTGCGGCGTGCATTTCATGGCCGAAACCTCAAAGGTTCTGAGCCCGTCAAAGACCGTTCTGATGCCCGACATGGGGGCCGGTTGCTCGCTGGCCGATGCGATCACGCCTGCAGGCATCGCCGAGATGCGCGCCATGTATCCCGGCGCACCGGTCGTGAGCTATGTGAACACGACGGCCGCGGTCAAGGCGGCCTCGGACATCTGCTGTACCTCGGCCAATGCCGCGCAGATCGTGCGCGCCATGCCCGGCGATACCGTCATCATGACGCCCGACAAGTATCTGGCGCAGAACGTGGCGAAACAGGTGCCCGAGAAGCGCATCGTTTGGTGGGATGGCGCCTGCATCGTGCATGAACGCTTCACCGCGCAGGACCTGCGCGAGTTCCGCGAGTTCCAGCCCGACACCACGATCATCGCGCACCCCGAGTGCCCGCCCGATGTGGTGACCGAGGCAGATTTTTCGGGCTCGACCGCGGGCATCATCGACTTTGTCACGCAAAACCAGCCCAGCAAGGCGCTGCTTGTCACCGAATGCTCGATGGCCTCAAACATTGCGGACGCCCATCCGCAGGTGGAATTCGTGGGGCCCTGCAACATGTGCCCCTACATGAAGATGATCACGCTCGAAAAGGTGCTGTGGTCGCTGCACACGATGACCACGCCGGTCGAGGTTGACCCCGAGCTGATCGCCCCCGCCCGCGCGGCGGTCGAGCGGATGATCGAGATCTCGCGTCGGCCACGGGCTGCCGCATGACCGCAGTCGATAGCGGTCGGATCGTCATTCTCGGCGCGGGAATCGCGGCGCTGTCTGCCGCTCTGCGGCTTGCGCCGCGCCCGGTGCTGGTCATCTCGCCCGAACCGCTGGGACAGGGCGCCTCGTCGGCCTGGGCGCAGGGTGGTGTTGCGGCGGCCTTGGGCTCGGGCGACAGCGCGGCGGCACATGCACAAGACACGATCCGGGCCGGGGCAGGCATCGTCGATGCCGGGATGGCCGAACTCGTTGCGGGGCTGGCCCCGGATCATGTGGCCGCTCTTGCAGATATTGGCGTGCCGTTTGACCGCGATGCCGACGGCAGTTTTGCCCTCTCGCGGGAGGCGGCGCACGGCCACCCCCGCGTTGCGCGGGTCAAGGGCGATCAGGCCGGTGCGGCGATCATGGCAGCACTCGTGGCGGCGGTGCGGGTTGCCCCGTCGGTGCAGGTGCTGGAGGGTTTCGCGGCACACCGGCTGGAGGTTCAGGGCGGGCGCGTCACAGGCGTCTGGCTGGGGCTCGCTGATGTGGCTTCCGCGCCGGTTCTGGTTATGGCGCCGGCAGTCCTTCTGGCGGCTGGTGGTGCGGCTGGACTTTACGCCATGACAACCAACCCGCGCCGCATCATGGGACAGGCGCTTGGGCTGGCTGCACGGGCGGGGGCCATGGTGGCGGATGCCGAATTCGTTCAGTTCCACCCCACGGCCATCGCCTGCGGCGAGGACCCGGCCCCCCTCGCGACCGAGGCGCTGCGCGGCGAGGGTGCCGTGCTGATCAATCGCAACGGCGAGCGCTTCATGCTGGCCGAACACCCGGATGCCGAACTTGCCCCGCGCGACATCGTGGCCCGCGCAATCTTTGCCCAGACGCAGGCGGGGCTCGCCCCGGCGCTGGATACGCGTGCCGCAATCGGCAACGCGCTGCCCGAGCATTTCCCGGCGGTGGCCGCTGCCTGCGCCCGCGCCGGGATCGACCCGGTGACGCAGCCCATTCCGGTCGCCGCCGCCGCCCACTATCACATGGGCGGAGTTGCCTGTGACGGGTTGGGCCGCAGTTCGCTGCCCGGACTTTGGGTTGCAGGCGAAGCAGCCTCGACCGGCTTGCACGGCGCAAACCGGCTTGCGTCAAACGGCCTTCTTGAGGCGCTGGTCATGGCGCGGCGCGCAGCCGACGACATCGCCGCAGAGTTACCGGCCGCGGCATCTCCGCTGCCCGAGGTCATACTGGCCCCTGCCCCCGGTGGGCTGCCGGTCGATCCCGGCGATGTGGCGCATCTGCGCAGGCTTATGACAGACTGCGTGGGCGTGATCCGCACCGCCGAAGGGCTGCGCAACGCGCTTGATGGTCTTGCGGCGCTTGCCCGCAAACCGCAGCCCGACCCGATGCGCAACATGATTGCCGCCGCGACCCTGATCACCGCTGCAGCGCTTGACCGTCACGAAAGCCGGGGCGGACATTTCCGTGCCGATTATCCCAAGGCCGACCCCGCGCTGGCCCACCGAACCCTTCTGACCCTGACGAAGGCCGAGGGGATGCGCGACCAGAAGGAACTTGCCTGATGCTGCCCGATCTGCTGCTGGAACCCGTGGTGCGCGCCGCATTGGTCGAGGATCTGGGCCCCATGGGCGATGCGACCGTGCGCGCCGTCATCCCGCAGGGCCTGACCTATGATGCGCGGCTGAACGCCCGGCGCCCAGGTGTTGCATCGGGCATGCGGGTGGCCGAGATGGCCTTCCGCCTTGTGGACCCGGCGCTGGTGGTGACGACGCTGGTCGAGGATGGTGCCCCCTTCGCGCCCGGCGAAACGCTGATGCGGATCGAGGGCAAGGCTGCCTCCATCCTGATGGGTGAACGGGTGGCGCTGAACTTCGCGGGTCGTCTGACGGGTGTGGCCACCTTGACCGCCGCCTTTGTCGCCGAGACGCGCGGCACAAAGGCGCGTATCACCTGCACCCGCAAGACCACGCCCGGCCTGCGCGTGCTTGAGAAAGAGGCCGTTCGCCACGGCGGAGGCGCAAACCATCGCTACGGCCTGTCGGACGCAATCCTGATCAAGGACAACCACATCGCCGCCGCCGGTGGCGTGCGCCCTGTGCTTGAGGCTGCGCGCGCCGCACGGTCACACATGATGCGGGTCGAGATCGAGGTCGACCGGCTGGATCAACTGGCCGAGGTGCTGGAGATCGGTGTCGCCGACGTGGTGTTGCTCGACAATATGACCACCCCCCAACTGGTCAAGGCGGTGGCGATAAACGCCGGCCGTCTGGTGCTTGAGGCATCGGGGAACATGTCCCTGCCCCGCATCGCCGAAGTGGCGGCAACCGGTGTCGATTACATCTCGGTCGGAGCACTGACGCATTCGGCACCGGTGGTCGATCTGGGGTTGGACTTCTAGTCGGCCTCGAACGGGCCGGGTCCAATCACTCGGGCGCGTAGGTCGTCGGCCAAAGCCAGATGAAGGCGAGTGCACAAAGCGCTGTCAGCCCCGACAGGACAAGGAAGGTAGGCCCCAGGGCAAACTGGGCGTCAAGCCAGCCAACCAGCGAATAGGCGACAAGCAGACAGCCGTTCGCGATCGAGACCTGCGCGGCCATCAAGACTTGCAGGTCAGCCGGCCGGGCCAGCCTTCGGATCAGGAACGTGGCGGGCGTCAGGGCCAACGCCCCGCCAAAGCCAAGGCCGAACCACAACACCATAAGGCCGGTAAGCCGGCTTTGCAGGACGCCAAAGGCGAGGCAAACGACCAGAAGCGCAACCCCGGCCAGCATGATTGACCGATCGCGCACCGATCTGTGCAGAATTGGCAGCAACAGCGCTGCGGCAACCGCCCCAACGCCGAAAATGCCGAAGGCAAGCGCGCTCGCGTCCCGCTCCAGATCCAGCAGACCCTGCACAAGTACCACGGTATTGACCTGCACCATAGCCGTCGCCAGCGCCACCGCCATGTCCAGCGCGACAACCGCACGGAACGCAGGCACAGACAGAAACAGTTGAGGCCCCCGCTTGAGGCGGGTGTAGAGCCCCATCCGACCTGCACCGGAGCCAGTGTTGGCCGGCAGATGCGCCGCCCTGACCAGAAGGGCCGACAGGATGAAGGCGCCGGCCGTCACCACCATCGCCGCCTTGGGCGACAGCATAAGCAGTAGCCCGGCGGCGATTAGCGGGCTGAGCGGTCCTTCCAGCTCTGCCGCGATGCGCGATCGGGCAAGCGAGCGGGTATAGTCCTCCTGGCTGCCCAGCAGATAGGGCACCGCTGCAAGATACGCGAATGAGAAGGTGGCCGAGGCAATCGCAAAGGCAAAGACCAGCACGTAGATCTGCCAGACCTCGGTCACGAAAGCCAAAAGACCAAGACTTGCGGCACGGATCAGATCGAGCGTGATCATGACGGCCTTGCGCGGCAACCGATCCAGCATCACCGTGACGATAGGCGCGGCAAGAACATAGGCCGCCATCTTCAGCGACAGCGCGATGCCGATAACCGTGCCAGAATCGTCGCCCGCCAGATCGAAGGCCAGAAGCGCCAGCGCGACGGTTGCAACCCCCGTCGCCAAAAGCGCCGCAACATAGCCCGCAAACAGGCGATAGTAGCTGCGCTTGTCGCTGACACCGGACCAGGCAATCCCTGGTCCGGCATCGGTTTCATAGCCCGGATCAGGCATCGCCCGAGGCCGGAGCCGGATCGCGGTGCAACATCGTGTAGACCGCCGGCAGGAACACCAGCGTCAACAGCGTTGCAACCAGCAGCCCCCCCATGATCGCAAAGGCCATCGGCCCCCAGAATAGCGTGGGCGCAATCGGCAGAAGCCCCAGGACGGTCGACAGTGCCGTCAACAGCAACGGCCGGAAGCGGCTTGTCGCGGCCTTGACTACGGCATCCTGCACCGACAGGCCCGCCGCGCGTTCATCGCTGATCTGCGCAATCAGGATCACGGCATTCTTCGCGATCATCCCGATCAGCGCGAGGATCCCGAGGATCGCCACGAAACCCAGCGAGCGGTCAAAGAGAAGAAGCGCCGCCACCACTCCGATCAGGCCAAGCGGCAATAGCGCAATCACAAGGCCGGTGTCCTTGAAACTTTGCAGCTGCACCATCAGCAGGGTCAGCATCAGGAACACCATGACCGGGATCACGGCAAAGACCGACTCCTGGCTTTCGGCACTGGTTTCGACTGTGCCGCCCACCTGAACCTCATACCCCGGTGCGAGCGAGGCATCAAAGGCCGTAATCTTGTCGGTCAGCTTCTCGACCACCGCCTCTGGTGTCACGCCGGGGGCAGTATCGGCCAGCACGGTCAGCGTTGGCAGACGGTCGCGCCGCCACAGGAAGGGTTGTTCCTGATCATAGGTAAAGGTCGCGAACTGACCAAGCGCCACCGTGCGGCCACCCGGCACTGGCACCTGCAAGGTTGACAGCCGATCAAGCGCCACGCGATCCTGCTCGTCGGCACGGGCCACGATCGGGATCAGGTAGATGTTGTCCCGCAATTGCGAGACGGTCGTGCCCGAAACAGCGGTGTTCAGGATCGAGGCAACCTGCGCGCTGGTCAGCCCCACGCGCCGCGCCCGATCCTGATCGACCTCGATGCGGACCTGACGGGCAGGCTCGATCCAGTCGAAGTGGACGTGGCGCGCATCCGGATCGGCCGCGATGATGCCCGCAAGCTCAAGCGCATGGCCGCGCAGCACCTCGGGGTCGGGGCCGACCAGCCGGTATTGCACCGGCCATCCGATTGGCGGCCCAAGCTCCAGCGGGCTCACACGGCTGATCGCCTCGGGGAAGGCCTCACCTAGCCAGCTTTCCAGCTCGGCCTCAAGCCGTTCGCGTGCGGCAAAATCCTTGGCCATCACGACGATCTGCGAATGGTGATCGCTTGGCGGCTGGATGGCCAGCGGCAGATAAAAGCGGATGACATTGCGCCCGACGTATGACGTGTAGAACTGCGCCTCGCCCGTCTCCTCGATCTTGGCTTCGATCTTGCTGATCGCGTCCTCGCTGGCAAAGATCGAGCTGGATCGCGGCAACTGGAAGTCGACGATCAGTTCGTTGCGGTCCGAGGCGGGAAAGAACTGCCGGTCCACGAACTGCAGCCCCATATAGCCCAGCACAAAGAACCCGGCGGTGACGGCCACGGTCAGCCAGCGGGCCTTGATCGCCAGACGCAGGAATGACTGGTAGGCGCGCAGGACCGGGCCGGGTGGCGGCTCAGCCGTGCCAGCAGCTGGCGGCTTCAGAAGGACCGAGCCGATGATTGGCGTAAACAGCACCGCCACGAACCAAGAGGCGATCAGCGCAATGGCGACCACCATGAACAGCGAGATCGTGTATTCGCCCGCCTGGCTTTCCGCAAAGCCGATCGGCACGAAGCCCGCAATCGTGATCAATGTGCCGGTCAGCATTGGTGCCGCCAGCGTCCGATAGGCAAAGGTCGCGGCCTTGTCGATGGTATCGCCCGCCGACAGACGCCGAAGCATCGCATCCACCGTTGTCATCGCGTCATCGACCAGCAGCGCCAGCGCGATGATCAGCGCGCCCAGCGACACCCGGTGCAGGTCGATCGCCAAGGTCTGCATGACCAGAAACACCACGGCCAACGTCACGGGAATGGCAATTGCCACCACCGAGCCGGGGCGCACGCCCAGCGAAAGGAAGCTCACCACCAGGATGATCCCGACCGCCTGCCAGAGCGACGCGGTGAAATCACCGATGGCGAGGTCAACCACCGCAGGCTGATCCGAGATCAGGATCGGCTCGACGCCCACCGGCAGTTCCGTCTCGATCCGCTTCATCGCCGCCGTCACATCCTCGCCCAGCTCAAGAATGTCGCCCCCTTCGGCCATGGAGATTGCCAGCGCGATTGCCCGTTGCCCGTTGATCCGAAGCAGCGGCTGCGGCGGGTCTGAAAGCGTGCGGCGCACCGTTGCGATATCGCCCAGACGGATCATCCGGCCATTGGCGACCAGCGAGACGTTGAGAAGATCCGCCTCGGTTTCAAACGAACCCGACACACGGATCGCAATGTTCTCTTGCCCGGTCGTGATCACGCCCGCCGGGCGTACCACGTTCTGCGCGGCGATGGCGTTGAAGATCTGGCTGTAATCGAGCCCCATGGCCGCCACGCGGTCGGGCAGGAACTCCAGCATGATGCGTTCATCCTGAACGCCGATCCATTCGACCTTGGAAATCCCCTCGACCTGACGCAACAGCTCGGAGCGGACCATGTCGACGTTGTCGCGCAACTCGCGGTCCGAAAACCCATCTGCGGTGAACCCGTAGATAATGCCGAACACGTCCCCGAAATTGTCGTTGAAGAACGGACCGATCACCCCCTGCGGCAGGGTGTGGCGAATGTCGCCAACGCTGTTGCGCACCTCTTGCCAGACGGCCGGCACGCGGTCGGGCTCAAAAGTGCCCTGAAGATCGACATAGATCGTGACAATCCCCGGCCGGGTGATCGAGCGCAGGGCATCAAGCCCCGTCGTCTCTTCCAGCTTGCGTTCAAGCCGGTCAGCCAGTTGCGTCTGGGTTTCCTCCATCGAGGCACCGGGCCAGACTGCGGTCACCAGCATCGTCTTGATGGTAAACGACGGGTCCTCGTCACGCCCGAGATTGATGAAGGCAAAGGCGCCTGCAACCACCGCCACGATCATCATGTAGATCGTCAGCTGGCGGCTTTTCAGCGCCCATTCGGAAAGGTTCGGACCGATCATTGCGCCACCCGCACCAGCTGGCCCGGACGCAGCGCCTGAACGCCTGCCGTCACCACCACATCACCCGGGGCAAGCCCTTCGGCCACCACGACGGATGCGGGCAGGAAGCTGTCGACCACGATATCACGCATTGCAACGGTCTGGTTGGCCGGATCGACGATCCAGACTGCCGGCCCCTTGTCGCTGCGGGTCAGCGCGGTGGCGGGCACCTCGATCACATTGCCCTCACCGAAGAGCGCGGTTCCGGTGACGGTGGACCCAAGCCGCAACTCAGCCGGCGGCGCGATCAGACCGACGCGCACCCGGAAAGTGCCGGTCACCAGATCGGCGCGCGGCGCCACCTCGCGGATGCGTCCCTGCGCGCTGACCGACGGTGTTTGCGACAGGGTCACGGTCACCTCGGGGTCTGAAGGGCTGGCCTCCAGCACGGCGGCGGGCACGTCGAACACGGCATCCAGCCCGCCGTCACGGGCGATCTGCACGACCATGCGGCCGGGCTGCACCACCTCGCCGGGCTCGGCGCCGATGGCGGTGATCCGGCCCGGGGCGTCGGCGTGCAGTTCCGTATCGTTCAGCCGGCGCTTGGCAATCAGGTATTGCGCGCGCGCGGCATCCGCCTGGGCCACTGCATTGGTCAGCGTGGTCTCTGCCCGGTCAAAGGCTGCGCGTGAGGCAATGGCACGATCATAGAGCTGGCGCTGGCGGTCAAAGTTCGTGCGTGCCTCGGCCAGTTGTCCCTCGGCAGCCGTCAGGCTCGCCTCGGCGGCACGCAGGCCGTTCTCTTCATCTGCCGGATCAAGCCGCGCGACAAGCTGCCCCGCCTCGACCTGATCGCCGACGCCGACCAGACGTTCGGTCATCCGCCCCCCGATCCGGAACGCGAGATCGACCTGCACCTGGCTTTCGATGATGCCTGCCAGTGACACGGTATTGCCCGCCAGCTGTTCAGCCACGGTGATGCTGCGCACAGGGCGAGCCTGTGCCTCCTCTTTCGGCTCTTCCTCGCTCTGACAGGCGCCGAGGGCCACGCAGAGCCCGGCGGCAAGGGTCAGGCGCAGTGCGGCGCGAAGCCTCTGGGCAGGGGTGTGCAGGTCAGGCAGCATCTTGGGTCGCTCTTCTTTTCGGGCGGCATCAGGAGAGGGTCTGGGCCGCGGAGGTCAGAGGAACACCCCCGCCGTGGGCGGGGGTGTGCAGATTCGGCCAGGCGAAACTCAGGCCGGGCCCAGCGGTATACCCAGAAGGTACCAGCCGATCAGGAACAGCGTCCAGAGTACCATAAGAACCGCCGTATAGGGCAGCATCAGCGCGATGATCGTGCCCATGCCTGCGTCCTTCTGGTATTTCTGCGCAAAGCCCACCATGACCGCGAGATAAACGTTCAGCGGCGTAATCACGTTCATCGGGCTGTCGCCGACGCGGTAAGTTGCCAGCACCAGATCCGGATCACCGCCAAGACGCATGAACAGCGGCACGAAGACCGGAGCAAGGATCGCCCATTTGGCCAGCGCGCCCGTCAGGATGATGTCGATGATCGCCACGACGATGACGAAGAGGATGATGTAGCCCACCGCCCCGATCGGCACCGTCTGCAGGAAGTCTGCAAGGTTGACCGCAAGCACCGTCGCCAGATTCGTGAAGTTGAAAAATGCGATGAAGTTGGCGATCACGAACAGCAGGAAGATCATGCCGGCAAGGTTGCTCCAGGTCTTGACGATCAGACCGATGGCTGCGGTGACATTGGCGATGGTGCCCGCCCCGCGGCCATAGGCATAGCCCACCACCAGAAACAGCAGGCTGATCAGCACGATCAATCCGCTCATGAACGGAGAGCCGGCCATGATGCCGCCCGTCACCTGATTGCGCAGGATGCCATAGGGGATCGGCGGCGCGGTCAGCGCACCGACAACAAGCACAAAGCCCAGGAGCGCGCGCCCGGCGAATTTGAGCCCGCGCGACTCTGCCTCTGTCAGTTCAACCCCGCCCTCGACCGGCACGCCGCCTTCATACTTGCCCAGACGAGGCTCGACAAAGCGTTCGGTCAGGATGGTGACGATGATCGCCATGACGATGGACGAACCGATCATGAAGAAGAGGTTGCCCACATCTGTGATCGAGGCATTGGGGTTCACGGTATGGATGGCGTCATTGGTCACCGCGACCAGCAGCGCGTCGGTGGGTGTGACAAAGACGTTGACCAGAAACACGGCCGCCACCCCGGCAAAGGCCGCGGCAAGACCGGCGAGCGGATGGCGTCCCATGCTATGGAAGGCCGCGGCCCCAAGGGGGACCAGCACCAGATAGCCCGCATCCGCCGCGATCGAGGACATCACCCCCACCATGACGATGATGAATGTGAAGAGGCTTTGCGGTGCGATTGCGACGATCTTGCGGACCAGCGTCGCGATCAGCCCCGACTCCTCGGCAAGACCGACACCGATCATCGCGACAAGGATAACGCCAACCCCGGCAAAGCCCAGAAAGTTGCCGACCGGGCTTGTCACCATGAAGCGGATGCCTTCGGGTGACAGCAGGCTGCGCACCGATGTGGTCTGCTCCACAATATCCCCGACAGCTGCGTCATAGCCGTCATAGGTAACGGTCGTTCCCAGCGCCCCGAAGATCACCGAAAGCAGGATGACCGCAGCGATCAGCATGAAGAAGATGATGGCGGGATGCGGAACCATGTTCCCAACCCGCTCGATCGTTCCCAGAAAACCTGACATGCCCTGTTTCGGGGCCGCATCCGGTGTCTTGGCCATATTTCTACCGCCCTTTCCCGATTGTCCTTTGCCGCACGTGGGCACGGCGCAATCATTATTATTCTTCAGCTTGCCAGAAACTTCCCCAAGCAGGGATCAAACCGGCAGCCAAGCCCGGCCATTTGCCCCTCGCGGGGGGCGCAAATCAAATACTGTCACACGAAGCGCAACGCCCAAGCCATAACACGGGAAGGATTTTTCCGGCAAGCGTCACTTCTTGGTGCAACCGCTTGACGTTGCCTGATTTGACGTCACCCTCCCGCAATCCGGGTTGCCGGACTGCGCGCTTTCGCTCAATATGCCGCCATATTTTCGGAATTGAGGAGTGTGGCGTGAGCGACATCTGGACCGTCTTCGCCATTGTTGGCGCCATTATCGTCCTCTTCATCTGGGACCGAATTCCGGTTATCGCCGTCTGCGTCGGCGCATCACTTGCCATGTGGGCGACAGGCATCCTGACCCTCAATCAGGCTTTTCAGGGATTTGGCGACCCTTCCGTCATCTTCATTGCCTCGCTTTTCATCGTATCGGCGGGGCTTGAGGTATCGGGCGTTACGGCTTGGGCGGGGCAGATCCTGATCAAGCAGGCGGGTGAAAGCCGCATACGTCTGATCGTGCTCATGATGGGGTTTGTCGGCGTTCTGGCCGCGCTGATCAGCGTGAATGGAGCGGTGGCAGCCCTTTTGCCGGTGGTCATCGTCATGGCGATCCGGCTGGGCCGCGCGCCGTCGCAACTCTTGATGCCGCTCGTTTTTGGCGCCCACGCGGGGTCTAAACTGATGACGACGGGCAGCCCGGTGAACGTGCTGGTGGTCGAGGCGTCTGAAAACGCGGGCGGCGGTGGCTTTGGCTACTTCGAATTCGCCCTCGTCGGCATTCCTCTGGTTCTGGGCGGCATCGCGATTGTCGTGTTCTTCGGCGAGAAGCTTTTGCCTTTCCGCACAAGCGAGTCCCTCCCCCCCGATCTCAGCCGCCACGCGATGACACTGGTCGAGCAATATCGGCTGTCAAACGACGTGCACCAACTGCGTGTGCGCGAAGGCTCGCCGCTGATCGGTGCCCCGCGCGAAGATCTGGGCAATCTGCCGGTTGAGGGCCTGCAGTTCGTGACGCTGAAGGATTCCGAGGGCCGACCGATCCGCGCCAATACCGTGTCGGAGGGCGACATCGTCGTACTGAAGGGGCCGGCCGAAGCGGCAGCAGCGCTGGTGCATGACATGGGCCTCGCCTTCCGCGATGACCTGCCCGAAGGTGGGGTTCGCGATCAGCTGTTCAACCGCGATTCCGGTCTGGCCGAGGTGCTGGTTCCGCCGCGTTCGCCCCTGATCGGGCAGCGTTTCTTCCCGGGCATGGTGACAGAAAGCGGCGACCTTATCGTGCTGGCCATCCAGCGGCAGGGAGCAGACCTTGCGCCGGGTGCCCCGCTTGCTGCGGGCGACACCATGCTGCTGCAAGGCACCTGGAATGCGCTCGACAACCGTCTCCACCCGGCAGAGGTGCTGGTCGTGAACTCTCCTGATCTGGTACGGCGGCAGGCCGTCCCGATGGGTCCGGGCGCGCAAATCGTTCTGGTTGCGCTAGGCGTCATGGTGTTCTTGCTGGCCACCGGGCTCGTTCCGCCCTCGGTTGCCGGGCTGATCGCCGCCGGCATCATCCTGATTTCTGGCGTTCTGTCGGTCGATGGGGTCTATCGCGCGATCAACTGGACGACCGTGATCCTTGTCGGTGCCCTGACGCCGCTCTCTGTTGCCATGCAAGAGACGGGGGCCGCAAAGCTGCTGGCCGAAGGATTGATCGCCATCGTCGGTGACTACGGGCCATACGCGCTGCTGGCCGGGCTTTTCGTCTTTTCGGCGATCATGGGTCAGGTGATCTCGAACACCGCCACATCGCTGATCGTCATTCCGATCTCGATCGTCGCGGCCGAACAGATGGGTATCTCGGTCCAGCCGGTGCTGATGAGCGTGGGCGTCGCCTGTGCCGCCGCGTTCCTGACGCCGGTCGCTACGCCCACCAACCTGATGGTGATGGAACCCGGCGCCTACAAGTTCGGCGACTACTGGAAGCTCGGGCTGCCGATGATGATCTGGTTCTTCATCATCTCGGTTTTCCTGGTCCCGCAGATCTGGTCCTTCTGACGTCCGGCGGACGTTTGCCCCCATCCCGGCCGACAGGCCCCCGGCTTTGACACAAAGAAAGGTTTTCCGATGTCCGATCTCGACAAGGTCCTTGCCCATATCGACGCAGATTTCGACAATGCGCTGGATCGGCTGTTCCAGACTGTGCGTCTGAAATCCATCTCGACCGACCCGGCCTATGCAGCCGAAACCCGCGCTTGCGCCGAATGGCATTCCAAAGACCTCGAAACCATCGGCTTTGCCTCCGAGGTGCGCGACACGCCCGGCCATCCGATCGTTCTGGCCAAGAACCATGAGGCTGAAGGCACCAAGGTGCTGTTCTATGGGCATTACGACGTGCAGCCCGCCGATCCGCTGGAACTGTGGGAAGGCGACCCCTTCGAGCCGAAGATTGCCACCCTGCCCGATGGCAGCAAGGAAATCCGCGGGCGTGGGGCGTCTGACGACAAGGGCCAGATGATGACCTTCATCGAGGCGTGCCGCGCGTGGAAGGCTGTGACCGGCAAGCTGCCGATCCCGATCACCATCCTGCTTGAGGGTGAGGAAGAGTCGGGTGGGGCGAACCTGCCGGGCTTCCTCGATGCGGCCCGCGACGAGTTGGGCGCTGATGTTGCCATGATCTGCGACACCAACATGTGGGACAAGGAGACGCCCGCGATCACCACCAGCCTGCGCGGGCTCTGCGCCGAAGAGATCTTCATCCACGGCGCCGACCGCGACCTCCATTCCGGCTTCTACGGATCGGCCGCGGCGAACCCGAACCACATCCTTGCCCGCATCATCGCTGACCTGCGTGACGCCGATGGCCGCATCCAGATCCCTGGTTTCTATGAAGGCGTGCCGGAGCCCTCGCCCGAGTTGCTTGCCGGCTGGGAAAAGCTCGATTTCTCGGAGGCCGCGTTCCTGGGCGAGGTTGGTCTTTCGATCCCGGCTGGTGAAAAGGGGCGCAGCGTGCTGGAGCAGACCTGGTCGCGCCCGACCTGTGAAGTGAACGGCATGCATGGCGGCTACATCGGTGACGGGTTCAAGACCGTGATCCCGGCAGTGGCCTCGGCCAAGATCAGCTTCCGGCTGGTGTTCGATCAGGACCCCCACAAGATCCGTGCGGCCTTCCGCGAATTCGTGAAGGCCCGAGTGCCCGCAGATTGCCGGGTGGAGTTCAAGGAGTTCGGCTCGGGCCGCGCCGTCGCCTTCGAGGTCAGCGCCCCGGCCTTCCAGCGCACACAGCAGGGGATGTCGGACGAATGGGGCAAGGAGGCCGCCTTTGTCGGGGGTGGCGGGTCGATCCCCGTTACCACGATGATCAAGGAAAAGCTGGGAATGGACGTCGTCATGGCGGGCTTTGGCCTCTCGGATGACCGCATCCACAGCCCGAACGAGAAATACAGCCTGACCAGCTTCCACAAGGGCATCCGCTCTTGGGCGCGGGTGCTGGCGGCACTCTGATCACGCCCGTGTCGGGACCTGCACCGCATCCCGATCTCGACCGTCACTTCGGCCCGTTAACGCGGGCCGAAGCCGCTGTAGTGGCGAATATCGGCGTCGGGCTGCTGGACCGTCTGGGCACATCCCCCGCGACCGGCGAAGACCAACCCGATCTGAACGTGCGGGCAGAACTGATCCGCTATCTTCTGCTGGGCGGGCCGGATGTGCCGCGCATGCACGAAAAGGGCATCCGGCTGTCAGGCGTACGGATCACCGGGACGCTCGATCTGGAAGGTTGCCGTATCCCCCATGACATCGGCCTGCTGGACTGCTGGTTCGAAATGACGCCGATCCTGCGCTCGGCAGTCATAGATACGCTGTCGCTGGATGGATCGACCCTGCCGGGGCTGGCCGCCGACCGGCTGGATGCGCGGGGCGATCTCTTGATGCGGGCAGCGCGGATCACCGGGCCGGTGGTTCTGCGCGGCGCGCGCATCGGCGGCGATCTGATCATGGACGGCGCCGAGCTTGACCATCCCGATGACCGCGCCCTGAATGCCGAGCGTCTGTCGGTACGCGGCAGCGCGCTTTTTCGCGGCACCCGCATGCGCGGCACGCTGGCACTGCCCGGCGCACGCATTGGCGACGATCTTGATCTGTTCGCCGCACATATCGACCGTGCTGATGCAGTGGCGGTAGATGCGGGCGGGGTGCAGATCAACGGTGATCTTGTTCTGCGCCGCTGCGAGGTGCGGGGCCGGGTCGAGTTGGTGGGCGCGCATGTTCCAGGCGATGCCGATTTTTCGGGGGCGATCATCACCGCGCCGGGCGAAATTGCCCTGAACCTGAACCGGGCCGAGGTGGCGGGCGCCTTCTTCCTGCGGCATGAAGCGAGGATCGATGGCGCACTTAGCCTGAATGGCGCGACGCTCGGCTCGATCGTGGATGATGCGGCAAGCTGGCCCGCCCCCGGCGACCTTCTTCTGAACCGCTGCCGCTATGGCGGGTTTCTGGCCGCACCGGTTGGCGCGGAAGAGCGGCTCGACTGGCTGTCGCGGCAAGATCCAACCCGGTGGGGCGATGACGATTTCTGGCCGCAGCCCTACGAGCATCTGGCCCGCGTATTGGGCGAAATGGGTCATCAGGATGACAAGCGTACGGTACTGATCGAGAAGGAGCGTCGTCAGCGCCGCATCCGGATCAGCCGGGCGCGCAGCTGGACCCGCAAGGTCTTTCTGTGGTTCAGCGATCGCCTGCTGTGGCTCACCACGGCTTATGGACGCCGCCCTCTGGTTGCGGTCATCTGGATCGTATTCTTCTGGCTGGCGGGGGGCGTGCTGTTCGCGGCACTTGAGCGCAACGACAATATCCGGCCCAACGTCATGGTGGTGCTGCGCTCACCTGAATGGGTGCTCTGTGGTGCAACGCAGGGCGAAACCGTGACGCTTCCGTCGCTCGGGCTTGATCGCGCCGGATTGGCGGCAGAGGGCCAGTCGCAACTGGATTGCTGGAGCGCCCAGCCCGAGGCCGCAGCCTTCCCCAAGTTCAGCGCGCTGATGCTGTCGGCTGACATGATCTTTCCGGGCCTTGGCAGCGGGCAAAAGGACTACTGGTCACCCGATACGCGCAGCCTGCAGGGATACCTTGGCAAGATCTACGCCTATTTCCAGACCATCGCCGGGCTGGCCCTGGGCTTGCTGGCAGTTGCGGGGTTCTCGGGGATCGTGCGGTCGGATTGACGGGTTCTTGTCTGTAAGAGGCCGGCATGGGCATTTGCACCCGGCCCGCGTTTCTGGCATATGCCGGCCATCCCGCATTGACCAATCAGCGCCCTGACCGGCGCGACTAGGGGGCCTTCATGGCTGACGATCTGCATCTGTCCGATGACCTGCCGTCCGATCTTGCGGGCGACGACATTCATCCGTTGTTCCATGGCGCCCCCACCTCGACCGAGTTCCGCAAGCTGCGCAAACGGCTGGTGCGCGAGGCCCGCGAGGCGATCGAGCACTACGGCATGATCGAACGCGGAGCCCGCTGGCTGGTCTGCCTGTCGGGCGGCAAGGACAGCTACACCCTGCTGGCCGTCCTGCATGAACTGCAGTGGCGCGGCCTGCTGCCGGTCGAGCTTCTGGCCTGCAACCTCGATCAGGGGCAGCCCAACTTCCCGGCCACCGTCCTGCCCGAGTTTCTGAAGCGCATGGGGGTGCCGCACCGGATCGAATATCAGGACACCTATTCGGTCGTCATGGACAAGATCGGCCCCGGCAAGACGATGTGCAGCCTGTGCTCCCGTCTGCGTCGCGGCAACCTCTATCGTATCGCACGCGAAGAGGGGTGCTCGGCCGTGGTGCTGGGCCACCATCGCGACGACATTCTGGAAACCTTCTTCATGAACCTCTTTCACGGCGGGCGGCTGGCGACGATGCCACCAAAGCTGCTGAACGAGGATGGCGATCTGTTCGTCTATCGCCCCCTTGCCTTTGTGGCCGAGGCCGATTGTGATCGCTTTGCCCGCGCCATGAACTATCCGATCATTCCGTGCGACCTGTGCGGCAGCCAGGAGGGCCTGCAGCGCCAGCAGGTGAAGCAGCTTCTGGATGGTTGGGAAGCGCGCAGCCCTGGCCGGCGTCAGGTCATGTTCCGCGCGCTGATGAACGTGCGGCCATCTCACCTGCTCGACCCCGGCATCTTCGACTTTGCGGGCCTGATGCGGGCGGCCGGGCCAACCAGCGCCGAAGAGGTGCCGCCGCAACTGCGTCTGCCTGACTGAGGACGGGCAAGGGGACGCGCACCATCGCCGCGAATCCCCGGCGGCGCAGGCGAACTGATGCCGGCAGACGGGCGGAACAGCCCCGATGCGTTGGCGGCCAGCCGCAGCATGCGCGTGGCTGAACGCGGCGGAAGAATCAAAAAATCTTGCGGAACCGCAGGCAAGCCGTCAGGCGGGCGGCGAAACCGCTTGACCTTTCGCCCCCCCTTCTGTTGAACCACCGCAGACTTGCGGGGCGCCCGACTGGTGCGCGCCCGATTTCCCATGCAGGCGGCTGTCCCCGGCCGATCAGATGTCGAGGATCGGAATGAACGATCAAAACAACAAGAACCTTTTCCTTGCGATTGCGCTCAGTTTCCTCGTGATTCTGGGGTGGAGCTGGTTCTTCCCGCCGCCCGAGCCGGTGGTCGACCCCAACGCCCAGACTGCCGCGCAGACAGCGGCACCGGCAACTCCGGCCCCCGCCCCCTCGGCCGAGGCGGTTGCTCCGGTCCCGACCGCGGCGCGTCTGGATATCGACACGCCAGAGATCGAAGGCTCGATCTCGCTTCTGGGCGGACGCATCGACGATCTGTCGCTGAAAAGCTATCGGGTCAGCCTTGATCCCGGTGCCGAGATCGTGCGTCTGCTGTCGCCGGTCGGTGAGCCCCATTCCTACTACGCGCTCTACGGCTGGGTGCCCGGCGGCGCGCTGGAGTTCGCCGATGTCCCCGGCGCCTCGACCGAATGGACGCTTGTTGAGGGCGATACGCTCGCGCCCGGCAAGCCGGTCAAGATGCAGTGGCAGAACACCAAGGGCCTGACCTTCACCCGCACTATCGCCATCGACGAGAATTTCATGTTCGAGGTGAAGGACAGCGTGCAGAACAGCGGCACCGAGGCCGCCACCCTGCAGCCCTATGGCGTGGTCGCCCGCCACGGCAAGCCCGCCGATCTGCAGAACTTCTTCGTGCTGCACGAAGGCGTTGTGGGCCGCGTTGATGGCCGCCTGATGGAGATCAAGTACGACGACGTCATGGGCCTGCCGATGGTCGAGCGCGAAGGAACGCAGGCCGAGGTCAGCGAAGCCACGACCGATGGCTGGCTTGGCTTTACCGACAAGTACTGGATGACCGTGCTGGTGCCCGAGCAGGGCAAGCCTTTCACTTCGGTTGTGCGCTACACTGCGGCCACCGATACGTTCCAGACCGAAACCCGCCTGCAGACCGTCTCGGTCGCGCCCGGCGCTTCGGTCGAGGTCAGCTCGCGGCTGTTTGCGGGTGCCAAGGAATGGGAAACCATCCGCCACTACCAGAACGACCCTTCGTTCCTCGAGCGCCTGTTCGGTGCAGAGGTCGATGCCGAGCGCCCGCAGATTGCAGGCTTCATCGACTCGATCGACTGGGGTTGGTTCTTCTTCCTGACGAAGCCCATCTTCGCGCTTCTGCACTGGCTGCACGCCCTGATTGGCAACATGGGCCTCGCGATCATCGCGCTGACCTTCGTGCTGAAGCTGATTGTGCTTCCGCTGGCCTACAAATCCTACGTCTCGATGGCGCGGATGAAGGAACTGCAACCCGAGATGGAGGCCCTGAAAGAGCGCGCAGGCGACGACAAGGCCAAAATGCAGAAAGAGATGATGCAGCTTTACAAGGACCGCAAGGTCAACCCGGCTGCCGGCTGTCTGCCCATCCTGATCCAGATCCCGATCTTCTTCTCGCTCTACAAGGTGATCTTCGTCACGCTGGAACTGCGTCATGCACCGTTCTTCGGATGGCTGCGCGACCTCTCGGCGCCTGATCCGTCATCGCTGTTCAACCTGTTCGGGGCCTTGCCCTGGGCCGCGCCCGAGACCGGCTCGCTGATGGCCACCATCTTCATCGGCATCCTGCCGATCCTGCTGGGTATCTCGATGTGGCTGCAGCAGAAGCTGAACCCGGCGCCTGCCGATCCGGCGCAGGCGATGATCTTTGCCTGGATGCCCTGGGTCTTCATGTTCATGCTGGGCAGCTTCGCAAGCGGGCTGGTGCTCTACTGGATCACCAACAACCTGATCACCTTCAGCCAGCAATATGCGATCATGCGAAGCCATGGTCACCGGCCGGACCTGTTTGGCAACATCAAGTCCAGCTTCCGGCGCAAGGCCAAACCCGCCGAGGCCACGAAAGGCAAGAAATGACAGGACGGCTAGCCAATATCTGCCGCCATCCGATCAAAGGCCACGGACGCGAGGAACTCGCGTCCGTTCGCCTTTTGGCCGGAGAGGGTTTGCCGTGGGACCGTTTCTGGGCGGTCGCGCATGAGGCGGCGAAGTTGCGGGACGGCTGGAGCCCCTGCGCCAACTTTGCGCGCGGGGCCAAAGCGCCGCAGTTGATGGCGATCACCTGCGCGCTGGACGAAGAGGCACGCAGCGTCACCCTGCGCCATCCTGAGCGTGGCGAGATCACAATCCAGCCCGATGCAACCGAGGACCTGCCCGCATTTCTCGACTGGGTCGGCCCGCTGAACCCACCCGAACGCGCGCAACCCACCCGGATCGTCAGCGCGGGCGTTGCCATGACCGACAGCGCCTTTCCCTCGATCTCGATCGTGAACCTTGCCTCGCTGGCCGAACTTTCGGCCCATGTGGGCATCCCGCTTTCGGCCCATCGCTTCCGCGCCAACCTTTGGGTCGAAGGCTGGAAGCCATGGCAGGAATGGGAGATGATCGGCCGCAGGCTGCACATCGGCGATACCGTCCTTGAAGTGCGTGAACGCATCACCCGCTGCAATGCCACCAAGGTTGATCTGGAAAGCGGCATCCCGAACGCCGACACCCTGGGTACGCTTGAGGTGCATTACGGGCACCGTGACTTTGGGGTTTACGCCACAGTGGTCCAGGGCGGTAAGATCGCGCTGGATCAGGAGATCGTACTGCAATGACCACCCTGCCCTTCCCCCTTTCCGAAGAGCCAGACGACTTTGCGCGTGAGCGCGGGCGCCTGCTGTTTGCTGGCCCCGTCGATTTCGTGAAAGGCGTGGTCGCGATGTCCGGCCTGCCGCCGGCGGACCGGATCGAGGTCTGCTTTGCCGGTCGCTCGAACGTCGGCAAGTCCAGCCTGATCAACGCCCTGACAGGTCGCAAGAACCTCGCCCGGGCCTCGAACACCCCCGGTCGGACGCAGGAAATCAACTATTTCGGGCTGGGTGAGCGCAGCTATCTGGTTGACCTGCCCGGCTATGGCTATGCCGAGGCGCCCGTCGCCACGGTGCAGAAATGGCAGGCCTTGCTGAAGCAATACCTGCAGGGCCGTCAGACCCTGCGCCGGGCTTTTGTGCTGATCGACAGCCGACACGGCGTGATGAAGGTCGATGATGAGATCATGACCCTGCTCGACCGCTCGGCCGTCACCTTTCAGGTGGTGATGACGAAGATGGACAAGCTCTCGCGCCCCGAGCGGGAAAAGAACCTCGACCAAGTTCGTGCGGCCCTGTCCAAGCACCCGGCCGCCTATCCCGAGATCGTCATGACCAGTTCTGAAAAGGGCGACGGGATCGCGACTTTGCGCGCCATCATCGCGGGGCTGGAATGATCCCGACTGTGATTCAGGTAGCGTTGGGCGGGGCAATCGGTGCCAGCCTGCGGTACGGTGCCAATGTGGGCATCGGGCGGCTGCTTGGTGCAGCCTTCCCCTGGCATACGCTGGCGGTGAACGTGATCGGCTCGGCCCTGATGGGCGGGCTGATGGTCCTTTCGGCCCATCGTGGGCAGCTGCAACTCGCGCCCTTCCTGATGACCGGCATCCTTGGCGGTTTCACCACCTTTTCTGCCTTCTCGATGGACACCATATCCCTGGCGCAGCGCGGCGAGACTGCGCTTGCAGCAGGCTATGTGGTGGCCTCGGTCCTATTTTCGCTTGCGGCCTTTGTCTGTGCCGCGGCAGTCACGCGGAGCCTGATATGAGCGGCGTCAAACTTCTGACCGTCTCGGTGGATGAGGGCGAACAGCGCCTTGATCGCTGGTTCAAACGGCGTTTTCCCCATGTCACCCAAGGTGCGGTGGAAAAAATGTGCCGCACAGGTCAGGTGCGGGTCGATGGTGCGCGCGCCAAGGCCGCCGATCGCGTTGCCCCCGGCATGGTGATCCGCGTGCCCCCGCTGCCCGACAGCGACGCGCCCAGCCGTCCGCGCCCCGATGGCGTCAGCGCGGCGGACGCGAAGATGATCCAGAATGCGGTGCTTTTCAAAGACGAGCATATCATCGTGCTGAACAAGCCCTCGGGTCTGCCGAGTCAGGGCGGATCAGGTCAGGGCGACCGCCATGTCGACGGCCTGACCGAGGCGTTGAAGTTCGGCTACAAGGACCGCCCCAAGCTGGTCCACCGTCTCGACAAGGACACCTCGGGTGTGCTGGTTCTGGCCCGCACCGACCGGGTAGCCCGCGCGCTGTCCGAAGCGTTCCGCCACCGCAATACCCGCAAGATCTATTGGGCGCTTGTGGCGGGCGTTCCCCAGCCCAAGCAAGGGTCGATCAAATATGCGCTGATGAAGGCGCCGGGCCATGGGCGCGGCGGCGAGGGCGAAAAGATGGTCGGCATCCACCCGGCAAAGATGGCGGACTACCCCGATGCCAAGCGCGCCCACACCGATTACTTCACGCTGTGGTTCCTCGGCTCGCGGCTTGCATGGATGGCGCTTGAGCCCGTGACCGGGCGCACCCACCAGTTGCGCGCCCATATGGCCGAACTCGGCCACCCGATTCTGGGCGATGGCAAGTATGGCGGATCGAACGCCGAAAATATGGGCGACGGCTGGGGCGCCGGTATTGGCGGAGAGCTGTCGCGCAAGCTGCATCTGCACGCCCGCCGCCTGATGGTCGAACACCCGATCACCAAAGAGATGATGACCTTCACCGCCCCGCTGCCCGAACACATGCAGCGCACATGGAAGCTGCTCGACTGGAAAGAGGGTGACGTGCCCGAAGATCCGTTCGAGACGATTCGCTGAGACTGACCCCATGTCCAACTGGAAGCCCAAGCGGTTCTGGAAAACCGCCTCTGTCACTGATGCCGAAGGCGGTTGGACCGTCACGCTTGATGGTCGCCCCATCAAGACACCGGCCAAGGTGCCGCTGGTGGTGCCCAGTGCTGCGCTGGCAGAACTGATCGCCACAGAGTGGGATGCCCAGCAGGGCGAGGTGCGCCCCGAGACGATGCCCGCGACACGGATGGCGAATTCCGCCATAGATAAAGTCCTGCCGCAGTTCCTGGAAGTGGCTGAAATGCTTGCAGAATATGCAGGATCAGACCTTCTGTGCTATCGCGCAGAAGACCCCGAGGCACTTGCCGCCCGACAGGCTGAGCACTGGAACCCGATGCTCGCCTGGGCCGAGGCCCATTACGGCGCGCCGCTTCTGGTGACGCGGGGAATCGTGCATGTCCGCCAACCCGAGGACAGCCTGCAAGCCCTGCGGGCGGCCGTGTTCGCACAAAGCCCGCACCAGCTTGCTGCATTGCATGACCTGATCGCCATCACTGGCTCGATGGTGCTGGGGCTTGCCATAGCCGAGCGTCGAATCACGCCCGATGAGGGCTTCAACCTCAGCCGAATCGATGAGCACTGGCAGATCGAACAATGGGGCCAAGACGACGAGGCCGCCGAAATCGAGGCAGCCAAACGTCAGGCGCTGATCGAGGCGGCGCGATTCCACGAATTGTGCCGGTAACAATCTTGCCTGAAAAACCGGCACGATGGGCGCTTCTTTCTCAGGCGCCGAAATAAACCGACTGCGACGCCAGAGTTAGCGCTAACGGACCGGTTTTACTTGACCTCCCAAACCGCTTTGCGAAACAGTGTTCGATACTGAGAGGCCGGGACTACGGCCTCTGGTCACGCATATCCCTGCATAGGGAACAAAACTCCACCCGATCAATCGGGGGACTCAGGAAGAGGTACGCATGAAAAACACGGTAATCCTTGGCGCTCTGTCGGTCGTGGCGCTGTCCGCCGGCATGGCATCGGCCGACACGCTGGCCGATGTGAAAGCACGCGGCGAGTTGAACTGCGGCGTGAACGTGGGTCTGACCGGCTTTGGCGCGCCGGATGCCAACGGCAACTATCAGGGCTTCGACGTGGCTCTGTGCAAGGCTGTCGCTGCGGCCGTTCTGGGCGATGCCTCGAAAGTCAAATACCTGCCGACCACCGGCGAGACCCGCTTTACCGCGCTCGCCTCGGGCGAGGTTGACGTTCTGATCCGCAACTCGACCTGGTCGTTCCAGCGCGACACGGACCTCAAGTTCGATTTCGTCGCGGTGAACTACTATGACGGCCAGGGCTTCATGGTGAAGAAGGATCTGGGCGTGTCTTCGGCGAAGGAACTGGACGGCGCGACCGTCTGCATCCAGACCGGCACCACGACCGAGCTGAACCTGGCCGACTTCTTCAAGGCCAATAACATGTCCTATACCCCGGTGAACGTGGCGGACGACTCGGAAGGCCAGCGCCAGTATCTGGCCGGTGCCTGCGACGTCTACACCACTGACGCTTCGGGCCTTGCCGCCTCGCGCGCCACGCTGCCGGATGCCGACAACCACATCATTCTGCCCGAGATCATCTCGAAAGAGCCGCTCGGCCCGCTGGTTCGTCATGGCGACAACAACTGGGGCGACATCATCCGCTGGACCTACTTCGCGCTGGTCGCGGCCGAAGAGTACGGCGTGACCTCGGCCAACGTTGCAGACATGGCCACCAGCACCAACAACCCGGAAATCAAGCGACTGCTGGGCGCCGAAGGCGAGTTGGGCAAGATGCTCGGTCTCGACAACGAGTGGGCGAAGCGCGCCATCGCCGCAAGCGGCAACTATGGCGAGATCTTTGAGGCCAACATCGGCTCGGCCACCCCGATCAAGCTGGCCCGTGGTCTGAACGCGCTGTGGACGCAGGGCGGCCTGCAATACGCCCCGCCCTTCCGCTGATATCAGAAATCCGGCAGGGGCGCGCCTGGGCGCCCCTGTCCAATCAAGAACGATCTCCTGACCCGGAACAGAACCGCAAAAGCGGACGACGGGTAGGATTCGGGGGTACACTCACATGGCTTTTGTCCAAGACGCGCCGAAAGATAGCTTTCGGCTGGGAATGCTCATTTACGACACGCGCTACAGGGCCATCACCATCCAGGTGATCGTGCTGACGCTATTTCTGCTGTTTTTGTCCTGGCTCGTGAACAACACGATCGAGAACCTTGCCGCCAAGGACCGGAGTTTTGACTTCGGCTTCCTGTGGCAGAGGGCGGGCTATGACATCAACCAGACACTGATCAGCTATACAAACGACAGCACGCATTTCCGCGCGGCACTGGTCGGGCTGCTGAACACGCTGCTCGCCGCCACGGTGGGCTGTATTGTGGCGACGATCCTGGGGGTTCTGGTGGGCGTGCTGCGCCTGTCCAAGAACTGGCTCGTCGGCCGGATGATGACGGTCTACGTCGAGGTCCTGCGCAATGTGCCGGTTCTGCTGTGGATCCTGCTCACGATGACGATCCTTTCAGAAACGACACCGGCACCGTCCGATTTCCGCGTGACGGAGGCGATGATCGCTGCCGGTGAGGCACCCAAGGCCACGATGATGCTGTGGGATACCGTGGCAATCACCAACCGCGGCATGAACGTGCCCGCGCCCTTGGTCGAACACGGACTTCCGCGCCTTGAGCTTCTGGGCATGTCGGTCAATTCGAACGTGCTGGCGTTTCTGGTTGTTCTGGGGGGCAGCCTCTGGGTCAACAGCCGAATTCGTGGCCATGCCCGCCGCGTGCAGGAAGCGACCGGTGTGCGACCCGTAACCTGGTGGAAAAGCCTGGCCGTGATCGTGCTGCCGACGGTGGCCCTGCTGATGGCGCTTGGCTTCCATCTGGATATCCCGACGCTGACCCGCTTCAACTTCAAGGGCGGAACCGAGATTCTGCACAGCTTTACCGCGCTGACCCTTGCGCTGGCGCTTTATACCTCGGCCTTCATCGCCGAGATCGTCCGCGCCGGCATCATGGCGATTTCGCGCGGCCAGTCCGAGGCGGCCTTCGCCCTCGGCCTGCGTCCGGGCCGCACCATGAGCCTTGTGATCCTGCCGCAGGCGTTGCGCGTCATCATCCCTCCGTTGATCTCGCAATACCTCAACCTCACCAAGAACACCTCGCTCGCCATTGCGGTGTCCTACATGGACCTGCGCGGCACACTGGGCGGCATCACGCTGAACCAGACGGGGAAAGAACTGGAATGCATGCTGCTGATGATGGCGATCTACCTGACGCTCAGCCTGATCATTTCGTCGGTGATGAACGCGTTCAACCGCGCCGTTGCCCTGAAGGAGCGCTGAGATGACAAGCGTAATCCCCTTTGTCCGCAACGAGATGCTGCCCGAGAAAGAACCGCCGCTGCGCGAGCGCGGAGTGGTGCACTGGATGCGCCAGAACCTGTTCTCGGGTCCATTGAACACCGTCCTGACGCTGCTTGGGCTTGCGGTGCTCTTGTGGGTCGCCTCGCATGTCCTGCCGTGGCTCATGCACTCGGTCTGGAATGCTTCGTCGCTGACGGAATGCCGCGATATCATCACCCAAAGGTTTGGCGAGGGTGCCACCGGCGCCTGCTGGGCCATGGTGAAAGAGCGCTGGCACCAGTACCTCTACGGCTTCTATCCGATGGACCTGTACTGGCGGCCGAACCTCGCGTTCGTTCTGATGTTCGTGGCCATCGCGCCGGTGCTGTATACCAGCCTGCCGCGCAAGATGCTCTGGTTCACCGCGATCTACCCTGCGCTGACCTTCTGGCTTTTGTGGGGTGGCTCGGTCTGGACGCCGGTCGTGGCCATGCTGGGCTTCGTGATCCTCGCGCTGATCTTCCGTGCACTGGTCGGAAAGCTGGGCGTGCCGGTCTCGGCCGGGATCGGTGTCGTCGTGGCGGCGCTGTGGTGGATGTTCGCGCAAGGCCCGGTCTCCGACGCTTTGCAGGCGGCCATCCCGCTGTCGATCACCACGGTGGACAGCGACCAGTTCGGCGGTTTCCTTCTGTCGATCGTAATCGGGGTCACGGCCATCTCGGCCTCGCTGCCGATGGGCATCCTGCTGGCCTTGGGGCGCAAGTCGGACATGCTGATCGTGCGCACGCTGTCGGTGGGCTTTATCGAGTTCATCCGGGGCGTCCCGCTGATCACGCTGCTCTTCACCGCTTCGCTTCTGCTGCAGTACTTCCTGCCGCCGGGCAGCAACTTTGACATCATCCTGCGCGTCATCATCCTCGTGACCCTGTTCGCGGCGGCCTATATCGCCGAGGTGATCCGGGGTGGTCTCGCAGCGCTGCCGCGTGGACAGTATGAGGCAGCCGATGCGCTTGGCCTTGATTACTGGCAAGCGCAGCGTCTGATCATCATGCCCCAGGCCCTGAAGATCTCGATCCCCGGCATCGTCTCCAGCTTTATCGGCCTGTTCAAGGATACGACGCTGGTGGCCTTTGTGGGCCTGCAGGATCCGCTGAAGGGTATCACCACGATCGTGCGTGCCGACATCAACTGGAAGGGCATCTACTGGGAGCCCTACATCTTTGCCGGCGCCATCTTCTTCATCATCTGCTTCGGCATGTCGCGCTACTCAATGTGGCTCGAACGCAAGCTGAAGACCGACCATCGTTAAGGAGCCAGAACCATGGCCGAACAAGCAATCGACCGCTCGAAGATGAAGGTCTCGGACGAGGTCGCCATCCAGATCAGCAACATGAACAAGTGGTATGGCCAGTTCCACGTCCTGCGGGATGTGAACATGACCGTCCACAAGGGCGAACGCATCGTGATCTGCGGGCCCTCGGGTTCGGGGAAATCGACGCTGATCCGCTGCATCAACCGTCTGGAAGAGCATCAGTCGGGTGATATCATCGTTGATGGCACAGAGCTTACCAACGACCTGAAGAACATCGACAAGGTGCGCTCCGAGGTCGGGATGGTGTTCCAGCACTTCAACCTGTTCCCGCATCTGACGATCCTCGAGAACTGCACCCTCGCCCCGATCTGGGTCCGCAAGATCCCGAAGCGCGAGGCGGAGGAGACCGCGATGCACTTCCTGCGCAAGGTGAAGATCCCCGAGCAGGCAAACAAGTATCCGGGCCAACTCTCGGGTGGTCAGCAGCAGCGTGTGGCGATTGCCCGCTCGCTCTGCATGAAGCCACGCATCATGCTGTTTGACGAACCGACCAGCGCCCTTGACCCCGAGATGATCAAGGAGGTGCTCGACACCATGATTGAACTGGCCGAGGAAGGCATGACCATGCTCTGCGTGACGCATGAGATGGGCTTTGCGCAGGCTGTCGCGAACCGCGTCGTCTTCATGGACAAAGGGCAGATTGTCGAGCAGAACGAGCCACGCGAGTTCTTCAACAACCCGCAGAGCGAGCGCACCAAGGCGTTCCTCAGCCAGATCCTGGGCCACTGATCGCCGGACCGCGGGGGCTGTGCGCCCCCGCACCGCGCGCGGTGTTTCCGCCAGTAAGAAATGAGAAGGGGCGCCCGCAACCGGGGGCGCCCCTTCTCATTCTCGATTCGAATTGTCCGTCAGACGGCAAGCTCGCGCGGGATGATGAAGTCATCGACACTGCCCATGGACCACGCCACATCAGCCCAACTGTCGGCGGCGAAATCGACGACCAGCGTGGCACCGGTCGGATAGCGCTGGAAATCGGGGTTCAGGGGCGCACGGGCAACGATGCGATGGGCAAACTCGGCAATACCGGGATTGTGTCCGATCATCATCACGGTCTGTCCGGTGGCATGGCGCAACACGGCAAGCATCACATCGGGCCCTGCGTGATAGAGCGCAGGTTTCAGTTCGAGGATCGGGGTGCCCGGCAATGCAGGGGCGATCCCGCTCCATGTCTTGCGGGTGCGCAGGGCATCCGAGCAGAGCACCTGATCGGGCACATAGCCGCGCGAGGCGAGCCAGTTGCCCAGGTCGGCTGCGGCGGCCTTGCCGCGTTCGTTCAGCGGGCGGTCATGGTCGCTCATCAGCGGGTCATCCCAGCTGGATTTCGCGTGGCGCGTCAGGATCAGGCGCAGGGTCATGTGTGGAACTGCCTCATGTGATAGGCGGAATGTAACGGCAGTCTTGCATAGGTCTGGGACACCGGGCAAGCGCGGCGCACGAGGCAGCCACCTGTCATGCAATCCATCCCCTGCGGCTGGTCGAGATGGGCGTGACAGCGGGGCACGTCATAGCCCCGCCGATCGAGGGCACCAGCCGGGCAGGACTGCGTACAGGGTGCCGCACAGTCGGTACAGGGGCTGGGCGGAGGGCTGGGCAGTTCCATGTCCTCTTTCAGCGCCAGCGCCCCACGGAAGCTGACAAGCAGACCCTGGCGATGATGCACCAGAAGCCGCACCGGGCTTTCCCATACAGCGCCCGTGCGCAGCGCCCATTGATAGAATGGATGCCAGGGCGGGCCGCCAAAGGGAAAGAGCGCCTTCGCCCCCAGATCACAGGCCATCCGCCCGATGACGCGGCGCGACCATCTGTCCATCGGATGCGCGGTCCCGTCCTGCCATTCGGGCTGGCTGGTGAAATGCGCCCAGAATCCTGGTTCAGCCAATCCCAGCATCAGGACGGTGCGCGTGCCCTTGGGAAGCGCCGGATCGTCCTGCGCCGGAAACCCACCCAGAATTTCCAGCCGATGCGCGGCTGCCTGATCAGCGATCTCGGCCAGCCGCGCGCCCATTCAGCGCCGGGTCCGGGGCTTGACGCGCGGCTCGGTCGAGCGGATCTGGCTGCCCGCGCCGTGATCGGTGAACAGCTCCAGCAGGCAGGCGTTCGGCAAACGGCCATCAAGGATCGTCACCGCGCGCACACCCTGATCGAGTGCCGCGAGCGCGGTCTCGGTCTTGGGAATCATACCACCTGCGATCACGCCACTGGCGGTCATCTCGCGGATCTCGTCAGGGGTGATCTGGGTCATGACCTCGCCCGCGGCATTCTTCACGCCCGACACATCGGTCAGAAGAAGCAGGCGATCGGCCTGCAGGGCACCTGCAATGGCGCCGGCGGCGGTATCGCCATTCACGTTGAAGGTTTCATTGTCCTCCATCCCGGTCGCGACGGGGGCCACAACCGGGATGATGCCCGCGTTATAGAGATCGCGCAGCACCTGCACATTCATCTCCACCGGGCGGCCCACGAAGCCCAGTTCGGGATCGTCGGCCACGCAAACCATCAGGTCGTCGTCCTTGCCCGAGATCCCGACCGCGCGCCCGCCCTGATCGTTGATCGCCTGCACGATGCGCTTGTTGACGAGGCCCGAGAGGATCATTTCGACTACCTCGACCGTCGCCTTGTCGGTCACGCGCTTGCCGCGCACAAACTCGGACTTGATGCCCAGCTTCTGCAGCATGTCGTTGATCATCGGCCCGCCGCCATGAACGACAACCGGGTTCACGCCAACCTGACGCATCAAGACGATGTCGCGGGCAAACTCGGCCATCGCATCGTCATCGCCCATGGCATTGCCGCCGAACTTCACGACGACGACGGCACCGGAATATCGCTGCAGATAGGGCAGCGCTTCGGACAGGGTTTTGGCGGTGGCGATGGAATCTTGCATGGTGCGCGTCTGCTGTTTCATGAGAGGCCCTCGGGTGTCGCGCTTTTTGGTAGCCCCTTTGCCGCGCCCTGCCAAGGTTGCATTTCCCGCGCCCGCGCTTAGGCTGGCGCCAAATCAAGGAGGCACGAATGACCGAGCAGAAAGTCATGGTCCTGACTGGGGCAAGCCGCGGCATCGGCCATGCCACCGTCAAGCGTTTCGGGGCCGAGGGGTGGCGGGTACTGACCTGCTCGCGTCATCCTTTCGACCCGCGCTGCCCTTGGCCCGGGGGTGAGCAGAACCATATCCAGATCGACCTTGCGAGCCCCGACGCCACGATCGCGGCCATCGCCCAGATCAAGGAGAAGGTGGGCGGGCGCCTGCATGCGCTGGTGAACAACGCAGGTATCAGCCCCAAGGGTCAGGGTGGCGCGCGCCTCGGGGCGCTCGATACCGATCTGCGGACCTGGGGACAGGTGTTCCACGTCAACTTCTTTGCCTCGATCGTGCTGGCGCGGGGGCTGAAGGACGAGCTTTCCGCCGCGCGCGGATCGGTCGTCAACGTGACCTCGATCGCGGGCAGCCGGGTACATCCCTTTGCGGGGGCGGCCTATGCCACCTCAAAGGCCGCGCTTTCCGCCCTGACGCGCGAGATGGCGCATGACTTCGGCCCGTTGGGCGTGCGGGTCAATGCCATCGCGCCGGGCGAGATCGAGACCTCCATCCTCTCACCCGGAACCGAAAAGATCGTCGAGAAACTACCCCTGCGACGGCTCGGCCAACCGCGCGAGGTGGCCGACGTGATCTGGTTTCTGTGCTCGGACCAGTCCAGCTATGTTTCCGGCGCCGAGATCGAGGTGAACGGCGCGCAGCATGTGTGAGGGGGAAGTGCCTATTGGTCAGAGGAGGCCTTACTGGAATTCAGAGGAGCTCCCTTCACAAAATCAGTCTCTCCGCCAGAATTTGTATACACGTTAAACACGAACGAGCCCGAAGACCAAACCACTGCTAGAACAGCTAAGACACTGGACGAGAATCCAATTAACTTTGCCAATCGACTTTCGAATATGCGGTCAAGCAGAATCCCAAAGCCTCGAGATGCGGTTCTGAGTTTACCGGCCATCGCTTTGCGAATGACAGAACTAAAAAACCCGAGCTTGCATAGTGTAGAATTATGCATCCGGATGAACTCATTATTTTTGAACGCCTGAAGTTCCTCCTCTCCTGTCAGAAAGTTTCTATGGACACCACCGTTCATCTCCATGAGGTTCTTCATTTTGGGATGACCTGCGTAGTTTGATCCATATTTGTCAGAAAGAATGTCATTCAAATTGATTCTGCGTTCTACCGGAATGACAGCCGCGTCAGAACCTCCCAATATGCGATAGCGATGCTCAAGGTGCTCAAAACCATAAGTAAGATTTCTCATATTCCAGTGTACCCAGTATTTATCGCGCCGGTCTCGAATGAACCCGTAGAAGTGATGGAGGAGTTTCCTTTCGACTGCGTCAAAATTCCGCTGCACATCCTCCCGAGCGATGCCCATCTCCTCTGCTATTGCATGAGTAGAAAAACTCACTGTTTGCTCGGTCGCAAAGTGAGTAACTCCGATCGAAGTGATACGAGGTGACAAACCCTCGTTGTCATCGTTCAAGCTTTGACAAGAGTAGTGCACTATGTAGAAGTTTTCAGGATCCTTCTTGATACGCAAGAAAAATTCTTTACTGTTGGCTATAGTCATATTCCCCGAGACCATATAAATACTGACAGAAATTCAGGAGTTCATGCTGCTGGTCATTACTTTTCGCACTTGCAACATCACACGAAGGCCCAGCCTTTGCCGAGGCGGCTTTTCTACTTTGATCTTTCATACTGTAATAAATCAACCCACCGTCAACACGTCTTTACTCCCTGAACATTGGCTCCGCAGAACAATCTCATAACCTTTTGCCCCCCTCACCCGCCCTTCCGCTGTGCCCTGAGTTTCGCGAAATACTCCACCCGCTTCTTCAACTCTCGCTCAAACCCGCGTTCGGGTGGGGCGTAGAAGATCGGGCGCTTCATGTCTTCGGGGAAGTAATCCTGGCCCGAGAATCCATCCTCGGCGTCGTGATCATAGGCGTAGCCCGCGCCATAGCCGATGTCCTTCATCAGCCGGGTCGGGGCGTTGCGGATGTGCAGGGGGGGCGGCAGGCTGCCGGTGTCGCGGGCGGCGGCGCGGGCGGCCTTGTAGGCGACATAGACGCCGTTCGACTTGGGCGCCAGCGCCAGATAGACCACCGCATTGGCCAGCGCCAACTCGCCTTCGGGAGAGCCGAGCCGTTCATAGGTCTGCCAACTGTCGATGCAGACGGCCTGCGCCTGCGGGTCGGCCAGACCGATATCCTCGACCGCCATGCGCGTCAGGCGCCGGGCAAGAAAGCGCGGGTCCTCGCCCCCCTCGAGCATCCGCGCAAACCAGTAGAGCGCGGCGTCCGGGTCTGACCCGCGCACCGATTTGTGCAGCGCCGAGATCAGGTTGTAGTGCTCTTCCCCCGACTTGTCGTATTTGCTGGCCCGCCGCATCAGCCGCTGCGAAAGCTGCGCCCTGCCAAGCGGGGCGCCCTTATAGGCCGCGACCTGCTCGATCAGGTTCAAAAGCGCGCGCCCGTCCCCATCCGCCATCTCGAGCAAGGTGTCCCGCGCATCAGCGGCCAGCGGCAGGGCACGGCCCAACTCACGCTCGGCCCTTTGGGCAAGGCGCTCAAGATCGGCAAGCGACAGACGGTCAAGGACGATGACCTGCGCGCGCGACAAAAGTGCGGCGTTCAGCTCGAACGAGGGATTCTCGGTCGTGGCGCCGACCAGAAGGATGGTCCCATCCTCCATATGCGGCAGAAAGCCATCCTGCTGGGCCTTGTTGAAGCGGTGGATCTCATCCACGAACAGAAGCGTACCCTGCCCGTTCTGCCGCCGGATCCTCGCCTGCTCGAACACCTTGCGCAGTTCCGGCACACCGGTGAAAATCGCGCTGATCTGCACAAAGCCAAGGTGCGTCTGATCGGCCAGAAGCCGGGCGATGGTTGTCTTACCCACGCCCGGAGGCCCCCAGAGGATCAAGGACGACAGGCTGCCCGCCGCCAGCATGGACCCCAAGGGGCCGTCGGGGCCAAGCGCCTGCTCTTGCCCGATCACATCCGACAGTGCCCGCGGGCGCAGCCTGTCGGCCAGCGGGCGGGGCGCATCAGACCGCTGAGGGGTCGGGGTATCAAAGAGATCGGCCATGGGTCCAAGACTAGCCCCTTGGGGGCTTGCCGAAAAGGTCAGATGCGAAACCGCAGCAGGACCGAGCGTCCCTCGCGCAGCACCTCCACCACCCAGCGACGCTGGTCGGGGAAGGTCAGGTTCACGACATCTTCGGGTGACATCACAAGTCGGCCATTGACCGCACGGATGACATCGCCGGGGCGCAACCCGATCCGCGCCGCGAAACCGTCAGAGGCGGTAACCGCCGCGCCCTCGGCCAGCGTCTCGGGCAGCTCCAGTTCTGCCAGCACGGCGGGGTTGATGCGGACAACCTCGGCGCCCTGCAGGACGCTGTCCTCGCCCAGGATGCGCGGATCGCGGGCCGGACGGTCCGGCGGCGGGCCAAGGGTCAGCTGCGCCTCGGCCTCGGCACCTGCGCGCAGGTAGCGAACGCGCACCTCCTTGCCCACACCGATAGACGCCAGACGGAACATCACCTCTTGCGGGCTGTCGGTGACCTCATCGTTCAGGGAGAGGATCACGTCCCCCACCGCAAGCCCCGCATCACGGAACGGGCTTTCGGGGTGCAGGTCCGAGATCATCACGCCCTCGGGACGGGGCAGGCCCATCGCCTCTGCCATGGCCGCATCCACACCCTGCCCGGTTACGCCCGCCCAGGGTCGGGCAAAGCGCGTCGCCCCCGTGGCGGCCTGATTGATGAAGCTCTGGACAAGGTTCGCTGGGATCGCAAACCCGATGCCGTTCGACCCGCCGCTCTTGGTCAGGATTGCGGTGTTGATGCCGATCAGCCGGCCCGCGATATCCACCAGGGCGCCGCCCGAGTTGCCCGGATTGATCGCGGCATCGGTCTGGATGTAGTAGCCCCGCCCCTCGCCAATCGCGAGGGTGGAGCGGCCCAGACCCGAAACGATGCCCGAAGACACGGTTTGCCCCACGCCAAAGGGATTGCCGATGGCAAGCACCAGCTCACCCACCTCGATCTCGTCCGAATTTCGCAAGGGCAGCGCGGGCAAGCCCGTGGCCCCCTCCAGCTGCAGAACTGCGAGATCGGAATCCTTGTCCGCCAGCAGAACGCGCGCCTTGAACTGTCTGCGGTCGGAAAGCTCGACCCTGATGTCGGTCGCATCGCCCACGACATGATAGTTGGAAACCACCAGCCCATCCGGCCGTACAATCACGCCAGACCCCAGCGAGCTTTCCATCCGGGGGCGGCTTTCGCCCATGCCTTCGAAGAAGAGCTCGAAAAGCGGATCGCCGGCAAACGGATGCGCGCGGCTCTGAACGACAACCGTGGCGTAGATGTTGACAACCGCCGGCGCCGCCTCTTTGACGACGGGGGCGAAGCTGAGGGCAATTTCAGGTTGGGATTTCGGAACCGTCTGGGCGTGTCCGGGGGCGGCGAAGGTTACCGATGCCAGACATGCCGCTACGAATAGTGTGAAACGCAACTTCGACCTCATCTGCCGCAACGACCGCCCCGATATGGGACGGCAAACCGTGGCGTGCAATGGCCTTGGAGTCGAAGATCAGTGATGGGTTGCCGCAACGTTGATCGAGACGCACTGGCTGTCATAGCCCTCAAACTCGAGCACGCGGCCGGCGGCCGAAACATCCAGTCCGCAGCGCCCGGCCCAACGCGGCCAGTTCGCGGGGATGATGCCGATGACCTTCTTGGCCCCCAACTCTTGCGCGGCTTTCGTCATCTCGGTGATCAACAGCGCGTGGACGCGACGCCGGATTGCCATGGGCGTGTCATTCGAGACGAAAACCCGGCTCGATTCCCAGATATCGCGATCGATCGGCGCCTCGAAATCCAGAAGGTCCGATGGGATCGTCTCCAGCAGGCCACGCTGTGCGTCGCGGATCATATAGGTGTAGATCCCGCAGCGCGCGGTGGTCGGCGTCAGACGGATTCCCGCAAGGATCTGCGGACCATCATGCACGGCGATCCAGCGGCTGGCCGGCGTGTCATACTGATCGTACTCCATCCCCAGGGCCTCGGGCAGGTCCCACTGGTTCCGCAGAATGAAACTGTCACGGCGCGCGCGAAACAGATTCGCCATAAGCTCGCCATGATTGTGCATATTCGCAAATGATAATGTCGTCGTCTGCATTGGCCTGCTCCACCAAGTCTCCACCTCGCGCCCCGCGAGGCAAGGCCGGCGCGTCAGATCAGACGGTAATCCTTGGCGCGCTGGATCGCCTCGGCGGTGGTGCGCGCCATCAGACGCGTCCGGGCCGAGTTGAGGCGAACTTTCAGGGCGCTTTCGGAGATCCCGAGCTTCGCCGCTGCGGCGGCATGGCGATGCCCGGCCGCAATGAGACGAAGAGCTTCTGCCTGGGCGTCGGTAAGTTGATCCGGGGGCAAGGTCAGGTCGTGCAGTTCGGTGATGATCTGCTTTGCGAGTTGGACTTCTTCGTCCAGAAACTCACGGTCCGCCCTGGCAAGCCCGGAAATCGTACGCGATGTCACCGGCCCGCAAGAGACGGCAACACCGTAAACCAATCCATGACGCGCGCCCTCAGCCAAAATCCCGAACGTGTCGGGAAAGGTGATCTCGCTCCAGCGCGTAGCCCCCAGTTCGGAGAAGCCCCAGGCGATGATCGGGTCGCGCATCGCATAACCGTTGACTGTGTAGTGATCGGTCCAGGCCTGCGGATAGGTCTGGAACGTCATCAACGGAGACGTGAAGCGGATGTGAAGGCCCACGAAGTAGCCAGACGGCGCCAGCTTCGCCAGTTGCTTTAGGCCCTTATCTATACCCTGAAACGGAGGCATGGGTCTTCACGTCCACGAATCAATCTTACCTGCAACCATAAGATGCAGATTCCGAATGTCTAGAATAAGGCGCCAAAGTGTTGCTTTATAACTCAAAAAAAGGCCCGCCTGTGGCGGGCCTTTACATTTTCAGGCTTCATCAGCCTCTGCTGCCTCGGCGCGCGCACGGTCGGCGGCGCCTTTTGCAGCAGGATCACGATCCACGAACTCGATGATCGCCATCGGGGCCATGTCGCCATAACGGAAACCGGCCTTCAGGATACGGACATAGCCACCCGCCCGATTCGCGTAGCGCGGACCAAGGATGGCGAACAGCCGCTCGACGTGCTTTTCGTCATTCAGCTGTGCCGAGGCCTGACGGCGGGCGTGCAGGTCACCGCGCTTGGCCAGCGTGATCAGCTTTTCGACGATCGGACGCAGTTCCTTTGCCTTCGGCAGGGTGGTCTTGATCTGTTCGTGCTCAATCAGGCTGCCTGACATATTGGCAAACAGGGCCTTGCGGTGTTCGTGGGTGCGGTTCAGACGGCGGTAGCCGCGAGCGTGACGCATGGTGATCTCCTATCGCGTTTTGCTTTGTCTTGCCGCCCATGCGTTGCGGGCAGCTTCGTTGGGGCGGGATTGCCCGGGTTTTCCCCGCACCAGGCGGGCATTGAAGGGGGGCGTCACCGCCCCCCATAGTCTTAGAACTGGTCCTCGAAACGCTTGGCCAGATCCTCGATGTTCTCCGGCGGCCAGTCCTCGACATCCATGCCGAGGTGCAGGCCCATGCCAGAGAGCACTTCCTTGATCTCGTTCAGCGACTTGCGGCCGAAGTTCGGGGTGCGCAGCATCTCGGCTTCGGTTTTCTGGATCAGATCGCCGATATAGACGATGTTGTCGTTCTTCAGGCAGTTGGCCGAACGGACCGAAAGCTCCAGCTCGTCCACTTTCTTCAGAAGCAGCGGGTTGAACTCCAACCCGGTGTCCAGTTCCTGCTTGAAAGCCGATTCCGGCTCTTCGAAGTTCACGAAGATCGCCAGCTGGTCCTGCAGGATGCGTGCGGCATAAGCCACGGCATCATCAGGGGTCAGCGCGCCATTGGTTTCGATCTTCATCGTCAGCTTGTCGTAGTCCAGCACCTGGCCCTCGCGGGTGGGCGTGACTTCGTAGGACACCTTCTTGACCGGCGAGAAGATCGCGTCGATCGCGATCAGGCCGATCGGGGCATCCTCGGGCTTGTTCTTGTCAGCCGAGACATAGCCCTTGCCGGTGTTGACCGTAAGCTCCATGAACACGTCGGCGCCATCGTCGAGGTGACAGATGACGTGGTCCTTGTTCAGAACCTCGATCCCGTTCGATTCCGAAATGTCGCCAGCGGTCACGACGCCCGGACCTTTGGCCGAGATCGACAGCCGTTTCGGGCCCTCGACTTCCATCTTCAGCGCAACGCCCTTCAGGTTCAGGACGATGTCGGTGACATCTTCGCGCACACCAGCAACGCTCGAGAACTCGTGCAGCACGTTGTCGATCTGTACCGAGGTGATCGCGCCCCCTTGCAGCGACGACATCAGCACGCGACGCAGCGCGTTGCCCAGCGTCAGGCCGAAACCACGCTCAAGCGGCTCCGCGATGACGGTGGCGGTGCGGTTAGCATCCGGTCCCGGCTTCACGACCAGCTGAGTCGGCTTGATCAGCTCTGCCCAATTCTTATGGATCATGCGTTCGCCTCCATTCCAGTTTTCTGCCCATGTCCCTAAGCAGAAAACGCCCGAGGTTCAGAAATACGTGAACGGGCCGCGCATTCTCAGCGCGGCCCGATCGGTAAAGTCACGTCAGACGCGGCGACGCTTCGGCGGACGGCAGCCGTTGTGTGCAAGCGGCGTGACGTCGCGGATCGAGGTGATGGTCAGGCCAACCGCAGCCAGCGCGCGCAGCGCCGATTCGCGGCCCGAACCCGGACCTTGCACTTCGACCTCGACGGTCTTCATGCCATGCTCTTGCGCCTTGCGGGCAGCATCCTCGGCAGCCATCTGGGCGGCGTAGGGGGTCGACTTACGCGAACCCTTGAAGCCCATGGTGCCCGACGACGACCAGGAAATGGCGTTGCCTTGCACGTCCGAGATGAGGACCTTGGTATTGTTGAACGAGGAGTTCACATGAACAACGCCAGCAGCGATGTTCTTGCGCTCTTTCCGCTTCATGCGGGTCTTGTCACGAGCCATTGATCAACCCTCCCCTTACTTCTTCTTGCCGGCGATCGGCTTCGCCGGGCCCTTGCGGGTACGGGCGTTGGTGTGGGTGCGCTGACCGCGAACCGGCAGGTTGCGACGGTGACGCAGGCCGCGGTAGCAGCCAAGGTCCATCAGACGCTTGATGTTCATCGACACTTCACGGCGCAGGTCGCCCTCGACGGTGAAGTTGGCGTCGATGTATTCGCGGATCGCCAGCACTTCGGCATCCGAAAGCTGGTTCACGCGACGTGCGCGATCGATGTTCAGGGCTTCGCAGACTTGCTCTGCAAAGAATGCCCCGATGCCGTGAATGTACTGGAGCGCGATCGGAACCCGTTTCGCGGTCGGGATGTTGACGCCAGCAATACGTGCCACGCGTGTATTCCTTCATTGTTGCGGTTCCGTAATGCCAGAACCTTTTTTCACAACCCCGGCGCGGCGCGAGAGTGCATTAAACGCCACCCGGATCGACTATCCCTGCTCGATTCGCGCCAAAGGGCACAAAACAAAAGCCACGGACGATTCCCTTTCGGGACGCCGTGGCTTAGGGGGTTTTGCGTCAACCGTCAAGGTGACGCGGACAAGATTCACGACCTGTCAAGAACTTTCGCAACGGCGGCGGCCACGTCGTCCATCTCGGCCAGCCCGTCCACAGTCGCAAGCTGGCCCTTGGCATAGTAATAACCAACCAGGGGAGAGGTCTTCTTGTAGTATTCCATCAGCCGGGTTTTCAGGCTGTCCCCGTTGTCATCCGCGCGGCGCACCATCTTGTCGCTGCCGCAAGCGTCGCAGATGCCAGGCTTGGCGGTGGGCCGCGTCTGGTCGTGATAGACCGCGCCGCAGTTGCCACAAGTGTAACGCCCGGTGATGCGCGCGACCAGCGCCGCGTCATCGACCTGCATCTCGATCACCGCATCAAGGCCCTGCCCTGTCTTTTCAAGCAGCGCACCAAGCGCATCGGCCTGTTTCAGCGTGCGCGGGAAGCCGTCAAAGATGAAGCCGCCACCTGCATTGCCGGTGATCTTCTCTTCGATCAGGCCGATCACGATCTCGTCGGTGACGAGACCGCCCTTGTCCATGACCTCGGCAACCTTGCGGCCCATCTCGCTGCCCGAGGATTTCGCCTCGCGCAGCATGTCGCCGGTGGAAAGCTGCA
This sequence comes from Gemmobacter aquaticus, assembly GCF_007859075.1. Lineage (GTDB taxonomy): Bacteria > Pseudomonadota > Alphaproteobacteria > Rhodobacterales > Rhodobacteraceae > Gemmobacter > Gemmobacter aquaticus. The sequence continues at coordinate 178,409 of NZ_VOAK01000023.1, forward strand.
CCATGTTGCGCTCGTCGACGAGACGCTTCGCCTGTGTTCCCTTGCCCGCGCCCGGAGGCCCGAGCAGAATGATATTCACCATGGTGCTGCCCCTTCCCTGTACTTCTTAGCGGCGCGTCGGCGTCTTTGCGCCCGAGCGCTTGCGACCGCGCAGTTGCGACTTCTCGATCAGCCCCTCATACTGATGTGCCAGCAGATGCGACTGGATCTGGTTGATCGTGTCCATCGTCACAGACACGACGATCAGAACGGAAGTGCCACCAAAGTAGAACGGGATCGCCAGCTGGCTGCGGATGATCTCTGGCAGCAGGCAGACGAAGGCCAGATAGGCCGAACCCAGCACAAGCACCCGGTTCACAACGTATTCGAGATATTCCTCGGTCTTCTTGCCCGGACGGATGCCGGGAACGAAGCCCCCCTGGTTCTTCAGGTTGTCGGCCACATCATCGACCTTGAAGGCGACGTTGTGGGTGTAGAAGTAGGCGAAGAACACGATCATGCTGGCAAAGAACACCAGATAGAGCGGCTGACCCGGCCCGAAATAGGCAAGGATCGTCGACATCACCGGCCCGGTCTGGCTGTGCGAGAAAGCCGCGATCGTGGTCGGCAGCAGCAGCAGCGACGAGGCAAAGATCGCCGGGATCACGCCCGCGGGGTTCACCTTGATCGGCAGGTGGCTCGAGCCGCCATCATAGATCTTCATGCCCACCTGACGGCGGGGGTACTGAATGTGGATCTTGCGAAGCGCACGCTCCAGGAAAACGACAAAGGCGATCACGGCAACGACCATCACCATGACACCGATGATCACCGGCCAGCTGATCGTGCCGGCGCGACCCTGGCTCAGGAACTGGGCCAGCGCAGCCGGAACTTCGGCCACGATACCCACGAAGATGATGAGCGAGGTGCCGTTCCCGATGCCGCGCGCGGTGATCTGCTCGCCCAGCCACATCAGGAACATGGTCCCGCCGACCAGCGTGATGATCACGGCAGCGCGGAAGAAGAGCCCCGGCTCATGCGCCAGACCGCCTGCCTCGAGGCTGACGGCAATGCCATAAGCCTGGAACAGGGCCAGTGCGACCGTGCCATAGCGGGTGTACTGGTTGATCTTCTTGCGGCCCTGCTCACCCTCTTTCTTCAGCTGTTCAAGCTGCGGAACCATCGAGGCCAGAAGCTGCACGATGATCGAGGCCGAGATGTAGGGCATGATGCCAAGCGCGAAGATGCCCATGCGGCTGATCGCACCGCCGGTGAACATGTTCAGGATCCCGCCCAGACCGGCAGAAACCTCGGACATGAAGTCGCGCAGGGCCGTTCCGTCGATGCCGGGCACCGGGATATACGTGCCAAGGCGATAGACGATCAGAAGGCCGATCGTAAAGAAGATGCGCTGGCGAAGGTCCGACGCCTTGCCGAGGGCGCCCCAGCTGAGGTTCGCCGCCATTTGCTCTGCCGCAGAAGCCATACGGATGCTCTTTCATGACAGCGCCGCCGTACCGTTTTCCGGTCGGCGGCGCGGGAAAACTGTGCTCCCATGTAAGCGGTCTTTCGACCGCTCACAACCTTATTCAGCGGCTTCAGCAGCCACTTGTGCCACCGTCAGCTTGCCACCAGCGGCCGCAACCGCCTCGATAGCCGCTGCCGAGGCGCCGGTCACGGTGATCACCAGCTTCGAGGTGACAGCACCCTTGGCCAGAACGCGCACACCGTCCAGCTTGTACTTGGTCACACCGGCCGCGATCAGCGCGTCCTCGGTGATCTCAGCTGCGTTCAGCTTGCCAGCAGCCACGAATTTCTCGATCAGGCCGAGGTTCACAACCGCATAGTGCAGTTTGTTCGGCTTGTTGAAGCCGCGCTTCGGCAGGCGGCGGTACAGCGGCATCTGGCCGCCCTCGTATCCACCGATGGCCACACCCGAACGCGATTTCTGACCCTTGATACCACGGCCAGCGGTCTTGCCCTTGCCCGAGCCCGGACCACGCGCCACGCGCTTCTGCTTGCGGGCCGCGCCGTCGTTGTCGCGAAGTTCATTCAGTTTCATGTCGCATACTCCTTGGCCGGAACGGCCCTACCTGCGACGGATGGGGCCAACACGGCATTTTTTGCTTGTTCAGAGGAACCGCGGAACGATTCCGCGCCCTCTACTAATAGCAAAGCGCGCGCGGTTCAACCCGCGCGCGCCTTGATCTTCATTCGTCTGCCTGCTCGCAGGCCGCAGGCTTAGCCGCGCTCTTCGACGATCTTCACGAGGTGCGAGATCGAGTTCACCATGCCGCGGACCGAAGGAGTATCCTCCAGCTCACGGGTGCGGTGCATCTTGTTCAGGCCAAGACCTTTGAGGGTCGCGGTCTGGATCGCAGGGCGGCGGGCAGCCGAGGCCACCTGTTTGACGACGATGGTCTTCTTCGCGGTCATGATCAGGCCTCCACTGCTTCAGCTTCGGGCTTCTTCAGGATCTCGGCCACTTTCTTGCCGCGACGCTGCGCGACCGAACGGGGCGAGGATTCCTGCTTCAGGCCATCGATGGTGGCGCGGATCATGTTGTAGGGGTTCTGCGACCCCAGCGACTTGGCCACGACGTCCTGGATGCCAACCATCTCGAACACGGCGCGCATCGGACCACCGGCGATGATGCCGGTACCCGCAACGGCCGAGCGCATCACGACCTTGCCGGCGCCATGGCGGCCTTCCATGTCGTGGTGCAGGGTGCGGCTGTCCTTCAGCGGCACGCGGATCAGCGAGCGCTTGGCCTGTTCAGTGGCCTTGCGGATCGCCTCCGGCACCTCTTTGGCCTTGCCCTTGCCGAAGCCGACGCGACCACGCTGGTCACCGACCACGACCAGAGCTGCAAAGCCAAAGCGCTTGCCGCCCTTCACGGTTTTCGAAACGCGGTTGATCGCAACCAGACGGTCGGCGAATTCGGGAGTTTCCTCCCGAGCATCGCTGCGACGGTCCTCACGGCGGCCTTCCCGACGGTTTTCACGTTCTGCCATTTTTCAACTCCTCAGAACTTCAGGCCGCCTTCACGGGCAGCATCGGCCAAAGCCTTGATCTTCCCGTGAAAGAGGAAACCACCGCGGTCAAAGTAGCATGCTTCGACACCGGCCGCTTTCGCGCGTTCGGCAATCGTGGCGCCCACTTTGGCAGCGGCCTCCACGTTGTTCTTGCCGACGAAGCCCAGTTCTTTCTCGAGGGTCGAGGCAGAAGCGAGCGTCACACCGCGCACGTCGTCGATCAGCTGGACGCTGATGTTCTTGCTGGAACGGTGAACCGACAGACGCGCACGTCCGTTGGCCATCGCCTTCAGCTTGTTCCGGACGCGCTGGCGGCGCTTGAGGAACAGGTCTCTCTTGTTGTTCGCCATCTTCGCTATCCTTACTTCTTCTTGCCTTCCTTGCGGAAGACGAACTCGTCTTTGTAGCGGATACCCTTGCCTTTATAGGGCTCGGGGCGCTTCCAATCACGAATGTTCGCTGCAACCTGACCAACAAGCTGTTGGTCGATGCCTTCCACAACGATTTCGGTCTGCTTCGGGGACGTGACGGTCACGCCCGTGGGCACGTCGAAGTTGACTTCATGCGAATAGCCCAGCGAGAGCTTCAGAACGTTGCCCTGCATCGCAGCGCGGTAACCCACGCCCTGGATTTCAAGCTCTTTCCGGAAGCCGGTGGTCACGCCGGTGACGAGGTTTTCGACCATCGAGCGGGCCATGCCCCACTGCTGACGGGCACGCTTGGACAGGCCACGCGGGGTGACCTTCAGCGCGCCGTCTTCCAGCGACAGCGTGACGTCGTCGGTCGCGGTGAAGGTACGGGTGCCCTTGGGGCCCTTCACTTCGACGGTCTGGCCCTTGACCTCTGCGGTCACGCCTTTCGGCAGGGCGACGGGTTTTTTGCCGATACGAGACATATAACCCTCCTCAGAACACGGTGCAGAGCACTTCGCCGCCAACATTGGCGGAGCGTGCAGCTGCATCGGACATGACGCCTTTCGGGGTCGAGATGATCGAGACGCCCAGGCCGTTGCGGACCGACGGGATCTCTTTCACGCCCATATAGACGCGACGGCCGGGTTTCGACACGCGCTTGACTTCGCGGATCACCGGTTCGCCTTCAAAGTACTTGAGCGAGATCACCAGCTCACCCTGACCATTTTCGGTCGAGGCGCGCTCGTAGCCGCGGATGTAGCCTTCCGAGGCCAGCACATCCAGAACCCAGGCACGAAGCTTGGAGGCCGGGGTGGTCACGGTCGATTTTCCGCGCGCCTGAGCGTTGCGGATGCGGGTCAGCATATCGCCGAGAGGATCGTTCACAGACATGTTCGCTCCTCCTTACCAGCTCGACTTGACCATACCCGGGATCTGGCCGAACGAGGCCAGTTCACGCAGCATGATCCGCGACAGTTTGAGCTTACGGTAGTAAGCGTGGGGACGACCGGTCAGCTGGCAACGGTTGTGCAGCCGGGTCGCCGACGAATTGCGGGGCAGTTGCGCCAGTTTCTGGGCGGCGGCGAAACGCTCGGCCACGGGCAGATCCTGGTTGGCGATGACCACTTTGAGAGCAGCGCGCTTGGCGGCATAGACGTCCACCAGATGCTGACGCTTCTTCTCGCGTTCGATCATGGATTTTTTAGCCATAATGATTTCCTCGCGCGATCAGCTGGAGAACGGCATGTTGAAGTGCTTCAGCAGCGACTTCGCTTCGGCGTCGGTCTTGGCGTTGGTGCAGATGATGATGTCCATACCCAGAACGTCGTCGATCTTGTCGAAGTCGATCTCGGGGAACACGATCTGTTCCTTGAGCCCCATGGCGTAGTTGCCACGGCCGTCGAACGAGGTGCCTTTCACGCCGCGGAAGTCGCGGACGCGCGGCAGGGCCACGTTGATCAGACGATCAAGGAATTCATACATCTGGTCGCCACGAAGGGTGACCTTGCAGCCAAGCGGCATTTCCTCACGGACGCGGAAGCCGGCGATCGACTTCTTGGCGTTGGTGATGACAGCCTTCTGACCCGCGATCAGCGTCAGCTGCTCAGCGGCAGCTTTCACCTTCTTGGTGTCCTTGACGGCTTCGCCGACGCCCATGTTCAGGACGATCTTGTCCAGACGCGGGATCTGCATGTCGTTCTTGTAGCCGAACTCTTCCTTGAGTGCGGCACGGATCTTGGCCTTGTACTCGGCCTTCAGACGCGGGGTGTATTGAGCAGCGTCGAGCATCAGATCACGTCCCCCGTGGTCTTGGCGTAACGCACCTTCTGATCGCCTTCCATGCGGAAGCCGACGCGGGTGGGTTTACCATTCTTGTCAACGATCGCGAGGTTCGACAGATCGATCGGCATCGCCTTGGCAATGCGGCCGCCCTGCGAGGCTTGCGACTGCTTGGTGTGACGGATGGCGATGTTCACGCCATCGACAACGGCCTTGTTCGCCGACGGGTTCACCGAGGTGATCTCGCCTTGCTTGCCCTTGTCCTTACCGGCCAGGACGACGACCTTGTCGCCTTTTTTCAGTTTCGCAGCCATATCACAGCACCTCCGGCGCCAGCGAGATGATCTTCATGAAGTTCTTCGCACGCAGCTCGCGCACGACCGGCCCGAAGATACGGGTACCGACCGGTTCACCCTGGTTGTTCAGGATGACGGCGGCATTGCGGTCGAAACGGATCGAGGTGCCGTCTTCACGGCGAACTTCTTTCGCGGTGCGAACGACGACGGCCTTGCGGACATCACCCTTCTTCACGCGACCTTTCGGAATCGCCTCCTTGACCGACACCACGATGATGTCGCCCACGGATGCGTAGCGGCGGTGCGAACCGCCCAGAACCTTGATGCACTGAACTCGGCGTGCGCCGGAGTTGTCAGCGACATCCAGATTGGTCTGCATCTGGATCATTTGGTTTCTCCCGACCTTTGGGGCGGCTGATCAGCACCACCCCAGGGTTTCGTTCAAGTCTGAACGATGGGCCAAAGTCCGAGCCGAGGCTCAGGCTTCGACTACCACCGTCCAGCGCTTCGTTTTCGAGATCGGCGCGCACTCTTCGATGCGAACAGTGTCACCAACCTTGAACTTGTTGTCCGCATCGTGAGCGCGATATTTCTTCGACTTACGAACGGTCTTTTGCAGCAGCGGGTGCTTGAAGCGGCGCTCGACGAGGACGGTGATCGTCTGCTCGTTCTTGTCCGAGGTCACGACACCCTGCAGGATACGCTTCGGCATGTGTCTTCTCCTCAGTTCGCCGCCGCTTCAGCGGCTTTCTGGTTCAGCACCGTCTTGATGCGCGCAACTTCCTTGCGGACAATGCGCATGCGGGCGGTGTTCTCAAGCTGGCCGGTCGCTTGTTGGAAGCGCAGGTTGAACGCCTCCTTCTTCAGCGCCACAAGCTCTTCACGCAGAGCTTCAGGCGTCTTGGCCTTGAGTTCCTTGGCGGACATTCGCCTTTTCCTTTTCTCAATCACCAGAGGGCCCCTGTCCGAAATGCAGGGTGACCTTGAACCTGGTGGATCAATGATAGACCGACGATTCCGAGTCGCCCCGGAACCGCAGGATGCGTCCCTCTACAGGAGAGGGGGTGCAAGGGCAAGGGAAAGTTTTCCCCACCCCCCAATGAAGAAAGGCCCTGCAGGTGCAGGGCCTTTCTCAAGACGGCGGGGATCGCTCCCCTGCCCCTTACCAGTCTTCGCGGGCCACGATGCGGGTGGTGACCGGCAGCTTCATGGCGCCAAGACGCAGCGCTTCACGGGCGATCAACTCGCCCACGCCGTCGATCTCGAACATGATCCGGCCGGGCTTGACCTTGGCGACCCACCGGTCGACCGAGCCCTTGCCCTTACCCATACGCACTTCGGTCGGCTTCGACGACACCGGAACATCCGGGAAAATCCGGATCCAGACCCGGCCCTGACGCTTCATGTGACGGGTGATCGCACGACGCGCGGCTTCGATCTGGCGCGCGGTCACGCGCTCAGGCTCGGTTGCCTTCAGGGCAAAGGTGCCGAAGTTCAGGGCGAAACCGCCCTTGGCTTCGCCGTGGATGCGGCCCTTGTGCTGTTTGCGGAACTTCGTCCGTTTCGGTTGCAGCATCTCTCTCTACTCCCTTAAGCGCGTTCGCGCTCGCGCCGCTGCGGACGAGGAGACGGAGTCTCTTCGGACAGACGACGGTCATGCGCTTGCGGATCATGCTCAAGGATTTCGCCTTTGAAGATCCAGACCTTCACCCCGATGATCCCGTAAGGGGTCGAGGCTTCCGACAGAGCATAGTCGATGTCGGCACGCAGGGTATGCAGCGGCACGCGGCCTTCGCGATACCATTCGGTCCGCGCGATCTCGGCACCGCCAAGGCGGCCAGAGACGTTCACACGGATGCCGAGGGCGCCCATACGCATCGCGTTCTGCACGCCACGCTTCATGGCGCGGCGGAAGGACACGCGACGTTCCATCTGCTGGGCGATCGACTCGGCCACCAGCTGGGCGTCAAGCTCGGGCTTGCGCACTTCGACGATGTTGAGGTGCAGTTCCGACGCGGTGAACTTCGCAAGCTTCTTGCGCAGCCCCTCGATGTCGGCGCCCTTCTTGCCGATGATCACGCCCGGGCGCGCGGTGTGAATGGTCACACGGCATTTCCGGTGCGGACGCTCGATGATCACTTTCGACACGCCAGCCTGCTTGCACTCTTCGTGCACGAACTCGCGGATCTTGAGATCCTCGAGCAGCAGGTTGCCGTAGTCTTTCGAATCGGCGAACCAACGGCTGTCCCAGGTGCGGTTGACCTGAAGACGCATCCCGATCGGGTTGACCTTCTGACCCATTACGCAGTCTCCCCTTTCTGACGCACCTTGATGGTGATTTCCGAGAACGGCTTCATGATCTTGCCGAACCGGCCACGTGCACGCGGACGACCGCGTTTCATCACCAGGTTCTTGCCACACCAGGCTTCGGCAACCACCAGCTCGTCAACGTCGAGGCCGTGGTTGTTTTCAGCATTGGCGATGGCCGACTGCAGGCACTTCAGAACGTCTTGCGCGATCCGCTTCTTCGAGAAGGTCAGATCGGCAATTGCCTTTTCGACCTTCTTGCCGCGGATCAGGCCGGCGACGAGATTGAGTTTCTGCGGCGAGGTGCGAAGCATGCGGGCCTTGGCCAGCGCTTCGTTGTCCGCCACGCGGCGCGGATTCTTTTCCTTACCCATGGCTTACTTCCTCTTGGCTTTCTTGTCGGCCGCGTGACCATAATAGGTCCGGGTCGGCGAGTACTCGCCGAACTTCTGGCCAATCATTTCTTCGGTCACCGCGACGGGGATGTGCTTCTTGCCGTTGTAGACGGCGAAGGTCAGACCCACGAATTGCGGCAGGATGGTCGAACGACGCGACCAGATCTTGATCACTTCGCTCTTGCCCGACTCGCGTGCCTTTTCCGCTTTCTTCAGCAGATAGGCATCGACGAAGGGGCCTTTCCAGATAGAACGCGACATGGATTAACGCCCCTTCTTCGCATTGCGCGACCGGACAATGTACTTGTCGGTCTGCTTGTTCTTGCGGGTCTTGTTGCCCTTGGTGCCCTTGCCCCACGGAGTAACCGGGTGGCGGCCACCGGAGGTGCGGCCCTCACCACCACCATGCGGGTGGTCGATCGGGTTCATCGCAACGCCGCGAACGGTCGGACGAACGCCATAGTGGCGCATACGACCGGCTTTACCGAAGTTCTGGTTCGAGTTGTCGGGGTTCGACACGGCACCAACGGTGGCCATGCATTCTTGACGGACCATGCGCAGTTCGCCCGAGGACAGGCGGATCTGGGCGTAGCCACCATCACGGCCGACGAACTGGGCATAGGTGCCTGCGGCACGGGCCAGCTGGCCGCCCTTGCCGGGCTTCAGTTCGACGTTGTGGACGATGGTACCGATCGGCATGCCCGAGAAGGGCATCGCGTTTCCGGGCTTCACGTCGGTCTTGGCGCCGGCGACAACGGTGTCACCAACGGCCAGACGCTGCGGCGCCAGGATGTAGGCCAGTTCGCCATCGTTGTATTTCACGAGAGCGATGAAGGCGGTACGGTTCGGATCGTATTCGATCCGCTCGACGACCGCCGGAACGTCGAACTTGCGACGTTTGAAATCGACAACGCGGTAGAGACGCTTCGCGCCACCACCCTTGTGCCACATCGTGACGCGTCCGGTGTTGTTGCGGCCACCCGTCTTGGTCAGACCCTCGGTGAGGGCTTTGACGGGACGACCTTTCCACAGCTCCGAACGGTCGATCAGAACCAGCCCACGCTGGCCAGGCGTCGTCGGCTTATACGACTTAAGTGCCATGCTTTCTGTCTTCCGTTTGCTTGCGCATGGCGCCCCTTGTCCTGTTGCCAGTCGCGGGTCGCTGTCGCGCGGTTGAAGGGCTCCGAAGATCCCCGGTGAAATGCGTAATCACTGATTCCGCAAAAGACCGGCGGCCCCGGAAAGCCGGGGCCGCGCGATTCGTGGGCCTTCTATCAGAGGCCCGAGGCCACGTCGATAGAGTTCCCCTCTTCGAGGATCACATAGGCCTTCTTCTTGTCGCTACGCTCGCCGGGGCGACCGCGGAAGCGTTTGACCTTGCCTTTCGAGACGACGGTATTCACGGCCTTGACCTTCACACCAAAGACAGCCTCAACGGCTTCCTTGATCTGGGGCTTGGTCGCATCCATCGACACGAGGAAAGTAGCCGCATTCGAGGTTTCGGCCGCGAGGGTCGATTTCTCGGTGATGATCGGCTTCTTGATCAGGTCGTAGTGTTCGGGCTTGGCGGTCATTTCAGACGAGCCTCCAGAGCTTCGACACCCGCTTTCGTGATCACCAGTTGATCACGCTTCAGGATGTCATAGACGTTGGCACCGATCGACGGCAGCACATCGATGGTTTCGATGTTGCGGGCAGCCTTGACGAAGTTCTCGTTCAGCTCGGCGCCGTCGATGATCAGCACGCGCTTCCAACCCAGTTCCTTCGCCGCTTTCGCAAGCTGCGCGGTCTTGGCTTCGGCCATTGCGATCGAGTCGACGATGATCAGCTCGCCAGCCTTGGCTTTCGCCGACAGGGCATGGCGCAGGCCAAGGGCACGGAACTTCTTGGGCAGGTCATGGGCATGCGACCGGGGCTGCGGGCCCTTGTACACACCACCGTGACGGAAGATCGGGGCCTTCTTGGAACCGTGACGAGCGCCGCCGGTGCCTTTCTGGCGATAGATCTTCTTGGTCGAGTAGCTGACGTCCGACTTGCCCAGCGTCGAGTGGGTGCCAGCCTGGGCTTTCGCCCGCTGCCAGCGCACGACGCGGTGCAGGATGTCGGCGCGCGGCTCAAGGCCGAACAGCGCTTCGTCCAGATCGATGGAACCGGCTTTGCCGCCGTCCAGCTTGATCACATCAAGTTTCATGCTTCACCCCCTTCGGCGGTGGCTTCAGCAGCCGGCGCGGCCGAACGAACAGCGGCGGGCAACGGAATGCCAGCCGGAGCGGCCTTCTTCACCGCATCCTTGACGGTAACCCAGCCACCCTTCGAGCCGGGCACTGCGCCCTTCACGAGGATCAGGCCACGGTCGGCGTCGGTCTTGACGACCTGCAGGTTCTGCGTGGTCACACGCACGGCACCCAGATGGCCAGCCATCTTCTTGCCCTTGAACACCTTGCCCGGGTCCTGGCACTGGCCGGTCGAACCGTGCGAACGGTGCGAGATCGACACACCGTGCGAGGCACGCAGACCACCAAAGTTGTGGCGCTTCATCGCACCGGCAAAGCCCTTACCGATCGAGGTCCCGGCGATGTCAACGAACTGACCCGCGAGGTAGTGGTCGGCGGTGATTTCCGCGCCCACATCGATCAGGTTTTCCGGGCTCACACGGAACTCGGCCACCTTGCGCTTCGGAGCCACATTCGACTTGGCGAAGTGGCCGCGCTGCGCGGCGGTCGTGTTCTTGGCCTTTGCGGTACCCGCACCCAGCTGAACGGCCGTGTAGCCATCCTTGTCGGCGGTGCGCTGAGCAACCACCTGAAGGGCATCGAGTTGAAGAACGGTCACAGGAACCTGCTTGCCGTCTTCGAGGAACAGCCGGGTCATGCCCAGCTTCTTGGCGATAACACCAGAACGCATCTGTTCGCCCCCCTTACACTTTGATCTCGACGTCCACGCCAGCGGCGAGGTCGAGCTTCATCAGCGCGTCCACGGTCTGGGGGGTCGGATCGACGATGTCGAGAAGACGCTTGTGCGTGCGGATTTCCCACTGGTCGCGCGACTTCTTGTCGATGTGCGGACCACGGAGAACCGTGAATTTCTCGATCTTGTTCGGCAGCGGGATCGGGCCACGCACTTGCGCGCCGGTCCGCTTGGCCGTGTTCACGATTTCCTGCGTCGAGGCATCCAGGACGCGGTAATCGAAGGCTTTGAGCCTGATGCGGATGGTCTGAGTCATAATTGCCCCTTGGGCTCGGCGGGAAGCTTCGGGCCGGCGCACCGCCCCCAAACCCCTCTTCCGTAGGTTTCTTGCATAGGGATGAAATAAACGAGTCAGCCCGAAGGCTGACCCGTCACGCATCATCGCGTGCGTTTAGTCGGGCTGGCCCCGAAGGGCAAGCCCGGAATCATCATCACTCGATGATTTTCGAGACGACGCCTGCGCCGACGGTGCGACCGCCTTCACGGATGGCGAAGCGGAGCTTCTCTTCCATGGCGATCGGCGCGATCAGCGAGACGTTGAACTTCAGGTTGTCGCCCGGCATCACCATCTCGGTGCCTTCCGGCAGCTCGACGGTGCCCGTCACGTCGGTCGTGCGGAAGTAGAACTGCGGACGGTAGTTCGCGAAGAACGGGGTGTGACGACCGCCTTCTTCCTTGGTCAGGATGTAGGCTTCAGCCTCGAACTTCGTGTGCGGCTTCACCGAACCGGGCTTGCACAGCACCTGGCCGCGCTCGATCCCGTCACGGTCAACGCCGCGCAGCAGCAGACCGACGTTGTCGCCAGCCTCGCCCTGGTCCAGCAGCTTGCGGAACATCTCGACGCCGGTGCAGACCGTCTTCTTCGACGGACGGATGCCGACGATCTCAAGTTCCTCGCCAACCTTCACAACGCCGCGCTCGATACGGCCGGTGGCAACAGTGCCGCGACCCGAGATCGAGAACACGTCTTCGACCGGCATCAGGAAGGGCTGGTCAACAGCACGTGCAGGCGTCGGGATGTATTCGTCAACAGCCGCGATCAGAGCCTTGATGGCGTCTTCGCCAATCGCCTTCTCGGTGCCGTTCATCGCGTGCAGAGCCGAACCCTTGATGATCGGAATATCGTCGCCGGGGTAGTCATACGACGACAGAAGTTCGCGGATTTCCATTTCCACGAGTTCCAGCAGTTCCGGGTCATCGACCTGGTCAACCTTGTTCATGAACACGACCATGTAGGGAATGCCCACCTGGCGGCCCAGAAGGATGTGCTCGCGCGTCTGCGGCATCGGGCCGTCAGCAGCCGAAACCACCAGAATGGCGCCGTCCATCTGCGCAGCACCCGTGATCATGTTCTTCACGTAGTCGGCGTGGCCGGGGCAGTCCACGTGCGCGTAGTGGCGCGCTTCCGATTCGTATTCCACGTGGGCCGTCGAGATCGTGATCCCGCGCGCACGCTCTTCCGGCGCACCGTCGATCTGGTCGTAGGCGCGGAATTCACCAAAGTACTTGGTGATCGCCGCCGTCAGCGTCGTCTTGCCGTGGTCAACGTGGCCGATGGTGCCAATGTTGACGTGCGGTTTGTTCCGTTCAAACTTTGCCTTTGCCATGGGGGCAAACTCCTCAATGCGTTGCGATGCGGTGCGCCAGGGCGCACCCTACGATGTGGTAGGGCGGGGTTTCCCCCGCCGCACCGATCAGGCGTATTTCTTCTGGATCTCTTGCGAGATGTTTTCCGGCACGGCGTCGTAGTGATCGAATTCCATCGAGAACACCGCGCGGCCCGAGGTCATCGAGCGCAGCGTGTTGATGTAGCCGAACATGTTGGCCAGCGGGACCATCGAAGAGATCACGTTGGCATTGCCGCGGCTGTCCTGGCCGGTCACCATACCCCGACGCGAGGTCAGGTCGCCGATGACGCCGCCGGTGTATTCCTCCGGGGTGACGACTTCGACTTTCATGATCGGCTCGAGCAGCTTGGCTCCGGCCTTCTTCAGACCTTCGCGCATGGCGGCACGCGACGCGATTTCGAAGGCGAGAACCGACGAGTCGACGTCGTGGAACGCGCCGTCGATCAGTTGCACCTTGAAGTCGATCACCGGGAAGCCGGCCAGCGGGCCCGAGTCCATGACGGACTTGATGCCTTTTTCGACGCCGGGGATGTATTCCTTCGGAACCGCACCACCCACGATCTTGGATTCGAACGAATAGCCTTCGCCCGGCTCCGTCGGCGAGATGATCAGCTTGACGCGCGCGAACTGGCCGGTACCACCGGTCTGCTTCTTGTGCGTGTAGTCGATTTCATGCTCGCGCGAGATCGTTTCGCGATACGCCACCTGCGGGGCCCCGATGTTCGCCTCGACCTTGAACTCGCGGCGCATACGATCCACGAGGATGTCGAGGTGAAGTTCGCCCATGCCCTTCATGATCGTCTGACCCGACTCGAGATCGGTTTCGACGCGGAAGGACGGGTCTTCGGCGGCCAGACGAGCGAGAGCTATGCCCATCTTCTCCTGGTCGGCTTTGGTCTTCGGCTCCACCGCGATCTCGATAACCGGGACCGGGAAGGTCATGGTTTCGAGAACGACGGGTGCATTCGGGTCGCAAAGCGTATCGCCGGTGGTGGTCTCTTTCAGACCGCCAAGCGCGATGATGTCGCCCGAGAAGGCTTCGGTGATTTCCTCACGCTCGATGGCGTGCATCATCATCATGCGGCCCACGCGCTCGCGGCGCTGTTTGGTCGCATTCATCATCGCGTCGCCCTTGGCCAGCTTGCCCGAATAGATCCGGGTGAAGGTCAGCGAGCCCACGAAGGGGTCGTTCATGATCTTGAAGGCCAGCGCCGAGAAGGGCTGGTCATCATCGGCCGAACGGGCGATGTTGCGGGTTTCCGTCTCGTCGCCCGGTGCGAAGCCCATGTAGGGCGGCACGTCCAGCGGCGAGGGTAGATAGTCGATCACGGCGTTCAGGAGGGGCTGCACGCCCTTGTTCTTGAACGACGAACCAGCCATCACCGGGATGAAGTCGATTGCGAGCGTGCCCTTGCGGATCAGCGCGCGCAGCTCTTCAGCCGACGGCTCGTTGCCTTCGAGATAGGCTTCCATCGCGGCATCGTCCTGGCCGACGGCGGTTTCCAGCAGGTTCAGGCGCCATTCATCGGCCTGATCCTTCAGTTCCGCACGGATCGGCTGGCGCTTCCACGACGCACCAAGATCTTCGCCCTCATAGACCCATTCTTCCATGGTCACGAGGTCGATGATGCCTTCCAGCTTGTCTTCCGAACCGATCGGCAGGACGATCGGCATGGCATTGGCGCCGGTCCGGTCCTTGATCATCTTCACGCAGTTGAAGAAGTCGGCGCCGGTCTTGTCCATCTTGTTGACGAACACGATCCGCGGAACCTTGTAGCGGTCAGCCTGACGCCACACGGTCTCGGTCTGGGGCTCCACGCCGGCGTTGCCGTCGAGCAGAACCACAGCGCCGTCGAGCACGGCCAGCGAACGTTCGACTTCGATGGTGAAGTCAACGTGGCCGGGGGTGTCGATGATGTTGAAGCGATACTTCGTCGACTTGTCGCCCACGCCGCTCGACGGGTCGACCTGACGGTTCCAGAACGTGGTCGTGGCAGCCGAAGTGATGGTGATGCCGCGCTCTTGTTCCTGCTCCATCCAGTCCATCGTCGCGGCGCCGTCATGGACTTCGCCGATCTTGTGGGACTTGCCGGTGTAGTAAAGGATGCGTTCCGAAGTCGTGGTCTTGCCCGCGTCGATATGGGCAATGATCCCGAAATTGCGATAACGCTCAAGCGGATAGTCGCGTGCCATAATGACCCCTTACCAGCGGTAATGGCTGAACGCTTTGTTCGCGTCGGCCATCTTGTGGGTGTCTTCGCGCTTCTTCACCGCGGTACCACGGTTGTTCACCGCGTCAGCCAGTTCGGCGGCCAGACGTTCTTCCATGGTATTCTCGTTGCGCTTGCGGGCAGCAGTGATCACCCAGCGGATCGCCAGGGCTTCACGGCGCTCGGTGCGCACTTCGACCGGAACCTGATAGGTCGCACCGCCCACACGGCGGGAACGGACCTCAACGGCCGGCTTGACGTTGTCCAGGGCCTCATGGAAAGCCTGAACCGGCTCGCGCTTGAGGCGCTTTTCCATGCGCTCCAGGGCGCCATAGACGATCGATTCGGCGACGGACTTCTTGCCATCGATCATCAGGTTGTTCATGAATTTGCTCAGCACGCGATCGCCATATTTGGCGTCGGGCAGGATCTCGCGCTTTTCGGCGGCGTGACGACGGGACATCTCTCAGAACCTCACTTCGGACGCTTCGCGCCGTATTTCGAACGACGCTGACGACGGTCTTTGACGCCTTGGGTATCCAGGACGCCGCGCAGGATGTGGTAACGCACACCGGGAAGGTCTTTCACCCGGCCGCCGCGGATCAGCACTACAGAGTGCTCTTGCAGGTTGTGCTTTTCACCGGGGATATAGCTGATGACCTCGAAGCCGTTGGTCAGACGCACCTTGGCGACTTTCCGCATAGCGGAGTTCGGCTTTTTCGGGGTCGTGGTGTACACGCGGGTGCACACGCCGCGCTTCTGGGGGCACGATTCCAAGTGCTGCGACTTGGACCGCGTCTTCCGTGCTTCCCGCGGCTTGCGGATCAGCTGTTGGATCGTCGGCATTAGACTAGCCTCTATCTTGCAACCCGTTCAATCACCGCTCGTCAACGGCGTTTCCGGGGGCATTTCTTCGACATGTGCCATGCGCGTCCACAAAGCACGAAAACCGCATCCGTCCCCTTCGCGGGGCCGACGCGGTGGAATTTCAGAGGATCGGGGCTGTTCGGCCCGGATCGTGACCACATCCATACTGATACCCCGCCCTGCGGGACGCAGGTCGAGGTAGCGGGCGTATAGGGGGAGTCGCACCCAATGTCAACAGCAGCAGGCCAGGCCGGTCAGGCCGTCGCATGGCGCACCCGACGTTCGCGCCAGAGGGTAAAGATACCGGTCGCGACAACGATCGCCGCACCGAAGACTGTCCAGTGATCGGGCAGAGTGCCGAAGCCCAGATAGCCCAGCAGGATCGCCCAGAAAAGCGCCATGTACCGGAAGGGCGCGATAAAGCCGATGTCCCCCGCGCGCATGACCATGACCACTGTCATATAGCCCACGATCAGGTTGGCGGCAGCGCCGAAGATCAACCCCACCTCTGACATGCTCACGGGCTGCCAGCCCTCGAACAGTGCCCCCGCAAGCCCCAGAACCGTGACTGACAGACCGGCCCAGACCGCCACAACAACCGAGGGAACCGCGCCACTGATCAGTCGGGTCGAGAGATCCCGCACCACCACCGCCGCCACCGAGGCCAGCCCGAGCATGGCCCAGAAGTCGAACCCATCGGTGCCCGGCTTCACGATCAACAGAACCCCACCGAAGCCCACGGTGATGGCGAGCAGGCGGCGCCAGCCGATCGGTTCGTGAAAGATGAGCGCCGCCGCCAGTGTCACCGCGAGCGGCAGCGATTGCATGATCGCCGAGAGGTTCGCGAGCGGCATATGCGTCAGCGCAACGAGGAAGGTCACGGTCCCCAGGACCTCGGCTATCGTCCTCACAATGACAACCGCGCCATCGCGCCCGCGAGGCAAAAGCTGCGCGAAAGTTGCGCCGCGCAATTGCCAGACCGCCAGCGCCAGCAGGCAGATCGTCGTAATGACACCACGCAGCGTGATCGCCTGAAACAACGGCATCGACTGCGAGACCAGCTTCATGCAGGTGTCGTTCAGCGTGAAGGCCAGCATGGCGATGTTCATCAACACCACGCCGCGCAGGTTGTCGTTCTGCATTTCGCCCCCGAGGCTCGCAGCATCGCGGCCTGATTGCCATGCCGCGCGACGGGATGCGCGCCAGTCTGTCCGCCAAGTCGTCCGTTCGCGACACAAAGCGGCGCGAATGCAGCTCATTTAGTGAGAGGCGGCCGCAGTCAACGGATGGCACAGCACGCGCAAGTCTTCCGCCTTGAACGGAAAGTTCGCCTCGATTGCCGCCGCGACATCGGCCCAGTCTGCACGCTCGACCGCGCCAGAGGCATGGGGCGTGCTGTCATTGTCGCCATGGACGGTCCGGATAAAGGCCGGGACGCCAAGATCCGTGTAGGTATTGTAAAACTGTGCACTTGCCCGGTGGTTTCGTCGATAGATGTTCTCTGGCATCTCGCGCGTCGTGGTCATGGCCAGCCCGAGGCCAATGGGCTGTTTCTCGGCGACCTCATAGACGAGATTGCCTTCGGGCTTCAGCTCTAGAAAGAAGCCACGGTTGCAGCCGGTCACCAATGGCCGGTCCAGACCTGACAAGGGCAGCAGATGTTCGACCATGCGCCGCATGCGTGCGATATGCTGGATGTCGATGGCATCGTCATCATCCAGTCGAAACCCTGTGACATGCGTCGCATCGTCCGACACCAATTGAGCAAATGCCTTCCGTGTGGCGAAATAGTGGGGGAGCTGATCAAGTGCGATGACCTTTGCCCCGCGCAAGGGGGCGACGGCATCCTGCAGGCGTGTCCGCCACGGTTTCGGCAGCCCCCGCCCGATCAGGAAACCCATCCGGAAATCGCCATCGGCCTGCGCGAGCAGTGAAGGCAGCGTCAACTGCTCGAACAGATTGAAGCGGCGTTGCAGACGCGCAGGGTCATAGAGCCGTGCCTCGGCCTGAGCGACCTCTTGCTCGCCGGGCGAGAAGCCCCCCTTCGAGGGGTATGAGAACCGCATCAGCCCGATGATCTGGTTGCGAAAGGTCACGCGAAGCTGCCCCGTCCTGCCTTACCCGTCGCCGAGGATGGCTGGGACGGGCAGCACTGTCAAACCCCGCTCGCCAATGAAAAAGGCCCCCGTCACATGGACGGGGGCCCCTTCAGTTTCGTCAGGATCACTCCTGGTTTTCGACCGTCTCGACCAGACCTGCGTCGGTGTCCATCACCTCAAGGCCCGGTGCCGAGATTACGGCCTGCGCATCGTTGCGCCGCGCCTCGATCACCACATGGTCCCGCTCGGTCGCGATCTTCTTCACGCGGCTAGTGGCACCGCCGGTGCCGGCCGGGATCAGACGACCCACGATGACGTTCTCTTTCAGGCCGACCAGCTTGTCGCGCTTGCCCTGAACCGATGCCTCGGTCAGCACACGCGTGGTTTCCTGGAACGACGCGGCCGAGATGAACGACCGGGTCTGCAGGCTGGCCTTGGTGATGCCCAGAAGGATCGGCTCGGCAACCGCCTCGCGCTGACCACGAGCCCGCGCCTTGGCGTTCTCTTCGTCCAGCTCGATCTTCTCGACATGCTCGCCCTTGAGCAGCGTCGTCTCGCCCGAGTCCAGAATCTCGTACTTCTGGAGCATCTGGCGCACGATCACCTCGATGTGCTTGTCGTTGATGCGCACGCCTTGCAGACGATACACATCCTGCACCTCGTCGATCATGTAGTTCGCCAGCGCCTCGACACCCATGATGCGCAGGATGTCATGCGGCGCGGGGTTGCCGTCCATGATGTAGTCGCCCTTCTGGACGAAGTCGCCTTCCTGAACCGGAATATGCTTCCCTTTCGGGATCATGTATTCCATCGGCGACAGCGTTTCGTCCACCGGCTCGATGGTGATGCGGCGCTTGGACTTGTAGTCCTTGCCGAAGCGCACATAGCCATCGGTTTCGGCGATGATCGCGTGATCTTTCGGGCGACGGGCTTCGAACAGTTCGGCCACGCGGGGAAGACCCCCGGTGATGTCCTTGGTCTTGGCGCCTTCGCGCGGAATACGCGCCACCACGTCGCCGGCCTTGATCTCTTGCCCGTCTTCCAGCGAGAGGATCGCGTCCACCGACATCGGATAGCTGATCGGGTTGCCCTGATCGTTGCGCATCGGCTCGCCCGTTTCCGGGTTCATCACGATGACCTCGGGCTTGAGATCCGACCCGCGCGGAGCCGAACGCCAGTCCGAGACGATCTTCTGCGTCATGCCGGTCGCATCGTCGGTCTCTTCGCGCACCGAGATGCCCGAGATCAGATCGACGAACCGCGCCACACCGCCCTTTTCGGCGATGATCGGCAGGGTATAGGGGTCCCATTCGAACAGCTTGGCGCCACGCTTGACCATCTGGCCTTCCTTGGCGTGGACCTTCGCACCGTAGCCGACCTTGTGGACGGCACGTTCCTGGCCCGCCTCGTCGATGATCGCGATCGCCATGTTCCGGCCCATAACGATCTGTTCGCCGTTGGCGTTCGCCAGCAGGTTCGGGTTGCGGAACTCGACCTTGCCTTCCTGGCTTGCTTCAAGGAACGACTGCTGACCGCCCTGCGCGATGCCGCCGATGTGGAAGGTCCGCATCGTCAGCTGCGTGCCAGGCTCACCGATCGACTGCGCGGCGATGATGCCCACCGCCTCGCCGATGTTGACCAGCGTGCCGCGTGCGAGGTCACGGCCATAGCACATGGCGCAGACGCCCTCTTCGGCATCACAGGTCAGCGGGCTGCGGATACGCGCAACCTGCACACCGTGGCTGTGGATCGCATCGGCCTTGCGCTCGTCAATCAGCTCACCCTGCTTGACGATCACCTCTTCGGTGCCGGGCACCAGGATGTCCTCGGCGGCCACACGCCCAAGTGCGCGCTCGCCGATCGAGGCCACCATCTCGCCGTCCTTGACCGCGTTGCTGACCTTGATCGCGCGATCGGTGCCGCAGTCGTGGCTGCGGACGATGCAATCCTGCGCCACGTCCACCAGACGACGGGTCAGGTAACCCGAGTTCGCGGTCTTGAGCGCGGTGTCGGCCAGACCCTTACGGGCACCGTGAGTCGAGTTGAAGTATTCAAGAACGGTCAGACCTTCCTTGAAGTTCGAGATGATCGGCGTCTCGATGATCTCACCCGACGGCTTGGCCATCAGGCCGCGCATCCCGCCAAGCTGCTTCATCTGCGCGGGCGAGCCCCGCGCACCCGAGTGCGACATCATGTAGACCGAGTTCGGCTCTTTCTCGGCGCCCGCGTCATCGACGCGCACAGCCGAGATCTCGGCCATCATCTCTGCCGCGACCTTGTCCGAGCACTTGGACCAGGCATCGACGACCTTGTTGTACTTCTCACCCTGGGTGATCAGGCCGTCCATGTACTGCTGCTCGAACTCCTTCACCTGATCGCGGACCTCGTTCACGATGGTCCATTTGCTGTCAGGGATCAGCATGTCGTCCTTGCCGAACGAGATGCCGGCCTTGAAGGCCTCGCGGAAGCCCAGCCCCATGATCTGGTCACAGAAGATCACCGATTCCTTCTGGCCGCAGTAGCGGTAGACGGTATCGATGACGGTCTGGACGTCCTTCTTGCGCAGAAGACGGTTCACCAGTTCGAACGGAGCTTTCGCGTTCAGCGGCAGCAGGTTGCCCAGACGCAGACGGCCGGGGGTCGTCTCGTAGCGCTTCCAGACGATGTTGCCCTCGTCGTCGACCTGACGCAGACGCGCCTTGATGCGGGCGTGCAGATGCACCGCACCGGCAGCCAGCGCGTGTTCCACTTCCTCGACGTCAGCAAAGGCCATGCCCTCACCGACCATGCCCTTGCGTTCCATGGTGGTGTAGTAAAGACCCAGAACCATGTCCTGCGACGGAACGATGATCGGCGCACCGTTGGCGGGCGACAGCACGTTGTTCGTCGACATCATCAGCACGCGCGCTTCCAGCTGGGCTTCCAGCGAAAGCGGGACGTGGACGGCCATCTGGTCGCCGTCGAAGTCGGCGTTGAAGGCCGAGCAGACCAGCGGGTGCAGCTGGATCGCCTTGCCTTCGATCAGGATCGGCTCGAACGCCTGAATCCCCAGACGGTGCAGCGTCGGCGCGCGGTTCAGAAGAACCGGATGCTCGCGGATGACCTCGTCGAGGATATCCCAGACCTCGGGGCGCTCTTTCTCGACCAGCTTCTTGGCCTGCTTCACGGTCGACGACAGGCCCTTGGCCTCAAGCCGCGAGTAGATGAAGGGCTTGAACAGCTCCAGCGCCATCTTCTTGGGCAGACCGCACTGATGCAGTTTCAGCTCCGGCCCCGTCACGATGACCGAACGACCCGAGAAGTCGACGCGCTTGCCCAGCAGGTTCTGACGGAACCGGCCCTGCTTGCCCTTCAGCATGTCGGACAGCGATTTCAGCGGGCGCTTGTTGGTGCCCGTGATCACGCGGCCGCGGCGGCCGTTGTCAAACAGCGCGTCCACCGCCTCTTGCAGCATCCGCTTTTCGTTGCGCACGATGATGTCGGGTGCGCGCAGCTCGATCAGCCGCTTCAGACGGTTGTTACGGTTGATGACACGGCGATAGAGGTCGTTCAGGTCAGAGGTCGCGAAACGACCACCGTCCAGCGGCACCAGCGGACGCAGTTCCGGCGGGATCACCGGCAGAACGGTCAGGATCATCCATTCCGGACGGTTGCCCGATTCCAGGAAGGATTCAACGATCTTCAGCCGCTTGATGATCTTCTTCGGCTTCAGCTCGCCCGTGGCTTCCTTCAGCTCTTCGCGCAGCTTCTCGGCCTCGGACTCGAGGTCGATGTTCTGCAGCATCTCGCGGATGGCCTCGGCGCCGATATTGGCGGTGAAGGCATCGGCGCCATACTGGTCCTGCGCGTCGAGGTATTCTTCCTCGGTCAGCTGTTGCTGATAGGTCAGGTCGGTCAGACCCGGCTCGATAACGACGTAGTTTTCAAAGTAGAGGATGCGTTCCAGATCGCGCAGCGTCATGTCCAGCATCAGACCGATGCGGCTCGGCAGCGACTTCAGGAACCAGATGTGGGCAACGGGCGCAGCCAGTTCGATATGGCCCATGCGCTCGCGGCGCACCTTCTGCAGGGTGACCTCGACGCCGCATTTTTCGCAGACGACGCCGCGATATTTCATACGCTTGTATTTGCCGCAGAGGCATTCGTAGTCCTTGATCGGGCCAAAGATACGCGCGCAGAACAGGCCGTCTCGCTCGGGCTTGAACGTGCGGTAGTTGATGGTCTCGGGCTTCTTGATCTCGCCATAGGACCACGACAGGATCCGCTCGGGCGAAGCCAGCGAGATCTTGATCTCGTCAAAGGTCTTCACCGGCGCGACCGGGTTGAACGGGTTGGTGCTGAGTTCCTGGTTCATTTCATGTCCCTTTCAGGCACAGGGCAGGAGAATTGCATCATTCGGTCTGTGAAGATGCCGTAGACTTTGCCGTGCCGGATGGTTTCTCGGGCAATTTGTGTGTCGGGCAGCCCGCAATGGCGGGCTGCTGCGCGGAGAAGTTTGGGCTCTGACCTCGCGAGCGTGGACCAACTGTTGGTCCGAGCAACAAATTCATGTTGCTCAGCCGGTTGATTACGAGCGCCTGCAAAGCGTGTCGCTTCACGAATCTCAACACTGCTGCAGCCCATCAGGGCCACGCTGCCAAGCATCGCGAAAGCGGGCCGCCCGAAGGTCATGCCTTATTCTTCCTCCGCATCCAGGAGTTCCATGTTCAGGCCGAGGCCGCGGACTTCCTTCACCAGAACGTTGAAGGATTCCGGAACGCCGGCCTCGAAGTTGTCCTCGCCCTTGACGATCGACTCGTAGACCTTGGTCCGGCCCGCCACGTCGTCCGACTTCACCGTCAGCATTTCCTGCAGGGTGTAGGCGGCGCCGTAGGCTTCCAGAGCCCAGACCTCCATCTCGCCGAGACGCTGGCCACCGAACTGCGCCTTGCCGCCCAGCGGTTGCTGGGTCACGAGGCTGTACGGCCCGGTCGAACGGGCGTGCAGCTTGTCGTCAACAAGGTGGTGCAGCTTGAGCATGTACTTCACGCCCACCGTGACCTTGCGCGCGAACTTCTCGCCGGTGCGGCCGTCGAACACGTCGGACTGGCCCGACTGGTCAAAGCCCGCACGACGCAGCGCATCGTTCACGTCGCCTTCCTTGGCACCGTCGAAGACCGGCGAGGCAATCGGCACGCCACGCGTGACGTTGCCGGCGAGTTCCAGGAACTCGGCCTCGTCACGACCTGCGAAGGCCTCTTCATAGGTCTCGTCGCCATAGGCCAGACGCATCGCCTCATGCACCGGGGTCAGATCGCCCGAGCGGCGATAGTCCTTCAGTGCCTCGTCGATCTTCAGACCCAGACCACGCGCGGCCCAACCCATGTGGGTTTCAAGGATCTGACCCACGTTCATCCGCGAGGGCACGCCCAGCGGGTTCAGAACGAGGTCAACCGGCGTGCCGTCGGCGAGGAAGGGCATGTCCTCCATCGGGACAACCTTAGAGATGACGCCCTTGTTGCCGTGACGGCCGGCCATCTTGTCGCCCGGCTGCAGCTTGCGCTTCACCGCGACGAAGACCTTGACCATCTTCATGACGCCCGGAGGCAGATCGTCGCCACGACGGACCTTCTCGACCTTGTCCTCGAACCGCAGGTCCAGCGCACGGCGCTGCTGTTCGAACTGGTCGTGCAAAGCCTCGACCTCTTTGGCGAGATCCTCTTCGCCCACGGCGAGTTGCCACCACTGACCACGCGACAGCTGGCCCAGCAGATCCTCGTCAATGGTCGAACCGGTCTTGATGCCCTTCGGCCCCTTGACAGCCACCTTGCCCATGATCAGCGACTTGAGACGCGCATAGATGTTGCGCTCGAGGATCGCGAGTTCGTCGTCACGGTCGCGCGACAGACGTTCCACTTCCTCACGCTCGATCTGCAGCGCGCGCTCGTCCTTGTCGACGCCATGGCGATTGAACACGCGCACTTCCACCACGGTGCCATAGGCGCCGGGGGGCAGACGCAAGCTCGTGTCGCGCACGTCGCTGGCCTTTTCACCGAAGATGGCGCGCAGAAGTTTTTCTTCCGGCGTCATCGGGCTTTCGCCCTTGGGGGTGATCTTGCCCACGAGGATGTCGCCCGGCTGCACTTCGGCGCCGATGTAGACGATACCGGCCTCGTCGAGGTTGCGCAGGGCTTCCTCACCGACGTTCGGGATGTCGCGGGTGATCTCTTCCGGGCCCAGTTTGGTATCGCGGGCGGCGACTTCGTATTCCTCAATGTGGATCGAGGTGAACACGTCGTCACGCAGGATGCGTTCCGAGATCAGGATCGAGTCTTCGTAGTTGTAGCCGTTCCACGGCATGAAGGCCACGATCACGTTCCGGCCAAGGGCCAGTTCGCCCATATCGGTGCAGGGGCCGTCGGCGATCACCTCGCCACGCATAACGGTGTCACCCACCTTCACCAGCGGACGCTGGTTGATGCAGGACGACTGGTTCGACCGCTTGAACTTGCGCAGGCGATAGATGTCCACGCCCGGCTCGCCCGGCTCGAGGAACTCGGTCGCGCGCACAACGATACGAGTGGCGTCCACCTGGTCGATCACACCGCCACGACGGGCCATGATCGCCGCGCCGGAATCGCGGGCGACGACCGCCTCGATGCCCGTCCCGACGAAGGGTGCGTCCGATTGCAGCAGCGGCACTGCCTGACGCTGCATGTTCGAGCCCATCAGCGCGCGGTTGGCGTCGTCATTTTCCAGGAACGGAATGAGCGAAGCCGCGACCGACACCAGCTGCTTCGGCGACACGTCGATCAGATCGATCGCATCCGGCGGGTTCAGCATGAATTCGCCGGCTTTCCGCGACGAGATCAGGTCGTCCTGGAAGCGGCCCTCTTCATCCTGCGCCGCGTTCGCCTGGGCGACGGTATGACGCATCTCTTCGGTGGCCGACATATAGACTACGTCGTCCGACACCTTGCCGTCGATGACCTTGCGGTACGGAGTTTCGATGAAGCCGTATTTGTTCACGCGGGCGAAGGTGGCCAGCGAGTTGATCAGACCGATGTTCTGGCCTTCCGGCGTTTCGATCGGGCACATCCGGCCATAGTGCGTCGGGTGCACGTCGCGCACCTCGAAGCCCGCACGCTCACGGGTCAGACCGCCCGGCCCAAGGGCCGAAAGACGACGCTTGTGCGTCACTTCGGACAGCGGGTTGGTCTGGTCCATGAACTGCGACAGCTGGCTGGAGCCGAAGAACTCACGCACCGCAGCCGCAGCCGGTTTGGCGTTGATCAGGTCCTGCGGCATGATCGTGTCGATCTCGACCGAGGACATGCGCTCCTTGATCGCGCGCTCCATGCGCAGCAGGCCGACGCGATACTGGTTCTCCATCAGCTCGCCCACCGAACGCACGCGGCGGTTGCCGAGGTGGTCGATGTCGTCGATCTCACCCTTGCCGTCGCGCAGTTCGACCAGCGCCTTGATGCAGGCCACGATATCTTCGCGGTCCAGCGTGCGCTGCGTGTCGGGCTTGCCGAGGTCAAGACGCATGTTCATCTTCACGCGGCCCACGGCCGAGAGGTCGTAGCGCTCGCTGTCGAAGAACAGCGTGTCGAACAGCGTTGAAGCTGCCTCGACGGTCGGCGGTTCACCCGGACGCATCACGCGGTAGATATCCATCAGCGCGGTTTCGCGGTTCCAGTTCTTGTCCGCGGCCATGGTGTTGCGGATGTAGGGGCCGACAGTGACGTTGTCGATGTCGAGCACCGGGATCTCGGTGATGCCCTGATCGAGGAGCAGCTTCAGCGTGCCGCCCTTCACCTCGCCATCGCGGTCGTAGTCCATGGTGATCTCGTCACCGGCCTCGACCCAGATTTCGCCGGTCGACTCGTTGATAAGATCGTGTGCAACGTAGCGGCCGATGATGTGGTCGAACGGGACCAGAAGCTCGGTGATCTTGGCGTCGTCGATCCACTTCTTGACCATCCGCGGCGTGGCTTTTTCGCCAGCTTTCAGGATGACCTCACCGGTGGCGGCATCGACCAGATCGTAGGACGGACGGGTGCCGCGCACGCGTTCGGGGAAGAAGCGCGTGACCCACCCCTTGTTCTTCTGGTGCTTGAAGGTGACCGTGTCGTAGTAGGACGACATGATCGTGTCCTGGTTCATGCCAAGGGCATAAAGCAGCGTCGTCACCGGCAGTTTGCGGCGACGGTCGATGCGCGCGAACACGATGTCCTTGGCGTCAAACTCGAAGTCCAGCCAGCTGCCGCGATACGGGATGATGCGGCAGGCGAACAGCAGTTTGCCCGAGGAATGGGTCTTGCCCTTGTCGTGGTCGAAGAAGACACCCGGGCTGCGGTGCATCTGGCTGACGATCACGCGCTCGGTACCGTTCACGATGAACGTCCCGTTGGAGGTCATCAGGGGCATGTCGCCCATGTAGACGTCCTGTTCCTTGATGTCCTTGACCGAACGGGCCCCGGTGGTCTCGTCGACATCGAACACGATAAGGCGCAGCGTAACCTTCAGCGGCGCGGCATAGGTCATGTCGCGCTGCTGGCATTCGTCCACGTCGTACTTCGGCTTTTCAAGCTCGTATTTCACGAACTCCAGAACGGCCGTCTCGTTGAAATCCTTGATCGGGAAGACAGATTGGAAGACACCCTGGATGCCCTCGCCGTCCTGGGCCTTCGGGCCGTCGCCCGATTTCAGGAACAGATCGTAGGAGGATTTCTGAACCTCGATGAGGTTCGGCATTTCAAGGACTTCACGGATCTTGCCGAAGTAGCGGCGGACCCGCTTCTGGCCAACGTAGCTCTGAGCCATGCTCATCGTCACCTTTCTGTTTCGCCAACGCGCTGCCTGTCGGGGCTCAGGCGCACGCCGAATGCGATCAGGGGGGAGGTTCCATTCATGCGGCCCTTCCCGACGGGCCGCTCCCGAACCTCGAACCGCGCCTGGGAAGGGGCTTGGGCAAAAGCCCCTTCCAAGACAGGTTCGGCTGGGCCCGACACAACGGTCGGACCCAGCCAAATCAGCGATCTTTCACGATGCCAGAGGCACCGGACAGATTACTTCAGCTCGACCTTGGCGCCAGCCTCTTCGAGCTTCTTCTTCATTGCTTCGGCGTCAGCCTTGGCAATGCCTTCTTTCACTTTGCCGCCAGCTTCGACCAGGTCCTTGGCTTCTTTCAGGCCAAGACCGGTGATCGCGCGCACTTCCTTGATCACGTTGATCTTGTTGGCGCCGGCATCGGTCAGGACGACGTCGAATTCGGTCTTTTCTTCTTCGGCAGCAGCAGCCGGGCCAGCGGCCGGGCCAGCAACCATCACGGCGCCGCCAGCGGCGGGCTCGATGCCGTACTCATCCTTCAGGATGTTTTTCAGTTCCTGCGCTTGCAGGAGGGTCAGACCGACGATTTGTTCGGCGAGAGCTTTCAGATCAGCCATTTTACACTTCCGTTCTGTTGAGATGGGTTCCAACGGGATTGGATCGACCCACGCAGAGTATCCCGAGGATCAGGCCGCAGCCTTTTCCTCGATGGTTTTGAGGATGCCAGCGATGTTCGAAGCAGGCGCGCCAATGGCCCCGGCGATGGAGGAAGCGGGCGCACCGATCATCGACACGATCTGAGCAATAAGCTCTTCGCGCGACGGCATCGAGGCGACGGACTTCACACCGGCCTGGTCCAGAACCGTGTCGCCCATTGCGCCGCCAAGAATCACGAACTTGTCGTTCTTCTTCGCATAGGCCTCGCAGACCTTCGCCGCAGCGACAGGGTCTTCCGAGAAGGACAGCACGGTCATGCCCGTGAGCAGGTCACCCATCTTTGCAGCGGGTTTCCCTTCAAGGGCGATCTTGGCGAGCTTGTTCTTGGCAACGCGAACGGACCCACCAGCTTCGCGCATCTGCGCGCGCAGGTCCTGCATCTCGGCAACCGTGATACCTGCGTAGTGTGCAACCACAACCACGCCAGAGCTTGCGAAGATCTGGCCGAGTTCCTCGACCACTTTCTCTTTCTGGGCTCTATCCACAGTTTCACTCCAAGTTTGGGGGTTTCCCCCCGGCTCGTTTTTGCCCCCGCGAGGGGGCATTCGGGTCCGCTTGGGTCCCGGATCCAAGATCACCCGAAGGTGCCTGCAATCCCGTTCCCATCTCAGGCAGGGTATTAAGGCGTTTGCGCGCCACCCGCCGTCTCGGACAAAGAACGTCCCGCCCGCGAGACGAATCACGCCGGCTGGACAGACTGCGTCATTACACGGGCCGCAGGTGACCTGCAACAGGCCATCGCGCCGCTGGCACCATAGCCGGATCGGCAGATGGCGCCCCATGCATCCGCACAAAGCGAAACCACCGGTCGCGCAGGCGACCGGTGGCTCCCATCACATCAGATCAGGCAGATCAGTTGCTGCCCGAGGCCGAAGCCAGATCCAGCGAAACGCCCGGACCCATGGTCGAAGACAGCGAGACCTTCTTCACATAGGCGCCCTTGGCACCGGCCGGTTTGGCGCGGGTAACGGCGTCAACGAAGGCACGCACGTTCTCGGTCAGTTTGGCCTCGTCGAACGACACCTTGCCGATACCGGCATGGATCACGCCGGCCTTTTCGACCTTGAACTGGACTTCACCGCCCTTGGCTGCTTCGACGGCCGACTTCACGTCCATCGTCACGGTGCCGACCTTGGGGTTCGGCATCAGGTTGCGCGGGCCCAGGATTTTGCCCAGACGACCGACCAGCGGCATCATGTCCGGGGTCGCGATGCAACGGTCGAACTCGATCTTGCCGGACTGGATGGTTTCCATCAGGTCCTCGGCGCCAACGATGTCCGCACCGGCAGCCTTGGCTTCATCAGCCTTGGCGCCACGGGCGAAGACCGCAACGCGAACCGTCTTGCCGGTACCGTTCGGCAGCTGCACGACGCCACGGACCATCTGGTCGGCGTGACGCGGGTCAACACCCAGGTTCATCGCGATTTCCAGCGTCTCGTCGAACTTGGCCGAGGCCGCCGACTTGATCAGCTTCACCGCCTCTTCGACAGTGACCAGTTCCTTGCCTTCGAAAGCCACGCGGGCGGCTTTGGTACGCTTACCAATTTGTGCCATGGTCTCAGCCCTTCACTTCGATGCCGCAGGACTTGGCCGAGCCAAGGATGATCTGCATCGCGGCCTCTACCGAGTTCGCGTTCAGGTCTTTCATCTTGGTTTCGGCGATCTGGCGGATCTGCGCCGCGGTCACCTTGCCAGCCACTTCACGACCGGGCTTCGACGACCCCTTCGGACGGTTCCGCTTGCCCACGGCCGGCAGGCCAGCGGCGGTCTTGAGCAGGAACGAGGCGGGCGGGGTCTTCAGGTCAAGGCTGAACGACTTGTCCTGATAGTAGGTGATCACGACCGGAATCGGGGTGCCCGGCGTGAACTCGGCGGACTTCGCGTTGAATTCCTTCACGAAGGCCATGATGTTCAGACCGCGCTGACCCAGAGCCGGGCCGACTGGCGGCGACGGGTTGGCCTGCTGGGCCTTCACTTGCAGCTTCAGGCTGCCGATAACTTTCTTGGCCATCTGGCCATCTCCTCTTTCACCGTGCCGCCGGTATCAGTCCCGGCAGGGCACATGGTTAAGTGGTCCGGTCCGAGGCGACCTTGCGGCACCCCTCGCCTCCCACACGACACACGTCAGATCTCTTTCGTGACCTGCGTGAATTCCAGTTCAACCGGGGTGGCACGACCAAAGATCGACACAGTCACCTTCAGGCGGCTGTGCTCTTCGTCCACACCCTCGACCATGCCGTCGAAACCTTCGAACGGACCATCGGTCACTTTCACCCGCTCGCCGATGTCGAAGCGGATCAGGGTCCGCGGCGCGGCCTCGCCCTCTTCGACGCGGTTCAGGATCGCGTTCACCTCAGAGTCGCGCATCGGCATCGGCTTGCCCTGCGGGCCAAGGAAGCCCGTCACGCGGTTGATCGACGAGATCAAGTGATAGCCCCGGTTCGTCATCTCCATGCGCACCAGCACGTAGCCGGGCATGAAGCGACGCTCGCTCGACACCTTCTTGCCGCGACGCACCTCGATCACCTCTTCGGTGGGCACGAGGACTTCCTCGATCTCTTCCTCAAGGCCGTTTTCCGCAACGGCTTGCTTGATCTGCTCGGCAACCTTCTTCTCGAAATTCGAGAGAACGCTCACCGAATACCAACGCTTGGCCATGCCTGCCGCCTTCACCTTCGACTGTCGGGCATTGCCCGCAGAATTCCGTTTATCCGGGGGCACATCCCCCGACCGAACAAAAAACAGCGCGCAACTCGAATCGCTGCGCGCCGGCTTTTCCTGACTTGGGCGGGTGATTAGCCCGCGCCGCCTGTCAATTCAAGACAATTCGGCGGGAAGACCCGCCGGGCAGCCGAAATCCGCGCTGCCGGAATTCAGCCGCCGACGCCTGCGACGATGGTGGTCAGACCAAAGCGGATAGCCAGATCGACCAGCGAAAAGAACGTGGCCGTCAGCGCTGCCATGATGAAGACCATAAGCGTGGTCAGCATCACCTCGCGCCGGGTCGGCCAGTGAACCTTGCCCACCTCGGTGCGCACCTGCTGGATGAACTGGAGGGGGGAGACCTTCGCCATGAATTTTGTCCTGCCATTGCGCACTGCGCGTACCAGGGGGCGGAGATACGCCGACAAGCGCGGGAATTCAAGTGGCCCAAGCGCCCCTGCCCCGCTGTCCGTCCGGGTACGCACAGGAAAGATCGGCAAACGCCGCCATTTCGCCGAATTCTGGCCCCGCTGCTGTCGCCTTCGCACGGTTCAGATCGATCAGTAGCATATGATAGGGGGTGCGCCATGCCGTCTGAAGATTTCTCCGCAAGAATGGAGCGGGTGATACAGAAGCGGGAGGCGGGCACCATCACCCTGCATGGCGCCGAACAGTACGAGTTCCATCGACCCAACCATGGCCGGGCTGTGCCGGTCGAGCGTGCCGGCCGCGCGACACTTCACCTCTATCCGCTGACCATGCTGCTTTCGCTCGCCCTCGGGGCCGGCGCGGTCGGTGCCGTGGCAGTGGGCATGTTTCGCATCGTCGGCCAACCCGCGACAATGCGGATGTCGGACATGGACCTGGCCTGGACAATTGGCCTGGGGCTTGCCCTTGCAATGGTGCTGCAATCGGTTCTGCGGCTGAAATCAGCGGGCCATACGGTCATCCTGCTGGTCGGCGTCATCGCGATGGCGCTTGGTCAGCACAACCTGCACCATTGGTTCCCCGAGGTGACGGCGCAGATCTTCTCGATGGACTACGTGGCCCAGGTTCGCAGCGAAACGCCGGTCAATTCGCTTCAGTTCCGCGGAAGCTTCATCGAACTGGACGCAACGCGCCAGATCATCGTCGCTGCCTGCGTGGCACCTGATTGCTGATTTGTCGGGAAGGGCCTGGCAGGGGCAGCAGGACTCGAACCCGCGACCCTCGGTTTTGGAGACCGATGCTCTACCAACTGAGCTATACCCCTAGGCCTGCGGTCGAGTTACGGCACCCGCCGGGGGAAATCAAGGGGCATCGGCCCGACATTTCCCGAATTTCTTTCGATGCCTGAATGCGCCTGCCGGGCGCGGCCCCCTGCCGTTGGGGAACCCACGCACAGAGCTTTGCGCGGATCGCAGAATAGGCGCCGTGGCGCCCCCAAAGTCAAAAAGGCCGCCCGAGGGGCGGCCTTTTCGATCAGCGGTCCTTGCGGATCACTCGATGATTTTCGAGACGACGCCTGCGCCGACGGTGCGGCCGCCTTCACGGATGGCGAAGCGGAGCTTCTCTTCCATGGCGATCGGCGCGATCAGCGAGACGTTGAACTTCAGGTTGTCGCCCGGCATCACCATCTCGGTGCCTTCCGGCAGCTCGACGGTGCCCGTCACGTCGGTCGTGCGGAAGTAGAACTGCGGACGGTAGTTCGCGAAGAACGGGGTGTGACGACCGCCTTCTTCCTTGGTCAGGATGTAGGCTTCAGCCTCGAACTTCGTGTGCGGCTTCACCGAGCCGGGCTTGCACAGCACCTGGCCGCGCTCGATCCCGTCACGGTCAACGCCGCGCAGCAGCAGACCGACGTTGTCGCCAGCCTCGCCCTGGTCCAGCAGCTTGCGGAACATCTCGACGCCGGTGCAGACCGTCTTCTTCGACGGACGGATGCCGACGATCTCAAGTTCCTCGCCAACCTTCACAACGCCGCGCTCGATACGGCCGGTGGCAACAGTGCCGCGACCCGAGATCGAGAACACGTCTTCGACCGGCATCAGGAAGGGCTGGTCAACAGCGCGCGCAGGCGTCGGGATGTATTCGTCAACAGCCGCGATCAGAGCCTTGATGGCGTCTTCGCCAATCGCCTTCTCGGTGCCGTTCATCGCGTGCAGCGCCGAGCCCTTGATGATCGGAATATCGTCGCCGGGGTAGTCATACGACGACAGAAGTTCGCGGATCTCCATTTCCACGAGTTCCAGCAGTTCCGGGTCATCGACCTGGTCAACCTTGTTCATGAACACGACCATGTAGGGAATGCCCACCTGGCGGCCCAGAAGGATGTGCTCGCGCGTCTGCGGCATCGGGCCGTCAGCAGCCGAAACCACCAGAATGGCGCCGTCCATCTGCGCAGCACCCGTGATCATGTTCTTCACATAGTCGGCGTGGCCGGGGCAGTCCACGTGCGCGTAGTGGCGCGCTTCCGATTCGTATTCCACGTGGGCCGTCGAGATCGTGATCCCGCGCGCACGCTCTTCCGGCGCACCGTCGATCTGGTCGTAGGCGCGGAATTCACCAAAGTACTTGGTGATCGCCGCCGTCAGCGTCGTCTTGCCGTGGTCAACGTGGCCGATGGTGCCAATGTTGACGTGCGGTTTGTTCCGTTCAAACTTTGCCTTTGCCATTTCGGCCCTCGTGGATTGGGGGGCGCAGACGTGCGCCCGATCTCTACACCGGGCGCGACTTAGCCACGAAAGTTGGGAAAATCAAGCCTCACTTGGCGACAAGGGGCGCACTGGGCTGCGCCGTCGCTCTGGTGGCGCTCATTGTTTCCCTTAGGGTCTGGTTCCAGGCGAGGGCGCCGCCCCCCCGGGATCGGCAAACCACTCGGGATGCTCCAGCAACCAGGATTCGACCGCGCCTGCCGCATTGTATGCCAGCGCCGCCATCTGCTCTTCCCGGGTACGCGTCAAACCGGTGCCGATCAGGTTTTCTCCATCGAGATTTTCAAACACAGTCAGTTGTTTGCCCTCAGTATTCAGCTTGGCCTGACGCGCGTCGTCCCAGATGTTGGCCGTAATGACCAGAACTGACTTTGGCGCAGCAACGACGGGAATGCCCGGGGGCGCCAGCGCATATCCGTCAATCGCGATGCCGATGTTGTAGACGCGGCTGCCGTCATAGCGGCCAAAGCGGTCGGCCACGGCCTTTTCCATCGCCGCTTCCCATTCGGCCCCGGTCGCCGCGCGCGAGATCGGGACCATCTGCATCTTGTCGGTCACCGTGATGTTGTGCCCCAGCACGAAATCCCCAAGATCTGCCGGTGGATCTTCAAGCCCTGCGGTAGACGCGCAGGCACCGAGAAGGGTCATCAGCAGGGCGATGCGGCGCAAGGGCGTTCTCCGGGACCGGGGCGCAGGCGAGGTGCAGCGAGATCAGTCGAATACGCCCGCAACCCGCCCGAACAGCATGAAGGCCCGCGCGGTGCGGGTATCGGCAAGATCGACCAGTTCACTATCGGTTGCGTTCTTTTCAAACTCGGCAAAGGTCTTGTCGAACGTCCTGAGAAAGTGGTGTGCCGCATCACGGAAGACCGGGTCCTCGCGCATGCGCCCGGCCGTCAACGCAAGCGACGACCGGTCCCGGATGCCACCAAGTCCTGAAACGCCACGCCCGCGCTCGCCCTGGGCGAAGTTGCGCCACAACTCCGGCCGCGCGCGCTCGGGCTTCAGGTCATCCATATAAATGCCCTCTTGCGCCAGAAGCGTCAGCACATCCTGCGCGGCCCGGATCAGGCGAGCGACGGTGCGATCTTCCAGCGCAAGGCGCAGCGCGCGAAAGCCCTCGCGGTCCTCGGGGCTTTCGGGGAACTGCAGGGCGCGGATGAAGTCGCTGACCGACAATGGCGGGCGCAGATCCTCGGCCGGAGTGCCAAGGGCAAGCGCCGGTTGATCGTCCGCCGCCCCGGCCTGTGTTGGCGTGATCAGCGCGGCCTTGCGATCGGCCGACGGTTGGCTAAGCGTCACATCACGGCGCGAAGTGAAGGTCGCCAGCACCGTCTCGGCCGACCGCGTGGCGCGCTCGATTTCTTCCAGCTTGCGCTCGACCGAGGGCTGCGCCTGCGCTTCGGCATAGGCGGCGCGCATCGACTCCACCGACGCCTGCAGGCGCGAGGCCTCGGCCCGCAGGTCCTGCACTGAACGCAGGGTGGTCACCGTGATCCAGATCAGCGCGATCGGCAGGAATACCATCAGAAGGGTCATCACAACGCCAAGCGGCCCGCCCGCACCGCCCGGCGCCATCAGCACGTAAATGGCGACCGCGACCAGCCAGACAAGGCTGAGCCCCGCCGCCATCATGTCCATCCGGCTGAACCGGGCCGGTCTTTCGACCGAAGCCTGCACGGTGGTCAGCCTGTCCTTCGGATCGGCCATGTCGGGTTCTTTCTGGACTTTACGAGTAACGGATGCTGAGCACTTCGTAGCTGCGCTGACCGCCGGGGGTCTTCACCTCGACACTGTCGCCTTCGTCCTTGCCGATCAAGGCCCTTGCCAGCGGCGACTTCATATTCAGAAGTCCGCGCTCAAGATCCGCCTCGACTTCGCCCACAATGGTATAGGTGCGCTCTTCTTCGGTATCCTCATCGACCAGCGTCACGGTGGCGCCGAACTTGATCGAGCCCGATAGTTTTGACGGGTCGATCACCTCGGCCAGCGACAGGATGCTTTCCAGTTCCTTGATGCGGCCCTCGATGAAGCTCTGCTTTTCGCGTGCGGCGTGATACTCGGCGTTTTCGGACAGGTCGCCATGCTCGCGCGCCTCGGCAATCGCGCGGATCACGGCCGGCCGTTCAACCGTCTTCAGCGCCCTGAGTTCTTCGTCGAGCGTGTCGAATCCCGCCCGGGTCATCGGAATCTTTTCCATCGGCCTCTCGCTAAAAAAGCAAAGCCACGGCCCGGTGGGGCCATGACTCTGTCGTATCTGGCAGAACCTGACCCGATGGCCACGGCAAATGCAAGGGGGCATGCGTTCAGGAAGCGGCATCCTGCGCGCAATTCGCGGCATCGACCCCGAAAGATTATTGCTGACACGCTGCAACGCGGCGATTTGATGTTGCGTCATGATTGACGCGAGGCTTCCCTTGCGGCACAGATCGCCGGGGTTAAGCGGACAGCCCGCCAAGGTGGGCCAGCCAGAAGGAAGGAAACGGGGATGACCGCTATCGAGCGCGAGAGCATGGAGTATGACGTCGTCATCGTGGGCGGCGGGCCGGCGGGTCTGTCTGCGGCGATCCGGCTGAAGCAGCTTGATCCGGATCTGGGCGTGGTTCTTCTGGAGAAGGGGTCCGAGGTTGGCGCGCATATCCTGTCAGGCGCGGTGCTCGATACCTGCGGGCTGGATGCGCTTCTGCCCAAGTGGCGCGACATGGATGCCCCGATCAAGACCGAGGTGAAAGAAGACAACTTCTATATCCTTGGCCCCGCCGGTCAGGTGCGTATCCCGAACTGGCCGATGCCGCCCTTCATGGACAACCACGGCAATTACATCGTCTCGATGGCCAATGTCTGCCGCTGGCTGGCCGGTGTGGCCGAGGGGCTGGGCGTCGAGATTTTCCCCGGCATGTCCTGCTCCGAGCTTGTCTACGAGGGGGACCGCGTGGTGGGCGTGGTCGCAGGCGAATTCGGCCGCGACGCAGAAACCGGCGAGCCGGGCCCGGCCTATGAACCGGGGATGGAGCTGCGCGGCAAATATGTCTTCCTCGCCGAGGGTGTGCGCGGCAGCCTGTCGAAAGAGGTCATCGCGAAATACGACCTCTCGAAAGGCCACTGCCCGCAGAAGTTCGGCATCGGCATGAAAGAGATCTGGGAGATCGACCCCGCCAAGCACCGCGAGGGCACGGTAACCCACTCGATGGGCTGGCCTTTGGGCAGCAATGCAGGCGGCGGGTCGTTCATCTACCATCTGGAGAACAATCAGGTTTATGTCGGCTTCGTGGTTCACCTGAATTACGAGAACCCGCACCTCTACCCCTATATGGAGTTCCAGCGCTTCAAGCATCACCCGATGGTGGCCGAGCTTCTGAAGGGCGGCAAGCGCGTGGCCTATGGCGCGCGGGCGATCTCTGAGGGGGGATGGCAGTCGATGCCCAAGATGGTGGCACCCGGCGTGGCGCTTCTGGGCTGCTCGGTCGGCATGGTCAATGTGCCGCGCATCAAGGGCAACCACAACGCGATGCTCTCGGGCAAGGCCGCAGCCGAGGCCGCCTTTGCCGCAATCAAGGCCGGGCGTGAGGGCGACGAGCTGAGCGCCTATGAAGCCGAGGTGCGCGGGGGCGCAATCGGGAAAGACCTGAAGAAGGTCCGGAACGTCAAACCGCTATGGTCGCGCTTCGGCCTGGTCGCCTCGCTGATGGGGGGCGGGCTCGACATGTGGCTGAACACGATCGGCCTGACCGTCTTCGGCACGCTCAAGCATGGCAAGACCGATGCGCAGGCGACCGGGAAGGCCCGCGACTTCAAGAAGATCGACTACCCCAAACCCGACGGAAAGCTGTCGTTCGACCGGCTGACCAACGTGTCCTTCAGCTTTACCAACCACGAGGAAAGCCAGCCCGCGCACCTCAAGCTCAAGGATGCATCCGTCCCGATCCGGGTGAACCTGCCCGAATATGACGAGCCCGCGCAGCGCTATTGCCCCGCTGGCGTCTATGAAGTCGTCGGCGAAGGCCAGGACGCCCGTTTTGTGATCAACTTCCAGAACTGCGTCCACTGCAAGACCTGCGACATCAAGGACCCCAGCCAGAACATCAACTGGACAACCCCGCAGGGCGGCGACGGACCGAACTATCCGAACATGTGAGGCTAGACGGGCATCCCCACGATAACTTCTGCGCGACTTTGCGCCGCTGCGGGGCATCCGACGGGATGCCCCGCATTGCCTTGCCGGGGCCCGGCCTCTAGGTTGTGCCCATTGAACCGGAGGACCGCATGCGCCTGAACCTGTCTCCAATCGCCCTGGCCCTGACGATCATCGCAGGACCCGGATGGGCCGAGACGGCAGAGCAGCCGGAAACCACGCTCGCGCCACAGCCCCCGGCGCAAGAGAATGCAGGCGCCTATCTGGCGGCCCGCACCGCGCTGATGGATGGCAGCTTCCGCGATGCTGCCTACTGGTTCGAGCGTGCCCTGCGCGATGACCCCGAGAATTTCGCGCTCGTCGAGGGGATGCTGCTGTCGGCGATGAGCCTTGGCGACTATGACCGCGCGGCGCAGGCCACGGAACGCGCCGCCGAGATGGGGTTCGACAGCCAGTTCGGCACGCTTGCCCTTGCCGCGCGCGACGCAAGGGACGGCAAATTCGAGGCGATCCGCAAACGGCAGGATGCGGGCGCGAAGGTCAATCCGGTATTTGACGAGCTGGCAAAGGCCTGGGCCCTGGCCGGTCAGGGCGAGATGACGGACGCCATCGCGCAGTTCGAAGCGCTGAGCAAGCAATCGGTCGGCGGTGCGTTGGGGCTCTATCACAAGGCGCTCGCGCTGGCGGTGGTGGGCGATTTCGAAGGGGCTGAGGCCGTCTTCGCCTCGGAGCCTGCAAAGCCGCTTCGCCAGTTCCGCCGCGCGGTTATCGCCCATGCCGAGGTGCTGAGCCAGCTCGAGCGTAACGAAGATGCGCTGGCGCTTCTGACGGACGTGTTCAACCCGGGCCAGGATCTTTCGGTCGAAGCCATGAAAGCGCGGCTTCAGAACGATGAGACGCTGTCCTGGACTGTGGTGCGCACCCCGCAAGAGGGGTTTGCCGAGATCTTCTATTCGATGATGACGGCGCTGCGCGGTGAGGCGGACCCGAACTACACGCTCCTTTATGCGCGCGCCGCAACCTACATCAATCCAGGCCATGCCGAGGCGCTGCTGACCAGTGCCTCGATGCTCGTTGATCGTGGTCAGGGACAACTCGCTGCCGAGGTCTACGCCCAAGTGCCGCCGGATGCCCCCGAGCATTACCTGGCCGAGGTGGGGCGCGCCGATACGCTCATGGCCGCAGGCAAGCCCGATGCCGCGCTTGAGGTCATGCAGACCCTGTCCAAGACCTATCCGGGGTTGCGCTCGGTGCATGTGGCCTACGGCGACATGCTGCGCAAGGAAGAGAAATGCGAAGCGGCCGCGCGCGCCTATTCGCAGGCGATCGACCTGATCAAGACGCCCATGCCGGGTGACTGGGGGCTCTATTTCCTGCGCGGGATCTGCAATGAAAAGCTGGACAAGCACGCCGAGGCCGAGGCCGATCTGCGGCAAGCGCTGGCCTTGAAGCCGGATGAGCCGCAGGTCCTCAACTTTCTCGGCTACAGCTTTCTGGAACAGGGCCGGAATTTTGACGAGGCGCTGGACATGATCAAGCGCGCAGTCGATGCCGCACCCGACAATGGCGCCATTGTCGACAGCCTCGCCTGGGCCTATTTCCGCCTTGGTCGCTATGATGAAGCGCTGGAGCCGATGGAGCGCGCCTCGCTGATGGAACCGGTCGAACCTGAAGTGACCGATCACCTCGGGGATGTCTACTGGGCCGTTGGCCGCAAGCTCGAGGCGCGTTTCCAATGGCGCCGCGCACTGTCCTTCAACCCCGAGGAAGACGCTGCCGCCCGGATCCGCCGCAAGCTGGAAATCGGGCTGGACAATGTTCTGGCCGAGGAAGGCGCCCCGCCGTTGAGCCCCGTGAATGCTGCCGCAAACGATAACTGAATTCGCCCACGCCAAGATCAATCTTGCGCTGCACGTCACCGGGCAACGGGATGATGGCTATCACCTGCTGGACAGTCTGGTGGTCTTTGCGGGCATCGGCGATGGTCTTCGGGCGACGCGTGCCGAGGCGTTGGGCCTGACGATCGACGGCCCCTTCGCCGCCGATGTGCCTGCGGGCGAGGACAATCTTGTGCTAC
Organism: Gemmobacter aquaticus; assembly: GCF_007859075.1. GTDB lineage: Bacteria > Pseudomonadota > Alphaproteobacteria > Rhodobacterales > Rhodobacteraceae > Gemmobacter > Gemmobacter aquaticus. Next base: position 217,520 of record NZ_VOAK01000023.1, read on the forward strand.
GCGCCGCGCGACTGGCGGCTGGCGACATGGGTGTGGCGCTGCATCTGACAAAGCGCCTGCCCGCGGCCAGCGGTATCGGTGGCGGCTCGGCGGATGCTGCGGCGGCAATCCGCGCCGTGTTGCGCCTGCGGATGATGGCAGGGACGATCGCGCCCATGTCGGCTGAAGACAGCGCGCAAATCGCGGCGCTTGGGGCGGATGTGCCGGTCTGTCTTGCCTCACATCCGGCCCGGATGCGCGGCATCGGCGAGCAGCTGGACTGGCTGGCCCCGCTGCCAGAGGTGCATGTGGTTCTGGCAAATCCCGGAATCGAAGTGCCCACGCCCGCCGTGTTCAGGGCGCTCGCGCAGAAGGATAACGCCCCCCTGCCCGACGCCCTGCCACAGTGGCGCAATGCTGCGGATCTGGCTGAATGGCTGAAAGATCAGCGAAACGATCTGGAGGCGCCCGCACGCCAACTGGCACCGCAAATCGGCCAGGTCATCGCGGCCCTGAGCGGACTGCCGAATGCGTTGTTTGCCCGTATGTCGGGCTCAGGTGCGACCTGCTTTGCGCTTTTTGCCAAAGAGGATTACGCGCTTGACGCGGCCGAGGCTCTTCGGGCCGACCATCCGGACTGGTGGGTTGCGGCCGGGATGGTCTACCCCGGTCGCGCCGATATGGCTCAGTTGATCCGGGCGACGACGTAGGCGGCCAGATCTGACAGCATGCCCCGGATTGGGTGATCGGGCAGTTGCGCGATGGCTGCACGGGCACGGTCAGCCCATGCAAGCGCATCGGCCCGTGCGGCCTCCATCGCGCCATGTCGCGCCATGATCGCCAGCGCCTGATCCAGATCGCCATCCTCTTGCCGGCCGCGCGCGATGGTGCGGTCCCAGAACGCCCGCTCCTCCGCGCTGGCCTGCGCAATGGCCTTGATCACCGGCAAGGTCAGCTTGCGTTCGCGGAAGTCGTCGCCCACGTTCTTGCCGATTGCGGCGGTTGAGCCACCATAATCGAGCAGATCATCCGCAATCTGGAACGCAATGCCAAGCGCATCGCCATAGGTATAGAGCGCCTCAACCTGTGCCACCTCGGCCCCGGCGATGACGCCCCCGACCTCGGTCGCGGCCGAGAAAAGCGCGGCCGTCTTTCCACGCACGACCTGCAGGTAAATGGCTTCCGTCGTCGCCAGATCCTGCGCCGCCGTCAGTTGCAGCACCTCGCCTTCGGCAATCGTGGCCGAAGCATTAGACAGGATCTCCATCACCCGCAGCGAGCGGGTCTCGGTCATCAACTGAAAGCTGCGGGCAAAGAGATAGTCACCAACCAGCACCGAGGACTTGTTGTCCCACAGCAGGTTCGCGGTGGGACGCCCCCGCCGTTGGCGGCTTTCATCCACCACATCGTCATGCAGCAGCGTCGCGGTGTGGATGAACTCGACCGTGGCCGCCAGATGGATGTGATAGGGCCCGTCATAGCCGCAAAGTCGTGCCGCCGCGAGTGTCAGCAGAGGCCGAAGCCGCTTGCCCCCGGCCTCGACCAGATGTGCCGTCACCTGCGGGATGCGTGGCGCATGTTCCGAGGCCATACGCTCACGGATCATCAGATTGACCGCCTCCATATCGGCGGCCAGCCATGCGCTCAGCCGATCGTGCGGTTTTTGCGCTGCCTCATCCAACCCCATGTGCCCCCCAGCCTGCGGTCTCGACAATCGCTGCGATTGCCGACATGTGTTTTCATATGAAGGAAATCCTGCGCAGCACGGACCCGACGGTCATCGCCTTTGCCACGGCCCTTCTTGAGGGCGAGGGTATAACGGTGTTTCGGCTGGACGTCCACATGAGCATCCTCGACGGCTGCCTTGGAATCTTGCCGCAGCGGCTTATGGTTGCAGACCGTGACGGTTTTATCGCCTCGGCGGTGCTGCGCGACAATGGAATAGATCCGGGGCGCTGATGTTTGCCGACGACCAGTTGACCGATGACAAGTTCCTCTGCGGGCGTCTGCGCCTGTGGCAACCCGCACGCGGATATCGTGCGGCGACGGATCCGGTTTTGCTGGCTGCGGCCTGCCCGGCTGAACCGGGCGAGTCGGTCCTTGATCTGGGCTGCGGTGCGGGGGCCGCTGCCCTTTGCCTTGGTGCACGGGTGCAGGATCTGGGCCTGACCGGTCTGGAGTTGCAACCGGGCTATGCCGAACTTGCCCGCCGGAATGGCGAACGCAACGGCATCAGCTTCACCGTTGTCGCCGGTGACCTGCGTCATATGCCGACCGAGCTGCGCCGCGATTTCGACCATGTGATTTGCAACCCGCCCTACTATCCGGCCGGAGGAACCCCCTCGCCCATCTCCGCGCGCGCCACGGCGATGCAGGTTGATGATGTCCCACTGGCCGATTGGATGGCTGTCGCGGCGCGTCGGCTACGTCCCGGCGGGTGGCTTACGATGATTACCGGGGCCGATGCGTTACCGGCGCTTCTGGGCGGACTGGGCAAGCTTGGCTCAGCCTCGGTACTGCCACTATCGGCGCGCGAAGGACGGGAGGCCAAGCGGGTGATTCTCCGCGCGCGCAAGGGTGGGCGCGCCCGATTCCGCCTTCTGGCCCCCTTTGTCATCCATCAAGGCGCGGAACATTCGGGCGACCGTGAGGATTACACGCCAGAGGCGAACCGGATTCTGCGAGACGGTGGCGACCTTTCCGCGCAGTTCGGCTGAATGCTGCGCATTTGCCGCGCTGCAGCGGTGACATTTTGATGACAGCCACGCGAATCCGTGCTGCAATCCTCTTACCCGAACGGATCAAAGGAGGTTTGCATGACTGTCGCTTCGCATATCGCCGAGCTGAAGAAGAAGCACGAACACCTCTCTGAAATGGTAGAACGGGCGCAGCGGGCGCCGGGCACCAGCGATCAAGAGATTGCCGCCATGAAGAAACAGAAGCTGAAAATCAAGGAAGAGATCACCCGACTTACTCACGCCTGAGTTCGTTTGGCGCTGGCCCGTGCGGCCAGCGCAGCCCCTCCGGCGACAAGGATCGCCGCGACAAGCAGTGTCAGCGATGGGGGCGCGATCCCGGCAGCCACAAGCGCCAGCGTGGAAAGGAGCGGTGCAGCATAAGAGGCGACCCCCAGCATCTGGATGTCGCCTTTTTTCATGCCGATGTCCCAGGTAAAGAACGCAATGCCCACAGGCCCGATGCCGAGCGACAGGGTTGCGGCCCAGCCTAGGGCCGTTTCGGGCCAACGGGTTTCCTCAAGCGCCAGATGCGCGAGAAGGGAAAGCGCGGCGGTCGCAAGGCAGTAGACCGTGACCGCTACGGTTGGCACCTGCCCCAGAAAGCGCGAGGCGACCGAATAGACCGCCCAGGTGACCGCGCACCCAAATGCGAGGATCAGGCCAAGAATGTTCGTCTCGCCCCCCTCGCGCCCCAGGACGATGACCGCAGCACCAGCAAAGGCGATCAGTGCACCGACAATATGGGCCCGCTGCAAGCGTTCACCCGGCAGCAAGCCCGAGAGCAAGACGATGAAGAGCGGCCAGAGATAGGCGATCAGCCCGGTCTCGGCCGCAGGCGCTAGGCGGAAGGCTGTGAAGTAGAGAAAGTGATAGCCGAAAAGCCCCACGGTCCCGAACAGGTAGACCTTGGGCGAAACACGGGCCAATGCCGCCGCTTGACCGGTCGCCAAGGTCCAGACCAGACCGATTCCGCCGCCGATCGCAAAGCAGATCGCATTCAGAAGGAACGGGGGAACCGGCGCCGACCCGATGGTGAACAGCGCAAGCAGCGCCCAAAGCAGGATGGCGGTGAAACCGGTGAATGTAGCGCGGCGGCGAGTCATGGGGCCTCTCTTTCGCTCCTGAACCTGCCGGTGCCTGCGCCCCCCTGCAAGCAGAAAGGCCCGCGTTTGCGGGCCTTTCGCTGAACTGGCGCCAAGGATCAGACGAAGAACTGGCCGCCGTTCGCGCTGATCGTCGATCCCGTCACGAAACCTGCGTCGTCCGAGGCAAGGAAGACCACGCAGCGCGCGATTTCCTCGGGCTCGCCAAGACGTCCGACGGGGATCTGCGGGATGATGCGCTCGGCAAGAACCTTTTCGTCGATCGCCTTCACCATCTCGGTTGCGATATAGCCAGGGCAGATCGCGTTGACGGTGATGCCCGCACGTGCGCCTTCTTGGGCCAGCGCCTTGGTAAAGCCCAGATCGCCCGCCTTTGCCGCCGAATAGTTGGCCTGACCTGCCTGTCCCTTTTGGCCGTTGATCGACGAGATGTTGATGATGCGACCAAACTTGCGGTCACGCATTCCAGACCAGAGCGGATGGGTCATATTGAAGACGCCGGTCAGGTTGGTGTCGATCACTTCTTTCCACTGCTGCGGTGTCATCTTGTGGAACATCGCATCCCGCGTGATGCCGGCGTTGTTCACCAGCACCGAGACCGGACCCAGATCAGCCTCGACTTTTGCGATCCCCGCCGCGCAGGCGTCATAATCCGCGACCGACCATTTGTAGGTAGGAATGCCTGTCTCTTTCGTGAAGGCAGCGGCAGCTTCGTCGTTGCCGGCATAGTTCGCGGCAACCTTGTAGCCCGCATTCTTCAGCGCAACCGAAATTGCCGCACCAATGCCGCGCGAACCGCCTGTGACCAGAGCAACTTTAGACATGATTCCTCCTGAAACGTCTTGATGCAATCTTGCTATCGGAGGAATGACATCACCGCAACAATCTTGCGAAATTTTTTTTGCAATCGCAGCATTGTTGCGCAATGCTGATACAGTACCCCAGTACAGTAAGAAAAAGGGGCGCGACCAGAGTGGCGCGCCCCTCACAGTTTTACAACTGTTGATTGCCGGTCAGACGCCTTCGACGCACATCGCGACGCCCATGCCGCCGCCGATGCAGAGCGTGGCCAGACCCTTCTTCGCGCCAGAGCGGTTCATCTCGAACAGAAGCGTGTTCAAGATGCGGCAGCCCGAGGCACCGATCGGGTGGCCGATCGCGATGGCCCCCCCGTTCACGTTCACGCGTGAGGTATCCCAGCCCATGTCCTTGTTGACGGCGCAGGCCTGCGCGGCGAAGGCTTCGTTCGCCTCGATCAGGTCCAGATCGCTCGCCTTCCAGCCGGCTTTCTCCAGCGCCTTGCGGCTCGCATAAATCGGGCCCACACCCATGACCGCCGGGTCGAGACCAGCCGTCGCGTACGAGGCGATGCGTGCAAGCGGCTTCAGCCCGCGGCGTGCGGCCTCGGCCTCGGTCATCAGCATCACGGCCGCTGCGCCATCGTTCAGGCCCGAGGCGTTTCCGGCGGTCACCGATCCATCCTTGACGAATGCGGGCTTCAGTTTCTGCATGCCCTCCAGCGTGGCGCCATGACGGATGTACTCGTCGGCATCAACGACAATATCGCCCTTGCGCGTCTTGATCACGAAGGGGACGATCTCATCCTTGAACTTGCCGGCCTTCTGGGCGGCCTCGGCCTTGTTCTGACTGGCGAGCGCAAATTCGTCCTGCTGATCACGGCTGATCTGCCACTGGTTGGCGACGTTTTCGGCGGTCTGGCCCATGTGGTAGCCGTTGAAGGCGTCCCAAAGACCGTCCTTGATCATCGAATCGATGAATTTCATATCGCCCATCTTGTGGCCCGCGCGCAGGTGGGCGACGTGGGGCGAGAGCGACATGTTTTCCTGGCCGCCCGCAATGACGATGGCGGCATCACCCAGTTGCACGTGCTGCGCGCCAAGTGCGACCGCACGCAGACCCGAACCACAGACCTGGTTGATGCCCCAGGCCGAGCTTTCCTTGGGCAGACCGGCAAGGATATGCGCCTGGCGGGCGGCGTTCTGCCCCTGCCCCGCCGTCAGCACCTGACCGAGGATCGTCTCGGACACCTCGGCCTTGTCGACTCCCGCACGCGCGACGACAGCTTCGATCACTGCGGCGCCCATTTCATGGGCCGGTGTCGCGGCAAATGCGCCGTTGAAACTGCCGACGGCCGTGCGGGCGGCGGATACGATAACGACATTGGTCATGGCTGGTCCTCTCTCTTGACAGGTGCGACAGAGACCTCCCTCCGCCGCCTTGACGAAAGGCGTAGGATGGAACGCAGCGTCACGCAAGAAAATTGCTTGCGACACATCGCCCGCGATACGGATCGCCGCACTGCCCCTAAGCCCGTGCGCGTGTCAGCGGCGCCATGAATGAGGGCTGCACCGTGGGCGCCCCGAACAGGTAACCCTGCATGCAATCGATACCGATTGAACGCAGGAAGGCGGCCTCTTCGGGCGTTTCGACCGACTCGGCCACCGCAAACATCTCGAACTGGCGTGCGATTGCAATCAGCGCGCGCGTCAGAACCTGATTGTCGGGATCACGATGGATATTGCGGATGAACTGCCCGTCGATCTTGATGATGTCGAAGAAGAAATCCTTCAGATGACGAAATGCGGTAAACCCGGCGCCAAAGTCATCCAGCGCAAAGGCGATCCCCTCGCGCTGCAGATCATCCATAAAGGCGCTGACAATCTCGGGGACCAGCATGGCCGAGCTTTCGGTGATTTCCAGAATCAGCCGCTCGCCAATTGTTGGTGACCTCTGCAGCCCCTTCTTCAGGATCTTCATCCAGCGCGGATATCCGATCGAGCGGGCCGACATGTTCACGGAAATCCGTATGTCAGTATGCTTTGCGAGGGTCTCGAGTCCAAGTTCCAGCGCCGCGCAGTCAATCTGTCGGCCCAGTTCCCGCTCTTCGACTGCCGCCATGAAATCGCGCGCGGGGATCGTGCGGCCGCTGACGTCCATCAGCCGGATCAAGCCTTCATGGAACAGCACCCGTTCGGGATTGCTGCCCATGACAACGGGCTGGAAGGCAAGACGAACGCGGCGTGCGCGCAGCGCGTCCTCGACCATCGAGATGGTCTCACGGTCCTGTTCGGACACAAGGACGGCGAGCGGATTGCCCTCGCCCCCGGCGTCAGGTCGCATGCGTCTGCGTGTGATGGTCATGTCTGCCCCCTTTTTCGGACGTCTCGACAGGCTGGCCGCAGCGGGGTAAAGAACACATGAATGTTCGCATTTAGTTCCAATTTTAGGAAAGACGATGCAGACCCGATGCACGTGGTGCGGCACCGATCCGCTGTATGTCGACTATCACGATACCGAGTGGGGGGTGCCGGAACGTGACCCGCGCGCCTTGTTTGAAAAGCTGATCCTCGACGGGTTTCAGGCCGGGCTCGCCTGGATCACCATCCTGCGCAAGCGCGAGGCATTTCGCGCGGCCTTTGCCGGCTTCCAGCCCGAGGTCATCGCCGGATGGGGCGAGGACGAGGTACAGCGCTTGCTGGCCGATCCCGGCATCGTGCGCCATCGTGGCAAGATCGAGGGCACGATTGCAGGCGCCCGCGCCTGGTTGCGGATCGAAGAGCGCGAGGGATTCTCGCCCTTCCTCTGGCGCTTTGTCGGGGACCGTCCGATCCAGAACCACCTGCGCAGCATGGCCGAGGTGCCAACCGAGACCGCCGAATCACGCGCCATGTCCAAGGCGCTGAAGGCAGAGGGGTTCAAGTTCTGCGGCCCGACCATCGTCTATGCCTTCATGCAGGCAACCGGCATGGTGAACGACCACATGATCGATTGCCCCTGCCATGGCCGGGTTGCGACCATGGCAGGCTAGGCCTTAGCGGATCAGTGCCGCGATCACGGCCTGCGCATCCGCGCTGTTCCAGTCGGCGTCGCCGATCAGGCGCCCCACCTCTTGCCCCTCGGGGTTCAGGATCACGGTCACCGGCAGGCCCGCCACACCCATCTGCCGCGCGAGCTGCGCCTTGGGGTCGCGCAGCACCGGCAGACGGGTCACCCCGGCCTCGGCAAAGAATTCGGTGATCGCGGGCACGGCATTGCGACCGGTGGCAACAGTAACGACCGTGAAATCCTCGCCCCCCAACGCGCCTTGCAGCGCGTCGAGCGAGGGCATCTCATGCCGGCAGGGCGCGCACCATGTTGCCCAGAAGTTTACAAGCGTCCACTTGCCCTGAAACTCCGACAGGCTGCGCACCTCGTCCTGCATGCCGACCAACTCGAACTCGGGAAGCGCCTTGGGGTCCGCAAAGTTGAGCTTCTGCATTTCGCCCGCGCGCACAGCCTCGGCCGCCGCCACATCGGCCCGCGCCCCCCCTGCCCCGAGAATTGCGGCGCAGGTCATAGCCGTATAAAGAGCAGCACCACGAAAAGTCAGCATATCCCCTCCAGAGGCAGGCCCAAGATGAGCGCAGACGACAAGACCCAGGCCACCGCAGACGTCCCGACATCGGCGAATGCCATGTGGGGCGGTCGGTTCCAGACCGGGCCTGATGCCATCATGCAGGCGATCAACGCCTCCATCGGCTTCGACCAGCGGCTCTACGCACAGGATATCGCCGGCTCGCGCGCCCATGCCGCGATGCTCGCGGCGCAGGGCATCCTGAGCCATAAAGATGCCGAGGCCATTCGGGAAGGCCTGCTCACGGTCTTGTCAGAGATCGAGGCCGGAAAGTTCGCCTTCCGGGTTGAACAGGAAGACATCCATATGGCCGTCGAAAGCCGGCTGACCGAGATCGTCGGCGAGGCGGGCAAGCGTCTGCATACGGCGCGGTCGCGCAATGATCAGGTCGCAGTCGATTTCCGTCTCTGGGTGCGCGCGCAATGTGACGCGGCGATCGACGGCATCACCGCCCTGATGCGCGCCTTCCTGAAACAGGCGGACCTGGGCGCCGACTGGATCATGCCGGGCTTCACCCACCTTCAGACCGCCCAGCCTGTTACCTGGGGTCATCACATGCTGGCCTATGTCGAGATGCTGGCGCGCGACCGGTCACGCTTTGAAGACGCGCGGCGCCGGATGAACGAATGCCCGCTGGGCGCTGCGGCGTTGGCCGGGACCTCGTTCCCCATCGACCGCCATGCCACGGCAAAGGCCCTCGGCTTTGACAGACCGACGGCCAACAGCCTCGACAGCGTCTCGGATCGCGATTTCGCGCTGGAGTTTCTCTCGGCCTCGTCGATCTGCGCGATGCACCTGTCGCGCTTTGCCGAAGAGCTGGTGATCTGGTCCAGTGCGCAGTTCCGTTTCGTGCGCCTTTCCGATAAGTGGACGACCGGCAGCTCGATCATGCCGCAGAAGAAGAACCCCGACGCGGCGGAACTTCTGCGTGCAAAGCTGGGTCGCATCATGGGGGCAACCGTGGCGCTGTTCACCGTGATGAAGGGGCTGGCGCTGACCTATTCCAAGGACATGCAAGAAGACAAGGAACAGGTCTTTGATGCCGCCGACACCCTGATGCTGGGGCTTGCAGCGATGACCGGCATGGTCAGCGACATGGAGGCGCAGGTGGCGAACCTGCGCGCGGCCGCCGCCAGCGGCTTTTCCACCGCGACCGATCTCGCCGACTGGCTGGTGCGCGAACTGGGCCTGCCCTTCCGCGAGGCCCACCACGTCACCGGCACGCTCGTCGGCATGGCCGAGAAGAAGGGCTGCGATCTGCCCGAACTCACACTGGCCGAGATGCAGTCGGTTCACAGCGGAATCCGGCAAGATGTCTTTGATGTTCTGGGCGTCGAGAATTCCGTGAACTCACGCCGGTCCTATGGCGGAACTTCGCCGGTGCAGGTCCGGGCGCAGATTGCGCTCTGGCAGGACCGTCTGGCCTGATGCAGCGTGATCGCGCGGCCCGACGTCGGGCCGCGCCCGTAGACCGAGGTATTGCGATGCGATTGATTTTCCCCTTGACCCTGCTTGGCCTGCTTGCCGCCTGTGGCGCCGATGGCGCGCCCGAGGCCCCTGCAGCACCCGGTATCACCATCTCCGGCGATGCCCGCGCCGGGGTCGTTGGAACCATGTGATGCGCGTCCGTTGGCTGCTGGCCATTCTGGCGCTTGGTGCCTGCGCACAGCCGCCAGAAACCAACGTGGGGGTGGTGGCGTCGGGAAATGACATCTCGGTGGTGCCAACCGTATCAACCAATGTGGGCGGCGTCCGCATTGGGGCGAACCCCTATGGCGCGCGCATCGGCACCAGCATCTACGGGGTTGGCGTGGGGATCGGCCTCTGATCGCCGGGCTTGCCGATTGCGGCGCGGCAAGGTTCTGCTATAGCGCGAGAAACCGCGCGCGAGGGGCTGCTTCATGGACCACTTCATCTATCGCAACGGCGGCCTGCATGCCGAGGGGGTGCCGCTGGCCGAAATCGCAGCCAGCGTGGGCACGCCCTTCTACTGCTATTCGACCGCGACCCTGACGCGCCACTACCAACTGTTCAAGGAAGCGCTCTCGCCCCTGCCCAATCTGGTCTGCTTTGCCATCAAGTCGTTGTCGAACGTGGCAGTACTCAAGGTGCTTGGTGATCTGGGTGCGGGCATGGATGTGGTCTCGGTGGGGGAATACCTGCGCGCCCGCGCCGCAGGGGTACCGGGCGACCGCATCGTCTTTTCCGGCGTCGGCAAGACGCGCGAGGAAATGCGCGTGGCACTGGAAGGCGGTATCCGCCAGTTCAACGTGGAAAGCGAGCCCGAGATGCGGGCGCTGTCTGATGTGGCGCAATCGCTGGGCCTGCGCGCGCCCATCGCCGTGCGGGTGAACCCCGACGTAGATGCGCGCACCCATGCCAAGATCGCCACCGGCAAGAGCGAGAACAAGTTCGGCATCCCGATTGCCCGCGCCCGTGAGGTCTATGCCGAAGCCGCGCGCCTGCCGGGGCTGGAGGTCGTGGGCATCGATGTCCATATCGGCAGCCAGTTGGTGGAGCTTGAGCCCTTTGAGCAGGCCTTCCGCAAGGTTGCCGAACTGACCGAGACCTTGCGCGCCGACGGGCACGACATCCGCCGGCTCGATCTGGGCGGCGGCCTTGGCATCCCCTATGCCCGCTCGAACGAAGCCCCGCCGCTGCCACTCGACTACGGCGCGATGGTCAAACGCACGCTGGGTCATCTGGGATGCGAGATCGAGATCGAGCCGGGGCGGCTCATCTCGGGCAACTCCGGCGTTCTGGTCAGCCGCGTTATCTATGTGAAGAACGGCGAAGGGCGCGACTTCCTGATTCTCGATGCCGCGATGAACGATCTGGTCCGGCCGGCGATGTATGATGCCCATCACGATATCATCCCGCTGGCCGAACCCGCTGCCGGAAGCCCGACCCAGCCTTTTGATGTGGTAGGCCCGGTTTGCGAAACCGGCGACACCTTCGCCAAGGGGCGCGAGCTTCCGCTGGTGGCCGAGGGCGATCTGGTGGCTTTCCGCTCGGCCGGGGCCTATGGCGCGGTCATGTCGAACGAATACAACACACGCCCCCTTGTGCCCGAAGTGCTTGTGAGGGACGATCACTTCGCCGTCATCCGGGCGCGGCCCAGCTATGACGAGATCTTGAAGCGGGATATCATCCCTGAGTGGCTGTAACCCGCGCAGCCGGAAACGCGACGGAGGGCATGGAACCGACCTCGACCCCCGAAGTTCTGCATCGCATCCGTTGGCCCCTGCGGCTGACGTGGGCGGGACTTTGGGCCGAACGGTTGTCGCGAGCCTTCTGGCCCCTGTGGACCGTGATTCTGGTAGGGCTCTCGTTCCTCTCCTTCGGCATTCAGGATATGCTGCCGCTTGAAGTGGCCTGGGGTGGGCTGGTGGCGCTGCTTGTTGCCGCGATCGCGTCGCTGGTGCTTGGCGCGCGGCGCTTCCGGATGCCCCGCAGGGTCGAGGCGCTGGCGCGGCTCGATGCCTCGATGCCGGGCCAGCCGATTTCGGCACTGGCAGATGATCAGGCGATCGGCAGCAGTGACCCCGCCTCGGTCGCGGTATGGCAGGCGCATCGGGCGCGCATGGCCGCACGGGCACGCGCGGCACAGGCGGTAAAGCCCGATCTGCAACTGTCGATCCGCGATGTCTTTGGGCTGCGCTATATGGCGCTGACCATGCTGGTGCTTGCGTTGATGTTCGGCTCACTCTGGCGGGTCGCCAGTGTCAGTGGCCTGGCGCCTGGCGCGGCCGAGGCCATGATGAATGGCCCGACATGGGAGGGCTGGGCGCAGCCGCCGCTCCACACTGGCAAGCCAGCGCTCTATCTGAACGACATCCCCGAAGGCACGCTGGAATTGCCGCAGGGCACGCGGATTCAGGTGCGGCTCTACGGCCCCGTCGGCTCGCTGACCCTGTCGGAAACCGTATCGGGCGCGACCACGCCGCCACCTGCGTCTGATCTGTCGCAGAACTTCGAGGTGATGCAGAGCGGCGCCGTCACCATCAGCGGCACAGGCGGGCGCGAGTGGCGCATCGTTGCGCTGCGCGATGCGGCCCCGCGCGTGGCGGTCCTGCGCGAGATCAGCCGCGAGCGCGATGGCCGCATGAAGATGCCCTTCTCGGCCGAGGATGACCATGGCATCACCGGCGGCACCGCGACCGTAACGCTGGACCTTGCACAGGTTGATCGCCGTTTCGGGCTGACGATTGACCCGGAACCGCGCGAACCCCTTGTGATCGACCTGCCGCTGCCGATCAGCGGCAATCGCGCAAAGTTCGAGGCCGCGCTGGAAGAGGATCTCTCTCAGCATCCTTTCGCCAACCTGCCCGTGCAGGTGCGTCTCGACGTCAACGACGCACTTGGCCAGACCGGTCAGTCCGAGCTGATGGCGACGATCCTGCCGGGCAAGCGGTTCTTCGATCCGCTGGCGGCAGCCATCATCGAGATGCGTCGTGACCTCTTGTGGAACCGTGCCAATGCCCCTCGTGCGGCGCAGATCCTGCATGCGGTCACCCATCTGCCCGATGATCTGATCCGCGACGAAAAGACCTTCGAGCGACTGAAGGCGGCGATGGCCACGCTCAGCGCCTCGGCCTCAACCCTTAGCGTCGAGCAGCGTGACGCATTGGCGGTCGAGCTATGGGAGATTGCGCTTCTGGTCGAAGAGGGTGATCTGGCGTCCGCCCGCGAGCGGTTGCAGCGCGCGCAGGAGCGGTTGAACGAGGCCATCCGCAATGGCGCCGATCCGTCAGAGATTCAGGAGTTGATGGACGAGTTGCGCGAGGCGACCCGCGACTACATGCAACTTCTGGCGGAAGAGGCCGAACGCAACCCCGATGGGGACAGCGCCCAGGCGGGCGAGCAGATGGAGATTACCGGCGACCAGATCCAGAAGATGATGGACGAGATCCAGCGCCTGATGGAAGAGGGCAAGATGGCCGAGGCCGCGCAGGCCATGGCGATGCTTCAGCAGTTGCTGGAAAACCTGCAGATGACCGAGGGCCAGGGTGGCTCGGGCGGGCCGCAGATGCCGGGTATGAAGGGCCTTCAGGATACGCTGCGCGACCAGCAAGGCCTGTCGGATGAGGCTTTCCGCGAATTGCAGCAGGGCGATGGCGAACAGGGTCAGCCGGGCGAACAGCAGGACGGCCAGAATGGCGAACAACAGGGTGAAGGCGGTGAGGGCCAGGACGGTGGCTCATTGGCCGACCGCCAGCAGGCGCTGCGGGACCGACTGGATGGGCTGAGCCGCGGGCCCCTGCCCGGCCCCGGCACCGAACAGGGCGACGCGGGGCGCGACTCGTTGAACGAGGCCGAACGTCAGATGCGCGAGGCTGAGCGTGCCCTGCGCGAGGGTGATCTCTCTGGCGCGCTGGACCGTCAGGCCGAGGCCATGGACCGGATGCGCGACGGTATGCGCGCACTGAACGAGGCGCAGTCGCAGCAAGATCGGCAGACCCAGGGCGAGAGCGGCGCGCAGGATGGCGGCAATGGCGCGTCCGAAGCCGGTCGTGACCCGCTGGGCCGCGAAACGGGTAATGCCGGGCGGATTGGATCGGACCGAAATCTGCTGCAAGGGCAGGATATCCAGCGCCGCGCGCAGGATCTGCTGGACGAAATCCGTCGACGCGCAGGTGAACAGCAACGCGCCGACAACGAGCGGGATTACCTGAAGCGGCTGCTTGACCTGTTCTAGCTGGTCTCAGCCCTGAATCGCGGCAATCGCCCGCTGCATCAGCGCATCCAGCTTCAACCGCAGCACATCGACCTGCCCGACATAGGCCGTCATCGCGGGCTCAGCCGCAGGAAAGCGCTGCACGATGCGCGGCGCCGTCACATAGGCGGCAAGCGCCAGAATGCCCAGAAGAAGCGCGAACATGAAGCCCCGGCGGAAGCCGCCCGAACGGCGCGGCTCTGCCGTCGCATAGGCAGCGCCATGTGACGGATCATGGGCGGGGCTCAGGGTCGAGTTGATCTCTTCGATGTCGGGTAGAAGCTCACGCCCCTTGCCCGGACGCTCGGTCGCCTCCTCTACCGCCTCCACGTCATCCGGCTCGGGCTCGGGCGCCCGAACAACGATCCGTCGGACGGCGGCAGCGGCAGCCGGTGGTGCGGCGGGTGCTGAAAGCGGAAATTCTTCCTGCACCTCAAGCGAGGGGCGCTCGGTTTCGCGTGCGCGGGCCTCGCGCTCAGCCTCTTCGCGCAGGACAGCCATGACCGACTCGTCCAGACTGCGCGAGGCGGCGGCCGGACGGGCGGGCGCTTCGGGCGCGGGTGGCGGCGCTTCTTCCGACACGACCTCAGTCACGTCTTCCGGCAGCGGCGGATCAAAGCGGGCGATCGGCGGTTCAGGCACGGGATCGGGTTGGCGTTCGGGCGCAGCCATGACCGAAGCTGCGGGCGCGGACGACTGGGCAGAGGCGTGCTGCTGGAACCATGTGTGACCGCAGGCAGAGCACTGCACATCCCGGCCAGCTTCGGGGATTGCACTCTCGGCAACCTCGTATTGCGCATCGCAATTGGGGCAAATCAGTCGCATGAGCACCGCTCCCGCCGTTCATCGGCTTGTTTCTTTCGTCTTTCTAGCAACGAAGTGCCTTGCCTCCAAGCATTTTACCCGTAGCGAATCGCACTTTTGCAACCCTGTTGCCGTTGAATCCTACGCGTTTCCGGGCGATTGTGCGCCGCGTCTTTGGAAGGGTCGAAGCGTGATTGCATTCGAAAATGTCGCCTACAGCTATGGCGGAGGAGAGCTCTTGTCAGAGATCTCGCTCAAGCTGGCACCTGGGTCGTTTCATTTCCTCACTGGGCCTTCGGGCGCGGGGAAATCAACGTTCCTGAAACTGTGCTACGCCGAACTTCTGCCCACAGCAGGGCATGTCACGATCTTTGACCGCGAGGTGAAGGGTCTCTCGCGCGACGAGGTCGCCGACATCCGCCGCCGCATCGGCGTCGTGCATCAGGATTGCCGCTTTCTCGACCACCTGCCGCTCGCCGCCAATGTCACGTTGCCGCTGACGGTCTCTGACCGCGAGGTCAGCAACGACGATCTGGGCGATCTGTTGTCCTGGGTTGGCCTCAGGCATCTGGCCGATGCGCTGCCCCCGTCGCTATCAGGGGGCGAACGGCAAAGGGCCGCTCTGGCCCGCGCCGTCATCATGGACCCGGAGATCATTCTTGCGGACGAGCCGACCGGCAACCTCGACTGGGACATGTCGATGCGGCTTCTGCAACTGCTTGCGGAATTGAACCGGATGGGCAAGACCATCGTGATGGCAACGCACGACCTGAACCTGATCCGTCAATCGAAGACCATGGTCGCAGCCCGCGTGCTGCGCATCCGGAACCGCCGTGTACAACTTGCGGGGGCGGACCTCTGATGCTGCGAACCGCGCTTTCCCTGCTGGGCCGGGGCGACCGGCAAGCCGACCGGGTGGTGCCGCCCTCGGGCCATACCGCTTGGCTCACCTCGTTCACCGCGGGTGCCATGACCTTTCTGGCGGTCTTTGCGCTTGCGCTCTCACTGGCATCAGGACGGCTTGCCGACCGCTGGTCAGAGGCACTGGCCCGCACCGCGACCGTGCGCATCTCAGCCCCGCCCGACCAGATGGAGATGCAGACCCGCGTGGTTCTGGACATTCTTCTGTCGACGCCCGGCATCGCCAGCGCCCGCGCGCTGACGGATGACGAGCAGAAGAAGCTGCTTGAGCCGTGGTTCGGCCCAGACCTGCCGCTGGAGGCGCTGCCGATGCCGCGCCTGATCGAGCTGACCGAGGCGCCCGAGGGCTATGACGGCGAAGGGCTGCGCAAGCGCCTGGCTGGCGAGGCGCCCGGCGCCGTGCTGGATGACCATACGCGATGGCGCAGGCCCCTCGCCAGTGCGGCGGCGCGCCTGCGGCTACTGGGGATCGTCTCGATCGCGCTGATCGGCGGCACCATGGCCGCGATGATCACCCTGGCCGCCAATGCAGCACTTGCCGCGAATTCGCAGGTGATCGAGGTTCTGCGCCTTGTGGGCGCGCATGACGGCTATATCGCCCGCGCCTTTGTGCGCCGCTTTACACTTCGCGCCTTTACCGGGGCGCTGGCCGGAGCGGCTGCGGGAACGCTCGGCGTCGCGCTTTTGCCATCGACCGATGCGGCGGGCGGGTTCCTGACCGGGCTCGGCTTCACCGGGTGGTGGTGGTTCCTGCCGCTGGCATTGCCGCTGATCGCAGCCATCGTGGCCTTTGTCGCCACACGGCACGCTGCGCTGACCAAGCTGAGGGAGCTGATGTGATGCGCCGTTTCCTGCCCCTGCAGTGGGTGCTGTCGCTGGTCTTCATCGTCCAGATGTATCTGGCGATGCTGGTTCTGGGCGTGGTGTTCCTTGTCCCCGCCATGATCGACCGGCGCCATGCGCATACGGCCTGCCGCAGTTTCTGTGTCTGGGTCCGTCTGACCCTGCGCCTGCTCTGCGGGCTTGACACCGAAGTCCGGGGCGAGGTGCCGCAAACCGAGGTGGTCGTCGCAGCCAAGCACCAGAGCTTTCTCGATATCATTCTGATCTTCGGGGCCGTGCCCCGCGGCAAGTTCATCATGAAGAAAGAGCTGATCTGGGCTCCGATCCTTGGCTGGTACGCCCTGCGCATTGGCTGCGTGCCGGTGGATCGCGGCAAGCGCGGCGTCGCCATTGCCCGCATGATGCGCGACGTGAAATCGGGGGCGAGCCTGCCGGGGCAGTTGATCATCTACCCACAGGGAACACGCGTCGCCCCCGGCGTGAAGAAACCCTACAAGGTTGGAACGGCGCTGCTCTACAGACAACTAGAACAGACCTGCGTGCCGGTCGCAACCAACGTGGGCGTCTTCTGGCCCAAGCATGGCATTCTGCGCAAACCCGGCACTGCGGTGGTGGAGTTCCTGCCCCCCATCGAGGCAGGGGTTGCCCAAGACGAGTTTCTCACCCGGCTTGAGACCGAGATTGAGGAGGCAACGGATCTCTTGCTGGCCGAGGCGGGCTTTCGCGCCTGATCCCTGTCAGGCCAGTTTCAGCGCAACGATCCCGCCAATGATCAGCGCGATACCGGCAACGCGCATGGTGTTGACCGGCTCTCCAAACAGGAAAACGGCAAGAATCGCCGTGCCTACGGCGCCTATGCCCACCCAAACGGCATAGGCGGTACCAACCGGCAGATCCTTCATCGCAAGGCTCAAAAGCCAGAAGCTGCCGAGTGCCCCCAAGACCGTCAGGACCGAAGGCCACAGGCGCGTGAAGCCCTCCGATTGCTTGAGCCCAAGCGCCCAACCCACTTCCAGCAGGCCGGCGACCACAAGCATCAGCCAGGCGTTCATGCCGCAAGCCCCTTCGAGCCCATGTCGAGGAACTTCTGACGGCGCTCCTTGACCAAGACCTCGGGCTTCTTGCCCGACAACTCCTTGAGCATGGTTTCCAGCGCCTTGCCGACTGCGTCGATGGTTTCCCTGCGCGCACGTTGGGCGCCACCCAGTGGTTCCTTGATGATGCGGTCGATGACGCCCAGTTTCTGGAGGTCCTGCGCGGTCAGGCGTAGCGCCTCGGCGGCCTCACGCATCTTCTCGGCGTCTTTCCACAAGATCGAGGCGCAACCCTCGGGCGAGATCACCGAATAGACTGAGTGTTCAAGCATCGCGATGCGGTTCGCGGTGGCAAATGCAACCGCGCCACCCGATCCACCTTCCCCGATGATGACCGAAACCAGCGGCACGCCGATCTGCAGGCATTTCTCGGTCGAGCGCGCGATGGCCTCGGCCTGGCCACGTTCTTCCGCGCCCTTGCCCGGATAGGCGCCGGGCGTGTCGACGAGTGTGACAACCGGCAAGCCGAAGCGATCAGCCATGTCCATCAGACGGATCGCCTTGCGATAGCCCTCGGGCCGGGCCATGCCGAAATTCCGCTCGATCCGCGATTTGGTGTCATTGCCCTTTTCGTGGCCGATCACCACGACCGGCTGGTCGTTGAACCGGGCAAGTCCGCCCATCACCGCATGGTCGTCGGCAAAGTTACGGTCGCCTGCCAGCGGGGTGTATTCGGTGAAGAGCGTGTCGATGTAATCCTTGCAATGCGGCCGGTCCGGGTGGCGGGCCACCTGACATTTGCGCCACGGCGTCAGGTCCTTGTAGAGGTCCTTGAGCAGCGTCTCGGCCTTGCGATCCAGCGCAGCCGCCTCTTTCTCGACATCCATTTCCTTGTTGGCACGTGCGAGTGCCCGCAATTCTTCGGCCTTGCCTTCGATCTCGGCCAAAGGCTTTTCGAATTCGAGGTAGTTCATCGGGCACTCCTTGAGGGGCACGTCAGGAAACGGCATCCTATATGGCCGCTGGCTTGCAAAGATGCAACTCGGCAGGCGCGATAGCCAAGGCGATCAGGGCTCGGACTTGTAATCAAAGGTCTCGAAATCGGCGGCATAGGTCCGGCGCACCAGATTGACCAGCGGCATATCCCATTCCAGTTCGCCGTGCTGCGCAGCATCATACCGGCGTGGGCGCATCTCGTGCGGGGTTTCGGCCGGCATCGGCAGGCCCGTCTTGGCCGAGACCTTGGCGATGATGCTGTCGATCCCCTCTTCGAACCGGAATATCTCGATGTGGTTCGACACATAATCGATTTGCGGGCGGAAATGACCATCCTGATGGAACACCGCCTTTTGCATCATTTCAATCTGCGTGCGCACCCAGACCGGAAAGACCGCCACACGCCCCAGAACCCCATCTGTCGCGAGGTCGCTGCGCATGCGGTATTCGCTTTCCAGCCGCCGGAACGGATTCCTGACGATCGTAAAGCCATAGTCAAAGTAATCATCACCAAGGATCAACCGGATATCGGTATAGGTCAGGTGCTGCACCGAAACCTTCAACGCCTGCGGGATACCGTTGCGATAGAGCCGCAGCGGCCCAATCCCTCTGAGCCAGGTTTCGATCGAGGTGCCACCGGTCTTTGGGATATGCACGAAGAGGCTGCGGCGGCCCTGATGGTCGATGAATGGCATGTGTGTCCCTTGCCCTCCAGTCTTGCCAATGTCCTGCAATGGCAGAGAGCGCCCCAAACGGCAACGCCCCGCAGGATTAGCTGCGGGGCGTGCTCCTCCCGTGTTGCCGCCGAGGGCCTCCTCTCCCCGCTGGCGGCACGGGTATCGCTTTTGCGAGCGATGAATATTTAAGCTTTTGTGACACCAACCTGCGCCCTGCCAAGGCAGTCTGTCAACGGTTTTGTGCGCGTTTCAGGCGCCCGCGGCGATCATTTCGGCCTGCCGGACGATGACTTCGGCCTGTTTGATCGAGGCGATATCCACAAGACGGCCCTTGTAGACGGTCGCACCCTCGCCGCGCGCCTTCGCGGCCTCCATGGCGGAAAGGATTTCACGCGCCTCGGCCACGGCCGAGTCGGAGGGGGTGAAGACCTCATTGGCCAGCGCAATCTGTTTCGGGTGGATCGCCCATTTGCCGACCATGCCCAAAGTGGCCGAGCGCCGTGCCTGGGCACGATAGCCCTCATCATCGCTGAAATCGCCAAATGGGCCGTCAACCGGCAGGATGCCATGGGTGCGGCAGGCGGCAACGATGGCCGCCTGCGCCCAGTGCCATGGGTCAGACCAGTGGCGCACGCCCTCGCGCAGCATGTAGTAGTTTTCTTGCGTACCCCCGATGCCGGTGGTCTGCATCCCCATCGATGCCGCGAAGTCCGCCGCCCCAAGGCTCATCGCCTGCAGGCGCGGAGAGGAGGCCGCGATGTCTTCGACATGCGCGATTCCGGCAGCTGATTCGATGATGACCTCAAAGCTGATCGGCTTGATCCTGCCCTTCGCGCGTTCGATGGCCGTGACCAGTGCATCCACCGCATAGACGTCGGCCGCACAACCGACCTTGGGAATCATGATCTGATCCAGCCGGTCGCCCGCCTGCTCCAGCAGATCCACCACGTCACGATACCAGAAGGGGGTATCGAGCCCGTTGATGCGAACCGAAAGGTACTTCGTGCCCCAGTCCAGCGTGTTGATCGCCTCGATGATATTGGCGCGCGCCTGATCCTTGTCGGTCGGCGCAACCGAGTCTTCCAGATCGAGGTTGATCACATCCGCAGCAGAGGCCGCCATCTTTTCAAAGAGGGCAGGACGCGAACCAGGGCCAAACAATTGGCAGCGGTTGGGGCGGGCGGGGGCGGCAGGTTGAATGCGGAAGCTCATCGGCAAACTCTCGGCAAG
Source organism: Gemmobacter aquaticus (assembly GCF_007859075.1). GTDB lineage: Bacteria > Pseudomonadota > Alphaproteobacteria > Rhodobacterales > Rhodobacteraceae > Gemmobacter > Gemmobacter aquaticus. The sequence goes on from NZ_VOAK01000023.1 coordinate 237,975, forward strand.
GATGTTTCGGATCGATGTTGCGCTTTGTTATAATCTTGCGCGCCCACTGTCCAGTTTCATTTGCAGTCGCAGCATCGCACCCACAGAATGGCCAGCAACCCGCCCTTGCTGTGCCCGAGTGGGACAACGCGCTTGACGCGCCCGCAACGCTGCCGCAAACCGCCCTTGTTTCTATGCAAGGCAGGGGGATTACCGATGAGCCGCACCGTCTATGTGAACGGAGACTATGTGCCCGAGGCGGAGGCGAAGATCTCGGTCTTTGACCGTGGTTTCCTGATGGCTGACGGCGTCTATGAGGTGACAAGCGTCCTTGACGGCAAGCTGATCGACTTTGACGGTCACTGCAAACGTCTGGCCCGCAGCCTGTCGGAACTTGAGATCTCGAACCCCCACAGCGATGACGAATGGCTTGCCATCCATCGCGAGCTCGTCGCGCGGAACGATATCGTCGATGGCATGGTCTATCTGCAGGTGACCCGCGGCAATCCGGGCGATCGCGATTTTGCCTATCCCCCGGCTGATACTGCGCCGACCGTGGTTCTCTTTACACAGTCGAAGCCCGGCCTTGCTGAAAGCCCCGTCGCCAAGACCGGCTGGAAGGTCATCTCGATCCCCGACATCCGCTGGGGCCGCCGCGATATCAAGACCGTGCAACTGCTCTATCCCTCGATGGGCAAGATGGCGGCCAAGAAGGCGGGCGTCGATGACGCCTGGCTCGTCGAAGACGGCTTCGTGACCGAGGGCACCTCGAACAACGCCTATATCGTGAAGGGCAACCGCATCATCACGCGGGCGCTGTCCAGTGACATCCTGCATGGAATCACCCGTGCCGCCGTCCTGCGCTTTGCCCGAGAGGCACAGATGGAGGTCGAGGAACGCAACTTCACTATCGATGAGGCCAAGAGCGCAGATGAGGCGTTCATCACCTCGGCCTCGGCCTTCGTGATGCCCGTGGTCGAGGTGGACGGCGCGCCGGTTGGCACCGGCACCGTGGGCCGAGTCGCCACCCGACTGCGCGAGATCTACCTCGAGGAAATGCGCAAGGCTGCGGTTTGATCCGTAAACTGCCCGACTTCCGTGCGCCCAAGCCCTTGGGGCGCACGGAAGATCGACAACTTGGAATCCCGTCTCACCGCGTGGCGATGCAACTTCCCAAAGGGCAACCTGTCCAAATAGACATGTCTTAAAAGACAGCTACAAAACTTCCTCGAACTCGGATTAGTTGTAAGGGCGCAAGGGAAGAAAGTTGTTGCAGTTGTGTAAACGGTGCTCGGTTCTGGTTGTTACTGTGTGTGAATTGTAACCAGTTAGTGTAAGAGTGATTTTCAGCTTCCCTTGCGCGTGTTTTTCATGTGCCCCGGACCGAAGGTTGATGCGGTTGTGTCCATTGACCTGAAGTTTTGCCTCGGTCCAGCTTCGGACGTTTGACCGCCCTACGTCAGCCCAGCCACTGCCGCTTGCAGCGCGGGAATCAGCCGAAGCGCCCAAGCCCTCTGCGACTCTGGCGTCGCGATCAGATCGTTGCGCAGTTCGATCAGTGTATTGTGCCGCCCCGCGCGCAAGGCATGCCGATCAATCGCGTCACCCGGCAGATGGCCATTGTAGGGCTGATTATCCCCGACACAGAGATCCCCCTCACGTTCAAGCGCCGCGATCAGCAGGCGCGACATTCGTCCATCAAGGTGGCTGTGCAGCACGCCGATGTGCCACGGGCGCGGCGCGCGGCCCCGCAGGCAGGGGGTGAAACTGTGAATCGACACGATCACCGTATCGTCCCGTCGCGCGGCGAGATGGGCCAGTGCCGTGTGGTAGGGGCGGTAAAGCAGCGCTTTTCGCCGCTCCACCTCGGCCGCGTCGACATGTCGGTTCCCCGGAATAATGGTGCCATCATAGAGCCGCATCACGAGGGTCGGGTCGTCCTCACCCCGGTTCGGATCGATGACGAGCCGCGAGAAATCGGCACAGATGACCGGACTGTCCAGTGCCTCCGCCAGAGCCTCTGCCACACCTGCGGCACCGGGGTCCCAGGCGATATGACGCGCCATGTCCTCGGCAGGCAGTCCCAGCGTGCCGCCCCCAACTTCGTCCGGAACCCGGTTGGTAGCATGGTCGCAGGTGATCAGATAACGCCCGGGCCGGTTCTCGCCCGCAATCCAGTAAGGGGGTCTTGTCATCACAGTGCCATTCATTTCCGTCAGGCTGGCATTTCCGTCAGGCAGGTCTACGCGGTCATTGACGGCAATAAAACCCGCTTGCGGTGACCTTGGGTGATGAATGCGTTGGCAGGTTGCGACAGGAGGCGTAGAATCAGGCCCAGTGCGGGCACAACACGCTTCCCTCGCGCCACCGTTACCGCTAACATAACCAAGATTGCCGCAACGGCGGTTTTGGTCCATAACGTCCTTGGCCCAAGGACATCGCCAACATGGCGCGAAGCAAGAGACGAGGATTCCCTGCATGAAACGGATGCGCAATGTAAAGATCGTGGCCACGCTGGGCCCCGCCTCATCCGACTACGATATGATCCGCGGGCTGTTCGAGGCGGGGGCCGATGTGTTCCGTCTGAACATGAGCCACGGCACCCATGAAGACATCCGCAGCCGGCATGAGATCATCCGCAAGGTCGAGGCTGACACGGGCCGCCCGATCGCCATCCTCGCCGACCTTCAGGGCCCCAAGCTGCGCGTCGGCACCTTTGCCAACGACTCGGCCGAGCTTGAGGTGGGCAAGCCCTTCCGCTTTGACCTTGACCCCACCCCCGGCGACAGCCGCCGCGTGAACCTGCCGCACCCCGAGATCTTCGCCGCACTTGAGGCGGGATCGACGCTGCTGGTCAACGACGGCAAGCTGCGCCTGCAGGTCGATGCCTGTGGCAGCGACTTTGCCGATTGCACCGTGACGGTGGGCGGCACGATCAGCAACCGCAAGGGCGTGAACGTGCCCGATGTCGTGCTGCCGCTGGCCGCGCTGTCGCAGAAAGACCGGATCGATCTCGAGTTCGCCTGCCAGCTTGGCATCGATTGGCTTGCGCTCAGCTTCGTCCAGCGCCCCGAGGACGTGATCGAGGCCCGCGCCCTGGCCAATGGCCGCGCCGCCATCCTTGCCAAGATCGAAAAGCCCGCCGCCGTGAAAAGCTATGACGCGATCCTCGCCGTCGCCGACGGCATCATGGTTGCGCGTGGCGACCTTGGCGTGGAGTTGCCGGTTCACGCCGTGCCACCGATCCAGAAGCAGCTTATCCGCAAGGCCCGTGCTGCCGCCAAGCCGGTGATCGTGGCCACGCAGATGCTGGAATCGATGATCGAAAGCCCGGTGCCGACCCGCGCCGAGGTGTCAGACGTTGCCACCGCGATCTATGAGGGCGCCGATGCGGTCATGCTTTCGGCCGAAAGCGCGGCTGGCAAGTTCCCGATCGAGGCCGTCCGCACGATGAACAACGTGGCGATCAGCGTCGAAAGCGACCCCACCTATCGCGACGTGATCGAGGCAAGCCGCCGTGTGGCCCGCGCGACCGTAGCAGACGGCATCGTCGCCGCTGCGCGCGAGATCGCCGAGGCGACCGACATCAAGGCGATCTGCTGCTTCTCGCAGTCGGGCACCACGGTCAGCCTTGTCGCGCGTGAGCGTCCGCGCGTTCCGATCATCGGCCTGACGCCCCTTATCGGTACCGCCCGTCGCCTCTGCCTGACCTGGGGCGCGCATTGCGCGATCACCGAAGAGCAGGACCGTTTCAAGGGCGCCGTCATCTCGGCAGTGCGCGCGGCGCGTGACTTTGGCTTCGCGACCGAGAAGGACCAGATCGTCGTCACCGCGGGTGTGCCTTTCAACGTCACCGGCACGACGAACATCCTGCGCGTTGCCCCATGTGACGAACGATTGATTCACCGCGCCGACCCGGAGTAACGTCAAGCCATAGCTTAGGCGTTTCTCGGGGGCGGATGTGAATACCGACCTGTATCTTGTTATCGGGCTGTGCCTGACGGTGCTTGCTCTACCTGCCGTGATAAGTGCCTTCCGTGAGAGCCGCCCCCCTCGTTTGGCGGGTCTCATGGTTCTGGCCGGTGCTGTCCTCATCGCTGTGGCGCTGAACGGAAAGCCCGGCGGATATGAAGTGCAGGACATTCCCGGCGCGTTTCATCGGGTCGTGATTCGCACACTGCAGTAACGCGCGGGGCTTGCACTTTCCCAAATTGGGCCGTATAGCGCCCGCTCTATCCACGTGCGGCCGGCCGGTGTGGCATTGCCGAGTCGCGCGTTCACCCTCAACGAGGAGATGGAAATGCCCAAGATGAAGACCAAATCGGCTGCCAAGAAGCGTTTCAGCTTCACGGCGTCCGGTCGTGTTAAGGCTGGCCCGGCGGGCAAGCGTCACGGCATGATCAAGCGCACGACGAAATTCGTCCGCGACGCTTCAGGAACGATGATCCTGTGCGAGAGCGATGCGAAGATCGTCAAGAAATACATGCCATACGACCGCTGAGGAGCCTGAAACATGTCCCGCGTCAAATCCGGTAAGGTGACCCACGCGCGTCACCGCAAGGTCATCAAGCAGGCGTCCGGCTACTACGCCGCCCGCTCGACCAACTTCCGCACTGCGACCCAGGCCGTCGACAAGGCCAACCAGTACGCAACCCGTGACCGCAAGACCCGCAAGCGCAACTTCCGCGCCCTGTGGATCCAGCGCATCAACGCGGCTGTCCGTCTGTTCGACCTGGAAATGACCTACTCGCGCTTCATCAACGGTCTGGCGAAAGCCGGGATCGAGGTGGACCGCAAGGTTCTGGCCGATCTCGCCGTGCATGAGCCCGAGGCGTTCAACGCCATCGCGGCCCAGGCCAAGGCAGCCCTCGCAGCCTGATCAAGGGTGCAGAGCAAGTTTTGAAGGCCCCGCCCCGGCGGGGCCTTTTTCCGTTGCGATTCGGATTGTGATGCCACCAAGCCACTGGAATTGTTTGCGCAAACAGTCACAATGGCTTTGCCAGAGCTTCAGAAAACGGTCATCCCCGCAATCACGGCGGGGGCGGTGCTCCGGCGTAATTTTGACAGGTCATGGAGGCGCGCATGACGACTTTGATCGGATTTCTGAATACGGTTTTCTGGGGCTATGTCCTCATTTACGGGCTGCTTGCAGTCGGGATCTATTTCACAGTTCGCCTGGGCTTCATCCAGTTCCGCCACTTTGGCGAGATGTTCCGCTGTGTCATCGGCTCGGGTGAGCGCGACAAGGACGGGATATCGCCCTTTCAGGCGCTGACGGTCTCCCTTGCCTCACGCGTCGGCACCGGCAACATCGCGGGTGTTGCGGTGGCGCTCTATCTTGGCGGACCCGGTTCAATCTTCTGGATGTGGATGGTCGCGCTTGTGGGCATGGCAACCGCCTATTCCGAAAGCACGCTGGCGCAACTTTACAAGACGCATGGCGCCGACGGCACCTATCGCGGCGGTCCGGCCTTCTACATCGCGCGCGGGCTTGGCTTGCCCTGGCTGGGGGCGATCTTCTCGGTCTGTCTGATCATCGCATTCGGCCTTGTCTTCAACGCAGTACAGGCGAATTCGATCGCCGATGCCTTCCAGGGCGCCTTTGGCGTGCCCAAACTCGGCACCGGCGTTGCCATTGCCGCGCTGACCGGGCTTGTGATCTTCGGCGGCGTGCGCCAGATCGCACGGGTCGCAGAATATGTCGTGCCCTTCATGGCCGGGGTCTATCTGCTGGCCGCGATCATCGTTCTGATCATGAATGCGGGCCAGGTGCCCGGCGTTCTGGGTGTCATCATCTCCAGCGCATTCGGGATGGGTCAGGCTGCGGGCGGGGTTGCCGGGAGCATCGCTGCGGCCGCACTGAACGGGATCAAGCGCGGGCTCTTCTCTAACGAGGCGGGGATGGGCTCAGCCCCGAACATCGCCGCGACCGCGACGCCCGACCCCCACCACCCCTCGAGCCAGGGCTTCGTGCAGGCACTTGGCGTGTTTATCGACACGATCCTTGTCTGCACCGCGACCGCCGTCATGATCCTGTTGTCGGGCGTGCTGGATCCGACCAATGGCGTCACAGGAACCGCACTGACGCAGGCTGCGCTCACCCACCACTTCGGCCCGATGGGCGCGACCTTCGTGGCGGTGGCGATCTTCTTCTTCGCTTTCACCTCGATCATCGGCAACTATGCCTATTGCGAAAGCGCAATGGAGTTTCTGGGACTGGGCGCCAAGCCCGCATTGACCGGGCTTCGCGTTTTGGTGCTGGTCATGGTGATCTGGGGCGCGCTGCAGGCTGTTGCAACCGTGTTCGACTTTGCCGATGCCTCGATGGGGCTGATGGCGACGATCAACCTGATCGCAATCGTGGTGCTATCGGGCGTAGTGGTGACGCTGACCCGCGACTATGTGGCCCAACGCAAGGCGGGCAAACTGCCGACGTTCCACATTGCCGATCACCCCGACCTCGCCAAAGGCGTGAACCCCGAAATCTGGAAGTGATGCGAAAGGGGGCCTCGGCCCCCTTTCCCCTGTCTGCGGGCTGCGCCCTTGCAAATCAGGCCCCGCATCGGTAGCACCGGGGCAAGATACCGGAGACTGAGATGGACCTGACAGAACTTCGCGGCAAATACATCGACGCTGTTGCCCGCGCCGCTGACGAGGCTGCGCTGGAAGAGGTGCGCATTGCCGCGCTAGGCAAGAAGGGTGAGGTTTCGGCGCTGATGGCGACGCTGGGCAAGATGGAGCCCGAGGCGCGCAAGGCTGCCGGTGCCGCAATGAACGTCGTCAAGGACGAGATCGACGCCGCGTTGCGCGCCCGTAAGGTTGCGCTCGCCGATGCGGCACTTGATGCGCGACTGAAATCAGAATGGCTGGACGTTACCCTGCCAAGCCGGCCGCGCCGCATGGGCAGCATCCACCCCGTCAGTCAGGTGATGGACGAACTGACCGCGATCTTTGCCGACATGGGCTTTTCGGTGGCCGAGGGTCCGCAAGTCGAAAGCGACTGGTACAACTTCGACGCGCTGAACATCCCGCCCGAGCACCCCGCACGGCAGGAACATGACACCTTCTTCATGCATCGCGCCGTAGGCGACAACCGCCCGCCGCATGTGCTGCGTACCCATACGTCCCCGGTGCAGATCCGGGCGATGACCGAACAGGGCGCGCCGATCCGCGTGATCGCACCGGGCCGCGTCTATCGCATGGACATGGACCAGACTCATACGCCAATGTTCCATCAGGTCGAGGGGCTGGCCATTGACCGCGACATCAGCATGGCAAACCTCAAATGGGTGCTGGAGGAGTTCTGTCGCGCTTTCTTTGAGGTCGACAAGGTCGAACTGCGTTTCCGCGCCAGCCACTTCCCCTTCACCGAGCCTTCGGCCGAGGTGGACATCCGCTATTCCAACGTCGGCGGCCAACTGAAGATCGGCGAAGGCGACAAGTGGATGGAGATCCTCGGCTCGGGCATGGTGCACCCCAAGGTGTTGCAGGCCGCGGGCGTGAACCCCGACGAATGGCAGGGCTTTGCCTTCGGCATGGGCATCGACCGCATCGCGATGCTGAAATACGGCATCCCTGATCTGCGGGCCTTCTTTGAGGCCGACCTGCGCTGGCTGCGCCATTACGGTTTCGCAGCACTCGATCTGCCCGATCTGCCGGGCGGGCTCAGCCGGTAACCACAAACAGAAAGGGCGGCCCATCGGCCGCCCTTCGCATATCAGGTGAAGGTGTTGTCCCGCGGGAAGCCGCGGGGCGCCATTGCGCCGCTTGCAGCCCGCGCGCCCTGCCACTGCGCCAGATCGGTTTCCAGCCGCGTGCGCCCGGCCGGGTCTTTCCACGACAGCCCGTCGGCAAGGTTGAAGGTGGTCGCATCGGACAGACCGCCATCCTTGTACTTTTGCAGCCGCACGCCCTTGCCCTTGGCCATTTCCGGCAACTCAGCCACCGGGAAGACCAGCAGCTTGCGGTTCTCGCCCACCACTGCGATATGATCGCCCATGATGCGGCGGCAGAGCGCCGTCCGCACCCCTTCCTTGACCGTCAGCACCTGCTTGCCGGCGCGGGTTTGCGCGATCACCTCTTCCGAGGGCACGACAAAGCCGTCACCGGCGGTGGAGGCAACCAGAAGCTTTTCGCCCGGTCGCCAGATCATAAGGTCCGTGATCTCGGCATCGTTCGGCAGATCGATCATCAGGCGCAGGGGCTCACCCATGCCACGCCCGCCGGGCAGGTTCGCCCCCAACACGGTGTAGAAGCGGCCATTCGCGCCCACGACCAGGATTCGGTCGGTGGTCTCGGCGTGGAAGATGAACCGCCCCTCGTCGCCGTCTTTGAACTTGGCGTCGATATCCAGCGGCTGATGCCCCTTCATCGCGCGGATCCAGCCCATTTTCGAGCAGATCACCGTGATCGGCTCGCGCTCGATCATCGCCTCGATCGGAACTTCCTCGACCTCGGCCATGTCGGCGAACTCGGTCCGGCGACGGCCAATGGCAGTGGTTTTGCCGAACTGCCGCTGGACATCCGCCAGATCGCGCCCGATCCGCGCCCATTGCAGGCCAGCATCTCCCATCAGCGCATCAAGGTCGGCGCGCTCTTCGCGCAGCGCGTCACGTTCGGCGATCAGCTCCAGCTCTTCCAGCTTGCGCAAGCTGCGCAGGCGCATGTTGAGGATCGCCTCGGCCTGCACCTCCGACAGCTCACCCTTGCCCGGCTTCGGCGGCACATAGTCGTCTTCCGACATCGCCCGCTTGTGCTTCTTGCCCCAGGTCTCGGTCATCAGGGCAAGCTTCGGGTCAGCGTCGTAGCGGATGATGTCGATCACCCGGTCGAGGTTCAGGAAGGTCAGGATGAAGCCGTCCAGAATCTCCAGCCGGTGATCGATCTTCTCGATCCGGTGGGTCGTGCGGCGTTGCAGGACGTCACGGCGATGATCGAGGAAGGCGCGCAGCACTTCCTTCAACGAGCAGACCTTGGGTACTTTCCCGTCGATCAGCACGTTCATGTTCAGGCTGAAGCGGATCTCCAGATCGCTGTTCTTGAACAGCATGCTCATCAGCATGTCGGGGTCGATCGTGCGGACGCGCGGCTCAAGCACGATGCGGACATCCTCGGCCGATTCGTCGCGTACATCGGCCAGGGCAGGCACCTTCTTGGTCTGGATGATCTCGGCCAACCGCTCGATCAGCTTCGACTTCTGCACCTGATAGGGGATCTCTGTGACAATGATCTGCCACTGGCCGCGGCCCAGATCCTCGACCGACCAACGCGCACGCAGACGGAACGCGCCACGCCCGGTCCGGTAAGCCTCAAGAATGCTGTCACGCGGCTCGACGATCACCCCGCCCGTGGGGAAATCCGGGCCGGGCACGTGGCGCACCAGATCATCGTCCGGGATCTCGGGGTCATCGATCATCGCCTGACAGGCGTCGATCAATTCGTGCAGGTTGTGCGGCGGGATATTGGTCGCCATGCCGACCGCGATACCGCTTGACCCGTTGGCCAGAAGATTCGGGAAGGCCGCGGGCATCACCACCGGCTCTTCCAGCGTGCCGTCATAGTTGGGGCGGTAATCGACCGCGTTCTCGGTCAACCCCTCCATCAGCAGCTCGGCAATATGTGTCAGCCGCGCCTCGGTGTAGCGGCTGGCAGCGGGGTTATCGCCGTCGATGTTGCCAAAGTTTCCCTGCCCGTCAACCAGCGGGTAGCGGACGTTGAAGTCCTGAGCGAGACGCGCCATCGCATCATAGATCGCGGCATCGCCATGGGGATGGTAGTTGCCCATGACATCGCCAGAGATTTTCGCCGACTTGCGGAAGCCCCCCGTCGGGGACAGGCGCAACTCGCGCATCGCATACATGATGCGGCGATGCACCGGCTTCAGCCCGTCGCGGGCATCAGGCAGCGCGCGGTGCATGATGGTGGACAGCGCATAGGTCAGGTAGCGCTCACCGATGGCACGGCGCAGCGGCTCTGAAATCGTGACGGACTCGATCTGGGGGGTATCGGGGCTTTGGCTCATGGATGTTGTGTAGTGCCTGCCCCCGCGCCGGTCCAGCCGGATTTGCCAGCACGTGCCAAAGCCGCCCGAATTTCCGCATGGAATTGTCATGTTGCGTGGTAAAATGACGTTGTTCCAAGTGATTCCGGTATTGATATGCTCCGATTGCTTCTGACCCTTTGTTTCAGCCTTTTTCTTGTCATGCTGATTGGCGGACGGGACCATGGACAATTGCGCCCCGGTCTGCTGTCGGCGCAGCAAAACCGTATGGCAACTGCCGCCGCGCCTCAGCCGACCTCTCCCCCGCCTGCGCTCACGCCTGTTCAGACGAGCGTCGAACCGGCAATCGAACCAGACCTGCGCAAGGCGGCCTTCACCCGTCCCCTGCCCGAGGACCGGTTGCCGCTCTCGCTGCCGCTGGTGCACCCCGACAGCAGCCCCCCCGAGGTGCGGGTCGTGGCCTCACCGTTAACCGAAACGCTGGATGGGCAAGAGATCCGCTTCATCCGCGCGCGATCTGTGAATGTGCGCGAAGGTCCATCAACCCAGACCGACGTCATCGGACAGCTCGCGCAAGGCGAGGCCATTCTCGTGCTATGGACCGAGGATAACGGCTGGGCGCATGTTCTTGTCGAGGGCGATGGCATCGCTGGCTATGTGAAGTCCGATCTCCTGACCCCGTGATGCTGCGATTGCGAAGGAGGTCGATACCTCGTATCCCGATGGCATAACCATCGGAGCTACCTCATGTCGAACCCTCGCAGCGTGCTGATTACCGGCTGTTCCTCGGGCATAGGGCTCGATGCGGCGCGGGGGCTTCGTGAGCGGGGATGGCGTGTCTTTGCGACCTGTCGGCAAGAGGCGGATTGCGAGCGTCTGCGGCAAGAGGGGTTTGACAGCTTCACGCTCGACTACGCCAATGAGGCCAGCATTGCCTCGGCAGTCGCGACCGTTCTGGACCGCACGGGCGGCACGCTGGATGCGCTTTACAACAATGGCGCCTTCGCCTGCCCCGGCGCAGCCGAGGACCTTCCGCGCGGCGCACTGCGCGAAATCTTCGAGGTCAACCTCTTTGGGTATCACGACCTGACGCGCCGGGTGATCCCGGTGATGCGCGCCCAGGGACACGGTCGGATCGTCAATTGCTCGTCGGTTCTGGGGCTTGTCGGCATGCGGTGGCGCGCGGCCTATGTATCGACCAAGTTTGCCCTCGAAGGGCTGACCGATGTCCTGCGCGTCGAGATGCGCGGCACCGGCATCCATGTCTCCCTGATCGAGCCCGGTCCGATCCCGACCCGTATCCGCGAGAACTCGATCCCGCATTTCGAACGCTGGATCGACTGGGAGAAATCGGCGCGCGCCGAGGAATACCGCGGCCTCTTGCATCGACTTTACGAGCCGAAGCAGGGCCCCGACCGGTTCGAACTTCCTTGCTCGGCCGTCACCGCCAAGCTGGTGCACGCGCTGGAAAGCCCGCGGCCGCGCGGGCGGTATTATGTGACGAACGCCACACATATCATGGGGCTGGCCCGGCGCATCCTGCCCACCTCGGCACTGGACTGGCTGATCGCCAAGTCCTGAACCGAACAATTTCCCCCTCGCCTTTCCCGGCAAAGCCGCTATCTCTGCCCGGTAACGCTTTGGCCGGCATAGCAGGGGGACCAGATGCTGCTGAAAGACCCGCTTTTTCTTGTCGCAGCCTTTGCAAGCCTTGCGGTTCTGGTCATCCTGATGATCGGTATCGGCGGCTTTGCCAAGGGCGGTGAATTCAATCGCAAACATGCCAATCGCCTGATGCGCTATCGCATCATCGCCCAGGCCATTGCCGTGGCGCTGATCGTGCTCTTCGCCTATTTGCACCAGCGTGGAGGAAACTGATGGTCGTTCTGTCGAAGATCTATACGCGGACGGGCGATGCGGGCGACACGGCGCTTGGCGATGGCACGCGCGTCGCAAAACACGCGTTGCGCGTCTCGGCATATGGCACCGTGGACGAAACGAATGCCACCCTCGGGCTGGCCAGACTGCACGCCTCGGGCGACATGGACGCAGCACTTCAGCGCATCCAGAATGATCTGTTTGATCTGGGCGCCGACCTCTGCCGCCCCGATATGGCGCGCGATCACGAAGCTGGCTACACGCCCCTGCGGATCATCGATGCGCAGGTCGACCGGCTGGAGGCCGAGATTGATGCGATGAACGCCAACCTGACCACCCTGCGGAGCTTCATTCTGCCAGGTGGCACGGCGCTTGCCGCCCATCTGCACCTGTGCCGCACCGTTTCACGCCGGGCGGAACGGCTGACTGTGGAACTCGCCACGCTCGAGGACATCAATCCGGCTGCATTGCGTTATCTCAACCGCCTGTCCGACTGGTTCTTTGTCGCCTCGCGCATCGCCAATGATGACGGACGCGGCGATGTTTTGTGGGTACCGGGGCTCACACGGGGTTGATCGCAGCCTGACGCAGCGTCAATGACGCGGCGTCGTGGCGCCGCACCGCGTCGCTTTTGGATTGTTTTCTGCGTGCAGGCCGGGCTAACAACGCTGCGGAGAGCTTGGAAAGGCCCGTGCGGGCCGAAAGTCTAAGGAGATTGCCGCTGATGAAGGTCCTGGTACCGGTCAAACGCGTGATTGACTACAACGTGAAGGTCCGTGTGAAGGCGGATGGCACGGGAGTTGATCTTGCGAACGTGAAGATGTCGATGAACCCGTTTGACGAGATCGCGGTTGAAGAGGCGA
>NZ_VOAK01000024.1 GCF_007859075.1 Gemmobacter aquaticus
GATCAGGCGGTTCGGGCAGGTGCGATGCGCGGGGGCCGAGGTGATGTAGAACCGCCCCTCGCCCGCAAATGTGACCGGCCCCGCCCCCATGCCCAGATAGAGCACGTCGCCACGCTCCAGCGCCCAGCTCTCGCCCGCCGCGCTGACCGTGCCGGGCCCGCCGATGTTCACGATGCCCATCTCGCGCCGGTCAAGAAACGAGGGTGTCTTCGTCTCGGCCACCTGATCGAGAACAAGACTGCCCCCCGCAGGAACCGCGCCACCCATCACGAACCGGTCGTAATGCGTGTAGATCAGACGTATCTCGCCTTCCAAAAACATCCCCGATGCCAGAAAGTGCCGCCGCAGCGACGCGGTATCCATGCCGGGAACCTGCAAAGGGTGAATGGCATGACGTGTCTCAACGTGAAGCATGGACGAGGTTCCTTCAAAGTCCGAAGTGACGTGGCAGCGCCATGGTCAGCGCAGGCACATAGGTGACGACCAGAAGCAAGGCGACCAACAGCAGGTAGAACGGCACCAGCGCCTTGATTGCGGCCTCGACCTTCACCTTGGCTACACCTGCGCCTACAAAAAGGCCGGTCCCGACAGGCGGGGTGATGGTACCGATGGCCAGATTGAAGATCATGATCACACCGAAATGAACCGGATCGACACCCACCTTCTGTGCGATCGGCAGCAGGATCGGGGTAAAGATCAGAATGGCTGGCCCCATATCCATGAAGCATCCGACGACGAGCAGCAGGACATTGATGATCAGCATCACCATGATCGGGTCTTCGGCGATCCCCAGGATCAGTGCCGTCACCGCGGCAGGTATGCCGGTGAATGCCATCGCAAAGCTGAGCGCGGCCGACGCCGCCAGAAGCAGCATGATCGTGCCGGTCATTTGGACAGTCTCAAGCAGAAAGCCCGGAAGGGCCGAGATCGGCATGGTCCGGTGGATCACGAAAGCCAGCAGCAAGGTATAGACGACTGCGACGCCTGAGGCCTCGACCGCGGTGACGATGCCCAGAAGGATGCCGCCAATGATCAGCACGATCAACATCAGGCTTGGCAGCGCCGCAATGGTCACTTGCAGCGCCTGACGCAGCGAAACCCCTGGGGCGACTGGCCAGCCACGGCGCCGCGCGACAATCGCCGTCAGAACCATCATGCCAAGCCCCCAAAGCGTGCCCGCCACCGCCCCACCCATGAACAGCGCCGCAACCGAGGTGCCGCCCGAGATCAGTGAGTAAATGATAAAGGCTGTCGTCGGCGGGATGAGCATGCCCGTCGGAGCCGAAGCTATGTTGACTGCGGCTGCAAAGTCATGGTCGTAGCCCTCGCGCTTCTGCATCGGCACCATGACGCCGCCGATCGAGGTCGAGGCGGCGATGGCCGAGCCGGAAATGCAACCAAAGAGCATGTTCCCCGCAATGTTGGTCTGGGCCAGCGAACCGGGGATGCGCCCAGCAATCAACTTGGCAAAGTCCACCAGCCGCACCGCGATGCCGCCCGAGTTCATGATCACCCCGGAAAGGATGAAGAATGGCACCGCCAGAAGCGAAAAGCTGTCGAGGCTTGCCAGCATTTTCTGCGCCGAGGTGAACAATGCCATGTCGAATGGTGCCACCAGCATGACCGCGGCAATCGCGGCGGCAGTGATTGATACGGCCAGCGGCACGCCGATCAGCGTCAGCGCGCCAAAGACGGCAATCAGGATCAGACTTGCAGGACCGGCCATGTCATTCCCCCATCAGGGCGGACTGCGCCTCGGCCGGCTCATGGTGCAGCCGCCCGCGCGTCAGGTCATAAAGGTTCAGAAGGTTGTAGATCACGATCAGAACGCCGCTGACCGGCAGCGCTGCATAGACCCAACTCATAGGGATCTGTAGCACCGCGCTCGTCTGCTGGGCTGAAATCGAGACGCCTCGCATCCCGCCAACGATCAGCACGGCCACGGCGAAGAGGATGAAGACCACCGTGACACCCGCCTCGAGCCAGATCCTGGCCCTGCCCCGCAGCCGATCGCGGAGCAGGTCAACGGACATATGGCTGCCACGACCCGAGGCGTATGCCGCCCCGAGCATGGACATCCAGATCACGCCATAGCGCAGAATCTCTTCGCTGGAGGTTGAGGGCGCGTTCAGGGCGTAACGGCTGAAGACCTGCCAAACCAGAACCGCGACAAGCCCTGAGAGGAGCAGGCTCCCCACACTGCCGAGAAACAGGTCCAGCGCACGGCGCAGCGATTGCATCACTGCACCTTGGCGCGGATAGCGTTGGCAACTGCGGCACGTTCGGCATCAAGGTCGTCATACATGACCTTGACCGCCTCGCGGAACGGCGCGACATCCGGGGTGTAGAACGTCACGCCCATTGCTGCGGTTTCGGCCTTGGCGGCCTCGACAGCGGCATCCCAGACCGACTTGTGGAACTCGGTCGATTCCTTCGCAGCCTCAAGCACAGCGGCGCGGTGCTCAGGGGTCAGTCGCTCCAGGGTCGCGGTCGAGATCACGACAATGTCGGGAATGCGGGTGTGACCGTCGTAGGAATAATGCTTGGCGACCTCGGCATGGCGCGCGATCGTCATGGCGAATTCGTTGTTCTCGGCGCCATCCAGAACGCCCTGCTGCAAGGAGGTGTAGACCTCGGCCTGGCTCATGGCCACCGGGGTTGCGCCCAGCAACTCGGCCATGCGGATTGAGGTCGGGCTTTGCAGCACGCGTATCTTCAGGCCCTTCAGGTCCTCGACCTTCTCAATAGGCTTTGAAGCCGTGTAGAAGTTGCGCGCGCCAGAGTTGTAGTAGGTCGCGCCAACAAAACCGATACCCTTGGTTGCATCGTAGATCGGCTGCATGATGGCGGCATCGTCCATGACACTGTAAAAATGTGCCTGGTCATCGAACAGGAAGGGCATCGGGAAGACGCCATAAACCGGGGCAAAGCTCTCCAGCAAACCGCCAGACACTTTGGTCACATCCAGCGCACCGGACTGCACCAGCTCCACCAGTTCGCGCTCTCCGCCCAGCTGGCCATCGGGAAAGAAGGCGACCGTGACCTCGCCATTGGTCTTTGCCGCAACCAGCTCGCCGAATTTCTGCATCGCTTCCACCGTGGGGGTGGCGTTCTGCGCATAGCCGAAGCGCAGCTCCTCGGCCATTGCGACACCCGACATCAGGGTAATCAACGCCAGCGTGGTCAGTGACTTGTACATGGGTATCCTCCTCATAACCCGGTGCAATGGCCTGTCAGATGTAGGTCCGCAGGAATTCCGAAAGGCAGAACATCGCCATCGCCTGCCCGTAGGGCATCGAGGTCAGCTTGACCTGCCGGTAATAGTCGAGATCGGCCCCCATGGCGGTGCCGAACGAGACGTTGCGCAACTCGCCTTCGGGACTGATATTGGCAATCACGCCCTTCACGGCACGCTCGGCCACGGCACCAAACTCAGCCGGCAGATAGCGCTTTCGCACGCCTTTCAGCAGACCATAGGCGAAGCCCGCCGCTGCCGAGGCTTCAAGGTAGCTGTCCTTGTCATCGATCAGGGTATGCCACAGGCCGCTCTCGTCCTGCGTGTCGCGCAGGGTTTCGGCCTGCCGACGCAGGGTTGACAAGAGATGTCGGCGAACGGGGTCACCTTCGGGCAGGCCCAGCATCTCTATGAACTCCGGGATCGCGATGGTGATCCAGCTGTTGCCACGCGCCCAAAGCGCGCGGGCAAAGTTGTGGTTGCCGTCGAATGTCCAGCCGTGGAACCACAAGCCCGTGCGCGTATCAGCCAGATACTGCGCATGCAGCAGGAACTGGTATTTCGCCTCCTCCACATACTCGGGCCTTTTCAGAAGCAGGCCGATCTTGGCAAGCGGCATCACGCTCATCATCAGCGTGTCGTCCCAAAGCTGCTGGTCGTTCACACTGTTGTAGACGATGTGCTGCAAGCCACCCTCGCGGGTGCGGGGCATCTCGTGCATCACCCACTCAGCCCAGGCATCCAGATAGGGCACCCATACCGGGTTCGGCTGATGTTCGTGCAGACAGGCAAGCGTCAGGAAAGGGGCAACGGTGTTGATGTTTTTCGTCGGCGTCCCCTCCGCCAGACGGGCATCGAACCAGTCTCGAATGATCTTCATCGCCTGCGGATTACCGGTCAGCTGCCAGTACTTGAACAGACCGTAAAGACCGATGCCATGGGTCCACTCCCACCCGGCCCAGCCCTTGGTGTCGATGACCCGCCCATCCTCCAACCGCAGCAGGAACTCGCCCGTCGTGTCCGTGATATTGATAAGGTTCTGGGTCAGGCGGTCGATCAGGCCCGTTACCTCTTCGCGCGAGACGAAACGGTCCTTCTGCCGCAAAAGCGGATGCATAGGGTAGTCCTCCTCCTGAGATCGGCATACGAAATTTTTCGGAATGCCGTTTCGAAAATGAAGGAACCACACTCCGTTTCAAAAATCAACAAGGAATCATTCAGGCGCAACCTCAATAATAACTGTTATTATGCAATGAGTTAGGTGAAATTCTGCGCCTCCTTGACAGAAGCCATCACAAATTTCAGAATGCAGTTCCATATTTTGCAGAACATGGCCATGTCTGAGCGCACCCCGAAAACCGAAAACGCCGCCGCCGTCCTCAAGGTCTTCGCCGTGCTGGAGGCGCTGGCCGATGAGCGCCGCGCCAGCCTCGCCGATATCGCGCAGAAGGCGATGACATCAAAGACCACCGCCCATCGCCTACTGCAGACGATGGCGGATCTGGGCTATGTCGAGCAGGAGCCAGAGACAGAGAAATACGGCCTGACGCTGAAGCTGTTCGCCCTTGGCGCCCGCACGCTGCGCGGACAGGAGGATCTGCTTCGCGTCGCAGATCGCGAGATGGGAAAGCTGTCGCGTGCGACCGGCGAGTCGATCAATCTTGGCGTGCTGGACGATCACGAACAGCGCGTCGCCTACATCCACAAGTACGATTCAACCTATAACCTGTCGATGCACTCCACGCTCGGCAAACGCAATCCGCTGCACTCCACCTCGCTGGGCAAAGCATTGCTTGCTTGGCGCGATGCCGAAGAGGTATCCGAGCGGATCGCCCGGATGGACTTGCGCAAGCTTGCCCCGCGCACAATCACCGACCCTGACCAGTTGCGCGCCCAGCTGGAACAGATCCGTGCGCAGGGCTATGCCGAAGAGATCGAAGAGAGCGAGGCAGGCGTACGCTGCATGGCCGCGCCAATCCTCGACCACGCTGGCAAGTCGATTGCGGCGATCTCCATCGCCTTTCCCCTTGTCCGCTTTGACGAAGCACGCAGGGCCGACTATGTCCGCCTGCTGACCGAGGCTGGCCGCGCGGCATCGGCATCGCTGGGTGCGGGGTGAGCGAGCCAGGTCAGGCTGGCGCATCGTTACGGCAGAAATACCAAGCCCTTCGCGATGATGGGACTTGGGTGACCCCCTCGGGCTGAACCATTAGGGCTCCTCCGATCCGGGCCGCCGTTTGGAAGATTGGCGTTACGCACGTATTGGAAGAGCGCCAGCCCAAGGCGGATGGCCATCACGCCCAACGTCCACTCGCATGCCAATTGAAGCCTCTCGCCTCAGATCACCAAACTTGACGGATGCGAACGAACTTGGCTCACTCAAGCCCACACACCAGCCGCAGCTGGCGCTGATAGCCGGGCTCAGATCAATATGCTCCGGCACCTTCGACAGGGGCTTTCAGTCTCGCCGACTTGGCAACCGGGCTGGCGTCAGATACCGAGCAACTTCTTCGCTTCCGCCAATGCGTCGACCGAGGCCTGATGATTGCCGGCATCGTGCTCAGCCTCTCCCATCGCGCGAAGTTCCTTGACGCGGGCAAGGTCTTCCGCGCTCAGGCTTGCAGTTTGCAAAGCCGCATCGATGGCGGCCATGTCAGCCGGGCACTGAAAGGCAAGGGTCGGTGATGCGAGCAACGCAAGAAAGCCGGCAGTGATCAACATCTTCATGTCGCGTACCCCTTTATCCTGAATGCGCCAACGCTGACGCACCACGAGGATAGCACTCCTGCAAGGGAGCACCCCTCACGTTTCTGTGCGGCAGACAGTCCTGAGTTTATCCTGATCCGGGCCGATGGTTGCAGATAACACATCTGACTCAGGCCGCTTAACCCTGCATCCGCCGCGGATGCCGGAGCAGATCGGTAGCGCTCTGGCGGGCCATTGCGGCTATGTGTGCCGCAGGCTGGCGGATGCGGCCATCAGACCCGTCCCGCCGGTTTTTTGCACGAGGACCCCTTCAATCATCCAGAGGGTAGAGGGCCATGCGACCGGGAGGTTTATCCCACCCGACATCAGCGCCCGGCCCGACAAGGTTACCGGCCCGTGTTGCAAAGCCGACTTGCCGCGCGATTGCGGCGGCGCGTCTTCTGGGTTCAGCAGACGCAGTTCATAGCGCGCGTCGGGGTCAAGCCCGGTCAGGCAGATCGGACGCGGCAGGATCTGCCGGCTCATCTCTGCCACGCCTGCGGCCAGCAGAAAGCGCCCACCATCCTCGGCCAGCTGCACCTCGGTCGTCACTGCCGGATCGGGCGAGTCCAGCCGCAGGATTGTGGCCCGCATCATCCAGTCCCGGTTGGATTTCCACCAGCGGGTCACCTCGGCCAGCGTGTTCGCCTCGGCCTCGGTCAGTTGCCGCAAGTCCATCTCGAAGCCAAAATGGCGCAACGCCGCGACACGCGCGCGGAACGACATTGGCTGAACCCGTCCGGTGGTATGCGCACGCGCCGCACCAACGTGGCTGCCCGTCACTGCGGCTGGCAGCAGAAGTGCGGCATCGGCCTGTATGCGGAGGCGTTCCGTCGGGTCGATGCAGTCCGACAGCCAGACGCGCTGCGTGCGCGCCAGAATCCCGGCATCAATTCGCCCGCCACCCGAGGCACAGCTTTCGATCTCTACACCCGGATGGGCGGCGCGCAGACGGTCGAGCAGATCGTAGACCCCCTCGGTCTGCGCCGCATCGACCACCGGCAGCAGCCGGTTGTGATCCCATTTCAGATAGTCGATGTCATGCGAAGACAGAAGCGCATCGAGCATCGCGAACAGGTGGTCACGCACATCGCCGCGCCCCATGTCCAGCACCATCTGGTTGCGTCCGGTGGTCTGGTCCGCGGGCCCCAGTATCCAGTCGGGATGCGCGCGCGCCAGATCGCTGTCAGGGTTCACCATCTCGGGCTCGACCCACAGGCCAAAACGCATGCCAAGGCTCTGCACATGGGTGATCAACGGCTGCAGCCCTTGGGGCCATTTGCGCCGGTCAACCCTCCAGTCACCCAGGCTAGAGGTGTCGTCGTCGCGCCGCCCGAACCAGCCATCGTCCAGCACAAAACGCTCGGCCCCAAGCGCCGCCGCGCGGGTGGCGATGTCAAAGAGCGTGGCAAGATCGTGGTTGAAGTAAACTGCCTCCCAGCAGTTGTAATGTACCGGGCGCGGGCGCGCCGGATCAGGCCATGTCACCACCCGGTCTCGCATGTCGCGCTGGAAGGTGGCGCCGATCCCGTTCAGGCCCTGTGTCGAAACGGCAGCCAGAAGTTCCGCCGTTTCAAACTGCCGCGCCGGTGCCAGATGGGCACCGCTGGCATGGCCGAACTGCACCTGACGGCGCCCGTCGGGCAGCTCTTCCGCGATCATACGATGGCCACCCGACCATGCGTAATGCAGAGCCCGCGCCGCCCCTTGAGTAAAGGTGCAGCCGGGGGCAGGTAACAGCGCCCATGGCGGATGCTCTTGCCCCGAACGGCCCGTGCGCGCCTCGCGCAGGCGAATGCCGGGGGTCCAGGGCGTCCGGGTCAACTGCAACTCGCCCAGCCATTTGCCGGAAAAGTCGAGAATCTCGGTATCGATCTGCGACACGGGCAACACCGGTGCTGCAAGCCAATGAAGGCGGATCGGGCGGTCTGCCTCAACCCTGGCCTGCATAGCAATCACGCCGGTCGGATGGGCACGGAAGCTGTGGGTCAGCGTCAGCCCCTGATCGCCCGAGACCAAGTGCAGGGCGCCCTCCCCCACCTCGGCGCGAATGAAGCACAGGCGCGGAAACAGCGGGCGGCCATCAGCCTCGGCCGCGATCAGACCGGGCTGGCCGTGCCAGTCAGCGGCAGGCAGCGGGCAGAGCGTCAGATCGGGCAGCCGGTCGAGCATCCCGCCGGTCAGATCCGAAACCTGCGCGCGGGCGAGCCCGGCCAGATCCTCATCGGCAGGCAGGGTGGGACCCCACCAGATCACGCGCGGAACCGCGCCCTCTGTCGTCAGCGCGATCGTCTGACCCGGAGCATCGATCCGCCACACCGTCATCCTGTGATCCTCTGCGCGATAGTCAGGCCCTGCGGCGGCACGGTCTGCCCGCCCATCAGGCAGTCGAACCCTGAGGGCAGCGTCCAGTCGCCGGGGCCGTAGTTGAAGAACATCCACCAGTCGCCGCGGCGGCGCAGGCGGATCTGCGACGGCAGTGGCAATGTCTGCAAGCCCGCGACCTCTGCCATATGGGCGGCAAGCGCCTCCAGAAGGTCGGGCGCGGGCCAGCCGTGCAGAACATGCACCCGGCCCTTGCGGGTCAGCGCAGGGCCATGATCGGCAAAGCGCGCCAGCACGTCGGCGTCCGCCGTAACGTGGTCGCGCCAGCGGATCACGCCCCCCTGAACCGAACCCGTGACCGGCTGTTCCAGCCCCGGCCGCAACGAGGCGACCTGCGTGACGCGCGCACCCGTCAACCCGGCAAGCGGCCCCGGCGCAAGGTTCTCGGGGATCGCGAAGGTCCGGTCGCGCGACCCCGCACGCGGGCCGATCAGCACCATTCCATCGGCGGCCTCAATCGCGGCACGCGCGGCATCGGTCACATGTACCATCGTGGGCACAACGACCAGATCATAGCCCTGAAGCGGCGCGCCCGGTGGGACGACATCGATGTCGAGCCCCAGACGGCGGAACGCCTCATACCAGCGGAAAACCAGCTCCTCATAGCGGAAGTCGCGGCCCTGCGGCTGGATCATGGTGGCCCAGTAGCTGGGGTAATCAAAGACAAAGGCCACAGGCGCCGGCCGGGTTTCAGGCAAGGGTGGCAGGGTGGCCAACTCGCGCGCGACCTGCGCCGCCTCGGCTCCGCCGGGGGAAAGCTCGTCGAGGCCCGGCAGGTTCAGCCCGGCATGGAACTGTTCCTGCGCAAAGGGCGCCTGACGCCAGCGGAAGTAGCTGACCACCTCGGCCCCATGGGCCAGCGCCTCCCATGTCCAGAGCCGCACCATTCCTGGTTTGGGCACAGGGTTCCAGGCAGCCCAGTTCACCGGTCCGGGCTGCTGTTCCATCACCCAGAACCGGCCCCGACCGACCCCCCGATAGAGGTCGTGGTGCCAGGGCGCGATATCGGGATGCGAGGTTTCGGCCCAGCGGTTGCGCTCGACCTCGGAAAAGGGGAACTTCTCGACAAAGCCGATCGGGTAGCTGTCCCAGGACGCCAGATCGAGGTTTTCCGCCACCTTGAAATGGTCAAAGTCCGACACGAACCCCATGAAGTTGTGGGTAATCCAGCGCCCCGGCGAATGCGCGCGGATCAAATCGCATTGCATCCGGTCATAGGCGGCGACCTGATCGGAATGGAAGCGCCAGAAATCCATCCGCTGGGCCGGGTTCGGCTCGGTCACGGTGCCGTTGGGCAGGCTGACCTGATCGAAGCCCGTCACCTCCATGGACCAGAAGACCGCACCCCAGGCCTCGTTCAACTGCTCGGCCGACTGGTAGCGGTGGCGCAGCCAGTCACGAAAGGCGCTCAGGTCCTCAGGACCCCAGGAAAGGGTGCTGTCATGACAGCCGTATTCATTGTCGGTCTGCCAGCCCGCAAGCCCGGGATGCGCACCATAGCGCCGTGCGATCGCCTCGACGATGCGGGCACTTTCCCGCCACCAGGTCTTGGACGAAAAGGTGTAGTGCCTTCGCGAGCCAAAGCCGCGGACCCGGCCCTGTTCATCATAGGGCAGGATATCGGGGCATTCATCCACCAGCCATTTCGGCGGAGTGGCCGTGGGCGTTCCAAGAACGATGCGCAGGCCGGCGGCGTGCAACACGTCCATCGCACGGTCGAGCCAGCCGAAGTTGAACTCTCCCCGCGCGGGTTCGCTCCGCGACCACGCGAATTCACCGATGCGCACATAGGTGATGCCCAGCTCTACCATGCGGCGCGCGTCGGTTTCCCATCGACCTTCGTCCCAGTGTTCGGGATAGTAGCAGACCCCCAGCATCAGCGTGTCAGATCCCCGTTGATGAGGGCCTGTCCTGCGGCATCGAACAGATGGCATGCGCGCGCGGGTACGCCCACGCGCATCCGGTCGCCCGGCCGCTCGGAGGCCAGCCCGTCGGCCTTGACCGCGATTTCCGATCCGTCGGAAAGCGCGACAAAGAACAGGGTCTCTGATCCCAGATGCTCGGCCAGCTTCACCGTGCCCTCCAGCACGGCATCGCCCACGCCGGTCGCACTGGCATGTTCGGGGCGCAGGCCCAGCGTCATCTGACCCGCCACCGCGATCTGGCCCGCCAGCGTCACCACCGCGCCGCCGGGCAATGTGACCTCGGCCCCGCCGGGTGCGGGGCGCGCCTCAACCGTCAGGAAGTTCATCTTCGGACTGCCGATAAAGCCCGCGACGAACAGGTTGCGCGGCCGGTGATAAAGCTCGAGCGGGCTTCCGACTTGTTCGATATGGCCTGCCGACAGCACCACGATCTTGTCGGCCATGGTCATCGCCTCGACCTGATCATGGGTGACGTAGATCATCGTCGCGCCCAGATCCTGATGCAGCCGCGAAATCTCGCCCCGCATCTGCACCCTGAGCGCCGCGTCGAGGTTCGAGAGCGGCTCGTCAAACAGAAAGACATCCGGGTTGCGCACAATGGCCCGGCCAATGGCAACGCGCTGGCGCTGCCCGCCGGAAAGCTGCCCCGGCTTGCGATCAAGCAGATGGTCAAGCTGCAGCATCTTTGCCGCCGCCGAGGTGCGCTTGGCGATCTCGGCCTTGTCATGGCCGGTCATCCGCAGCCCAAAGCCGATGTTCTCGGCGACCGTCATGTGCGGGTAAAGCGCATAGCTTTGAAACACCATCGCCACCCCGCGATCCGAGGGGCCGACCTGCGTCATGTCGCGCCCGCCGATGCGCAGCGCGCCAGAGCTGATCTCCTCCAGCCCCGCCACCATGCGCAGCAGCGTGGACTTGCCGCAGCCCGAGGGGCCGACAAAGACGCAGAACTCGCCATCCGCGATCTGCAGGTCGATGCCCTTGATGACGCTGACCGCGCCGAATTCCTTGGTGACCTTGCTGAGGCTGACCTCGGCCATGGGATTGCTCCTTCTTCTCAGCCCTTGGTCGCGCCAAGGGTCAGACCGGCAATGAAGTGCCGCTGCATGAGGAAAAACATCAGGACTGGGGGCAGCGCCGCCACGATCGACCCGGCCGAAACCAGATGCCATGCGGCAACCCATTGCCCGTTCAGCGAATAAAGCCCGGCCGTAACCGGCATGGCGTGCTGGCCCTGCACCAGCACGGTCGCCCAGAAGTAGTCGTTCCAGACGAAGGTGAAGACCAGAACCGACAGCGCGGCGATGGCGGGGCGCATCAGGGGCAGCACGATATGACGGAAGATGCGCCATTCGCTGACGCCTTCCACCCGCGCGCTCTCGATCAGGGCAAAGGGCAGGCCCTTGATGAAGTTGCGCATGAACAGCGTGCAGAACCCGGTCTGGAAGGCGATGTGAAAGAGCACAAGGCCCAGCGTCGTGTCATACATCCCCGCCCTGAGCGTCATGTCACGCACCGGCACCATCAGGATCTGGAAGGGGATGAAGTTGCCCGCGACAAAGGCGAAGAACACCCACAGGTTGGCGCGGAACCCATAGACCGCCAGCGCAAAGCCGGTCAGACACGACAGCGCCACCGCCCCGATCACCGTGGGAACCGTGACCTTGAAGGAATTGAGGATGTACCAGCCGATCGGGCTGTCGCGAAACACGGCGGCGTAGTTCTCGAAGGCAAGCCCGGAGGGGATGCCGAAGTAGTTGCCCGCCGCGAGGTCAGAGGCTGGTCGCAGCGAGGTCACCGCCACTCCGATCAGCGGAATAAGCCAGATCATCAGCGCCACGGGCAGAAGCACCTGATAGCCGATCCGCGCCGCGGGTGAGGCCTTCTGGATAGGGGTCGGAAACATCAGCGGTTCCTTTCCTGCGCGATCATCCGCACGATGAACAGCGTGATGAAGACCATCATGATCAGGAACAGCACCACCGCGATCGCCGCGCCATAGCCCATGCGATAGCCGTATTCGGAGAGCGCCTGCTCATACATGAAATAGCTAAGCACCTGGCTCGACCCGTAGGGGCCGCCCGCCGTCATGATCGAGACAAGGTCAAAGCTGCGCAGCGCGCCGATCACAGTGACGACCATGGCGATGAAGGTCGCGGGCGCCAGTTGCGGCAGGATCACATGCCAGAGCAGCCGCCAGCCACGGGCATTGTCCATCCGCGCGGCCTCGATCTGTTCGGGGTTCAGGTTGTTCAGCCCCGTCAGATACAGGATCATGCAATAGGCGGTCTGCGGCCAGAGCCCGGCAACGATGATGCCCAGGGTCACGAACCGCTCATCCGCGAGAACTGCGATCTCGGTTCCCGTCAGCCATTTGATCAGCTGTGAGAACAGCCCGAAATCAGGGGCGTAGAACCAGGTGAACATCAGGCCCACAACGACCTGGCTGATCACGAAGGGAAAGAAGAAGAGCGATTTGTAAAGCCGGATGCCCCAGACCGTCTGGTTGAGAAAGAGCGCCGTCGCCAACCCCATGGGAATGGCCAGCAGGTAAAGCGCCAGCCAGATCAGGTTGTTCTTCAGCGCGACATAGAACGTGTCGTCGTCCAGCAGTTCGACATAGTTGCCAAGGCCGATCCAGACCTTGTCGCCCAATCCGTCCCAGTCGTGAAAGCTGATCCAGACGGACTGGACGATGGGGATCAGCACATAAAGCAGGAACATGATCGCGCCGGGGGCCAGAAAGGCCCAGGGGGCAATCTTCAACTGGTTCCGTTTCCAGAACCCTGCGGATCTTGCGGTATCTGACATGAGCGGCCTCGGGGATCTGGCGCAAAAGGCCCGGGGCCACCCGAAGGTAGCCCCGGCAGGGAGAGACCGGTTTACTTGTAGACCTTGGCGCGGACCTTCTCGAGCCGCTCGAGGATACGGTCGATCTGGTCGGGCTTGACCATGAACTCCTGGAAGCCCTCCATCCCGGCCTTGGCCATCTCGGCGTCGGCGTCGCGGTCATAGAACTGCGCCAGCGCATAGGCGTTCGAGAGCATCGTGAAGCCCGCGTCGAGGAACTTGTCCGAGGGCTTGGCAGCCTGATTGTTCACCGGCAGCTGACCCAGCGTCGCGTTCATCTTGGCCTGTGCCTCGGGCGAGGCGAGATAGGCGAGGAAGACCTTGGCATCTTCCTTGTTCTTGGCACCCGAGGGGATGTGGAATGTGTCGGTCGGTGCGTCCTCGGCCATCGGGATGCCGGGGGTGATTTCCGGGAACTGCATGAAGCCGATCTGGTCCTCGGTCAGCCCGCCGTCCTTCATCGTGGCAACGGCGAAGTTGCCCATCAGATACATGGCGGCCTTGCCCTGCACCATTTGCGGGATGGCGTCCTGCCAGTCGATGGCGGCGTGGTTTTCAAGGAAGTAGCCCGGGCCTACCAGCTCGGCCCACTTCTCGAACACGGCCTTCACACGCGGATCGGTATAGGGAACCTTGCCAGAGGTCAGCTCCATGTGGAACTCATAGCCGTTCACCCGCAGGTTCAGATAGTCGAACCAGCCACCGGTGGGCCACAGCGCCTTGGTGCCGATGGCAAAGGGTGTGATGCCCGCCGCTTTCAGCTTTTCGCTGGCAGCCAGCAGCTCGGCCCAGGTCTTGGGTGGGGCGATGCCCTGTTCGGCAAAGATATCGGCGCGGTAGTAGATGCCCCACTGGTAATAGGTATAGGGCACGCCCCATTTCGTGCCGTCGATCGTCATCGACGCGGCCGAGGATTTCAGCTGCTCGTCGAGGCCATTGGAGGCCCAGACATCGGTCACGTCCTCGAAGAGGCCCGCACCAACGAAGGGCGCCATGCGATTGCCGGCATACCAGGCCGCCACATCCGGCGGATCGGCGGTCAGAAAGTTGCGGATCGCAGCCTTGTAGCCTTCGTGGTCAAAGTTGTTCCACTTGACCGTGATATCGGGGTGCTTTGCCTGAAAGTCAGCGATCAGCTCTTCCATGGCTTTCTTGGGTGCGGGGTCGGAATGATCCGAATTGATGACGATCTCGCCCGCAAAAGCGGCCGATCCCATCAGCAGGGCCGAAAGGGCAAGCCCTGCAAGGGCCTTGAACTTGGTCATGGTTTCCTCCCTGAAACCGGTGTCCTGCGCCGTCGTGACATGGTCTCCTCAACCATGCCGACTGCGAAAGAGGATGACAGGAAATCAGGCAGGTTCTACCGTTCAAACAAAGAAACCTTCCGGGATTCTAAGGTGACCTCGACGACGCACGCCAGTTTTCCGCCCAAGCAGGACGAATCTGTCCCTGCCCACCCGGACTATGACCCACGCCATCCGCTGGTGGTCTTTGGCGACCACCGTTTTTGCGCAGGCGAGTCGGTCGAGGTGCGGCGGATGCCGGGGCCACATATGCACAGCCAGATCGAGCTGAACTTCGTGCTTGAGGGCGCGATGACCTACTGGTTCGACGGGCGCGAGCTCACCGTCGATGCCGGGCGGTTGTGCCTGTTCTGGGGCATGGTCCCACATCAGGTGATCGAGGTGCAGCACGCGACGCGATTTGTCTGCCTCTATGTGCCGATGTCGGTGTTTCTGGGGCTGCCCGCACTTTCGCCCTTTCGCGATGCGGTGTTTCGTGGCGCAGTGATCGAGGCCACGCATCTGACACCCTGGGACCGCGACATCTTTCTGCGCTGGCGCGAGGAACTTCTGTCGAACGACGCGGCCCTGACCGATATCGTCCGGAACGAGTTGACGGCGCGGGTGCTGCGCATCCAGCGTGACGGCTGGCATGATCTGCGCGCCGACGCCTCGGCAATTCCGGCGATCGCCCCGCAGGATGCCGCGCGCATCGATCATGTAGAGCGCATGTTGCGCTTCATCGCAGAGCGCGCCCATGATCCGATTTCAGCCGAGGATGTGGCAGCTGCCACCACGCTGCATCCGAACTATGCCATGGGCCTGTTTCGTCGCACTGTCGGCCATACGATCAATCAGGCGATCACGCGACATCGCCTGGACACGGCCCGTTCGCTCTTGATCTCGACAGACCGCACAGTCGCCGAGATCGTCTTCGGTGCGGGTTTCGGATCGTCCTCGCGGTTTTACGAAGCCTTTGAACAGCGCTTCGGCGAAAGTCCGGGCGCGTTCCGTCAGCGCATGCGACGGGGAAGCTGACCCCAAATCCAAGGAGGTGGGCTGGCACGTTGCTTCCTTGACGCAACTGGCAAGGCTGATTGAATCGCGCAATTCCAGCCCCTACTGGATCTCGGGGATCGGTCGCAGGGCAGTCAGGGCCCAACCCGATAACCGCACGTCCTGAAGCACCCTGACGATGAAGGCCACGCCCGCCGCGCCTTGGCGGGGGACGTGGCCGATCTTGCAGGACCGCGCTCAGGCCCCGGTGACGCGCCAGATGACATCGCCCACGTCATCAGCCATCAGAAGCGACTTCTGATCAGGCCCAATCGTCACCCCGACAGGACGGCCATAGGCCAGCTTTTCGTCGTCGGAGAGAAAGCCGCTCAGGATATCGCGCGGAGGACCGCTCGGTGCGCCATCTGCGAAAGGCACAAAGATCAGCCGGTAGCCGCTAAGCTTTGAGCGGTTCCAGGAACCGTGCTGGCCGATCACCATGCCTGAGCCAAATCCCGGCAAGGTGCCTTCGGGCATCCAGCACAGACCCAGCGATGCGGTATGGCCGCCAAGCGCATAGTCCGGCGTGATCGCCTTTGCCACCAGGGCCGGATCTTGCGGCACACGATCGTCCACCGTCTTGCCCCAGTAGCAATAGGGCCAACCGTAAAAGCCGCCGTCCCGCACCGAGGTCAGGTAATCCGGCGGCGTCTCATCTCCCAGCCCGTCACGCTCGTTCACCACGGTCCATAGCGTCTGCGTCGCTGGCTCCCATGCCATGCCAACGGCATTGCGCAGGCCAGAGGCAAAGATGCGGGCCTGTCCGGTCGCAAGATCCAGCTCCCAGATCGCGGCGCGGCCCTCTTCGGCCTCCATACCGTGATCGCCGATGTTCGACAGCGACCCGACCCCGGCATAGATCCGTGTGCCATCCGGCGACACGATCAGGCTGCGGGTCCAGTGCCCATGCGGCTTGAAGTCAACCAGCTTGTCACCGGGGCCAGAGATCGAAGTCGCGTCCGGTGTGTAGTCGAACACGCGTATGCCGTCCGTGTTGCCCAGATAGAACCGGTTGCCGACCAGTGCCATGCCGAAGGGCTGGTTCTGGTTTTCGACAAAGACCTTGCGGATCTCGGCCGTGCCATCGCCATCGGCGTCCCGCAGCAGTGTGACGCGGTTGGCGCTTTGGCCGATGGCCTTGACGCGCCGCATCGTCGCTTGCGCGGCATGATCCATCAGGGTCTTGGGCGCAGCCGGTTGTTCCTTCGATTCCGCGATCAGCACATCACCGTTCGGCAGCACCTCGATCCAGCGCGGATGATCGAGCCCGGTCGCAAAGGCATTGACCTTGAGACCCGCCGCACAGGTCGGCAGATGCCCATCCACCCAACCCTTCGCCACCGGCATTTTCAGCGTCATGATCCCCTGCTTGCGCGCCTCGGGGATCACGGGCTGGGCGCCCACGGCCTGATGGGCGGGCGAACCCATGCGCCGCATCAACGCAACAGCGCCACCGACCAATGCGGTCGCCCGTGCCAGAAGTTCCATCTATGCCCTCCAGATTGACTGTCGCAGAGCCTAGCGGGATTTGCAGAGCGATTACAGCCGATTGTCTTGGCAGTCATCGGCCCGCCAGACCATCCCCCTTCTGGGCACTCGGGCACCGCAGCGCGATCTGGTTCGGCAGGCCAAGACACTTGGCAACACATGCGTTCTTGGATAAGGCCTAGGCTTGTTCTGAAGGTAAAAGTGCGCCGCGCAGATGGATCGACCAGCCACCTCGTCACAGGACTCTGGCGCGCGGAACGGGCGCAAGATCCTGTTCTCGGCCATGAAGAACGAAGCCCCCTTTCTTGTGGAGTGGATCGCTTATCACAAGGCCATCGGCTTTGACGAAATCGTCATCTGCTCCAACCCGTCAAATGACGGAACCGAAGAGATTCTGGCGACCTTGGCCGAACAAGGGGAAATCCGGCATCTGCGCCGACGCCCTGCCCCCAACCAGTCCCCGCAGGGCGAGGCATCAAGGGCCTTCACGCAAGAGGTCGGCTATCGTGCGGGGGACTGGTATCTGTGGCTTGACGCAGATGAGTTCCTGAATGTCCATTGCGGGGATCGGACGGTTGACGCCCTGATTGCAGCGGCGGGTGGAAGATCCTGCATCTTCGTCAATTGGCGCATCTTTGGAACAAGCGGGAACGACGACTTTCCGGGTCGGTTTGTAAGCCCCGATTTCACCGGGGCCGCCCCGCGCGAGTTCCGGCAGCATAAGCACATCAAATCGTTGTTCCGCTTGACCGAAGGGGTCGCGGGCTTTGCCGTGGAGGGAATCCATCGCCCCCTGCTCAAACCCGGCAACGCGATCGGTCTTTCGGATATTCTGACCGGCAAGGGCAAGAGCGCGCGCGCACCGGGGCAGGAACATCAGCGCTGGCTGGGCGGAGCGGACTCGGGCCGCTTTCATTCGACCTCACGCCATGAAACCGGATGGGCGCTTGCACAGATCAACCACTATCTGGTGCGCACCCGCACGAGCTTTGCACTCAAGCAGGCCCGCGGGCGTGGATGGGTTCCGGGCGCTGTGGGCAAGGTCATCCCGCGCCACACCGACGACTTCTTCGCGCTGAACGACCGCAACGACGAAGAAGATCGCTCCATCCTCCACTGGCAGGATGCGGTGACCGAGGAGATGGCGCGCCTTCACGGCCTGCCCGGTGTCGCCGCGGCCGTCGAACATGCCGGGCGGCTGATGCAGCAGATCATGTCAGGGCTCGCGGTCGCACGCGCCCCTGAGCCTGCGGCGAGTATCGTGACCGAGGATGAACCGACGGGCGATCCGGCACCAAGGCTTACCTTTCCGCCAGCCGAGGCCCGGTTCATCCGAGCGGTCTATCCGCAGGCAAAGTTCATCCTCGAATACGGCAGCGGCGGCTCCACAATGCTTGCGGCAAGCCTGGGGACCCGCGTGATCAGCGTCGAAAGCGACAAGGCCTGGAGCGAGCGTCTCGCTGGCCATCTGGCGCCTTTCGCCGACAGGGCAAAGCTGCATTACGTCGACATCGGTCCGACAGGTGCCTGGGGCAAACCCAACACGATCGACCGTTTCGCCCAGTATCATCGCTACGCGCTATCAGTCTGGGACCGCCCGGATTTTGAGGAGCCCGATCTTGTACTGATCGACGGCCGGTTCCGCGCCTCTTGCCTTGTCGCAGTGCTGTTGCGTGCCCGTCGTCCGACCACCGTGCTGTTCGACGACTATGCCGAACGGCCCTATTATCACGCGGTCGAACGGCTTGCCCGGAAAGAGGAATTGATCGGCCGGATGGCGCGTTTCACCGTGACCCCGGGATCCATCCCGCCAGACATGCTTACCCAGGCGATCGGCTGGTTCGCCGACATGCGCTGACCCCCTCTCATTTCTCTCTCAATGCCCGCCCTGCAGGACGAGCGTTTTGACGGGCATGATGATGGCCTGCATGCGCAGGATGAGGGCGTGGACGAATCCGACGGTGTCGACGACGTGCAGGCCGATCCGTTGGAAGGTTCCGAGGTTGGGATCTTCGAGCTTTGCGTGATTGCTGGTGTAGAGGTTTGCGATGCAGTTTGCGCCGGGGCGCAGGCTGTCAAATCCACCAGCGTAGAGCGGCTCGATATAGACCGTCAGGGTGCCGTTGGGGGGAACCTGCGCGGCATCGACCAGTTGATCTGTCGGTCGCATTTGCCCGGAGGCGATGACCGACTGCACCTCGGTCACCACGCCGGGCAGCACGGTAAAGATGACCGAGGGGCAGATCACCTCGGCCACCATGCCGGGGCGGATCACCTGGCTTTCGGTCTGGCCGAACCCGGCCTGCAGGGCCACGCGACCGGCCTTTTCCGGGATCAGGATGCCTGCGGGCCGCATGAACGGGTTCACGATGTCGCCCGGACGCAGCGCGAACTGTTCCAGCTGGCCATCGACCGAGGCGCTGATCGTGGTCTTGGAAAGCGCGATTTCGGCCTCTCTCAGTTGCGCCTCGGCGCTGGCCTTCTGTGCCGGCAACTGCACACGGATCGAGGCATTCACACTGTCGACGTTGGCGCGCGCTGCATCGACAGCGCCCTGCCGGGTGTCGACCGTGATCTGCAGCTTTTCCACATCACGGTCGGCAATGGCATCCGGGTTGCGGCGCTTGAGTTCCGCACGCGTTTCATATTCCTCGATCGCCTGCTCAAGCGCACCCTGTGCCTGCGCCAGATTACCCTCGGCCGCATCGAGCGTGGCCTCGGCCGCCTGGATCGAGGCCTCCACCTCTGCCACGCGGCGGCGTGCGGTTTCCACCGCCGCCTCCTGGGCCGAGGAATCCAGCCGGAAGATCGGCTGACCCGCCTTCACCTTGTCGCGCACGCCGACATAGACCTCGGCCACGCGGCCCGATGCCTCAGGCAAGATCGGAACGGTACGGAAAAACGAGGTGACCGCCGTCGAGGCCGGATGAAAAAAGAAAACCAGCGTAATCAACGAGATAGTCAGGATCACGCAGCCTACGATGCCGTAGCGCAGCTCATACCAGACGGTAAAGAAGGTGATCTCGCGCCCGAACCTGCGCCCCTGGGCATAGCGGCGATACAGGAAATCCGGCAGGATGGTGAAGGCCGAACACAGCAGAAGCTCAAGCATGGCGCGCCTCTTCGGTCTGGGCGGCACTGGTTTGCTCGGTACCGTCATCGTCAGGCGGCGTATCGGGATCATCCGATTTCGGCCCCACCATCTTTTCAGCGCCCGCCATCTTTTCAAGCGAGTCGGCAATCGACTTCAGCGGCGTGCCGAAGTCCGGCAGGTCAATCATCGCCAGAAGCAGCGCCGCGATCCAGAAGATGTGCTGATGGGTGAAGAGCGCGATAAGTGCCAGCACCGCCACAATGTCCATCTGCAGCTTGCGCGTATGGCCCGCCATATGCTCGGGCAGCGCGTGGAGCTTCAGATAGAGAATGCCCACCGTGAAGACCATGCCCACGACAAGAAAGGCCGTAAAGGTCATCAGCCCGTCTGATCCGTCCGCCCCCGGAATGAAGAACGGCAGGTGATCCGTCAGCTTCGGATTCACCCCTGCAGCAATATCGGTCATCTTTTCCCCATGCCCGCAAGTCTTCTTAATCTCCACTCACCCTAGGGGCGGAGCCAACAACAGGCAACGGTGTCTCGGTGACTCACAGACAACAAAAGCCAACCAGGACCTGAAGGGACGTCGAAGCAGCGTAGTGTGCAGCGCAGGCGTCGCGCTCGCGACGGCCCGAGCGCATTGCCCCAGCGAACGACCGCGACACCAAAGGCGACGCCATCGAACTGTCATGAAAGTTTCACTGGATCATTCCATTTAATTCCTTCATTCAGGAAATATGGAAATAAACCGCGCAACCCACGCCTTTGCCACGCTCGGCCATCCCGGCCGGTTGGCCGTATTTCGCCTGCTGATGCGCTTTGCACCACAGGGCGTACGCCCGACCGAGATCGCCGAGGCGCTTGGGCTGAAGGCCAATACCCTGTCCCACCACCTTGCCGACCTCACATCCTCGGGACTGGTCGAGGTCGAACGGCAGGGCCGCTCGCTCTTCTACGCCGTCAATCTGGAGATGGCCGAGCAGCTGATCGGCTATCTCGCCCTGAACGTCGGGCGCGCGCGGCCTGACCTGATTGCCCCTCTGTTGATCCCGGACAAGGACACCGACATGCCTGCCACCGATTTCAATGTGCTCTTCATCTGTTCGGGCAACTCCGCCCGGTCGATCTTTGCCGAAGCGCTTCTGCGCGATCTGGGGCGCGGCAAGTTCCGCGCCTTTTCTGCCGGGACGCGCCCGAACACCGAGTTGAACCCCTTTGCGCTGGAGATCCTGCAGCGCAATGGCCATGACATCGCGGGTCTGCGTTCAAAGCACATCTCTGAATTCCAGCAACCCGGCTCGGCCAGCATGGATTTTGTCTTCACCGTCTGCGACACCGCAGCGGCCGAGGAATGCCCACCCTGGCCGGGCCAGCCGATCACCGGCCATTGGGGCCTGCCCGACCCGGTGAAGGCCACGGGGACGGATGCGGAAAAGGCGCTCGTCTTTGCCCAGACCTATGCCGCGCTGCGCCGCAGGATTGCGGCATTTGTCGAACTTCCCTTCGACAGCCTGTCCCGGATGGCCCTGCAGACCCGCGTCGATGCAATTGGCCTTGATGCCCTGACCGCCGAGAAAGGCTGAACCTGATGACCCGCATTGCCCTGAACGGCCTTGGCCGCATCGGAAAGCTTGCCTTGCGCGACCTGATCGACACCGGCGCAGGTGGCGAGATCGTCTTGCTGAACGACCCCGTCGGCGATGCCGAGCAGCATGCCCTGCTGATGGAGTTCGACTCGGTCCACGGACGCTGGCGGACACCAGTCGATCACACAGCGGATGCGCTGGTGCTGAACGGCCAGACCATCCGCCTGACGCATGAAAAGTCGATCGAGGCTCTGCCGCTCGCTGAACTGGGTGTCGATCTGGTGATCGACTGCACCGGCGTGTTCAAGACCGCCGCCAAGGTGGCGCCCTATTACACTGCGGGGGTGAAGAAGGTCGTGGTCAGCGCGCCGGTCAAGGACGGTGGCGCGCTGAACCTCGTCTATGGGGTGAACCATCACCTCTACGATGGCACGCAGACCCTGATCACAGCCGCGTCCTGCACGACGAACTGTCTCGCCCCGGTGGTCAAGGTCATCCATGAATCGTTGGGCATTCGCCACGGATCGATCACCACGATCCATGATGTGACCAATACGCAAACCATCGTGGATCGCCCGGCCAAGGATATGCGCCGTGCGCGGTCCGCCCTGATGAACCTGATCCCGACGACAACCGGGTCCGCGACCGCCATCACGCTTATCTATCCCGAGCTCAAGGGCCGCCTGAACGGTCATGCCGTGCGGGTGCCACTCCTCAACGCCTCGCTGACCGATTGCGTGTTCGAGGTCGAGCGGTCGACCACGGCCGAAGAGGTGAACGCCCTCTTTGCCGCGGCGGCTGCGGGGCCGCTGAACGGCATTCTGGGCTATGAGACGCGGGCGCTGGTGTCTTCGGACTTCACCAACGATCCCCGCTCGTCGATTGTGGATGCGCAATCGACCATGGTGATCAACGGCACCCAGGTGAAGATCTACGCCTGGTATGACAACGAATGGGGCTATGCCTGCCGGCTGGCGGACATCGCGCGGATGGTTGCGGTGTCGATGTGAGCGAGACCGTCCCCGAGGCCAATCCGCTGCGTGCCTATGCCGCCGTGACCGCCGCCTATTGGGCTTTCATGCTGTCTGATGGCGCACTGCGGATGCTGGTGCTTTTGCACTTCAATTCGCTGGGCTTCACGCCGGTGCAACTGGCGTGGCTGTTCCTGCTTTATGAGATCGCCGGAATCGTGACCAACCTCGCCGCCGGATGGCTGGCCGCGCGCTTTGGATTGGCCGCGACGCTTTACGGCGGACTTGCGCTGCAGATCGGCGCTCTGCTGGCACTGGCACAGCTTGATCCCGGCTGGGGTGTTGCCGCCTCTGTCGCTTTTGTCATGGCTGTGCAGGGCGTCTCGGGGGTAGCCAAGGATCTGGCCAAGATGTCATCGAAATCAGCCGTCAAGCTGCTCGCCCCGCGCGAGGATGGGGGGCTCTTCCGCTGGGTCGCGGTGCTGACCGGGTCAAAGAACGCGGTCAAGGGTCTTGGCTTCTTTCTGGGCGCGGCGCTGCTCGGCCTTGCCGGATTTGATGCCGCCGTCTGGGGAATGGCCGCCGTGCTGTCGGTCATCCTGATGGCGGTCGTGCTGTTTCTGCCCGCGGGCCTGCCGGGGCGGATGAAATCGGACGAAGCATGGGGCGGCTGGCGGTCGAAGGACAGGCGCGTGAACCGGCTGTCGCTGGCCCGGATGTTCTTGTTCGGTGCGCGCGATGTCTGGTTCGTGGTGGGCGTGCCGGTCTATTTCCAATCGGTCCTGTCTGACGGCACTGCCGAGGGGCGTCGCGAGGCCTTCTTCCTGATCGGCGGTTTCCTCGCGCTCTGGATCATCGCCTATGGGGCGGTTCAGGCCTTCGCGCCGCGCATTCTGGGCGGGAAGGGCCAGCCCGAGGCAGAAACTACGCGCCGGGCTATCACCTGGTCGGGGCTGCTGGTCCCGATCCCCTTCCTGCTGGCGGCGGCAGCCTGGGTTGCGGGCGGACCATCGGGCTGGCTGACCGCAACCCTGATCCTGGGGCTTCTCGCCTTCGGCTTTGTCTTCGCCGTCAACTCCTCCGTCCATTCCTACCTGATCCTTGCATACGGATCAGCCGAGCGGATTACCCGCGACGTAGGCTTTTACTACATGGCCAATGCGGCCGGGCGGCTGATCGGAACGCTTCTCTCCGGTCTCAGCTACCAACTGGGCGGGCTGCCGCTTTGCCTTGCCACGGCCGGGATCATGGCCTTGGCAAGCTGGCTTGCCGCGCGTCGCCTTGCGACCGCCTGAACCGCGAAATCGCGGGCCGGGCGATCACGATTGGTATCGGTGCTTCACGGAATCTTGACTGGAAATCCGGAAAGGTCGCGGCTTAGCGCGCCGCGGCAACCTGACAAGCCCCCGACGCGGAAATTTGAGGGTGATCCGAAGTGCGTTCCCAAAGCTATCCCATTCGCCAAACACGGCATCACTGAATGGGAGAGAACAATGATCCGCAGAACATTCCTTGCGTTTGCCGCTGCTACCACCTTCCTCTCGGCACCGGCCTTTGCAGCTGACAAGGACATTGTCGATACCGCTGTCGGCGCGGGGAACTTCACCACGCTCGTCGCAGCCGTGCAGGCCGCAGACCTTGTCGAGACGCTGAAGGGCGAAGGGCCGTTCACCGTCTTTGCCCCGACTGACGCTGCCTTTGCCGCCTTGCCGGCTGGCACCGTCGAAGACCTGCTCAAGCCCGAAAACAAGGACAAGCTCGTCTCGATCCTGACCTATCATGTGGTTCCCGGCAAGGTCATGTCGGGCGACCTGACCGAAGGCATGAAGGCCAAGACCGTTCAGGGTGGCGAGGTGACGATCACGCTTGACGGCGGCGCCAAGGTCAACGGCGCAGCCGTCTCGACCGCCGACATCGAGACGACCAACGGCGTCATCCACGTTATCGACGCAGTGATCCTGCCCCCGATGTGACGATCAACCGGCAGGCTTCACGCCTGCCGGTTCCCTTTCCGGGGCCGCAAGCACGCGACCCTTGCATTCCACCAACATCAACCATCATGGAGCCGGTCGCAGCCTGAAGGCTGGCGACGCCGGCTACCCCATTGCCAGGGAGACTTGCCATGCCCAGCATTGCCGCGATCGCCAGTGGCGACGACCGGTTCTCGATCCTCGTTCAGGCGCTGAGCTATGTGGATACGGCGATACCAGGGTCCAATCTGATTGCGACGCTCTCGTCCCATTCTGCCGAACTGACTGTCTTTGCCCCGACGGATGCAGCCTTTGGCCAACTTGCCGTCGACCTTGGCTTCCACGGCAATCCATCTGACGAGGATGCCGTCGTGTCCTTCCTGACAACGGCGGTGCCTGCCGAAACGCTGAAGACGGTGATCCTGTATCATGTCAGCGCCGGGGCGCTGACGGCGAACGAAGTGGCTGCGCTGGAAAGCATCCCGACGCTCGCTGGCGTCAACATCGGGACGGATTTGCCCACGCTTGTCGATGCCGAGCCCGACCTGATCGATCCCTCGTTGGTTCAGACCGACATCATCGCGACGAACGGCGTGATCCATGCGATTGACCGCGTCCTTCTGCCGATCGACCTGCCCGGAAATGACGCCCCCACGATCACGGACATCGTTGCGGCGAGCGGCGAGTTTGACAGCAATGGTCGCGACTTTGACCTGCTCTTGCAGGCGGTGACGGCGGCCGGGCTGGCTGGAGCGCTTGACGATCCTGAGGCGGACCTCACTGTCTTTGCCCCGAACGATGCCGCCTTCATCAAGCTTGCAAAGACCCTTGGGTTTGAGGGCAGCGGCGAGGGTGACGCCTTTGCCTACATCGTCGATGCGCTCACCTTGCTGTCGGGAGGTGGCGATCCGATCCCGCTGCTGCAATCGATCCTGACCTATCATGTCGCGCCCGAGTCGCTTCAGGCATCGCAGGTTCTTGCATCCGACAGCATCGAAACGCTGCTTGGGCCTGCTCTCGGTGTGAACGGAACCCGTCTGGTCGATGCCGAACCTGACCTTGCAAACCCGGGGATCATTGCGACCGACATTCAGGCCGCGAATGGTATCGTCCATGTGATCAACGGTGTCCTGCTGCCCACTGACCTGCCGACCTTCGGCGGTGCAGACGGGGCTGAACTGGTGATTGCATCCGATGAGGCGAACGTGCTGTTCACCGGCAAGGGGCGGGATCTGATTGCCGCAAATGGCGGGGATGACGTCGTCGGCGCGGGCGCGGGCAGCGATCTTGTGCTGGGTGAGGCGGGCTCGGACAAGCTTTTTGGCGGACTGGGCGCTGACCGGCTTGACGGGGGCGCGTCACGGGACTTCGTGTTCGGTGGCAAGGGCGCCGATGTGCTGATCGGTGGCGCCGGGGGTGATTTCCTGACGGGCGGCGACGGGCGTGACCGCTTTGTCTTTGCAACCGGCGACGGCCGCGACCTGATCTCGGATTTCGAGGTGGGCGAGGATCGCATCGACCTGTCGGGCACGACCTACGATAGCTTTGATGACATCTCGGGTCGCATCTCGGGCTCCATCGGCTTCACCGTGATCTCGCTGGGCAACGGGGACAGCATTGCCCTGGCCGGCGTGCGTCCGCGCGACCTCGGGGCTGACGACTTCCTCTTTGCCTGATTGCAGAGCACGGGCCGCGGCAGACACCCTCGCCGCGGCCCTGTTCGGATGCTTCGCGCTTCCGTCGTGGACGTATCGGACCAATGTGATGTAGGACAGCCTCTGGATAGCTGTCGCGGGACCGGTGCCGCGCCGCCCGCGTCAAGATAGAGGACAGAATGCCCAAGCCCATCTTCATCCTGAACGGCCCCAACCTGAACCTGCTGGGCAAACGCCAGCCCGAGATCTATGGCCGCGACACGCTGGAGGATGTGGAGCGCAATTGCGCCGCCGCCGCAGCGGATCACGGGCTTTCG
Source organism: Gemmobacter aquaticus (assembly GCF_007859075.1). Taxonomy (GTDB): domain Bacteria; phylum Pseudomonadota; class Alphaproteobacteria; order Rhodobacterales; family Rhodobacteraceae; genus Gemmobacter; species Gemmobacter aquaticus. Next base: position 26,561 of record NZ_VOAK01000024.1, read on the forward strand.
ATCCGCCTGTTCCAGTCGAACCACGAAGGCGTGATCATTGATACGATCCATCAGGCGCGTGACGAAGCCTCAGGGATCATCATCAACCCCGGAGCCTTCACGCACACCTCGGTCGCGATCCTCGATGCGTTGAACGCCTTCGATGGCCCTGTGCTGGAGTGTCACATCTCCAATGTCCACAAGCGTGAGGCATTCCGCCATCACTCCTATGTCTCGGGTCGCGCCGATGGTGTGATCGCGGGATTCGGCGTGCAGGGCTACGTACTCTGCGTGCTGCGCATGGCCACGCTTCTGCGCGCCGCTTGACGGCCTAGCGGCCGGTCTGGCCGCCGCTTCGTGACAGAAGAATGGCAATGGGCCGCGTGGTGTCGAATTCCGACAGCACGATCACCATGACAGCGGTGATCGGAATGGCGGCAATGGCGCCTGCAATGCCCCACAATGCCGTCCAGACCGTCAGGCTTATCAGCACGGCATAGGGGCTGAGGTCCATCGACGTGCCCATGACCTGCGGCTCAAGCACGTTGCCGATCAGGAACTGTGCGGCAGACAGAAACAGGATCAGCGTGATCACCTCATCCGTCAGGCCGAACTGGCCAAGGGCGATGACCCCCGGCACGGCCACCCCGATGAACGATCCGATATAGGGGATATAGTTCACCAGCGCGATCACGATGGCCCAGAGGACAGCAAACTCAAGCCCATAGGCCAGCATGATGCCATAGCACAGGACACCAAGCGCAATGTTGATCAGCGTCTTGACCACCAGATAGCGCCCGACGCGCCCGTTGATGTCCTCGATCACCTTGCGCAGCCGGACCGAGCCCTCGCCATCGGGAACCATCTTGTCGAGCTTGGCATCAAAGCTGCCCCGCTCCAGCAGCATGAATACGACGTTCAGCAGAACGAAGATCAATCCCCCCAGCAGGGCGGCGGAGGAAGCCACGCCGCTGCGCAGTGCGGACTGCAGGTTGATCTGGCCAAAGAGGTCACTGCGCAGTGTTTCCCAGGTCAGGTCGCCCTGAAAGCCCGCCATGTTTGCAAGGGTCTGAACTGCGGAAAGCAGCCGCGTCTGATACTCGGGCGCAGAACTGGCAAAGGCAGCCAGATTGGCGGCAAGCAACGTCACCAGTTGCACCAGACCGTAGCAGATCAGCACCGCCGCGACGGCGAGCCTTACCCCCGGTGACAGCCGCGCCCCGATCCATGGAATGGTGCCTGTCAGCCGCGCCACCGCCATGACCACATAAGAGATCATCAGCCCCAGCACCATTGGCACCAGAACGCCCGAGGCGATGTGGAAGAACCACCCCAGCATCAGCGCCAGCATGACGCCCAGCGTGATGTTCAAGAGGGCCGGTGGTGCGGCGGTCGGCGTGGGCTGTGTCATGACGATCCCGAAGCTCTGTCCCTACCGGGTTAGAAGGAACCGAAGGCTGTGCCAAGCACGATCACCGCCACAAGGGCAACAAGCGCGCTGACAATGGCGGCCATGACGATGTCCAGATAGCTTTCGCGATGCGTGCAGCCACAGACCGCAAGCATCGTGACCACCGCGCCATTATGCGGCAAGCTGTCCAGCGTACCCGAGGCGATCACGGCCACCCGGTGCATCAGCGCAGGGTCCAGCCCTGTGTCTGACGCGATCTGCATGAAGGTGGGCCCAAGGGCCTGCAGCGCAATGGTCATCCCGCCCGAAGCCGATCCGGTCAGCGCGGCAAGGATGTTCGTCGCGACCGCCAGCGACACGAGCGGCCCGCCTCCGATGCCCAGAACCCAGTCCCGCACCATCTCGAACGCAGGCAGGGCCGCCACGACCGCGCCGAAACCCACAAGGCTTGCCACGCTCATGATCGGAAGTACTGCGGCCGTCGCGCCCGAGTCGATGCTTTCGCGCAAATTGCGAAAGCGGCGCCGGTTCATGGCAACCAGCACGATGCAGGCGACCAGAAGCGCAAGCGCCACCGACCAGACCCCGCCGACAGCCGACAGGGTGGTTTCACCCCATGCGGGCTGCGAGAGGAAATCGAAATCCATGCTGGGCAGCACGAACTGCGTCAGGATCAGGTTGACCACGACAACCAGAACCAGCGGCAGAATGGCCAAGCCGATCGGTGGCCGCCCGCCCCAGGATCCGGCGCGGCTGATCTCGGCAGGGTCAAACTCGCGTGCGGTGCTGGCCAGCTCGCGCGAGACGGCGGTGCCTTTTTCGGCCGCGCCATAGCCTTCGCCCCGCGCCTTGGCCTGACGTTCGCGGAAGGAAAGCCAGCCCAGGCCGATGGCCGCCATGATGATGCTGGCTATGATGCCAAGCCCAGGTGCGGCAAAGGGGGTGGTACCAAAGAACGGCATCGGAATGGCGTTCTGGATCGCGGGCGTTCCCGGCATGGCCGACATGGTGAAGGTCGAGGTTCCAAGCGCGAGTGCCGCCGGAAGCAGCCTGCGCGGCACGCTTCCCGCCTTGAACAGCGCCTGCCCCATTGGCGCCAGCACGAAGAACGCCACAAACAGGCTGACACCGCCATAGGTGACCATCGCGCCCGCAGCCACCACGGCAAGGATCGCCCGCGAGGGGCCGAGCCGGCGCGTCATGTAATCGGCGATCGCCGAAACCGATCCGCTGTCGTCCATCAGCTTGCCGAACAATGCGCCCAGCAGGAACAGCGGAAAGAACTGCGCCACAAACCCCGCCGCCGCAGGCATGAAGGTCTGCGTCCAGTGCGCCAGCATCGGCTGACCGGAAAAAAGCGCCGCCACCGCAGCGGCCAAAGGCGCCAGCAGCAGGATTGTCCAACTGCGGAACGCAAGCACCATGATCAGGGCAAGGCCCAACAGAATACCCAGCAGACCCAGCATGTCAGAGCTCGTCCGCCAGTGCGTCGATGTCAAAGGTGGATCGCACCCCGATGTCCTGAATATGGGTGCGGCCGAAATCCTCGGCGGCGCGGCGCCCTTCATCGAAGAGCATCTTCAGGAAGTCCCATTCGGCATTCAGCTTCGAGGAATGTCCAAGGTCCACCATGATGTCCGAGGTGATGCGATGCAGGCGCATCTCTTTCCAGTACCGCGCCTCGCCATTGCCGGGGTCAATGACACGGCGCAGCAACGCCATCATCCGCAACTCTTTCAGAAGCTGGGCGTTGAAAGAGATCTCGTTCAGGCGGCTTGCGATCTCGCGCGCGGTGCGCGGCGTCTCGCGCCGCTCGACCGGGTTGATCTGCACCAGAACGGTATCGAGGCTTTCGCATTCACGCACGAGCGGCGTCATCGTCGGGTTGCCCGCATAGCCGCCGTCCCAATAGGGCACGCCGTCGATCTCGATGGCCTGGAACATCGATGGCAGGCAGGCCGAGGCGAGCAGCACATCGGCCGTCACCTCATGCTTGCGGAACACCCTGCCCTGCCCGGTGTGCACATTGGTTGCCGTGATGAACAGCTTGACCGGCCCTGTCGCCAGCGCGTCGAAATCGATCAGGTCTGTCAGGATGTCGCGCAGCGGGTTCCCTGCCGCCCCACCCAGAGAATAGGGCGAGATCAGCCGCGCCATCAGATCCATGGCGATGAAGGCGGGCGAGTTGTCCAGCGTCCATTTGCCCGTCAGGACCTCCAGCGGCCCGCGCTTGAACGGGCTGAAGCGCGCGGCATCGGCCGTCCGGCGCCAGAAGGCGGTCAGCATCTCACGCGCGGTCTGCCGCCCGCCGGTGGCCATGCCGGCCGCCAGGATTGCCGCGTTCATGGCGCCGGCCGAGGTGCCGGAAATGCCATCGATCTCGAACCAGTCTTCCTCGAGGATGCGGTCCAGAACGCCCCAGGTAAACGCCCCATGCGAACCGCCCCCCTGCAAAGCGAGGTCGATGGGGAGGGTTTTTCGCGTCTGCGATTTCGGGCTGCTGGCCATTTCGGCGCCTTTCAGTCAATTCATTGCAAGAAAATGGCGCCCGAAGCCGGGCGCCTTGGGGGGATCAGGCGGCGGGCGCCGCTTGCCCGCGAAGCCTCCACGCCATCGCACCAAGGGCCGCGCCAATGGCGATGAGGTCGAGCCCCAGCATCAGCCCGATCAGCCACAGCGCAGTGACCGGCATCGCGGCAAAAAGCACAAGCGACAGCACGACCGAGAGCACCCCGCTGGCAAAAACCCAAAGCCAGTTGGGCAAGGGACGGATCGTCAATGCGAAGACAACCTTCGACATCCCCTCGATCATGAAGAAGATGATCAGCAGAAGCGACAGCAGCAGCATCCCCTGCGCGATGTTGCGCAACAGCAGAATGCCCAGCAACACGCCAAGGATGGCCGAGATGATCTGCAGCCAGAAGTTTGGCGCATGGCGTGCGCTGATCAGGCCGATGGCCTGGATGATGCCGCTGGCGATCAGCAGCCAGCCGAACACCACGACGGCCGCAGCCGAAGAAAAGACCGGGAAGACGATGGCGACGATGCCCGCGACGACCAGCAGCGCGGCCTGTACCAGGTGGAAGGTCGAATGGCGGCGCACCGCATCGCGCGCGGCCTCGCGGTAGGTTTGCGCAGCGGCGGCAAGACTGATCGGCATGGCACTGACTTCCTTGTTCAACAGGGTGCTGCCCGCCGGGCAGGGGATGTTGCCCTCCCCGACCCGCAGGGCCGGATATGGATCAAAAATGGCACAGGACCGTGAAGCCCATGCCAGACAATCAATTTTCATCGCCATGATGCAGGTGCAGCATCGCAATGTCCATAGCTGACGCCGGGGCGATCTTCCCCCCAAGACAGCGCCCGGCATTCTCGCTAGATTGCCCATCATGCTGCGGATCAATGACACCATCACCATCGCCGACTGGGAACTCTCCGAGGCCTTTTCGCGCTCGTCAGGGCCGGGCGGGCAGAACGTCAACAAGGTTGAAACGGCTGTAGAACTGCGGTTCGAGGCCGAGCGATCCCCCCATCTGACGCCTGCGGTGAAGGCCCGGCTCAAGCGCCTGGCCGGGCGGCGCTGGACGACCGAGGGCGCCATCGTCATCCGCGCCGAAGAGACCCGCAGTCAGGCCCGCAACCGTGCCCTTGCCGAAGAGCGCCTGGTCGAGTTGATCCGCCAGGCGCTGATCGCACCCAAGCGCCGTATTGCGACCAAGCCGACGCTTGGCAGCCAGCGGCGACGGCTGGCCGCCAAAACACAACGCGGAGAGGTCAAGGCCCTGCGCGGCAAGGTGGACGACGAATGAACGAAGCCACCGAGGCCGCGCACCACTGGGATGCCACCATCACCGCCGAGCTGCGCAACCGCGAGAATGCGGTCTATGCGCTGCGCCTGCCCGACGGCTCCAAGGCCGCGCTGCGGCTGCACCGGCTAGGCTACCAGACCGAAGCGGCGATCCGGTCAGAGTTGTGGTGGTGCAGCGAAATGGCCGCACGGGGGTTGCCAGTCCCGGCACCGCTGCCCGACACACAGGGCAATCTGCTGCCGGCCCTTTCGACCGGGCGCCGGGCATCGGTCGTAAGCTGGATCGATGGTGGGCCTTTTGGTGAGGCAGGCACCCCCCTGCCCGGATCGCGCACCGAACAGCTTGGGCGGCATCGCGCCCTTGGCATGCTGCTGGCGCGGATGCACCAGACGACCGACACGCTGGTCCTGCCCAAAGACTTCAGCCGCCCCCGTTGGGACATCGAGGGGCTGGTCGGCGAGGCGCCGTTCTGGGGAAGGTTCTGGGAACATCCGCTTCTGTCGGCAGAGGATGCAGCCACATTGATCCGCGCCCGCGCCTTTCTGCGGGAACGTCTGCTGGATCATGCGGCCCCCCTCGGCCTCGTCCATGCCGATGTGCTGCGCGAGAACATCCTTGTGACGGACGCAGGCCTTGCCTTGATCGACTTTGATGACAGCGGCTTTGGCTATCGCCTGTATGATCTGGGCACGGTTCTCTCGCAGGATCTGTACGAACCCGACCGCCCGGCCCTGCAAGCCGCCCTGGTCGAGGGCTATGCCAGCCTCTGCCCCGTTGATGCGGCCATGGTGCCGGTCTTTACGCTGGCGCGCGTGCTGGCCTCGGTCGGTTGGGTCGCGCCGCGCCTGCCCTTGGATCATCCCGTGCATCGCAGCCATATCGCCCGCGCGGTGATGTGGGCGCGCCATGTCATGGCAGGCGGGGCCTAGACCACCACCTCCTGCGCCTGCTGCTCGCCCACGCCGAAGACGCGCTTGTAGCGTTCGACCTCGGCCTTTGGCCCCATGGCCTTGTTGGGGTTGTCCGAAAGCTTTACCGTCGGTCTGCCATTCGCGCTGACCGCCTTGCAGACTAGGCTGAAGGGCGCCAGACGGTCCCCGGCCAGCCCGCGGAAGTCATTGGTCAGCATGGTGCCCCAGCCGAACGAGACCTTGACCCGCCCGGCAAACTGCGCGTGCAACTCTTCGATCATTTCGACGTCAAGCCCGTCCGAGAAGATCACGAGCTTCTTCGACGGGTCCTCGCCCCGCTCTTTCCACCAGCGGATCGCAATCTCGGCGCCCTGCGCCGGATCACCACTGTCGATGCGGATACCGGTCCATTTCGACAGCCAGTCGGGTGCGCGCTTGAGGAACCCTTCAGTGCCATAGGTATCGGGCAGGATGACACGCAGATTGCCGTCATGTTCCTCATGCCAGTCCGCAAGAACGCGATAGGGCGCATCCGCCAGTTCGGCATCGCTGTCGGCCAGTGCTGCATAGACCATCGGCAGTTCATGAGCGTTGGTGCCGATCGCCTCGATATCGCGCTTCATCGCGATCTTGCAGTTCGAGGTTCCGATGAAGGCGTCGCCCAAGCCTTCCATCATCGCCTGCACGCACCAGTCCTGCCAAAGGAACCCATGGCGGCGGCGCGTCCCGAAATCAGCGATCTTCAACCCGTCGATCCGGCGCAGACGTTCGATCTTTTCCCAAAGACGGGTCATGGCGCGGGCATAAAGAACCTGCAGCTCGAACTTGCCCATGCCCTTCAGAACCGCGCGCGAGCGCAACTCCATCAGCACGGTCAGCGCGGGGATTTCCCACAGCATGACCTCGGGCCAGCGCCCCTCGAACGTCAGTTCAAACTGACCGTCCCGCTTTTCGAGGTGGTAGGCCGGCAGGCGCAGACCCTCGAACCACTCCATGAAATCGGGGCGGAACATCTGGCGCTTGCCGTAAAATGTGTTCCCGCGCAGCCATGTGCTCTCACCACGGCTCAGGCTGAGGCTGCGGACATGATCCAGCTGCTCGCGCAGTTCGCCCTCGTCGATCAGATCGGCCAGACGGACCGCAGTGGTGCGATTGATCAGGCTGAAAGTGACCGAAGTGTCGGGCTTGTTGCGAAAGATCGACTGACACATCAGAAGCTTGTAGAAATCGGTGTCGATCAGCGACCTGACGATTGGATCGATCCGCCAGTTGTGATTGTGCACCCGTGTCGCGATATCGACCATAGCGCCGCCTCCCCTCTTCGAAACCACCCATGCAAGGCCCGCCCCAAGGGGCCAGGGGCCTTCGCACGACACTCAGATCAGATCGACGCCCGCCGTCATCATCCGCTGACAGGCATCCGCCAGCGAGCCATCCAGATCGATCGCGCGGCAGGCACTCATCTTCACCGCCACCCGAAAGCCGAGACGCGCGGCATCAAGTGCCGAATAGGTGACACAGAAATCGGTGGCGAGCCCGACCAGCGTGATCGCCCCCACACCGCGCGTGCGCAGATAACCCTCGAGCCCGGTGGGTGTGGTGCGGTCGTTCTCGAAGAATGCGGAATAGCTGTCGATCTGCGACCGGAACCCCTTGCGGATCACCATATCGCCGCGGTCAGTGTCGAGCCGTGGATGAAACGCAGCGCCCTCTGTTCCCTGCACGCAATGCGCAGGCCACAGGACCTGCGGGCCATAGGGCATTTCCGTCATCGAGAACGGCGCAGCCCCAGGGTGATTGTCGGCAAAGCTCGCGTGATCGGCCGGGTGCCAGTCCTGCGTCAGCACCCGCACCTCGAACTGACGTAGCAGCGCATTGATCTCGGGGATGATCGCATCGCCCCCGGCAACCGCCAGCGCGCCTCCCGGGCAGAAGTCGTTCTGCACATCGACGACGATCAAGGCTTCATCGGCTGGACGCATGATTTTCCCCCGTTTTCTTCTGGCTAAGGGCCTTGGGCGCATGCGTCAATGCCAAGGATCACTTGCATTGCGACAGGCATCGGGGCAGATGCAAGCCATGTTCACCATCGCCGCCCTCTATCACTTCACCCGTTTTCCCGACCCTGCTACGCTGAAAGGGCCGCTTCAGGCCCTTGCCGAAGCGCAGGGGATCAAGGGCTCGCTCCTGATCGCCGCCGAGGGGATCAATGGCACCATCGCCGGCAGCCGAGCCGGGATCGATGCGATGCTCGCACATCTCCGCGCCCTGCCCGGCTGTGCAGACCTGGAGCACAAGGAAAGCTTTGCCGAGGCCCAACCCTTCGGTCGCATGAAAGTCCGCCTCAAGCGCGAGATCGTGACCATGGGCCAACCCGACATCGACCCGCGCGCCCGCGTCGGCCACTATGTCGCGGCGCAGGACTGGAACGCGCTGATCAGCGAACCCGATGTGGCAGTGATCGACACCCGCAATGATTACGAGGTCGAGATCGGCACCTTCCGCAGCGCGGTCGACCCCGGCACCCGCAGTTTCCGCGATTTTCCCGCGTGGTGGCAGGCCAACAAGGACCGGTTCCACAACAAGCGCATCGCCATGTTCTGCACGGGCGGCATTCGCTGCGAAAAATCGACGAACTATCTGCTGGGTCAGGGCGTGCCCGAGGTCTATCACCTGAAGGGCGGTATCCTGAAATACCTTGAGGACGTGCCCGAGGCCGAAAGTCTCTGGCAAGGACAGTGCTATGTTTTCGACCAGCGCGTCAGCGTGGGCCATGGCCTTGTCCCGGGCGACTATGGCACCTGCCACGCCTGCCGGCGCCCCCTCAGCGCCGAGGATCGCGCGCGACCCGAATTCGAGGATGGCGTTCAGTGCCATCGCTGCGTCGATGAATATACCGACGCCGACCGCGAACGCTTTCGCGAACGCATGCACCAGATGCAACTGGCCGAACGGCGGGGCGAGCGCCACCTCGGCGGCTGATCCCGCCCTTCTTCTTTTCCCAAATATCCTCAGGGGGTGAATGGGCCGCACGGCCCAGAGGGGGCGCGAGCGCCCCCTGCCCCGCTCGCCACCCGATCAGGGAGCCTTGCCCAATGCGATCTCGACCGCGCGGGCATAGCCCATGTTGGGGTCGAACCGCCCTTCGCGCAGGAAAAGTACAGTCTGCGCGATGACCTGCGGATTGAGCATCATGAAAGTATGCGTCACCGGCAGCGTCAGATGTGCCTTCATCCCCGCAACCCTTGTCGACTCGACCGAGACCTTGCCATCATCCTTGCCCTCGATGATCGAGGAGTAGACCGGGTTGAGCGACCTGTTGCCCGCGATCACGCCCAGCTCGAAATCCGGCAGCGGCAGCGCATTCGGCACCGATCCGTCACCGGTTCCAAGCTGGATACCTGCCGGACCGTTCAGCCATTCAAAGGCTCCGATCTGACCAAAGGCATCGACCAATTCTGATCCGTGGTTGGGCGGGGCCAGCATCACCACACGGCCCATCTGTTCCGGCTTGTGATCCTTCAACCAGACCCGCGCAAGAATGCCTCCCATCGAATGGGTCACGAAGTGGACGGTCTGCGCGCCACATTGGGCGACCGCCTCGCCCACCTTGGGCGCAAGCACCCGGATCGGCTCTGATGTCGAGGGGTATCCGTTGTTCACCACCTGAAAGCCCTGCACCTGCAGGGCCTTTTCCATTGCCAGAAGCGAGGTCTCGCTACGCGCGAGGCCATGCAGAAGCACGACGCAGTCAGCCTGCGCGATGCCCGCCCCCAGCAGCCAGATCAGCAACGCCCTCAACATCGATACCTCCATGAAGGCGCAGGCCCCATCGATCCGCAGGATGGACAAACCGCCCACCATCGGCAACCCTCTGACGCATGAAAAGCATCTCTCCCCGCCTCGGCGTGCGCGGCCTGATCCTGCACGAGAACCGCCTGCTACTGGTGAATGCCTGGCCTGACGGGCTGTCGGATCTGTGGTGTGCGCCGGGCGGCGGCATGCATCGCGGCGCCTCGCTGCATGACAATCTGATCCGCGAGATCCACGAAGAAACCGGCCTTGTCGTGACTGTGGGCGAGCCATGCCTCGTCAACGAATTCCATGACCCGAACGGAACCTTCCATCAGGTGGATATCTTCTTTCGCTGTTTCATCGTGGACGGGCGCCTGGACACCAGTTGGGCTGACCCGGCAGGTGTCGTCACCGCGCGGCGCTTCTTTACCCGGGCAGAAATGACCGGCATTCGGTATAAACCCGACAGCCTGCCCGATGCAGCATGGGATGGCAGCCTGCTCTATGACCCGCTGGAGGCGATCATCCGATGATCCGTGAGCTTGATCCCATGACTGACCTGCCCGCCGTCGAGGCGCTTTTTCACGCGGCCGCCGACTATGTCGATCTGGAAACCGGCTTGCCGGTCGATGGATCGCAGGCACGCGAGTTCTTTACCGATGCACCTCCGGGCATCGATCCCGCAAGCAGCCTGCGACTTGGGATGTTCGAGGGCGAGAGACTTGTGGGCAAGGTTGATCTCGCCTTCGGCTACCCTGAACCGCAGGATGCCTATGTCGGGCTGATGATCTTTGACCCTGCAGCCCGAGGGCGCGGCAACGGGGCGCGGCTTCTGCGCGACGTCGAGGCGCGTGCGCGCGCGCGCGGCGCGACTCGCCTGCTGATCGCGGCGCTTGGGGCCAACGAGAAGGGTCGCGCCTTCTGGATGCGCGAGGGCTTTGTTCCCGACCAGATCTTCCCCGATCGGGACTATGGCAACCGGCGGCATGACGTCCACAGGATGGTCAAACCGCTGTGACGCGCTAGCCCGCGCTGGCCAAGGCGCTCGCGCGGCTCCATGCCCAACCACAGGGCGCAAGCGTCAGCTTGCCCGCCTTCAGCGCGGCACCCGAAGATGGCCCGTCAAGCGCGTCCAACCCTTTTACCGGCACCGTGACCGCAGTGTCGGACAGGTTGAATACGCACAGCACCGACGTCGCGCCGGCATCGCGCCGGAAGGCCAGCACCGGCGGCGTCACGTCAAAGAACGTGCTGCGGCCGTCCAGCAGAGCCGAGGTCTTGCGCCAGGCCAGCAGGGACCGATAGGCCTCCAGCACCGATCCCGGCACCTCTTGCGCGGCAACATTGCGCGCCAGTTGCGGTGCCTTGACAGGCAACCAGGGGGTGCCCGTGGTGAACCCGCCTTGTGCGCTCGCATCCCAGACCATCGGGGTGCGACATCCGTCGCGGCCCTTGTAGTCGGGCCAGAAGCGGATACCCGGCGGATCGGTCAGTTCGTGGTACTCGATGTCGGTCTCGGTCTGGCCAAGTTCTTCCCCCTGATAGAGGCAGATCGTCCCCTCAAAGGCCAGAAGCATCGCCGCGGCGAGTTTCGCCACATCATCCTGCGGCCCGAACTTTTCCCACCGGGTCACATGGCGGATCACGTCGTGATTGGAAAAGGCCCACATCGGGCAGCTGTCCGGGGCCGCCGTAAAGAACCCCTCGATCCGGCTGCGGAAATGCTCGGGCGTGAACTTCGGCCCCAGCATGTCAAAACTGTAGGCCATGTGCAGGCGTTTTCCGCTGGTATACTCCTCCATCACCTTCAGCGCGCGGCGCGGGCCTTCGCCCACCTCGCCGACCATGGTGCGGTCGTCGAATTCGTCCAGAAGTGCCCGCATGCGTTCGAGGAATGGCAGGTTCTCGGGCCGGCACTTGGAATATTCGTGGTCCTGCATCTCATAGGGATTGACGGCAGGCTCGTTCTCCTCGCGAAGCTCAGGCCCGTTGTCGCGCAGTCGCGCGTCGTGGAAATAGAAGTTCACCGTATCCAGTCGGAAGCCATCCACCCCGCGCTCAAGCCAGAAGCGCATCGTGCCCAAGAGCCAGTCCTGCACGTCCGGGTTATGAAAGTTGAAGTCCGGCTGGCTGGCCAGAAAGTTGTGCAGGTAATACTGGCGACGGCGCGAATCCCATTCCCAGGCGCTGCCGCCAAAGACAGAGACCCAGTTGTTCGGCGGGCTGCCATCGGGCTTGGCATCGGCCCAGACATACCAGTCGGCCTTGGGGTTCTTGCGGCTTTTCCGGCTTTCGATGAAATACGGGTGCTGGTCGGAGGAATGGCTCAGCACCTGGTCGATGATCACCTTGAGGCCAAGCTCATGCGCGCGGGTGACGAGGGCGTCAAAATCCGCAAGCGTGCCGAACAGCGGGTCGATGTCGCAGTAATCCGAGACGTCATACCCCATGTCGGCCATCGGACTGGTAAAGACAGGCGACAGCCAGATCGCATCCACGCCAAGCGAGGCGACATGATCAAGTCGCGCAATGATGCCCTTCAGATCGCCGATCCCGTCCCCGTCGCTGTCCTGAAACGAGCGGGGGTAGATCTGATAGACCACCGCGCCGCGCCACCAATCGCTCATGCCTGCCTCCAATTCGTTTGCGCTACCATCGCGCGGCTGCAAATCCGCTGCAAGCGCCGTTTCACACCGGTTTGGATCGCGCCACCAACCGGGCAGACAGCCCCCAGAGTTGCATCAAAATTGATCATTGTATGGATCACAAAAATCAAATTGACCCCGCCGCACCGTCGCCGCACCTTTCGCCGGTCAGCAGGAGCGCGCCATGACCCAAGCCAGACTGTTCACACCCGTTCTGATTGCGGGATGTGCGATCCTGCTTCTGAACTTTGCCCTCAGGGCAAGCTTCGGGGTATTCCAGCTGCCAATCGCCGAGGAATTCGGCTGGCCGCGGGCCGAGTTTTCGCTGGCCATCGCCATCCAGAACCTTGCCTGGGGGATCGGGCAGCCGCTGTTCGGCGCCGTGGCCGAGCGTTTTGGCGACCGCAAGGCCATCGTGCTGGGGGCGCTGATGTACGCGGCGGGGCTTTTCATGACCGCCTGGGCCACGACGCCTGCGCAGATGCAACTGCTTGAGGTGATCGTGGGCTTCGGCATCGCGGGCACCGGTTTCGGCGTCGTGCTTGCGGTGGTGGGCCGCGCAAGCTCGGCCGAGAACCGGTCGCTGGCGCTTGGCATCGCAACGGCCGCAGGCTCGGCCGGTCAGGTTGTCGGCGCGCCTTTGGCCGAGTTTCTGCTGCAGAGCTTCAGCTGGCAGGAAGTGTTCATGATCTTTGCCGGGATTATCCTCTGCTCGCTGCTGGCCCTGCCCTTCCTGCGCTCTCCGCAGATGGCAAGCCGGGCAGAGCTTGAGGAAAGCCTGGGCGAGGTGCTGAAAAAGGCCTTCAGCGACCCATCCTATATCATGATCTTTCTGGGCTTCTTTTCCTGCGGCTATCAGTTGGCCTTCATCACCGCACACTTCCCGGCCTTCGTGACCGAGATGTGCGGCCCCATCGATCCGAACGGCCCGCTGGCCGCACTTGGCATCACCACAACCTCGGCGCTTGGCGCAATGTCGATCGCGGTGATCGGACTTGCCAATATCGTGGGCACGATCTGGGCGGGCGCATTGGGCAAGAAATACACCAAAAAGTACCTGCTGGCTGGCATCTACACCGCCCGAACCATTGTGGCCGCGCTTTTCATCATGCTGCCGATGACACCGACCAGCGTGCTTCTGTTCTCACTTGCAATGGGGTCGCTGTGGCTTGCCACCGTTCCGCTGACCTCGGGACTGGTCGCGCATATCTTCGGTCTGCGCTATATGGGCACGCTCTACGGATTTGTGTTCCTGTCGCACCAGATCGGCGGCTTTCTCGGCGTCTGGCTGGGTGGCAAGATGTATGACATCACCGGCGACTACACGATGGTCTGGTGGATCGGGGTGGGCGTCGGGGCCTTTTCAGCGCTGGTGCACCTGCCGATCCGAGAGGCGCCCTGGACTGCAAAGGCCGCCTGATGCGCATTGGAATTGCCTGCCTGTTTGCAGCCTATGTGCTGAGCCAGTTCTATCGTGCTTTTCTGGCCGTGCTCTCGCCCGTGCTGAAGCAGGAAATCGGCGTTGCGGCCGCGGATCTCGCGGCAGCCTCAGGCCTGTGGTTTCTGGCCTTTGCAGCGATGCAGATACCCGTCGGTGCCGCCCTTGACCGCGTGGGCCCCCGCCTGACCGCTGCAGCGCTGCTGATGGTCGGCGCTCTTGGCGCGGCGGTCTTTGCGCTGGCGGGCGGTCCCTTCGGCATCAAGCTTGCCATGGTGCTGATCGGCATCGGCTGCTCGCCCGTGCTGATGGCTGGCTATTTCATCTTTGCCCGCAGCTTTGCGCCTGCGGTTTTCGGAACGCTAGCCGGGGCGATGGTCGGCATCGGCAATCTGGGCAACATCGGCTCCTCCCTGCCGCTGACGGCGGCGGTCGATGCCTTTGGCTGGCGCCCGACGGTCTGGGGGCTGGCCGCCATTACCGCCTTGATCGCCACGTTGATCGCGGTTCTGGTCCGCGACCCGCCACGGGTGGAACACACGCAGCGCGGCTCTTTGCTCGATCTTCTGCGCCTGCGGTCGCTTTGGCCGATCTTCGTGATGATGGCGCTGTGCTATGCCCCTGTCGCGGCCGTGCGTGGGTTGTGGGTCGGCCCCTATTACGCCGATGTCTTTGGCGCGACTGCCGATCAGATCGGGCAGGTCACGCTGATGATGGGCCTTGCCATGGTGGCGGGCAGCTTTGCCTATGGCCCGATGGAGCGCCTTTTGCGCAGCCGCAAACGCCTGATCCTTACGGGCAATGCGGTGGTTCTTGCTACGCTTCTGCTGCTGTGGGCGATGCCGCTGGCGGGTGGTTGGGTCACCGTGGCGCTCCTGGTGCTGTTCGGCTTTGCGGGATCGTCCTTCCCGATGGTGATTGCCCATGGCCGGGCCTTCCTGCCCGCACATCTGGTGGGGCGCGGGGTGACGCTGCTGAACCTTTTTGGCATTGGATCGGTGGGCGTGCTGCAGTTCGTGACGGGCCGCCTGCATGCTTCTACCCCGACCCCTCCGGCCGAGGCGCCCTATGCCGCGATCTTTCTGCTGCTGGCCATCACGCTGGCCGTGGCACTCGCGATCTATGCGACCTCGCGGGACCGCACCGACTAGCGCAGACCAGCGATCCGGGCTTTCCCTTTCCCCCCGTTGGCCATACCTTCGGGCCTCTGGCACTTCCTGCCGAACGGCCCCGCTGAACCGATGATCGTATTTCCAGCCGAATATGACGCCCGCAAAGAGGCGATCTTTGCCGCGCTCGCGCAGGCCGAGGGGCAAGCACGGCGTTTGCGCGTCATCCCGCTCAGCTTTCGCGACTGGCCCGAGACGTCGGCGCGTGTCGAGGCGGCGCTTGTGCGCGCAAAACGCCAACCAAAGGGGGCCGTCTCTCGCTGGCTGAAACGGCAGCTGATCCGCGGGCAATACAACTGGTCGCGGCGGCACTTCGGGCAGAACCCAAACCAGATCGCCGTGGCATGGAATGGGCTGACCGGATCAAGGATGGCCTTCATTCAAGGCGCAAAGGATGCAGGCGCACCGACGCTTTATGCCGAACTTGCCCCCCTGCCCGGACGCATCACGCTCGATCCAACGGGGGTCAACGCCGAAGGCTCGGTCCCGCAGGACCCGGAGGTCTTTCGCGCCTATGCCGCAACGGTCGAGACGGGCGACTGGCGGCAGATTGCGGCGGGGCTTTCCGCCCGCGCTTCACGCCGGGCCGATGTCGGCCAGGGCGGCGGCAGCCTGCCTGAAACGCCCTTCCTGTTCTGCCCGCTTCAGGTTCCCGATGACAGTCAGGTGACGCTGTTTTCCGGCTGGTGCGGCGGCATGGCAGGCTTTCTTGCGGCCCTGCAGCAAGCGGCACGGCACTTGCCGGAAGGATGGCATCTGCGGCTGAAGGAACACCCCTCGGCCAAGCAATCACTGGCCCCGCTGATCGGCCCGCTGCTGGCAGATGGGCGCGTGGTGCTGGACAACGCGACCGACAGTTTCGCGCAGGTCGCCGCATCGCAAGGGGTGGTGACGCTGAACTCCTCGATGGGATTGCAGGCGTTCTTTCACGACAAACCGGTGATCACGCTGGGCCGCGCCTTCTTCAATCTGGTGGGCCTTGTGCATCATGCCGAAAGCCAGCAGGGGCTGAATGCGCTTTTCGCGGCACCCGAAGCCCTGAGCTATGACGCGGCACTGCGCGCGGCTTTCCTGACCTGGCTTGACCGTGAATACTATGTCCGCTTCGACTGGCCGGGCGGCACCGCGGATACCGATGCCTTCCGGGCGCGGCTGACTGCTGCAAGGATGCGCCGATGAACCGCCTGCAGTATCTGTTCGCCAAATGGCGCGGCGATGAAGCCGCCTTCGCCGCCGCATCGGTCACCGAGGCCGAATTGCTGAAGACGATTGAGGGCAAGCAGGTGGCGCTGATCGGCAATGCCCGCGCGCTGGCCGAACAAGACTACGGGGCCGAGATCGACAGCGCCGATGTGATCATCCGCATCAATAGCGCGCCGATGCCTTCGGCCCGGTCACATGGCACCAGAACAGACTGGCTTGCGCTTGCCGTCAGGCTTTCACCTGATGAGTTCGATCGGCTGGGGCAGCCGCGCCTCTTGTGGCTGTCGCCCAAGTTCAAACGGATCAGCTGGAATGTCCTGCAGGCGCCGGGCTTCTTCCGCTATCCGCCCGCACGGTATCAACGCCTGCGCGCCGACCTCGGCACCGGCCCCACCACCGGCATCATGATGATCGATCTTCTTGCGACCTCACGCATGGCGGGCCTGCGGCTTTATGGCTTTGACTTCTTCGCCTCGCTGTCGCTGTCAGGCCCACGGACGAAGGCCGATGTCGGCCATAACTTCGATGGCGAGGCGGCATTCGTGGCCGATCTGTCAGCCCGCGACCCGCGCATCGTTCACCGGCGTTGATCGTGCTTTTCCTTGGCGCCTGTTTGCGCTAAGGGCCGAGCGTCTCTGAAGAGAAGGAGGTCCTCGATGGGCTACAGAGTCGCCGTCGTCGGCGCCACGGGCAACGTGGGCAAGGAAATGCTGAACATCCTCGCGGAACGCGAGTTTCCGGTGGACGAGATTGTCGCGCTTGCATCGCGCAACTCGCTGGGCACTGAAGTCAGCTTCGGCGACAAGACTTTGAAGACCAAGGACCTGGCCGATTTCGACTTTACCGGCTGGGACATCGCCTTCTTCGCCATCGGATCGGACGCGACCAAGGTTTACGCGCCCAAGGCCGCAAGCCAGGGCTGCGTGGTCATCGACAACTCGTCGCTCTACCGCTACGACCCCGATGTGCCGCTGGTTGTGCCGGAAGTGAACGCGGCCGCCGTTGACGGCTATACCAAGCGCAACATCATCGCAAACCCCAACTGCTCGACCGCGCAGATGGTGGTGGCGCTGAAGCCGCTGCATGACCGCGCCAAGATCAAGCGCGTGGTGGTTGCCACCTACCAGTCGGTGTCGGGCACCGGCAAGGAGGCGATGGACGAGCTGTGGAACCAGACCAAGGGCATGTTCGTGCCCGGCCAGGAAGTGGCCCCAAAGGTCTATCCCAAGCAGATCGCCTTCAACGTCATCCCGCATATCGACGTCTTCCTCGACGATGGTTCGACCAAGGAAGAATGGAAGATGGTCGCCGAGACGAAGAAGATCCTCGACAAGTCGATCAAGCTGACCGCGACCTGCGTGCGCGTGCCGGTCTTCGTCGGCCATTCCGAGGCTGTGAACGTCGAGTTCGAAGAGCCGCTCGACTGGCAGGAAGCACAAGACATCCTGCGCGAGGCGCCGGGCATCCTCGTCGTCGACAAGCGTGAAGCCGGTGGCTACATCACCCCCGTCGAGTGCGTGGGCGATTACGCAACCTATGTCAGCCGCATCCGTCAGGACTCGACCGTCGAGAATGGCATCAGCTTCTGGTGCGTGTCCGACAACCTGCGCAAGGGCGCCGCTCTGAACGCCGTGCAGATTGCCGAAGTGCTGGGAAATCGCTGCCTGAAAAAGGGCTGAAGCCGCAACTATCGGCGCGAAATGGCCAAGGCCCCGCCGGATGTGCGGGGCCTTGGCCGTTGCGGGGGCCCGCCCCCCGGAGCCACCGTCATGTCCTCAAGCGCGGATCAGGTACGGTGACCCCGGGGATTGGCCCGGAGGAGGCCGGAAGGGAGGAGGCCCTTCCGGCGGGGCATGGCCTCAGAAGAAGCCAAGCTTGTTGGGGTTGTAGCTGACCAGCAGGTTTTTGGTTTCCTGATAGTGGTCGAGCATCATCTTGTGCGTCTCACGCCCGATTCCGGACTGCTTGTAGCCGCCGAAGGCCGCGCCAGCCGGATAGGCGTGGTAGCAGTTGGTCCAGACGCGGCCCGCCTCGATCCCGCGGCCCGCGCGGTAGGCGGTGTTCATGTCGCGGCTCCATACCCCGGCGCCGAGACCGAAGACGGTGTCGTTGGCAATCTCAAGCGCCTCGTCCAGTGTCTTGAAGGTGGTCACCGACACGACCGGTCCGAAGATTTCCTCCTGGAAGACCCGCATCTTGTTGTGGCCTTCAAAGACGGTGGGCTGGATGTAGAAGCCATTGGCGATATCGCCGTTGAACTTGTTCACCGAACCACCGGTCAGCACCTTGGCGCCCTCCTTGCGGCCGATCTCCAGATAGGAAGAGATCTTGTCGTATTGCTCCTGGCTTGCTTGCGCACCGATCATCGTGTTGGTCGCACGCGGGTCGCCCGCGATGATCGCCTCAACCCGCTTCAGGGCCTTTTCCATGAAGCGGTCGTAGATCGATTCATGGATCAGCGCGCGCGACGGGCAGGTGCAGACCTCGCCCTGGTTCAGCGCGAACAGGGCAAAGCCCTCCAGCGCCTTGTCCAGGAATTCGTCATCCTCGTCCATCACATCGGCGAAGAAGACGTTGGGGGACTTGCCACCCAGTTCCAGCGTGATGTTGGTCAGGTTGTCGGCGGCGGCGCGCATGATCGACTTGCCCACCGGTGTGGAGCCCGTGAAGGCGATCTTGGCGATGCGGGTCGACGCGGCGAGTGGCGCACCTGCTTCAAGACCGAGGCCGTTCACGATATTCAGCACACCCGGCGGCAGCAGGTCTTCGATGAATTGCATCAGGTACATGATCGAGGCCGGGGTCTGCTCGGCCGGCTTCAGAACGATGCAGTTGCCCGCGGCCAGTGCAGGTGCAATCTTCCATGCCGCCATCAGGATCGGGAAGTTCCACGGAATGATCTGGCCGACAACGCCCAGAGGTTCGTGGAAGTGATAGGCCACGGTGTCGTTGTCGATCTGCCCGATCGAGCCTTCCTGCGCACGGATCGCACCGGCGAAATAGCGGAAGTGGTCGATGGCGAGCGGAATGTCCGCGGCCAGCGTCTCGCGCAGCGGCTTGCCGTTATCCCAGGTTTCGGCAATCGCGATGGCTTCAAGATTGGCTTCAATCCGGTCAGCAATTTTCAGCAGGATGTTCGAGCGTTCGGTGGTCGAGGTGGTGCCCCAACGACGGCGCGCGGCATGTGCGGCATCCAGTGCGGCCTCGACATCGGCGGCGTTTGAACGTGCCACCTCGCAGATCACCTGACCGGTGACGGGCGAGATGTTGGGCATGTACTGCCCCGACTTCGGCGCGACCCACTGGCCGCCGATGAAGTTCTCATAGCGGGTCTTGAACGGGGCAGCCTTCAGGTCGAAGGTTTCAAGCTTGGTCATGGTGGTTCCTCCTGTCAGGCCGCCTCCTCGCGGCCGATAGAGAAACTGTGTGGCCTTGGGTGATTCCCGTCACCCCGGGGCCGGCGGGTCGTCAGGCAGACCTGTCTCAGTTCTGAGACAGGTCGCGCCCTTCAGTTGCCCGTGCCCCAAGCTTGCGGTGAAACGTGGCGCGGCTGATGCCGAGATTGCGCGCCGCGGCAGATGCATTTCCCCCGGTCCGCGCCAGAGCACGCGCGATTACCGCGCGTTCGCCATCCTCTAGCGTATCGGGTACAGCAAGGCCGAGAAGATCGGCGGCGGGCACCGGATTGCGCGCCAGATCGCCCTTCAAGCCAAAGTGCTGGCGTGCCGCGCGCGTAGCTCCGATCACCAACTCATCCGCATCGACGGCAAGGATCGCCCCGACCCCGCGATCAAGACCGGGCGCCAGCCACATCCGGGCCGAGGCAAATCGGGCGCGAAACAGGTCCGCCTCGATCCGTCGGGCAGCCTCGGTCACCGAATGGGCAATCAGCGTCATCACCGCCTCAGTGCAGGCGGCATTCGCGGTCGAGACATCCAGCACGGCCGTCAGGGCACCTTCGGCATCGTGGATCGGTGCCGAGGTGCAACTGAGCCGGGTATTCGACGACAGAAAGTGCTGGTCGCGCTGGATGGTCACGGCGCGTGCCTCGGCAATGCAGGTGCCGATGGCATTGGTACCGGCCTGCGCCTCAGACCAGATCGTCCCGGTCCACAGCCCGCAATCGGCAAAATCGCGATCCTCGGCACTGTTGCCGCGACGGTCCACCGGCACGCCGTCACGGTCCGACAGCACGACACAGGTGCCAAGCCCGCCAACCGCGCGGAACAGCCGATCCAGCGTCGGCGCCGCCAGCCGGACGGTGGGCTCCATCCGGTCAGAGACATGGCGGAACTCGGCATCTGTCATCCGCATGGGCGCGCTGCGTGCTGCAGGGTCCAGCCCGTACATTCGTGCAGACCGCGACCATGAGGCCGCGATGGGCGACCGCGCAGCCTCTCCGGTTGTCAATGCTGCCTCGATCCGGGCGGCGTGGGCGCGTGTTTCTGCGACGATCATGCGGACCTCCTGTTACGACGGCCTCGCGCGGGGAAATCCGGCTGGGGTTGCAGCACCCTAACGCATAGGCGCGCAGGGTCATTGCGACCTTGGTCTAAACCGGCAGGGGCGCGTCACTCGGCCGCGCTGTCCCACCCCGAGATCGCCTTCACCTCGAGGAACTCCTCGATACCCCAGGTTCCGCCCTCTCGCGCGCGCCCCGAGGCCTTGATGCCGCCGAAAGGGCTGCCGGCAGCGCGCGATTTGCCGTTCATCTCGATCATGCCAGCGCGCAGCTGACGGGCCAGCCGGTTGCGGCGGGTGCCATCCTGGCTCTGGACGTAGTTTGTCAGGCCATAGGGCGTGTCATTGGCGATGCGCACGGCCTCTTCCTCGGTGTCGAAGGGAATGATCGACAGGACCGGGCCAAAGATCTCTTCGCGCTCGATGGTCATGCCGGGCTTCACATCAGCAAAGACGGTGGGTTTGACATAGAAGCCGCGGTTCAGATGCTCGGGCAGGCCAAGCCCGCCTGCGACAAGGCGCGCGCCCTCGTCGATCCCTTTCTGGATGTAGCCCTGGATCTGTTCCCACTGGCGCTTGTTCACCACCGGGCCGATGTGCGGCCCTTCTTTCGAGGCCGGGCCAACCGCGATGGAACTTGCCACCTGCGCGGCCTTTTCGACCGCCTGATCATAGACCGCGCGTTCCACCAGCATCCGCGAGGGTGCGTTGCACGACTGGCCCGAGTTCTGCATCATGTGACGCACGCCACGCTCGACCGCCTTTTCGTCGGCATCGGCGAAGATCAGGTTGGCGCCCTTGCCCCCCAGTTCCAGCGTCACCCGCTTCAGCGTCTCGGCCGCGGCCTTGGAAATCGCCCGCCCCGCACGGGTTGATCCTGTGAACGAGATCATCTCGACATCCGGATGCTCTGACAGACGGGTGCCCACGCCCGCCCCGTCGCCATTCACAAGGTTGAAGACACCGGCAGGAACGCCTGCCTCATGCACGAACTCGGCAAACAGCATCGACGAAAGCGGCGATTCCTCTGACGGCTTCAGCACGCAGGGGCATCCCGCCAGCAGCGCCGGGATCACCTTCAGCGTCACCTGGTTCATCGGCCAGTTCCAGGGCGTGATCAGCCCCACAACCCCGATGGGCTCCAGTGCGATGCGGTCATTCGGCGCGTGGGGACCAAGCGGGCGGATCCATTCAACATGGTCGAAGGCCGTCAGGAAGTTCCGCAGGTGCCACGGCAGGCACGGCGCCTGCGAGTTGCGCGACAGATCGATCGGGGCGCCCATCTCAAGGCTGATGGCCTGCGCCATCTCTTCCTTCCGGCGCTCATAGATGTCGAGGATGCGTTCCACATACATGCGACGCGTCGCCGGCGGTGTCGCGGCCCATGTCGGGAAGGCCGCCTTGGCCGCAGCCACCGCGCGGTCGCAATCGGCAGCACTGCCCAGCGAGATCACGGCGCAGACCTCTTCGGTGGAGGGATCGATGACCGGGCAGTCGCGCGGCGCCAGCGGGGCGACCCAGGCACCGTCGATATAGAAGTCGCGCTTTTCGATCATGTCGTCCTCCTTGAGTTGGGCGGGATCATAGCGGGCGCCCCGCAGCGGGCAAGTCGATTCGCGATAATTTGATCAAATTATTTGACAGCCGTTTTCCGCCGACAGGCTTTTGCCAAGGCCCGCCGGTGCTGCTAGGAAGACGCATGTTCGGATTTCTGCAGCGTTCCCGCTCGATCACCAAGATTGCCCTGCAGCCGCCCACGCCGCAGGCAGACCGGCACGGGCTGGCGCTGGTGCTGATCGTCAAGAACGAGGCACCGCATATCGGCGAATGGGCACGGTTCCACCTGCGCGCGGGCGTGCGGCACATCCACGCCTATGACAACGGCTCTACTGATGGCACGGCAGAGGCGCTCCTCTCGGCGGCTGGCCTGCAGGCCAGCGTGATCCCCTGGGACCAGAAGCTGCGCGACGCCCGGCGCGGGCTGGAGATCCACAATCAGGTTCTGGCCTATGCCCATGCCGTGCGCAATTTCGGCAGCCGCTATCGCTGGCTCAGCTTCATCGATGTCGACGAGTTCCTGATCCCCAGGCAGGCCAACAGCTTGCCAGAGGCGCTGGCCCATCTGGAAGGCTGCCGCAACATCAGCCTGCCTTGGCATATGTTCGGACGGTCCGGCCATATCGAGCCGCCCGCCGGGGGCGTGCTGCGCAACTACACCCGCCGCAATCCTGATCCGATGAGCGATGCCAAGGGCCTACGGAACTTCAAGATGATCGTCGACCCCTGCCATGTCACCGCCCTCAAGGTGCATGAGATCGAGACCGACGGCGGCACCACCACCTGCAATGACCGGGGTGAGGCGTTCACCAACTCTTCGCGTGAAGGGACCCGTTTCTATTCGGCCGACCACATCCAGTTGAACCATTACTACACCCGGTCCGATGCCGAGTTGCGGGCCAAGATCGCGCGCGGCCCCAATCTGACCACTCCGGATGCCGACCATCTGCGCCGCGTCATGCGCAAGGTCGCCGCGATTGAGGCCGACGAGATCGAGGACCGCGCCGCGATCGAGTTTCTCGAAAGGCCCCACCCCGAAAGGACAGGTGGATGAACCGGCTGGACGTTCAGTTGATCAACCTTGATGGCAGCGATGCCCGCCTGACCCGCGCGACGGCGGCGCTGCAGGCCGCAGGCATCCCCTTTCGCCGCCTTCCCGCTTTTGACGGCCGCGGCAAGCGCCCCGAGGATCTGCCGCTTTACGATCCCGCTGCCGCAATGCGCAGTTTTGGCCGCAAGTTGACCGGCGGCGAGATCGGCTGCTTCCTGAGCCATCTGGAGGCTGCGCGGCAGTTTCTGCAAACTGGCGCTGACTATGGGCTGGTGCTGGAGGATGACCTCTCGATCGCTACGCCTGATGCGGGCACAGTCCTGACAGGACTGCTTGATGCGCTGCCCAAAGTGTCGGCAGACAAGGTCTGGCATGTAGCCAACCTTGGACGCGCAGCGCCCGAGGTGTCTTCGCGTCTTGGCCCGGTCGCGCCGGGCCATCTGCTGGTGCGCGCCCATCTGTTTCCCGTGACCACGACGGCGATCCTCTGGTCGCGCGAGGGGGCAGCGGCTTTTGTGCATGACGTTCAGCGCATCGATATGCCCGTGGATCAATGGCTGCGGTGCTGGGCTTCAGCGGCGGATACCGGGCTTGCGGTCAATCCGGCGCTCTTTGGCACCTCTGGCGCGGCGAGTGAGATCGACGCCTCGGTCTCGCGCAGCAAATCCGTGCGACGGGGGCCGCGCTACGCCATCGCCCGAAAGCTGTGGCTTTGGCGGAACACCCGGCTTGCGCGCCGCCATCAGGCGGCATTTGCCAAAGCCCACCCACAATCAAGTAGCAGGACCTGAGTGCAGGAGTTGGTGTCCATGGTCTCCCATCCGGTCAAGATCGCCTTCGTCACGGATCGCGGCTATCTGCGCCCCACGCTGGTGGCGATGTGGAGCCTTCTCGAACACCTCTCCCGCCCGGCTGAAGTACATTTCTGGGGGGATGACCTGTCAGAGGCCGACTGGCAGGCCGTAAGCCGGGTGGCCGCGATCCGGCCGGACTGCCGGTTGATCACAAAGGCCCTCGGGGCGGCTGAGTTGGGCGCGTTCAGCTGGGAAAGCACCTACATCACCGCTGCGGCCATGGGGCGGCTGTTCCTGCCCCGCCATGTGGCCGGACGCATCCTTTATGTGGATGGCGACACGATCATCCGGGGCGATGTGGCGCCTTTGTTCGACCTCGATCTGGGCGGTGCGCTGATTGGCGCGGTGCGCGATGATCCGACCGCAAAGCAGATGGTCAAGCGTGGACGAGGGCGAAAGCTGCGCCCCGCGGCAGTCGAGCGGGTGGACGGCATCGCCGCCTATACCGACCCTGCCCGCTATTTCAACTCGGGCGTCCTGCTTCTGGATTGTGACCGCATCCGCGCCACCCCCGGCCTACTTGACCAGCTTGAGGATGTCAGCGCCGCTTCGGCCTTCGCGATGGGGGATCAGGATCATCTGAATGCGATCTTCGCCAACCGCACCCATTTGCTTAACCCGGCATGGAATGCCTCATGGGCGCGCGCGGGCTTGCAGCGTGACCTGAGCCGGGCGCTTGGTGCCGAGGCTGACGAACTTGCGCCTTTGCCTGACACGATCATCCATTTCCACGGTCCCCGCAAACCGTGGCTCGCGCCCCGGCGTGATCTCTGGAACAAGACGGCCCGCGCGACGCTGTCTTACCGGCGGCAGTTGCGCCGCTATCTGCGTGCGTTCCCTGATCTGGCGCCGCCCGCAAAGGGGTGAACGTTCGGCAGGACCGCCTCTTTGCGGGAAAGAACTTGCGCCAAGGGCTGGCCCCACGGTGCTTCGGTTCGCCTGTGGGACTGCGCGATGGAACGGTGTCCTCATTTGTTTGGCAACGCGCCTTGGGGGCTGAAACCCGGCCAGATTTCCACTATTTGATCATTGACTTACCCTTGCAGGAGCCTGTTCATGTCTGTTCGCATCAATGATATCGCCCCCGATTTCACCGCACAGTCCACCGCCGGCGAGATCCGCTTCCACGAATGGCTGGGCGACAGCTATGGCATCGTGTTCAGCCATCCGCGCGATTTCACGCCGGTTTGCACCACCGAATTTGGCGCCGTTGCGCAACTGGTGCCCGAATTTGCGCGCCGCAATACCAAAGTAATCGGCGTCTCGGTCGACTCGGTTGACGATCATGCCAAATGGAAGCGCGATATCGAGGCCTTTGGTGGCGCGCCGGCAGATTTCCCGATCATCGACGACACCGCCCTGACTGTGGCCAAAGCCTATGACATGCTGCCGGCCGACTACTACCTGCCGACCGAGGGGCGCGCGCCTGCGCATACCGCGACGGTGCGCACCGTCTATATCGTGGGGCCGGACAAGAAGGTGCGGTTGACCATGACCTATCCGATGTCGGTCGGGCGCAACTTCGCCGAGATCCTGCGGGCGCTTGATGCCGTGCAGGCCACCGACGGCGTTCCACTGGCTACGCCCGCCAACTGGCAACCCGGTCAGGACTTGATCGTGGCGCTGAGCCTGAACAACGAACAGGCCGCTGAACGCTACGGCGATCTAGATATCCGCCTGCCCTATCTGCGCTTCGCCCGCGCCCCGCGCGGCTGAGACCTTCAAAGCATTGCACCTGCTGAAACCCCGCGCCCGCTGGCGTGGGGTTTTTCGCTGCGCAGGGGCTGCGCGCTGACGATTTCGTTATCGGTTTGTGAAAAGCCATGCGGTTTCTGCATGGCGGCATTAACCCGCCGGCGGATTGTGCATCCGCAGCATTTGCCCCATGTTAGCGTCAACAGCGCGAAGGAATGATGAGCGCGCCAAGACGATGATGATGAGGCACTGAGATGGCATACGTAGTTTCGAACCGCACCGCACGCTTTTCGCTCGGCGACTATCTGGGCAATGTGAAGGCTTCGCTGAAGGCCAATCTGGCCCGCCGCGCGATCTATCGCCAGACCCTGAACGAGCTGAACGCGCTGACCGACCGTGAGCTGATTGACCTGGGCATCTCGCGTTTCGAGATCACCGCACTGGCCCATGAAGCGGCCTACGGCAAGTAATTCCCCGGTTTCCTGCCCCTCCTCCTCCTCCCTGAGGGGCGGAACAAGACGAAGCCCTCCTCCTCCCTGGCTTCGTCAATGACAGAAGGCCCGTGGCACCCGCCACGGGCCTTTTGCATTCAAGCGCACCCGAAGGACTCGCGGCGAAGCGTGGCCCGTTCGGCGGCGTCCAGCCGCGCCAGTGCCTCGTCCTCGGACTGGCCCTGTTGCAGCGCACGGGTCCAGATACGCAAGACAGACCGCGCGCTCCATGGCAGGGCGGCATGGATGACCCAACGCCGCAGTGCGGGCGGCAGGGCATCATGGCGCGACATCGGGCACCCGCTGCGCCAGCGCGCGCGGGATGACACAAGGTTCCGCTTCATACCGATGCGGCCCGCCATTGGGGAAACGGATCTGCAAGCAGATCAGGTGCGACTGGCCATTCCGTCTCGGCTGGCATCAGGGCCGAATCGAGGGTAGCCCGCAAGGCCGCCTCATCCATGCCCCGCCCGATGAAAACCAGCTCTTGCCGACGATCCCCCCACGGGTCTTGCCACTGTTCGGCGATTGCAGCCTGCATCCCGTCTTGCCGGGGCCAACGCGCCTTGGGAACAGCCGCCCACCACCGACCCAGCGGGACAACCGTCGCGGCCGCCCCCGCCAGCGAGTATTCCGCCACCCAGTCCGGTTGCGTGGCAAGCCAGAAATGCCCCTTGGCGCGGATGACACCGGGCAGATCGCCATTCAGGATCGCGTGGATCTTTGCCGGATGGAACGGTCTGCGCGCGCGATAGACAAAGCTCGATATCCCATATTCATCGGTTTCCGGCGTGTGATGGGCAAAGCCGTACAGCTCTTTCGCCCAGAGAGGGTGCTCATGGGCGCGATCAAAGTCAAAAAGGCCGGTCTCAAGGATGGCATCGGGCGGCACGATGCCATGATCCGTCTCGATCACCTGCGCGTCAGGATTAAGCGCCCGCAGGATCGCCCGCGCCGCCACCACACGGTCGGGACCAGCGTCACGGCATTTGTTCAGCACGATGACATCGGCGAATTCGATCTGATCGGTCAACAGCGTGACCAATGCCCGCGGATCGTCGGGGCCAAGGCTCTCGCCGCGCTGGCTGAGAAAATCCTGGCTGGAGTAGTCGGCCATCAGATTCATGGCATCGACGACGGTGACCATGGTGTCGAGGCGCGCCACGTCCGACAGGCTTGCCCCCTGCTCATCCCGAAAGGCGAAGGTCGCGGCCACCGGCAATGGCTCGGCAATGCCGGTCGATTCGATCAATAATTGATCAAAGCGCCGCTCATTGGCCAGCCCGCGCACTTCGGCCAGCAAGTCGTCCCTCAGGGTGCAGCAGATGCAGCCGTTGGTCAGTTCCACCAGCTTTTCCTCGCTGCGGGTCAGTCTGGTTCCTGCGCGCAGAAGGTCGGCATCGATATTCACTTCGGACATGTCGTTGACGATGACTGCCACCCGGCGGCCATCGCGATTGTTCAGCACGTGGTTCAGCAGCGTGGTCTTGCCAGCCCCCAGAAATCCGGAAAGCACAGTCACGGGCAAACGTAAGTCGGTCATTGCGGGCTCCCTCTGCAGACAGCCCGATTTATCGTTATGTTATTACATATGCAAGCTATGCAGGTGACGAACGTGGATAGAGCACGATCGGCGTTCCCAGTTGCGCCCGCTCGTACAGCATCATGATGTGCTCGTTCACCAGCCGCACACAGCCGTTCGACACTGCCGAGCCGATCGTCCAAGGTTCAGGCGTGCCATGGATGCGCAGGAAGGTATCGCCGCGCGCCTCGTCAAACAGATAAAGCGCTCGCGCGCCCAGCGGATTGGTCGGACCGCCGGGCATCCCGTCGGCCCATTTGGCATAATGGCCCGGATCGCGGGCGATCATCTCTTTGGTCGGGGTCCAGCTCGGCCATTCCTTCTTTGCCCCCAGATAGAAGCGGCCGGATTCATAGAGATTGCCCCGTGCGATCCCGACCGTGAACTTCAGCGCGACCTGAGGCTCAAGAATGAAGTACAGCGCAAAGACGTTGGGATCGACGAGGATGGATCCGACCGGGAAGCTCTCGGCCAATCGCAGGGTGACGGGCTGATGCTCCGGTGGCACGACCCAGGTCTCAAGCGTGGGTTTCTCGGCCAGCGCAGGGCGCGGAAGGGCAAGGGCGGCGGCACCAGCCAGCAGATGGCGGCGCGTCAACGGCAAGGGCATGGTGGCTCCCTGAATGATTTCCCTTACAAAGAAAGGGAGATGCGGCCCAAACTTCCACAGATATCCTTGGCTGTCACGCAAGCGTGAAACGAAAAGGCCCCGGAAAACCGGGGCCTTCGTATCAGATACCGGAAGGGATCAACCTTCGGCGGCCTCTTCCTTTTCTTTCTTCTCGGGCGCGATTTCCTCACCCGTCTCCTGGTCGACCATCTTCATGCCAAGGCGCACCTTGCCACGGTCGTCGAAGCCCAGAAGCTTCACCTTCACCTCTTGACCCTCTTTCAGGATCTCGTTCGGGTGGTTCAGGCGCTTGTTGGCGATCTGGCTGACGTGCACCAGACCATCGCGCTTGCCGAAGAAGTTCACGAAGGCGCCGAAATCGACCAGCTTGACCACCTTGCCGGTGTAGATCTGGCCTTCTTCCGGCTCTGCCACGATCGACCAGATCATGTCATAGGCCTTTTTGATCGCTTCAGCCGAGTTCGAGGCGATCTTGATCACGCCGTCGTCGTTGATGTCGACCTTGGCGCCGCTCGTTTCCACGATCTCGCGGATGACCTTGCCGCCCGAGCCGATCACTTCGCGGATCTTGTCGGTCGGAATGGACAGCGTTTCGATCTTGGGCGCGTATTCGCTGAAGCCCTGCGGGGCGGACAGCGCCTTGTTCATCTCGGCCAGAATGTGCAGACGGCCGTCCCGAGCCTGGGCAAGCGCCTGCGCCATGATCTCGGGCGTGATGCCTGCGACCTTGATGTCCATCTGCATCGTGGTGATGCCAGCCTCGGTGCCCGCGACCTTGAAGTCCATGTCGCCGAGGTGATCCTCATCGCCCAGGATGTCGGTCAGCACGGCCCATTTGCCGTCATCTTCCAGGATCAGGCCCATGGCCACACCGGCAACCGGCGCCTTCAGCGGCACACCTGCATCCATCATCGACAGCGAGCCGCCGCAGACCGAAGCCATCGAGGACGAGCCGTTCGATTCCGTGATCTCCGACACTACGCGGATAGTGTAGGGGAAGTCGGTCGGGGCCGGCAGCACGGCCTGCAGCGCACGCCATGCGAGCTTGCCATGGCCGATCTCACGACGACCGGGCGAGCCCACGCGGCCCACTTCGCCGACCGAATAGGGCGGGAAGTTGTAGTGCAGCAGGAAGTTCGAGCGGTAGTTGCCGTTCAGCGCGTCGATGATCTGCTCATCCTCGCCGGTGCCCAGCGTGGTGACCACAAGGCCTTGCGTCTCGCCACGGGTGAACAGGGCCGAGCCGTGGGCACGCGGCAGAATGCCGGTTTCCGAGATGATCGGACGCACGGTCTTGTTGTCGCGGCCATCGATGCGGGCGCCACCGTTGATGATGTCACCGCGCAGGATCGCGCTTTCCAGCTTCTTGATCGCCGAGCCGAGGTTGATGTCGGCCTGATCTTCTTCGGAAAGCGAGGCTACGATCGCAGCCGATGCAGCACTGATCGCGTTCGAGCGCTCTTGCTTGTCGCGCAGGGCGAAAGCGGCACGCATCTGCGCCTCACCGGCGGCTTTCACCTTGGCATAGAGGTCCGAGATGTCGGGCGCGCTGAAATCGAAGGGCTCCTTGGCCGATTCCTCGGCGAAGTCGATGATCAGATCGATCACCGGCTGCATCGCGTCATGGCCGAACTTGACCGCGCCCAGCATTTCCTCTTCGGTCAGCTCATAGGCCTCGGATTCCACCATCATCACGGCGGTCTTGGTGCCGGCGATGACCAGATCCAGACGCTGCTCGGGGTTCATGCGCAGCTGCGTCATGTCATCCATGCTGGGGTTCAGCACATATTGGCCGTTGGCAAAGCCCACGCGCGCAGCCCCGATCGGCCCCATGAAGGGCACACCCGAGATGGTCAGCGCGGCTGAGGCCGCGATCATCGCGACGATATCGGGATCGTTGACGAGGTCGCAGGACAGAACGGTGGCCATGACCAGAACTTCGTTCTTGAAGCCATCGACGAACAGCGGGCGGCACGGACGGTCGATCAGACGGGAAACCAGCGTTTCCTTTTCCGAGGGGCGCGCCTCGCGCTTGAAGAAGCCGCCCGGAATCTTGCCGGCGGCATAGTATTTCTCTTGGTAGTGAACGGTCAGCGGGAAGAAGTCCTGGCCCGGCTTTGCCTTCTTGGCAAAAGTCACGTTGGCCATGACCGAGGTTTCGCCGACCGTGGCGATGACCGAGCCATCCGCCTGGCGCGCAACCTTGCCGGTTTCCAGCGTGAGCGTCTCATTGCCCCACTGGATCGACTTTTTCGTGATATTGAACATCTAGCATCCTATCTGAGAGCACCCACGGGCCCATCCCGTGTCTCCCCTGGTCTGCGGCCCCATTGCCGCCGCCCCCTATCCTTTGCATGCGGCCGGGGGCTGGCCTCACGTCACAGATTGGGCGCGCATACACGAAAACGGGCCAAATGGAAAGCGGCTTGTCATGTGGCCGCAGTCGGCCCACCCTCAGTCCGTCGCGCGCAGGCTTTGGCGTGCGAGGGCTGCGATCAGATCGGTGCGGGTGACGATGCCGACGATCCGGCCGCGCGTGAGCACGGGCACGGCATCGCAGCTTCCCTCGGCCATCATCGGCAGCAGCGCGGCAACCGGCGTATCGGGTGTCACACGCGGCATGGCGACCGACATCACCTCTCCGGCGCGGACCGGCGTGCTGCGGCGGGGATCGAGCATCCGTGCCATCGCGGGGCCGAAGCCGCGTTCCAGCCGAAAGGCATCGTCATGCGCGCGCCGGATCAGGTGCAGCTGAAAGATCACGCCAAGGAACTTGTCCCCCTCTTGCACCACCGGCAGGGAGGTGAACCCATGGCGGCGGAACAGATCGGCTACCTCTGACAGCGGCGCATCGGGGCCGACAGTTACCAGATTGCGCGACATGATCTCGCCCGCAGTGGCCGCCCCGCTGCGATGGCTTGCCGCCTGCAGCTCGGCCGCGCCGATCAGGCGTGCCAGATCTTCGACCCCGAGGTTCAGCGACTGGCGGTAGCGATCAAGGATGTCCTGCAGTTCGGCCTCGCTGAGGCCAAGGCGTTCGGCA
The DNA here is from genome assembly GCF_007859075.1 of Gemmobacter aquaticus. Classification (GTDB taxonomy): domain Bacteria; phylum Pseudomonadota; class Alphaproteobacteria; order Rhodobacterales; family Rhodobacteraceae; genus Gemmobacter; species Gemmobacter aquaticus. The sequence continues at coordinate 58,286 of NZ_VOAK01000024.1, forward strand.
GGCACGGGGTCATCGGTGCCGAAAGCATTCGGCGCGTCAAACTGGCGGAAAGGATAGCGCCGGCCGGAAAGCCGCGCATAGGCCATGGCAAGCCCCACCAGAAGCGCCGTGCCCAGCATCACCGGCGACACCGAGAACCAAAGGCCCTGCTCAGCCATCTGATCGGGGTTCAGCGCCGCCGTCATGGCGACTGCACCCGCCGGGGGATGCACAGCGCGCAACAGGATCATCGCAGCGATCGCTGCGCCAACGGCCAGCGCCACGCGCAGGGTCGGGTCATCAACCAGCAGGCAGGCCAGCACGCCCATCACGGCTGCCGAGCCGTTGCCGACAACGGCCGACCAGGGTTGCGCCAGCGGGCTGTTCGGCACCGCGAAAAGCAGCACCGATGAGGCCCCGAACGGCGCAATCAGATAAAGCCCGAACCGCAGGTCAACGCCACCGAAATGCACCAGCGCCCCAAGGATAGCCAGCGCCGCGATGGCCCCAAGGGCTGCCCGCAGCGCCTCGGCCAAGTGCCCTGACGGGATCGCGGGCCCGAATGCGCGCAACAGGCGCCTAGTCAGTGTGGACATCCGGCTTCCCCCCTGTTGCCACCCGGCGGAGCAACCCCTTGATGGCGAAACGCCCGCGCCTTTCGGCACGGGCGCTCTTGCAAACCTGTTGAAAGGCTTAGCGGCGCAGGCCCAAGCGGGCGATCAGCGACGCATAACGGCCTTCATCCTTGCCCTTCAGGTAGTCCAGCAGCTTGCGGCGCTGAGCCACCAGCATCAGAAGGCCACGACGCGAGTGGTTGTCCTTCTTGTGGGTTTTGAAGTGCTCGGTCAGCGTCGCGATGCGCGAGCTGAGGATCGCAACCTGAACTTCGGGCGAACCGGTGTCGCCTTCCTTGGTCGCGTATTCCTTGATCAGACGGGCTTTTTCTTCCACGGTGATCGACATCGGGATCTCCTTTTCAGGGTTGAAGGTGACGGCACAAGCCGGGATGTCGTCCAGCAGGGCCCTTGCACCGGCAGATTCGCACGGAATTTGCTCGGATGTGGGCGGATACTGCAAACTGTCCAAAAAGAAAAGCCTGCATTGACCGCGCATGGGCGGCTGAGTTCATCGTTTGTCAACTTTGGCAGGCCAGCCTGTTCCGGATACCACCCATCGGCGGGTGGTCGGGTCAGGGTGTCGCACATGCTCGCATTGATCGGTTTTCTGGGAATCGCCGGCGCGGGGTTTCTCTTCGATGCATTTCTGGCGCGCAACGAGGCGTCGGACGATGCCGAAGATGACGCGCCCGTACCGGATGAGCAAGCACCGCGTGCGACGGTGGGCGATCTGCTGCAAACGGTCGGCAGCGATGTCGCAGCCCCCCCGCCAGACGCTGTAGGGACCGAGGAGAATGACAAGCTCGCCGGTGACGCGCTCGACAACCAAATCGACGGACGCGGCGGGCTGGACCAGATCCTCGGACGCGAGGGGAATGACAGCCTCGCAGGCGGGCGGGGCGGCGACCACCTCTGGGGTGGCAGCGGGCGGGACGATCTGGCGGGCGGGACCGGGGATGACAACCTGCGCGGCGAGGGCGGTGCTGACCGGATCGCGGGAAACGCGGGCGATGATCAACTTTCGGGCGAGAACGGCCGAGATACCCTGTCAGGCGGGGCCGGAAACGACTCGCTCCTCGGCGGAAGCGGCGATGATAAGCTAACTGGCCAGCAAGGCGACGACTGGCTCAATGGCGGCTTCGGCAACGACCGGCTGGTTGGCGGCGAGGGCTCTGACACGCTCGACGGCGATTTCGGGGATGATCATCTGAACAGCCATCACGACGGGCAATCCGACGACAAAGCCGATTTCCTGAACGGCGGCGCGGGCAATGACGTGATCGAACCCGGCAGCGGTGACTACGCAAACGGGGGCGAGGGTCGCGATCTCTTCAGGCTGGGTGGCTGGATTGCGGCGGGCGAGGCTGCTCTCGTTACCGACTTTGACCCCGATCAGGACCAGATCGAGGTTGTCTATGACCCGGATGCCCATCCCGATGCAGAGTTGACTATCGAACACGATCCCCGCACCGGCGCCGCGCATCTGAAGCTGGATGGCCGCCCTCTCGCCGTCGTGCAGAATGGTGCGGCATTGACGGCCGAGGCCATTCGTCTCACCGCCGAGCGCGATCAGGACCAAGACCTGCGCGGCTTCAAAGATTGAAAACGCGGGTCGGGTGCAGCTCGCCCCCGCGATATATGCCAACGGCAACAGGGCGGCCCTGATGGCTGGCCCAGGCCTCGTCGCCGTAGGCCAGACCGTTCACGATGACCATGCCGGGGTTGCCGTTGCGCAGGCGCGCCGCACCTTCGGCCGTCGCCTCGCAGCGCGGCAGATCGGCAAGGCCCAGTTCCAGAGGCTGCAGCAAGGCGTCGATCTCGGGGCTACGGGCCAGACGGTCGATGTCGTCCAGTGACGCGCCCTTTGCGGCGTCAAACGGCCCCGACCAGACCCGCCGCAACCATTGAACATGGCCGAGGCAGCCAAGTGCCTGCCCCAGGTCGCGCGCGATGGACCGGACGTATCCGCCCTTGCCGCAGACCATCTCCAGTTCCACATGGTCGGCATCGGGCCGGGCGATCACCTCAAGGCTTTCAACCCAGAGGGCGCGGGCCGCAAGCTCCATTTCGACGCCGTCGCGCGCAAGATCATAGGCGCGTTCGCCATCCACCTTCACAGCCGAGAATTGGGGCGGCACCTGCATGATCTCGCCGCGAAAGGCGGGCAAAGCATCTACGATCTGCGCATCGCTCGGCCGCTCGGCGCGCGTCTCGATCACTGCGCCTTCGGCATCGTCCGTGGTCGTCGCGGCACCAAGGCGCACCATGAAACGGTAGCACTTCAAGGCGTCGGTGATATAGGGGACGGTCTTGGTCGCCTCGCCCAGTGCGACGGCCAGAACCCCGGTTGCCGCCGGATCGAGCGTGCCGGCATGACCCGCCTTCTGCGCCCCAAACGCCCATTTCACCTTGTTGACAACGGCAGTCGAGGTGATGCCTGCAGGCTTGTCGATCACGACCCAGCCCGATACTGCCCGACCCTTCTTGCTGCGCGCCATTGCCAACTCCTGCGTGAAGAAGCCCGCCTGCTAGCCCCACACCCAAGGCGCGTCAAGCAGCGCTCTCAGGGGGCGGGAACGGCAAGACCCACGATCGGACCCATCGGCAGCCCCAGATCGGACCGCCCCAGCGCGGGCGAAAAGAGCCGCGAGACCTTGCCGTCAAAGTAGAGCGCATCGGGCATACCCAGATGATCGCGATACATCCGGCCAAAGGTGTCGAAGTTCACCGAATCCTCGGAAATCGCAAAGACGGCGCGCGTCCCGTCCGCCGAAACCCCCACACCGTTCCGGATGTAGCGGCTGTCACCTCCTGGAATGAAGCGCGGGTGCAACTGGCCCTGTTTGACCATCAGCGGGCCGGATTGCGTCGCGTACTGGCAGCGGCGCGGGTTCGCGGCAAAGTCGCGCGAATCGGTGATGTGGAAGCCATCTTCCGCGATGCAGAACACCCCGTTGGGCAGCATCCCGAAGTTCCCGGCAGAACCGCCGGTGATGACCGGCGTCAGTTGCTGCCCACGCTCGATGTATAGTCCCACCGGGCGGCGGTCGGGGTGATACATCCCGGCGTTCATCGCGAAGGCGAGCGTTTTCCCCTCGGTCGACAGAAGATCGTTCACCGCGCCAAAGCTGCCCAGCAGATCGCCCGCCGGATCGGAGTGGAACAGGCGCAGATCCTCGCCCGCGCGCACCTCGCACAGGGTAAAGGTCACGCCTTCGAATTCCGTTTCGGCACAGGGGGCGGCAGCAACGGGGGACGCCAGCAAAAGCAGCGCCGCCAGCGCCTTAAGTATCAGCTTCGTCTTCATCTTCGCGCCGCGCCACGTCGCGCTGCACCCGCTCGTCCGAAAAGAGCCTGCGGGTTTCATCAAGCTGATCGAAGGTGCCGTCGGGCCGAAAGCGCAGATCGGGCGTGTACTTCAGCGTCAGCGCCCCACCGATACGGTGGCGCAGCTCTGCCTTGTTGCGCGCAAGCGCCGCGATCGCATCCTCGACCGGCACCGATCCCATCAGCGGCATCACATAGGCAGTGGCCACCTTGAGATCGGGCGAGCAGCGCACCTCACCCACGGTGATCGACATGCGGTTCAGCTCGGGGTCGTGAATCTCGGCCCGGTTCAAAACGTCAGACAGGGTGCGCCGGATCAGTTCGCCGACGCGAAGCTGGCGCTGCGATGGGCCATCGCCCGAAGAGAAGCGGTTTTTCGACATGGCACGTATCTATGCCTTTTGCCCCTCCCCCGCAACGGCAGGCTTTTCGTGCGCGCCCACCCGCGCTAAAGGCGAGGTAGCAGCAAGGAGACGGATCATGGGCAACCTGCCGGGCATTGTCATCACGGGCGCATCAGGGCGGATGGGGCAGATGCTTCTGCGTACCGTCCTTGCCAGTGACAAATGCCGCCTCGCAGGTGCGGTGGAACGCACAGGCAACCCGTGGGTCGGGCGCGACGTGGGCGAGATGCTGGGCGGCCAGCACGTCGGCGTGACGGTGACGGATGACGCGCTGGAGGCTTTTGCCAAGGCGCAGGCCGTGATCGATTTCACGGCCCCTGCAGCCACGGTCGAGTTTGCGGCCCTGGCCGCACAGGCGCGCGCCGTTCACGTCATCGGCACAACGGGGCTGGAGGCCGAGCATCTGGCGAAGATCGCCGCCGCCGCCCGCCACGCGGTGATCGTCCGGGCGGGAAACATGAGCCTCGGCGTCAATCTTCTGGTCAAACTGACGCAGAAAGTGGCCGAGGCTTTGGACGCCGACTGGGATGTCGAAATTGTCGAGGCCCATCACAACAAGAAGATCGACGCGCCATCAGGCACCGCGCTGATGCTGGGTGAGGCCGCGGCCGAGGGGCGTGGCGTCTCGTTGGCACAAATGCGCGAGTCGGGGCGCGACGGCATAACGGGTGCCCGCGCCCATGGGGCCATCGGCTTTTCCGCGATTCGTGGCGGTGACATCGTGGGCGAGCATGATGTGATCTTTGCTGGCGCTGGCGAGCGGGTGATCCTGCGCCATGTCGCGACCGACCGGGGCATCTTTGCACGTGGCGCACTGCGCGCGGCGATCTGGGGGCAGAACAAGTCACCCGGCGAATATGACATGATCGACGTTCTGGGCCTTTGACCAACTGATCCGCCCGGCCCTGTCTTGCGTAACATTCGCACAACGGGTTTTCGGGGGGATCAGATGTTCCGCATTGCTGCCTGTCTTGCGCTGATGGCCACCACGGCTGCAGCCGAACCTTTCGATCAGGTCAAGGACAAAGCCCGGTTTCTGGACCTTGTGCAGGGCCGCGCCCTGCATATGGGTGCCTTCCGCATCGCACTTGAAGTCTTGCCGGACGGTGAGATCAAGGGCGAGGCCTTGGGCTGGCCCGTCACCGGTCGCTGGGTCTGGCAAGAGGGGTACTTCTGCCGCGAGCTTGACTGGAGCGGCAAGCCCATTCCCTGGAACTGCCAACTGGTCGAGGCGCGCGGCGATTCCATGCGCTTTACCGTCGATCAGGGGGCTGGCAGGTCAGCGCTTTTTCGCCTGCGCTAGCGATCAGAAATCGATCGCGATGCCTTTCTTTTCCCAATCACCGTAGCGAACGGGCTCAGGCCCTTCGCGCCCGCCAAGTTCGGTCGGCAGCTCCGCAGTCTGTGCAGCCTTGCGGCGCTCTTCGGCCTCGGCCAGTGCGCGCAGGGCCTCGGGCGGCAGCTCAGGTTTCTCGTCAGACATGGTCAGTTCCTTGCAGCGATGCCTGCCATGATATACGGCCCACAAGGTATCGGGACAAGGTTGGACGGAAATGGCGGGAACAGCACGGAAGGCTGCGGTGCGTTTGCTGGGCGAGGTGCTGGACGGGCGGCAACTGCTGTCGCAGACCGACGGCATGCTGTCAGGGCTGGCACCTGCCGATCGCGCCCGCGCGCAGCGCCTTTGCGCCCAAACCCTGCGCCATCTGGAGCAAGCCGACCGCGTGCTCAAGCCTCTGCTTCGCAAGGCTCCGCCGCCAGAGGTGCTCAATGTCCTGCGCCTGTCGGTCGTCGAGCTTGCGATGGGTGAGGCCGCGCATGGCGTGGTGAACGAGGCCGTGGGCATGGTCCGCGCCGACCGCCATCATGCGGCGCTGTCAGGTCTGGTCAATGCTGTGCTGCGCAAGGTTGCAGCACTTCCCGCCCCCTTCGCCAAGCTTCCGCCCCAGCGTCTACCCTACTGGCTGCGCAAGCCACTGGTCGACACTTACGGGCGCGAGGTGGTTTCTGCGATAGAGTCCGTTCAGGCGCAGCCCGCCCCGATTGACCTTACCATACGCGCAGGTCGCCCGGTGCCTGAAGGAGCCGATCTCTTGCCCAGTGGCAGCCTTCGCCTGCCCGCCGGGACGCAGGTTTCGGCACTTGAAGGCTTCGCCGAAGGCAACTGGTGGGTGCAGGACGCCGCCGCCGCCATGGCCGTCGCGCTGCTCGATCCACGTCCGGGCGAGCGGGTGCTCGATCTTTGCGCGGCACCGGGCGGAAAGACGCTGCAGCTGGCCGCCGCAGGCGCAAGCGTTCTGGCGCTTGATGTCAACGAGCGGCGTCTTGAGCGTCTGCACGAAAACCTTGCGCGTACCAGGCTGACGGCCGAGATCGTTGTCGCCGACGCCCTGCACTGGTCACCGCCTGAGGCGTTTGACGCGATTCTGCTCGATGCGCCTTGCTCGGCCACGGGTACGATCCGGCGCCATCCCGACCTGCCCTATGTCAAGGATGGAACCGAACTGGCAGAGCTGACCGCGCTGCAGGCGGCCTTGCTCGACCGTGCGCTTGGCTGGCTGAAGCCCGGCGGGCGGCTGATCTATTGCACCTGCTCGCTCTTGCCCGAAGAAGGCGAGGCACAGCTGGCGGCGGCGCTTGCCCGCCACCCCGGCCTGCGCGTCGAGCGCCCCGCGATGGAGTGGCTAGAGCCCGGCTGGATCACCGAAGACGGCGGTCTGCGCCTGCGTCCCGATCACTGGGCCGGGCGTGGCGGCATGGACGGCTTCTTCATGGCGCGGCTGTCGCGCTGATCCCCGCCACCAGCCCGGGCAGATCGGCGAAGTCGGCAAAGGCCGCCTGATGCGTCAGCGCCTCGACAGGGGTCTTGCGATAACCTTCGGTGAACAGAAGGAAGGGCACCCGCGCGGCCTGCGCGGTCTCTGCGTCCACCTCGCTGTCGCCGACAAAGATCATCGGCCCGCCGCCCAGCAAATCCAGCGCGTGAAGCAGCGGCGCAGGATCGGGTTTCTTGACCGGAAGGCTGTCGCCCCCCACGACCGCAGCAAAGCAGCCCAACCTGAAATGCCCAAGCACGGCCCGCGTGGGTCCAATCGGTTTGTTCGTGCAGACCCCAAGGCGCGCGCCCGTTCGCGCCAGATCATCAAGCGCGGTCAGCACACCAGGATAGAGCGCGGTCAAGCCATGCGACTGTTCGTAGATCTCAAGAAACCGCGCCAGCAGATCGTCAAATGCCGCACCGGTACCCGGCAGGCCACGCGACTGCGCAAGGCGCGAGATCAGGTTCGGTGCGCCCCGGCCGACAAAGCCCTGCACCTCTGCGCGACTAAAGCTCTGCCCAAGCGGCGCAAACGCACGATTCGCGCTGGCGTGGATATCGGGCGCGCTGTCGATCAGCGTGCCATCGAGGTCAAAGATCACGGCGGGTTTCATGTGGCCTCCTGTTGAGGCGACCCTGCCGCGAAGTCCCGCCAGCGTCCAGACCGGATCGGTCTGTACACCGGCTTTTGCGGTGACAGGCTCCGGCGCTGCGGCTATGGTACACGTCCAAGGCGACCCGGAACGGGCAGACAGGCAATCGGCGGAACTCATGGCAGGCATGGCGCACGGCGCATGGTGGGCAGAGGCTTGGGTGCAGGCGATGAACCGTCGCGCCGCACGTCGTGCCGCACGTCTGGCCCCGGCCACCGGATTCGTCTCGCAGCCTGAACCGCGCACGATTGGCCTTTATGGGCGCGGAAAACAGCTCGTCGCCGGAAACTTCCTCTTCGCGGGCCACCTGGTCGAAGCGCCGGGCACCCTGATCTGGGATGTCCCGACCCCGTCCCCCGCCTTCGAGGCCGAATTGCAGGGATTCGCATGGCTGGATGATCTCGCGGCCGTCGGTGATGCCACAGCACGCCGGCGCGCGCAGGAATGGACCTTTGGCTGGATCGAGCGTTTTGGCCGAGGCCATGGTGCCGGCTGGACCCCGGATCTGACCGGACGACGATTGATCCGCTGGATCAACCACGCCGTTCTGCTGCTGGCCGGAAAGGACCGCGAACAGTCGCTGGTCTACTACCGGGCGCTATCCCAGCAGACGGTGTTTCTGGTTGACCGCTGGCAAGCCGCTGCCCCCGGACTGCCCCGGTTCGAGGCGCTGACCGGCCTCATCTACGCGGGCCTTGCGCTTGTGGGAATGGAGGGGCAGGTCGACCCCGCTGCGGCGGCACTTGCCCGCGAGTGTGCGCGCGAGGTTGACAGCGAAGGTGGTATCCCGACCCGCAACCCCGAAGAATTGCTGGAAGTGTTCACTCTGCTCACATGGGCCGCGCAGGCGCTGACTGATGCGGGCCATGTGGTCCCCACTGCCCATCTGGCGGCGATCGAGCGGATTGCGCCCACCCTCCGCTGCCTGCGCCATGCCGATGGCGGGCTTGCGCGGTTTCATGGTGGCGGGCGCGGGCTGGAGGGCAGGCTCGATCACGCGCTGGCCAGCGCAGGTGGCAAGGCCATAACCCGGCACGGGGTTGCGATGGGGTTTGCGCGGCTCGCCGGCGGCCGGACCACAGTGATCGTGGACGCCGCCGCCCCGCCAGAGGGGATGGCAGGCGCCTCGGCCCATGCCTCGACCCTTGCATTCGAGCTGACCTCGGGGCGGCGACCGATGGTCGTGGGCTGCGGCTCGGGCGCGCCCTTTGGCGCCGACTGGCACCGCGCCAGCCGCGCGACCCAAAGCCACTCGACGCTGAGCATCGACGGCATTTCTTCGTCGCGCTTTGCCGGTGACGGGCGCGAAGTCCTGACCGACCGCGCCACGATCACCACCCTGCAGCAAAGCGACACCGCCGAAGGCCATCAGATCCTCGCCGGGCATGACGGCTGGCGGAGCACACATGGGCTGGTGCATCTGCGCGACCTGTCGCTGTCGCCCGACGGACGCCATCTGGCCGGGGTGGATATGCTGGTGGCGGAAGGCTCTGCGGACCGCGCGCGCCTTGCCGCCCTGCGAAAGCGCACTGGCGACCCTGGCTTTTCGATCCGCTTCCACCTGCATCCCGATGCCGATGCCGCGCTGGACATGGGCGGCGCCGCAGTCTCGATCGCGCTACGCTCGGGTGAGTTGTGGGTGTTCCGGCATGATGGTCAGGCAAGGCTCTCGCTGGAGCCCTCGGTCTACCTGGAAAAGGGCAGATTGCTGCCGCGTGCGACAAAACAGATCCTTCTCACCGCACATTTGCAGGAATTGGAGGCCCGTATCGGCTGGACCTTGGCGAAGGCTCAGGATACTCCGCTGGCCATCCGCGACCTTGACCGGCCTGAAACCGACCGGGGTTAGCCGCCGTTCCGCCCCTGATCAGGAGTGATCCATGCACACCGCCGCCCCTTCTGCCCCCGTGAACCTCGTCCATGTCGGGCGCGCGCTGATTTCGGTTTCTGACAAGACAGGCCTTCTCGACCTTGCCCGAGCCCTTTATGCGCAGGGGATCGAGCTGATCTCGACCGGCGGCACCGCCGCCACGCTGCGGACCGCGGGCCTGAAGGTGCGTGACGTCTCCGAGGTGACGGGGTTTCCCGAGATGATGGACGGCCGCGTCAAGACGCTGAACCCGATGGTGCATGGCGGGCTGCTGGCCCTGCGCGATGATGCCGAGCATCTGGCCGCCATGGCCGCCCATGGGATCGAGCCGATCGACCTGCTGGTCGTGAACCTCTATCCGTTCGAACAGACCGTGGCGCGCGGCGCCTCTTACGCCGACTGCATCGAAAACATCGACATCGGCGGCCCCGCGATGATCCGGGCGGCGGCCAAGAACCACAAGTTCGTCAACGTCGTGACCGACCCGCAGGATTATGAGCAGCTTCTGACCGAGCTGAAGGCCAATGGCGGTGCGACCACCTATGCCTTCCGGCAGAAACTGGCGCTGACCGCCTATAGCCGGACCGCGGCCTATGACGCGGCCGTCTCGGCCTGGATGGCAGGCGCGCTGAAGGTTGAGGCTCCGCGTCGCCGGGCCTTTGCGGGCCAGCTGGCCCAAACCCTGCGCTACGGCGAAAACCCGCATCAGAAGGCCGCCTTCTACACTGACGGCACGCAACGCCCCGGCGTCGCCACAGCCCAGCAGTGGCAGGGGAAAGAGCTGTCCTACAACAACATCAACGACACTGACGCCGCGTTCGAACTGGTGGCCGAATTCAACCCCGAACAGGGACCGGCCTGCGCGATCATCAAACATGCCAACCCCTGCGGCGTCGCCCGTGGCGCCACCATGGCCGAGGCCTATGCCCGCGCCTTTGACTGCGACCGCACATCGGCCTTTGGCGGGATCATCGCACTGAACCAGCCGCTGGATGAGGCGACCGCACGCGAAATCACCGGGATCTTCACCGAGGTGGTTATCGCCCCCGGCGCTTCGGCCGAGGCCCGCGCGATCTTTGCCGCCAAGAAGAACCTGCGCCTTCTGACCACCGACCGTCTGCCCGACCCCAAGGCAAAGGGGCTGGCCTGGAAACAGGTTGCGGGCGGGTTCCTGGTGCAAGACCGCGACAACGGTGCGCTGGCGCTTGACGATCTGAAGGTTGTGACCAAGCGCGCGCCGACCGATGCCGAACTGCGCGACCTGCTGTTTGCCTGGACCGTGGCCAAGCATGTGAAGTCGAACGCCATCATCTATGTGAAGGACGGGGCGACCGTCGGCGTCGGCGCAGGCCAGATGAGCCGCGTGGACAGCACCCGAATCGCCGCACGCAAGAGCCTCGACATGGCCGAGGCGCTTGGCCTTGCCGCCCCGCTGACGAAGGGCTCGGTCGTGGCGTCTGACGCCTTCTTCCCCTTTGCCGACGGTCTGATCACCGCGGCCGAGGCCGGTGCGACCGCAATCATTCAGCCCGGCGGATCGATGCGCGATGACGAGGTGATCGCCGCAGCCGATGAACGTGGCCTTGCCATGGTGTTTACCGGCATGCGCCACTTCCGGCACTGACACGCCATGGCCGCGTCCGTGTTCAAAGGTATGCGCCCCGTGGCCCTGACGGCGGCCGCGATCTTCGTGCTGGACCAGATCACCAAGGTCGCCGTTGTCTTCGGACTGGATCTGAAGAGCCGCGGCGAGATCGACGTGCTGCCGCCCCTTCTGAACTTCCGCATGGCGTGGAATCAGGGAGTGAACTTCGGCCTATTTGCCAGCGGAACCGAACTGGTCCGCTGGGGGCTTGTGGTTCTTTCGTTGCTGATCGTCGGATGGGTCTGGGTCTGGGTCGCGCGCGGCAAGCATGGAAAATGGCTGCGCCTTTCGGCCGGGGTTCTGATCGGTGGCGCGCTTGGCAATGTGGTCGATCGCGTCGCTTATGGCGCGGTGGCCGACTTCCTGAACATGTCCTGCTGCGGATTTGAGAACCCCTACGCGTTCAATGTGGCCGATATCGCCATCTTCGCGGGCGCCCTGGGCATCGTGCTGTTTGCCGGGCCGCAGGACGGGGCTTCGAAGGACGGGGGCAAGGACAAACGTCGCTCATCGCGCCGAAAGACCCCGTGACCTCGCCTTGGCTTTGCGCTAAAGACGGGGTGGTCTGGATGGAGAGTGACGGAATGCAGGCAGCAAAAGGCGGAGTTCTGGCGGCAACGCTGATGCTGGCCCTTTCGGCCTGCGGCGGGTCCGAAGATCCGCAGTTGATGAACCTGCGCTCCCCCTCGGACGGGCCGGACGAGTTTGCGATTCTGCCGCCCAAACCCTTGCAGATGCCGAAAAGTCTGGCCTCGCTGCCAACGCCGACGCCGGGCGGGACCAATATCACCGACCCCACGCCCGAGGCTGATGCCATCGTCGCCATGGGCGGTCGCCCGGGTGCCGGCACCAACGATACCGCACTGGTCGCCTATGCCGCCCGTGGTGGTGTCGAATCCGGCATCCGCGGGACCCTCGCGGCCGAGGATCTTGAGTATCGCCGCAAGAATGACGGACGGCTGCTGGAGCGCGTGTTCAACGTGAACGTCTATTTCGACGCCTACGAGCCGATGTCGCTTGACCAGCACGCCGAGCTTGAGCGCTGGCGCGCCCAAGGCCTGCTCACGCCTTCGGCACCCCCACCCCAATCCGAGTAAACTTGCCGTCAGCCCCGCTTGACCGTCGCCCGCATTCGCGTAGCTATGGCGCAGCACAAACGGAGGCTTCTGATGCGCAAGCTATTGACCGGCGTGGCCTTCTGGGTGGCTTGCGCCCCCGTGGCGCTGGCGGCCGAGGTGACGGATTTCACGCTGGAGAACGGCCTTCAGGTCGTGGTGATCGAGGATCACCGCGCCCCTGTTGCGGTGCAGATGCTGTGGTACCGGATCGGCGCTGCGGACGAACCTCCGGGCCATTCGGGCATCGCGCATTTCTTCGAGCATCTGATGTTCAAGGCGACCGACGATCTGGCGCCGGGCGAGTTTTCGGCCACCGTCAAGGCGCAGGGCGGCAATGACAATGCCTTCACCAGCTGGGATTACACCGCCTATTATGAACGTGTCGCGGCCGACCGGCTGGATCTGATGATGCAGCTTGAGGCCGAGCGGATGCGCGACCTTCAGCTGACGGACGAGGCTGTGGCAACCGAACGGAACGTCATTCTGGAAGAGCGCAACCAGCGCGTCGACAGCGACCCGGGCAGCCTGTTTTCCGAACAGGCCCGCGCCGCGCAGTTCCTCAATCACCCCTACGGAATCCCGGTCATCGGCTGGCGGCACGAGATCGAGGCGCTGGATCGCGCCGATGCCGAGGCGTTTTACCGCACCTATTATGCGCCAAACAACGCGATCCTGATCGTGGCAGGCGATGTAGAGCCCGAGGCGGTACGCGCCATGGCCGAAAAGCACTATGGCCCGCTTGAGCCGACGGTTGACCTGCCACCGCGCGCCCGCCCGTCCGAGCCGCCGCAACTGGCCGAACGCCGCCTTTCGATGTCGGACCCGCGCGTGTCAGAGCCCTATATGATGCGGACCTACCTTGCCCCCAACCGCGAAAGCGGCAACCAGAAAGAGGCCGCTGCGCTGCTCTATCTGGCGGAGCTTCTGGGCGGGTCGGGCACCACCAGCCTGTTCGCCCGCGGGTTGCAGTTTGATGACCCCAAGGCGGTCTATTCCTATGCCTTCTATGATGGCACGGCGCTGGATAGCGGGACCTTTGGTCTTGGCCTGATGCCCCTGCCCGGCGTAAAGCCCGAGGAGGCCGAGGCTGCAATGGACAAGATCATTGCCGATTTTCTGGCCGCTGGCCCTGATCCGGTCGCCTTTGAACGTATCAAGACGCAGCTCCGCGCGGCGGAAATCTATGCCCGCGACGATGTCGAGGGCCTCGCCCGCCGCTATGGCGAGGCTTTGGCCACGGGCCTTACACTCAAGGATATCGAGGACTGGCCCGCCGTTCTGCAATCGGTCACGCCCGATGACGTGATCGAGGCTGCCCGCAAGGTGCTCGATCGCCGCAATGCCGTCACCGGCTGGCTTCTGACCGAGGAGGGCGCCCAATGATCAAGCGGTTTGTCACGCTGTTCTTCCTTCTGGCCTCGCCCGCTCTGGCCGAAATCAAGCCGGTAGAGGTGATCTCGCCCGGCGGGATCAAGGCCTGGCTGGTCGAGGAACACTCGATCCCCTTCACTGCGCTGGAGATCCGCTTTCGCGGCGGTACCGCCCTTGATGCGCCCGACAAACGCGGCGCCGTGAACCTGATGACCGCGCTGATCGAGGAAGGCGCGGCCGACATGAACGCCCAGAAGTTTGCAGAGACGCGCGATGGTCTGGCTGCCGAGCTACGCTTCGGTGCCTCTGTCGATACGGTCTCGGTTTCGGCGCGGATGCTGACCGAAAATCGGTCGCAGGCGGCCGAGCTTTTGCGGCTTGCCCTGACCCAGCCCCGCTTTGACGCCGATGCCGTGGAACGCGTGCGCGGTCAGGTGCTGTCGAACCTGCGCGCGGCAGAAAAGGACCCCGGCGAGATTGCCGGGCAGAGCTTCAACGCGCTCGCCTTTGGCGATCACCCCTATGGCACCTCGGGCGACGGCACGGTTGCAAGCGTGACCTCTCTGACCCGGGATGACATCGTTGCCGCGCATCGGATGGCCCTCGCCCGTGACCGCATCTATGTGGCGGCTGTCGGCGATATCACCGCCGAGGATCTGGGCGCGCTGCTTGATCACGTTCTGGGCGGCCTGCCTGAGACGGGTGCCCCACTTCCGGGTCCGGCCACCGTCGGGCTTTCGGCTGGCGTCACCGTGGTCGATTTTCCGACGCCGCAGGCGGTGGTGATGTTTGGCCAGGCGGGGATCGACCGCAACGATCCCGACTACTTCGCCGCCTATGTCCTGAACGAGGTTCTGGGGGGCGAAGGCTTCGGCTCGCGCCTGATGACCGAATTGCGCGAAAAGCGTGGTCTGACCTATGGCGCCTACACATGGCTTGCCGACTATGATCAGGCCGATCTGCTGGCCGGTCAGTTCGCTACCGACAACCGCACCGCGGCCGAGGCGGTGGATATCCTCAAGGCCGAATGGGCAAGGATGGTGCAGGGCGTGACCGAGGCAGAACTCAACAAGACCAAGACCTTCCTGACCGGTGCCTATCCACTGCGCTTTGATGGCAATGCCCCCATCGCCAACCTTCTGGTGGGCATGCAGATGGTTGGCCTGCCGCTCGATTACATTGCCACCCGCAATGCCAAGGTCGAGGCCGTGACGCTGGACGACGTCAAGCGCGTGGCCGCGCGGCTGATCCAGCCCGATCAGCTTCGTATCGTCGTCGTCGGTCAGCCCGAAGGGTTGGCCCCCTGATTGGATCGGGGGATAGCGTTCACGTTATCCCCCAATTTCCGTGGCGGAATCGCTGCGGCCATGCTAGTTCTGGGGGTATGATACTGGACACCCCCAAGATCAAGCGCCCGGTCATCCGCCAACTGGATGAAACCGCCATCAACCGCATCGCTGCGGGCGAGGTGGTGGAACGCCCTGCCTCTGCCGTGAAGGAGTTGGTGGAGAATGCACTCGATGCCGGGGCGCGGCGCATCACGGTTGATTATGCTGACGGCGGCAAGACGCTGATCCGTGTGACCGATGATGGCTGCGGCATGACCGGCGATGACCTGCCGCTGGCCCTATCCCGCCATGCCACATCCAAGATCGACGGGTCTGACCTTCTCAACATCCGCAGCTTCGGTTTTCGGGGCGAGGCGCTGCCCAGTCTGGGCGCGGTGGGGCGGCTCACCATCACCTCGCGCGCCGAGGGGCATGACGGGGTCAGTCTGTCGGTCGAGGGCGGGCGCATGGGCGCGCTTCGGCCCGCGGCGCTGAACCGGGGCACTGTGGTGGAGCTGCGCGATCTGTTCTTCGCGACGCCCGCGCGGCTTAAATTCATGCGCTCTGACCGGGTCGAGATGGGCGCGATCGCCGATGTGGTCAAGCGTCTGGCACTGGCAGAGCCGCATGTGGGCTTCACCCTGCGGGATGTCTCGGGGGGTGGCGACGGGCGCGTGGTCTTTCGGGCTGACCCCGAGAATGGCGACTTTTTCGACGCGTTGCACGGGCGATTGTCGCGTGTGATCGGCGCCGACTTCACCGACAATGCGCTGCGCATCGACCTTGACCGCGACGGGCTGCGGCTGGTCGGCTACGCCGCCCTGCCCACCTACTCGCGTGGGTCAAGTGTGGCGCAGTTTCTGTTCGTCAATGGCCGCCCGGTGCTCGACAAGCAACTGTTTGGTGCCCTGCGCGCAGCCTATATGGATGTGCTGTCGCGCGACCGGCACCCTGCGGCGGTGCTGAACATCCAGTGCGATCCCGAACGCGTAGACGTCAACGTCCACCCGGCCAAGGCCGAGGTCCGCTTCCGCGAACCGGCACTCGTGCGCGGGCTGATCGTTTCGGGGCTGCGGCTGGCAATCACAGGCGCGGGTCACCGCGCCTCGACCACCGTTGCGTCCGAGACGCTGGAGGCGTTTCGCCCAGTACCCACCCGTGCCGAACCCACCCGTGCCGAACCTGCGCCGCTCCAGCCGCGTGTCTATCAGATGGACCGCCCCTCGCAGGCAAGCTTTGCCCGCGCATACGCCCTGCAGGCCCCTGCCCCGGATTTCGGCTTTGCCGAGGCCCCGTCAGTGCGGGTCGAGGCGGTTGCCGAACCTGCACCCGATCTGACAGACCGCCCGTTGGGCGCGGCCCGCGCACAGGTGCATGAGAATTACATCATCGCGCAAACCGCCAAGGGCATTGTCCTTGTCGATCAGCATGCCGCGCACGAACGTCTGGTCTATGAGCGTCTGAAGGCGCAGGCCGCAGGGTCTGGCATCGCCGCACAGGCCCTGCTGATCCCTGATATTGTCGAGCTTTCTCCACCCGATGCCGCGCGCCTTCTGGACCTTGCCGACGATCTGGCCGGGCTTGGTCTGGTGATCGAGCCATTCGGCGGCGGCGCCATTGCCGTGCGAGAGGTGCCTGCCGTGCTGGGCCAGATCGACGCGGGCGCGCTGATCCGCGACATCGTTGACGATCTGGCAGATCTGGGCGCCTCTGACCGGCTGCGCGGGCGCATCGACGCGGTTCTCAGCCGGATGGCCTGTCATGGCTCGGTCCGGTCTGGCCGGCAGATGCGCGCGGAGGAAATGAACGCATTGCTGCGCGAGATGGAGGCCACGCCGCTGTCGGGCCAGTGCAACCACGGCCGTCCCACCTATGTCGAGCTGAGCCTTGCCGACATCGAGCGGCTTTTCGGTCGGCGATGATCCGGATCGGCAGCCTGGACCTTGCGTGGAATGACCCTGCGGTGCTGGCCGTCGCTGGCGTCATCGCGTTGATCCTGCTTCTGCTTGTGATGATCCTGCGCGCGGCAGGTCGAGCTGCATTGCCGCTTGCGCAAGAGATGGGCTGGCTTGGCCAGCGGGTGCAGGCATTGGCCGATGGGCAAGAGCGGCTCGCCGGTGGTCTGCATCATGTGTCCGAGGCGCAGGCCCACTCCCAGACCGCAATGCTACAGGTGATGGAACAGCGGCTGGCCGAGGTTCAGCGACAGATGGGCGAAAGCCTGCAAGGTTCAGCCCTGCGCACCGCGCGATCCCTTGGCGATCTGCACCAGCGGCTGGAAACCATCGACCGCGCACAGGCCAACATCGAGAAACTCTCGGGCAATGTGCTGTCGTTGCAGGATATCCTGTCGAACAAGCAGACACGCGGCGCCTTTGGCGAGATCCAACTGCATGACATTGTGCTAAAGGCCCTGCCGTCTGACAGTTACACGATGCAGGCCACGCTCTCGAACGGGCGGCGGGCGGATTGCCTGATCCACCTGCCGAACCCGCCGGGGCCTATCGTCGTCGATTCCAAGTTCCCGCTTGAGGCATATGAGGCACTGCGCCGGGCGCAAACCCAGCCCGACCTCGATATGGCTGCGCGCCTGCTGCGCCAGTCGGTGCGCGGCCATATCCGCGCCATTGCCGAACGGTATATTCTGGAAGGCGAGACCGCCGACGGGGCGCTGATGTTTCTGCCCTCAGAGGCGGTCTATGCCGAGCTGCACGCCAACTTCCCCGATCTGGTGCGCGAGGGATTTTCCGCCAAGGTCTGGATCGTATCGCCCACCACCTGCATGGCGGTGCTCAATACCATGCGGGCCGTGCTGAAAGACGCCCGGATGCGGGAGCAGGCCGGGGCGATCCGCAAGGAGCTTGCCGAACTTTACAAGGATGTCGAACGGCTTGGCGACCGCGTATCGAACCTCGACCGGCATTTCGGACTGGCCGCGCGCGATCTGGACGAGATCCGCATCAGCGCCGAGAAGGCAGGCAAACGCGCGCGGCGGCTGGACAATTTCGATTTCGAGGAACTGGCGCCCGAGACCCCGACCATGATCGGTGCCGCCGAGTGATGCGATATGCTGGGGTCCGCTATGCGTTGGCCGCAACTGCTTGACGCGGGCCGGTCGCATCCCTACGTTCACTGCCTGACAGATTCCCTTGGAGAATGATCATGGGCGCCGCAACCGTTGCCGTCACCGATGCCACCTTTGACACTGAAGTCCGCCAGTCGCCGATCCCGGTCGTGGTTGACTTCTGGGCCGAGTGGTGCGGCCCGTGCCGCCAGATCGGCCCGGCCCTGGAAGAACTGGCCGCGCAATATGCAGGTCAGGTCAAGATCGTGAAAGTAAACGTAGACGAAAACCCCGACAGCCCGGCCGTTCTGGGCGTGCGCGGCATCCCGGCACTGTTCCTGTTCAAGGACGGGCAGGTGGTGTCGAACAAGGTGGGCGCCGCCCCCAAGGCTGCGCTGGAAAACTGGATCAAGACCGCGATCTGATTGCCCGCGCATTGACCCAGCGGGGCGGCCGCAAGGCCGCCCTTTTCATTTCGCGATCAGGCGCGACATCAGCGCCGCATGCAGGCCCGGTGCGGCGGCGAGCACGCCCTCGGCCTGCGGATGGGCCAGGTTGAACCGCAGCGCAGTTCCGTGGCGGTCCGTCACCTGGGCACCCGCGCGTTCCGCAATCAGGCTGCCTGCCGCGATATCCCACTCCCAGGCAGGGCGCAGCGTCAACATGCCGTCATGGCGCCCTTCGGCCACAAGGCACAGTCGATAGGCCAGCGAGGCGCGAAAGCTGCGCTTCAGGTCGGGGACCCCGCCGGGCCAATGTTCGGGCGCAAGCGCGGCTGCGGTCGTCAGAAGCCGCGCGCCATCGATCCCCGGCTGAGTGCTGCATCTGATCGGCACTCCGTTAAAGAGCGCGGGACCGTTGTGCGCCGCCGTATAGAGACGATCCAGCGCTGGAAGGTAGACAGCACCCGCCACTGCCCGCCCCGCTTCGACGACCGCCAGCGACACCGCGAACGTCTCTTCGCCCGCCATGAAAGCACGGGTGCCGTCGATCGGGTCCAGCACGAACAGGCGTCTGGCAGAAAGGCGCGCGGCACTGTCCGTGTCTTCCTCCGAGAGCCAGCCGTAATCGGGCCGGGCCGCCAGCAGCAGCGTGCGAAGATGGTCATTCACCGCAAGATCGGCCTCGGTCACCGGACCAAGGCCGGGTTTCTCCCATGCCTTCGGCGCCTGCCGCCAGTAGCGCAGGGCAATCTGGCCTGCGCCGCGCGCCGCCTCGGTGATCAGGGCGAGGTCAGCTTCCGGCAAGCATCATCCCTTCCACCAGAAGGCTCGGCACGCGGGTCGACAGATGGGCGCGCGCGTCGTTGGCGGCGATCAGCGATCCCAGCATGGCGCGCAGATTTCCCGCGATGGTGCATTCGTTCACCGGATGGGTGATCTCGCCATCTTCGACCCAGAAGCCCGAGGCGCCACGCGAATAGTCGCCCGTGGTCGGGTTGATGGTCGAGCCGATCAGCGAGGTGACCAGGAGACCCGTGCCCATCTGTCCGATCAACTGCTTGCGGGTCGCTGTGCCGGGCGTCAGGTCGATGTTCGACGTGGCGGGCGATGGCGGCGAGGTTGTGCCGCGCGCGGCATTCGCAGTCGAGGGCATGCCAAGCTTGCGCCCCGTGGCAAGGTCCAGCGTCCAGCCGGTCAGGATACCGTTCTCGACGATGGCCCGGCGCTGCGTTGGCAAGCCCTCGGCATCAAAGGGGCGCGAACCAGAGATGCGCGGGCGATGCGGGTCCTCGATCAGCGAAAAGCCTTTGGGCAACACCTGTTCCCCAAGCGCGTCACGCAGCCAGCTTGATCCGCGCGCGATCGAGGCGCCGTTGATGGCCGACAGCAGATGACCGATCAGGCTTTGCGCGATGCGTTCGTCAAAAAGCACCGGATAGCTGCCGGTCTTTGGCTTGCGTGCGCCCACCCGCGCCAGCGCGCGGTCCGCCGCCAGCTGGCCGATGCTTTCGGCCGAGGGCATGTCGGCGGCATGGATGCGCGACTCGCCCGCATAGTCACGCTCCATCGCGGTGCCCTCACCGGTGAAGGCTACGGCGGAATGCGACAGCGAGCTGCGCTCATAGCCACCAGCGAAACCATTGGTCGCGGCCAGATGCATCAGGCGGCGCGCATAACCGGCTGACGCCTCGACCTGCCGGATGCCGGGCCGGGACAGTGCAGCCGCCTCAACCGCGCGGGCGGCCTCTTCCAGAGCGGCGGCGGTTGGCTCGGCGCCCGGATCGCAAAGCTCAAGTGCGGCCAGATCCCATCCGCGCGCAATCTGGCCGGAATCCGCCAGTCCGGCAAAGGGATCAATCGGAGCTTCGCGGGCCATTGCAACGGCCCGTTCGGCCACCTCGGCAATCGTGCGGGCCGATGTGTCCGAGACAGAGACACAAGCCTGCCGCCCGCCGATCAGCACACGCAGGCCAAGCTCGGTCGCCTCGGCGCGTTCGGCCTGTTCAAGCTTGCCTTGCCGGATGTCGATGGCAAGCGACGTGCCTGCCACTGCAAGCGCATCGGCGGCTTCGGCCCCGGCCTTCAAGGCGGCATCCAGCAGGGCCTCGGTCATTCGGGCAAGATCGGTCATGGTTTGTCCTTCCTGAAGCGGGCCTGATGCGGAACGTGAGCTAAGTCGCATCCCCACGATACGCAAGCCTCATGGCGCGCGCCAATGCGAAAGGCCGCCCCGTGGGGCGGCCTGTTCCTTGCCAGGGGGCAGGATTATTGCAGCTGCATGCCGTTCACGAACAGGTGCTTGTCCTTGAACTCCACCGCCGAGGTCATGGTGTCGGGCTCACCCTCGACCATCTTGGCGAACATGCCCAGCATCATCCGCGCGCCCATCATCTGATCTTCCGGAATGAGACCCATCGCCATCAGCTTGTCGAGCAACCCGTTCAGGCCCACCGCTTTCAGGTTCACGTTGCCGGTCGGCGCGGGAACACCGCTGAAGGTGGTCAGGTCGGTGTTGTCAAAGGTCAGCGCGCCATCGCCGGTGATCTCGGCCCCTGCGGCCTTCACTTGCAGGGCGTTCAGCGTCAGCGCATGCAATTCACCCGGGGTGCCGACCATGTTGGTCATCGCCGTCTCGTCCATCAGATCAACCAGAAGCTTGGCCTTGCCCGAGGCATCGAGCACCACCGAGACCGGATCGCGCGGCAGTTGCTTGCCCGGATCGAGCATATCCCACACCTCGTTGGACACGGTCAGGTCAACGAGCTTCAGAAGCAGGCCGAAGTCTGCCGGCGTGTCGGATTTGGACACCGGCATCACAAGGTTGAATGCACCTTCCTTGTAGGCCAGATTCAGCTGCGGGAAGGGGATCTGCGGGCCGCTCGCGGTCATGCTGGCCTCACGCGCAGTGCCGCCATAGGCCAGACGCATCGCATCCATCGCGAAGTTCAGATCACCGCCCGCATTGATGCCGGTCAGCGAAGTGGTGCCCGTGGCATCTGTCGCCTTCACGTCCATGCTGGCGCTTTGATAGGCAAAGCTACCCGAGATCGCGGCCCCGGCCTTCAACGCAGCGGTCATGTCACTCATGTCGCCACGGGTGGCCGTGTTCGACTGGCCTGAGAGGCCCGCAAAGTCGACCTTGGCGTCAATCTTGCTGCTATCCTCGGGATTGGTACCGGCAATGACGACTGACAGACCATCCGCCTTGAAGGTGCTGGCGATGGTCTTGTCGGCCGCGCCCGAAACCAGATAGTCGCCGGACATGCCCGACACCACACCCTCGACCTTCAGATCGGTCGGCGCGTCGGGCGCATCGATTCCGGCAAGCCGCACCGTGATGGTGGGGCCGGTGAACTGATAGCGCATCTCCTCGGCCGTACCCGAGGCATTGACCAGCAAGCCGGGGGTCAGAACATCCAGCGTGGTCGTGGTTGCCGGCACGTCTTCGACCGCAGCGGTGCGCATCACCATGTTCGAGGTTTCCGACATCGTCACATCGACAGTGCCATCGCCCTTGTCCGCAAAATTCAGCTGCTCGATCGTGACCGTGGCCTCGGCATCCGCATTCTTGGAAGTGATGTTCAGCCCACGCACGACCAGAACATCGCCCTCGCGCGCGGCGCTGGTCGAGGTAACCGTCTGGCCATAGGCCGTCGAAAGCGACTTCCAGTTTTCCCAGACCTGCTCGGGCGTCACCTCGGCCAGCGCGACATTGGCCGTCACCAGTGCCAGTGCTGCCGTCGAGCACAGCATTTTCATATAGGTCATGATCAATCCTTTCTGGGTACAATGCCGGCGGCAGCATCCAATACTGAAGGCGCGCGCACAAGGCTTTCCGAAGCGTTGCCGAATGAGGTAACAATCTTTCCGGGCCAAGGGAAGCAGGGACTGGAATGCAGGACAAGGTCGTGGCGATCACTGGCGCAAGCCGGGGCATCGGGGCAGAGACGGCGCGCATCTTCGCGCGGGCCGGGGCAAAAGTGGCGCTTCTGGCGCGCAACCATGAGGCGATTGCCGCGCTGGCGGCAGAGATCGGGCCGCAAGCGCTTGCGGTACCCTGCGATGTCGCCGACTGGCGGTCGGTGTCCGAGGCGGTGGACCGTGTGGTTGTCGCCTGGGGTCGGCTTGATGTGCTGGTGAACAATGCAGGTGTCATCGACCCGATCGCCCGCATCGCCGAAGTGGACCCCACCGCCTGGGCAAGGCTGATCGAGATCAACCTGACCGGTGTTTTTCATGGCATCCGCGCGGCCCTTCCCGTGATGAAAGGCCAGGGCGAAGGCACGATCCTCACGGTATCGTCAGGCGCGGCCACCACCCCCTATGAGGGCTGGAGCGCCTATTCCGCGTCCAAGGCCGGGGCTGCAATGCTGATGCAGTCGCTGCACGCCGAGGAAGGGCATTGGCTGCGTGTCATGGGCCTTTCTCCCGGCACCGTCGCGACCGAGATGCAGGTCAGGATCAAGGCATCCGGTATCAACCCGGTCAGCCAGCTGACGCTGGCCGACCATATCCCGCCCGACTGGCCGGCACGGGCGCTTTTGTGGATGTGCGGCCCCGATGCCGAGGAATTTCGCGGCCAGGAAATCCGCCTGCGGGATGAGGCGATCCGCCGCAGGATGGGACTGCAATGATCGAACTTCGGATTGAAGGCGGCCTCTGGACCGTCACGCTGAACCGCCCCGAGAAGGCCAATTCGCTGACCGGCGCCATGCTGGACGAACTGGCTGGCATCGCAGAACGCGCAGGAGCCGAGGGTGCTCGGGCGCTGGTGTTGACCGGGGTGGGCAAGGTCTTCTCCGCCGGTGCCGACCTTGATGAGGCAAGGGCCGGGCTTGCAACCTCGGGTCTCTGGGAACGTCTGTCGGGTGCCATCGCCGCCCTGCCCTGCCTGACCGTGGCCGCGTTGAACGGCACACTGGCCGGGGGTGCGATGGGCATGGCCCTGGCTTGCGATCTGCGAATTGCCGTGCCGGGGGCGAAGTTCTTCTACCCGGTGATGAAGCTGGGCTTCCTGCCCCAGCCATCAGATCCCACCCGCCTCGCGGCCTTCGTGGGGCCGGCGCGGGCCAAGATGATCCTGATGGCCGGACAGAAGATCGAGGCGCCCGAGGCGCTTGCCTGGGGCCTGATCGACCGCATCGCACCGCCCGAGAGCCTGCTTGCCGAGGTCCGCGCCCTGACCGAGGACAGCCTTGCCGCCAGTGCAAGCCACGTGGCGGGAATCAAGGCGTTGATCCCGACATGAAAAAGGGGGCCTGGCGGCCCCCTTTTCGCATCATGTCAATCGATCACGCCTTAAGCTCGATCACTTCTTGGGCGGCGTGAACCGCTTGGAGGTGTCGCGCGCATCGACCGGGCGCGGCGCGGGTTTGGCGCGCGCGGGCTTGGCCGCAAAGGTCTTGCCTTCGGCCTTGTGCGACTTGGTCCCGGCAGCGCGACCCGGCTTGTCCTTGCCACCGCCATGCGACTTGAAGCCTGCCGACTTTGAGGCGGGCTTGCCGCCCTTGTCGGCGCGGTCATCGGCCTTCCAGCGCGGTTTGCGATCACCACCTTCGGGGCCATCGCCGCGCGGCGCATAGGTCTTGCGCGGGGCCTCGGCGGCCTCGTCGCGTTTGACCCAGGGCTTGCGCGGGGCCTCGGCTGCCGCGTCGCGGGGCGCACGCTTCATCGGGGCAACTTCGCGCGGCTTGTAGCTGCGCTTTTCGGATTCCGCACCCTCGGGACGGGCGGGATAGTCCCGCTCGCGCTTGGCATAGGGCGAACGCGGGGCATCCTCACGCTTGGCGTAGGGTTTGCGGTCGCCATCTTCGCGCTTGGCATAGGGCTTGCGGTCCCCGTCTTCACGCTTGGCGTAAGGCTTGCGGTCGCCGTCTTCACGCGGGGTATAGGGTTTGCGTGGCGCGGGGGCTGCGCCCTCATCCTCGACAAAGCGCGACGGTTTGGGGGTGTATGCCGGACGATCCCCGCGATCCTCGCGACGCGGCGCACGCTCGGCACGCTCAGGGCGTGGCCCACGGTCGAAGCTGCGCTCGGGGCGGCCAAATTGCGGCTCGCCTTCGACGCGGTCCATGGTCAGGCCGGGCTCAAGTTCGATCCGGTCGGCGATCTTGCCGGAGACGGTCTTGGCCACCTGCACAAAGGTCACCGTCTGCTGCACGCGGATGGCGCCGATCTCGGCCTTGGTGATGCCAACGGCGTCGCAGATCTTGGGCAGAAGCCAACGCGCCTCGGCCCGACCTTCATGGCCGACCGACAGAAGGAACCATTCCGCTTCGCCAAAGGCATTGCGGTCGCGCGGGGCTGACGGTGCCGCCTGCGTCGGCATCACGGCGTCATGCAGAACCTCGGGGGCAGAACGCCCTTCGCGCCAAAGGCGCACAAATGCTGCGGCCATGTGATCGGCGCCATAGCGTTCGACGAGTTGGGCGGCGAGTGCTGCCTCCTCTCCCGGACGGTCCGTCAGAAGCGGCAACTCCATCAGGCGGGCGTCATCACGCTCTTGCACCTCTTCGGCCGAAGGGGCCTTGCCCCATTCCGCCACGACCTTCGCCCCTTGCAGAAGGCGCGTCGCCTTGCGGAACTCCGACGGTGGCACGATCAGAACCGAAGTGCCCTTCTTGCCTGCGCGCCCCGTCCGGCCGGAACGGTGCAGAAGTGTCTCGCTGTTTGAGGGCAGGTCGGCATGGATCACCAGTTCCAGCCCCGGCAGGTCGATGCCACGCGCGGCCACGTCGGTCGCGATGCAGACCCGCGCGCGGCCGTCACGCAGCGCCTGCAGCGCATGCATGCGTTCCGACTGCGACAGCTCGCCCGACAGCGCCACGACCTGGAAGCCGCGGTTGCCCATGCGGGCCAGCAGGTGGTTCACGTTCATCCGCGTCTTGCAGAAGACGATGGCGGTCTGCGCCTCGTAAAAGCGCAGCACGTTGAAGATGGCGTGCTCGCGGTCGCGCGGGGTGATGTTGATCGCGCGGTATTCGATGTCGCCATGCTGGCGCGCCTCACCCTGCGTCTGCAGGCGCACGGCATCACGCTGGAAGGTGGCGGCAAGCTTTTCGATCTCTTTCGGCACGGTGGCCGAGAACATCAGCGTGCGACGTTCCGCCGGGGCCGAGCCCAGGATGAACTCCAGATCCTCGGCAAAGCCCAGATCCAGCATTTCGTCCGCCTCGTCCAGAACCGCAACATGCAGAAGCGACATATCGAGGCTACCGCGCTCGATATGGTCCCGCAGACGGCCGGGTGTTCCGACCACGATATGCGCGCCAAACGAAAGCGCCCGGCGTTCGGTGCGATAGTCCATGCCGCCCACGCAGGTGGCGATCTGGGCACCGGCCTCGGCGTAGAGCCATTCCAGTTCGCGCGCGACCTGCTGGGCCAACTCGCGCGTCGGCGCGATGATCAGGGCCAGCGGGGCCTCGGCAGGTTTCAGGATATCCGTGCCACCCAGTACCTCGGGCGCCATGGCGAGGCCAAAGGCCACGGTCTTGCCCGACCCTGTCTGCGCCGAAACCAGCGCGTCGCGGCCGATCAGTTCCGGGGCCAGAACGGCCTCTTGCACGGGGGTAAGCGATTCATAGCCTTTGGCGGCAAGCGCCGCTGCGAGCGGGGCCGCGATATTCAACTCGGTCATGTCTGTTCCAATGTGGGGGCGTCTTGCCCATGACGGCCCACCCTTCCCCTGCGCAGCCGGGTCTCCCACCCCGTCGCTGCCCGGAATCATCGGAGCCTCGCCCCGCGCCTAACGCAAACTGCGGCGCCTGTATAGGGAGGAAGCCCCGAACCGCACGAAAACGTCAGGAAACGGGCCGCAGATCGCCGCTGTTATCAGATATCAAGCCGGGGTTTTTGCCTGACAGCGTGAAAACCCGCATCTGTCCTCCCAGCGAAACCGCAACCGAAAGGGCATCACATGCTGTCGAACCTCCGCACCTCGAAACTCGCCAAAGCCGGGATCACCGGCATCGTCGCACTTGGGGTCACGCTGTCCACCCTCGCCCCGGCACAAGCACTGGGCCGCAACGAGAAGAACTTCCTCAAAGGCGTGGCGGCGACCATCGTGGCCCAGCAGGTGATCAAGTCGATCAACACCAACCGTCAGGCCAAGATCGCACAGGGCACGGGCTATGCCCCCAGCTATTCCTTCGTGCAGCCCGCCCCGGTCTATGCCTCGACCCGGCCCGCCTATCAGCCGCGCCCGACCTATCGCCCGACGCAGGCGGCCTATGTCTCGCCGATCTATTCCTCGCCGGTGGCCACGGCCTTCAACGCCTATAGCAGCACCGACCGCAAGCGCATCCAACAGAAGCTGGCGGCGCAGGGCTACTACACCAGCGGCATCGACGGCTCGTTCGGCCCGGGCACCTACAACGCCATCAACTCGTATGCCACGGCGCAGGGCAAGGGCACGCAACTGACCACGCCCGCAGGCGTCCATGGCGTGTTTGACGGCCTGATCTACTGATCCTGCGCCGGCGGCATCAGACCTTGCGGATGGTGTCGCCGGGCTGAAGGATCGGGAACAACTCGATCCTCTCCCCTCCGATCACACCGGACGGGCGCTTGCCTGCGATGATCTCGGCCGCATGAATGCCGATCTCGCGCCGGCAGGCGTCCATGGTGGCAAGCCTTCTGGGCAGACCATCGAGCAGTTCAACCCCGTTGAACCCGGCAAGGCCCACCTGGCCCGGCACATCGATCCCGCGATCAAGGCACCACAGAAGTCCACCCGCCCCGATCATGTCGTTCGAGTAATACAGGAAATCGAGTTGGGGCGAGCGTTTCAGGATCGCCTCTGTCATCTCGCGCCCCTTCAGTAGGGCCGAGCCGCCGCGATAGTATTCCTCGTCCTCGACGGTGAGCCCGGCCTTGGCCAGACCCTCGCGGAAGCCCTCCAGCCGTTTGCGGGCACGGTGGTCGTCGGGCATCTTGGTGCCAAGGAACCCGATATGGCGATAGCCAGCGGTGATGATCGCCTCGGCCATCTGCAACCCGGCACGTCGGTGCGAGATGCCTACTGCGCTGTCCACCGGATCGCCGTCGATGTCCATGATCTCGACAATCGGAATCCCTGCGCTTTCCAGCATGGCCCGCGCAGCAGGCGAATGTTCCAGACCGGCGATGATGATCCCCGATGGGCGCCAACTCAGCATCTCGTAGAGCACCGCCTCTTCGCGTTCGGGCGAATAGTTGGTGATGCCGACGACAGGTTGCAGCCCGGTATCCTCTAGCGTGTCGGAAATGCCCATCATCACCTCAGGGAACACCATGTTCGACATCGAGGGGATGATGACACCCACCAGGTTCACCCGCTGCGAGGCAAGGGCGCCTGCGATCTTGTTTGGCACGTAGCCAAGGGAACGCGCTGCCAGCAGCACCTTTTCGCGCGTGGCATCCGAGACATCGCCCCGGTTACGCAAGACGCGACTGACCGTCATCTCGCTGACACCCGATGCCTCGGACACGTCGCGAAGCGTCAATGTACGTCGGGGATCGGGGGCGGGGGCTTTGGTCACTGGGTCGCCTTTCACTTGCGGACGTCCCATTGTTAGCGCCAAAGAAAGGGCTTGTCCAAGTGCAGAAATACTGCTAATGTTAGCGCTATCAGGACTCCAGCGCGCCATCTAAGCTCTCAACTGGCGCGAAGGATCGATGGGGGGAGTGTGGGCCAAAATTCACTCCCCCCTTCACCCCTGAACCCCCGTTCAGCACGATAAAGGTTGATGCGAGTTGCTATTGCACCGCGCGGCGTTTCCAAGCATGAAAGGGACGCTGGTCCGGCCTCGTAGCTCAGGGGATAGAGCGGCCGCCTCCTAAGCGGCAGGTCGAAGGTTCGAATCCTTCCGGGGTCACCAGTGTCTCAAACAAATCCAAGACCGGCCCGGTGCGGGGTTTCGGATCAATACCTGCCCGAAGAAAAGTCGAGCGGGGCCACCCTACCATTGCGGAGTCGGGTCCGCTGAACTCCGCGATCACTTCGCATCGAACTTTGCATTGAGCAACGCGTGCGCCGTCGCCTCAACCCCTTCGAGCAACTCGCCAAGAACCGTCAGCATCATCGCTTCCTCGGCGCTGCGCAACCCGCAGTCGAGATGGGCGAGAGCGCTCTCGAACTCAGCGAACCAACGCGCGACCTCGGCTTCCATTTCCAGGGCTTGCGCATAGCTGATATCGGGATTCAGGATAGAATCCTGGATTCGCCCCCACAGGTCGACAATAATATTCCGACGCTCATAAAATGAATGAATTGGGGTCAAGTGCATTGGCCCTTTCTCAATCATTGCACGCAGGGGATGAGAGAACCTAGGCCGACTTGCGCAGTCATGGCAAGCAAAGTTTGAACTTTTATTCATTCTTTTCATTATGTTAAGTATTTTTGTTTCGGTAACAATTCACATCCCTTAAACTTGCCCATCTTGTTAATCCTGGGTTCATCGATCGTCGGTATAATGCCCTAAAGGCAAACGCCTATCCTGCGGGAACGCGGCCTTCAAAGCTGGACATCTTGCAAGAATTCCAAATGGTGCCGATCATGAGCGACTCGGAACGACTTCTGTTACTGCAGAAAGAGCTCTGTGAATGTGAGCTCGACTTGCTTGATTACCTCGAAAGCCATGACCCTGAGGAAATGGCTAAAAGTACCATAGTCGCCGTGGACATTCGGCCTCCGCACGGCATGTGCATCGATCAAGACAAGCCCTAGCGGCATCGCTACCGCGGACAGTCCGCTTCAGCCCGCAAACAAATCGGTGCATCGCAGGCAGGATCGCGGCCACACCCTGAAGACATCATGAAACGAAAAACCCCGGACGAATGTCCGGGGCTTGTCAATGCGCGGCGCGAACGATCAGCGGTGATCGTCGTCCTCTTCCTCGTCGTCGCCATGCGGCAGATTGAAGAAGCTCTCGGCGTCCGAATAATCGGCCGGATTTTCTTCCTTCTCGACCTCGGTAAAGGCGTCAAGTCCGGCAAGGCTGTCCGGCAACTTCGGTTCGGTCGACATGCCGAGCGACTGTTCGGTGCTCACCAGCTTGCGGCGCTCGTCATCCGACATCACGCCGCCCTCGGCTGCCTTTTTGCGGACAGCAGCCTGGACTGCGGCGTCGAGTTCCGACTGGCGGCAGAGGCCGAGCGCAACCGGGTCGATGGCCTGCATGTTCTGGATGTTCCAGTGAGTGCGCTCACGAATGGCCTGGATCGTCGGCTTGGTGGTGCCAACCAGCTTGCCAATGGCGCCGTCCGACAGCTCCGGATGGAACTTGACCAGCCACAGGATTGCGTTCGGCCGGTCCTGGCGCTTGGAGAGCGGCGTGTAGCGCGGGCCCCGGCGCTTGTCTTCGCCCACGGCGGCGGCATTGAACTTCAGACGCAGCTTGTAGAGAGGATCTTTCTGACCCCGCTCGATTTCGATCGCGTCCAACTGGTTGTTGCCCACAGGATCGAAGCCCTTCACCCCGGCAGCCACATCGCCGTCGGCAATGCCCTGCACCTCAAGCTCATGCATGCCGCAGAAATCTGCGATCTGCTTGAAGCTGAGCGTTGTGTTGTCCACCAGCCAGACGGCGGTGGCTCTGGCCATCAGCGGTTTCGACATGAGGATCTCTCCTTTACAAATCTCTCCCGCGCCGGGAAAACGGCTGCAGCCAGTCCGGCTGCGATTTCCGCTTTTTGGGGGGAAGTCAGGGCGGCTTATAAAGCGGAATCGCTACGGGGGAAAGAGAAAATGCGTGCATTCGCCTTGGCCGCTGCCATCGCCCTTCTGGCGCCTGCGGCCCACGCCGAGGGAGAGCGGGCCGGTGACTTTCACTACTATGTCCTCTCGCTCAGCTGGT
Organism: Gemmobacter aquaticus; assembly: GCF_007859075.1. Classification (GTDB taxonomy): domain Bacteria; phylum Pseudomonadota; class Alphaproteobacteria; order Rhodobacterales; family Rhodobacteraceae; genus Gemmobacter; species Gemmobacter aquaticus. The sequence goes on from NZ_VOAK01000024.1 coordinate 88,757, forward strand.
CACCCAACTGGTGCGCGCTGGAAGGCGATGCCCGACGCGCGCCCGAATGTGACGCGGGCGAAGGTCGCACCTTCACCCTCCACGGTCTGTGGCCACAGTTCGAAGAGGGCGGCTGGCCGTCTTACTGCCGCACCTCTGAGCGCGATCCTTCGCGCGCCGACAGTGCGTCCATGGCTGATATCATGGGCGACGGAGGCCTTGCCTGGTATCAGTGGAAAAAGCATGGACGATGCGCAGGACTTGCCCCGCGGACCTATTACAAGACCATGCGGCAGGCCTATGAGGCCCTTACGATCCCGCCGGTCTTCTCGCAGATCACAGAACGGCTGGAGTTGCCTGCCGAGGTGGTGGAAAGCGCATTCCTTGAGGCAAACCCCGGCCTTGAACGTGATCAGATCACCGTCACCTGCGATGAGGGCATGGTGCAAGAAGTGCGGATCTGCCTGACCCGCGCGCTCGACCCCCGACGTTGCGGCCCCGATGTGATCCGCGACTGCCGGCTGAAAGACGCGGTGATGGAGCCGGTCCGCTGATCTTTGGCCGCCCGCCTGGTGGGGCTGTGGCATGGGTATTTTTGCCAAGAGGAAGCAGCAAGTCGTGCGCTTCTTCCTCTTGGCGTCAAATACCCAAAAATCCCTGACGGATCAGATCAGTCCTTGGGCCCGGAACAGCGCGCGAAGGTCCGCCTCGGGGCGGGCGCCGATGTGGCTGATGACCTCGGATGCCGCAAGGTTGCCCATGCGCGCCGCGCGTTCATAGCCATAGCCATTTGTCAGCCCCCAGAGGAAGGCCCCGGCGAACAGGTCGCCTGCTCCGGTCGCATCGATGATCTTCGTAGGCACCGCCGGCACCTGCCAGTGCTGCCCTTCGGCCAGCACATGCGCGCCACGATCCCCTTCGGTGCAGACCACGATGCCAACATCGGCCACGGCGGCCTTCAAGGCACCGTCGAGGTCGGCGGTCTGGTACATCGAGATCAACTCAGCCCGATTGGCGAACAACAGATCCAGATCCTCGCGGATCATGCGGCGAAACGCGTCACGGTGGCGTTCAACGCAGAACGGATCCGACAGCGTGACAGAGGCCCGACCGCCCGCCGACTTGCAAGCGTCGATCGCTTTCGCGAAGGCTGCATGGCTTTCCGGCCCGTCGAAGCGATAGCCTTCGAGATAGATCCAGTCGGTGTCGGCCATCTGGCTGTCGTCGATATCGGCAGGGCTCAGGAACTCTGACCAGCCGAGATAGGTGTTCATCGACCGTTCGCCATCGGGGGTTACCAGAACGATGCAGCGTCCGGTTTCCTGCGCGCTGTCCTTGGGCGCGAAGGCCGTCTCGTAGACCGCGCCCTGGGCGCGCAGGTCGTGGGCGAAGATGCGACCCAACTGATCATCCTTGACCTTGCCGACATAGGCGGTGCGTCCACCAAGGGCCGCGACCCCTGCGATCGTGTTCGCCGCCGATCCGCCCGAGATCTCGCGCGCGGGGCCGATCCGGTCATAAAGAGCGACCGCACGATCCATGTCGATCAGCTGCATGATGCCCTTGCCGATACCGTTCGCGTCAAGGAACGCATCTTCGGCATGGGCCAGAACATCGACCATGGCGTTGCCGATGCCGACAACCTGGAACTTCTTCATGCGGTCTTATCCTCGAATGGGCATAGGTCCCGGATCAGGCAGTCCGGGCAACGGGGTTTGCGTGCGGTGCAGATATATCGTCCGTGCAGGATCATCCAGTGGTGCGCGTGCTGCTGGAATTCGGCGGGGATATTGTCCTCGATCGCGCGCTCGACGGCCTCGACGTCGCGGCCCGGACAGATGCCGGTTCGGTTGCCAAGGCGGAAGATATGGGTGTCGACCGCCTGGGCGGGGACATGCCACCACATGTTCAGCACCACATTCGCAGTCTTGCGCCCGACACCGGGAAGCGACTGCAGTGCTGCGCGGCTGGACGGCACTTCGCCCCCGTACTGCTCGACCAGAATCTCTGAAAGCCGGATCACGTTCTTCGCCTTCTGGCGAAAAAGCCCGATCGTCTTGATGGCCTCGGTCAGCCCTTCGAGACCCAGATCCAGCATCTTTTGCGGGGTGTCCACGGTGGCAAACAGGGGACGCGTGGCCTTGTTCACCCCGGCATCGGTCGCCTGCGCCGACAGCGCGACCGCCACCAGAAGCGTATAGGCATTGACGTGATGAAGCTCACCCTTCGGTTCGGGCTCCTGCTTTTGAAAGCGGGTAAAGATCGCGCGGATCGTATGATAATCAAGCTGACGGGCCATGGCGCTTCCTAGCCCGGTGCCCGCAGCCTGCCAAGCGAAGCCGCAGGTTCCGGGTCGAACTGCAGGCCTTTGGCGCCTATTGTTGCGTGGAAGCCATTGCCAGGACCCGCCATGACCGACCAGAGCCAAGCCTACCACTACCGTGTCATCGCCCGCGCCTTGCGCGAGATCGACGCCGGCGGCGCGGGATTGACGCTCGATGACCTCGCTGGGCGCATGGGGATGAGCGTGGCGCATTTCCAGCGCCTCTTCTCGCAATGGGTGGGGGTCAGCCCAAAGCGCTATCAGCAGTATCTGACACTTGACCACGCAAAGCGCCTGCTGGCCGAGCGGCACTCGGTTCTGGAAACCACGCTTGCTACCGGGCTTTCGGGCGGCGGGCGGCTACACGACCTGTTCCTGCGGTGGGAGGCCATGACGCCCGGCGAGTTCGGCCGGGCAGGCGAAGGCCTGACGATCCGGCACGGCTGGTTTGACAGCCCCTTTGGCCCGGCGCTGGTCATGGGTACGGATCGGGGCATCTGCGGCATCGGTTTTGCCGCCGAACAGGGCGAAGACGCGGTGATGCAGGACCTGACCGGACGCTGGCCCGCCGCGCAATTCATCGAAGACCCGGAAACCCTGCGCCCCTGGGCAAACGCGGCCTTTGGCGACACCGGTGAAGCCGCGCTCGTGCTGATCGGCGCCCCCTTCCAGATCAAGGTCTGGGAGGCCTTGCTCAACGTGCCATCAGGCCATGTCACCACCTATTCCGACATCGCCGAGGCCATCGGCCATCCCGCGGCGGTGCGCGCGGTGGGTACGGCGGTCGGGCGCAACCCGATCAGCTATCTGATCCCCTGTCACCGTGCCCTGCGCAAATCGGGCGCTCTGGCTGGCTACCATTGGGGGCTGCCCGTCAAGCGCGCGATCCTTGCCTGGGAAGCCGCGCGCCGTGACAGCAATGACGCCACCCTCATCCATTCGTGATGCGCAAAAACCTGCCAGAATCTGTGTTGCAAATTCCATCAGCCTCAAATCCTGATATAACGGCCGCCAAGGTGCGCGGCAGGCGCATGTGTTCTGGCGAGGCAATGGAATGAAATTGCAGACGAAACTGATCGGCGGTCTGGCCGCCATGGCGTTGCTTGCAGGCTGCGTCAATCCGACCGAATTTGAAGACCCAAATGCCCGCACCAAGGGTGGCGCCCTTGCTGGTGCTGTGGTCGGCGGTGTGCTTGGGGCGAACTCGGGCAGCAATCAGCTCGCACGCGGGCTGGCGGGGGCTGCGGTTGGCGCCGCGCTCGGCGGCGCAATCGGCTCGTCCCTTGATGCCCAGGCGGCTGAACTGCGTCGGCAGATGGGCAGCAGCGCAACCGTGCAGAACAACGGCAACAGCCTGACGGTGACCATGGCGCAGGACGTGCTGTTCGCCACCAACAGCTACACTGTGCTGCCGGCACAGCAGCAGAACCTGTTCACGCTGGCACAGAACCTGCAACGCTACCCGAATAGCCGGGTTGAGGTCATCGGCCACACCGACTCGACCGGCGATGCGTCGTTCAACCAGTCGCTTTCGGAACGTCGCGCTGGTGCAGTGCGCGATGTGATCTCGGCAGGAGGCGTGCATCCCAACCGCCTGACCGCCTTTGGTCGCGGCGAGTCGCAGCCGATCGCCACGAACATGACCCCCGAGGGCCGCGCACAGAACCGCCGCGTCGAGATCAACATCATCCCGATGCAGTGATCCGTCCACAGGATTGCAGGGGGCGCATCGCAAGGTGCGCCCCTTTTGCGTTGCGAACCGCTTCCGTCGGTCATATTTCTTGACCAAACGCGGGAGGAACGCATGCCCTACCAACGCATCAGCGCCGAGAAGCTATCTCAATCCGTGTCCCGCCAGATCGAATTGTTGATCCTGCGCGGCATCCTGCGCCCTGGTGAGCGGCTTCCGGCAGAGCGCGATCTGGCCGAACGTCTGGGCGTGTCGCGCCCCTCGCTGCGCGAGGCGCTGGAGGTGCTGGAGGCCAAGGGGTTGCTTGTCACCCGTCCCGGTGCAGGGGCCTTTGTGGCCGAGGTTCTGGGCAACGCCTTTTCCCCTGCCCTGATCGAACTCTTCTCCAGCCATGACGAGGCTGTGGAGGACTACATCGCCTTTCGCCGCGACCTTGAGGGGTTGGCCGCCGAACGCGCCGCCCGCGTGGGGTCGGACACCGACCTCGAAGTGATCGCGACGATCTTTGCCAAGATGGAAGCCGCGCATCAGAAGCGCGATCCGTCAGACGAGGCGGCGCTGGATGCGCAGTTCCACATGTCGATCATAGAGGCGAGCCATAACGTCATCATGCTGCACATGATGCGGTCGATGTTCGACCTGCTGCGCCAGGGTGTGTTCTACAACCGGCAAATGATGTTCCGGAACCGCATGACTCGCGACATGCTTCTGGATCAGCACCGCGCGATCAACCGCGCGATCCAGGCGCGCGATCCGTCCGGCGCCCGCGCGGCGATCGGCGCCCACATGGATTATGTCGAGGAGGCGCTGCAGGAACAGGCAAAGTCCGAGCGGAACGAGGCCATCGCCCGCCAGCGTATCGAGCACGAGCGTAACCGCTGAAATGCAGAAAGCCCCGGTCTGAATCGGGGCCTTCTGGATCGTTCAACCGGATCAGTGCAGTTTGGCCGCAACCTGATCGATCGCCGCGTCGATGGAGGCGGCAGCGGTTTCGGCGGTGGACTGCTTGGCCAGCACATCGGCGGCAGCAGCAATCGCCACGTCCACGGCGCGCTCGCGCACTTCGCGCACAGCTGAGGCTTCGGCAGAGGCGATCCGCTCTTCGGCCGCGGCCAGACGGCGCGCGATCGAAACCTTCAGATCATCCTTGGCCGCAGCGGCAGCAGCCTGCGCTTCGGCCTTGGCGCCTTCGACGATACGCTCCGATTGCTCGAGCATCTCTTTCGACTTCTTTTCATAAGAAGCGAGGATAGCTTGGGCTTCTTCACGCAGCGTGCGTGCTTCGGCCAGCTCTGCCTTGATCTGGGCCGCACGAGCGTCAAGCATGGCGCCCAGCTTGGCCGGAACCTTTGCGTAAAGCAGGATGCCGACAAACACGATGAAGGCCAGCAGCACGATGAAGTTCGTGTTGCGCAGCGACACGAACGGGCCCTCGGCGGCAAACGCCGGGTTGGCCAGAAGGGTCGCGAGGGTGATGAGGCTGATTTTCTTCATCATGATCACCCTTTCAGCCGGGCATTGACCGCGGCGGTCACGCTGCGGGCATCCGCTTTGCCACCAAGGGCCGCGATGATTTCTTTCGCGGTGTCTTTGGCAACTTCGGTCACGCTGTCAAGCGCGCCGGCACGGATTTCGGCGATACGGGCCTCGGATTCAGCCACCTTGGCACCGATTTCCACATCCGCCTTGGCGGTTGCGGCATCAAGATCCGCCTGGATTTCGGCCTTGGCCTTGGCCACGATCTTGCCCGCCTCGTCGCGGGCTTTGGCCAGCGCCTCGTTATAGGCTTTCTCCGCGGCGACCGCCTTCTGCTTCAGCTCTTCAGCTGCCGCGAGGTCTTTGGTGATGGTGCTGCTACGCTCGGCCAGCACTCCCCCGATCCGGGGCAGCGCCACAAGCCGCAGCACAAGGTAGATCACGACAAGCGCGACCAGCAACCAGACGATCTGGTTAATATAGGTCGTGGTGTCGAGCTGCGGCATGCCTGCAGACTGCCCGGCCCCATGGGCCGCCGCACCTGCCGCCGCTTCATGCGCTTCGGTCGCCATTTCGTTTCCTTACGTTCGTCAAGCACTTGGCCGGGGAGCGAAACGCCCGCCCGGCCGAGAAGATGAGACGCGTCAGGATCAGACGGCGAACATCAGCAGCAGGGCGATCAGGAACGAGAAGATGCCCAGAGCTTCGGCAAACGCGATGCCGACGAAGAGGTTCGCGGTTTGCGACGGAGCGGCCGAGGGGTTACGCAGTGCGCCAGCCAGGAAGTTGCCAGCGATGTTGCCCACGCCGATACCGGCGCCGCCCAGACCGATGGCAGCCAGACCGGCGCCGATGTATTTGCCCATGAGCGCGAGTTGTGCGACTTCAGCTTCCATTGTTCGTCTCCTTTGGAATTCGAATTGAGAGGGTTGAGGTTCGGACCTTAGTGGTGGGCGCCGCCCACCGCGTCTTTCAGATAGACGCAGGTCAGAATGGTGAAGACATAGGCCTGAACGACGGCCACCAGCAGTTCCAGACCATAGATCGCGGTCACGGCACCCACTGCCACAGGCGAGATCACGGCCATCGAGGCAAAGCCTGCGAACACTTTCATAACGGCGTGACCAGCCATCAAGTTGCCCGCAAGACGAATGGAGTGGCTGACCGGGCGCACGAAGTACGAGATCACCTCGATGATGGCCAGCACCGGGCGCAGCGCCAGCGGCGCCGACGACACCCAGAACATGCCGAGGAACCCGATGCCGTTCTTCACAAGGCCAAGGATCGTGACGCCGAGGAACACCAGCAGCGCAAGGGTCACGGTCACGGCAACGTGGCTCGTGGTGGTGAAGCTCATTGGCAGCAGGCCGAGCAGGTTCGAGAACAGGATGAAAAGGAACAGGGTCATGACATAGGGGAAGTACTTGACCCCGTCATGGCCGGTCACATCCTCGACCATCTTGTAGATGAAGCCGTAGATCATCTCGCAGACCGACTGGATGCGCGAGGGAATCGTGGCGCGGCCGGCCGAGCCGAAGACCATCAGCGCGACGATCGCGAGCACCGCCAAGGCCATCCAGACCGTCACATTGGTAATTTCATACCACTTGATGCAGCCTTCGTAGATGTCCTCTGCCGGCACGCATGTGCCCGGTTCGATCTCGCGGAAGATCGGCTTCACGATGAACTGGTCCATCGGGTGAATTGCAAAACCGGTCTCGGCCACGTCTGTCATCCTTCGGTTCCGGCGGGCGGGTCCGCCTTTGTCTTTGACTGAGCCCGCAACTGGCGCTCCTGCATGTCACGGGCGGTGCCGATGACGGTGCGGATGCCGGCGGCGAAGCCGAACAGGATGAAGATCACCAGCAGGATGGGTTTCGTTCCGAACAGATAGTCCAGCCCGTATCCGATGCCGCCCCCGATCATGATGCCCGAGGTCAGCTCTATCACCATCCGCCAGGCAACTTCGGCCTGCGAAAAATCCTTGCCCGTTCCTGCGGGTTTCGCCTTGGCGTCCTTCACCTTTTCAAGCTTCGCCTCAAGCGCGCGCAGCCTGTCTGGATCGGGTTCATGAGCCATGGTTTACGCCCCCTGAACAGTCGCCGCGAACCTACGGAAGCCTGCCAGATGAGTCAAGTTGATCGTCGTCAGTCAAGATATTGAAAATTATCAATTTTTTAAAATTATCGCGGCACCGCGAACAGCGTTTGCGCCATCACGCGGGTGTGAGACATATTCAACCATCCGGTTGACGATCGCCGGCCGCCACGCCAAGCTTGGCGCATGAGCGACCCCTTGAGCCCCATCTTCGCCGCCCTTGCCGATCCGACGCGTCGTGCAATCCTGTCGATGCTGCTGGAAGACGACATGGCCGTGACCGATGTGGCCGAGCCGTTCCAGATGTCGCTCGCCGCGATCTCCAAGCACCTGCAGGTTCTGGCCGATGCGGGCCTGATCAGCCGCGAGCGGCGCGGGCGCGTGATCTGGTGCAAGCTTGAGCCCGACGCGCTGAAGGCGGCATCGGTCTGGATGCAGGGATTCGGCCAATTCGAGCCCGTCGATCTGGATGCGCTGGAACGGTTCCTTGAAACCGAACTGCGCGACGACAGCGACGAGGATGTGCCTTGAACGATCTGCCCGAGGATGAGCGCGAGCGTGCCGAATCCATAGTGCGGGACCAGAAGCGCTTTCGTTTGACGGGGCGCGAACTCTGGCTGACGCAGCTTAGCCCTGACGGCAGACTGTTGGTGCGAATTGCTCTCTACTGCGCGATCATCGTCTTCCTCGGCTTCTGCACCTTTCGTGGTTTGATCGGCGGCAGCACCACCAGCTGGAACCAGCGGCTGACGGTGATCGTTGACACACCTGCGGGTGAGGTGCGCGGCTCTTCGGTCGTCAAGATTTCCAAGACCGAAACGATGGGTCCGCTGGTCCTTATGGAAGCGCGCGGCGTTAGCAGTAAGACTCGCGGCGAGGCGGTAGCGCTGGAGGTTCTGCCGGGGCGATGGCTGTTTGCGTTGCTGTCGGGGGATGACGACGGCAAGGGGAACGCAGGCCAGTTGGTCTACCACGCCTTTCGATTGGGAGAGGGGCGCGAGCTCGGCACCAGAAGCTACAGATCGAACATGCACGACTTGCGCGCGCAGCCACGGGACACGCCCGCGCCAATCCCGCCCGAGGCATACCCGGTGCTGGTGACCTTTGACGACATCACCAAGCCCGAAACCGTACGCAAGGTCGATCCGTCCAACCTCGCCGCGACTTTTGGTGAGGGTGTGCGCCTTCGGGGCATGACGTTAGAGGTGACGCGTGACGGCGTTACGGAAGGCAAACTGGAAGGGCTTTTGAAGTGGATACGGAGGCACCCCGAACCACACCTTATGCCGGGTGATGGTCGGATATCCGATATCCCATTCGCGATGACATTAGCTCATGGCGATTTCTTGGCGGCACCACAATAAAGTCCAAACCATTGTTAAGCGGCAAACCTCGTCCACTGGCCCGGCAACCAACCCTCCCCTAGCCCTTGCCCGCCAGATGCCTCGCCCAAAGATCAGGGCGGCGCTCGGCGGTCAGGCGTTCGGCCTCGGACTGGCGCCATTTTGCGATCTCGGCGTGGTTGCCCGACAGCAGCACCGGCGGGATCTCGCGGCCCTCCCAGACGGGCGGGCGGGTGTATTGCGGATGTTCCAGCAAGGTGCCGGAAAAGCTTTCCTCCTCGGTCGAGGCGTGGTTGCCCAAGACCCCGGGGATCAGCCGCACGGTGGCGTCGATCATCGCTTGCGCCGCGATCTCGCCCCCGGTCATCACGAAATCGCCCAAGGACACTTCCTCGATCCCATAGGCATCGATCACGCGCTGATCGACGCCCTCGAACCGACCGCAGAGCAGCGTCACCCCGTCAGCCGCCGCCCAGCGGCGCGCCGTCTCCTGCGAGAAGGGCCGCCCGCGCGGGCTAAGGAATACCACGGGCCAGCGTGCCCGGTCTGCCGGTGCCCCCTGCCCCGCCTGCGTCAAGGCGCGCGCAACAACATCGGCGCGCAGCACCATCCCCGCGCCACCACCGGCGGGCGTGTCATCGACGTTACGATGCTTGCCCTCGCCAAACGGGCGCAGGTCGATGGTGTCCAGCGACCACAGACCCATCGCCAGTGCCTTGCCGGTCAGCGACAGGCCCAGAACACCGGGAAAGGCTTCGGGGAACAGGGTGATGATCCGCGCGCACCACGCGCCCTTTACCCGCTGCGGCGCCATCAGGTCGCGGGGCTGCAGGCTGGCCGAGATGGTCAGCCGGCCATGGCTTTTCCGGGGCGGGGCCGGAGGGGCATCCACGGGCGTGGCGCCCTCTGGCGTGGCGTCCTTTGGCGTGTCGGGCGTCTGTGTCATGGCGCGGATTCTAGGACAAAGCCCTGCCGAAGGCAAAGCTGGAAATGCCGGACCTCAGGTTCCCTCGGCCGCCAGCGGGGCGAGCGAGCGGTTCATCGCGATCAGCCGCGCCAGCGCCTCGGCCGCGGGGCCATCAGCGCCACGACGCGCGGCTTCCAGCGCCGCCTGGTTCGGGCATTCGCCCCAGGCATCGACATGCTGGTCCAGAAGGTCGCGGCAGCGTTCCGCAAAAAGCCGCAGCAGCGCCGAATCCCGCCCCGCCACACGCAGCGCCACCACCGGAACCGCCCGGCCCGCACAGGCCTCGACCGTCTGGGGGGACGTCGCATGCAGGATGATTGCCCGGCGCAGAACACCCGGCGCGGGATCGGCCCCCTGCAGCCGCGCCTGAAGACAATCGAACAGATCATCCGGGGCCACATGGGGCGCCAGAGCCGTCAGATGGGCAGAGATCGTCTCAATGGCGGTGGTATCGGGAAGATCCATCAGCGGCTGCAGCATCCGGTCGGCCATCATCCGGCGATCCGCGCGGGCGACGGGGTCGATCATGCTTGCATCAAGCGCATGGATACTGGCCAGCGCCTGATCCAGAAACAGCTCCATCGCGCCATCCTGCCCGACAGGCCAGGCAAGTCGCCCCAAGGCCACCGCACCAATCGACAGCGCAACCGGCAACCATGCGGGGATGTCGGGCATCAGGTCGGTTACACCGGCAAAGCCACGGCCGATGCCAAAGCACACCAGAACCAGCACGATCTGCACGATGACCCGAACCACCAGCGCAAACCAGGCATCCGGGCGTTGCCAGTCAATCAAGTTGCCCGGCCAGTCCTGCGGACGCAGGACGATCAGCCACAAAAGAAAGATAGCGACGAAAACGGGAACCACCGCCAGACCCGCACCGCCGAGTCCGGCAAGCAAGGGTCCGATGTAAAGTAAACCCGTCGCGCCCTGAACTATGCGCAAGCGGTAAATCATTGCTCTGCCCCGATGTGGCTTATTGCCATTCTATGGCGATCAGAGTGAACCTTTTCAGGTGTTTAGTCCAGTCCTTCCGGCAGATCGGCGATCAAAATACCGGCCGAAAGGTCAACCGTGGGCACATTTGCGAAGGTGAAGGGCAGCAGAACCGCGCCTTTTCGCACCGGGACGTGTATCTCGAGGATATCGCCCGCGCCATGATTGTGAACCGCCAGCACCCGACCGATGACTGCCCCGCCGGGGTCGCGCACCTCAAGCCCGATCAGGTCGGCGTGATAGAACTCGTCATCGGGCAGTCTGGGCAGGCGGGCGCGGTCAGCATAGAGGTTGGTGCCCTTCAGGGCATCGGCCTCTTCCTTGGTCGCCACGCCCGAAAGGCGGGCGCCCAGCCCTCCCGACAGGGGCCGCGTCAGCTTGACCTTGAAGCTGCGGCTGCCGTCCTCGGTAAAAAGAGGGCCGTAATCGGCGATGGCGGCGGGTTCGGCACAAAAGCTTTTCAGACGCACTTCGCCCTGCACGCCAAAGGCACCGGCGATGGCCCCAACGCAGACGCGATCCGGGTTGGTCATGTCAGCGGCTCTCCATGATCAGGGTTGCGGCGCGATCTTCCCAGCCCAGACGCTCAAGCTCGGGCGTGTCGCATTCGGCGGCGGGAAGTCCCACGCAGAGGTGGCCGATGAAGCGCCAGCCTTCGGGGGCGGCCAGATCGCGGGTCAATTGATCGGGGTCGAGGATCGACACCCAGCCGAGGCCAAGCCCCTCGGCCCGCAGCGCGAGCCAGAAGAGGTTGATCGCGCCCACGACCGAATAGGCCCGTGCCTCGGGCATGGTGCCCGCACCAAGCCCCGCACCCTTGGCGGTGGTGTCGTCACAAAAGACCGCGATCTGGACAGGTGCCTCGCGCAGGCCCTCAAGTTTCAGCCGGGCATAGAGCGCGGCTCGCTCGCCCTCGTAGCAGGCAAGGGCACGCGCGTTGCTGGCCTCGAAATTCCGCATCAGGGCGGCACGGGCATCAGGGCTTTCAACCCGGATCAGCCGCCAAGGTTCGCTCAAGCCCACCGAGGGGGCAAGCGTGAAGGCGCGAAGGCAGCGGTCAAGGACCGCTGCCTCCACGGGATCGGTGCGAAAGCGGCGCACGTCACGCCGCCAGCGCATCAGTTCCCAAAGGTTCTCCCGAAACTCCGGGCTGAACCTGTCCTGCATCGCAGGGGAACCGATCACTCTTCCGCCGGAGCGGCCGCGCGGGCGGCTTTCTTGGCGGCACGCTCGGCCATGGCCTTGCCGGGGACGGCGGCCTTGGGGTTGTTGCGGGCGGTCTTTTCCTTCAGGCCGGCCGATTCCAGGAAACGAGCCACGCGGTCGGTCGGCTGCGCGCCCTGACCCAGCCAGTACTGCACGCGCTCGACGTTCAGCTTGACGCGGTCTTCGCTGTCCTTGGCCAGAAGCGGGTTGTAGGTGCCCAGCTTTTCAAGGAAGCGACCGTCACGCGGCATGCGCGAGTCGGTTGCGACGATGGCGTAGAACGGGCGCTTTTTCGAGCCGCCACGGGCCAGACGGATTTTCATGGACATGGGGTTTCTCCTTCGGTGTCCTTTGGGGGCGGGGATGCCGCCTTACTTCTGCAGTTTCTCGTGATGCCTGATGACTTCGCTGATGATGAAGTTCAGGAATTTCTTCGCAAAGGCCGGATCGAGATCGGCCTCCTGCGAAAGCCTCTCCAGCCGCTCGATCTGCCGCGCCTCACGCGCGGGGTCCGAGGGGGGAAGATCGTGACTGGCCTTCAGCCGGCCCACCGCTTGGGTGTGCTTGAACCGCTCGGCCAGCGTATAGACGAGGATCGCATCGAGCCGGTCGATGCTTTCGCGGTGTTCCTTCAGGATCGCGGCGGCGCGGCCCACGTGATCGGTCGTTGCGTCGGTCATTTCAGACTCTCCGGCGCGGGGTGACGGTAGACAAGGCAGGGCGGATCGCCGATCGACGCGGCTTGGGTGTCAATGGCCGCGCCCAACCGTTCGGCAAGCACGCGCGAGCGCATGTTGTCGGGCGCGACATAGGACACGGCAGTCGGCCAGCCGAGCACGTCATATGCATAGCCGCGCGCGGCCTGCGCGGCCTCGAAAGCGATGCCCTTACCCTCGGCCGTAGGGTTCCAGACGGTCCAGCCGATCTCGGGTTCGGGCCAGGTGGCGGGACACCAGGGTCCGGTCATTCCAAGCGGCGTGTCATCGCCCTTCATCTGAAAGACGAACATGCCAAAGCCCTTGAGCACCCAATGGCCGATCATATGGCCAAAGGCACGCCAGGTATTCGACAGGTCATAATCGCCGCTGCGGATGAAGCGCGCCCGGTCAGAGGCCAGCATCGCGTTGAAGGCCGGCCAGTCCGACGCCTGCGGCGCGCGCAGGATCAGACGCCCGGTTTCGAGAACCGGCACACCTGACAGCGAGGGCTGGACGGCGGCTTGCATCATTTCTTCTTCATCAGCCCCGACAGACCCGAGGGCAGCGACATGCCGCGTGGCAGACCGCCCATCCCACCCATGCCCGGCATCCCGCCCATTCCCGATTTCATCGCGCGGGCGGCGTCTTCCAGCTGGGCCGGGTCCATGTTCTTCAGGTCGGGCATGCCGCCCTTGCCCATCATTGCCTTGGCGACCTGCTTCATCATGCCGCCCTTGCCCATCTTCTTCATCATGTCCGCCATCTGCTTGTGCTGTTTCAGCAGACGGTTCAGTTCAGACACTTCGAGCCCCGCGCCGGCCGCGATCCGCTTCTTGCGGCTGGCCTGCAGCAGATCGGGGTTGGCCCGCTCTTTCTTGGTCATCGAGTTGATCAGCGCGATCTGGCGGCGCAGCATACGATCGTCAAAGCCCGCCTCTTCCGCGGCGCGGGCCATCTTGCCCATGCCCGGAAGCATGCCCATGACGCCCTGCATGCCGCCCATCTTCAGCATCTGGTCAAGCTGCGACTTCAGGTCGTTCATGTTGAACAGACCCTTGGCAAAGCGCTTGGCCATGCGTTCGGCCTGTTCGGCCTCAAACGTCTCGCGCGCCTTTTCGACAAGCGCCACGATGTCGCCCATGCCGAGGATGCGGCCCGCAACCCGTTCCGGCTCGAACGCGTCGATCGCGTCCATCTTCTCGCCCAGACCCACGAAGCGGATGGGCTTGCCGGTCACGGCGCGCATCGAGAGCGCAGCACCGCCGCGTCCGTCACCGTCCATCCGCGTCAGCACGACGCCCGAGATGCCGACCTTGGCGTTGAACTCGGTGGCGACATTCACGGCATCCTGACCGGTCAGACCATCAACCACCAGAAGCGTCTCGCGCGGTTCGGCGATGTCGCGCACCGCCTGCACCTCGTCCATCAGCACTTCGTCGATATGCAGACGTCCGGCGGTGTCAAGAAACAGCACGTCATAGCCGCCAAAGGCCGCCTGCTGCTTGGCGCGCTTTGCGATCTGGACCGCGCTTTCGCCTTTGACGATCGGCAGGCTGTCCACGCCGATCTGGGTGCCCAGAATCGCCAGCTGCTCCATCGCGGCCGGGCGTTGGGTGTCGAGCGAGGCGAGAAGGACTTTCTTGCCGTTCTTTTCCTTCAGGCGCTTGGCAAGCTTTGCGGTCGTCGTGGTCTTGCCCGAGCCCTGCAGACCGACCATCAGCACCGTCGCGGGCGGATTGTCGATCTTGAGCGCATCGGCAGGCCCCTCACCCGCCAGCACGCGCACCAGCTCGTCATGGACGATCTTGACCACCTGCTGGCCCGGCGTCACCGACTTGGTGACCGCCTGTCCCATGGCCTTCTGCTTGACCGCCTTCACGAAATCCCGCGCGACGGGCAAGGAAACGTCCGCCTCAAGCAGCGCCACCCGCACTTCGCGCAGCGCGGTTTCGACATCGGCTTCGGACAGCGCACCCTGACGGGTCAGGCGCTCGAATACACCGCCAAGGCGTTCGGAAAGGGATTCGAACATGCGTCTTCTCCTGCGCCGGGCGCGATGCCCTGATGGCTCCAAGCGGTTTCGCACCCGTGGGCGCAACGCGCTGACGGATGGCGATCCCCGCAAATGCGATGGGACCGGAAGCACAGGCCTCCGGGGATTTGGGCCAGCACATAAGGCTATGCGGGCCCCGAGTCAACTATCACCACCTCAACCATCACGGCACAGCCCGGTGATCGCCGGGCATTAGGAAATGCTGAATCCGGGATGTGGAATTGCTTCCTTTTGGAATGGCTCAAATCTCGCCATCCTGCAGTCAGCCCGAAAGGTCCGGCGATGCGGATACGGAGAATCCCGAAATGACCCACGAATCGACTGAGGTACTGGTCGTCGGCGCAGGACAGGCCGGCGTCGCGATGAGCGAGCACCTGACCCGCCTTGGCATCCCCCATCTGGTGCTGGAACGCGACCGGATCGCTGAACGCTGGCGCACCGCCCGTTGGGATTCGCTGGTGGCAAACGGCCCGGCCTGGCACGACCGCTTTCCGGGAATGGAGTTCGCGGGCGACCCCGATGCCTTCGTGGGCAAGGATGCGGTGGCTGATTACTTTGCCGACTACGCCCGCAAGTTTGACGCCCCGATCCGCTGCGGGGTCGAGGTGCGCTCGGTGCGCCGCCTGACCGGCACTGCGGGTTTTCATGTAGAGACCTCGCAGGGCAGCATCGATGCGAAGTATGTGGTTGCGGCAACAGGCGCCTTTCAGGTGCCGGTGATCCCCCCGCTCGTGCCCGAAACACCGGGGCTGATGCAGCTTCATTCGAACGCCTATCGCAACCCCGACCAGCTGCCGCCGGGCGCGGTTCTGGTGGTTGGTGCGGGCTCTTCTGGCACGCAGATCGCCGAAGAGTTGATGCAGGCGGGCCGCAAGGTCTATCTCTCGGTCGGCCCCCACGGCCGCCCGCCCCGCGCCTATCGCGGTCGCGACTTCGTCTGGTGGCTGGGCGTGCTGAACAAATGGGAGGCCGACGCCACCCCCGGCGCCGAGCATATCACCATCGCCGTCAGCGGTGCGAATGGCGGCCATACGGTCGACTTCCGCAAGCTTGCGGCGCGCGGTATGACGTTGGTCGGCCGGGCGACCGAATGCAAGGACGGCTGCATGAGTTTTGCCCCGGATCTTGCCACCAACATCCGTGAGGGCGATGCAAACTACCTGGCAATTCTGGACGAGGCCGACGCCTGGGTTGAGCGCAACGGCCTGCCCTTGCCGCCGGAACCCGAAGCGCGCGTGATCGGCCCCGACCCCGACTGCATGACCGACCCGATCCTCAGCCTCGATCTGGCAAAGGCCGGGATCACAACGATCCTCTGGGCCACCGGCTACCGACAGGACTTTGGCTGGCTGCAGGTCGATGCTCTTGATGATCAGGGCAAACCCCGGCATCAACGCGGCGTCGCGGTCGAGCCCGGTATCTACTTTCTGGGCCTGCCCTTCCAGTCGCGCCGCGGATCATCCTTCATCTGGGGGGTCTGGCACGATGCAAAGTTCATCGCGGATCACATCGCCAGGCTGAACGGCTATCTTGCCTATCGTGGCCCTGCCCAATCCATCGACGCCGCCGCAGAATAAAAGGACCCATTCGATGACCCATACCCGTTACCGCAAGTTCAACACGCGTGAGACCTACCCCGAACAGCGGCTCGACAACGATCTCTGCCAGGTCGTCGCAACCCACGGCGGCACGACGCTCTGGATGCGCGGCCAATGCCCGCAAGAGCTCGACACCGCGAAGAACCTCGCCTCGGCGGACCCGGTCGAGCAGACCCACAAAGTGATGCAGAACATCCGCCAGCTGATCGAAGAGGCCGGCGGCAAGATGGAACATCTGGTCAAGCTTGTGGTCTACCTCACTGATGTGCGCCACCGCGAGGCGGTCTACCGCACCATGGGCGAATACATCCGCGGCGTGCATCCGGTCTGCACGGGCCTGACGGTGGTGGCGCTCGCGCGTCCCGAATGGCTGGTCGAGATTGACGCAACCGCCGTCATCCCTGACTAGACCGGGCCGAGTTTCCGGCCCATTCTTCTTTTCACAAATATCCTCGGGGGTCCGGGGGCAGACAGCCCCCGGCGCTCTCAATCCAAAGGCATCGCATGACCTTTTCCCTGATCGCGCGCTGCGCCAAGACCGGCCAGTTCGGCATGGTGGTCTCATCCTCTTCGCCGGCCGTTGCCGCACGTTGCGCCCATGTCCGGGCGGGTGTCGGCGCGGTCGCAAGCCAGAACGTGACCGACCCCGAACTTGGCCCGCTGATCCTTGACGCCCTCGGGCGGGGTGCCGACGCGCCACGCGCATTGGCCGAGGTGTGCCGGAACCGCCCCTATCTCGACTACCGGCAGCTTATGGTTGTCGACCCCGAAGGCCGCACGGCGATCCACTCGGGCGCCATGGCCCTCGGGATCTGGGCCGAGGCGCAAGGTCGAGATTGCGCGGCGGGTGGGAACCTGCTTGCCAATGCCGGTGTCCCGGCAGCCATGGTCGCCGCATTTGAGGCCGCCAGCGGCCATCTTGGCGACCGCCTGCTTGCGTCCCTGCGGGCGGGTCTTGAAGCGGGCGGCGAGGCCGGACCTGTGCATTCGGCGGGCCTGAAGATCGCAGGCCGCCTCTCCTGGCCGCTGGCCGACCTTCGTTGCGACTGGACCGAGGATTGCCCGATTGCCGCGATTGAGACCGCCTGGCAGGTCTACAAACCGCAGATGGACGCCTATGTGCAGAGGGCACTGGATCCGACTGCGGCGCCGTCTTACGGGGTGCCGGGCGACGAATGACCGCCCCGCGATCGCGGCTTGGCGCGGCTCAAAGACGGGGCTAGGCTGCCCCCATCCCGGCAAGAAGGATGCAGCCGACCATGCCCTCGCGCTTTACACTGCGACAACTTGAATACCTCGTCGCGGTGGGCTCTTGCGGGTCAGTTGCGCGTGCGGCCGAACAGGTCAATGTCTCGCCGCCTTCGATCTCGGCCGCCATCGCGCAGCTTGAACAGGAGTTCGGCCTGCCCCTCTTCGTGCGACGGCACGCCCAGGGGCTTTCGCTGACGCAGGGCGGCCGACAACTGGTCGAACAGGCGCATGTCGTGCTGGCCGAGGCCGCCAGGCTGAACGATCTGGCCAATGACATTACCGGCAAGGTGCGCGGGCCGCTGAATGTGGGGTGTCTTCTGACCTTCGCGCAGGTCGTCCTGCCCCGTCTGCGGCGTGGCTTTTCGGACCGCTACCCCGAGGTCGAGTTCAACCAGACCGAGCTTGACCAGTCTGCCATCCTCGACGGATTGCGCAATGCGACGATCGATGTGGCGCTCAGCTACGATCTGAACCTGCCTGCAGACCTGCGGTTCCTGCCGCTGTCAAACCTGCCACCCTATGCCATCTTTCCCGCAGCGCATCCGCTGGCCTCGCACCCGCAAGTCGGGCTGGCCGAGCTTGCGCCCTATCCGATGGTGCTGCTCGATCTTCCCTTGTCTTCTGAGTATTTCCTGTCGCTGTTCGAGGCGGCGCGCGTGCGCCCCCGGATCGCCGAGCGCACACGCGACATGGCCGTGATGCTGGGGCTTGTCGGGCAGGGCTTTGGCTATTCCATCGCGAATATCAGGCCCTGGGCCGATCGCGCCCCCGATGGCCAGCCGCTGTGCCATGTGCCGATCAGCGCCCCCGCGCGCGCAATGCGGCTTGGGCTTCTGCTGCCCGAGGATGCACATCTTTCCCGCACGGTCGATGCCTTTGTCCAGCACTGCTGCGCGGCATGGAACGGTGACGCCGCCTCCGGCTAAATGCCGCCAGACCGAACCCTTTCCCGACAATGAGTTGGCCGCTTCGGCTTGCCTGTGCCACGGACGTGACTAAGGTGACCCGATGACCGGAGGGACCGATGGACAACTGGGATGAAATCCGTACCGCTTTTCAGGTCGCCCGGCTGGGCACCGTATCGGGCGCGGCAGAGGTGCTGGGCGTGCACCACGCCACCGTGATCCGACACATCGACGCCCTGGAGAAGCGGCTTGGCGCCAAGCTCTTCCAGCGCCATGCCCGCGGCTATACCCCGACCGAGGCAGGCCGCGACCTGCTCTCTGTCGCACAGACCACCGAGGATCAGTTTGCCCAGCTTGCAAGCCGCATCAAGGGCCAGGGCGAGGTTGTCTCGGGCGAGCTTCTGGTCACGGCGATCACCGGGATTGCCGATCTGATCAGCCCGGTCTTTGCCGGGTTCGAGGCGGCCCACCCCCAGGTCCTGATCCGGTTTCTGACCGACATGCGGGTGTTCCGTCTTGACTATGGCGAGGCGCATGTGGCCATCCGCGCGGGCAGCCAGCCTCAAGAGCCTGATTATGTCGTGCAGCCGCTGACCCGCCTGCGCACGGCGCTTTACGCCAGCCGCACCTATGTCGAGGCGCATGGCACCCCGACCGGCATCGAGGATCTTGCCCGCCACAGGCTGATCTGCCATGACAACCCTGAAAGCCGTGCGCCCTTTTACCGCTGGCTGCGTGCCCATGTACCCGACGAGGCGATCACCTTCCGCATCACCGAATCCGAAGCGGCATATGAGGCCGTGCGCGCGGGCCTTGGCATCGGGTTCCTGCCATTCCGCATCGGCTCGACCGACCCGGGTCTGGTCGAGGTGATGCCCCCGCAGTCCGATTGGGATTCACCCTTGTGGATTGTGACCCATGTCGATCTGCACCGGACGCTCAAGGTGCAGAGCTTCCTGACCCATCTGCGCGCGGCGGCGGCGGGTTGGGCATCGGCATGACGCTCGCGCCCCGGCAGGCCGGGCATCTGGCCATGCTGGCCTTTTCGGCGCTGGTCGCGGGGTCGTTTTCGCTGGGCGCGATGGCGGCCCCCCTGATAGACCCGGCTGCGCTGACGGTACCACGCTTTGCACTGGCCGGCGCGCTGGTCGGGGCGGCGGCCAGTGCATCGGGCAAGATCGACCGCAAGGCAATGGCCGCGCCGTGGCGCTACTTGGTTCTGGGTGGCCTGCTCGCCATCTACTTCGTGCTGATGTTCGAGGGGTTGAAGACCGCGGCCCCGGTCTCGGCGGCGGCGGTCTTTACGCTCACACCGCTGATGGCGGCGGGGTTCGGCTGGGTCGTCCTGCGCCAGAAGGTTACCGCCCGCATGGCCCTAGCACTGACAATCGGGGCGGCGGGTGCGGTCTGGGTGATCTTTCGCGGCGATCTGGCCAGCGCAATGCGCCTGCAAATCGGCCGAGGTGAATGGATCTACTTCTGGGGCTGCGCGGCCCATGCGCTTTACGCCCCGATGATCCGCCGGCTGAACCGGGGCGAGCCTGCCGTGGTCTTTACCTTCGGCATGATGGTCGCGGGGTTCCTGCTGCTCTGTCTTTACGGATGGCGCACGGTCATGGCGACCGACTGGGCGAACCTGCCTGCCATCGTCTGGATCTGCCTTGTCTATGTCTCGGTCGCGGCCAGCGCCCTGTCCTTTGTTCTTGTGCAATTCGCGACGCTGCGCCTGCCTGCGGCCAAGGTCATGGCCTATACCTACCTCGTGCCAAGCTGGGTTCTGCTCTGGGAGATCGCGCTTGGCCGCCCGGTGCCGCCTGCGGTGGTTCTTGTGGGCGTCGTGCTGACGATCGGCGCCCTTGGACTTCTGCTCAAGGACGAAGGCCACAGCTGAACCGGCTGCGATGTCTGAAACGCATGGCGACTGTGCATCCGCGCAGGGCGACAGACGCGGCATGAATCCTTACCTTCGGGGCAACGCAACAGGAGTGAGACATCATGGAATTCGGTCTCGATACATTCGGCGACGTGACGCGCGATGCGACCGGCGCCCTCAAGCCGCAGGATCAGGTCCTGCGCGACGTGGTGGCAGAGGCCGTGCTGGCCGATCAGGTGGGCGTGGATGTGATCGCCCTTGGCGAACACCATCGCGACGATTTCGCGATCTCGGCGCCCGAGATCCTGCTGGCCAATATCGCAGCCCAGACGGATCGTATCCGTCTGGGGACGGCGGTGACGGTTCTGTCCACCGACGACCCCATCCGGCTGTACCAGCGCTTTTCGACCCTCAACGCCATTTCCGGCGGGCGGGGCGAGGTGATCCTCGGTCGCGGGTCCTTTGTCGAAAGCTATCCGCTTTTCGGCTATGAGCTTGACCAATACGAGACGCTTTTCGAGGAAAAGCTCGACCTCTTTACCGCCGTCAATCGCGGCGGGTCGGTCAACTGGCAGGGCAGCCATCGCAAACCGGTGGCGGTTGAAGCCGTCTATCCCCCCGCAGGTGACCACGGCGTCAAGGCCTGGATCGGCGTTGGTGGCAGCCCGGAATCCGTGGTCCGCGCCGTGCGCCATGACCTGCCGATGGTGCTGGCGATCATCGGGGGCGATCCGCGGAGGTTCAAACCCTTCGTGAACCTCTATCACGATGCCGCAACCCAGCTTGGCCGCACCGCAAAGCCGCTCGGCGTGCATTCGCCGGGGCTTATCGCCGCGACAGATGAGGAGGCCCGCGAGGCCGCCTTCACCGGCTACAAGGCCCTGCACGACCGCATCGGGCGCGAACGCGGCTGGCCGCCGATCACCCGCGAGGCGTTCCTGAGCGAGGTTCGCAACGGCAGCCAGTATGTCGGCAGCCCCGAGACCGTCGCCCGCAAGATCGCATCGACGGTTCGTGATCTGGGACTGGGGCGCTTCAGCCTGAAGTACTCGGCAGGAACCACCGGGCACGACCACCTTCTGCGCTCGGTCGAGCTTTACGGCACGCAGGTCATCCCGATGGTGCGCGACATGCTGGCCTCGGACCGCAGCGCCGCCTGAGGTGGTGCAGCAAGCGGCACGTCAAGCGGCCCGGCGGGCAGCGCGTCATTCTCTGCTTGACGACGTGACCGCAGACGCATGTAACCGGGGCATCCAGCCCGTTTGGGTGCCCCGTTTGCGCATGCAGGTCCGCCATGATGTTCGCCTTTTCCTCACACGCCGACCGGCTGGTGCGACTCGAGTCCCCTGCCGAGCTGACCCGCGCGATCTGGATTGACCTCTACCGCCCCATGCCGCAGCAGGTGGCAGCGGTAGAGGAACTGGGCGTCGAGGTGCCAACCCTTGCCGATATGGAAGAGATCGAGATCTCGAACCGGCTCTACCGCGACGAGGGGAACGAATACATGACGGTCGTGCTGCCCGGCCTGTCCGAGACGCGCGCACCGACATCCGGGCCGGTCACCTTCATCCTGTCGCCCGAACGCATGATCACCGTGCGCCACCATGCGCCCCGCCCGTTCGAGACCTTCCCCGACCGCGCCTATCGCACCGGTGCGGGCTGCGAGTCGCCTGAACGGCTGTTCCTCGGCCTCATGGAAGAGATCATCGGCAGGCTGGCAGACCTTCTGGAAAGCACGGGCCGCAGCCTCGATACACTGGCCGCCACCGTGTATCGCAGCGTCGAGACCAACGGCCGCACCGACCAGTTGCAGCTGGCGCTGGAACAGGCAGGTCAGCAGGGCGAGTTGATCGGGCGGGTGCGCCTGTCACTTCTGACGCTGGAACGTGCGATCAGCTATTTTGGCCAGACGCTGGGCAATCGCGAGCCCGACAAGCTGCGCCCGATCGTCAAGGGCCTGATGCGCGACATCACCGCGCTTGAGGTGCATGCAGATTTCCTGAGCCAGCGTGTTGCCCTGGCCACCGACAGCACGCTGGGTATGATCAACCTTGCCCAGAACATGACAGTGCGCATCGTCTCGGTCGTCGCGGCGCTGTTCCTGCCGCCCACGCTCATTGCCTCGATCTACGGGATGAACTTTGAGGTGATGCCGGAATTGCAATGGGTCGCCGGCTATCCCTTTGCGCTGGTGCTGATGCTGGCCAGCGCGATTGGCACCTACCTGTTCTTCCGTTGGCGCCGCTGGCTATAGCGAAACCCCGGATCAGCGCAGCTTGACGGGTAATTGAAGCGGTTCTCCCTGCCCATCTGGGGGTGCTGTGACCTTGCCCAGCCGTTTCAGATGCGCAACGACCGCCGTATCCAGCGCGGCATCACCACTCGATGACGCCAGCGACAGGCCGGTGATCCGGCCGCTTCCGTCCACCCGCAGGCTGACGGTCAGCGAGGTCCGGTCACCCTCCCACGACTTGCGCTTCAGATGCCGGCCGAGCTGCGCGGCCACCTTGGCATGCCAGCGCGCACGTTCCTTGGCCGTGGCCGATCCCTTGCGCGCCGCCTCGGTCCCGGCTTGGGCTTTTTGCGGGGCGGCTTTGGTCTCGACAGTCTTCGTTGGTGCGGGCTCAGCCTTGACCACCTTTTTCGGCTTGGGCGGGGGCGTCTTTTTTGGCGGCGGGGGCGGTTCCGGCAGGGTCGATGCCACCTCTGGCAACTCGTCCTGAGGGTCTTCCAGCTCGGGCGCCTCTTCCGGTTTGGGTGGTTCGAACGTTTCTGGCTCGACCGCAGGCGTCTCTGGCGCCGGCTCCTCGAACGATGCGTCCTCGATCTCGTCCGGCGGGGTCGTCTCGGCCTCGGGCTGCGGCACGTCGGGCACCTCGGCCAGCGCCGTCGTCGCGGGGAGGCTCGCCAGATCGATCAGCACGGCATCCTCCAGCGCCTGATCCTGCCCGGCCTGCAGATCAAGCCACATGGCGAAGGCTGTCCCTGCCGCCAGACACAGCGCAATGATCGCGGCGCACAAGGTCCAGAGCACGGCATCGGCCCAGCGACGCCCCCGCAGCATGTGATCGGCCCAGTCGGTCACTTCGCCGCCTCCTCCGCCATCAGCGCGACCTGCGTGAAGCCCGCGTCGCGCAGGATGCCCATCACCTCCATCAGCGCGCCATAGGCTACTGACTTGTCGGCACGCAGATAGATGCGCGTATCGCTCTTGCCCCCGGCTGCCGCCATCAACCGCGCGGCCAGGGCATCCCGCCCGACAGGCGCGTTGCCCAGCGACAGCGCGAGGTCCGCCTGAAGCGTCAGGATCACCGGCGGTTCGGGACGAACGGCGGGCGGCACACCCGCGCGGGGAAGCTCGACCGGCACGTCCACTGTCGAAAGCGGTGCGGCCACCATGAAAATGATCAGCAGCACCAGCATCACATCGATGAAGGGCGTCACGTTGATTTCGTGCGCCTCTTCCATCTCGTCGGTGTCACGGATTCCGCCAGCCATGCGTCAGCCCCGCCCTGCCGTCTGCATGTCGATATCGCGGCTGAGCATGCGCAGCACGGCCGCCGCCGCGTCACCCACCAGCAGGCGGTAGGATGCGACCTGCCGTGAGAAGTGGTTGTAGATCACCACCGCCGGGATCGCGGCGACAAGCCCGATGGCAGTCGCCAGCAGCGCCTCGGCGATGCCGGGGGCCACGACGGCAAGGTTCGTCGTCTTGGTTTCGGCAATGCCGATGAACGAATTCATGATACCCCAGACCGTGCCGAACAGCCCGACGAAAGGTGCGGTCGATCCGATGGTCGCCAACAGTCCGGTGCCGCGCCGGATACGGGCAAAGGCCTGCCCCTCGATTCGTTCGATCAAGGATGCCGCGCGTTCCTTCATGCCGTCGGCCCCGGCGGCGGCGATGGCCGGGCGAGAACGGGCGAATTCATCCTGCACCGCAAGGGTCATCACCGAGACCGGATCGCGACGGCGACCAAGCGCCGTGCATGCTGCATCCAGCGAGGATGCCGCATGCAGCATCTGATGGCTCAACCGGGCATGCCGTCGTGCCAGAAGCAACTCGACCGTCTTGTAAAGCCAGACCGTCCAGGTGACGAAACAGGCGAAGGCAAGGCTGATCATCACCGCCTTCACAACCCAATGCGCCTGGCGGTACATCCCCATCGGCGAAAGGTCATGGACCAAGGGCTCTGCCACCGCCGCGGCTGGATCAGAAACCTCCGGCGTGCCGGCGGTGGCACCGGCAACACCCGGCGCCCCTTCGGCCGCCGGAACGGCGATGGCGGGGGCATCCGGCTCTGCCGCAGGGGGGGCAAGGCCCATCGGCGCGGCAGGCTGCACCATCGGCGCAGCGCCCGGCGCAGATGCCTCTTGCGCAACCGCGGCACCCGCGACCAGCATCAAGGCGTAAAGGGTCAGGCAAAGTCGTTTCATGGTCTTCTCGATCAATGGGCGTCGAGGGCACCGGCCATTTGCGGCAGATACCATCGCCCGGATTCAGGCGCGCAATTGAGGCGGATCGGGCAGCGATAGGCCGCGCTCAGCGTATCGTCGCGCAGGACAGCATCGACGCCCCCTTGCGCGACCAGCCTGCCGCCAGCCAGAAGAGCGACCGACCGGGCAAACCGCGCCGTCAGGTTCAGGTCATGCATCACCGCAAGAACGCCGCCACCTGCGCGGGCAAAGTCATGGGCCAGTTGCATCACCTGCAACTGGTGGCCGATATCCAGCGCGGCCACAGGCTCATCCAGGAACAGCCAGCGCGGCCCGCCTGGCCCGACCGGTGCCCCAAGCTGCACCAGCACGCGCGCAAGATGAACGCGCGCCTGTTCGCCCCCCGACAGATGCGGGTAGGGCCGCGCCTCGTATCCGGCGAGCCCAACACGGGCCAGCGCCTGCCGCGGATCGGTTTCACGCCCGGCACTGGCGGTCAGTCCAAGACGCACCACCTCCAGCACGGTGAAGGGGAAGCTTACGGTGATCTGCTGGGCCAGCACCGCCCGCAGCGCCGCCATTTGCCAGACCGGCGCCGAGGCGATGGCAATGCCATTCAGCGTGGCCGCACCCGACATGGGCAGGTCGCCCGACAATGCCTTCAGAAGCGTGGTCTTGCCCGATCCGTTGGGGCCAACGATAGCGGTCACCTCGCCTGGACGGGCCGTCAAGTCGACCCCTTCCAGCACGCGGCGCCCCGACAGGGACACGGTGATGCCCTCGGCGACCAGCATTCACGCCTCCGCAAGCGGGGCCTGCCGGAGCAGGATCCACAGAAAGACCGGCGCGCCAAGGATTGCGGTGATGATGCCGATGGGCAGCTCGGCCGGCGCGACCACAAGACGCGCAAGCGTGTCGGCCCCGACCAGAAGCGCCGCGCCAAGAATGGCTGCATTTGGCAGCAGGCGCGTATGATCCGTGCCCGTTGCCAGCCGCAGAAGATGCGGCACCACGATGCCGACAAAGCCGATGCCCCCGGCAATCGCCGTCGCAGCCCCCACCGCCGCAGCCACGCCCAGAACCGACAGCAGTTTGATCCGTTCAACCGGATGGCCGATGTGGCGCGCCGCCGCCTCACCGAGTGAAAGGGCGTTGAGCCCGCCCCCCAGAAGGGGCGCAAACAGCAGGACAGGCAGGATGAAGGGAAGCCCCAGCACCGCCTTGTCCCAGTTTGACCCGGCCAGAGAGCCCATGGACCAGAAGGTCAGGTCGCGCAGCTCGTTGTCGTCAGCCAAATAGATCAGGATGCCCGTGATCGCCCCTGCCAGCGCCGCAAGCGCGATCCCCGCAAGAAGCAGCATCGCAACCGAGGTTCGCCCCTGCCGGGTGGCAACCCGGTAGAGGATCAGGGTCGCGCACCACCCGCCCGCAAAGGCCGCAACCGGCACAAGCCAAGGGGTCTGGAACGGCAGCAGCCCGCCCAGAACGATGGCGACAACGGCCCCAAGGCCCGATCCCGCACCGACACCCACCAACCCCGGATCGGCCAGCGGGTTGCGAAACAACCCCTGCATCAGCGCACCCGAGACGGCAAGCGCAGCCCCGACCAGCATGCCCACCGCAAGGCGCGGCAGGCGGATCTCGAACAGCACAAGCTGCGTCCGGGCATCGAGCCCCTCACCTGACCAGATCCCCAGCAGCACCGCCCCAAGCGACACGCCCGAGGCGCCCGAGCCCAGGGCCGCAAGCGCCGCAAACCCAAGAAGCACCAGCAGAGCCCAGGTGGCCCGTGCACCTCTTGCCCTGCGATCCACTTCGGGCTGGCCGGCTGCTAGCGTTACGGTCATCTCAGGCCCCGTACAATGCGCGGCGCAGGTCCTGCGCGGCCTCGGGCGTGCGCGGACCAAAACCAAGCAGCTTCAGCCCGTCCATCTGAACAATTGTGCCAGCCTGCCCTGCCGGCGTTGCAGCCAGCGCCGGGTTGACCTTCAGATCCTCGGGCTTTGCCGCCATGGCTCCCGCGCGCTCCATCATCAGGATCACGTCCGGCGCGGCGGCGAGGATCGCCTCGTCGGTCATCGTCTTGTAGCCGCTCACGCCCTCGGCCGCGTTCACGCCGCCGGCAAGCTCGATGATTGCCTCGGCGGCGGTGTCATCGCCGCCCACGGTCACGCGCCCGCCCTGCAGCGTCAGGACGAAGAGCACCCGCTTTTTCGCGGGAACCTCGGCGGCCTTTGCCCGCGCCTCGGCGAGACCTGTCTCGACCTTGGCGGCCAGGGTGGCGGCGGCGTCAGACTGGCCCAGAGCCGCGCCCACGACCTTGATCTTTTCGGCAACCGCATCGGGGCCAAAGTTTTCCGGCACGGTCACATAGGGAATGCCCGAGGCCTTGATGACCTCGACCGCCTCAACCGGGCCTGCGCCTGCCTCGGCCAAGATCAGGTCCGGCGCGGTCGAGAGAACGCCCTCGGGTGAAAGGGCGCGCATGTAGCCCACATCCGGCAAGGCCATCAGTTCGGGCGGAAAGGTGGTCGTTGCATCGCGCGCCACCAGACGCCCGCTTTGCCCAAGCGCGGCCACGATCTCGGCCGCCGTTCCGCCGATGACCAGAACCCGCGACGGATCGGCCAGCACCGCCTGCGCCATCAGCGCAAAGGCCAGTGAGACAGCGCCCGCTCTCCGGATCATGCCTGCACCCCCGGCAGGCTTAGCGTCAGCGCGTTCCATGCGTCAGCGGGCGTGTCCTTGCGATAGGCGAAGATCTGCAGGATCAGCGAACCCTCGGCATCGAAGCCTTCGACCGAGATCGCGGCACCGGTGCGGGTCGGTTTGTTCACGCACCAGACCTCGGCGATGTGGTCGGCGCGCAGATGAAGATTGAAGCGCGGGTCCATCACGTTGATCCACGGCCCCATCGGCACCAGCCGCTCGATCGGCCCGCCATGGATCTGGATGCAGCCCATATTGCCCACGAAGATCATCACCGGGATCGCATCGGCCGCAGCGCTCTGCAAGGCGATCTGCACCGCCTCGGGCGCAAGCTGGCGAGCAAAGGGCTCACCCGCGACTCGGTAGGCGCCCAGCCGGTTCATCTTCAGCCGGTGCACCATACGCTGGAACTGGTGGGTGTCGGTCATCCGCTCCCACTCCGCGCGCAGTGCCTCGGCCTGGGCCGGATCGGCCTTGGCAGGTGCGACCGGCGGAGGTGGCGTCAGCTCAAGCGCGGGCATCTCGCGCGCGAGGGCCGTGACAAGCGCATCAAAGGCCTGCACGTTCGATTCGGGGCGCAGATGTACCTTGTGCACCGCATCGCCATGCGCATCGAATATCTGCAGGCTGCGCTTGGGACCGTTCTCTGTCGCCTCTTCGATCGCAAAACCATGCACCCAATGCGACGGGAAAATCCGCATGTCGATTTCGGTGCCCAAAACCATCGCCGCCTGCGCGCCGCCATGGAAGGGCTCATAGGTACCCACGCGCTCATGCACGCAAGAGCGGTTCCGGGTCAGCGCCATGACATCGCCCAGATCGCGGATCAGCGGGAACAGACGGTCGGGGGTCGGGTCGATGGGTGTGACGCCATGGCCCACATGCGCCGCGACCAGCTCGGCCTCGGTGATGCCAAGGGTCTCGGCAAAGTCGCGCGCACGCGCTTTCTGGTTTTCGGCCCGCCGCTCACGGATGAATTCCGGGGTCGGGCGCTGCAGCACCGAAGTGTCGGCCATGTCGTTTCCTTTACGCAGATGCGGAAAGGCGCGAAGACTGGCTGACACCCGGTGTTCAGGGTGCGGCTGGCGGGCGCCAAGAGTGGACAAATTGTCCCGCCGTACATACCCAAGCATTCCCGACAGTTCAAGTCGGAATTAGCGGTGCTGCAGCTGAACCCAAGGTGGTGACACCGGCGTCGTTCAGCCGCGGCGGCCGCCCAGACCGGCCAGCGCGATGCATACGCACGTTGCTGCCGCCATGTCCTGAACCGAGATCCACTCCAGCGGGCCATGGATCTCTTGCATGCCGGTAAAGATGTTGGGGGTGGGCACCCCCATCTCTGTCAGCCGCGACCCATCCGTGCCGCCCCGGATCGGAACCGAGACGGGTTCAAGCCCCACCGAACGGCAGGCCTCGCGCGCCAGATCGACCGGGGTCATGTCCTTTTCCAGCCAGTAGCGCATGTTGCGATACTGTGGGGTGATCTCGCAGCTGATGCGCGCCCTTGGCTCGGCCGCCTGAAGCGTGGCGCAGGCCTGACGCAGCAGATCGCCCTGTGCCGCAAGGCCATCGCGTTCGAAGTCACGCAGGATGAACTTCATCTC
Organism: Gemmobacter aquaticus; assembly: GCF_007859075.1. Classification (GTDB taxonomy): domain Bacteria; phylum Pseudomonadota; class Alphaproteobacteria; order Rhodobacterales; family Rhodobacteraceae; genus Gemmobacter; species Gemmobacter aquaticus. The sequence goes on from NZ_VOAK01000024.1 coordinate 117,962, forward strand.
GGTTTCGGCAGCGGTGCCCTTCATCTCGTAGAGATGCAAGAAACCTTCGCGGCCTTCGGTCACCTCGGGCGTCATGGTGGCCTGCGGCAGAACCGCGACCAGACGTGCCGCAAGGTGCAGGGCATTGACCATCTTGCCCTTGGCCCAGCCCGGATGCACCGAAACGCCGGTGATCTTGACCACTGCGCCATCGGCCGAGAAGCTTTCGTATTCGATCTCACCCAGACGTGCGCCATCCAGCGTGTAGGCGAAATCGGCGCCAAGATCGGCGGGCAGGCGCGGGTCCACGCCCCGGCCGATCTCCTCGTCGGGGGTGAAGGCAAGCCTCAGCTTCGGGCGGGGCAGATCGGGATGGGCCAGCAGGTGCCGGGCCATGGTCATGATGATGGCGACACCGGCCTTGTCATCGGCGCCCAGAAGCGTCGTGCCCGATGCGGTGATGATGTCATCCCCCTGCTTTTCGGCCAGGTAGGGATAGGTTTCGGGGGACAAGACCAGATCTGGCGCATCGGCAAAGCGGATGGGGCTGCCCGCCCAGTTGCGATGCACGACCGGCTTGACGCCGCTGGCATTGAACTGGGGCGCGGTATCGACATGGGCGAGATAGCCTATCACCGGCCCCTCAACCGTACCCGGAACAGTTGCCAGCACGACACCATAATCGGTGATTCGGACGTCCTCGGCGCCCATCGCCTCAAGCTCGGTCACCAGAAGGCGTGACAGGTCCAACTGGATCGCGGTCGAGGGTTGCGTGGTTGAGCCCGCATCGGCCTGCGTGTCGATGGCTGCATAGCGCAGCAGGCGATCCTCAAGCTCTGCGTCGAATTCGGTGCGCATGACGTCTCCGGTCAGGGTGATCGAGTTGGGAGCGGATCAGTGATCGCGCAGGAAGTCATCTTCCACGGCGCTGACATCGACGCCCATGGCATCAAGCCCGGCTTCAAGGTTCTCGGCCAGGTGCGGCATGCCCATCAGGTATTCATCCGTGGGCGCCGAGCGTTCGGCAAAGGCGGTCGCGACCGCCTCCTCGAAATCCTCGGCCTCGTAAACCCCGCGGCCCACCCAGGCGAGGGCGACCAGATGCGCCTGCTCATCCTCGTTCAGGCCGCGGATGAAGGCGTGAAGCTCACGCTCGGCCATGCCGCCCTCGCGTGATTGATAGATGATATGCACCACCTTGGCAGGACTGATTTCCAGCATTGAACCCTCCGTCACGGTCATGCTGCGCCGGTTGTCAGCGGATGGCAAGCGGGGCTCTGCGATATTCCGTTGCGGCGCATTGTCCTGCGACCAAGGCTGTCGGACGACCAAGGCTTATGGGAGGGCAAGGCGGGTGGACGGGGCCGCCTCCGATGCTTAGGTTGGGCAGGTCAGCAACCGGGATGCCGCATGTCCGAATCCGAAGCGCAGGGTTATCAGGTCCTCGCCCGCAAATACCGCCCCGCCACCTTCGCCGATCTGATCGGGCAGGAGGCGATGGTGCGCACGCTGAAGAACGCCTTCGCGGCGGATCGCATCGCCCATGCCTTTGTGATGACCGGGGTGCGCGGGGTGGGCAAGACCACCACGGCGCGCATCATCGCCAAGGGGCTGAACTGTGTGGGCCCCGATGGCAATGGCGGCCCCACGACAGAGCCCTGCCTTGTCTGCGATCAGTGCAAGGCCATCACCGAGGGCCGGCATGTCGATGTGATGGAGATGGACGCCGCCAGCCGCACCGGCGTGGGCGACATCCGCGAGATCATCGACAGCGTCCACTACCGGGCGGCCAGCGCGCGCTACAAGATCTACATCATCGACGAAGTCCACATGCTGTCGAACAACGCCTTCAACGCGTTGCTGAAAACGCTGGAAGAGCCACCCGCGCATGTGAAATTCATCTTCGCCACCACCGAGATCCGCAAGGTTCCGGTCACCGTGCTCAGCCGCTGTCAGCGCTTCGATCTCAAGCGGATCGAGCCCGAGGTGATGATGGCGCATCTGGCGCGCATTGCGGAACTGGAGAGTGCGCGCCTTGCGCCCGATGCACTGGCGCTGATCACGCGCGCCGCCGAAGGCTCGGTCCGCGATGCGATGAGCCTGATGGATCAGGCGATTGCCCACGGTGCGGGCGAGACAAGCGCCGATCAGGTGCGCGCCATGCTGGGCCTTGCCGACCGTGGCCGCACGATCGACCTTTTTGACATGGTGATGCGCGGCGATGCCCCGGCGGCGCTGGCGGAACTTGCCGCGCAGTATTCCGATGGCGCCGACCCGATGGCGGTGCTGCGCGATCTGGCCGAGATCACGCACTGGATCTCGGTCATCAAGATCACGCCCGAGGCGGCGGATGACCCGACTGTCCCCCCGGACGAACGCGCCCGCGGGCTCGACATGGCAGGACGCCTGCCGATGCGGGTGCTGACGCGGATGTGGCAGATGCTGCTGAAAGCCATCGAGGAGGTGGGGCTGGCCCCCAACGCGATGATGGCGGCGGAAATGGCGGTGATCCGCCTGACCCATGTGGCCGATCTGCCCGACCCCGAGGCGCTGATCCGCAAGCTGCAATCGGGCCCGCCGCCCGTTCATCCGGGTGGTGGTGGCGCGCCGGCAGGCGGTGGTGGAGGTGGCGGCGGAATGGTCCATGCGCCCACCCGGATGATGGCCCCGGCACGCGGCCCCGCCATGGGCCCAACCATGAGCGGCAGTGCAGCACTTGCCGTCGCCGAGGACCGGCTGAAGGTTTATGCCACCTTCGAGCATGTGCTGGACCTGATCCGCGAGAAGCGCGACATGGCGCTGCTTCTCGCGGTGGAAAGCCATGTGCGGCTGGCGAAATATGCCCCCGGCCGGATCGAGTTCGAGCCGACCCCCGACGCACCACGCGATCTTGCGGCGCAGCTTGCGCAGCGCCTGCAGGGATGGACCGGCAGCCGGTGGGGCGTCTCGGTCGTGGCATCCGGCGGCGCACCCACCGTCGCCGAATCCCGCGACATCGACCGCGTGAAGGCGGAAGCCGAGGCCCTGCAGAACCCGCTGGTTCAGGCGGTGCTCGCCACCTTCCCCGGCGCGAAGATCACAGATATCCGCACGCCCGAGGCACTGGCGCAGGTGGCCGCCGTTCAGGCTCTGCCCGAAGTCGAGGACGAGTGGGACCCCTTCGAGGAAGATTGAGGACACAAGACATGTTCAAGGGTTTGGGCGGCATCGGCGACATGGCCAAGATGATGAAGGCCGCGCAGGAAATGCAGACCAAGATGGCCGAGTTGCAGGAAACGCTGGCCCGCACCGTCGTCGTGGGCGAGGCAGGCGCGGGGCTTGTGAAGGCACGCTGCACCGCCAAGGGCGAGATCACCGGGCTTGAGATCGACCCGTCGATCCTTGTCCCATCGGAAAAGGAAGTGGTCGAGGATCTGATCGTGGCCGCACTGGCCGACGCGCAGGCCAAGGCCGCCGCGAAGGGGCAGCAGGAAATGGCCCGCCTGACCGAAGGGCTGGGTCTGCCCCCTGATTTCAAGCTGCCGTTCTGATGGCCGCGCCCACGGATATCGAGGATCTGATCGGGCTGATGGCCCGCCTGCCCGGCCTTGGCCCCCGGTCGGCCCGGCGGGCGGTGCTGATGTTGCTGAAAAAGCGTGGGCCCCTGATGGCACCGCTGGCGCAGGCGATGGCCCATGTCGCGCTGACCGCGCGCGATTGCACCGTCTGTGGCAATATCGGGACCGAGGACCTGTGCCCGATCTGCGCCGACGAGCGCCGCGATACAGGCGAGATCTGCGTGGTCGAGGATGTGGCCGACCTCTGGGCGATGGAGCGCGCGGGCGCCTTCAAGGGTCGCTATCACGTGTTGGGCGGAACGCTGTCCGCGCTCGACAGCGTGGGCCCCGAGGACCTGCGCATCCCGCGCCTGATTGAAAGGGTCCGGGCCGAGGCCACGCGCGAGGTGATCCTTGCACTGAACGCGACCGTCGATGGCCAGACCACCGCCCATTACATCGCCGAGGCGCTGGAGGGGACAGGGGTGCAGATCTCGTCGCTGGCGCAGGGCGTGCCGGTGGGGGGCGAGCTGGACTATCTCGACGATGGCACGATCGGCGCGGCCCTTCGCGCCCGTCGCAAGGTTTGAGGGACTACACCCATGCAGGACATCGCGCAGATCGCGGCCGGGCTGGCAGGCGCTCGGGATCTTTATGGCGCGCTGCGCCGGGCTGGCGCCGGACTGACCGAGGCCGAAGCCGGGGCGTTGCTGCCTGCGCTCTACGCTGCGCTCGGTGACACGCCCGAGGCAGCGCGTCTGCGCGCCGTGGATCAGGGATTGCTGGCCTGCGTCATCCGCGCGGGGGCGGGCTTTGCGGCCGTGCCGGACGCGGGCAAGGTGGTCGACTGGCTGCGCGCAAGCGATCCAGCGCCGGTTTTTCGGCCCGAGATCGCGCAGGTCCGCCATATGCCGCTGCTGACCGACCGCACGCCGGATATGCCCGCCTATTCAGACAGGGCCTTTGACGCTTGGTTCGCTGCGCAGGGCGTGGACTATGGGCTTGGACCCTACGGCGAAAAGCGCAGCGTCTATCGCGCGGCGCAATTCGCCGATGCCGCAAGCGAAGAGCGCCGGATGATCCACATGGGGGTGGATGTCTTTGCCGCAGTGGACACACCTGTCCATGCGCCGCTTTCAGGCTCGGTCGTTTCCGTCGTCTATAATGCCGATCCGCTGGATTACGGGCATACACTGATCCTGCGGCACGAGGCAGGCGGGGTGCGCTTCTACACGCTTTATGGGCACCTCGGGGCAAGCCTGCCCAGACTTTGCCAGCCGGGGCAACAGGTAGCGGCCGGGCAGGTGATCGCGCATCTGGGCGACTGGCCCGAGAACGGGGGCTGGGCACCGCATCTGCATTTCCAGATCATGACGGACTTGCTTGGCCAGACCAGTGGCAACTTCTTTGGCGTGGCGCATGAAAGCCTGTGGGATGTCTGGCAACAGATCTGCCCGGACCCCAATCTGATCCTGCGCCTGCCCGACGGCGCCTTCGGCTAAGCGCGCCGGGGGCTTTATTCCCCGGACCCCCACGGTATTTTTGCAAGACTGAACATGCAGAGACCGCCAGTCCCTGTGGGCTGGCGGTCTCGTTCTTTTGGACCTTGCTCAGGCGTGGCGGGCGCGGTGGCCGAGGTTGTAGTAGTTGCCGGTCCGCGTTGCGAGATAGGGCTTCAGCGGAATATCTTCCTGCTTGAGGAACCCCTGCGCAGGCAGCGCTCCGTCGCGAACCATCTCGATCACGCCGACAACCGAGGCCGATGTGGTCCATGCGATCGCGGTGCGGGACTTGCCACCGATCTCGAGCGGATAGTAGCTGCGGACAAACTCCTTGCGACGCAACTGGCCGTTCGCCCGACCTTCGGCCGCGACGTGGACATAGACCACATCCTCATCCACCGGGGGCTTTGCATTGGTCAGGATGCGGCCGGCCTCGGCCCGGTTTTCGCGCATCAGAAGCTCATGGAAGAAGAAATTCATCAGCTTCACATGGCCCGGATAGCGCATGGTCTTGTAGTCGAGGTTCTCAATCTTGCCGAGATAGGTCTCGCACATGGTGCCCAGACCACCCGAAGTGGTGAAGGCTTCAAGCTGCATGCCGTCGATGAAGATGGTTTCGGTCCATTCCATCGCCGAGACGTTTTTCAACACCCCCTCTTCGATCACTTCGCAATCGTTGAGGTATTCGTTCACCACCCCTTCGGGCGACCAGTTGAAGGCATAGCCCAGAAGCCCGGTCGGGTGCTGCGGCAGGGCGCCAACGCGCAGCTTGATCGAGCGGACGCTGTCAAACTGGCCTGCCAGATCGGCCGCCACGATGCCCACGAAGCCGGGCGCAAGGCCGCATTGCGGTGCCATGATGCCTTTCGAGGTCTTGGCGAGCTCGCGGATGTGCTTGGTGGTGGGCACGTCTTCTGTCAGGTCGAAGTAGTGCAAGCCAAGGCCATGCGCTACGGTCGAGACGCCGATGTTCAGGTGGTAGGGCAGGCAGGAAAGCACCGCCTCCTGGCCCGAGAGCGCATCCTTCAGGGCAGCGGCGTCAGAAAGGTCGACCGCCTTGGTTTTGAAAGGTGCCGTCACGGCACGGGCATCGATGCCGGTGACATCAAAGCCCGACTCCACCAGCAGCTCTGCCGCCAGATGACCGACCTTGCCCAGACCCAGAACAGCGATCCTGTTGAAAGTCATTGTTTTTCTTGTCCTTCATAGAGTTTGCTTGCGGCAATCCTACCTGCCTGCGCTGCCAGTTTCGCCGGGCATACCGCCAGAAGTGATGCGAGTTTTCGTCAAAAAGAATGGCCCGGCCGCCATAATGACGAACCGGGCCAGATAGTCAGCGCCAGGGCTGGATCAGAAGTCGAACTTCACGCCTTGCGCCAGCGGCAGTTGTGCCGAGTAGTTGATCGTGTTGGTCTGGCGACGCATGTAGCCCTTCCAGGCGTCAGAGCCGCTTTCGCGACCGCCGCCGGTCTCTTTCTCGCCGCCGAAGGCGCCACCGATTTCTGCTCCCGAGGGGCCGATATTGACGTTAGCGATGCCGCAGTCCGACCCCGCCGCCGAAAGGAATGTCTCGGCCTCACGCAGGTTGAGCGTGAAGATGCAGGACGACAAGCCCTGCGGCACGTCGTTCTGGATAAAGATCGCCTCATCCAGCGTCTCATAGCCGAGCACATAGAGGATCGGGGCGAAGGTTTCCTCGCGCACGGTGTCGGTCTGGGCTGGCATCTCGATCAGCGCGGGGCTGACATAGGCGCCGCCCGCGACCCCCTCGGTCGGCTCGCCACCATGCACGCGGCCACCTTCCGCACGGGCCTTGGCGATCTGGGCCAGCATGCGGTCACGGCTGGCGGCATCGATCAACGGCCCGATCAAGGTGCCTGCCTTGCGCGGATCGCCGATCGGAAGGCTCGCATAGGCCTTGGCCAGTTTGGCAACCAGATCGTCCTTGATCGAGTTATGCGCAATCAGGCGGCGCAGCGAGGTGCAGCGCTGACCGGCGGTGCCGACGGCCGAGAAGACGATGGCGCGAACAGCCATGTCGAGATCCGCCGAGGGCGCCACGATCATCGCGTTGTTGCCACCCAGTTCGAGGATCGGACGACCCCAGCGGGCAGCTACCTTCGGTCCGACGATCCCGCCCATGCGGGTCGAGCCGGTGGCCGAGATGATCGGCACATCCTTGGAGTTTACGAGCGCCTCGCCTATGGCCGGGCCACCGATCACCAATTGGACCAGCCCTTCGGGCGCGTCGCCAAAGCGCTTCAGTGCGCGTTCCATGATCTTCATGCTGGCGATGGCGGTCAGCGGGGTCTTTTCTGACGGTTTCCAGATGACCGGATCGCCGCAGACCAGCGCCAGCGCCGCGTTCCACGACCAGACCGCGACCGGGAAGTTGAAGGCCGAGATGATCCCGCAGGGGCCCATCGGATGCCAGGTCTCCATCATGCGGTGGCCGGGGCGCTCGGAGGCGATGGTCAGGCCATAGATCTGACGCGACAGGCCAACGGCAAAGTCGCAGATGTCGATCATCTCCTGGACTTCACCCAGACCTTCCGAGGTGATCTTGCCCGCCTCGAGTGTCACAAGCGCCCCCAGTTCGGCCTTGGCGGCGCGCAGCTCCTCGCCCAGAAGGCGGACAAGCTCGCCCCGGCGCGGTGCGGGAACGGTGCGCCATGCCTTGAACGCCTCTTGCGAGCGGGCAATGATCGCGGGCATGTCGACAGGGTTTGTCTCATGCACGTGGGCGACGAGCGCGCCATCGATGGGCGAATGCACGGCCAGCGTGCCCCCGGTGATCTCGGCCTGGGTCAGGCCCGCGGCTTTCAGGGTTTCGGCGTGGGTCATGTCAGTCTCCCTTGGTGACGAGGCGGCGTTGGTCGTCGATGCCCATGGAAATCAGCAGGGGATCGGCGGCTTGCCGCGATTGGAAATCGGATTTGGAACGCATCCCACGCCAGTCGGCAAGGATGAGCGATTGTGCAACAGCCCCGCCCAGCGTCGTGCCGGGGCCGGTCACGATGAACAGATCGGGCGCGAATTCGCGCGCGGCATGGGCGATTGCCTTCGTGAAGTCGTAGGACTCAACCACCTGATGGCCGAGCGTATAGTCCCATAGCGCGCCCAGATCGCAACCACCGGGCCACCAGACATGGCCGCGTCCATCGATCATTGGCAGTCTGGGCTGCTGGAAGAGGCCCGGGGCCAGACGTGCCCGACCCGCCTCGGCCACGGGGGCCTGCAGGTCGGTGTGGAACGCCGCGTGATTGGCAAGGCGCATGGGGAAGCGGCCCTGCACCACCGGTACGGCGGCCTCGAACGCCTTGAGCCCCGCCTCATCGCCCGCCAGCACCAGCATGCCGCCTAGGTCGATCGACAGCGCCAGCCGCTGGCCGGGCGCGTCGATGCGGGCGACCAGCGTCAGAAGCTCGGCTTTTTTCGCGGGGTCAGGTTGCCAGTCCTCATTCACGAAGGGATAGATCAGCTGCCCGCCGATCAGCCGCTCCTGCATGAGCGTGCCCATGGTGTTGACCACCTCGAACCCGCCCTCGGGCGTCAGGGCACCAGCACAGGCGAGGGTCGAGTACCAACCCATCGAATTGCCGGTCACGGCGACCACCTCGACCCCGTCAAGGCTGCGGAAATCGGCAAGCGTCGCGGCGTAGATCAGGGCGCTGGCATTGTCGCCCCGGGTATGGCGGGCGACCGAGTAGGTCGCGGCGCCATCAAGGTCGGACAGCGTTTCCTGTCCCATGCCGCGGCGTCGGGCATCGAAATTGGCCAGCAGTGCCGCATCCTTGAAGTGCCGTTTCAGCACGCCGAGCTCGGTCTTGGTATAGGTGCCCCGGCCGGGGCAGATGACGACAGCGGTCTTCATTGCACCATCCCCTTCGCGGCCGCGATGATACTCTCTTTCGACGGCATGGTGGCGGCATAGGCGGGGCCGGTCGCGATGAAACTGTCCTCGGCCGTCAGACGGGCAAGCGGTACACCGGGGGCCGCTTCATGGAAATGTGCCATCAGCGCCTCGGCCATCCCCCCCGTATGCCGGGTTTCATCGACGATCAGGATGCGCCTGGCCCCCCGGACCGCCTCGGTCAGCGCCGCTTTCGGCAGGGGTGAGAGCCAGCGGGTATCGACGATGCGGGTCTTGATCCCGGCGGCCGCCAACGCAGGCTCGGCCTGACGGCTGAGGTAGACGCCGTTGCCGAAGGTGACGATCGCCAGATCATCGCCCGCGCCATATGTGCCAACCTCGCCAAAGCCGATGACCTCGGACGGGTCGGGATAGTGCTGCATCCAGCCGCCATCCTTGTCGGCATGCAGGTCGCGCATCGGATAAAGCGCGATGGGTTCCAGAAACACCACCAGCCGCTGCTCTTCGCGCGCAAGGCGCACACACTCGCGCAGCATCCGCGCCGCGTCTGCCCCGTTCGAGGGGCAGGCAAGGATCAGTCCCGGAATATCCCGCAGAACGGCAACCGAGTTGTCGTTGTGGAAATGGCCGCCAAAGCCCTTCTGATAGCCCAGCCCCGCAATTCGCAGGACCATCGGGTTGGTGTACTGGCCGTTCGAGAAGAAGGGCAGCGTCGCCGCCTCGCCGCGCAACTGGTCCTCGGCGTTGTGCAGATAGGCAAGGAACTGGATTTCCGGCATCGGAACATAGCCGTTCTGCGCCATCCCGATGGCAAGGCCAAGGATCGACTGCTCATCGAGCAGGGTATCGATCATGCGGTCAGGCCCAAAGCGCGCCTGCAGCTTTTGCGTCACGCCATAGACGCCACCCTTGCGGCCGACATCCTCGCCCATCATCACGATCTCGCGGTGCGCAAGCATCAGATCGGTCAGTGCCCAGTTGATCAGGCGCGACATGATCTGCGGTTCCGCCATCTGCTTCATGTCGCTGCCAAAGGCTGCGGCGCGGGCCTCAGAACTGGGACCATTTGTTGGCCTGCAGGCACGCTTTGGCGGAATGAGCGAGGCCATGACATCGCTTGCGGTTTTCAGCCGCGGACGCGTCACCGCCTCGGCCGCGACACGCGCGACACGGGCATTGGTCGCGGTATAGACCTCAAGTGCGGCCTCGGGCGCCATCGCGCCGATCTGGTCCAGCCCGCGCACCATGTGCAGCAGCGGGTCCTGCGCCTCTTCGGCCTCCACCTCTTCGCGCGGCAGATAGGTCGTGGGCATGTCGGCCCCCGCATGACCGTAAAGGCGGATCGTGCGGATATGCAGGAAGGCGGGCTTGCGACGGGTGCGGACATAGGCCGCCGCCGCCTGCGCAGTGGCAAAGGTGTCAAAGATATCCAACCCGTCGCAGGCGAAATACTTGAGCCCCGGCCGGTTCTGGAAACTGGCCGCAATCCAGCCACGTGGCGTTTTTGTTGAGATGCCGATGCCGTTATCCTCGCAGCAGAACAGAAGCGGCAGCGGAATCGACTGGAAGCTGGTCCATTGGGCTGCGTTGAACGCGCCCTGTGCGGTCGAATGGTTGGCCGAGGCATCCCCAAAGCTGCAATAGACGATGGCGTCATCCGGCAGCTCCGCATGTTCCGGCCGGTGGCGTCGCGCGGCACCGATGGCATAGGCAGCGCCCATGGCCTTGGGCAGGTGCGAGGCGATGGTCGAGGTCTGCGGCGGGATCGACAGCGCCTTTGATCCAAGCACCTTGTGCCGCCCACCCGAGATCGGATCCTCGCTTGAGGCCGCGAAGGACAAGAGCATATCCCAGGCGATGCTTTGCCCCGGCACCTGCCGGCTGCGCGCGATCTGGAAGGCTGCGTCGCGGTAGTGCAGGAAGGCCATATCGGTCGGCCGCAGCGCGGCGGCGACCGCAGCCATCCCCTCGTGACCCGAGGATCCGATGGTGTAGAACCCCTGCCCCGCCCGCTGCATCACCCGGCTCTGCCGGTCAAGCGCCCGCGACAAGCAGGCCGCGCGGTAGATCTCTACCGCCTGGAACGGCGAAAGCGCCCCCGAAGGAGCGCACCCATGCGGAAGGTCCCGCGACGCAACGCGACGCAGGAAGTTGTCGTGAACAATGTCGGCGCGATCCATGCCGTAGAAATCCTGTGCAGGTTTCCTCTTGGCCCAAATACCCCCCGCCGGAGGCGTCAGGTGGCACCGCCGGGTGCCTCCGGCGGGGGTATTTGGCCAAGGGGAAGGTCAGAAGAAAGCTTGCAGGCCGGTGATGGCGCGCCCCAAGATCAGGGCGTGCACGTCATGCGTTCCCTCGTAGGTGTTCACCGTCTCGAGGTTCACCATGTGCCGGATCACCTGGAACTCCTCGGAAATGCCGTTTCCGCCGTGCATGTCCCGGGCGTGGCGGGCAATCTCAAGCGCCTTGCCGCAGTTGTTGCGCTTGACGATCGAGATCATCTCGGGCGCAGCATTTGCTTCATCCAGCAGTCGACCGACGCGCAGGCTGGCCTGCAAGCCAAGACTGATCTCGGTCATCATGTTGGCAAGCTTCAGCTGGAAGATCTGGGTGCCGGCGATCGGCTTGCCAAACTGCTTGCGGTCAAGCCCATACTGACGCGCGGCGTGGTAGCAGAACTCGGCCGCACCAAGGACACCCCAGCTGATGCCATAGCGGGCGCGGTTTAGGCAGCCGAACGGACCTTTCAGCCCCTCGACGCCCGGCAGCAGCGCGTCCTCGCCCACCTCGACATCCTTCATCACGATCTCGCCGGTGATCGAGGCCCGCAAGCTGAGCTTGCCGCCGATCTTCGGCGCCGAAAGGCCCTTCATGCCCTTGTCCAGCACAAAGCCGCGGATCTTGCCGCCATGTGCCTCGGACTTGGCCCAGACCACGAAGACATCGGCGATCGGGCTGTTCGAGATCCACATCTTGGCGCCATTGAGCACATAGCCATTGGCGGTCTTGCGGGCGACGGTCTTCATCCCGGCCGGGTCTGATCCGGCATCAGGCTCGGTCAAGCCAAAGCAGCCGATCCACTCGCCGCTGGCGAGTTTGGGCAGGTATTTCTTGCGCTGTTCTTCCGACCCGTAGGCATAGATCGGATACATCACGAGGCTGGACTGCACCGACATCATCGAACGGTAGCCCGAGTCCACCCGCTCCACCTCGCGTGCCACAAGGCCATAGGACACATATGAGGCGCCAAGCCCGCCGTATTCCTCGGGAATGGTGACGCCCAAGAGGCCCATCTCGCCCATCTCGCGGAAGATCGCCGGATCGGTTTCCTCGGAAGCAAAGGCCTTGATGACGCGGGGCTGCAGCTTGTCCTGCGCGTAGGCGCGGGCTGCGTCGCGCAGGGCGCGCTCGTCTTCGGTCAACTGAGCATCGAGGCGGAAGGGGTCTTCCCAGTCGAAGCGACCAAGGTCGGGGGCGTCTTTCGGTTTGAGGGCCATTGCCGTGCCTTTCGGGTGATCTGCTGGATATGCATATAAGGGATTGTTTGATCGCCGAATAACGATAGATTGGCGTTAAGCAATGCGTAAAAGGCATAATACATGGCCACCCCTCGCCGACTCCTGCCTTCGGTTTCACTTCTGATGGCCTTCGAATCGGTGATCCGCACCGGCTCGACCCTTGCCGCGGCACATGACCTGAGCCTGACGCAGGGCGCGGTCAGCCGGCTGATCCAGAACCTTGAGGCCCAGTTGGGCGTGCAGCTTTTTCGGCGCGAGGGGCGGCGGCTTGTGCCCACCGACACCGCGCTGGCCTATGCCCGCGATGTGGCCAAGGCGATGGACCTGATCAGCCGCGCCTCGATGCGCGTGCGCTCGGCCCCCGGCGGCGGAACACTGGCGTTGTCGATCCTGCCCACCTTTGGCACGCGCTGGCTCGCCCCGCGCCTGCCGCGCTTTCTGGCAAAGAACCCCGGCGTCACGATCAACCTCGGCACAAGGCTACGCCCGTTCGACTTTGCGGAAGAAGGGTTCGACGCCGCGATCCATTTCGGCGAGGCAACCTGGCCCGGGGCAGGCTTTGCCAAGCTTTTTGACGAGCGCATGGTCGCCTGCGCCGCACCGGGGTTTCTGGCAAGTCACCCGATCAACGCGCCTGCCGACATGATCGGCCTGCCGCTTCTGCAGCTTGAAACGCGCCCCGATGCCTGGGCAGGCTGGCTCGCCCATCACGGCATCACCGATGCCGCGCCACTCGGGATGCTGTTTGACCAGTTTGCCCCGATGATCCAGTCAGCAATCTATGGCATGGGCGTGGCCCTGCTGCCTGAATTTCTGGCGCGCGCCGAGCTTGCCGATGGCCGACTGGTTGACGCCTGGGGCGGGCCAGTGCCCAGCCGGGGCAGCTACTACCTGGTGTGGCCCCTGACTGCCGACGGCTATCCGCCACTGATCGCCTTTCGCGAATGGTTACTGTCCGAAGTAAATGGCGGATCCGAGGACGGCGTACTGGCGTGGTGAGATGTCGCTTGTTGGCACGCAGCCCCACATGGGCCATGCGAGCCTCGGCGCAACGATGAGGAACAGATGACCGACGTAAGGATTGCCGCCGCCGCGTGGCCGCTGGACGAACTGGCCGACTTTACCGCCTATGAGGTCAAGTTATCGACATGGGTGACCGAGGCCGCAGCACGTGGCGCCGAGCTTCTGGTTTTCCCCGAATATGGCGCGATGGAGCTGGGAAGCCTTGCCGGGCGCGCAATCTCGACCGATCTCGAGGCCTGCTTGCACGAGGTCGCGCGCTGGAAACCGCAGGTCGATGACCTGCACATCCGCCTCGCCGCCAGATTCGGGCTGCATATCCTTGGTGCCTCGGGTCCGGTCTTCATTGAAGGTCAGGCACGCCCGGTGAACCGCGCCACGCTTTATGGCCCCGACGGCATCCTTGGCCATCAGGACAAACAGATCATGACGCGGTTCGAACGCGAGATCTGGTTTGTCGATCCGGGTCAGGGGCTGCGGGTCTTTGATACACCCTTGGGTCGGCTGGGCATCGCCATCTGCTATGACAGCGAATTCCCCCTGTTGTCGCGCGCCCTTGTCGAGGCTGGGGCCGAGATTCTACTGGTGCCATCCTGCACCGACACCTTCCGCGGCTTTACGCGCGTCAGGGTGGGGGCCATGGCGCGTGCCCTTGAAAATCAATGCGTTGTGGTTCACTCGCCCACCGTCGGCCTTTGTGATTTCTGCCCTGCCGTCGATGAGAATGTGGGCTCTGCGGCGATCTATGGCCCTCCTGATCTGGGATTTCCCGAGAACGGCATTTTTGCCGAGTCAGTCCTGAACCAGCCGGGCTGGGTTTATGCGACCGTATCGCGCGATCACATCGCCCGCGTGCGGCGCGATGGGGGCGTTTTGAACCACCTGCATTGGGATGAACAAGCCCCGCGGATCGCCGCAGGCGTCGTTACGGGCTGACCGGGCGCACGATTCCCCCTTGAAAATCAGCACAAACAGGCGCATCTGTCGCCCGAGCCTGCGAAGCCTTCGCGGGCCAAACCCATTTGGAGTGACCATGGCCAAGGAAGAACTGCTCGAATTCCCCGGTGTCGTGAAGGAACTCCTGCCGAACGCGACATTCAAGGTCGAGCTGGAAAACGGCCATGAACTGATCGCGACGATGGCAGGCAAGATGCGCAAGAACCGCATCCGCGTTCTGGCAGGCGACAAAGTGCAGGTTGAAATGACCCCCTACGATCTGTCGAAGGGCCGCATCAATTATCGTTTCAAGTGAAGCTGATCCTCGGATCCGCCAGTCCGCGCCGGAAAGAACTTCTGGCGCAGCTTGGCATTGTGCCCGACGCGATCCTGCCCCCTGACATCGACGAAGACCCAGTCAAGGGAGAGCTTCCGCGCCCCTATTGCATGCGGCTGGCGCAGGAAAAGGCGCAGGCCGTTGTCGCGGGTGAGGACGATATCGTGCTTTGCGCCGATACCACGGTCGCCGTCGGGCGCCGCATCCTGGGCAAGCCTGCCGATGCGGGCGAGGCTGCGGCCTTTCTGACCCTTCTGGGCGGACGGCGCCATCAGGTGATCACCGCCATAGCGGTTCGGCGCGGCGCGCGGCTCTGGTCGCGCGAGGTGGTGACCGACGTCAAGATGAAGCGGCTGTCTGACCTTGAACTGAACACCTATCTCGCCAGCGGCGAATGGCAGGGCAAGGCTGGCGGATATGCCATTCAGGGGCTGGCGGGTGCCTTCATCCCTTGGATTTCGGGCTCGTTCACCGGCGTCGTTGGCCTGCCCGTGGCCGAAACGGCCGCCCTGCTCGCCGCTGCGGGCTATCCGATCTACCAATCCGAACGGAGCTTTGCATGAAAGGCCGCGTGATCGTGCTGGACACCTGGGGAGAGCGGCAGGCCGCCGCCCTTGTGGTGGATGGCGTGTTGCAGGATCTGGCGATCGATCCGGCGGATGATGCCCCCCTACCGGGCGCCATCTATCGCGGCACCGTTGACCGGCCCGTCAAGGGGCAAGGCGGCGTCTTTCTGCGCTTGCCGGGGGGCCAGTCTGGCTTTCTGCGGCAGGTCTCTGGACTTTCGCCGGGTCAATCGGTGCTGGTCCAGATCACCGGCACCGCCGAGCCCGGCAAGGCGCTGCCCGTCACCACGCGGCTTCTTTTCAAAAGCCGCTATGCCATCGTAACCCCCGGCGCACCCGGCCTGAATATCAGCCGCCGCATCCACGATGAAGATCTGCGCGATGATCTCGAGTCGCTTGCCAAGGCCGGGATGGATGGCGCACCACACGATCTGGGCCTGATCCTTCGCTCCGCCTGCGACGGTGCGGATGAAGCCGAAATCGCCGAGGACATCCTTGCGATGCGGGACCTCGCCATCGCGGTTCTGAATGACGCAGATGGCCCGCCTGAACTGCTGATCGAGGGCCCCGCCGCACACGAATTCGCATGGCGCGAGTGGGCCGACCCCGCACCGGACGAGATTGTTCAAGGCAGCTTCCGCGACCACGGCGTCGATGAGATGCTCGATGGGCTGCTCTCGGCCCGCGTGCCCCTCGCTGGCGGCGCCCATGTCTATATCGAACCCACCCGCGCACTGGTCGCGGTGGACGTGAACACCGGCGCCGATACCTCGCCCGCGGCCAGCCTGAAGGCGAACATCGCCGCCGCCCGCGACCTGCCGCGCCAGTTGCGGTTGCGCGGGCTTGGCGGTCAGATTGTGGTCGACTTTGCTCCGATGCCCAAGAAGGATCGCGCCACACTGGATCAGGTGCTGCGCGCCGCCTTCAAAGGCGAGTCGGCGGAAACGAGCCTCTCGGGCTGGACGACTCTCGGCCTTTATGAACTGGTCCGCAAACGCGACCGTTTGGCCCTTTCCGCCCTGCTTGCGGGGCGTGCATGAGCTGCCCGATCTGCCAGAAGGACAGCGATCCGAAGTACCGCCCCTTCTGTTCGCGCCGCTGCGCTGACATCGATCTGGGGCGCTGGCTCAAGGGCGGTTACGTCATTCCCGGCACGGCGCAAGAGGAAGACGACCCCGCCCCCGGCACGCCCGAAGAATCGCCGAGGCATTGAGTTTTTTTCACTGAACCCTCTGGACAGCCCCGACTCCCTCGCATAATACCCCCTCACCAAACGGCAGTTACTGCCCACGGTGCCCGGATAGCTCAGTTGGTAGAGCAGCGGATTGAAAATCCGCGTGTCGGCGGTTCAAATCCGTCTCCGGGCACCACTTAAATCCCTGAAATACTACGATTAATTATTTGTCACTCGGTCGTCGCTTCTGAAATCTCCCGATCTGGGCTACTTATGGGCTACATTGCGCAGTGCCTTGGAGCAGGTTCCGATTGAGTTCGTTGGGCGCCAACAATTCAGATGCCCAGCTGAGATCGAACCTTCCAACAGAAGGTTTCTTGACAAAGGACACCGCGAATCGACCTAGCTACTTGCAAGGGCGAGGGAGGGAAGCGTCAGGCGGTAGACATAGTGGCTGGCTATCAGACTTAAGAACTCATGATGGGCCAGAATTCATCAAGATGACGCGATGGCAAAAATTGTACGATGTAACCTTCGAGACGACCAGAGTTCGTTAGGCTCCGCGCCGACTAAGCCTCATGACCCCAAATGCTACAGGTGCGCAGTTGAGCTGTCCTACACGCACTGGGTTCCAGTGTGAGCGACTGCGACGAATGTCCGCAACTCCATTGTCAAGGCCTCGAAGCCCATGGCTCTACCCACAAGGGCCGACTTCCCTAACATCCGACCGTCCGATCAAACCCTCTCAAGCGCAACTGAGATTCCCTGACCGACGCCGATGCACATGGTCGCAATTGCGCGACGCCCACCCTTTTCCACAAGTTCCAGCGCCGCAGTTCCGGTGATCCGCGCGCCCGACATACCAAGCGGATGTCCGAGTGCGATGGCCCCCCCGTTGGGGTTCACACGCGGATCGTCTTCTGCGATGCCAAGCTGTCGCAGGGTCGCAATCCCCTGTGCGGCGAAAGCTTCGTTCAGTTCGATCACATCCAGGTCGTCACTCTTCAGACCTAACCGAGCCATCAGCTTCTGGCTAGCTGGTGCGGGACCTATCCCCATCACCCGAGGGGGAACACCCGCCGTCGCTCCTCCAAGTATCCGCACGATGGGCCGAAGCCCGTATGCCTTTATCGCCGCCTCGGAGGCGATAACCAGCGCGGCAGCCCCGTCATTGACGCCAGAGGCGTTTCCCGCCGTAACCGATCCGTTGGAAAACAGCGGCTTCAGACGCGCAAGAGCTTCCAGCGTTGTCGCGCGGGGATGTTCGTCACGGTCAACAGTAAGGGGATCACCCTTGCGCTGCGGGATCGTGACTGGGGTGATTTCCTTCGCGAGCCGCCCGTTTCTCTGCGCTGCCGCCGCCTTGGTCTGAGAGCTGAGCGCCATCGCGTCCTGCGCCTCGCGGCTGACGCCATACTCGTCAGCGACATTCTGCCCGGTCTGGGGCATGGAGTCGGTGCCGTAGGAGGACTGCATGGCCGGATTAACAAGACGCCAGCCAATGGTGGTGTCGTGGATCTCGGCATGACGCGAGAACGCGCCTTCAGCTTTCGGCATGACAAAGGGGGCGCGAGACATGCTTTCAACGCCGCCCGCAATCATAAGATTGGCCTCACCGGCGGCCACTGCACGCGCAGCCGTCAGCACTGCATCCATGCCAGAGCCGCAAAGGCGGTTGATTGTCGTTCCCGTGACTCCCACAGGAAGGCCTGCGAGCAGCAAGGACATCCGTGCAATATTGCGGTTATCCTCGCCTGCCTGATTGGCGCAGCCAAAGATCACGTCGTCAACGCTTTCCCAGTCGACACCAGTGTTTCGTGACATGAGCGCACGCAACGGGATCGCTCCAAGATCGTCTGGACGTACAGACGAGATCGCGCCACCGTAACGGCCGATCGGGGTGCGAATATAGTCGCAGATATAAACCGGGGTCATGTAAGCTCCCTTGAATGCGTCAAAGCGCGGTCAGGCTCTGCCGTACGCCAGCGCTGCGGTTTCACCCGCCGCGGGGCGTTCCGAGATCCGCGCGAACCACTCGGTCAGACGTCGGTTCTGCGGCTGGATCGGAAGCCCTGCGCGCTGAGCTGCAAAATCAACGAAACACCACAGAACAATGTCAGCCAGAGAGAGGGCATCACCCGCCACAAAGGCCCGGTTGCCCAATTGTTTGTCGAGCCAGGCGGCACCATCCTCCGCCAGCGCCGCCATGCCCTCTGCCGCCTCTGGCAGACAGCGGGTGCGATTTTCGAACACCCGCAATCCCGGTCCGTACCGGAAGGCCATCGTAACCGGGTGACAATATGCCTGTTCGACCCGTCGCACCCAGGCCAGCACTTCGGCGCGCCGTTCAGGCGTGGGACCGATGAGGGACGCGCCCCCCAGAACTCCCTCCAGATAGTCGCAGATTACGGGCATTTCGCAGACGGCTTGCCCGGATTCCAACCGCAACACGGGCAACTGCCCAGCGGGGTTCATGGCCAGGAACGCCGGGGCGCGATTTTCGCCCCCGACCAGATCGACGCGGATCTCATCGATCGAAAAGCCCTTCTCCTGCAGAAAAAACCGCACGATTCGCGGGTTCGGCCCGACTGAGACGTAAAGTTTCATCGACCTGCCCCACGCCACGGGCTTTCCGCCATCGTCCAATCCAGCGCGTTGCGGACAAGTCTGCGATACAGCGGGTCCTGAAACGTCTCGCCATAGTGGCCCGGCTGAATATAGGCCACCGCGCTATTGCCCGATCGCTTGGTCCAGACGACTGCGCTGTCACCATCGGAACGCTCCCAGTCGCGGTTCGACCGGCGTTCACCGTTCATTGCGAGGGCCATCGAATATAGGTTGCGGCAAGTCAGTTTCACATCCGTCCGCGCAACAACATCGATTTCGGCGGTAAAGACCTCCATCAGATAGGCCTCATCGCGCAAGGTGAAGGCCGATGGCAGACCACGGAAAAGGGGATGCGCGGCATCGGTCGCCGTGATCGTCATATCCATCTCTGCACGCGTGCCTCCATCCATCACTTCCTGGCCTCGAAGAGTTCCGGGAAAGTGATAAAGCGCGCCGCCAAGTGCCTCGGCCCATTCGGGCCAGGTTGTCCAAGCCGCGATGGCGTGGTGCAGGGCAACGATCGGCATTCCCGCGTCCAGCAGCGCGGCAAACCCCGCACGCATGTCGGGTGAGGGGTCCCTTTGGTAGCCTGCCCCGCTCCACGGATCGCCACCTGGCATATCGTAGAACACCAGCGCATCCACATCGGCCAAGGCAGAGGGATTGAGCACCTTTTCGGCTAGCGGATGCTCCACGAGGAAGCATTCCATACCCTCGAAGCTTTCGAACATCGCCATTAGTGCGGTTCGGTCATAGGTATGTCCGTTGCCGACCACCAGCACGCGCGGGCGCACTTCGTAGTTCAGGAATCCCATGTCCCTTGCTTTCAGTAGTAGTTGATCGGGAAGCTGAATTCTGGGTCCGAATGTGCGTCCCAATAGGCTTTCCACAGGGTCTTGGTGACGGGCCCTACTTGGCCGTCCCCCACGGGCTGTCCATCCAGGATGGTAATTGGCATGACGCCACCGGCAGTGGTGACAAACATGATCTCTTCACTGTCATAGGCAAGTTGGACGGGGATGTCGTCGACCACGCAATCCAGACCAAGACGTTCGGCCAGCTTCAACACGGTCTTGCGTGTTACGCCCTCCAGCACACCGCGACGCGGCGTGTAAATCCGCCCATCCTTGACCAGAACCACGTTAAAGCCCGAGCCTTCAGTCAAGTTCCCATCGCCGTCGCTCAGGATCGGATACATAGCGCCCCTGTCCCGCGCCTCAAAGATAGCTCGCGTGAAATCGCCCCACTGCAAGTTCTTGACTGTGGGATCGATTGCCCCGGCCGGAATGCGGCGCACCGTGCGAGCAATCACTGCGGAGCCGCCTGCCTTCTGCACCTCCTCCCCCATGACCCAGAGGTAAGGGGTGACCAAAAGATAGCAGTGGTTCGGGCAATCCTCGGGTGCATACTGGCGCACATAGCGCAGACCGCGGGTCATGAACATCATCACATAGGCATCGCGGATGCCGCTTTTCGCAACCATCTCTACCAGCCGGTCGCGGATCTCCTGCCGGGGGATCGGACTGACCATCCGCAGCTTCTTCATGCTGGCTTCGAACCGGTCAAGGTGATCATCCAGCCGGAAGAAACGGCCGTCCCAGACAGCTGGCACATCATAGGTGAGGTCAGACTTCATGAAGCCTTGGTCAAGCAGCGGAATCTTGGCCTCGGCAACAGGCACGTAATCCCCGCCAACCCAAGCGATACCCTTGGCGAATGGGTTGGTGCTGGCCTCAAGCTCGTCGCAGCGGCGACGGTAGTCATTGAAAATATAGTCAGTATAGGACATTCGGGATTCCTCTCAGGCGTGTTCGACGCCAGCGGCGACGATTTCGGTGAATGCGGCATCTACACCTTCGATGGCGCGGTCGATTTCCGCCGGCCCGTGGGCGGCGCAGAGGAACATGTTGTGCTTCGGATGCAGATAGACCCCGTGACGCAGCGCCGCGAGGCAAAGCGCGTTTCCGATCCGCAAATCCTGGTCACCATCGACCAGAACCATTGGCATCTGAACTGGTCCGGTCTGGCGCAGCCGGAAACCGTGGCGGGCGGCCACCTGATCCAGCCCGCTGCGCAGGCGCTCACCCATCACCACTGTATGCGCCAGCGCATCGGTATCGCGGAGGATACGAATAGTCGCGAGCCCTGCTGCCATCGCAGCCGCACCATACCAGAACGAACCGGTAGAGAAGATTTTCTCCGCCCCTTCACGAGCGCGATCTGATCCAGCGATAGCGGCCAGCGGCCAGCCGTTGGCGATGGCCTTGGAATAGGCCGCAAGGTCTGGCTTGACGGCCTGTGCGGCCCAGCTGCCGCGTACGTCAAGTCGGAAGCCAGCCCGTACATCATCGCAGATCAGCATTGCGCCTGTGCGGTCGCAGTGCGCGCGCGCCGCTTTCAGAAAATCTGTAGTTGCCATTTCCTGATCGCGCCCGACGTCGTGGCGGAAGGCCGTCAGGATGATCGCGGCCAGATCGTCGCCCGCTTCGGCAACCGCGGTATCGAGGCTGGCCACGTCGCCCCATTCAAACGTCATCAGATGCGCGCGGTCTTCTGCCGTAACCCCGACGACGGACGGGGAACACCATGGCACCGCGCCATGATACGCCCCCTTTGCCATAATCACCTTGCGCCGCCCGGTTCCTGCACGGGCAATGGTGACACAAGCGGTGGTCGCATCGGTCCCGTTCTTCTGGAACAGACACCAATCGGCATGATCCAGGGTGTCGGTCAGCGTCTCGGCCAGTTCGATCAGCGTCTCGGTTGGACCATTGCCCGAATCCACCTCGCGCAGTTGCTTCATCACTGCGGCTTCAACGTTTGGATGCCGATAACCCAGCACATTCGGTCCCCAGGCACACATGAAATCAATGTACTCGTTGCCATCAGCGTCCCAGACGCGGCAGCCATCGGCGCGCGAGAAGAACTGCGGATAGCCTGGCGCGATGGCGCGGGTGGCCATATGCCCCCACATGCCGTTGGGTATCACCCTTCGCGCGCGTTCGATCAGGGCTGAATCTCGGGAGTTGGCAAGGAGGCGGGTCATGCTTCGGTCCTCAGCAAGAAAAAGCGGGGGCACCGAGGGCGCCCCCGCATCTATCGTCAGTTCGTGATTTCGGCGAGCGGCAGGTTGCAGCAGGCGCTGTAGCGCACACCCTTGACGTTGGGCCCGTAGGCCAGGATCAGGTCAGGGCTGACCATGGGAATGATGATCTTGTTCTTGATCATTTCCTGTGCAGCCTCGGACCACAGCTTCTCTGCCTCTTCAGCCGTCGACGCTGCCAAGGCCTGCGCCTTCAGCTCACCGGGCCGGGGATTAACAATCTCGGGTTTGTTTGCCCCACCTGCACGCTTGGCCCAGACCGACCCGTCCTGCATGCCGAAGACGTCGACGTACTGGGACGTTCCGAAGAAGTCCGGCGCGAAGAACACAGCAGTCAGCGGGATATGGTCACCATTGGCAGCCTCACGCCAGTTGGCGAACGGCACGGGCTGCAATTCGAGCGCCACACCCACTTTGCTGAGGTCTTGCTGGATTTTCTGCATCATGAGGTTGAAGTCGACACCGTAGACATTCATGTCGGGGTAGATCGTCTGCAGGGTGAACCCATCGGCAAGTCCCGCTGCGGCCAGCATTTCTTTGGCCTTTTCGGGATTGTACTCTGGAACCTGGTGCCCGTCCCCACCGGGGAAACCCAGCGGGATCGGCGCGGCGAGCGGACGCCCGGCCCCACCCAGCGTAAAGTCGATGAGTGAGGTGCGATCTATGGCAATCGAGATCGCCTCGCGCACTTCGGGTGACATGTCGATCGTCGTAGCCTTCGCCCCAGGGGAGAGTGCGATATAGACGAAGTTGTAGGACGGCACCCGCTCGACGATCGCAGGTGTCCCTTCAAGCGACTTGGCAGTTTCGGGGTCAATCTGCATTGCGATATCGACCGAACCCGATTGTAGCATCTGCGCCTGCGAAACGGCATCCTTTGCTTGGCGGAAGATCACCTCGGGCAAGACTGGTTTCGTGCGCCAGTAGTTCTCGTTCCGCGCCAGGCGCAGCTCAGAGTTGGGCTCGTAGGCCGCCAGAACGAAGGGGCCGCTGCCTGCCGAGTTCGAAAGGAACCAGGTCTCAGACGTGTCCTTTTCTGCTGCAGTCTCGTCGGCCAGAGCGCCGTTCGCGGCCGCAACGTCACTGTTGATGACGCCGAGGAAACCCGCAGCCACCTGATTGAGAAACTCGGAGTTCGGGGCAGAGAGTTTGATCACGACGGTCTGGGGATCCGGCGTGTCGATCGACACGATGGGATCGGCTAGGAAGGACGCATTGCCCTTGATGTTCTTCAATCGCTCAAACGACCATTTGACATCCTTCGACTCAACAGCCGAGCCGTCCGAGAACTTTGCCGCTGCATCGAGTGTGAACGAGAATTCCGTCTGCTCGGCGTTTGACGTCCAGCTTGCCGCCAGGAGGGGTTGGAGCTTGTTGTCCTTGTCCAGCGTGACCAGCTGCTCATACACTGAGGTATTGTAGATCTGGCACGTGTCGCACCACGCCCGGGCAGGATCGAGTGCATTTACGTCCATGTCCCGCGCGATAACCAGAGGTTTTTCCTGCGCCTGTGCCCCGGGGACAAAGAGCCCGAAGACCGCCGTCACGAGCGCCAATGACAGCACCGCTGCCTTTGGCATCAGAAGCTTGAGTTCCATTTGCCGTCCTCCTTGTTGTTGGACCCAGTCTTGGGTTCCCTGTTCTAGTTTTCAGTGATGCGAAGCAGCGCCTCGCGGATATCCGCCGCAGAACCAAGTGCGGCGCGATTCAGGACTGACGAGACGGTGGGCGCAGCAAGCCCGCCGGTCACACGCAGGATTTCGTGGTCAAGGCTGTCAAAGAACCGCGCTTGTATGCCGTCTGCCCAGGTGGCACCCATGGACATGCTGCGCGCGGTCTGTTCGGCGATGATGACGCGGCCGGTGCGGTCGATCGACTGGCCGATGGTCTCCCAGTCAATCCCGTGATGATCGAGGCTGCGCAGGTCGATGACCTCGGCGTCAATGCCAGTCTCCTCGACCGCCTTCATTGCATTTGCAACCATGACCGAGGTGGCGAGGATTGTGCAGGCGCTGCCGCGTCGCACCATATGGGAACGGCCGAAGGGTATGCAGAAATCGCGGTCTCCGGCGGGTACGTCGAACTCGCGCTGATAGAGCTCGGTATGTTCGATGACGACGACCGGATCGTCGCAGCGAAGCGCGCTGTTCATCAGGCCGATATAGTCGTGGGCGGTGGCCGGGCTGACAATACGCCAGCCAGGGAACATTCCAAACAGCGCGGACGGATCAGCGCTGTGTTGTGATCCATAGCCGGTATGGGGCGATACCCGGACACGCATGACCAGCGGGACCGGAAAACCAGACCCGAACATGTGCCGCACCTTGCCCACCCCGTGTGCGATCTGGTCGGCTGCAGTAAAACAGAAGTCACCGAACATGATCTCGACGACGGGGCGCAGACCACTCAGCGCCGCACCAAGCGCCACACCGGTAAAGCCGTTCTCGGCAATCGGCATCGGCAACACGCGACCGGGCCAACGTTCCAGTGCCCCCTTGGTAAAGCCCGAGACGCCGCCGCGCATCTGGTGGACGTCCTCGCCCAGAACGATGATGCGCGGATCACGATCCATCGCAGATGCAAGCGCTTCCGACGCGGCCGAGACAAATTTGATCCGTTCGGTCGTAACGCCAGCCATTGCGTCATGGTCCAGCATCCGCGCGCCAGCCAACTCTGACAGATCCCCCAGTATGCCGTCATCCCGGCTGGCGGGGTCGGGCCAGAGCCGTTCGGGGATCCGCAGGGCATTTCCGCCAGGTACGGTTTCGGTCAATTGCGCGGCTGCATTTGCCACCCGATCCGTCACAACGGCATCGATCCGGGCCAGATCCTCGGCGGTTGCGATGCCCATTGCGCGCAGCCGCGCGGCGGCGGTTGTGACGGGGTCGCGCGCGAGCCACTCCTCTTCCTCGTCAGCCGGGCGATAGCCAAAATCACTGCCCCGGCGACCGCCTGACTGATGGAAGTGGCGATAGAGAAGTGCCTCTACCACAACGGGGCCACCATCGCTTGCGATGATACGCCGCGCTTCGGCCATCGCGAGGTGTATGGCGACGACATCCATCCCGTCGACCTCTATGGACGGGATCCCCAACATCGCTCCGCGCGAGGAAATCCGCGTCTCTCGCGTGATGTCGGTAATACGGGTCGAAACGCCGTAAAGATTATTCTCAATGAAGAAGATGGTGGGAACGCGTTGCGCGGCGGCGATGTTCATCGCCTCATAACTTGCGCCGTTCTGTGCCGCACCATCACCGAAGAAGGCAACAGATACCTGATCTCGGCCCAGCATCTTGTCGGCCAGTGCGTAGCCCACAGCATGGGGCGGGTTGCCGCCGACGATTGCCGACGTGCCCATGATCCCGGACGCGGCATTGCGCATGTGCATGGACCCGCCACGCCCTCCGCAGTAGCCGGGCGTAAGGCCCATGATTTCGGCCATGAACTTGTGGATCGCCTCGTCCATCTCTGGCGTGAAGGCGTCACTCAGGACATCAAAGCCCAGGGGCGTGACCGCGTTGACCAGTTTCAGCAGAACCTGATGATGCGCGCGATGGGTGCCGTTGATGCGATCCTCAGGCCCCAATACCGACATGGCACCCACTGCGCCGGCCTCTTGACCGATACTGGCATGGGCGGGTCCATGAATCAGACCGGCCTTTTCCAGTTCCAGAAGCTTTTCCTCGAACCGGCGGATCAGAAGCATTTGGGCATACCAGCGCACAAGATCCGAAGGGCGCTCCACGCCCCAGTCGGCGTCTTCCGACTCCAGCCGGAACCAGGGGGCCGACGGGGTGATCTGGATCTGCTGGGCCATTCTTCGTTGTTCTCCGCTTCAGCGCTGATGGTGCCGAGTATGCCGCATCTTGTTTTATGGAAATTAATTCCGTTTTTGCTTGAATCGAACTCTAAGCCGTGCAAGCCTTAACTTGCAATAGAAATCTTCATGCCGGGCGCGGTCCGGCAACTGGGCAGGAAAAAGCTCATGATCCGAGACGCTGAAATCCTTGAAGGGCTGGTCGACGCTGTGCGCCGTTTTGTGCGCGAGCGGCTCGTCCCCGCCGAGGCGGGAGTGGAAGAGACCAATTCAATTCCACCTACGATCATCGACGAGATGCGCGAGCTTGGCCTGTTTGGCTTGTCGATTCCCGAGGAATTCGGTGGTCTTGGCCTGACCATGGAAGAGGAAGTCATGGTCGCGCTCGAACTTGGACAAACCTCGGCAGCCTTCCGATCGATCATCGGCACGAACAATGGAATCGGGTCGCAGGGCATCATTGTCGACGGAACGGCAGCTCAGAAAGCCTACTGGCTGCCGCTAATGGCTGCTGGCGAGGTGATCGGGTCATTTGCGCTGACTGAACCGGATGTCGGTTCAGATGCCGGATCGGTCAAGACAACCGCACGGCGCGTTGGGGATCACTACATCCTGAATGGCACCAAGCGCTACATTACTAACGCACCAGTAGCCAACGTCTTTACCCTGATGGCCCGCACTGGCGGCCCGGGTTCTGCAGGAGTGACGGCATTTCTGGTGCCTGCCGACAGCCCCGGCCTGTCACTGGGTCAACCCGACCGCAAGATGGGCCAGCGCGGCACCAAGACCTGCGACGTCATTCTTGACGACTGCAAAGTGTCCGCGGATGCAGTGATCGGCGGGGTCGAAGGTCAGGGGTTCAAGACCGCAATGAAGGTGCTGAACCGTGGACGCCTGCATATCGCCGCCTTCTGCGTGGGTCAGGCCCAGCGGCTATGTGACGAAGCGGTTGCGTTTGCCACCACACGCCACCAGTTTGGCAAGCCGATCGCAGAGCATCAGCTGGTGCAGGCCCTGTTGGCCGACAGCGCGACTGAAACCTATGCAGGGCGCTGCATGGTCATCGATGCAGCCCGCCGGTTTGATGCGGGCGAACGGATTATCCAAGACGCTGCGAGCTGCAAGCTCTTCTGCTCTGAAATGGTAGGCCGCGTGGCGGATCGGGCTGTACAGGTGCATGGTGGGGCGGGCTATATGCAGGACTATCCGGTCGAACATTTTTACCGAGATGTCCGTCTGTTCCGACTGTACGAAGGCACCTCCCAGATCCAGCAGATCATCATCGCGCGCGAGATGTGCGCACAGAGGTAAAGGTCATGCAATCCGCGCTCGGCATCATTGCAGATGATTTCACTGGCGCTGTCATGATCGCTGGAATGCTCGAAGGTGCAGGCTTCGCTTGCCCCGTGCTGTTTCAGCCAGAAGGTATTTCCGGGCAGGCAGACGTCCTGATTGCCGCCACCCGTTGCCGTACCCGGCCCGCAGACGAGGCGCGCGCCGAAATTGCCCTCTGGTACGACACGCTCGTAGACGCGGGATGCGCGCGTGTGGCCTACAAGGCATGCGCCAGTTTCGATTCCACCGCCCAAGGCAATATCGGCCCTGCGGCCGATCTGCTGGCTGCCCGCACGGGGCGCCGTCCGATACTGCTCAGCGCGGGCTTTCCCCGCTTTGGCGCCACGGTTCACCAAGGCTACCTCTTCTACCGGAATCGGCTCGTGTCAGACTCGATCAAGCGACTGGACCCGCTGACCCCGATGGAGGACCCCGATCTCGTACGTTTTCTCGGCCGTCAGACCAAGCACCCGGTGGCACTTGTCAGCCATTTGACCTTGCAGGGCGGGCTCGAGGCCGCAGCCGCAGCGGTGTCGGCCCACGCCCGCCAAGGTGCTGGGCATGTGCTTCTGGATGCTTCAGATGATGGTGATGTGGAAATATCGGCGGATCTGGCGAGGCGGCTGGATCTGCCGGTGGTGGCGAGTGATCCGTTGATTGTGGCACTCGCCAAAAGACTTGCGCGCCCTTCCGCGGTGCCCGCCCGTGCCCCACCGGCATCGGGCCCGGTTGCGGTACTGGCCGGCAGCACCGGGCCGGTCGTGCTGGCACAACTTGCCGCCCTGTCCGCAACGCATCCCGTTCTGACACTCGATCTGCTTGAACCCGGCGGTATCGACGGATTGGTGACAAGGGCGCTGAACTGGGCCGCAGCGCAATCCGGCTCTTTCGCGATCACGACCGCAACCGATGCAGATGGGCTCGCGCGCAGCCAGTCGGTATACGGTGCCGTCGGCGCTGCCAGACGGGCGGAAGCCGTCCTGGCAGCAGTGGCCGCGGGGCTACGAATTTCAGGACATCGTCACTTTGCAGTAGCCGGGGGCGAAACCTCGGGCGCTGTGGTCGCGGCGCTTGGCCTGCAGCGCGCACGCGCGCTGCCGGAAGGACGTCTTGGTTTGGGAACCTGCCTTTCCGATGCGGACGGTGACCCCCTGTGGCTATTTCTTAAACCCGGCAAGCTCGGGGCGGTGGACGTGCTTCAGCAAGCGATTGCCGAAGGTGAACGGAGAGCAAGATGACCCATGATGCTGCAGAGGCGCTGGTGTGGGCGGCGCTTGATGCCGAACAGCGGGGCCTGAACAGCGGCACGGCAGGCAACTTCAGCCTGCGGCACGGCGCGGGGCTTTTGATCACCCCAACCGGAATCCCCCCGGCAGAGATGCGGCCGGACCAGATCGTATCGATGGCATTGGATGGAAGCTGGCAGGGAACATGGCGACCGTCCTCGGAATGGGCAATCCATGCCCGAATCCTTGCCGCGCGGCCGGATGTTGGTGCGGTGGTTCACGCCCACCCCGATCACTCCGTGGCCCTTTCCTGCCTGCGGCAGGCGATCCCGGCATTTCACTACATGGTCGCGGGGTTCGGTGGGACAGAGATCCCCTGCAGCCCGTATGCATGTTTCGGCAGCGGTGAACTGGCCGATACGGTCGTGACTACGCTGGGCAGCCGGTATCACGCCTGTCTGATGGCCAATCATGGCATGGTAAGCGTCGGTCCGGACATGGCGACCGCGATCGCGCGGGCCGCCAAGCTGGAGATGCTGGCCCGGCAATACCTCCTCGCCCTTAGGGCGGGGAACCCCGCCCTGTTGAACGCCGATGAGATGGCGGAGGTCGCCGGACGCTACCGCGAATATGGTCGGCAGCCCGGCTGACGGCGCATCAGCCCGCGCTGCGCCACACCTCATGCAGCAGGCGCAGAGCCAACGCCGGATGCTCCAGATGCGGCAGGTGACCGCAGGCATCAACCGCATGCAGCCCGATCGTGGCAGGCAGACAGCGTGTAGTCGCGAATGGCAAGATGCGGTCCTGGCGCCCGAAGATAACCTTTGCTGGGATTTGCAGCCTTGCCAGATCCGCATGCACGGACAAAGCCTGCGTGCCATCCGGAAAGAAGCGCTCGGCGAACGCCTCCATCGCCGCCGTCAGACCGGTATCCAGCCGCGCCTCTGCGACGGCCTTGACGAAAGCTTCGCTGATGCCCGCAGGGTCGTGGACAAGGCGTTCCAGCCAGGGGCGCAAGCTGGTCGCGTTTTTCGCCCGCAGGATACCGCGGGTGAAAGCCTCGTCGATCTCCGGTCCAAGGCCCGCTGGCGCGAACAGACACAGACCGCGCAGATCAAGCCGCCCTCGTCCTGCCAGCCGCGCCGCGATGGCCCCGCCAAAAGAGTGCCCGGCCACCACGACGGGGCCTTCATGCCGCGCCAGGACTGCCGACTCGATTTGCGCGCATAGCGCATCGGCATCCGCCGGGGTCGCACGTGGCGAAGCGCCGTGTGCAGGCAGATCGATCGCAAAGGCGGGAAAATCAGCTCGTGCCCCGGCAAAAAGGCCACGCCAGTTGTTCAGATCGGCGCTATAGCCGTGCAACAATACGACTGGAATGCCAACCCCTTGACGCAACCAGACAGCGTTCAGTCCGGCGTCCTCTATCGGCGCCTCCGGCTTGTTCGGCGGCGCGGCAAGAGCTTCAAGTCTAGCGATAACGTCCGACTTCTGCACCCTGCCACGTGGGCCACTGCCGATAATCCCGGCAAGACTGACGCCCTGTTCGCGCGCTATGCGGCGTGCAAGCGGCGTGGGGTTCGGGCTCCGCGACTTTAGCGCCGGTGCGCCGGATCGCGTAGGTGGATGGCGTGTGTCAGGCTGCTCTGCCATAATAGTTTCGGTCGTCACGACCGCAGGAGCAGCAGGCGCCAGCACCTCATCCGCAACGATGATATGCGCGACTGAGGCGCCGACACCCACCTCGACACCTTCAGCCGTCGCATGGCGAAGGGTGCCATCGGCGGGCGCTTCCACTTCAACAGCAGCCTTGTCGTTGTCAATTTCAAAGATCACCTGACCGGTGCTGACAGCCGCCCCATCGGCAACCAGCCAGCGGGCAATCCGGCCTGTCTGCATTTCCAGACTGACCTTCGGATAAAGTACGGGAACCGGCATGGTGTCTCCTAGTCAAAGGTTAAGGGGTAGTCAGGGGAACCCTTGGCTTCCCGTTCAGATTGCTGCGAAGTTGCTCTACCATCGCGACGAGGTCAGGCCCGATGCGTGACAAACAAACATCCTTGGGGATGATGTCGATGATCCCGCCGCAGGTTATAGCTACGAGGGGTGATCCGTCGGTTGGGCGAAATGCGACGCCAACCGCGTTGATATAGCTATACCATTTGCCGAAGGTCGCAATGAACCCAAGCGACTCGCGGCTCTCGATCGCCTCGTCGATCGCGGTACGGATGTTGTGCTCTTGATCGGGCTCGTGCGCGACCATCTGCGCCAGCACGCCGTCGCGAATATCGGGGTGCATTTCGGCGATGTAGGCCAAGCCCATTGCGGTGCGCCAGATCGGCAAGCGGGAACCCACGTTCAGCCGCAGCGACACCGGGCTTTGCGACCGGCAGTTGGCAAGATAGACCATTTCCAGCCCGTCACGTGTACCAAGGGCGGTGGCTACACCAGAGCGGTCCGCCAACTCCTGCATCAGTGGCTGCGCCATATGTACGACTGCAGACGAGCTGAGCGCCGAATAGCCAAGCGATACGGTCGCTGGCCCGATGCTGTAGCGGCCAAGCTGTGTGTCATAGTGCAGGTAGCCAAGCGCGACCAATGTGGCCGTCAATCGTGACACCGTGGCCTTGGGCAATCCAGTGCGTTCGATCAGTTCTTGATTCCCCAGCGTCGTGTCGTCCGCGCTGAAGGATCGCAGAATCTCAAGTCCGCGCGTTAACGAGGCCGCAGGATTGCTTGCCTCGACCGCCTCTGCGCCATCCACCGGAACCGCACGTTTACGCATATCTTCCCCCATTTCCTTGTCGAGGCATCTGATTTGCACCGGTCGAAAGGCCAATAAGTGAAACTTAATTTCATTTATGTTGACTGCCCGCCCGCCGATTGTCAATACTAACGAGGAACACGCCACCGCTCCATCCGGCGCCACCAGACGGGAAGATCACTCAAATGACCCGCTACATCCTGCGACGCCTAATCGCGATGCCCTTCCTTGTTCTGGGTATTGTTACCCTCGCCTTCCTGCTGACGACGGTGACCAAGGGCGATCCGCTGACTGCGATCGTATCAGACCGGCAAATGAACAACCCCGAAGTGGTGGCGGCTGCAAAGGCCAAATGGGGACTAGATCGCAGCCTGCCCGAACGCTACGCAATCTATGTCGGCAACCTGTTTCAAGGCGACATGGGAACCTCCTTCATCACGCGCCGCCCAGTGGCGCAGGATGTGCTTCACCGTTTGCCCGCCACGATGGAACTTGTCATTGCGGCGATGATCGTGGGCGCGACGATCGGCATAAGTCTCGGCGTCCTGGCGGCCTATTTTCACAACACGGCTATTGATCATGCTTCGCGTCTGTTCGCGCTGTTCGGATCTTCGGTGCCTGTCTTCTGGCTTGGGCTCGCGCTGCTTTATGTGTTCTCGGTTCAGTGGGGTGTCCTGCCTGGCCCAGGCAGACTCGATGCACGTGCCGTCGCGCCGCCCACGGTAACGGGCTTCATGACAATCGACACCCTGCTGGCCGGTGAGTTTCGCCTGTTCCTCGACGCGGTATGGCACTTGATCCTGCCGGCCTTTGTTCTGGGTTGGGCAGTGGCGGGCACGATTTCACGTCTTGTCAGGGCCAACATGCTGGAGATCCTGTCGCGCGAGTTCATCCTTACCGCCCGCGCCAAGGGTGCTGGCGAGTTCCGTGTCGTGGTCGGCCATGCCTTGCGAAACACCATGGTGCCGACGCTGACCGTGATCGGCTACTCCTTCGCCTATCTGCTGACCGGCGCTGTTCTGACAGAGACGATCTTTTCCTGGCCTGGCATGGGATCCTACGCCGTCGACGCGGCACGTGGACTCGATTTTCCCGCGATCATCGGCGTCACCATTGTTGGCGGAGTCGTCTTCCTGCTGACCAATCTTCTGACTGACATTGCGTATGTCGTCGCAAACCCCCGTGTAAGGCTTGGCTGAACGATGACCGCACAACTCGCCCCCCGGATCGTCCGCCCACGTTGGCTGACCCTTCCGCTGATGATCGGCTTTGGCCTGATCCTTTTCTGGCTTCTTGCCACCGTGGCCGCCCCATGGATGACCAGCTATGCCCCGCTGGACATGGTGGGCCGCAGGCTTCAACCCCCCAGTTGGGACCACCTGCTCGGCACGGATGCACTCGGTCGTGACGTTCTGAGCCGCACCTTACATGGGGCACGCCACTCAATACCGATTGCTGTAACCGTGGTCTTCTTTGCAGTGTCGATCGGGGCCCTGCTCGGGGCGCTGGCCGGTTTCATCGGCGGCATCGTGGATACAATCATCATGCGGTTGGTGGATGTGACACTGTCTTTTCCGCCCATGCTGCTCGCTATGGCAGTCGCCGCCTCCCTAGGACCGGGGCTCGAAAATGCGGCGATTGCCATGATCATCGTCTGGTGGCCGATTTATGCCCGACTAATGCGCGCGCAGGTGCTGGAAGTGCGCGAGCGGGAACATGTCGAGGCCGCCGTCGCCTCGGGTGCCACGCAAACCCGGGTCTTGACCCACCACGTGCTGCCGCTTTGCTGGACCCCCGTGCTTATCAGCGCGACGATGGACCTCGGACAGGTCATCCTGCTTGCGGCGTCACTGTCCTTCATCGGTCTGGGTGCCACGCCACCAACGCCCGAATGGGGCTCGATGATCTCGGACGGGGCATCGCAATTCTATTCGTGGTGGGTGGCCCTAGGTCCCGGCCTTGCAATCCTGACGATCGTTCTGGGCTTCAACTTCATCGGCGACGGCCTGCACGACTACTTTGACCCGAGGTCGAAATGAACGCACACACTCCCCTGTTCGAGGTGCGCGATCTGCGCGTCGCCTTTGGTCGCAACGGCGTCTTTTCAGAGGCGGTGCGCGGCGTCAGCCTGCATGTCGATCACGGCGAAGTGCTGGGCATCGTGGGCGAATCCGGTTCGGGAAAATCGGTTGGCATGCTCGCAGCTCTCGGTCTGCAGCCGGAGGGTGCGAAAGTCACCGGCTCAGTCCGGTTCAAAGGGCAGGAACTGATAGGCCTTCCACGGCGATCCCTTCGCGAGCTGCGCGGATCTCGCATTGCTATGATCTTTCAGGACCCACTGTCCTCACTGAACCCGGTGATGACAGTGGGCGATCAGATTGCCGAAGCAGTGCGCCTGCACAACCCTGACTTCTCACGTAAGGCGGCACTTGACCGCGCAAGGGATCTGCTTGCCCTGGTCACCATACCCCAACCTGATCGGCGTCTGCGACAGTATCCGCACGAGTTTTCCGGGGGAATGCGGCAGCGGGTGATGATCGCCATGGCAGTCGCCAACGATCCGGACCTGCTGATTGCAGATGAGCCGACCACTGCGCTGGATGTGACCGTGCAGGCCCAGATCATGGATGTTCTGGCCGACTTACAATCGCGACTCAAACTTGGGTTGATCCTGATTACCCATGATCTTGGCGTCCTGGCAGGACACGCTGATCGTGTGGCGGTTGTCTATGCCGGACAGGTGGTAGAGCAGGCTGTTGTGGACGACCTCTTCGCCCGGCCCGGTCATCCATATACACGCGGTCTGATCGCTTCGATTCCGGACATGACGCGTGAAAGCGAGCGGCTGTTCTCTATTGACGGCACGCCTCCGGCTCTTGGTCGGCTGCCTCCGGGGTGCGCATTTAACCCGCGCTGTCATATGGCTCAAGACATCTGCCGGCGCGAAGCACCACCAGCGTCGCTTGAGAGCGGGCATATCGTTTCCTGTCACTTTGCCTTTACCGGATTGGAGAGCGTTGCATGACCATTGCTGAACCTATCCTTTCGGTGCGCGGTCTGGTGAAACGCTTCCCCGTAAAGGGTGGCATTCTTTTCGAACGCGATGTTGGCCAGGTCAACGCCGTGGCTGGCGTGTCTTTCGACGTCGCCCCCGGCGAGACCCTGGGGCTGGTTGGAGAGTCCGGATGCGGCAAATCCACACTCGGACGCTGTATCCTGCGGCTGATTGAACCAACCGAAGGCCAGACCCTATTCCGCGGCAAGGATATCAACAGCCTACCGCCACACGGGATGCGGATGCTGCGCCGCAAGATCCAACTGGTGTTTCAGGATCCTTATGCCTCGCTTCACCCCCGGATGACGGTGGCAGAGAACATCGCCGAACCTCTTCGGATCAGCGACCTGTCGCCAAACGACCGCAAACGCAGGGTGGCCGAGATGCTGGATCTTGTCCGCCTGAACCCCGAGCATGGTACTCGATATCCTCACGCGCTTTCGGGTGGTCAACGGCAGCGGGTTGTGATTGCACGCGCCCTCGCTTTGCAGCCCGATTTGCTGGTGTTGGACGAACCGGTCTCGGCTCTGGATGTGTCGGTTCAGGCAGGTGTCCTGAATCTGCTGAAGGATATCCAGCGAGAGTACGGAACGGCCTTTGTCTTCATTGCTCATGACCTGTCGGTGGTACAGCACATTTCCGACCGCGTTGCCGTTATGTATCTGGGCAAGATTGTCGAGGTCGCGCCCAAGAGAACGCTTTATGCCTCGCCGCTGCATCCCTACACTCAGGCCTTGATGTCAGCCGTGCCGCTGGCCGACCCTCCGCGCGAACGCGCCCGCGCGCGCATATTGCTTATGGGTGATGTCCCCAGCCCGATCAACCCTCCGTCGGGATGCCGTTTCCGGACGCGTTGTCCCATCGCACAGCGGATCTGTGCAGAGCAGGAGCCGCAACTTAACCTGCAATCGAGCGGCCATGCCGTTGCCTGCCACTTCCCTGAGGCCCGAGACACGGGTCTGGCGGTGACAGCATGACTCGGGAAGACGAAATGGCCAAGACAATGCAGACGCTGCCTTTGAAAGGCATAAAGGTCCTCGACCTGACGCGCGTTCTGGCCGGTCCCTGGACAACCATGAGCCTAGCCGATCTGGGGGCCGATGTCTGGAAGATCGAGAGCGTCAAGGGCGGCGACGACACGCGAGCCTGGTCTGTGCCAAATTTCAAGGGGGTCAGCACGTACTACCTCTGCGCCAATCGCGGCAAGCACAGCATCGCTTTGGACCTGAAGTCGCCTGAGGGTCGCGCCATTGTGCTGGAGCTTGCCGCCCGTGCGGACGTGATGGTTGAGAATTTCCGTGCCGGAACGGTGGATCGTCTTGGTATCGGCTATGGCGATATCCGCGCGATAAACCCCGGCATCGTCTATTGCTCGATCTCGGGATATGGCCAGACGGGCCCCGAGGTGACGCGGCCGGGCTATGACTTCATCATGCAGGCGGAAAGTGGCCTGATGTCCATTACCGGGCAGACGGACGGCCCACCGAACCGGCTTGGCGTGGCCTTTACGGATGTTGTGGCAGGGATGGTGGCCACACAGTCGGTTTTGGCGGCGCTCTATCAGCGGCGAGATACCGGCGTGGGGCAGTACATTGATGTGGCCTTGCTCGACTCGACCCTGAACTTGCTGATCAATGTGGGAACGGCCTACCTGAACGCCGGTGTCGAAGCAAAACGCTATGGGAATGCCCATCCGACGGTCGTTCCCTATCAGCTTTTCACTGCAAGCGACGGACCTTTTGCGCTAGCTGTCGGCAATGATCGTATGTTCGCCGACTTTTGTAACCTCGTGATCGACCGGCCCGATCTGGCCTGCGATCCACGCTACCTGACCTCACACGATCGGGCGTTGAATCGCTCCGGCCTGCTGGAAGAAATCCAAACGATTATTGCAACAAGAACGACGACTCATTGGATTCAGGCGTGCCAGGCCGCTGATGTGCCTGCCGGTCCAGTCAAGTCCGTGTCGGAAGCCCTACAGGCACCATCTGTCGTGGAACGGGGAGTAATTCAGCGGGTCGAACACCCGGAACTGGGGACTGTTTCGCTGATCCGGCCAGCTCAGGGGCTTGCTGCTCAGGTCGATTACAAGCCAAAGGCGCCGCCGATGCTGGGTGAGGACACGCGCTCCATACTGCGGGATGTGTTGGCCTTCGATGCAGCGCGGATTGAGGAGCTATTGGCCAAGGGTGTGATCGGATGTCACGATATCGCGGCCAAAGTTGACCGAAATATTCAGGGCGCAACGGTCTGACCGCAATGGAGTCCCGCATGACTGTCACTCTGGACCAGCACGGTACAATTGCCGTTGTGACCATCGACAACCCGCCTGTGAACGCACTTGCGACCCCAGTTCGCGCGCAACTCTTCGACCTCGCAGCACAACTCGACAACGATCCTGGGGTCAGCGCCGTTGTATTGCGTGGGGCAGGCAAACTATTCGTGGGCGGCGCCGACATTACCGAATTCGACCGTCCGCCCGAAGCTCCGACCCTGCCCGAGCTGATCAACCGCATCGAGGGTGCCAAGAAGCCCTGGATTGCGGCCATTCACGGCACGGCGCTCGGAGGCGGGCTAGAGCTGGCGCTCGGCTGCCACTACCGCATCGCTACCCCAGTTTGCACAATGGGACTACCCGAAGTCGGACTAGGCTTCATTCCTGGAGCGGGCGGCACGCAACGTCTTCCCAGACTGATCGGCCTAGAAGCGGCAGCTCCCGTTGTAGCGGAACGGCTGGTTCTGGATGGCATCCAGGCGGCAAAGCTCGGCCTGATCACAGGGGTTGTAGAGGCCAACTTGCTTGATGAAGTCATAGAATTTGCGCAAACCCTGAACGGTCATCTTCCCCCTCTGCCCTCTGCCCGCCCTCTGCCCGCCCCCACTCCAGATTTCTGGGATGTCGCCACAGCGCGCATAGCAAAGGGGTCCAAGGGTCAGGCAGCTCCTATTGCCGCGCTGGCGGCAATGCGTTTCGGTCTTGAGCACGGTTTTGCCGCAGGGCTTCGTCATGAACGTGAGACGTTCCTTAGGCTGAGGGCGTCAGAGGAATCTGCTGCGCTTCGCCATCTGTTCTTTGCAGAGCGAGCGGCTCCGCGTCCTGCTGAACTGCGCGGCACTGCCCCGCGCGAAGTTCGCACTGTGGGCGTCGTAGGGGGCGGCACCATGGGGGTTGGCATCGCTGCCGCTTTCCGCAATGCAGGTTTTGCGGTCATCCTGTCTGAACGCGACGAATCCTTGGTGGAACGGGGTCTTGCAAACATCAATGCCGTTTTCACTGCGGCCGCGCAACGCGGCCTGATCACAGAGAAAGAGGCAGCGGATCGAGCTTCAGGTGTAACAGGTTGCGCGGGGCTTGAGGGCCTTGCACCTTGCGATCTGGTTGTTGAGGCGGTGTTTGAGGATCTGTCAGTCAAACGCTCCGTTTTCGCCGAACTGGCGATGATCTGCCGTTCTGATGCACTTCTGGCAACCAACACATCCTACATAGATCCGAGACTAATCGCCGAGGGCCTGCCCGCACCTGAACGCTTTATCGGACTGCATTTCTTTAGCCCTGCACATGTGATGAAGCTGCTGGAAATTGTCCCCTTACCTGGCTATGCGCCAGAGGTCCTGGCAACCGCATTCGACATCGCGCGCCGACTGGGCAAAGTACCGGTAAGATCTGGCATATGCGATGGCTTTATTGGCAACCGCATTCTCAAGCGGTATCGCGCAGAGGCAGAGAATATGTTGCGTAGCGGTGTACCGCATAGCGAGATTGATGCCGCGATGCGTCGCTTTGGGTTCGCCATGGGCCCGTTCGAGATGCAGGATATGGCGGGCCTCGACATCAGCTTCATGAACCGTGAAGCAGCAAGGGCACGGGGCGAAGATGTCCCGGAAACTCCGGGTGACCTTCTGGTGCGAGCGGGGCGAAAGGGGATCAAGACCGGCAGCGGCTGGTACGATTACCTCCCCGGCGACCGTACGCCACGTCCGTCATCCGAGGCTGTCCGGATCATCGCCCCGCTGGTCGCGCAATCGTCGCCTTGTCCGGCCGACGAAATCGCGGCGCATCTGATCGCTGCGATGGCCGCCGAAGGCCAGTCAATCCTTGATGAGGGCATCGCAAAATCTTCTTCCGACATCGATCTGGTTCAAGTGCACGGCTACGGCTTTCCACGCACCAAGGGCGGCCCGATGTTTCAGACCGCCAGAAAGGCCAAATCATGATTCACTATCCCAACGTTTCCCTTTTCATTGACGGTACCTGGCGACCTGCATCTGACGGGCGAAGCATCCCCGTCATGGATCCGGCCACCGCTGGACAAATCGGTACAGTCGCTCATGCCACGCGCGCCGACCTTGACGAGGCGATTGCCGCAGCAGAGCGCGGCTTTGAGGTCTGGCGCAAGACCTCGTCCTTTGACAGATCCAGGCTGATGCGAAAGGCTGCAGACATCCTGCGCGACCGGGCCGAACATGTGGCTGCCCTGATGGTGCGAGAGAATGGCAAGCCGCTTGCGCAGGCGCGGCTCGAAACTCTGGCAGGCGCCGACATCATCGACTGGTTCGCAGGCGAGGCGCAGCGGACTTACGGGCAAGTGATTCCATCACGCTCGCCAGATGTGTTGCAAATGACCTTGAAGCTGCCAGTTGGACCAGTTGCTGCCTTCACGCCATGGAATTTCCCGATCAATCAGGTGGTCCGAAAGCTTTCTGCGGCACTCGCAGCAGGATGTTCGATTATCGTCAAAGGGCCTGAGGAAACACCGGCTAGCCCGGCCGAACTGTTGCGTGCGTTCGCAGACGCGGGGCTACCAAATGGTGTTGCAAATTTGGTCTTCGGTGTGCCGGCCGAGATTTCCGAGTATCTGATACCGCATCCGGTGATCCGCAAGATCAGCTTCACCGGCTCTACCCCCGTGGGAAAACAACTTGCAGCGCTGGCAGGCCTCCACATGAAGCGCGCGACGATGGAGCTTGGCGGTCATGCGCCGGTGATCATCGCAGGCGATGCCGATCTGGACCTCGCATGCGCAACCATAATTCCCAACAAATTCCGCAATGCCGGTCAGGTCTGCGTCTCTCCGACACGGTTTCTGGTGCAGGACAGACTTGCCGACGCCTTCGCGGATCGCTTTGCCGATGCTGCGCTAAATCTTCGGGTGGGCAACGGCATGGACCCGGATACAGAGATGGGCCCGCTAGCCAATGCGCGCCGCATACCGGCGCTTGAGGCGCTGGTGGCTGATGCCGTGGACAATGGTGCGCGGCTGCTGGCGGGCGGGCGTCGCATCGGAAACGAGGGCTGGTTCTTCGAACCCACCGTTCTGGCCGACGTGCCCGTTTCGGCCCGCATTATGAACGAAGAGCCTTTTGGGCCAGTTGCGATCGTCAATCGCTTCACCCATCTGGACGACGCAATCGCTGAAGCGAACCGCCTGCCCTTTGCCCTTGCGGCGTTCGCCTTCACCCGTGACACGGCCACCGCGACGCGACTCGGAGCCGAAGTCGAGGCCGGGATGCTGTCGATCAACCACCTTGGGCTTGCCTTGCCAGAGGTTCCCTTCGGCGGGACTAAAGATTCCGGGCATGGCACCGAAGGCGGGGCAGAAGCGCTGGATGCGTATCTGGAAACCAGGCTGGTCACCCGGAAGAATTGATCCATGTGCACCACCGACATCCGAACGTATCCAATTCGCTTTAGCGCCGCCAATGACTACCGGCGCGAGAAAAGCGCGCTGCACGTACAGGTAATCGCCGTCGATGAACAGATCGGCTGGATCGAGGAACCCTTCTATCCGAACCGGATCAACGATGATCGCGCGCTCAAGGTAGCCATAGTCGTCCCGATCTCAAACGACGAATGGGAGTACACCGTCAGTGGCTACCAACGGATGATTGAGGCGGGGGACCGTCGATATTCTGCGCGTCGATCCTGCAAAGACCCAAGCTGTCACAGGCTGCGTCAAGGTAGGTCCACTATGCTCAAAGGCCGGGATCGTGATGAACGCCCACACATGGTGCACGGCAATCCTGACCGCAGTCAGCATCTTTCGGAAAGTTCACCCGACACGCGCCGCTTTGAGTTGAAGCCGTCTCCCATCGTCGTCCAGCAAGAGCTGGTCGAAGCGCTAGTCTGGCCTCTTGCAGGCCGCGTTACCGCATCCGACCGGCCGCGATTGGGCATTGAAGTGAATGAAGCGGTTCTGAACAGCCTGCCCCTAACCTGAAGGAAAAGAGTGCAATGGCAGATATTACCGGTGCGACATCAATACTATTGATGCTCGCGGATCCCGTTTCGCATATCCGCGGCACTATCCTGATCAACGATGCCCTGGCGGCACTTGGTCTGGATGCGGTGATTGTTCCGATCCACGTCACGCCGACAGATCTGGAAACTTTCCTTGCGTCGGCACGTCGTATGCAGAACGTCGCAGGCCTTGGCATCACCATACCCCACAAGATCGCGGCATGTGTGCTCGTTGACGAACTTACGCCGGTTGCAAGGCGCATGGGCGCGACAAACTTTGTTCGGAGAAACGCGGACGGCACTTTGACGGGTACGAATACCGATGGCGCAGGCTTCATGGAAGGGCTGCGCGTCAACGGCTTTGACGCCACGGGCAAACGCGCCCTGTTGGTTGGCACAGGCGGCGTCGGACGGGCGATCGCCTTTGGTCTTGCAGAGGCCGGGCTGGCGAGGCTTGACGTGATGAACCGCGATCGAGGCAAGGCCGAGGCACTGGCGACAGAGGTTCAGGCGGCCTTTCCATCCTGCCGCGTAGACCTTGCTGACGCATCTTCCCTGAAAGCCGCGGACCTGCTTGTGAACGGCACGTCTCTAGGCATGAAAACCAGCGATCCCCTTCCGCTTGAACTGGCCAGCCTGACCGATCGGACAACCGTTGCAGAGGTCGTTGTCCAGCCAGCAATGACGCGCCTTTTGAGTGACGCTGCCGCAAGGGGCTGCCCGATCATTGCCGGGGCGGAGATGTTGAAACCGCAACCGGCAATCGTGGCAGAATTCTTTGGCCTTCTGCGCAGGGATGGATAAGCGATGGAAATTACTGGTGAAACCGATCTGTTCTACATTGTTGGCACACCTGTCCGGCATTTTCGCGCGCCGATTCTGTTCAACGACTACTTCGCATCATGCGGGCACAACTTTTGCTGTACCGGGCTCAATGTGCAACCAGCCGATCTTGCCGACGCACTTTCTCTTGTTCGACGGATCGAGAATATCCGGGGTCTATGCATTACCGCACCCCACAAGATCGCCGCCGCATCAATGGTTGACTTGCACACAAGGGAAGCCACTCAGGCGGGATCGGTCAATTTTGTCCGTCGGGAGACAGATGGAACACTGACGGGCCATAACCTTGATGGTCTAGGTTTTCTGCGGGGCCTGAAGGGTTCAGGCTTCGACCCAGTTGGAAAGCGGGTTCTTCTGCTGGGCGCAGGGGGCGTCGGCCGCGCGATCGCATTCTCGCTCGCGGCCGAAGGGGTTACGCGACTTTTGCTGGCCAACCGAGACACCGCCAAGGCCCACACACTCGCAGCAGAAGTTGCGCGGGCCACTGGCATCAAGGCAATGGCCACAGGAACTGGCGCACTGCCTGATCTCTCGGATTTTGACCTGATCGTGAATGCCACATCAGTTGGTATGGGCGGCGGAGGCGACATGCCGATGGATCTGACTGGCGTCTCCGCAAGTGCGACCGTTGCGGATGTTGTGATCGGCGCACAAGACACGCCGCTCATAGCCGCCGCGAAACGTGCGGGCTGCTCGACCATGGTCGGCTCATCCATGCTGAAACCACAAATCGAGCTGAGCGAAACTTTCTTGTATGGTACGGCAAAGGGTTGATTGGTTGTGCCGCCTGGCAGCCTTGCCGCAGGAACAATCGTTCGCTGTCCCCTGAGAATTGTATCGTTTGAAGCTTGTGTTTTCGGCTAACATTTTCTTGCCTTCAGAGAAGCTGCAGTACGACGAAGGCTTCGAAGCTCGGCTATGCGCAGGGGCGTTCATCCTTGAGTAGGGGAGGACGAGCACGTGCGGCAGAAGCGGATCGCCACAGATACTAAACTGGATCGGCATATGCTGCAGGACATTGTCCGGCGAAAGCTCTGGAGCCGGAACGGGTCCGCGTACTGGTTCGCAGGATGTGCACAGACTGGTCGGAGCCCGCGACGGTGAAAACCTAGGTCATGCTGGCAAATGGCGGATCCAGAGGCGGAAAGACGTTATGTCGATGAAGCCCAGGAAGCTCTCGGCAGCCTTGTCGTAGCAGGTTGCGACGGTACGGGCGTTCTTCAGCTTTTTGAAGCAGCGCTCGACGAGGTTTCGCAGCCGGTAGAGCTTGCGGTCGACTGCGACACGGAGCCTGCGGAACTTGCGCATTGTGACGACTGGCACGACGTTGCGCGCCTCCATGGTTTTGCGAACCTTGCTAGAGTCATAGCCGCGATCGTCTAGCAGGACGCAAGGTTTCGGCAGGTTGTCGCCCTTGACCAGTCGAAGCCCAGATAGTTCGATGTCTGCTCCGGGTTGATATCCGACCTCATGGGGCGAACGGTGCCGTTGACGCAGAGGTGGATCTTGGTCGCGAAGCCCCCCCCTGTGAATCCCTTTTGTCAACACGACTTTCCGTTTCCACTGACGCTACCCGCGCCCATAGCGCAGCCTTGCATCCAGCACACAAGCGGCCTCGAACTCGAGAGCGCGGATTTCCAGAATGATGCGCGAATAGGTCGTACAACGCATGCGGTGCGGTTTTTTGGGATATGGCTTGATCGAGCTGGGGTTGAGTTGCCCAAGCTTGCGGCGCAACCTTTGGGCCTTGAGGATCATGCGGTCGACTGGGGCATATGCTTCGAGCCGGTACCGTGCCCGAAGGCAGATGCGGCAGCGCAAATCCTCATAGAGCACTGCGCAGCGGCGGCCGCATTTTGGACAGAGGAACCACCGCCGCTCACCGCCGAAGTTGCACGGGGTGGTTACGATCGCGATCCGAACGCCATCAATCCTCAGCGACCTAAATCCGGCCAAATACAGGCGCCGCATGTCGAGTCGAACTTTGAGATCTTCACAAATCATTAGGGTGAACCACTAAACATCAACTTTTTGATGCAGCGAGCGTTGAGATTGCAGGCATCCCTGGGATGGACGAAAACGAATGCGGCCATCCATCATGTCCTCGAGGCAACGAGGCGTTGCACCGTCTTCGACACGAAGAAGCGGGCACCGCGGCAAGGGGTGCCCTGTATCTTGCCTTGATCCTCATCGTACTTCCCGTCGGGCTGATCACCGCCGAAGCTTTGCCCGCGCACTGGTTTGCAGGTATTGCCGCGAAGCTTTCCGCGGAACAGGCGTTGCGAAGGCTCGCCCTTCCCGAGATAGGCGGCAAGGAAGAAGCCTCGGCGATCGGGATGTACGTCCGCCGCAAGATGCCACGAACCGAGCTCACCGCGGGCAAACTCACCTTCAGTGCGCCGCGCATGATGGCCGGCGCGCGCCTTGGGTTCGCCGGTGATGTCTGCCAGATACGCTGCGAACCTGGCGCGGTAATGTGTCGGCAGATGAAGAGCCACGTGCCAGTGTTCGGCCTCGGGACCAGCGACCTCGCGCACCCAGATGTAGAGGCAGGGCAATTCGCGATGTGCCAGCCATTTGCGGAAGCGCTCCACAAGGGCGTCGATCCGCCCAGGCACGGGGAGCGTGCGCAGCCAGTTCACATCATTTGCACTGAACAAGCTCGACCAGCGCAGGGTGAGCAATGTGTTCAGCGGATGATCGCGACGGGCCGCGGCGGCGGCGGCGGCAATGAACCGCCTTTGGGTGCCGATCGGAAGTGCTGTCGTTGCCTTGCCGGGTTTGCCAGCCTGCTCATACGCCGATAGATCCGCGGGTGCCCTATATATGGGCTGCTTCCGCAAATCGCCGTTTTCGGCAATTGCGTGACCGCGTTCAACTGCCTTGGGCTGGCGTGCAGGCGCGGCGGCCGGTGCGGCAACGTGCCGACCGGCCTGCGGGAGTCGAAAGGGGCTTTGCATCGCTCAGGCAGTCCCCTGACGCGCATTCTCCCACGCCTCGATCTCGGAAAGCTTCCAGCGCGAACACTGCGGTGACAGTCTCACTGGCTTGGGAAAATTGGGAACGGTGCTGGTCCAGCGCCAGATCGTTGTGCGGTGGACGCCAAACCGTTCGGACAATCGGACGTCTGACAGGTAGAGTTCGGCCATGGGGAGTGCTCCAAGCGAAAAGGTTTCGAATGGAGGCAACGTGGCACAATGATGGTGGTACAGTGGCCGGCACTGTACCAACTATTTCCTCTTGGAGTTCTTCAGAAGTTGGCGGTTGGCGTTTGCTGACGTGCCATATCCTTGAGCGTGTGCCAGTTCGGTCGCGCGTTTTTGT
The DNA here is from genome assembly GCF_007859075.1 of Gemmobacter aquaticus. GTDB lineage: Bacteria > Pseudomonadota > Alphaproteobacteria > Rhodobacterales > Rhodobacteraceae > Gemmobacter > Gemmobacter aquaticus. The sequence continues at coordinate 162,716 of NZ_VOAK01000024.1, forward strand.
GTGTGCCCCTGATCGATCAGCTCGCGCATCCTCTGCAGAGTTCGTTCTGTTTCAGACTTCGTTTGCTGTCGCCGCGAGCGACCGCCTGACTTGGCCGCCGAAAGAACCTTGTCACCTCTGACCGCGTGAGCCTCGGCTTGTTTCCCGATTGCGGCGCGCGCATGCGTGCCGGCGTTGAACGCCAAGAAGGCGATCTCCCGGGCAAATGAGAGCAGCCATTCGCGGTCGTCTGGCAGGTTCCGGTCGGGGTCAATTTCGTCGCTCATAGCGCTGGTGCACCAGTCTAAACTTGCAAGCGATTCAAGCGCCTCCGCTGCATGCGCCCTGCGAGACAGGGTATGATCACCCTCCGTAACCTCTCCTGCACCCAAAAACTCGCGAAGGAGCGCCTCGATCCTGACGCGTTCGAGCTCCCACGCAACGTCTACAGGTTGGAGCTCGCCCTCAACCCACGCAGCCAGTTCGCCGAAGTAGAGGATTTCAGCTGCGCCTTTCCATTCTTCCGGCGCCTCGTCAGGCGTTACATACTCCTCTCGGCTTTCGATGCCATTCTGGTGAATCCGCTTGGGAACGTCGGCTCGGAGCCGCTCCAGAAAATCCTTGGCGCTCGCGCGGTCGTCGAAATGCCGCCACCAGTCATCCAGCCAAATCCAGTCGCGGCGCGCGTAGCGCTCCTGCCAGCCCTTCATTACGCCACCCATTCAATAATTGTGGCGTCAGAGGTCTCTGTCCCTTCGAGAAAATTCGCCCAGTCCGTCATCAACTGGCGACGTTTTTCCAGCATATCGCCCCGCCGATACGCCGCCTCAACGGCGTTTGCGATCTTATGCGCCAATGCGAAATCGGCCATCTGGGCCGGGTATCGTGTCCTTTCGCTGACCCAGTCACTGAAGGTGCTGCGAAGACCGTGTGGCACTGCGGGGCGCTTGCTGACCCGGTCCAGAAATCCCGGCCCGCCGTTGGCGATGTCAGCCTCATGCATCCGCCGCATGGTGGCACTTAGCGTCATGTCCGACAGTACGCCGCCAGCTTTCCCGGGAAATACCAACGGATTGTCGGATAGGCGCGGCAGAGACCGCAGCAAATCGATGGCTGCCGGGGCGAGCGGCACACGATGTTCGCGCTTCATTTTCATCCGTATCGCAGGAGCGATCCAGATACCGGAATCCAGGTCTATCTCCTCCCAACGCGTGCCGCGTACTTCCTTGGAGCGGAGTGCCGTCAAGGCCGCAAACTCGAGGGCACGGCTGCCAAAGCCCTCCAACTTGCGCAACGCACCAAACCAGCGCGGCGCGTCACCAAGCTGAACCGCCGGATGGTTTTGCTTCACGGCAACTTTTGATGCTGCTGGCAGCAACTCTTTCAGATTTCCGCCCCAGCGGGCCGGATTGTCGCCAGTCCGGTGCCCTGCGACCGTCGCCCAAGACAAAACGTTCTCAATGCGCCCGCGTACCGCCTCTTGACATGTGCCGGCTTTCGAGACGTTTCTTCACTCCCACCTTGGCCGGAAAACGATAGGTCCAATCGCTTTCCCCCAAAACAAAGCAAATACCTGAACACGCGCTTATGTCTAAGATAGAGGTCACCATCGATGGCCGTCGTCGGTGCCCTTGGACTGCCGCCGAGAAGCTGCGGATTAAGGAAGAGACGCTGGACGACAGTGCCAGCACAAGCAAAACGCATCCACTGACCCGCCACAGATTCGCGACGATCAGGATTTCAGGAAGATGCGGGAGGCCTCCGACCAGGCCTCATGTCTCGACATTCCCATAGACATCAGGGTTGCGATCTCGGCCTCGGCCATCTGTGCCCGCGCCGCCGCTTCCTCCTGCAGGGTCGCCTGACGGAGCTTGCGCTCCGCCTTCGGAACGGACCCGGTCATGGCTGCAAGGATAGCGGCCTCTACGTCCGTCGGTGTCATGGATAATCTCCTCCTTTTGCGATGCGGCGATGATACTTCAGTATGCCGCTCGGTCCGATGCAAACTTCAAACTGGCGGTGTTTCACGAGTTATTGGCTGATCTGAAATCTCCGGCGCCCTACGGGGACGTCATCGACGCTGATGCCTACTGTTCGCCCTGTCCATTGGCTATGAAACCACGGGGCTGGCCTACTGCTTGACCAACTCACCCATCGACCCTCGCAGTGAACACCTGCCAGGTCATCAGCGTTTGTTGCCTGTACACTTTGGCAGGCCCTTGCGGAACACAAGCTCTGGGAGAATTGTCTCCCATTCGTCGCGTTTGATGTAGCTTTGGTAGAGTTCCTCGTTGTCGGACTTGCGCCAGCGTATTATCGCCCCCACCCGGCCAGATGTCAGAATGGTGCCCTCGGGCGGCGCCCAGTTGCCAGCCATGCGGGCCAGAACGCGGCGACTGGCGTCAAGGATCATCCATTTCCCCTGGCGCAGTTCGAGCGTAACCGGATCGTCGACTTGCGCCGCGGCGATAGCGACATGGGTAGGGCTCGTCTCCGGGAGCCGACCGGCAAAGGAAAGATCGACAACGACCATATCTGGAACCTGATATTGATCAGGATCGGGGAGATCGAGCCGGTGCGGCATCTCGACTTTGCGCAGCATCTCGCAATCACTGTCAGCCTGAACGAAGGCATGTGCCCCGTTTGTGACCACAGCGAGGCTGCGGCGAGCGCGGGTCATGGCAACGTAGAACAGCCGACGTGGCGCTTCGCCGTCCTCTCCCTGCGAGAGCACCTTCCAGCCGCCATTCAGAATTACCACATGGTCGAACTCAAGCCCCTTCGAGCGATGCGCAGTCAGCAGCAAAAGACCTCTTTGTGCAATGCGGATGTCCTGCGCCCATTCTGCAAACCATTCGATCGCGTCTGGAACGGGGATCGTCTTCTTACCCAGTTCGCGCGCGAGGTCCGCGATGCCCTCGGCGATAAGATCGACCCAGCGGTTGGAGCGCTGCTCGTTGAGCACACCGAGAATGTCCTGGATGGTGAGCATAGCGGTCGGGCGTTTACGCAAGTCCGCCACAAGGCGCTGCATCTCGCGCGTTCGCCAAATACTCGGTAGCTTTTCGTTGGCCATTTCGACTGGCAGCCCAAGTTTTTCAGCATAGGCGCGCACGGCACCAAGCCGCCGCCAGTCCCGAGAGATGATCGCACAGCGTGCCCAGCTGAAATCCGGGTCGAGCCGCGAGATCCGAACCAGTTCGTCCACCGCAGCCACCGCTTGCGCCGTATCATCGGCCGCAGTGTCCAGAAATTGCACCCGGCCCCGCCCGACTGGGTCATAGCGCGCCATGACGCCGCCACCGGGGTCGAGGCTGCGCATCTTGTCCACTGTGATCGCATGTCCGGCCTTCATGCGTCCCCGCGCGGGCTCGATGACCTGGTTTGCCGCATCCACGATGTGCCGCGTCGAGCGGTAGTTCTCGGTCAGGAACTTGGGCTTCGCGCGGTAATCTTCTTCAAACCGACGAATGAAGGAAATCGATGCCCCGGTAAAGGCGTAGATGTTCTGGTCGTCGTCGCCCACGGCAAAAAGGCTCAGACGCTGATCGGGATCGTCGTGCGAGCGCCCGGCTACAGCAGCAATCAGCGCGTACTCTTCGGGGCCGATGTCCTGATACTCGTCAACAAGGATCCAGCGGTAGCCCTGGATGAGCGCCTCGCGCTGCGCCTCGGCTTCGGAGCGGCTCAGTCCCTCTCCGTTGATTTGACGGACGGCCTCACGCAGAATTCCGTCAAAATCGAACCCTTCGGCTGCGCCGCCCGTAAAGCTTGCGCCAACAAGCCGCATCGCCAGCGCGTGGCAGGTTGAAACCGTGACGCGCGCGGCATCCTCGCCGACCAGATGCCGCAGACGTGCGCGGATCTCGGCTGCGGCATGCCGGTTATAGGTCAGCACGAGGATGCCGCTTGGGTCCTCACGTCTTACCCGCAGGAGATAGGCGATACGATGCACGAGCACCCGCGTCTTGCCGGAGCCGGGTCCGGCCAGAACCAGGACGTTGGTCTCTTCGCGATCATCTGCGACGATGTCTTGCTGCACCGGGTTGCTCAGATCCTCGACAATCTGCTTCCAAGCTTTGCCAGTGGTCTGGCGACGTATCTCGACGTTGCGACCGGGCATCCAACGCCGAAGGAAACTGTCCTGATCGAGGGCGAAGTAATCCTCTGAGAGGCGCACGGCCGCGTCGATCTTCTCCAGTCCCTTTTCTGCATAGGCGGACATCACATGGGTCTGCAGCGTCTGTTCCCGGTAGTGCTCCTCGAGCGGCAGGAAATCCTTTTTGGTAAAGCCCGCATGTCCCGGTTTCAGATAGATAGTCATGGCCGAGCGGAACACCGTGAGCCCCTTGCCTAGCGTCATCACCTGCTGCTCATGCAACCACAGCAGCGCGCGCTCCATGAGCTTGGTCATGTCCTTCACGCCAGAGGCCATGATCAGTGCGTCACCGCTAAGTGCGGCCAAGATGTCGCCGATAGTCGTCTCAACTTGAATATCCTTGCCACGTGTACCCGTGGGTACTTTGGCAATCAGAAAGTCGAGCAGCTTTTCCGCAGCCATCCAGCGCACCGTGGCGGTCTGGTCCACCACGCGCCAAGTGCGCTGCAAGACTACTTCCAGCGTCTTGGCGGAAAGCTTGCGCAGGCGGATATTGCCACGTCCGCCGTCGCTGTCGCGTCCGTCCCGCTCGATGCTGCGCAACAGGCGCTCAAGAAGGTGTGGGCTCACATCTTCATGCCCTTCACCGCGCAAAAGTTGGGTCGCTGCTGTCAGATCGAACGGCGCTCCTTCGCCTACATCCGCTTCGGGCGCCAGTTCGCGCATCCGCGCGATCAGCGCTTTCTCGAGCCGCATCGCGCGGGTCATGCGCTGGCGCGACTGGTTCTCGACCCCGACATGCACCGAGACCGTGATCGCGATGTCGTTGCGCGCGATACCGAGGGCCTCGAGGTCTGCCATCGCCTTGCTTAGTTCCCGGTGCGTCAGCCCGCTGATGCCGGTCAGCTCGTCAGTGGAGATGCCCTGATCGGGCGGCGTGTTCATCACGTGGCGCACGATGTTCAGAAGCTGCGCCCGCCGCGCCTCGGTGATGTCGGCCCGCTTCAGACGCGCCTCTGCCTCCGCCAGCGTGCGCACCAGAAGCGAAGAGGGGAAGACCTGAACCCGGTTCTCCTCGCGTGAGACCAGCGAAGCCTCTTCGAGCCATGAGACCGCCGTCTTGACGCGCGTATCATCGGTCGCACTGTCGCGCACGAACTCGCTATCCTTTTCTTCGCGCACGATTTCACCCGCAGTCGCCACCACCTTGCCACTGTTGCGGGTGTGCTCATCGATGCGACGTAGCGCCTTGAGAATGGCGCCGATCTCGTGACGCTCAAGACGTGAGCGCGCAGTCAGCGTAAATTGCCGCTCAACGTCGTCGGAGTGATACAGAAGCACGCAGGCCGCAGGTGCCCGGTCGCGCCCGGCTCGGCCCGCCTCTTGCAAATAGTTTTCCAGTGAGCCCGGAATATCGGCATGGACCACCAGTCGAATGTCAGGCTTGTCGATACCCATGCCAAAGGCATTGGTGGCCGCAATCACACGCAAATCGCCCACACGGAAGCGCTCCTGCACCGCCCGCTTGTCATCCGCGGTCAGCCCTGCGTGGAAATGTTCGGCCGCAAGCCCTTGCTTCTTGAGGAAGTCCGCGACGCGCTCCGTCTCTTTTCGTGTCGCGCAATAAACGACGGCCCCCGATTGATCGCCGATAGGCAGACGCTCGGATATCACCGTCAGGATATCCCCGAGCTTGCTTTCCTTCGTGGTCGCCAGCACAGAAAACGTCAGGTTGGTGCGCGTGGCTCCGCCGTCAAAAAGCGATAGCGCAATGCCAAGCCGTTCGCGGAAATGCTCGGTGATGTCGCGAACGACCTCGGGCTTGGCGGTAGCCGTAAGGCATAACACCGGCGCGGGCTTTTCATCCCCTGAGAATTCCCGGATGAAGCGCCCGATGTAGCGGTAGTCGGGCCGAAAATCATGCCCCCATTTCGAAACGCAATGCGCCTCGTCGAGCACCCAAAGCCCCACCTCACGTTGCGCCAGAACCGAGCGGACCGACACGCTGCGCAGCTGCTCGGGCGAAATCAGCAGGATCGCCGCCTGACCCAGCCTGACCCGGTCCAGCGCATCCTGTCGTTCGGGCATCGACAGCATGCCGTTTATAGTCACAGCTGACGAAATCCCCGCCCGCTCCATCCCCTGAACTTGATCGGCCATCAGCGCCACCAAGGGCGAAATCACGACCGTCAACGCACCGGTCTTGTCATAGAGGCTTAGCGCCGGAACCTGATAGCAGACCGATTTGCCCGTGCCCGTGGGCAGGATGCCAAGGACGTCGGCATGTCCCATGGTTTCGGCCACGATGACCTCTTGCAGCGGCCGTCCGTCGCTATCGACTGGCTGGGGGCGGAAGCCGTTGAAACCGAACCACTTCTTCAGCGCTCCAACCGGGTTGTTCATCTCGGCGCACCAAGCGCAGGTACTGTCGCCGCAGTTGGTATCGCGCAACATGCGCACGAGGAGGGCGGATTTCGGAAACGCCGCTCGCACCCAGGGTGGCATCACGGATTCCCCGCCTGCGACGGAGATCCACGCCAGCGCATAGGCCATCGGCCAGCCCGATCGTGGGTCCGACAACGTATTGAGCGCCGCCTCGACCTGTGCGCCACAGGCCTTGCCGACTAGCAGCGTCCGGGTAGCCGCAAGGGCCGATGCGCGATCAGGTTGGGGCGCCTTGCGGATATGGGAAAAGACGGCGTCAAATCCATCAGCCCGGTCCAGACGGGTCGCAAGGTAGTGGTAAGCAAGCAGTGTTTCGGGTGATTTCGATGAGAGCTCAGCCAGCGCCTTGATCTGGTTTTCCAGCACTTCGAACACTAGCCGCGCATCCAGCTCGGGATCGTTCACATGCCCTGCCTGCAAGCGCCCGTCATGGTAGTGTTTCACGAGGTGATGGTACGGGTTGCGCGGGAATGCCAACGGATTGAGCCAGAGTGTGTCAATCGGAGCGGCCATTTTCGCGATGAGCCGCGGGCGCGCGGCCAGAAGATGCTCGATATCATGGCGCAGAATATTGTGCCCGATGACATACGCGGCTTTCTCGAGCGCCTTCTCGAGCTGATCGAGTCCCCGTTTTACATTGCCCTTCGGGGCGACAACCGCGGGTCCATCGCCGAACCGTACCGCTGCCATGTCAAATATCTCAGCTGTCCTGGGGTTGACCTCGAGATCCACCGACAAACAACGCTCGAGCAGAGGCGTCTTGTCCTCAGTCCTCGATCGCATGAATCTGAACAAAGCCATCAAGCCCGGCGCGGAAGGATAGAGATAATCCAGCCTAGAGCGCCCAATTCAGCACCGCAATACGCTTAGTCCAGGGCCGGAAGCATAGTGGAACGCGCAATTTCTGAAGCTGCACAGCGCTGGGTGACCGCTTTGCGTGGGTAGTGCCTTGACGTTAGCTACCGGAAGATACCACAACCTCGTTGCCGGCGAGATAGTAACAAGCGAACCACCGGTTCTCGCTTGCTTCCCATTGGGTCAAGTCCAGAAAGACGATGTTTCCAACACAGGTTCAACCTAAACAATTCTCAATAGAAAGAGTTCGCTCCGGAAGGACAGCTGCACACGGTAGCCGTTTAACAGAGAGTTAAACGAGCCACGACGCAACCATCTGATAAAACACGGATAAACTGCGGATATTAGTGAGGCCAGAAAGCCTCGGTTTGCTGCGATCCATCCGAACCGCATGTGCGGCCGATCGGGGGCACGAGCCACCCCTTCGCTGTCCGGCAGTTCCATGACCAAGATATGCGCTTTCTGCTCGACACCGGCGAAGACGACGACGGAATCGCCAAAATCTGCTGGCGGATGGGCCAGTGGCACAAATATCTTCTGGCCCCACTGCTAGCGCTCGCGCAAGTAAGGTTCAGCATTGCCCTGCGCAGTAAGATCTCATTCCTTGTTTGCAAGGCCCCAGCTGGCGCACGCGGCATGCGGTCCCTCCGTTTTCACGGTCAAAAAGCACAGTCGACAGGGCGTGGTGAAGAGCAGAATGCTGTCGTTCAGTTTGCGTCCGAGGAGCTGGCGTAATTTCATCGCTGCCGGCGGTGTGATCCCGGTTGGCCATCGAGGTGAATGGTCGAGGTGGAGTTTGGCGACTTCGACCACGGACCTAATGGAGACCCCGATGACCAAGACGAACGTGGACCTGTCCGAGCTTCTGGCCAAGCACGATCAGGGACCTGCAGCAGATCTTTACGGCTGCGCGACGCGCCTTCGCCGCTCCCCAAATGCCGGGCCGCCTCGGACCTCCGTCGCCTGACATGGCATCAGAGCGACGCGCGTCCCTCCAGCCCGGCCTGCGCATCGCTATCAGAACCCGGAACGCGCATCTCGAAGACGTTGTCCACAACCGTGTAGTCGAAGTACCCCAACCGGGCGATCGGTCGGATTGCGGGGATGTCCAGCCGCCCATCGGAGCGGATGACGCGATCGTCGATATGGATCTTCTCGACCCTGGCAAAGACGATGTCGATCGTGCCAACCGGTGAGTTGCCCTTCAGCCGATGGGTGCCGAGATAGCGGCATTCGAACTTGACCGGGCTCTCCTTGACCATCGGAACAGGCGCATTGTCAGCGTATTCGCGTGTCACCCCCAGGTGGTCAAACTCGCTTTCCTCCGGCGGCAGGGCCATCGCACTCAGGTTCACGGCCTCGCGCAGATCCCATGTCGCCATATTCCAGACGAACCAGCCGGTCTCCTCGGCGTTGAGCACCGTGTCCTTGCGGCGACCGTCAGGATATTGGTTGGCCGAGAACATGACCATCGGCGGGTCGAAAGACAGGTTCTGCCACTGACTATACGGCGCGATGTTCTCGACCCCTGTCCGGCTGACACTGGACAGCCAACCGATCGGCCGCGGAACGGTGCAACTCTTGAAGGGCGAGAACGGCAGCGGGCTGGGCTCCAGATGCGGGGCGTATTTCATGATGCTCTCCTTGGACGCATTTTCAGAATATGATCGATATATCGGTTGCATGGCAAGCGATTCCTTGGCATTCCTGTACCAGCCATTCCGGGGCGCCAAGCGCCCAGAGGTGAGGAAGTATCATGGGCAACCAATCCGACCAGGCCGTCGAACAACTGCAACGAATGATCGAACACGGTGAGCTGAGGCCCGGCAGCATGGTGTCGGAACGCGGATTGATGGAGCTGACGGGTCTCGGGCGCACCCCGGTGCGCGAAGCGATCCAGCGGCTTGCGATGACGCGGATGCTGCACGTCCACCCCAGCAAGGGGATCGAGGTTCCTGCCGTCTCGGTCGAGGATCAGCTGAACGGGCTGGAGGTGCGCCGCACGCTCGAAAGCCTAGCAGTTACATTGGCCTGCACTCGCGCCACGGAGCAGGACATGACCGATATGGGCACGCTCAGAAGTGCGCTCACCGGCGATTTCCAACTGTCGGCCTATGCCGAAACGGTCAGGCAGACCCATGCGCTGATCATTCGTGCAGCATCGAACCCCTATCTCGATACCATGATGACCCCACTGCAGGCGCTATCGCGCCGGTTCTGGATCATTCACGTCAGTGACACCGCACGCGAGATCGCCGAGGGCCGCGCCCTGCATGCCGAGATCCTGACGCAAATCCTGAACCGCGACGCCAACGCCGCCAAAACCGCATCGCTCGCACTGAACGACTATCTCGTGCGCTTTGCCGTCGCGACAATCACCCGGCGCGCACATCCGGGGAACTGAACTGACCGATGGTTGGAGCTAGGACGAGTTCATGGCGCGCACACGCCAAGGCATGTCGGTCGATGACGCCTGAGATGGTAAGGTTGGCAATAGCGAACGATGGGCGGAGAGCCGCCCGTGAGGCTGCGGCATCGCGCCCGCGGCAATCAGCGAACAGCGGACCTTCGCATCCCGCTCAGACGGCTACGCGACGGGCAGAAAAACGGACTTAGCTCCCAAGAAATACTCTTCTTACGCGCCCGGTGACCGGCCTCATCGATGGTCGGCATCGCCGCCCATCGGGATACTCGCTGCGAGAGAACTTCGAAGCCGAGTCGATCTTGCGCTTTGCCCTCTTATCCATTCCACTCCGTAATGTGCGGCTTGCCAAACGTAATTTCCGCCGCTTCGCCTATTGAGAAGAGTTTTCCGCCCATGACGATGCACCGCGACGAAAAGTCGATCATCGAGGACCTTCGGACCAACCTGAAGGAACGCTACCATTTCGAGGGCGGACGGACGCTCCTGCGAGAACTGCTGCAAAACGCGGATGATTCCGGTTCAGAGCAAGTCAGGATCGCAGTCCTGCCCGGCTGGCCCGAGGCAGATCACCCGCTCCTGAGGGTTCCGGGGCTGATGGTTGCGAACGACGGCCGATATGACGCGGAATCAGCGCAAGGGATTGCGCGCTTCGGCGGCAGCGTCAAGGCCACCGACACCGCTGCCATCGGGCGGTTCGGAATGGGACAGAAGACAGCGTTCCACGTCTGCGACGCCTTTCTCGTTGTCTCTGAAGGGCACGAAACCGAAGTTCCGCCCCTGGTGGTCAATCCCTACATCGTCATCGGAAAGCCCGGGGATGCCTGCCTCGAATGGGAAGACGCACCGACCGCGCGGGACCGTGATCTGCTTCTGTCCAGTGGCCTCGCAGGCTTCGCCCGGAAGATGGTCCAATGGTATCCCCTCCGGAGCTCAAGCCTCAAACCGAAGACGACCACCAACGGCTTCCTACCCAAGTCCTACGACACAAGCTTGCTGGATGATGCCAACGACCCGTTCTGGCTGTCTGGCATCGTTTCGCTGTTGCGCAACGTCAGCAAGCTCGAGGTTGTCGTGGCCAATGGCACGTCCATTGTCATTGATCGGGCCGCTTCCCCGCGTCTGCGCTTCGATCCCGCAACGCCGGGGCAGACGGATTTCGGCGGTCCGCTATGTGCCGGAATCCGCAGTGTAGGCAAGGAGATAATGGCGACGGCGGATTTCGGCACTGACCTGACCGCCTCGGAAGGTTGGCCGGACATCCTCGATCGGCAGGACGATGTCATGGTTCGGCAGAAGGCGTTGCCGCATGGTGCTGTGGCGCTTCTCGTTGATCCCGACGGGCGAGATGAACTCGACATCACGTGGTCCGTTTTCCTTCCGGTCGCGAGCGAAAGCGCGCCCCATGTCGTTGGGACTGGAAAGGTGCGGCTGTTCCTGCATGGCTACTTCTTCGTAACCAGCGGACGGGACGCCATCCTCGGCCACGACAAGGACATGCTGGACGACGTCAGCGCCGCATGGAACGCGCGGGTGCGCGACGAACTCGTGCTGCCTCTGCTGCCGGGTTTGTTAATGGATGCACTCGAGTCAGACGCCCTGACTGAAGAAAAGCTCCACGCGGTCGTGTCCGGCTTGAATGCGTCCGAGCTCATACGGAACCATCGCACCGCGATCTCGTCGCGGCAAGTTTTGGCACGGACCCTGAGCGACCGAAAGATCGGCTGGACGCTGAAAGTGCCCAGCCTTCAATTCCGCGCTCTGCCCGCGCCGGAAAACACCCGACTTCCCAAGATCCTGGAGCTGATCCCCGACATCGAGCAACGCATGGCTGAGTGGAACCTTGTTCCAACGGTCGGGTCCAACGCAGTCCTGGCGCCAGTTGCCGCTGCCTGGCAGGACGAGGAGCTTGCCCGGATGGCCGGGCTCCTAACCCCCACCGTATTCGGTAAGGGAGGTAAGCTCGCACGCTTCGGTGAATTCCTCGATTTTGTACGCCGCGAGCGCGTGGACAAGTCGCTAGCACTTGTCGAGCCTGTCTTGGACCTGCTTCGCCGGGCGATGGCACAGCGCGATGTCGACATGGCAGAGAGCGAACACATACGGATGGTCCTTCGCCATCTTCCGGACGATTGTGTGCTGCCCATGCCACCGAGCGTGATGCGCAGCAGCAAGATGCGCCGGACGCTGGCCTCGGTCGAGGCTGCGCCGCTGTGTATTCACCAGGACTGGCGTCCGACAAGCTTGGGAGCCCGAACCCTGTCGCTAATCGAAGCGAAGGCCCTGTTGACGGCCCTGCAACCGCTGCTGAAGGACACCGCGACCGAGGACGCGGCCGCAACCGCCGCGATTGCCATCCTGAAGGCGATGGGGGTCAACCTGGCAGAGGCACAGGCTGACGCGGAGTTCCGGGCCCTGCACATCGTCCGGGTCGATAAGGGACTTGGCTTCCCTCGAAGTGCCAGCCTCGACGATCTGTCAAAGGCAGCAAGCGGCGGTCGGCTTTTCGCACATAACAACGAGAACCGGAAACTTGTCGAGCTGCTCGAACGTGCAGCCCCCGGAGCCGGCGCCATGATGATCAACTATGCCGAGGCAGCCCAGCTTCTGACCGAACTTGGAATTGGCCTGACTTATGCGAAGGATCCTTCGTATGAAACGGCCCGCCTTGCCGCGGAGGCAGATGCTTTTGGGCCCGATGAAGCGCGTCTCGACCTGATGCACAAGCTCTGGAGCACCGAGAGCAAGTACCGCCCTTATCTGCGCGCACTTCTTGCCGGACGTCGCGAAGCCCGCTTCGACGACCGAGACCTGCTTTGGATCGAAGGGGGGAACGTCCAGCTCGACACCTTTGCGCGCACCCTCGTCGGTGGAGACGACAAGACTATCCTGCTGTCTTCGACCCTGCTGATGCGCATCGATGCAGAGAAACAGGGCCTGCTTGGTGTCCGCCGGTTCGATGGCGCAGTTCTTGGCCAAAAGTTCGTCGCCAACCAGAGGTATATTGCAGCGGCTCCGATTTCCTCAGAACTGTTATCGGCCTTCTTCACGGCGAATATCCCAGACGAAGATCTCGAGCGTCTACCGATCTTCGAGACGAACCAAGGGCGCGTTTCTGCCGTGCAAGGCTATCGCCATAACCCGGACCTGCCCTTTCCGGATGGTATCGATGTGCCCATATTGCAGGCCCCTTTCGGCAACGCGGCGCAGGAACAGTTTCGCCGGATCACCTCGGCACGGATATGGTCTGCAGAAAGGCAACTTGTCTTCCTCCTCCGCCAACCTGAGCCCGCGCGGTACGGCGCGCAGATCATCGCGTCCATTCGGGAAGGCAGAAGTCCGGAAACTCTCCCCTTGCTTGCGGAGGCGCCGTGGCTCACGCTTAAGGACGGGCACGCTGTCGCGCCTGCGTCAGTGATGGATCTGCCGGGTTTGAATTCGGACCTGCTCCCTGCGGACATTGCAACGCGGAACGATTTACCGGTCGGTCTGCTGGACGAGGACACCCTACGTCTGCTGGTGAAAGACGGTGTGCTGAAGGACGCCGCCGCAAGCAAAAGTGCCCTGCTTGATCGTCTTTCTGATGGAAGCCTCCCGTGCTGGTTCGGCGAGCGGCCGGGTGACATCGCCGCTCACCTGCAATCGCTCGCAAAAGATGGCGCGGATCTGACTTTGCCGGGATGGCCCCTTCTGGCCTGGCTGTTGTCGGCGCCAGGCGCCGAGGCACTGACCATCATGCGCGAGGTCCAGCAGCATGGAGCACCGGACCCTGAACACTTCCACGGTTGGATGGATGCGCTATCACGCATCGCCGCGTCAGGAAGCCACGCCGCCCGCGCTGTCTATGACTCGGGCTTCCGCCTTCTGGCGAGAACGTCGATCGGTCAGATCGGGAAGATCCTTTCCGGAACGCTGGTGCCAACGCGCGACGGAACCTGGCGTGCCGCCACCGAGGTGGTCGCGCATGGCGGTGCCGTTGCCTTCCCGTATCGTCTCGACCCCGAATTGTCGCGGTTGCTCCCGCAGACCGCACAGGGTTCGAGCGACGACCCGCGAAAGCTTCGCCTAAGCGACCCGCCCGCTGAACTGACAGAAAAGCAGTCCGCCGATAGCCTGAGGCCGATCCTCGCCCGTGCGAAAGTTGCCGTTCCCGCTGAGATGCTTGCCGTTCTGGTGTTTATGCTCGGTCGGTCGGATTACTGGCGCGCTCTGATGCGTGAAGAGCTTGGCCTGGCTGCCCCGGTTATCGAGGGGATCGAGCGCGATTTCGAGAGCCAGGTGGAGGCGGGGTACAGGAAAGGTAGCGACCAAAGCCTCAAGGCCCGGTCCGCCCGAATGCGAATCCAGTTCCGTCCGCGACGCGATCTGCAAGGTGAGGACGAGTTCGTCAGCATCGCGGGAACATCCGTGATGCTCCCCCTCGGAGACGCGCAGCCGCTGGAGATCGTCGGAACCATCTATCAGAACTGGAAAAACGAGCATACCAAAGACTTGCATAGCCTAAAAAGGCGACGCGCTCTCGACGTGGTGTTGCCGGACGATGTGCGGCTGACGGACCGACATGTCACTGAATTCTGCCGAACCCTGGCCGAAGAATATGTCGGCAGTGTCAAGGATCAACCCGAAGCACGCGCCGCTCTGGACGCGCTGCTTGCAGGTCGAGCACGGTTTGCCGAACATGTCGCGAGTGCAGTCAGGGCCGAAATCCGCGACCAGATGCCAAAGATCCTTGGCGAAATGAAGCCTAGGCCCGGCGGCATCTTGGAACGTGCGCGAAAGGACTACGAGGATGCGGTGCGCGGCGCTGGAGATGGTGCCGATGCCATTCGCAAAGATCTTAAGGACCGGCTTTGGACGACCGTCGATCAACCCGTTGGACACGCGGAATTGCTAGAACGCGTGCGGGCGAGGATCACAGAGGACGGATACACTCCGGCACGGATCTTCTTCGAGCTTTTCCAGAACGCGGACGATGCCTGGCAGCAGGATCCAGCCTGGACCGATGCCCCCGGACGGTTTGAGCTTTCGCGCAATCGTGGTACGACCACCATGAAACACTGGGGAAGGCTCATCAACGTTGTCGGTACAGGCAGTCACGGCGAGCGCATGGGCTGGCACCGAGACCTCTACCATATGCTTCTGCTCAACCTCAGTGACAAGGATCGCGCGGAGGCCGTGACGGGCAAGTTCGGCCTGGGCTTCAAGGCAGTCCATCTTCTGGCGGATCAGGTGCGGATCGCCAGCCGACACGTCGCCTGCCACGTCCATGGCGGGCTGCTGCCCGATCCTTGGGATCAGGGAAAGGAGCGTTCTTTTGGTGCGACACGGAAGGGCCGCCCCGCCACGATCATCGAATTCGATCAGAAGGCGGGACAGGACTATGACGCGGCCTGGGACGCTTTCCGCCGGTCAGCGCGCTGGTTGCCCGCAATGGCGCGTGGCATCCGGCAGGTCGATATCCGCAAGGAGGCTCTCGCCGAGACCTTCGGCGCGTCCTTCGAGGATACGGGAACCGAGAACGTCCGAATTTTGACCTTGACCGGAACCGAATCCGGCAAGGCGCTTGTACTTGATCTGGACGAGGATACGACGCTGTTCTTGCCCCTCGGTCCGACCGGGCCGATTCCGCCCGCCGAAGGTACCCCCGGCCTGTGGTTGCTGGCGCCGCTGGATGTCGACGCGCGCCCGCGATGGCTAATGAACAGCCGCAGCTTTGCAGTCAATCCGGGCCGGGGGCACCTGCGGGGCACATTGGACGAACGCAAGGCTCTGTTCCGAAAGCATGGCACCAGCCTAGCGCGCAGGCTCAAGTCTTTGGCAAAACTGCTAGAAAACGACTGGCCTGCGTTCGCGCAGAAGGCCGGTTTGTCCAATCCGGACCCTGAAGAAGGCCGAAGCCTGTTCTGGACCGCCCTGGCCGACAACTTCATACCGGATCTGCGTCACGACTTGCTAGGGTCTCTCCACATGGACGATACCCGACCGCGTGACATCACCAACCAGACCCCCGACAGCGCCCGGCTCGGCTGGGCGAGTCTGGTCAGCGACGCGCCCGTCTTCCCGACAGGTCTCGCCGCTCCCTTCGCACCCCTGTTGCGAGCCACGGATGTTCGCTGGCAAGTCGCCGGCGTGATGGATTTTCCGGGTGCCGCAAATCGGCTTGCAGGTCATCCCGCCGCCCAGCGGATCCTGTCGAGCAGCGTGTCGAGCCGAGCAGCCCGCACGCTTGAACGCATCGGCCTCAGGGTTCCAAGTCCCCTGCATGGCGGCGGCCTTCTCGCGGAAGCTCTCAAGGAGAGTCGCCGGATCGACCCGGAACTGGCTTCATGGCTTGGCGGTATCCTGTCGTCCGCACCGATGAAGCAAGACGAACGAGAACAAGCCCTGCTCCATTTGCGCACTGCGACGTTCTGCATGGCGGATGGCAGATGGGGACCGGCGGCATTCATGCCGTATGACAATGAACGGGCCGATCCGGACGAGCGGTTGATTTCCGAGTTCGTACCATCGGACAATATCCTGTCCGGGAGTTACACCGGCGACGCGATCAGCCTTTACGAACTCGCACGCGGTAGCGGTCATCTCGGCAGCCTTCTTGCACCGGCGAGGCTCGCCCAATTTGCCCGCGAATGCAAAACGATCGAAGCGAAGCGCGCAGTTGTGACGTACATGGTGCGCGGCGAAAGAGGCCGAAAGCTGGCCGAGGAGTTGGGCATCCGGCGCTGTAGCTGGCTCCCCCCTGATTTCGAAGCATTTTGCAAAAGTGACTTCGCACAGGGGTTGAACCGCAACGATCTTCTGCGGCACGTTCTTCCGCATCTCTACGCAGGCGAACATGAGGAACGTCTCGATGGGACCCGGTATACTGCCCCTGCAGGCGGATATTCTCCGACAGGCCAGCTCGGAGGTCAGGCAAATCCAGCCCTCGTCCTCGAACGTCTCCATGCATGGTGGTCGCAAGAATCCCAGAAGCTTTGCAGCAACTACAACGTTGACACCTACCCCGCGAACTCCAAGCCGGAACGGCTCCTCGACAAGCACTACGACGATGATCCCGAAGGGTGGTTCACCTTCTTCGCCCAAGCCGTCTTCCGAAGTATCGAGTGGGGCAACGCAGCCGCCAGCCGCAACTTCATCAAAGATGCCAAGGGCGACGGCTGGTGGGGCGAGATGGCCCGTATCTCGCAAGTGCACAGCTACAAACCATGGACAGATCGACTGGAAGAGCTTGCGAGGATTGATGGCAAGGCCGAGGACTATCGACCATGGCGCCGTGCGCTGGGGGAACTCTACGTCGTCGCTCGCTGGCTTCCCGAGTACGTAGACGTCTATCAGAACCTGCCACGGTTCGTGGAACGCGAAGGAGCGATCAGCCTCGTCGATCATTGGTGGCCGAGTGCCTCGCCATTGCATCAGAGGCGCGGCACTGAGGGGGCTTCGCTAATCCGCACGCTCGGAAACGGCGCGAACTGGATGATCCGCGAGGGCGTGCGGGCCGGTATCTGGGGAGATCTCGGCGGCTATATGCACAGCTACGGCTGGGCGAAATCCTCGGCGATGGTGCGTTTCGCGGATCGGATAGGCTGGAGACATCTACTTGACCTTGGCGGGATGGATGCCTCGCGCGTAATCTACTCCGAGTTCGAAGCAGTCCTCAGGGAACGCGCATCTTTTGGTGGCGCCCTTGACCTTCCCATCCAGCTTTTAATGACCCAGAAGCACGAGGGCGCGCAGGAGGTCATCTTCGGACCTGATACCCCCAGGATTTCGAAAGACAACGTCGAAGAAGAGGACTTCATCGCATGACGACCTTCGCGCCCGAGCAATCCGTTCGGCATCCGGATCACGGTGAAGGCCGTATGGTGGTCGATCAGGGAATCTTCAGCCTCGTCCAGTTCGGTACGGACATTCATAGGGTGGAGACAGCCCAGTTGATGCGCATCGAGTCGTTGGAGGATCGGCTTACCGACCTCACTACGGACGACTCAACTGCCACGCTGGCGAAGGCGCAGGCGCTCCTGATCCGGTCGATCAACGACCAATGGGGCGTCTTTACGCGCACCCGGGTTAAGCTTCTGCCCCATCAGCTCTGGGTCTGCCGCCAGGTGACGCGCAACTGGCCAGCCCGCTGGTTGGTCGCCGATGACGTGGGCCTTGGGAAAACCATCGAAGCGGGCCTGATCCTCGATCCGCTGCTCTCCTCGAACCGGGTAAAGCGTGTTCTGGTGCTGACCCCGGCCCGTCTTGCCCCGCAATGGCGCGACCGGATGAAGACGATGTTCGACATCCGTCTCAACCTCTACTCCGCCGACCTCGATCGCGGAAAGATCAGCTACTGGGAGACGGCCGACAAAGTGGTCGCCTCGTTCCATACGCTCCGCATGGACAAGGCGCGCGAGCGTCTGTTGATGGCCGAGCCTTGGGATCTGGTTCTGGTAGACGAAGCGCATCACTTTCAGGCGGTCGAACGCAGCGCGACCCTGACCTACAACTTGCTGAAGGACATGGAGGCCGCAGGCAAAATCGGGTCGCTGGTGCTGTTCACCGGAACGCCGCACCGGGGCAAAGACTTCGGTTTCCTCGCCCTGATGAACCTCTTGCGGCCTGATCTTTTCGACCCCCAGCGCGACATCGAGGAACAGCTTGCGCACCTGCCCGAAGCGATGATCCGCAACAACAAGGCCACGGTGACCGACCTCGAAGGCAAGCCGCTGTTCAAGCCGGTGCTGACCCAGACCGTCGACTACGGCTATACTGAGACGGAGGCGGATTTCTACAACGTCATGAGCGAGTTCATCCTCGACGGTCGGGCCTATGCGAGCGACCTTGCCGGCCGTGAGCGCACCTCGCGCATGCTGCTGCTTATCGCGCTACAGAAGCTTGCCGCCAGTTCCATCGCGGCGATCCGAAGCGCCCTGTCGAAGCGCCGAGGCATGCTGGCGACGACAATCGCGCAAGGTCGAAGAGATGCCGCCCAGATCGTCGAGCCGCCAGAGGATGAAGATGACGACGAACGGTCCCAGCGCGAGGAAACCTCCATAGTCGAGACTTCTCCGACGCTCATGAGCGACGAGATTGCCCGCCTCGACGAGATCCTCGCTCGCGCCGACGGAATCACCCAAGAGACGAAGATCCTTAGATTGATCGAATTAATCGAGACCGAGCTCCCCGACGGAGAGCCCGTCTTGCTCTTCACGGAATACAAGGCCACCCAGGCCCTCGTCCTGAACGCGCTAGAAGCACGTTTCGGCGAAGGGAGCGCCGGTTTTATCAATGGTGACGAACGCCTCACGCTGCCCGATGCCAGCGGTATCGCCGTGACTCGCAACCTGGCTCGCGACACGGCGGCCGAAGATTTTAATGCCGGACGCACCCGCTTCCTGATCTCGACTGAGGCTGGCGGCGAGGGTATCGACCTTCAGCACCGTTGCGCCACGCTGGTGCATGTCGATCTTCCTTGGAACCCGATGCGGTTGCACCAGAGGGTCGGTCGCCTCAACCGCTACGGGCAGACCCGTGCCGTATCTGTCTACCTGATGCGAAACCCCGAAACCGTCGAGGCACGTATCTGGTCCCTTCTCGAAGAAAAGCTCGCGCGTATCCAGGCCACGCTCAGTGCATCGATGGAGGAAGCCGAGGACATTGCCCAGCTCGTGATCGGCATGGCTGGATCCTCGGTTTTCGACGAGCTTTATTCTGAGGGGTATTCGAAACAAGGCCGAGAAACCCTGAGAAGCTGGTGGACCGCCAACAGCAATCGCTTCGGCGGCGACAATGCGCTCGCGACGGCCCGAAGCCTTTTCGGCTCTGCATCAAAATTCGATTCCGCGACGATGGCCAAGGAAATCCCGCAACTCGATCTCCCACAGCTCGAGCCGTTCTTCCGGAACGCCGCCAAGACACACGGGCGCAGGGTTACGACCTCTGAGGCGGGTCTCTCGATCGCGACGCCCGAGATCTGGCGCAACGATCTGGATCTGAAATCCCGATACGATGGGCTGACGTTCGACCGCGACCTCGCGCCGAAGGAGCAGATGAACCGAATGATGGGGATCGGGCATTCCCTTGTCGACAAGTTTCTGGAGCATGCAGTCAACCGGCCGGTCTTTGCCGCATATCTCAAGGATCTCGAAAACACGATCCTGCTAGCACGGGTGGAGGACGAACTGACGGGAACGAAGGCGACCGTTCATCGCATCGTCCTCGGAGTGCAACACGGGCAGTCCGCCATCCTGCGAGACGGTGAGCTGTTGTCGTTGCTCAATCGCTGCACTGGGTTGGAAGCGGCACCAACCGAACTATCAGTAGAACATGCAGCGACGTTGCGCGAGCTGTCGATGCAGCTTGAAGCATCTGAACTCCCGGGATCGTTTGGGTTCACCTACCCAAAGGCAAGGCCCATCATGGCATTGGTGCCTGCATCCAGCAGAGTTCTCTGATAGTCGTGTTCCCCCCGACCAGTAACGGGAAACATGGAAGGGGTGTCGTAACCACTCGATTGTAGCCGCCCTTGCGCGTTCGGGCGATATCTTGGGTGGCCGACTGCTTTGGGGAAGCCGCTTTGCGGCGACTGCGTCACCCCGACCGGCCGCATAGGGCCGAGTGTCGAAGGGCACCGCCGCCCGCCCTTCAATCGCGTCGCTGCATCGCCGCAAGTCCGAACTGAGCCCACTCAGAGCGAGGCTGAGCATCCGGAAATCGCGCCGTGTCGGAAGCTGGCGTTGGTCACGAAGCTTCCTGTCTCAATTAGTTCGAGAGCGTTTGCCAAGATTGCCAAGGCCTCTTCCTGTGGATCACGGGTTTCGTTTAGCACCCTAGTGAGTTGAAGATAGTGGGATGCGGCTCCGCCAACGTTCGCACCTCGGAAGGGGTCTGAATGGGCCAAGATATGTTCGATTGTTGACGTCGGCACCTTGAGCGAATGCATGATAGTGGCCGCCGTTCGCCGCAAGTCGTGCCTATGCCAACCCTGGGTCCTGCTCGCCTCACAAAGTGCACGTTGATAGCGAGTCCAGTTGCCCAGTGGTCCATCTCCGGTGCTGTTTGGGAACACCAGATCTTTGGAATTTGCGCAAGCCCACTGGGGCAACTGACGAAGGACTGACACAGCTGCCTCTGATAGAGGCAGGTCTTGGCTGCGAGGGCCACCCTTGGTCGACTTGACGCTGGGCTTATGCCAAACATGATTGACGCGATCGAAGTCTCCCCAACGCATTGAGCAAACTTCTTCGAGCCGTGCGGCGGTAAACAACAGGAACCTCATCGCAATTGGCCGATAATCACTCCCCGGTTGGAGCTTCAGGTCGCCGATCTTTGGCGCGGGGTACTGAAGCAGCGGAAGCACTGCCCGCAGCTCCGCTTCGGTGAGAACCCTATTTCGCTTGCCTGTAATGGTCGGGTCAGCTGCGGCAGGGTCGTGGGTCGTCGCAAGATTTGCGACATTCAGTCTTGGCATGCGCGATGCACCGATTTTCGAGTAGCTCCTCCTTCCTGCGGCCCAGTCAAGGACGGGGCCGAGATAGCCCCGGGCACGCGAAGCCTGGCCATTTGCTGTCGCCTTGCCGTTGCTTGGATTGACACGTCTGTATGAAAGCACCGCGTGCGCGAAATCCTCATCGGTGACCTCCACGACGTCTTTAGCCAAGAGATTTGCATAGACGCGCTCAATCACCTGACGCGCTCCACTTCGTTCTGATTTCGGTCCGCGAGGCGCCCAGGTCTTCTTTGATGAAGCAAAGCGCCCCTCGAACTCGCAAACTAAATCGCGGAGCGTCACCAATTCCGCCGGTTGTGCTGCGGCTGTCCGAATCTTCCGCTTTTCTCCGTTTATGTCCCTCCCATCCTTGAGATCCAGGCGAGCCCTGTTCGCCGCCTCCCTGGCCTCCTTTAGCGACACTTGGGGGTAGCAACCGAGCGTCACCGTCTTGAGCTGACCAGCTGCATTTCGAGCCTTGAGAATGAATGCCACCTCTCCGCCAGACGAAATCCGAGCTCTAAGCCCTGTGACGACGCTATCGGTAATTTCGTATCTTTGGCCTGTTGGCTTCAGCTTGCGAAGCGCCGCATCCGATAGTGAGGGCTTAGCTCTGGACAATTCGTCACCTCTTCTGGGCTACATCTGGGCTACATTACTTGGCCGACTTGGTGCATTTGCTTGCGACTGCATACGATCAGTTGCCACACCATGTCAGCAGTAATATCAATTTACTTCATAAGGTTATGCTAGAATATCACTTGAATGCAAAGGGGATGCGCATCATCGACAAGCAGATTGAAAATCCGCGTGTCGGCGGTTCAAATCCGTCTCCGGGCACCACTTACATCACACTGATATCGCTACACAAAATAGAGCTTGAAGCTTTGCTTTTCAAGTCTGCGGCGCCTTAATTTCCGCGGCCCGGGTCACAACGGGGTCACAAGATACGTACCATCGGCTCCGGGTTACAAGACACCCAGAACGGCACTCCTCCCAAAATGAGTTCTCCGGAATAGTCACTTTGGGCAGTTGATTCTGTCCATTTGTCCGGCCAACAGACAGTCTGCCCCTGCCCCCCCCAGCCTCCATAGACCTCAGGAAAAGAACAGGTTGACGGCCGAGACGAAGACAAAATGATTTTGCCCCGCCCCCTCGGGTTGACCGAGGGGGCGATGCGTCGCCAGACGCGGCTTCGTTTCGGCAGTCAAGGCAAGCGCAAAGGTTCCATGCGAGCGCAGGAGGGAGGAACTTGAAGCCGAGGCCGGTGACTCGGGTTCCCCTCCTGCGCGGCATTTTCGCGAGAAAATGCGCATGGAAGGCGCTTGCTGGACCTGTTGTTTTCCTGTGGTCGGCTCTCGCAAGCCCGCTATCCGCCGGGGTCAGGGCCGGACCCTGACGCTTCGGGCTTGTCATCACCGGGATGGTTGGACGGCTGCTGATCTTCGACAGGGGCGGGTGCCGTCCAAGCGATCAATGCCAGCCTGCCATCAGGGGCCAGACAGGCTTGGCGCAACCGCTTGGTTTCTGAGAACAGATGGACCAGCCTCTCAATCGCCCGCGCCAAAGATGAAGATGGTCCCTCGCGCGATCTGGCCACCAGCATGCAGTCATGAACCTTACCGCCCCTCAGCGCCCGCTCAAGTTTGCTTGCGAAAGCAGGTTCCAGCAACGCCGCTGCCGTTTGCAGCTTGACGCTGCGCCCAGCGATCTTGGGCACCAATTGCCGCAGCGCCGGGAGGTCGGCGGGATCTTCGTACAGCAGGAGAAGCACGGGCTTGGCGTGACTTTGCTCAGAGGGCAATCCAATCAGAGATTTGAGTGTGGAAATGACCCGATCCAGCCTGCCGGTCTGTCTTGGGCTGGCATCCGTCACGGCCTCCATCGAAAGATGGAGCCTTCCCGCGCCCTCAACATCGACAGCCAGACCCACGCCCGCCATGGGGTTAATTCTGTAATTTTGGCCGGGCATCGCCTCGCGAAAGGCGCGCTTCACCTTTTTGATCAACCACAACCGCGTGCCGCGCTGGTCGCCCTTCAGGCCGCCCCTGACAGCCACAACTGCATCTCTTGTATCGCCTTGGTCGTCTCGCTCTCGTGTCGAAGCAAAGTTCGCAACGCCGTCTCGATCCGCAACAGACGCTCCTCCTGCTGCTTGAACGCCCCCTGTGGCCCAAAAATGTCGACCATCGCCTCCACCGAACTGTTCAGCCCGTTCGACACCGAGGTGAGCTGCTGGATCAGTTCCTCGAGGCGCTGGCCCGCTCCCCCCGACAGACCTGAGGCCCCCGATAGAAGGGCGGTCAAGGGGTTCACCAAGCGGACCAGTTGCTGGACCATGGCCAATAGCTCCGCGACCTGCTCTGGCGATAAGGGCGCGGCGATGGAAGGCGAGTGAGACATTGAGGGTATCAACTTTCTTTCTGAGATTGCGAAATGTGTGGATCAATGTGTCGGGGATGGCGCGATCAAACTGCATCATCCAGTCCAATGGCTTCAGGTCTGCAGCCAGAACACGAAAGGTCGAGCTGAGCAGCGCGGCAAGGCGCGTCAGGGCTGCCGAGGTGCCGTGATACCCCAGAGGGGGGCAAGGCTTTGAAGGATCGTGGTCACCTCTTGCACCTGCGTTTGTAAGGACTGGATTTCCGCCTGAAACTTGGTCGCCTGGCGCTCCCATTGCGCGCGGTCTTTGCGGTGGTTCCACTCCATCGCCTCGACCTTCTCGATCAAGGCGGCTTCCATCGGTGTGAGCAAATGCGGCATCTTCTCTCCTTTCGATCCGAATGAACCGGTGTCTTTTGGGAATGCGGGTCGAGACAGGTGCCTGCCCGGCCAACCAAGCCTCCGGATCAAAGGCCGCCTCCGGCCACGCCCCTTGGCCGTATCGATCCCGGTTAAACCTCGCCACGCGCGACCATTCCTGCCCGTATCTTACGATGATCGAGCCTTGGTCTTTTCCGGGTGCAACCTGAGCTTCCAAATTTCGGAGCGCCGCCGATTGGGCCACATTTGACAGCCGAGCAGCCCGTAGTCGGAAAACCGGCGCTGTCGCGCTTCCATCACAGGGGCCAATCGTGGTGCTCTGATCCGTGACTTTCATGACCCTGAGGCCAAAGCCAGAGAGCACCGCGTTGATCCGCACCTTGGCTTCCTCTTGGCCCTTAGGCGGATCGGCGTGGAAATGATGACGCAGGGTCATCAAGGCATCATCCAGCGGATCGGGCTGCACCCCCTCCCGCCGCGCCGCTGCCCATCTTTTGTGGCGCCAAGCGGGGAGCGAAAAGGCCTGCACACGCGCAGGGTCGTTCGGATCATCCAAATCATAGCGCAGGTTGACGAGATCCCGCATTGCATCCCAGAGCCGTTTCGAGGCCAATCCAGGGGGCGCGGGATTAAAGGCCCGCCACATCCCATCGGGACGCTTGATCGCTTGCGGAACCGCGAAGTTCACTTCAAGGCGTTCAGTATGGGTATGCGTGCCGATGACGAGAGGAGGTCTTGCGGCCTTTGGCACACCGGGGAAAAGAGTTGCCTCAAGCAGACCCGTGATTTCCTCAACCATCTTTCGACGATCATGATCCCCCGCATTGAAGGCCCTGACATCCAACTCATCCGCCGAAAAGCTGAGCGTGCCTGATCGGTATCTGTTCTGAAATCGCAGTGCGCGAACTGTGGCGGAGAACAATCCCGGATCGCCGCACAGCAGTTCAGGGATCGGGTTGCGACGCATGAGGCCACCATCGGCGCCCGGCCCCATCGACGCGAAGAAATAGGCCATGACGCCGCGCCCAATTTCTCGCCGATGTGAGGAGAAGCCAACGATCATTCCCAAGCCTCCTCATCACCCCAATCGACCGTGATGTCCCTGACTGGCCCCGAAGGCAGCAAGGCGCGCTCAATGCACATCAAGGTAATCCCGAAATCGAAGCACTGCTCAGGATGGCTCAAAGCCACCGTTTTCCTGGAAAGATCTTCCAGCGCTGCCGCGCACCTGAGTTGCGCCGAAAGATGCTCCGCATCACGTGCAGCGCGCCTTGAGGCGCCCGATGATCGGGCAAAGATCCGTGCAGCCAGATAGGCAGAAACCGACATTCCCGCCGCGCTGGCGTCTTGCACGACCTGCTGCTTTCGGGCAGCAGTCAGCGTAATCGTGATCGATGCGGTCTGCCTATCGGAAATATTTTTTCTTGGTCTGCCCATCACTTAACCTGAGTATTCCTCTGAGACTGAGGATCCTTGTTGTTCCCAGATAAGTTTAAGTCATGCCCTAGAAAGCCCAAAACAAAGGGGGGTCGTTTTATGTGGATAACCTCTGCTCAAGGGCGTTTTCCGCGCTCGAACATGGCAAGTACCTTCATCATTTCTGGCAGATAGGCTGAGCTCGCCCGAGAATGGGTTTCGTCATCGGCACATGGCACGCGGAAAATCCGCATTTTCAATGCCAGAGCATCACATGCGAACCAGCGCCCCGCCCACTGAACACCGCCAAGCGCGGGTCCTTGCCCTGTTGATCTTGATGATCCAAGATACCGCCGGATCACTTTTCGGAAAATTCATTCTCGTGGCAACGCTTAACCAAACCCCGGAACAGATCGCCCGTGACCAAATCGATCAACGCCTGAGTGCTGCGGGCTTCACTGTGCAAGCCATGAAATCAGTCGACCATACGGCTGGCACAGGTATCGCCATCCGCGAATACCAGACCCGTGTCGGCCCCGCCGACTATGCGCTCTTTTCCGAGAAAGTGCCCCTTGGGATCGTCGAGGCCAAGCCCGACTCTTGGGGCGCAAAAATCACCACCGTTGAAGCGCAGTCAGCCCAATATGCAGCGGCTGAACTGAAATGGATCAAGAACAAGGACCCCCTGCCGTTTATCTATGAGGCAACCGGGACGATCACGCGGTTTACCGACCTTCGCGATCCGAAACCCAGATCGAGGGAAGTCTTTTCCTTCCATCAGCCAACCACGTTGAAGGAATGGAAATCCCAAGCCAAATCCTTCAGGGCTGCCCTGCAAGATTTGCCAGCCCTAAACTCTACCGGCCTTCGTGACTGTCAGATCGGCGCCATCACGAAACTGGAAGCCTCTCTGCAAGAAGACCGCCCGAGGGCCCTCGTGCAGATGGCCACAGGGTCGGGCAAGACCTTCACGGCGATCACCCAAGTTTACCGACTCCTGAAACATGCCGGCGCGCGCCGGGTGTTGTTCCTCGTTGATACCAAGAACCTCGGGGAACAGGCCGAGCAAGAATTCATGTCTTTCGTTCCCAACGATGACAGCCGCAAATTCACGGAACTTTACACCGTCCAGCGCCTGTCCTCGGCGAATGCCTCCCCCCACGCCCAGGTTCACATCTCGACCATCCAGCGGATGTATTCGATCCTGAAAGGTGAAGACTTGGCCGAGGGCGCTGAAGATGCGCCCCCATCAGAACGCGTCTTCAGCAAGACGCCATTGCCCGTTGTCTATAACCCAAAGCTCCCGCCCGAGTTCTATGACGTTGTGATCATCGATGAATGCCATCGGTCAATCTACAACCTCTGGCGTCAGGTCATCGAATATTTCGACAGCTTCCTGATTGGCCTGACCGCCACCCCAGACGCCCGCACCTACGGCTTCTTCCAGAAGAACGTCGTCAGCGAATACACCCATGAAAAGGCCGTGGCCGATGGGGTCAATGTCGGCAATGAGGTTTACCTGATCGACACGCAGGTTTCAAAGGCCGGTGGCAAGATCAAGGCCCAGCAGCTGATCCAGAAACGCGAACGCCAGACCCGCGCGAAACGCTGGGAAAAGCAGGATGCCGAGGAAGCCTATGCCGCTTCCCAGCTCGACCGCTCTGTCGTGGTCCCCGACCAGATCCGCACCGTCATCCGTGAATTCCGCGACAAGCTGCCGACCATTTTCCCCGGCCGCAAGGAAACCCCGAAAACCCTGATCTTCGCCAAAACCGACAGCCATGCCGACGACATCATCCAGATCGTCCGTCAAGAATTTGCCGAGGGCAACGATTTCTGCCGCAAGATCACCCACCAGGCTGACAACGCGAAATCCACCCTCTCCGATTTCCGCAATGCCTATTATCCGCGCATCGCTGTCACCGTGGACATGATCGCCACCGGCACCGACGTCAAACCGCTGGAATGCCTGCTTTTCCTGCGTGACGTCAAATCCGCCAACTATTTCGAGCAGATGAAGGGCCGCGGCACCCGCGTTGTCGCCCCTGATGACCTGCGCAAGGTCACCCCCTCGGCCAATGCCAAAACCCATTACGTCATCGTGGATGCGGTGGGCGTCACCACCTCGCTGAAAACCGCCTCCCGCCCGCTCGACACCACCCCCTCGATCCCCTTCAAGGAATTGGGCATGGGCCTTGTGATGGGCGCGACCGATGAGGATGCCGTCGCCTCCTTTGCCGCCCGCCTTGCCCGGTTGAACAAACAGCTCGACGCGCCCGAGAAAAAGCGCATCGAGGACAAGGCGGGCATGCCCCTCACCTCCCTCATCCGCGACCTTTTCGATGCCATCGACGCCGACCGGATCGAGACCTTGGCGCGCCAGACCACTGGCGAGGCCGAGCCAGATGAGGCCGCGCTGAACGCCGCGCGCGACAGTTTGGTGACAGAGGCCACCAAAGGGCTGACGGCACCGCTGATCGACCTGCTGGACACGATCCGCCGCGATCATGAACAGACCATCGACCATGATACGCTCGATACTGTCACCGTCTCCACCTGGGCCGGAGAGGCGGGCGAGAATGCCAAATCCATCGCCGCCGATTTCGAAGGTTGGCTGGCCACCCATGCCGATCAGATCACCGCATTGCAGATCTATTACAGCCAGCCCGCCCGGCGCGCCGAGGTCAGCCACGCCATGATCAAGGAACTGCTGGCCATCCTGAAATCTGATCGGCCCAACCTTTCCCCCGCCCATGTGTGGCGCGCCTATGCCCATCTGGATCACTATCAGGGCAAGACGCCGGGATCAGACCTTGGCCAGCTTGTCGCCCTCATCCGCCGCGCCACCGGGCTGGATGAGACCCTGACCCCCAATGAGGACCGCGTGCGGCGCAACTTTCAGGCCTGGATTTTGAAGCGCCACTCCGGCGCGGGCGAGAAATTCACAGGTGAGCAAATGGCATGGCTGCAAATGATCCGCGACCACATCGCCCAAAGCTTCCGCATCGAGACTTCCGATCTGGACTTCACCCCCTTCGACGCGCAAGGAGGCCTCGGGCGCATGTATGCGCTGTTCGGTGAGGGGATGACGGCCGTTATGGATGAGATTAATGAGGCGCTGTCGGCATGAGATACTTCCTGCCTGAAGAGTTGCCTTCCGGGTGGGTAAAGGTCTGTCTAAATGAGGTCATCGACCATCACTCAGGTAACTCCAAGCTCATCAAAGGAAAGCAACTGAGTTTTCCAGCGAAAGGCAGCTACAAGGGCTTCAGCGCATCCGGGCAAGACGTCTGGCTTGAGAGTTACGAACAAGAAGGCCCCGCCATCGTGATTTCTGCGGTCGGCGCTCGATGCGGCAAGTGCTTCATGGCAGACGGCAAATGGAGTGCTGTCGCGAATACGCACGTTCTTCGATTTGATCCCGGGCTGATTGAACATCGTTACCTTTGGTACCTCGTCAACGATGAAGAGTTCTGGGTCCGTAGCGGTAGCGGTCAACCATTTGTAAAGACAAAGGCTTCGCTAGAGCGCCCTGTTGCTCTCCCCCCCCTCCCCGAGCAAAAGCGGATCGTGGCCAAGGTCGAGGAGCTGTTCTCCGAGCTGGATGCCGGGGAGGAAAACCTGATCCGGGCGCGCGGGCTTTTGGGGCTTTACCGGCAATCCCTGTTGAAAGCCGCCTTCCAAGGCGACCTCACCGCCGCTTGGCGCGAGGCCAACAAGGACAAGCTCGAGCCCCCCGAGACCCTCCTCGCCCGCATCCGCCAAGAGCGCGAAACCCGCTATGCCGAGGCCCTGGACGCTTGGCAAACCGCCCTCTCCGAATGGCGCGCAGGCGGCGAGAAGGGGAAAAAGCCGGGGAAGCCTTCGCGGCCGGCAGAACTCGTCACCTCGGGAAGTCCGAACGGCCATTCACCCCCGGGTTGGGTCACGGTCACAGTCGAGGGGCTTTTGAAAGAACCCCCGTCGAATGGGCGTTCGGTGAAGGACCGCAAGGGCGGGTTCAAGGTTCTTCGCCTCTCCGCGTTCAAGGGCAACCGGCTGAACCTCATGGAAGCGAAAGAGGGCGACTGGAGCGCCGAGGACGCTGAAGGCTGGATCGTCGAGGAAGGCGATTTCTTCGTCATTCGTGGCAATGGCTCAAAACACCTGGTAGGCATCGGCGCACTGGCTGTGGGTGTCCGAGAGCCTGTCGCTTACCCCGATACGATGATCCGGCTTGCGATCGATAGAGATGTCGCCTTGGCGGAATACTTCCTTCTTGTGTGGAACTCACGGATCTTGAGGGATCAAATCGAAACGGCAGCGCGGACGACCGCCGGCATTTACAAGATCAACCAACCGCATATCTGCGGATTTGCGTTTCCCCTGCCGCCTCTCGAAGAACAAAATGAGCTTGTCCATATCCTGGACGCCCAGCTCTCGGCCATCGACGCCACCGAGGCCGAAATCACCACCGCCCTCGCGAAGATCGCGGCCCTGCGGCAATCCATCCTGAAAGAGGCCTTTTCGGGCCGCCTCGTCCCGCAAGACCCCAAGGACGAACCCGCCGCCGCGCTCCTCGCCCGCCTCAAACCCAATCCGGCCCCTGCCCGCTCTCGAAAGCCCCGCACATGAGCACCAATCCGATCATTCAAAAGGTCTGGAACTTCTGCACGATCCTCAAGGATGACGGGGTGGGCTATGGCGATTATCTCGAACAACTGACCTACCTGATCTTCCTCAAGATGGCCGATGAATATGCAAAGCCGCCCTATCTGCGGGATGTGGGTATTCCTGCGGGCTTCACCTGGGCCGATCTGCGCGCGCTGAAAGGGGCCGAGCTGGAACAGCATTACATGCGGACCCTGACGACCCTTGGCACCAAGACCGGGATGCTGGGGCAGATTTTCACCAAGGCGCAGAACAAGATTCAAGACCCGGCCAAGCTGTCGCGGCTGATCGCGCTGGTGGACGAGGAGAAATGGACCATCCTTGGCGCCGATGTGAAGGGCGACATTTATGAAGGCCTGTTGGAGCGCAATGCCGAGGATACGAAATCCGGCGCAGGCCAGTATTTCACCCCCCGCGCACTGATCCGCGCCATTGTCGATTGCGTCGATCCTCAGCCCGGCAAGACCATCGCTGACCCGGCCTGCGGGACGGGGGGCTTTTTCCTTGCGGCCTATGACCATCTGTCGCGGCTGGATCTCGACCGTGAAATGAAGGCCTTCCTGAAATCCAAGACCTTCTTTGGCAACGAGATTGTCGCCGGGACGCGTCGACTGGCGCTGATGAACATGTTCTTGCACAATATCGGCGAGATGATCGGCGACAGCGCGATCTCGCCCGCCGATGCGCTGATCGCGCCGCCCGCGATGACGGTCGATTATGTCTTGGCCAACCCACCCTTTGGCAAGAAATCCTCGATGAAGTTTGTGAATGACGAGGGAGAGGCGGAAGGGGAGCTGACCTATAACCGGCAGGATTTCTGGGCCTCAACTTCGAACAAGCAGTTGAATTTCGTCCAGCACATCCATGCGATGCTGAAGACCACGGGCAAGGCAGCGGTGGTCGTGCCGGATAACGTGCTGTTTGAAGGCGGCGCGGGTGAGATCATCCGCCGGAAGCTTTTGCAGATGACGGACCTGCACACGATCTTGCGGCTTCCAACCGGGATCTTTTATGCGCAAGGCGTGAAGGCCAACGTGATTTTCTTTGACAACCGCCCGGCCTCGAAAGAGCCTCAGACGCGGGAGGTCTGGTATTACGATTATCGCACCAATGTGCATCACACGCTGAAACAGCGCCCCCTGCGGCATGAGGACCTGTCGGAATTCGTGGCGCTTTACAACAGTGCCAACCGGCATGACCGCAAAGCCACATGGAGCGAGGACACGCCAGAGGGCCGGTGGCGGGCATTTTCCCGCGAAGAGCTTTTGGCACGGGACAAGGCAAGTCTCGACCTGTTTTGGCTGAAGGACAAAAGCCTGACGGATATGGACGATCTGGCGTCGCCCGGTGAGATCGCAGAGGAAATTATGGAAAGCCTTGAGGCGGGTCTGGAAAACCTGCGTTCGGTGCTTGGGGCGCTCAAGATATCAGCTTGAGAGAAGTGTCCGGCGCGTGCAGTGACCGTTATCGTTTGATTATGCGCGGGCGTGGCGGCGTATCCTCCCTGCAATCGAAAAGATCAGAGGAAGCAGTTCGTGGACCGCCTCCTCTCCAGTCCTTTGGTGCCGGTGCAGCATGATGCAGAGCCGCAGGTCATGAAAAGTCAGCCGTGACATCCTCTGCTGCCTCAGCCCTCATGTTTGTCACCTTTGAGAGATGCCGCTCCAACTCGGTACCCTCGATGCGTTTTTGGGTGCAGAGTGCTGTGGCAAGGTCGATGAGCACAGGCTTGAAGCGCGTGAGGAGTTGCATCGCCCCTGTCTCGGCCCGCGCCAATTGCGTCTCAATCCTTTGCCGAAGATGGGCGTCCAGCACCAGGCGTGACAGACTGGCCTCTGTGTCTCCCAGCCAAACGCGGGAGCTGCCGAGGCCCCAGGAAATCTCCGTGGCCGTGGCAAGTTGCGTGGCCTTGGCCAAATCGCTTTCCGCCCCGCCTCCGGCACCAGCGCTGATGTTCCCCAGCACAAGCCGTTCCGCGGCCCGCCCGGCCAAAAGGCGGCACAGATCGGCGCGGATGTCGTCGCGCGTTTGATGCCCAGCCGGCATGGCAAAAGCGGCCCACCCGCCCCCGGATCCAATCGCCAGGGCCACGGGAATTGCGGCCCCATTGGCCGCCGCGACAATCGCGTGACCCGCCTCATGCACCGCCACGCGCCAGAGCTGAGATGGCGGCAAGGGAGGGCGCAGGTTGCGAATTTCGGCCTCAAGATCTGCAAGGGCAAGCGCCCGGCGTTCTGAGCGGGCATGCGACCGCGCCGTTCTGACCAGAGCCGCCACCTGAGCGCCCGACATCGCCTCCGCCATCTGGCTGAGCCGCACCAGATCCGCTGACGGAAGATCATCCTTCAAATGCCAGCGAAACACTTCTGGCAGCAGATCAGGGCCGCTGACCTCCAGCCGAAGGAATGTGTCAAACCGCCCCGGCCGCCGGATGGCCGGATCAATCTTGGCCAGATGATTGGTCGCGCCGATGACGATGACGCCCTCACGATTTGCAAAACCATCCAGACATTCGAGCAGCCCGCCAATGATGAAGTCAGTCCAGGCTGAATTGTGATCCGGCGCGCGATTGCGATCGCCAAGCGCATCCAACTCATCAATATAGAGAATACAAGGCGCCAAGGTTTGCGCGCGCGAGAACGCCGCCCGCATCGATTTCAGAATTTCGCCAGATCGACCGCTGTCAGAAGACCATTGCGCCAAGGATGTGGCAATGGTCTCAAATCCTGCATCCCGCGCCAAAAGCCGCGCGATCTCTGTTTTGCCGGTGCCGGGCGGACCGACCAAAAGTAGGCCTCGCGTCACATCAGCCCAAGCAATTTCCCCCGCTTGCCATGCCAGCAAATCCTCGATCATGCGCTTGAGCGTGGACTTGACCTCAGCAGGCAGCGGAAACTCCATCAACCCCGGCCCTTTGACCACTTGGGGCGAGAGCCGCTGGGTCAAAATCTCGATGGCGCCTTGGCGGGTTTCGGCTCTGCATGCCAAAGCCAGATCTTCGGGTTCAAGATGCCCCACGGGCAAGTTGGCGGGCGGACATACGGGGTCACAATCTGGGTAAGCCACGCGCAACGCCACATCCAAGATGCTCGCGTCGAGGGGGACGAGATCGCGGCACGTGGCGCCCAAGCTCTGGACCGGCTTCAGCAAATCATGAGCTGATGCCGCGACAAGCGTGATCGGCTGCCCCTGCTCCAAGGCCTGAATAAAGGTGTCGCGCAAGCCTGAAAAGGTCCGGCCGGCGCTGTCGCTGCCTTCTCGCAAGACTTCTGAAACGCGGGCAACGAAGGGGGCCTCTTCAGCGCCTTGAGCGCTTGCCGCATTGAGAAGGAGCGCAACCGAAGGCGCCAGCTTTGCGGCATGGGCGCAAAGGACGGTGATTTGCGACCGGTCAGAAAGAGCGGCCTCCAAGACCTCCTGCGTCTCAAAGGTTTTTGCAATCTGCAGCGCCGCCATGAGGGTTGCGGGGCGTGGACGCAGGCATACTTCATCAATCACGCGGGGCGGTGAACTGGGGTGAATCATATCCATTTCGTCTAGCTCGCGGTCCAATTTCGGAAACAGATCTCCCAAGTTTTCCGCCGCTGCCGCCACGGCCTTGGGCGCTGCCTCCGGCATTGCTGGTGCTTTCTCGGCGGGCGTTACGATCAAGAAGGCTGTCTCGCGGCTGCTGCTTTTGGCGAGAAGTGACAGGAGGTCATCGGCAAGGGAGCACCAGCTTGCAGCGGTCAGGGCACTTGGGGGCAGAAATGTGTGGCGGGTATCGGTCATGTGCAAAGCTCCAGAACATAAAGAAGGGATCGCCCTAGGGCGTTCAGAGGCGTGGCAATTGAGAGGAAGGCGTCAGGCGGCGGAGCGGACCTCGTCCAGCATGCGGTTGATCAATGGCAGCGCGGCGATGGCATAGATTTCCGATTTCACCCGGATCTGCCCGCGAAACAGATGGGGCGCCAAGCGTGCCGAAGGCATTTCAACCAAGATGCGTTTGTGAAGGGACTTTTCGGTTTGGATCGCGGCAGCACCCGTTGGCATGGGCACGACCCGCAGCAATTGGCCCGGAGTTGTGACGCCGGACAGCAGTTGGTGGCTCAGCCGCGAGGCAGGATCCTTTGAAAAGCCAAGTTTGATGGCGGGCTCTTTCCCGTTCAGGAGGAACTGCATCACATAAAGGGCGCTTTGAGCGGCCGGCCATGCCATCCCGCATCGTGGGCAGCTGAAGCGCCCTGACTCCATATTGGCCAGGGCAATCGGCAGCTCCGCCCCACAGGCCAGATGTGCATAGAGCCGATAGCTGACCCGCCCTGCCGGGTCCGCCCCGATGAGCCGCCAACCGCGCGCCAGTGCTGTCGCCTGCTGGCGTTGCGCATGGCATGTCTCGCATCGCGCCGCAGCTTCTCCGCGCGCCATCCTTTGCACAAACTCAAACTCGCGGCGGAGTTCATGCCCGCATAGGGCGCGGAAAATCCCATAGTGGCGGCTCTTGGGGTCACGGCCCAACAAAACCAGGCCTGCATCCAAGGCGATCCTTTTATGCTTCTCAGCCAGACAGGAATGGCATGTGGGCTGGGACTGCAGAATGACCGAATGCCGCGCCCGCAGAACCTCCCCACAAGAGAGACAATACAAGGCATAGTAGCCATTTTTCCTGAGACGGCTGAACGCCCGAAAGCCTTTCACGCGCGCCGCCAAGACGATTTGCGCGTTCATCGGGCGGTCGCTGAGCGCATAGGCGCCAGTCAGGACATCTGAAGATTGGTTTAGGCAAAACTGTGTCTTGAGCATAAGAACACCCTTTCAAGCGATTAGATTTTCTGGGGAAAACGGGAGCGCGGCTCTAGGCCGCAAAGGCGCAATCGAATGCGTTGGCCTCATCGAGCCCAATGTCTTCAGGCAGGTAATCTAGCAGAGCCAGCAGCCTTGAGATCAACCTGCAGAACTGCTGCATGGATTTTGCGCTGGATTGGAGAGCGGCCCGTGGATGGGCGGCCTCGGCGATAAAAAACACATGCAGACGCCGATAGGTTTCGGGATCAGCGGTGATCATCATGGACGAAAACGCCTTGCCAAGGGCTTGCATGCGGGCATCCATTTGGGAGAGGGGATCGGCATCGCACAGCGCCGCCGCGGCGCTGATCGCGGTCGTCCTCGCCGCCTCAGCATCCTGAAACCAGCGGTCAAAAGCGAGATCGCCAACCGGCGCGCCTTCAAGGGCTGCTTCTGCATCGCAAAGGGTATCGAGCCGCGCAATCAGGCTCTCAAATGCCTCTGCGGCTGGAGTGAGAGTGTCGAGCGTGTTGCAAGAGGTTGCCAGCTGTGTGTCC
This sequence comes from Gemmobacter aquaticus, assembly GCF_007859075.1. Classification (GTDB taxonomy): domain Bacteria; phylum Pseudomonadota; class Alphaproteobacteria; order Rhodobacterales; family Rhodobacteraceae; genus Gemmobacter; species Gemmobacter aquaticus. The sequence continues at coordinate 198,139 of NZ_VOAK01000024.1, forward strand.
AAGCCGTTCTGGTCAATATTCATTTCATGCTCCAATGGAACAAGGGCTTCACGTTTGCCGCTTGTGTTGTTATGTCTCAAACATAAAATATGCGACCCGATAAGTCAATCCCGGAACGTAAAAAAAGATGTACGAAACATGATTAGCATAGCTCAAATAAAGGCTGCACGGCTTTTTCTTGGATGGGAGCAAGCTGAACTTGCTGAAAAGACAGGGATTTCTCTCCCCACTGTCCAGAGAATCGAAAACCCAAAATTTGGGCCGGGCAGATCAAGGTTAGAGATTGTCGAACGCTTGATGGCTGCACTCGAGCAAGGCGGAATTGAGTTTATCCGAGCGGAAAATGGCAAGGGAGAAGGCGTCAGGCTGCGGTTGCCGACACAAATTGAGGCTGACTTCGACAGCTGAGGAGTTTGCGAGGGGCACCGAGGCCTCTCGCTTCGGAGTGTTGGGCAAAACTGCCCTTGTGGGAAGGCAGGCGCAGTTGTGAGAGTTTGCGTGAGCGGCCCTTTGCAGACGTTCGTCCCGCCACAACGCTGCATGGCAGCATTCTCCGAAGCGGCCTTTCGAAGGTCGGCCGGGCGAAACTCGGGAAGGGCGTAGAACCCCTACGATCTGCTCTTCGCTTCGTATCATTCGCTTCATCGTCCGTCCCTTCCTTGGGGCGGACACTAGTCGCAACTGGAGGAGAAATCCCGTGGCAGGTCACTACCTGCGCAAGGACCAGTTGTTCGGCCCAGGTGACGCCTTGTTTCCCAAGCTGAAAATGTCCCTCAAGAAAGGATCCCTTGCGTGGGAAGAACTCTCCCGTGAAACCTATGGCACAACCGGGACGATCCGCGAGGTCATCAAGACGGCCAACACCGACGCCGGTTTGCCCCCCTTCGGCCCCCACAGTCTCCGCAAGACACGCGGCATCCTCGCGAACGACTTCTGCAAGACCCCCGAGCAGTTTCAGGCCTGGTCGATGAACCTAGGCCACGAAAGCATCGCAACCACCTTAAGCGCCTATTGCCCTGTTTCTCCATCGCGGCAGGCAGAACTCATCCGGGGGTGCTGCCAGACGAATGCGAACCAGTCTCCGTTTCCCCTACCCCACCCGCCTGTCGGTCAGCGAAAAGGTCGCGCCACTCTGCGAGAGCGGCGGCACGGGCCTGTTTGTAGGCGTTGCGATCTTGGAGGTGACGCTCCGTTGGGAAGTGGTTGTGGACCGAGGCATGCACTGAAGCGAATTTCTGTAAGGTGTGCATGCGGCGGAGCCGCAGCATGGCTCGCTCTCGTCGCCGGAATGGCAAGTATAAACTCTCAGCACGGTTGTTAAGCCAGCGCCCCGTCTCGCGGTCATCGCCGCGGCCCAGGTCTTTCAGGGCAGCACCGTAGGATCGAAGCCTGTCCGTCACGATGGTCTCGGGCCGCCCCTGCCGCTTCACCGATTTCCTGAGGATTTCAGCGCCGCCTTGCGGTCTCGCGTCTTGGTGACGACGCTTTCGAGCACCTCGCCCTCATGGTCGACGGCGCGCCAGAGGTAGTTCATCTCGCCATTGATCCTTACGTCGACCTCGTCCAGGTGCCAGCGCCAGTGGCGGCAGGCGCGCATTGCCTCGACACGTTTGCCACGGATTTCGGATGCAAACATCGGGCCGAACCTGTTCCACCAGTGTCGCACGGTCTCGTGGCTGATCTCGATCCTGCGCTCGTGCAGCAGGTCCTCGGCATTGCGCAGGGAATTAGGTAACCGGATGTAGAGCATCACCGCAAGGCGGATGATCGACGGGCTGGTCTTGAAGTAGCGGAACGGGGAACGCTTGGTCATCTGGTGAGGCTAATCGGTCGCCCTGCCCCGCGGCAAGATTGGTTCCTCTGACATTACCCTTGCGACCAGTCCCACGCGATCCGGCTGGTTAGATCGGCGACCGGAGCGATCATGTCGGGATGGAAGCCTACCGGGACGTCGCCGCGTTTCACCTTGTCCGGCCAATCCGGGTCTGCGATGGCGGCCCTGCCCAGCGAGATCAGGTCTGTCTCTCCGCCAGTCAGCAGCGTTGCTGCCAGATCGCCCGTCTCCAGCCTGCCGTTGGCAATGACAGGGTGACCGGAGTGGCGGCGGGCCAGACCCGCAAGGCTCAATCCGCTGTCAAAGACCGGAGCGCAGCCGGTGTGCGAACTGATGTGCAGGTAAAGCCCCGGCACGCGCCCGACGGCGTTAAAGATGCCCTCGGCCTCAGCCGCGCCGTTCTGCCATTGCGCCGCGGCGTCATTGGCGCGCGACTGTGACAGACGCAGGCCCAGAATGCGGTCTGTCGGCACCGCCTCACGCACGGCCTGCAGCACGGCCATCAGAAAGCGCAGTCGGTTATCCAGCGATCCGCCCCAGCCATCGCTGCGCTGGTTGCTGTCAGGCGTCAGGAACTGGTGGATCAGATAGCCGTTGGCGCCGTGGATCTCGACCCCGTCAAAGCCCGCGTCGATGGCATTGCGCGCAGCTTGCCCGAAGGCCGCGATGATTGTGGCGATCTCATCCTCATCCAGCGCGGCGGGGATGGCATAGGGGCCCATCCCGCGATAGCGCCGGGCAATCTCTCCTGCCGGGCGGATGGCCGAGGGCGCCACCGTCCGCCGCCCGCGCGGATTGCCTTGCCCCAATGCCCCCGCATGAGAGAGTTGCAGGACGATCCGACCGCCTGCTGCATGAACCGCTTCCGTTACCTGCCGCCAGGCGGCAATCTGCGCCGGGGTCACGATGCCCGGCTGGCGGAAATAGCCTTGCGACGCGTGGTCATCGACATAGGTCGCCTCGCTCACGATCAGGCCCCAGCCGCCTTCCGCATAGCGACGGTAATAGGCGGCCATCTCGGCCGTGGCGCTGCCGTCGGGCGTGGCGCTGACCCGGGTCAGTGGCGCCACGACCAGCCGGTTCGGCAGGTCAAGTGGCCCCTGGAGGAAGGGTTCGAAAAGCGGTGCGTTCATGAGACCTCTCCGTTTCAGTTCAGCCGCGCGTCAAGCGCGTAGGGATCGTACCAGTCAAAGGGCGCGCCCGAGGTGTTCACCATCACGGCCTTCGCGGTGAAATAGGCGTTGAACGCCTCTTCCCCGAATTCGCGCCCGATGCCCGACAGCTTCACCCCGCCCCAGGGTGAGGCGGCATCGACGCGGTGGTGATCGTTGATCCAGACGATCCCGGCCTGCACATTGCGGGCAAAGCGGTGGGCGCGGGCGACGTCGCCCGTATGCACCGCCGCGGCCAGCCCATAGGGCGAGTCATTGGCGATGCGCAGCGCGTCCTCCTCGGTGTCGAAGGGGATGACAACGGTGAAGGGGCCGAAGACCTCTTCGCGGGCGATGGTCATTTCGGGCGTCACATCGGCAAAGACCGTGGGCCGCACGAAGAAGCCGCCGGAATTGCCCAGCTCTTCGGGGACGCGGCCCCCGGCGACCAGACGCGCGCCTTCGGCCAGCCCGGTTTCGACGAAACCCAGAACCCGTTCACGTTGGCGGGCCGAGATGACGGGGCCCATCTGGGTGGTCATCTCGAAGGGGTCGCCGACGCGGATCGCCTCGGCCCGGGCGGCGAGTTTGGCGACGAACTCGTCATAGACCGGGCGCTGCACCAGATGGCGGGCGGCACAGACGCAGGTCTGCCCGGCACCCACGAAAGCCCCGAAGGCGGCATAGCTCACGGCGCGGTCCACATCGCAATCGGCAAAAACGGCGACCGGAGTTTTCCCGCCCAGTTCCAGCGTCTGGCTGGCAAAGTTGCGCGCAGCGGCAGAGCCGGCGGCGCGGCCTGATTCCGTGCCGCCGGTCAGCACAAGTTTGTTGATGCCCGGATGTTCCGACAGCGCCTTCCCCGCCACCGCGCCATATCCGGTGACCACATTCAGTACGCCCGCGGGCAGCCCCGCCTCGGCAAACAGTTCCGCCAGCCGCAGCGTGGTCAGCGGCGTCAACTCCGAGGGCTTCACGACCGTGGTGCAGCCGGAGGCCAAAGTGGGCGCGATGTTGCGGCAGGCGATCAGCAGCGGATGGTTGAAGGGCGTCACATTGGCCACCACCCCCACCGGCAGGCGGTTGGTGAAGGCGTGATAGTCGCCCTCAACCGGGATCACCGAATCCCGCCGCGCCATGGCAAGGCCGGCATTGTAGCGGAACAGGTCCGGCACCCGGGCAATCTGGGCGCGGGTCTCGCGGATCGGGCGGCCGTTGTTCAGCGTTTCCAGCGCAAACAACTCCTCCAGATGCGCCTCCATCACATCGGCCAGCCGGTTGACCAGACGGCAGCGGGCGCGCAGCGCCATCCCGCCCCATTCGTCGCTTTCAAATGCGCGGCGGGCGGCGCGGATGGCAAGATCGACATCTGCGGCATCAGCCTCGACCACTTCGGCGATGACCTCGCCGGTGGCGGGGGCGATGACGGGCATCATCCGGCGCCCGGCGGTGGATTGCAGCGCGCCGTCGATGAACAGGCCAAAGCTGCGGGGCGTGGCGCTTTCGGCCACGAGGTTCGTGAAGGCGGACATGGGTTTCCTCCGGTGTCGGATGGGGATGGGCGGTCAGAGACTGAACAGGGCCTGCGCGGAACCGCCCAGAAGGGCGCGCTGCGTGGCCTGATCAAAGCCGGCTTCCAGCACATGGCCGACGGGGTCATACTCGGCCATGTCATAGGGATAATCGGTGCCCATCATCACATGATCGGCGCCGACCAGTGCGACCAGCGCCTGCAGCTGCGGCACGGTGAAGACCACGCTGTCGAACCAGATGCGCTTCAGATACTCGGTCGGCGGCAGCGGTGTGCTCTGGCAGTCCGAACGGGCGCCCCAGGCATGATCCATCCGCCCGCTATAGGCCGCGACATAGCCGCCGCCATGCACAGCAATCAGCTTCAGCGCCGGATAGCGTTCCAGCACCCCGTCGAAGATCAGGTAATGCAGCGCAACCGTGGTGTCGAAGGGGTTGCCGATGGTGTTGTTGAAATAGAACCGCGACAGCCGCGTGCCATCGGAAAAGCCGTTCGGATGCAGCAAGATCACCGCGCCCAGCGCCTCGGCCGCAGCCCAGAACGGCTCAAATTGCGGGTCCGACAGTTCCAGCCCGTTCACGCTGGTCAGGATCTGCGCGCCGCGAAAGCCGTTGGCCATCAGCCACGTCAATTCCGCCACCGCCGCCACCGGATCGGCCAGCGGGACCGAGCCGAGCGCGCTGAACCGGCCCGGGGCTGCGTCGCGGAAACGGGCGACGCCTTCGTTCACCGCCCGCGTTGCCTCAACCGCAAGGCCCGCGTCCGGCAGGCTGTAGAAGCACTGGAACGGCGTCGGCATGATCACCTGATGGTCGATGCCATAGCGAGCCATCTCGGCCAGCCGGTGCTGCACATCCACCATCAGGTCACGCCGCTCGACGCTCTGCTTCATGTTCAGCGCCCGGGTTTCCGGGGTGGAAAAGCGGACCAGTGGCATGGTCATCGGGTCGAAAACACCCGCCACCATGGCCTGCGCCTCGGGCACGTCCACATGGCTGTGCATGTCGATGGTCCGCGCCCCCGCCGGCAACGGTGCGCGGGGCAGATTCCGGGGCCGCGCGGCGGTGACATCATAGCGGTTTGCGCCCGGCGGCAGCGCCGCACCTGTGGCAAGGTCTTGCATCCTGTTCTCCCTCTGCGGGCGCTGGATCAACGCGATCGCGCGACTCACACCCTTCGGGATCAAACATGCACTGCACAGTGCAGTGAAGTCAACAGGCTTTTCGGCGGATCAGCCGGGCGAAAGGCCCAGCCCGCGATAGACCGCCGGCATGCCCGCCAGATACATCGTTACGGCCACCTCGACCGTCTCGGCGGTGTTCTGGCTGGCTTCGACGCCATAGATGAAACGGCGCACGCCGTAGTAGAACAGCCCGCCGTGCAGCATCCACGTCGCCTCACGCTCTTGCGCGGTCAGCGGCACGGCATCGAAACCCGGAAGGTGCAGGCTGTGGCGCAGTTCCTCGCAGAAGCGGGCGATGACGCCCTTTTCGATCAGCGGGTTGTAGCGCTGGTTCAGTTCAAGGTTGCGCAGTCCGGAATAAAGATAGACCCGCATCCATTCCGAGGCATGCATGATCTCGGCATAATGGGCGTAGAAGTCGATCAGCCGATCGTGCAGCGAACGGCTGCGGTCCGTCAGGATACGGTCGAACTCCGCCCGCCAGCGGCCGCGGAACAGTTCCTCATAAACAGCGTCGATCAGTTCTTCCTTGTTCGGGAAATACTGATAGAGCAGCGGTTGCGTGACGTTCAGATACTTGGCCAGCGCATGGGTAGACCCGTCCAGCCCGTGTTCCGCAAAAAAGCGGATGGCCCCGTCCAGGATCATCTGCCGGCGTTCCGAAGGCGCATAGCGGCGGCGGACCGGGGCAGGCGCGGAATCTGTCGTCATCTTTTCCTCCATGCCCGTAAAATATTGACACCGACGCTGATTATCAATCAATAAATTGATAACGCGCTATGTGAAAGGACCGCCCATGCCGCAGATGAGGGACCCTGAACCGCTGGTCTGGGGGCACGGCCCCGCCCTGTTCGAGATCTTTCTGGAGCCCACCTGCCCGTTTTCGGGCCGCGCCTTCGGCAAGCTGGAGGCGCTGATGCAGGCGGCGGGTGAGGACCGGCTTACGCTGCGGTTGTGGCTGCACTCCCAGCCGTGGCACATGTTTTCGGGCGTGATCACCCGGGCGGTGCTGGCCGCCGCCGCCGGCCCCGGCGGCAAGCAGGGTGCTTGGAATCTGATGGCGGCGGTCTTTGCCCGGCAGCCCGAGTTCGAATTCGAAGATCACGCCCGCGGCCCCAACATGGACCGCACGCCTCGGCAGATCCTTCAGGCGCTGGAAGAGATTTCCGGCCTTTCGCTGACAACGGCCTTCGACGCGCGCGGCCTGCAGAAGACGATCAAGGCGCACACCCGCTATGCCCGCCAGAACGGCATCCACGTTTCGCCCACATTTATGGTGGGTGGGCTGGTACAGGCCGATCTGGGCAGCGGCGATGACATCGGCCGCTGGCTGGACGCGCTTGGACTGGGCTGAGGGGCCGGGCGCGCCGCCCGACCCCAGCCGGCGCTTCAGGCAAAGTTCAGAACTGCCGTGTCGCGCATGATGGTGTGCAGATTGTGCTGCGCCGCCCATTCGGCCTTTCCTGCGGCATCGCCAAACTGCGGCATCAGGTATTCGCCCATGTAACGGCTGCGCGCCCAGGCCTTGCGGTTGGCGGCAAGGCGGGCGGCCTCATATGCGCGCAGGCCTTCGGCCACCGGCCGGTCGCCTGCCAGGCATTCGGCCAGAGCGACGGCGTCCTCGCAGGCCTTGGTCACGCCCGCCCCGATGTGCGGACGGGCAAGGAATGCCGCGTCCCCCGCCAGCGCGACGGAAAGCGCCGTCATGGCGGGGCTGGCCAGATCGTAGATCGGCGTGAAGAACAGCGAATGCGCGTGGTCCAGCATTGCGATCAGATTGGCGGGCAGCTTCGCCCGGGCATCGGCTTTCAGCCCCGCCAGAACATCGCGGCGGATCAGCGGCGGCGGGATCGACAGGTCATGCGTCACGCCGGCCTCGTCGGTCAGCATGTCGCGCAGCTGTTCCGCGCTGGCCGTGCGATACCACACGAAGTTATAACGGCGGTGGCCGGGGCGCAGGTCGTTCTCGGGCCCCGCGATGGGATAGCCGATCACCTCGCCGTCGCCCTCTGGCAGGTGAAAGCCGAAATGGTCAAAGACCTGATCCCGGGCTGCGGCGGGCAGGTCGGCCTCGCTGACCAGACCGCGCCAGACGACATAACCCGCATAGTCCGGCCGCACCTGCGGGAACAGCGCCTGCCGGACGGTCGAGCGAAAGCCGTCGGCCCCCAGCAGCAGATCGCCCTCGGCCTCATGCCCGTTGGCGAACCGCGCCTGGACGCGCCCGCCATCGCTGGCAAAGGACTGCAGCACATGGCCAAGATGATAGCGGTCATCCGGCACCCGGGCCCGCAGCCTTGCCTGCAGGCAATCCCATGAGGTGACAAGCTGCGGAAAGGCAAAGCGGGCAATTTCGGCGCCCGCCGCATCAAATCCCACGCGGTATTCACTGACCACGCCCAGATCGCCGGTGTCGGCCCCCGCCGCCTTCAGCGCCTCCAGCAGCGGGGGATGGGTCACGATCCCGGCGCCGCGGCCGGAAAGTTCTACCTCCACCCGCTCAAACACCTCCACGTCCCAACCTGACCGGTCCAGCAAGGCCGCGGCGGCCAGCCCGCCGATCGAGCCGCCCACAATCAATGCGCGTCGCGCCATCGCTTCCTCCTCTTGTCTCCTCTTTAATTTATCAATCGATAATTAGATTCGAGTCAAGACCTCTGGCGCGGCCGCAGGCTGCGGGCGAATGCGCTGGGGCTTTCGCCGGTATAGGCCGCGAAAGAGGTCGAAAAGGACGACGTGCTGGCAAAGCCCAGTTCCAGCGCGATATCGGTAATCGCGCGATCTCCGCGCCGCAGCAGGGCCATGGCGCGCCGGATGCGGGCCTCACGCTGGAAATCGCGCCAGCTTTGGCCCAGTTCGGCCTGCATCCGGCGGCGCAGGCTGCGTTCGGACAGCCCCGCCAGAACCGCCGCCTCGGAAAGCGTCAGGTCGGGGCCTACGGCCTCGACCCGCGTCAGCAGGCGGCGCAGCCCCTGATGCCGCGCGCGGGGCGACCACATCACGCGGGGCGCGCTGAACCAGCCCGGCACCATCTCGCCCAGGGTGGTGAAGAACGCGGCCGAGCGCGGATCGCCACCCCGCCCCGGCCCCCATTTCAGCCCATAGGCCAGCAGGACTGCCATCAGGCCTTCGCTGCGCCGCACCCAGCAGCCGTCATGGCGCCAGTCCACCTCGCCCCGCGCAAACCGGACCTGCAAAAGATCCGTCGGTGCCAGCGTCCGCAGATGAAAGGCCCGGCCTTTCGGGATCATGACCATATGACCGGGCGGGATGGTCCAGCTGCCGCTGTCGCCCCGCAGCTCGATCGCGCCGCCGCGGCACAGCAGCAGATGGTCATCCGGCAGAGGCCGGAAGGCACGCGCCAGATGCGGCAGGGTGACCGTGGCGGCAAAGCTGCCCGTTTCGCCGGGGCCGGTGCCAAGAAAGGTCACGCCCCCGGCGCTGCGGTTGGCCGCCCGGATGAACTCTTTGTCCGTTTGCGAAAAGCGGACAGCGACGGGGCGTGTCAGCATGGCGTCAGACCCGCTGCACAAGGAGCATGGCCGCCATGACCCCAACTTTCTGGCCGGACGGCATCCGTCTGGTGCTGTCGATCTCGATGCAGTTCGAAGCGGGCGGTCAGGCGCCCTATGGCGCCGGCGGGCCGTTTTCCGGCTTTATCGAGATGGACCCGGCCTATCCCGACTTCCCGACCCAAAGCTGGTATCGCTACGGCTATGTCGAAGGCCTGCAGCGGATGCTGGACCTGTGGGACAAGCACCGCATTCGCGTCACCTCGCATATGGTGGGCAGCGCGGTGGACCGTTCGCCCCATATCGCGCGTGAGATTGTCGACCGCGGGCACGAAGCCGCCGCCCATGGTCGCGACTGGGTGCTGCAGGTGGGTCTTCAGGCTGAAGAAGAGCGCGCCTTCATCGCCGACAATGTCGCTTCGATCCTGCGGGCGACGGGGAAAAGGCCCGTCGGCTATAACGGCGCCGCAATGCGCGGCACGATTAACACCTTGAAAATCCTTCAGGATCTGGACTTCACCTATCACATTGACGATGTGAGCCGCGACGAACCCTTTCTGATCCCGATTCGCGGCCGGGATTTCGCCGTGGTGCCCTATTCGCTGACGCTGAACGATATCGTGCAGTTTGAGGGCTATCGCCTTGATGCCCCGGCCTACGAACAGCAGCTGAAGGATGAGTTCGACCTGCTTTACGAAGAGGCCGCCCTGCGGCGCCGGATGATGTCGATCTCGACCCATGACCGGGTGCAGGGCCGCCCCTTCCGCGTGCGCTCGCTGGACCGTTTCCTGACTTACGCCCTGTCGCATCCCGGCGTGGTCTGCCTGCGCAAGGACGAGATTGCGCGTTTCGCCCTTTCGGCCCCCGATGTGGTGCGCGACCCGAATCCCCACGACGAATGGGCGGTCTGGGAACGCGCGCACGGGCGGCAACTGATTTCCCCCATCGGCTGACAAGGAAGAACGCGCGTGACGGATATTGCAGTAATCGGCGGCGGCATCGTCGGTCTGGCGACGGCCCTGCGCCTGCAGGCGGTGCTTCCCGGGCGGACGGTCACCCTGCTGGAGAAGGAAGATGCGATCGCCAGCCACCAGACGGGCCGCAACTCGGGCGTGATCCATGCGGGCATCTACTATGCGCCGGGCAGTCTGAAGGCCGAATTCTGCCGCCGCGGGCTGGCGATGACCGTGGCCTTCTGCCGCGAACATGGCCTGCCCTATGACCAGCGCGGCAAGCTGATCGTGGCCACCTCGGCGCCCGAGATGGAGCGGATGGCGGCGCTTGAGGATCGGGCGCGCCGCAACGACCTGCCGCTTGAACGGCTGGACCGCACCGAACTGCAACGGCGTGAGCCGAACATCGCGGGGCTTGGCGCGCTTTTCAGCCCGACGACAGGAATTGTCGATTATGGCGCGGTCACCCGTAGGATGGCGGACCTCTTTACTGCCGCTGGTGGCGATCTGCGTCTTGGCGCGCGCGTGGCCGGCATCCGGGAAATGCCGCGCACGGTCACCCTGGACCTGGGCGCGCAGGACATGCTGGACGCCCGTCATCTGATTGTCTGTGCCGGACTTGAGGCGGATCGGCTGGCCGCGATGAGCGGTCTGGCCGATGATTTCCGCATCGTGCCCTTCAAGGGCGAATACTTCCGTCTGGCGCAGCGGCATGACCGGGTTGTCCATCATCTGATCTATCCCGTCCCCGATCCGGCCCTGCCGTTTCTGGGGGTTCACCTGACGCCGATGATCGGCGGCTATGTTACCGTGGGGCCGAATGCGGTGCTGTCTCTGGCCCGCGAAGGCTATGGCAAACTGGCCTTCAACACCCGCGATCTGGCTGACATGCTGGGCTTTGCCGGGTTCTGGCGCACCATGGCGGCGAACCTGCGCCCCGGTCTGCATGAGGCGCGGATGTCGCTGTTCCGCCGCAGCTATCTGCAGGCCTGCCGCCGCTACTGCCCCGCGCTGGAGTTGGAAGACCTGACACCGCACCGCCCCGGCATTCGCGCGCAGGCGGTGATGCGGGATGGAACGCTGGCGCATGATTTCCTAATCCGGAGGACGGCGCGCACGATCCATGTCTGCAACGCGCCGTCACCCGCAGCCACCTCGGCCATGCCGATCGCTGAACATGTGGTGGCACAAGCGGTTGACGGGTTCGGGCTGTGACCCAGGTTTCCCCGCACGACAGGCGCGCGGGGCACCCGTTCATACGCGGCGCACGCCGGGCGGAATATCCAGCGGCGGGTTCTGGCTGTCCAAAAACTCGACCGTGGTGAAGACCAGATCGGTGTCGCCCACATTCTGCAGATCATGAATCTTGAACGCACCGGGCGCGTAGCGGTGGTGCATGGTGGACCCCGCTTCATATACCGCCTCGACCGTGCGGCCATCGTCCATATGCGAGATCGCGCGACCCGGCGTCACCGCGGTCCAGAAGTAATCCAGCACATGCTTGTGAAAACCGATCCGCTGCCCGGGGGCCAGCCGCAGCGACCAGACGCGGACGCGGTCGCTTTCCGACACAAGGGTGCTGCCAACGCAGCCGTTCTGACCGGCCGTCAGGAATTCGCGTTTCAGATCCTCGGGCCAGTCAAAGCCGGACGGATCGGGCGTGCCATTCAACATGGTAAACCTCAGTGTTTGCAGATGAAAGGGCCGCGCCAATCAGGGCGCGGCCGGAACCGTCATTCGATGACGTAGTCAACCGGAAAGCTGTAGCCTGCCGCCTTCGCGGCCTGCAGATAGCTGTTGAAGATCGCCGGTCCGTCGTAGCCCGCGGCGGTAAACTCTTTCGCCTTGGTCGCCGGCAACCCGGCCAGACGTTGCGCCCAAGCCTGCCGCTCTTGCTCGGACAGGACGGTAATGACGGCGCCCGCATCTTTCAGCTTTTCGATGCCGGCGGCCTGATCGCGGTCAAGCGCCTCGGCCGTCACCATCTCATACTCGGTGGCAACCTCGCGGATGATCTCGACCACCTCGGGCGGCAGCTTGGCCAGCGTGTCGTTGTTGATCATCAGGCCGTTCACCATCATCGCGCCCATGTCGATGATCTTGTAGTTGGGCGCCACCTCATACAGCTTCAGCCCGTAGTAGCTGGACGGAAACAGCATGTTGCCTTCGATCACGCCGGTCTGGATGTTGGTGTAGTAGTCAGGAATGCCCGTCTGCACCACGGTCGTGCCCGACCCTTCAAGCCAGACCAGGTTCGGCCCCGCGCCGCCCAGCTTGTGGCCGGACAGATCGGCGAACTTTTCCCATTCGAACTTGGTTCCGACGTTGTAGTTGTCGTAACCCGACAGCGCCATAAACGTTTGATTATAGGCGGAAAAGTCCGCCAGCGCCGGGTTCTGCGCATAGACCGTCCGGGTGATTTCCAGCTGCTTCACGGCCGAGGGCGGCGAGAACGGGATGAAGTAGTTCAGGTTCTGCGCCATGGCCTTCGACGGCTCGAAGCAGAAGCAGACATGCCCCATGTCGAGGATGCCCTTCTCCACCGCCTCCAGCGTCTCGTCCAGCTTGGCCAGCGAGCCGCCATAGGCCTCGATGAACCGCACCTTGTGTTCAGTCCGTTCGGCCACCCGTTTCTCGATCTCTGGCACAAGAAACTCATGCGAGGTGTTCACATAGGTCACCGGCCCCTGCGGATGGCCCGAACCGATGCGCAGGGTGAACGTATCCGCCGCGGTGGGTCCGGTCAGCGCGATCAGCGCCATTACCCCGCTAAGCGGGGCCATCTTGAAAACTTCCATCGTCTCCTCCCGATGCAAATGGAATTCTGTTGTCGGTTTATTTATTGAATGATAAGTAATGCGTCAGACTCAACTTTGTCAAGCCGGTTTCGCGGCACCGCCGCGACCCGGGAGGGAGGAGAAAATGACAAGCAGGACAGACGGGGCCGTATCCCTGTTGAATGCGCTGGCCGCGATGTGGGCCTTTGTGCTGGCGTTCGTGATTCTAGCCGACGTTCTGGGCAGGGCGATTGGCGTCTCGTTTCAGGGCACGGTGGAACTAGTGGCGAATTCGATCGTGGCGATCGTCTTCCTGCAGTTTCCGCTGACCATCGTGCGCGGGCGCTTCCTGCGCTCGACCGTGATTTATGACGCGGTGTCGGACCGCGGGCGGAAGATGATCGACCTGATGTCCTGCGTGCTGGGGCTTGGCATCTTTGTCGCCATCGCTTGGGGCGGGTGGTCCGACATGATCACCAGCTTCCGCATCGGCGAGTTCGAGGGCGAAGGCGCGCTGCGCGTGCCAGTCTACCCCACCCGCGCGATCATCTTCGCGATGAGCGTGCTGAGCATCCTTTGCTATCTCCAGCTGATCTTCCGCCTCCTGGGCGGGGCGCGGCTGTCCGATTACGCCGAATCCCAAGAACAGGAGGTCTGAGATGGACCCGACCCTTCTGACCCTGCTGAGCCTTGGTCTACTGATTGCCATGATCCTTGTGGGTGTGCCGATCGGCATTTCACTGGGCGCCGTGTCGCTGGCCGGGCTCTGGCTGCTGTTCGACAGCTGGGAAATTGCCCGAGGTACCGCGGGCAGCGTCGCCTTCAGCATGCTGCGCGAATACACCTTCGGCACCATCCCGCTGTTCATCATCATGGGGAATTTCATCGCCGCTTCGGGCGCGGCGCGGGATTTGTACACCATGACGAACCGCGGCCTGCGGCGCATTCCGGCGCGGCTGGCGGTGGCCACGGTGATTGGCAACACGATCTTTGCTGCCATCTCGGGTGTCAGCGTGGCGGCCGCGGCCACCTTCTCGCGGATCGCCTATCCGCAGATGCGGCGCTACAACTACGACCGGCCGATGGCTTTGGGCGTCATAGCGGGCAGCGCCATGCTGGGCATGCTGATCCCGCCGTCGATCCTGCTGATCTTCTGGGGCGTGCTGACGGAAATCTCGATCGGCAAGCTGTTCGTGGCCGGAATCGTGCCCGGCTTCATGGTGGCGGGCCTGTTCATCCTGTATCTGGTCTTCACCGCGATCAGGCACCCCGAAAAGGCCCCCTATCATGTGGGAGAGGGCGAGCCGAGCGTCACCGCTGAACCTCTGGGCTGGCCGGTGATCCTGTCCGGCGGCCTGATCCTTGCGCTGGTGGCGCTGGTGATCGGCGGTATCTGGGGCGGGCTTTTCACCCCGACCGAGGCGGCGGGCGTCGGCGCCCTGGGGGCGCTTGTGATTGCGCTGCTCAAAGGCGTGACCTGGCGCGGCATCCTGGACGGAATCATCTCGGCGGGGGTGACCACCGCGCCGATCATGTTCCTTCTGCTGATGGCCGGGCTCTACTCGCGTTTCCTTGTCACAAGCGGAACGCTGGACCTCTTGACCGAGTGGATCGTTAATGCGGGTTTCGGGCCGGTCACCCTGCTGATCGCCATGACGCTGGTCTGGCTGGCGATGGGAACTCTTCTGGACTCCTCATCGATCATCCTGCTGACCGTCCCGATCTTCGCCCCCATCGCGCAAAGCTTTGGCTACGACCCGCTGGTTTTTGCGATCTACGGCATCCTGATCATCGAGGCCGGCCTGCTGACCCCGCCCTTCGGCATCCTCGTCTTCGTGGTCAAGGGATCGGTGCCCGAAAACGTACCCTTGTCCGAGGTTTTCCGCGGCGCGGTGCCCTACTGGCTGCTGATCTGCCTTGCCGGGGTGCTGCTGATCCTGATGCCGGGTCTGGTCACCTACCTGCCCAACAACATGTAAGAATGGAGAGAACCGATGGAAAAATCCATGACGCGCCGCCGCGCGGTAATCGTTGGCGGCTCGATCGGCGGGCTGTTCGCCGGGCTGCACCTGTTGCGCCGGGGCTGGGAGGTGACGATCCACGAACGCGTGCCGGTGCCCCTTTCAGGGCGCGGCGCCGGGATCGTGACCCATGCCGAACTGTTCGAGGCGCTGGCGACCGCGGGCCTTGCCGCAGGGGATGAAATCGGCGTGCCCACCCCGGGCCGGGTGGTGCTGGCCCGCGACGGCGCCGTGGCCGCCCGCCGCGATCTGCCACAGATCCTGACCTCATGGGGCCGGATGTATGAGCTTCTGGGCGAGGCCTTCCCCGAACAGCTGTATCTGCGCGGCAAGAACTTCCTGTCGTATGAAGAGGATGCCCAAGGCGTCACCGCGCATTTCGAAACCGGCGATCCTGTCCGCTGCGATCTGCTGATCGGCGCAGACGGGTTCCGCTCGGCCGTGCGGGCGCAGTTCGACCCTGCGGCGCAGCCGCTTTATGCGGGCTATATCGCTTGGCGCGGCATGGTCGAAGAGGCAGCCCTATCCGACCGTGCCCGGGCCGAGATGTTCCCCTATTTCGCCTTCTGCCTGCCCGAGGGCGAGCAGATGCTGGGCTATCCGGTCGCGGGCGAAGGCAATGATGTGCAAGAGGGGAACCGGCGCTACAACTTCGTCTGGTATCGCCCGGCGGACATCGCTACCGAACTGCCCCGCCTGCTGACCGACCGCAACGGCGTGGTGAATGAGGTTTCGATCGCACCGAACTTGATCCGGGATGAGGTCATCGCCGAAATGCGGGATGCGGCGCAGCGCCTGCTGTCACCGCAGTTCGCCGAACTGGTGGCCAAGACAGCGCAGCCTTTCATCCAGCCGATCTATGATCTGACCGTGGGCCGGATGGCGCGGGGGCGGGTGGCGCTGCTGGGTGATGCGGCCTTTGTCGGGCGGCCGCATTGCGGGATGGGCGTCACCAAGGCCGCGCAGGATGCCGCCGCGCTGGCCACCGCACTGGACGATGCCGGCACGGTTCCCGCCGCGCTGGAGCGCTTCAACGACCAGCGCTGTGCGGTGAACCGGCAGGTTGTGGACCATGCCCGCGCCCTTGGAGCCTATATGCAGGCGCAGCTGCTGTCCGCCGAAGAGCGGCAGAATGCCGAACGCCACCGCTCGGCCGAGGCGGTGATGCGCGAAACCGCGACGGCGGATTTCCTGCGCGCCACCGCCGCCTGATCAGCGGGCGCGGCCGCCACCAGGCGGCCCCGCCCCATCCTGCAGCGGATAGCGCAGAAAGAAGATCTGCACCGCTTCCTCTACCACCTTGCGAATATGCGCCTCGGGGTGGGTTTCGGGCTGGCCCAGAATCTGCAGGAATACCAGCGGTTCATTGATCAGGCCGATGAACTGCCGGGCGGCCAGCCCCGCATCATCGGCCTGAATCCGTCCCGCCGCCACCAGCGTCTCGACATAGCGGATGATACCCTGCGTCACCGGCCGCTTGCCCTGATCGAGATAATGCAGGCTGATTTCGGGCAAGATAAAGCTTTCACGGATCGCCATGCGCGCAATCGCGATGGCATCGCCCTCCAGCCAGAAGGCGGTGATCGCCCGGCCGATGCGGGTCATTGTGGCACGCGGATCGGCGGTGGCATCCAGTGTGCCGGTGATTTCGGCAATCCCGATCCGGGTCCAGACCCGGGCCAGAGATTGTTCGACCAGCGCCTCTTTGCTGGCGAACTGGTTGAACACGGTGCGGCGCGATACCCCCGCCTCGGCCGCGATGTCGCCCATGCTGATCCCGTCCGAAGACCGGCGCAGCAGAAGGCGGATCGTCGCCGCCATGATCGCCTCTTGCGTGGGCGTAACCTGCGGCCCGGCGCCCTTGGCGGGCTGGCTTCCTTCATGGGCGATCTGTACCATCGTTCCCCCGCTCTGCACATCGTGATGCTATCTTGTGTCTGATTGCATTGGGGTGTGCAAGCCACCGGCGCGGGTTGACAGTGCCTGGCCCGCCCTCTATTGATCGCTTGATCATTTACTGGCCCGCGATCCGGAAGCCCCCGATGCCCCCCACTTTCGTAATGATGATCCTGGCGGGCGCGGCCCTTCCGCTGCAGTTCGCGCTGAATGCGCTCTTGGCACGGACGGCGGCCGTCTCGGCCATCTGGGCGGCGATGGTGTCGCTGTTCGTCAGCTTCACCTGCATGGCCGGGGTCATGCTGCTGACCCGGCAGGAATTTCCGTCCTGGCAGGTGCTGCGGACGGTTCCGGCAATCTACTGGTTCGGCGGGCTGGGTGGGGCGATCTTTGTGACCACATCCACATTCGCCCTGCCACGACTTGGCGCCGCGACCTGCGTGGCACTGGCCCTGCTGGGGCAGCTCGTCATGTCGTCAGCAATAGACCACTTCGGCCTGTTCGGCCTGCCTCACAAGGCGGTTGACATGCAACGGATGGTGGGGATCGCCCTCGTCCTTGCCGGAGCCTTCGTATTGCGCTAAGGCTCCGGCGGCCGCAATGCCCAAGGCCATCGGCATATGCGCAAGCCGCTTGCGTCCTGGCGAAAACACCCGGTCAACTTGGCCAATCCGCCTCGCCGAAGTACGATGTCGCAATGCGGCATTTACCCCTCATCCTTGTGCTACTGCTGTTTGCGGCCCTTAGCTGCCGGTAAGGATGACCGCCGCGCCGCGGTGCAGCTTCCCCGAACCGGTCAATTAGGAATGCCGCAGCATTTTTGGTATTGAGTGTCAGCTATGCGGACAAACCTGCCAGTCGCTCCCAAGAATTGCATTTGCGTCAAAGCAGATGTATCCGCAGGCTCAAAGTCGTGCGCGGGAGCTCACCTTTGCTGCCATTCTCCGATCCGGAAGCAGTCGCCCACTATGTTGATGGCCCTGTTCGGCAGGTTCCGGGCTTTTACGGTCTGCAACAGATGACGCGTCTCCTTCTCGCTGAACGGATTCAAGACGATGCGCATGTACTCGTCCTCGGCGCCGGCGGCGGACTGGAACTGAAAGCCTTTGCCGAAACAGAAGCTGGATGGCGTTTCTGCGGTGTTGATCCTTCAGTAGAGATGCTGGGTCTGGCAAAGCGCACGCTCGGGCCACTTGCTTCTCGCGTCGATTTCTATGAGGGAACTATCGACAGTGCTCCTTTCGGTCCGTTCGATGGGGCGACCTGCCTCCTAACCCTCCACTTCCTTGCCGAGAACGAGCGCCGGCGCACTTTGAGTGAAGTGCATCGAAGGTTAAAGCTTGGCGCTCCATTTGTAGTCGCCCACCATAGCTTTCCACAGGATGTTGAGGAGAAGGCGAAATGGCTGGCCCGCTATGCCGCCTTTGCGGTGGCTTCCGGTGTACCCATTGCGAACGCGGAAAGAGCGATCGCGGCAATCAGTGAGCGGCTGCCGACCTTGTCTCCAGAGCAGGACGAAGCTCTGCTTCGGGAAGCAGGATTTGCAGACGTTGCCCTGTTCTACACGGCATTCACGTTCAGAGGTTGGGTTGCCTACAAGGCGTGATTAGCCCTGTGCCCGCTTCGCTGTCATACATACCGGCAACCTGAAGTGCAGCCTACCCCAAGTGCGGCGAGCCTGCATCAGGCGTTCGATGCGATGCAGGCCGCAGTCGACGCCCTCGGCCAGAACATTGTGACGGACACGCCACGCCCCATAGATGCGGGCACTAGCGATGAAGCTCGCCCGCACCTTCGCCCCGATCTCTTCGTCCTCCCGGCTGCGCCTCGGGGGCACTGCGCCGGGGGCGTCTACTCGACGACTTCGAAGTCGCCGGGCTTCCAGCTCTTGTCGAACCACGGCTCGAGCGGCCCATAGAGTCTCAGCAGGACGCTGAAGCCCTTGCCCGGTGTTGTCTGGACCCAGTTCGACTCCTCACCTTCGGGGGCCGTCGGGCCGAACCAGACGGTGGACGCCCCGTCCGCCTCGATCTTCAGGGCCTTGCTCGTGCTGTCCACTCCCGCAAGCTTCTGGTCGGTCTCTAGGAGCGAGCGGGTCTGGTTGTCGTAGACCACGAAGGACCAGAACTCCTTGGCCGGGACCGGGCCGGGGAGCGTGACCCTATAGGTCTTCGAGCCATCGAGGATGTCGCCCTTCGCGTCGCGGAAGAGCCCGGCATAGGCTGAGCCTGAACCGACCTTGGCCATCGACATCGCAGGCGTGATGCCGGTGGCGTAGTAGAAGAACATTGTCCGCGCATCGAGCAGGCGCTCGGCCCCGTCGAGAAACTCGTAGCTGCCGCCCACGAAGGGGGTAAGCCACTTGCGGTCGGGGTAGAGGAAGACGGCCGGATCTCGGGGGGCGAAGAGGATCGTGCGGGCGGTGGCGTTGCCGACAGCCACGGCATCGGTAAGAATCGTCTTCATGCGGTCGTCGGGGGCGAAGGGCCGACCCTTGCGGATACCGATGGAGGCATAAAGACCCACGGTGTCGGGGTCCACGAAGTCGGCTGGTTCCGCCTGGACGACCTGGTCGAGCTCTTCGAAGAAGCTGAAGTCGTTGGCGCTGATTGTGTTGAAGCGCAGGCCCGAGGTGTTGACGAAGGTCGTCGCGGGCGGGGCGCCACTTTCCGTGGTCGCGTGGAGCGGGTGAATGTTCGCGCCTGCCTTCACGCCATCGACCGCGGCCTTGATGTCGCCGTCCCGCACAAAGGCGCGGAAGAAGAAGAGAAGCGTGTTCGTCGTAGGGCGCTCGACGAAGTAGCCTTCTGCGGGTAGCTCGCCCGTGTAGCCCGGAGGCACGAAGAGGTAGCTTCCGCCCTTGCCGGCGTCGGGGCCGGTGAGGCCCACGTCGTTGACCCAGCGGAAGTTCGCATCGTCGACAGGGCCGAGGACGCCCGGGGGCACGGTCAGGACCATGGGACCCGCAGTGAGGTCGAGGCAGGCGAAGCCGTAGACCGTGGTAGTGTTGGGCGTGAGGAAGAGGGACCGCGCGTCCATCAGGTCCTCAGTCAGGCCGAAGCCCTGGTTGGCTTTGACGCCCACGCTTTCGAGCCCGTTGCAGGCGGCGCGCACGGAGGTGGCCGAAATGCCGGTGAGGAAGGCCTGCACGCCGCGCATGAAGTCGAGGTTGTCGTAGACCGCCTTGACCGTGTCCGCATCGGGGGCGCCGTGCTGGAAGCGGAGCGTGCCGATGCGGGTGTCGACGCTGTCGGGCGTAGTGATCTTGGCGGGGATGTCGGCGGAGAACTCGGGAGGCGTCTGGGCGCGGGCGGGAATCGCCGCGAGGGATGCGAGACCGAGGAGGCTGGCGCGCAGGAGGGGTCGGGTCATCGGAAGGCTCCCATCTATGGATGACACGGTGTATCATGGCGTAGACACGGCGGTCTTGGTTTTGAGGACAGAACGTGGACGGACAGGTTTCACGCGACGAAGTGCGGCAACGGGCGACCGTAATTGCCGAGCTGCCCGCGCTGCTTGCTGAGCTGGGGGTCGATGCAGCGGAGGTGTTCGAGGGCACGGCTGTGACCCTGCCGACGCTTGACGCGGAGACGCGGATCCCCTTCGGCGATCTGGCCAAAATCCTCGACCGGTCGGTACGGCTGTCGGGGCGGCCGGAGCTGGGCCTGCTCTTGGGCCGGCGGTTTCGGCTCGAGCATCACGGGGCGGTGGGCGAGTTGATGCGCACGGCGCCGACACTGGGTGCTGCGCTCAGGTCGTTTGTCGCCTGCCAGCCGGGCTATTCGAGCGGCGCCGTCGTCTATCTTCATTCCCAGGACGGTATGACGGCATTCGGGAACGCCGTCTGTTCGGGGGAGGTGCGGCCAGGGCGAACCTACTCGGACCTCGTCGTCGGGATCGGGATGCGGATGATCACGCTCCTCACCGGGGGGCAGGCCGCGCCTGTTGAGTTTCACATGTCCTGTGGCGCCCCGGCCGACCGGGCACCCTACCTGCGCATCTTGGCGGCGCCGGTGCGGTTCCAAGAGCCCCTGACCTGCATGTACCTCCCGGCTGAGGTGCTCGCCCTGCCCCTTCCCGGGTCGAACGCCGCCCGGCACGAGCGACTGGCGCGGGAGATTGCGGCGGTCATGGCGGAGCGGGCGGACCCGGGCCTCGGAACACGGGTGCGGGGGGCGCTTCGTAAGCTCCTGCTCGTGGGAAAGCCCACGATGGAGGCGGTCGCAGGTGAGCTTACGCTGCATCCGCGCACGCTAAGGCGGCGGCTGAAGGAAGACGGGCTTGTCTTCGACACATTGCGCGACGAGGTGCGGCTAGCCTCGGCGCTGGAGCTGCTGGAACTTACCGACTTGCCCGTGGGCGAGGTCGCAGCCACGCTGTCCTATGCCTCGCCCGAGGTCTTCGCAGAGGCATTCCGCCGAATGCGCGGGTGTTCTCCGCGCGAGTGGCGAGCACGGCACGCGCGAAAGGTGTGAGCACAAGAGCCCGATCAATCTGCTAGGCTGATCCACTAAGATCGGACGCAGCCACGGAGGACTCATCACTCGTTGAGGTCATTCTCGGCTCCGGAAACTAACCCATGGCCCCTCCAGTTTCGCTGCAGCAAGCCTGAACGACCGCTTCTGAGAAGTTGCACTGCAGCGCCCCCTCGGTCGCGACCGTCACTTAAGGCCGGGTGCGACGTAGCAGACGCAACGGGCGGCGAAGCGGCTCCGTAAACGCAAGCCAAGGCCGAGTAACTATCGTCAGCCAGTATCCTGCAACCCCGGTGCGGTTCAGGTGGTATGGTACCCTGGGCTAGTCTGGAAATGCTTCATATTGCGGGAGATCATCTCAGATCGAATACCATGGCGCCTTCGAAGCAACATGGATGTGTTCCATCGACAGCATGGACGGGAGGTCGATCAGGGATCCATAGCTGACATGGACAAACGCGCCATTGCGCACGACCGAAAAAAGGTATGAGCCACAGGTCGCGCAACGCACGTCGTGGTCGATCTGCTCTGACCCCCGATAACTCCTCATCCTGAATTTGTGCGAGCAAGGGTGCGTCGAAATTTGGGAGCGCTCCGCCGAAAGTCACGCGCCAGGCCTCGGGTATAGCGTCCGCCCACCCCTCCAGTTCTGCTCGCATGTGGTCCTGAAGGGTCACGGTCGTTTGCCCTTTGCTGTCGTATGAGGAAGTGCCGAGCGACGCCTGCTCCGGCACCATTGCTGCCCATTGAGCGTCATATACAACGCTCCAAACAAACCTGCTTTGCTTATATGTAGGGATTTTCGGTCAACCCTTGGTCAACGCCTCCAGCCCGGCGAAATGCAAGGGCGCGGTGTGCTTGATCATCTCTAGAAGGTAGGTCGTATTCTTCTGTGTCTCGGCTACCAAGGCTGGATCAAAGCCCTTACCCGTGAAGTGCGACAGGTCATTGGTGAACTTGAGGATCGCAGTTTTTTTGTGGGGATCGAATTCGGTCTTCTCGAGCTTTCGATAGAGTTTGTCCTTAGACGGAATGTGAAAATCTAGGAAGGTTTCTAGGACTTTCCGTGCGATGTTCGGAATGTGGTAGCAGCTCAAAATTGAGCCGTCGCTTTGGAATGAGTAGAGCACCTTAAACAAGTAATGGTACTCGGTCGCATGGTCGATGAGAAGCTGATCGAGGGGTACGAGGCGCGCGGAGCGGCCCACATCCGTCTCGGAGCATAGTACCATCGAGTAGGAACATTGCTTCTTGAGAGCGCCCGGGAGGTTTTGGAACCAGTTGATCACGAGCCGTAAGAACTCGTAATTGTGTGTTAGGATGAACAGTTGTTTGGCACCCTGTGCCGCGACCTTCAAGAACGAAAAAGCCTGATAGATCGCTCCTGAGTCAAGGCTGGAGATTGGGTCGTCGATGACAACTACCCCTTCGGCTAGATCGAAATCCTGATCCTTCAGTTGAACGAGGAAGTAGAGGAATGCTATGGCTGTCTTCTCTCCCTCGCTCAGTCGCCTTGCGGGTTTACCTCGACGCAGGACGACGTAGCCGTCCTTGCTGTTCTCAAAGACCAGATCGGTGCGGCCGAGGAACTGCTTCAGATGCGTGGTCAGCTCTTCGCCACCTTTATGCGCGTTTGAGATCTGGGCCTGCTTAGCGGTGATCGATAGTGTAATATCAGCGAGGCTCCGCTTGTCCGGTAGGCCGTCGCCGCCATTCATTAGAAGAGCTGCCTCGTCCTCCTTGGTGCTGATCTTGGAGGTAGTCTCGGCGACCTGCTCTTGAATTGTCAGGAGGTAATGGGCCTCGATCGCATCTCTCGCCGCATGTTTCTCAAGTTCAAAGCCCTTGGTTTTGGCGTCGTGCCTTTGCATCACATCAGCAATCGATGTGAGGGCCGCTTTAAGGGCTTCCGCATCTGACTCTACCTTAGCCTCATAGGCTTCGGTTCGCCGCGTCAGCTTGTCTAACAATACAGCATCGACAACGCGCATCCGTTGCCTGACAGCTTCTAGCTCAGTCGCGAAGACGCTGACGGCGGCGTCGAAATCAGCGCGCAGCTCAGGATATAGCGCGAGGCGATCCGGGAACGTGAACCCTCCGAGGCCTTCCAACACCCTGGAAAGCCATGCGCGCTCTTGATCGATCTCGGCCTTGAGCTGTTGATCTTCCACACTGAAGTGCTCCGCAAGCGCGTGAAGCCGGGCAGTCGGTAATGGTTGCGAACAAAACTCGCAATTCTCGCTCGCATGAGCTTTGTGTAGGCCGATTCCTTCCTCCACCCAAGTGGCGATCATCGGATGCGTGGCCAAGCGCGAGATTACCGCAGACGCAGCGGAGCGTAGCGTGAGGGCCTTACAACGCTGCGCCAACGCGTTAGCAGCACCCACCGGGCCGATAGTCTTCTCGGTGCCGGGCTCGACTATGCCGGGCACATTGAGTTTGCCTACCTCAGACATTTGCACCTGACGGACGGTTGCGTGATGGACCTCCAGTTCGGTGTCACTGAGTGATTTCGGACTTGTAAGCTTCGCGAAGGCTGTCTCGGCGTCGGGCTTGCGATAGGTGCGAAGGGTTGAGCCGCTCGTCGCCTCCCCGATGGTCTTTGCTATGGAAGAGAAAATTTTTCCCCGTTCGGTTTCCAGCTTGGCGACGGCAGTAGTGATAGCCTGGATCCGCTTGATGCGATCGTCCCTCGTTGCGATTTCTGCTTTGATTTCATCTGCGACGGATTTGTTCTCCTCGCCCAAGATCAGGATATGGCGAAGTGGCCCATCGAACCGGCCAATGTTGGCCTCTACAAAGTCGCTATTGAAGACGCGGACATTCCGCACGTATTTCTGGCCGTGGCTCAGCGGCCCGGATTGCGTATCGAAACTAAATTCGAGGTGCGGGTAATCACTATGTTCGCCAGCCTGAAGACAGGCGAGAAGCCGCGAAAACGTTGTCTTACCTGAGCCATTCTCGCCGTAAACGATATTAAACCTTTCGAATGCCTTAAGCTCTGGTGGTGCGGCGTAGTTATCAAATACGCCGAGGTTTTTGATCTTCCTGATTTGTGTGAGCACTTTCCCTCCGCGTTCTACGCTAGCACCAGTCGCGGCGTTTGCGGAATAGTGTTGGCAATGTGTAGGTACAATTCAACTGGACAATACCGCAACTCATGCATCGCGGTCTATATAGACATCGCTTCGCAAGGAGCTCGCAGACGCCCCAACGGTTCTCTCTGCACTGTATGAATGACTGGTTTCGATAGTATCCGCTGCAGCCACGCGGCGCTCCTTACAGACCGCTTCCCGCCCGATACGATTCATCAGCACCGGAATGGTGATCGATGTTACAGTGTCCTGTCGGCAAAGCCGAGGACGTGGCGGGCATGGTGGACAGGAGAGATGCTATGTCCATCGAAACACTTCCCGCCCTTCGTCCGACGCGTGTGCCTTGGAATAAAGGCCGCATCGTTGGCCAGAAACGCCCCCTGCTGCCCAAACATGTCTGGTCCATCCGTGTCCGGCTGGAAATGGCTGAGAATAATCGCGATCTTGCGCTGTTCAACATGCCATTGATTGCAAGCTCCGGGGTTGCGATCTGGTCTGCCTGAAGGTGAACGATGTTTACGCCGCAGGCCGCGTTAAGGAACGCGCATCCGTGACGCAAAGCAAAACACGCAAGCCTGTCCGATTCGAGATCACCGAAACCACGCGACTGTCGGTGGAGCGTTGGATCAAAGATCCAGAAATGATCGGTTGCGAATATCTTTGGCCCAGCCGTGTCCATGCTAGCCCGCACTTATCGACACGCCAGTATGCGCGGATCATGCGCGACTGGGTTCTCTCGATCGGGCTTGAACCGAGCTCCTATGGCACCCATTCGATGCGACGCACAAAGGTCGCCCAGATTTACAAGAAGACAGGCAACCTGCGCGCTGTTCAACTTTTGCTCGGGCATACCAAGATGGACAGCACTGTTCGCTATCTTGGGGTCGACCTGGACGATGCGCTGTCCTTGTCAGAAGGGATCGATCTGTAACAACCCCGCCGACCCGCGTGCCATGCGCCGGTCGGCCCATAGCCGCCGATCGGCGCCAAGAAATGCCGAATTGCAGTCTCCTCGAAGCGGACGTTCGGCTGGGCCAGCAGTTAATTTTGACGCGTCACATTACAATTGCTCAAAAGCATATGCCCCCAACGTAAGCCCGACCTTAGACTGATCCTCAGTGCGACCGCTCCGTCCTGCTGGCGAACTCTCTCGCCGCCTGAATGAAGGCGCTGAAGGCGGCGGGTGGGTTCTTCCGGCCGGGATAGTAAAGCGCAAGCGGGGACAGGCTCGGGGTCCAGTCTGCCAGGACCCGCACGAGCCGCCCCGCAGCGATGTCCTCACGGACATCCGCCTCTTGGACGTATCCAAGGCCCATGCCCTCCCGCGCGGCGATGCGGACAAGGCTTGCCTCGTCGAGGGTGAGGGCGCCCTGCACATCGATCTGCACCGGCACGCCGTCCTTCTCGAACCGCCAGCGGAACAGGGCGTTGTTGGGTAGGCGCGCGCGAATGCAGCGATAGCGGTAGAGGTCGGCCGGGACCGTCGGTTCGCCGTGGATCCGCAGGAACTCCGGCGAGGCGACGACGGCGTTTTCCCGCGACATGCCAAGCGGGATGGCAATCATGTCGGCGGGCACAAGATCGGCGGGCCGCAGCCCCAGATCGAACCCACCCGCGACGATGTCGACCAGCTTGCCCTCTGTCACCAGATCGATCTGCACCTGCGGATAGTGCCGCAGGAAGGGCAGGAACAGCGGCGCCATCACTTCCCTTGCGGCGGAGGCGAAGGCGTTGATACGCAGGGTGCCGGTCGGGGTTTCCTGAAGCGACTGCACCGCCAGCATAGCATCATGGATATCGGTCATGGCGGGCCCGACCCGCGCGACAAAAGTCTGTCCCGCATCGGTCAGTGACACGCTTCGCGTGGTGCGGTTGAACAGGCGCACCCCCAGGCGCTGCTCCAGCTTGGCGATGGCGTTGCTGAGCGCGGTCGTCGACATGCCAAGGTCCAGCGCTGCCGCCCGGAACGAACCCTGCCGGGCGATGCTGAGAACCGCGTCCAGATCGGCGAAGAGAGGCCGTGTCATTATCCCTCTAATCGGAATTCCTCATTCCCCTTTGTCCCAGTTATCGCAGCATCCGTCCACCTCTAGATTGTCCCTCATCAGCCCCGGACGGCTGCGAAGCCGATCCGGAAGCTGCTGGAAACATCGATGGAGATGAAAATGGCAATCAGCTTGCCGACAAGCATTCAGGCCTATTTCGACGCCGACCGGGCGCGCAGCCCCGAGGCCGTCGCGGCCGCATTCGCCGAGAACGGCATGGTCAGGGACAAGGGGCAGACCCACCGGGGCCGCGATGCCATCCGCGACTGGATGGCCGGTGAAGATCAGCAATACAGTTACACCATCGAGCCGTTCCACATCGGCACCAAGGACGGGATGACCGAGGTGATCGGTCACGCCACCGGCGACTTCCCGGGCAGCCCGATCGACCTGCGGTTCCTCTTCAGCCTCGCCGACAACAGGATCGCCGAATTGGAGATCACGGTATGACGCCCTTTCTGACCTTGAAGGACCGTCGCGCCCTGATCACCGGCGGCACCTCAGGCGCCGGGGCCGCCACGGTGGCGCTGTTCCGCGACCTCGGCGCCCAGGTGCTGACCACGGCCCGCAAGAGGCCGGCAGACCTCACTGGCGTGGCCTTCGTCGAGGCCGATCTGACCACCACGTCCGGTGTCAGGACGGTTGTCGATGCGGCGCATCGGGACTTCGGCGGCATCGACATTCTCGTGAACGTGCTAGGTGGATCATCCGCCCCATCGGGCGGGTTCGCCGCGCTGACGGATGAGGAGTGGGAGAAGGAGTTCAACCTCAACTTCTTTCCGGCGGTCCGGCTGGATCGCGAGCTGATCCCGGGGATGATCGAGCAAGGAAGTGGCGTCGTCATCCATGTCACCTCGATCCAAGGGCGTCTCCCGCTGCCCGAGGCGACCACCGGCTATGCTTCGGCAAAGGCCGCGCTGAACACCTACAGTAAAGGCCTTTCCAAGGAGGTTTCCCCTAAAGGCGTCCGTGTGGTGCGGGTATCCCCAGGGTGGATCGCAAATCCGGGCGCGAACGGCCTCGCCCTCCGCATCGCCGAGGAAGCCGGGATATCCTACGGCGCGGCGATCGGGGTGATCATGACGTCGCTCGGTGGCATCCCCTTGGGCCGCCCCGCCGCACCGGAAGAGGTTGCCGACCTGATCGCCTTCCTCGCTTCGGATCGGGCGGCCTCGATCACTGGGACCGAACACATCATTGATGGCGGGACGGTACCGGTAGCATGAAACCTGGAGGCGCTCCGGTCACGGCGGCGCCTTCGACGCTCCATATGTATCTATGAGCAGCCGGATCAGGAGCATCTCATCCTGATCGACACCTTCGGCGGCGGGTCAGAGGCGCAGGATGTCCTGGCCGTGGCGGCGCACCGGATCCTCTGTCCAATGATGCTGTCGCGCGGCGATCTGAGCGCGACCTTGGAGACCGCCACGTGGTATTTGAAGCTGCGCGAGCGCGTCGAGGAACCCGCGGCGCTGGCGGGGTTCACGGTGAGTTTGAGCCGGGTGCCGCTGCGGATCTCGGAAAGTGAACGCGCGGTTGCGGAAGAGCTGTTCCGCAGCCTGCCCGCCTGCGAGGCTTTTCTCTCGAACCGCAGCGCCTATCTCAGCATGGACCGCGAAGGGCTTCTGGGCGTGATCGCGGCGAAGCCCCCGAACCGGGCGCTGGCGGCGCATCTGCAAAATGCCGTGACGGAGGCAGGCGAGCTGCTCGACGAGATTGACCGGCTGATCCTTGCGCCCGCCGAGACCGCTTGATGGCGCCGCGCAAGGACAGGATGCTTATCCTCCGTCAGGACGCCGGCTTCTCGGCGAAGCTCGGCTTTGGCGAGGTCTCGCGAACCCTGCCCGTGCCAGAGGCGAGGGTGGAACCTCCCGCTGGCCTAGAGGGACCTGCCGGCGCAATCGAAACCGCTGAGGCGCGGCGCGCGCTCCAGCATGGCTGGTGCTTCTGATCCCGGATCCGGGCCGCGCAGCCCGGAGGTACAGGGACGCTCTGCTGGCGTGATGGCACATCCGGGCGTGGAGGATCACTCGCCTTCGAGGCGTGGTCATATCGTCCATGTCGCGGTTTCGCTGACGGCGGAACAGGCCGTGCGGGCCGAGGTCTGGGCCAGGACCGCGCGCTGTCCGGTTCCCTTTCTGATCCGCAGGATTGCGCAAGCGCTGCGGGACCGGCTTTGCGATGACTGGGAGCAGAACGGGATGCCAGAGGTCGTCGAGCGCCGCGGGTCACGGGGCAAGTACCCGACGAGAGTCACGTTGCCCCTGCGACTGCAGATCGCGCGCACCCTCGCGGCCCGCCACGATCCCTGCGGCATGCTCGGCCTCGGGCGGGTGATGGGACCGGCGTTTCGGGGAGGGTTTCAGATGGCTTTCGATGAGGCGCTGGCCGAGGCGGAACTGACATTGCGCAGTGCGGAGGCGGGAAGCTAAGGCGGCAGGCGGCACGCCACCGTGCCTTTGGCGTTCAACTAACACGCGACAGGCAAGGGCAGTAGCACGCGACGCTTGGCGATCCGCCTGCACCACCGAAGGGCGCCATCACAGGGCTGAATCTCAGGTGGTCTATGGATTCAGAAATCTGATTGAACATAAGTAGAACATCCTTGCATGCTCCTGCAAGGAGAATGCCGATGTATTGCCACTTGCTTCATCGCGCAGACCCCGATCTCAACATGTCTCGGTTTCACCGGGTCGAGCTCTCGACTGATGTTTTCGATGCGATCACGCTTCAGCGGACCTGGGGCAGGATCGGCTCGAGGGGCCAAAACCGTTTCGCCTCATTCCCTTCGACCGCTTCTGCGGAAGCAGCGGCGACCAAGCTCGTTCGGTCGAAGGAGCGGCGTGGCTACTTCAGCGTCAGATCGTGCGCTGCCAGTGCTGCAGCAGACCATCCGGCTGTTTCAGAGGCCAAGCGCCCACTCCTTGGACATAGGGGGCCGATAGCGCAAAAGATAGCCCAAGGCCGCCGTCACAGTCGGCGGGTCAAGCATGCTTCCGAGATTTTTTGTGCGCTGCGAGAACAGCTTCGCTTCGCGATCCGACGCGCTTCATCGAAAATATTCACATCTGCCAGGCCTGGCAGGACGGCTTTGCGGGTGTTCGCTTCCCCTAAAGTCAATGCGAACCGACATCGTTGTCGTCCTGATGCCCGTGGGCCAGCTTTCGGCGCGTAGACAGCCGTCGAAGATCGCAACGTAGTCTTCGGGTTACTTCGGCCAATTGCCTGATGGATTGAAGAATTCAGGGGGCATAAGATCAACCAAACAGATGCCTCGTATCGCGTCTGCGTACAGCCTATGCGCCATCGGAAGAAAACGGATTTTTGGGGGCAGCGAGAGACATGGCAGCAGCCACGATACTGACCGCATCAAGATCTGCGTTGCTTGCTCTTGCCGCATCGTTCGGCCTCATTTCTAGCGGAGCCTCCGCAAGCGCCGAGTGCCAGGCAGGCTATGAACAACAGCAGCGCATGGCCATTGGCATGCATTATAATGCAGAACTCCAGGCGATCTATGACTGGCGGGATCGGCACTTCAAGGAGGCGCTGGACCGATACCAAACCGAACATGGCTCATCCGCCGCAACGATCTACGCAGATTTTCACAGGGACCGGGCAAATCTCGCCGAGCGCATCCGCTCGGGCGACCTGATGAATAGCACTCAGGCAGAGCGCGCCAGCGAAGCGCAGACTATTGGCCGGGCCTTCCGGCAGCGCATGGCCGAACTGAATGAAGCTCTGCGGGCCAGATACAATGCAGAAATCGCCGAGATCCGAGAGCAGATGGGCGAAATGCGTTCGGTCTGGCTGGAAATGCGCACCCAGGACCTAAGGGATCTGACCATAGAGATACATGACGGCTGCCGGGCACCAGGACCTCGATTGCGCAGCGTGTTTGAATGGTATGCAGATACGATCATGGGCCAGGATAGTCTCGACAACGACGCGCCTCCGACGCCGTATTATCCACCGGGCGTCGGCATACGTGGATGAGCGAGATGCGCAACTGAAGTGGCCGCGCCCGTTCACGGAGAGGTGTACCCCTTCTCGAGTTTCGGGCAGGGTGATCGTATGTCCCGTATGCCGCCGTCACGTTGAACCCGCGGCCCGGACACTTGGCGAGCGCATCACGCCACCTTAGTCGTGTATAGGGCTGTCCGCCGGTACCGGGTAGTCCTCGGTCGCAACACAAGAATACATGGCCTTCTGAAGTCCGATTTCCACCGACCGATCTGCAATGCAATGGCAGTATTCCCGCCGGTCCAGGCGCAGGTTCACGCTCGGTGTCCTGGTCCATAGGGGTGGCCATTCCGCATCGGCACACCTCCGCAGGGCCCGGGCGCGCTGCGCTTCGACATTGCGGCATTCCACCTTGTTCGCGTGCATCGCCTGAAACGAAAGATTCGCGATATGACCTTGGGGGTTTCGCGTCCATTCCTCGCCGACATGCTCGGCAAGACAGTCGCATCTGACCTCGGTTGCGGTGATGGCGTTCTCCTCACAAAGCGCCAAGGCATGCTCGACCGCCGCCTGTCGCGTCGCGTGGACGCCCACGGGCAAAGCCCCGGAGGTCGGCGGGGCGGTGGGTACTGCGGACCCCTGCACCTTCTGATCGGCGGCCTGATCGTAGGCAAACAGCTTCTGGGAGAAGCCCACATCATAGAGAGCGAATTCGACCAGTTCCACGTCGGCCGCACGCGTCAGCGGATCAATCCTTTTCACCTCGACAATTGCCACTGCCTGAACCTGCCTGCGGGCTGCAGGATAGGGCGCCATGGCGGCAACACGGGCGTGAAGCGCCTCGGCTTCGGCAGGTGTCATAAGCCAGACGCTGTCTGTCTTGACGAAGTCACTCATCGGATTTGGTTCGAGGAAATCCGAATAGAAGGCCCTGCTCAGATAGTTGGGGCCGGGCGGGATCGTCACCCCACCACGCTTGTCTTTGTAGTCGCCGATTACGCCTTTCTTGGCGATCGCAAAGTGGAAAGGCGCTTTCGGGGCCAGTTCAGTCATCGTACCCCCGCAGGCCGCGAGAAATCTCGCCTGGCTCTGCGCGCGCTCCTCCGGGGTCTTGCCGCGGAAGCTGCCCGCACTGGTGAAACTGGTCAGCGCCTCGCTTCGGGGCGGCAGAATATCGGTCGCGAGTCGCATCGCATTCTTCATCCCGCCCCGAACCGCGATTTCATCAACCATCTGCGGTGACGCATGCCAAGCGGCAAGTCGCATGAGCGCCTGGCCGTCCGGGCTGCCTTCGCCAACGACGAACATGCCGTCGATGTAGGCAAGCTTGAGATCGGCCCTGACCTCTGTGGCGGAGGGACAGGCTTGTGCGGCCACCTTCATGGGCAACAAGGCGCCGGACAAAGCGCAAAGCGCTATCAGCAGGGAGCTGGCCAGTCTGGCTGATGAACACATCCCACATCCCCATCGTTAACCGTGGCGGCCCGCAGATCGTAGAGGGCCGGATGGCATGGCACCAACGATTCGTATTCTCATTCCTAATCGATAAGTCAGGGCCCCGCGCCCAACACTATGGCCGTGTCGCCCGATGCAACTGCCCTGGCAGCGCTTGGTGATCCGGTCATGTATCGCATCGTGTCCATATGATCGCAGACAGCTGACAGACGGCGACCTAGAAGGGCCCTGCCTCCGACCCATGGCAGTATGACTCGCCGATCCATCCGGGCGCGCTATGGCTGCAAGCTTTGCTCCTGGATTCAAATGAGCAGCCGGCCGCCAGAATGGCGCGATGTGCGGGCTGCGAAAATTTCAGTACGTTCAATCGACGGTAGTCGGGAAATCCGCCCCAACTATCGGAAATGGCAGGCGATGCCTCTGGAATGTCAAAGAAGTTGCTTTTCGAAGTTGTCTTTGAGAGCCTGAATTTTAGTCCTTTTGAACAACGAATCCGCCGCCCCGACCGGGTTGTTTCTGGTGGCTACCCGTTTCTGTCACCAGTCAACACCGAGTGGCGGTGTTCGTCAGAAATTGCGATCTGTCAGGTCATCCGGTCCGGTCCCACGGGTTTTGACCCGGCTTCATGTGCTGGTGGGTCTTCCGATCATTGAGGAGTTGTGACGTGTCGATACACACGAAACTTGGCAAAAGCATTCGCTCCGCTGCCCTGCGCCTGATAGTCGTGCTGTCCTTGTCCTCGTCCGCCGTTGTGGCTCAGACAACGGGTGGGCAGGAAGGGCTGCTCTGGAGCGGCCGCCTGATGTCATCGGTTATCGGGCCCGCCATGGATCCACATCTTGATCAGGACCAGATAGACAGCACCGCGGCCAGCTATTTCAGCCATCTTGCATCCTTCGTGCGGGCGGGCAACCCGCCGGACGCCATGCCGCTGCCGGCGGAAACCCTGCTTGAATACCAGCCCGAGGTTCTGGCCTCGCTCTACCGCGACCAGATCCGCGAAGCGCTGCGGGCGCAGTTCGTGCAACTGCCCGTCAAGGTGGCCTTCGATCAGACCCTTCGCCCCTATTACGAGGAGAAGAGCGGCCTCAAGGTCCAGCCGATCAGCCTTGAAAACGATCTTGAGCGCCTCAATCCCAAAGACCCGCTGGCCGGCATCACCCTGTCGGACCGCGATCTTGGCCTCTATCAGCTGCTGCCCCTGTCGCAGGCATGGAGCGATGAAAGGGACATGGGCCTCGTCGAGCGGATCTACAAGGAGCAGCGCCAACGGATCACCTTTGAACTGGATCGCCTGCTGAAGTTCGATCCGATCCCGATGGATATCCAGACGGCGGCGGCGCGGGGTGATCTACGCCAGTTGGAAAACGTCATCCTGCGGTGGGAGATGACGATCACCGACGTCCGCGTGAACGACAATGACGTCATCGTCAGCGCAGCACTGGACAGGCTGACCCTGCGGTGGAGTTCGGACAATGCGCCGGTGGCCGAGTGGAATGTTGCCGCTCTGCCGACCGTCGCGGGGTTCCGCCAGCAGATAGAGGCAGCGCTGCCGCCACGAGCCACGGCTGACCAGGTGATGACGCCCCCGGCTGGCACCCGCTTTGGCGCCGAAATGGCAGATCTGCTGCAGCTGCGCTATCTGCCCGAGACGGTCGACGACATTCAGCTTCAGCGCATGATGCACGCGCGGTTTGGGTATGAATCGAGTGTCTCCGAGGAAACGACCCCGGACTGGGGCAGCTTCTTTCGGGACTTTGCCAACCCGCCCCCCGACGAACGCCTTGCCGAGTTTCGGTCATGGTCCGAGGCGCGGGCTTCCGCCCTGCCCGAAAGCCTGACGCTGGTCGTGCCGCTGCCCAACAACGGGCGGGCAAGCGCCGAAAGGGCGCAGCAGATGCCGCGCCAATCGGAATGTGCCGAAGCTGCGGTCGCAACGGGTAGTGCCATGCCAGACGAAAAGCAGATGGTCCAGGACCGGATTTGCGCCTATCTGGGTGTGGCTTGGCGGCAGCCAACGGAATACCTGTTCTTCCCCGAAGCGGGCAAGGCGCCGCAGGGCGGCGGATTGCGCGGTAACTGCACCGGACGTGACCTCTATTGCAGCGCGATCTATTATGCCCGCATCGGCCTGAAAATCCCTGACACCGCCAGATCGGTCGACATCGTGCGGCTGGATCGCTTTCCTGTGCTGGATCTCGGTCTGGTTGCCGACCATCCGGGGAAACTGTGGCTCGAACTGACCGTGACACCCACAGGTGCTGTTGTGCAGGATACCTGGCCGGATACGATCTGGCATGCAGCGCAGCGAAATGCCCAGGCCACGGGTGCGCAATACGGGCTTCAGCACGGGTTCCGTATCGAAGATGTGGGTTCGCCGGGCACAAAGGTTTACATCTTCGAGGTTTCTGCACGCGCGGCCCGTTTGGTCGAGGACGAAAGCGGAAAACTGGTCGCCGAACTTCCTTTGGTGACCCCCGTCGCGCCGCCCGTCGAAATGCTTGAGATGCCAGCCCAGACAAATAGCCACGATATCCTCGGCATTCAGCTTGGCATGTCCTTTGACGAGGCCGATGCGATCCTGCGTAAGCATATGGAGGTCGGCAAGGTGCTGGTGGCGGATCGTGGCAAGCAGATGGGTACGGTCGGCGGCAGCCTACAGCCCTACAGCTCTGGCCGCCTGTACATTTCGGCTGCGGGAACAGAGCTTATTGCGATCTACGATGAACCCCCGGCCGCGCCCGACCGGGTTCTCGCCATGTGGCGCATGCTACGCCTGCCCAAGGGCGACACCGATGCCGCGCAGTTGAAAGCCGCGCTGACGGATCGTTATGGCGAGCCGGGCAAGATCGAGGAGGTCGGCTTGCCCATGATGCAGAAGGGACTTGCCTTCTCGTGGATGCAACAAGGGCACGAACGGTGTTCGGTTATCGAAACGACGATCCGGCCTGATCATTGGCTGGATGAAACCGGTGCGGCCTGGCAGCCGCCCTTCAACATTCCCAGATTCCATACGCCCTCGAACGAGCTGTATGGGTATCTCGACGTGAAGGATCAGCCCCTTCCTCCCGGCTCGTTCTGTCCCGCCATGCTAGGAGCGCGTTACGCAAGCCCTGACGGAAAGAGCTATTCCGAGCCGGCGGGCGAAGAGGTCATCACTTGGCTGAACGACAACAGAAGCTATGCAAAATTCTTCTATGAGAGCCTTGCCGCCCCACCTGCCCAGCCATCGGCGGGGGCATCGGGAAATTCGGCCATCAAGTTCTGAATGGGAGCCTCTGATAGACGCCATCGGCCCTTTGCCCCCACTGGCACCCATAGGTGCCGCGATGCGGCACTCTCAAAGCTGCCTCTCAGACCTGAGGCCACCGGACCGCATCACGATGGACGGCTCGCAGAAAAACTGTCAATCAACCCGCTGTATCTGCTTTATTCTGAGAGCCGTTACTTGTTTGCGGTCACACCAGATTCAATTTCGGTGGAAATCCACGAGATGAACCGTTCCATTGATTTGCTTACAGCGCGTTCGCTGGACCAGCCAAGATAATAGCTGCCCATAGGCAGGCTTTGGGCAAATGGGCGGAACAGACGGCCCTCGCCCAAAGGACGCTCGAACATGGCAACGGGCAGCAGTGCAATCCCTTCACCCGCTGCCGCTAGCTCGGCCAGGGCAACGGAACTGTCCAGGACCGGCCCCAAAATGGCGGTGAACGGCACATCTGTCGCAGCAAACCAAGCCGGCCATTCAGCACTTCGATAACTGCGCAGCAATGGAAAACGCATCAGATCGGTGGGCGTTTGCAATTGCGCGGCCAGATGCGGCGCGCAAACTGGGGACAAAGGCGCTTCGATCAGCGGCAGGGTGTCATGCCCACTCCAGCCGCCAGAGCCGAAGCGGATCGCCATATCCAGTCCTTCGCGCAGAATCTCCACGCGGTTGTTATGCGTAGAGACCCGCAGGTCGATGCCCGGACAGGCCGCGCGAAAGGCGCCCAGTCGCGGCAAAAGCCAACCTAAGGCAAAGGTCGTGTTCACCCCGATGTTCAGGACCTCGATGTCACGGGTGCCCTGCAGGCTGCCAAGCACTCGCGACATCGCGTCAAAACCCTGCTCCAGTATGGGAAACAGCAATCTGCCCTCATCCGTTGCCACAAGCCCCTGCGCGTGACGCGAGAAAAGCTTGACCCCGAGCAGATCCTCAAGTCGCGCGATTTGATGGCTCACTGCGGCCTGGGTCACGCGCAGCTCGGTGGCGGCCTTGGTGAAACTGCCTTGGCGCATTGCCACCTCAAAAACACGCAAGGCATTGAGTGGCAGATCGGGACGGTCCATGGCATTACCTTAACTAATGATAAGGTATAATATTTGTCGTTTGCTGCGAGATGGCAAGGCGCGTTAAGAAATGCGCGCCTCACGGCCATTACAAAGGATTTCCCCATGCGGTTTACTCAACCCGCTCTGTCGCGCTGTGCGGCAGGGCTTCTTCTCAGCATGTCTTTTGCCCTGAATGCCCAAGCCGAGACAGCCTTGGGGGCTTTGGAGCAAACGGTCTCGGCCGTCGAGGCGCAGCTCAGCGGGCGCGTTGGCATCGTGGTGGGGCAAGCAGGGCAGGACGCGCTCTGGTCCTGGCGCGGCGATGAGCGCTTCGTGATGACCAGCACGTTCAAAGTGCCGCTTTGCGGTGCCGTTCTGACCGCTGCCGATCAGGGCCAGTTGGACCTTGCGCAGGAGATCGAAATCAAGCCGAGCGATCTGATTCCCCATGCCCCTGTCACAGAGCAGCACCTGGATGCGCCGATGGCGATTGCTGATCTTTGCATGGCAACCATCGACATGAGCGACAATACCGCCGCCAATCTGCTGATCAAAGCACTTGGCGGACCAGAAGCAGTCACAGACGTTTTCCGCAGTCTTGGTGATAGCGAAAGCCGTCTCGACCGCTACGAGCCAGAGTTGAACCTCGCAGCCGAGGGGGACCTTCGCGATACCACGACCCCGCTTGCGATGGCCCATACACTGGAGACCCTCCTGATTGAGGATTTTCTGTCTGCGAACTCGCGTGCGCTTTTGGGTGAATGGATGGGAAAAGGCGGCGTCACGGCTACGCTGCTGCGCGATAAGCTGCCCGAGGGCTGGACAGTTTACGATAAATCGGGTGGCGGCAGTGATAGTCGCAGCCTCATCGCTGTTGCCTCAACCGCGGGCGAAGCACCTTGGGTGATCTCCATCTATCTGGCAGATATGGAGCACGATTTTGCCACGCGTAATAGCGCCCTTCAAAGCATTGCGGCCGCCGTTGCAGAAGTGATCGAAAACTAACTGTATGTTTGACATCGCAAGGAAACTTTCGTGCGATGTCACGAAGTCTGCACTCGGCCCATTCCGGTCATGTGATCAACGCGCAGCGAACGGACACTCCTCGTGCGTTCGCTGCGCTGCCGTCCTGTGCCTCAAGTGGGCTCGTCTCGCCGGGTCCGTGGGCGATAGCAAGCTTGGCGACGGCCATTTACCCTACGGATTTGAAGATCGAACAGCCGGGACTCATGAATCAGCTGACGCCATGTGCGGCAGCCATATTGCTCCGGCCGCTCGTCTGGGTTGTGCGCGGTGATCCATGCCGTTGCTGCCTCGACAGAGATCCAACCGTCCTGTGACAGAGCCGTGGCAGCCTGGTGCAAGGCGCCTGCGATCGCTGTGGCGCGCCAAGGGATCGCGCCACCGACAATCCAGTTGCGAACGTCGGGAGATGCAAGCTGCTCGGCAAATGCCTTGCGGGCCTGATCCATGCCCGCTGCCAACTCGGTCAGCTCGTCGTTGGCACAGGCGACCCGGTCGATGGTAGCCG
>NZ_VOAK01000025.1 GCF_007859075.1 Gemmobacter aquaticus
CCACCGGGGTGGAGGTCTGCGACGCCATGGTCCACGGCGGACCCTACCCCGCATCCACCAACTTCGGCGCAACCTCCGTCGGAACCATGTCCATCCGACGCTTCCTGCGACCCGTCAGCTATCAGAACATCCCGGAAAACATCCTCCCAACGGACATCGCATGATGACAGACAATTGCCGCGCTGACTGGATTGCGGTCGACTGGGGAACCAGTTCGCTCAGGGCTTGGGCGATGACGGGCGATGTAGTGATTGACGCGCGGCAGTCCGACGATGGCATGGGGCGGCTTGGGCCGGGCCTGTTCGAGCCGGCCCTGACGCAGCTGATCGACGACTGGCTGGGCGATAAGTGCCTGCCGGTTCTGGCCTGTGGCATGGTCGGTGCACGGCAGGGCTGGTCCGAGGCGGCCTATCGTCCGGTGCCTTGTGCTCCACTCGGTGCCCCTTTCCACCGCATCCACCCCGATGATCGCCGGTTCACCGTACATATCATTCCGGGCTTGTCGCAACTTGACCCCGCCGATGTCATGCGCGGCGAGGAAACTCAGATCGCGGGGTTTCTGTCCTCTGAGCCAGACTTCGAGGGTGTCCTTGCGCTGCCAGGCACGCATAACAAATGGGTCACGCTGCGCAGCGGCCTGGTCACGGGGTTTCGCACCGTGATGACGGGCGAGGTGTTTGCGCTTCTGTCCGGCCAGTCGGTTCTGCGTCATGGCATGGGGCAGGGCTGGTGCGAAACCGCCTTTGCAGAGGGGGTGACCGCCGCGATCGAACGGCCTGCCGATCTGCCGCTCGCGCTTTTCGCGCTGCGGGCAGAAGGGTTGTTGAAGGCCCTTGCGCCGGATGCTGCGCGGGCGCGGCTGTCGGGGCTGTTGATCGGTGCAGAACTTGCCGCGACGCGGCCCATGTGGCAGGACGCACCAATTGCCTTGCTTGGTGCCGGGCGGCTCTCGCAGCTTTATGCGATCGCGCTTGATCTCGCGGGGGCCAAGGCCCGCGTCACCGACGGCACGGCGCTGACCCTTGCGGGCCTGACCCGTGCCTTCCGTCTGCTGCAGGAGTCCCCATGACCTCACGCCCCATCATCGCTATTCTGCGCGGTCTTACCCCGCCCGAGGCTGAACCCATTGCCACTGCACTGATTGAAGCTGGCGTCGATCGGATCGAGGTGCCGCTGAACTCGCCCGAGCCATTGCAGAGCATTGCAGTGATGGCGCGGGCCTTTGGCGCCACGGCGTTGATCGGTGCCGGGACGGTGCTTAGCGTCGAGGACGTCGCGCGGGTTCAGGATGCGGGTGGGCGGCTGGTTGTATCGCCCGACTGCAATCCTGCGGTGATCGCAGCCACCAAGGCGCGCGGCATGCAATCTTTTCCGGGTGTGTTCACCGCGACGGAATGCTTTGCCGCACTTCGGGCGGGGGCGGATGGGCTGAAGATTTTCCCCGCCTCTATCATGGGGCCGCAAGGGATCGCGGCCTTGCGCGCGGTGCTGCCGCCGGTCTGTCCGGTCTATGCGGTGGGCGGCGCAGGGGTGGATAACCTTGCTGAATGGCTGCGCGCAGGGGCCAGCGGCTTCGGGATCGGCACCGCGCTCTATCGTCCGGGGGATGATGCCCGCACGGTTGGGGAAAAGGCGCGGGCGCTGGTCGCGGCCTATGATCGGGCAACCGGGAATGGCTAAGGTCTTTGACGCGCGCTCGTGCTTTCTGGGCGAGGGACCCCTGTGGCACCCGCTGCGGCGCGAACTCTTCTGGTTTGACATCATTGGAAAGCGCCTTCTGTCGCGCCGCGACGCCCAGCAATCGGAATGGCAGTTTGACGAACATGTCTCGGCTGCCGGATGGATCGATGAGGATCATCTGATCATTGCCTCGGAAACCGGGCTCTGGCGCTTTGATATCCCGACCGGCGACCGGCACCTTCTGGTCGCGCTGGAGGCTGACAATCCGGTGACGCGGTCGAACGATGGCCGGGCCGACCCCTTTGGCGGTTTCTGGATCGGGACGATGGGAAAGCGGGCCGAACCGGGCGCTGGCGCGATTTACCGCTTTTTCCGGGGCGAGGTGCGGCGCCTCGTGGATGGTATCAGCATCTCGAATTCGATCTGTTTCGCACCCGATGGAGCATGTGCGTACTACGCCGATACCGCCCGGCAAAAGGTCTGGCGGGTCGGGCTGGATACCGATGGTTGGCCCGTCGGCACACCCGCGCTCTATCTGGACCTTGAGCCTGAGGGGCTATGGCCGGACGGGGCGATCACCGATGCCGAGGGCGGGTTCTGGAACGCGCAATGGGGGGCGGGCCGGATCGCGCGATATCTGCCGGACGGACGGTTTGACCGTTCAATCGCGGTTCCGGCGCCGCATGTGACGTGTCCGGCGTTTGCAGGGGGGCGCCTGATCGCCACCTCGGCGCGAGAGGGGCTGAGCGCCGATGCGCTGGACGCGGCTCCGCTGTCCGGGCAGGTGTTTGATCTGGGGCAGGTTGCGTTGCTGCGACCTGAGCCCAGTGTGAACTGCTGACCAAATCGTTAACGATACTTTACCAGTACGTTAACCTTCGTGCTAGGCTGGTGTCCGGGTTGGGCCGACAGCAGCGCGGGGGCAGGTGTGGCGGCTACGGACGACATCGCGCGGGCGTGCAGAATCAAGGTGATGCCATCGCCTTGGGCAGCAGGTCTTGCCGTGGCTTTTGCCCGCTGGAACGGCGAACATCCCGCAATTTCTGATCTGGCGACGGGCACCGGCCCGGATGCGGCGTCTGCTTGCGCGCGGGCCCTGGGCGAGATGGCCGAGAACCTGTCAATTGGCGCGGGCAGCCATCCACAACCAGTGCCCGCCATCGGGCGGGATGGCAAGGTTATCGTCGCTGACTCTCGTATGCTGATACCCGCTGGCAGTGCAGATCCGGGCAGTGAGGGTGTCGCAGCCGGTGAAACCATGGCCGAAGCGAAGATTGCGGCCCTCTATGAGCGGATCGAGCGCGCGGCGTATGCGCTGTGGTGGGGCGGCGGGCTGGCGGCACGGAAGGCGCATCTTCCCACGCCTTTGCTAAGGCAGTACCGGCAGGCGCAGACACAGCGACGCTCGATGCTGTGGCATCTGCCGCTGATGAACGCAGTCACGATCTGCCTTGTGCTGACCGATGACGGGCAGTGCGGGCAGATCGCCATGGGCACAGCGGCACACAGCGATCCGCACCGTGCAGCCGATGCCGCATTGCGCGAGGCGCTGCAGGCCGAGATTGCCTGGCTTGCCCCGCCGCACCACCCTGATGTCGTGCATCGCGATGCGATGCACGCGGCTCTGCGCTCTCGCCTGCCCGTATTGCTGGGGGCGGGCCGCACAGTGGTGGATCGTGGCGGCGACGGTGACCCTCTGCTGCGGATCGAGGCGGAGTTGGTCGGAAGGGGGTTGGATTGGGGCTATGCTGATCTGACCGCAGCCGGGATCGGTGTTCCGGTCGTGCGCTGCGTGATCCCCGGCTGGCCGCTGGCCCGGCCGATCCTGATGTCACCCAACCGTGCAGATGGCGCAGCGGTGACGCAGTCTCTGGCGTCCTTCGCATATGCCGCTGCAGTTGGAGGGTGACATGGCGCCGGAGGATGATGTGACGCCGGGGGGCTACATGATCTGGCGGGGCAACCCGGCGGCAATTCTGCCACCGCCGACCCTGCCTGAAGGCAGGCGCAGCTTCGGCTGCGCGGCCATGGCGCGGCCTGCCGATCTGCACCGGGCCTGTGGTGGTTTGCGACATTCGGTCGAAACAGCCGTCGCGGCCAGCGCCAAGATCGCAAAGGGCTCGCGTCGCGAAGGGCGCATCCCGGCCGGCTACACCTATCTGGGGCAGCTTCTGGCGCATGACCTGTGCGCCCCGGCCGAGGGTGCCTTTGACTATCCACTGCAAGGTGCGGCGCCTGCCCCTGCGCCGTCGCAGCGGCAGTCCCGTGCTGTGCCCTTGCACCTTGAAACCCTGTTCGGGCCGATCGCGTTGAACAGGCCGCTGCCCGGCCTGCACCGATTTGCCCCGCATCCGGCATTTCCGATGTTTGCGGCCGATATCAACAGGGTCGCGCCCGGTGATGGGTCCAACGCGCGGGCCGATCTGCATGATGGCCGCAACGACGATTCCCCCATGGTTGCGCAGCTTTCGGCGCTGTTTGTCGAAGCCGCACATCGGGCCGAGGCTGCTTTTCGTCAGCAGGGCCTTGCAGCGGATGCCGCCCGCAGTGCGGCGCGGGCCAAGGTTGCGCGGCTGTGGCACCGGATTCTTGTGCAGGATTATCTGCCGCATCTATGCCTGCCCGGCCTGCCCCCGCCCGTTGCCGACCGGACCGGCCCGCGTGAGGTGCCTGTCGAGGTGAGCCACGCAATCCTGCGCATGGGGCACTGGATGGTGCGTAGCCAGTACACGCTCGCGGCGGATACCGTCCCGGTGCGCGAGCTTTTGGCCGGGCAAAGCGGGATTGCCGAAAAACGCGCCCGACCAGGGTTGGAGAACCATTGGCGCATCGACTGGCGCAACTTCTTTGAGCTTGACCCCGCGGTGCGGCCACAGCGCAGCTTGGCGCTGCAGACGGGGATTGCGGTCATGTTCGGCTCGGACTTCACGCTGCCTGCGGGTCTGCGCATCCATTCCGCGCTGGTGCGCAGCGACAATGATCTGGCGTTGCGCGATCTGGCGCGCAGCATTGACGGCGGCGTCCAGCGTGTCAGCGCTCTGGCGCGGCGGCTGCAGGGGCTGCGCACGCGCTATCCGCATTGGGTACTGTGGAGCGCCGACGCGCGCCGCACGATGATTGCCGACTGGTTTGCCGCAAACAATCTCAAGCCCGTCCCGGCCCTGCTGCGCGACCCGCCACTTTATCTGTACGCGCTGATCGAGGCGGGCAAAGGCACGACCCGTAAGGGCTTTGGTGGCGGTCGGCATCTGGGCGCGCTCGGCTCGGTCCTGCTGGGCCGGTCGATTGCCGCAGCCATCGTGGCGGCCGAGGCAGCCCTGCCACCCAATGATCCCGCACTGCCCGACCTCGACGCCATCACCACGATGCCTGACCTTGTTCGTTTCCTGAGCCAATGATTTGCGGAGAACCTGATGCCTGATCGCCAGCCCTTGCCTGATGTGAAATACGTCACCATCAACTTCACCGTCACTGGCGCCTTCATGGTGGCCATGTCACGGGAAAAGGCCTCGGCCCGACCGAAGACCGTGAAAACCTTCATGGCGAAGCTTGCGGATTATGCCCGTGCCCATGCCGAAACGATCTCGACCGGGCCGGGGCGGCGCGAAAAGGCCCCTGACGTGCCGAAGAAGCGTATCACCTCCCAGAAGTTTGAAGTGAGCTTCCGCCCGAACCCGGGCGATACCTCGCCAGAT
Organism: Gemmobacter aquaticus; assembly: GCF_007859075.1. Classification (GTDB taxonomy): domain Bacteria; phylum Pseudomonadota; class Alphaproteobacteria; order Rhodobacterales; family Rhodobacteraceae; genus Gemmobacter; species Gemmobacter aquaticus. Next base: position 5,376 of record NZ_VOAK01000025.1, read on the forward strand.
CCACTGGGTACCTGGGCGGTTGATGCGGTGCTTGAGGTGCGCAATGTCCGCCGTGGTGCCAAGATGAGGCTGTTTACCAACTCGGCCTCGAGCGTCCATATCCGCCTGCCGGAACGTCAGAATATCGCCGCCAAGGAAGACATTGCGCTGGATCATGAGGCGAACGGAACCCAGTTCGACAAGATGCCCTATATCGACGACTACTTCTCGGGCAAGAAGTCGGCGATGGAGTTCGTCTGGGACAATGTCGGTGACTATACCACGCGGTCCTGCCGCTGATCCTCAAGCGTTTCCAGCGCCTCGGCCACAAGATCAAGGCCGTGACCGCGGCGCATGGAACTGGCTGACAGGAACCAGCGCAGCGGATCAGGTGCCCTGTTCCCGCGCCAGCGGGCGGAAAGGTCGCGACAGAACCGCGCCCAGAACTCTTCGGCTTCCCGCGGCTTGCGCGCCATGACGGCCGCCGCCGCACCGTAGGCATAGGTAAAGGGAATGGTACCCTGCGACTTGTCCGCAAGCTCCATCGCCAGATCATACTGTCCCGACAGCAGCGCAACTGGGGTGCGGTAGCCCATCGAGACCCGGCAGACCCCTGAATCGAGTTGCGCAGCGGCCGTCGCCAGCCGAGCGGCGCGCGCGACATCGCCCGAAAGTGCCATCATCTCGGCCGCGCCCGACAGCCTGCGCGGGTTGCATTGCGACAAATCAGCCACCACCGAAGCCGCATGTGCAGCACTCTGCATGTCGTCGAGCAGGATCGAGCTCCAGCCGAACGCAAGCCAGGCGTCGCCGCGTTCCGGCGCCTCTGCTGTGATGGTTCGGCCGATCTCCAGCGCTTCGGGCACGCCCGCATGCACAGGGCCGATGCCCGGAAAGATCAGCTCCCGGCTGTTCAGAAGCTCGGCCAGACCCACGCGGGCACGCAAGCCCAGATCCCCGCCCGAGGCGACCGAGCGCAGCAGCGCCTCGGCCCGGCGATCGGCATCGGGCGACCAGTCTCGCATCAACCAGCGGGCGCGGATCAGCTTGCGGTAGTCGGCAAGTTCAGTGTCCGAATAGCTCTCGATCCCCGAGATGTAATGCGCCTCAAGCCGGCCGGTCAGGCGCATCGCCATGCGCTGCACCGCAAAGCCCGAGTTGCGCACCCAGTCGTCGCGGTGAAGCTGCAACGGCCAGGTCCAGAGGATCGCGCCCGAACCGAGGTCCTTGAGCGTGAGGATCAGGCGCATATCCTCAAGCCCCGGCGACAGACGGCCGCGCAGCTCATAGTTTCCGACGCGGGCAGGGGGCAAGAGGTCCGGCCCTGCCTCGATGGTGACCCAGTCCTCAACCGCGAAAAGGGCAGCACTGATTTCCGCCTGCACCGCCGAGATCACGATCTGATCCTCATCCGACAGACCCGCGAGGCTGAACGGATGCAGGAAGATGGTGATCCGCTCCTCGATCTGGGGCAGCGTGCTGGCCGAAGCCGTGCCCGAGAGCTTGAGCGAAACAGCAAGGGCCTGCGTCTCGGACGAAGGCTCGACATCAAAATCCTCGTCCAGCACCTCCCACAGGCGTCGATAGTGATCCAGCGCGGCGGCCTTGTTGCCCGCGGCGATCTCCAGTTGCATCAAACTGCGGGTGGCCTGTTCGTCCTGCGGCGTCAACTCGCGCAGTCGTTCGGCCAGAACACGTGCCTCGGGCCGGCCGGCGGCGGCCGCGAGCCGGGTTTGCAGCCCTTGGGTGATCTGTGCGAGCCACGCCGTACGACGTTCGATCAGAAACTGGTCGAACCCGGGATCGAGGCCCCAAAGATCAGCGGCAAACCGCGTTTCGGCATCTGACAGCGACAGCGTGGCCAGCGGCGCGGTATCCGCGGCATCCCACTGGACAAGGGCGCGCATCACTTCACAGGTGCAGGGCGTGAAATGCGCCCGGATATGCTGTCGGTCGCCTTCAAGCAGTACCAACGGGGCACTGTCGCGGGCCAGAACATGCAGTGTATTGCGCAGCGAGCCGCGCGCCTTTTCCGCATCTGAATCCGACCACAGAAGATCGGCCAACCGATCACGTGGGATGGTCGGCGATCCGGTAAGGCAAAACCATGCCAGGATCGCACGCTGCTTCTGGCCGCGAACTGGAACCTCGCGGCCATCTGCAATCAGGCTGAACCTGTCAAGAATCCGGTATCCACAGCCATTGGCCATGTTTTCGACAGTCCCTTTGCGACGCCCCCGACCCAAGGGATAGTTGAGCAGCGCAGGGGCGTCCACCCTTCATGGGCGTAAATGGGCTGTCGGCAAAGGAAAAACGGGCGATGGCCGGGGAGAGGCCATCGCCCGAGAACATTAACAATGAAATGGTGAAATCAGGGGTGAAATACAGGCACTGGTAATCACGCAGCGACGAAGCGGTTGGAGAATGCCTTTTCATCGGCCTCCGCCAGTCGTTTGCGGCACTCGATCAGAAGATCGACAAATCCGTCGATCTCCTCGGGGCCGTGTCCGGCCATCACGCGCAGACGCCAGACAGCAGCGCCCGGAGTCGCATGATTCGCCCCGATACGCTCGGACAGGTTGACGAGCGCACCATTGGCCAGAACCTCGGCCGTCAGGCGGCGGGCACGCGACAGCGGGCCCAACCGCACTGTAACCACCGGGCCAGGCTCACCGCGAAGCTCGAACCCGGCCTTAATCAGACGTTCCCGCAGATGCCGGGCGTTGGCGATCAGCGATTCCCGACGCTCGCGGCCATCTTCGGACGCGACGATTTCTAGTGCGGCAAGAACGATGGCCGCCTGAACGGGAGATACGGCATTGCTGTCACCCAGCGTGCTGCACGACAGTCGCAACGCGACTTTGACCGCCGGGTGGCTGGAGGCGACGAACCCGCCGTTCGCGGCAAAGACCTTGGAGAAACTGCCGACCATCACGTCGATCCGGCCCAGCATCTTCTGGATCTCTGCCACGCCGCGGCCGGTTTCACCCAGCACGCCCAGATCGTGCGACACATCGACGAGCAGCGTGGCCGCATGGCGCTTGCACAGCGCCTGCAGTGCGCGCAGGTCGGGCGCGTCGCTTTCGGTTGCGAACAGGGATTCGGTCACCACCAGAATGCCAGCCTGCGGGTCCTCATCGCGCAGCCGTTCCAGCCGCGAGGTAATCGCTTGCAGCGACAAATGCGGCATCCGATGAACCCGCGCACCCGAGGCCGCAGCCCCTTCGCGCAGGCAGTCATGTGCCAGCGTGTCGATCAGCACGTGATCGCCTTCGCGCACCAGCGTCCGGATCGCGCCATAGCCTGCGGCCCAGCCCGAGGGGAATACCGTCGCATCCTCGTAGCGCAGGAATGTCGCCAGCTGATCCTCCAGCGCGGTGGTGAGCGGATTCAGCCCCATCTGCACGGCGGTGCCTGCAGCGTGCACGCCGAACCGGCGGCCTGCCGCCGATGCCGCGGCAAGAATCCGCGGATGCGATGCGAGGTTCAGATAGTCCTGCGCCGCGAAATTGATGCCCGAAATGCCCCGGCCGCCCCTGTCGCGGCCCACAATCCTCGGACCGATTCGCGACCCGTTCATCTTGCAGGTGGCGTCAAAGCCAGCCTCAAGCCGGGCCTCCATCCATTCGGCCACCGGCAGCCAGCGGTCCATAACCGAGACGCAACCATCGTCCAGATGGTCCACGGCGATGGTATCCAAAAGCTCTGCACTGTCGAAGCGGCGGGTCATGGTCTGTCCTCTCGATGCGCCATCTGTTGGCGATGAGGACAAGATTGCACGGCCACCGTCAGTCTTCCGTCATTGCTGAAATGACGCTAGGTCAATAGGGTGGTGCGGGACTGCCGGTTTCGATCATCCATTTGAATTCAATCGTGGAATTTAGATGACATCATATGGGTGGGGTCATTGCCCAGTCCATCGGCCCAAATTGCCGGGCAAGAAATCGCGCTCGGATCACGCCCGGCTGCGACGCTGGCCAGTGGTGTGATGTGGGTTAGAACAACCAGCGGATGAGTGCAACGCCAAGCCAGACCCAGACCGCCGTGCCGCCGATGATGCAGGGAAGCAACCACCAGCCCGAAGCAAGACGGGCCTTGGATTCAGGGCGTTCCTTGCTGGCAACGGTGCTGGAGATGACGGTCATGTATTCCCCGGTCTGGTTGTGACAGGTCCCAATCAGGACAAGTCAAAGTATAGCTTTCACAGCGCAACAACCCTAGAGGGAAAATGCTTGACGTCTGGTTAATGGTGGATGAGTGGCGGGATCGTGCCAAGCGGAATTCCGCGCCCTCTGTGACTACGATTTCTGGCCGCCGATTCGCCTCGGCGGCCACACGCTTTTGGCGAGTTCTATAGATCAGGGCGACGGAACTGCGTTCAGCGCCGCAAGGGCTTGGGCAGGGCTTTTGCCGGAGCTTTCAGCGATCTTTGACAGGGGCAAATCGAGCGCCGCGACCGTGAAACCCGCATCGATCAGGGCCGCAGTGATATCTTGTGGCGCGACGTGCAACGCAGGAGCGATCTCGGCGACCGAAGCCTGCATCAGGCGGTCGGCAAAAGCGAACTGCGGCGGCCCGCCTGGACTGCCGTTTGCCGAGGTGCCGGGAAACATGAACACAGCCCCGGCAGCGAGCGAGATCATCAGAGCGACCACCATGGGGGCGTGTTTGAAGTAACTGATCATCGGGCGCCAGTTGCGCCAGATATGCAACCCGAAGGGCAGGATCAGCACGAGGCTGAGCCATTCGTGCATCGGATGAAACCCGCTCGGGCCAATATGAAGGAAGAGCGCGAGGCCCGAAATCAGCGAGACGAGAAACAGTCCGGTGATCAGCGGGGTGGCATAGCGATAAAGAACTTGGGGCATGACGAGACTCTGGCTTATGCGCGTTCAAACGATCTACGCACGTCAGATCCAGTTCCGTCGCAAGGATCTGCCGGTCAGCGCGAGCGCGGTCCTGCAAGCAGCCAGATCAGGAAACCGATCACCGGCAACAGCAGGATAAGCAGAACCCAGATCACTTTTGATCCGGTGCTGGCCGAGGAGTTGATGACCGAAACGATGGCCCAGATATCAAGGGCAAGGATAACAAGGCCCCAGAAACCGTTGAGAGCCGTTATGTTCAGTTCTGCGGGCATGATCGCTCCAGCCTTTGGTCAGGTGGCAACCGGCGCCGCAGGGCGACGCCGGTGAACCTTTCTATCAGCAGGCAGCTGTGTAGGTGCTGCCATCAGCGCGGCGATAGACGCACTGACCGGCGTTGTTGCGACCGATCATGTTGCCGGCGAGGCCGCCGACGGTCGCGCCGATGATCGCGCCCTGAGTGCGGTCAGACGAGCTGGACACGGCCGCGCCAAGCGCGGCACCGGCCAGCGCGCCGGTCGCCGTCGAATTGGTGACGGGGTCGCCGGTTTGGCAAGCGGCAAGAAGGGCAATGATCGGAAGGCCAATGGCAAGGCGACGGATTGACATGTGTTTCTCCAGAAAAGAAGTGTCAGGTGTTGGGACTATCTCGCAATTCTCTTTCTGCATCCAATCCAATCAACCTGCAACTGAAAGCAACCCCACTGACCGGCGAATTCTTGCGCAGGTATTTGAATCTGCGGCGTTTCGCAGGGATGGCCAAGGGCCGAGAGTTCGCCTTGGCGAAAGGCCGCTCGCCTCGCCACTTGTGACAGGCAATGAGGTGCCGGTTCAGCTTGCGACACTTTGATTGCAGGAACCGACATTTCTCCTCTTGCAAGAATCCCGCGGCTTTCATATTCACGGCGGCGGGAAACCCCTCCCCACCGAGGGGCGTTTATCTGGAAGGATACCATGGCTGATCTGATCGCCCCGGCACAGCGCCCGGCAAACCCGCGCTTTTCGTCTGGCCCCTGCGCCAAGATCCCCGGCTTCTCTCTCGACATGCTTGCTGATGCGCCGCTTGGCCGCTCGCACCGCGCTGCCGTGGGCAAGGCGAAGCTGAAAGAGGCGATCGACCTCACCCGCGAAATTCTGGGCGTGCCTGCGGACTACCGCATCGGCATCGTGCCCGCCTCGGATACTGGCGCCGTCGAGATGGCGCTGTGGAGCCTTCTTGGCGCCCGTCCGGTCGAGATGCTGGCTTGGGAAAGCTTTGGCGAGGGCTGGGTCACCGATGTGGTGAAGCAACTCAAGCTCGACGCAACCGTCAAGAAGGCCGCCTATGGCGAGATTGTCGATCTGGCCACCGTCGATTTTGACAAGGACGTGGTTTTCACCTGGAACGGCACCACCAGTGGCGTCCGTGTCCCGAACGGTGATGTGATCCCGGCAAACCGTGCGGGTCTGACGATCTGCGACGCAACCAGCGCCGCATTTGCGATGGACCTGCCCTGGGACAAGCTGGATGTCGTGACCTTCTCCTGGCAGAAGGTACTGGGGGGTGAGGGCGGCCATGGCGTGCTGATCCTGTCGCCCCGCGCGGTGGAGCGGCTGGAAAGCTACACCCCCGCATGGCCGCTGCCCAAGATCTTCCGGCTGACCTCCAAGGGCAAGCTGATCGAAGGCATCTTCGTTGGCGAAACCATCAACACGCCCTCGATGCTGTGCGTCGAGGATTACCTTGTGGCACTGAAATGGGCCCAGACCATCGGCGGGCTGAAAGGCCTGATCGCGCGGTCCGAGGCCAATGCAAAGGCGATTGCCGACTTCATCGCTGGCAAGGACTGGATCGCCAATCTGGCGGCTGATCCTGCGACCGCCTCGTGCACCAGTGTCTGCCTCAAGTTCACTGATCCGCGTATTGTGGACGGCGCAGCCTTTGCCAAGAACGTGGCAAAGCGGCTTGAAAAGGCGGGTGTGGCGCTGGACGCCGGCGCCTATCGCGATGCGCCTCCCGGTCTGCGCATCTGGTGCGGCGCCACGGTCGAGCAGGCCGATGTCGCGGCGCTGATGCCGTGGATCGAATATGCCTTCAACGCCGAGATTGCGGCGCTGACCGAGGCGGCCTGAGCCGACCTTTCGAGAGATGACATGATCCAGGCTGGGGATACGTCCCCATCCTGCTTGCCAAACACATGCACAGGAACCATCGCAATGGCCCCCCGCGTTCTCGTCTCTGATGAACTTTCCGAAACCGCCGTCCAGATCTTCCGCGACCGTGGCGTCGAGGTCGACTACATGCCGAAGCTCGGCAAGGACAAGGAAAAGCTGGCCGAGCTGATCGGCCAGTATGATGGCCTTGCCATCCGCTCGGCCACCAAAGTCACCGAAAAGCTGCTGGAAGGCGCCACCAACCTCAAGGTGGTGGGGCGCGCCGGCATCGGTGTTGACAACGTCGACATCCCGGCCGCCTCGAAAAAGGGCGTGATCGTGATGAACACGCCTTTCGGCAACTCGATCACCACGGCCGAGCATGCCATCGCCATGATGTTCGCGGTTGCCCGCCAGATCCCTGACGCCAATGCCTCGACCCATGCCGGCAAGTGGGAGAAGTCGAAGTTCATGGGGGTTGAGCTGTTCAACAAGACCCTCGGTGTGATCGGGGCCGGCAATATCGGTGGTATTGTCTGCGACCGTGCGCTTGGCCTGAAGATGAAGGTCATTGCCTATGACCCCTTCCTCAGCGAAGAGCGCGCCAAAACGCTGGGCGTGCACAAGGTTGAGCTGGAAGAACTGCTGGCCAAGGCTGATTTCATCACCCTGCACGTGCCGCTGACCGACAAGACCCGCAACATCCTGTCGCGCGAGAACCTCGCCAAGACCAAGAAGGGCGTGCGCATCATCAACTGCGCCCGCGGCGGTCTGGTGGATGAGGCCGCGCTGAAGGACGCGCTGGATTCGGGTCACGTGGCCGGTGCCGCGCTCGATGTGTTCGAGGTGGAGCCAGCAACCGAGAACGTGCTCTTCGGTCATCCGAATGTCGTCGTCACGCCGCATCTCGGCGCGTCGACCACCGAGGCGCAGGAAAACGTGGCGCTGCAGGTGGCCGAGCAGATGTCGGACTATCTGCTGACCGGCGCCGTACAGAACGCGCTGAACATGCCCAATGTCACCGCCGAGCAGGCGGCGGTCATGGGCCCGTGGATCAAGCTGGCCGGTCATCTGGGGGCCTTCATCGGCCAGATGACGGATGAGCCGATCCGCGCCATCAACATCCTCTATGATGGCCGTGTGGCCTACATGAACATCGCCGCGCTGAATCAGGCGGTCATCGCCGGTGTGCTCAAGGCGCAAAATCCGGATGTGAACCTTGTGTCGGCGCCGGTTGTTGCCAAGGACAAGGGCATCCAGATCTCGACCACGCGTCAGGACAAGTCGGGCTCGTTCGATGCCTATATCAAGGTGACCATGGTGACCGACAAGCGTGAGCGGTCGGTGGCCGGTACCTGCTTCTCGGACGGCAAGCCGCGCTTCATCCAGATCAAGGGCATCAATATCGACGCCGAAGTAGGCGCCCATATGCTCTACACCACCAACGAGGACGTGCCGGGCATCATCGGTCTGCTCGGCATGACCATGGGCAAGAACGGCGTGAACATCGCGAACTTTACGCTTGGCCGCTCGGGCGTGGGGCAGGACGCGATCGCGCTGCTCTATCTGGATCAGGCTATCGACCCCAAGGTGGTCGATACGCTGGAGGCGACAGGCATGTTCAGCCAGGTCAAGCCGCTGCAGTTCGAAGTGGCCTGAGGCAAGGTGCAGATAAACAGAAGGGCCGGGGATTTCCCCGGCCCTTTGTCATTCATGGCTTGTGCTGGCAGGGCTTGTTCTGCTGGGCGTCATGGTCGGGGTCTGCGCCCGGCACTGGATCATAGCCCGACCCGCCCCAAGGATGGCATCGGCAGACGCGGTGGACGGTCAGCCAGCCACCCTTGACGCCACCGTGCCGCTGCAGCGCCTCAAGCGCATAGGCCGAACATGTCGGTTGATAGCGGCAGCCATGGCCCACCCAGGGCGACAGAAGCAGACGATAGGCCCGGACGGGCAGTGCAAGCACATGGGCCAGCGGGGTCATGGCTCGGCCCGTGGTGGCCTGTCGCGGTGGATCTGGCGCAATGCGCCCTCCAGATCGGATTTCAGGGCAGCGAAATCGCGGCTGACGGTAACACCCGGGCGGCCCACAAGCACATAGTCCCAGCCCGGCTGCGCAAGGGGTGGCAGAACGGCGCGCACCACCTCGCGCAGGCGGCGCTTGGCGCGGTTGCGCATCACGGCATTGCCGATCTTCTTGGAGCAGGTAAAGCCCACACGGACGGCATCCGACCCGTCATCCCGGCGGCGCGCCTGCAGCAGAAAGCCCTGTGATCCCTGACGGCGGGCCGAGGCTGCGCGCAGGAAATCAGACCGAAGAGCGAGAATGGTATAGGGCAGACATGACAAAACCGCCGCTTTGGCGGCGGAAGCCCCCGCGACGCGGTCTGCCTCCTGTGCCAGCGGCGGTGTCATGGTCGCATCACCCCGAATGGCCCCTGTAGGGGGCCAGCCAAAGATCAGGCCGACAGCTTTTTACGGCCGATACGGCGGCGTGCAGCCAGAACCAGACGGCCGCCTTTGGTAGCCATGCGGGCGCGGAACCCGTGGCGACGCTTGCGAACCAGGTTCGACGGTTGGTAAGTGCGCTTCATCGCGGCTCTCCATAAGACTTGCGGCCCCAAGCCCCATCCGGAAGGGAAGGGATTCGAAGGGCCACGGCAACTGAGGCCCGTCCTTTAGGGGCGTAAGTCGGCCAAGTCAATTCGATTGCTGGGATTTCGGCAAGTTTTCGTGGTGGATTGGCATCTTGCCCCTGCGGCGCGATGGCACGCGCGGGCGCTGTGCAACCGTGAACGGGTTTGCTATGCCTGTTCCAAGCCGGTTCGCGGGCAATTTTAACAGTGCCCTGCGGCGGTTGGCGGGAAGACAAGCCGCGGCAGGCAGATTTGTCCCGGCCGTGCCCGAGGTGAAAAGGGAAGGCGACAAGACGGTGCGAAGGTTCGCGGCACGGATTCTGAACACGCTTTCAGGGCGCTTCCTGCTGCTGACCGTTGCCTTCGTCATGCTCGCCGAACTGCTGATTCTTGTCCCCTCGGTCGCGCGCTTCCGTCTGGACTATCTGCAACTGCGGCTGGAAAAGGCACAGATTGCCTCGCTGGCCGTCGAGGCCAGCAATGACATGGTCTCGGCAGATCTGGAGCGCGAGCTTCTGGCGAATGCTGGCGTCTTCAACGTGGTGCTGCGGCGCGACGAGGTGCGGCAACTGGTGCTGTCGTCGCCGATTCCGGAGCCCGTGGCGGCAACCTATGATCTGCGCATGGCCGGACCCTTTGACCTGATCCAAGGTGCGGCAACGGCGCTGCTCGATGGTGGCGATCCGGTGATCCGGGTCATTGGCCAGCCCGTTCAGCAGGCAGGGCTTCTGATCGAGGTCACGCTGAAGCAGGGACCGATGCGGCGTGAGATGGTGGACTATGCGCTGCGCATCCTGTTCATGTCGGCGCTGATCTCGGTGATCACGGCGGCCATGCTGTTTCTGGCGGTGCGCCAGCTGATGGTTCTGCCGATCCGCCGCGTGGTGCGCCACATGCAGGCCTATGCGGGTGCGCCCGAGGATGCGCGTCTGGTCATCACGCCAACCGCGCGGGTGGTCGAGCTGCGGGATGCCGAACAGGCGCTTGCCCGGATGCAGACAGAGCTGATCTCGGCCCTTCGGCAAAAGGAACGTCTCGCGCAATTGGGCGGCGCGGTCGCCAAGATCGCGCATGACCTGCGCAACATCCTGACCTCGGCCCAGCTTTTTGCAGACCGGATCGAGCAGAGCGCCGACCCCGGCGTGGCGCGGGCGGCGCCCAAGCTGATCGGTTCGATCAGCCGCGCGGTGAACCTGTGCGAATCGACGCTTGCTTTCGGCAAGGCCGAGGAGCACCCACCTCGCCTGAACCGCTTTGCGCTGCGCCCTGTCATGGAGGACGTCGCCGAGGGCGAAGGGCTGTCGCCGGTGTCCGATCCCTCGTGCCTGATCGACGTGGCCCCGGGGCTGATGATACGTGCCGATGCCGAACAGTTGCACCGCGTGCTGTCAAACCTCGTGCGCAACGCGCGTCAGGCGATCGACGCAACGGGCCGGTCGGGCACGATCGAATTGTCGGCAGGTGAGACCGATGCCGATTGGTGGATCCGTGTCGGCGACACCGGTCCCGGCCTTCCGCCCAAGGCGCGTGAGCATCTGTTCCAGGCGTTTCAGGGGTCGGTCCGCAAGGGTGGCACCGGCCTTGGCCTTGCGATTTCAGCCGAGCTGATCCGGGGCCACGGCGGACGGCTGGAGCTTGTGCGGTCAGACGCCGAGGGAACCGAGTTCATCATCCATCTGCCCAAATCCAGTGGTCCGGGGTTGGGCGAGTCGGCGACCGAGGCGGAACCGGGCAGTTTCGCTCTCGACGGATAAAGTTTGCAGTTTCGCGTTTTGGCTCTTGCATCGCCTCGTCGCCGGGGCTAAATCGCCCCTCACGACGGACCCGTAGCTCAGCTGGATAGAGCATCAGACTACGAATCTGAGGGTCGGGCGTTCGAATCGCTCCGGGTCCGCCACTTCCCCTACATAGAAAAGACTTACCGCTTCGGCGGCTCAGTGCACGCTGCCCATGCCTTGTGGCTGGCGCATTGCCAATTGCAGCCTGTGCTGACAAAGAGCTACACCTTTGCCCGAAAACTGGCATAAAAACGTGCAGTTTTAATCGGAATGTCTTGAACGGCCCCTCTCGGTGAATCATCTGCTTCCAGACGAAGCACGATTCGTGCGAGGCAGGGCGGGAATGTGGTGGTCGCGGCGTGCGGGCGCCATACTGTAAAGTTGTTTCGTGTCTGGTATGGGAAGTTGATGGTGCATTCAGTCAGGCCTGCGGTGGTTGACCAGATCGACCTCCTCGGAACCGCGCCGAACCGCGGAACTGATGAACCTGTCGTGCTGCAGATCATCGACAACCTCTCGTTGGGTGGCGCGCAGCGTCTGCTGATCACGCTGGCCAAACATGTTGCACGCTCCGCGCCTCTGCAGGTCTATGCGTTGAATGCAGCTGACACGCCGATGCGGGCTGAGCTTCTGTCTGCGGGTGTCCGCTTGCGGGAAACAACTGGAATACGGCTTTGGAGCCCGCTCTCTTGGCGTCGCGTCGCGTGTGCGATCCGCGAAAGTGGTGCGGACGTCGTGCATGTGCATCTGACCTATGCCACGATCCTTGCCGCGCCGATAGCCCGGATGCAGGGCAAGCGCGTTGTCGTCTCATTGCACAACGCAGACACTGCACGGGGCTCGGGTGGACGCCGACGGCTGCGTCATTCGGTGCTGCGCAGTCTCGAGGATCGGGCGCTCCGGTGGTTTACTGATCAGGTCGTATTCGTGGGCGCCAATGTCGCGCGGGCCAATCAGGGCCGCATCGGTGGCACGCCGGGCGTCACCATCCGCAACGTGATTGCTGCGCCGGAACCCGTCTCGGACGAGCAGAGGGCGTCGATCCGTCGCGCGATGGGTGCCAAGGCGCAGGACATCGTGCTGATCGCGACAGGGCGCCTGATGCCGCAGAAAGACCCGGCGGCCTTGCTGCGGGCCTTTGCGCTGCTTGCCGCCGAGGCGCCGGATGCCCGGCTCTGGATGGTCGGGGCCGGGCCGATGCAGGATGAAATCACCGCCCTTCGTGCCGCTTTGGGGCTTGAGGATCGTGTCGTGTTGACGGGCGAGCGCGGGGATGTCGCGCAGCTTCTGGCGGCGGCGGATGTCTTTGTGCTGTCCTCGGCCTGGGAGGGGCTGCCGCTTGGGCTGCTTGAGGCGATGGCGCAGGGCTTGCCGGTCGTGTCGACCGATGTGGGCGATGTGGCCGGGGTTTTGCCTGCAGCGGCCGGTGGCCTTGTCCCGCCCGGTCAGCCAGAGCGTCTCGCCGAGGCGCTGCGCCCCCTTTTTACCGATGCCGAAAGGCGCCGGGCCTGTGGCATAGCGGCACTTTCGGCATCTCGCGACTTTACCGATGTCGAGGGCTGGCATCGGCAGTTGCAGCGTCTTTACCGGGGCGAGACGGCGCGTGACCCTGCTACCGCTGCACAGGTCGCCGCCGGAGGGAGGGGCTGATGCCGCTTTCGCTGATCCTTGCCGCTGCCGTCGTACTGGGACTTGTCCCGGTTCTGCTGCGCCGTCCGGACTGGGCGGTCTTTTCGATGACCCTGATCCTCGGGCTCAATCTGAGCCACGTTCTGGCGGTAGAGCATGGGGTAGGCATCGGCAGCCTTGCGCTTTTCGCCGGCATGGCCGGCCTCGCCGTGGCCAATACGGTCGTGCATGGCGACCGTCCGACCGGCATGTCGCGCTATCTGCTTGCCGTGACAATCTGGCTTCTGGCCGTTCTCAACTCGGCAGTCTGGTCATGGGCGCCAGAATCCCCACTGAAGTATCTGCGAGAGTTCGCGCCGAATGTCCTTCTGTCGGCGGCGCTGCTTCTGTTGATCACCGACCGGACGCGCTTTCTCTACGCCTGTTACGGTCTGGCATCGGCGGCGCTGATCCTCGCAACCCTGACGGTGGTTCAATCGGCCTTCGGGCTTTGGGATCAGACGTTCCTTGGCCTCGCCAAGCACGCGATGGGCAACATCATCGACGAGGTGGATTCGCTGCGTCCGACCGGCCCGATCGAAGACCCGAACTACTTTGCCCAGATGTTGCTGCCGGGGCTTGGTCTCTGGCTGGGCGTGACCATTGTGGCGCGCAGCCTGACCTTCCGTCTGGCGGCGGGGCTTGCAGTGCTGATCGTGACTGCGGCGGTCCTGTTGACCTCATCACGTGGCGGGGTCGTGGCCCTTGGACTGATGGTTCTGTTCTGGCTGGTGCGGGAACGCAGGCTCGGTGTGATCGCTTTCCTGGCACCGCCCCTGCTTGCGACGCTCTTGCTCATGCCCGGCTACGCCGAACGGCTTGTCACGACCGCAAGCTCTGCCATCGCGGCCTTCTCGGGCGAGGATGTGAACGAGGCCTCTGTTTCGGGTCGTCTGGCCGAAATGGGGGCTGCCGCGCAGGCCTTTTCAGAGCATCCCGGCGCCGGACTGGGCTACGGCACCTTCCAGGACTTCTACCAGGCGCAATCCGTTCGACTTGATCTGAAGTTGCGCTCGGCCGACCGTTCGGCGCACAGCCTTTACCTTGAAGCCGCAGCCGAACAGGGCCTGCCCGGCCTTCTGGCGCTGCTTGTCCTGATCGGGCTTGCCTATCGGGCCGCGTTCCTGGCCCGAACGGCGGCACTTCGGGCGGGCGACACCCGTCTCAGGGCGATGATCGACGCCTTGATCGCCGGTGCAACCGGGTTGTTCGCGGCGTCTCTCTTCCTCCATGATGCCTATGGGCAGAATGTCTGGATCCCTCTGACGCTGCTTTTCGCAAGCGAGCGTGTCACCCTATTCTTCCCCAGCTTCGTTACGCCAAACAGAAAGCCAGTCCATGCCGGTTGACCCTGACCATCGCCACGCGCCACTTTCCCGCATGCCCGAGTGGCAGATCGCTGCGCCGATCCTTCATCACATCCGGCCGATCCTTCTGGCCTCGGTACTGGGCGCAGGCGTTGCATTCCTGCTGGCCGAAGCGCGCCCGGCACCGCATCCGGCCAAGGCCGAGCTCTTGATGCGGGTGGGTTATGAATACACGCCCGCCCCCGCAGACCCGACACGCGACTACCAGCAGGTGACCGTGCGGCTGGACGAAGCCATCGGAACCGAACTGCAGATCCTCTCAAGCCTGCCACTGATTGCGCGCACGTTGAAGGACGAGCCACACCCCCACGGCCCGGCAGTCGCCGACCTGACCGCGCAAGACGTGCTGGAGCGTCTTTCGGTAAAGCGCATCGAGGGCAGCACGATCGTCGCGCTGGAGTTGCTAGATGAGCGCTCGGACTGGGCCGCGCGCTTTCTCGACCGGCTGATCGCCAACTACCGGCAAGAGCGAAGCAGGCTTTATGGGCAGGATGCCTATACAGAGATGCTGACCGCTCAGCGCTCCGAGGCGGAGAGTGCCCTGGAGGCGGGGCGGGCAGAGCTTGCAGAGGTGACCCTGGCGATGATCCAGCAGACTGCCAAGCTGCGCGAGGGGATCTCGGTTCTCGCCTCAGATCCGGCACGGCAGGCAGAGTATCGCGATGTGCGGGCGGCGTTGGCGGCGCTTCAGCTGCGCCTCGCTGACCGGCAGACCACGCAGGGCGTCGTCGCCCTGCTGGATCGCATCGGATCCGATGAGAGCCCGGGTCTGGCCCCGACGACACCGGTTCCGCCGGGCTCGGTTGTCGCGATGGTTGATGACCTGGGGCGCATGGCAGACCGCATCTCTGCACTGAACACGGTCGAGGCGGAAGTCGGGACCCGCGTTGCCGCGCTTGACGATGCCCTGATGCGTCAGCAGGTGCGTGAACTTGGTAGCGCGAATGTCGAGGTGATGACGCCGCCCTATGTGTCTGATGAGGTGGCGGGGCTGTCATCCCTCACCAAGTCGGTGCTGTGGGGGATCATGGTCTTCCTTGCGGCTTCGGCAATCGCCGTCGTGCGTGCCGGGCTGCGCCGCCCTGAAGACGATGAGGATGGGGCGTCCATCAAGACTGAAACCGAAGAAGGCCATTCCGGTGGATCAACTGGCGCCTGACACCAATCTCCAGCCGCTGCCACCGGTGGTGATCGTCTGCCTGTCGATCCGGCACGGTGGAGTGGATGTGCGCGTGCGCCAAACCGCGCTGGCCCTTGCCGCGCGCGGGGTGGATCACCGCGTGGTCGTGATCCGCGACAGCGTGTTGCATCAAAGTCTGTCCGCTGCCGGGGTTGCGATCCATCCGCTTGATCGTGGGCGCGGCGATCCACGGATCGTGCGCGATATCCTGCGGCTGGCCCGTCAGATGGGCGCGCGGATCATCGATGCCCACAACACGCAGTCGCAGTACTGGGCGGTTGCGGCGGCGATGCTGGGCCGTATTCCTGGCCGGATCGCGACAACCCATTCCGTGTATTCCGAGGATCATCAGGGGGCCCTGCGCCAGCGCTTTCATGAAAGCGCGCTAGTTCTGGCACGGCTGGCCGGGTTCCGCTTTCTTGCGGTTTCGCGCAGCGTCGAGAATTACTTGCTCGGCCCGATGCATGTCCCGCCGGATCGCGTGACGCTCAGCCGGAACGGGATGGAGCCTCTGGGCCGTGATCCGGGACCGATTGATGTTCAGGCAGAGGCGGGCTGGCCAGCCGATGCGCTGGTGCTCACGATGATCGGGCGCCTGGATGCCCGCAAGGGGCACCGCTTTGCCATAGAGGCCCTGCGTCAGATCGTCGAGGCAGGCGAACGCCGCGCGCGGCTCTTCATTGCCGGGGCTGGGCGCGAAGAGCAGGTGCTGCGCGATCTGGTGGCGCAGACCGGCATGGCTGACTATGTTCATTTCGCGGGCTTTCGCAGTGATGTGCCCGAGATTCTGGCGCGCACGGACCTGTTTCTGCTGCCATCGCTGAGCGAAGGTCTGCCCTATACGGTACTAGAGGCCGCGCGGCAGGGCGTCCCGACGCTTGGCTCGCGGCTGGAGGGCACCGAGGATGTGCTGACCGATGGCGAGACCACCTTCTTCGTGCCAGCCGGAGACGTCGATGCGCTGCGGCAAAGCTTGCAGGCGCTGATCGACGATCCGGATCGCCTGCGTAGCGTTGGCGCTGCGGCACGCAGGCATCTGGAGACCTCGATGGGTGTTGAGCGGATGTTCGGCGAAACCTTCGAGACGTATCGCCGCGCGCTCGCCACAGGCAACTGACGATACCTAGCGCGAGGGCTTGTCCCATTTCAGGAAGCTGCGTCCAACGGCAATATCCCGCACGGCGAGCAGAATGGACAGGTTAGAGCGGGTGATGTGGTAGAACAGATGTGCGAGGCGCCAGCGGCGCCCCGTCCGGTCCGCCAGATATCCCGCCGCAGCTAGGCCAAATCCGATCAGTTGCAGCACCAGCGTCAGAGCAAATACCCACCATCCGGGTGCCAGCCAAACGACGATGATATTCGCGACGATTCCCCCGATCATCAGAAAGGGAAGCGCAATCCGTAGAACCTTATGCGACAGGAAGGCTGCAAGAACCGCTGGCCGCTTCAGTGGCCAGATCTCGGGCCGTCCGAGCAGCAGGATGCGCCCGGCGGTGATGCGGCGGCGGCGCGTCTGTTCCTCGGCGCTGGATTCGCTGGCCTCTTCCCAGCTGACGGCACGGGGGGCAAAGCGCACATTCCGTCCACGGGCCAGCGTCGACATCGTGATCCATGCGTCGTCATTGATGGTGCCAGGCGGCAACGGGCGCCAATCCTGCGCGCGGATCGCCAGCATGGAGCCCACCGAGGCGACCGTGGCCCCGATGGCGCTTTCCGAGCGGCGGATGAAATCCTCATACCGCCAGTAAAGCCCCTCGGACTTTCCGACGAGATCCCGCTCGGTCTTGGGAGGGCGCACACGATGCGATCCGCTGACGGCGCCGACAGTCGGGTCGGCAAACTCGGCCAGAAGGTGCATCAGCGCCTGACGTTCATACATCTCGGAGGCGTCCGAGAAAACCAGCACCTCTCCCGTAGCTGCCGCTGCACCGTAGTTCATCGCGGCGGATTTTCCGCCCCGCTCCGGCTTGTCCAGAACCTGCACATGTGCGGCAGCGCTGGCGGCACGTCGGGCGATTGTCAGCGTGTCATCGGTCGAGCCGTCATTCACCACGATGATCTCGTCCGGCGATGGATCAAGGGCCAGCGAGTTTGCAATCTTCTCGGCGATGACCCCCGCTTCGTTATGCGCGCAGATGATCATCGTGGTGCGCAGGGCGGGGATGCTCGCCGCCGACGGCTTGCGACGCCCCATCACCCGGGCCAGAAGCCCGAGGATCAGTGGGTAGAGCACGTAATGGTAAAGTTGCAGGCCCAGGCAAAAGATTGTCAGCGACGCAGCAAACCCGGCCAGTCCCATGCCCGAACCCCGCGCGCCGGTCAGACGCCAGTGTGGCGGTAAAGGCAGACGACCAGCGTCTGCACCAGAATTCCAAGGTCACCGCGGAAAGATTTTGTCCGAATATACTCGATGTCGATTTGGCACCGCTGAGCAAAGTCCTGCGGCTTGTTCAGCATCACCTGCCATGATCCAGTCAGCCCCGGCCGCACGGCAAGGCGCTGACGCTGCCACGGCTCGTAGGTGTCGGGCGAGTACGAATTGGCGCGCGGTCCGACAAGGGCCATATCGCCCCGGAGCACGTTCAGAAGTTGCGGCAGTTCATCGAGATAGAGCTTGCGGATCCAGCGCCCCGGCTTGGTGATGCGGGGGTCGTTTTCAAGCTTGAAGCCCGCGCCCTTGTCCTCGCTTAGCGCGACAAGCGTCTCTTTCATCTTTTCGGCGCCAGGAACCATGGTGCGGATCTTGAACAGGCGGAACGGGCGACCGCCGCGCCCATAGCGGGTCTGCGTGAAGAACACGGGCGACGACGGGTCATCAAGCTTCACGCACAGTGCAAGGATCAGCAGGATTGGCAGCACAAAGGGCAGTGCAAGGATAACCATGGTTACGTCAAACGCGCGAAACCGCCAGTCAGGCGTCCGGCCAAGCTGTATGGCCTGGTGTGCAGAGGATGCCCTCTCGGACTGATAGGATTGCGTGCCGGCTGCTACGTCGTTGCCTGCACGGATCAGATTTTGCGCCGCCGACAACTGGGCTTGCCGACTCGGGCCCATATCCAGATTTACCAATTTGCCACCCCCACAAAAAACAATCCAACACTTACAAAGTTCGGTTCCCGGCCGCATAGGAAGCCGGGCAAACTCGATCAAATCTGGTAGCGCCCCGGCCCAAACCGAAGCTATTTGCATGCGCCGCGCTTGACCAACCCGGTCGTAAACATGGGATCATTTCGACCCCGTGGCACATACAACAGCCAACCCACAACCGAGATTACCGGGACCAGCGGGGCCAAGTCTAGTCCTGCGCCGCATTTCAGCCGCAATTTCTGCGATGTGCGCAGGATGGCAACACTACCATTTCGGGATTGCGGCCAATTCGCCCAATAAATGGAAACTGTCATGCGATCTTGCGCGAAAGATCTTTTGCGCTAACAACTTGAAGTTGTTTCGCCCTCGACCTGCTGAATCGGCCGAGGGCGAAACCGGGAATCAAGCCCGTCCGAGCATGGGTTCAGATGCAGTCGAACCCGTCTTTTCGTTCAGTACAAAACAGGCCTTCAACCGAGCGGACCTCGATAGTCTTGCCATCAAAATCGACCACGGCATTCTGACGCGAGATGTTGTAGATCGCCACGCCCTTCTCGAACCGCTTGTAGCTGATGCCCGGCGCGATGATCGTGCGGCCGCTGACTGCCCGGCCAAGATCGGTCTTGTAAAAGTCATAGCGGACATGTTCGTGGTCGCTTGCGTCGGTGTCGCGCTGGTTGTCGGTGTAGAGGATGTAGCCGTTACGCGGCGCAACGCTGGCCATGGCGCTGAACAGCTTGGCCAGATATTGGTTCACCGGGCTGCGGCGGTCCTGATCGCCTTTGGTCTGGCTGATGCGCCATGGTTCGAAGGCAACGATCTTGGGCTGCTGCAAGGCCTCGTCATAATAGGTGATCAGCTCTTCCATGCGCAGAAGGTCGGGGCAGTCATAACCGTCTGCCGGAACCTTCTTCCAGTATTCCATGAACACGCCGTTCAACTGGCCCATGGTCGCGACTTCCTTCTCGCGTCCGACGTTGCCCAGCAGGATCGGCTCGTCGCCAACCTTGGCGCGGATGGCCTTGGCCATTGCCTGCCGGATCGATTGCACCTCGCTGCGGTCCATCTTCGGGTGGTTGTCGATCCACCAGTCGAACATCAGGCCTTCGGCGCCCGTGCCCTTCAGCATGCGATCTGCGACCTCGGCGGAATACTCGACGAAACCGGGGGTGCGATAGGCGATGCGATAAGTGCTGCCATACTCCGGGTCATGTTCCCAGCGTTCGGGTTCAAGGAAGTTGTCCAGTTCTGGCACATGGAAGCGGTAGGCGGCCCTCCGGCTGTCGGGCCGGTCATAGAAATAGGCCCAGTACATTTCCTTCAGCCAGATCGAGTTGCCTGCAGGCGCCTCATCCCAGCTATGCCAGGTCAGGCCGTAGTCCGAAGCCGGATGATGTCCGGTTTCCACCCAGGGGCCAAAGAGGTTGATCGTGCCGCGCCGGTCCAGCTTGCGCTGTACTTTGGGGTTCGCGGCGGTCAGTTCGGGAAGCGGCGCCGGCGGCGGCGCGACAAGCTTCACGCTGCCCGTTCCGGGCTGGCATGTATTTTGGCCGGAAAGTTCCTGTGCGGCCTCGGCCGCAGTACCACCAAGCAACAAACCAAAAAGCGCAATCGATCGTGTGAGATTCGAAAACATTGACAGGATACTCCATCGGCAAACCCGGGGGATGCTGCCCCGAGCGTGGATTTTGTTCAACAGGCAATGTTGCAAGTGCACAATCGGGCTTGCCTGTCCAGCCCGCACTGCCAATCAATGTTGCGTGACGCGGCTAAACGATGCAGTTGATTCTGCCAAGGGCGTCTTGGTTCACCCATCTTGCGCCGGGGCGCGACAAAGGCAGGCCGTATTGATGAATGACCAGTGCAGGGGGATTGTCTTTCACGGCATCGGGGAGCCGGAGCGCAGTCTCGAACGTGGCGAGGACCGCTACTGGATCAGCGCGGACCGTTTCTACCGTTGCCTTGATGCGGTGCTGTCGCTGCCTGACCCGTCATCCGTCTATATCAGCTTCGATGACGGCAATGCCTCTGACCATGACCTTGCGCTTCCGGCATTGGTCGAGCGCGGGCTGACGGCGGACTTCTTCGTGCTGACGGGCCGCATCGATCAGCCGGGATCTCTGGCTTCCGACCAGATCGACGCCCTGCACCGTGCAGGCATGGGCGTGGGCAGCCACGGCATGCACCACCTGAACTGGCGTGAGATCGCGCCGGATACCTTGCGGACCGAGCTTGAGGGATCGCGTGCCGCGCTCGAGCGGATCTGCGGGGCGACCATCGATCGTGCGTCGGTGCCGTTCGGGCGGTTCAACCGGCAGGTCGTCGCCGCCGCGCGCGCCGCAGGGTACAGGCGCCTTGCCACGAACGAGGGCGGCTCTTTTCAGCGCGGCGCATTCATGGCGCCGCGCACCAATATGCGGGCCGACATGACCGAACAGGACTACGTTGATCTGATCCGGGGCGATGAACGGTTTCTGCGCAAGGTCAGACGTCTGATCGGCCGGGTACGGCGGCGCTTCGTCTAGGCCGGCGTCTGGGCCGGGCGGTGGGCGAGCTTGCGGTAGGCCTCGGCCAGTTTGCGCGCGGTGGCATCAATGCTGTAATCGCGTTCGATCCGTGCACGGATGCGCTGCGCCAAAGCCGCGTCCGGCGCGGCCGCCAGCGCGGAGCTGAGCGCCGAGCACAGGGCATCTGGATCGCCCACCGGAACAAGACTGCCAAGACCATCGCCCAGCAGGTCGGGCGCGGCACCCACTTCGGTCGCCACACAGCGCAGGCCCATCGCCATCGCCTCAAGTAGCGCATTCGACAGTCCCTCGGCAAGCGATGGCAGCACAAAGACGTCTGATGCGGCGAACCATGGCCGCATCGCAGTCTGTTTGCCAACAAGGCGCACGCCTTCAGGCGCGCCGGCCTTCAAGCTCTCCTCAAGTGACCCCGTGCCCACGACCACAAGCGTCGCTCCGGGCACCGCTGCGCGCACACGTGGCCAGATCTCGATCAGGCGGTCGACCTGCTTTTCCCGCTCCAGCCGACCTGCGAAAAGGGCGACAGGCCCCGCACCAAGCCCAAGCTCGTCGCGCAAGCTGGTCGTTTCGGTCGGCGTCGCGGGTAGGTAGCTGTCAAGATCGACGCCATTCGGGATGAAAAGTCGCCGCTCGGCAGATACACCCTCGGCCGCAAGCTCATCATCGATCTCGCGGCTGATCACCGCAAAGGCGTCGATCTTGCGCAGGATACGCTGCAGACGCATGCGGTCGGACGGTTTGCGCGACAGGGCCGCGATATCGCCAAGGGTGCCCCCGCGCAACACCTTGGCCAGAACCGGCGTCCTGCTGAGCGCGCGCCACGCGACGGCGGTGGTCGAGGGCGAGCGCAACTCGAATGCATGGACGACATCGGGGCGAAAGCGGCGCAGCGCCAGAATGCCCTTGAGAGTATAGGTGATCGAAGCAAGCTCCCGGTGGCGGCCCACCTCGATCCGGTGCACCGGAACGCCCTCGACCCGGTCATCGACGGGGCTTGCATCATGCCGACGGGTGATGACCATCGGTTCTATCCCATAGGCGGGAAGGCGTTGCAGCACGGCGGCAAGCTGCTTTTCGGCACCGCCGATGAACGGCAGGTAAACCTGCGTCAACATTGCGACTTTCAATGGGGTCATGCGGCCAGGCCCTTGTCCGACAGTTCAGGCGCCAGATAGCGCCGGTGCCAGGCTTCAAGCACCAGCAAACGCCACAGAATATCGCCATAGTTGCGTTTGCGCGCCAGATGCAAGGCCAATACCTGTGCGACACCGTCAGGGTTCCAGAGGTCGGGCACCGCGTTTGCGACCAGCCGGTCACGGATCATCGCCGCGCCGCCCGGCGTGCGGAACCAGTCGTCCACCGGGGCGCCGAACCCCTTCTTGCGGCCGGTGGTCACGGCCGGGGGCAGCATCTTCGCCGCGAGCTTGCGCAGCATCAGCTTCCCGTGGCGATCATCCACCAAGAGCCGGTGCGGCAGCCGCGCTGCCCATTCGACAACCCGGTAATCAAGGAAGGGTGAGCGCACCTCGGTCGAATGCGCCATAGAGGCACGGTCGACCTTCACCAGCACGTCATCGGTAAGGTAGCAGCGATAGTCGAAATCGCGCTGTCGCGACAAAAGGTCAAGCCCTGCCGATTTCGCCCAGGCACGGGCGACGGGGGCGGCAACATCAGGCGCTGTTGTCAGCCCGTCGGGCAAGATCAATGCCAGTGCCGGATCGCGGGTCAGCCCGAAGCCATCAAAGACCGCGCCCAGCAACTCGTCGGGTAGCGTGGCCTTGGCCAGCCGATAGGCCAGGCGCGGCGGCAACCAGCCACGACCCGCAGCCCAGGCCAGCCGTTGCACGCCTTCGGGCAGGTTCATCAGATTTTTGTACCGCTGCGCCTCAAGATAGCGGCGATATCCGCCAAATGCTTCGTCTCCGCCATCGCCAGTCAAGAGGACGGTCGCATGCTGGCGCGCCGCCTCGCAGATCCGCAGTGTCGGCAGGGCTGACGTATCGGCAAAGGGTTCGTCAAAGCTTGTGGCGACGTGGTCGACGTCCTTCAGGCTGTCGGCGGTCAGTTGCATCTCGCGCAGGTCGATCCCAAGATGCTTGGCGGTGGCGCGGGCGAGGTCGGTCTCGTCCATCTCGGGGCTGCCGACGCCCGCCACAAGCGCGAGCGGCGGCTGGCCAGTGCGGGCGGCATATGCCGCAACCAGCCCGCTGTCGATGCCGCCGGACAGTAGCAGGGCCACTGGCACATCGCTGCGCATCCTGATGCGCAGGGCATCGTCCAGAAGCGCATCAAGCTCTTCCAGCAAGGCATCGTCCCGGTCCGGCCCGCGATCTTCGGGCTGCATGGTGACCTGCCACCAGCGCTGCGGGACGACCTCTGGCCCGTCAATGCTGCCGGACAGGAAATGGCCCGGTGCCAGCTTGGCGTAGCCCTGAAAGATGCAGCTTTCATGCGGCAGATAGCCCATGGCCAGATAATCGGCCAACGCCCCGCGGTCGATCCGGCGCTCGGCGCCCGGCCACTCGAGCAGGGCCTTCAGTTCCGAGGCAAAGCGCAGCTGACCGGGGCGGTGGTGCAGATAAAGCGGTTTGACCCCAAGCCGGTCGCGGGCCACCACAAAACTGCGCCGCTCCATATCCACAAAGGCAAAGGCGAACATTCCGTTCAACCGGGGCAGGGCCGCGGCGCCTTCGCGGATCAGCAGCTTCAGCAGCACCTCGGTATCGGTGCCGCTGCGGAACCGCTCGCCCGCGGCCAGAAGTTCCGCCTTCAGTTCCAGATAGTTGTAGATCTCGCCGTTATAGACCAGCACATAGCGGCCGTCGTCGTGGAAAAGCGGCTGATGGCCGGCCGGGGAAAGATCGAGAATCGCCAGCCTGCGAAAACCCAACATCCAGCCATTGCCTGTTGCAAGGCCGTCATCATCGGGTCCGCGATGCCGAATGCTGCGAGAAATTGCGGCAAGTGCTGCCTCATCTCGCAGGACATCTTGTCCGAACTCGCCAAACAGGCCGCACATACTCGCCCCATGTCTCGCGGCGCCATGGCGCACATGAAGATCATTGCGCTATCATCCGGGGGAATCTGCGGCAAGACAACCGCAATTTCCGTGCCTTGTGGCGTGGGGTCCAAATGGGTGCGCGCGGTGTGCACGCAGGTCAAGGAAGCACAGGAATGCCGCAGCACGGCAATATCGACCGCAAGATCGTTACCGGCGCGGCGCTGAACTATGCCGGGTTCTTTGCGGGCAAGCTGATCGTCTTTCTGAACACGGTGATCCTTGCCCGACTGTTGGCGCCCGAGCATTTCGGTCTGGTCGCGCTTGGCCTGCTGGTGCTGGCGGTGGCCGAGACACTGGCCGAGGCCGGAACAGGGGCCGCCGTCGTCTGGCACGGCGCCGACGTTGAGGAAACCGCGCCTGTGGCGCTGGCGGTGGGCTTGCTGTCGGCGGGCATCATCGTGGCGCTGGTGCTGGCGCTGGCCCCTGCCATTGCGGCGTTCTTTCACGAGCCCGAGGCCACCGGCATTATCCGCGCGCTTGCGCTTTGTGCCCTGATCAGCGCGCCGGCTTCCGTATTCTCGGGCATCCTGCAAAAACGCATGCAGTTCGGCAAACGGCTGATGCCGGAGCTTTTGAAGGCGATTGCCAAAGGGGCAGTGGGCATCCCGCTGGCGCTTTGGGGGTTCGGGGCATGGAGCCTTGTCTTCAGCCAGATTGCAGGGGTCGTCGTGGGCCTTGCGTTGCTCTGGCGGCTTTCGGACTGGACGCCGAGGCTGTCGCTGCGGCCCAGCATCCTGCGGCAGGTTCTGCCCTATGGTCTGAATATCGCAGCGCTTGGTCTCTTGGGCCTCGCCATCAAGAAACTCGACGTGACCATCATCGGCTATCGCTTCGATGCGGCGCAACTGGGGCACTATACGCTGGCTTTCTCGCTGGTGGAGCTTTCGGTGATGGGCCTCGTCTGGGCGGCGAGTCAGGCGTTCTTCCCTGCGCTTGCGACCACCGCCCAGAACCCTGAAGCCTTGCAGCGGATGTTTCGCAAGGGACTAGGGCGGCTGTTCCTTCTGGTGCTGCCGATGTCGGCGGGGCTCGCCATCGCGGCCGAGCCCTTCATCCTGACGCTTTACGGCGCGAAATGGGCCGAGGCGGCGGATCTGATGCGCATTCTTGCCTTTTACGCGATGTTTTACGCCGTCGGATTCAACGTGGGCGATGTCTACAAGGCGACGGGGCGTCCACAGGTGCTGACCTGGATCAACCTCGGCAACCTGGTGATTGCGGCGCCCCTACTGATTGCTGCCGCAACCTTTGGCTTGAAGGGCGTGGCTATGGGGCAGGTGGTGCTGGCGATCATCCTGTCGGCGATCAGCTGGGCACTGGCGCGGCGATTCTCGGGCCTTGGTCCCGAGGTGCTGTGGCAGGCACTGCGCGGTCCGGCGCTGGCGACGGCCATCATGGCGGCGGTCTGCATTCTGGCAGACCGGCTTTGGTTTGCGGATCTGAGCCCGCCGCTGCGGCTGGTGTCGCTCGCCCTGCTGGGCGGGGTCATCTATGGCGCGCTGGTGGGCGGGCACATGCTGATCCGGCGGCGCCGGGTGCCCGAGCCTGCCGAATAGGCGCTAACCCTGCCGTGCCAACCGGCGCATCCCCAAGATCTGCGCGGCTGCCGTCGTCGGCCCGATGGTGCGGAAGATGTCGCGCATCATGCCCGCATCGGCGCGCAGACCGCGCCAAAGCCCCATCTTTTCCGCCTTCAGCGGGCTGCGCACGGCAGGCCAGCGCACGATGGTCAGCCGCAGGCGCTGCGCGAGGATGCGCTGGTTCATCGCAACCTCAAGCCCAAAGCGGGCCTGTGGTTCCAGCCCCGCCAGCAGTCCCTTCGGCACCACCCGTTCGCCCGAGATGTAATCGAGCCCGATGGCCCGCCATGGCGCCGGGGCATTGCCACGCAGAGAGATCGTGGTATCCGCCTTCTTGCGCACGACCGGCATCACCAGCGCCGTGATCGCATCTGGCGTCAGCCCCTGCAGGTCTGCATCGAGCAGAAGCACATGATCGCCCCGCGCCGCCGCAACACCCGTCGCGACAGCCCGCGTCTTGCCTGCGTTCATGGGCTGACGGATCAGCCGCGCCGCGGGAAAGGCGCCCACCACCGCAGCGGTATCATCGATGCTCGCATCATCGACCACGATCACCTCGTCAATCATCGGGTGATCAAGGGCGACCGACAGCACGGCACCGATTCGTGTGGCCTCGTTCCAGGCGGGGATGATGCAGCTGATCCGGGTCATGCGAGCGGCCTCTGCCTGCGGCTGACAAGAAGAACGAGGGCCGCGATCAGCCCCGCTGCGGGTAGAAGCCAGCCCAGCACCGCCTCTTGCCCGAGGATATAGCCCACCGTCAGAAGGGCTGCGGCCTTCACGCCACCTGCGGCCGTGTTGGCAAACAGGAAGGGCAAGATCCGCATGCCTGCCATCCCTGCGGCCGCCAGAACCGGGGCGCCGGCGCCATGGGTCAGCTTGGCCGCGATCAGAAAGGCCATGCCGTCACGGTCGAAGCGCGCGCTGAGCGCCATGATGCGCCGCTCGTTCAGGCCCAGCCGAGCGCGCCAGCGTTCCGGCATGCGGCGCAGGCCCTGATGGCCCAGGGCGTAGTAGAGCAGATCACCGATCACGTCGCCTGCCAGAACAGCGGCAAAGGTCGGCAGGATCGGCAGTGCCCCGATCTTGATCAGCCAGCCTGCGATCACGGTTGCGACCGGCCCCTCGATGATCGTGACCGGCAGCAGAACCCACAGTCCCCAGATCGAGACCAGCCGCATCACCTCTGCCCAGATATCGTCCATGTCACACCGTGGGCATCGCGTCGTTGCGGGCCTCAGACGCCGCCATCGCCGTGCCGCGCCAGTCAAACCCCTGACGGCCAAGGCTGGCACACCACAGCGCGGGCAACAGCGCATCGCGGATGACTGCAGCGCAAAGGTCGATCCCGCCGAAGCGCCAGCCACCCGCGCGGGCCAGCGCCCACTCGGGCAGATACCAAAGCGCGGGCAGGGCGATCAATGCGGCGGCCGGCGCCGCACCCGACAGCACAGGCAGGGCAAGGGCGGCAAAGGGGATCAGCGGGCCATTCAGCGGCTCCAGCAGGAACATGCCGGGAAAGCCCGCGCGCCGCACTTTTGACCAGCGCAACTGCCGCGCCCAGACAGCGCCCGCACTGCGCTGCCCGATCGGTTGCGGGAAAGGCCGTGTCGTCAGGTGCACCTTGCGGCCCATGGCGTGCGCCACCTTGGTGCAGGCCACGTCTTCGGCCAGATCGCGGGCCAGCGCGGGCAATCCGCCCACCGCATCGAGATCCGCCTTGCGCCACATCAGCGTCTTGCCTTGCGCAAAGCCCGCGCCAAGACAGTCGGCCGCCAGTTGCAGCCGCGCCTGATTGCCGTTCAGGAACGCGGCCTCGACCGCAGCCCAAAGTCCGCTCGGTTGCGTTGCCAGCGGCGGCGCGCTGACAAGCCCCGTGTCGGGGCGCCATCTGGCGGCAAGCTGGCGCAGATAGTCGGTCGGCAAGAGCACATTGCAATCGCTCATCGCGACAAAGCTGCCGGTTGCGGCATCCCACCCCTTCAACAGGTTGTTCAGCTTCGGATTCCCGGTCAGCCGGGTCTCACCGATCAGCAGTTGCGCAGGCACATGCGGGTGCGCGGCGATCAGTTCACGCAGAACCGGAATGGCCGGGTCATCAGGGTGGGCGACGCAGAAGATCAGCTCCCAATCGGGATAGGTCTGGGAAAAGCTGGAGGCGAAGCTCTGGCGATCCTGAGGGTCGAGTCCGCAGACCGGGCGCAGCAGCGTGATGCGCGGCCAGCCCGCCGCGGGTTCGGCGACCTCTGGTGCGCGGCGCAAGCGACGCATGACCATGAGGGTCGATACCCAGTGCGCCAGCAAAAGCAGTCCGCCGAAAATTGCGATCGTCCAGAGGATCATCGTGCAGCCCCGACAAGGGTAGGATCGTCCTGACCTGCACGCGCGTCCTGAGACACGCCCTGCCAGCGGACCAGCTTCAGATGGCCATCCGCATCTTCGGCCACCGAGGTAAAGCTGTCCATCCAGTCGCCGCAGTTGGCGTAGGTCAGCCCGTGGTCGTGGTGCAGCATGGGTTTGTGAAAATGGCCGCAGATCACCCCGTCCTGACCAAGCGCGCGGGCCATGGCGATCAACCGCCGCTCGTGCCGCGACCCAAGCGCCATCAGCGCGTTCACTCCGGCGAGTGCCGCCTCGATCAGGCTGCGCTGCTCGACGCGGCTCTGGCGGCGCAGGCGTGACAGGGCGAGGTCCAGACGGCGCAGGCCGCTGTTCGTCCAGCTGCCGATCCGGGTCGAGAGGTGCGAACGGAAGATGCGCGCATCCGCCACGTCACCGTGCAACACGAGATAGGAGCGCCCATTCCCGGCCCGGTGCAGGCATTCCAGCGCGATTTCAAAACTGGGGGGCAGGCGGCGCCGGTCGGCCAGCGCCGCGGCATCGTGGTTGCCGATCAGATAGACCACCCGTGTCCCGCGATCGGCGCGATCAGACAGCAGGCTGAGCACCGCTTCCTCAGCTTGACCCCAGACCGGACGGCGCGGGTGCCACAGATCCAGCACATCGCCCACCAGATAGATCGTATCGGCACTGACCCCGCGCAGAAACTCCAGCAACCGATCAGCCCGGCTTCCCATCGCGCCCAGATGCAGATCCGACAGGAACAGGGCGCGATGATGCAGTGTCGGCTGGGCAAGGTCCATGAGCGGGCTCCGATGACCGGTTCGGTTATGCGCCTTCTTGCCGGGACACTGACCTATGCGCGCGTCACCTGTGTGAAGGTTAGGCGACAGCGGGGTGACAGGCCGAAGCATTTCGCAGCGATCGCCAGCACTCACGTCCCCGATGCGGATTTCCGTCGCAAAATGCCTGCGATTAAGGCAGGTTGCGGCCATTCGCATCGCAGGGCAGACCATGACCGAAATCCGTCGTTATGCCATCTACCACGCCCCACCGGCCGGAGGGCTCGCCCGTCGCGCCGCGGATTGGCTGGGCTGGGATGCCGAGCGCGGTCAGGTTGCGCCGCACCCTGACCTGGGCCTGCCAGCCGGGGAGATGACCGGTGAGCCCCGCCGATACGGCTTTCATGCGACGATCAAGCCGCCATTTCGACTGCGCGAAGGTCAGACCGTCGAGGGGCTTGTGCAAGCGCTTGACGCCTTGGCCGCCCGGTTGCCACCGGTAGTCCTGACCGGGCTGGAGATGCGCCCGCTAGGCGGATTTCTTGCGCTAGTCCCCGAAGCGGAGAGTGCGGCCTTGCAGGATCTGGCGGCCGAGGTTGTGTGCGCACTCGATCCCTTTCGTGCCCCGCTGACCGAGGCTGAGATCGCCCGCAGGCGGCCAGAACGCCTGACGCCACGGCAGCGAGAGCTGCTCGCCCTCTGGGGCTATCCTTACGTACTGGAAGAGTTCCGCTTTCACATGACGCTGACAGACCGGCTATCGCCGGAACTTACAGACCGGGCCACGCCGATCCTGCGGGCATGGTTCAACGAGGTCTTGCCCCGGCCCTACCGTATCGAGGATCTGTGCCTCTTTGGCGAAAAGGCAGATGATGGGCAGTTCGTCCTGCTGTCGCGCCACCCGCTTAAGGGTGGCGCGCAACGGCTCGGTTATTGAACCACCTCGGCCACCGGTGCGGTCCAGCTGCCATCGATCACCTCGGCGTGCGGACGATAGAGCCGCAGCGTGTAGTTCCAGCCCTCGGTGATCGGAATGCAGTTCTCCACGCCCGCGTCGCAACCGCCAAAACGGATGGTCTGGCTACCATCGGCGGCCGCCTTGGCGCTGACGCTGTTCAGGGCATTCACGTTCAGGCTGTTCGGCGCAAAGAAGCCGTCCTTGTCATAGACGCTGACCGACCAGAAGGCATCGACGGGGACGTCCTTCATCACCACCTGATGCGGCGTCTTGCCATCGTTTTGTGCGGGGGTGACCATCTTGTAGACAGCCTCGGTCGGCGGATTCAGGCCCCAGCCAGCTGCGGTTGCCACCAGATGCGCGATCGGGTCAATCTCGTCCTTCGTGCCCATCGGGATGCCAAAGCCCGCGTCCCCCAGTGCGCCAAGGCTCAGCAGCGCATTGCGTGCTGCATCAAGCGAGGTCTTGTCCCAGTCCACGGCCTCATAGGTGCCGGCCGCGGCCTGTTCGACCTTGATCGAATCCTGCACGGCATGAACACGTGCCAGATCGTCAGGATCGGAAGAATTGAGGAACACCCGCACCAGAAGTGCGACATAGCGGGTTCCGACCTCTTCCTGCGTGATCGTATGCGTTCCTTCATGCAGCACTGCGGGCGTCAAGTGATCCTGCGACACGATCTGCAGGGCGACATAGCGCTTGGGATCGGCCGGGGGCAGGGTCACCGTGACCGGCCCCGCCGACAAGTCGTAGACGCCCGAGGAGTAGAGCGTGTCGAGGTTCATGCGGATGATGGATTGCTTGTCGAGCGGGGTCGTCGTGCGTTCGTGGACCATTTTGCCCAGCCCCTGCGCGGCAACCATGTTCCCCATGTAGCGGTCACTTTCCGCCCGGATGAATGTGACAGCATTCACGGGTTTGGGGTCTGCCAGGGCGGCGCCGGCGGTCAGAGCGAGCATGGCGGTAAGAGTTGCAGATTTCAAAACCATTCTGGTCTCCATCGATTGAAATACCTTGAGGCGGCAGAAAAGGCCGCAGGTTGCACAGATCCGTGACGGTCGCATGAAAATTCATGCCCTGAAAAGGCCATGGCCGGCACAAGCCGGCCATGACTGGGTTTTGGTGGCGAATGCCTGGCTCACAGCGGGGCCAAGGCAGTCACGCAATCAGTTGGCGGCGAGCCAGGCGTTGAAACGCTCGTTCAGCTCGGCGTCACGGTCGACCCAGAACTCATAGGACGACGGCAGCGCGTTCTTCATGTTGTCCGGGTTGGTCGGCATGTGCGGTGCCATCTCGGTCTTGCCGTCGGAATAGAGCCCGACCAGCGAGGCCGACGACTTGCGTGCGGGACCATAGCTGATCCATTTGGCCTGATCGGCCAGACGCTGGGTGTCGGTCGCGAAGGCCAGGAACTTCTTGGCTTCTTCCAGGTTCGGCGCGCCCTTCGGGATCACGAAGAGGTCGTATTCGAAGACCTGACCATCCCATACGGTCTGGAACGGCTTGCCCTCGGACACGGCGGCGGCAAAGATCCGGCCGTTATAGGCGGTGGTCATTGCGACTTCGCCATCGGCCAGCAGTTGCGGCGGTTGTGCGCCGGCTTCCCACCAGATGGTGTCCTTCTTGATCTTGTCCAGAACCGAGAACGCGCGATCGACGCCTTCGGGGGTCTCGAGCACCGAATAGACCTCGGCAGCCGGGACGCCATCGGCCATCAGAGCCATTTCGAGGTTCGCCTTGGCGCCTTTGCGCATGGCGCGCTTGCCCGGGAATTTCTCGAGATCGAAGAAATCCGCCATCGTGGTCGGGCCTTCCGGGAACTTCGTCGTGTCATAGGCATAGACCGTCGAGAACACGATGGTCGACACCGCGCAATCGGTCAGCGCGCCCGGCAGGAAGTCTTCGGTTGCAGGGGTGCCATCGGGGGCAGCCGGCAGAATTGCGGGGTCGATGGTTTCCAGCATGCCTTCGTCGCAGAGGCGAATCGCGTCGGCGTATTCGACGTCGGCAACGTCGACGGTGACGTTGTTGGCCTCGACCATGGCCTTCACCGGGGTGGCCGGGTTGTCGGCATCAACCATGGTGACCTTGACGCCGGTCTGGGCGGTGTAGGGCTTGATATAGGCTTCAATCTGGCTGGTGGCATAGGAACCACCCCAGGACATGACCGTCACATCCGCCGAAGCAGACAGGGCCACGGCCGACAGGGCGGTGGACAGGGCGAGCAGTTTCTTCATTCGTTGGCTCCCAGTGTTGGACCGCAAGTTTCTTTTCTGACTGCGGCTTCTCGGACGGCCCCAGGGCCGCAAGTTCAAGCTGGCGTCGCAGATGGACGTGAATCCCTGATCGACCAGCTTGCGCTCACCCTAGAACAAACTTTGTGCAGGGCAACAGCCTCTTTTTGATCAATCCTGCGAAGTTGATCGTATCGCGTGCAAACGCCCGTTCGCTGTGCAATCAGGCGGCGGCGCGCATGACCGAAAGAAGTACCTCGGCGGACAACGACGCGGGGTTCGCCTTCATCGAGGACGACGTGGCGGCGGCCTCTGCCGCGGCGGCCATCACGGCGGCGTCGACGCCAAGTGCGGTCAATCCGGGCAGGCCGCTGGCGCGTCCCCAATCGGCTAAATGCGCTGCGGCGGGGCCGAGCGCGCCGTCGGTGCGATCAAATGCCGCGGCTATCCAGCGGCCCACCTGGTCCAGTCGCGCGGCCAATGCCGCATCGGTGACCGCCGCGCGATTGGCGATCAGGACATGCGGCAGCAGCACGCCACAGATCGCGCCATGGGCTGCGCCCGTCATGCCACCAAGCGGCCCCGCCAGCCCATGCACAGCGCCCAGCCCCGCATTGGCAAGCGCTAGCCCACCGCACAGGCTGACCCATGCCATCTCATCGCGCGCCTGCGCATCCTCGGCCTGCATCAGACGGATCAGCGCAGACAGACCGCGCGGTATCGCATCGCGGCACAGCGCATCGGTCAATGGATTGGCGCGGGTGCAGACATAGGGCTCGATCACCTGCGTGATCGCATCAAGGCCCGAGGCCAGCGTGATCGCCCGCGGGCAGCCATCGGTCAGAGCGGGATCAACAATCGCAATCCGGGGCAGCATCCGCGCATCCCGCAGACTGACCTTGCGGGCGTGCTCTTTGACCGCGATCACGGCGTTGCGTGTGACCTCGGCGCCGGTCCCGGCAGTGGTCGGCAGCGCCACGAAGGGCAGGGGCGGGTGATCGAGCGGCAGACCCGCGCCAACAACTTCCAGATGGTCGATCATCGGGCGGGTGGCGGGGGCAAGTGCCGCAATGGCCTTGCCCGCATCGATGACCGCCCCGCCGCCAAGAGCCACCACTACCTCGGCCCCGGTCGCGCGGGCCATCGTGACGCCGGATTCGATGATCGCGGTATCGGGTTCCTCGGTCACTGCAAAGCGTTCGACCGCGCATCCCGCCGCCGCAAGACCCTTTGCCAGCGCCTCGCTTCGTGTGGGATTGCCACCCAGTACCAGCAAGACCCTTTTCCCGAGTGCCGCCACCCGGCCCGGCGCGGAATTTGCCTGACCCCGTCCAAACAGGATCTCGGTTGCCGTCGCGAATGAGAATGGGAGAGGCATGTCAGTCCTTTTCCGGGCCAGCGTCCGGCCGATCCCGGAGGCAGCGAATCTGTAACCGCCGCCGCCAATCGCAGGCAAGCCCACCGATCGGGCTTGCACTCGGACGACAGCAATGACGGTTATGCGCGTCG
Source organism: Gemmobacter aquaticus (assembly GCF_007859075.1). GTDB lineage: Bacteria > Pseudomonadota > Alphaproteobacteria > Rhodobacterales > Rhodobacteraceae > Gemmobacter > Gemmobacter aquaticus. The sequence goes on from NZ_VOAK01000025.1 coordinate 39,061, forward strand.
GAGTGACGTTCTACGCCGCAGATGCCCTTTGTGGCGCAGTGTAGAACCGATGCATAGAGACCCAGAGGATGCCCATGTCCAGATTCGCCCTCACTGTCACCTGCCCGTCGACCCGCGGGATTATTGCCGCCATCGCCAATTACATGGCCGACAGCGGCTGCAACATCACCGACAGCTCGCAATATGACGATCTGGAGACCGGCCAGTTCTTCATGCGCGTCAGCTTCACCTCGCAGCAGGGCAAGTCGCTGGACGAGCTGAAGGCGGGCTTTGGCGAAACCGCCAAGAAGTTCTCGATGAACTTCGACTTCCATGACGAATCGCGGAAGATGAAGGTCATCATCATGGTCAGCCGCTTTGGCCATTGCCTGAACGACCTGCTCTACCGCTGGCGCATCGGGGCGCTGCCGATTGATATCGTCGCGGTGATTTCGAACCACATGGACTATCAAAAGGTCGTGGTGAACCACGACATTCCTTACTACTGCGTCAAGGTTACCAAAGAGAACAAACCGCAGGCCGAGGCCGAGCAGATGCGCATCGTGCGCGACTCGGGGGCCGAGCTGATCGTTCTGGCGCGCTATATGCAGGTGTTGTCGGATCAGATGTGCAAGGAAATGTCGGGGCGGATCATCAACATCCACCACTCGTTCCTGCCGTCGTTCAAGGGCGCAAACCCCTACAAGCAGGCCTTTGAAAAAGGCGTGAAGCTGATCGGGGCAACCTCGCATTACGTGACCGCCGATCTGGACGAAGGCCCGATCATCGAACAGGACATCATCCGCGTGAGCCATGCCCAGTCGAATGAAGACTATGTCTCGCTTGGCCGCGATGTCGAGGCTGCGGTCCTGTCGCGCGCCATCCACGCCCATGTGCATCGCCGCGTCTTCCTGAACGGCAACAAGACAGTCGTGTTCCCGGCCTCGCCCGGCTCCTACGCCTCAGAACGCATGGGCTGAGACGTTTCAGCTTTAGGCAGCGTGAAAAAGGTCGGGTCAGTCCCGGCCTTTTTGCGTTCTTGCTGCTGCGCAATGCTTGTGCATCGAGGCAATTCCCCTGCGGAGGTGCTGGATTTGATGTCTGCAATCTGAGCAAGGTCGAAAAATCTGCCCTTTTTTCGGGCAAAGCGGCGCAGGGCGCAGGGCAGCAGGCGCTGCGTCGCAGCATGTGCGTTGATTGCACAAATCCGAGTCTGTTTGCTCTCCCTGCGGCCACGACACGCAAGAACGCGGGGCCGAAGAACAGGGAAGCCGCGCGGGCGAAATCCGGTGCGGAGAAACAGACAGGATTGCCGCTTGCAGAAACGGGGCCGCTGACGCGCAGTCCCCGGTCGGGGGCGGCTTGCAACGGGGGAACCTTCATGAACTTCACACGTCGCACGCTTTTGGCAACTGTTGCCGCCGCGATCGCCGCACCGGTCGTGTCGCCGCGCTTTGCCTTTGCACAGGAAGAGCCGATCCGGGTCGGCATCCTGCACTCGCTGTCCGGAACCATGGCAATTTCGGAAACCACGCTCAAAGACACCATGCTGATGCTGATCGAGGCTCAGAACGCCAAGGGCGGTCTTCTGGGCCGCAAGCTTGAGGCGGTGGTGGTTGATCCGGCTTCGGACTGGCCGCTTTTCGCCGAAAAGGCGCGCGAGCTTCTGACCGTGTCGAAGGTCGACGTGATGTTCGGCTGCTGGACAAGCGTCAGCCGCAAATCGGTGCTGCCGGTCATTGAAGAGCTGAACGGCCTTCTGTTCTACCCGGTGCAGTACGAAGGTGAGGAAAGCTCGAAGAACGTCTTCTACACCGGCGCCGCGCCGAACCAGCAGGCAATCCCGGCCGTCGACTACTATCTGAACGAGCTTGGAGTACAGAAGTTTGCGCTGCTTGGCACCGACTATGTGTACCCGCGCACCACGAACAACATCCTCGAAAGCTACCTGATCTCGAAGGGTATCCCGAAAGAGGACATCTTCGTGAACTACACCCCCTTCGGCCATTCCGACTGGTCGAAGATTGTGGCCGATGTCGTGGCCCTTGGCGCGGACGGCAAGAAGGTCGGCGTCGTCTCGACGATCAACGGCGATGCCAACATCGGCTTCTACAAGGAGCTCGCGGCAGCGGGTGTGACCGCAGACCGCATCCCGGTCGTCGCCTTCTCGGTCGGCGAGGAGGAACTGTCGGGTCTGGATACCTCGAACCTCGTTGGCCACCTTGCCGCATGGAACTACTTCATGTCGGCTGACACGCCGGAGAATGCCGAGTTCATCAAAGCGTGGAAGGCCTTCATCAAGGACGACAAGCGCGTCACCAACGACCCGATGGAGGCCCATTACATCGGCTTCAACATGTGGGTGAATGCAGTGACCCAGGCAGGCACCACAGCCGTTGATCCGGTGATCGAGGCCATGATCGGCCAGAAGTTCCCGAACCTGACGGGCGGCGTGGCCGAGATGCTGCCCAACCACCACCTGACCAAGCCCGTGCTGATCGGCGAGATCCGCGCCGATGGCCAGTTCGACATCATCAGCCAGACCGAGCCGGTTCCGGGCGACGCCTGGACCGACTTCCTGCCCGCCTCTGCGGTGCTGGAGTCGGATTGGAAAGACCTGAAGTGCGGCATGTACAACACCGAGACCAAGACCTGCGTGCAGCTGACGTCGAACTACTGAGCCGAGCCGCGAGGGGGTACTGCCCCCTCGCCCATTTTTGACGGGGTCCGCATGTTCCGCATACTTCTGCCGCTGGTGATGGCGGTCTGTCTGGCGTTGCCGGTCTTCGCCCAGGGCCTGCCCGAGGTTCTGGCAACCGAGCGGGCCAAGATCGAAAAGCCCTCGCGTCAATCCATCGGGCCGGTGATCGATGCGATCGTGGCCACGGGCGATCCCGCCGCCGCGCGGATGCTGGCCGCCTGGGCCGAGCGCAAGCTGGGTCAGCGCAAGGCCGATGGCGCCTTCTTCATTCTGGAAAAGGCGGATGAGGGCTGGGCGCTGACGGGCCTCGACGGTGCCCCCGCCGGTACCGCCCTCAAGGCAGATATGGTAGAGTTGAAGCCCAATGCGGGCGTGCGCGAGCTGATCGGGGCGGCGCTTGTGCAATTCACCCTGTCAGACCCCGATCCGGCCCAGCGTGCCCGCGCGCTGGATGCCATTGCCAAATCACCGTCAGAGACCCAGCTAGAGCCCCTGCGCGCGGCGATTGCCACAGAGGCCGATCCGGTGCTCAGAGCCCGCAAAGAACGGCTCGAACGTTTCCTGACCCTGCAATTCGACCCGGATATCGAAGCGCGGGTTGCGGCCATAGAAAGCTTCCGGGGCGATACTGCGCTCGACGTGCGCGCCGCGCTGAACCCCCTGCTTGCCACAACGCGCAAGGCTGCCATTGCATTGCCCGAAGGCGCCAATATCGCAGCCACCTTGCGCCCCGGCTCCGATCTGACAGAGGTTGAGGCCTATGACCTGCTGGTCGCGGCGAACCTCGCCCCTGCGCGCCTGACGTCCGAGGCGCAGAAAGCGGCCCTTGCCGCGAACCTGTCAAATGGTCAGGTGGCGGGCGTTCCCGTGGCTGATCTGGCCACCCGCGAAGGGCGCGATCGCGCCTATGAGGCGATGGAGAAGGCGGGCACGGTGCCGACCGCCGCAACCGATGCCGAGGTTGACGCCGCGTTGCAGGCGCATGTCTTCTTTGACGAATACACCCAGCCCGATGCCCGGATCACCTCTGCCGCGCGAGCGACGCTGGGCAGCATCGATACCCGCGTCGGTCTGATGACGGCGACGGATCTCGCGCTTGATGCGCTGTCGCTTGCCTCGATCTACTTCCTCGCGGCCATCGGCCTTGCCATCACATTCGGCGTCATGCGCGTGATCAACATGGCGCATGGCGAGTTCATCATGATGGGTGCCTATACCGGCTACGTCGTGCAGCAACTGATCCCGAACTATACGGTTTCCATCATTGTCGCGCTGCCGATGGCCTTTGCCGTCACCTTCATGGCGGGCGTCGCGATGGAGCGGCTGGTCATCCGCCACCTTTATCGCCGACCGCTTGAGACGCTGCTTGCAACCTTCGGCATCTCGATCGCGCTTCAGCAGATCGCGAAGAACATCTTTGGCACGCAGGCCCGTCCGCTGACCTCACCCGCCTGGCTCGATGGGGCGCTGGTCTTCAATGATGTGATCTCGATCAGCTATATCCGCATCGCGATCTTCGTGCTGGCGCTTCTGTTCCTGGGCTTCTTCCTGTGGCTGATGAAGCGGACCCGGCTGGGGCTTGAGGTGCGTGCCGTCACGCAGAACCCCGCGATGGCCGCCAGCATGGGGATCGATCCCGGTCGCATCAACATGCTGACCTTCGGGCTGGGCTCTGGCATCGCGGGAATCGCCGGTGTGGCCATCGGGCTCTTTGCCAAGGTCACGTCCGAGCTTGGCTCCGACTACATCGTGCAAAGCTTCATGACCGTTGTGGTTGGTGGTGTCGGCAACATCTGGGGGGCGCTGGCCGGCGCTGCCATGATCGGCGGCTTCCAGAAGGTGATCGAGTGGCTCAATCCGGCCAATACGCTGGCCGCACAAACCTACATGATCCTCTTCATCATCCTGTTCATCCAGTTCCGTCCCCGGGGGATCATCGCCCTCAAGGGACGCGCGGCCGGAGACTGATCCCATGTTCGCAAGCACCCCACGCTATATCCCTTCACTCTGGCCCGAAAACCTGACGGGGCGCGCGGGGGGTGTGACGCCCCTCGCATCAACCGGAAAGGCCCCGGCATGACCCGTAGCTTTCTTGCGCGCAATCCCTCGGTCCTGTGGTTCCTGCTGATCCTTTCGGCCTTTACGCTTGTGGTCACCCTGCTGGCAGAGGGGTTCGGCCTCGGCCTGATCCCCACGGCCTTCGTCAAGGTTTTGGGCAAGACGCTCTGCCTGTGCCTCGTTGCCCTCGCGATGGATCTGATCTGGGGCTATACCGGCATCCTGTCTCTCGGCCACATGGCCTTCTTCGCGCTTGGCGGCTACATGCTGGGCATGTGGCTGATGTATGCCCGCACCGAAGAGATCGTGGTGCAGTCCCTTGCCGGCAGCCCTATCCCCGCAACGCCGGACGAAGTTGCGCAAGGCGTGGCGACACAGATCTTCGGTGTGGTCGGCGCGTCGGAACTGCCAGTCGTATGGTCCTTTGCCCATAGTGCATGGCTGCAATTGCCCCTTGTCCTTATTGTGCCGGGGCTTTTTGCCTTGATATTCGGCTGGCTTGCCTTCCGTGCGCGGGTGAACGGGGTGTATCTCTCGATCCTGACACAGGCGATGACGCTGGCGCTGGCGCTCTATCTCTTTCAGAACGACTCGGGCCTGCGCGGCAATAACGGGCTTTCGGGGCTGCAAAACCTGCCGGGCCTTGGCGAGGTGCCGCAATCGACGCTGTCGATCAGTTTCTTCCTCGCCTCGGCCGCGCTGCTTGCGGCAGGCTATGTCACCCTTGCCTGGATCACCGCAGGAAAATTCGGCAGCGCCCTGCGCGCCATCCGCGATGACGAACAGCGGCTGCGATTCCTTGGCTACCCCGTCGAGGGTTACAAGCTCTTCGTCTTTACGCTGACCGCGATGATCGCGGCCATCGCGGGCGCGCTTTACTACCCGCAGGCGGGCATCATCAACCCGGCCGAACTTGCGCCCATCGCCTCGATCTATCTGGCGGTCTGGGTGGCCATCGGCGGGCGGGGCCGGCTTTATGGCGCGGTGATCGGGGCGGCTTTCGTCTCGCTTCTGTCCTCGTGGTTCACGGGTGGCACCGCGCCGTCGATCCCGCTGGGGTTCTACACGATCCACTGGGTTGACTGGTGGACGGTGCTTCTGGGCCTCTCGTTCGTGCTGGTTACCCTGTTTGCGCCCAAAGGCATCGGCGGGCTTTTCGACCGGTTCGCCCATATCGGCACCCCGGAACGGCATGGCGCCGACCTTGGACCCGATGCCGGTTCCCTGCAGGAAAGGGAGGCGCAGGAATGAGTGCACTTCTCGAGGTCTCTGGCGTCTCCGTTACCTTTGACGGCTTCCGCGCCATCAACAACCTGTCCTTCGCGATCGGCCCGCAAGAGTTGCGCGCGGTGATCGGGCCGAATGGAGCGGGAAAGACCACCTTCATGGATATCGTCACCGGCAAGACCCGGCCCGACGAGGGGAGCGTCACCTTTGGCGAAACCCCGCGGTCCCTGCTGAAGATGTCCGAGGCGCAAATCGCCCGTGCCGGGATCGGTCGAAAGTTCCAGCGCCCCACCGTTTTCGAGGATCAGACGGTCTCCGAGAACCTGATGCTCGCGCTTAAGGCCAATCGCGCACCGTGGCGGGTGCTCTTCTGGCGCGAGACGGCAGCCGACCGGACCCGCGTCGCCGATCTGGCCGGGCAGGTGGGGCTGGGGTCTCAACTTGCCCGCAAGGCAGGCGAGTTGAGCCACGGCCAGAAGCAATGGCTGGAGATCGCGATGCTGCTGGCGCAGGAACCGCGGCTGCTGCTGGTTGACGAACCTGCGGCAGGCATGAGTTTCATCGAGCGCGAGCAGACCACCGCCCTTCTGGTGGAGCTTGCGAAAACCCGCGCCGTCGTCGTGGTCGAGCACGACATGGAATTCATCCGGCGATTGAACTGCAAGGTCACCGTGCTGCACGAAGGCTCGGTCCTGGCAGAGGGCAGTCTTGACCATGTGACCAAGAACCCTGCCGTCATCGAAGTTTATCTGGGGCGCTGAGAATGCTGACAACCCAAGGCCTGACCCTGCACTATGGCGGCAGCCAGATTCTGCACGGGATCGATATCGAGGCGCGGGCAGGTGTTGTGACCTGCGTCATGGGCACAAATGGCGTGGGCAAGACCTCGCTTCTGAAGGCATTGGCGGGCACGCATCCACGCACGGCCGGAAGCGTTACGCTGGACGGTGAAAGCCTGCCCATCCTGCCCGCGCAACAGATGGCGCGGCGCGGGCTTGCGGTGGTGCCGCAGGGGCGGATGATCTTTCCATTGCTGACGGTCAAGGAGAACCTTGAAACCGGCTTTGCGCTTCTGCCGCGATCGGAACACAAGGTGCCCGATGAAATCTATGATCTTTTCCCGGTGCTGAAAGAGATGGGCCATCGTCGCGGGGGCGATCTGTCGGGTGGCCAGCAGCAGCAACTTGCGATCGCGCGAGCCATGATCATGCGCCCGAAAGTCCTGTTGCTGGACGAGCCGACCGAGGGCATTCAGCCCAATATCATTCAGCAGATCGGCCGTGTGATCCAGTATCTGAAGGCCAAGGGCAACATGGCGATCATCCTTGTCGAGCAGTACTTTGATTTTGCCTATGATCTTGGCGACCACTTCTACGTCCTGAAGCGCGGCGAGGTGACCCTGACCCATCCGAAGGAAGGGCTGACCCGGCAGGCGTTGCAAGGCGCGCTCAGCATCTAAGAAATATACGGGTTCAGGTCGTGATTTTGCGCGGGATGAATTGATTCCCGCGCGCTGTGGGCTTACGCAAAGTCATGATCACGCAGAAGATGAAATACGCCCTCAAGGCGCTTCTGGCCCTTGCCGACGAGGCCGCGCGCCCCTCTCCGCAACCCTTGACGATCGAAGAGATCGCCAAGCGTTCGGGTGCGCCCAAGCGGTTTCTGGAACATATCCTGCTTGAGATCCGCAACGCCGGGGCCATCGCCTCGATCCGGGGCCGCTCGGGTGGCTATAGCCTGATCAAGGCGCCGCGGGATATCTCGATCTCGGAAATGCTGCGGCTGATTGACGGGCCGATCGCCCCGTTGCCCTGCCTGTCGCGCCGGTCCTACCAACGCTGCGAGGACTGTACGGACGAGGCGAGCTGCCGCATCCGCAAGGTTTTTGCCGAGGTGTTCTGGTCATACCTTCTGATCATCGAATCGCTGACGCTGGAGGACATGCTCCGGTCATCTGAAGTCGCAGCCAGCGTGCTGCTCGAAGCGCCTGCCGGCGAATAACGGCTCTCAGTGCAGTTCCGCCGGGGGCGCCAGGACCCGCGATGCACCGCCCAGTGCCGAAGCCCCCGCATCGGTGCCGGTGATCATCGTCTCAATCCCGGCACCCTCGGGCACATCCCCGAAGACCCAGACCCCTTCGGTCGAGGCGCGCCAGGCAAGGCGGCAGGTGCCGCCGCAATCGTCAACCGTCAATGTGCCCGATATCTCGAAACCATCCTCCAGTGTGCTGGCGGCGATCGCAGCCGACAGGTGGCGCGCAAGATAGGCGCCGGGCTGGCAGGCCGCGCCATTGCGCGGACACAGTTGGCACATTCGGCGGACCGACGACATGGCAGGCCCAGCGGGCCGCGCGGCGGAACTCTTCATACGCTCTCCTTCCGGGGCACCCCGCCCGGCGAATGATGGTGTCAGCGATGGCAGGTCTCCTGACTTGCGGGTCATCGCGCGTCCCTTGCCTTCCCGGCCTTGCGGCCAGTGGCGGTCAGGGGGCGCTCTCCGCTTACAGTTGCGGGGGCAGTCGCGGATTTGGCGCCGGGGCGCCGCACCGTGTTCCCTTTTCACCCGGCCTTGATGCCGGGCACCATCTCTGTGCCCGAAGGTCGCGCGGGCTGGCCGCCGATGCGCGCCTGTCTGCGTCCTGTTCCGGTCTGCGGGCGACATGCCCCCCTCTGGCCTTCCGGTGCGGGGAGGGATAGGTTCAGCGACCCCAAGACCCTGGAGTCCCGCATGACTGTTGACCGCATCCCCGTCACCCTGATCACCGGCTATCTTGGGGCGGGCAAGACCACGCTGCTCAATGCGCTTCTGGCCAATCCCGGCATGGCAAAGGTGGCGGTGCTGATCAACGAATTCGGGGACGTGGGGCTGGATCACGACCTGATCGTGGAATCCACCGAAGAAATGGTGCTGCTGGAATCGGGCTGCATGTGCTGCGCGGTGCGCGGAGACCTGACCCGTGCGATGTCGGATCTGTCAGAGCGTCGCCGTGCCGGAACCGCCCAGTTCGACCGGCTTGTGATCGAGACGTCAGGCCTCGCCGATCCCGGGCCGATCCTGCATACGCTTCTGGTCGAGTCGGCGCTGGCCGAGGCCTACCGCATGGATGGTGTGGTCACGCTGGCAGATGCCGCTCATGGGCCGGCGACGCTCGATCAGGGGTTTGAGGCCGTGGCGCAGATCGCGATGGCGGATCTGATCGTGGTGACCAAGGCCGATCTGGTGACGCCTGCGGCCCTTGCAGCGTTCCAGCGGCGCCTGCGCGGCATAGCACCCACCGCCCGGCAGATCGTGGCCGAGCGTGGGCAGGTCGCGCCGGGCGCGCTGTTCGGACTGGGGTTGCCCAAGGAAGACAGCGCGGCCAGTGGTGCCGAGGCCTGGGTGAATGCGACCTCCACACCCAAGCCTCTGCCGGCGCTGACCACCTTTGGCTCGCAGCACGGGCTTTTCGGGGCGGCCTTCACTGCAGCACCGGTTGCCGCGCGCCATGATGATCGCATCCGATCGGTCTCGGCCACCATCGACCAGCCGATCCATCCGGGACTTTTCAACATCTGGATCGACACGCTGATCCAGTTGCGCGGGCCTGACATCCTGCGCTTCAAGGCATTGATCTGGCTGGAGGGCGAGGACGAGCCCTATGCCATCCACGGCGTGCAGCATGTCTTTGACCCGCCGGTGAAGCTTGCCCGCGCACCCGGCGGTGATCGCAAGAGCCGCATCGTGATCATCGGCCGCGACCTTGCCGAGGGCGTTCTGGAAGAGACGCTCGCCTTTCTGAACAGCCCGACGACGGCGCTGCGGTAACGACGCAGGGGGCGCTCGCGCCCCCTCGGCGCGTGCCGCGCCTCACCCCCCGAGGATATTTCGGAAAGGAAAGCCCGAACGCGGAGCGATTCTTGGGGGTGGTGGCTGGGATTAACCCCGCGTTTACTTTTGTGCACCAGGCTGGCGACATGTCAGACCGCCCGCCCGTCTTTTCAGAAGCCCCCCTTCCGCTCTTCGCGCCCAATGGTGACGTGGATGAAGCGGTGGGCGGCGCGCTAACGGGGCGATTGCCGTCGTACATCGCAGATCATCGCAAACGCCTTCGCAGCCGCTTCATGGAGGGCGGGGCGGCGGCCATGCCGGACTATGAGCTGCTGGAATTGGTGCTTTTTCGGGCCATTCCCCGGCAGGATGTCAAACCGCTGGCGCGCCTGCTGCTCGATACATTTGGCGATTTCAACCGCGTGATCTCGGCCCCGGTCGCGCGGCTGCAGGCGGTGAAGGGGGTGGGCGATGCGGTCGTGCAAGAGCTGAAGATCGTCGAGGCGGCGGCACAGCGGCTGGCGCGTGCGCGCGTGATGCAGCGCCCCGTTCTGTCATCATGGAACGCGCTTGTGGACTATTGCCACACTGCCATGGCGCATCTTGAGACCGAGCAATTCCGCATCCTGTTTCTGGATCGCAAGAATGTTCTGGTCGCCGATGAAGAACAGGCGCGCGGCACGGTCGATCATGTGCCGGTCTATCCGCGCGAGGTGGTCAAGCGTGCGCTGGAACTGAATGCATCGGCGTTGATCCTTGTGCACAACCACCCCTCGGGCGATCCTTCCCCCTCAGATGCCGATATTGCGATGACCGCGCAGATCCGTGATGCCGCCGAAACGCTGGGCATCGTTCTGCACGATCACCTGATCATCGGGAAAGAGCGGGAGCTGAGCTTCAGGGCGTCTGGCTATCTGTAGCCCCCTTGGGGCGTAGCCAGACCTCGACCCGACGGTTTGACCGGCGGCCAGCGGCGGTGGTGTCGCAGGCCATCGGCAAAGCCTCACCAAAGGCCATGACGCCTGGCAAGGGCTGATCCGGGGGAAGGTCGGTTGCCTTTTCGGTCAGGGACTGCAGCACCGCCATCGCCCGGCTTTCTGACAGTTGCAGGTTGGCCTCGGCATTGCCTGATCCGTCCGAGAAGCCCACAAGGATGACCTCCTCTCCGCGGAAAGCGTCTGTCGCCAACATCCGGGCGAGCATCGTCAGGTTATCACGACTATTGGCATCCAGCGTGCTGGAGCCATCCTCGAAGCGGAAGGTCAGCGACAGCCGCTCAGAGTCGCGCATCACATTCGCAAGCTGTTTCAGGGTCTCGAGCCTGACATCGTCGCCTGCACCCATAATGGCGTTCAGCAGGCGCAGACCATCATCCGTCATCGGCTGCGATTCCGGGGTGCGGTCAACAAAGCCAGCTTTGGCAACGGCGGCCTGTGCGGCAGGATGGTCCAGAAATTCCAGAAACTCGCGCCCGAACAGGGGCAGGCGCCGACGCGGGGTCAGCAACTGGACCGGCATGGTCAGCGGATAGTCCTCGGCCTTGACCGAGGCGCGAGCGGGGATCAGAGGGAAGCCGCAGCTGTCGGTCATGGGCAGGGATCGTGCCTCGCCCCGCGCCGACTGGCCGGTGATCGCAAGCGCCCAAGGGTCACGCGCGACGGCTGCGGCCAGCGCTTCGGCGCTGTCATGTTCAACCACCGCGGCCACATCACGCCCTAGGCGCGCGGCCAGTGCCTCTTGCAAGGACGAATCGCGGCGCAGGGCATGAAGCGCGATCGGCATGTCCGGGCCACCGACCTCCTTCCAGTTGCCGAACTTGCCTGAGAGCGCGGCCGCAAGATCGGCTGTCGAAATGCGCGGCAGCCGGTTGTCGCGCGCAGCGATCGGGATCAGCGCATCAAGCGCAATCGGTCGCGCACCAAATCCCTTGTCGGCGGTCAGCGAGACCGCCATGTCGGCGCTGCCCTTCAGGAGTGCTGCGCGCGAGTCCTCGGGCGTGGCAGGAGCGAAGGTGACCCGCGCGAGCAATGTGCCGGTGGCTGGGTCGCTCAATTCCGCGACAAAGCCCATGTCCAAAGGGTCTGTCGAGAGGGTCAGGCCACGGGTCGCGGCATAGGCTTGAAGCAATCCGGGCAAGAGCTGACTGCCCTGCTCGGCCGCGCCGGTGATGCGCAGATGCGCGAAGGTTGCTGTCATGTCAGGACATCCGGGACCTTCGCAGATCACGCCCTCTCCATCGACGGTCAGTGGACCATATTTGGTATCCACCCGGTAGAATTCACCGTCAAATCCGACCAGCGCACCCTCGATCGACAAAGATCCGTCCCGCGCGGTCAATGTGACGTCTTGCGCCTTGACGCCCTGCGCTGAAACCAGAAGCGCGGCGAGGACCGCCGCGCGCAAGACCTGCAATACCATCCGTGACCCGTCTGTTGACCGGCCCCTTACCTAACAGCAACTTCCATGTCGGGCACGATGTTTTTCAACACCAGCACCCCGCCGGGCACACTACAGTCAGGCATGGCGAGCGTCACATCCGAAACGGAAACCTTGCCGCCGACCGACGAGACCGCCTCGCCCAGCATCTCGCGCCCGCAGGTCGAGGGAGTCACCACCGCCTCGACCATCACCTCGGCCTCGCCCTGAGGCGGGAAGGTATAGATCTGCGCCTGCATCGGCAGGCTGACGCTGCTGTCCCCAAGCACGGTCAGGTACCCGCCCTTGGGGGCTGTGCCGTCTACGGGGAATCCGGTGTTGGTGATATTGATGTTCCCGGGCGTGCCGAAGTCGGCGCCGTCCTCATAGGCCTGCAGATCGAAGCGGTCGTTGTCCATCCATTGCACGGCAAAGCGGTGTAGCTCTTTCACCTCGGGCACCTCGACGCGTCCCAGCACATCTGATCCGTCGATGAAGTTGACGGTGACGCGGGCCTGTTCCTCCATCGCCGGCAGATCAAGCGTCAGCTTGCCGTCAAGCGTGGTGCGCCCGGTGATTGCAAGGCCACCGTGCTTGATGACGACACGCTGGTCACCATGGCAGGGCGCGCTGAGAGAGAGGCCGATCATGGCCTGGCTCTTTGCCAACAGGTCGAGTTGCAGCGGGCAGGATTTCTCTTCCGTGACGGCCTCGGCAGTTGCCAGAACGGCACCGGTGGCAGCAGGCGGGTCGATCTTCAGTGTTGCGGCATCCGTCCCGGCAGACAGTTGCTCGATCTTTTCGGGTTTGGGTGTCGTCTCTGCACGCTCAGCCGCGCGCGACTGCACGAAGTGGCCCGTGCCAAGACCTACGGCAAGCAACGATATAGCCAATGCAAGTCGGCGTTGCAGGTTCATGGCACCACTCCTGTGCGATTCCGCAGTCAGAACTATCGGCGGAATCTGGCCGAGTCGTGGCAAAAGCGGGGAATGTTTCCAGCCCTTAAAGGCAAAACGGGGGCCGAAGCCCCTGTTTCGATTCAGATCTGCGCGGAAAATCAGGCAAGCCGGCCGTGGCAATGCTTGTACTTCTCGCCCGAGCCACAAGGGCAGGGGTCATTGCGGGCGATGTTCGACCAGGCCGGATCAGGCTGAGCCGCCGCCTGTGCAGGCGCCGGTTCTGGCTGGGGTGCCGCGGGCGGCGCCTCGGCCTCTGCCGCAGCCGCACGCTGTTGGGCCATGTATTGCTCGACCATCGCCTGTTGTTCTTCTGCCGAGATCGGCCGGATCAATGCTAGGCGTTGCGTCACCTCTGCGCGCAGGCTTTCCAGCATGTTTTCAAACAGCGTGAAGGCTTCGGTCTTGTACTCCGACAGCGGATCGCGCTGTGCGTAGCCGCGGAAGCCCACGACCGAGCGCAGATGTTCCAGACGCAAAAGGTGGTCGCGCCACTTGCCGTCAATCGTCTGCAGCAGAAGCTGCTTTTCGATCGAGCGCATGTTCTCAGGCCCAAAGGCGGCGAGTTTCCCGTCCATCAGCTCGTCCGAGGCCTTTTCCAGACGTTCGCGGATGACATCCTGATCCACGCCCTCTTCACGCGCCCAGTCAATTAGCGGAACGTTCAAGCCCAGCTTCTCTATCGCAGCCGCGTAGAGCCCTTCGGTGTTCCATTGTTCGGGGTAGGATTTCGACGGCATGAAATCCTCGACCAGATCATCGATGACCTGATAGCGCATGTCCTGCACGATCTCGGACAGATCCTCGGCCTGCATGATCTCCAGCCGCTGCGCGAAGATCGCCTTGCGCTGGTCGTTCATCACGTCGTCGAACTTCAGAAGCTGTTTGCGGATGTCGAAGTTGCGCCCCTCGACCTTGGCCTGAGCGCGTTCCAGCGACTTGTTGACCCAGGGGTGGACGATCGCCTCGCCCTCTTTCATCCCCAGCTTCGACAGCACGCTTTCCAACCGCTCTGACCCGAAGATGCGCATCAGATCGTCTTCCAGCGACAGGAAGAAGGACGACCGGCCCGGGTCACCCTGACGGCCAGAGCGGCCGCGCAGCTGGTTGTCGATCCGGCGGCTTTCGTGACGCTCGGTGCCAAGAACGAACAGACCGCCGGCGGCCAGGACCCTGGCCTTCTCTTCGGCATGTTCCGCCTCGATGCGCGCGCGCACCTCATCGGGGTGCAGGTGCGGATCGGCGGTGATCGCCTCCAGCACCTTCATCTCGACATTGCCGCCCAGCTGAATGTCGGTGCCGCGTCCGGCCATGTTGGTGGCGATGGTCACCGCGCCAAACCGACCGGCATCGGCGACGATCTGGGCCTCTTGCTCGTGCTGGCGGGCGTTCAGCACGTTATGCGCGATGCCCTCCTGCTTCAGCAGGCCCGACAGGAATTCCGACTTTTCGATCGAGGTTGTGCCGACAAGGATCGGCTGGCCCTTCTCGTTGGCCTCCTTGATCGCCTTGACGATGCCCTCATATTTCTCGCGTGCGGTGCGATAGACCTGATCGTGGTCGTCGATCCGTTGCACCGGGCGGTTCGTCGGCACTTCGACCACGCCCAGCTTGTAGATCTCCATGAACTCTTCAGCTTCGGTCATGGCGGTGCCGGTCATGCCGGCCAGCTTTCCATAGAGACGGAAGTAGTTCTGGAAGGTCACCGATGCCAGCGTGACGTTTTCGGGCTGGATCTGGACCTGCTCCTTGGCCTCGATCGCCTGATGCAGGCCGTCCGAAAGACGGCGGCCGCGCATCATGCGGCCGGTGAACTCGTCAATCAGCATCACCTCGCCATCGCGCACGATATAGTTCTGGTCCTTGTGGAACAGCTTGTGGGCGCGCAGGGCCTGATTGAGGTGATGCACCAGCGTGGTGCTTTCGGGATCATAAAGCGTCTGGTCGTCGGGCAAGAGGCCAAGCTGGCGCATCCGACCCTCGATGAACTCGTTGCCTTCTTCGGTAAAGGTCGCGTTGCGGGCTTTTTCGTCCAGCTTGAAATGCGCCTCGGTCAATTCCGGCATCAGGGCGTCGACCTTCTGGTAGAGGTCGCTGCGGTCCTGGCTGGGGCCCGAGATGATCAGCGGCGTTCGCGCCTCATCGACAAGGATCGAGTCGACCTCGTCCACGATGGCGTAGAAATGGCCACGCTGCATCATCTCGTCGATGCTGCCCTTCATGTTGTCGCGCAGATAGTCGAAGCCCAGTTCGTTGTTCGTGGCATAGGTGATGTCGGCCAGATATGCGGCGCGCTTCTCGGCCTCGGGCTGATAGGGGTAGACGACCCCGCAGGTCAGGCCGAGCGCGGCATAGACCTTGCCCATCCACTCGCTGTCGCGCCGCGCCAGATAGTCGTTGACCGTGACGACATGCACGCCCTTGCCGGCCAGCGCATTCAGATAGGCCGGAAAGGTTGCCATAAGGGTCTTGCCCTCACCGGTCTTCATCTCGGCAATATTGCCCTGATGCAGGAAGATGCCCGCCTTCAGCTGCACGTCAAAAGCGCGCAAGCCAAGCGCGCGGCGCGCGGCCTCGCGGCAGTTGGCAAAGGCTTCGGGCAGCACGGCATCCAGGCTTTCGCCCTTGGATTGCACGCGTTCCTGAAGGGCGCGGGTGCGCTCAATCAGGCCTTCATCTGACAGCGCCTGAAATTCGGGTTCCAGCGCGTTGATCCTTGCGACCAGCGGACGAACCGATTTCACCTTGCGGTCATTGGGTGTTCCAAAGACCTTGCGCGCAAGCGTTCCGAGACCAAGCATGTTTTCTCCGCAGTCCCTTCTGACAAGATCGTGCGAACCCGAGAGCGACCGGAGAGGCCCATGGGCCTTGCCCGCCTCACCCAGCTTTCATAGAAGAACCCGGAAAGGCGCGAAGGTGCCCCGTCTCGCGCGACCTTCGCGATGTAAGGGGGCCAGAGGCCCAAGTCAACGTGGCGCGATGGGCGCCCCGGATCAGGAGACGGTGAAAATGGCGAAAAAGATCACTTACCTTGGGGCGCTGGCCTTCGGTGCGGCGCTTCTGGCGTCTCCGCTTGCTGCGCAGGATGCGCCGACCGCTGATACGGTCGTGGCGACGGTGAACGGCACCAGCATCACCCTGGGCGAGATGATCGCGACCCGCGCGACCCTGCCCGAGCAGTACAAGCAGCTGCCCGATGACGTGCTGTTCAAGGGCATTCTTGACCAACTGGTGCAGCAGACGCTGCTTTCCCAGAAGGTCGAGCCGAACCTGACCAAGAGCCAGCTGACCCGACTGGCGAATGAGCGCCGCTCGGCCGTATCGGCGATTGCAATCGACGACATCCTGAAGGTCGCGGTCAACGACCAGACCCTGCAGGCCGCCTATGATGCCGCCTACAAGGACTTCAAGCCGGGCACCGAATACCACGCGGCCCATATCCTTGTGGACAGCGAAGAGAAGGCCGCAGAGATCAAGGCGCAGATCGAGGGCGGTCTGGCCTTTGCCGATGCGGCCAAGACCCATGGCACCGATGGCACCGCAGCCTCGGGCGGTGATCTGGGCTGGTTCGGGACGGGCATGATGGTCAAGCCGTTCGAGGACGCCGTGACCTCGATGAAGGCCGGTGAGCTGAAGGGCCCGGTCAAGACCGACTTCGGCTGGCACCTCATTCAGCTGATCGAGACCCGCCCGGCAGCCGCCCCCACGCTGGACGATGTGCGCGATGAGCTTGCGGCAGAACTTGAGCAGAAGGCCGTTGCGGCCGAGATCGAGAGCCTGACTGCCGCCGCAAAGGTCGAGAAGCCCGGCGAGGGGATTGACCCGGCGGTGCTGAAGGACGAAACCCTTCTGGACAAGTGATCCCGCGAAAGGGGCAAGGACATGGCCAAGACCGACTGGAAAGCCGAAGCGAAGTCGCTGAAGAAAAAGCTGAAGAAAAAGGTCGAAGAGCTGACCCATCAGCTTGACCAGTTCCGAGGCGCCCCGGCGCCCGCGAAGGCTGCCAAACCGGTCTCACCCCTTGCCCCTGCCGCCTTCCCGGTTCTTCCGGTGATCAAGGGCGCCGCCTTCGCCGCCATCGGCGCGGGCATCAAATATCAGAACCGTCGCGACGTGATGCTGGTCAGCCTTTGTCCCGGCACGACAATCGCGGGCGTCTTCACCCGCTCGACCACCCGCTCGGGCTGCGTGCGTGATTGCCAGGAAAAGCTCTCCCTGAAAGCGCCAGCCGGTGCTGGCGCGGCCATCGTGGTGAACTCGGGCAATTCCAACGCGTTTACCGGCAAGGTTGGCGACAGGGCCGTGGCCGAGGTGACGGGTGCCGCAGCCGCCGCTCTTGGCATCCCCGCGGACCGCGTCTTTTCCTCGTCGACCGGGGTGATCGGTGAGCCGCTTCCCTATGAGAAAATCACCGCAGTGCTTCCGGCGCTGGTTGCCGATCTGAAGGAACAGTCGATCCAGATGGCTGCCGAGGCGATCATGACGACCGATACCTTCCCCAAGGGTGCCAGCGCCGTGATCGAGGGCGAGGGTGGGGCCATCCATATCTCTGGTATCGCCAAGGGCTCGGGCATGATCGCTCCTGATATGGCGACGATGCTGGTCTATATCTTCACCGACGCCAAGATCAGCGCGGCCAATCTGCAGAAGATGGTCGCGCGCCACACCGAGGCGACCTTCAACTCGATCACCGTTGACAGCGATACCTCCACTTCGGACACGCTGCTGATCGCCGCGACAGGCCAGAGCCCGGCGGCCGAGATCAAGACGGGTGCCGTGGCCAAGGCATTCGAGGCCGCCCTGCACGACGTCATGCTGAACCTTGCCCATCAGGTGGTAAAGGATGGTGAAGGCGCCACCAAGTTCGTTGAGGTGCGTGTGACGGGCGCGGCCAGCGATGCCGACGCCGCCCGTGTCGCCCGCGCCATCGCCGACAGCCCTCTGGTCAAGACTGCCGTTGCCGGCGAGGACCCGAACTGGGGCCGTATTGTCGCGGCCATTGGCAAATCCGGCGCAGAAGCCGATCGCGACAAGCTGCGCATCAGCTTTGGCGACATCATCGTTGCCGAAAAAGGCTGGAAGGCCAAGTCCTACACCGAGGAGGCTGGCGCTGCCTATATGAAGGGGCAAGAGCTTGTGATCTCTGTCGATCTGGGACTGGGACGTGGCAAGCGCACGATCTGGACCTGCGACCTGACCAGCCGCTATATCGAGATCAACGCGGACTATCGCTCCTGATCTTCTTCTTTTCTCAAATATCCCGGGGGTCCGGGGGCAGGGCCCCCGGCGCCTCCGGCCTAGCGGAACCCATCCGATGAAGCTACTTCTTGTCGCCGCTGTCGCGCTGATCGATGCCGATGGCCGTGTTCTTCTGGCCCAGCGTCCCGAAGGTAAGTCGCTTGCCGGTCTATGGGAGTTTCCGGGCGGCAAGGTCGAGCCGGGCGAATCCCCCGAAGCCTGCCTGATCCGCGAGTTGAAGGAAGAGCTTGGCATCGACACCTGGAAAAGCTGTCTTGCGCCCCTGACCTTTGCCAGTCACGCCTATGAGGACTTCCATCTGCTGATGCCGCTTTTCGCCTGCCGCCGGTGGGAAGGGATCCCGATGGGGCAGGAAGGACAGAGAATCGCTTGGGTGCGCGCTGACCGCCTGACGGACTATCCGATGCCCCCGGCCGACATTCCGCTGCTGCCGATCCTGCGCGATTGGCTTTGATCGGGCAACAATATTTGCCCTGAAGCTGTACCGGCCAAAGAATTTCGATTGATTTCAACTTCAGGTTAGGCATTCTTCAGTCACGGATGCGCGATTGGGGGGAGACATGCTGCGTACCATTTCACTGAGTTCCTGCATTTCGGTGCAGGGGATCGTCGTCGGCAAGACGCATGACGGCAAGCTGCTGGTTCGGGTAGATGACAAGACGTTCGTCGGCTATCCGGTCAGCGCCGCGCACGGCTGACTCCGGATCGCGATTTCAGGGCTGAAAGGCGCCGGGTGGAAACCCCGGCGCCTTTCCATTTTGGGGCCCGTTGGATTGGCATGGCCGAAACGGAAAAGGCCGGGCAATTGCCCGGCCTTTTCCGTTTCGGCCATCGCGGGATCAGGCCAGCTTGCGCTGAACCTCCTCACGCTCGAAGATCTCGATGACATCGCCTGCACGGACGTCTTCATAACGCTCGAAGGCCATGCCACATTCCTGACCGGACTGCACTTCCTTGACCTCGTCCTTGAAGCGCTTGAGCGTCTTGAGCGTGCCTTCGTGGATAACCACGTTGTCGCGCAGCAGACGCACGCCGGCCGAACGCCGCGCCACACCTTCGGTGACCAGACAGCCCGCGACGTTGCCGACTCCGGTAATGCGGAAGACCTCCTGGATCTTCGCATAGCCGATGAAGTTTTCGCGCACTTCGGCTTTCAACAGGCCCGAGGCCGCCGACTTGATGTCATCGATCAGGTCGTAGATGATCGAATAATAGCGCAGTTCGACGCCCTTTTGCTGGGCTGCGTTGCGCGCAGTCGCATTTGCGCGGACGTTGAAGCCGATGATCGGTGCGCCAGAAGCCTCGGCCAGACCCACATCGGAATCGGTGATCGCGCCGACGCCATAGTGCAGCACGCGCACTCGGACTTCGTCGTTTCCGATCTTCTCCAGCGCCTGCACGATCGCTTCGGCCGAACCCTGCACGTCGGCTTTCACCAGAACGGGCAGTTCCGACACGCTCTGGTCGGCCTTGGCCTTGGCCATCAGCTGTTCCAGCGTCGTCGCGGCACCGGCTGCGGCGCGCTTGTCCTTGGCGGCCTTCTCGCGGTAGTCCGCGATCTCGCGTGCCTGCGCTTCGGTATCAACCACGTTCAGCACGTCGCCGGCCTGCGGGGCGCCATTGAGGCCCAGCACTTCGACCGGAACCGACGGACCGGCCTCGTCAACGCGGTCGCCCTTGTCGTTGATCAGCGCGCGGACCTTGCCCCACTGTTCGCCCACGACAAAGATGTCGCCGCGCTTCAGCGTGCCGTTTTGAACCAGAACCGTCGCCACCGGACCACGGCCCACATCGAGCTTGGCTTCGATCACGGCGCCCGAGGCTGCCCGGTTCGGGTTTGCCTTCAGTTCCAGAATCTCGGCTTGCAGCGCGATTGCATCGAGCAGATCGCCCAGCCCTTTGCCGGTCTTGGCCGAAACCTCCACGTCCTGCACGTCGCCCGACATCGCCTCGACAACGACTTCGTGCTGCAGCAGATCGGTTCGCACCTTCTGCGGATTCGCATCGGGCTTGTCGCACTTGTTGATCGCCACGATCATCGGAACCTTGGCGGCCTTGGCGTGGTTGATCGCCTCGATCGTCTGCGGCATCACGGCGTCATCGGCAGCAACCACCAGCACAACGATATCCGTCACCTGCGCGCCGCGGGCGCGCATCGAGGTGAAGGCCGCGTGGCCGGGTGTGTCGAGGAAGGTGACAAGGCTGCCATTCGGCGTGGTCACCTGATAGGCACCGATATGCTGGGTGATGCCACCGGCCTCGCCCGAGACGACGTTCGCCTTGCGGATCGCATCCAGCAGCGAGGTCTTGCCGTGGTCGACGTGGCCCATGATCGTCACGATCGGCGGACGCGACTGCAGATCCTCGGCCTTGTCCTCGACGGTGTCGATCACCTGCTCGACGTCGGCGTCCGAGACGCGGACGGCGCGGTGGCCGAACTCTTCGATGATCAGCTCTGCCGTGTCGGCGTCGATGGTCTGGTTCATGTTGACCAGCATGCCCATCTTCATCAGGGCCTTCACGACGTCGGCTGCGCGTTCCGCCATGCGGTTCGCCAGTTCAGACACCACGATGGTCTCGGGCAGTTGCACGTCACGGGCCTGCTTTTCAGCCTTCTGGCCGAAGCCGAGCGCCTTGTTGCGGGCCTTTTCCTGTTTGCGCTTCATCGAGGCGAGCGAGCGAGTGCGCCCGCCTTCGCCATCAAGCGCTGCGGTCAGGGTCAACTTGCCAGAGCGGCGGCCATCCTCACCCTTGCTCTTAGAGGCACGCTCGCGTTCGCGCTCTTCGCGTTCGCGGTCGGTCTTGCGCGGGCTGGAGGTGGCAGCGCCGGTCTTGGCACCCCCGCCACGGGTTTCTTCGCCGGCAGCGGGTGCCGGTGCAGCCGCAGGGGCATCTTTTGCCTTGGGCGCCGCAGCGGCAGCGGCTTGACGGGCCTCTTCCTGCTCACGCTGGGTTTGGGCGCGCGACTTGGTGCCAAGGATATCGGCCTTGCGCTGCGCGGCGGCTGCGACCTTGGCCTCAGCCTCGGCGCGGGCCAGACGCTCTTCCTCTTCGGCCTTGGCGCGCAGGGCGGCCTCGCGGGCGCGCTCCTCACGTTCCTTGGCCTCGATCTCGTCGCGGCGACGCTGGCGATCTTCCTCGCGCTGGCGCTCTTCCTCGGCGCGGCGGGCGGTATCTTCGGCCTCGCGTGCCTTGGCAGCCTTCAGCGCAGCGAGACGGCGTTCCATCTCGGCGTCAGAGATCCCGGCGGGACGCTTGGACGGGTCGCCCAGATGCGGCGCGCCCGATGCGCCAGCCGCCCCCGGAGCACCCGCCTTGGGCACCACGACGCGCTTGCGCTTGGTTTCCACCACCACCGTATTGGTGCGGCCGTGGGAGAAGCTCTGCTTCACCTGACCAGGGCGCTTGCCTGCGCCACCACCAAGCCCGAGGGGTTTTTTGCCGTCTGTATCGCTCATGCCGTCTTCGTATCCTCTCCGGCGGTCTCGCCGCCGTCATGCTGGCCTGCTCCACCCCGGAGCCCGGCAAGCCTTGCCGCTTCCTCTACAACACGGTTGCTGAGTCCACCAGCCGCAAGCGCGCCGTGTATGGCATGTTCACGCCCGAATGCCAAACCGATTTCCTGTGCGGTCAGGCAGCCGATGAACAGCCCCGTCTTCTCGGGCGGGCGCAGCTTGGATTTGCCGCGTTCCGACCCGTCACTGGCCTGGATCAGCACGGTTGCCGTGCCGTTCACCAGCCAGTCTTTCACCTTCTCGTATCCTGTCACCGCAAGGCCTGCCTTGCGGGTCAGACTGATCAGTTCCACCACCCGCCGTGCCAGCATCCCCTCAATCAGGTCAGCCAGCTCGGCAGGTGTCGTCACCTTGGTGCGCGCGGCGCGCGAGAACAGCCCCTTCGCCGCAGCGCGGTCCAGTGCCTCGCGCGTCGAGGTCACCCAGAACCCGCGACCCGGCAGGCGGCCCAGAACATCGGGCACAACCTGACCGTCCGGCCCGGCGACAAAGCGGATCAGCCCGGCCTTCGGCCCGACCTCGCCCGAAACGATGCAACGTCGTTCCGGGCCTTCGCCTGTCTCCTTTTGGCCGCCGCGAGTCATGGAAACCCCGAGGCTCAGGCCTCGGCCTCCTCGTCGGTGCCTTCTTCCTCTTCGCCTGCGGCCTCAAGCTCGGTCGGGTCAACCCAGCCCAGCATGACGCGGGCGGTCATCACAAGGTTCTGCGCCTCTTCCAGCGAGACGTCGAACTTTTCAAGGATGCCTTCGTCCTTCTTGCGCTGGCCGTTCTCGGTCGTCCAGCCGCCGGCAAGCTCCCAGTCGGCGCAGGTCGCAAAGTCTTCCAGCGTCTTGATGCCGTCCTTGGCCAGCGCCTCGATCATCTGGGGCGTCAGCCCTTCGAAGTTGAACAGGCTGTCATCGACGCCCAGTTCGCGCGCGGTTTCAATCGCCTTGCGGTTCTGCTCTTCGATGAAGTCGCGCGCACGGGCCTGCAGCTCCTCGGCGGTGCCTTCGTCGAAGCCATCGATCGACAACAGCTCTTCCTGATCGACGTAGGCCACTTCCTCGAGGTTGGTGAACCCTTCGGCGACCAGAAGTTGCGCCATCATCTCGTCGATGTCGAGCGTGTCCATGAACAGCTTGGTGCGTTCGGCAAACTCGGCCTGACGGCGCTGGCTTTCCTCGGCTTCGGTCATGATGTCGATGTCGAGCGCGGTAAGCTGGCTGGCCAGACGCACGTTCTGGCCGCGACGGCCGATCGCCAGTGACAGTTGCTCGTCCGGAACGACGACCTCGATCTTGCCGGCCTCTTCGTCGAACACCACTTTCGACACTTCGGCCGGTTGCAGCGCGTTCACGAGGAAGGTCGCCGTATCGGCGTTCCACGGAATGATGTCGATCTTTTCGCCCTGAAGTTCGTTCACCACGGCCTGCACGCGGCTGCCGCGCATACCGACGCAGGCGCCCACGGGGTCGATGGAGTTGTCGTAGCTGATCACGGCGATCTTGGCGCGGCTGCCCGGATCGCGGGCCACGGCCTTGATCTCGATGATGCCGTCATAGATTTCCGGCACTTCCATCTTGAACAGCTCGGCCATGAACTGCGGGTCGGTGCGTGACAGGAAGACCTGCGGGCCACGAGTCTCGCGGCGCACGTCCTTGACATAGCAGCGGATACGGTCGTTCGGACGATAGCTTTCGCGGCCGATCTTTTCGTTGCGACGCAGGATGCCTTCGCCCCGGCCGATATCGACGATCAGATTGCCGTATTCCTCGCGCTTGACCACGCCATTGATGATGGTGCCCTTGCGGTCCTTGAACTCTTCGAACTGGCGGTCACGCTCGGCCTCGCGCACCTTTTGCAGGATCACCTGCTTGGCCGATTGCGCGGCGATGCGGCCCAGATCGACCGGGGGAACCTCGTCCACCACCTCGTCGCCGATCTGCGGGTCGGCCAGATAGGATTTTGCCTGACGGACCGTCAGCTGGGCGTGATGGTTCTCGAATTCTTCGTCTGCGACCACGGTGCGGACGCGGGCAAAGGTGGCGCGACCCGTCTTGCGGTCGATCTTGACGCGGATATCAAGCTCGGTGCCGTAGCGCGACTTGGCGGCCCGGGCGAGGCTTTCCTCCATCGCCTGGATGACCAGGTCCGGGTCGATCATCTTTTCCCGCGCAACCGCTTCGGCGGTTTGCAGCAGTTCCAGCTGGTTCGCAGACGTAATCGCCATGATGTCCTCTTGGCCTCTTCAGTGTTTCGTCGCGGGGGCGTCGAGGTCTTCGTCCTCGTCGCCTTCGGTTTCCTCGATCTCGTCGAACTTCGTCTCGTCGATGACGCCGGCTTCCTTGCGCTGGCGCAGCACCTCGGCGATCAGCTCGTCAGTCAGCAAGAGCTTGGCGTCCGACAGCCAGTCGAACTTCAGCCCGATGGTCAGAGTCTCGCCACCTTCCTCGATCTCGATCAGAACCTCGTCGCCCTCGGTTCCTTGCAGGATTCCCTTGAAGCGGCGGCGGCCGTCGATCAGTTCGGTGGTTTCAAGACGTGCCTCATACTCGACCCACATGTCGAAATCCTTCAGCCGCGTCAGCGGCCGGTCGATGCCGGGAGAGGAGACTTCGAGGATGTAGTTGTCCTCGATCGGGTCTTCAACATCCAGCACCGCGGAAATCGCGGTCGAGCAGGTGGCGCATTCGTCAACCTCGATCCCGCCCTCGGGGCGGTCCACCATGATCTGCAGCGTGCGCGTCTTGCCGCCCATCAGGCGGATGCGCACCAGTTCAAACCCCAACCCCTCGATGACGGGCGAGATGATGTCGGCGAGGCGCCGGTCGATGGCAGTCTTGGCGATGAGATCGGTCATGCCTTGCATCCAAAACAAAAAAGCGGGCTCACACGGCCCGCTCGCATTCTTCGGTGGTCCGTCGGTTTGGACCCGACAGCGCCTGTGTTGAGAGGCGATATAGGGCAGTTCCCCCTTCATTGCAAGGACGAAAGCCATGGCGCGCGCCGTGATGGGCGCGCGCCAGTGTCAGGTCAGACCGTGTCGGGGGTGCTGCCCGTGTCCTTGGTCTTCCACAGCGAGACGGCAATACCGGCGCCAAGGATGGCGAAGGTGATGCCAAGCGACCATTCCGGCGGGAATTTCTGCCAGCCCATCAGGTCAGCGATGAAGATCTTCGAGCCGATGAATACCAGCAGGATCGACAGCGCATATTTGAGATAGGCAAAGCGGTGCAGGATCGCCGACAGCGCGAAATAAAGCGCCCTCAGGCCCAGGATCGCGAAGATGTTCGAGGTGTAGACGATGAACGGGTCGGTGGTGATCGTGAACACGGCGGGAACCGAGTCGACCGCAAAGACCAGATCGGCGAACTCGATCATCACCAGCGCAAGGAACAGGGGGGTTGCGAACCACACGAGGCGACCGGTTTTCGGGTCAGGACGTTTCACGAAGAAGTCGTGCCCCTCGATCTCGTCCGTCACATGGAACCGCTTGTGCAGGAACTTGACCAGCGGGTTGGAATGCAGATCAGGCTCCTTGTCCGAGGCAAAGAGCATCTTGATGCCGGTCAGGATCAGGAAGACCGCGAAGATGTAGAGCACCCAGTGGTACGAGGCGACGATCGTTGCGCCCAGACCGATCATGATGCCACGCAGCACGATCACGCCGAGGATACCCCAGAACAGCACGCGGTGCTGATAGACGCGCGGCACGGCGAAGAAGCCGAAGATGAGCGCGATGACGAAGATGTTGTCGAGGGCCAGCGTCTTTTCGACGACGAAGGCCGTCAGATACTGTGCCGTCGCCGTTCCGCCCATCTGCCACCAGACAAAGCCTGAGAAGCCGAGGCCAAGCGCGATATAGCCGGCCGACATCTTCAGGCTTTCGGCCACACCGATCTCATGGTCGGTCTTGTTGAAGACGCCAAGGTCCAGCACCAGAAGTGTCAGGACCAGCGTGATGAATACGAGCCACATCCAGATTGGTGTGCCCAGAAACAGGGATGTCAGAAGTTCCACGATACAGACCTCTTTTCGCATTTTACGCGCCGAGGTCCGCTTCAGATCCATGAAAATGGCTCCGGGCTGACATCGAGCGCACTCGATGCGGTCCGACATCACGACTTTCGTCGCCAGAGGGGCCCGGTCCGCTCCTGATAGATGGTTCCATCGTCCGGGGTTTCAACCCCCTTCGGGCAAAGTTTCTGTGCCGCGGTTGTCCCGCCAGATCCGCCAGTTAAGTGGCGCCGCCAGGGACAGCCAGCCCGCATAGGGCAGGATCATCACGAACGCCCAGCCATCAAGCGCCCAGAAGGTCCAGAGCATCCCCAGAACCGCCACGCACAGGCCACCCATCACGATGACACTCAGGCCCATGCGCCGCGCCCCGAAGAAAGTGGGGGTCCAGAGCGTGTTGAGCGCGATCTGAAGTGACCAGAAGGCCAGCGCCTGACCGCTGCCCGCGATCGCCGCGACCCGTGCCGCGGCCAGTGACGACAGGATGTAGATCGTGGTCCAGGCGACCGGAAACATCCAGTTCTTCGGTCGCCAGTCTGGCTTGGCCAGGCTTTCATACCAGTCGCCCGGCTTGAACATCCATCCGGTCATGCCGGCTGCAAGGCTGGCGCCAAGGAAGGGCAGAAGCAGCGCCCAGTCAAAACCCGTCGTCGTTTCCATATCAACCTTCCCGGACAGAAGCGCGCAGCCCGTCCATCACATGCACCAACTCGGCCGAGATGCCGGGCTCGGACAAGGCATGCCCGGCCATGCCGATCAGCCGCAGGTCGCAGCGACGCCAGCCCTGCGCCAGTCGGTGCGCGCTGACCGGCGGGCAGATCATGTCGTAGCGGCCTTGCACCACATTGGCGCCAATATGTTCGATCCGGTCGCGCTGTGCGAGGATCCAGCCGTCATGGTCCAGAAAGCAGCCATTGGCGAAATAGTGGTTCTCAAGCCGGGCAAAGGCGCGGGCATATTCAGAGGGGCTTTCCATATGCATCCCGTCGGTCGCGACCGAGGCAAGCGCGTTTTCCCACTGTGCCCAAAGTCGGGCAAAGCGCATCTCTTCGACCATGTTCCCTGAAAAAAGCCTGCGGTGATAGGCGGCGATCAGGTCGCCGCGTTCAGCTTCGGGGATAGGATCGATGAAGCGCGCCCAAAGCTCGGGGAAGAATGCTCCGGCGCCGCCGCCATAGAACCAGTCCAGTTCGGCCCGCGTGCCAAGGAACACGCCGCGCAGCACCATGTGGCGCACGCGATCGGGATGGGTGATGGCATAGGTCAGGGCAAGCGTCGCACCCCAACTGCCGCCAAACAGGATGAACTGCGCGATGCCCAGTGTCTCGCGGATCGACTCGATATCGGCGATGAGGTCCCAAGTGGTATTGGCAAGCACCGCGGCGGTCGGGCGCGACCGGCCGCAGCCGCGCTGGTCAAACAGCACCGTGCGATAGACCGCGGGGTCGAAATAGCGCCGCATCGCCGGACTGCAGCCGCCGCCCGGTCCGCCGTGCAGTACCAGCACCGGCACCCCATCGCGCCGCCCGCATTGCTCGACATAGATGCGGTGACCATCGCCCATGTCGATCACGCGCTGATCGAACGGCTCGATCGGCGGATAAAGATATTCGACTGCGCGCTTTTGGCCTGATCTGTGATCCATGAGCGTATTATATAGCGTGGGTGAAAGCCTCTGCCAGAAAAACCGCAAGACAACCGGAGACCAACATGTCCACCACGATCGACGCAGCCGAAGTTGCGAAGTTTGAGGCGATGGCCGCCGAATGGTGGGACCCCAACGGCAAGTTCAAGCCGCTGCACCAGATGAATCCCTGCCGGCTGCACTACATCACCAGCCAGATCTCGGCCGAATTCGACCGCAACCTGACGCAGCCGCATCCCTTTGCGGGGCTCCGTATCCTCGACATCGGTTGCGGCGGGGGATTGTTGTCCGAGCCGATGGCCCGTCTTGGCGCGACCGTGGTGGGCGCCGACGCGGCCGAGCGCAATATCCCCGTCGCACAGCTTCATGCCGAACAATCGGGCCTGACCATCGACTATCGTAACACAACCGCCGAGGCGCTGGCCGAGGCGGGTGAGCAGTTCGATATCGTCCTGAACATGGAAGTGGTAGAGCATGTGGCCGATCCGCTGGCCTATCTGACGGCCTGCCAGCACCTTTTGAAGCCCGGCGGGCTGATGATCTGCTCGACGCTGAACCGCAACGCGAAAAGCTTTGCCATGGCGATTGTCGGGGCGGAATGGGTGATGCGCTGGTTACCCAAAGGCACGCATGACTGGCAGAAGTTCATCACCCCGGAAGAGCTGTATGACCTGATCCGTCGCGCCGGGCTGACCCCGGTGGACCGCAAGGGCATGGTCTTCAACCCGATCAGCTGGAGCTGGAGCCTCTCGGACCGCGACCTTTCGGTGAATTACGTCACCGCCAGCGTCAAGCGCTGATGCTGTTCTGGCCGATTCTCGCGATTGGCGGCCTTTTGGGCGGGACTGCGCTGCATGTGCAGTTTCCGCAGGCCCGTTGGGTCGTCTGGTTGTTTGTGCTGGCCCTTTTGGCGGTGGCGGTGCTGCGGGTTGTCACGCCCTGGGGTTGGCATGCGCTGGCGCTTTGCGCGGTGCTGGTTGGAGGCTGGTATCTGTCGCTGGCGCCCCGGCAGGATCGCGACTGGGCGCCCGAACTCTCGCGCATTGTAAGTGCCGATATCGACGGACCCATTGTCACCCTGCATGACGTGCGGGATTTTCGCTGGCACGACCGCGACAACGGCGAGGCGCGCTGGCGCGACATGGTGGTCAACCTCGACCAGTTGCAATCGGCAGACATGATCACCTCGGTCTGGTCCAACCCGAAGATCGCGCATCTGCTGGTCAGCTTCGGCTTTGCGGATGGCCAGCGTGTCGTGTTCTCGGTCGAGATCCGGCGCGAGAAGGGGGAATTCTTCAGCAACATCGGTGGCTTCTTCCGCCAGTTTGAACTGGCGCTGATCGCGGCCACCGAAGAGGACATCGTCAAGCTTCGGACCAATCACCGGGTAGAGGATGTACGGCTTTATCCCCTGCGCCTGACGCCCGAGCAATTGCGCCCATTGTTCCTTGCCTATCTCGAGTTGGGCAACCACCTGGCGCGCACGCCCGAGTTCTACAACACCGTAACCGCGAACTGCACGACGGTGGTCTGGCAACTGGTCCGTGTGCTCAAGCCAGATCTGCCGCTGCACCGCGGTCTGCTTCTTTCGGGCCTATTGCCCGACTGGCTATATCAGTTGGGCGTCCTTGATGGAGAAGACGGCCTTGATACGCTGCGCGAGTCTGCCCGCATCACCGACAGGGCACGGGCGGCACCCGAAGGTGCCGACTTTTCTGCCGTGATCCGGGCGCGTTGACCGCGCGCCCTGTTGGCCTTTCCGCCGTCACTCGATCTCGGCCGAGCGCGCCCAGAGGTTGATATCCTCCTCGGCCGCAATCCGGTCAATCTCGGCCAACTCCTCAGGCGTGAAATCAAGGTTCTGGATCGCACCCGCGCAATCGACCACCTGTTCGGGCTTTGATGCCCCGATCAGCGCTGTCGTGATCCCGCCCTCGCGCAGCACCCATGCAATGGCCATCTGCGCCAGAGTCTGTCCACGACGCTGGGCCAGCGCATCAAGCGCGCGGACCGATTCAATCGCCCGTGGGGTGATGGTCGCGGGATCGAGGCTCTTGCCCTGGGTGGCGCGGCTGCCCTCGGGGATACCGCCCAGATACTTTTTCGTCAGGATGCCCTGCGCCAGCGGCGTGAAGGCGATGGAGCCCACGCCAAGCGCGGCCAGCGTATCCTTCAGCCCGTCATGTTCGACCCAGCGGTTGAGGATATTATAGCTCGGCTGGTGGATCAGAAGCGGGGTGCCCAGGTCCTTCAGGATCGCCACTGCCTCGCGCGTGCGCTGACTGTTGTAGCTGGAAATGCCGATGTAGAGCGCGCGCCCTGAGCGCACGATATGGTCCAGCGCCCCCATCGTCTCTTCCAGCGGCGTCTCGGGATCAAACCGGTGCGAGTAGAAGATATCGACGTAGTCGAGGCCCATGCGCTTCAAGCTCTGGTCGCAAGAGGCAATCACATATTTGCGGCTGCCCCATTCGCCATAAGGGCCCGGCCACATGTCATATCCGGCCTTGGAGCTGATGATCAGCTCATCGCGATAGCCCGCGAAATCCTGTTTCAGGATCTGGCCGAATGCCTCTTCGGCGCTGCCAAAGGGCGGGCCATAGTTGTTGGCGAGATCAAAATGGGTGATGCCAAGGTCGAACGCAGTCTGGCAGATCGCGCGCTTTGTTGCGTGGGGCGTATCCTCGCCGAAGTTGTGCCAAAGGCCAAGGCTGATCGCAGGCAGCTTCAGGCCAGAATTGCCGCATTTGCGATAGACCATCCGGTCATAGCGGGCATCGTCGGGAATGTAGCGCTT
This sequence comes from Gemmobacter aquaticus, assembly GCF_007859075.1. Classification (GTDB taxonomy): domain Bacteria; phylum Pseudomonadota; class Alphaproteobacteria; order Rhodobacterales; family Rhodobacteraceae; genus Gemmobacter; species Gemmobacter aquaticus. The sequence goes on from NZ_VOAK01000025.1 coordinate 69,419, forward strand.
GGGAAATCGGCTCATGGGGTCCTCCTGTCGGCCATTGTGATAGCGCAATCATCCGCGGGGGCAATCCTTGGCGTGGGCAGGCCATTGTCACACGACTTGCACCTAAAGGTCATAGGCCCTATGTGAGGCCGCTCTTGTCCCTTTGGCCCCGGGGGGGAATCGCGATGATCCAGACGCCATACTACCTGATTGACCGGGCAAAGCTTGCGCGCAACATGGAGATCATTGACCGCCTGCGCACGCAGTCGGGCGCCAAGGCCTTGCTTGCGCTGAAGTGCTTTGCCACCTGGCCGGTCTTTGACCAGATGCGCGAGCATATGGACGGGACCACCTCGTCGAGCCTTTATGAGCTGCGTCTCGGGCGCGAGAAATTCGGCCGTGAAACCCACGCCTATTCGGTCGGCTGGTCCGACCACGAGATCGCCGAGGCGGTGGGCTATGCCGACAAGATCATCTTCAACTCAATCGGTCAGCTAGAGCGGTTCGACAATCAGTCCGCCCAGATCGAGCGGGGCCTGCGGCTGAACCCGCGCTTTTCCACGAGCGGCTTTGACCTGGCCGACCCGGCACGTCCGTTCAGCCGTCTGGGCGAATGGGATCAGGCCAGGATCGAGACCGTGATGGACCGCATTTCGGGCTTCATGATCCATTACAACTGCGAGAACGCCGATTTCGACCTGTTTGATCGCCAGCTTGCGCGGATCGAGGAGGAATTCGGCGGGCTTCTGAAGCGCCTGAAATGGGTCAGCCTTGGGGGCGGCATCCACTTCACCGGCGAGGGTTATCCGGTCGACCGGCTGGCCACCCGCCTGCGTGGATTTGCCGACCGTTTCGGCGTGCAGGTGTATCTTGAGCCGGGCGAGGCAGCGATCACCAATGCGGCGAGCCTCGAGGTTTCGGTGATCGACATCCTGAACAACGGCAAGGATCTGGCGATCGTCGACAGTTCGGTCGAGGCGCATATGCTTGACCTTCTTATCTATCGCCAGTCCGCCAAGATGGAGGTGACGGGCGATCACCCCTATATGATCTGCGGCAAGTCGTGTCTGGCGGGGGACATCTTTGGTGAGTTCAGCTTCCCCGCCCCGCTGAGCGTGGGGGATCGGCTGTCGATCGCCGACGCCGCTGGCTACACGATGGTCAAGAAGAACTGGTTCAACGGCGTCAAGATGCCGTCCATCGTTGTGAAGGAACTCGACGGCTCGCTGAGCGTCAAACGTGAGTTCGGCTATGAAGACTATGCCTCAAGCCTCGGGTGATCCGGGGCTGAACGAGGCGCTTCCCTCTGTCCTTGAAGGAGACGGTTCGAAGTGAAACGGAACGTGTTGATCATCGGTGCGGGTGGCGTGGCCCAGGTCGTGGCGCATAAATGTGCGCAGAACAACGACCGGCTGGGCGACCTGCATATCGCAAGCCGCACCAAGTCCAAATGCGAGGCCATCATTGCCAGCGTTCATGAGAAGAACGCGATGAAGGTGCCCGGCGTCTTTACGGCCCATGCCGTGAACGCGATGGATCCGGCCGAGGTTGCGGCGCTGATCCGCGATACCGGCGCGCAGATCGTGATCAACGTGGGTTCTGCCTTCGTCAACATGACCGTTCTCGAGGCCTGCATAGAGACCGGCGTTGCCTATATGGACACCGCCATTCACGAGGATCCGAAGAAGATCTGCGAGACGCCGCCATGGTACGGCAACTACGAATGGCAGCGCCGCGACCGCTGCAAGGCGGCGGGTGTGACCGCGATCCTTGGCATCGGCTTCGACCCCGGTGTGGTGAATGCCTGGGCGCGCGTGGCCGAGGGGATGCTCGACAAGATCACCTCGATCGACATCGTGGACATCAACGCAGGCAGCCATGGCAAGTGGTTCGCCACCAACTTTGATCCAGAGATCAACTTCCGCGAATTTACCGGCACGGTTTATTCCTGGCAGAAGGGGGCCTGGCAGTCGAACAGCATGTTCGAGGTGGGCCGGGTCTGGAACCTGCCCGTTGTCGGCGACCAGAAGGCCTATCTGACCGGCCATGACGAAGTGCACAGCCTGTCCGCCCGCTACAAGGACGCCGATGTGCGGTTCTGGATGGGCTTTGGCGATCACTACATCAACGTCTTTACCGTGCTGAAAAACCTCGGTCTTCTGTCCGAAAAGCCCGTGAAGACTGCCGAGGGGCTGGAGGTCGTGCCGCTTAAGGTCGTGAAGGCGGTTCTGCCCGATCCGGCCAGCCTTGCGCCGAACTATACCGGCAAGACCTGCATCGGTGATGTGGTCCGGGGCCTCAAGGATGGCGCGGAAAAAGAGATCCTGATCTACAACGTGGCCGATCACAAGGAAGCCTATGAAGAGGTCGGCGCGCAGGGCATCAGCTATACTGCAGGCGTCCCGCCCGTGGCCGCCGCCATTCTGATCGCAGACGGTACCTGGGATGTTGGGACGATGGTCAATGTCGAGGAGCTTGATCCGCGACCGTTCATCAATCTGTTGAACACGATGGGCCTGCCGAGCCGCATCAAGGACGAGACCGGCGACCGCGCGCTGGAGTTCTGATCAAGCGCCGGGGGCTTCGCGCCCCCGGCCCCCCTACCTCTTCATCATCGCAAGACGGATCAGCGCCCGTTCCATGACGGCCATCGCCGGCGCCTTTGAAGAAGATCGCAGCGTCAGGTCGGTCTCCACGATCAGGCCCAAGGCATCCTCCAGTCGGCGCACGCCCCAGTCACTCGCCTGACGGGCGATGCGGTCCTTGCGGGGGCCGCGCAGCCGGAATGAGGCGGGGCCACGCGGGTCAACCGCGAGGGCATGGAGCAGCCGGAAGTGGCGCATGGCGAAAATGCACAGTGTGACGGGCTGCACGCCCTGACCCTCAAGCCGTCGCATGATCTGGCCCACTTGGGCGCCGCGGCCTTCGGAGACAGCGTCGAGTACATCATCCACCTCGGCCTCGAGCGTTGCGGGGGCCATGGCGGCGACATCGGCGCTTGTCAGGGCTGTGGCATCGCCCCATTTGTAGAGCGCGATCTTTTCCACGGTTTGCCGAAAATCCCCCGGGTCCAACTCTTTCGCCAGCGACAAGAGATCGGTCATCGCCTCGCGGTCAATCTCTGTCAGGCCGCTTTTGCGCAGCGTGGCCTCGATCTCCTCGCGTGAGGGTGGGTCATCATAGATGCCGATGCAGCGGGCGGTGGGGTGCGCCTCGAACAGCTTGACCAGCGTGGATTTGGCGGTCAGCGACGAGGAGGTAATCACGATCTGTGCGTCACCTGGCCGCCAGTCCTTCAGCGCCTCGGTGACTGCAGAGGCGAGCGTGTCGGTCGCATCCTCGACAAAGGCCACGCGAGGGCCGGGAAAGAAACCTTGCGCCTTCATGGCATCCATGAGCGCGGCGGGGTCCTTGCGGACATCGGCGCCTTGCAGCCGGGCAAGGCGCATTTCGCCTTCCCCTTCGGGCCCGATCAACGCAAGGATCACTTCCTGACGGCGCAGCGCCACGCGCATCGCATCCTGCCCGAAGATCAGCAGTCCCGCCGCGGTTGGGTCGGGCTTGCCGAAATAGGCGACTGCCGCGGCGCCCGTCAGCTTCATCGCAGGCTGCCGACCGAGGCCACCAGACGTGTGACAATCTGATCGGCGAGAATTCGCATCAGGCGATAGGCCGCGTCCTCTTCTGCCGACAGACCCGAGACGGTCGACCCTGTTGCCGACCATGCGGTGAAGCTTTGTGCCACGCCCTCGGTCAGGCGGTTGCCATCCATGTCGCTAAGCTGCCAGTCGATCCGGCCACGCAAGTGATAGCGCGTGATGGCGTTTTCAGGCGTCACGCCCACGCCCACACGATCCGTCCGGATCTGGTAGGACAGGTTGAAGCGCGGGTTCGACGGACGGCCCAGTCGTTCTTCCAACCGTTCGACCAGATCAAACCCGTCCTTGGTATCGGGGCTGTCAACCCGCACGGCGCCCTGCAGCGCGGCCGCTGGTCCGCCGGGGGCATAGGCAGGCGTAAAGGTGCAGCCCGCGAGGGCGGCACCGGCCATGGTCATAAAGTTACGGCGTTTATACCACGACATTGATGATGCGGCCCGGGACGACGATGATCTTCTTCACCGGCTGGCCGGCAAGGAACCTGACCACATCCTCGTCGGCCAGCGCAATCTTTTCAACCTCGGCGGCGGGCATGGTCTTTGGCACGCTGATTTCCGCCCGGCGCTTGCCGTTGATCTGGATCGGCAGCGTGACATTGTCCTCAACCAGCAGGGCAGGGTCTGCCTTCGGCCATGGCGCGCGCGCGACCAGACCTTCGCCGCCCAGCATCACCCAGACCTCTTCGGCCAGATGCGGGACCATGGGCGACATGAGCTGTGCCATGGTGCGCATGGCGTCGCGCTTGGCCCCGCCCCCCGCCTTCGACTTCGACAGCGTATTGGTAAAGGCGTAGAGCGCCGCGACCGATTTGTTGAAGGCAAAGCCCTCGATCCCCTGGGTCACGTCCTGAATGGCGCGGGCGGCGGCGCGGGCCAGAGCGATATCCTCATCGCCCGCAGGCGTCTCATCGCGGCTGATCTCGTCGGCCAGACGCCAGACCCGGCCCAGATGCTTCGCCGTCGCCTCGGCACCGGCTGAAGTCCATTCCACATCCCGCTCGGGTGGGCTGTCCGACATCACGAACCAGCGCGCGGTATCGGCGCCGAAATCGCGGATGATGTTCATCGGATCGACGACATTCTTCTTGGACTTGGACATCTTGGCCGAGGGGATTACCTCGACGGCCGTGCCATCGGCCAGCGTGGCGCCAGTCTCAGAGCGGATCACATCCTCGGGCAGGTGATAGACCGGGCGACCATTGCCATCCCGCGTCAGGTAGATCTCATGCGTCACCATGCCTTGGGTGAAGAGCGCGTTGAACGGCTCGCGCGCCTTGGCGGGCAGGTGGCCCGTCTCGTTCATCGCGCGGGCGAAGAAGCGGCTGTAAAGCAGGTGCAGAATCGCGTGCTCGATGCCGCCGATGTACTGGTCGACGTTCATCCAGTAGTCGGCATCCTCGGCCACGGTGGGGGTATTGGCGCGCGGCGCGGTGAAGCGGGCATAGTACCAGGACGAATCGACGAAGGTGTCCATCGTGTCGGTTTCGCGTCTGGCCGCAGCCCCGCATTTCGGGCAGGTGGTCTTGGCCCAGGTCGGGTGGCGATCCAGCGGATTGCCCGGCTTGTCGAAGCTGACATCATAGGGCAACTCGACCGGCAGGTTTTCCTTCTTCTCGGGCACGACGCCGCAGGTCGCGCAATGCACAACCGGGATCGGGCATCCCCAGTAGCGCTGCCGCGACACGCCCCAGTCCCGCAGCCGGAACTTCGTCACGCCCTGTCCAAAGCCGCGCTGTTCGGCAAGCGCGATGGCCTCGGCCACGCCTTCGTCGCCGGTCATCAGGGTGCTGCCGTTGACGCCACGAATGTAGCGCACCCGCTCGGACTTCATCGGGGTGAAAGCTTCCGTCAGCGTGGTTTCATCGGTGCCTTCGGCCACAAAGACGGGCGTGATCGGCAGGTGATACTTGGTGGCGAATTCAAAGTCCCGCTGGTCATGGGCGGGGCAGCCGAAGATCGCGCCGGTGCCATAGTCCATCAGGATGAAGTTGGCGATGTAGACGGGCAATTCCCAAGCCGGATCAAGCGGATGCCTGACGCGGATGCCGGTATCAAGCCCCAGCTTCTCGGCCGTCTGCAGCGCCTCTTCGCTGGTGCCCACGCGCCGACATTCGGCGACAAAGGCCGCGATCGCGGGGTTCGTCGCCTCAAGCGCCTTGGCCAGCGGATGGTCAGGGCTGATCCCGGCAAAAGAGGCGCCCATCAGCGTGTCGGGACGGGTGGTATAGACCTCCAGCCGGTCGAATCCGGCAGGGGCGCCCACGGTATCAAAGCTGAACTGCAGCCCGCGCGACTTGCCGATCCAGTTGGCCTGCATCAGGCGCACCTTTTCCGGCCAGTCCTTCAGACCATCCAGCGCATCCAAGAGATCGCCCGCCATGTCGCTGATCTTGAAGAACCACTGCGTGAGCTCGCGCCGTTCGACCGCCGCGCCCGAGCGCCAGCCCTTGCCGTCGATCACCTGCTCATTGGCAAGCACGGTCATGTCGACCGGGTCCCAGTTGACCACGGCCGCCTTGCGATAGACGAGGCCCCTTTCCATCATGTCGATGAACATGGCCTGCTGCTGACCGTAGTATTCCGGATCGCAGGTGGCGAACTCGCGGCTCCAGTCGATCGACAGACCTAGCGGTTTCATCTGACCGCGCATGTCGGCGATATTGCCGTAGGTCCAGTCCTTCGGGTGGCCACCACGTTCCATCGCGGCATTCTCGGCTGGCATGCCGAAGGCGTCCCAGCCCATCGGGTGCAGCACCGAATAGCCGCAGGAGGATTTGTAGCGCGCGACCACGTCGCCCATGGTGTAATTGCGCACATGGCCCATATGGATGCGCCCCGAAGGATAGGGGAACATCTCGAGCACGTAGTATTTCGGGCGGGCTGCGTCGCGCGTGGCGGTGAAAACCCCGGCCTTGTCCCAGGCCTCTTGCCATTTCGCCTCGATCAGGCCGGGTTCGTAGCGCGACATGCTTGCCTCATTCCACAGGATTGCCGGGCGGAATTACACCGATGGCGCAGCAAAGGTCCAGCCCGGGCAGACGTTATCGCCCGTGACAGTCGCGCTTGACGGCGGTGCGGGCGCCTTACAGCTGGCTGTCGCGGACCCGAAGGGCCCGCGCACGGGTCAGGATCGCATCCTCGACCGCGCGCTGCGTCTCGGTCGAGACGGCGGCGCCACCCCGGCCCTGCAGCGACACCTTCAGCGACCGGGCATCAAGCGCGGGGTCGCTGACGTAGATGGTGGCGCGATAGGTGCGCCCGCCACCCGGCGGGGTGCCATAGCCGGTGACGATCACACCGGTGAACGGGTCGACGGATTCGATCGGCAGGAAGTTCAGCACCTCGAGCGAGGCCTGCCAGAGGTATTTGTTCACCTCGACCGTGGTGTTGGGGTCGTTGGCGTTCGAGAACAGATCCCAGATGGTCGAGTCGGTATCGTCGAAACCATCATTGCCCTTGCGCGACTTCTCCAGCGCCTCGGCCTGGGCCTGCGATGCGGCGCGGCGATCGTAGTCCGTGGCGCTTGGGGCGGCATCCCCGCCGAATGGGTTGGATCCAAAGCCGCCGCCGCAGCCCGAAAGCAGCAGAACGATACACCCTGCGGATGCAGCCAGGCCTTTGACGTTCATTCCCGTCCCCTTGTCCGTGTCCACTGCTGTCTATACCGAGCAAACAAGGGCGAACAAGGCTTTTTGGTGCGCCGAGTCTTCGGCGAAGGGGCAAGCGATGAATCGTTCGCGCGCGAGGGGGCGTCGTATGGTTATGCGCCTTTGCGCCGAAAAGTCCTTTGACATCAAGTGGAACAAAGTGATTTGCGGCCTGCTGCGCCGATGCCCGGCTGCCGCGGGGGCAGGCGGAATCGGGCCGATACCGGGACTGTGGCATTGCTGCACCATAGTTTTCTCGTTTGCCCGGATCACGGCCTGATCGATTGCAATCGGTCGGTGTTGCGTCGAAAAGAGGTTCATACCCAATTCGGATTCCCCTGAGTTGGGCCGCACCTTGAGACAACGAGGGAAAACGATGAAAAAGATTCTTCTGGCGACCAGCATCCTCGCTGCGACCACCGGCTTCGCCGCCGCTGAAATCACCCTGTCGGGTGACGCCCGTATGGGTGTGGTTGACTACGGCAACGATCCGGAATTCAGCGCTCGCGCCCGCGTTCGCTTCACGATGGCTGGTGAGACCGATGGCGGTCTGGCTTTCGGCGCAACCTTCCGCGCTGACCAAGCTACCGACGCCAAAGGCAACGAAGACATGTCGGCTGGCACCGTCTACGTGCAAGGCGAATTCGGCAAGTTCGAAATGGGTGACGTGGCTTCGGCTGCTGAAGCCGCTTTCGGCGACCTGGATGGCGTTGGCTACACCGGCCTGAACGACTACTCGGACATCACCTACATCAACGGTGACGGCGGCGACGCCGACTCGCGTGGTTCGGTCAGCCTCAACCCGGTCAACCAAGGCACCGGCTCGCTGTTCTCGTACAGCAACGCTGGCTTCGGCTTCTACGTCGGTCTGTTTGACGGCGTGGCAAACGGCCTGAGCTCGGTCTACGAAGACGCTGGCTTCGACGCTTCGACCGTTGACAGCGACATGAGCTACTCGGTTGCTCTGTCGTACGGCACCGACACCTGGTCGGCTGGCATCGGTTACCTGGCCAACGGCGACTTCACCGTTGACGGCACCACCCCCGGCGGCGCTCCGATCACCGCTGACGCTGACGGCGCTGAGCAGATCATCGTTGCTGGTTCGGGCACCTTCGGCGCGACCACTGTCAAAGCCTACTACTCGGACTTCGACAACTGGTACTTCGACAACTCGTACGGCCTGTCGGTCACCTACGCTGCTGACGCTCTGTCGTTCACCGGCTATGCCCGTCGCGACTCGGACGTTCTGGCTGCTCTGACCACCGACCGCACCGACCAAGACTCGTTCGGTCTGGGCGTTGCCTACGACCTGGGCGGCGGCGCTGCTCTGAAAGCTGGTATCGTCGACTCCGACTGGGAAGACGACACCATCTTCGACGCTGGTATCACGATGTCGTTCTGATCCTAACGGATCGAATGAAAGGAAGGGCGGGGTTCACCCCGCCCTTTTCTTTTGCGCTGCCCCATGGCACCCCTTCGCCAAGGAATGGAGGCGAACCATGTCATTGGCAGAAATCAAAGGCCGAATCGCAACGGCCGAGTCGGCCGCAGGTCGGGCTCCTGGTTCAGTCACGCTGATCGCGGTGTCAAAGGTTCAACCGCTGGACCGGGTGATTGCGGCGCTGGACCAAGGTCAACGGGTTTTTGGCGAGAATTACGTGCAAGAGGCCGCGGCCAAGTGGCCAGACCTGCGCGCCCGTTTTGCTGGGGTTGAGTTGCACATGATCGGACCGCTGCAGACCAACAAGGCAAAGCCCGCGCTCGAACTGTTTGACGTGATCCACACCCTCGACCGGCCCTCCTTGGCCGAGCGTCTGGCACGCCTGGCCCAGGATCGTGGCGCCTGCCCGGACCTGTTCGTCCAAGTCAATACCGGCGCCGAACCCCAGAAGGCCGGAATTCTGCCGGATGATGCGGACGGGTTCATCGCCTCCTGCCGTGCGCTCGACCTGCCAGTGCGTGGTCTGATGTGCATCCCGCCGGAGGATGAGGATAGCACGCCGCACTTCAGGCATCTGGCGACGATTGCCGCTAGAAACGGGCTCACCGGGCTTTCGATGGGCATGAGTGGCGACTTTGAGACCGCCATTGCCGAGGGCGCTACCCATGTGCGCGTCGGTAGCGCGATCTTTGGCGCCCGCGCGGCGCGGGCCTGATCAGACCAGCCAGACCCGGCCCTGCGGCGGTAGTGCGATGTTACCGTCATGCATGGCGACATGCGCTTCTGACAGTTCGTCGTAAAGTCGCGTGGATCCCTGCGCTCTCAGCCAGTCGGCTGGTACATGTGTCCAGCCTTCCGAGAAGTTGAAGAGGCACAGGATCGTCCGCGCCGGCGCGCGGCGCGCAAAGGCAAAAACGCCCGGTGCCGGTGCATCGAGGATCACCGTTGGAACTGCACCGTGCAGTTCAGGCAGGGCGCGCCGGCGGGCAAGGATATGCCGGGTGCCTAGGAAACACTGGGATGAGGCCGTATCGCCCTCGTGCCGGCTCGCGGCGCGCGCCCAGTCCATCATGGGGCGGTGTATCCACCGGCTGTCATGCCTGTGGTCTGGGTCCTCTACATAGCCGTGGTCATTCAACAGCGCGAGTTCATCCCCCATGTAAATCAATGGGATGCCGCCGAACGAGGCAATCAGCGCATGTCCCAGCAGGATGCGCTGCACCACTGCCGCCGCAGCTTGGGCGTCGCCCTCTGCTTGGGCCTTTTCGAGACCCGCCAGAGAGGCAAAGCTCCCCGAGATGCGCTTGTCTCCGGTTGCCTCGTTCACCTGAAACAGGGCGCCGCGCGAGAATGACCCCGGAAAGCTGCCGTCATAGAAATCCGAGAGGAATGCGCGATGTGACTGGCCCGTCACCCCGATCGCTGCGGCGTCTTCATCGGTGATGGCCCAGCCGATATCGTCGTGGCAGCGGATATAGGTCGCGTAGGTCGCGTTGTTCAGCCGATCCGGGAAATGGCTGCGCATGACATGGGTCATCAACCGGATGTCACGCGTGGCAAGCGCATTCCAGAACTGCACCATCAGGCTGTTGTGATAGGCGAGATTGCCCTCTTTGCCGTCGTGCCGCCCGCGCCCCAGATAGGGCAGCATCTCGGCGGGCGATACGATCGCCTCTTCCAGATGCAGCACGGCAGGGCAGGCAATCCGGCAGCAAGCCCGCAAGGCCTGCAACAGCACATGGACCTCAGGCTCTGACTGACACCGCGTCCCGAGGCGCTTCCACATGAAAGCCACCGCATCAAGCCGCAGCACATCAACCCCCTGATTGGCGAGGTTCAGCATGATGTCGGTGATTTCCAGAAAGACCTGCGGATTGGCCCAGTTCAGGTCCCACTGATGTTCGTTGAACGTCGTCCACACCCATTTCCCGATCTCGGGGTAGTGGGTGAAGTTGCCGGGCGCATGGTCGGGAAACACCTCGACGAGCGATTCTTCAAAGCGATTTGGCAGTTCAGGGCTGTCGAACATCAGGTAATAGTCCTGATAACGGCGCTCACCCGAGCGTGCGCGGATCGCCCAGTCATGCTCTTTGGCGGTATGGTTCAGCACCAGATCGACGCAGAGGTTCATTCCGCGCGCGCGCAGCGCCTCTGCCAGAACTTGCAGATCTTCCATCGTGCCCAGTGCGGGGTTGATCTGGCGATAGTCCATGACCGAATAGCCGCCATCGCTATCGCCGGGCCGCGGCATCAGACATGGCATAAGATGCACATAGCTGATGCCAAGATCCTCAAGGTAGTCAAGCTTATCAATGATTTGCGGAATACGTCCTGCAAAACGGTCGATATAGAAGACATAGCCCGCGCGGTCGGGCCGAAGGAACCAGTCGGGTTCGAGATCGCGCTTCAGATCAAGGCGCCGCAGGTCAGCGGGACGTGCCTTCCACGCGCGTCCAAGCACAGCCAGCAGGTTCTCGCGAAAGGTGTCATACTCGGGCAGATGTCCATAAATCTCGGCCAGCATGGGCCAGAGGTCACCGGCACTGCGTTCGAGCCGCAGGGCAAAAATCTCGTCAGTGCTGCCAGAAGTCTTGCGTGCCATGATCTCGCCTCCCACCGCTGTCAGCATAGGAAATCCAAAGCGGTTTGAAAAGGGCCGGTGCATGTCGGGCGGGATTGCTCATGCCATGCCTTCTGGCCCTCGTCCCGTCGCGGCCAATGACCATGCACCAGACCCGCAGCGCCTAGAGCAAATGGCCGGACTTGCGGGCCTTGGTGGCAAGGTAAGCGCGGTTTTGCGGTGTTTCCCCCACCTTCAGCGGAACGCGTTCGACCACTGTGATGCCCTGGCTCTCCATCATGGCGATTTTGCGGGGGTTGTTCGTCAGAAGCCGCACTGCGCCAAAGCCCATCCGGCGCAGCAACGACGCCCCGACGCGGAAGTCGCGCTCGTCATCTTCAAACCCGAGGCGGTGATTGGCCTCGACCGTGTCAAAGCCCTGATCCTGCAGCGAATAGGCGCGCATCTTGTTGGCAAGGCCGATACCGCGCCCCTCTTGATTGAGGTAGAGCAGAACGCCTGCACCTTCCTCGCCCATCTGGGCAAGCGCTGCCCGCAGCTGCGGGCCGCAGTCGCATTTCAGGCTTCCCAGCACATCCCCTGTGAAGCACGCCGAATGCAGGCGCGCCAGCACCGGCTGGTCGCGCGGGGGCTGGCCTATCTCGATCGCATAATGCTCTTCGCCGCCATCTTCGGGCCGAAACACATGCACCCGCCCGGCATCCGATGCGATTATCGGCAGGCGGGCCGAGACCACCTCATGCATGGTCGCCGCCCGGGCAAGTTCGGGTGCGGCCTCGTGCAGATCAATGAGCGTCAGGTTCATCAGTGCCGCGGCCTCGGCCCCGTCTGTGACAGGTATCAGCACGGCTGCAGGCAGCAGATGCGCCGCTTTGGCCAGATCCAGCGCCGCGCGATGCAGGTCAGGCTCGCCACCGCGCAGGCACAGGAAGGGCCCCTTCATCGGCACGCGCAGATCATCGGCCGGGTCCGCCATGGCGCGCAGCCAGCCAAGGTCCGCATCGGTGGGCAGGGCAAGCCGGGCGATGTCCCCATCATAGACCTGAGCCTTGAGGGTGGCTGCGCGGCGGGCGGTCAGGGCCAGTTCCGGCACACCGATCTGGCGCAGATCGGCAAGGCGCTGCGGCGTCAGCGCCTCGACCGCGACTGCAAGTGCCGCACGGTCGTTGATCTTCAGCACAACGGGCAGCCCAAGGCGCAGATCGCCACGCGCACGCGCAAGCCGTTCGACGATGCTGGGGGAAAGTGGCATGGCATCTCCTTTCCCCATTCATGTAGCGATTTGCCTTCGGAATTGAAACATTTCCCAGCATGCTGACACGACCGCGTGAGAAACCTGTCGCAAATCTTGCCCGGTCCGTCATTGCCCCGCATCTGTCGCCCAGAGGCCGAGACAACCGTTGGCCATCAACGAATGGAGCAGACCCATGGCACAGCTTCGCAAGATCCTGCTTGTGGACGACGACGACGACCTGCGCGAGGCGCTGTCCGAGCAATTGGTGATGACCGAGGACTTCGACGTCTTCGAGGCCGCCAATGGCGTCGAGGGGATGGAGAAGGCCAAGGCCGCTGCCTATGACATCGTGATCCTCGACGTGGGCTTGCCCGACACCGACGGGCGCGAACTTTGCCGCCGCATGCGCAAGGCCGGTGTCAAATGCCCGATCCTGATGCTGACGGGGCATGATTCGGACGCCGACACCATTCTGGGTCTGGATGCCGGCGCGAATGACTACGTCACGAAACCTTTCAAGTTTCCCGTCCTGCTTGCAAGGATCCGTGCCCAGCTTCGCCAGCATGAGCAGTCCGAGGACGCGATCTTCCAGCTTGGCCCCTACACGTTCAAGCCGGCCCAGAAAATGCTGGTCGACGCGAAAGAGCGCAAAATCCGCCTGACCGAGAAAGAGACCAACATCCTGAAGTTCCTGTACCGCGCACAACAGGGGGTTGTGCCGCGCGACGTGCTTCTGCATGAGGTCTGGGGCTATAACGCGGGCGTCACGACGCATACGCTTGAGACCCACATCTATCGTCTGCGCCAGAAGATCGAGCCGGATCCTGCAAATGTGCGCCTGCTTGTCACCGAAAGCGGTGGTTACCGGCTGGTCGCCTGATGGCGGAAAAGTGCCGATTCAGCCAAAATTAACGGTCTTTGGTCTTATTGTTGTCTGTATCGGCGCCTATATCTTTGTGGAACGGGTGATGTTACCCTGAAGTTCCCCGCGCCGCATCGGGGTCATGATGCGGCATCCTCCCTGTTGGACTGGCCGGGCGCCAACGCCCGGCCTTTTTTCTTGCCGGGTGCGAGTCAAATCAACCATGAGGCGAATTTCGGCCGCAATCCGGATATGTGTGTCGTCACGAATTTCCTTGCCCCACCCCGTTGGAAAGCTGCAAATCCATACTTAGATGACTCGAGGGGACGTCTTGCTGTCCCTGTCCCATGCGGAGTTTGCCGATGAACCTGCGTTTCGATCTTCGTGCCGCCCTGCTTGCGATCGCCGCAGGCTTGGTCGCCGTCCCGGCGATGGCTGAAGATGTCACCCTGACGATCGAGAACATGTCGGGTGCTGATCTGACCGAATTCTATGCCTCACCGGTCGGGACGGAAAGCTGGGGGGCAAACCTTCTGGGTGCAATGATCGTGGCTGCCTCGAACGGGCCTGTGACCATCGCTGGCACGCAGGGGTGTGCCTATGACCTGCGCATGGTCTTTACCGATGGCGACGTGCTTGAAGACAGCGCCGATATCTGCGCGAACGCGTCCTACACCATTCAGTAAGCGCGCCTGCCCAGCAGTCGGGATGGGGCAGGGGCTTGTCCGCCGGACGTGGGGGGCCTAGACAGGACCCGCGCACCGGGAGACCGCCATGACCTTTACCCTTGCCACCTGGAACATCAACTCTGTCCGCCTGCGCGAGGCGCTGGTCTGTCGGTTGTTGACCGAAGAGGCCCCCGATGTCCTGTGCCTGCAGGAAATCAAGACGCCCGTCGACAAGTTCCCGCAGGATGCGTTCCGTGCCCTGGGCTATACCCACATGGTTGCGCGTGGCCAGAAGGGCTACAATGGCGTGGCGATCCTGTCGAAGCTGCCGCTGCAAGACGCGGGGGGCGAGGATTTTGCGGCATTGGGCCACGCCCGCCACGTTGCGGCGCGGCTGGAAAACGGTGTCACCATCCACAACTTCTATGTCCCGGCCGGCGGCGATATTCCCGACCGCGAGCAGAATGTGAAGTTCGGCCAGAAGCTCGACTTTCTGACCCAGATGCGGGACTGGGCGCATGGCGGCCGGCCCGCGCGCTCGATCCTCGTGGGCGATCTGAACATTGCCCCGCGTGAGGATGACGTCTGGAACCACAAGGCGCTTCTGAAGATCGTGAGCCACACGCCGATCGAGGTTGAGCATCTGGCCCAGGCCCAGGATGCCGGCGCCTGGGTCGATGTGACCCGCAAGGACATCCCAGAGGGCAGGCTCTACAGTTGGTGGAGCTATCGCGCTGCCGACTGGGACGCGGCGGACAAGGGGCGGCGGCTCGATCATGTCTGGGCCACGCCCGATATCGCAGGTGCGGCGCATGGCTCGCGCATTCTGCGCCCGGTGCGTGGGTGGGACCAGCCTTCGGACCATGTTCCGGTGCTTGCAGCCTTCGATCTCTGATTGCGCAAGGCGCGCAACCCCCTTGGCCTTTTCCGTGCCTGCGCCCATATAGGGGCGGGACCTAGTCGGAAGAGGACGCGATGCTCGGACTGAATGGCGCAACCACTGCCCCTGTGGCACAGGATCTGATCAAGGACACGTCAGAGGCCGCGTTCATGGCCGATGTCATCGACGCGAGCCGCGAAGTTCCGGTGATCGTCGATTTCTGGGCCCCATGGTGCGGACCCTGCAAGCAGCTTGGTCCGGCACTTGAGGCGGCGGTCACCGCGGCCAAGGGGCGGGTCAAGATGGTCAAGGTCAACGTCGACCAGAACCAGATGATCGCGTCGCAGTTGCGTATCCAGTCGATCCCGACCGTCTACGCCTTCTGGCAGGGCCAGCCCGTTGACGGCTTCCAAGGGGCGCTGCCCGCATCGGAAATCACCAAGTTCGTCGATCGTGTCGCGGCGCTTGCTGGCGATGGCGGGCTGTCCGAAGCGATTGAGATGGCCGAGCAAGCGCTGACGGATGGTGACGTCGTGACGGCGAACGAGATCTTTGCCGCGATTCTGGGCGAGGAACCCGAGAATGCCGCCGCCTATGGCGGGCTTGTTCGCAGCCATCTGGCGGCGGGGAACCTTGAGCAGGCCGAGGCTTTCCTTGCGGCCGTTCCGGCCAGGATCGCGACCGCCAAAGAGGTCGAGGCCGCGCGCGCCCAGATCGAACTGGCAAAGCAAGCGGCCAATGCTGGTCCCGAGGCCGACTTGCGGGCTGCGGTTGCGGCCAACCCTGACAATCATCAGGCGCGCTTTGATCTTGCGGTGGCATTGAATGCCGCAGGCAAGGTTGATGAGGCCGTGGACGAATTGCTCGAGCTGTTCCGGCGAGATCGCGAATGGAACGATGGCGCCGCCCGCGCACAGTTGTTTACCATCTTTGATGCGCTTAAGCCTCAGGACCCGACCGTCCTGCGGGGACGGCGCAAGCTGTCTTCGATGATCTTCGCCTGATCGCCCATTCAAGCAGGGGGTCCGACCACGCCGGGCCCCGTTCAATCTGGGGATTGAGAGATGCTGAAGCCTGCCGACCTGCCCGAGGTGATCTGCATCTTCCCCTTGCCCGGGGCCCTGCTTCTGCCGCGCGGCCGGCTTCCGCTGCATGTGTTTGAGCCGCGCTATCTGGCGATGCTGAATGATTGCCTGAAGTCCGACCATAGGCTGATCGGCATGATCCAGCCGCGCGAGATCCCCGGCTCGACCGAACGCAAGTTGCAGGCCATCGGCTGTGCCGGTCGCCTGACCGGCTTTTCGGAAACCGAGGATGGGCGCTACATGATTACCCTGACGGGCGTCTCTCGCTTTCGGGTGCGGGAGGAGGTTTCGGGGTTTCAGCCCTATCGTCGCTGCGCGATCGACTGGGCACCCTTCGCGCGTGACCTTGGGCGGCCCGAGTCCGATCCGGGCCTTGATCGAGCGGCCTTCATCGAATTGCTGAAGCGGTTCTTTTCGTCGCAGGGACTTGCGACCGACTGGGGCAGTCTGGCCGAGGCTGAGCCGGAATTGCTGATCAACTCGCTGGCGATGCTCTGTCCGTTTGAGCCTGCCGACAAGCAGGCGCTGCTCGAGGCCCCCTCGCTGCAGACCCGGCGGGAGACATTGGTGGCGCTGATGGAAATTGCCCTGCGCGGGGGCACAGAAGGAGAGAGGCCGCAATGAGCGACCATGTGATCGTCGAACGCCGTATGCTGGAGGCGCTGGTCTGCCCCGTCACGCAGGCGCAACTGACCTGGGATCCGGACCGGCAAGAGCTGGTGTCCAAGGCCGCAAACCTTGCATTCCCCGTGCGCGACGGGATCCCGATCATGCTGGTATCAGAGGCCAGGCCGCTGGGCTGACGTCGCTGTCGCGCGGGTGGCTGTCTGCCCCCCGCACCCCCCGAGGATATTTGGAAAGGAAAGAACGTCGTTGTCTTTCCTTTGATAAATATCCTGCGGGGGTGAGGCGCGGGACGCGCCGAGGGGGCGCAATGCCCCCTTCCAAAGGGCTCAGGGGCGTTGGCCGGTCAGCAGCTTGGGCAGATCGCCCGTCAGCCCGGCCGCCTGCCGCATGAAACCGCGACGAAGGCCTGGCAGGGCGTTCACCAGCCCAAGCCCGATATCCCGCCCAACCCGCAATACCGGGTTGGTGTTTGAAAACAGCCGGTTCACGCTGTCCATGCCAAGGGCAAGAGCGGTGGAATCGAACCGCCGCCAGCGCTGATAGGCATCCAGCGTGACGCCGCTGCCAATATCTTCGCCTCGCCGCTGCGCCTCGACCACCACTTGGGCCAGCGCCGCCACATCGCGCAGGCCAAGGTTCAGCCCTTGCCCGGCAATGGGATGAACGCCATGCGCAGCATCGCCCACCAGCGCCACGCGCGGCGCCACAAAGCTGTTGGCGAGTGTCAGGTTCAGCGGATAGGTGAAGCGTGCACCGGCGAGCGAGATCTCACCGAGAAAATCGCCAAATCGGGGCCGTAGCACCTCAAGATAGCCCGCGTCGTCCAGCGCCTGAATGGCTGCGGCTGTGGTGTCGCGCTCGCTCCAGACGATGCTGGAATGATGCCCGCCCGCAAGCGGCAGGATGGCGAGCGGCCCTGCCGGCATGAAGAACTGATGTGCCGTGCCTTCATGGTTCTTTTCATGGTGGATCGCCGTCACCAGCGCGGTCTGTCCATAGCCCCAGCCGGTGCGTTTGATCCCTGCGCGGGCGGCGACGCCGGATTGGCGCCCGTCACACCCCACCAGAAGCCGGGCCGCAATCGTCTTGCCAGACGCGAGGGTAGCCGTGACGCCCTGCGGCCCGACCTCTTGCGCGATGACGGTCTCACCCGACAGCAGGGTGATGCCTGCCGTCTCTTGCATGGCCTGCAGAAAGGCCGCGTAGAGGTGGCGGTCCTCGACCATATATCCCATCGGGCCTTCTTCCAGTTCCGCCGAATCAAAGCCGAGGAACAGGGGCGAGGGGCCTTGCCCGGCGATGCCGTCACTGGCCTTGATCTTCAGGATCGGCTGCGCGGCCGCGATCCGGGGCCAGACCCCTGTCGCAAGCAGCAACCGCTGCGAGGCGAGCGCGAGCGCATAGGCGCGACCGTCAAAGCCCGCTTCCGCGCGCGCGGGTGCTGGGCGGCTGTCGACCACGATGACGGAAAGCCCGGCTTGGGCCAGCGCAAGCGCCAAGGCTGGGCCGTTCAGCCCGCCGCCTGCAATCAGAATATCGGTATCCGGTGTCATGCCTTTCAATATGGGGCAAGTGAAAGGATTGTCCATGCGCGCTCTCGTCGCTAGCCTGCGGTGAAACAGCGGAGGCTTTGCGATGATGGACAAGTGGCTTGGTCGCAGCGCGGCAGAACTCGGGCGGGCGATCGAGGCGGGCAAGGTCAATCCGGTGGATCTGACCGAGGCCTATCTGGACGCCATCGCCCGCCACCCTGATGCCAAGCGCATCTATGCCCGCACCACCGCGGATCATGCCCGATCAACTGCGGTTTCCGCGGCAGGACGGCAACGCGCGGGAACACGGATCGGGCCTCTGGATGGGGTGCCGATCAGCTGGAAAGACAATTTCGACGTGGCCGGTGTGGCCTGCGAGGCGGGAAGCGCGCTTCTGAAGGGCCGGGTGCCTGCGCAGGATGCCGAGGTGCTGCACAGCGCGACCATGCAGGGGCTGGTCTGTCTGGGCAAGACGCATATGACCGAACTGGCCTTTTCCGGCCTTGGGCTGAACCCGGTGACCGCCACGCCGCCCTGCATCAACTTTCCCGATGCCGTGCCTGGCGGGTCGTCGTCCGGGGCGGCCGCCTCGGTCGCCTTCGGTCTCGCACCGGCGGCGATCGGGTCGGATACCGGCGGATCGGTGCGGGTACCGGCAGCCTGGAACGATCTGGTCGGGCTCAAGACCACCACGGGCCGCCTTCCGCTGAAGGGCGTCGTGCCGCTCTGCGAAAAGTTCGACACCGTCGGGCCGATTGCCAGCACGGTTGAGGATTGCGCTCTCATCCTCTCGGCACTGACCGCACGCCGGGCGGCGGACCTGAAGGGGGCAAGCCTCGCGAACGCGCGCTTTGGTGTACTTGATACGGTCGCCCTGGAGGATGTGCGCGAGGCCCCGGCACGGGGTTTTGAGGATGCCGTGCGCCGCATGGCTAACGCCGGTGCTACGGTCGATCACTTCGATGCCCCCGAGATTGCCGAGGCGATGGCGCTTGCGGGCCTTCTGTTCACGCCCGAGGCTTATGCGATCTGGGGTGAGACAATCGAGGCGGCACCCCAAAAGATGTTCCCGCCGGTTCTGGAACGCTTCCGCTCCGGCGCAACCGTCAAGGCTACGGAGTATATCTCTGCATGGCGGCGGCTGGAGGAGTTGCGCAAGATCTGGGAGCGCCGGACCGGCGGTTTCGATGCGGTACTGATCCCCACCTCGCCAATCCTGCCGCCCGATGCGCAGCGTCTGCTGAATGAGCCTGCCTATTTCGCCTCTGAGAACCTGCTTGCCCTGCGCAACACCCGGATCGGCAACCTGATGGGGCTTTGCGTGCTGACTTTGCCCACGGGGCAGCTCTCTTGCGGAATTTCGCTCATGGGGCCGGCCATGCAGGAGGAACGCCTTCTGCGCCTCGGTGCGGCGGTCGAGCACGCACTCGGCTAGCACGCCACCCGTATTGGGGCTGGCGCCGGGTACGGGGCAAAAACGCCACAAACTGCGCCTCGCCCCCAAGGGTTGTATGTCGTTTCGCTGGACCGGGAAGGACTTGCCCGTTATCCTTTAGGAAACGGGGCGCTACGACCCCGACGAGAGGCAGATACATGGCGTTTCCTGAGCGGTTCTCGAACCTGCCGGATTATGCGTTTCCGCGCCTGCGGAAGCTGATCGATCATCTTCCTGCGGGGGGTGACGTGCTTGCCATGACGATTGGCGAGCCCAAACATGCCATGCCGGATTTTGTCGGCCCGATCCTTGCCGCAAACCTTGCAGGTTTTGGCGTCTATCCCCCCAATGACGGCACGCCCGAACTGCTTTCGGCCATCGCCGGGTGGCTGCAGCGCCGCTATGGCGTCGCCTTGGGGGAAGAGCGGCTTATGGTGCTGAATGGCACGCGTGAGGGGCTGTTCAACGCCTGCATTGCGCTTTGCCCCGAAACCAAGGGCGGCAAGCAGCCTGTCGTGCTGATGCCGAACCCGTTCTATCAGGTCTATGCCGTTGCCGCGCTGACGGTGGGGGCAGAGCCCGTATATGTGCCGGCCACTGCAGCAACGGGCCACCTGCCGGATTATGCGGCGCTCTCGCCCGACGTGCTGGATCGTGTGGCCGTGGCCTATATCTGCTCGCCTGCAAATCCGCAGGGGGCGGTGGCCAGCCGCGCCTACTGGAAGACCCTGCTGGCGCTGGCGGAAAAGCACGATTTCCAGATCTTCGCCGACGAATGCTATTCAGAGATCTGGCGCAGCTCCCCTCCGCCCGGCATCCTTGAGGTCGCGGCCGAAGTCGGCGCCGACCCTGAGCGTGTGGTGGCCTTCCATTCCCTGTCGAAACGGTCAAACCTGCCGGGTCTTCGGTCGGGGTTTGCCGTTGCGGGGCCGCAAAGCATGTCCCGCCTGCGCAAGCTGCGCGCCTTTGCGGGCGCGCCCTTGCCGCTGCCCTTGCAGCGCGTGGCCGAGGCCGCCTGGGCCGATGAGGCGCATGTGACGCAGTCCCGCGCGCTCTATCAGCAGAAGTTCGATCTGGCGGACCGCATTTTTGCCGGGATGCAGGGGTATCAAAGCCCCGAAGGCGGATTTTTCCTGTGGCTGCCCGTGCCTGAAACCATCGGTGATGGCGAGGCGGCGGCCGTGAAGCTTTGGACCCAGACGGGGGTGCGTGTTCTGCCCGGCGCCTATCTCTCGCGCGAGGCGGGGGGGATGAACCCGGGGAAACCCTATATCCGCGTGGCGCTTGTTGCCTCGTATGACGAAACCGAACGTGGGCTGACCAGGCTGCGTGATTGCATTTATCGGTGAGGACGGCAGATGGCTCTGTATCAGATGCGCCAACGTGATCCGCTGATGGACCCGAACACCCATGCCGCGCTGGAACGCCGCGCGCGAGAGTTGATCGGCATCGGATTGATCTGCCTTGCGCTGATCTTCGTGGTTATGCTGGGAAGCTATGCACCCGAGGATCCGGGCTGGCTTGTCTCGTCCGATCAGCCGATCCGCAACTGGCTCGGGCGCATCGGGGCTGCAATTTCCTCGACGCTGGTCATCATCACAGGGCGGGGCGCCTGGACGATCCCGCTGATCCTGCTGGTCTGGGGCGGGCGCTTCGTGATCCATCGGGGCGCCGATCGTGCCGTGGGCCGTGTGGTTTTCGCGCTGATCGCAGTCGCCATGACCTCGGTCTTTGCGGCAACCTTCGTGCCCGGTGACGGCTGGCCGCATTCCTTTGGTCTGGGCGGGCTGTTTGGCGATACGGTGCTTGGGGCAATGCTGGGCGTGGCGCCTGTAAAGGCGACCTTCGGTCTGGTCATGATGTCTTTGCTGACGGGCGCCGCGACACTTGCGATTCTGCTCTTCGTCACCGGTTTTGACCGTGACGAACTGGCGGTTCTGCGCCGCCATGCGATGACTCTGTCGGTGATCGCCTACTCCCGCGCGCTGGATCTGGCAGGGCAGGGCTCGAGCCGGGCTTTTCAGGCGGCATCGGCCATTGGCGAGCGTCAACGCCAGCGTCGTGCCGATGGGCAGGCCCAGCGTCATGCCGAAGCCGAAGCACGCAGGTTGGCCCCGGTCAACCTCTCGGCACCCGAGCCGATGGCCGTGGCCCACCGCCGCAATCGTGTGATCCGCGCAGAGGGTGAGCCTATGGGAGGATATGAGATTGCGCCTCCGATGCGGCCCGCTGTTGCCCCCGTCCATGCGCGGCAGGTGGCTGACTGGGACGATTACGGCGATGATGATGTGATCGCGCCGCCAATGCCCGAGCCCACCGCGCTGCCCCGAAAGAAAGAGGGACTTCTGGGACGCCTGCTGCGCGCCCCCGTCGAACCCGAACTTGTCATCCCCGAACTGCCGCAGACCCAGACCATGAACGACGACGCGCCAAATGAAGACCGGATCAAGGCGCGCATTTCGGATGTGATCCGCAGCCGCGTGCGGCAGGGGATGGGCACCGCTGCACCGCAGCCACATATGTCACCCCTGCAGGCGGCAATCGCCCGGCGCGAACCCACGCTTCGCCGGGGACAGGCCGCCCAGATGCGGATCGAGCCGCCGGTCTCTGCCGGCTCGGTGCCTGTTGCCGCACCCGTGGTCGCAGCCGCGCCCGGCGATGCAATCTCGGCTGCGGTCGCCTCGGCTGCCGCCCGCGCCGCGCAGGCGCAGGAACATGCCCGCCGCATGGCCGATCAGGTGGCCGCACCGGTGGTATCGCCCGCACAGCCTGCGGTCGGCGCCCCCCGTGCGGCGTCTGCGGCTGCCGCGGCGGTTGCCGCCGCCATTCGTGCCGGCGCTGCCCGTGCCGCGGCTGCACAGGCGGGTCTTGCCTCGGCCGCTGTCAGCCCCGAGGCCGCTCCGGCTCCGCTGCCGCGCCCCGGTGTCGTGCAAGATGTGGCAGTTGCCCCGCAGCCCGCAACCCCTGCAGTGCCGCGCAGGATTGAGCCTGAGCCCGCAGCGACCAGCTGGGATGATCTTGCAGACTCGATGCTGTCGGATGATGTCGACCCGGTCCTGTCGCAAGTGGACAGCTTTGCCGATGACTGGGAGCTCGATGATAACTTCGAGCCCGATTACGACCCAACGCCGATCCAGCCCGCGCCCGCCCGACTTGT
Source organism: Gemmobacter aquaticus (assembly GCF_007859075.1). Lineage (GTDB taxonomy): Bacteria > Pseudomonadota > Alphaproteobacteria > Rhodobacterales > Rhodobacteraceae > Gemmobacter > Gemmobacter aquaticus. Next base: position 92,205 of record NZ_VOAK01000025.1, read on the forward strand.
CGCGCAGCGGGAGGGGGCGGCCACGCGCGTCAATGCCCCGCTGATCACGCCTGAGGTGAAGCGCGGCGTGGTGCAGCATCCGGCCAAGAAGCCGCTGATGCCGTCTCGTCAGGCTGCGGCCGAGGCGCAGCCGCGTCTGCGGTTCGAGGAAATGGCGCAGCCCGAATACGAGCTTCCGCCCCTGTCACTTCTGGCCTCTCCCTCGACCGTCTCGCGTCATACGCTGTCGGACGAGGCGCTGGAAGAAAACGCGCGTATGCTGGAATCGGTGCTCGACGACTATGGCGTGAAGGGCGAGATCGTCTCGGTTCGCCCCGGTCCGGTGGTCACGATGTATGAACTGGAGCCCGCGCCGGGCCTGAAGGCCAGCCGGGTGATCGGTCTGGCCGACGATATCGCGCGCTCGATGTCGGCGTTGTCGGCGCGCGTTTCGACCGTGCCGGGGCGCAGTGTCATCGGGATCGAACTGCCCAATGCGCAGCGCGAAAAGGTTGTCCTGCGCGAGATCCTTGCTGCCCGTGAATTCGGTGATGGCGCGCAGCGCCTGCCGCTGGCTCTTGGCAAGGATATCGGGGGCGATCCGATCGTGGCGAACCTTGCCAAGATGCCCCACCTGCTGATTGCCGGGACTACCGGTTCGGGCAAATCGGTGGCCATCAACACGATGATCCTGAGCCTGCTTTACAAGCTGACGCCCGAGGAATGCCGGCTGATCATGATCGACCCGAAGATGCTGGAACTTTCCGTCTATGACGGTATTCCGCATCTGCTCTCTCCGGTCGTCACCGACCCCAAGAAGGCGGTTGTCGCCCTGAAATGGGTGGTGGGCGAAATGGAGGAGCGCTATCGCAAGATGTCGAAGATGGGTGTGCGCAACATCGACGGCTACAACGGCCGTGTGCGTGAGGCGATGGCCAATGGCGAGATGTTCAAGCGCACCATCCAGACCGGCTTTGACGAGGATACCGGTGAGCCGGTGTTCGAGACAGAGGAATTCGCCCCCGTAGCGCTGCCTTACATCGTGGTCATCGTCGACGAGATGGCCGACCTGATGATGGTCGCGGGCAAAGAGATCGAGGCCTGCATCCAGCGCCTTGCCCAGATGGCACGGGCGAGCGGAATCCACCTCATCATGGCAACGCAGCGCCCGTCGGTCGACGTCATCACGGGCACCATCAAGGCGAACTTCCCGACCCGGATCTCGTTCCAGGTGACGTCGAAGATCGACAGTCGCACCATTCTGGGTGAACAGGGCGCCGAACAACTGCTGGGGCAGGGCGACATGCTCTACATGGGCAACGGCGCGCGCATCACCCGTATCCACGGCCCCTTCGTCTCGGACGAAGAGGTCGAAGAGATCGTGACACATCTGAAGAGCTTCGGCCCGCCGCAGTACATGTCGGGTGTGGTCGAGGGTCCGGAAGACGATGTTGCATCGGATATCGATGCGGTGCTCGGCCTGACCGGTGGCAATACCGAAGGCGAGGATGCGCTTTACGATCAGGCGGTTGCCATTGTTGCGCGCGACCGGAAATGTTCGACCAGCTACATCCAGCGCAAGCTGGGCATCGGCTACAACAAGGCCGCGCGTCTTGTCGAGCAGATGGAAGAGCAGGGCGTTGTCACCCCCGCAAACCACGTCGGCAAGCGCGAGATCCTGATCCCCGAGGCGTGATCGGGACCCCTGGAAAATCGGGCGTCACCGGATTGGTGGCGCCCTTTTGCTTTTCAGGCTTCAGCCGCCGACGCGGCGGATCTGCACACGCTGGTCGGGGCCGAGATTGAGCCACGCCCGCGTCACCGCCGCCACATGCGCAATCAGCGTGGCGCGCGACTGCCCGCCCGGTACCGAGAACACTTCGGCCGGCGGATTGTCGGCTGCCACGATTGCCGGCATGTCCGCCTCGATCCGCTCCGGCCCGATCAGCACGGCGCCCGAGGCGTCCCGCACCGTGACATTGAAGACGATGCTGTTGACGCCGCCCCATGCTGGCGAGCGGTAGAAAGCGCGCGGAGTCAGGGCGTGGAACCGCTCAAGCGTGACGTCCATGGTCACTTTCTGGCCGCCGCTCAGGCCCCGCGCCCCGGCAAGGACACCTTGACGAATGATATCGGCGACCTGCGCCTTGCGGTCGCCCTCGGGGTCGCCGTGCCAGACGATATCCGCCTTGGGAATGAAGACATTGGCCTCGGATACGACCAGCGTTTCGGGGACGGCAACCCGCACATCAGCGACGCGCCAGCCGGCTGTCGTTTCTGCCGGAACCGACGGATAATCCACCCGAAAGCTGGAACTTCCGCATCCGGCCAGTAGGGCTGTCAGTCCAACCACCATCATCAGTTTCATCGGGCGAGGGTGGAAGGCGCGTGGGATCATGTCGGAACGTCCTTGCATCTGATGGCGTGCCTCATGGCATATCCCCGGTCGTGCGTCAGGGCAACATAGGGGCGACGGGGTCAGGCAAGGATCATCATGCCCATGGCAGAGGCAACGATGATCCAGGTTGAGGGGACTGACCGCCGGGGCTTTTCGGCAGAGGCGCCTCAGGTAATGGCATCGAGGCCGAGTGCCTCAAGCCTGTCCAGTTGCGCGACTTCCGCTTCGGTCAGGGTGATGCCTTGCGATGCAGACACTGCGCGGGCGGCAAAGCGGCGCTGAGAGGGCAGGCGTGCGCCCTGTCCGACGATGGCCTCGAACAGACCCTCGGCCCGGGCAAAAGGATCGCCCGAGCGACCCGCAGCAAAGGCCTGCGGGGAAAAGGCAAGGATAAGCTCGCCATGCACGGGAGCCAGCGTGGTGCTGCCTAGCACATCCAGAACCTCGGGACTGGTCAGATCACCGATCATGATGCCGGCCAGCAACTCGATCATCGTGCTGATTGCCGATCCCTTGTGACCGCCAAAGGGCAGCATCGCGCCGGCAAGCGCGGCCTCGGGGTCGGTTGTGGGTGCACCATCCACGTCGATCGCCCAGCCTTCGGGCAGTTGTTTGCCTGCCCGCCGGTGAAGTTCAATCTCACCCCGCGCGGCGACCGAGGTGGCAAAGTCGAACACATAGGGCGGCTGCCCGGCGCGCGGCCAGCCAAACGCCATCGGGTTGGTGCCAAGCAGCGGGCGGATGCCCCCTGTGGGCGCGACCGTTGCATAGCTTGGGCACATGACGAGGGCTGCAAGGCCGTGCTCCGTCACTGCCTCGACCTCGGGCCAGAGGGCCGAGAAATGGGTGCAGTCGTTGATGACCAGTGCGGCCAGACCCGTTCTGCGCGCGCGTTCGACAAGGGCGGGAAGGCCCAGTTCGAACGCGGCATTGGCAAAGCCATGCTGTGCATCCACCCGCACGATCGCGGCGGCCTGATCAGGCACGAGGCGGGGCTGGGCCAGTGGGTTCACCTTGCCCGCCTTCACGGTCCGCAGCGCACCCTCGATACGATAGATGCCATGCGATTTGCAGGCGTCCCGCTCTCCGGCCACGATCACCCGCGCCAGCGCCCCGGCCTGCACCGGGTTCAGACCGGCGCGGCCAAGGATCGAACGGACGCGCGCATCCAGCGCCTCGATGCTTAGTGTGGTGGATTCGGACATGGTGGATCCTGCCTCTGTCAGCCTAGATAATCATTGTATACAATTCGCATGCATTGCGAAGTGCAAGGCAATTCGTCGCTATCGGTGGCAAGACAATCCTGCGGCGACACGTGGTCGGCCGCGTCCTGGAGACTCAGCCGGGTCTGTAGAAATCCGAGGCCGGGTCGGTCAGCACCGCCTGACGCAACCTCTCCCACAATGTGCGTCTTAGGGCGGGATAATCGGGGTGATCATGCGGATCAGGACGGCGGGCGAAGGGCACGGCCATGTCCGTGATGATCCGCCCCGGTCGCGGTGACAGCAGGATGATGCGGTCGCCCAACACCAGCGCCTCGTCCACGCTATGCGTGACGAAAACCACGCCCGGCCCGCCAGACGCGCCCACAAGCCGCAGAAGTTCGGCCTGCATCAACTCGCGTGCTTGTGCGTCAAGGGCCGCGAAGGGTTCATCCATCAGCAGGAAATCCGGTCGCGGCGCCAGGGCCCGCGCGAGGGCCACCCGTTGCCGCATTCCCCCGCTCAGGGCGGCGGGATACCGGTCGGCAAAGCGTTCAAGCCCCACAAGATGCAGCACCTCGGATACGCGGTCCTCCCGCTGGGCGCGGGGCAGGTCTGGCAGGGCAAAGGCCACATTTGCGGCGACTGTCTTCCACGGCAGCAAGCGGTAGGACTGGAACATCATCGCGATGCCATGCCCCGGAACCGGTGGGGCGTCATTCAGTGCCACGGTGCCCGACCCGGGTTCGACAAGACCCGCCATCAGCCGCAAAAGGCTTGTCTTGCCGCAGCCCGAGGGGCCGAGAACGACCAGAACCTCACCCCGGCCAGTGGCGAGGGTGAGGTCCTGTAGAACGGGCTGGTCCCCAAGCGTCAGAGAGACGCCAGAAAGCTCCAGCCGGTCTGTCGCGTTTAGTGCCAAGCGGTATCGCCCGCGTCCGAAGTGCCAAGCCGCGCCAGAACTGCCTCCAGCGGGCCAAGGTCGGCGAAGGCATCCAGGGGCGCCGGGGTCATGCCCTTGAAATCCTCGCCTTCATGCAGCCATGCCTGTGCGGCCTGCAATTCGCCACGGCTCAGCCCGCCGTTCACAGTCCATGCGCCGGAAAAGGCCTTGGCGAGCATCTGCAGATCGGACTCGGGCACATCCGGGCGGGCCTCTTGCATCGCGGCCACCCATTTCTGCGGATCCGACTGGAAATCACGTGCGGCCAGCACCAACGCCTCGATCACCGCCTCCACCTCGGCGCGGCGGGTCTCCAGTGTCTCGCTGCGCACGACGTTGAGCTTCGACAGGATCGGCGCAGCCTTGTAATAGGCATCTGTGTCGACCAGAACCTTGACCTGCGGATCGTCGTCAATCGCGGTGAAGCTGCCGATTCCCATGGTGGTTGCGTCGATTTGCCCGGCCAGAAGTGCCTGCGCGCGCGCCTGTGGCTGGCCAAGCGCGACCAACTCCAGCCCTGCGACGTCGACCCCCGCCTCGGCCAGAACCCGCATGGACAGAAGGTGATCAACGCTGCCCACCCGGCCGATGCCAAAACGCTTGCCCGCCAGATCGGCAGGCGCCGAAACGCCGCGTCCGGCGATCAGATAAGGCAGGGCCTTGTTGGGCGACATGACACCGCGCAGGTCGGTGGCCCCGGCTGCCGTCGCCTGCAACAGCGATTCCAGCGCGACATTGGCCATCTCACCCTCGCCTGCCCGCAGCGCGGTCATCACCATGGGCGACTGCTCGACGCGGACGAATTCGACATCCACCCCGACGCGATCAAAGTAGCCGCCGCGCTCGGCCAGCTCCATCACCGAATTCGGCACCAAGGGTGTCTCGGCGTCAGAAACGATCAGCCGGAATGGCTCGGCCCCGGCCATCGTGGCAAAGGTCAGGGCAAGTGCCGCGATGGTTGCAATCTTTTTCATGTTCCCCCCGTTCAATTTAGACGTCGCGCCAGCGCATCAGGCGCTGGCTGACCAGACGCAGGGCTTCGGTCATGCCCACGCCGATCAAGGCCAGCACGATCACCACGGCCAGATACTCGGCCATCTGGAACCGGCTGCCATAGACGGCAAGCAGACCTCCCAACCCGCTGATGGCAGTATAGAGCTCGGCCACGATGGTGTTGATCAGTCCAATGGTCGAACCTATGCGGATGCCGGTGATCAGGAAGGGCACGGCGCCCGGCAGGATGACATGCCACAGAATACGCCCGCGCGAAGCGCCCGTGGAGGCAGCCATCTCAAGCAGGTCGGGGTCGGCGGCCTGCACGCCGGCATGGGCGTTCAGCACGATGGGCATGACCGCGCCCAGAAACACGATCAGCACCTTTGCCTCTAGCCCAAGCCCCAGCAAGACGATGATCAGCGGGATAAAGGCCACGCGGGGTGTGGCGGCCAGCGCATTCACATAGATGTCCAGCGTCCGCCCGAGTGCGGGCCAGATCCCCATTGCGATGCCAAGGGCACCCCCGAACATGACCGCAAGTCCTGTCCCCACAAGGTAAACCTGCAAACTGGCGGCCAGCGCGGGCCACAGCTTGCCACTGCTCGCGAGCCCGATCCCGGCTTTTGCAACGGCAACGGGCGAGGCAAAAAGCCCCGGCGGCGCGTGGCGCGCGGCCAGCGCCCAGGCGAGCAGGATCAGCGCGAGAAATCCCAGCCGCAGCGCAGCAGTCGCGACCGGGCCTGTGCCCTTGCGATCTGCCAGATGTGCGCTTTGCGATGCCATCTCTTCCTCATGCGCCCCGAGTCATCAGACCAAGTAGACCACGCCCGATGCGCCGGGCGCTGTTGCACCTTCGTCGGTATGGCCGTGGGCATACCACCAAAGAAGGGGGGGCAGGTCCCGCGGGCGCGCTTGCCAGACGATGCGCCACTGGCAAGAGTGACTACAGCAGGGAGGACAGGGGGGCAATGCAGCAGTCGGCAGCGAGCAACGCAGCAGCCCTTGCGGTCGTCGGGGTCAGTCACCGCTTCGGATCAGTCGAGGCGTTGCGCGATGTGTCGCTGACGGTGCCGCAGGGATCGTTCTGCGCGCTTCTGGGGGTAAACGGGGCTGGCAAGTCCACGCTGTTCTCGCTGATCACCCGGCTTTACGACAGCACCTCGGGGCGGATCGAGGTCGCGGGGTACGACGCCCGCCGTGCGTCGCGGCAGGCGCTGGCCCGGATCGGCGTGGTCTTTCAATCGCGTGCGCTGGATGGCGATCTGACGTTGACGCAGAACCTCGCCTATCACGCGGCATTGCACGGGATCGGCGGCGCTGCGGCCCGTGCCCGCGTGGCCGAGGTGCTGGCGCTGGTGGGTCTGCATGATCGGGCGGCGGCGCGCGTCTCGACCCTATCAGGTGGGCAGAAACGCAGGGCCGAGATTGCGCGCGCATTGTTGCACCGACCCCAGCTTCTTCTTCTCGATGAGGCGACGGCCGGGCTTGATGTGCGCGCCCGTGCCGATGTCATGACGCTGGTGCGCGGACTGATCGCGACGCAAGGCGTATCCTGCCTTTGGGCCACGCATATTCTGGACGAGATCCTGCCCGCCGATCATGTCGTCGTGCTGCATCGTGGCCGGGTTCTGGCGGATACGACGGCCGCCGTGATTTCAGCGGGCCAGACGCTGGCCGAGGCCTTTCTGCAGTTGACCGGCCTGCCCGAGGGCGCGGCATGAGCGGATGGGTCATCGCCTTTGGCGGCATCCTGCGGCGCGAGGTTCTGCGCTTTGCCCGGCAGCGCGAACGGTTTCTGGCAGCACTTGTTCGACCGCTTGTCTGGCTGTTCATCTTTGCAGCCGGGTTCCGGTCGGTGCTGGGCCTGTCGATCACGCCGCCCTACAAGACCTACATCCTCTACGAGATCTACGTCACGCCCGGTCTCTGCGGGATGATCCTGCTGTTTGCGGGCATGCAATCCTCGCTTTCAATGGTTTATGACCGCGAGACGGGGGCCATGCGCAGTCTGCTTGTCAGCCCCTTTCCGCGCTGGTTCCTGCTGGGGTCCAAACTGGTGGCAGCGGTCATGGTTGCGGTGCTGCAGGTCTATGCCTTTCTGCTGATCGCATTGATCTGGGGCATCCGGCCGCCGCTTGTCGGGTTCGTCGCGGTCTTGCCTGCGCTGGTGCTGGCCGGGGTGATGCTTGGGGCACTGGGGCTGCTCATCTCGTCGGCGATACGGCAGCTTGAGAACTTTGCGGGAGTGATGAACTTTGTCATCTTCCCGATGTTTTTTGCCTCAAGCGCGCTTTACCCGCTGTGGCGGATGAAGGAATCGAGCCTGCTTCTGTATCACATCTGCCGGATCAACCCCTTTACCCATGCAGTAGAGTTGATCCGCTTTGCGCTTTACGGGCAGCTTTCAATGCTGTCGCTGGCGGTCACGGCGGGGTGCGCGGTCGTCTTCTTTGCCGCGACCGTGGTCATGTATGACCCCGCCAAAGGCCTTTGGCGGGGCAAGCGCGTTGCGGGTTAGATCACGGGCGTGACCAGTGCCGGCAGTCCATCAATCTCGACCTTGACCACCTGCCCCCGCTGCACGCGGCCCACGCCCGCAGGTGTGCCGGTGTAGATCAGATCGCCCGGTGCCAGCGTGACCATACGCGACAGCGCGGCGATAATCTCGGTGACCGGCCAGATCATGTCCGCAAGACCCGCGTCCTGCCGAAGCTCGCCATCGACCGACAGCCGAATGTTGCCCTGTGCCAGGTTGACAACCTGTGCGACGGGCACCAGCACGCCGCAGGCTGCCGAATGGTCAAAGCCCTTGGCCATGTCCCAGGGGCGCCCCAACTTCTTGGCTGCGGCTTGCAGGTCGCGGCGGGTGAAATCGTTCCCGGCGGCATAGCCCCAGACGTGGGTAAGAGCATCCGCCGCAGGGATGTTTGCTCCGCCAAGGCCAAGTGCCACCACCAGTTCGGCCTCGAAATGCAGGTCATCGGTCATGGGCGGATAGGGAAGGCTCCCACCGTCGGTCAACAGGGCGTCGGCTGGCTTGGAAAAGAAGAAGGGTGGCTCGCGGTCGGGATCATGGCCCATCTCGCGGGCATGTTCGGCATAGTTGCGCCCCACGCAATAGATGCGCCGAACGGCAAAGCGGTCGGCCGAGCCCGCGATGGGCAGACTCGGCGTGGAAGCAGGCGGCAGCACATAGGCCATGGGATCAATCCTTCAGGTCGGGCCGGGGGGCGAGTTCGGGGGCAGAACAGGAGCCAGAATCTCGTCGGCTGCGAATAGACCGACCAGATCGCAAGAGAGCAGATAGGCCGTATCTGGTGCACCGTCCGGAACCGTCTGCAGGTCATCGCGCAGTCCGCGCAGAAAGCGGCGATGCGCGATCCAGATCTCCTCGGCCTGATCACGCGTGACTGCCGCAAAGCGCAGCGCAGAACCGGTGGGCATCTGCGCGAGGCGCGCAAGATCAGCGCCGATGACGGTGGCGATCTTGGGGTAGCCGCCGGTCGTCTGTGCCTCGGCCATCAGAACGATGGGCTGGCCCGACCCCGGCACCTGAATCGCCCCGGGAACCGTGCCGTCCGAGACGATGTCGTGCCCCTCGATGGCGGGCAGGCGGGGGCCGTCCAGCACCATCGCCATACGGTCGCGCTGGGAGCTGACAGTGAAGCTTTCGTTCAAGAGCCGTGCCAGAACCTCGGACGCAAAACGCTGATGCTGCGGGCCGAGGACGATACGGACTGGCCCTGCGCCTGATGAAACGCGGGGCGTCGCCGCGCGCAATGGGGGAAGGGCGTCTGCTGCAGGGCCAAGTGGCAGCACATCACCCTCGATCAACCGTCGCCCGCCAAGCCCGCCCAAACCGCTGCGCAGATGGGTGCTGCGGGCGCCCAGGACCGGTGGGCTGACGATCCCGCCTGCAATCCCCAGATACCCCCAGACGGCATCGCGCAAGGCGCCGATGAACAGCGTCTCACCCGGCATAAGCCTGTGGCTTTCGCCTGCGGCGATGGGGCGGTCGTCGATGCGCAGATCACAGTCACCGCCCGTGACGGCCACAAGCGCCGGGCGCGTCACATGAAACCGCCCGCCCAGACCGGCGAATTCGAGAACCGCCGCAGTGTCGGGGTTGTGACTCAGCGCATTGGCCAGCTGCATCGCAGGTGGGTCCATGGGGCCAGCGGCCGAGACCCCGAAACGGCGCAGGCCGGGGCGGCCGGGGTCCTGAACGCTCAGCAGCGGCCCGGCGGCCAGAACCCTCAGCGTCATGGGGCGACCTCGGGTTCGACGACGCTCTCGCCAGCCTGAACGCGGCGGGCCAGATCGGCGGCGGTCCCGGCATCCACCGGGGCAAAGCGCACGCGGTCGCCCGCCGTGAAAAGGAACGGCTGATCGCGGCGCAGATCGAACAGGCGCAGCGGTGTCCAGCCGATGTAGCGCCACCCCGAGGGGCCGGGCACCGAGTTGACGCTGGCCTGCTCCCCCCCAATGCCGATGGCCCCTGCGGCAACCAACTGGCGCGGTGTGGCGAGGCGGGGTGTGTGCAGCACCGCGGGCAGGCCGCCCAGATAGGCAAATCCCGGCGCGAAGCCGATCATGTAGACGCGATATTCGGCACTGGCATGTAGCGCGATGACCTCTGCAGGCGCCATGCCCTTGAGGCGGGCAAGATCGTCCAGATCCTGCCCCACCTCGCCACCATAGAGCACCGGCACTCGCCAGAGGCGGCCCGGTGCGGGGGCGTCGTCCAATGCGGCGTGCAGCGCATGCATGGCGGCCTCTACCGCCGCACCGCGAATGATCTCGGGGTCATAGCGCACCATCAAGGCGCGATATGTCGGCACCAGTTCCAGAATGCCCGCGATCGCGGCATCCTCCACCGCTTTCGCCAGCGCGATGACGCGGGCATTGGTCGTGGCGTCGATCCGCTCGCCCAACTGAAAGCTGAGCGCCTGATCGCCGCAGGGAAGGACGGTCGGGGTCATCTGCGCCTGCGCCTTTGGTCGCCACGATCTTGGCGCGGGCAGCAAGCGGGCGCAACCACCCGTTATTCGAAGGCGCAGCCAGCCTTGATGCCAAAGGCCTTGAAGATCCGCGCCGCCGGGCAGAAACCGGTGAACGAAGCCTGAATCAGGTTCAGCCCGATAAAGACGGTGAACCAGACAAAGAGCGGCGAGACATAGGCGGTCAGCACGACGGACAGCAGCACCATTGCGCCGGCAAACAGCATCACGGAACGATCGAGGGTCATGGTCGTTTTCCTTTCATAAAAGGCCGGGGCAGACCGCCCGCCCCGGCAGATGGGGCCGGGCGGGGGATCACCCGGTCGTTGTTTCCTTCAGCTTGTCGATCCCAAGGGCCTTGAGGGCGAGGCTTTCATAGAACGGCTCCGATGTGCCCGCCTTCAGCTTGCGCAGGAAGTATTTCTCGAACCCGATCTTCGCGAGGTGGACCCATTTGCCCGAGGATGACCAGTTGACGTTGCGCGGCGGGATCTGGGGTTGCGCCACGAAGGCCACGCCCCCGTCACCGAAATCGGCAAGGCAGACCGCGTTCCAGGTTCCGACACGGTCAGGTGCCTGACCCCGCAGCAGGTTTCCGATATTGTGTGCCGTGGCTGTGACCATGGATTCGATCATGAACCCGGTCTTGGGCACACCGCAGGGCACGGGCGTAGGCCCCATGGGCGGGATTGCGACGCAGACCCCAACGGCGAAGATATTGGGGAAGGCGGGGCTTTGCTGGTGCTTGTCGACGATGGTGAAGCCGCGCGGATTGCTCAGCCCTTCGATTCCCGACACCGGCTTGATGCCCCGGAAGGCCGGCAGCATCATCGAGAAGGCGAAGGGCAGGTCCTTCTCGGCTTTCACGCTCCCATCCTCGGCAATCTCTTCGACGATCATATGCCCGTCCTCGACACGTTTCATGCGGGTCGAGGTCATCCACTTGATGTGCTTGGCGCGCATCTCGGATTCCAGAAGGCTTTTGGTATCGCCCACGCCATCAAGGCCAAGGTGGCCGATATAGGGTTCGGGCGTGACGAAGGTCATCGGCACGCGGTCACGGATGCGGGCCTTGCGCAGCGCGGTTTCAAGGATGAACAGAAACTCGTAGGCCGGGCCAAAGCAGCTTGCGCCCTGTGCGGCGCCTATGATGACGGGGCCGGGGTTCTTCAAGAGCCGCTCATACACCTCGCGCGCCTGTTCGGCATGATCGATATGGCAGATCGACTGGGTAAAACCGCCATGCGGGCCCAGCCCCTCGATCTCGTCAAAGGCAAGCTCTGGCCCGGTGGCGATGACCAGATAGTCATAGCTGACTGACTGCCCATCGACCAGCTGGATGCGGTTTTCTGCAGGCAGAAGCTTCTCGGCGGCGGTTGCGATGAAGTTGATGCCTTTCTTCGCCATGGTCGGAGCCAGATCGACGGTGATCTCGTCGCGCGCACGCCAGCCCACGGCAATCCAGGGGTTCGACGGCACGAAATGGTATTTCGGGTCCTTGGTGACGACGGTGATGCGGTCTTCGCTTCGAATCTTGTCCTTCAACTCATAGGCCATGATGGCCCCGCCAAGCCCTGCTCCGAGAACGACGATATGCGCCATGATCTTTCCTCCCTCTGGGTGCCCGCCTGACACTCCCATTGCCGGCAGACGGTTGCAGTCGACCCGCCGCCCGAGCGGCGACGGGCGATGTCGTCAGGTGCGGAACACCCGGTAGATCGCGGGGATCACCAGAACCGTCAGCAGGGTCGAGGTGATGAGCCCGAACAGAAGCGAGATCGCCAGACCCTGAAAGATCGGGTCGGCCAGAATGACGACCGCCCCGATCATCGCGGCCACGGCGGTCAGGAAGATGGGCCGGAAGCGAATGGTGCCCGCCCGCAAGAGCGTCTCGACCGTCACGGCGCCTTCGTGGCGGATGAAGTCCACCAGCAGGATCGAGTTGCGCACGATGATGCCCGCCAGCGCGATGAAGCCGATCATCGACGTGGCCGAGAAGGGGGCATCGAACAGCCAGTGCCCTGCCATGATGCCAAGGAACGTCAGCGGAATCGGCGTCAGGATGACGAGAGGCAGCTTGAACGATCCGAACTGCGCCACCACAAGGATGTAGATGCCCAGAAGGGCGATGCCGAAGGCCGCGCCCATGTCGCGGAAGGTGACCCATGTCACCTCCCATTCGCCATCCCACAGAAGTGTGGTCTGCGTCTCGTCATCGGGCTGGCCATGCAGCGCGATCACCGGCGCACCCTCTTGCCCCTTGAGCGCATCGGCCACGGCAAGCATGCCATAAAGCGGGGCCTCGAAATCGCCGGCCAATTCGGCCGTGACCATCTCGGCCGCCCGGCCATTATGGCGGAATATCGGGTGCGAGGCCGTCTCCTCGCGGATCTCGACGACATCGCCCAGCTCCACCACGCCGCGGGCGCCCGGCAGGGTATTGGCCGGGATCGGCGTCGTCAGGAACCGCTCGTCCAGGACACGGTCACCCTTGGGGCGCTGGATCATCAATGGGATTGGATAGCGCCCCTCGCCGCGGTGCGAATAGCCAACGGTCTGTCCGCTGTTCAGCAACGCGAGCGTGTCGAACACATCCGCCTCTTGCACCCCGAAGAACTCCAGATCGTTGGTCGAGATCGTCGCGCGCAGGCGCCGGGCGGGCTCGCCATAGCTGTTGTCGACATCGACGATGAACGGCACCGATCGGAAGGCGGCCTCGACCTGCGCGGCAGCCGCGCGGCGCGCTGCCGGGTCGGGGCCATAGATCTCGGCCAGCAGGGTCGAGATCACTGGAGGACCGGGCGGCGGTTCAACGACCTTGAGGCTGGTTCCTTCCGGTACCGGCACGGCGCGGATGCGTTCGCGGATATCCAGCGCGATATCATGGCTGGTGCGGTCGCGGTCGGTCTTGGGGCTGAGATTGATCGCAACCTCTCCCAACTGCGCCTCCTTGCGCAGATAGGTGTGGCGGACAAGGCCGTTGAAGTTGAAAGGCGCCGCCGCCCCGGCATGGGTCTGCACCGAGGTCACCTCGGGCAGGTCGAGGACGATCCTGGCAATATCCTGCGCCACACGGTCAGTGGCCTCTGTTGCGGCCCCCTCAGGCAGGTCGATCATCACCGAAAGCTCTGACTTGTTGTCGAAAGGCAGAAGCTTGACCGTCACGTCCTTGGTGTAGAGCAGGCCGAGTGAGCCGAAGGACAGAACGATCGTGACCAGAAGGAACACGAGGCTGCGGCGGCGCGTGGCCAACAGCGGCTCGGCCACGGCGTGGTAGGCGCGCTCCATCCAGCCGCCAGCGTGTTCACCACTGCCCTCAGCGCCATGTGCGATCGGGGCCTTGCCGGCGATCTTGACCATCAGCCAAGGCGTGATGATGACGGCGACGAAGAAGGAAAAGATCATTGCCGCGCTGGCATTGGCGGGGATGGGCGACATGTAGGGCCCCATCATGCCCGAGACGAAAAGCATAGGGAGCAGGGCCGCCACCACGGTCAGCGTGGCGACGATGGTGGGGTTACCCACCTCGTCAACGGCGTCGATTGCGGCGCTGGCACGCTCCCGCCCGTCGCGCATTGCCCAATGACGCGCGATGTTCTCGATCACCACGATGGCGTCATCCACCAGAATGCCGATCGAGAAGATCAGTGCGAAGAGGCTGACCCGGTTTAGTGTGTAGCCCATGATCCAGGCCGCAAAGAGCGTCAGCAGGATCGTCACCGGAATGACGATGGCCACCACCAGCGACTCGCGCCAGCCAATCGCCAGAAGCACGAGGCCGATGATCGACACCGTTGCCAGCCCCAGATGGAACAGCAGTTCGTTGGCCTTTTCATTGGCCGTCTCGCCGTAGTCGCGGGTGATGGTCAGCTGCACGCTATCGGGGATCAGGTGTTGCTCAAGCGCCTCGATCCGGTGCAGTGCCGCCTCGGCCACGACCACGGCATTGGCGCCCGCACGCTTGGCCACGGCCAAGGTGACGGCAGGGCTGCGGTGGATCTCTCCACCCTCGCTGCGTTCAAGATGCGAGACGATCTGGCCGCCGGTATCGGGCACGAAGCTCACATCTGCCACATCGGAGACATAGACCGGGCGACCGTCGCGCGTGGTCAGCAGCAGGCTTGCGATCTCGGCAGGCGCGGTCAGTGTCTCGCCGGCGACAAGTGCGATCTCTTGGCCGCTGTCCCGCAGCGTTCCGGTGTTCAGGACGCGGTTCGCCTGACTGACCTTGCCGGCAAGCTGTTGCAGGGTCACGCCATAAAGCGCCAGCCGATCAGGATCGGGTGCGATGCGAATGGCCTCTGTTGTCTCTCCGACCAGATAGGTCAGCCCGACGTTTTCGGTCTTGGCAACCTCTACCTGCAGGGCGCGTGCGATGCGGGTCAGGTCATTGGCGGCAACCTGCTGGCCCGGCCGGGCCGACAGGGTTACCGACAGGATCGCCACATCGTCGATGCCGCGCCCGATGATCAGGGGTTCGGGGATGCCGACGGGAATACGATCGAGATTGGCGCGCACCTTGTCATGCACGCGCAGGATCGCGTCCTCGGCTTTGGTGCCGACCTCGAACCTCGCCATGACCATCGCGGAATCGTCGCGGGTGTTGGAATAGACGTGCTCGACGCCGTTGATGCCCTTGACGATCACCTCAAGCGGCTCGGTCACCAGCTTGACCGCATCCTCGGCCTTCAGGCCCTGCGCCTGTACATGGATGTCCACCATCGGGACGGATATCTGCGGCTCTTCCTCGCGCGGGAGAGCACCAAGAGCAACCAGCCCCGCAGCAAGCGCGGCAAGGATCAGAAGCGGCGTCAGGGACGAGGCAATGAAGGCCTGCGTAAGCCGCCCCGCGATGCCCAGGGGTTTCTTGGTCAGCTCACTCATGGGCCGCGCCCCCGGTCGCGTCTCCGGTCGCGCCGACAGGTGGGGCCTCGGTCAGGACGCGGTCACCAGCGGCGAGCCCGGACAGGATCTCGACCCGCGTGCCGGATTCTGTGGTTTCGCGCTGTCCGGGGACGACCGAGCGCAAGACCGGGCCACCGGGCGTATCGAGCGCCACGAAATCAAGCCCGCTGCGCGTGGTGATCGCGGTTTCGGGCACCATCAGCGCTTGACGCTCGGACACCGGAAGGCGAACCAGAACGCGCAGGTCGACAAATCGGTCGGGCAGGTCGGTCACCTCGACATCGGCGATCACCCGACCGTTCTCGATCAGCGGATAGATGCGGGCGAGCTTGCCCGAGGCCTCGGCCGAGCCATCATCGATATAGATCGTGTCGCCTTCTTTCATCTGCGTGGCATGGCGTTCGGGAACCGCAAGGCGCAGGAACGTGCCGCCCGAGCTGAGCGTGGCGACCGTCTCGCCCGGCATGACGACCGCACCCTGCGCGACCGGCACGTCGAGCACGCGGCCCGCGGCGGGGGCGAGAACCTGCCCTTCGGTCTGGCTTTGCCGGATCACCTCGGCCTGCGCATCCAGCGCGGCGATCTGACCCTTGAGCACATCGACCTGCGTACGCAGCGCATCAAGCCTCTGAACGGTGGTCACGCCCTGCTTGAGCAACTCTTGCCCCCGCTTCAGCTCGGCCTCGGCATTGCCAAGCTGTGCGGTGGTGGCGTCGAGTTGGGCCCGAAGGGCGGTGATCTGGAAGCCGAGTTTCTCGTCGACGATACGTGCCATCGGCTGTCCGGCGCTGACGATATCACCTTCGCTGACGGTCAGTTCCGTCAGGGTGCCGCCGATCCGGGCACGGGCTGGAACGCGGTCGCGCGCCTCTATGCGACCATAGACGGCCTTCCACTCGGTCATTGGTTCGGGCGCAAGCTCGATCACCTCGGCCGGTGCGAGTGCGGGGGCCAGCCCCACGAACAGGACAGAGAGCAAGAGACGGCGCATGGCGAATCCTTTCCTTTGCATTAACATATTCCTAACTATGCATATGTAAAGGCCGCTGACTCGTTTTTTCCTGCCCGTGACTTTGGCAGGCGGCAGCGGATGTCAAACCATGACCCCAGTCAGGGATTCTGGATATGACACAAGTCAAGAAGCCGCCCCGACGGGGCGGCTTCTGAAGCATCGATGGCCAACGGTGGAGGTGGATCAGCCTGCCGCAATCGTCGCGGCTACGGCCCGTTTCCATCGGTCATAGCGGGCGTCGCGGTCAGCCTGGGGCATGCTGGGTACAAACTGGCGATCCAGCGCCCATTGCGCTGAAAACTCTGCCGGAGGGGGGCAGATGCCCGCCTGAAGCCCCGCAAGGTAGGCCGCACCAAGCGCCGTGGTCTCGGTGACCTGCGGTCGGTCCACGGGGGCGCCAAGGATATCGGCAAGGAACTGCATGGCCCAGTCACTGGCCGCCATCCCGCCATCGACACGCAGCACACCCTCGGCAGGGGCGGACCAATCCGCGCGCATTGCCTCGAGCAGATCGCGCGTCTGGTATCCTACGCTTTCCAGAGCGGCGCGGGCAAACTCGGCAGGCCCCGAATTGCGTGTAAGACCGAAGATCGCCCCCCGGCAGTCCGGTCGCCAATAGGGTGCGCCAAGCCCAACAAAGGCCGGCACGAGGATCAGGTTCTGTCCCGGATCGGCAGCCTCGGCCAGGGGTTGAGATTCGCTCGCGCTTCGGATGACCTTGAGCCCGTCGCGCAACCACTGCACCACCGCGCCCGCGATGAAGATAGAGCCTTCCAGCGCGTAGGTCGTCTCACCGTTCAGGCGATAGGCGATGGTGGTCAGCAACCGGTTCCGTGACGGCACCATCTCAGCCCCGGTGTTGAGCAGCGCAAAGCAGCCGGTGCCGTAGGTAGACTTCATCATGCCGGGGCGGAAACAGGCCTGCCCCACGGTCGCGGCCTGCTGATCCCCCGCAACGCCAAGGATCGGGATCTCTCGTCCAAAGAGATCTGCGCGCGTCACACCGAAATCGGCGGCGCAGTCACGCACCTCGGGCAGAAGTGCCATGGGAACATCGAGTAGGGCGCAGATCTCGGGGTCCCAGCGGTTCTGGGCGATGTTGTAAAGCAGGGTGCGCGCGGCGTTCGTGGCGTCGGTTGCGTGAACGCGGCCGCCCGTCAGGTTCCAGATCAGCCAGCTGTCCACCGTGCCGAAGGCAAGCTCGCCCCGCGCGGCGCGGGCGCGGGCATCGGGGATGTGATCAAGCAGCCACTTCAGCTTCGTGCCCGAGAAATAGGGATCGAGCAGCAGCCCGGTGCGTGCGGTGACCATTGCCTCATGCCCGGCCTCTTTCAGCGTGGCGCAAAGATCGGCGGTTCGGCGATCCTGCCAGACGATCGCGCGGTGCAGCGGCTGGCCAGTCGCCCGGTCCCAGAGGAGCGTCGTCTCGCGCTGGTTGGTGATCCCGATCGCGGCAATATCAGCGGCGCCAAGCCCGGCCTTCTCGATCGCCGCACGGGCGGTCGCCGCAACGGTTGCCCAAAGGTCCATCGGTTCGTGCTCCACCCAGCCAGAGGCAGGATAGTGCTGGGGAAACTCCTCTTGCGCCGTGGCAACGACACGCAGGCCCGCGTCGAAAATAATCGCACGCGACGAGGTGGTTCCCTGATCGATGGCAAGGATATGGGTCATGGTGGTTCCGGAACTGCTTCAACCTGACAAAAATACCCTTGGTTCCGCCGACGTCGCCGCAAGGGTGCTTGGATCAGGTTGAAGGGGGCGGCGCGCCGCCCCCCTCCGATCCTTGCTTATTGCCAGGATTTGATCAGCTCGTCATAGGCGATCGTCTCGCCTTGCGGCTTTTCGTTTTCCAGCTTGGCCACCGGCGCGCCGGGAGCGTCGAGCCATTCCTGCGGGTCCTTCTCTTCGTTCATCTTCGGACCAAGATCGCCCTGAACGCCGGATTTTTCCAGACGGATCAGTACTTTCTCTTGCTCGGCGCAGAGGCTGTCCAGCGCTTCCTGCGGGGTCTTGGCGCCCGACATCGCGTCGCCAATATTCTGCCACCACAACTGGGCCAGCTTCGGATAGTCCGGGATATTGGTGCCGGTAGGCGACCATTGCACCCGTGCGGGCGAGCGGTAGAACTCGACCAGTCCACCCAGTTTCGGCGCGCGCTCGGTAAAGCTTTCGTGCTGGATCGTCGACTCGCGGATGAAGGTCAACCCGACGTGGGCCTTCTTCACATCGACGGTTTTCGAGGTGACGAACTGGGCATAGAGCCAAGCTGCCTGCGCGCGATCAACCGGGGTCGATTGCATCAGCGTCCAGGAACCGGCGTCCTGATAACCGATCTTGGTGCCTTCACTCCAATAGGCGCCGTGAGGCGAGGGGGCCATGCGCCATTTCGGCGTGCCATCCTCGTTCATCACCGGGGTTCCGGGGGCGACGGATGCGGCAGTGAAGGCGGTGTACCAGAACATCTGCTGGGCGATTGCACCCTGTGCCGGAACCGGGCCGGCCTCGCTAAAGGTCATGCCCTGAGCTTCCGGAGGCGCGTATTTCTGCAGCCATTCGATCGCCTTGGTCACAGCATAGACCGCCGCAGCATCGTTGGTTGCACCGCCGCGCGCCACGCAGGAACCGACGGGACGCGAGTTCTCGTCCACGCGAACGCCCCATTCATCAACCGGCAGGCCGTTCGGCTCTCCCTTGTCGCCCATGCCGGCCATCGACATCCAGGCGTCGGTATAGCGCCAGCCAAGCGAGGGGTCCTTCTTGCCGTAGTCCATGTTGCCATAGACCGAGGTCGGCCCGCCCATGTAGGACATATCGCGGCCTGTGAAGAATTCGGCGATGTCCTCATAGGCCGACCAGTTCACCGGAACGCCCAGATCGTAGCCATACTTGGCCTTGAAGTCGTCTTTGGTCTTCTGATCGTTGAACCAGTCGTAGCGGAACCAGTAGAGGTTGGCGAACTGTTGGTCAGGCAACTGATACAGTTTGCCATCCGGCCCGGTGGTGAACTTGATGCCGATGAAGTCAGCAAGATCCAGTCCGGGGTTGGTGACAGCGGCACCGTCGCCGGCCATCCAGTCGGTCAGGTTGCGGGCCTGCTGATAGCGCCAGTGGGTGCCGATCAGGTCGGAGTCGTTGATGTAGCCATCATAGATATTCTCGCCGGTCTGCATCTGGGTCTGCAGTTTCTCGACGACGTCGCCTTCGCCGATCAGGTCATGGGTGACCTTGATGCCGGTAATCGCGGTAAAGGCGGGTGCAAGCACCTTGGATTCGTAGGAATGGGTGTCGATGGTTTCCGATACCACCTTGATTTCCATGCCCGCATACGGTTTTGCCGCATCGATGAACCACTGCATCTCGGCTTCCTGTTCGGCCCGGCTAAGGGACGAGAGATCGCCGATCTCGGCGTCGAGGAAGGCCTTCGCCGCCTCGATGTCGGCGAAGGCCGGCATGCCTGTGGCCATCAGCGCAAGCGCCATGGCTGTTGCAGTTGCTTTCATTCTCATGTTTTCCTCCCAAGGAAAGTGAACGTCTGTTCCTTATTGCCAGGGCCGGGGCCTCCATCCCCGCCCGCTGGCGTCGTTGGTCCCGTCTAGACCCAGCGGAAGACCGCCGCCGCATAGACAAGGCAGAGCGCGAGCGCCCCCCAAACCGGGAGACCCGCGAAGAACAGCCAGACCAGGCAGATAAAGGCCGAGCCAAGCAAACTGATGAACAGCCGGTCGCCGCGCGTCGTCTCGATCCTGAGTACGCCGACCCGTGGCGTCTCGGGAAAGCGGATCGCGAGGATCGTGAACGTGACAAGCAGGCTTGCGATGCACCAGAAGAAGATGGCGACAGGCAGGGTCCATGCCATCCAGCCGCCGGGGATCATCGGATCGAACCAGGCGATGCCGCCATCATCGCGCGGAGCGACGGCCAGAAGCGCTGCGAGGATCCCCCCCATCACCACGGCTGCGGTGATCGAGATGGCGGTCCAGTTCACCGGGCGCGTCGGGGTTGCTGTGGTGTCTGACATGGGAAACCTCACACGCGGCCCAGGGCAAAGCCCTTGGCGATGTAGTTGCGGACAAACCAGATCACGAGCGCGCCGGGGATGATGGTCAGGACCCCGGCGGCCGCCAGCACCCCCCAGTCCATCCCGCTGGCTGAAACCGTCCGCGTCATGGTGGCGGCGATGGGCTTTGCGTTGACGCTGGTCAGGGTACGCGAGAGCAGAAGCTCCACCCAGCTGAACATGAAGCAGAAGAAGGCCGCGACACCGATCCCGCTTGCGATCAGCGGCATGAAGATCTTCACGAAGAAGCGCGGGAAGCTGTAGCCGTCGATATAGGCGGTCTCGTCAATCTCTTTCGGCACACCGCGCATGAAGCCTTCGAGGATCCAGACCGCCAGCGGCACGTTGAAGAGGCAATGCGCCAGCGCCACCGCGATATGGGTGTCGAACAGACCGACGCTGGAATAGAGCTGGAAGAAGGGCAGCGCAAAGACCGCGGGCGGCGACATGCGGTTCGTCAGCAGCCAGAAGAACAGGTGCTTGTCCCCCATAAAGCTATAGCGGCTGAAGGCATAGGCTGCCGGCAGCGCCACCGCGATCGAGATGACGGTGTTCATCACCACGTAGATGATCGAGTTGACGTACCCCATGTACCAGCTTGGATCGGTCAGGATCACGACGAAGTTGCTGAATGTCAGGTCATTCGGAAACAGGGTGAAGGTCGAGGTGATCTCGGTGTTCGTCTTCAGGCTCATGTTCAAAAGCCAGTAGATCGGGATCATCAGGAACAGCAGATACAGCGCCATGACGATGGCAGAGGATTTCAGGCGCATCAGCGGGACTCCTCGCGGTCAAGGTTCGTCATCACGGTGTAGAAGACCCAGCTGACCAGCAGGATGACAAGGAAGTACATGATCGAGAAGGCAGCCGCAGGGCCGAGGTCGAACTGGCCGACAGCCATCTTCACTAGGTCGATCGACAGGAAGGTGGTGGAGTTGCCGGGGCCACCGCCGGTGACGACGAAGGGCTCGGTATAGATCATGAAGCTGTCCATGAAGCGCAGCAGGACCGCGATCAGCAGAACCCCCTTCATCTTGGGCAGCTCGATATAGCGGAACACTGCCCAACGGCTGGCCTGATCGATCTTGGCCGCTTGATAATAGGCCTGCGGGATCGACTGGAGCCCGGCATAGCACAGCAGCGCGACCAGCGAGGTCCAGTGCCAGACATCCATCGCGATGATGGTCAGCCAAGCGTCCAGCGGGTCGTTGGTGTAGTTGTAGTCGATTCCGAGAGCGGCCAACGTATGGCCCAGAAGCCCGATATCAACCCGACCGAAAATCTGCCAGATCGTCCCCACGACGTTGAAGGGAATGAGCAGTGGCAGCGCCATCAGAACGAGGCAGAAGCTGGCCCAGATCCCCTTCTTCGGCATGTTGAGCGCGACATAGATACCCAGCGGAATCTCGATCGCAAGGATGATGGCCGAAAACATCACCTGCCGGCCAAGCGCGCCGTGCAGCCGTTCGGAATGGATCATCTCGTCGAACCAGTCGAGGCCCGCCCAGAAGAACTCGTTGTTGCCAAAGGTGTCGTTGACCGAATAGTTCACCACCGTCATCAGCGGGATCACCGCCGAAAAGGCGACGATGACGAGAACCGGCAGCACAAGGAACCAGGCCTTGTTGTTCTGTGTCTTGTCCATGTCAGGCCGCCCTCCCCAGCGAGGCCCCTTGCGGCGCAACGCGCCAGTCATCGGCATAGACGTTGATCTTTTGAGGAGCGAAGCTGACATGCGTCAGGTTGGCCTCCAGTGGCATGCCTTCGGGCACGACCACGTTGACGGGCTGTCCCATCGCATCGGCCCGCACCAGACGGTGCCTGCCCACATCCTCGACCCGGCGGATGGTCACGGGCACACCCGTGCCTGCGGTCAGCACGACATGTTCCGGACGGATGCCGATCTGCGTGCGCCCGGTCGGCGCGCCATAGGACTGGCCAAGCTCGACCGAGGTGCCGTCGGGCAGCACCGCGCGGTTGCCTGCGATCTGCGCGTCAAGAAAGTTCATGCCCGGCGAGCCGATGAAGTAGCCCACGAAGGTATGGGCCGGGGTCTCGAACAGCTCTTCCGGGGTGCCCATCTGCACCACGCGCCCATCATACATCACCACGACGCGGTCAGCGAAGGTCAGCGCCTCGGTCTGGTCATGGGTGACATAGATCATGGTATGGCCGAACTCGCGGTGAAGCTGCTTCAACTGCGTGCGCAACTCCCATTTCATGTGCGGGTCGATCACGGTCAGCGGCTCGTCAAAGAGGATGGCGTTTACGTCCTCTCGCACCATGCCGCGCCCAAGGCTGATCTTCTGCTTTGCATCGGCGGTCAGACCCTGGGCCTTGCGCGACAGGATCTCTTCCATGCCGATCATGCGGGCGATCTGGTCGACGCGGCCCTTGATATAGCTGGCATCCATGCCGCGATTGCGCAGCGGGAAGGCGAGGTTGTCGCGCACCGTCATCGTGTCGTAGACGACGGGGAACTGGAAGACCTGCGCGATATTGCGCTCGGCCGTCTCGGCCTCGGTCACGTCGCGATCGCCAAAAAGCACCCGCCCGTGCGAGGGCCTCAGAAGCCCCGAGATGATGTTCAGAAGCGTGGTCTTGCCGCAGCCGGATGATCCCAGCAGCGCATAGGCGCCGCCATCCTGCCAGATGTGGTCCATTTCCTTCAGCGCATAGTCCTTTTCCGATTGCGGATTCGGAAAATAGCTGTGGGCGAGGTTCTTCAGCGTGATCTGTGCCATGGTCCCCTCATGCCGCCCTTGCATATGCGGCGGGCGCGGCAAGCCGGCCGTCGGCGTCGAACAGATAGACATGCGCGGGGTCAAGCCAGACGGACACCTGCGCCCCGGATTTCAGGTCATGCACTCCCTCGACCAGACCGACCCAGCGGTCGCGGCCATGATCGACGTGGATGAAGGTCTCGGACCCGGTGATCTCGGTCACGGCGACGGTGCAGCGAAACTCGACCGCAGTGCCGGAATGCTTGTTCAGGAACAGGTGATTGGCGCGGAAGCCCGCCATGTATCGCCCGTCAGGTGCGTCAGCAAAGGGCCCGTCCGCCGGCGCGTTCGCGGTATCGCCAAAGTTCACCCTGTGGCCTTCCTTGAAGCAGCTGACAAAGTTCATCGGCGGGTCGCTGAACACGCGGGCCGTGGTCGCATCCGCCGGCTCGCGATAGACGCGCGGCGTGGGGCCGAACTGGGTGACGCGCCCCTCCCACAGGGTTGCAGTGTTGCCGCCCAGAAGCAGCGCCTCTTCCGGCTCTGTCGTCGCATAGACAAAGATCGCGCCCGAAGCCTCGAAGATGCGCGGAATCTCGATCCGCAACTCTTCGCGCAGCTTGTAGTCGAGGTTCGCCAGCGGCTCGTCCAGAAGGACAAGACCTGCCCCCTTGACCAGTGCCCGCGCCAGAGCGCAGCGCTGCTGCTGGCCGCCCGAAAGTTCCAGCGGTTTGCGGTTCAGCATGGGGGTCAGGCGCAGCATCTCGGCGGTTTCGCGCACCTTGCGGTCGATCTCGGCCTGTGACTGGCCCAGGATCCGCAAGGGCGAGGCTATGTTTTCATAGACCGTCAGGCCGGGGTAGTTGATGAACTGCTGATAGACCATGGCGACGCCACGGTCCTGCACGCGCATCCCCGTCACGTCGCGCCCATCCCAGAGCACCCGTCCCGTGGTGGGTTGGTCAAGCCCCGCCATCAGACGCATCAGGCTGGTCTTTCCCGACAGTGTCGGTCCCAGCAGCACGTTCATCGTGCCTTTCTGCAATGTCAGAGTGGTGGGGAAGATATGAAACCTTCCCGCGACCGACCGTGACACGCCTTGCAATTCCAGCGCCATTCTCTCTCCCTCATTCCGCTGCCGGATTGACGGCACCGCCGGGCGCTGTGGCCATCCAGGCCCCAAGCGCGGCGATCTCCTCCGCCGTCATCCGCAACCCCAGTTTCGTCCGCCGCCACACGATATCGTCGGCGGTGCGGGCAAATTCCTTCTCTCGCAGCCAGAGTACCTCGGCCTCGGTCAATGTCGCGCCGAAGTTGCGTCCGAGGTCGCTTTCAGACTTCGCCGCCCCCAGAATGACAAATGCCTCTGTCCCGTAAGCCCGGATCAGGCGCTGCGCGTGGGACTGCGACAGGAACGGATACTCTGCCTGCAGCCGGGCAAGCAGCGCGGCCACCCCGTCATGCGGAAAATCGCCGCCCGGCAACGGCACGCGCGCGGTCCAGGCGTCTTTTGCCGACGGGAACCAGCGATCCAGCTTTTCCAGTGCGCTTTCGGCCAGCCGGCGATAGGTGGTAATCTTGCCGCCGAACACGTTCAGCAGCGGCGCCCCGTTGGTGTCGAGGCTGAGCACATAGTCCCGTGTTGCCGCCGTGGCCGATTTCGCGCCGTCATTGTAGAGCGGCCGGACACCGGAATAGGTCCATACCACATCGGCGGGTGTGACGGGACGTGCGAAATACTGGCTCGCAAAGGCGCACAGATAGTCGCGTTCCTCATCCGTGCAGCGCACGTCGCCGGGGCGTCCGGTATGATCCTTGTCGGTCGTCCCGATCAGGGTGAAATCCTGCTCATAGGGGATCGCAAATATGATGCGCCCGTCTGTTCCCTGAAAGAAGTAGCAGCGGTCATGGTCATACAGCTTGCGCGTCACGATGTGGCTGCCGCGCACAAGCCGCACCCCTTCGGACGAGTTGATACGCGTCACATTGCGGATCACATCCTCGACCCAGGGGCCGCCTGCGTTGACAAGCGCACGGGCATGGTGAACGGCCCGCGTGCCGTCGGCGCGTTCGGTGACGACCTCCCAGAGATCGCACTCGCGGCTGGCTGAAAGGACGCGGGTCTTGGTCAGAATCGTTGCGCCGCGCGCCTCGGCATCGCGGGCGTTCAATACAACAAGCCGAGAGTCCTGCACCCAGCAGTCAGAGTACTCATAGGCCAGCTGAAACCCCGGCTTCAGAACTTTTCCAGCCTCATCGCGCGTCAGGTCCAGCGTGCGGGTTGCCGGCAGAATCTTGCGACCGCCCAGTGTGTCGTAAAGAAACAGCCCCAGACGGATCAGCCATGCCGGCCGGCGCCCCTTCATCCACGGCAGGGCAAAACCGAGAAGGCGCGAGGTCGGCGTATCGCTTTCGAACCGCATATCGGAGGAATAGGGCAGCACAAAGCGCATGGGCCAACTGATATGGGGCATGGCCACCAGAAGGGTCTCACGCTCTTCCAGTGCTTCACGCACCAGGCGGAACTCGAAATACTCAAGATAGCGCAGTCCGCCATGGAACAGCTTGGTTGAGGCCGAAGAGGTGCCCTGCGCCAGGTCGCCCTGCTCGGCCAGCGTGACCGAAAGGCCGCGCCCTGCCGCATCGCGGGCGATGCCGCATCCGTTGATGCCGCCGCCGATGATGAAGATGTCGGTCGTCGCGGACCGATCCACACCTGTCACGTTCATGCCTCCCCCCGGAGCCTTGTCTCCGCGGTGGAAAGCTGCACTGCAGATGTGCCATCGGTCAATCAAAATTTTCGCTTATGATCGTTTTTTAACAAAAGCGAACCAAAGCACGCCTTCAATCGCGCATCGCTGGCCGAAACAGAAGACTTGCGCGCATCCTTGGATGACGTAAAGTCAGAGGTTACAAGGGGATGTCCGTGCCTGGTTCGCGGCAGAATACAGACCCAAGCCGGCGATCTGGCCGGCGCCAGGCAAAGCGGGGAGGCAGCCTTGGCCTTGAGCATCCGACAAAGTGAGATCCTCGCGCTGGCGCGCGCAGAAGGCCGTGTTCTCGTCGATGATCTCGCGCATCGATTCGACGTGACATTGCAAACCATCCGCCGTGATCTGGGCGATCTGGCCGAGGCCGGACTTGTTGACCGTGTGCATGGCGGTGCAGTGCCGCGCGCCGGCACCGTGAACCTGGGGTATGAAGCACGGCGCCGCATGAATGCCGAGGCCAAGGCTGCCATCGCGGTGGCCTGCGCAGCGGCGATCCCCGACAACTCGTCGCTCATCCTCAATCTTGGGACCACAACCGAAGCAGTGGCCCATGCGCTGATCCACCACAGCAATATCACGGTGGTCACCAACAATATGAACGTGGCGAACATCCTGCACGCCAATCCGGGGTGCGAGATCATGGTGGCGGGTGGGATGCTGCGCCGGTCGGATGGCGGCCTCGTGGGGGAGCTTACGACCCAGTTCATCGAGCAGTTCAAGGTCGACTATGCCATCATCGGCACCTCGGCGCTGGACTATGACGGCGATCTTCTGGACTTCGATCTGGCAGAGGTGCGGGTCAGCCGCGCGATCCTGCGCCAGTCCCGCCAATCGTTTCTGGTGACGGATCATTCCAAGCTCGGCCGTTCGGCGCCCGCCCGGATCACCAGCATTGCAGATGTTGACGCCGTCTTTATTGATCAGGCGCTACCCGACGATCTGATGCGACGTTGTGAGGAATGGGGTACGGCTGTGCATGTGGCCCCGGTCCATCGCGACGAATAGAGCTGCATCAGTTCGCCTGCCACCACATCGGCTGGGCGGAAAATTCGGCCCAAGCCGTGTCTGCGCGCAACAGGGTACGCAATTCCTGCGTGCCCACGCCCGTTTCACCGCTGCGCCTGCGGGCGTTTGCAAGATCGTTCAATGTCCCAAGGTCATCCTGCAAATCCTGCAGTCTCTCGCGGAACTGCTCCCAGTCACCGGCAGGCCAGAGGGGGGCGAAGAATTCGGCGAGATAGCGGAAGCTCTTCATGTCCTTGCGGAACTCGTGTCGGCTGTCCTCGGACAGGTGGGCAAGATCGGCGCCATGGGTCTGGCAGGTCTGCCATGCGGCGGCCAAGGCCTGCGCGGCAAACTGCCCGACCGGCATGGCCTGCGCCGCGCGCGCCGCGCGTCTGCGGCCCAGCAGTTCGCCCGTGCCAAGGCTGCGCATCAGGCGCGCAGCAAAGCCAATCGCCTTTTTGCGCCTGATCTTTGAGCGCGTCTTGCGTCGCAGGCTGTCAGTTTCTTTCAGAAGAGCAGGGGTGCGCGCCCTCTCTGCAAGGCCGGCAATGAAGACGTCAGCATCACGCACATGGCCCAGTTGCCGAAAGATCGTTTTCGCTTCGTCCCGTGCGACCTTGCGCGCCTTTCGGCGCAAGAGTGGGGCAAAGGAATCAAGCGCTGTCGTCAGTCTGCGCAGGGCAACACGCGTCTTGTGAGCCCCCGACTCTTCGTCGCTCTCCATGAACTGTGCGAGGTACATGTCGATGTCGCGGCAGATCTCGTCGAGGATCATGCGTAACGCCGCTTCAGCGGTGACCATCGGCGTGAAAACCGGGCTTGTCTCGTCGTCGGATGGCATGATCACGATCCCCGAATCCCGGCCATGGCGTTTCGCGCGCAACATTAGCAGCCAAGCCCGCGCAGGGCGATATGGCATCAATGTTGCAGCAAGATGAACATCCTGGGTCGCCTGCGACTGAGGCATTCAGCATCGCTGTCGCACAATGCGGATGCAGCTAATCTAATCGGTTATATTAAGAGAGGCGGTACACAATGTTTTACCGCAGATTCACAAAAGAGAAAGGGTCGCCGGAATGCGGCGACCCTTTCCGAGTTTCAAGGAGATGGGCCAGTTAGGTACCAAGCCCAATCAGTGGTCAGATATCCAAGGGGTTGCCCTTAGAGATCACTCCTTCTGACTGTCCCGACACCTCTCTCCAATATCACTCTAGACACTGGATCACCTCCTTTCAATAAGTTGCCGATAAGCAAAAGGTGACACAGATTTCGTGTTTGTCAAAAGAAATCACACAGCGCGTTGAGTCAATTTTCCGACAAGCACGCGGAATGGCACAAGCGCAACAGCCGCCATTGCAAGCTTTACAAGCCAGTCAGCGAAGGCCAGCGAGACCCACAGTGGCACCACCGGACCCAGCCCGACCAGCGGCAGAGGTTCAGCCGCCCAGCTGACATCATTCGTCGGCTCCATGAATGAAAGAAATCCGGCAAAGGCGATGGTGAAAAAGATGGCGGTATCAAGGCAAGAGCTTGCGAGTGTGGAAACAAAGGGGGCCTTCCACCAATTACCGTCGCGCAGGCGATTGAAAATCGCGATGTCGGTCAATTGCGCGGCAAGGAATGCAAGTCCAGAACCGATAGCGACACGCAAAGTCACCAGAGGGCCGAACTCGCCCATGATCTGCGATCCGATGAGCGAGCATATGACGCCTGTCACAAAGCCCACGAGCACCACCTTGCGGGCTGCGGCGGCGCCCTGGATGCGGTTTGTCAGATCGGTGATCAGAAAGGCGACCGGGTAGGTCAGCGCACCCCAGGTCAGCCAAGGGCCAAGCAGGTGCTGTACGAGGATGTTGGATGCGACGACAGTCGCCGCCATGGCGATAACGCCGGGCAGAAGGGATTTCGACATTTGTATTTCCGTTTTTTACAAGGTCGCGGAGACTTGGCCCCCGGATCATCCGGCGGGGCGAGGCGGCGCTGATACTACCGGGGGCGGCGTTCTGTCAATCTTGAACGCGGTACTCGACGAACTCGGTCCGCTGGAAGAACTTGAAGTTGTCGTCCGAAAGCATGGTCAGGCGGATGCCTTCGGCGTCCTGCCAGACCGACAGCCCCTCAAGGTTGTCGTGCTGGCCGGGATGTGTCTCAAGCAGTGTCGCCTCGTTGGTGATGCGGTTGCCTGCGATGTCGAACCGCCGCACGCGCGCGGCAAAGCCCATCAGGCCGCGGAACTGGCGCTCCAGCACATAGAGCCTGCCATCCGGCCCGAAATCCGCGGCAACCGGCAGGAAGGTTCCGCGTCGCGGCAAGGTAAACGGCTGCGTCCACGCACCACCCTTGAAGCGATAGACCGGAAAGTCGCCGCCGGCGCGTAGATCCTCGGGCATGGTATAAAGCGCGCCGTCGGGGCCGATGGCCAGCGCCTCAAGTGCTGCATTGCCGGGCATGCGGCGGAAGTCTTGCGGAGTGGGCAGGTTCTGCGCGGAGCCGCCCAGCTGATCATAGCGCAAAACCCGCGCCACCCCCTCGAACGAGATATAGGCGGTGCCATCAGGCGCGATGGCCAACCCTTCGCTATCGGACCGGCGCTTGCGCAGTGGCTGACCTTCACCGTCCAGCAGCAGTGCGATGGGGGCGGCGTCTACGCCCATGATGCGGCCCTGGCCGTCGCGGGCCAGATGCCCCGTCGTCCAGCCGCCGCGATCGGAAAGGGCCGCAAAACGCATGCCATCGGCGCTGATCTCCAGCGCCGACATCCCGCCCATCCGGTCGTCACCCGACCGCCAGACAAAGCTTCCGACATAGCCCGCGGCCCCGCCCACACGAGCGCTGGCGCTGCCCTCAAGGGCGAGGCCACAGGCCAGGATCAGCGTGCAGAAAGTACGGAAGCGCATTGGCCTGGAAGATCCGCCATCGTGTAATCACGGGCGCCTTTCTGTTTCGGGGCGTCCGGGTCGGCGGGTTGCTGCTTTGACGGATCGAGTGCGTCGGTGACCCACCAGTTCAGCGATTCATCACAGCCGCTGCCGCCATTTGACAATTCGGCCACTGTGGGGGTCTGCGTCTGGCAGAAGCTCGCGCCCTTGGGGCACTTCAGCCGCACATGGAAATGCGCATCGTGCCCCCAGTAGGGGCGGATTTTTTGAAGCCATGCCTTGTCGCGCCGACTGGCGTTCCGGCACAGTTCGATCTTGACGGGCGGGGTCACGAAGATGCGGTCCACCCGTGGATCGGATGCCGCCGCCTTGAGCACCGCTGCATGCTGGGCTGTCCAGTTGCCATTCACGCGCCGCTGGTCATCGCTGCGCACCGAGATCGAGCTGATCTGCTCGCGTTCAGCCCGCGTCAGCGTCAGCCTGGGCGGGGGCAGCATCCAGATATCGGCATCGAGCCCGATCTGGTGGCTGGCATGACCCGAGGTCATCGGCCCGCCGCGCGGCTGGCTCATGTCACCGACATAGAGGCCGCGCCAACCAAGCCGGGTGACCTCTTGCGACAGGTCCTGCACGAAATCCACAAGCAGCGGATGGCCGAAGTTCCGGTTGCGTGACAGACGCATGGCCTGCCATGTCGGCCCGGTTTCCGGCAACTCTACCAGACCCGCCGCGCAGCCGCGCGAATAGGACCCGACCGGCATCGGATCGCCCTGCGCGGGCGCGTTGGCGGCGCCAAACAGCTTGTTCGCCAAGGGCTCTGCCGAGGCGGACAGCGCGACAAGGCCCAGAACGAGGCCAGTGCAGAGGGTACGGATCATGGCTTTGCCTGTTCACCATTCGGTTTGACCCAGATTAGCAGAATGAGCGCAATCAGGAACAGTCCGATCAGGGGCGCGACCCCGATGCGCTGCGATCCGCTCAAGTCCGAGGCGATCGCGATCGCGAATGGCGCAATGAAGGACGTGGCCTTACCCGAAAGCGCATAAAGCCCGAAGGCCTCGGTCGCGCGCTCTGGCGTTGTGTGGAACACCATCATCGTGCGCGAGGCGGCCTGCACCGTTCCACCCGCCGCCCCGATCAGCATCCCGCAGGCATACATGACGATGTCAGGAATGGATGACCCGGCGGGCAGGGCGATGCCGAAGATCTGCTCGCGCGACATGCCGACAATGACCGCGCAGACCAGGATCAGCACCCAGACCGAGGCCACGATCACCGGCTTCGGTCCGCGCAGCGCATCAATCCTGCCGCCGATCCAGGTGGCAATCGCGCCCGACAGCGCCCCGATGATGCCAAAGACACCGATCTGCGTGACGCTCCAGCCCAGCACACCCGAGGCGTAGACCCCGCCAAAGCCGTAAAGCGCATTGAGCGCGTCGCGGTAGAACATCGACGATCCCAGATAGGCAAAAAGGCTCTGCCGCGATGGCAGGGATTTGAGCAGCGCAAGCAGGTCGGCCAGCGACTGCCCAAGGCTGCGACCGGTGCCCGTGGGCTTGGGCTCCTTCACCCATAGAAAGAACGGGATCATGAACAGGGCATACCAGAGGGCGGTGAAGGGGCCGACCGCACGGGTCCCCTCGCGCGCGGCAGCATCGAGGCCGAACAATGGGTCAAGCCCGATCAGCGTCTTGCCGGTCTGCCCGTTTTCGGCCAGCAACAGCAGCATGATGACCAGCGAGACAATGCCCCCGGTATAGCCGAAGGCAAAGCCTGAGCCCGAGACCTTGCCCATCTCTTCCTGTGTCGCCAGCGAGGGCATCAGCGAGTTGGTGAAGATCGTCGCGAATTCCATCCCGATCAGGCCGAGCCCGAAAAAGGCGATGGCAAGGGTCAGGTCAGGCGTCGTGGGCGCCAGATACCAAAGCCCCCATGCACCCACCACGTAGCACAGCGAAAAAACCCAGATCCAGACCATCCGCCGTCCGGATCCATCGGCGATCGCGCCCAGAACGGGGGCGAGCAGCGCAATCATCAGCCCGGCAATCGTTTGGCCATAGCCCCATGTCGCCTGCGCTTGCGCGGCGGCGGCCGCCGGCTCCATGCCGGTGCTGGCATAATGGGCGCGCGCCACCTCGGCGAAATAGGGGCTGAAGATAAAGGTCAACAGAAGCGTATTGTAGGGTTGGCTGGCCCAGTCAAAGAAGTACCAGCCCCATATGCGTTTCTTCGCGCTGACCATGCCCGATGCCCCCTGTTGGTTGCGCCGATCAAGCCCGAAACCCGCGATCCGCGCAACCCCGGCAGGGGTCAGAATTTGGGCGGCCAGGGACGTTGGTGATCGGCCTCGACCCAAGCCTGAACCCAGCCGGGCAGCGGCGGGCTTTGTGGATCATGGCCCATCGCCTCGACCACGCGGGCGGGGGCGACGATCCCCTCTTTTGATGTGATGGCTACCCGCACCAGCATTTGGGTGGTGCATTCGCCGTTCCGCCACATGGTCTGGTCCATGTAGATGAAGCGCGCATCCCAGCCGACGCAGCGCGATCGCATGGTGACCTTCTGAAACGTCGTGACCCGCCTGCGATAGCGGGTCGAGTTGCCGGCAACCGCCAGACCCCAGCCGTTCTGCCGCAAGGCCGTGTGAAGCCCGGCACGAATGCCCAGAGGCAGCCGGCCCAGATCAAACAGCGTCAGCGTCCGGCCGTTGTTCAGCTCCATCCAGGGGTCGATGTCCCATGGCCAGCAGATATGCGTGCTTTCATGCGTGTCGAGGATGCCAAGGGGCGGTGCCCGGCGGGCCTTGAATACTTCCTTCACAAGCCGAAGATAGGGATACATGGCGCGCCTCCTGCAAGCTCTCGCTTGGCCTTGCTTTACGCGCACGTCAAGTGGAACGTTGCGGAAGTTGTTGTGCTTCTTGTGGCTTCGCGCTACCTGAAACACAACAGATAGTGAGGGCACAGATGATCTCGATCCTGCAAATCCTGCTCATGCTGCTCAGCATCGCGCAGTTCGTCATATTCGCGCATATCATCATGTCGTGGCTGATCAATTTCCAGGTGCTGAACCTGCGTCAGCCGCTGGTCGCGCAGCTTTGGTATGGTCTGAACCGTCTGCTTGAGCCGGTCTATTCCCGCCTGCGCCAGATCCTGCCCGATCTGGGTGGCATCGATCTTGCGCCGCTGGTGGCGCTGCTGATCGTCTATGCCCTGCGCATCCTCATCGTGAATAACGCGGCCAGCTTCATCTGACCGGTTCCTTCCGATGCAGCACCCCCGCGCGCTTCTGGCCTCGATCTTCGGCTTTGGGGCCTTCCGCCCCGGCCAGGAAGAGATCGTCGATGCCGTGTTGGCCGGGCGCGATACGCTGGCCATCATGCCAACCGGCGGGGGCAAGTCGCTTTGCTTTCAGCTGCCTGCCCTGTGCCGGGGTGGGGTCACGGTTGTCATCTCGCCGCTGATTGCGCTGATGCGCGATCAGGTCCGGTCCTTGCGTGAGGCGGGGGTAGAGGCCGGGGCGCTGACATCAGGCAACACCGACGAAGAGACGGCAGAGGTGTTTCGCGCGCTGGACGAAGGGCGGCTCAAGCTTCTTTACATGGCACCCGAACGGCTTGCCTCGGCCGCCACGACCGCGCTTTTGCGCCGCATCGGGACCAGCCTGATCGCCGTGGATGAGGCGCATTGCGTCAGCCAGTGGGGCCACGACTTTCGCCCCGATTATCTGCGCATTGGCGAGTTGAAGCGGGCGCTGGACGTGCCGCTTGCTGCATTTACCGCCACGGCCGATGCCGAGACGCGGGCCGAGATCGTCAATCGACTGTTTGGCGGGGTAGAGCCCGCGACCTTCCTGCGCGGGTTTGACCGGCCGAACATCCACCTGGCTTTTGCGGTCAAGAACAGCCCGCGTCGCCAGATCCTCGACTTCGCCGGCACCCGACGCGGGCAGTCTGGCATCGTCTATTGTGCCACCCGATCACGGACCGAAGTTCTGTCGCAGGCCCTGCGTGAGGCCGGTCATTCGGCCTGCCACTATCACGGCGGGATGGAGGCCGATGAGCGCCGCAGCGTCGAGGTGCGGTTCCAGCAAGAGGACGGGCTGATCGTCTGTGCAACCATCGCCTTTGGCATGGGCATCGACAAACCGGACATCCGCTGGGTTGCCCATTCGGATCTCTCGAAAAGCATCGAGGCCTATTATCAGGAGATCGGCCGCGCGGGCCGCGACGGGGCCCCGGCCGAGACGCTGACGCTCTATGGTCCCGACGATATCCGCCTGCGCCGTTCGCAGATCGACGAGGGGATAGCCCCGCCAGAACGCAAGCAGGCCGATCATGCCCGGCTCAATGCCCTGCTTGGGCTGGCGGAGGCGACGGGCTGTCGGCGGCAGGTTCTGCTTGGCTACTTTGACGAGACCGCCGAACCTTGCGGGAACTGCGATCTTTGCGACCGGCCCGCGCAGCTTTTCGATGCCACCGATGCCGTGCGCAAGGCGCTGTCGGCGGTTCTGCGCACAGGGGAATGGTTCGGGGCGGGACATCTGATTGATATCCTGACTGGCAATCCCACGCCAAAGGTGCAGGAGAAAGGCCATGATCAACTGCCCACTTTCGGGGTTGGCCGCGATCTGACCAAGACGGGCTGGGGTGCGGTCTTCCGGCAGATGATGGGTCGGGATCTTCTGCGACCCGATCCGGACCGTTTTGGCGCGCTACGCATGACCGATGCCGCCCGCCCGATCCTGCGCGGCGAGATGGGCATCACGCTGCGCAGCGATACAATTCAGGCAGACAGTTCGCGCCCCGCGGTCAAGGCGCTGGTGGCTGATGAGGATGCACCGCTTCTGTCTGCCCTCAAGGCCAAGCGGCGCGCCTTGGCCGAGGCCGCGCGCGTTCCGGCCTATGTCATCTTTCCCGACCGCACGCTGATCGAGATGGCAGAGCGTCGCCCGCAGACGCTGGATCAGATCGCGCAGATCAGCGGCGTGGGTGCGAAAAAGCTGGAAACCTACGGGGCGGCTTTTCTGGCGGTGATCACCGGCGCCGGTGAAGTTCCTCATCCCGCCCGCCGCCGGCTGGCCGGGCAACCGGCGGCCGATGTCTTCGACCGACTGGCCGAGGCGCAACTGCGCCTGATGCGGGGCGAGGATGGCATCGGCAAACCGCTCTCCCTTTCGCAATCGGCTTTGCGCCGGATCGCCGAGGCGCGCCCCGCCACGCTGGCCGAACTCGACCGGGCCGGCGATCTGGGGCCGGCGAAGCTTGAACGGTTCGGCCCTTCATTCCTCGCGATCTGCCGGGGTGAATGAGGTCGGCCGCAGGATGAAAGGATACCCATGCTGACCGTGATCTCGCCCGCAAAGCGGCTGGATGCTGAACCCAAGGCGCTGCCCGAAGGCATTGCTGCGACCCATCCACAGTTCGCCGCTGATGCAGCCGTGCTGGTGAAAATCGCAGCGCAACTGACCCCTGCCGACCTGCGGTGCCTGATGAGCATTTCGCCCGCTCTGGCCGATCTGAACGCGACGCGCTTCGCAGCCTTTGATGCCCAGCCCTGCAGCCCGGCCGCGCTTCTCTTTGCCGGTGACACCTATGCCGGGCTTGAGGCCGGGCGGCTGGAGCCTGATGCCTGGCGGTGGGCCGATCTGCATCTGCGGATCCTGTCGGGGCTTTACGGGCTCTTGCGTCCGACGGACCTTATCGCGCCTTACCGGCTGGAAATGGGATCGCGCCTGACCAATCCGCGCGGGGCCGATCTTTATGCCTGGTGGGGCGACAAGCTGGCACGCGCACTAAATGCGGCTGCCGAACAGGCCGGTGCACGCGCGCTCGTCAATTGCGCCTCGGTCGAGTACTTCCGTGCGGTTGACCCCGATGCGCTGAAGCTTCGTGTGATCACGCCGATCTTTCTGGATGGCGATGAGGGGCAGGGCAAGGTCATCAGCTTCTGGGCAAAGCGCGCCCGTGGGGCGATGGCCCGCTATATACTCGAGAACCGCCTGCAAGACCCCGCAGACCTGAGATCGTTCGAGGCTGGCGGCTATCGCTTTCAGCGTGAGCTGTCGGGCGAGGACCGGATGGTCTTTGCCCGGATCTCTCAATCCGCCACCGTTTCGGCCTGAGGCGCCGGAAGCGGCGGTCTCACCCCTGCAGACGTACAACTCGTCAGCATGTCGCAGATCGCGCCGCGGCGCAGTGGCTTTGTCATGATGTGATCGATCCCCGCGGCGCGGATCGAAGTGGCGTCGCCTGCCATCGCATGCGCGGTCAGGGCGATGATCGGGACATGCGCGGCGTCCCCCTCAAGCGCACGGATCGCGCACGCAGCCTCGCGACCGTCCATGATTGGCATCGAGATGTCCATGAAGACCATATCCGGCTTGAAGGTCTGAAACACCTCCACCGCCTCGCGCCCATTGCTGGCGAACTGCAGGTCAATATCGAGGTCCTTCACCATCTTGCGGAAGACCAGTTGGTTGGTCCGGTTGTCCTCGGCAGCGAGGACACGCAATTGCCGCGACTGCCCGGGTGGGGCAGGGGGCGCCACTGCCAAGGGCGCCGAAAGCGCCTGAAGGCGGCGATAGAGGTCGGCGCGTAGCAGGGGTTTGGCGAGAATGGCAGCCACCAGCCCGGCTTGCTGGGCCGCCATAGCCGTCGCTGCATTTGAAGACAGAAGCAGGATTGGCGCCTCCAGCCCGGTGTCGCGGATCGCACGCGCCAGATGCAGGCCGTCCATCTCGGGCATTTCGTGGTCGATCAGGATCACGTCGAAGTCTCGGTCCTGTTGCAGCACCATCAACGCATCGGCAGCAGACCTGCAAAGCGCGCTTTTCATGCCGCAGGTTGCAAGCTGGCGCTCCAGAACGGTGCGATTGATGAACTGATCATCGACCACCAGCGCACGGGACAGCGATACGGGGGTGGGAATGTCATCGGCGTTCTCGGCCACCGGCAGGGCGAGACGGAACCCGAAACAGGATCCGCGGCCGGGCTCGCTGTCCACCCAGACGGCCCCGCCCATATGCTCCACAATGCGTTGGGTGATGGCAAGGCCAAGACCCGTGCCCTCAAACCGCCGGTTTGAGGCGCTGTCCACCTGATTGAACTCGCCAAAGATGTGATCAAGGTGATCGGCGGCAATTCCGATGCCGGTATCCTCGACCGTGATATGCAACTGCTGCATCCGCTCGGCCGTCTCGACGCCGACGACGCGGATCAGCACATGTCCGCTATCGGTGAACTTGACGGCATTGCCCATCAGGTTGGTCAGCACCTGCCGCAGACGCCCCGGATCGCCCACGTAACGGGTGGGCAGAAAAATGTCGAAGTCGATCATCACGTCGATCCCTTTGGCCCTTGCGCGCGGCTGCAGAAGCATCGCGACCTCGTGGATCACGCGTTCAAGGTCAAAGGGTTCGGGGCGAAGTGTCAGCCGCTCGGCTTCAATTTTCGAGTAGTCGAGAATGTCGTTGATAATGACGAGAAGCGCCTCGCCCGAGGAGCGGATCGTTTCGGCAAACAGGCGCTGTTCGTCGGTAAGGGGCGTGTCGCACAGAAGCTCTGCCATGCCCACGACACCGTTCATGGGGGTGCGGATTTCGTGGCTCATGTTCGCAAGGAACGCGGATTTCGCCCGGACGGCCGCTTCGGCCGCAAGGCGCGCGGCCTCCAGTGCCGCGTTCTGTTCGCGCAAGGCGGTTACGTCGACCCGAAGGCCGACGCGTCCGCCATCAGGGGTCTCCTGATCGATCACCCGAAGCCAGCGATTGCCTGCAACGGGATGCTCAAATTCGACGCTTCGTTCGTGGCGCATGTTCAGCCTGTTTTCCATCCATTCGTCCTCGCGGCCCATCGCATCGGGATACTGGCCATTCCTCAGCCCATGGCGGAGGATCGCCTCGAACGTGGCGCCGGGCACGATGGCCTCGGCGCTTTCGGGGTAGAGGTCGCGATATCGCTGGTTGCAGACCATCAGCCGATCCTCGCGGTCAAAAAGCACGAAGCCGTCCGGGATCGCCTCAATTGCAGCCCAGATGCGCATCTGTTCGGTGATATCGACGGCAAGGCACACCATGTCGCCATCCCGCGCGCGCCGGTCGATCAGGCGAAGCCAGACGCCCGAGGTGAGCGCGACGACCACCGGCTCTATCGGGTCGGC
Organism: Gemmobacter aquaticus; assembly: GCF_007859075.1. Lineage (GTDB taxonomy): Bacteria > Pseudomonadota > Alphaproteobacteria > Rhodobacterales > Rhodobacteraceae > Gemmobacter > Gemmobacter aquaticus. The sequence continues at coordinate 130,234 of NZ_VOAK01000025.1, forward strand.
ATCCCACCGCGCTGCCATGCGGCGACACCACGCGTCCGCGCCATCGTCACCCGGATCGACCACGCCATTGTCGACGATCAGGCGGAGCGTTTCCGCATAGCTGATACCGGGCGACAGGTCCTCACATTCAAGCAGCGTGCGGAAGGCTTCGTTGGCGGCGATCAGACGATTGGCGCTGTCAAAGACGGCAAACCCGTCGCGGATCGTGTTGATTGAATCCCACAGCCGGCGCTCGGCCATGACGGCTGTGGTATGCGCGCGTTCCAGATCTGACAGGAAGCGCAGGTTCTGGTCCTTCAACGTCTCGGCTTCGGACTGGGCGGAACGGACAGCCTGACGCTGCTCGACAATCTGGTCAGAGAGCGCGCGCGCATGCAGGGCGAGTTTTTCATTCGCGGCAAAAAGCTCGCGGCTTTTCTGTTCCAGCAGCCGTTCGGCCGCCAGCCGCGCCCGCCGTTCCTTTGCCAGCCGATCCATCCGATCCATGACCAACCCGTCTTTTTCGGCCCTTTGGCCGTTGTCCGTCCACCGTGGATCAACCGGGTGAAGCAAGGCTTAACGCGGGCTGTGGCGGGCGAAACCTGATTGCCAGCCGCAACCGCGCGTGGCAGCATCCCCGCAAGTTTTTCAGGAGGTATTGCCATGGCCATCTTGCGCCGCGCCACTGCTGTTCTGGCGATTGTCGCCGGGTTTGTTGTGGCGCCGATGGGGCTCGCGCAGGATCTGGTGCCTGCAAAGCGATTCGTCGTCACGCAGGATGCGGACCTGCCCGGCGGCGACCTCTCGACCCAACTTGATACGACGATCGAGGCCTGCCAGCGCGCCTGTCTTGCGGATCAGCGCTGCACGCATTTCACCTTCAATACGCGCAACGGATCGTGCTTCATTAAGGCCAATCCGGGCAAACCCGCTTTCTATCAGGGCGCGTTTTCGGCGCGCGTGGTTGCCACCAACCCCGAGGTGCTGAGTGCTGTACCCGCGCGCCGGGCGGAACTGTCCTTCCTGGGAGACGGCGATATTGCCGCCGCGCTGGATCAGGCACGGGGCCTTGGCAATCGGCATACGTCGGGTGCCTGGAGCGATGCCGAGCATCTGGAGAGCGCCCGTCAGGCCGAAGTTGCGGGGAACCTGGTCGGGGCATCCGATTTCGCGGGGGCCGCCGCCGCTGCGTCTGATCGCGCGGCAGTCTGGGTCGAATACGCGCGCCTGTTGCTGGCAGCGGGGCAGGCCGACCAGAACAACGCTACGGATTATCAGTCGCGCGCGCTTTCGGCATCAGTGAACGCCTATCTGCGCGGACCGGGAAAACCCGTGCGCCACAACGCCCTTGTGCAGATGGCGCTGGCGCTTGAGGCGCAAGGGCGTGGCGGCGAGATGGTCAAGGCGCTGCGTCTGGCGCAGGCCACGCTGCCGCGCGACGACACCGCCGCGGCTCTGGACGAGGCCGCCGGAAAATACGGCTTCCGCGTTCTGGAAACCGATGTGCAGTCGGATAATGCCAACCCGCGCGTCTGCGTGAACATGTCGGAAGATCTGGTCGAATCCGGGCTCGACTACACGCCTTATGTGCAACTGCCCGAACCGGGCCTGACCGTGGCGCCTGCCGGATGGCGGCAGCTTTGCATCGAGGGCGTCAGCCACGGGCAGCGCTATGCCTTTACCTTCCGCGAGGGCCTGCCCTCGGCCGACGGGCAGGCCTTGGCGAAATCGGTGTCGATCACCGCCTATGTGCGCGACCGCGCGCCGGGGGTGCGCTTTGCGGGCCGCGCCTATGTTCTGCCCAAGACGGCTGAGGCCGCCTTGCCGGTTGTGACGGTGAACACTGAAAAGCTTGATCTTGCGGTGTTCCGCGTATCTGACCGCAATATCCTGCGTGCGGTGCAGAACGGCTATCTGGATATGCCGCTGGCCGAGTATCAGGAGTACGGCTTCACCGGCGATGTGGGCGAAGAGCTGTGGAAGGGCACCGCCACCGTCGCGCAAGAGGTCAACCGCGACGTGACCACCCGCCTGCCGATGGCCGAGGCCCTGCAGGGCTTGGGCGCAGGCATCTACGCACTGAAGGCCAGCGTGCCGGGGGTTGACCCATATGCCGTGCCCGCCGCCTGGCAGTGGTTTGTTGTGTCCGATCTGGGGATCACCTCGCTGTCCGGCACGGATGGCTTGCATGTGATCCTGCGCAGCCTTGCCACGGCCGAGGCCAAGCCCGGCGTGACGGTGCAGCTTCTGAGCCGCGCCAACAACGTGCTGGCCGAGGCAGTGACGGATGAGACAGGCCTTGCCCGCTTTGATGCCGGTCTTGCGCGCGGCACCGGCGGGGCGGCGCCCGCGATGCTGGTCGCGCGCGAAGGTGAGGGCGATCTCGCCTTCCTGTCTTTGACCGATCCTGAATTTGACCTGTCCGATCGGGGTGTCGAGGGGCGCGAGCCCGCCGGTCCGATCGACGTGTTCCTTTCGACCGATCGCGGGGCCTATCGTGCAGGTGAGACGGTCTACGCGACCGCGCTCACCCGTGACCCACAAGCCCGCGCCATCGAGGGCGTGCCCCTGACCGCACTCTTCAAACGGCCCGACGGGGTGGAGTACGCCCGGTCGCAGGCGCCTGATGCCGGCATGGGCGGCCATGTCTTTGCCCACCCCATCTCGGGCAGCGCGCCGCGCGGTGTCTGGCGGATGGAGGTCTATGCTGATCTTGAGGCGCAGCCGCTGGCCAGCCAGACCTTCCTTGTCGAGGATTTCCTGCCCGAGCGGATCGACTACAGCCTGACACTGCCCGATACACCGCTGTCGCTGGGCGATGTGGCCGAGATCGGCGTCGAGGCGAAATACCTCTTTGGTGCGCCGGGCGCGGATCTGGCGATCGAGGGAGAGGTCCTGCTGCGCGCCGCTGCCGGTTTGCCGCAGTTCCCCGGCTTTGTCTTTGGCCGCCATGACCAGCCCTTCGATGCGCGGATGGAAGCGATTGCCCCCGGCACCCGCACCGATGCGGCGGGTCGCGCGACCGTTGCCGCAGCCCTGCCCGAGGCCGATGATCCGGGCCGTCCGCTTGAGGCACGCTTTACCCTGCGCATCGCCGAAGGGTCGGGTCGCCCGGTCGAGCGCCGTGTGGAACGTATCCTTGCACCCACCTCGCCGATGATCGGGGTGAAGCCGCTGTTTGATGGTGAGGTGCCTGAAGGCGCCGAGGCGCGTTTCCAGTTGATCGGCATTGGCGCCGATGCAGCGCCCGAGCCGATGAAGGTCGCGTGGGAGCTGACGCGGATCGAGACCCGCTATCAGTGGTATCAGTATTCCGGCAACTGGAACTGGGAGCCGGTGACGACCCGAACCCGCGTGACCAAGGGCACTGCCGATCTGGCGGGTGCCCCGGTCGAGATCGCGGCGCCCGTAACCTGGGGCGAGTATGAACTGGCGGTCAGCCGTGTCGATGGTCGGCCTGCCGAAACCTCCACCACCTTCTTTGCCGGCTGGTATGCCCCGGCGGACACAACCTCGACCCCCGATACGCTCGAGCTTTCGCTCGACAAGCCCGCCTACAAACCGGGCGATGTCGCACAGTTGCGGCTGGTGCCGCGCGCGGCGGGCAAGGCGCTGGTGATGGTCCTGTCGGATCGGCTGGTCTCCATGCAGGCCGTGGATGTGGTCGAGGGCGAGAACCTGATCGACCTGCCCGTCACGGATGACTGGGGCGCGGGCGTCTATGTCACGGCCTCGGCCCTGCGTCCCATGGATGTGGCTGCCGGGCGCAATCCGGCGCGCGCGCTTGGGCTGACCCATGCCGCCATCGACCCAGGCCCGGCCCGGCTGGATGTTGCGGTAGAGGCCCCGGCCGAGGCCGCGCCACGCGGCCCGCTGGAGATTGCCGTCAAGGTCGCAGGAACAGAGGCCGGTGATACCGCCTTTGTCACTGTCGCCGCAGTCGATCAGGGTATCCTGAACCTGACCGGGTTCAAGGCGCCCGACCCGTCGCAGCATTACTTCGGCCAGCGCAAGCTGGGGGTCGGCATCCGTGACCTCTATGGTCGGCTCATTGACGGGCTGAACGGGGCCGAGGGCCAGGTACGTTCGGGCGGCGATGCGGGCGCACAGGCGCGGCTTCAGGCCCCCCCACCTACAGAGGAACTGGTCGCCTATTTCACCGGACCGGTACAGGTGGGCGCTGATGGGCTGGCAAGGGTCAGCTTCGATCTGCCTGCGTTCAATGGCAGCGTAAAGGTCATGGCGATTGCATGGTCTGGTCGCGCCGTCGGGCAGGCCGAGGCGGATGTGCTGGTGCGCGATCCGGTCGTGGTCACGGCATCCCTGCCGCGCTTCATGGCGCCGGGCGACGAAAGCCGCCTGCTGCTTGAGGTGGTTCACGCCAGCGGCCCCGCCGGGCGGATGAAACTTGCCGTCGCGGCCGAGGGGCTGACCCTGGGCGCCGTGCCCTCAGAGATCGATCTCGGAGAAAAGCAGAAGCAGGTCATCCGGGTTCCGGTCACCACCTCTGCCGCAGGGGTGCAATCGATCACCGTTACGCTGACCACGCCGGATGGAAAGGATCTGGTGAAGAAACTGGTTCTGCCGGTGCAGTCGAACGAGCCCGAGGTTGCGCGGATCAGCCGCTTCGATCTGGATCAGGGGCAGGAATTCACCTTCGACGCCAACGCCTTTGCCGGGATGATCCCTGGCACCGGCAAAGCCACGCTGGCGGCAGGGCCGATTGCGCGGCTGAACGTGCCGGGGCTGTTGCAGGCGCTGGATCGCTACCCCTATGGCTGTACCGAACAGATCACCTCGCGGGCGCTGCCGCTGGTCTATTTCGACCAGGTGGCCCAGGCGATGCAGTTGCAGGGCGCCGAGAACATCGCTCTCAGGATCGAGCAGGCGGTGACCGAAATCCTGCAAAACCAGAATGCCGAAGGATCATTTGGCCTTTGGTCAGCGCCCGAATCCTCGGGGCAGGATCTGTGGCTTGACGCCTATGTAACCGATTTCCTCAGCCGCGCGCGGGCACAGGGCTACAAGGTGCCCGACCTCGCCTTCCGCAACGCGCTCGACAACCTGCGAAATCAGGTGAACTACTACGCCGATTTCGATCAGGGCGGGCAGGATCTGGCCTATGCGCTGCTGGTTCTGGCACGCGAGGGCGCGGCAGCCATCGGTGATCTGCGCTACTATGCCGATGTGAAGGGCGATGCCTTTGCCACGGCGCTGGCACAGGCGCAGATCGGGGCGGCGCTTGCGGCCTATGGCGATCCGACACGGGCTGACGCGATGTTCCGCAAGGCGCAGGCGCGGCTCGACGCGGCGGTGCCCGAAACCGAGCAGGTGTTCCGCGCCGATTTCGGCACCGACCTGCGCGACAACGCTGCCGTGCTGACGCTGGCGGCTGAGGCCGGGTCTGAGGCCGTCAACCGGGATGAGCTGATCAACCGCATTGCCACGGACACGGGCCTCTCCACACAGGAAAGCGTCTGGACGCTTCTCGCTTCGAACGCGCTGATCGACGGGGCGGGGGCTGGGATCACGATCAACGGCCAACCGGCGGAAGGGGCGCCAGTGCGGGTGGTGCGTGATGGCGACGCGCCGGTGACGGTGGCCAATGGCGGTGACAAGACCTTCCTGACCGTCACCACATGGGGCATCCCGTCCGAGCCGTTGACGGCCGGTGGCAATGGCTATGCGATCACGCGCACCTATTACACGCTCGATGGTCAGGCAGCTTCGCTTGACGCCTTGCGCGTGGGCGACCGGCTTGTCGCGGTGCTGGAGGTCACGCCCTTTGGCCGCGGCGAGGCGCGGCTTATGGTGAACGACCCACTGCCCGCAGGCTTCGAGATCGACAACCCCAACCTGATCGGCGGCGGCAATGTGCAGGCGCTCGATTGGCTGGGGCTTGAGGCCGAGGCCACGCATAGCGAGTTCCGGCAGGATCGGTTCCTGACGGCGATCGACCGCAGCGACAATGCGCCGTTCCGTCTGGCCTATGTGGTGCGGGCGGTCTCGCCGGGGGTGTTTACCCATCCCGCCGCCTCGGTCGAGGATATGTACCGCCCGTCCTTCCGCGCCCAAAGCGGCACCGGACGGATCGCGATTGCCGAGTGATGCGCGCCCGTTGGCCCCTTGTGCTAGCCGCCGCCCTCTGGACGGCTGCGGCTGGCATGGACCGGGCGCGTGACTGGATTGCTGCGACAGAGCTGCCCGACCTGACGCTGCCCACCTCGGTCGAGGTGGTTGATCGCAAGGGCGAGCTTCTGCGCGCCTATACCGTCTCGGACGGACGCTGGCGCATGCAGGTGACACCTGACGCGGTGGATGCCGATTACCTTGCCATGCTGGTTGCCTATGAGGACAAGCGGTTCTGGCAGCATTCCGGGGTTGACTGGACCGCGATCCTGCGGGCCGGAGTGCAGGCCTTGCGCAATGGCCGGGTCGTCTCGGGCGGATCGACCCTGACAATGCAGGTTGCCCGACTGCTGGAGGAGAGCGGCACAGGCAAGGTCGGGGGCAAGCTGCGTCAGATGCGCGTGGCGCTGGCATTGGAACGGCAACTTGCCAAGACGCAGATCCTGCAGCTTTACCTGCAACTCGCGCCTTATGGCGGGAACATCGAAGGGGTACGCGCGGCAAGCCTGTCCTATCTGGGCAAAGAGCCCGCGCGGCTGACCCCGGCCGAGGCAGCACTTCTGGTGGCGATCCCGCAAGCCCCGGAAAGCCGCCGCCCGGATCGCCACCCTGACCGCGCCGTTGCCGCGCGCGACCGCGTTCTGGCGCGGGCCAGACGTGACGGCGTGATTTCAGCCGAGGAGGCCGAGGCCACGACAGGGGAACGCGTGCCCCGCGCGCGCCGTCCGGTTCCGATGCTGGCGCCGCATCTGGCTGACCGTGTGGTCAGGGCCGCCCCCGGCGTGCCGCGCCATGTGCTGACGCTGGATGCGGGGCTGCAACGTGCGCTCGAGGCGCTTGCCCGGCAGGCGGTCGAAGGGCGCGGCGATCAGTTGCAGATCGGGATTCTGGCGGCCGATCACCGCTCGGGCGAGATCCTGGCCTCGGTGGGCTCGGCGGGGTTTCTGGCCGACCGGCGGCAGGGCTTTGTCGACATGACAGAGGCGCTCCGCTCGCCCGGCTCGACCTTGAAGCCCTTGGTCTATGGCTTGGCCTTTGACGAGGGGCTGGCCCATCCCGAAACCATGATCGACGACAAGCCGGTGAATTTCGGCACCTATGCGCCGCAGAACTTTGACAAGATGTGGCGCGGCACGATCCGCCTGCGCGAGGCGCTGCAGCTGTCGCTCAACATCCCTGTCGTGCTGCTGACCGAGGCCTTGGGCCCTGCAAAGGTCATCGCCGCCATGCGCCGCGCGGGCATGCAGCCCATGCTCAAGGGCGATGAGCCGGGCCTTGCGATCAGCCTGGGTGGTGTCGGCGTCACCCTGCACGACATGGTGCAGCTTTATGCGGCCATTGCGCGCGGCGGGGTTGCGCTGCCCCTACGCCATTCCGGCGAAGGCGCCGAGGGGCAGCGCGTTATGTCCGAGGTTGCCGCTTGGCAGGTGACCGATATCCTCGCCGGATTGCCGCCCCCGCCGGGTGCGCCGGAAAATCGGCTGGCCTACAAGACCGGCACGTCCTACGGCCACCGCGACGCCTGGGCCATCGGTTTTGACGGGCGCTACGTTGTGGGCGTCTGGATGGGACGGGCTGATGGCACGCCGGTTCCGGGGGCCTTCGGGGCCGAGGTGGCCGCACCCGTACTCTTTCAGGCGATGGGCCGGATCAGCCGTGGACTTGTCCCCTTGCCGCCCGCGCCAAAGGCCACGCTTCTGGTCTCGAACGCCGAACTGCCACAGCCGCTGCGCCGGTTCCGGTCGCGCAATGCGGCCTTCCAGCCGGTCGATCCGCCGGTTGTGACCTTCCCGCCTGAGGGGGCCGAAGTGGAGCGGCTGGATGGGCAGCTTCTGGTCAAGCTGCGCGGTGGCACGGCGCCCTTCACGCTGATGGCCGACGGCCTTCCCCTGCGTACCGGCCTGCGAAGCCGCGAGGCGATGCTCGACATGCCGGGCGCGGGGTTCGTGACGCTGAGTGTGATTGACGCGGAAGGGCGCTCCTCCCGCGTCAGGTTGCGTCTGAAGTAGGTCAGGCGCGCTCAAGCGCGATGGCGATGCCCTGACCGCCACCAATGCACATGGTGACGATGGCACGGCGACCGCCCGTACGCTCCAGCTCGGCAATCGCCTTGACCGTCAGGATGGCGCCCGTCGCCCCGACCGGATGGCCAAGCGCGATTGCGCCGCCATTCGGGTTCACCTTGGCGGGATCGAGGCCCAGTTCCTTCGAGACCGCGAGCGCCTGCGCGGCAAAAGCCTCGTTCGATTCGATCAGGTCGAAATCAGAGATGCCGAGGCCCGTGCGGTCGAGCAGTTGCCGCACAGCCGGGATGGGGCCAAGCCCCATGACCTGCGGGCGCACCCCCGCCACCGAATAGCCAAGGATGCGCGCCCGCGGGGCAAGTCCTGCGCGTTTGGCCGCATCGGCCCGCGCCAGAACCAGCGCCGCCGCGCCATCGTTGATGCCCGAGGCATTGCCGGCGGTCACTGTGCCATCCTTCTGGAATACCGCCTTCAACCCGGCCAGCGCCTCGGGCGTGGTGGCCTTGGGATGCTCGTCGGTATCAAAGACCACGGTGCCCTTGCGGCCAGCGATCTCGATCGGGGCGATCTGGTCCTTGAAGTAGCCAGCCGCGATGGCGCGGGCCGCACGGGTCTGGCTTTCCAGCGCAAAGGCATCCTGATCGGCCCGGCTGATCCCGCATTCCGCCGCGACGTTTTCCGCCGTCACCCCCATGTGGCCGGTGCCAAAGGGGCAGGTCAGCGCGCCGGTCATCATGTCAAGCGCGCGGGTATCACCCATCTTCTGACCCCAGCGGGCCGACTGCAGGATGAAGGGCGACCGGCTCATGCATTCCGCGCCGCCCGCCAGCGCGAAATCCGCGTCCCCCAGCATCAGCGCCTGCGTGGCCGAAACGATGGCCTGCGCGCCAGATCCGCACAGCCGGTTGACGTTCATCGCCGGCGTCGCATCCGGCACGCCCGCCCCGATTGCTGCGACCCGCGACAGATACATGTCGCGCGGTTCGGTGTTGATGACGTGGCCAAAGACGGTAGCCCCGATCTGTGCGGGATCGATCCCGGCACGGGCAATCGCCGCCTTTGCGGCATGGGTTGCCAGATCGATCGGCGCAAAGCCCGCGAGGCTGCCACCAAAGGTGCCAATCGGCGTGCGGGCGCCAGAAAGAATGACGATGTCGGTCATGAAAGAGCCTTTCCCTGTAGTCTGGTCAACACTGGCTGCGCGCGCCCTGTCACGCGAGTGTGACGTTGCGTCGGCCTATCGCGCAAGTGTGGTAAAGGGGCGGCGGTTGACTTCCGCCGATGGGCAGACGAAGAGGCGCGCAGCGCGACAGGAGCCGACGATGACCGAGATGCAGAAAGGCCGGATACAACTTCTGCTGGCCGGCATGGCGACCTTCTTGCTGATGGGGGCTTTGCAGGCTGTCTATGGTCCGGCACTGCCGGTGATCGCACGCGAAACCGGACGCGCGGTCGCCGACGTCTCAATCCTGTTCACCGTGCATTGGGTTGGTTCCGCCGCGGGTGTCGCGGCCATGTTCGCTCTTGGCCGGCGGATGACACCACGGATGCTGGTCGCGGTCATGGCGCTCGGCGCGGTGCTGCTCGGCCTCGGTTGGGGGTGGCCGGTGACGCTGCTTGGGGCGAGCCTTGCGGGATTCGGACAGGGATGCGCCGCGGTCGTCTTCAACCCGCGTCTGCTTGCACTGTTCGGGCGGCGCGGCCCTGCGATGTTGAGCATGATCAACGCGATCTTCGGCGCAGGGGCCATTCTCGCGCCCCTGGCCTTCGTAATGATGGGCGGCGCCTATGGGCTGGTGTTTCTGGCGGTCGGTGTTTCTCTTCTGATCGTGGCGGCAGGGGCGCAGGACGTGGGCCGCCCGCCGGTCGAAACCTCTACCGCCCCCTTGCGCGCCGATTGGGCGATTCTCGCCTTTGGCGCCTTCGGCATCGGGTTCGAGGCGGTGCTGATCGGGCTTGGCCCCTCGGCACTTGTGCGTAACGGATACTCCGAGGCCGCAGCGGCCGAGTTCCTGAGCGCCTTTTTCATGGCCTTCCTGCTGGCGCGCACCGTTCTGACCTTTGCCGCGCACCGGATTGCACCCTTCACGCTTTACGCGCTGTCGATCACGGGTGTCGCCGTCTCGATGCTTCTGGCGCTTGCACTGCCGCCGGGTTGGCCGTTCGTTGCGGCGGGTGCCTTTGCCTCGTTGATCTTCCCCGCCTATTTCGTCGAGGGCATGGCGCGGATGGGCCATGGCCCGCGCGTCTCGCCCCTGATCATCGCGGGTGGGCTTGTCGGCGGAATCGGCATGCCCTTCGTGCTGGCGCGGGTGGCCGAGGTCATGGGGCCGAACGGTCTGTTCCTTTTGCTTGCAGGTCTTGCCAGTGCAACGGCAGTTGTGGCGCTGTTTGTCTTGATCCAGCGCAGCGGCGCACGCACGGCCACGCCCTGATCCGGCTTACGGGTCCAGCGGCAGGCGCCCCGCGTCGGTCAACAGGAAGGCCCGGCGCCCTTCGATAGCCACCGCGGAAAGCGGGCCACCATAGGCCGCCCCGCTATCGAGGTTCAGGCGGTTGCCGTAATGCGTCGCCCGGTCCAGTGCGGTATGGCCGTGCACGATCAGGTGCCCATGGTCGCGGGTATCGGAAAGAAACGGCTCACGGATCCAGACAAGATCGGTTTCCGCCTGATCCGACAGGGGCACGCCGGGGCGGATCCCGGCATGGACAAAGGCGCAGTCACCGAATTGCAGGTGCAGTGGCAGAGACTCCAGCCAGTCACGATGCACCTTTGGAACTGCCCCGATGGCGTCGGCATGTACGCCTGCCATGGGGCGGTCGCCGGGCGCGTGTACACCATATGAGGCAAGCGTCGCCGCACCGCCAAGGCGCGGGTGCAGCCAGCTCAGGTCTGAGCGCAGGCCGGGCTCGGGCTCGGCCGGATCATCCAGAAAGCGCAGGAACATCCGGTCATGGTTGCCCAGCAGAACATGCCAGTCGGCCCCCGCGGTCTGCCCACGCATCAGATGATCGATCACGCCACGGCTGTCAGGCCCGCGGTCGACCAGATCGCCCACATGAATGACGGGTGCGGCGCCGTTCTCGGCCATGTCACGGTCAATCAGCGCATGCGCGGCCTCCAGCAGAGACAGGTGGCCGTGGATGTCCCCGATGGCATAGGCGCGCATGATCCGACTCGTTTGCTGCGGTTGCGCAGGGACCCTAGGTCGCCCGAGCGGGGATTGTAAGGGCGGGAATTGTAAGGGCCCGCCGATCCCGCGCCGCTGGATCGCTTGTCGGGGCACGAGGCGCATTGATCCCGCCGTCCCGGCAGGCCAGACTGCAGGCATGACTGATGCAGACCCCTCCATTGGGCTCTTCCTGCGGCTCTTGTTCAACGGGACCAGATTTGGCCCCGGAAAGGCGCAATTGCTGCGCGGCATCCGCGACACCGGCTCCATCTCTTCGGCCGGGCGGGCGATGGGGATGAGCTACAAGCGCGCATGGTCGCTGGTCGAAGAGATGAATGCGGCCTTCGTCGCCCCTCTGGTCGAAACCGCGCGCGGCGGTGCCGGGGGGGGCGGGGCGCGCCTGACCGAGACCGGGGCCGAGGTTCTGATGCGGTATGAGGCAGTTCTTGAGGCGACACGCAGCGCAGGTGCGGGGGATATTGCGGCGCTGACGGGCCTGCTGCGCCCAAGGTCGGATATATCTGGCGGGAAATAGCGCTTGCCAAGGGGCGAGGAGCGACGGATATGTTTATGGGAACATATCGAAAGGGAAGCCCCATGCGCCGGATCGTGATTCCCCTTGTGCTTGCCCTTGGCATGCCTGCCTCGGCGCAGGCCGATGAGGTGGTCGTCTTTGCGGCATCCTCGCTGAAGACCGCGCTTGACCAGATCGGAGCCGATTTCGGCAAGGCCACAGGGCACAGGGTCACCATTTCCTATGCCGGGTCGAACAAGCTTGCGACGCAGATCATCGCGGGCGCACCGGCCGACATCTTCATCTCGGCCGCCGAGAATTGGATGGATGAGGTGGCAAAGGCCGGACTTGTCGTGCCAGAGACACGGTCTGACCTTCTGGGTAACGCGCTGGTTCTGGTGGCCCATGGCGCGGGTGCGCCGCAGGTCGAGATTGGGAGGGATCTTGACCTGAACGGGTTGCTGGCTGACGGCAAGCTGTCCATGGCGATGGTCGACAGCGTGCCCGCCGGCCAGTATGGCAAGGCTGCGCTGGAAAGCTTCGGGCTTTGGGAGGGCGTAGCGCCTTCGGTCGCGCAGGCCGAAAACGTTCGCGATGCGCTAAAGCTGGTGGCTCTTGGCGAGGCACCCCTTGGCATCGTCTATGCCTCGGATGCAGTGGCCGAGCCGGGCGTTTCAGTGGTGGGTACTTTCCCGTCCGACAGCCACCCGGCAATTGCCTATCCGGTTGCGCTTTTGACCGGGGCGGCCGATCAGGCGGACCGTGATTTCCTGAAAGCCTTGTCCGAACCGGCGGCGGATGCAATCTTTGCCGCACAGGGGTTCAAGGTGATGAAGTGAACGGATGACGGGCTGGCTGCCACCAGAGGCGGCGACGGCGGTCTGGCTGTCGCTCAGGGTATCGTTCTGGGCAACGGTTCTGTCCTTGCCGCTGGCCGTTCTGGTGGCACTTCTACTGGCGCGTGGGCGGTTTCCGGGGCGGGGGCTCTTGAACGGTCTTGTCCACCTGCCGCTGATCCTGCCGCCCGTGGTAACCGGCTATTTGCTGCTTCTGGCCTTCGGGCGGAACGGTCCTGTCGGGTCCTGGCTTCATGAGGCGTTCGGCATCACCCTTGCCTTTCGCTGGACGGGCGCGGTTCTGGCGGCGGCGGTCATGGCCTTTCCCCTGACGGTGCGCGCGATCCGCCTGTCGGTTGAGGCCGTGGACCCCAAGCTTGAACAGGCAGCGGCCACCCTTGGCGCCTCGCGCCTCATGGTGTTCCTGACCGTCACCTTGCCGCTGATCCTGCCCGGTGTCCTTGTGGGTGCGGTTCTGGCCTTCGCCAAGGCGATGGGTGAGTTTGGCGCCACGATCACCTTCGTTTCGAACATTCCCGGCCAGACCCAGACCCTGCCCTCGGCGATCTACGCCTTTCTGTCGGTGCCGGGCGGGGATGAGGCCGCGCTGCGGCTGGTGCTGATCTCGATCGCCATCGCGCTTGGGGCATTGGCTCTGGCGGAATGGCTTGGCCGCGTCGTCGCGCGCAGGATCGGTGCCCCATGACGCTAGATGTTCAGCTGGCCCATGATTTCGGCGGGTTCGCACTGGATGTGGAGTTCGCCGCGCCCGATGGCGTGACGGTGCTCTTTGGCAGGTCGGGCAGCGGCAAGACGAGCGTGGTCAATGCCGTTGCGGGTATTCTGCGCCCCGACCGTGGAAAGGTGATGGCGCAGGGCATTGTGCTGACCGACACCGCGCGTGGCCTGCATCTGCCCCCGTTCCGTCGCCGCATCGGCTATGTGTTTCAGGAACCCCGGCTCTTTCCGCATCTGACCGTCGCGCAGAACCTTGGCTTTGGCCGCTGGTTTGCCCCGCGCAACGCAGCCGGGGCCAGTCCAGAGCGGATCATCACCCTTCTGGGGCTGGAGCATCTGCTGGCGCGCCGCCCGCTGGCCCTTTCGGGCGGCGAGAAGCAGCGCGTCGCCATTGGCCGGGCGATCCTGTCAAAGCCGCGACTTCTTCTGATGGACGAACCGCTTGCCGCGCTCGATGCCGCGCGGCGGGACGAGATATTGCCCTATCTGGAGCGTCTGCGGGAAGAGCTTGGTCTGCCGATCCTCTATGTCAGCCACTCGGCGGTCGAGGTGGCGCGCCTTGCAACGACGCTTGTGTTGATCGAGGGCGGGCGGGTGCGCAAGGCAGGCCCCGCCGCGCAGCTGATGGCCGACCCGGCGCTGGCGCCTGCTTTTGGGCTGCGGGAACTGGGGGCCGTCATCCGCGCCGAGGTGGCGGCGCATGAGGACGACGGGTTGACGCGGTTGACCGCCTCGGCGGGTTCGCTCTGGGTGCCGCATGTCGATATGGCGCCCGGAACCCATCTGCGCCTGCGCGTGCCCGCAAGCGATGTGACACTGGCCCTGAGGCGGCCCGAGGGTGTGTCGGCGCTGAATATCCTGCCTGCCCGCATTACCGCGATCCGGCGTGGTGACGGGCCGGGGGCGCTGGTTCAGCTCGATTGCGGGGGCGAGCTTTTGCTCGCCCGTGTCACGCAGCGGTCGGTCGAGGGCATGGGGCTTGCCCCCGGAATGGACCTCTATGTGATGCTCAAGGCCCTGTCCGTCGCCCCCCAGAACATGGGCGGCGATTAAAGCGCTGCCGCCAGTCGTGTGCCTTGATTGATCGCGCGTTTCGCATCCAGCTCGGCCGCGACATCGGCGCCGCCGATGATATGCGGGCGGATGCCACCAGCCTCAAGCGCGGGGGCGAGGCTGCGATCGGGGTCTTGCCCTGCGCAGATCACGATGGTGTCGACAGCCAGAAGTTGCGGCTGGCCGTTCACGGTGACGGCAAAGCCCTGGGGCGTGATGGCGTCATACTGGACCCCGCCCAGCATTTTCACACCCTTCATCTGCAAGGCCGCGCGGTGAATCCATCCTGTCGTCTTGCCCAGCTTGCGCCCCGGCTTTTCGGGCTTGCGCTGCAAGAGCCAGACCTCGCGCGCCGGGGCTTCGGGCTGGGGCCCCTCTGGCGCAAGGCCGCCAGCCGTGCGGGCAGGATCGCCAACCCCCCATTCGCGACGCCAGAGATCTGGGTGCAACGTCGGGCTTTCGCCCTGATGGACCAGAAACTCGGCCACGTCGAAGCCGATGCCACCTGCGCCGACGATGGCGACACGCCGCCCGACCGGGGCGCCGCGCAGCACCTCGCGATAGCCCAGAACGCTGGGCGCGCTCTCGCCTGCGATGCCGGCCGCGCGCGGAACGATGCCCGTGGCGAGGATCACCGCATCAAAGCCCGCCAGCGTCTCGGCCGTGGCCTCGGTGTTCAGGCGCAGTGTGACGGGGCTTGCAGCCAGCGATGCCTCAAACCAGTCGATCAACCCGCGGAACTCTTCCTTGCCGGGCACGGTCGCGGCCAGATGCAGTTGCCCGCCAACCCGTGCCGCCCGGTCAAAAAGCGTCACGTCATGGCCGCGTTCGGCAGCGGTCAGCGCGGCCGAGAGACCGGCAGGACCCGCCCCAACCACCGCGATGCGCCGGGGTGTGGCAGCCTTTGTGATCAGCAGCTCGGTCTCATGGCAGGCGCGCGGATTGACGAGGCAAGAAGTCAGCTTGCCCGAGAAGGTGTGGTCAAGGCAGGCCTGATTGCAGGCGATGCAGGGCGCGATCTCGGCCGCACGACCGGCGGCGGCCTTGGCGACGAAATCGGGGTCCGCAAGGAAGGGGCGCGCCATGGATATCATGTCTGCCGCCCCCTCACGCAGCAGGCCTTCGGCGACATCGGGTGTATTGATGCGGTTCGAGGTAATGACCGGGATCGTCACTTCGGGCCGCAGGCGTGCGGTCAGATGCGCAAAGGCCGCGCGGGGAACCGAGGTGGCGATGGTGGGCACCCGCGCCTCATGCCAGCCGATGCCAGTATTCAGGACGGACGCCCCGGCCGCCTCGATCGCCTTTGCCAGTTGCACGACCTCTTCCCAGGTCGATCCATCGGGGATCAGGTCGATCAGCGAGATGCGGTAGATCAGGATCGCCCCGCCAATGGCCGCGCGGACCCGGCGCACCACCTCGACCGGCAGGCGCATGCGGTTGTCGTAGCTTCCGCCCCAGGCATCGCTGCGGCGATTGGTGTGCCGGACGAGGAACTGGTTGAGGAAATAGCCCTCGGACCCCATGACCTCCACCCCGTCATAACCGGCCTCGATGGCGCGGGTGGCGGCGGTGACGATATCGGCGATCTGCTTTTCGATCCCGGCCTCGTCCAGCTCGCGCGGCGCAAAGGGCGAGATCGGCGACTTGATCGCCGAGGCCGAGACACATTCCGGCCCATAGGCATAGCGACCGGCGTGCAGGATCTGCATCGCGATCCGCCCGTCTGCGGCATGGACACGGTCCGTGACGATGCGGTGGTTGGCGATATCCTGCGGCGTGAACAGACCTGCCGCACCGGGGAAGACGCCCCCCTCGCGGTTGGGTGCCATGCCGCCCGTCACCATCAGCCCGACCCCGCCACGGGCGCGCGCGGCATAGAACTCAGCCACCCGGTTCCAGTCGCCGGTTTCCTCCAGCCCGGTGTGCATCGACCCCATCAGCACGCGGTTCTTCAGCGTGATGTCACCGAGCGTGATGGGTGACAGAAGATGCGGATAGGTGGTCATGGCGGCTCCTCCGGTAGCTCTGCGCAGACTGTCAAAGCCTGCGGGAACTGTCACCGCCAACGCTGCGTCACGGGCTGTGATGGGCAGCCTTACAGGCCGAGGAGAGCCGGAAGGTCGTCCATCGTCGTGAACGTCACGGCGCCCTCGGCAGCCAGCGTCTCGGCCCCGCCGTGGGGGGCATAGCCATGACAGCGCATGCCAGCGGCATATGCGGCACGGGCGCCAGTCGGGCTGTCCTCGATGACAACGCATTGGGCAGGGTCGGCCCCAAGGCTTGCCGCCGCATGCAGATAGAGATCCGGCGCCGGCTTCAACATGCCAAGGTCCTGACCCGAGAAGATGCGCCCCTCAAGCCGGTCGGCCAGAGCGGGATGCTGGCCAAGCGTGATCTGCATCTTGCGCAGGCTGCCGTTGGATCCGATGGCATAGGGGATGCCCGCCGCATCCAGCGCATCGAACACCGCGACGATTCCGGGGATCATCGGGGTGCCTATGGCCAGTCGGGCATAAAGCTGCTCGTAGAACATGGGAACCCAGTCGGCGGGGATATCGGCGCCAAGTTCGGCGGCGATCCGGCCGCAGCGTTCGATGGTGCCGCCGAGAAACAGCGCCTCCATCCTTGGCCGGTCAAGTGTCAGACCGCGCGCGGCGAAATCCTCGGCCAGCAGGTCAAAGGTCGCAGGCTCACTGTCCACGACCACGCCGTCGCAATCAAACAGCACGGCTGCGGGGCGGGTGATGGATGCCGTCATGGTGCCCTCAGGATCGTGATCATGGTGTCGCCATATCGCCGCTGATCCAGCTCTTCAAAGCCGTCGGGGATCACGGGCGTCGCGCTTTCCTCCCAAACGATCAGGGCGCCGGGCGCAAGCCAGCCGCCTGCGACACAAGAGGCGAGCGCGCGTTCGCCAAGGCTCTTGCCGTAGGGAGGGTCCAGAAAAACCAGACCATAGCCCGGACCGCGGTTTGGCCCCATGTTCGTGGCATCGCGGCGCCAGACGTCGGTGGTGCCCATGGCGCGCATCAATTCGATGTTGCGGCGCAAGAGCGCGCGCGCGGCCGTGCCATCATCGACGAAAGCCACACGAGCAGCCCCCCGCGACAGCGCCTCGAGCCCGAGCGCGCCGGTTCCGGCAAAGAGGTCGAGCACCCTGGCGCCGGTGACGGGGTCACCGGCTTGCGCGATGCGGCCGTTGATCAACAGGTTGAAGATCGACTCGCGCACGCGGTCGGTCGTCGGGCGCAGATGGGCCGCAGGATCGCCTGCGCCCACATCGGCCAGCTTCAACCCGCGCGAGGCGCCACCGACGATCCTCATGGCTTCAAGAGCGCCTTGAGGTCGGGCGCGTCTGTGATCTCTTTCGCCGAGGGGCTGCGGCCGCCCTCGATCAGGCGCTTGCCGACCATATAGGCGCGCGGATCGTTCATCGCATCCACCGCGAGCAGGCGGTCGCCCGCGAAGTACCAGACCGAAAAGGCGCCATCGTCACCCCTGCGGGTCACCACATGGTCGAAGCCTGCATTCAAGCCCGCGATCTGCAGCTTGCAGTCATATTGATCCGACCAGAACCACGGCTTTGCCGCATAGGCCTTGTTCGCGCCCAGAATGTTGTCGGCCACCTGCTCTGCCTGATCGATGGCGTTACCAACCGACTCCAGCCGGATCCGCCCGCCCTGATGCGGGAACGAGGCGCAGTCGCCCGCAGCCCAGACATGGGCAACCGAGGTGCGGCCCTGTTCGTCGGTGCGGATGCCGTTTTCCAGCGCACAGCCCGCCATTTCGGCAAGTTCGGTCGCCGGATTGACCCCGACGCCGACAATCACGAAATCGCAGGCGATTTCTTCGCCGTTGGTCAGGCGGGCAGCCGTCACCCGGCCCTCGCCCAGCAGGCGATCAAGTCCTGCGCCTTCAAGGATGCGTACACCATGCGCCTGATGCAGGGCACGGAAATAGTCCGAGGTTTCGGCCGCCGCGACGCGTTGCAGGATACGCGGCGCCATTTCCACCAGCGTGACGGAAAGCCCGAGCTTTGAGGCAACCGCCGCCGCCTCCAGCCCGATATAGCCGCCGCCGATGATCACGACGCGGGCGCCGGGACGGAACTCGTGCCGCATGGCATCGACATTGCCCAGTCCGCGCACGGTATAGACACCGACCAGCCCGCCACCGATGGCGTCAGGCAGGCGGCGCGGAATGGATCCGGTGGTCAGAACCAGTTCATCATAGCTGATCACCTCGTCGCCAAGGGTCAGCGTGCGGGCGGCGCTGTCGACACCGGTCACGCGCTGGCCGAGACGCAAGGCGATTGCCTTTTCCGCATAGAAATCGGCGGGGCGCAGGGTCAGGCGGTCAATCTCCATCTCGCCCAGCAGATAGGCCTTCGACAGGGGCGGGCGCTGATAGGGTGGCGCGGTCTCTTCGCCGATCAGGGTGATTTCGCCCGGATAGCCGCCAGCCCTGAGCCGCGTCACCAGCGCCGATCCGGCCTGACCCGCCCCGACAACCACCACATGCGCCATGTCTTCGCCCTATGTCTCGCAGAAACGCACACAGCCTCTGGCCGCGTCCCGTGCCGGACCCTATATCTGGGCGCATCGGAAACGCAACGCGCGAGGGACCAAAAATGACGATTTCTGTGGGGCAAAGCCTGCCTGACGCGAACCTGCTGCGGATGGGCGAAGACGGGCCCGAGACGGTTGCTCTGTCCTCGAAGCTCAAGGGGCGCAAGGTCGTGGTCTTCGGTCTGCCCGGCGCCTATACCGGTGTCTGCACCACCGCCCATGTGCCGAGCTTCATCCGCACCAAGGACAAGTTCGCGGCCAAGGGCGTGGACGAGATCATCTGCGTCTCGGTCAACGATCCCTTCGTGCTGAAGGCATGGGGCGAGTCGACGGGCGCCACGGCGGCTGGCATTGCACTCCTCGGTGATTCCGATGCGGCCTTCACCAAAGCAATCGGCCTTGATTTTACCGCACCACCGGCGGGCCTGATCAACCGGTCGAAGCGCTATGCGCTTTACGCCGAGGATGGCGTGGTCAAGGTGATCCAGGTCGAGGACAGCCCCGGCCAGTGCACCATCTCGGGAGGTGAGGCACTGCTTGAGGCGATCTGATCGCGAAGGGGCCGGGCGACCGGCCCCTTTTCGCTTCTGTCAGGCGGACCCGTGGTGAAGTTTGCACAGACATTCCACCGGCCCTGAATGGTCGGTCTGCACCTCGGCTGCGTCCGCAAGCCTGTCGATAATGCGGGCAAGCCGCAGGTCGAGCTCGGTCAGACCGTCGCTTGCATGCGTGGTCAGCGTGATATCGACCACGTTATAGACGTTCGACCATTCTGGGTGATGGTTCAGCTTTTCCGCCGATAGGGCGACGCGGGACATGAAGCCCCAGGCTTCAGAGAAATTGCGGAACTTCAGGATCTTGCGCAGGGCATCGCGGTCCTCGATCGCGCGCCAGCCGGTATTCCCAAGGGCTGGCAGGACCTCTTGCCGTTCTGTGTCTGTCAGGCGGGGAAATGTCGTCATTTCCGACCCGCCAGTTCTTCGTCGATGGCGCGGGCACGGATCGCGGCGGGGCGGCCCATGATCCGCTCGGCATAGGCGACGAACTCGGGCTCTTTCGGGATCGACCCGAAATGCATTCCCCAGCCAATCTGGGCACCAAGGTAGACATCGGCCGCGCTGAAGCTTGTGCCGACCAGATAGGGCGAGCCGGCCAGATGACCGCGCAGGGTGCGGATGACGTCATCGAAACTGCCATAGCCGACCATGCCGCGCTTGTCGTCCGGGACCGTGACGCCAAGTGCCTTGTTGACCACCGCAGCCTCGAATGGCCCCGCCCCGAAGAACATCCAGCGATAGAACGCCGCGCGATCGGATGGCATGAGCCCTGCCTGGGGGAACATGTCGGCAAGATAGGTGCAGATCGCCGCGCATTCGGTAACCACACGGTCGTCGTGGCGCAGCGCCGGGACCTTGCCCATCGGGTTGATCGCCAGATACTCCGGCGCTTTCATTGTGCTGCCATAGTCCAGCAGGACCGTCTCATAGGGCTGGCCCAACTCTTCGAGCATCCAGCGCGCGATGCGTCCGCGCGACATCGGGTTTGTATAGAGGGTCAATGTGGTCATGCGGCACCTCCCGGACGGCATTCTGCCATGGCACGGACGATCTGTCAGTCGTCTTGCTGATCTGCCGGCGGGCCTCGGCGGAACGGACCATAGGCGGTCAGCACCTCGATCTCTTCTTCCACGGCCAGGCGTTCGCGGTTGAGATAATCGGCAACCGCGCGGGCGAAGGACGGCTCGCGCAGCCAGTGCAGCGAGTGGATTTCGGTCGGAAGATAGCCGCGCGCCAGCTTGTGCTCGCCCTGCGCTCCGGCCTCGACCCGGGCCAGACCATGTGCGATGGCCCAGTCGATGGCCCGGTGGTAGCACAGCTCGAAATGCAGGCAGGGATAGTCGGCGATACAACCCCAGTAGCGACCGAAAAGGCAATCCACGCCGATGAAATTCAACGCGCCCGCCACGGCCCGCGGGCCGTCAAAGGCCATCACCAGCAACACATCGTCGCGCATCGTGGCATGGACCTGGTCAAAGAAGGCGCGGGTCAGATAGGGGCGCCCCCATTTGCGGCTGCCCGTGTCCTGATAGAAGGCCCAGAAGGCCTCCCAGTATTCGGGCAGAATTGTCGCGCCTGTCAGAGATTCGATGCGCAAGCCGTGGGAGTTGGCAATTTCACGTTCCTTGCGAAGCGCCTTGCGCTTGCGCGAGGCGAGGGTCGCAAGGAAGTCATCATAGCTGCGATAGCCGTGATTGAGCCAATGGAACTGCTGTGTCATGCGCCGCAAAAGGCCCTGCGCCTCGCCAGCCAACGCCTCGTCCTGAGTGCAGAAGGTAATGTGCAGAGAAGAGAGGTGGTTTTGCCGGGCGATATCGCTTGCAGCGCTGATCAGGGCGGCGCGGCCCTCTGCCTCATGCCCCGGCAGGGTCAGCAGGCGCCGCCCGGTTGCGGGTGTAAAAGGCACGGCGATCTGCAGCTTGGGATAGTAGCGCCCGCCCGCCCGCTCATAGGCCTCGGCCCAGCCATGATCGAAGATGTACTCGCCCTGCGAGTGCGATTTGGCAAACATGGGTGCCGCGGCGACAAGGCGGCCCGTCGCGTCGTGGACGAGCAGCGGGTGCGGCTCCCACCCGGTGCCAGGGCCGACAGAGCTTGACGCTTCGAGCGCCAGAAGAAACCGGTGCGTGGTGAAAGGGTCGCGCGGATCGGTCAGGGCATCCCAGCTGGCCGGAGGTATGGCGGCAAAGCTGTCGGCAAGCGTCGCGGTCAGGTCGGGCACGTCACCCCCGGGGTTGCGGAGGGGCGGGGGGCTGTCTGCCCCCCGGGCCCCCCGAGGATATTTCTGAAAAGAAGAAGATGCGGCGCGGTGCCGTCCGGTCAAGAGACAGGGGGCAGATAGCCTTCGAAGGTGATGTTTTCGGCGATTCTGCGGGCATCGCGCTCGGCCTTGGGTGAGCGGATGGTCCAGCATAGGACCCGCGCGCCTTGTGATTTGAGCGAGGCCACACGCGGGCGCGACAGGTCTGCCGCCTCATGGCTGATGAAGCTCGCCGCGCAACGGTCGTAATCAGGGATCTCGCGCAGGCGGTCGCAGATGTCAGGGGCAAGCGGGGCATAATCCTGATAGTCGTAACTGCCTGTCGTCAGCCCACGCGGCAGAGCTGGGCAAAGGCGGACCATCTCGGCCACGCTGTCGGGGTTGAAGGACATCAGCGCCACGGGGCCGGCATAGCCCGAAAGTGCCTGGGCTGTTGCAGCTTCCAACGGACCAATGGTGCCGCCGGGGACCAGCGTCTGGTCCTTGATCTCGATCAGCAGGGGCACGCGGCCATCCACGATCCGCAGCACCTCGGTCAGGGTGGGGATGCCGTCTGCGGCGTCAATCAGCCGGATCGCAGAAAGCTCGGCTGCGCTGCGATCCCTGACCCAGCCCTCACTGCCGGTCAGCCGGGCGAGATCTTCGTCATGAAAGACCATCGCCACGCCATCGGCCGATAACTGCAGATCGATTTCGATGCCATAGCCCGCAGCAACCGCCGCGCTTATGGCGGCGCGGCTGTTCTCCGGTCGCCCCGCCGCGCGGTCATGCAGCGCGCGGTGGGCGATGGGTGCAGCCAGAAATGCGTCGGGCAGCGGCACGCGCATCAATTCAGCTCGAAGATCGCTTCGATCTCGACCGCCACGCCAAAGGGAAGGGACGCGGCCGAGACGGCCGAGCGTGCATGGCGCCCTGCGTCACCAAGGGCCGCGACCATGAAGTCGGACGCGCCGTTGATCACCTTGGGCTGATCGGTGAAATCGGGGGTGGAATTCACGAAGCCCACCAGCTTGACCACACGCTTGAGGCGCGTCAGGTCGCCATCGCAGGCCTTTTTCAGTTGTGCGAGCAGAGAGATCGCACAGGCTTTTGCCGCTGCGGCGCCGTCCTCGACGCTCATCCCCGCGCCCAGCTTGCCCTTGATCTGGCCGTTCGCATCGGCGCTGATCTGCCCGGATACATGGACGAGCTTGCCCGCGATCACATAGGGCACATAGTTGGCCGCCGGTGCCGGCGCATCAGGCAGGGTGACGCCGAGTTCGGCAAGACGAGCTTCGATGGACATGGGGGGCCTCCTCTTCGTTCCGCGCAGAGGCTAGCGGCAAGCGCGAGGGGCGGCAAGGCCGCCCCCGACATCGGAACAGGTGGAACCGTCAGCTTTCACGAAAGGCCTTGGCGAAATAATCCGTGAAGGGGCGGATCATATAGGCAAGGGGTGTCCGGTCACCGGTCTTGATAAAGGCCTCGACCGGCATGCCCGGCAGCAGGGTCAATCCCTCGAGCTTGGCAAGTTCCGCAGGATCAGGCTCGATCTCGACCCGGTAGTAAGAGGCCTGCGTTGCCTGATCGACCAAGGCATCGGCGGATACCACCGTCACATGGCCCATCAGTTCCGGCGTGGTGCGGGCAGAAAAGGCCGAGAAGTGCAACTTGGCTTCCTGCCCGGCAAAGACCTCGTCGATGTGAAGGGGCGAGACCCGTGCCGTGATCACCAGTGGCCGGTCCTGCGGCACGATGTACATGACCGGGTCGGCCGGCCGGATCACCGAGCGTGGGGTCGTGACCTGCAGCGCAAGGACAATCCCTGACGAGGGCGCGCGGATTTCGAGCCGGGTGATCCGCTCGGTCAGGGCGCGGACGCGTTCGGCAAGCTCAAGCTCCTGGCTGCCGATGTCGCGCAACTGGGTATTGGCCTCTTCGCGATGGGCGGCCTGCAGGCGCAGGACCTCGAGGTCGATCTCTGAGATGTTCTCCAGCGCCTGCGCCTTTGAGGAGTCGAGCTCGCCCCGTTGGCCCAGAAGGCGCGCGACCTCACGCTGAAGGGCAAGGACCCGTGAGGCCTGGGCCAGACCCTTGTCCAGCAGCGACTGCTGGTCGGTCAGTTCCTCGTTGATCAGGTCAAGCTGCTGGGTCAGGGCGACGATCTGCGCCTCGATCCCCTCGATGCGGCTGCCGATCTGGGCGCGGCGCTCGGTCATCTGGCCGATCTGCTTGGACAGCGTTTCCTTGCGCGCGTTGAAGAGATGGACTTGCCCTTGGACCTGTTCGGCCACCTCGGGGCGGGCCTTGGCGACGTCCAGCAGGTCTTGCGGGAAGGTGATGGTTTCATCGTCATCACGCTCGGCGGCAAGCCGCGCGCGGCGGGCGCGGATCTCGTAGAGCTGGCCTTCGACGATCGCCAGTTCCGAATGCAACGCCGAGCCGTCGAGCCTGACCAGAAGGTCACCCGCTTTCACGGTATCGCCCTCGGCCACGGCGATGGTTTCGACCACGCCGCCGTCGGGGTGCTGCACGATCTGCCGGCTGCTCTCGACCTCGATCTGGCCCGAGGCGATCACGGCACCCGAGATCGTGGTCACCACGCTCCAGAGGCCAAAGCCACCAACCAGCAGGGCAAGCGTCGCAAAGCCGAGGATAAGCGGCCCGCGCGCCGACCACTTCGCCTCTGGCGCGCGGGTTGGAGCATGGCCCGGCGCCGTGGCGCGGGGGATGTCGATCTCGGTCGGCTTGGCCTTGGCCTGCGGCAACTGCTGCCGGGCATCGGCAGGCAGCGTCGTGCCTTCGGATCGTTCTGTGGGCTCGGTCATCTGGATCTCCGTTCGGCCAATAGGGCTAGTTGGGGGTGGCGTCTTGCCACCCTCAGGTCACGCCGCCAGGGCCGGCACTTTTCGCGATTTCCGTGTGGTTCTTGACCATCTCGCGCAGCACCTGGTCGCGCGGACCAAAGGCGCGGCGCAGGCCATCTTCGACAACGAGCAGAAGGTCACATTCCTGAATGGCGGCTGGACGGTGCGCCATGATCAGAACCGCGCAGCCTGCCGCCTTCATCTGCTTGATGGCATCGTTCAACGCCATCGATCCCTCGTTGTCGAGGTTCGAGTTCGGCTCGTCCAGCACCACGATCACCGGATCGCCGTAAAGCGCGCGGGCAAGGCCGATCCGCTGGATCTGGCCGCCCGACAACCTCCCGCCAAGGGCCGAGACGCGGGTGTCATAGCCATCTGGCAGACGCACGATCATGTCATGGGCCGCGGCCTTCTTGGCGGCCTCGACGACCTTGAGGCCATCCGGGTTACCTTGCAGACGGGCGATGTTTTCGGCGATCGTGCCCTCGAACAGCGTCACGCGCTGCGGCAGGTAGCCTATGTAGCTGCCCAGAACATCCGGGTCATACTGATCCAGCGAGGCGCCATCGAGCCGGACCTTGCCGCCTGCGGGTCGCCATGCGCCGATCAGCGCACGCGCCAGCGTGGATTTGCCCGACCCCGATGGGCCGATGACGCCAAGCGCCTGACCCGGTTCCAGCCGGAAGTTGATCATCCGCAGCGTTGCGTGGTTTTCGCCCGGTGGCACGACGGTCAGGTTCTGCGCCTCAAGCAATGCGCGGGGGCGTGGCAGGGCGGTATGGCCGGGCTCTTCGGGCTGGCGCGAGAAAAGCTCGGCCAGACGCGCCCAGCCTTCTTGCGAACGTTGCACCACCGCCCATTGGCTGACGGCAGTCTCGATGGGCGCCAGCGCCCGACCCATCAGGATGGAGCCCGCGATCATTGCGCCCGAGGTCAGCTCGCCCTTCAGCACCAGCCATGCCGCAAGTCCCAGCATCGCCGATTGCAGGAATTGCCGGAACGTCTTGGTGATGACCGAGTAGGTTCCGCCCACGTCCGAGGCGCTGATGGTTTCGCGAAGGGCCGTGCCACGCGCCTTTTGCCAGCGGGTGAAGCCTGCCTCGCGCATGCCAAGCGCTTGCACAACTTCCGCCTCGGCCTTCAGATTCTCGGCCATCCGTTCGGCGGTGATGGTGGCGCTGTTGGCGCGGGCAAGCGGCACCTTGGTCACACGCTGGTTCAGCACGGTGATGATCACAAGGATCACCCCGCCGATGACCGAAAGCCAGCCCATGTAGGGGTGAAAGATGAAGGTCGCGATGATGAAGACCGGCGTCCAGGGGATGTCGAACAGCGCGATCAGCACGGGTGAGGAATAGAGCCGCTGCACTGCCTCAAGATCCCGCTGCGCGGCGGTGGCGGCCGGGTCAGAGGGCGCGACCTGTGAGCGGCGCATCGCGGCTTCGAACACCCGCCGGTCAAGACGCGACTGGAAGGCCGCGCCGACCCGCGCCATGACACGGGCCCGGGCATGGTCCAGCAGGCCCATGATGATGAACAGAAAGACGATCAGCAGCGTCAGCGCCAGAAGCGTCGCCTCTGACCGGCTGCCAAGGACGCGGTCGTAGACCTGCATCATGTAAAGCGGGCCGGTGAACAGCAGCAGGTTGTAGAACACGCTGAACAGGAAAACGGCCAGAAGCAGGCCATTCGATTCACGCCGCGCCGCGCGAAGTTCGGCAAGGCCCGGGGCGATGTTCAGCCCGATTTCATTTCGGCTCACTCGATGATCTCCTGATCCGTGCTGAATTTATTGTGAACACGCGCGGCGCGATCCGTCACTTCAATGCCACGGTCATGAATTGCGTTGTCCATCGGAACACCTTATCCCTTGCGTTCTGGGCGCCGTGGCAGTGGTTCGCGCCGTGACGCAAGAAAAAGCAGGCTATTGGCGATGTCATATCCTTTAAAAACCGGTTTGTTGCAAGATTGCGGCAAGCATTGGGCGCTTGCGGGGATTGTTTCCGCCAGCCTTGCGGCCTGTGCGGGGCCAGCACCAACGTCCGAGCCCTATGATCCGCTCGAAGACACCAACCGTTCGATCCATGCATTCAACAAGGGATTGGATACGGTCGTCGCCCGCCCGGCCTCGAAAGCCTACGGCGCGATTCTGCCGCAGCCGGTAAAAACCGGCGTCGCAAACTTTGCCTCGAACCTCGAACTGCCCGGTAACGTCGTGAATGGCGTGCTTCAGGGGGATGTGGAAGGCGCTGGCAAGAACACGCTGCGCTTTATCATGAATTCGACCTTCGGGGTTGCGGGCATTTTCGATCCGGCGCGCGAGTTCGATCTGCCACAGGAAAAGACCGACTTCGGCGAGACGCTCTATGTCTGGGGTGTGGGCGAGGGGGCTTATCTGGAGCTTCCGGTGCTCGGCCCGCGCACAACGCGCGACGCGGTCGGCGATGTTGTGGACATTTTCACCAATCCGGTCAGCAATGTTTTGCCCACGACCGAGGGATACTACGCCACGGCGGCCGGAGTCGGCTCGAAACTGGGTGATCGTGACCGCTATTCTCAAACGATCGATTCGGTTCTCTACGACAGCGCCGACAGCTATTCGCAGTCGCGCCTGCTCTACCTGCAAAACCGTCGGTTCGATCTCGGGCAGCAGCCCGCGGAAGGCGAAGACGATTTCATTGATCCCTATGCGGAGTAATGGACAGATGACACATATGACCCGCCGCGCCTTTGGCGTGACCCTTGCCGCCGGTGCCGCGGCGACCCTCCTTGCCCGGCCCGCCGCGGCGCTGGATCTGGCCTCGGCCAAGGCGTTGATCGACCGCGCCATCGGCGAGGTGAACTCCGTGATCAATTCGGGCAAGTCCGAGACCGCGATGTATCGCGATTTCGAGAGGATCTTTGCCAAGTATGCCGATGTCAGCGCCATCGCACGTTCGGCGCTTGGCCCGGCCGCACGGACGGCCAGCGCCGCACAGATGTCGGCCTTTACCAAGGCCTATCAGGGTTACATCAGCCGCAAGTATGGCCGCCGCTTCCGCGAGTTCATCGGCGGGCGGATCGAGGTGGTCGATGCCAAGCCACTGAAGAGCTACTTCGAGGTGATCTCGGTTGCGCATCTGCAGGGCGAGGCACCCTTCGATCTGCGCTGGCATGTGTCGAACAAGTCCGGTCGGGACCTGTTCTTCAACATCATCATTGAAGGCGTGAACATGCTGGCGTCAGAGCGTGAAGAGATCGGCTCGATGCTCAAGCAGCAGAAGGGCGACATTGATGCGCTGACTGCGGCGCTTGCCACGGCCTGATCCCGCGCCCTGCAATCAGGACATGGCCCGCCAAGCGGCGGGCCTTTTCGTTTCAGCCGATGACCCGGCGCAGAAGCCCCATCCAGTTGCCCCAGCAGAGCCGGTCGATCAGTGCCGACCCGTAGCCTGCGGCCTCCATCCCCGCGACCAGCGCTGGCAGTTGGGCGGCGGTCTGCAGCCAGTCGGGCGTGGTCGTGCCGTCAAAGTCCGACCCAAGCGCCACGCCCTCTTCGCCCAACCGGGCAATCAGATGATCCAGATGGCGGATCATCTGCCCGACCGGCGTTGCGGGATTGCGGGTGCCGTCGTCGCGCAGAAAGCCCACGCCGAAGTTCAGGCCGACCAGTCCGCCGCGCTCGGCCATGGCGTCAAGCTGGCGGTCGGTCAGGTTGCGCGTTGCCGGGCAGACCGCATGGGCCGCCGAATGGGTTGAGACCAGAGGCTTTTGCGACGCTGCCGCCACGTCCCAGAAGCCTTGCTCGTTGATGTGCGCCAGATCGACCAGCACGCCCAGCCGATCGCACTCCGCGACCAGCCTGCGGCCCGCATCGGTCAGCCCCGGCCCTGTATCGGGAGAGGCGGGGAAGTTGAACGGCACGCCATGGCCAAAGATGTTGCTGCGGCTCCAGACCGGGCCAAGGCTTCGTAGACCGGCGGCATGCAGAACATGCAACTCGTCCAGACCCTCGCCGATCCCCTCGCAGCCCTCGACATGCAGAAGGGCGGCCACTGCGCCAGCCGTTCGCGCCGCCTCGATCTCTGCCACGCTACGGCAGAGGCGGATTGCGTCGGGGCGCTCGGCATCAAGGCGGATCAGGATCGAGGCCTGCTCCATCGTTACGCGATGCGCGGTGTCGGTGTTGACCGGAGGATGGGCGCGAAGTGTGGCTGTGGGGTCAGGCGCGGTCTTTGGATCACCGGGAACCCAGACGGCAAAGAACCCGCCTGCCAGGCCACCCGCCTGCGCATGGGGCAGCGAAACAGCGCCCTCCCACCCCTCCAGAAAGGCCTCGCCGTGGCGGTCCTTCATGGCCCAAAGGCGCGAAAGCAGGTCGTTGTGTCCGTCAAAGATGGCTTGGGTCATGGCGTGCTCCATTCTGCCGCAGACTGGACATGAAGCGATCAAAGGCGCAACCCCTGCCGATTTTCGGCGGTGTGAGCTTCAAGAAAACGCGATTGCACCAGTTTTTCGCAACTTCCTGCGACAATTTGTCTGGAATGCTGCGACAAACTGCCCCAGTTTCAATCCCGCTGTGCATCGGGGTTTTGGGAGGAGCCGCATGAACAAGCTTGTTGCGATCATTTGTGTGATCAGCTGGTCGGGCTTCTGGGCCTTTGGATATCTGGCTCTGTCGGCGGGCATCGAGGATACCGGGCAGATGATCATCGCCACCCTGCTGGCCGGCGCGGGCTTCCTGACCGGAATGTTGGCCTGGCTGCGTCTGTCGCGCAGTGATCAGCTGATCCTCAAGGGCTGAGCCTAGCCTTTCAACTCGGCTGTCAGGCGCACCGGGCCGGGCGTGCCGCGCAGTTTCGCGCGATAGATCACCAGCGATTCCGCGACGCGCATAACATATGTGCGGGTCTCGGTGAACGGGATCATCTCGACCCAATCGACCACATCGACCGCGGACGCGCGCGGATCACCGAATTCGCCGATCCAGCGCCGCGGGCGGCCGGGGCCCGCGTTGTAGCCCGAAGCGACAAGGGCGACCGACGGGCCGAACTCTTCGACCAGCTTGGCAAGGTAGGCGCTGCCGAGCGTGACGTTATAGGCCGGATCGCTGGTCAGGCGGCCAAGCTCGAACGGCAGGCCCAGCGATTTCGCGGTGCGCTCGGCGGTCTCTGGCATCAACTGCATCAGACCGCGTGCGCCAACCGAACTGCGGGCGGTCGGGTCGAACTCACTTTCCCGGCGCGCGATGGCCAGCGCGAAGGCACGCGAGACGGCAAGGCCATCGTTCGGGATCAGGTCGGGCACGGGATAGTAAGCGCCGGGCAGGATGATACCACGCTCTGCCCCCTGTTTCGCCAGAAGGACGGCGATATGCGGCTGGTCAAGCGTCAGGGCCAGCTGGGCAAGGCTTGCCAGATCCTCGGGCGACTGCGTTTCCGCCAGATGCAGCAGGAAGCGCGTGCCCTGCGGCTTGTCGCCGGCGCTCAGCAGCAGAAGCGCCGCCTGCATCACCGACGAGCGGGCGAAGGGCCGCGCACGCCAGTCGAGGGCCGACAGTGGCGCAAGCAGTGCAGGGTCCAGTGACTGGCCCAGCTTTTCGGCGGCAAGAAGCCCGTAGTAGGCGGTCTGGTGCTGTGCCGCCGCCTGATAGCGTGCAGTCGCCGTCGGGTCGCCAAGTGCCTCAAGCGCGCGTCCCTGCCAGTAAAGCGCGCGTGACAGCGAGATCGGGGTCGTGACCCGTGCCTCAAGGTTGCGGAAGTGCTGAAGCGCGGTCCCTGCGTCGCCCATCTGGCGCAAGGCAATGAAGCCCGCGAGGAACTCCAGATCGGCATAGTCGGCGCCCTCGCTCAGGTGGTGGCTAGCGGCCACGCGATACGCAAGCTGTGCCTTGCCATCGCGCGAGAGCTGACGCGCCAGCTGCGCCCGACGCTTGGCCCAGGCTTGAGGGTTGCCAAGCGCCTCGGCGCTGCCGGAATGGTCCAGCATCAGTGCCGCAGCGTCGTCCCAGAGGTCGCGGGCGATGCGCCAGTCCATGCGGGCCTGCGCCAGCAGTGGATGGGCCGCAAGCGGGCGCGGCACCCGTTTGACCAGCGTATCCACCCCGTCCTTTCGTTCGCGAAGCGCAATGCGGGCCTGTGCCAGGGCTTGCCAGCCCTCGGGCATCTGACCGGCCACGCGTTCGGCCTGCGAGGGCTCATCTTCCCATAGCATGTGGGCGAGCCGTTCCTCATTGAGTTGCGTCAGCCCCGGATAGAGCGCCAGAAGCTTTGACTGATCCTCAGAGGACAGCGGCAACTCGACCCAGGCCCGCTGCGCCTCGGCCTCTGCTTCTGCCGTCCGGCCGGTGGCGCGCAGCGCGCCAATCACCGCAAGCGAGCCTGCGCCGGTTTGTGGCAGGCTGTTGCCGAACCACGCCAGAATCCGCTCGGGCGTGGTCGAGCGCGCGACCGCCTCCTCGCCCTTTTCCCGCAGCAGGGCAAGTCCCGGCCAGTCGGGGCGGCGGGCCAGAAAAGCCTCGTACTCCGAGAGGGTTCCCTCACCCGCGCGCAGGCGTTGCCATTCGATCAGATCGGCGCTGACAGGCGATCCCGCGGCGAGGCGCGCAGCCTCGGACCAGTTCTTGCGCCCGGCCTCATTCAGCGCGAGCCGCAGGTTGTCGGCGAGATCGCTCTGACCCATCGCCGGGGTGGCAAGGGCAAGGCAAAGCAGGAGGGGACGCAGCATGTTCATGGCGCGGAAATTGCAGCAAGGCGGGGACAGGGGCAACTCACATCCCCGACAGGGGCCGCGGCGTCGGCGGAAGCTTGCGGGGGGGCTGTGGCCTATCGGGCGCGTGGCGCGGTTTGCCCGTGCATCGCAACTTGGCAAGCGCGGGCCGGATCGTTAGAGGAAAGGCGGTCAATCGGGCGAGTCTGCCCCAGCAATCGGAGATGCGTGTCATGTTCAAAGGGTCCATGCCTGCCCTGGTCACGCCGTTCAAGAACGGCGCGCTGGATGTGGACACGCTGAAGAAACTGGTCGAATGGCATATCGCCGAGGGCTCGAACGCCATCGTTCCGGTGGGCACGACCGGCGAAAGCCCGACCTTGAGCCATGAGGAACACGGCCAGGTCATCGAGATCGTGGTCGAAACCGTGGCAGGCCGTGTGCCGGTGATCGCAGGGGCCGGGTCGAACAACACGATCGAGGGGATCGGTCTGATCCAGCACGCTGAAAAGGTGGGCGCCGACGCCGCGCTGGTGGTGACGCCCTATTACAACAAGCCCACGCAGGCGGGGCTGATTGCGCATTTTACCGCGCTGCATGACGCGTCGAACCTGCCGATCATCATCTACAACATCCCCGGCCGTTCGGTCATCGACATGACGCCCGAGACGATGGGCGCGCTGGCAAAGCTGTCGCGCATCGTCGGCGTGAAGGACGCAACCGGCAAGATCGAACGGGTCTCGATGCAGCGCGCCACGTGCGGGGCCGATTTCATCCAGCTTTCGGGCGAAGATGCGACCGCACTGGGATTCAACGCCCATGGCGGCGTGGGCTGCATCTCGGTCACTGCGAACGTGGCGCCACGCCTCTGCGCCGAATTCCAGGCGGCGACGCTGGCGGGCGACTATGCCAAGGCGCTTGAGTATCAGGACCGCCTGATGCCGCTGCATGAGGCGATCTTCATCGAGCCCGGACTTGCGGGCGCGAAATATGGCCTGTCGCTGCTCGGTCTGTGCTCGGAAGAGGTGCGCCTGCCGCTGGTCGGTCTGACCGACGGGACGAAAGCCAGGATCAAGGCCGCCATGCAGCACGCGGGCGTCCTCTGACACGCTGCGGGTTGGGGGCTTTGCCCCCGCCCGTTCCGGGCTCCCCCAGGGTATTTTGGCCAAGAGGAAGCCGCATCGTATGGAGCGGGCGATGAGTGACAATCTGCGCGGCAGCCTGTTCATGGTTCTGGCCATGCTGGGCTTTGCCATCGAGGACATGCTTCTGAAGCGCGTCGCCGCCGCAGGGATGCCGGTGGGTGAGATCCTGATATTTTTCGGCGCGGGCGGGTGCCTGCTGTTTGCCGCACTGACCTATGTGCAGGGCCAGCCGATCTGGCATCCGGCGGTCATCAGCCCCCGGATGCTGGCCAAGGCCGGGTTCGAGGTGATGGGGCGGCTTTTCTATACGCTCGCCATCGCCTTTACCGCGCTTTCCAGTGCAAGCGCGATCCTGCAGGCCACACCGCTGGTCGTGGTGGCGGGGGCCGCGCTGATCTTTGGCGAGAAGGTCGGCTGGAGGCGCTGGAGCGCGATCCTTCTGGGGCTGTTCGGCGTGCTGGTCATTCTGCGTCCGGGGCTTGAGGGGTTCACCTGGGCCTCGCTTCTTGCGGTGCTGGGTCTGCTGGGCTTTGCGGGCCGTGATCTTGCGACGCGGGCGGCGCCCAAGGTGCTGACGAACTTCCAGCTTGGGATCTATGGTTTTCTGGCGATGGTGCCGACGGGTGCGGCACTTCTGACATGGCAGGGTGGCGCAGTGATGCTTAATCCGATGATGGCCGTGCAATTGATGATCGCGGTCGTGGTCGGTGTGGCGGCCTACTGGGCATTGACCGTCGCCATGCGGACGGGTGAGGTCAGCGTGGTGACCCCGTTCCGCTATACGCGCCTCGTCTTTGCGCTGGTCCTTGGCGTTGTGGTCTTTGGCGAGCGTCTGGATGCGGCGACCATGATCGGCTCGGCCATCGTGGTGTCGGCGGGGCTTTACACCCTGGTGCGAACCCGGCGCGTGGCCGGCTGATCTGGACTTTCGCGGGTAGCTCGCCTATCTCGGGGCGATCATGGCACCAAAATCCGACCCAAATTCCAAACTGATCGCCGAAAACCGCCGGGCGCGTTTCGATTACTTCATCGAAAGC
Source organism: Gemmobacter aquaticus (assembly GCF_007859075.1). Taxonomy (GTDB): domain Bacteria; phylum Pseudomonadota; class Alphaproteobacteria; order Rhodobacterales; family Rhodobacteraceae; genus Gemmobacter; species Gemmobacter aquaticus. The sequence continues at coordinate 163,783 of NZ_VOAK01000025.1, forward strand.
GATCTGGAGGCTGGGGTCATGCTGCTCGGGTCAGAGGTCAAGTCGCTGCGTCAGGGCGGGTCGAACCTGGGCGAAAGCTATGCCAGCGTCGAGAATGGCGAACTCTGGCTAATCAACAGCTATATCGCCCCCTATCGCGAGGCGAAGACCTGGGGCCATGAAGAGCGTCGCCGGCGCAAGCTTCTGGTCTCGAAGCGCGAGCTGTCGCGGCTGTGGAACGCCACGGCACGTGAGGGGATGACCATCGTTCCCATGAAATGGTATTTCAACGAACGTGGGATCGTGAAGATCAAGCTGGGCGTCGCCAAGGGGAAAAAGCTGGCCGACAAGCGCCAGACCGAAGCCAAACGCGACTGGGATCGGCAGAAACAGCGACTTCTGCGCCACGGTAGCTGACTTTCCTTAAAGGCATGCTTTGTGAAATCGGGCGGTGGTGCGACAGTTTGTCGCGGCCCACGCATTTCATCAGGGCCGTGCAACGAGGGAAAATTCCCCGTGGAGGAGGGACGACATGGAACTGATCATCAGCCTGATCGCAGGGGCGCTTGGTGGCAATCTCGCCGGCGGCGTCATGAAGAACCTCAGCCTGGGCACGCTGGGCAATTCACTGGTCGGCATTCTGGGCGGCGGCCTGGGCAGCACGATCCTGTCGGCACTGCTGGGTGGCGCTGCGCCTGATGCGGCCGCTGCAGCCGGCGGCATGGACGTTGGCGCGATCATCAGCAGCGTCGCATCAGGTGGCGTGGGCGGCGGTGTGCTGCTGGCCATCATTGGCGTGATCCGCAACGCGATGGGCAAGTAGACACGGACGGTACAGGAATTCAGGGGCGTGGCATGATTGGCCGCGCCCCTTTTCCATCCGGCTGCCGAAAAGTCACGGGCCTTTGGTTGAACCCCGATGTTAGCGTCGAAACCTTGCTTGGCGCTTGCCTGCTTGGGTCCTTGTGGTAAAGCGGGGCCGACCACAGGAGGAGCCACCGATGACTTCCCCCCAAAGTGCCGCATTCACGGATGATCCCAGAACGCTGGTCTCGACCGACTGGCTGGCCGCGCATCTGCGCGACCCCGATCTGCGGGTTCTGGATGCCAGCTGGTTCATGCCCAACTCGGATCGTGATGCGCGGGCCGAGTATGAGGCGGGCCACATTCCGGGCGCGCGCTTCTTCGATATCGACGAGATCAGCGATCAGCGATCGGAGCTGCCGCATATGGCGCCGCCCGTCGAGAAGTTCATCAGCCGGATGCGCGCCATGGGTGTGGGTGACGGGCATCAGGTGGTTGTCTATGACAGCACCGGCATCTTCTCGGCCCCCCGCGTGTGGTGGACCTTCCGCCTTATGGGCAAGCTGGATGTTGCCGTGCTGGATGGCGGCCTGCCGAAATGGCGGGCCGAAGGGCGCGAGATCGAGGACATGCCCCCGATCGTGCGCGATCGTCATATCACGGTCAGCCGGCAGGCCGGGCTCGTCAAGGACGTGACGCAGGTCGCCCATGCCAGCAAGCTGGGCCTGTCGGAGATTGTCGACGCGCGTTCCGCCCCGCGATTCCGTGGCGAGGAGGAAGAGCCGCGCCCGGGGTTGCGCTCGGGCCATATACCGGGATCGAAAAGCGTGCCGTTCGATACGTTGGTGAACGCGGACGGTACGATGAAGGACGCATCCGCCCTGAAGGCCGTTTTTGATGCGGCAGGGGTGGATCTGGCGAAACCCGTGATTACCAGCTGCGGATCCGGTGTGACCGCCGCTGTGCTGGCCCTTGCGCTTGAGCGGATCGGCCACCGGAACTGGGCGCTCTATGACGGCTCATGGGCCGAATGGGGCATGTATGACGATCTGAAAGTCGCAAAGGGATAAGGCGATGCTGGAAGCGCTGAAGGCTCAGCCGCAGGACAAGATTCTGCAACTGATCCAGATGTTCAAGGATGATCCGAGGACCGACAAGATCGACCTCGGCGTCGGTGTCTACAAGGACGCGACGGGCCTGACCCCGGTGATGCGGGCGGTGAAGGCGGCCGAGAAGAAGATCTGGGAGACGCAGGACACCAAGACCTATACCGCGCTGACCGGAGAGCCGGGCTACAATACCGCCATGCGCAAGCTGATCCTTGCGGGCAGCGTGGATGGCGCGCGTCTGTCGTCGATCGCCACGCCCGGCGGCACCGGTGCCGTGCGTCTGGGCATTGATCTGGCCAAGATGGCGAACCCCGGCGCGACGGTCTGGGTGTCGAAACCCACTTGGGGCAACCACATCTCGATCATCAAGTTCGTGGGCCTGCCGGTTGCTGAATACCGCTACTTCGACGCAGCGGCGGGCGAGGTCGACTTTGCGGCGGTGCTCGAGGATCTGGGCCGGGTCAAGGCGGGCGATGTCGTCCTGCTGCACGGCTGCTGCCACAACCCGACCGGTGCGAACCTGACGCTGGAGCAATGGAAACAGGTGATCGCACTTCTGAAGGATCGCGGCGCCTTCCCGATGGTGGACCTTGCCTATCAGGGCTTTGGTGACGGGCTGGACCAGGATGCTGAGGCCACGCGGCTGATTGCGTCCTCGTTCCCCGAGGTGCTGATCGCGGCATCCTGCAGCAAGAACTTCGGTGTTTATCGCGACCGCGCGGGCATCCTGATTTCGATCTCGGCGGATGCCGAGCAGGCGAAGATTGCTCAGGGCAACCTGAACTTCCTGAACCGCCAGACCTACAGCTTCCCGCCCGATCATGGCACCCGCACGGTGATGACGGTGCTTGAGGACGCGAGCCTCGAGGCCGACTGGAAGGCCGAGTTGGAAGAGACCCGGAACGGCATGCTTTCGCTGCGCGCCCAACTGGCCGAAGAGCTGCGCCGCGCGACCAACAGCGACCGCTTCGACTTTGTCGCCCGCCACCGGGGCATGTTCTCTTTGCTGGGGCTGACCGAGGCACAGGTGACGCGTCTGCGCGACGAGTTCGGCATCTACATGGTCAGCGACAGCCGTATCAACATTGCTGGTCTGAACAAGGCAACCGTGCCGGTACTGGCCAAGGCGGTTGCAGCGGTTCTGTAAGGCGCTGAGACACGGAAACGAAAAGGCCCGAAGCATCGCTTCGGGCCTTTTCCTTTTCTCGTCTGGTAAAGGGCGGGGCCCCGAAGGGACCCGCCCCCTTGGTCACGAGGAGTAGGCGCGCTCGCCATGTTCGGCAAGGTCGAGGCCTTCGCGCTCCACGTCCTGCTTCACGCGCAGGCCGATGGTCATGTCGACCAGCTTGTAGAGGATGAACGAACCCACGCCCGAGAAGACCAGTGTGAACAGCACCGCCTTGATCTGTGCCATGATGGCGGTCGAGGCGACATATTCGGCCACCTGCAGGGTGCCGGGCTGGCTCAGGTAGTCCGGGATGCCCGCGCCGCCAAGGGCAGGGTTCACCAGGATACCGGTGGCGATGGCGCCGATGATGCCGCCGATGCCATGCACGCCGAAGACGTCGAGGCTGTCGTCAAGGCCAAGGGCGTTCTTGACATAGGCGACGAACAGGAAGCAGACCGCGCCGGCCACAAGGCCCAGCACCACCGAACCCATCGGGCCTGCAAAGCCAGCGGCCGGGGTGACGGCGACCAGCCCGGCGACAACGCCCGAAACCAGACCCAGAAGCGAGGGTTTGCCCTTCATCGCCCATTCGATGAACATCCAGGCAACGCCACCGGCGCAGGCTGCGACAAAGGTGTTCACGATGGCCAGCGCGGTGATGGCGTTCGATTCGAGGTTGGAGCCGGCATTGAAGCCGAACCAGCCCACGAACAGAAGCGAGGCGCCGATCATGGTCATGGTCAGCGAGTGCGGCGCCATCGACTCTTTGCCGTAGCCTACGCGCTTGCCGAGCACGATGCAGCCGACGAGACCCGCGACACCGGCGTTGATGTGGACGACCGTGCCACCGGCGAAGTCAAGCGCGCCCCAGTTCCACAGCAGACCATTGGCGGCCAGGTTGGCAGCAGCAGCTTCGGCGGCAGCGGTGTCGCCAGCGGCTTCTGCGATCAGCTTGGCGGTCTGTTCCTGCGCGAGGAAGTCGGGGCCGCCCCACCACCAGACCATATGGGCCATCGGGAAGTAGATCAGCGTAACCCACAGGACGATGAAAACCATCAGGGCCGAGAACTTGATCCGCTCGGCAAAGGCGCCGACGATCAGTGCCGGCGTGATGCAGGCAAAGGTCATCTGGAAGGCAATGAAGGTGAACTCGGGCAGATAGACGCCGTTGGTGAAGGTCGCGACTTTCGAGTTCACGTCAACGCCGGCAAGGAACGCCTTGGAGAAGCCGCCCACGAAGGTGTCAAGGCTGCCACCATAGGTAAAGGCCAGCGAATAGCCATAGGTGACCCAGATGATCGCGACGATTGCGCAGATGGCGAAGACCTGGGTCAGCACCGACAGCATGTTTTTCGTCCGCACGAGGCCGCCATAGAACAGGGCGAGTCCCGGTACAGTCATCAGCAGGACCAGAATGGTCGAGATCGACATCCAGGCCACATCGCCGTTGTTCACCGACTGTTCAAAGGTGTAGGGCGCCAGAGGCGCGGCAGCCGCCGTTGCGGCATCCTGCGCCGCAGCGGGCAGGCCGGCAAGCGCGCCAAGCGCCGCAAGACCGGAAAGTTTCATAAGATTTTTCATGGTGTTTGCTTCCCCTTCCACCCTTGTTCTCAAAGCGCGTCGTCGTTCGTCTCGCCGGTGCGGACGCGGACGGCCTGTTCGACATCCAGGACAAAGATCTTGCCGTCGCCGATCTTGTCAGTGCGCGCGGTCGTGCGGATCGTTTCGACCACCTGATCGGCCAGACTGTCAGTGACGACGATCTCCAGTCGCACTTTCGGCACGAAGTTCACGGCATATTCGGCGCCGCGGTAGATTTCGGTATGGCCGGACTGCGAACCGAAGCCCTTGATTTCGGTCACCATCATGCCCCGCACTCCGATGGTGGTCAGCGCCTCGCGGACCTCCTCAAGCTTGAAAGGCTTGATTGCTGCAATGATCAGTTTCACGTGCGTCCCCTTCTCTGGCGGTCGGCCCTTCAGGGGGCCTTGCGGTTGACAGAAGGCGGGGCAAACCGGGTTTGCACAAGAAATCAGCCACGCTCGGAGACTTTCGCAGGGCATAAGTTGCACATTTTTTGCACTACTTTTGCAGAACGCATAAATTTTAAGCTGATCAAGTTTGCGAATCGACCCCGTCGACACTCCACAAACCCGGTGGGTCGCGCTAAAGTTTCCGCCAACAAAAAAGACCATGAACAAGTCCAGGACACAGGCGTATCGGGCATGAGTGAGAGCGGAAACTGGGGCACTCCCCTTGTGGCTGACCGTCGCTATCCGGCGCGGGCCGCGTCAGGCGGTGGCGGCGGTAACGGCAAGCGCAGCGGCGGCAAGAGTGGCGGCGGCACACCACCGCCCCGCAAGCCCGCCCCCCGCAAGCCCGCGCCCCGCAAGCACGGGCTGATCGTTACCATGATCCTTGGGTTGTTCTCTCTGATCTGGCGCATCATCTGGGGTGTCGGCTGGCGCGTCACGGCTGTGCTGGCGCTGATCGTCTTTGGGGCCTCGTTCTACTTCTACCAGCAGCTTCCCCCCGTGACCGACCTTGTCGATGCCCGCGCGCGCGGATCGGTCACGATGCTTGACCGTGACAGTCAGGTCTTCGCCTGGCGCGGCGAGACCTTCGGCGGCATGATCGACGCCGAGCATGTGTCCGAACACCTGCGCAATGCCGTCGTCGCGACCGAGGACAAGCGGTACTACCAGCATTTCGGGATCAGCCCACGCGGCATCGCCAGTGCCGTTCGCATCAACCTGTCCGAGGGTCGCGGCCCGCTTGAGGGCAACGGCGGTTCGACCATCACCCAGCAGGTGGCGAAACTGCTGTGCCTTGGCGTGCAGTACGATCCGGCACAGTGGAAAACGGAAGCCGCCTATGAGGAAGACTGCCGCGCCGGCGGTGTCTGGCGGAAGATCAAGGAGATCCCGTTCTCCTTTGCCATGGAAGCCAAGTATTCCAAGGCCGAGATCCTGACGATCTACTTCAACCGTGCCTATCTGGGTGCAGGCGCCCGTGGGTTCGAGGCGGCAGCGCAGCGCTATTTCGGCAAATCGGCCAATCAGGTGAACCCGGCCGAAGCTGCGATGCTGGCGGGCTTGCTGAAGGCGCCGTCGCGCTATGCGCCGACCAACAACCTCAAGCGCGCGCAGGACCGGGCCAATGTGATCATCGGCCTGATGGAAGAGCAGGACTACCTGACAGCCGAGCAGGCGAACGATGCCCGTGCCCACCCGGCAGAGCTGTCTGAGGCCGCGGCCAAGAACGCGGGCGGCTTCTTTGCCGACTGGGTGATGGAATCCGGTCCCGCCTTCCTGACCAAGGACACGACCGAGGATGTCATCATCCGCACCACGCTGGACCAGCGCCTGCAACGCCAGGCGGAAGAGGCGCTGGAGGCGGTGTTTGCGACCAAGGTGTCGAAAGAGTCAGAGGCGCAGGCAGCGATTGTCGTGATGAGTGCCGATGGCGCGGTGCGCGCCATGGTCGGCGGTCGCAAGACGCAAGGTGCAGGCAGCTTCAACCGTGCGACACAGGCGCTGCGCCAGACCGGATCGACCTTCAAGCCCTTTGCCTATGCGGCTGCGATGGACATCGGCTATACCCCCGCCGACTATGTCGAGGACACGCCGCTGACGATCACCATCAAGGGCTCCGGCCCCTGGACGCCCGAGAACTATGACAAGAAGTTCAAGGGGTTGATCACGCTAACCCAGGCCCTTGCCGAAAGCCGCAACATTCCGGCCGTCCGCATCTCTGAGGCGGTGGGGCGCGATGTGGTGCGGCAGGTCGCCTCGCAATTCGGGCTGAAGAGCGATCTGGCCGCGGGCCCGGCCCTTGCACTTGGCGCCAGCGAAAGCACGCTTCTGGAAATGACCGGCGCCTATGCCGGCATCCTGAATGGCGGCTCGGCGGTCAAGCCCTATGGCCTCATCAGCCTCAAGCTGCAGGGGGATGATACTGAACTTATCGGCCAGGAGGGCGGTATCGGCGAGCGTGTGATCCAGCAGGAGGCGGCCGAATATCTGACCTATATGTTGACGCAGGTGATCGAACGCGGCACCGGCACGCGGGCACGGCTGGGCGATCATCCGGTCGCAGGCAAGACCGGTACGACCAATGCCGCGCGCGATGCCTGGTTCATCGGATTCTCGGCCCATTACGTCGTGGGCGTCTGGATGGGGTACGATGATAACCGCCCGCTGAAAGGAGTGACCGGCGCAGGCCTGCCTGCCGAGATCTGGCATGAGGTGATGGTTCGCATCCACAAGGATGTGCCGCCCACGCCACTTCCGATGAAGGTGCCCGCGCCGAAAACCCGCCCGCAGGGCGGCGTCAGCCCCGGCCAGATGAGTGCCGAGCAAGGTGCCAGCGCAGGCTCGGCCAATGTGCCGGTTGCCAATGCCCCGGCGGATGGGCAGTTCCAGCCGACCGATCCGACGATGCCTGCCCCTGCCCAGCCTGCCCCTGTGCAGCCCGCACCCAGCAGTGGCGATGCCCTGCAGGATGCGCTGCGCGAGGCGCTTGGCGGCTGATCAGCGGAACAGCCCAAGCAGCAGCGGCGCGAGGAAAGCGGTCAGCACTGCATTGAGCCCCATGCCGAGGCCCGCAAAGGCCCCGGCTGTCGGGTGAACCTGAAACGCGCGGGCGGTGCCGATCCCGTGTGCGGCCACGCCGGTCGCAAATCCTCTCGCGCGCCAGTCACGGATGCGCAGGGCATTCAGAAGCGGCGTCGCGAAGATCGCACCGATGATCCCCGTCAGGATCACCAGAACGGCGGTCAGCGTGGGCGATCCGCCCAGACGGTCAGAAATGCCAAGCGCGACTGGCGCGGTCGCCGACTTCGGCGCGATGGAGGCAAGCACCTCGCCATCGATCCCAAAGGCCACGGCGAGGCCGAGGGCCGAGACAACGGCAACCGTCGATCCCGCAAGCAAGGCCACCAGCATGGGCAGAGCCGCGCGGCGCACATGACCCAGATTGTCCCAAAGCGGCAGGGCCAGCGCCACCGTGGCTGGGCCGAGCAGAAAGTGGACGAACTGCGCACCCTCGAAATAGGTCTGGTAAGGCGTGCCCGAAAGCCAGAGCAGGGCCGCCAGCAACAGAACTGCAATCAGCACCGGATTGACGATAGGCCTGCGCCCCGAGGCGCGAAAGCAGGCGTCCCCTACCGCATAGGCGGCCAGCGTCGCCGTCAGCCACAGAAGTGGCCCTTGGGCCAGATAGGACCAGATCTCGGCGAAGTCGGTCATTCCTCAGCCCCCGAACCCGTCAGCCGCGACACCGCGACAAAGGTCAGCGCCCCCGCCGCGATGGCCGCAAGGGTTGATACCAGCAGCACGACCACCAGGGCCGGGCCAAAGGACACGATCTTGTCGAGGTGCCCGACAACCCCGGTTCCTGCTGGCACGAAAAGAAGCGAGAGGTTTCCAAGAATGGTCGTGGCGAGGGGCCGCAGCACCTCGACCAGGGCCGGGAACAGGGCAAAGCCCGCAAGCAGCAAAAGCATGCCCAGAACCGGGCCGGGCAGTGGGGCTCCGGTCAGGCGGGTCAAGGCCTCGCCTCCCAACTGGGCCGAAAGCAGGGTCAAAAGCGCAGGGATCATGGGGCCTCCATCCTATGAGTGCAGACTGCGACGAACCGCGCGCCGCTGGAACCCCTGTTTGCACGGCCCCGCAGGTCAGACTGCGCGGCGGAAGGTCAGGCTGGTAGGGCGGTCAAACCCAGGGTGGCTGGTGGCGCCCACCTGCACAAAACCCAGGGCGCGGAAGGTTTCGTGGTTTTCGGTCAGCTCAATGCGCGTCTGCAACTCCAGCGCGGGCAGCCCAAGCGCCTGAGCCCGCATCTCGGCCAGCGCCATCAGCCTGCGACCAAGACCCTGCCTGCGGGCGCTCGACGCAGTCGCAAGCTTTCCGACGTAAAGCGCATCGGGCTTTGCCGTCAGAAAGACGCAGGCCAGTGGCGGGCGCCCGATCAGCCAGACCTCACCCGTCTCATTTTGAAGGGCGATAGCGTCAGGCGTCAGCAGATGCATCGAGGACGGGGGATCGATCCGACCCTCCATCCCGGCAAAGGCCGCGCGGATCAGGGCAAGAACGTCGGCCGGGTCATCGTCGCCGGTCATCCGGTGGGGGTGTCTGTCGCTGTCCATCCTGAGCTCCGGCTGGGGTGCGCCCAGTGTCATAGCGCGACCAAGGGCGCGTCAAGCACCCAACATCTTGGGGATAACCGATGGTCTTGCAGCATTGCTTGGGGCAACCCGGTTGACTCGGGCCAGTCCCCGACCGACCATACCCCTCCCTTGCAGGAGATTCCCGTTGCGGTTTACCCGCCTTCGACTGAACGGCTTCAAAAGCTTTGTCGATCCGACAGAGCTGGTGATCCATGACGGCCTGACCGGCGTTGTGGGGCCAAACGGCTGTGGCAAGTCGAACCTGCTTGAGGCACTGCGTTGGGTGATGGGCGAGAACCGGCCCACGGCCATGCGCGGTGGCGGAATGGAGGATGTGATCTTCGCAGGCGCTGCCACCCGGCCCGCCCGCCATTTCGCCGAAGTCGCGCTGATCATCGACAATGCCGAACGGCTCGCGCCTTCGGGCTTCAACGACGCCGACCAGCTGGAGGTCGTGCGGCGCATCACCAAGGATGCGGGCTCTGCCTACAAGGCCAATGGCAAGGATGTGCGGGCCCGCGATGTGCAGATGCTGTTTGCCGATGCCTCGACAGGGTCGCAATCCCCTGCACTCGTGCGGCAGGGCCAGATTTCCGAGCTGATCAACGCCAAGCCCAAAGCGCGACGGCGCATCCTCGAAGAGGCGGCGGGCATCTCGGGCCTCTATCAGCGGCGGCACGAGGCCGAATTGCGCCTGTCTGCTGCCGAGCAGAACCTTGCACGCGTCGATGACGTGCTGGAACAGCTGTCGGCACAGCTGTCGCAACTGGCCCGTCAGGCCCGTCAGGCGGCGCGTTATCGCGAGATCGGTGAGGATCTGCGGCGGTCCGAAGGGATGCTCCTGTTCCGGCGCTGGCGCGAGGCCGATCTTGCGCGGGCTGAGGCGGAGGATGCGCTGCGGGCGCGTGTGCTTGCGGCAGCGGCGGCGGAAAAAGCCGCGCGGGTCGCACTGGCTGCGCGCGAGGCGGCTGAGGAACGCCTGCCACCCCGACGCGAGGAAGAGGCCATCGCCGGGGCCGTTCTGCAGCGTCTGGTCGTGGAACGCGATGCCTTGAACGATCAGGAGGCCCGCGCCCGGCAGATGATCGAGACCCTGCAGGGGCGGATCAGCCAGTTGCAGCGCGATATGGAGCGCGAGGCCGGGCTCAATCGTGACGCAGGCGAAACGATCGCACGTCTCGACTGGGAACTGGCGCAGCTTCTGAAGGCGCATGAGGGGCATGACGACAAGCTGGCCGAGGCCGCCGAGGTGGCGCGCGAGGCGGGTGCGATCCTGACGGACCGCGAGGGGCAACTGACCGAACGCACCGAAGACGCGGCGCGTCTGGCCGCGCGGCACCAATCGGCACAGCGGATGCTGACCGAGACTCGCGTCTCGCTGGACCGCGCCGAGGCCGAGGCCGCTCGCGCCCGCGCTGGCGTCGAGACAGCGCAAGAGGCGCTTGCCGAAGCGATCGAGGGGCAAGAGGCCTCCGCGATTGCACAGGAAGAGGCTGCCGAACAGGCGATTGCCGCAGAAGAGGCGCTGGTCGCCGCCGAGGAAGCCCGCGCCGAGGTGCAATCGCGTGAGGCCGAGGCGCGCGCCGTCCGCTCGGCCGCCGAGGGCGAGGCCAATGCTTTGCGGGCCGAGGTTGCCGCGCTGGCGCGGCTGGTCGAACGGGAATCACATGCAGGCGAGCAGCTTCTTGACCGGGTGCAGGTCACGCCCGGGTTCGAGGCAGCCCTTGGTGCGGCTTTGGCCGATGATCTGCGCGCGCCGGAACTTGACGGCGATGGCCGCTCAGGCTGGGCCACGATGCCCCCCTATGACACCGATCAACCCTTGCCGGAAGGGGTGGAGCCCCTTGCAGCGCAGGTCGAGGTGCCAGAGGTGCTGCGCCGTCGTATTGCCCAGATCGGTGTGATCGGCCGCACGGATGCCGCGCGCCTGCAACCCCTGCTGCGCCCCGGCCAGCGGCTTGTGAGCCTTGAGGGGGATCTCTGGCGGTGGGACGGCTTCCGCGCTGGTGCCGAGGATGCGCCGTCTGCGGCGGCCCTGCGTCTGCGGCAGCTTAATCGTCTGGTGCAGCTGAAACGCGACCTCGAAGATGTGGCAGCGCGCGCCGAAGGGGCTCGTCAGGCCCATGAGGCGCTGCAGGCCCGGCTGGCGGATCTGGGGCGCGCGGATCAGATGGCGCGCGATGCCCGTCGCGCCGCCGATGCCCGGATGACCGAGGCGGGCCGGGCATTGGCGCGGGCCGAGGCGGACCGGTCATTGGCCGCAGGACGGCTGGAGGCTGCCCGCCTGGCGGTGTCGCGGTTCGAGGACGAGGCCATGGCCGCCCGCGCCCGTCTTGCCGAGGCCGAGGCCGGTGCAGGCGACCTGCCCGACCTTGAGGGCGTGCGCACCGAGGTGGAACAGCTGAAAATGGCTGTCGAGGCCGCGCGCATCACCATGATGGCCCGCCGCTCGGCTCAGGACGAGGTGCGCCGCGAAGGTGAGGCCCGCGTGCGTCGGCGTCAGGAGGTGCAGAAGGAACTCTCGGGCTGGAAGCACCGACTGGAGACGGCGGAAAAGCGCAGCGCCGAACTGGCCGAGCGCAAGGCCGAGACCGAGGCCGAGCTCGAGGATGCAAGCGCCGTGCCCGAAGAGATCTCCATCCGTCGCGAAGATCTGGCCGAGGCGATTGCCAAGGCCGAGACCCGCCGCGCAGCTGCCGCCGATGCCTTGGCCGAGGCCGAGGGTATGCTGCGCGAGGCCCAGATCGCCGAGCGTGACGCCGAACGTCTGGCCGGTGAAGCGCGCGAGGCCCGCGCCCGCGCCGATGCCCGCGCTGAGGCCGCACGCGAAACGGTCGCCGCAGCGGTCGAGCGGATCCGCGAAGACATGGAGATGACGCCGGCACAGCTTCTTGAAGGTCTGGGCGTCGATCCCGAGGCGATGCCGACGGTCGATCAGCTCGATGCCGATGTCGGCCGGCTGCGCCGTCAGCGCGAGGCATTGGGCGCAGTGAATCTGCGGGCCGAGGAGGATGCCAAGTCTGTTCAGACCGAATACGACACGCTGGCGCAAGAAAAGATCGACCTCGACGAGGCGATCAAGAAGCTGCGCGGCGGCATTCAGGGCCTGAACCGCGAGGGGCGCGAGCGGCTGCTGACCGCGTTCGAGCAGGTGAACGGGTCTTTCGGGACGCTGTTCACCCACCTGTTTGGTGGGGGCGAGGCGCGGCTTGTGCTGGTCGAATCCGACGACCCGCTTGAAGCGGGGCTTGAGATCATGTGCCAACCGCCGGGCAAGAAGCTTTCGACACTCTCGCTTCTGTCGGGGGGAGAGCAGACGCTGACGGCGCTTTCACTGATTTTTGCGGTGTTCCTTGCCAACCCCGCGCCGATCTGTGTACTCGACGAGGTGGACGCCCCCCTTGACGACGCAAACGTTACACGCTTTTGCGACCTTCTGGACGAGATGACGCGGCGGACCGAAACCCGCTTCCTGATCATCACCCACCACGCCGTGACCATGGCCCGCATGGATCGGCTGTTCGGGGTGACGATGCAGGAACAGGGGGTCAGCCAGCTTGTCTCTGTCGATCTGAAGAAGGCCGAGGCGCTGGTGGCATGACATTGGATGACGTGAGAACGGCCTTGGCCGCGACGGGATTCTGCGGGATCGAAGTGGAGGCTGGGGTGGCCTACGCCCGCACCGCCCCGCAAGCGCCCGAATTCCGTGCCGAGGCGACTGACGCGGGATGGCGGCTGGTGTTGCCGTGGAACGTGCGCCCGCCGGCAGCCGCCATTGAAGACTGGAACGCCCGCATGGGGGTGGCGCGGATACAACTGATCGACGGTGAGGCGGCGCTGGTCATGCCGCTGGTCGGTCCCGGGGATCTGACGCGCTGGCAGGGCCTCGCGGCCGAGGCAGAGGCTCATTTCATCCAGTGGCGCCGGGCGCGTCGCCCGGCCGAAGGGATGTAGGGTCAGCCCAGCTTGCGGATCGGATCGCCCAGCCGGATCTCGCCATCGCTCTCGACCGAACAAAGGATGCCGCGCAATCGCAGTTCGGGGTGTCCGGGCGCGGTGATCCAGGCCTTGGCGTCGGCGCCGTAGCGGGCCTTCCACTTGACGCAGCCGTCGTTGAACACATCGCTGACCCGCAGAATGGCGGTGCCCACTTGCAACAGCGTGCCTGTCGGCAGATTTGCTTCGGTCGTGTCCAGATCGGCGATGATCGTATCGCCCGGATGCGGGGTTCCGGCCCGGTCCCGCCAGACCAGATCCATCACCCGCCGCGGCAGGATCGAGACCTGAATACGCGGGTCACCCGACCCGTCAGGCAGTTTGAGCCAAGGGGCGGAGGTGAACCGCTCACCCGGTATGCCTTCGGTGCGTGTAAGTGTCAGGTGGTCTGGAAAGCTGCGCTGGTTGAAGGCGGGGCGAAAGCACAGCTGCAAGACGGGCGCCGCGTCCTTTGGCGCCGCGAGCACATGCGGCAGGGCGGCCATCAACTCGGCCATTGTCGCTTGGTGGGCCGGCTCACTGGCCATCGGTATCTCCGTTCATTTTCGCAATCTTCGCGCGCAGGTTCAGCGTCGCCTCAATCACAAGGCCACGGTCCCTGAGCAGGGCCAAAGCCTCGAGTGTGGCGGTCTGCACATGGTGGTAAAAGGCGTCGATCGTGGCGCCATCGGCGGCAGCAAGAAAGGTCTGCAATTCCGGCTTCAGCACATAGGCGCCGCGCGCAAGGCGGAACGGCAGACGGGCGCGCCATGCAACAGGGTCTTGCGCGTGGAAATGCAAAAGCGCCAGATCCGCCGAGGCAGGCCCTTGCGGCACCCGCTCACCGTTCAGCCGTGCGCCATGCAGCCAGGGGCGCAGATCCGCGATCCCGGTGCGGAAAAAGCACTTGCCGATGGCATGTGACAGTACACCTGCCGGCAGAAGTTCCGCATAGCGACCAAAGACCGCCGCGCGGGCTTCCGCATGGGCAGGCCCGGCAAGCGCCTGGCGAAAGTGCCGGGCGGTGAAGATATCATCCGCCACAGCAGGATCATGCAGCGCCTCGAACGGGGCCACGCGCAGGATCGGCCGGCGGCGCGGCACAGCGCGCAGAATCTCGGCTACCGGGCGGTCAGGCAGCAGGAATTCGTCAACGTCGATGTGCAAGAGCCAGTCTTCGCGGGCGTCGCAGTAGCAGGCCTGTGCGTTCATCGACTGACGTTCCTGATGCCTGTCGGGTCGATGGCCGTTCTGCCCTTGCCAATGGTCCAGATCGCAGGCGATGGCTTCGACCCCGGCAATGGGCCGAATGGCCGTCAGGGCCGGGTCTGCGGGATCATCGAAGTATAGCCGGATGCGCGCCGGGTGCAGCGTCAAGTGATGCGCCACAAAGGCCAGCACCTGATCGACGGGCGCATTGACCGTGGCGACAATGGCCCAGCTTGCCATGGTCTAGGCCAGTGCCATGGCCGCGGTGACGGCCAACATCAGCCCCCAGGTGCGCCAGAGCGCGGTGCAGGCGGCGTCGATCTCGGCAGGGCCAGGATCGCGGCGGCCCTCGGGGTAAACCCAGGGAAACGCGCGCATCTCGCCGCTGTAGCTCCGCGGGCCAGAGAGCGAGATGCCCAGAACCACCGCCATCGCGGCCTCGGGCCAGCCCGCGTTGGGCGAGCGGTGCAGCGGGGCATCCCGCAGGATCACCCCTTTGGCATCGGGCCGCCAATGCGCCAGCGCCAGCAAAAGCGCGGTCAGCCGCGCCGGGATTAGGTTCAACAGGTCATCGAACCGTGCGGCGGCCCAGCCGAATTCCTCGTGCCGGGGGGTGCGGTGGCCGATCATGCTGTCGGCGGTATTGGTGATCTTGTAAAGCATCAGGCCCGGCAACCCCGCGACCAGATACCAGAACAGGGGCGCGACCACCCCGTCGGACAGGTTCTCGGCCGCGCTTTCGATGGCGGCGCGGGCCACGGCGGGTGCGTCCATGTTGGCCGTGTCGCGACCGACGATGCGGGCCACCTGACGGCGCCCCTCGGGCAGGGACTGCCGCAGGCCATCTGCCACGGCGCGGACGTGATCGACCAGACTGCGCTGCGCCAGAAGGACCGCGACGACGACGATCTCGATCACCCCGAAGTCGGGCAGCGCATGGATAAGCCCCCCCAGCAGGATCGCCCCGGCCGCAAGCAGCACCATAGCGAGCACGCCCTTGGCGCGGCGTGTGCCCCCCTGGTTCAGGCGCTTGTCCATCCAGCCCACGGCCCTTCCCATGAGGACGGCCGGATGCGGCCAGCGGTCCCAGAGCCATCTGGGCTCACCGAAAACGGCGTCGAGCAGCATGGCTGGCAACGCGAGGAGCGCGGTCATGCTGCCGTCTCCGTCATCGTGGCAAGGGCCTGTTCCAGCCGATCCCAGCCGTGTGCGGGTGGCAGACCAAGCCGCAGCCATGTGCCGCTATAGGGGAAGATGCGGCTCCAAATGCGCTGCCGGGCAAGCCGGTCTTGCCAGAGCGCGGCGTCCTCCACCTGATAGAGACGGAAGAGCGTCGTCCCGCCGACAAGGCGCGCACCGCGTGCGCAGACCATCGCATCAAGCCGCGTGGCATCCTGCGCAAGGCGTGCCCGCGTTGTCTCGGCCCAGACGAGATCCGACAGGGCTGCCGCCCCGATCGCCAGGGCCGGGCCCGACACCGCCCAGGGCCCGATCATGTCGGCCAGTCGGCCGTTTGGGCCGCGCAAGGTTTCGGGATGACCAATCGCAAAGCCAAGTCGCATCCCGGCCAACCCCCAGAACTTGCCAAAGCTCTTCAGGACCAGCGTTCCGGGGTAAGCGGTGCGGGCGATCATGCTCGTCTCAGGGGCGATATCGCCAAAGCTTTCGTCCACGACGGTCAGTTGCGTACCACGGACGCTTTCAGGCCAGAGCTTTCCATCAGGATTGTTCGGATGGACATGCACATGGACCGGGGCTGTGGCGTCGGTCACCGGGAGCCCTGCGTTGTGAAAGGCGCGGGCATGTTCGTTGTAGGTAGGACCCGGAACATATGCGGGCGCGGGACACAGGGCCGGGATGCGTGCGATCAATGCCGAGGCGCCGGGCGCCGCGACAACCTCGGCCGCGTCGGGCACACGCCAAAACCTGCGTGCCGCTGCCAGCAGCGATCCGAGTGCCGCGCTGTCGGGCAGGGCAGTCCAGGCATCGGCGGGGAGCGCCGCAATCGGATAGGGCTCCGGATTGATACCGGTCGACAGATCGATCCAGTCGGATCTTGCGCCACCATACTGCCGTGCCGCGGCGTCGATCCCTCCGCCGTGATCTGCAGTTTGTGCCATGCGCCTTCCCCCGTCTTGTTGCGCCAAGAATGCCGATCCGCGACGTAAGCGCAACCACTCTCCCGGACACACCGCAGCCAATCGCAAGCCTGCATGTCGCAAGCCTGTCGCGGTGTGTCGTCTGGTTGTCTTGATTTTTCGTCACATTGGCAGAGACTTGAACTTATTGCTTTAGAGATTCGGTGTTCTTTAGGGGGTTTCGACATGTTGGAACATTTGACGGATGAGATTCGTGACGGGCTGGGACTGGCCCGGCAACGCAAGGCACGGCGGTCGCGCCTGCGGGTTCAGTTCGGCGATGCCTTCTATCCGGTTCTGGGGTTGACGGAGTCGACACTCGTCTTTGCGGCTGACACCCTTCCCCGGTTGCGCGGCTGCGTCGACGTGTTTGACGGTGCGCGTCATATCCTGCAGGGGCTTGTAATTGCGGCGCAGGCCGAGGGCGGCTTGATCACCTGCGCCTTCAAGCGGCGTAATGTGGTCAGCGAGACGCCTCCTGCGGACTATCTGCGTGACCCTGATGCGCCGGTGGGGCTCCTGCCTCGGCACTAGACTGTCGTGCTGCATCCGTGCGCCGGGATGTGTTAAAGATCGAGCATGATTGATCGTTTTCCGGCCCGTCTTGCGATTGTCCATATGCTGCCTGCAGTTGCGGCGGCCCATGGCGTTGATCATCGCCAGATCCTTGCAAGCGTCGGGGTTGACGGCGGCGATGACGGCTGGGCGAACGGGGTGGTGGCGCGCGCGCGTATCGCCGAGGTCTTGGCAACTCTGGCACGGCGTACCGGAGATGCCATGATCGGGCTCGATCTCGCGCGTGCCGCCGATCCCGGTGCGCTTGGTCCGCCGGGGCTTGCGCTTGGGGCGGGGCGGACGCTCGGCCAGTCTCTCATGTCCCACATCCGTCAGATGCCGGCGCTGCAGGGTGGTGTCTCCTACCGGCTGGAGCGGAGCGGGGCGTCGGCACGGCTGACGCACCGCCTGTGGGGCGGAACCGCCGAAGAGGCGCGCGTGTTGAACGAGGGGGTGGCAGGTTTCATCGTGGGCGCCATTCGCGGCATTCTGGGCGATGATTGCGCCGCGCTGCATGTCACGCTGCCGCACCGTCCTTTGGCCTGTACGCGCGATTATGACGACAGGCTGGGCGCTGCCGTAACGTTCCGCGCAGGCGACGGCATCGTGATCGAGTTTGATGCGGCGCTTCTTGACCAGCCGAACTGTCGTCTCGCGGATGGGCCGGGCGGGCCCGCACTGCCCCTCGATCGCGACAGCGGGCGGATCGAGGATGAGGCGCTGATCACCGCGCTCGACCTCCTGTTCGTCCCCGCAGCCATGGCGGGGCAGGTTTCCGTCGAATGCGCGGCGCGCGCGCTTGGGCTTTCGCCCCGCAGCTTGCAGCGCCGGCTTGCCGCCCTTGGCACCAGCTATGAGCGCCAGCTCGACGACTGGCGGCACAGATCTGCCCGGCAGGCACTTGTCGGGGGCGAGACCCCGATCCAGACCATTGCGCGGGGTCTTGGCTACGCCGATGCTTCGCATTTCATTCGTGCATTCCACCGGTGGGAAGGCAGCGCACCTGCCGAATGGCGCAAGACGCGGCGGGCCGATCCTCTCTGAACTGTGAATCTGCGCCTGGGTTTGGCGTGAAATGGCAATTGAGGGGTGCGTGGCGCTGTCTTAGCCTTCTGCGCATGCAAGGCAGAGGGGGCGATACGCGCAAGGCAGCTGATCAGGGGTGGGGGGATTGCCCGAAGCACGCCTGCGCCTGCCCCCTCTGCAATCGAACCACCGGGTTTGCCCCGCAGCGGGAACGGCGCCTTTGACTGGATACCCGAATGCGATTATCCCGAAAATCCCCTGCATCTGGCGCAGCGCGCTGCCTTGTCTCCGCAGATCTTCTCCTTAGATCGGCGGTTGCCGACCAACTTGCCCGCACTTGAACATGAGGCATCCATGAACGACCTTTCCAATGAAGCCGGTGACCCGACCCGCCGTGATGTGCTTGCCGGAGCCGCGGGCTTTCTGGCCGCGATCACTGGGCTTGCGGTGCTGGCTGACCCTGCCCGCGCGCAGGCTGTGCGCAAGCCGCATATCGTCTATATCCTCGCCGATGATCTGGGCTTTGCCGATGTGGGATTCCACGGATCGGACATCGCGACCCCGAATATAGACCGTCTGGCCGCCGAAGGGGCGCGGCTCACGCAGTTTTACACGCAACCGCTCTGCACGCCGACCCGCGCGGCTCTGATGACGGGCCGCTGGCCGCTGCGCTACGGGTTGCAGACGGGGGTTATCCCTTCGGGTGCGGTCTACGGGCTTGACCTGAAGGAACGGATTCTGCCGCAGATCCTGAAAGACGTGGGCTATTCGACGGCGCTGGTCGGCAAATGGCATCTTGGGCATGGTGACCGCGCGCTTTGGCCGATGCAGCGGGGCTTTGACTATTTCTACGGCCCGCTGGTCGGCGAGATCGATCACTTCAAGCATGAGGCCCATGGCGTCACCGACTGGTATCGTGGCAACGAACTTCTGGTCGAAGAGGGATATGACACCGACCTTTTCGGCGCTGATGCCGTCCGCATGATTGGTGCGCATGACGCCTCTGTGCCGCTCTTCCTCTATCTCGCCTTCACTGCGCCGCATACGCCCTATCAGGCGCCGGACCAGTGGCTCGAAAAATATGCCCATATCGAGGATAGCCAGCGTCGTGCCTATGCTGCGATGATCTCGGCGATGGATGACCAGATCGGGCAGGTCGTGGCCGCACTGGAGGCAGCCGGCATGCGTGAGGATACGTTGATCGTCTTTCACAGCGACAATGGCGGCACGCGCAACAAGATGTTTACCGGGGAGTCTGCGGTCGCGGGCGATCTGCCGCCCCGCAATGACCCGCTGCGCGAGGGCAAGGGCTCGCTCTATGAAGGGGGCACGCGCGTCGTGGCGCTGGCCAACTGGCCCGGACGCATCACCCCTGGCGAGACACAAGGCCCCATGCATGTGGTCGACATGCTGCCGACGCTTGCGGGACTTGCCGGTGCTGGCCTGACCGGAACCCAACCGCTTGACGGGGTCGATGTCTGGCAGACCGTTTCGGGCGGGCAACCCTCACCGCGTCAGGACATGGTCTACAACGTCGAACCCACACAAGGCGCACTGCGGGTGGGGGACTGGAAGCTGCACTGGATCCCGGCGCTGCCGCCGATGATCGAGCTGTTCGATCTTGCGAAAGATCCGGGCGAGACGACCAACGTCGCGGATGAACATCCCGAGGTCGTCGCCGATCTGCAGGACCGCGTGATCGAACTGGCCCGCAGCATGGCTCCGCCCCTGTTCTATGGCAACGCGCTGGCCGCCACGCTATCGGCCCCTCTGGCCACGCCGACGGATCCGTGATCGGCGTTTGATGATCGCCGGGGCTGCCAACGGGCGGGGCAAAACGCCTGCCAGAAGGCGGCCCCTCCTCCGCGATTCACGCTATTGAATGAATGTCGCTGGCGAGCAGCGCCCTCTCTGACTGACCGTCGGTCAGACAGGGCCGCATCGGCCAAGCCCCAATAGAACAGCCTTCATGGGCTGTTTTCTGACATTTCTCACCCCCGCAGAGCCACGGCGCGCCGTGCGGCTTTGGTTCGGGCCCTGTCCAGCGGCGCATAAATGGGTCGCTTCGGGGGCCAAGCGTTCAGGTCCATCGTCATCGGTGATGGACGCGCCGCAAAAGAATCAATCGGCAGGTGAAATATTCATCCATCTGGCTGATGCCCGGCATGGGACGATTCCGCAGACTGAAGGGGAACCAGAAGCAGTGCGCTGCGGTTCGAACATTCCCTCCCGGTTCTTCAGAACCGCTGTTCATGTCATCGAAGGAGTATTTCATGCGTACCCAGCTTAGCCAGCTTCTCCGCCGTTTCGCCCGCGATGATCGCGGCGTCACGCTTGTCGAATACGGCATTGCCCTGATCCTCGCGATCGCCGTGGGTACCACGGCACTGACCAACCTCGGTGACGAGGTTGAGGACCAGATGGGAGATGCAGAAACCCTGATGGCAGACGGTTGATCTTCATCTGTCTGCCGGCCGGCCCGCTCAACCCCGTTGCGGGCCGGTTATCCCTCTAGTCCGGAGTAGCCGTCATGGGTTTGCGTTCCCTTCTTGTCGCCGTCGCCGGGGTCGCGCTGGCCGGGGCCTCGGCCTATGCGACGCGCGAGTATCTAGCGCCGGGCACGGCAACCGCGGCGCCCGAGCGGGGCCCCGATCTGGTTTCTCTGGTGGTGGCAGGCGCGGACATTCCGCTGGGTCAACCCATCGTGCCGCAGGTGCTTTCCACCATCCCCTGGCCGCGCGAGGCCTTTCCCCCCGGCGCCTTCCGCAATCCAGAGAATCTGTTGCCCGCGCAGGGTGAGCAGCCACGCCGCGCGACCTACAACATCGCCAAGGGGGATATCCTGCTTGCGTCCAAGGTGTCCGGCTTTGGCGACAAGGTGACCATCGTTCAGGCGCTTGGCCCGAACCTGCGCGCCATGGCGATCAAGGTGGGGGCAGAGACGGCAGTGGGCGGGTTCGTCACCCCCGGAGATACGGTCGATATCGTGCTGACACAGGGCCGCGAGGCTGACCTGAGTGCCGTGACCATCCTGCAGAACATCCGGGTTCTGGGCGTTGATCAGGACGCCGATGTCAAACGCGACCAGCCCGAAGTGGCCCGGACAGTCACCGTCGAGGTCACGCCCGCGCAGGGCCAGATCCTCGCACTGGCCCAGCAGGCCGGAACATTGCGCCTGTCACTGCGCGCGCTTGACGAAGCCAAGGACACCGAGCTGCGCGCCGTCAAACTGGGCGACCTTCTCGAAGCTCCCGAACCCGTCGCAGCTGCCCCGACAGAGGCACCGAAGGTGAACCGCATCAAGGTTCGCCGCGCGAACGAGGTCGAGGTCGTCGAGCTCAACTGATTGCTACAAGTCGTTGTTTTCAAATGCGCCCCCTGCGTCGGGTGGCCGCGTCTCGCTTTATCGGGTTCATGCCATGTCAGTTGCCCATATCAAAGCATTTGCCAAGGACGAACATGGCACGGTCCTTGTGTTCTGGGCCATGTCCCTCGCGGTCATGCTGGGCTTTGTCGCGCTGTCCTTTGACTTTGGCCGCATCGCGTCAACCAAATCCGAATTGCAGGCCTTTGCCGATCACGTGGCCCTCGCGGCCGCGGGCGAACTGGACGGTCAGGACGATGCGATCACCCGTGCCCAGGCTGCCGCAGCCGACATGATTACCGACCGGCAGACCTTTGGGGCAGGCGGCCAGACGCTGGATGTGATCGACTATACCTTGACCTTCCTCTCGGCCCTGCCAGACGGCGATACCGAAGCGCTGACCGACATCACGACGGACCCGGTCGATGCTCTGTACGTGCAGGCAACTGTGGCGCCACGCAATGTGGACACGCCCTTTGCCGATGCGCTGTTCGGTCTGCGCGGGGGTGTTGCGCCCGAGGCAAACGTGGGCGCGACGGCTGTCGCGGGCTTTACCCAATACGCCTGCGACATCACCCCATTGATGTTTTGCTTGCCAAGTCCCGGCTACAAGGCAGACGAAAATGTGGGCGATCTGATCCGGCTCAGGTCAGGCGGCAGTGGGGCCGCCTGGGGCCCCGGTGACTTCGGTTTTCTGGACCCCGACAAGGAAGAGGTCGATCCAACCGGCCCCTGCGCAGGACTATCGGGCAATCGGCTGGATGCCTGCCTGATCGGCGCGGAACGCAGCATCACCCGTTGTTTCGCGCAGCGCGGCGTTGACACAGAGCCCGGCCAGAAGGTTGGCATCGAGGACGCGATCTTCAATGTGCGCTTCGACATCTACAAGGCGACGATGAACGGTCGTCGCAACGACCCGAATTATCGCCCCGCGCCGAATGTCATCAAGGGCATCGTGCCCCGCAGTGGTGGTGCCTGCATTGGCAACAGCGAGCGGGTGTCTCCTGATACCATGGGACTGCCGCGGGACGATTGCTTTGCCTCCGGGTCCTGCTCGCGCTTTGGTGACGGCAACTGGAGCGCAGGCCGCACGGCCTATGTCGCCACAAACTATGATGGCGCAGGTCCAATCGTTCCGGCGGGCGCCACGCGCTACGAATACTACCTGGCCGAAATCGCGGCGGCAGGTGGCCCCGGATCGCGTGCCGCAATCCTGACAGACCGCGCTGAAACGGGCCGTGCATCCTGTGCGCCCGCTGCCTCGCCTGACCCGGAACGCCGGATTGTGGTCGCAGCCGCAATCGACTGCACCGCGCATCCCGTCAGCGGGCGGACGACAAACATCCCCGTTGAAGAGTTCTTCCGCCTGTTTCTGACAGAGCCCGTGGGGCAGGACGCAAGCTCACCCCCACGACTTGATTTGTGGGTCGAGGTGGTCGGATCGGCGCAAGGCAATGGCGGATCGGGTGGGAACGGAGGGATCGTCCATGACGTCGTCCAGCTCTTCCGCTGAACATCGCCCCAAGGGCCTTGGCCTGAGCCGCTTCTGGCGTTCTGAGCGCGGCGCGATCCTCGTCGAGTTCGCGTTGGTCCTTCCGATGATGCTTTTGGTATTCGCTGTCATCGTCGAGGGCAGCCGGATGATGTGGTCCTATCAGGCGGCGATTTCTGGCGTGCGTGATGCAACGCGCTATCTGGCGCGTATCCTGCCATCGGATATCTGCGCAAGCGGCGGGACGGCAGACAGCTATGCCGGCACGATCACCGCCATCGTCGACCGCAGCATCTCTGGTGGGTCAGTCGTGCCGGGCGGGATCACGATTCAGACTGTCACACCGTCATTCACTTGCCACGAAGGCAGCTATCGCGGCGGCAATGTTGCGGTGGCGGAGGTGGCAGCCCAGGTCGAGATCACATTCCCGCTGGTCCGTGTGTTGCAGTTCTTTGGCGCAGCGTCCGAGCGCTTTACGACCACGATCACCGACAGATCACGGGTGTTTGGCGCATGAGACAGAAACCCATGCTCAGTCTGCTTTACAGGGTCATGCGGGACGAGCGCGGCGGCGTTCTGGTTGAGCTTGCCATGGTTCTGCCGGTGTTTCTCTTGCTTTTGTTCGGTCTGATCGACTTTGGCCGCATGGGCTATGAATACGTCATGGCCAGCAAGGCAACCAACGTTGCCGCGCGTCTGGCCGTCGCGCGCCCGCCTGTTTGCCCCGGCGTCGCAGAGCGCAACGAGCGCGGATCAACCGGCGCGCTTCCGGTGCCGCCACGCTTCGGCACGGCCTGCGGATCTGCCGCAGGGGTCTGCGCCGCCCCCGCAACGGTGACGTGCCTCGCCTCGCTGGATGATCCGACCGTGACCGAGATCTGGGGGCGGATCGAGGGGCTGATGCCCGGCTATGCCGCGCCAGAGAACCTGCGCTTCAGCTATAGCGCAGACCAGAACCTCGGCTTTCTCGGCGGGCCCTATGTCCCGGTCGTCACGGTCGAGGTGGTCGATCTTGATTTCCGTTTCGCATCACCGCTCGGCGCGCTGTCCAGCTTTGCCGGCGGCGATTGGGCAGGTTTTTCACCCACCATTCCATTCCCGGCCATGAGCAGTTCGCTGCCGGCGGAAGATCTTGCATTGGGAGAGGCCGGATGAGTGCGCTTTTTGACGAAAGGAACGATCCGATGCCGAACGTTCAGTCGATGCTTGTCGTCACGCGTGACGGGGCGCTGACAGAGGGTCTGGACCACGTCGAGACGACTGGCAAGCCGATCAGCCTGACGGCCGAAACCGGTCACCTCGCCAGACTGAACGGTCGCGTTCAACAAATGGCGCGCGACAAGGATGTGATTGTTGTCCAGACCGACCCGCACGATCCCGACGACATCGCGGCGCTGCGCGTCCTTGTGCGGTCCAAGCGGCCCGGAGCGTCAGTCGTCGCGCTGGCCGACGAAAACCTTTCGCTTGCCGATGTGCAGCTTCTGAATGATGCGGGTGTCGAGCGGGTACTGCCTGTTCCTCACTCGGCGGACGCGCTTGTGTCAGAGCTGTCCCGCATTGGCGCGGCGCGCCAGGTGACAAGTCCAGTCGCATCGACCCCATCGAAGGCGGCAGGCCGCATTATCGCAACGCTGCCCGCGCGGGGTGGCATTGGCGCCACGACGCTTTCGGTGAACCTGGCAGAAAGCCTTGCCGCGCCACGTGGTTTCGGCCGTTCAAAGACCCGTGCGAAGGTGGCTCTGGTCGATCTTGACCTGCAGTTCGGGTCAGTCGGATCGATGCTCGATCTGCCCGAACATGATGCGCTGGCACGTCTGGCGGGTGAGGGTACGCTGCCCGACGTCACCTTTCTGCGGCAGGCGATGTTGGACCACCCATCAGGTCTGCGCGTCATGCCCGCGCCGTCGACCTTTGTCCCTCAGGATGCGCTTGGCGTGGCGCAGGTCGCCGCCATCATCGATGTGCTGCGTACCGAGTTCGATTACGTGGTGATCGATCTTCCCCATGCCGTGGCGCGCTGGATAGAGCCCGTGATCTCAGCCGCGGATATGGTGCTGCTGGTAGCTGACCTCTCGGTGCCTGTCGTGCGGCAAGGCAGACGGCTGACCGAACTTCTGACTGCAGACAACCCGTCCGTTCCCCTGCGTCTTGTCGCCAGCCGTGAGGACAAGCCCATGTTCCGCTCGTCCACCCAGCGTGAGGCAGAGCGCGCGCTTGAACGCCCTGTCTGGGCCTGGCTTCCGCCCGATCCGAAACATGCACGCGCCGCCGCCGATCAGGGCCGTCCCCTCAGGGCAGTTGGTGGTGTTTTGTCAAAGGCAATCAACCGTTTGGCACGGCAGGTCGAGCGCGAGCTCAACACGTCGTCCGCAGTAGCGAAAGGGGTCTGAGCCGTGTTCAAGAGTTTTCCGTCGATCAATGGCCAACGCCCCACGAATGTTGTCCCCCTCGGGGTTTCGCCGGCCCCGACCGACCAAGGCCAGCTGTCGGTCAATCCGCCGCTTGACGCGAACCTGCAGGCGCGGCTCGAACTGAAAAGCCACTTGCACGAGGTGCTGCTCGACCGGCTGAACCTTTCGGTTATCGACAAGGTTCAGCCGGAAGAGTTGCGCCGGGAAGTGGCGAGCCTTGTGTCCAAGGTTCTGTCCGATGAGGGCAAGGCCATGCGGTCGGAAGAGTTTCGCGCCCTGATCGACGAGATCCTTGACGAGGTTCTGGGCTTCGGCCCGCTTGAGCCGCTTTTGGCGGATCCATCGGTCAATGATATCCTCGTGAACTCGCATCGCGTGGTCTATGTCGAGCGCAACGGCGTCCTGGAAAAGACCCGCGTGAGGTTTCGCGACGAACGCCACCTGCTCAGGATCATCGACAAGATCGTCTCGCAGGTTGGCCGCAGGATCGATGAAAGCCAGCCTTGGGTTGATGCCCGCCTGCCCGATGGCAGCAGGGTCAATGCGATCATCCGTCCCTGTGCTATCGACGGACCATCGATGTCGATCCGTAAATTCTCGCGCAATCCACTGACCTTCGATCGCCTTGTCGAGGTCGGTGCGCTGACCCCGACGGCCGCGCGGTTCCTGCAGAAGTTGGTCGAGGCACGGCTGAACGTTCTGATTTCCGGCGGGACAGGCTCGGGTAAGACGACCATGCTGAACGCGATGTCATCCTTTATCGGTCGGGCCGAACGGATCGTGACGATCGAGGACGCAGCAGAGCTTCAACTGCAACAAGAGCATGTCGTTCGTCTTGAAACCCGCCCGCCATCGCCCGGCGGGGCCAATGCCGTGACCCAACGCGATCTGGTGCGCAATGCCCTTCGGATGCGGCCCGACCGCATCGTGGTGGGCGAGGTTCGCGGCGCCGAGACCTTTGACATGCTGCAGGCGATGAACACCGGCCATGACGGATCAATGACCACCGTTCACGCCAACTCGGCCCGTGATGCGCTTGGCCGGATCGAGCAGATGGTCACCATGACCGGGATCGAGTTTCCACTCTCTGCCCTGCGCGCGCAGATTGCGTCAGGCATCCATTTCGTTGTGCAGCTCAGCCGTCTCGGGGATGGCCGGCGCAAGGTAATGAGCATTTCCGAAATCACCGGGATGGAGGGGCAGATCGTCACCATGCAGGACATCTTCCTGTATCGCAAACGTGGCCGGGCCGAAAACGGCGACGTCCAGGGTGAAATGACAGCCACCGGCATCCGCCCCCGCTGTGCCAACCAGATCATCGCCTCGGGCATTGACCTTCCGGCAGAGATGTTCCGGCCTGAAGGGGGCGCATGATGGTAACGCCGCTTCTGACGCTCGATCTGATCCTGCCGGTCGTCTCGTTTCTGGGTGTCTTGCTCGCCTATGAAGGTATCCGTCAATTCTTCTCGGGATACGAGGCTCCCGGTGACGTGCGCAATCGTCGGATGCGCATGATCGCCCGTGGCGCAAATGGCGAGGATGTCCTGCGCATTCTGAAATCGAGGCCTGACACGTGGCTTCTGTCGGGCATACCCTTCATCGGCACCCTTCCTCAAGACCTGCGCCTTGCGGGTATTTCGCAGCCTGCGGGGCGGCTTGCATTGCTTTCGGTCATATTGACCGTCGTGCTGGCGCTTGCGGCCAGCAAGCTGATTTCGCTTGTTTTTGCGTTACCTTTTGCGGTGTTTGTCTTCATGGTCATCCCAGTTGCCACGCTGCACATCGCAGCCAGACGGCGGCTCGAAACCTTGACGCGGCAATTGCCCGACGCGCTGGATCTTATGGCGCGCGGGCTGCGTGTCGGGCATCCGCTGAACACCACAATGGCCTCGGTCGCGCGGGAAATGGCTGACCCCATCGCCTCCGAATTCGGCGTGATGGTTGATCAGATCGCCTATGGCGACGAGCTGGTCGATGCCTTCCGCGATCTTGCTGATCGGGCGGATACCGAGGACACGCGGTTCCTTGCCGTCAGCGTCGCGATCCAGCACGGGACCGGAGGGGATCTGGCGCGCATGCTGTCAACCCTGTCGCGGGTGATCCGCGACCGGCTGACCATGCGTCGCAAGATCAAGGCAATCTCGGCTGAAGGCCGGCTTTCAGCGCTGATCCTGTCGTTGATTCCCGTCATCATCGTCGTTCTGATGACGGTCCTGGTGCCCAGCTACTACGGCGACATCAGTGGAGATCCGCTGTTCCGCCCGACCGCAATCTTCGTCGTGGTCCTGGTCGTCGCCAATGCGATCACCATGAACCGGCTTGTGAACTTCAAGTTCTAGGGGGCGAATGCCATGTTTGAGAATATACCCGCGCTTCAGAACCTGGGCAGCCTCGGCCTTGTGGACTTTGGCATTTATGGCGTCGGACTTGGAGTATTCGTGACCTTCATGGCTCTGGTCGCGGCAACCTCACCAAGAAATCGCGTGGCCCGCAGGCTCGAAGCGCAACGACCCCGGACAGGGCGGGTCGGCTCCGACGCAGACCTGCTGCGCCCGGTCGCACAGACGCCGAATGGTCTGATGAAGTCGCTGATTCCGGCCGATCAGAAAGAGCGGACACAGGTACAGCGCCAGCTTGCGCAGGCCGGGAAAACCGGCCCGCACGCGGTGCGCAACTACTACATTCTGCGACTAGGAATGGGCCTGATACTGCCAGCAGTGCTAATGGGTTTGATCACTGCCTCTCAAACTGGTGTGATCACACTTCCTGAGCCCATCGCTATGAAGTTGAACGGGCTGACCCGGACGAACCTTCTGCAGATCATGGCTGTGATGGTCTGGGTGGGGTTCTTCGGCCCGGCCTACTGGCTGCGCGCAAGGTCAAACCGTCGGCGTGAGGCAATCCGGCTGGCGTTCCCCAACGCGCTTGACTTGCTGCAAATCTCGGTCGAGGCAGGCTTGGGCATCGATGCCGCGATGATCCGTGTGGGCAATGAAATTGCAGAAGCTGCACCCGAACTGTCGCAAGAATTTTTGACCGCGCAGCGCGAAATCCAGGCAGGACGTAGCCGCGACCGTGCACTTCTCGACATGGCAGAGCGCACGCAGGTTGAAGAGGTGACATCTTTCGTCAACGTCGTATTGCAGTCAATTCAGTTCGGCGCAGACATTTCGGGCGTTCTCGTGACCTATGCGTCCGAGATGCGTCAGCACCGCGAGCTGCGCGCGCAGGAGAAAGCAAACCGCTTGCCGGTGCAGATGTCGGCGGTTATGGCAACCCTGATGCTGCCAGCCCTGCTGACTTTGACAATCGGGCCTGTTGCCCTGCGATACGTGCGATATTTTTCGGAGTAGGCGCCGAAACTGGAATAAGAAACCCATATACCATTTCGCGATCCGATCTACGTCAGGGCGCACTAAGGCGGGCGCTTCATTTCATGGTTGTATTATTGATCGGGCGCTATGGTTTGTGGCCTGAAACCTTGACAATGAACAGTAGAACACGCTTAAATCAAGAGGTGAAGAATCTTGTTAACTGTATGATTTTCAACGTAGACATCGCAAAAGTACGCCTGTGTTTGCGTTATGGTGATAAAAATGGTCGCACATCACGAAGACAGTCGATCCGTTCGGGATGAAATTGCCCTCGGAGCGCAACAATCCCGTATTATATCCGCAATTGCGACCTGGTGCGAAGCTCTTCACGGAACTGCGTCTTTAAAATCTGCATTCTCCGATCTGTGTATCGGCCTTGGCGCCCAAGCCGGGATACTCGTACGCACCCGCCGCGCCCTCGGCCAAGTGAATAGAATTGCAATCCATGACCCGAAGGCCGAGCAAAGCTGCGGTCGTCCGCTGCGGTTCAGTTTGTCGGAAAGCGTCTTTGGCACTGATCTGGACGGTGCCCGCGCCGGCACAATCTGGCATGAGGCGGATGCATGCCACTCTGACGATCCACTTCTCAAAGAGTTTCAGGCCGCCCGCGGATTTCGCGAATTCTGCGTGCTGGTTCTGGCCAGCGGTCCGGTGAATCGCGATCATATCGAGCTGCATTTCCATGAACCGATCTCGGCCCGGGTACATGCGACGCTCGCCGCGGTGGTGCCGACGATGGCTCGCACCTGGGCAACCCGACAGATCGGTGTTGTGGCACGAGAGGCGGCGCATCAACGTCGCGATCCCGCGTCGGATGAGGCAACACCGATTCTCGGGGCTGCAAATCCCGCACGACTGAGCCGGGCGGAATACCGTGTTTGCCTTTTGCTCAGCCGCGGACTGTCGGCGCAGGGCGTTGCCGAAGAACTTGGGATCAGCGACCCGACCGTCCGTTCGCATCTGCGCAACATCTATGCAAAGACCCAGACCGGCAATCTGGCTGAACTTCTGTTCCGCCTGATCGGAACGCAGAAAAATGGCAATCCGGGAAGTCTGCGCTATGCCTGACGCAGCAGTGCTTCCTATTCTTGCGACTGCCCCGCTGTTGGTCGCGGTTGCCTACTTTGATTTGCGCTACATGCGGATTCCGAACGCGATCAGCTTGCTTGCCGTTGCACTCTTCGCTGCCTCCTCGCTGATCCTTCCGCCTGATGACCTGATGCAGCGACTTGCTGCCGCAGCGGTTGTTCTTGGAATTGGGTTTCTTGCCTTCGCCCTCGGACTATTCGGCGGCGGGGACGTCAAGATCCTTGCAAGTCTGGTCTTGTTTGTGCCGATTTCCGGGCTGAACGACTTCGCGATGCTACTCGCCTGGGGACTAGCAATCGGCATCGCGCTGGTTCTGGCCCTGCGAAAGCTTCCTGCGAACTGGCGCGAAGGCTGGGTCGGGTTGGCGGACCAACGCGGAATCCCGATGGGCGTTTCCATTGCGATGGCAGGTCTCGCCTATCCGATACTTGGTTCATTCTGAACGCTCCCGCCGATCATGCCGGCGGGAGGACTTTTCAATTGACCATGCGGAAGTAATCGGCCTCGAAGTTGTCTTCCATGCCCGATCCGCAGTAGCGCATGTTCATGTTGGATGTGCCTGAGATCTCGCCGCCCGCGACAAGGGCCGCGCCTTCGACCCCATTCGCGTTGGCCGCGAACTGGATGTTGTCTTTCGCAAGGATCTGGGCGCCGAAAAGATACAGATCGGCAGCGATATCGACAGATCCCATAGTCACAAGCTGTGCGCTGTTGCCGGGGGCGCAGCCGTCATCCTTTCCAAGCCGCAAACCCCCCGGCGAATTCATCGATTTCGCACCAGTGTTGGTGGTGACGACAACTGCATCTTCCAGCGCGACGCCTTGATTGAACTTGATCTCGCAATTTGTGACCAGAACGACTTTGCTCATGACGACATTATTGTCGATGGTCATGCGCTTTCCGCCATTGCAGGTGTAACGATAGAGCCGACCAGCGACCAGATCGGTCTGCTTCACCGTGTTCGACGGCAGCGTTACAGCGGTGGGGTAGGTGATGTAGTCCGGCAGGTACTCCGGATCGAAAGCCAGCAGACCGTCGACGATATCCTGAATCCGGCTGATGATACGAATGTTCCACGATCCCTCGCGCAGCGCATCCTGCAGCCCGTCGTTGGTCTCATACCCCGAGTTCGGCAAGTCGATATCATCGAGATCGGGCATCGACACGACAGTGCCGGGCTCGAAGTAGTTGTTCGAGTTCAACGAGACATGTGCGTTCGAATGGATGCAAAAGCCGTTGCTGTAGCTGTTGTTCGACTGAACATCGACCACTTCCTCGGCCACAAACCCTTCACGCAGGCAGGTGGGCTGATAGGTTTCAAAGACCGAAACCACCTGCAAGTCCCATTGATCCAGGCCTGCCAGTTGCAGCAGATAAACCGGCACAGGGTTATCAAGCTGACTGTGGCGCCAGGCCGTGACCTGCACCGCCGTCTTGGAGTTTTCGTCTGCGGTGAACTGCAGGGTATCGCGGTCCCATGTGCCAAACACGATATCCTCCGGGCGCACCGTCTCGCCATAGCTCTCGACCGGCAGATTGACGGCTGCCATTTCGATCCCGATGGTGCGGGCCTCATCGGCCGACTTTGTCTCGCGCGACAAAAGCGCCGCATGGGCGGCAGCGTCGGCTGCGATCTGCAGATCGGTGCGCGAGGTCATAAGGTTGCTTACGTCCACCGCGTAGCCGCCGATCATCGCCATGGATGCGCTGAGGAACAGCGACCAGACGGTCGCGCCACCATGTTCGGTGCGTTGAAAGGTACGAGCGCGGACCAAGGTTTCGGTGAGGCGGGTCATCTCAGGCCTCCGAAAGATGTTCAGCGGCAACTTCGATCGTCAGCGAATCCAGAAAACCAATCGGGGTATTTGCCGTGAGGTCGGATGAGGGGATGGTGACCACCGTCCGGATCACACCCGAGGTAACGGTCGTATCGACCGTGGCATTCGGGGCCAGGCCGTTGATCCGGTCCTTGATGTAGGCTTCAGCGACGTCTGTCGCGTCAGTGTCCCCGTCTGTACCGAACTTTCCGACAGACATGGCCCGGTTCGCGTCCTGCACGACGCGCAACACCTCTGCCTGGCGTCCAAAGATCAACGACGCATCAGCGACAAGGCAGAGAAGCGCGACGAACACGGGCATCCAGAGGACTGCCTCGATTGTAACGCCGCCGTTTTCGTGGCGGATGAAGCGTTTTGCAAATCGTAGAATGCCTGGACCAAACATCGCGGTCTCCGGTAAAAACAATTGCCCGTATCATGGGCCGGTTACAGTGGGCCGTTCTCGTAACTTTCCGGGCGACATACCACCCGAGGGACCCGGGCGCCTGTGGCGGCGCCCGGACTTGTTTCAATCATTCCAGGCCGAGGAGGGCGTTGACCTGGGTCACAACCGCTTCGGTGACCGGCTTGTTGGCTGCGGCATCAAGCAGGCTCAACTCCAGTTCGTGCTGATCGGCCACCTGGGCATCCAGAACCTCGACCGCGTCTTCGGCTTGTTCATAGGCCTCAGCGCCAGCGCGTTCTTCTTCCAGCGCGTCGATCTCGGCGCCAAGACCTTCGATCTCGGCAGTCTTTTCGGTTATTGCCGCCTCAATGTCAGGGTCACTGCCGCCGGCTGCTTCGAGGTCGGCCTCAAGCTGTTCAAGCTCGGACTCGGCGTTGGCCAGATTGCCGGTGGTCGTGTTGAGCGCATCATCGATCTCGGCGACCGAGCGATCAGGCTCTTCAAGACCTTCCAGCGTGGCAAGAGCCTCGGCCAGATCCTCTTCCAGCAAGTTGCCGCTGAGGACGGCATTGCGATAGGCCGCGATACGTCCAACGCGCGAGTTGGGCGCAGCTTTCGCCAAAGCCGCAGGCGACGCCTTCGCCGCATTCAGGGCACCAAGTTCAGAGGCTGGCACGCCAAGCGTATCGGACCACGCGGATTTCGACGATTTGCCCTTGGACTTCGAACCACCGGACGCGGTTTCCTTGCCCTTGCCGTTTTCTTTCCCGTTCCCGTTGCCTTTTGCGCCCGAGCTCTTGCCCGAGCCTTTGCCGTTGTCTGAGCCGCCTTTGTTGGCCCCCCCGTTGCCGCCACCATTTCCGTTGTCCGAGCCACCACCCTTATTGCCGCCGTCGTTCCCGCCGCCGTTTCCGTTGCCCCCTCCGTTCCCGTTGCCACCGCCGTTGCCATTCTTGGCATCGGCAGTTGCCGCGAACTGAAGATCAGGCACCATCGAAACGGGAACCATCAGGGCAGCAGACAGGCAAATCGCCCGCGCAATCATAAAGGGGGCCTTTCTCAACTCAGGCTTGGTTGCTAGCTGTGTCATGGCATGCCTCTTGTCCGAGTGATTCCAATTCCGCGCAGGATTGCGGAGTGCTTCATCCTCTGATTGCACAGGCTTGATGAACGGAGGCGAAACGCACTGTTCATTTTCAGTTCACCTTGAATCTGCTAGAACCCGAAAAATGTTCCGCGTGTACGCCTCCATCGCCTTCGCCCTTGCCGTCGTGACCTCCTCGGCGTCAGCGGCGCCTTTGCGTGAGCTATCGCAGAGAGAGCTTCGTCGGCACGTCGATGCAGGACATAGTCGCCCATTGCCGGAGATCCTTGCCGAAGTGTCAGGCGCGGTTGGTGGCAAGCCCTTGGATGTGCGCGCGTTTGCTGACGATCAGCTCTACTACCGCGTCGTCCTGATCCGGCCCGATGGCAAGATGGTCAGCGTTGTTGTCAATGCGCGGACCGGCCAGCTCATGTCGCAGAACTCGGGGGCCGCGAAGGCAATCAAGGCCGAGATTTCCACAGGGACACGTGCCACCACCTCCAGCAAGAGCAAGTCCTCCAAGTCTGCATCAGGCGCGGCGACCGGGCAGGGCAGCTCATCGTCACCCGGCAACAGTGGCGGCGGCAATGCCGGTGGAAACAGTGGCGGCAATGGCAATAGCGGTGGTAATAGTGGCGGCAGCGGGAATGGCGGCGGCGGCAATAGCGGTGGCAACGGGAACGGCGGCGGCAATAGCGGTGGCAACGGGAACGGCGGCGGCAATGGTGGCGGCAACGGGAACGGTGGCGGCAACGGGAACGGTGGCGGCGGCGGCAATGGTGGTGGCAACGGGAACGGCGGTGGCAACGGCGGTGGTAACGGTGGCGGCAATGGCAAGAAGTGACGACACCGGGCACTCATTCGCTTACGGTGAGGTGGTTTGGTGCGCATCCTGATTGCCGAGGATGAGCCGGCGCTCGCCGACCAGATTTCTGGCGCTCTGCGCAGCGAAGGGCGCGTTGTCGATATAGCCGCTGACGGCGAAAACGCGGCGCATCTTGGGGCGACAGAGCCCTATGACCTGGTCATCCTTGATCTGGGTTTGCCCAAGCGCGACGGCCTGTCGATCCTCAAGGAATGGCGGGCGCAATCTCTTGCAATGCCCGTACTGATCCTGACGGCGCGCGACGGCTGGTCCGAGCGTGTGGACGGGCTGGATGCAGGCGCCGACGACTATATGGCCAAGCCCTTCCAGATGCCCGAGCTTCTCGCCCGCGTCAGAGCGCTGATCCGGCGCCGCACGGGGCAGATCAACCCCCTGTTCCGCATCGGTGACTTCAGCTTTGATACCCGCAACGCGCGGGCCATGCGCAATGGTCTGCCAATCGAGCTGACTCAGCAGGAAACGGCCGTCCTGTCCTACCTGATACACAACGCCGGGCGGTATGTATCGCGGACAGAGCTCTCCGAGCATATCTACGCCTATGACGACGAGCGCGATTCAAACACCATCGCCGTCTTCGTGGCGCGGCTGCGCAAGAAGCTGGGTGGTGAGATCATTGATTCAGCGCGTGGCAAGGGTTACGCGATTCACTCGGCATGATGCGATCCCTCCGCATCCGGGCTATCGTCGGAGGGGTGCTTCTGTCTGCCTTTGTGGTCTGCCTTGGCAGCATCACGCTTTACCTCTCGCTTGATCGGATTGCGCGGGCGCGTTTCGACGAAACGCTCGCCAACAGGCATGCGCGTCTGGTCGTGGCGTTGTTTGACGTCGGGCCCGATCCAGAACAGCTCGCGCAGCGTTTGGCTGACCCGGCGTATCAACAGCCTTACTCGGGGCGGTACTGGCAGCTCATCGGTCCAGACGCATCTGTTCTGACCTCACCCTCGATGTTCGACTTCACGCTTCCTGATCCGGTTACCAAAGCCACGACGGGCCCCACCCTTGATTTTGTCACCACGTCTGCGGGCGAACTCCGCTCGATGGCGATGCCTGTCACCCTCGATGACGGCAAGGTCTGGCAGGTCATGTTGGCCGAGTCGATCGCGCGGCTTGAAGTGGAACGCGGCCTTATCCGTCGAAGCCTCGGCATGACCTTTGCAACGCTGGTACTGGGCGGGCTGATCGGATCAATTCTGCACGTCGCAACCGTTCTGCGCCCCATTGAACGTCTGCGGCAGGATATCCTGCGTCGTTGGGAAAACAGCGAGACATTGCTGCCGCGCGACTATCCGTCCGAAGTGGCGCCGTTGGTTGAGGACATCAATGCCCTGATATCGCGCAACCGCGAGATTATAGAGCGATCCCGAAGGCAGGGTGCCGATCTGGCCCATGCGCTGAAAACCCCCTCGGCCGTGCTGCGCAATGAGTTGGAGAGCGCGGGGCTCAGCGGTCCGGGTCTGGTGCGGGCGCGCGACGCGCTGGACCGGATCGATGCACAGGTCAAGCGCTCGCTTGCCCGTATCCGCGCCGGCAACGTCGGCAGCGCGTTTCAGGCCCCGACGCAGATTTTTGCGGTTTTCAAGCGATTGGGGCGTCTGTTTCAGGGGGTGCCTGGAAATGAACGGTTCGAATTCCAGCTCAAAGTCGACCCCACCATGACCGTGGCCGTAGATCGCCAGGACCTCGAGGAGATTGTCGGCAACCTCCTCGACAACGCTTACAAATGGGCGGAACGGCGCGTGACGGCTCGCGCGGAACAGGTGGACGCCGAAGTGATCATCCATATCGAGGATGACGGGCCAGGCATTCCCGAAGATCTGCGCGCCGCCGCATTGCGTTCGGGTGAGCGTCTTGACACCTCGCGCCCCGGCTCAGGTCTCGGGCTTGCGATCGTGTGTGACCTCGTCGATGCCTATGGTGGGCGGGTCTTGCTTGAGAAGAGTGAAACCCTTGGAGGTCTGCGCGTGAGCCTTTTCCTGCCAAGGACCTACCGGCCCCAAGCGGTTCATCAGTCCGGTTCGGCTGCCGGCAAATGACCAATTCACGGCATTCTCCCGCTGATCTGTAGGAGCTGCGGTTGATTGCAGTTGCGGCGTGCGCCTTTCGGCGTTTGCGATTTGCATCAGGTTGACCGGGCGGGCGGCTTGGGACGGCCGTGGGCTTTCCAAAGGTGATCAAGCTGCTGCGGTGGATAAGCCGACACATGCATCACACAAGGGCGGCCACAGGCGCTTGATAAAGAGCACATCGGATCTGCGGCGATTGCCTTTCTTCGATATCCAAGTGCCGATCCGGTTCGGTCGGTCTTTCCATGCCGGTAAACGGCCCACTCTCTTGGGCTTCATTCGCTGGAACCGGGGCAGGGCGTCGACGAGGGATCCAAGATAGAGAACAACGTCTTAACGCCCCTCGTAATCATGCGCGGGCAAGACTGGTTGACTGCCATCAACCCGGAATCAACATCCAGTCTACAGAAAGCTCGGTTCATCTTGGCTTCCCGCAGCAGGCTGAACCTGAGGCGCCGATAGCCGGGCGGTTTTGCAAGCCGATTACGCATAGCAATGTGTCCACGAAACCGGCAGCAGCTGACGCCCCTCTATCCGATCCCGGGCCTACTTGCATGCGGCCATATGGATCCCGGGACGGGCAAGCGACAGGTTGCTGCCGGACAGTGATCCTGCAGATAGCCCAGATTGGGCAGCTTTCCCCTTGACGAAACCTTTCAGGCATGCGGCTAATCTCCGAAATGGCACCGGTCGTTCTTTGCGGTTGATGTCTGATTGATAACTTTTCTGCTTTCAGGGCGGCGCACGGCACGTAATCACGGCCACAGCGCACGCACTTACGAACTTGATTTCGCAGCTCCGGACAGCCGGAGGGATCGGCACATGACCTGAAGGGCTGCGATGCCTTAGGTCAGATGTGCCTTGCAACAGGGAATTGCCCCCGCCGCGCGCAATGGGGCCGGAATAAGGGGTAAGGTTCATGACCATCCAACGGATCGTCGGGTTGCTTGCAGCGCTGTCGGCAACGACATTCCTGAGCGCCCCAGCCTTGCTCGCGCAGGAAAGCCCCGCAGTGGAGATCATGGCCGAAGATCCACAGGATGAAGGTCTGCTCACCGGAGATGAGTTGGACGAACTCTTCGCTCCGGTGGCACTTTATCCGGATGCGCTGCTTGGGCAATTGCTCCTCGCGACGACCTACCCGCTGGAGCTGGTCAAGGCCGACACCCTGCTGCGGCAGAACGCGGGCAAGTCGCCCGACGAGATCTCGGCCCTTGTTGCCGGGCAGGACTATCCCGATCCGGTCAAGGCCCTTGCCGCAGGCTTTCCCGATCTTGTCGGCCGCATGGTCGAACATATCGGCTGGGTGGAATACGCAGGCGAGGCGCTGGTCGCCCAGACCGACGACAGCATCGCCTCGATCCAGCGCCTGCGCGCCCAGGCAAAGCTGATGGGATATCTGGAGGACAACGCGGCCATGACGGTTGAGGAAACGGACGCAGGCAGCATCGCGATTGCCTCGACCAATCCCGAGGTGGTCTATGTCCCGCAATATAGCGAACAGGTCTACACCACCCCGGCCCCGTCGACCCCGGTCTATGTGACCGAAGAGAACAACTGGGACGACCTGCTGGTGACAGGCGCGCTTGTCTGGGGTGGCGCGACCCTTGTGAACGAGATCTTCGACGACGATGATGACTGGGATGGCCGTTGGGACAACTACTGGAACGATGGCCGATACGGCAACCAAATCGATTGGGATGGCGACGTCAATATCGATAACAGCATCGATATCGGCAATATCGACAACCGCCCGAACCGACGCCCCAATGCGGACAAGAACAAGCGTCCCGGCAATGGCGTTGGGAAGAATGATGGCAAACCTGGCAAAGGGGACGGCAAACCCGGCCAGGGCGCGAATGGCAAGCCAGCCAAGGGTGACGCAAACAAGCCAGGCCAGAACAATGGCAAGCCCGGTCAGGGCGGCGACGGCAAGCCGAACAATGGCAAGCCGGGCCAGAACAATGGCAAGCCCGGTCAGGGCGGTGACGGCAAGCCCGGACAGAACAATGGCAAGCCTGGACAGGGTGGTGACGGCAAGCCCGGACAGAATAATGGCAAGCCCGGCCAAGGCAACGGCAAGCCCGGTCAGGGCGCCGGTGGCAATCCCGAAGTCGGCCAAGGTGGAAACGTTGGTGGTGCAATCGCCGGTGGCGTCGCCGGCGGTATTGCCGGCGGGGCGATGAACCGCCCGTCGACCCGGCCTGCGGGACCGAGCACGCGCCCGGCCATCGATGAGGCGCGACCGGGCAGTGTCGACGAGGATCGCCTGA
Source organism: Gemmobacter aquaticus (assembly GCF_007859075.1). GTDB lineage: Bacteria > Pseudomonadota > Alphaproteobacteria > Rhodobacterales > Rhodobacteraceae > Gemmobacter > Gemmobacter aquaticus. The sequence goes on from NZ_VOAK01000025.1 coordinate 202,174, forward strand.
AGGCCGCCAAGGATGGTAATTTCCGCCCAACCCAGACAGACAAAGAGGCTGCGCGCGCCAAGATCAAGACCCGCAAGGCCGAAGGCAAGCCGCCTGCCGCCCTGCCGCCCGCAACAAGCAAGGGCGACCGTGTTGGCAAACCTTCGACGCGCCCGGCAAGCGCACCTAAACCGAAACTGACCAAGCCTGCACCGGCAAAGCCCGTCGCAAAGGCGCCCGCAAAGAAACCGACCGTGTCGCGCCCGCCCAGCATCTCAAAGCCCAAGACAACCATCCGGCCGAGCAGTGCATCCAAACCAAAGTCGACCGTCAAACGCACTCCATCGTTCAAGCCGTCTGGAAGCGGCTCTCGCGCCAAGGCGGCCTCAAGCCGCGGGAAAATCAGCCGGAAGGGGAAGCGTTGAAATGAAAACCATGGCCATCCTGCGGACGACCGTGCTCGCTTTTGCCGCGTCCAGCCTGCCGGCACTTGCAGAACCCGCGATCTATGAAACCCCTGAACAGGCGGTCGAGGCTTTTGTCGCGGCCGTCGACGCCTCGGATCGTGAGGCGTTCCTGGTGGTTTTCGGGCCAGAGTCCGAAGACCTGATCGAGTCTGACGACCCCGAAGAGCAAGCTGCGGCGCGGGACGAGTTTATGGCCGCCTATCAGGAGCTTGCGGAGATCGTCGATGATGAGGACGGCCGCAAGGTGCTTCAGATCGGGCTGGAGCGCTGGCCCTTCCCGGTCTCAATGATTCAGGTCGATGGTGGGTGGCGTTTCGATCCCGATGGCGCGCGCGAGGAGATCCTCGACCGACGGATCGGTGAGAACGAGCTCGACGTCATCGCCGTGCTGCAACGCGCGGTCGCACTCCAGTCGGACTATCGCAAGACCGACTGGGATGGCGATGGCGTGATGGAGTTTGCCCGCTCGATCATATCGACGCCCGGTCAGCGTGACGGTCTCTACTGGCCTGAGGATATGGGAGAGCCGCTGAGCCCGATTGGGGCCTTCATTGCCCAGGCCTCGGCCGATGGCGTTGCAATCGATGGTGTGGATCAAGGGCCGGTGCCCTACCTCGGCTACTATTTCCGTGTCCTGACGAAGCAGGGCCCGTCTGCCGCGGGCGGTGCTTACGACTATCTCGTTGCGGACCAGATGATCGGAGGGCATGCCCTGCTTGCCTATCCGGCTGATCCGGGTCAGACGGGCGTCATGTCCTTCATGGTGGCCGAAAACGGCATCGTCTATGAGGCCGATCTCGGTGCCGACACGATCGCTGTAGCTGACAGCATCGACAGCTTTGATCCGGGTGACGGATGGGTGCCCGTGACAGTGGAATAGGCCCAAGCCATCAGGAAATGGCAGATTTCGTGAACGCCGCGTTGTGTCAGATCATATGGCTAACCTGCGCTGGTACTGGCCGCGTACCTTGATCATCGCCTTTGGCGGGGCAGCGCGCTTCACACATCATCAGTGCGAGCCACCGAACCTGCATTGACAGGGCGGCGATACTGGAATTTCAGCCTCCCAGCAGGGGCAAAAGTCTATGAGGCTACCCATCATTTTCTTGTGGTCGATGTCCTTGCGGCGCATTCGACACGGTGAAGGGCGCACGGCGGCGAGAGGGGGGCTTCGATCTGCCATGGTCCGTTTCATTCGTGCCGTCGGATGGATCGTTTCCGAAGCTCAGCCCGCGAACAGGTTTGCACGATGTACCGCGATTCCTGGCATAACTTTCCAAGGAACGCGCCACATGTAGGCTCGATCCGACTGGGTCATCCGGGATGGAGGCCAAAATGAACTCCACCTTATCCTGACCCAGCTCAGCACCGATTGCAGCCAATGACGGGCTCTGATCCCTGGATATCGGAATCCGGGATACGGCGTGACAGAACTTATCAGCGTATTTCAGGGATTTAAGTGGTGCCCGGAGACGGATTTGAACCGCCGACACGCGGATTTTCAATCAGGTTTTCGGGAATGAATTCTCCGGATGACTCATCGTGCAGAGGGAGTTTCATGGAATATAACTATTTGTTTTTGTTGATAAAATTGGTATCCTTGTCGGGCGGGTGGATTTGCCCTGAGCTGGCCTAGAAGAACAAGTGCAGATCAAATCTGTGACCCCGTTGTGACCCCGTTTTGCCATTCACGCGTCTGAGGAGCCGAGCATGACCGATCAAAAGACGAAGCGCGAATTGACGGATGGGTTCCTCCGCAGCGTTGTGGTGGAGGAGCGCACGGACTTTTCCGACACCAAGGTTGAAGGTTTGCAGGTCCGCGTCAGCCATACGGGAAAGAAGACTTTTGCTGTCCGCGCCCGCGCGCCCTCGCGCGCAATTCAGCGTGTGAACATCGGCAGCTATCCTGAGCTGAAGCTGGCGGCTGCGCGCGATATGGCGCGGGAACTGATCGTCAAGATCCGGCAAGGTGTCGATGTGGCCGCTGAGCGGCGTGAGGCGCGCGCACCGGTCGTCGCAAAGCCCACCTTGAGTGACATCCTCTCCGAATACCGCCAAGTCGCGACCGCCAAGGGGCTGGGCATCTGGACGCCAAGCCAGCCGCATCTTCAGCCCGAAGCCGAGCGCAGTATCCGCGCCGTTTTTGCAAAGCTGTTGGAGCGGGACCTGACATTGGTTTCCACGATGGATTTGATGATCGAGATGAAGGCCTATCGGCGTGTTGGCCGGACAGGGAAGGGCGACACCGCGAATGGCCGTGTGTCAAAAGCGCGGCTTTATCTGATGCCCGTGCTGGATTGGGCGGCGGGCCGCCGTAGGTTTCGCAAGGTCGGGGCAGGGCGTTTGCCAGCCATCGCGGCGCCTGATGCGTCGGAGACCGTGGATCTCGCGGTGGATGATCCCAAAATCCTCGGGCATCGAGAGCGCGTGCTGGATGAGCATGAATTGACCCGTCTTTTGCCGCTGTTGACTTACCCGGCACCCCAAATTGAGGGTCTTCAAACGCCCCCCGAAAAGGATTTCCGTTTCATCGCGCTGCGGTTCATCTTGCTGACTGCGTCGAGGGTCGCGAATGTCGAAGACGCGTTGTGGCGTGATATCGATTTCGCGCGTGGGATTTGGACAAAGCCGAGCATCAAGAACACCAAGGGAAAGCAGATTGTGCGGTCTCAGATCGTCCATCTGTCAGATGCCGCACTCGCGTTGCTGAAAGCCTTGCCGGGGTCAGACATGTCCAATCCCCTGGCGCATGTTTTTCCCAACACAAACGGAGGACCTTTGGGAAATTGGACACGCTTTCAGGAGGCGCTCAACCGGGCCTCGGGCACCTCCGGATGGCATCGACACGACCTGCGCCGCACGGCCAGCACATTGCTGGATCAACTGGGCGTCGATGCGGTGATGGTGGGCCGGGTTCTGGGGCACTCAGTGTCGCGTGAAGATAAGGCCGCCGCCACGGCGCTGCGGCATTACATCATGCAAAAGCAGATCCGCTCACATGTGGATGCGCCAATGAAGGTCGCGCTTGATCTTTTGGCGGAGGTTTATGCGGCGATGGAGGCCGATGGGCGGTCGATGGCGCGTGTTGCTTGAAGAGCCTCGGGTTGCGCCAGGCAGAGATTTCTTTGTTCAATGGAGGGAAAATCGCCACGCAATGGTTTGGCAGATCGGATCAGCGCCGAGAGCAATTCTTGGCCCTCAGCCGACTTGAGCGCTGCATGCTGCTTCACGGTCGAGTATTGAGCTGCAGTATGGTAGTCCCAAGTGAGCAGTACGACAGCGCTATAAAGAGGGCCGATCGACAGTTTCCGCCGTAAGCGGATTACTGCAAAGGGCGGAAAGCCGTAGTTCGCTGCAATGAAGACGAATGTCTGCCTTTGATAACGCTACGACCGGACCGCCTTCACTCGAAACGCTGGTCTCGATCTCGGCTTTCCTCCTGCTCGGCCTGACGGATACGATCAATTCGGGCGCGGATGTCAGGAACCAAGCGAGAGATCGTGTGCCTGACCTCAGGCGCAGGATGATCCTGTAAAGATTCTATCACGGCGAGACGGCACTCCATAATCGCCGCTCGGCTACCCGACCAGCTCATTGGGGCAAGATGCTGGAGATATGCCTCGACCACGTCCTCGGGGCGCGGTGCCGCCTTGAGGAACGCTTGAGCGAGTGGAGAAATCTGTCCGGATTCACCTTCATCATCGACCCCGCGCGCGAAGGGAGAGATCTGACGGGCGACTCTGGTCCAACGGTCAGGATTTTGTCTGCACCATTCGATCAGAGCCTCAGTCGGCACGCACGAGAGTGGCCCAGGACGCGGACCGTCTCGAAACCTTATGGACGGCTCATCTGCTTCGTCGGGAAAGACGCGGTCGAGAAAGACTTTGGGGGCTCGCTCCGCCAGTGCGGAAAGCGTTCTTTCGACATCATAGGTGCTCCCGTATCGTCTTGCAGCACGATCTATGATCGCCTCCATTACGCGGTTCGCCCCCGGTCCGTCATCCCCGCGCAGACACGCCGACATGGCGCGCGACATATGCTCATCTATGTTCACATGAATATCATCTGCGCTGATGATCTCCATGACCGCATCAAGGCCAACTTGCCGAACCTCTTCTGGCCAGCGATATCGGACTTTCCCTTCGACATATCGGAGCATGTTCAGCGCATCGACTACTTGCCCCGGACCGCCCGATTTGGCGAGGATGGTGCGCAAGAGACGAACGCGGTCTTCATCACTCAGCTCGCGCTCTTCGCGCCAGGATACATCGCTGAAGTGCCAAACTGGAGTTTCCGCCTCCCCAGCGATTTCGATGACGTGTTCCAACTCCTGCGTAGGCAGCACACCCCTCGCGAGAAAGATACCGTATTGTCGTCGCAAGGCAGGGATACCTCGACACTCAACCCGAATGTCGTTTGCGACGGCTGGGTTCGAGATATCAAGCTGCTGAATGAAGCCTGAGAGGACGCTGGTCTGGCGTGTCCGGGAGGGATCGATAAGATGCAGATCTCGAAGGGCTCCCCATACCTCGACAGGAGCGGCTGCCCCTTGCGCGAGTCCGACACCGAGTTGATAAAAAGACCCGACTTCCGCTTCGAGAAGATTACGACCCACAGCGCGTAGGCTATCAAGGCTGGCCGCCAGTTCCTGCCCGAGAAGCTCTAAGCGTTGCGCTCGCGAGGCCTCGGCAGCATTTACGTCTTCGTCGTCGTTCTCTAAGTGGAAATCCCAACCCATGACCATCTCTGCGCGCACACGAGCTTCGAGGTCTACTGGCTCCATGTGATCGACAAGGCGCAGGACATTTTCTGTATCGGCGCGGGGAAATTCTTCGCCGCGGCGTTGGATATAATAGAGCATCCGTTTCAGAGCGTGCCTACCTTCGGGCCAAGGCGCTGCCGCTTGCAGTTGTCGCGCGACTTGGTCGATCCGTGGCCTTAGTGTAGGGATGCACTTCCAGATGTCACCGATTTCGTCTGCAAGCGCTTTTCGGGCGCTGTCTCTGATCGCTACAGGGCCATCCACAGCGATCTCGGCCGCCAAATCGAGCCACCTTGTGAACCACTCGACAACGTCTTGCCAATGGGGTTCCCATCCGAACGCATCTGGACGCGCATCATCGTAAGAGAGGATGGAAGAGGACCAGTAGCCCGTTCGCAATGCCGAGCGAAGCATGATGATACCGCGCGCGTTGTGGTCCGGGTCGTTCGCCAAAAGATACTGGCGCGCGACTTGGATGCGCGTGTCGGTCTGGGCCAGCGTTCCAGACAGGTAGAGGTTGAAAAGGCTGCTCAACGCATCGTCGGCATTCGATGACCGTTGCTCGGCGACCGCGATGGTTAGCGTCACCAGTCGTTCGCAGGCACGCGGGAACATGGCCTCGGAATGAGCGATCCGCGAGATCATGCGGGTCAAGCTGTCGAGGCTATGGAAATCTCCTGAGGCAGCCTGAAGGGCAGCTATCATACCATCGATAACTCGCAGCGCCTCATCCGGGACTAGGTGACACACGGCTACAAGCACATGCATGTCCGGCGTCGGACCATGCAAGGGTCCGCCTGCGTCCATCCACCGAGTGACGATGCGGCGAGCCTCATCTGAATCGTGAAGGTATGAAAGTCGCCGAGCGAACGATCGACGGAGGCGCAGATTGGCGGCAAAGCCATCCGCGATACTCCGCCATGGTATCGACTTCAGAGCCTGTGTGGCGAGACGGTTTGCGAGAGCGTGGGGCAGAACGGCTCTCCACCTGCTTCGGGCTTGGGCAAGTCCCCGGTCGAGAAGAGTAGCGGCGTGCCGATGCATTGCTCTCCGTGACAATTCGGCAAGTGAGCCGAGGAAGGTCAGCTCATCCGGTTCCTCCTCGCCGTCCACTTCGAAAGAGTAGACCAGCGACAGAACCTCTGCCGCGCGCGCCAGTTCTTCGTTCCGTTCCTCGCGTTGCCAGAACAGGCGATCGAAAAGCGCCGAGTCCTCGAAGGCCGAAAGGGTTCCTGTTCGGGGTGCAGCTTGGGCGAGGGCGAATCCCAACCGGGCGTTGCCTTGAGCGAGTTCCGCGAGTCGCCGAGCATCTCCGGAAGACAGGTCACGGCGGCGACGGCGGAGAAGGACCTCGACAATGTCGGAACCCTCTGCCTCGACGCGAACGACATCGGTTTCCTCTGGCCTATCGGCTCGGACGTCATACTCGACCGTGATCAGCCGAACGGGTCCCGGCCGCTCGGCCAATTTGCGCGCCAGTGCTTGGTGGCTTTCCGGTGGACAATTGTCGACAACCAAAATTGCCGGCGAATTACGGTCGACAAGCGCTTCAAGCATGCCCATGGGCGCTGGGTCGGGCGAATGGCCCAAATCCGTGTAGATAGCATGTGAGCTAGGCAATGCAGCCAAATCTCCGATTGGCTCGAAAAGCGCCTGCACGATGCGGCTTTTCCCAATACCGGACAGCCCGGCGATGCGCACAGAACCGGTTCCATTGCGGACAAGGCTTCGAATAGCATCGAGTGCATTCGGGAGTTCTCGGATCGGATCGTCGCGCCCGATGCGAAATACGAGCCCCGCCTCGCAAATCAGATCGTCAGGTTCTCCTTCCGGTGTTGACGACCAACGTCCGAAGGGCTGCCAGCCCGCGAGGATGGGAAGTGTCAGGCGTTTTCGTAGCCACAAGGCTACCGAAGCCTGTGCGCTCACCCATCGACTAATTGCTTTCCGGTCAAGAAATATCAGATCCAGGTCTGCCCCGTTGGGATCGTCGGCAACAGCCGCACGCATCGCATCGACACGTCGTCGAAGCATCGCTTCTGAACAGTTCGCACCTGCACTTGCAATTATATAGGAACCTCTCCTGGCAGCGAGTGCAGATATCGCTGGCCGAAGTGAGCCGCCATAGCGCATCTCGCCCGTGATGGCGGCAGCAGCAAGGTCGGCTGCTTTGACCTGGATTCCTACGTCTCGCCGTGCGAGCGGGCCAGCGGGCAAAAACGATCCGACCGGATCCACGACAATATCGAGTCCTCCGTCGGCGGCAGTCTGACTGCCTCCCCAACGGACCTCGTTTCGATGACCCGCTTGCCTCTCGCGCTCCGCCTCGCAAAGCCGTGCCAATAATTCGCGAAGATCCGCATCTGTTAAATCGACCAAACGGTCAGTCGGAAGGTCGAACACTGGCATGTTTCATTTCCCATATCGGCGTCGCCTGCGTCGCTGCAAAACGGAGCAATGGTGTATACATTACCCCCTTTAATCATTTGACTCGTCTCATAGAAGGCTGAACCGCGACGGGACTGCCGGGCGTTCCGAAATCTGGGCGGCATGGTGCGGTTTCCACCACCGATGCTGCGCAGCAATACCAACGACAAGTCTGGGGACGCTGCACCGCGGCACCCGTGCGGCTGCGGGCGGCGGCTTAGGGCCGTCCGCCCCGTTCTGCCAAGCTGATCGCAGCCGCGAACACGAGGAAATCCGGTTCGATCGAAGGGCTCGTGGACGAGAAACGGCAGTAGCGCTTCGCGAGCGCCTAAAGGACCCCGCCGAAC
>NZ_VOAK01000026.1 GCF_007859075.1 Gemmobacter aquaticus
TGACTTCAACCGCGAAGGCCTGGGCATCGAGGGCGACTTCTCGTTGCCAGCCGAGCGGGTCGTCCGATCCCTGAACCAGATCATCGAATGGCGTGGCAAACCATTGGCGATCAGGGTCGACAACGGCCCCGAATACGTCAGTTCCACGCTGATGACCTGGGCCGAGAAGCAGGGCATCGCCCTGACCTACATCCAGCCCGGCAAGCCCCAGCAGAACGCCTATGTCGAGCGCTACAACCGGACAGTCCGGCATGAATGGCTGAACCTCTACATCTTTGAAACCATCGAGGAGGTGCAGCAGATCGCCACCGAATGGCTGTGGACCTACAACAACGAACGCCCTGCTCTGCCCCCCGGAGCTCATCCAGCTGAAACCAGAGCCGGCTGGTGACAATTGCCCGCTTGTGCGGAGGGGGCAATGGGCGAACGGCGGAACGCTTCCGTTTCGTGGAGCCGATCGCCCATTGCGGCGAGTAGGGCGGCATAGGCCGCGGGGGTCTGGTAACCCAAGGCCGAATGAGGCCTTTCAGCGTTGTAGTCGGCCACCCAGGCGGCGATGACGCTGCGGGCGTGGTCGAGGCTGAAGAACAGCGTCTCGTTCAAGAGCTCGTCGCGCATCTTCGAATTGAAGGCCTCGCAGATCCCGTTCTGCATCGGCTTTCCCGGCGCGATGAAGTGCCAGGGCACGCCCGTATCCTCGCTCCAGGCCAGTATCGCGTTGGAGGTGAACTCGGTCCCGTGGTCGGAGACGATCAGGCCGGGCTTGCCGCGCCGGGCGATCAGCGCCGTCAGTTCCCGCGCCACGCGGCGGCCCGAGATCGAGGTGTCGACCACGGCCGCCAGACATTCTTTCGTGACATCGTCGATCACGTTGAAGATCCGGAACCGCCGCCCCTGGGCGAACTGGTCATGCACGAAGTCGACCGACCAGCGCGCGTTCGGCGCGGCCACCGTCAGGAGCGGCGCCCGCGTGCCCGTCGCCTTCTTCCGTCCCCGTCGCTTGCGCACCGACAGGCCCTCCTCTCGGTAGAGCCGCTGGGTCTTCTTGCGGTTCACGACATGGCCCTCCCGACGCAGCAGAACATGCAGCCGCCGGTAGCCGAACCGGCGCCGCTCGGATGCCCGCGCCCGCAGGCGCTCGCGCAGATCGTGATCGTCGGGGCGTCGGCCGCGGTATCGGATCGAGGTCCGGTCCGTGCCGATCACGGAACACGCCCGCCGCTCGCTCATCTCGTGGCACTCCACGAGGATCGCGACGGCTTCGCGCCTAGCGGCGGGCGTCACCACTTTCGCGACAGGAGGTCCTTCAGCGCAGCCTGGTCGAGCAGCGACTCCGCCAAGAGCCGCTTCAGCCGAGCATTCTCCTCTTCCAGCGCCTTCAGCCGCTTCGCGTCCGACACCTCCATCCCGCCGAACTTGGCTTTCCAAGTGTAGAACGTCGCGCTGCTGATCCCGTGACGCCGGCACAGCTCCGCCGTCTTCGCACCCGCCTCCTGCTCCCGCAGGATGCAGATGATCTGCTCTTCCGTGAACTTCGATCGCTTCATCGTCCGGTCCTCTCCTTGGGCCGGACTCTAGCATCAGATGGAGGAGTTATCGGGGGTCAGAGCACTGTTCCCCGCACCCGCGGGGATGAACATAGCCAGATCGGTATCACATCCTGCGCAACGATTTTAGCATTACATTACATAACTATCCTTAGAGGATTTCGAATTCACGGAGGGATTTTAATAGGCGTATCCCCCCATCGCAATGTAGTTCGTCATGAAAAAAACTCCACCGCGTTGAAATGTGGTGATCTGCCGCAACACTGCACCAAGTTGAGGCAGTATGCTGTCTCTACTGGCATTCTGGCATGCTGCTCAGAGGGCTCATGGGCTCCGCGCGCAAGGTGAGTGTGAGCGTAGACCAATGCCCAAAGTGTGATTGTTTGCTCACATTTTCGATATCCTTGGCGGTTTGATCGTGGCCAATACGGAACATAGTGCTGACGGTGTGCTGCAGTCCCTTGGAATTGCCAACCCTCTCAAGGACATCCATCTTTCCTCCACCTCCAAAGAACCTATTTCTATGTATCCTGAGGTGCTGTTCAATCGCGATAGAGAAGGTTACAGGCAGATTGGTCCGGGCAGTAAAGTTTGGGTTAAGGTAGATATTGAAGCCATTGATCTCCGTGGCATTAGTCTTCGCAACGTCGATTTTTATTCCGCCAATATACACGTTTCCAGAGACTTTCCGATCTGCGCGGTTCTCCGTTGGCAGGTTCCCTTTTATTTCTGCCGAAGATACCTTCACTTCAGTAGCCTTCTTCAGGTTCTCCTCAAGTTCTTGGACCAATGGTCCAAGAGATGGATGTCCATGGTATCCAGCGATTTCGCTACGCAGCGCTTCAATGGCTAGGGGTTTTCTCTCCCTTAGGTTTTCGCGCATGGGTTCGAATTTCTCATACAGCCGAGCCGCAACCGCACAGGTCTCGGCGTTACCCTCACCGGAAAGTTCTCGCAAAGTGAAGTCGTGTTTCTGAACGAATTTCGCCGAGCTTTTTTGGACTGCAACAGCGCGCTCAGCTAGAGCCTGCTCGAGCGACTTTCTGTGGGCATTTTTCTGGTCGTCCACCATGCCTCTTAAGTCGCTTTCAAACTCTTCACGATTCCAGTATTCGTCCAGCTTTACAATGCCATAGTCTGCAACAATCCAAGCGCCGAGCCCGCCTGCTGCTGCACAAAGTCCTGCACCTGGACCTGCCCACGAACATAAAGCTGCGCCGGCGCCAGTGCCTCCTAGAACTGTCGCTAGCTTGCCACCTGTCTTTGCCCCGGCTTTCATCGCAAGTTTGGCTCCGATCTTCTTCGCCATAACCTTAACCATGGGCTTTAATGCCAACCCAGTGCTTAGCGCCGCAGTAGTGGCTAGCGGAGCAGTGATCCGCATCCGCGCCACTGCGTCTCCGAGGACCTGGCGTGTCAGCGGCCCTGTGTGAATCCCATTCTGTTCAGCATTCTCAGGTAGAGCTTGCTGAAATTCGGAGCTGAACAGTGTGTCCATCTTGGTGTGCATGCTGGCAAGCCGCACGTCCAGGCCCGCGAACAGAGTATCCTGGAGCTTTCCGCTCATATTTCCGAGCGCGGCTTCGGAAAGCTCGGCGTATTCGCCAAGAACTGTGTAATGGAAGTTCGCATAGGTCGGGATGGCATCATAGACGGGCTCGTAGGCGGCGTTAAGCAGTGGATCGATCTGGCTTGTGACTGCTTGCAGTGCAGCTTTGTTTGCGGTGTTCAATAATTCTTGAAGTTCAGTGGCGCTTGCCTCAGCAGGTGCTGGAGGCTGGCTGCCTTCTGCGGCGACAGTTGTGGTCGCACCGCTGTCGCTTAGGTTACGAGTAGTCGCCGCGATGCCGAGAACGAGGCTAAGAACTGCCATCATAATGATGCTACCCCAGAACCAACGTGCAAGGTTAGGTCCTTTTCTTCGCTCAGCAGATGTTTCTGTGCTGTCTGTCATTCTGCCACCTTCAAAATGTGAGTGTCGATAAACTGATTAAGTATGACAGCTGATCGACAAAGAACAAAACTGAACAATGCCACATCCAAGCTAAACAGAGCGCTAAAGATCGGATAATCGCGAAGCTGAACAACCGCCCATAGTTTTATTGCCTCGTATCCATATGGAATGGAGAGAAAGCCGGCGATCCATCCGCCTCGCTCGGGAAGATTGCTCAATCCAATTTGCACAGCCTCAACAAAATCCGCCTGGAGCATTTCATGGGGCATCGGTGTGGATGTCCAGGTTGTAAGTGCGATTACAAGAATCAAGGGCAATGCGACCGACCAAGAGACCAGCGATGTTGCTAGCCCGCGTGCGAAAGGTTCATGGAAGTGGCGTGCGAGATACCGCTGGCCTCTGGAAAAGAGGCCAGCCGACAGAAAAAAGGCTACAAGCATTATCGAAGCGTCGACGACAGAGGCATCTAGTGCTTGCCATGCGAGGAGTGTAACCGCGATACATGTGAACCCGGCTGTTACTAGGAATGCCCTCACGTTGCCCTGAAGAATCCGCTCCAAGGGGGATTCCCTGCGCAGTGCAACATGCAGCCAAGCTCTCCAAGGAGACAGAGTCAGAGGCCAGAATCCGATCCATATTCCGACAGCCAGCGGCGCTAAGGCCAGAATGGCCCAGTCGCTGTAAATGTAGCTTAGACGCCATAAGTACAGTGAAAGCCCGGCGAGCGCAGTGGCGGCGAAGGCGTTAGTAATTGAACGGCGCATGATTGCCTTTCCTTGAATGAACAAGGTCGAAAGTTCTGCGATGCATCTCTCTCGACCTGCCTATCCGCCCCCAACCAAACCCCTCCGCACCAATTGTGCCAGCCGACCCACGCCACCGGTCCCACGGCGCAGCTCGGCCATTGCGGTCGACGATCGGGCACGGCCTTCCAGGCGGCGGCGGTTACGCTGGACCATCAGTGCCTCGGCGGCATGGGTGGTCAACATGCTTTCCAGGAGGGGTAGGTTCCACTCCGGCGCCTCGACCGAGACGGGCAGCACCAGCCGGCTATCCATCTCGCGCCCGATCTCCGCCACCATATCCGCAAGCTGCGTGCGGGCGGCGTCGGGCAGGTCGTGCTCGGCGAATGGCCAGCCCGGAACCAGCAAATCGACAGCGGTAAGGGCGATGATGACTGGCGGTCGCCTGCGTGTGGGATCGGTGTCGAGGGCAGCTTCAAAACGTTGCAGCAGCGCCGCGTCAGGCGCACGCGCCGGGCGGTTTGCGCGCATCACCCACAGGATCATGTCGCACTGCATCATCTCGGACAACATGCGGTCTTCGGCAGCGCGGCTGCCGTCAAGACCCTGGCTGTCGATTACCTTGAACTCCATCCCTCCGATCGTCAGATCATGGCGCATGAGACCATCGGTCGTGGGCGCCATGTCGGTCTCAGTCAGGTCCTCGGCCGCCAGCGCGTTGACAAGGCTCGACTTGCCCGCACTCACCTGCCCGACCAAGAGCAGACGCAGCGGCACGTCTGGTTCGGCAATGCTGCGAGCGTCAGTCGCTTCACTGGCAAGCTGGATCTCCAGCAGTTCGGCATCGGTAAAGCGCAGTGCGCCCGAATGTAGGTCGATGGCGGCACGGGCGACCTCTTCCAGCACGACGCGCTGCGCGGTGGTGCTGCCCACGAGCTTCAACGTGTCAGTTGTTCCAGAAATGATCAGGTTCTGCACCTCTTGCGCGATGCTGACGATGGGCGAGGTCATCATACGCTTGGCGCGCCACATCCACGATGCCGCCGATGAGCCATACTGGAACCAGGCGCGGTTTTGCCACAACCAGAACAGGGTGCGCAGCGAGATCGTGTCAGAGAAGGGCACCGTGTCGCGCAGGTCTTGCCTCAGGCGTGTCAGGATCCTGTCTGCCAGCAGCAGTGCCTCGGGGACCGAGAAGTCCAGTGCCTTGCGCTTACCGCCTGACAACCTGTCGGCGGCGAGGTCGAGCACCTCGAAGGCCATGGGGGACAGCTGGGGCCAAGCGACGGGCTCGGACAGGCGTTCCGCGATGGTGGCAGAGATTGCCTTGTAGGCGCGCGCCTCGGTCTCGGTCCATTCCGGGTTGCCCGCGACCAGCGGCCCCGCATAGGGCGCCGGTTCTTCCTTCGCGCGGCGCTTGCGGCGGATATGCGCGATCACTCGGAGAATACGCGCGAGGCCAAGCACGGTCGCGGTGGCGACGACAAAATGTAGAAGATAGCCCTGCTCTCCCAGCCAGACGAAACCGAGCACCATCGCCGCCGCGAACGGCAGTAGGTAAAGCACCAGAGAAATCAGTGCCTGACCCCGCAAAAGGCTACCTAGGATGGGCTGAAGGCTACGCATTGCTCAGTCCTTTCAGCGCATCGGCATATCGGGTGCGTAGGGCCTCGACGTCCACGGGCTTGCCTGCGCGCAGCTGGAACATCCACCAGGCGGCGGCGCGACCAAGCGCCCAGGTCGAACCGAAACCCCAGCCTGCGCCCAGAACCGGGCCTGCCGTCTGGCCAATCACCGGGATGAGCGAGACAAGCTGCCGGCTGACAAGTCGGAGCGCCTGCCCGCCAACGACGCTGACGCCGAGCGCGGTTGCCAGTGCGGCCAGCTTGCTGCGGTCCCAGTCGATGCCGTAGCGGGTGGCCAGTTCGGCCAGCATCCGCGCCTGCAGGACGGGAACCGAGGCCGCACCGACCAGAGGAACCGGCACCGCCCCACCGGCCGAGGCCATGCCGGAATAGCGCAACACCAGACCACGGTTGCGCAGGAACTCCGCCTCCTCGGCATCGGTCGCGCTCTGGCGATCGAGAAACAGCGCGACCGAAGGAAGGATGCCTGTCAGCGTCTCGGCGAGTGCGGAAAGGTCGGCGCTGTCAGGATTGCCCAGGTCGAGCTCGACCGAGGGTAAGGGCTCTCCCCAGGCGGTATCCAGGCGCGACTGGTTGGCGTGGCGGACGCGGGCGCGCGCCTCGGGATCAGCGACAAGATCGGGCGCCGTATGCACCAGCAGGGCAGGCAACTTGCGGCCGCGCCGGGCAAGCAAAAGCGCCTCTGCGACGGCTCCCTGAACCGGATCGTCCAGTCGCGCCAGCACCAGTAGGACATGCGCGGCATCATGGCAGGCTGCCAGATCCTCGGCCGGGTCATAGGCGATTTCGCCTAGCCCACGGGTATCGAGGAAGCGCATCACCGGTTCTGCCGGCGGGTAGTCGAAGGCGAGCGAGGTGCGCGTGCAAGGCACGAAGCCATTGCCGATCTCGGCTGCGCTGGCGCCGGTCATTGCCCGCACGAGCGAACTTTTCCCCGCGCCGGTCTTGCCCAGCAACCAGACCACCGGCACTGGCGGCGCGGGTTTCGCCACGTCCTCTGGCGGGTCCACCTCGGCAGGTGCCTTCCCCGCCAGTTTGCCCCATATCCAGCCCGGCGTTTCGGCAACGCTGCTGGCAAGGCTTCCGACCCCATCCGACGCGGCACCGACCAGCTTGCCGACCGACCAGGGGGCCGCGTCGCGGAACACCTTGCCAATTCGGGCGATGGCGGCCGACTCGGCCTCGGAAACTTGTCCGTCAGCCTCGGCAATCTCGGTCAGGAAGGTGACGACTTCGGCAGTCATCGCATCATAGTTGCAGTCCGGGTTCTCGCGCTTGAAGTCGGCGAGCGCGCGGGCGATCCCCTCTATGCTGGCGTCGTCGAGACCGGCTTCGATCAACGGCAATGCGCGCGCGACATAGTCCGGGTCAAGTCCCCATTCCTGCACGAAATAGTCCCTGATCGCGGCTCTCTCAGTCTCGTCAATCTGCTCGGCCTCACGCGCGACCATCAGGGCGAGGGCGCCGATCAGGTCAAAAAGCGATGCGCCCAGCAGATCAAGCGGCGTGGTGATGAAGCGCGGCACCTTTTGGACGCGGCTGCCCTCATACCGGCGCAACAGGTGGATGACCCCCCACCCTGCAGCCCCCGCCGCCGTCGCGGCACCCACGACCCAGCCAACGGGCGTCACCGCGGTGACGAGGCCAAGCCCGGTGATCCAGCTTCCGAAGAACGCGCTGGCAACCGTGGTCGAACTGGCGGCAACCCCGCCAGCGGCTGCGACACCCGTGACCTGCCAGAGCTCGCCTAACGTGCGTGTGGCCTTCAATGAGGCGTAAGCGTCCTCGCCAATCGCTAGTTTCGCCTTGAAGCGCATCGGATCGGCCACAACCCTTGTCAGTCCTTCGAGGGTTGCAGCGCCCTGCCCGTCTATCTTCCGCATGTCAGGCAAGCAGGCTGGAGAGTTTCACTTCGAGATCCCCCAGCCGATCTGACCAGAGCGGGTCACGCAGGTCGCTCAGTGCGCCCACGGTCAGGCCGTAAGTCACAAGCAGGGGTTTCAGAAACACTCCAATGGCCGCGCCGATCACGGGAAACCCTGCGATCAGTGCCGCGACCACAACCGCTACCACGGTCCCGAAGATTGTGCCCGGAAAGGCCTGCACCACGGCAAGTGCGAGCGTCAGGATCTTGCGACCCAGATTGACCACGAACTCCCCAGCCTTCACTGTCACGGCCGCCAGATCCATCAGCAGTGCCTTGGTATCGGCCGACAGCGACATCCGGTCGAGGGCATCGGCAATCTTGCGCAAAGGCATCGCATCGTTGATGTCGCGTAACAGGGCATCACGATTGTTGACGGTCATCTCGGTCATCGGGGCGGTCCTTGAAATCAGATGCTCGGTTACTGGGACATCCACCGGAAATGCGGCAGATTTTCGGTGACATTACGGTTGCTTGGCGCGGGGATGACGGTCAAGCACAACTCGAAGATGGGGGCGCACCGCGTCAAAAAGTGTCATACCTGCTCTTGGCAGCCAATATGAACAGAAGTTCGCCCCCTGCCCCGCACATACACTGTGGTGCGCGCGGCCTTACGCAACTCATCGCAGCCTATTGATATCTCCGCCAAAACCGCGCAACCATAGGGAAAGTCAGACCCAATGGTGCCATGCCTCACCACGATCGCCTGAAAGCCCGCCAGCGCGCCCTGCGAGAGGGGTTTTCATCCGATTTCGGCCTGCGGATCCACCGCGCCATCAGCTGGATCGGCCGGGCCGAGCAGGCAAGCGGTGATCTGGATGCGGCTTTCGTCTTCTACTGGATCGCCTTCAACGCCGCCTATGCGCAGGACCGAGATCCAGTGGCGGAGCGGGATGCATTCCGGGGCTTCTTCTCGCAGCTGTCGCGCCTCGACAAGGAGCACCGCATCCATTCCGAGGTTTGGACGGCATTCTCAGGCCCGATCCGGCTGTTTCTGGAAAACCGCTATGTCTTTGCGCCCTTCTGGCAGCACCAGAACGGTGTCGATGGCTATGCCGACTGGGAGGCGCGTTTCACTGCCGCCAAGTCCCGCTTCCATGCTGCGCTTGGCCAGCGCGATGCGGTGCTGATCCTGTCGATGCTCTTCGATCGGCTCTATGTGCTGCGCAATCAAGTCGTGCATGGTGGCGCTACCTGGAACTCGTCTGCAAACCGCGACCAGCTTCGCGATGGCACGAGGATTCTTGGAACACTCTTGCCCACCATCGTCGATCTGATGATGGACCACCCTGCCGAGGACTGGGGTCGCCCGTGGTATCCCGTCGTCGCTGACTGAGCCGCCAGGAAACCCACATGTCCTATGCCAAGGCCCATGACATCCTGAAGCTCGCCGACTTCGCCCGCGCCCGGCACCGTGGCGTGACTCTGGAGGAGATCCGCGACGAGTTTGGCGTGAGCCACCGCACCGCGCAGCGGATGACCGACGCGCTGGAGTCGCTGTTTCCCTACGCGGTGAACATTCTTGAGGATGACGACCGCCGCCGCCGCTGGACCATCGACTCGGTCCCGCTGGCTGCGCTCCGGCTACGCGGCGATACCGAGCTTGCGGCGCTGGAGATGGCGATCGAGCGGTTGCGCGTCGATGGGGACCTGCGCGAGGCCTCGGCGCTCTCTGCCTTGCGCAACCGGCTGCTCGCGGCCCTGCGCCCACAAGACGCCCGGCGCGCCGAGGCGGATGCCGAAGCGCTGCTTGAGGCACATGGCATGGCGGCGCGTCCCGGCCCTGTGGTTGAGGTGGATCCCGACCTTGCCGAGTTGATCGCCAGTGCGCTGCGCGGCCCGTTCGTGATGGATATTACCTACAATGACGAACGCCGCCGGGTTGAACCCTATGGCATCCTGATTGGGGCGCGGCGCTATCTGGTAGCCCGTCAACCGGATCGACCTGATGGGAGGATGCGCTACTTCCGGCTCGACCTGATCCGCGATGCGCTGCTGGTCGAGGAAAGCTTTGCCCGCGACCCGAACTTCAGCCTGCGCGATCACGCCGCCCGCGCCTTCGGAACCTGGCAGAACGACGCGGAGTATGGCGAGGTGATCTGGCATTTCACGCCAGAAGCCGCCGCACGGGCCCGCGAGTGGCGTTTTCATCCAGCGCAGGTTCAGCGCGACCTGCCCGACGGCGGGCTCGAAGTGCGCTTTCATGCCGGTGGCTGGCTCGAGATGACCTGGCACCTCTACCAGTGGGGCGCCGAGGTGACGGTGATCGCCCCGCCCCAGTTGCGCGCGATGGTCGATGGACATGGCCGCACGGACTTTCCGGTCCTGCCGTGATATTCGCGTTTTGTTCTTGTTGCAATCCGGCGCCGCTTGCGGCCCAAACCCGGTATGACAGCTTTTGACGCTGGCCGCACGCTGAGCCGGCGCGTCAGGCCCCTGCCCCGGCACTTGCGGTATGCGGTCAGTTATCCACAAGCTGTGGATCAAAACACTTGCCCGAATCTGAAAACTGGCGCATTCATTTACGCCAAGCAGTGATAAAATCGCTCAAAGCCGTAACAAACGGCGGGGCAGAGGGCAGTATGAAACAGCAAACCCGGATCGACCGGCTGGTCGGCGAACACGCATCCAAGCTGTCAGAACGGCTCCTCGCCCATCGTGCGCAGCTTTTCCCGCCAGACGCCAGCAAGCAGTTGCGCCGCTTCACCAGCGGCGAAGTGGCCGAGCTTTTGGGCGTGAAAGATGCCTATCTGCGCAAGCTCAGCCTCGAAGGCCGTGGTCCGCAGCCCGAAACCGGCGCAGGCGGTCGCAGGCTCTATACGCCCGAAGACATCGTGGCGCTGCGTCATCTGCTGGAGTCGGGTGCCAAGACGCCCGGCACCTACCTGCCCGGCCGCCGCGAGGGGGATCACCTGCAGGTCATCACCGTCATCAACTTCAAGGGCGGCTCGGGCAAGACCACCACTGCCGCGCATCTGGCGCAGAAATGCGCGCTCGACGGCTACCGGGTGCTGGCGATCGACCTCGACCCTCAGGCCAGCCTCTCGGCCCTGCACGGCTTTCAGCCCGAGTTCGACCTGCTCGATGGTGGCACGCTTTATGACGCCATCCGCTACGAAGACCCGGTGCCGCTGCGCGATGTGATCCGCAAGACCTACTTCACCAATCTCGACCTCATCCCCGGTAATCTCGACCTGATGGAGTTCGAGCACGAAACGCCGCGGATGCTGGTCGCACGGTCCGGCAACCTCTTCTTTACCAGGATCTCCGAGAAGCTGGCCGAGGTTGAAGCGGAGTATGATCTGGTGATCGTCGACTGCCCTCCCCAGCTGGGGTTCCTGACCATGAGCGCGCTTTCGGCGGCGACGGCTGTGCTGGTCACGGTCCATCCGCAGATGCTCGACGTCATGTCGATGTGCCAGTTCCTCCTTATGACCTCGAACCTTCTGGGCGTGGTCGCCGATGCCGGCGGCAACATGGAATATGACTGGTTGCGCTATGTCATCACCCGATATGAGCCCGGCGACGGCCCGCAGAACCAGATGGTCAGCTTCATGCGCTCGCTGTTCGGCGAGCATGTGCTGAACCACCCGGTCCTGAAATCCACGGCGATTTCCGATGCCGGCATCACCAAGCAGACGCTCTACGAGGTGGAGAAAAGCGCCTTCACCCGGAGCACCTATGATCGCGCGATCGAAAGCCTGAACGCGGTCAATGGTGAGATCGAGGCGCTGATCCAGTCCGCATGGGGCCGCTGAAAGGGGGGCTACGATGGCACGCAAGAACCTGCTCGAAGGGCTGATGAACCCACCCGAGGTTGCCACGACCGAAACCGAGCGTCCGCGCTATGCCCGTGGCGCGATTGGCGCCATTTCTCGCTCGGTCGCGGATCTGCAGGCCCGCGCCCTGATCGAGATCGACCCGGATCTGATCGACGCGGGCGGTCTGCAGGACCGTCTGGAATCCGACGATGCCGAGGATGCGGCGCTACGCCAGTCCATCGCCGAATATGGCCAGCAGGTGCCCGTTCTGGTGCGTCCGCACCCGGAGCATGAGGGTCGATACCAAATCGTCTACGGTCGCCGCCGGGTGCTGGCCCTGCGGGACCTAAAGCGCCCGGTCAAGGCGCTGCTGCGTCAGCTTGATGACCGCGATCTGCTGATCGCTCAGGGGCAGGAGAACACCGCCCGGCGTGATCTATCATTCATCGAAAAGGCCAGTTTTGCCCGGCAGATGGAAGAGTCCGGATATGACCGCAAGGTGATCGGCGATACCCTGTCTATGGACAAGACCTTGATATCCCGAGTTCTTTCCGTCGCCGAGCGGATCTCGCCCGATCTGATCCAGGCGATTGGTGCGGCGCCTTCGGTGGGCCGTGACCGCTGGCTTGCCCTGGCCGAAGCTTTGGTGGCGGGTGGTCATGAGCCCGGCGAGGTGATCGCAATCGTGAACATCTCAGGGGCGGCCAGTTCGGACGCCCGCTTTGACGCGGCGCTCGACTACGCCAAGGGCATCAGCACCCGCAAAAGCGCATCCGACCGCCCTGCCCCGCTGCGGATCAACAGCGTCAACGGTGTGCCGCTTGCCGAGGCCAGCCGCAAAGGTGGTCGCATGGTGATCGCGCTCGAGAAGCGCCTCGACCGTAGCTTTGAGGACTGGCTTCTGACCCAGATCCCCGAACTTCACCGCAAGTGGAGCGAGGGCACATGACGATCCTGAAACCCCAGACAAGGAGGCACGACCCGGCCTAAGAAAAAGCCCCCCAGGACATGACATCCCGAGAGGCCCATTCTTGTTCTAGCACCTCAAGAATACTGCCGCCTCTGATTCGCTGTCAACCACCGTCTTTCGGTGGGCGTCTTTCTTTTGCCCCGTGATATGCAATGCAGCACATTTCCACGACGCCTTTCGGGCGGCGCGCGGTCTCGCATGGCCTTTTGGCTTCGCAGGCGCTGGCTGCGGCCCCTGCTGCGGTCGCCTCAGCCGACAAGTGGCAGCTCTTCAACGATCTGCGCACCGCGCGGCATCATTTTGGGGTCACCGATCGCGATCTTGCGGTGCTCAATGCGCTGCTGACCTTCCTGCCCGACCGTGACCTCGTCGATGGTGCTGACCTGATCGTCTTCCCCTCGAATGCCACACTCTCCGACCGGGCGCATGGAATGGCCGAAAGCACGCTGCGTCGGCATCTTGCGGCGTTGGTCCAGGCTGGTCTGATCGCACGGCATGACAGCCCCAACGGCAAGCGCTACGCCACCCGTGGCCCGGGCAGCGAGGTGTTGCGCGCCTTCGGTTTCTCTCTGCGCCCGCTTCTGGTGCGTGCGCCCGCCATCCACAGTGCCGCCGAGGATGCCCGCACAGCCGCGCTGCACCTCAAGCTGGCAAGGGAAGCTGTCGTGCTGCGCCTGCGCGACGCGGTGAAGCTGTTCCTCTACGCCGTGGAGACGGGCCAAGCGGCTGCCGACCACCCGCTGCATCGCGCGCTCTGTGCAGCGCAGGGCCAACTGCGCCGAAAGCTCGACACAGATGCGCTGACTTCACTGCAGGAGATCGTGGATCAGCTACGCGCGGCGGTGGACAATTTGCTCGAGCCAGTCGTTGTAGCAGAGGAAATGAGCGGCAATGACGTTCATTTTGGGCGGCACTGTCAATATTCAAAACCAGATCTTCAAGAATCTGAACCTTGCCTTGGAACAGGCAAAGGGGCCGATGTTGCGCCCCCTGCCCTTCCCCTTGGACTTGTGGTGAAGGCGTGCCCTGACATCCTGCCCTACGCTCAGGGCCATATCCGAAGCTGGCACGAGTTGATCACGGCTGCATCGCAGGTGCGCCCCATGATGGGCGTCAGTCCCGATGCCTGGGCCGAGGCGCAACGCATCATGGGTGCCGAGGTTGCGGCCATCACGCTGTCGGCCATCCTGCAGAGGGTTGGTGCCATCCAGAAACCAGGCGCATACCTGCGTAACCTCACCGAACGCGCCGCTAACGGACAGTTCAGCCCTGGCCCGATGATCATGGCCCTGCTCTCGCCTGCCAACGCCAGGGCGGTGTAGAGTTGACAGCTGTCAACTCGGCGCCCCGGGTTGGTGGAAGTTGACAGCTGTCAACTTTCTGGGCGGGATTGCCAGCGAACGACCTGCCGTTTACCGTCGGGTGTATTCAGATAAATGGTGGATGATGAGTGCCCAAGCTCTTGCCGCAGAACTCGATTTCCTGGCCTGGCGCGATGCGCAGATGGGCGCAGTCACCGAGCAGTTGGAAACGGCCCTGCCCGCTTTTCTCGAGGATCTGATGCGTCAGACAGAGGGTGCTGGCAAGCTTGCCATGCTGCGTGCGGGTCTGACGAGCCGTGCCACCGTAGGGAAACGCCTCGAAGACTGGGGTGCCGAGCAAATGCGGGTTGCGCTTCTCAGGGCGGACGGAGCACTCGCGGGTGTGATGCAAGCACATGCCAGTGAATTGTCCAGCAACGCTGAACTGCGGAAGCAGGCTGGCGATATGCTGACCAGCGCGACCGGGATTGGCCTGATCGCCGGATCCCTTGCGGCCGTTCCGGCCATCATCGCAGCGGCCACAGTAACCACAGGTGGCGTGTTCGGTCTTTTCGCGACGTCCACCATCAGTATCCCCATCCTCGCTGTCGGTGCCGCAGGCGTAGGACTCGCCTCACTGGCAGGGGTAAAGATCTTCGATGGAACAGCTGACCGGGTCACCCGAGATGCTTTGTCCAATCGCCTTGAACGAGAACTGGAACGTCAGATCCTTGGGGTCGGCGCTCCACCTGATGCCCGGTCGCTTCTCAGCGATATTCAGGCTGCCGTGCTGACGGCGGGCCAGACCCGTATCGGAACCGTCAAATGATACCCCTGCTCTACTCCATTCCCGCCGGTCTCGCAGCACAGGTGGCTTCCGGCCAGGTGCAGCTGTTTGGTGCAATCCTCAAGGACAGCGTCAGTGGCCAGATCGTTGGACATGTTCAGCAGACAGGACTGCTGACCCAGATGCTTTCGGGTGCTGCAGGGATACCTGTTTTCCAGCCCTTGCATGTGGCCGCCAATCTTGCGGGCGACACAATGATCATGTCAAAACTCTCCGAGATGGGTGAGACCTTGAACCTGCTGCAGGCTCTGCAGATCGGTAGTCTGGCAGTCTCTGGTGTCGGCCTCGGTGTCTCGGTCGCGGGCTTCGCGATGATGATGAAGCGACTTAGCGCGATCGAGGAACACCTGGCACGCCTCGATCAGCGCATTGATGCTGTGACGGCGGATCGGCGGTCAGATGACTTGCGCCGGTTGTTCGGCGATATCACCACGGCACTGGATGACGTGGAAACCTTGTCGCTTCGTCGTCGGCGGACTGCTACCGCCGAGGCCTCACAGCGGCAGCTCGCGATTTGTGCCGGACAGCTGGAGGTGCATTTTCGCGGACAGGTCGATCGGTTCAGTAAAGGCCGCGTGACCGAGGCCGATCTGGATGCCCTGTGGTCAGTTGCTGCTGCGATTCGATTGTGCCATGAGGCAGGGAGCCGCGCGCTGTTCCAGATCAATGAGCTGACGGCAGCGTCCTCTCTCGCGTCCAGGCAAGCACAGAGATTTCTCGACCTCTCGCGGCCGCTTTCTCCCGATGGCCTCACCCGGCGAATCGCTGCAGAGTGCAAGACTGCCGACGAATTCGCATCGGCTCGTCGTGCCGCTGACCCGGCTGCTTCGACCTTGGTGCGGGGGCTGAGAGAGTCCGTCGCCGCCATCATCTCGCAATCTGCGCTCGCTGCGGATCTGTCGGCTCGGAACATCTCTGGGACCGACTATCTGGCGAGTGTGGAGCAGATGACGGATGTGCCGCTGGTCTATCTGCCGGTCGCGGGGCGGGCTTAAGGCTCAATCGGTTCCGAAACCGTCCCATACTCTAGCATTCTAGTAAGTCAGGGGCGGTTGATCACCAGGGCATCGCGTTCAGGAATAGTGATCTCAAGGTTGAGCGCCGCCGCCAGCCAGCGGGTCTGTTCTGCGATCGCATCGCCGATGCGTTTGCGGGTAGGACCGCCCATCTCGGTGATATGTGATGCGACCTCGGCTACGATTGTGCGCATCCGTCGTGATAGGGCAGGGGTCAGGCGCGGGAACCCGAGATCTCTGACAAAGCTGGCAATGTCTTCGCCAGTGATATCGTCGGTCATCTGGGCGCGACCGACGTCGAAGGAGAGCTGGTGCAGGACGTTGGCGTCAGTCAGCACCGGCGCCACGTCATAGACCGGCGCCAACTGCGGGCGTGGACCCAGATAGAGGAGCGCGTGGTTCTTCGCATGATTGTCGGTGTTTCCAAGCAGCAGATTGACCAGCGTCACTTCGAGAAATGCCTGGCGCGCGCTCCCGGGGTTCTCAGTCTGGGTCAGCAGGCCGCCAACCGCCGCGGCGCTGAAACACCGGGACGGGGTTCCATTGCGCTGATACTTCAGATGTGGACCGAGGCCCAGGGCCTGGGCGAAGTCTTCCTGATGAAGGCGCTGCACGCTGGCGCCATCGACGACCCTGTCGAACCGGGAGACCAGCAGGCCGTGGAGATCGCCCTCACCAAGGATCTCGGTCTCGGCTACAGGATGGGCCTGCGCACCCGCCATCAGACGCATGAGCAGGTGCTCCTGTATCATGCTGACCGACTCGTTGGCACGGGGCACCTTGAGGATGTGGGTCGTCGGCACGTTCAGCCCGGGCTTTGGCAGAGCGAAATTTCCGTCCGGTAGGCGCGCCAGTGCGATCTTGCCCTGCACGCCGGCAAGTGGCGACGGATCGCGCGTCTCGGCCGGAACACGCCGGTAGTCTCGCAGCGAGGTCATGATGCGCTGAAGTTCGGCTGGGTCGAGTATGTCGTAGTCGTTCAGCAAATTGCCCGGCCTTTTGGCAGGCCCTGCGCCCAAGGGCACACATGAGATCGCACCGGGGCAGTCGGCACCCAGATGCTCCAGAAGCCCCACCACGTCGGAGTAGTCGAGCCCATGGCGCTGCATCACCTGTTCGCGCTGCGCATTCTCGAACAGGAGATTGGCGAAGAAGCTGCGCGTGGTCGCATCGTCGAAGGGCATCTCGCGGACCGGCAGCGAGAGCGAGAGCGGATGGGGGAGGGCGTCTCGCACATAGCGGAACGAGACACTTCCATCATCCTGCCGGGTCAGGCGTCCGACCGGCTCGGGCAACGCCTCAAGAAATATATCGAGCTCCAGCATGGATCAGACTCCTGCCGTCAGCTGCAGTCCAAGGTCCCGGCATATCTGCATCACGAGGCCGATGCGCGCAGTTTCCTTGCCGTTTTCGATTGCACTGACGGTGGGGGTCGACACGCCGCTCTGCATCGCCACATCGGCCTGTGTCAGCCCAAGCGCAAGCCGACGGTCGCGTATGGCGCGGCCAAGGTCTGCGGGAGTTTGTAGCAGGAAGGGAGTGTATGGAGCCATGACTTCAATGATCGTTGATATGCGAAGAGAATATGGGTCAGGATGTGTCTTGCGTCAATGATCGTTGAAAAATCGGGCCGGCGGGACGCTTGGCATCCAGAAACTAAACGATCATTGATGTGATATGTCGTCTCTGCCGGATACTCTGGTTCGGCACATGGGAAGACCACGGCGCTTTTCTAGGTACGAACCCTTCGTCACGCTTACGAGTATTCAACGGGGATCATAGCGATGAACCGCATGCCTCGGCGATCTCCACCACCTCCAGCGTTCCGTGGTCGATCCAGAAGATCGCGGCACCGCGGAGGCGTGACTGGGGAAGCAGCTCGGGAACCAGCCGGGCGTAGGCGGCGAGCTGTGGCCAGTAGGGGCCAAGTCCTGTGCCGGTGCCGCCCGACTTGTGGTCGATCAGCATGCATCCATCCGGGCCGATGGCCAGCAGGTCGATTGTGCCGGGGATCTCGGCGCCCTCCGGGGTCTGGCCGAGAATCGGGATCTCGCAGATGAGGCGGGTGTAACCTTGCGAGGTTAGCCAGCCTTTCAGCGCCTCGGCACGGGCTCTGACCGCCGCCAGGGTATCCGGATCAAGCCCGGTTGCCTCGGGAAGGGCAGGGGCAAGCTCAGGGCGGGTCAGGTGGGTGCGCAGCGCCAGGTGCAGCGCAGTGCCACGGGTGGCATCGTTTGCGACTGTGCCCCAGGCCGGGCCAAGCGTGATGCCCCGGCTGACCGGCGCTGCCCCGCGCGCTGAGAGTTGCGAGGGCTGCAGCCGCCAGGGGCTCTGCGGCACCGGGGGCAGGGGGACGCCCGCCCCTGGGCGCGCCGGCCGGTCTGTAGTGCCGGTGCCGAATTCAGTGAACCCGGCCTGTTCGGGCACTCCAGTCACATTCGCCGGGCAGGCGACACCACCGATCCGAAGTTCACCGGCACCCAGAACCGGCGAACAATTATCCTCGAACACATGGAAAAGGCAGCTGGCTTCGGGTGCCTCTTCCTCGCGTTCCTTCAAAAAGGCGGGCCATTCCAGCACCAGCCGGTCGCGGGCGCGGGTCAGCGCGACATAGAGGAGGTTCCGGGCATTGGCCTCGAAGTCCGCTCGGCGATCCTCGACGAAACGCGCCTTGACTTCGGGCGCGGCGAAAGACGGGGTGTGGATCAGCCGGGCCGAGGCCAGAACGGCCGCCATGTCGTCAATCCGGTCGAGCGCCTCGAAGCGGGTCGAGGTGGTGCCGGGGCGTTCGGCGATGGCGTGGTCGAATTCGGTCACCACCACGACGGGCCATTCCCGGCCCTTCGAGGCATGCCAGGTCACGATCTCCACCGCTTCTGCGCTGTCGGCCGAAGGGTCGGGCCTGCGGTCGAAGTCGCGCTCTCCGGCGCGTGCGTCGAGCCAGCCGAGGAACACCTTGGCGGTGTCGCCATGGAACCCAGAGGCGGCTCGGAGGTCACGGTGCGCGCCCTCGAAGGCCTCGGCCTCGGCCTCGAGGCGCAGAAGGTCTGCGCGGGATTGGTCGGGCTCGGGCAGCCCGTCGGCCCAGGGACGAAGCCCAGCAGTCTCGATCACCAGATCAATCGCGGAGGTGATCGGCAGATGGGCGAGCCGATCCGCCAGCGCAGCCAGCCGCATCAGCGCCGGGTCGTCCGCCAGCATCCCGTCGATCTGCCGTGCCATGGCCTGTTCCAGCGGCAGCGGATCAGGGCCCAGTGTGCGCAGCAGTAGGCCTGCGTGGATGTCGGCAGGGTTGGCGGCATAGGCCAGTGCTGCGCGGGCAGCCAGCACCACCGGGCTTTGCGCCCAGCCATCCTCGGAAATACGGACCGGCACGCCGCGCGCGCGCAACTCCTCGGCATAGCGACCGGCGGTGACATGGCGACAGACCAGTAGCGCCACGTCCGAGGGACGGATCGCGCGCGCCTGACCCGAGTGTCGATCGGTGATTATCTCGGCCCCGCTGAGCATTTTGGCAATGCGTTCGGCGATGTGTTCGGGCGGTCTGGAGCCGCTGCGCACAGTCCGGCCCTTTGTAACCTGCAGAACCTCCAGAGCGGGGCCATCGACCGGGGCGCGGGTCGGGGCCAGCGGCGTGTAACCCGCACCGAACAGCCCCGTGCCCATCGCGTTGATGAAGGCCATCACGGCGGGCGTCGATCGCCAGTTCTTCTCGAGCGGCTGGATCGCCTGCGGATTGGCTGCCGCGAGCGCGGTCGAGAGCCGCGCATCCGCCCCCTGGAAGCCCATTATCGACTGTTTGACATCGCCCACCAGCAGCGTGCGCGGGGCAAAGCGCCCCAACTGCCAGAGCAGCGCAAACTGCACCGGGTTCGTGTCCTGAAACTCGTCGATGATGACGCAGTCCACCTCGTCGAGCACGGCCTGACGCACGGCGGGGTCGTTACGCAGAAGCCGCTCGGCACCGGTGATCATGTCGGCAAAGTCGATCAGGCCAAGCGCCTTCTTGCGTGCCTCATAGGCGGTCATCACCTCCTGCGCGCAAGCGATGAGGCAGGACAGATGCTGCTTGGCGTCCTGAAGCGGGCCAGGGTGCTGTGGCAGGACCTCGGCCGCGGCCATGATGGCCTCGGCCAGATCGTCATAGCCCGGCGGTGTTTTACTGTTCCGGTTTGAGACGAACAGATCGCGCAGAGACTGCCACACGCCCCAGTCACGACCCAGAAGGCTGCGGTCGCGCTGAACGCGACGGAAGAGCGCGAGGTTCTTCTCCAGCTTCTCGATGTTGGATTTGGCCGTGACGGTTTCCATGCCGCCATCGGGGAAGGCCGCCAGCATCTCGGCCACCGCATCGGTCAGTGCCTTGGTCGCAGCCTCGGGGTCGGCCAGCACCGGGCCATGCACCGCATCGAGCCGCGCAAGCGCCGGCGGGATCAGCCCTGGGTCGCGGCCGGTATCGCCGAGCGCGCGCAGCAGGTCGATCATTGCCAGAACCCGGCCGCGCAAGGAATCCTCGACCGTCTCGCCCTTTTGCCAGTCGGCGGCATAGCCATAGCGTTCGGGATCGGCCTTGATCGGGTCCAGCGCGCGGGCATGGGCCAGCGCCTGCCGGATCAGCAGATCCCGCTCGGCATCGCCCAGATGGCGCGGTTGTGGTGAGGCGCCTGCGGCCAGCGCGTGTTCGGTCAGCAGGCGCAGTCCCAGCCCGTGGATGGTTGAGACATAGGCCCGCTCCACCGCCAGCGCGCCCTCGACCAGCCCCTCGGCGAGAAGTCCCGCGCGGATGCGTTCGCGCAACTCGCTCGCGGCAGCCTCGGTGAAGGTGACGGCGAGGATGCGTTCGGGGCGCACCAGACCGCGCTTCACCCAATCGGCAAGCTGGGTCTTGATGCGGTGGGTCTTGCCGGCGCCGGCGCCAGCGGGGACGATGACAAGGCCGCCGTCCATGTTCAATTCCATGTTCATTCCTCGGGGGCCTCGCGCAGGAAGGCGGTGACGAGGGCCGAGCCCTCGGTCAGCGCATAGGGGGTAAGGCCGGCTTCCTTGCGGAAGAAATCGGCGTCCTCTGTCGTGTTCAGCACGATGTGGCCCGTGCCAACCTCGGCCAGCCGTCGGGCCAGCTGCGCCACCGCGGCATCGCTGATCGCATCGCCCATATCGCGGGCCGGGCCGCCTGCAGTCAGGGCAATGCCGCTAGAGAGCAGCCCGCCATCGTTCATCAGGTGATAGGCAACCCCAAGCTTGCGGCCGATCAGCGGGCCCATGTCGTCGCCCTCGGTCCGGATCGGGCGGGCGATCATGTCGCGGTAGAGACCGGCTTGCAGGTCCCAGCCCGCCTCCATCCGGCGACGTCGACCGCTGGTCCCGCTTTTCTTGTGATCGACCACCAGCAATGCGCCATCCGGCAGTTCGAGGATCGCATCGGCCTTGCCACGCAGGCGGATGCCATGAGCCTCGCCTTGCAGCCACAACTCGTTGCCCAGCGTCCGCGCGCCGAGGTCGCGCAGGTGGTCGCGCCAGCGCAGGGCCGCGCGGGTGATATCGCGTTCAAGCCCCTTGCGCTCCATCTCCCAGGACGGGCTGCGCAGGAAGCCCGCGTGGCGGGTCAGGGCGTTGTCATAGGCAACGGCGACAGCTTCGGTCAGTGCCGTGTCGTCAGCGAGGGGCTGGTCAGGCAGGAAGACGTGCTCAAAGACATCATGCGCGATGTTGCCGCGCGCGATGACGTCCAGATCCTCGGCCGACCAGGAAAGATCCTTCGCGCCCATTTCATCAAGCAGCCAGGCGAGCGGGCTGACGAGCAGCGTCTCCAGACGGCTGGGCGACTGCGGCAGCGTCAGCCCCGCCTCGTCCCGGCGCAGGCCCAGCAGGTCGCGGCCGCCCAGATCCAGCGCCTCGGGCGGGGCAGGGGGGTCGGGAAGGGCCAGCGGGCGCTGATGCGGCGCCGGCCAGTCGGCAGGGTTCTGGCGGGCAAGGTCGATGACGAGATCCGCGGCATCACGTCCTTCGATCGCCCGCGCGACCAGCGAGAGCCCTGCCGAGGGCGCAAGCCGCGCCCCCGCCATGTCACGCCAGGGGATCAGGAAAGTGACACTGCCGGACACGGCGCGCAGCTGTTCGTCAAAGAGCGCGAGGCTGCGCGCCAGCCCCTCGGCCCGGCCACTCAGGGAAAGGCCGGTCGTCTCGCGGATGCGGGCGATCTCGCTGTCGAGGAACAGCGGATTGGCATGCGGGCGGGTGGGATAGAGACCTTCGGTGAAGTCGGTCACGATCAGGTGCCGGCAGCGCCGCCATGGGCTCTCACCGGCCTGCCAGAGGCTGACCCCCTCAAGCGTGCGGGCGGGGTCGGACTGCGTGGGCGGGGCAATCGCAATGCTGCGTAGCATCGTCTCCCAGTCGGGGCTGCCCTCGCCGATCAGCAGCGGCGCGAGCCGCGCGCGCAGCGAGGCCCCACCGGTCAGCCGGTCGCAGATCCGGTCCATGAGGAAGCGCAGTTGGGCAAGACTGGCGGCCGGGGCGCGGATGTCATCCCACAGCGCCTTGTGCTCGGGCGTGGCCTCCAGCGCACGGGCGCGGAAGCTGCCCTGCATCAGCGCTTCGGCCAGATCGCGGCCGGTCTGCGCCCCCCATGGCATGAGGGGGGAGAGGCAGAGCGAGGCCAGCACCATGGCAGGCGTCGGCGGGCGCTTGGCCAGCAGCAGATGCAGCAGTGTCTCGCCCGCGACGTCACGCTCGGGCAGGGTCGCAGGCAGGCCCGAGAGCGGCACGCCCTGCTCGGCGAAGGCACGGGCAAGCTGGAGCGGATCGGCCGCCGTCATCACCGCGATCTCACGCGCAGGGCATCCCGCCTCGATCAGTGCGCGGGCACGGGCGGCGGCGAAATCGGCGCAGAGCGCGGCATCGCGTAGGCCGTAGAAGGTGAGCGTCTCATCCACAGGGCCTGATGCCAGCTCCGGGCGCGCAAGTCCGGCCTGCAAGGCTGCCAGGCGGGTGTCCTCGGGTGCGCCATCCGGCGCGGGCAGGGGCGCAACCGTCCCGAACTCGGCCTGCAGGCGATCGTAGAGCGCGCGCATCGCCGGCGGTGCCAGCGGATCGAGCGAGCCCTCGACCACGGGAAGCCGATCGAGGAACTGACCCGTGGGCAGGGTCAGCACATGGCGCACCGTCGCCAGCCCCTCGGGCAGGGCATCGCCCATCGCCTGCCAGAGGGCGACCAGCGCCGCCAGATGCCGCTGCGCC
Source organism: Gemmobacter aquaticus (assembly GCF_007859075.1). Classification (GTDB taxonomy): domain Bacteria; phylum Pseudomonadota; class Alphaproteobacteria; order Rhodobacterales; family Rhodobacteraceae; genus Gemmobacter; species Gemmobacter aquaticus. The sequence goes on from NZ_VOAK01000026.1 coordinate 22,949, forward strand.
CGGCTATCGGGCAAGTTGAGCGCGGCAGGCGGGCGCAGGTCGGGCGTGGCAAGCACCAACCCTTCCAGCGCGTGTGACACCGCCGCAATGGTCTCGACCGGCGCATTGGCGAGGCTCTCGGCCCAGACCGGATCAGACTCCGCCACAATCACCCGCCCCGGCACCCATTCGGCGGGCCGGGGCGCCAGCGACAACTCGGCCAGCCGCGCATCAGTCAGCCGGTAGTGGAGGCCCGAGTGCGGGTCAGCGACGAGGAAGGGGGTGTGCATGGGGTAGGGCCCTGATATGTTCGATCATCGCGGCAGCACCAGCTTTGACAATCCGTCGATATCATCCAACCGACCGGATGCATGAATCGCACGGTGACAGTTCGCACAAAGAAGCGCGTAATGCTCCAAGCCAAGAAAGCGCGTCTCTCCCTCTGCAAGTTCAGAATAAGGAACCTTATGGTGGACTTCGAGACACTTTTCTGAAACGTTTGGTTCACGAGTAGAGTGAGGGTCGAAACCGCAGGATTGGCAAGTTGACCCTAGGCGAGCGCGCACATGGTGGTATTGACCTTGCCTCTCAAGGCGCTCACTAAGTATCTTAGCTCGAGTCTCTTTAATACTCATGCTGTCTGCGATATTAGTGAACGAAAGTGATTCAACTTGCAAATGCAGTTGCTCTAGCCGTTGCCTGTATTTTTGCTGCGAGGTTGCGTAAGGCGCACGTTCGTCCAAAAAGAGGTGCCGGTTGATAGCGTGCTTTTGGTTAAGCCCGAAATCTCTCAAATCGCCAATGGCCGGTCGATACTCTTCCGGGATCAAGACAGCTCTCTTCGAGCGAACTCGATATTTCAGATCAGAGAATGATTGCCCTTCTGAGTTATGGAGCTTGAGGTAGCTTGGCGGAAATGGTTGGGGAGAGCTGAATACGGTGGCATTCTCATACCATCCAATGAGGCACATCGCATTATCAAGTGGCCTGCGCGCGACCCAAAATACCATTGGGCACTCGACACTCTCGGCGGAGCCAATGTCTGGGTCAATCCTGGATAAATCTATATCCGCGTCTTCGCCGAGTCTTTTGAGGGGAAAATAACCATAAAAATATGATGCCGGTGAGGTTCCGCTCCTTAGAAAATTGAAACAATCATACGAGACGATTTCCTCGTCGTTGCCTTCATTGTAGGCGGGGTCATGAGATGGTTCATCGTAAGTCTGATATGTGGGTCGCCAGCTGATCCTGATTTGAATTGGATACGCCATACTAGTTCCTTTCTTGGACTAAAATTGGTGATACGTGGTCAAGCCGCATCGGGACCCGTTCCGTTGACTTCCAACTTTCCGAACCGCACCTCCACCTTCCCCTCCCACCGGGCCAGATACCATTGCATCTCTTGCCGGCCGCCCGCCCTGAAGCGGACGACCAGCGAACCATCCTCCAGACGCTCAGTTTCCTGGCGGGGGTGGAAGATGTAGGACGCGGCTTCGTCCGCGACCTCGGGGATGAAGCGCCATTCGACGTCCTGGGGTTCTTCGCGCCAGATGCCAAAGCTATCGGCCAGCCAATCCTGCAGGTCGAAACCTTCGGGGCGTGTGTAGACGTCGGGCTCAAGTTCAATCTGCTCGAACCCGGCCAGGGCAAAGAGGCGCAGGTCATCCTGGTATTCGCTCCAGGCCAGAAGGTATTGCCGCCCGTCGCCGAGGAGCAGCGCGATCGGGCCGAGGCGGGTGTTGCGCGACAGCTTGCCGCTGGTGCGGGCGCGGTGATCGGCCGAGATCATGACCCCGGCCAGGATGGCTTCGCGCAGGGTCGACAGAGTCTCCGGGGCGATGCGTTCACGCGGGCCTGGGCGAAAGGCCACGCCATCCGCCAACAACTGCGCCTCCAGATCAGCCGAGAGCTTGCGACGCTGGTCGCCGCGCTGCATCGCCTGCACCTTGGCCGTCAGCCGTGCGAGCGTCTCGGCCGTGTCGATGTCACCTTCGCGGCGGGCGATGGCTGCGGCGCGGTGCGCGGCAGCAAGCTCGTCAAGCGAGGGTTCTACCATCCGGCCCAAAGTGCCGGGCGGAAAGCGCCAGCGCTTGCGGCCGTTGTCGTCGGGCGGCAATTCCTCGATCTGTGGGAAAACGAACAGAAGGGTGTCGCGCATGCGCTCGGCGGAACGACGACAGACGCCGCACATGTCGGCAATCTCCAGAAGGCTGAGACCTTCGGCTGACCCCTGCATCGCCACCGCGATCCTCAGGAGGTCTGCCAGACGACCATAACGCATTGCTTCACCAATAATTATGGCTGACACCTTCGCCACGGCGGAACGGCCTGTCAACGCCCGAAACCGATCGGGCGTGACGTTCCCTGCTTGGCGTCGCACTCGCGCCGCAGTTGTTCGAGGATCTCGTCTGGGTCGTCCTGGCCCAGCACCTGCATCCGTCGTGCGACATTGGCGAAGTCGCCTGGCGTGAGGTGGTTCAGCCGACCGAGATCCTGCGGGGCAGGCATGCCGAAGTGGGAGGCCCAGGCGTGGGGCAGCTGCTGGCGCGTCAGCCAGTCGAAGCGGACGCGGAACGTGAAGCGCCGCTGCGTGGCCGGATCGAGACGTTCGACGAAGTTCGTGGTGCAGACGAAGGGCAGGGGGTGGCTTTCCATCCAGGTCAGCATTTCATTGACCTGTGTCACCTCCCAACTTTGGCGCGCGCCACGGCGGTCAGAGAGCAGGCTGTCGGCTTCGTCGAAGATCAGCATCGCGCCTTCGGCGCGCGCCGATGCGAAGGCGCGGGCGATGTTCTGCTCCGATCCGCCCAGCCACATCGAGAGCAGGTCCGAGGCGCGCTTCTCAATGACTGGCAGGCGCATCACCCCGGCCAGATGGCGGGCCCAGGCACTTTTGCCGGTGCCGGGGGGACCTTCGAGGCAGAAGGACAGGCGCCGGGGCGCATCGGGTTTCGATACCAGTGCCTCGATCCGCCCCAGGTCGCAGTCTGCCTGCGCCAGTTCAGGCTCCCACGGGCGATCTGGCCGCGCTTGCCGGGCCGGGGCGACGCCGCCATTCGTGACCCGTGCCGCCGCCTCCAGCACCTGGCTGAAGACTTCGACACCGCCTTCGCAGAGCCGCGCCACCCGCATCGCATCGGCCACAAGGGCCGGCGGGAGCGGGTTGGCCTCTGCCATCTCGCGCAGGGTGCCGGTGTCGATCCCCAGTGCGATGCGCTGATCCAGCCGCTGCCAGATCCGCGAACGGATCTCCCCGGTAGGCGGGCGCATTTCGAGCGAGAATGTCATGCGCCGCAGGAACGCCGGGTCGCAGTCGTCGATCGAGTTGGTCGTCCAGAGCACCGGCACCGGGTTGGTCTCGAGTATGCGGTTGAAATGGACTTTCGAGCCTGAGCGCGATCTGGGTCGGAACAGGAAGATGCCGCTGCCAGCACCGTCTCCGAGCAGGTCTTCCATCTCGTCGAACAGCAGAACCGTGTCCCTGCGCTTGGCGAACATACGACTGGCCAAGCGGAGTTCGGACATGCGATCGCCGCGCGAGGGCTCGCTTCCGTGTTCATCGGTTTCTCCGACGGCACGGAGATCGGCCCCCAGTTCACGGGCGAGGACCTTGCAGAACTCGGTCTTGCCAGTTCCAGGCACACCGTAGAGCAGGATATTGATCCCCGACGTTCCCGACTTCATGGCGTGGCGGAGCAGTGAGCGCGCGAGCTCCGCTTGGGGTCCTAGCATCTTGAAGTCCTGCCATTCCGCTTCCGGCGAGGGTGCCCTAGGAAACAGCAACGCGATCAGCTCTTCCATGCTTTCGACGTCAGATTGTATGGCATGGCAGAGGCGTTCGCCAACCTCGAAAGGCATGCGATCCAGCTCTGGGCGCCGAGCCTCTTGGAGAACACCTAGGGTTTGCAGAGGAGCAGTGGCGCGCAGCGCGGCTCGCACCTCCGCTTCACTAGAGCCAGAGAACTGCGCGACGAGGCCCACCGGAGTGACTTCGCCGGTGTTCACGATTGCATCGACCAAGTTCTCAAAATTATCGGACAATTTGCGAAGTGCGAACAAGGTGAAGATCTGGGTTTCGAGGTCGGAGAGACCAAAGTGTGATGAGAGCCGAGTGATGTTGATGTAAGCAGTATCCCCGCTGCAGTCCTCGTATCGGTCAGCCTGTTTGCGCGCCAGGCGGCGCACCTGCTCCCACCAACCCTGCGCGGGCGGGTTTTTCGGACGTGGCGGGCATTCGATGTCAGCGCAGCTTTCGATCCACCGGGGCAGCACGTGTGAGATACCGCTTGCGGGACCAAACCGCTCGGCGATCGTTGCCACAAGTTCGAGGGCGAGTTTCTTTTCAAGTGCCATGTCTTCATCTCCGTGTTGAGGAAGACAATGACATGCCGATACGACAGATCCGGACGTATCCATTTTGGAGGCTTATTGCGCCTTTCTTCCGGGCAAGCTCTTGTTCCAGAATGATTCTGCACCTGCCGGGCAGGGGTGTGACCATTTCTGTCGTGGTCATGCTGCATAAGGATCTGCATGGCTGGAGCAGATTCGCGCCCCGCCGGATTTACGAAAGGACGACGAAATGACCCCTATCCCAGAATACCACTTCCTGCTGACCAAGCCGCCATCGGGCAAGGGGCTGAAAGTGTCTGTTCTGATCGACGGTGATGTCGGGAAGATGCCTGCGGGTGAAATGGAGCCTGCGACGCTCGATCGGCTTGTGCGCGCCCATGCGGCGGGGCGCCTGCCCTTCATGTCGTTTGCCGAGCATCCCCTGCGGCTGCTGGACATCGTGGTGACCGGGAGCCCGCGCCGCGCCCAAATTCAGGCGCGGGCCCTTCAGCCGAAGGATGCCTTCCCCGGGACCTGGGAACCCGCCGGGATCGAGGCGGTTTGATGATCGCCGCCCCCGCCGCCCCCGCGCTGGTCGTTCTGACCGGGGCGGGTATCTCCGCCGAAAGCGGTCTTGGCACCTTTCGCAGCAGCGATGGTCTCTGGGCGAAATACGACCTGCGGAAGGTTGCCACGCCCGAGGCCTTTGCCCGCGACCCGCAGATGGTGCATGACTTCTACAACCTGCGCCGCCGCGCCTGTCTGGATGCCGAGCCGAACGCCGCGCATCTCGCGCTGGCGCGGCTTCAGCGAGACTGGAAGGGATCGTTTCACCTGATCACCCAGAATGTCGATGACCTGCACGAACGCGCAGGCAACACCGATATCCTGCACATGCATGGCTCGCTGCTGACGGCGCGCTGTGCGCTCTGCGGTCATCGCTGGCCTGCGCCCGAGGTCATGGCGCCAACCGATCCGTGCCCGCACTGTGCGGGCCCCGCCACGCGTCCCGACGTGGTCTGGTTTGGCGAAGAGCCCTATCATATGGAGCAGATCGGTGAACTCGCGCGCGCGGCCACACTCTTCGTGGTGATCGGCAGTTCGGGGCAGGTCTATCCGGCTGCGGGGCTGGGCGGCATTGCCCGGCGCAACGGAGCGCGACTGCTGGAGATCAACCTGATGCGCACTGGCAAGCCGTTCCGGGCCGGGTTCTATGGCCCCGCGACCGAGATGGTGCCTCGCTGGGTCGATGAGCTTCTGGCGGGGCAGGGGGCTGGCTGAAAGCTGACCCTCAGCCCTGCAGGAACTTGCGCAGGTTGTCCCCGGTCCAGAGCTTGCCGCCATGGGTTTGCAGCCCCAGTGCGTTCAGCGCAATGGCGCGAGCGGGGAACGACACGCCGTCGATCTCGGCCAGTGCATCGAGGACCGCGGAGCGGTGGTCTGGCTTGGCTGCGATCTTCTCCCGTGTCCGCTCGCGCCATTTCTCGAAGTGATCGTAGGGGTTGAGGCCCGTCAGATGCACATCCTCATAGGCGGCGCGGACCACCTCGCAGCAGGGGTGGTCATAGTGCTGGTTCAGATACTGGTGACCGCGCCAGCCATTGTGGCCCGAGAAATCGACGATGACCACCTTTGCCCCGCACGTCGCTGCCTTGTCGAGGAGCGCACGGAACGCGTCGCCGATCTCGGGGCTGCCCCGGTCCGGTGCAAGCTCGATGATCGCGACCTCGCCCTTTGGCGCCATCGTGCCGCCCTGCTGCGCCACATGCGCCCGTGCCTTCTGGCGGGAATATCGGATGGTCCGGCTGGCGGCGGCTGCCTCGTCCAGATCCCCGGGAAGGCTGGTGAAGCCCACCCAGGGCACCGGGAACGTCCAGTAGAAGGCGAAGTATGTCTGACCCATGCGGAAAATCCCGAGCATCCCGGCGGCGATGTTTTCCCGCTGCTATCACAAGCACAAGAGTTAAGTCCAAGTGGAGATACCAGATGCGCACGTCCGACAGTCACCCCCTGATGATCGACAGCTTTGATCTTGCCCGTGGCAAGGTCGGCATGACCCTTTGTCCCGGCCGCAGGGGCCCGTCCTCGCTGGGCGAGGAATGGCGCCGCGATCTTGCCGCCGATGTGCTGCGCCTGAAGCTGTGGAAGACCGACATCATTGTCTCGCTGACCGAGACGGCCGAGATGGAACGACTGGGCGTCGACGGGATGGGAGAGGCGCTGCGGGAGGCGGGCATCCTATGGCTGCACCTGCCGATCCCTGACACCCAGGCCCCGGGGCGCGGCTGGCATGACGACTGGCGCCGCATCGCCCCGGTGCTGCACCAGCGGCTTGAGGCTGGCGGTCGCGTCGTCATCCATTGCAAGGCCGGGCTTGAGCGCACGGCAGTTGTCGCGGCGTTGCTGCAATGTGAACGGGGCGAAAGCCTCGCCTCAGCACTGAAGGTCATCGCCAAGGCCCGTTCGGGTGCCCGACCGCTGCCGCATCAACGCGGCTGGCTGGAGGCACTTCTTGTCGAGGGCGACCGCCGCCGCCAGATGATCCGCGCGAGCCTCTTCGGTGGCGCGATCGGCGACGCCCTTGGCGCCGAGATCGAGTTCTGGGGCCTCGACCGCATCCGTGTCCGGTTCCCCAAGGGCGTGGACCGCATCCTTGCCCATGACGGTGTTCCGGCGGCGATCACTGACGACACGCAGATGACGCTCTTCACCGCGGAGGGGCTGATCCGGGCCGTGGTGCGGGCACACTCCAAGGGTATCTGCCACCCGCCATCGGTCGTCCACCATGCGCTGATACGCTGGCTGCTGACGCAGAGCGAAACCGGGTTGATCGAAGGGATCGAGCGCAAGGGGCTGGTGTGCGATCCGCGCCTGCACCGCCGTCGCGCCCCAGGCAACACCTGTCTTTCCGCCCTGCGCAAGAGCCGTCACTTTGGCGACATGGCCAGAAACGACAGCAAGGGCTGCGGCACGATCATGCGGGTGGCCCCGGTCGGTCTGCTGGGCACGGCCGAACAGATCGACACGCTGGCCGAACAATGCTCGCACCTGACCCATGGTCACCAGACCGGTCGCGACGCCGCCCGCGCCTTCGCCCATGTGCTGGCGCTGGTGCTCGACGGCAACCGGCTGGACGAGGCGCTGCGACGGGTGCAGCAGATGTCCTTCGACGCACCGACCCTACGCGCCATCGCCAGTGCCATCACTGCCCCGGCAGACGGTCTGCCCGCGACGGTCGAACGGCTGGGCGGCGGTTGGGTTGCGGAGGAGGCGCTGTCGATTGCCCTCTATGCCGCGCGGGTGGCGACGGATTTCGAGCATGGCCTGCGGATCGCGGTGACGCATTCCGGGGATAGCGACAGCACGGGCGCCATCGCAGGCAACCTGCTGGGCCTGATCTTCCCCGACCAAGTCATGTCCCACGCCTGGCGGCGGCAGGTCGAATGCGCCGATCTGATCGACCGCATCGCGGCTGACTTGCACACCGCAAAGGAGCCTGACCGTGATTTCGCCGAGGCGATGTGGCCCTGGTATCCCGGCGTCTGAACCCGCCCCCGCACAACCATAGGTGCAACGCCGCCGCGGCGCTTGCACGCCTTGGCCTCGCATGGTCAATGGCAGACAGAAAAGGAAATCAATACGATGCTGACCATCATCCCCGACATTCACGCCAATCTGACGCTGCTCGACTCCTGTCTCGCGGCGGCGAAGGGGTCGCGCCCGGCCTTCCTTGGCGATTTCATCGACGCCGGCAAAGCGCCCAAGTTCACGCCTGACGACCGCGTCGTGTTGGAGCGTGTGCGCGGGCTTATCGACAGTGGCGAGGCGCTGGCCGTGATGGGGAACCATGAACTGAACGCGATCCTCTTTCACCGCACCGGGAACGACGGGAAGCCCCTGCGCGCGCATATCCAGAAGAACATCGATCAGCACCAGAGCTTCGTCGATGCCTTCGGCATCGGAACGCCCGAGGCAATCGAGTGGACGACGTGGTTTCTCTCCACGCTGCCCTTGTGGCACGAGGCGGATGGCTTCCGCCTGATCCACGCCTGCTGGTCGGAGCCGGAGATCGAGGTGATCCGCGCCCGCCGCCCCGATGGCAGGCTGCAACCCGAGGATCTGCCCGAGATCGCGCGTGAGGATACCGAGTTCGGCCGTGCGGTGAAGCTGATCACCTCGGGCCGCGAGGTGCCCTTGCCCGAAGGCTATTCTTTCCTCGACAAGGGGAACCACAGTCGCCATGAGGTCCGCCTATCGTGGTGGCGAGAGGGCGGCAGCTGGCGCAGCGCGGCGCTTTCGGTGCCCGATCGCAACAGCCTGCCTGACGCGCCCTTGCCTGCCGAGGTGGCGACCCCGGCCTATCCGGACGATGCGCCGCCGGTCTTTGTCGGGCACTACAAGATGGACCTGAACCCACGGCTCGAGAATGACCGGGTGCTCTGCCTCGACTATCCCGAGGCGCCTTGCGTCTATCATTGGCAGGGCGAGACGCGGCTCACGGCCGCACATATCCAGCCCCTGCAGCGCCGCACCAGCAAATTGGCGGACAACCCGCTGATCTCGACGGGATACGGGGTCTTCATCTTCAAGATCGTCTTCCGCACAGCCAGGGTCGACGCTGAGGCCGTGCGCGATGCCATGGGCCTGGAGCCGCAGTATCGCGAGGATGATCCCGGTGGCGCCTACTTCAGCTGGTCGCCAACCGGGACAAAGCGCGGGGACGACGAGACGATCGTGTGGGGCCTGCACCACGCCCTGCCAGAGGGTATCCACCACCGTATCCTATGGGAGCAGTCGCGGTATTGAGCGGGTGGGGGTTTCAGACTGGCTCTGGCCAGGGATAGCGCGCGCTTGACGTGACGCGGTCAAGCGCGTCTCCCGGCAGATCGAACAGATTGACGGTCCAGCGCCCAAGAAACCCCTGCGCCGCGCACCAGGCCGCAACGACTGCGTCCGCCATATCGTCGGCACGCTTTGCTGCAGCCGGCGCTGCCCCCGCAAGATCCTTGATAGTCCGATAGGCCGCCAAGACACTTTGGGATGCTGAACCTTCGTTCGGCAGCACACGTGTCAGCAGCTTTGGATGGCTTTCGAACACAGGAAGGCCATGTCGTTCCGCACGACGGGCGACCATTGCACCATTTAGCGTCATGGAACTGTAAAGGGCGTTCTGGGCGATGACCGTTGGGGCGTGATTGCGATACTTCCGGCGCAACGCATCGTCGCATGCCCGCCCACCGCACGGCGACCAGGCGAGGAGTGTGTCGATGCCGAGGGCACAGGCCCCTTCGCGTTGGCGGAGCCAATTCCACGCGGCCCCGGCGTCTTGCGCAATCTCGCAGACAGGGCGGCCGATCAATTCGCCACTTTGCGAAACCTGAATCGCCGCGACCCCGTGAGTTCCCTTCCCGCCCGGATCGTATCCCAAAAACAGCATACTGCCCCCTTATGCCAAACGACCATAGATCCCAACACAGCTATCACTGTTTATGGATCACGCCGCAAACTTGACGCCCCTGTCGGTCAGTCATTTGCCGCTTATGCTACCCAAGATAGAGCCAGCGCACATCCTCGGCTTCTGCCGTCTTCTGACAAATGGCCACATCCTCGGCGCGCATCCGCTCCGAAGGCAGTGGGGCGACATCAATGACCATCATCACGGGAGTCATGTCGGCGCCGAGGCGTCGAACCTCATGTCGATGGGCCGACAGTTTCTGAATGTCGCGCAGCACCTCCGCGCGTGAAAGGCGACCGCCTGCCCGTTCCGATGCCTTCACCTCAATCGCCATCAGCATATGTCGCAGGGTGTTGTCCCGATTGCGCCGACGCCAATCACCCTCGATCTCCGGACGGAACAGCACGATGTCGGGGATCGGTTCAAAGCCGCCCTGATACGCTTCCGGCTTTCGCAATGAGAGCTGCCTGAAGAGCTCGGATGTGGGCTCTGCAATCCACTGCTTCACGTTCATTCCCACCTGCGCCAGTGGAACACCTGCCATGCGAAGCGCATGATACGCCATGGCCTGGTAGTGAAGCTCTCCACCGAGGACCGCCCGACATTCATCCGCCATGATCTGCCAGGCTCTGCCAAGCAGGCTTTCTGCTTCTTTAAGCGTTTTCAATCGTCGTCCTTCCTGAAGCCCTGCCGCCGACAAGATCATATCCGAAGTCGGAAAAATATGACTTATTATCAAGCGGTTCCGCTGTGCAAGAGGCGGCCAGATTTTTGGCGCATTTCTTCTCTAACCTTTCGGGCAAACGAATTCACGCTGCAGGATTACATGGTCTCGGTTGCGGTTCTGGTCGATGGCGACAACTTCTCGGGCAAGCATGCGGCCCTGATCCTGACGGTCGCACAGGGTATGGGTGACCCGACGGTGGTGCGAGTCTATGCAGATGCGCAGCGTCAGTCGGAGTGGCACAAGGCGGTCGGTTTCAGGCTGATCCATGCGGGAACCGGGAAGAATGCATCCGACCTCTTGCTTGTCATCGACGCAATGGAGCTTGTCTTGAGCAAGGGGATTGCGCGCTTCGTGATCGTCAGCTCTGACGGCGATTTCACGCATCTGGCGCAACGCGTGCGGGAGCACGGCGCACAGGTGACAGGGGTGGGCGAAGCCAAGGCGCCGCTGGCGTTTCGTGCGGCCTGCAACTCGTTCGTGGAGATTGGTGCAGAGCCATCGGTCGCGCTAGTTTCCAAGTCGCCAAGCGGCGCGTCTGACCTTGATCGCAAGATCCGCGCGCTGATCGCCGAGCACAGTCGAGAGGGGGCTGGCATGGCGATCATGGTGCTTGGCCAGATGATGCACGCCCGGCACGGGACCAGGATTACCGCGCATGGGGTGCAGACATGGCGGGCCTATCTTGCGGCCCGACCCGATCTCTATGACCTTGACCCGCGCGGGCCCGACGCAAAGGTGCGCTTCCGACCCGCTGGGTTTGCCTCCGCCGCCTGAGAGGATCGCGGCCTAGAGGATCGAACGGGCGGCTTCAGCCCAGATCTCGGGGATCACGTTCCAGCGTCCGGGATAGGCGGCGCGGTTTCTGGGGGATGGATGGGCCGACGCCCAGACAGAAAGTCCACGCTCGGTCAGAAACGCCCGTGCGCGCTCGGCCTTCTTACCCACCAGTACGACACCACGCAAGTCGGGCAGAAGGGCTGTCAGCGCCTCAAGGCGCGACAGGCCATCCCGCCATTCCTGCGGCGTGATCCTGATCGTTCCATTCCACCATGGGATCGCGTTCCACAGAAGCGTCTGATCGCGAGGGATCCGGGCCGCGTTCATGAAACCGAAGATCGCCGCAGCGGTCTGGTCATCATTGTCCCGAGAGATGAATCCGGAACCTTGTTTTTTGATTTCGCCCGGTGCGGTCATCGGGCCTGGCTTCTCCATCAGGAAGAGCAGCCTTGCCCCCACCCCGCCGTCGAGAGGGTCCATATCGGGCACGTAGCCGCGCTCTTCGTCCCGCAAGGCGCCGATCATCTGAGTGAGCGGGCGCATGTGCGGATAGTCAAGCAGACCACGCCGATACGCGATCACCTGCGGGTCGCGTAAACTGCGCGGTTCGGTCGGCGTCAGACGTTCTGGAGGGCTCACAACGGAGTCTGTGGACATGTCCGGCCTGTTTTCTGGGGTTGGTCAGAGTCTCGCAGCTATGGGGCATTCCGGCAAGGGCTGCCCAACTCCGGTCACACGGCTTATGCTGCGAACATCTGACCGGTATGCCCGGCAGGGTCAGTGGACCGCATGGGCAGTGTGGAGCGCCGACGACCGCACGGATAGTTTGGGCGAAGGGGCCTCCGCCAGTCGCATGATGCTGACCAGGTCCTGAGCCTTTGTGAGCGACACTTGTCGTCTGGAGATATGCCAGATTTTGTCACCCCCGCGGGGCAAATGTTTTCTGCGACCTGTCGAGCCGATTCCCGATTGACCTTCCTTGCGAGTGCGACGGCACGGCAGGCGCAACAGTGACCAGAAAGGAACCTGCATGCGCGGATGTGTCATAAGGATTAAACGGATATCTTCCCGAGCTGGGGTGGTGGAGGAGCCGGTCGTCACCGCGAAGGGTTATCAACTCGCCGACCCCGCGCATGGCAAGCACAAGCACCATGCGAACAATGTGAAGACGCTGGTTGAGGCGGCCGCGCTGATCGGGCGCGGTTTCTCTATGCGAATGCGAGCAAAGGGCAAACCCCCGTCGCTGATCGTGCCGAAGAGGCTCCGCATCGTCAGGCAGGATGAAGCGCCGGTCGGCTGAAAGAACCATGCATTTCTTTATTTTCAGGGACTTGCCCCGTCAGGCAGTAATTGACACCCCTTTGGATAGCTGAAAGATTGCGACCGCTTGAGGCGAGCCATCTTTGGATCGCTTGCGTTTGAGATTGTAGGGCGATCATGCGCAGATCTGGCGGCACGCCGGGCGAATGTCGTTGGTCACCATCTTATTCACGATTGCTGCGCGCATCGTTTGACTTGAGGAAGACGCACAATGACGAACTGGGAACCCTTTGAGGACCGTATCCGTGAGCTAGAGGCCAAGCGGTCGGTATCAGAGAACCGTCGATCTGTATTCGAAGTGATCAAGGCCTCACAACTCCGACCAAATCCCGAATTTTCCCCCTCACTCTATCTCGGCCCTCTGATCGACCTTCATGGCAAGTCATTGTGCCTGGAGTATACTAATGATTACCCCAACCTCTGGTTTCATTCAGACCATGCCGCGCAGTTGCGTGCAGCGGGCTTCACTCTCGAACGCAAGCCTCCTTCCGGCATTGACAGCGAAGGGCGCCACGCGGGTCTCAAAGGAAAAGGGTTTCGTGACGTTGATGCGTGGAAGCTTGGCAATCTTGATGCCGATCTGACTTTGGCGGCACTGAGTGCCCTCGGCTTGACGGGAGCCCGAGGAAGCGGCCCCACAACACCGCGGTTCCCTCGCAGCGAAGTTGAGACGGCGATGGATGCCTATGACATCTATCGCCCTAGTAAGGGTGGAGCGGACAAGGACTTTTTTGATCGCTTTGACGAGCCACGCCAGTTTTGGGTGCGCTCGACACGCCGGCGGAAGGACCCTGTCTATCCAACCAAGCCGATTGTCGGATACATCCTCAAGACCGACAATATCAACGGTGGATGGAGCCAGAAGACCAGCGCTGCGACGCGGCTTTACAACGCGGGCTATGTCATCGTGGATAGCGACAACAAGCCATCACCGCCGCCGCAGCAATTCGGACATCTAATCGACCAGGCGGATCGGATCAGGCTGTGTGCGCTCAACTACTACATCGAGCCGGCGCGCGAAGAGGGCAAAGGCGAGGTTTCAATCAGGGCCGGCGATCTTGCCACGGAAATGGGTCTGACCGCCGCCCATCCGAACATCTGTCAAGCGCTCGGCGGCGAGACTTTTCAAAAGCTGGCTCGGGTATCCCCACCCACCCACACCGAACCCAACCCGAGCAGTTCAACCGTTTTCACTTTCAAGCTTGCAGATCAGGCCAAGGCAATTTCCATGACCGACCAAACCGCAAAGAAGGCGACCGAAGCGACCAACCTGATCCTCTACGGGCCGCCCGGTACTGGTAAGACCTATCATACGGCCTGGGAGGCGGTCCGGCTTTGCCTAGGCGACGCACGCGCAGAAGAGCTGCGCGGCAATGATAAGCGCGAAGACCTGATGGCGGAGTACGAGCGTCTCGTTGAGGCCGAGAGGGTGGAGTTCGTGACCTTCCACCAGTCGATGTCCTACGAAGAGTTCGTCGAGGGATTGCGACCGACGACCGGCCGGTCTGCAGATCCTGAAGCGCCACAGGAAGAAGAGCCGACCTCAGGGTTTCGGCTTGAGCCGCAGAGCGGGATCTTCAAGCGGATCTGCGAACGAGCGGTAAATGACCGTGGCGACAGCGAGACTGGAGGTCTGGACCGGACACAAAGAATCTATCGTCTCGGCCTCACCGGTGCAGATTGGCACGCAGACTTTCGGCGTGCCATTGAAGATAGCGAAATCGTCTGGGGCTTCGGCGGCGACATCGACTGGTCATCCCCGGACTATGAGGACTGGGAGGCGATTAAACAGAAGAGGAAGGCCGAAGATCCTTCGGTCAGGGGTAATCATGCGACGGTTTACGGGACATGGCTGGTTCGCTTTTCGGCGCCGAATGATGCCTATGTCATGCTCACTGTTGGCAGAAACAAGGTTGTCGCCTTCGGACGTTTCGCTGGTGATTACCGCTTCACTCCCGCATCGGGGGGATCGGATGCAAAGCATTCGCGGCCTGTGGAGTGGATATGGAGCGATCCGGAAGGCATCGACCGTTCGACGTTCTACGATACGCCCTTCACCTCATTCCACCCAATCTACCCTCTGGAAAAGGATCAGATCAACTGGTTGGCCCTGGAAACTGCCGTTCTCGGTGCTCCGGTAAAACCGGCGGATCCGCGGCCCTATGTCCTCATCATCGATGAGATCAACAGGGCCAACATCTCAAAGGTCTTCGGGGAACTGATAACGCTCTTGGAGCCCGACAAGCGCCTCGGGAAACCGAACGTGATCCAGCTGACATTGCCCTATTCGAAGAAAAAGTTCGGCGTGCCCGCCAACCTTCACATCATCGGGACAATGAACACGGCCGACAGGTCGATCGCGCTCTTGGACACTGCGCTGCGTCGCCGCTTCACCTTCCGCGAACTGATGCCTGATCCCGAGGCGCTGAAAGCCAACGTCGATGGGATAGATCTGCAAAAGCTGTTGCGCACGCTGAACACGCGCATCGAGTATCTGTTCGACCGCGACCATCAGATCGGCCACGCCTACTTCACGGAGTGCAAGAATCGCGACGGCGTAGAGTCTGTGATGCGGCACAAGGTGATCCCGCTGCTGGCCGAGTACTTCTATGACGACTGGTCGAAGGTTGCGGCCGTTCTCGGGGACGCCAGGCAGGGCAAGGAATGCTTCCTCCTGCGCGAACCAATGGCTGCGCCGGATGGTCTTGAGGGCGAGGAATACTCCAATCCCCGGCAGCGTTGGCGCGTAAGGCCGCCTCGCGATGGCAATGGTAACGGCGGGTTCGATTTCACGGAGTTCGAGGTTAGATGACCGCCTACAGCGTGCTTGAATATCGGTCGCTCCCGCACGGTGATGAAGCTGGCGCCATTCCCGAACAACTTGCACGTCGGCTTGCGGCTGTTGCTCAGCGATCCGTCTTCGCAGGCCGTGGAGAGGGCGGTGTGCTGGAGGATCGGGCAAAGGAACTGCGCGCTCGGGGCGTGGTCGGGGTCATCGCAGCCGAAGGGTGCAGCCTTGAAATCCTTCCGAAGATCGATGTCCCGGCTGCGGAAGATACTGCCGAACAGCGGGGCGCAATCCGTAAGCGGCTGGTGCATATGCTTGCCGTTACACTCGATCTGAAGATCGAGACTGGCCGTGTGACCGAACTTGCCTGGCAAAATGAAACGCTGCTCGAGATCCTGATCCGGATCTTCTGCGACAAGCTGAACGAGGCGGTGCGCCGTGGGTTGCCGAGGCGCTACATCCTTCATGAAGACGATCTGTCAGCGCTGCGGGGCACGCTTGACGTGCCGCGCCAGTTCACCCGTCATGCTGCGAACCCCAGTCGTATCGCATGCCGCTTTGACGAGTTGTCGGACGACATCGCGCTCAATCGCATCATGAAGGCGGCGATTGCGCATCTTGCCCGCGCAACGCGGAGTGCCGCCAATATGCAGCGACTTCGTGAACTGGCATTCGTCTTTGCCGATATCACCGCCGTGCCGGAGTCGGCCTTGCCGTGGGGCGAGGTGGTGATCGACCGGACAAACCGTGCCTGGCACGATCTCTATGGCTTGGCGCAACTGCTGATCCGGAATCGCTACCAGGCGACCAACGCGGGAACAGGCCGGGGGACCGCGCTGCTTTTCGAGATGAACACCCTGTTCGAGGAATATGTCGGTCGGCTTGTGTCCCGCGCCCTCGCAGGGACGCGTCATCAGGTCAAGCTGCAAGGGGGGCGGAAGTACTGTCTGACAGGCGAGGGTGGCCAGCTCTTCCAGACCAAACCCGACATCCTGATCTCGCTGGACGGAAGGATCGTTCATGTGATCGACACCAAATGGAAGCGGATTTCCAGCCAGATCGAGGACCGCAAGCAAGGTGTGTCGCAGGTCGACGTGTACCAGATGATGGCCTACGCTCACCTCTATGAAGCGCCGCGCCTTACCCTGCTCTATCCTCATCACGCGGGGCTGTCACAGCACGACGGAGTTCAATCGCGTTTCAAGATCACGGGCCGGGAGAACATCATTGAAACGGCGAGCATCGATGTGGCGAAGGGAAGTGACGCCGATATTGTCTCGAGTCTCATGAGAATGATGATTGAAAGCGGCCAAATCGAACGGCCAGCCTGAGAAGGCCGCCTGCGTTTTCGGTCATCGGATCTGATATGAGCATAGGCTCCGCTTCGTCGGCCATCCGCCTGCGGGTCTGGACCGGCTCACCGATCATGGTCTTGTCCCGGCTCAATCGCCGGCGGCTCTGCGGGGCCTGTGATTGCGGCTGCTGGCTCCCGGTCATGTTGTCCGAGCGAGACGAGGGTAAGCTGGTGCCGCATGGCTATCCCCATGTAGTCGAGGGCAACGGTAAGTGTGCGGAGGAGAAGCTCGCCCCGAGGGGACTTTCCGCCGGTCGGCAGTAGGCCTTAGGCCATCCGGCCGCCATAGATCTTGCCGAGCGTGGGCGGTTTTGTGTCGATGAGGGCGACTTCATAGCCGCATATGCGGGCGCCCTCGTCGCGATGCGCCAGAAAGGTCATGGCCTCTGGCAGGTTCACCAGATCGCCCATCACGGCTTGGCCGCGGTTCCCTGAAGCGATCATCGGCCCGAGTATATGATCGACCGCCGTGAAAGTCAGGGCCGGGTGATCAGGACGCAGTCGCCTGCGCCGCAGGGTGGAAAGGATGGGGCCGGTGATCCTGTGCGCATCACGGGCGGGCAGGGGCTGTGCTGCGGGCCTGAGGTCGGTTCTCTTCACCGACGCGGCGCGCAAGGCGTGCCGCAGGCCTTTCAGCAGGACCCAACGATATGCGATCGGCAATTCATCAAGCTGCGCTGCAATCTTTGCCTCTGTCGCATCGGCTGTGCGCAGCAGCCTGTCCCGTTTCTCCTTTCGCGCCTGCCGGGCCGCCGTGTTCCGCTGCAGCTGTTCCGCGTGTTCGGTCAAGGCCTTGCGCTCAGGCGCCGTCAGCCCCAGCAGTCTTTCCGGGAGAGCAGTGCGATCTGCTTTTGCATGCATAGGGCGTCCGTTGAGGCTGCGAACTTTCATCCCCATTGCGTCGGCGATCATGGCCATGGTCGGTGCGATGTCCGTTTCGCCCTTCACTGCGATTTCGTCCCATCCCTGTACCTGAGCGATGATACAGGCCGCCAGACAGCTCTGCACATCCAGACCCTTACCGTTGA
The DNA here is from genome assembly GCF_007859075.1 of Gemmobacter aquaticus. Classification (GTDB taxonomy): domain Bacteria; phylum Pseudomonadota; class Alphaproteobacteria; order Rhodobacterales; family Rhodobacteraceae; genus Gemmobacter; species Gemmobacter aquaticus. The sequence goes on from NZ_VOAK01000026.1 coordinate 40,706, forward strand.
TGGTGATCGCCCCATCCGCGTAGCGGACCCAGCCATTCCCCTCGAGGGTCACCTGAACCGTGTCGTCTGCAAATCGGATGCCGGTGATGATATCCCGGAGTTGGCGCGGCTCAAGAAGGTTCGCATGCATCCGGCTGCGCGCGCCACGCGCGATCCATGGTATCGACATAAAAAGCGAAGCCTCGTCGGCGCGCTTGCCACTCAGCCCCAGTGCCGGCGCCTCGTTCGGGTGCAGGATCTCCAATGCGTTGCAGGCCACGACAAACGGGCCAAGCCTGTCCCGCAGGCGCCCCATCGCAAGGTCAGGGCAGAGGTGGCTTGCCGCAATCGCGTCCGGGGTGCCACGGACCGCGATGACCGCACCGCGCGGAACTGCGCGATACTCCAACCCGTATGCCGCGAGACCGTCGTGCAAGGTTGGCCAGTCGGACGCGCCCGCCACGACGTCGACGATGCGCGTGATCATCCGTTCCGGCAGACGCAGATGTAGCGGCATCTGCGCGCTGCCACGTGCCGTGTCAAAGTCTGACTGCCGCGGCAATGCTCCGGCGATGCGGCGCAACTTTTTCGCCACCCAATATGCTGGTTCTTTTTGCTGCAATTTGACCTGCCGCTTCGGGCCAGTGGTATCGATGACGGCTTCAAATCTCCCGTTGTCCTGCGCCCAGCCCTGCATGACCTCGATTTCCCGGCAGGCAAGCTCGAGGCTCTTGTAGTCATTCCACAGGTTCAGAAGCCTGCCGGTGATCGGATGGACCCGGCTGAACAGAATGTGGACATGGGCGTTCCCGGTGTCGCGGTGAATACCGATCAGCGCCTCGTGCGCGTCGGCGCGCAGCCGCTTCAAGGCGTGTCTTGCGGCGGCAACGGCCTGATCGGGCGTCGGGTGTTCATCGACCTGCCAGGAGAGAACCAGATGCACAAAAGCGGTATTGGGATTTCTGCGGTGCTGCCGGCAGGTTGCAGCCATCTGTGCCGGCGCATCCGCTGGCGCGCCAGCAATCCAGTCCGCCACAAGGCCGACCGCCTTGCGCCCGATGTACCCTGCGCGGGCCCGGAGCCCGTGCCCACGTCCGTGGCGCCAGGCCCTGCGAATGACCTTTGCGATCATCCTTGCGCCCCGTCGATCATCCGCATGATCTCACCAAGGATCGATTGCCGATGCGCCGAACTGAGCGGACCGGTGAGAGTGATGCACCGCATGCGGATCTGCGCAAGGATATGCAGCGCGACGTCGAGGCGTGTCGCCGCGTCGTCGGGGTAGTCCAAATGGCGCAACAAGATGTCGCGGGCCTGGGTATTCGGTGAATGCGCCCCACGTCTTTGGGCCAGCTGCGCCAGGGCGGTCTGTTGTGCGGGCAGAATGCGGAAGGCCACCGCTTTCGTGGTCCTCCGCTGCTCAGAGCGCGGCTTCCGGTCCCCCGCTGCCATCAGGTCGCGCCGTGATGTCGGGAGACGGGCGCTCGTGGACAGGTGCAGGTGGTGCGTGCGGGGCGCTTCCCGTGGGCGTCGCAGTATCCCGGTGCGGCAATGCCCTGCCAGCAGTCATCGCCTTGGCGGCGCGCGCGGCTTTCTCCTTCTCCTTGTCCGCCTTCTTCTTCTCGGCGGCAGCCTTGGCCGCAGCCAAATACGACCTGACAGTGGCCTCGCGCAGGTTGAGATCGAAGCTCCCCAGAATCGCGACAATCTCCTTCACGGTCACGCCGCGCCTGATGGCCTGATCGAGGAACTTCGCAACGGTCGTGACCGCCTCGCGGCCGGTAATGGCGCGCTTGGGGTCAGGCTGTGCTTCGCAGATCATTCTGATCAGCTCATCAAGCGAGTCGTGCCGGAACTTCTTGCCCGGCTCGGCAGGCTTCTCGGTATCTTCCGTCATGTATCACCATAGGATTGTTTCTGGTGACCTTTACATATGACTGGAAAATCTCGTTTGAGAACAATTGTTTTGGGTTATCCACATGCTCGTGACATGGCCCGCGCCGCGCCAGACGCCGATCTTCACCTGTCAAGAGGTTCTCCACATGTTCCGCAGCTCTCTCCACATGTTTTTGCGGCTGGCCTGGCAGCGATGTGCTGAACGGACATACGACTGATGCCTGCCGGGACCGGACAGATGGACATGCGCGCGGCATGGGGAGCATCTCAAGATAGTGTGTCTGCCTGTAGCCGTTTTGGAGCCTCTCATCTCCTGCAGGGTATTTGAACGGTTAACCGTTCAGCTTTGGTCGATCGGGGTCAGCGGCTGCGATCTGATGGTAACCTTTCGACGCCGCCACCCAGGGTGTTGCCGCTCGCTCTGGATGGGCAGGGCATCATGGACTTGCGTCCAGACCAGCCTGCCAGGCCCGGCAATGCCCGAGATACTCGCGGGCATCCTTGCTCAGCCTTGCGATTCCGCAGAGGCGCGCGAGCTCCAGCTCTGGATCCTCTGATGATGCAAGCCTCTGTGCATGCACGTCGATCAGGGCAGCAATCTCCGTGCGCGATATGTCGCGCAGGGCACGCTCCCCCATGCCGCGGAACGGGATGCGATCCACGATACTGCCCTTGGCCCAGACAAACCGCACACCGTCTTCATCCGCCAGATCGAAGGCCGAATGCAATTCTGCGATCCGGGCCTGAATGCGGCCACCGGTGCGCTGCCAGCCATGACGTTGCGCAACCATGCGGGCAAGGTTCGCCTCGGTGAGTGGGGCATTCTCAGCGACGATCTGGTGCAGCAACGCAAGCAATGTTGGCGTATAGTCTGCATCGAAGAACCGCTCAGGACTGACCGTGCCTTGTGCGGCTCTGGTGGTCGCGTCCAATAGGGCGGACGCGTCGATCGGAGCGGACGCGAAGTGCGGGGTATCATCATGAGGAATGCTTTCCATTGCCGACATGACCTGCGCCTCGTCTACCACATCTGCGATCTTCTGAACGGCCTCGGCCCGCAGGGCGCGATCAGATTCCAGTGCAGCGCGAAGCTGACCGTCGATCCGCTCCAGTGTGGCCTGGGGTGCGCGGAACCAGTCGGTCGACCAGATGCGCAGGATGGTCCATCCCAGCCCTTCCAGCACCGCTTGCCGGATGCGATCGCGGTCGCGCGCGGTAGCAGAAGAGTGATAGCGCGCACCGTCACACTCCACCCCGGCCAACCAGACGCCAGCATGATCTGGATGACGCACGCCAAGATCGATGCGGAAGCCCGAGACGCCGATCTGGCTGTGAACCTCCCATCCTTTCAGGGCCAGCGCATCGCGCACGGCTTCCTCGAACGGCGATTCAACGGGGCCAAGCGAACCGCTGTCCTGTGCGGCCAGCGCGACCGCCCCACGGTTGGCGAAATCGAGGAAGGCCTTGAGATCGGCCACCCCGCGGCCGCGGGCGCGACCGATGTCGATCTGGTCGGCTGTGACCGACGAAAACACATGCAGTTCCGACCGCGCACGGGTGACTGCCACGTTCAGCCGCTTTTCGCCGCCATCACCATTCAACGCGCCGAAGTTCATCGTCAGCTTGCCTGCCTGATCGGGTCCGAAGGTGATCGAGAACAGCATCACGTCCCGCTCGTCGCCCTGGATATTCTCGAGGTTCTTTACGATCAGCGGCTCCTCACGTTCATCCGAGAAGAACCATTCGAAATCAGGGGTCGCCTTGCGCTCGGCATCAAGAAGATCGAGGATCAGCCCCTGCTGCTGCGCGTTGAAGGTGATGACGCCTAGGGTGGGGCGGCAATCCTCCGGGAGTTTCAGCCATTCGTTCAACCGCTTGCGGATGAACGTGACGATCGCGCGTGCCTCGTCGGGGTTGGTGCGCCCTTGGCCGCGCATGTAGGTGCCCGCGACCTTGTGCAGACGCACCGCCTGTCCCGAGGCATCTGGCGAAGGGAAGGTGACCAGACCGCCATCATAGTAGAAATGGTTGGAAAAGGCGATCAACGCCTCGTCCCGGCTGCGGTAGTGCCAGTTGAGCCGATGCGTCGGGATGCCGGCGGCCGACACTTCGTCGAGGATCGAAGGCATGTCCTTCTCGAATTCCTCTACGCCGGGCATGTCGTCAGATGCATCCTCGCTGCGCCCGAAGAAGTTTGTGGGCGGCAGCTGCTTGGGGTCGCCCACAATAATCGCCTGCCGCCCGCGCGCGATTGCGCCGATCGCGTCCCAGGTCGAGATCTGCGAGGCCTCGTCGAAGATGACCAGATCGAACTGCGCCTGTCCGGCGGGCAGATACTGGGCCACCGAAAGCGGCGACATCAGAACGCAGGGGGCAAGTTTTCCGAAGGTTGTGGGCATGTCGCCGATAAGGCTGCGGATCGCCTTCGTCGGGCGTTGCAGTCCAAGCTGATGGCGCAAACCACCGAGTTCAGAGTTCCGTGGAACGTCGTCTCGGCGGGGGAGATCGTTTCCTAGCCGGCGCATCACCTCCGAGGATGCAAGGCGCGCCATCGCATCATCCAGTTCGCGGAACCTGCGGATCAAGGCGTCGTGCTGCCAGTGGGAAAAACCGCGCAGACAAGGCTCGGCATCCATCGCAAGGCGTAGCCACCATGCCATGTAGGCCTGCTCAAATGCTACGGCGGTATCGGCGAGGTCCGCCTTCGCTTCTAGCGCACTGACCAGCGGTTCGAGACCCGCTGCGATCGCCCGCGCGCGGCTGTCGCGCCATTTCAACCAGTCGCTGAATCTGTGTTGCAAGGACTCTAGCCCTCGCAGCAGGTCTGCGGCTTCTGGCCCAGGATCGCCCCCAAGTTCTTCGAAGCGCGCGCGCGCCGCCGTGACCATGGCATCGGCGGTTTGCAGCGCGGCCAGGAGCGGTGCGAGGTCGCCACCTGCGGCCGCTGCAAGCACAGGGCGATGTGCCTCGAGCCGGGCAGCCGGAATTCCTGCACCCTGGAGATGACGCTCAAGCGCAAGGAAGGCTTCGGCGGCGTCCAGCTCGGCCCGAAGCTGTTGAAGGTCGCTGCCTTCCTCGGCGAAGCCCGGTACGACACGCAGCGGAGATGCGGCGATATCTGCAAGGGCCCTGCGCAGTTGCTTGAGTGCCGACAGATCGCGCGCCGGGTCCGCTTTGCCTGTGCTGGCATAGGTCTGCAACAGCTTGGTCACCTTGCCTTTCGCCATGCCGGCAAAAGGCCAGGATTTCGCTTGAGCCTCGCGCCACTGCAGCTCCAGCGCATCCAGCGGCATGTCGGGCAGACCGCTGTCTGGATACTGTGCAGCAAGCGTGGCGCGGGCTGCCTTGGCCTGTGCGATTGTGGCCTCAAGCGCGTCCACGCCCAGTCTGAGGGCGGCAAGCGATGTCAATGCCTCTTCTGATACTCTGGGCTTGCCCAGACGTTGATCCGCAAGCCATACCAGCGCTGCCGCGACACCGGGTGCGTCGGCTTCGTCGGGACGCAGGCCAAGTCTTTCGCCCAAGCGGTGCCGTGCCATCCGTGCCTCGGTCATAGACTGGCGCAAGGACTTGGCGGCTTCCAGATAGTTGTCCTGCCAGCCGAAGGACCACTCCCCCCGATCCAGCAGCGACAGCGGTCCTTGCGGGTCAAGGTCGGCAACGATGCCATGGCGCGTGCCAAGTTCTGCCGCCAATCCGCGCAAGTGCCGCCAGCTTGCCTGATCATGGCAGTCCTTGTTGTCGAAGTGCAGCGCAAACCCTGGAACACCACCCGCCACTTTACCGATGGCCTGATAAACGCTGAAACCCTGCGTGCCCGGACGATGCAGGGCATCGACATAGGCGTTGAGCTCATCTCGGGTCAGGCGCAAATCCTCCGCAATGCGTACCCACTCTTGCGCCGAGGCTTCAGTGGCGCGCTCCCAGGAGCGGCCAAGCTGCGCCAGCACCTTCTTGCGATCCGCCTTGTTGGAGTGCAACTCCAGAACCGCGTCGCCAAGGCCATGTCGCTCCAGTCGCCGATGCACCACATCAAGTGCCGCCGACTTTTCGGCTACGAACAGCACGGTCCGACCCCGGCCCAATTGATCGGCGATGATGTTTGTGATCGTCTGGCTCTTGCCGGTGCCGGGCGGGCCAATCAGCACGAAGTCATGCCCCGCGCCTGCCGCCAGAACCGCCGCCAGTTGTGAACTATCCGCCGGCAGCGGCGCCAGGATGTCTGCCGGGGCATGCTTGCGGTCAACGTCTGCCGGACGGGGAAGCGGATTGCGGCTGCCCGGGAAGACTTCGGTCGGATTATCGACAAGATGCGCAACCAGCCGACTTTCGCGCAGGCTATCGGTGCGATCCACCAGGTCTTTCCACATCAGGTACTTTGCGAAGGAGAAGGTCGAAAGCGCGAACTCTTCGACGACCTCGAACCCCGCTACATCGCGCACGCGCTGGCGCAGGATCTCCATGATGCGATAAATGTCGATGCCACTTTCATCGCGGGGCAAATCGCCTTCAAGTTCGGGAATTCGCAGCTCGAAATCCCGTTTCAGCAGCTCCAGAAGAGTGGAGTTGATGCGAACCTCATCTTCAAGTTGGCTCAACCGGAACTCCGACTGGGCCGAGCGCCGCTCGAGCTTCGCTGGCAACAGAATGAGGGGTGCGCGATAGGTTCGCGTGTCGCCCTCGGTACGTTTCCAGCGCAAGAAGCCCACTGCCAGAAAAAGCGTGTTCGTTCCGCCCTCGGCGAGGTCGCTGCGTGCCTTCCTGTAAAGCTCTGTGAGACGGGTCGTCATGTCGCGCGACGTCAAAGGTACCGCAATCTGCCCGCGATCAAAGGCGTCACGGGCCAGATCTATTTCGATCTGGCGTGCCTCTTCGGGCGGCAGGTCGCGCCCAGTTGTCGCGTTTTCGTCCTTCAGCGCAAGAAGCCGAAACTGCTCGCCATCCGCCAGCCTGTCCTCGGCGCGAGAGATGTCAGGGCAGAGCATTGACACCGCGCCCTTGGTGTCGCGGAAGTTCAGCAACCGATTGCTGAGCGACAGATCGAGAAGTTTGCGTTGCCAGCGCTCGATACGCCCAAGCGCGGTAGTTGGCGTCTCATCGGTTATTTCGCCGGGCAGCAGCCCGAGATCGAGCGGTCGGGGCAGCGCGGCCGGCGCTGCGGTGATCGCATCTGCTGGGGCGCTCTCGATCTGGCGATGGCTGGCCAGCGGGCGGATGCGCGCCGCACGGGCGCGGTTGATGTCCACCGCCTCAACGAATTCGGCCTCTCGCGCCTCGGACAGGCGATCCCTGCCTGCATCCACGGCCTGTTGAAAGCCTATGGCGGGACGCTTGGTGACAAGTGTGGTTTCGAGCGGCACAAATTCGCGCGCGACCGAAGCCTTGCGCACCGTAACCACGTCAGTCTCGACCAGCCTGCCGAAGTCCTTCTTGATCAGCCAGACGCCTACCCAGGCATGGCCCTGTGAGAACAGCACCGCAGCATTCAGCCCGGCTGCCTCAAAAGCCGCTGCCAGCAGCAGGGTGCTGTCAAGGCAGGTGGCGAGGCCCTCGGCGCATATGCGTTCAGGGTCGCGCACTTTCTGCCCGATACGCTCGAACGAAGCGGGTGGAACGGCATAGGACAGGCCAAGCCCGGTCGCGGCGGACCAGATAGCACCGGCGAGCATCCAGACCCGGCCCGCATCTCCAGTTTGATAGCCGTCAATCGCACCAGATTGTCCTGCTGCTTCCAGAAGCCGCGATGCTTCTTTCAGGATGCGAGCGACGTAGGGTTGATTGGGCGACACATAGGCCGCGAGGATGTTGTCCATTTCAGCCAGCCCGCCCCACTCGTCACGGGCAAGCATCTCGATCGGGTGCATGACAGTCACATCTTCCAGCCCGTCCGCCGACAAGTGAAACGCAAGCTGGCCGAATTCGGCCTCGTCAAGCCCGCTGAGCATGACGGGGTCAAGCGGGGTTTCAAGATCACTGATCCGTACGCTGCTGCCCGCGGCGATCCGGTCGATGACCCAGGTCTTTTCGCGCCGGATTGCCGGGCGAGCAGTCAAATGGAGGCGAACACCTTCGACGACATCAGGGCCGAGATTTTCGATGCTCAGTTCCTTGATGACCGCGACACCGTTTTGCGCCGTCGCGAAGTTGACCTTGGCCGCCGCAGATATGTGCAAAACAAGTCCGCTGGCTTGGACGGCATCGACCATAGGAATCAGGTCAAGATCTTGCATGACGAATCTCTTGAAAAACAACGTGTCCCGGAATGCCTGTCAGAAGAGCCGGTCCTCATGATGTCATGCAGATGGCGGCAATGTGACGAGATGATCATGTGTGTTTTGGGTCGATCCCGGTATCGGTTTCCTCGGCCCGTTTAGACCAGCCACTGAGGCGCCCCTAGATTTATAGACACGTTGCCCCCTTGCTTTGAGGCTGGGAGGCCGAGATGGGGACAAGTTACTACTGCGACGAGTTCAAGCGTGATTTGGAGCAGCAGATCACGGTTCGGGGGTACCTTGTCAGCGAGGCTGCCCTGCGTTTGGGGGTGAGTTCGCGTTCCCTATACAAGTGGCTGAAGCTGTTTGGAGAACCGATGGCTAAAGCGCGAGCTGGCGCGAGTGACCGAGGAGCGCGATATATAAAAACTGTCACGGGCCGCGGCCCGCCTGTGCGCGGTATAAACGGCCGTGCTGCGCTTGATGGCCTGAAGGGCCGTTGTCGATTGCTTCTTGTCCGTTGAGCTATGTTCGGAAGAACCGAAAAGATGGAAAGCAGGAGAACGCAAACATCCGGTTCCTCCTAGGGACAGAAAAAAGAAGAGAACGGCCAATCGCCCCCGGGAAGGAACAGAAAAGAAAGAAAGGCATCGCCTCCTGAACAGAAGTTGAAAACAGGAAAACAGTCGTGACTGCTCTGCCCCCCGGAGCTCATCCAGCTGAAACCAGAGCCGGCTGGTGACAATTGCCCGCTTGTGCGGAGGGGGCAATGGGCGAACGGCGGAACGCTTCCGTTTCGTGGAGCCGATCGCCCATTGCGGCGAGTAGGGCGGCATAGGCCGCGGGGGTCTGGTAACCCAAGGCCGAATGAGGCCTTTCAGCGTTGTAGTCGGCCACCCAGGCGGCGATGACGCTGCGGGCGTGGTCGAGGCTGAAGAACAGCGTCTCGTTCAAGAGCTCGTCGCGCATCTTCGAATTGAAGGCCTCGCAGATCCCGTTCTGCATCGGCTTTCCCGGCGCGATGAAGTGCCAGGGCACGCCCGTATCCTCGCTCCAGGCCAGTATCGCGTTGGAGGTGAACTCGGTCCCGTGGTCGGAGACGATCAGGCCGGGCTTGCCGCGCCGGGCGATCAGCGCCGTCAGTTCCCGCGCCACGCGGCGGCCCGAGATCGAGGTGTCGACCACGGCCGCCAGACATTCTTTCGTGACATCGTCGATCACGTTGAAGATCCGGAACCGCCGCCCCTGGGCGAACTGGTCATGCACGAAGTCGACCGACCAGCGCGCGTTCGGCGCGGCCACCGTCAGGAGCGGCGCCCGCGTGCCCGTCGCCTTCTTCCGTCCCCGTCGCTTGCGCACCGACAGGCCCTCCTCTCGGTAGAGCCGCTGGGTCTTCTTGCGGTTCACGACATGGCCCTCCCGACGCAGCAGAACATGCAGCCGCCGGTAGCCGAACCGGCGCCGCTCGGATGCCCGCGCCCGCAGGCGCTCGCGCAGATCGTGATCGTCGGGGCGTCGGCCGCGGTATCGGATCGAGGTCCGGTCCGTGCCGATCACGGAACACGCCCGCCGCTCGCTCATCTCGTGGCACTCCACGAGGATCGCGACGGCTTCGCGCCTAGCGGCGGGCGTCACCACTTTCGCGACAGGAGGTCCTTCAGCGCAGCCTGGTCGAGCAGCGACTCCGCCAAGAGCCGCTTCAGCCGAGCATTCTCCTCTTCCAGCGCCTTCAGCCGCTTCGCGTCCGACACCTCCATCCCGCCGAACTTGGCTTTCCAAGTGTAGAACGTCGCGCTGCTGATCCCGTGACGCCGGCACAGCTCCGCCGTCTTCGCACCCGCCTCCTGCTCCCGCAGGATGCAGATGATCTGCTCTTCCGTGAACTTCGATCGCTTCATCGTCCGGTCCTCTCCTTGGGCCGGACTCTAGCATCAGATGGAGGAGTTATCGGGGGTCAGAGCAGCCCCAACATGGGCATCGGCGGCGTTACACCCGCCATGAAACTGAAAATGGCCGCGTGAGTTCTACGGTCGTGCCCCGCTAAAATGGAGAGGATTACCGGTGGGGAATGTGAAGGCGCTGCTGGAGAGGGTGGTGGGGTACGGTGACGTTGGGTGGTTGGACTGTCGTTGGTGGCAACTCTGCAACGCCTTGTCGCTATCGTTGGATTGCAAGGCAACGGCGACTCTCGCGCCTGCCCGGTCGGGCTGCCGCGCATCGTGTGCGCAGAACGTCGCATCGAAGTCTGGCGATCTGAATGGAAAACTGACTTGCCGCAATACGGGACTAGATCGCACGGGACGACGCGGCTCAGCCCCTGGAAATGACTTGGCAGTGCGCGCGCGCCGTTCTTGTCCGCACAGAAATCAATCGCCGTGCTCTAGGATCAGAAGGTGGGGCTGTCGGGGAACATGGTGGCATCTGCGAGCGAATCCTGAGGTGCATCTGACGTCTCCAAAGCCATCGAAGCTGGCCCCTCATCAGCTCACAGCAGTTTCCCCCTTATCCCCTGCGATATCCCCGAAGGCGAGCGTCTGCAGGGTTTGCCCGATCAAGCTGACAATCTGTTGCCGTGTCAGTGCAACGAGTGGAGGCAGCTTCAGGATATAGCGCCCGAGCGCTACGCCAAGCAGAAGGCTGGAGATCAGCGCCGCCCGTGTGGGGATTTGGTCGGCGGGCAGATAGGTGCGCAGGAAGGGAGCGACCTGCTTGCCAAAGATTTCGCGCATGCGCTCGGCCGCGAGTTCATTCGATGAGGCCGAGCGCAGAAGAACGGGCAGACCTCCGGCGCGTTCACCCTCCCAGACATCCAGAAAGTGACCGGCAAGGGTTTGACCCAACTCCGAAGTGGCGATCGGCGGCAACGCCTCGAGACCCAGAGAGAAATCGGCCGACTGCACGAAGAGAGCCTCTTTCCCGCCGAAGTAGCGCACGACCAGTGCTGGATCGGCCCCCGCCTCGGCGGCGATATCGCGCACGGTGGTGCGGTCAAAGCCGTTCTGCGCAAAGAGCGTACCTGCGGCGGTCAGGATCGCAAGCCTTGTGCGATCAGATTTCTTGAGCTTTTGGGGTTCCTGCACGGGTATATCTCCTTTGGTCGTCTGGACCATCGCCTGCCGGGTTGGAAAAATCAACAGTCATTGACAAAAATCCTGCACGTCATGTATATCAACAATCGTTGACTTTATGATTCGAAACGCGTCCGAGCTTCCTTCACCGACTTCACGTTCATGGCGCGGCCAGCGAGGCGGCGAACGGCGGGGGCATGCTCAGACACATCCGGACCTGTCCAAAGGAGGCTGACATGCTGGACGAAAAGACAGACGTACTCGTGGTTGGTGCCGGCCCGGTTGGGATGGCCGTTGCCATCACGCTTGCAGACCGTGGCCTGCGCCCGATGATCGTCGAGCGCGCGGCAGCCCATCAGACGACCTCGCGTGCGGCGGTCATCCACGCCCATACGCTCGACATTCTTGACCGGATGGGCGTTGGGGCGTCGATGCGGGCCGAGGGGCGCCTGATCCAGAAGTTCGTGATCCACGACCGCGACCGCGACCTTGCGAAGTTCAGTTTTGCGAACCTGCCCGGCAAGAACACATCGCTTCTCATGCTGGGGCAGGACAGGACCGAAGCCATCATGCTTGCGCGCCTTGCCGAACTCGGAGTGCGTATCGCTTGGGGCGCTACCTTCACCGAAATGACGGATATGGGGGATCGCGTCGTGGTCGACTTGCAGACAGCGGATGGGTTGGCCCGCGTCACGGCAAGCTACGTCGTTGGTGCGGACGGGATGCACAGCGCGGTCCGCAATGCATGCAATATCCCCTTCGAAGGAGAGCAGTATGCCGAGTCCTTTGTCCTTGCTGATGTTCACATCGCTGGGGCCGAGGCAAGGGATGAGGTCTCGTTCTTTTTCTCGCCTGCCGGGTTAATGGTCGCTGCACCTTTACCGGGCGGACGGTTCCGGATCGTGGCGACGGTCGATGCCGCACCCGAGCGCCCGGATGAGGCGCTGATCCAGTCGCTGATCGATACGCGGGGACCGACGAGGCCCAAACTCGGCCGTGTGAGCAATGTGACCTGGGCCTCACGCTTCCATGTGCATCACCGGTTGGCGCGCAGCTACCGGAAGGGGAGGGTGTTCATCGCCGGCGACGCAGCCCACGTCCACAGCCCGGCCGGTGGCCAGGGTATGAACACCGGTATCGTTGACGCCTATACGCTGGGTCGTCTGCTCGCCGATGTTCTTCTGGGCCGCGCGGAGGAGCAAAGCCTCGCGACGTACGAAGCATTGCGTCGACCGGCGGCGGTTCAGGTGCTCAGGCTTGCCGGGCGCATGACAGACGCGGCTACGGTGCGTTCACCCCTGCGTCGTCGACTGCGAAATGCGGCACTTTCGACGCTCACACGGATCGGCGTCGTCCGGCGCCGTATCGAGATGGAGCTGTCGGGACTGGCCCGCGAGGCCCTTACCATCAGTGACTGAGCCCATGGAGAAGGAACTGAAAATGGCAAGCCAACTTCTTACCGCCCCGACCTTGACCGCGTCGAAAGGGGCGTGGCCCCTGATGGACAGCTTTGCGGGCTTCTTGGCGCGTCGCCAGTCCGCGCGCGATCTTGGCCGGCTCGAGCCGCGCCTTTTGCGTGACGTCGGCCTACCCGAGGATCTCGCGCATCTGGCGCCCGCAGACTTGTGGGCTTGGCTGAAGGAGGAAGGGCTATGACGGTCCGCTCCGAACGCTCGGCACAGTGGGCGCAAGGCATGATAGCGGCACCCTTCCTGATCCTTGGCAGTTGGTGCCTGCTCTTTCCCGGTCAGGTCGAGGCCTTGGGCTTCTTGCCAGAGCACTATATCGGCACCCAGGCCTCGCGGATCCTGATGGGCTGCTTCGGCGCACAGGCCATTCTCTCTGGCATCTTCGCCACATTCAGCCGGTTCACACGGGCGACCTTCCTCGCCTATGGCCTCGCGCTCTTGCCGTTCTTCTGGTTCAACGCCCAGTTCACGTTGATAGAGCCAGTCTTCAGCAGGCTTATGCTGATCGACTTTCTCGCAAACGTCGTGATGCTCGGCTTCTGCATGGTCGGATGGTGGGCACTTTCGCCGTGCAAGACCAATCGCTGAGCCAAATGCAGCGCAAATGACCGCCCGAGGCCGCTTGATCGGGCGATCAACCGACAATCACCGGATTGGACAAGATGAACCAAAGCCTTCCGATCATTGGCCTGCTTTTCGTCTCGGCATGTTGGACCTGTCGCGTATTTGTGCCGCCAGTCATCAGTCGCTCCGCGACATCGCTGCCGAGCTGACAGCAAGCGGAATTCGAACCCGACGTGGCGGGAGGTGACAGGTCTCGAATGTGAAGGCGCTGCTGGAGAGGGTGGCGGGGTGAAGAACAACGAACGGGTCTCGCAATTGCGGCATCCAGGATTTCTAGGGCTTCCGCAGTCTGCTCGCTACGGTACGTACACGACTAGGCCGTCCGGCAGGCGTCAGAAATGGGCTGCCCCGGGCTCCAGGGTAGATACAGTTTCTAACGAACTGCGCCGCAAGTGCCCTCGCTGTAACGGGAATTTTTCTCACCTCCAGCTTAGTGTGGGACCAAGATGAGCCGCAAATCCCGCCTTTAGCAATCAAGCAAAACGGTTCCACAGTCGCTGATCGAGCAACTGGCAGTGAACTCCCTTGCCACTTCCGGGCATCTTCGGTCAGTTTGGCCATATGAACCTTCGATTCATCGAGACATTCCTCTGGGTCGCGCGTCTTGGTAGCTTTCGTGCCGCGGCAGAGCGGTTGAATACCACCCAAGCTGCGGTGTCGAACCGGATCGCCTCGCTTGAAGCTGATCTCGGGCAAGAGTTGTTCGAGAGGATGCCGGGCGGTGTACGCCTGTCCGCGGTAGGGCAGCGTGCCATTGTACCCGCCGAGGACCTTATGCGCAGTGCGATGGAGTTCCGCGTCGCGGTTGGCCGGTCCGAGCAACTGCGGGCAACTGTTCGCATCGGAACAATTGACAGTATTGTCCACAGTTGGCTGCCACAGTTCATCGAGCGGGTGCGTGAACAGTATCCGGGTCTGACGCTTGACCTTGATGTGGATACGTCGCGCGGGATCGCCCGCGAAATCATGGAGCGCCGCATCGACCTTGCGCTCCTTATGGGCCCGGTGCTTGAGCCCGGTCTGCGCAGCGTAGATCTGGGCCAGATGGATTGCGCTTGGGTCGCAGCACCTAAATTTGGGCTGGGGGGGCGAAAGATTGGGCTTGAAGATCTTGTTGACCTGCCAATTCTCACCTTCTCCAGAAACAGCGATCCCCACATCTGGCTGGTGCGACAGTTCGAAGAGTTGCGCCTGCGACAGCCGGCCATATCAAACTCGAATTCGCTATCGGCCGTCTTGCGGCTCGCCATCGAAGGGGTGGGCATCGCGCTCGTGGCAAAACCGGTAGTTGCCCAAGCTCTGGCAAATGGCACTTTGCAACTGCTGGATGTGACACCGCCATTCCCGCCGCTTACCATGCACGCGGTCTTCGCTGATCACGGTGACAACGTCATTCCTTCCGCCTTGTCGGAAGTTGCGGCCCTCGCCGCGTTTGAGGCACAAGGGTGATAATTTTTTCTTGTGCATCACAACAAATATTTGTCGTTTGCTCAAAACGGCGCGGGGAGTGAGCCTGAGGTTAGGAAACTCAGGAGGCTCGAATGAGAGTTAGCATGGTCCAGATGAATTCCGCCGATGACAAGTCGCGGAATCTGGATGTGGCAGAGGAACTGACACGCAATGTCGTGGCTGTAGAGCAGCCTGACCTCGTGATCCTGCCAGAGTATTTTGCCTTTCTTGGCGAGGGGCGTGATGCAATCCACGCCAATGGAGAGGTGTTCCCCGATGGTCCTACCTATCAACGCTTCTCGGCTCTGGCGAAGGAACTGGGGGTGACACTGCACCTCGGAACCATGGTCGAAAAGGCGGGTAATGGACATTACAACGCCACCCTCGTCTTCGGTCCGGACGGCTCGGAAATTGCGAAATACCGCAAGATACATCTATTTGATATCGATGTGCCTGGTGGCATGTCCTACCGCGAGTCGGATACGATCAGCCGCGGCGAACAGGTCGTGACCTACAAGGTTGGGGACGCCACGGTTGGTTGCGCGATCTGCTATGATATCCGCTTTCCGGAGCTTTTCCGCGCGCTTCGTGACAAGGGCGCCGACGTGATCGTTCTGCCGGCAGCCTTCACGCTGATGACCGGCAAGGATCATTGGGAAGTGCTCGCCCGGGCGCGCGCCATCGAAACGCAGACATACTTGGTCGCAGTCGGACAGACAGGCGCACATGCTGGCGGCAAGAAATGGTGCTGGGGGCACTCAATGGTGATCGATCCCTGGGGGCATATGGTCGCCCAGTGCTCCGATGGAGAGGGAACCGCGACTGCCGTTATCGACCTGGCGCGGGTCGAGGCCGTGCGCGTCGATGTACCACTCGCCAGCCACCACGTTCTGTGAGGGGACACGCGATGTTCACTGTCAATCCGATGCCGAAACAGATCGAACCGGCGCTTATCTCCCGGATGGAGCGTGTCGAGACCGCAACCATTGGGCACTTCCTGCACTCTGGCTTTCTTGACCGGGAACTGCGCGCGGTCCTTCCGGAAAAACGCGTTGGCGGAACGGCCGTCACAGTTCGTCTGCCCCATGCAGACTCGACCATTCTGCACTACCTGACCAAGTTGGTTCGTCCTGGCGACTTCATTCTCGTGGACCGATGTGGTGACACCAAGCATGCCTGCTGGGGCGGGGTTGTGACCCATGCGATGAAACTCGGGGGCATCGTCGGTGCCGCCATCGACGGTCCAGCGACCGATTTCTCAGAGATCCGGCGCGTGGAATTGCCGATGTGGTGCCGCGGACCGGCACCAATCACCACCAAGATCCTTGGCCTCGAAGGGGCGATCAACGTGCCAGTGAGCATCGGTGGTCAGATGGTCAATCCGGGAGATGCCGTCATTGCGGATGAGAGCGGGGTTGTCGTCCTTTCCCAGAACCAGGCCGAATGGGCGGTCGACAAGGCGCTTGCAATGCAAGAGGCCGAGCTTGTCTTGCTTGAGCGTCTGCGCAAGGGCGAGAAATTGCCCGACATTTCAGGTGCGACAAAGCTGGTCGAGGCATGAACAAATACTTCCCGCGCTGCGAGTCGCAGCGCGGAACATGAAACGAGACAATCAACAGGGAGGGCGAATTCCATGAAAACTGGAACTCTTGCGCGCAGCGTTGCGGCTCTGGCGCTGACGGCTGGTATGGGGCAGGCCGAGACGGTCGTGTTGTCCGCTTACTCGGGTATCTTCGAAGAGAACTATATGAAGGCAGTCGTCGAACCATTCATGGAGGCGCATCCCGAAATTGAGGTCGAGTTCTATGGCATGCCGAATTCGGCGCAGATGCTTGGCACCCTGCGCGCGCAAAAGGATGCGCCGCAGATTGACGTGATGATCATGGATGTCTCTGTCGCGAAGGCGGCGACAGACGAGGGGTTGTTTGCCCCTCTTGATGCAAGCGTGACGGGCCACATCGATGATCTCTACCCGCAGGCCAAGGTGGACGGGGTGAATGCAGTTGGCGTGACCTTTGACAACCTTGTTCTTCTCTACAACACCGACAAAGTGACGGACAAACCCGCTTCTTGGGAAGCGCTGTGGGATCCCCAGTACAAGGGGCAAGTTTCAATCCCTGCTGTCCCGGACATCCAGGGTACGACCCTGACCATCCTTGCAAACCGACTGGCGGGCGGTGAGAGCTATCTTGACGGAATGGAGCCGGGACTCGCGAAGCTGATGGAGCTTGCCCCCAACGTCCAGACCTGGGAGCCGCGTCCCGATGTCTATCAGCCGATCTCAAGCGGGACGGCCGCAATCGGCATTGGCTGGAATGCGCGCGCGCAAGTCTATGCTGACAAGTCTGACGGCAAGCTGGGGGTAGTCCTGCCTGCAGAGGGCAGCGGGTTCCAGATCAATGTCATCGGCCTTGTTCAGGATGCACCTGCCGGTGACGCCGCCAAGACATTCATCGATTATGCCCTGAGCCCCGAAGTGCAAGCACGCTTCACTGAAACCATGTTCTATGCGCCGACGAACCAGAAGGCAGCCCCGCTGATTTCGGATGCAGCAATTTCCCGCACGGCCGCAGGGGCGATGGACAAGATGGTCCCGATTAACTGGCTGGAAGTCGCAACGATCCGCGATGGCATCACCGAGCAATGGCGTCGTCGCATCATTCCGCTGAGCCGTTGATATGATGCTGGAGCGCAACATGACTGCCTCGCCGAGCCGCACTGCCAAGGTTGCTGAGGATCATCTGGTCCTCAGCGAGGTGGGCATGACTTTTGGAACGGCGGATGTTATCCCCTCGCTGTCGCTTGCAGTGCGCCGGGGTGAGATGGTCGCCTTCCTTGGGCCGTCCGGCTGCGGAAAAACGACGACACTCCGCATGATCGCGGGGCTGATTGCGCCGTCGCGCGGTCGGATATCGGTTGGATGGCGCGACATTACGCGTCTTCCAGTTCATGAGCGGGACATGGGGCTGGTGTTCCAGAGCTACGCGCTGTTTCCACACATGACCGTGTCGCAAAATGTTGCCTTCGGGCTTGAGATGCGTGGGATCGCCAAGCGAGAAATCCGGGTGCGGGTCGAAACTGCGCTGGAGATGGTGCAGCTCGGGCACCTGTCAGACCGCAAGCCCCGTGCCCTATCGGGCGGCCAGCAGCAAAGGGTCGCGTTGGCGCGGGCGCTGGTCGTCGAGCCTTCGATCCTCTTGCTCGACGAACCGTTGTCGAACCTCGATGCCAAGCTGCGTGACGAAATGCGGGTCCAGATCCGCAGCCTGCAGCAGCAAAGTGGCATCACCGCCGTATTCGTAACGCATGACCAGGTCGAGGCGCTGAGCATGTGCGACCGGATCGTGGTGATGCGCGGTGGGCACATCGAACAGTTCGGCACCCCCGGCGAGATCTATGAACATCCGGCAACGCCCTTTGTGGCGTCATTCGTTGGGCGCACCAATCGTCTGTCAGGCGTTGTCGAACCTTCGGGTCGGTTGGCCGCTGCGGGGCAGGGGCTTCTGGCAGAGGGCGCTTTGCCGGTCGGGCAGGTGCAGATCATGATGCGACCGCATCGTGTGGCGCTGCTCGCCGCGCATGAGCATGTACCACCCGGGCACAACGCACTTCGCGGTCGGCTAACGGGGATCACCTTCGTCGGCGATCTCATCCAGGCCAACGTTCGCGTTGGCGAAGACGAAATTACCGTAGAGCAGCCGACCCGTCGCAGTACGGCCTTGCCATTGATGGGTGCCGAGGTGACGGTCAGCTGGGAAGCAGGTGACACGATGGTCTTCGCCGGAGGAGCAACATGACCACCGCGATCGCCCTAACCCGATCTCGGCGGAGGTTCAGTGACCATCAGGTTGCTATTGCACTGCTTCTGCCAATCGCACTGATCAATGTGGTGGGCTTCATGTTGCCCATCTTCAACCTCGCTCGTTTCTCGTTCAACCGTGCCACGACAGGCGGTGGTATCGAAAACGTACTGACGCTGGAGAACTGGACGGGACTTCTGCGTGACCCCTTCTATCTGGAGTTGATCCTGAATTCGATCTGGATCAGTCTTGGGGTTACACTCTGCGCGCTGGTGCTTTCTTACCCGATTGCACTTTACCTGCATCGGTCGTCTGGGACATGGCGGACGTTCCTGACCGTTCTCGTGATTTCACCTTTGCTGACATCGGCAGTCGTGCGGACTTACGGCTGGATCGCCATTTTGTCTGACGAGGGCCCGGTTGTCGGAGCGATCAAGTCGGTCGGGCTCACCCCGCCGCCACTAATGTTCAACATCAATGGAGTATTCATCGGCCTGACAGAAATCCTGATGCCCTACATGATCCTCGCGCTGATGGCTGGGTTTGGTCGGCTGGATCCGAAAGTCGAAGAAGCTGCGCGGACGCTTGGTGCAACACCGTGGCAGTGCTTTCGCCGGGTTATCCTGCCGTTGACGGCGCCCGGAATAGCACTTGGGTGTCTGCTCTGCTTTGTGCTGGCGGTGTCATCGTTCATCACGCCCAAGCTGATGGGTGGCGGGCGCGTGTTCCTGCTTGCCACGGAAATCTATGATCAGGCGATTGTCACGTTGAACTGGCCGCTGGCCTCGACGCTGTCGATCCTTGTTCTGATTATCTTCGGCGCTGCCCTCGTGGCGTACTCGGCCGTGCTGAAGCGGCTGGACTAAGGAGAGTTTGATGGAAATCCACAAGACTTCCTGGCTGATGGGCCTTCTGGTGACGGTGCTGTTTATTTATCTCCTCGCCCCAGTCATCCTTGTATTCCCGATCTCCTTTTCAGGTGATGAGGTTTTGCGCTTCCCGCCGACGTCATGGTCCTTGCGATGGTATGAGGCCCTATTTGACAATCGAGACATGTTGCGGGCCTTCTGGACGAGCCTGACCCTGGCCTTCGTCGTCACCATACTTTCGCTGGTGATCGGCATCCCCGCCGCCTGGGTTATCGTGCGGATGGAGTTCAAAGGCCGGGATCTGCTGTTCAACGTCTTCACCGCTCCGCTGTTGCTGCCAACCATCGTGCTCGGCCTCGCAATCCTGATTGTGTTTGCCTCATTCGGGTTGTTGGCCACGATGCGCGGTCTGGTTCTGGCCCATCTGGTAGTAAGTTTGCCCTATGCGCTGCGGATCCTTGCAGTATCGCTGGCAACACAGGACCGTTCTTGCGAGGAAGCCGCACTGACCCTTGGGGCAAAGCCGCTAAGTGTGTTTTTCCGGGTGACACTTCCAATGCTTTCCTCCGGCATCGTGGCTGCTGCGGCGTTGTGTTTCCTCGTGTCATTTGATGAGGTGGTGATCACGCTTTTCTTGACCGGCCCGCGGATCAGCACGTTGCCGGTGGAGTTGTACGACTATGTCTACAACACAGCCGATCCGATGGTAGCGGCGGCCTCGGTCCTGTTGATCCTGCTGACCCTTGGTGTGATCCTCGTCGTGGAGCGTGCCATGGGGCTAGGCCGTGCTTTCGTGAAGTGAGTTACAGTGATCCTCGGCGCTGAGCGGACCATCACGCGATTCCGCTCGGCTCGCGCTGATCAGGTTTGCGGGGCCGCGAAGTGACGCTGATCGATGCCTGGCGTTGCCCAATTGCCATCAAGTCTGATGCCGCGGGCTGCCCTGCCGAGTGGATTGATCAGCAGGCCAAGGAAAGGGCGGGTTCTATCAGAAGAACTTTGCTTGAGGCGAGGAATGCTGCCCGGTAGCGTCCGGCCATGACGCGTCGCAGCCTCTTTCGTTACTTCAAGACTAGCCCCGAGGTCATCCGCCTGGCCGTGATGCTCTACGTCCGTTACCCGTTGCCGCTTCGGAACGTCGAGGATCTCTTGCACGAGCGTGGTATCGAGGTCAGCCACGAAACGGTGCGGTTCTGGTGGAACCGGTTTGGCCCGATGTTTGCCACCGCGATCCGGCACAAGCGCGTCGATGGGATGCGCGCCATGCCGCATTGGCGCTGGCACCTGGACGAAGTTTTCGTGAAGATCAACGGCGTTACGCACTATCTCTGGCGCGCCATCGACCACGTAGGTGAGGTGCTGGCGGTGGAGTGTCCCCACTGAAGTGGTCCACCAACCGGGTTATGATGATCCCATTTTTTGGAGGCCCAGAGGATGGCTGGAAAGCGAGAGCAGCCTGGGGACATCGTCTTGAAGCTGCGGCAGGTAGAGGTGTTGCAGGGGCAGGGCAAGTCGGTGAAGGAGGCGGTTCGTCAGATTGGCGTGACGGTGCAGTCCGATTATCGATCGCGCAAGGAGTATGGCGCAATGAGCCGCGATCAGCTGAAGCGGCTGAAGGAGCTTGAGGCCGAGAACCAGCGACTGCGGCGCGCCGTGTCCGATCCGACCTTGGACAAGCTGATCCTGACTTAAGCGGTTCGGGGAAACTTCTGAGCCCTTCGCGTCGCAGGCATTGCATCGGCCATGTGCGGCAGCACCGATGGATCCTGCGCAAGGTGCCGAGCGGCTCGACCGACAAAGCGCGCCCGACCGAGGACATCATCGCCTTGGCCCGAGAGTTCGGGCGCTATGGCTAACGGATGATCACCGGGCTGCTGAACAACGCCGGCTGGCACGTGAATCACATGCGGGTCGAGCGGATCTGGCGACGCGAGGGGCTCAAAGTTCCACAACAGCAGGCGAAGAAGAGCCGGCTCTGGCTGAACGACGGATCCTGCGTCCCGAACATCCCAACCTTGTCTGATCCTGCGTCTTCGTTCAGGACCGGACTTACGACGGCAAGGTGTTCCGCACCCTCAACATCATTGATGAGTTCACGAAGGAGGCGCTCGTAATCCGCGTCAAACGCAGACTTAATTCCACCGACGTCGTCGATGCCCTGACCGACCTCTTCATTCTGCGCGGCCCGCCCAAGTTCGTAATGTCTGACAATGGCGCAGAATTCATCGCCGAGAAGGTTCGCGTCTGGATCGCAGCAGTCGGCGCAAAGACCGCCTACATCGAGCCTGGCTCACGCTGCGAGAGCTTCAACGCCCGTTTCCGCGATGACCTGCTCAACAGAGAGGTCTTCGATCCCATGCGCGAAGCCCAAATCCTGATCGAGAAATCGCGACGCCACTACAACACCGTCAGGCCACACAGCGCCTTAAGCTGCCGTTCCCCAGCGCCGGAAACCATCCCCCGATGGACCCAAGGCCACCCATGCACTAACATTCAACCCGGACCACTTGATGGGTGCAGGACAAGTCCTGCGCATTATCCACTTCGCCGTGTCGCACCAAAGTTGAATCTTGTTCCGCAAACTAGGTCGAGCCCGACGTCTTCAGCAACCTGGTGGAGATTGCGCGAGTTCGCCCCATTTCCGCCAAGCTATGCAGCAATGCTGCCGCCGATGATTGGAGCGGGGGCGGCGATGCGATTCTTCCTGATGATTCTGGCAGTGGTTGCGGCCTTATCCTCCGTCGTGCGGGCAGATGATGCGGAGTTCAGCGCCGATACGATCCGTTCTCTGCTGGATGCGGGCGATCACGCCGCGCTTGAGGCGCAATTCGTCGCCGCGCATCAGGCAGCGTTGAAGGCGCGCGATTTCACGCCCATGCGCACAGTCTACAGCACGTTGTTCGCCACCGCAAACCACGCGCGACTTCAACAGGTGGAGGGCTGGCAGAAGGCCGCCCCGGATTCGGCCTATGCCGCCACAGCGCGGGCATGGTCGCACATCCACCGGGCCTTTCTGCTGCGCGGCACCAATCTTGTGCGGGAGACCTCGGGCGAGGCACTTGCAGCATTCCAGGGAGAGATGATGCTCGCCGCCGCTGCGGTGGACACTGCCCTCGGCTCCGCGCCCGACTTCGCGCCGGCGCTGGATGCCTCGCTAAAGCTCAAACGCGCGAAAGTCGACCAGCGTGACCCAATCCCGCAGATCGAGTCGCTGTTGCAGATCGCGCCAGATCAACATGCCCTGGAGCTCGCACTGGATACCGCAGATCCCCGCTGGGGCGGCAGCGTGGAGCAGGTGATGCAGGTCTGCGAGCGCTACGCCCCACAGGTCCCGGGCTATACCCCCGAGCTGTGCAAGGTTCAGGCCGTTCTTGGCCTCGAGATCCAAGGCCCGTTGTACGTCGAGGCTTTGGCGCAACTGGAAAAGCTGACGGAACCGCAGCTCGATCACCTGCGCTTGCGGGCCTATCTGAGGGAATGGAGCGACCGCCCAAATGCCGCAACCGAGGCGATGCGCCTGCATCGGCAAAGCCTGACAACATCAAGGCAGTCCAAATATACCACCGCGATGATTGGCTTCCTGTTCGATCAGCCGGACTTCGTGCGTGAAATGAACCTCGCACAGGACAAGCTAGCCGAAAAGCGTCTACAGGACAGCCCCGACGATTCCGATTTGCTGCGCGACCGTGTACGCTATGGGGTGGATCAGTGGATCGCGACGTGGGCGGCGATGCCGTCAGATGCGCCAGCACCCGAACTCAACGATTCCGCGTTGGAGGCGATGTGGCGGCGGTCGCTGCTGCTTGGGCAGTTCCAGGCCGATACCTGGGATCTGGGTCAGGTGCTGACAGACGCCCGCGCGGGTGACCCGGATACGGCACATATCGAGAAATTCTGGCAGAACCGTGTGCATTACAGCAATTACGCGCTTGGGGTGATGTCCGAACATACCCGCAACCTGCTGGAACGCTTTTACAAGGCCAGCGATCTGCGCGCCCGCCCAGACAAGCCCGACCAGCAGCGGGGGGCCATTGCCGAAAGCGCGCTGCGTTGCCCCCTGGTGCGGGCAGCGCGGCTGCTGGAACTTGTCTGCCAGGGGGCGCCCGAACAGCCGGAGTGCCGCGCCTCTGATCTTGCGCCACTGCGGGGGGTGCGGATGGGGATTGCCGATTGCCCATGGGAAAGCAGCGCCCCGCTCGAGGAGCTGGCTTATACACCGACGCCGATCGACTACTTTCTCACCGACTGACATTGTCGTGGCGACGAAATCGCTTACCCACCGTCTCGGCATCGCGGGCCAGAATGGATTCGATGATTTCGGCGGGGCTGCGCAGCGCCTCGGCTTCGGGAGCGTGGTCTCGATCAGCTTGCGGCGCGCGTGCGCCCAGCAATGCGCGAGCTGGATGTCCGGACCGATCCGGTCTGGTGCGATCAGGCGGTTGTATTCGGCATAGCCGGTCGTCGGGCAAACAGTCCCCCGGACTGTTTGCTGGCCCTCCTCACCCTGCAGGATCCCGCAAAAGCCCTGCAGGATCCGTTCGGCATGCTGCCCGCCCCGACCAGGGGGCATAGGTGAAGGCCACGCCCGGTGGAGATGTGCCGCCCCACGGCCGGTCATCACGCGCCAAGGCCCAGAAGTGTGTTTCTGCATGCAACTTTGCCCCCCGTTGTCGGGGGTGTCGGCGCCCAATTTTGACCCCCCTGATGTTTCGTCAGACCGTTCGCTGCGGGTCAGCGGACGGAGGGGGAGTTGAAGCGGGTGGATACGATTGTACGAGTCCGGCGGGCCTTCTATGTGCAGCGCTTCTCGTTGAAGAAGATCGTGCGCGAGTTGCACGTCTCTCGGAATACAGTCCGGAAGATTCTGCGGTCCGATGTGACGGATTTCAGCTATGAGCGGACGCATCAGCCGATGCCGCGGATCGGACCATGGCAGGATCATCTGGATCGGTTTCTGTCGGCGAACGCGGGCAATCCGTCCCGAGAGCGGCTGACCCTGATACGGATATTCGAAGAACTGCGCGCCCTCGGCTACGAGGGGGGGCTACGATGCTGTCCGGCGTTTCGCCCGGAGCTGGTCGCAGAGCCGGGGCGCGGCGACGGCCGAAGCCTATGTCCCGCTTTCCTACGAGCCGGGCGAGGCCTACCATTTCGATTGGAGCCAGGAGGTTGTGCTGATCTCGGGCGTCACGGTGACCGTGAAGGTGGCGCATGTCCGGCTTTGCCACAGCCGGATGATGTTCGCCCGTGCCTACATGCGTGAGAGCCAAGAGATGGTCTTCGACGCCCATGACCGCGCCTTCGCCTTCTTTCGCGGCACCTGCACGCGCGGCATCTACGATAATATGAAGACGGCGGTCGAAGCGGTCTTCATCGGCAAGGAACGCCCCTCCAACCGCCGCTTTCTGCAGATGTGCAGCCATTACCTGGTCCAACCGCCGTCCATTGGGCTTGAACCAATGGCGCCACAATGAACGGCCCTGCACCCCGGCGTCCGGTTGGGAGAAGGGGCAGGTCGAAAACCAGGCGGGAACGGTTCTTCACGCCGCGCCTGCGAGTGAAGAGCTTGGACGAGCTGAACGCCTGGCTGCTCGACAAATGTGTGGCCCACGCCAAGGCGCATCGCCATCCAGAGCAAGCAGACCGGACCATCTGGGCAGTATTCGAGGAAGAATGTCAGCACCTCGTGCCGTATGCCGGGCGTTTCGACGGCTTCCACAGCGTGCCCGCCTCCGTCTCAAAGACCTGCACCGTGCGGTTTGACAGCAACAAATACTCTGTTCTGGCGACTGCAGTCGGTCGTCCGGTCGAAGTGCATGCCCATGCTGATCGGATCGTCATTCTCCAGAACGGCGCCATCGTCTGCGAAAATGCGCGCGCCTTTGGACGTGGCCAGACAGTCTACAATCCATGGCACTATGTGCCTGTTCTAGAACGCAAACCCGGGGCATTGCGTAACGGAGCCCCGTTCAAGGACTGGGTGCTGCCTCCGGCGATGGCCGCGATCCGGCGCAAGCTGAAGGGCAGCGACGATGGCGATCGACAGATGGTTCAGATCTTGAGCTGCGTGCCCGATGATGGTTTGCAGGCAGTCGAGGCCGCCTGTCGCGAAGCGCTCGATCAGGGCGTCCACTCGGCGCCGATTGTGATCAATATTCTTGCCGCAGCCGCGATCCCACTCCAGCCGCCCTTCTTCTCACCCCCGCAACCCTGTGCCTGACCCACGAACCCGTGGCCGACTGCGCGCGCTACGACAGCCTCAGGAGGACAAGCCGACATGGAACGCACCCAAATCCTCGACCTGATGGGGACGCTGAAGCTCTACGGAATGCGCAGTGCCTATGACGAGGTCATGGCCAGTGGCATCAAGCGCCGGCATGAACCGCCCCGCATCGTCGGCGACCTGCTGCAGTCCGAGATCGCCGAGAAACAGGCCAGATCCATCCGCTATCAGATGACCATCGCCAAACTCCCACTGGCCAAAGATATCAAGCAATTTGGCTTCACCGGCACGCCGATCAATGAAGGTCTGGTCAAGGACCTGGCCACCGGCAACGTCGTCGCCGACCAGCGCAATGTCGTCCTCATCGGCGGCACAGGAACCGGCAAGACCCACCTCGCCATCGCGATCGCCCGCGCCCTCATCCGGGGCGGCACCCGCGGCCGCTTCTTCAACGTCGTCGACTTGTTGAACCGGCTCGAGACCGAAACCCGCGCCGGCAAGCAAGGCCGGATGGCCGACTACCTCACCCGGCTCGACTTCGTCATCCTCGACGAGCTTGGCTATCTGCCCTTCGCGCAATCCGGCGGCCAGCTCCTGTTCCACCTGATCAGCCGCCTCTACGAGCGCACCTCCGTCATCGACACAACCAACCTCGCTTTCGGCGAATGGCCCACCGTCTTCGGCGATCCCAAGATGACCACCGCGCTTCTCGATCGCCTGACCCATCACCGCGAGATCATCGAAACCGGCAACGAGTCATGGCGCTTCAAGAGCCGCGCCTGACGATCTGGGCCTGACCCGCCTACACTCTGTGATCAGTTCCGACGGCTCAGGCCCAGATATCAACGCCATAAGGGGCGGGCAACTTTGCGGGCCGATAGGGGGCCAATTTTCCGTGCCGATTGACAGGGCAATCCGCCCCAACCCACGCCAGATCGACTTGAAAGGGCGATCAGCCTGCTTACCGAATGCCATACGTTTCGGGAGGCATGAGAGCTAAGGCCTATAGGGCTCGCTCCAGAGAAGGTTCAACCGCAGTCGCGTTATCTCCGCAAATCTATCCATGTAATATATTGGTTTTATTTTGTAATTTGTAGATCTGCAAAATCACTTCCCCCAAACTTTTCCCCTCAAAGCGCTAGATGCCCCCTGAGTATGTCGGAAGTGCAAGGATGGTACCGTGGCGGCCATTGCCTTCGCGAAGGTCTTGGACGGCCTTCACGGCAGGGGCGGTGCAATCTCTCTTGCCTTCATTTCCGGACCGGGGGCCTGCACGCCGTAGTATTGCAAAGGCGTTGTTGCACAACTCTGTCTGCCGAGGAATTACATCGTGAATCCATGCGTTTAGACGGGGCGCATGAGCAAACCGACACCCGCCCGCTACCGCACGACCAACTGGCCCAACTACACTGCTTCGCTTCGCGAGCGCGGGTCTCTGTTGATTTGGCTTAACAAGGAGATGCTCTGGCTCGCGCCGCATGACGGCGGCCCGGGTCGTCCTCCGGCGTTCCCTGACGCGGCGATCCAGTTCTGCCTGTCCATCAAGGTCCTGTTCAAGCTGCCGCTCAGGCAAACGACCGGAGTGGCGGCCAGCTTGCTTAAGATGGTGGGTCTGGACTGGACCGTGCCGGATTACACGACGCTGTACCGAAGGCAACTCTCCGCCCTCGAGCGACACTCATCCCCAACCTTGACAGGTTTATGGAAGGTCATCCCCTCTACCGCGATGGTGGCCGAACGGCCCCGCGCCACCCTCGCGGCAAGATTGCCCGCCGCAAGGCCCATCTGTGCCATCAGCCAGCCATCAAATATATCGCCCGATGGGTTGGTGTCGGCGGGCATGGCGATGGTACGGATGACGGGCTATTCCGCTTGCTGATCAGAGGACATGGCCACAAGCGGATGCGGGCGTTCGGGTATCCATGTTGCGTCCCCTGTTCAGATGATCGTCGATTTCGGCGGCTGCCCCGATCATGCGACCGAAAAGGAACACAGTAAAAGCCGCGGTTTCCAGATCGCGCGAGGTCAGCGCCCCGGACTGATAATCCTTCCACAGAACAGACAGAAGCAAGGCCGCGATGATCGCATCGACATTCACGCAGAAGACATAGGGAGAGGCGCCCACCTCGAACATCTCGCGCACCAGATGACGGTAGAAATCGTGGAAGACGTTGTATTCGCCCCGTTCCTCCATGAACCGCGCGATAAAGCGTTCGCGCGGGTCAAAGTTCTCGGGCTTGCCCTTGAAGACCGGATGGTGGACGCCGGGAAGGGCGCGCACCTCTTGCCCAAGTTCTTTGGCGTGGCGCTTTTCGGCCTTATAGGCAACAGCAAAGCGTCGGGCCATCGCCCTCAGATCAAGCCCGTGGTTCGGGTTGGCTGGATCTGTCAGCCCGCTGTCGCGGAACTGGTCCAGAAGGAAAGCCATGCCCTCAAACCCGTTTCCGCCGTGGCTGTAGCCCGAATGAGTCAGAAAGCCCATCATCGCCTTGTTGATCTGCACCCGCTCGGGTGTCTGGGGGCCGTCGGCGGCCACCGCGCCCTTGGCGCCCTGTGCCGAGATTGCACCGGGGCCGTTAGAGATCAGAAGCCCGATAAGGATCTGGATGTAGAGCGCTTCGTTCGGGGCTGGCCGCTTGCCGGTCATTGCCAGACAGCAGAGATCGGCCATTGTCCAATCCTGAAACCGCTCGGCGCGGGGAATACCCCAGAGGCTGCCGGATTGGTGATGCTGGCCGGGTATCGTCGCCCCCACCATCACGCCGTAAAGCCGCAGATACCAGGGCAGCGTCTCGGCCGTCAGTCTGCTGATCCGCTTGCGCACCAGTGGGCCCCAGGCAATCGTCGTGGTAATTGCGGCAAGGATCGCGTCGCGGGAGACGCGGGCGCCCAGACCCTGCAGGAAGTTCAGAAAGACTGACCGGCCGCCACGGGCGGCAATCGCATCTAGCATAGCCTCGGGTCGTGGATCGTCAGCCTCATCAGCGGTGGCAAGGAACAACCGGCGCGTCTCGTCATCCACCTGGATCTTGGACAGGTCGAAGCCTTCGTCGCGGCCATCCCGCAAGCCGGACCTGGCGAAAGGCTCGATCAGCGCCTGCGCGCAGGCCAATGCCCGCTCCAGCCGGCGCGGACCGGTGATGCCTGCGGCGACCGCCATGATCGCATTGGGGGCATTGCCCGCCGCGCGCGCGGCATCAGTCGCGACAAGGATCGGATCCCCCACCAGATTGACTTCGGCCGCTACAGCCACGTCAAGCAGCGCTCGATCATTGGCATCGGCAATTTCGTGGACGAGCGGCAGGGCAAACATCGCCTCAAGCGGTTGCAGTGCCAGATCGAGCACGGTGTGGCCATGCACGCTGGTGACCTGAGTCTGGGCATCCATGACGCTGGCGCCTGATTTGTCCTTCATCCCCTGCCGAGCAATGACAGCGCCGATCTGTTGAGAGAGTCCGGCGATCTGCTGGTCGTACGGGGAAGGCGCGGTCACCACCGGCAGTGCGATTTCGGAGGGAAGCTGCAGCCCCTGATCGTTCGCGATCCATGGCTTCAGCTTAAGCGACCCACGCGGCGAAAAATCGGGCGAGTCCCCGTTCAGCGCCATCACAGCCGTCAGTGCCGCCGGAATGTCGGCGATGTTCGTCACCAGAGCACCCTTGACCGAAACATGCGGAGTTGCGGGGGTGAATATGCCGCTTACTCCGAACGCCTCCATGAACCAGCGCTCCTTGTCCTCGGCACTGTCCCCCGAGCCTGCCATCGCCCCGGCATGGCCTACGGCGCGTGTCAGCCGCGATTTCCAGCGGCCCACCACACAGGCAACCACGGGCTTGGACCATTCGATGCCCCGTTCGTAATATCCGCCCGGCTCGACATAGAGCACCGCCGCACGCGATCGGGGATCATTGCCGAAGGCGTGGGCAAAGTCGCGCGCGCCATACTGGATGTACACATCCTTGCCTGACGAGATCAGCGTCGTCGTGCCCCATCCAGCCGTCGCCATATATTGCGCGATGGTGGTCGTGAACCCGCCCGAGTTCGAGAACACGGCGACCGAGCCCTTGATGAGCGACTCCTCAGGATGATCTCCGCCAAGCGCGCCGCCAATGCGCACACGTGACCAGCTGTCGGCAACACCAAGGCAGTTGCCGCCGACGATATCGATGCCCGAGGTCTGCGCCATCGCCCGGATCTCGCGCGCGTCATGCACTGCGATCTTTTCGGTGATGATGACGATCTTGCGCAGATCCGGGTTCACACGGATCAACTCGGCCACGCCATCACGCACGCCCGAAGGCGGCAGATAGACGACCCCGGTGTTGAAACGGTACCCGGCCTTCAGCCCTTCAAGCACGGTGTTGAACACCGGAATGTCGCCCGTCGGTGTCTTCAGAACCTGACCTGACCGGCCGGGCGAAGTGCCGAAAACCACATTGCCACCCGAGAATGCGTGGCTGACCGGCGTGACCGTGCGGCTTTCGCCACCCAGAATGTTCAGCACGCAAACCCGGTCATCGGGCGTTGCGATCTGGTCCAGACGATCAATGCCCAGAAAATACGGAAAATCCGCGACCCCTTGACGATACATGGCAAGTCCCCCTGTCAGACGCTGATGTTCATCGCGCGGGCAATCTCGGCCCGCCCACCGCCGCGCATCCATTGGTCGACCTGCTTGGCATGGTTGACCACTTCGGAAATTGCGCTGTCAAAGCCGAAAAAGCGGTAGGGCACGCCAAGGCTGTCCAGCGTATCGGCAAGGTTACCCATGCCGCGCACCAAGTTCGGCCCGCCACGCCCAACCACGACATAGAGCGGCACGGGTCCGTGCCGGGCAAAGTGCTCTCGCAGCGCATCCCCCATGCCCCGGAAGGTTTCCAGAATGTCGGTGTTGTTCGACTTGCCACCAATGATGAAAAGGACATTGGTCTGCTTCAGGAAATGCCGGTAGCAGATCGAGGCGACGGCCTTCATCTTTTCATAGGGCGGGTTGCCCCCGAAGTCCGAGGAGATGATGGCGACATCGCCCAGAACCTCGGTCACCAGACTGTTGGCCCCGCCGCCAAAGGTTGGCGCAAGGATAGTGCCTTTTTCGTTGATGACGAAGACATCCGACTGCCCCTGATGGGTGCGCAGCTGGTTCACCTCTTGCTCGAACTCGGAAATGTCGGCAGCAAACAGATAATCCGGCAGGCCCAGCCGGCCCACACGCGGGTCGTCTCTGTCAAACCCGCATTTGAGGTCGCAGGCGATGGGCGTCAGGCGGCCATCACGCCCCGGCATCATGCGGATCGGGTTCAGCTCCAGCGTCGTCATCCCATAGTGGTGCATCAGCTCCCACAGTTTCGGCAGATGCTGCGTCAGGGGCGAGATGATCTCTCGCGGGGCACCGATCTCGGTCAGGGCATTGGCGACGACAAAGGCCTTCATCCCCGTCAATGCGTCAAACGGAACGCTCGCGATCTCGGACTTGTCGAGCTCCTCGATATCCACCCCACCGCGATGTGTCAGTGTCATCGTCGGGGCACGAAAGCGCGTATCGTCGGTGATCGCGAAATAGACCTCGTGTTCTGCTGGGACACCCGCCTCGAAGGTTACGCCATTGGCTTTGGCGACCGCATTGCCGTGGCGGTGCTCGGCAAAGTAGAGACGCTCCTTTTCGGCCAGTGCGGTGCCGAGATCGCGGGCGCGGCCAATCAGCCCGGCCTTGCCCTTTTTCCCCACGCCACCCCGAAACAGAGGCTTGATGAAGATCAGGCCGTGTCGATCAATCAGTCCCTGGATCTGATCCTCTGTCGCGTCGGGGCCAAGGATCTCCGATGTGGGAAATCCGACATGGGCCAGCAGACGCGCACCCGTGAGCATTCCGGTCACCTGCATCAGGTTCCTCCGTTGGCTATGAGATTTTTGGGGGAGAGGGGGGCGACCCGGCCGCGGGTCAGTACGCGGCCAGGTCGGAGGGACGGATCAGGCGTCCTTGAACACGTCGTCGCGCGATTTGCGGATCGACGGCAGCACCGCGACGAGCAGGGCGACGGCCCCGATGGCCAGCAGGAAGGCCGACAGCGGCGAGGTGACAAAGGTGGTCATGCTGCCGTCCGAGATGATCAACGCCTGACGCAGCTTTTCTTCCAGAAGCCGGCCCAGCACAAAGCCAAGAGCCAGCGGCGCGGCCTCGAACTGCAGCTTCCACAGCGCAAAACCCACCAAACCCATCGCACCAGCCATCATCACCTGCGCCGGCTCGTTCGAGATCGAGAAGAGACCAATGCAGCAGAAGGCGACAATCGCCGGGAAGAGCAGCCGGTAAGGCACCTGCAGCAGCTTCACCCAGAGGCCGATAAGGGGCAGGTTTATGATAACCAGCATCAGGTTACCGATCCACATGCTGGCGATAAGCCCCCAGAACAGTTCAGGATTGCGCTCGATCACCTGCGGGCCGGGAACAATACCCTGGATCATCATGGCACCCACCATCAGCGCCATCACCGCATTGGGTGGCAGGCCCAGCGTCATCAAGGGAATGAACGAGGTCTGCGCGCCGGCATTGTTCGCCGATTCCGGCCCTGCAACCGCCTGCGAAACGCCAGTGCCAAAGTCCTGCGGGCGCTTCGATAGCCGCTTTTCCATCGCATAGCTGGCGAATGGACCGAGGATCGCGCCATTGCCTGGAAGCACACCCAGCACCGCACCGATACCCGTACCGCGCAGGATAGCGCCCATGTTTTCGCGCAGGTCGCGCAGGCTGGGCCAGAGCCGCCCGATCGAACCCTTCACCAGATCACGCTTTTCTGGGTCGGCCAAATTCTTGAAGATCTCGCCAAAGCCGAAGACGCCCATCGCCAGCACCACGAACTCAATCCCGTCGGTCAGCATATGCAGGCCAAAGGTCATCCGTTCGCGCCCGGTTTCCATGTCCGCCCCGACGCAGGACAGAAGCACGCCCACGAGGATCATCGCCACTGCCTTGGTCAGCGACCCATGCGCCAGCACCACTGCGAACACGAGGCCCATGACCATCAGCGAGAAATACTCTGCCGGACCAAAGAGCAGGCCAAGCTTGGTCATCGGAACCCCAAGCGCCGCAATGACGATGGTGGCAAAAGTCCCGGCGATGAACGATCCGATGGCGGCAAGCCCGAGTGCCAGTCCGGCCTGCCCGCGCTTGGCCATCTCGTGCCCGTCAATCGCGGTCACAACGGCCGTAGCCTCGCCGGGGATGTTCACCAGAATGGCCGTGGTCGAGCCGCCATATTGCGCCCCGTAGTAAATCCCGGCCAGCATGATCAAGGCACCGGTCGGGTCCAGCGCCAGCGTGACAGGCAGCAAGATCGAGATGGTCGCCACCGGGCCAACACCGGGAAGCACACCCACAAGCGTACCGATCAGGCAGCCGACAAAGCAGAAAAACACGTTCTTGAGGGTGAGCGCGACGGCAAAGCCCAGCCCCAGATTGTACAGCATGTCCATCATGTCAGTATCCGATCAGCCAGGGCGCAACAGGCAGCGAAAGCCCGAGCGCGAAACGGAACAAGGCAATGCAGAGCGCAGACAGCACGACCGTGAAGATCAGAAGCTCCACCAGACGCGCATCCTTTGCCGCCATGCCCGAGCAGAAGATCGCCAGCGGCGTCGCAACCGCCATTCCCAGCACCGGGATCTTGAACGACCCAAAGTCAAAGCCGCGGATCGTCAGGGCAAAGAGGAAGATCCCGACCAGCACCGGAACCATGTCGCGGATCGGCCAGCTGCCCGTTGATTCCGGAGGCTCGCGCCAGCAGATCGCCAACTGCACAATTCCCAGAAGAATGATCAGTACCGACAGGGCGCGCGGCAGCAGGCCTGACCCGACCCCCCCTTCGGTGAAGAAGGGAAGATCGGCGCTGGCATAGAGGGCAAAGAGCCCGAAAGCCACGAGGCAGAGCCCGGCCAGCCGTTCGCGGCCGATCAAAGGTCGTGGCGGAGGCGGGTTGGTGACCTCGTGGCTCATCTACGTCACTCCACCTTGATGTCGGCGGCCTTGACGACCTCACCCCAGCGGGCACGTTCCGAGGCCATGAAGTCCGCGAAGGCCTGCCCCGAGAGGGTCGAGGGCACGCCACCATCGTTCTTCAGCTTGGCGATGAATTCGGGATCCGCGAGCGTCTCGGCCGTGGCGCTGGCCAGCTTGTCGCGTACGCCCTGCGGCAGGCCCTTGGGTCCCAGCAGGCCATACCATGCCGAGGCGGTATAGGTCGGCAGGCCGGACTCGGCGACGGTCGGAACGTCGGGCAGTTCGGCGAAGCGCTCGGAGCCGGTCACCGCCAGCGCGGTCAGCGTGCCGTCACCGACGAGGCCGATGACCGACGGAATGGTCGTGACCATGAAGTCGATATGGCCACCGACCAGATCATTCACCGCCGGACCCGCGCCCTTGTAGGGAACGTGCTTCAGCTCGATCCCCGCCGTCTGGCCCAGAAGCAGCGTGGCAACGTGGCTGGCCGAGGCGTTGCCGGCCGAACCATAAACCAACTCGCCCGCCTTGGCCTTTTCAAGAAGCTCGGCCAAGGACTTGACTGGCAGGCGCGGACCGACCACCACCACGAGTGAGGCATCGGCGATCATGGCGATCGGGTCCAGCGCTTCGGCTGGGTCGTGTTTCAGGTTGAAGATATGCGGGTTCACCGCCATCGGCCCCTGATTGCCCACCAGCAAGGTGTAGCCATCGGGTTCGGCGCTTGCGACCACCTCGGTCCCGATGTTCGCGGCCGCACCAGGACGGTTTTCCACGATTACGCGGCCGTTCAGCGCCTTTTCGAGCCGCGAAGCAAAGACGCGTGCAATCGCATCGGTACCACCCCCGGCCGCATAGGACACGACCAGCGTTACCGGCTTGGACGGATAGTCCTGCGCCAGCGCGGGCAGGCCCGCCGTCGACAACAGCGCCACCCCAAGCGCCAGCGCGGCACGACGATTGAATCTCAGCATGTCAGTTCCTCCCTTGAACAAAGATCTCCGGTTCCGCCGGCAGGTCCAGCCCCTCCGGCGGCTTGCCGTCAGTTTCTGCGTCGCACCAGAGCCGCGCCCTCGAAGAGACGACGGCAGGTGCGGGTGACGAAAACGACGGGTTGGCCAGTCGCTGCGTCGGTCTCCACGCGCACGGCCATGCGGCCGGACGGGTGTTCGAATGTGAGGTCGGTGGGCAGACGCAGGTCCGGCATGGCGGTACCCACGATGCTGTCCGGCAGCGTCGCGGCAACGGCGACCGAAACGGCCCCGGTCGTTGCGAGTGATGAATGGCAGCTCCAGGGTGTGAAATACCGCACGGCCAGATCGCCCCCGCGTTGCGGGGCGCCGATCAGCACCGGTTTAGGAAGCACCGATTGCGCGACGTCGCCAAAGCCCATCCGCTGCCCGGCCTTCAGGCGAACGGCCTCAAGCCGTGCCATGAACGTGGGGTTCTGGTCGAGTTCCTGTGCGCTCTCCGAACCTGTTAGTCCGAAGGTCTCGGCACGGGCGATCATGACCGGCGTCGCCCCATCGATCAAAGAGACTGGAACCCCATCAATCACTTCTTGCGGCGCGCCCGAAGGCAGCATGCGCCCGGTCTTGGCCCCGATTGCCTCTAGAAATGCCAGATAGACCGGCGCCGCCGTGCCCGGCACGCCGTCGATGCCGGTGTCGCCCTGATATCGAAGCTCGCCCCCCGGCGTGAGGATGCGTGCCTCGATGATCTTGCCGGTGTTCACGTTGTGCACGCGCACCCGCGTCTCGGACGGCCCCGCTGGCACCAGCCCCCGCTCAACCGAAAAAGCCGCGACCGCCGACAGCATGTTGCCGCAGTTGGGTGCGGTGTCGACGATCTGCTCCTCGACCTTCACCTGCGCAAAAAGGTAGTCGACATCCGCACCATCGCGACTGGCCGGACCAACGATGGCGACTTTTGAACTCAAGGGGTTGCCACCCCCAATGCCGTCGATTTCTAGCGGATGGCCAGAGCCCATGATCTCTATCAGCAGCGCATCGCGCTGCACGGGGTCTGCGGGCAGATCACTGCGCAGAAAAAAAGGCCCCTTCGACGTGCCGCCCCTCATCAGGACGCACGGTATGCGCATCAGATCATCCATTTGGGTCTTCCTCCCAGGCGGAACTTGCCGCCGCTTGGGTATGAAATGCCGGGAATCGTCTGTGTTGTGAATTGCAAAGAATTGATCTATTATTTCGATATGCGGAATAATTTTGAATTCCTCGATCTCAAGGCCTTTCTCGCGGTGCTGGAGCTTTCATCGTTCCACGCGGCGGCCAAACTGCTGAACCTGTCACCCCCAGCTCTTTCGCGCCGCATTCGCGCGCTGGAAGAGGCCGTAGGCGCCCAACTGATCGAGCGCACGACGCGGCGCGTCGGCCCTACGCAGGTCGGGCGCGAGTTGATGCCGCTGATGCGCCGGCTCGTCGATGAATTCGAGGAATCAATCCTGTCAATTTCCGATCTGGGTGGGCGCCATCGAACTCAGGTTAGGCTCGCCTCGGTGCCCACCGCCGCCTTCTACTTCCTGCCCGGCGTCGTGCGCGAATTCAACGCGCGCTACCCAGGAATACGCTTCCGTATCATGGACTTGTCAGCGAACGAGGGTCTTGATGCCGTGGCCAATGGCGAGGTCGAATTCGGCATCAACATCACCGGTGCCACGCGCGATGACCTGTTGTTCACACCATTGATGGAAGACCCGTTTGTCCTTGCCTGTCGCCGCGATCATGCATTCTCGGGGCGCAAGTCTCTGCCATGGGGCGAACTTGTTGGCCATCCGCTGATCGGGGTGTCAAAGTCATCCGGGAACCGCGCTGTTCTCGACCGGGCATTGGCAGCAACAGGTTTGCAGTTGGAACTGAACTGGTTTTATGAGGTCAACCATCTATCGACCTCTCTGGGGCTGGTCGAAGCAGGGCTCGGAATCTCCGTGCTGCCGAAACTGGCCACGCCGCAACATGAACACCCGCTGATTGCCACGGTCCAGTTGGAGAATCCCGTCGTGTCACGCACGATCGGCATCGTCGAGCGCCGCGGCGCCCCACTCTCACCTGCGGCCATGCGGTTTCGGGACCTGCTGGTCAATGAATGGCAGCATACGGCACCCCGGACAATCGATGATGCATCCCAGCCACCAGCCTCCGTGTCTCGCAAGCACTGAAGCAGAGGGGTTCGCTCCTTTGGTAATCTCCATCTTTAACGGGGTGCGTTCGTAGGGCTTACGCGGCCATTTTCAACTTCATGGCGGGTGTTATGCCGCCGATGCCCATGTTCGGGCGGTCGTTGTTTTAAGCCCATAGCCAGTGCGTGGCGGAGCCCTGGGCCTCCTCGATGATGTATTGGTCGAGCCATTCATGCCTGACGGTGCGGTTATAGCGCTTGATATAGGCGTTCTGCTGGAGCTTTCCGGGTTGGATGTTCTGGATGGCGATGCCCCGTTTTTCGTCCCAGATCAGCAGCTTGCCACTGATATATTCCGGGCCATTGTCCACCCGTATGGTGCCAAGCTTGCCGCGCCAAGCGATGAGCCGATCAAGGCTCCGGATCACACGGTTGGCGGGCAAGGAAAAGTCGACATCGATCCCCAATTCTTCATGGTTAAAGTCGTCCAGCACATTTAACAACCGAGATGCATGGCAATCCCCGCGAGGCGATTTGCCATGAAGTCCATCGACCAAGTGATGTTAGGCGGGCCCGGCACAGCGAGCACGTCAGGCTTGTCCCGCTTCAAGCGATTGCGGGGCTTGATCCGCAGGTTCAGTTGCAGCGCGCAATGGATGCGGTAGGCCCGCTTGTGGTTCCACGGATGTCCTTTCACGTTGTGAAGCTATAGAAAACACAGGGCAAAACCCCATGTCTTGCGGGCATCGGTCAGACCGACCAGCAGGTCAGCAATCTCTTCGTTCTCGGCACGCAACTTCGGGCAGTCGCGATAGCAGGTCTCGCTCACCCCGAATGCGCGACAAGCCAAAACGATGCTCGCCCCATGTCGCGCCACTGCATTCCTGGCCATCTCTCGGCGTTGAGACGGCTCACTTACTTTTCCAAGCGCTTCCTTTGGCAGGTCCGCCTACATACTAAGGTCCGCATACATCCGTTTCAGACGACGGTTCTAATCTTCCATCGCCTTCATCTGGCTGATGAGGGACGCATCCATCCCTCCAAACTTCGCCCGCCATTTGTAGAACGACGCATTGCTCATGCCATGCTCGCGGCACAGCTCGTCAACCGGCACACCACATTCGGCCTGCCGCAGGATCGCGATGATCTGAGCTGCGGTTTATCTGATTGTCTGCATTCGGAAACACCTCATGCATCGTGCCGAGAGAATTCTACTTATGCTGCCCATAACTTTTGGGGGATCGCTGGGGCGCTCGGGTCGCAAGGGTTTGCCTTGTAGGGGGTGATCAGAATGGCGATAATTAGTCTACTGACAGCACGGGGGCGCGGCTATCAGCGAGCCGGGGCGTCATGCCGATGGCGGAAATCTGTATCTGAACGCATCGAAGACTGGCGCCGGCGCGTGGTTGGTTTTCTATCGGAAAGACGGCAAGCAGAAGGAAATGGGATTGGGTGGATATCCCGCCGTCAGTCTGGCCCGAGCCCGTGAAGCCGCGACCGAAGCCCGCCGCCTGCTGGTGCAGGGTGGAGCGCCTTCTGAAGCTGGCGAACGTGGACTGTGCCGTGCCGGATTACAAGACGCTGTGCTGGCGGGAAAAGACACACGCCGTCCAGATCCCGTATCGCCGTGCCGATGGGCCCTTGAACCTCTTGTTCGACTGCACCGGGATCAGGTTTCTCGGTATTGGCGAATGGCAGGCGGGCAAGCCCGATGTTCGGGGCCGCCGCCAATGGCGCAAGGTGCGTCTGGGCATGGAGACTGCCACGTCTGACATCCGCGCCGTGGAACTCACGCCCGGCAGCGACGGTGATAGCCCCGTTCTGCCGAAACTGCTCGGCCAGATCCCCGAGGGCGAAGAAATCGGCATCGTGACTGCCGACGGCGCCTTTGACACCCGCCGTTGTCACACCGCCATCATCGACCGCCCGACCACAGAAATCCAGATCCGTATGGCACTGATGAACCGCTTCTCGGCCCTCGGAGCGGCCGAGATCCTGCGGGTGGCCTGAGTACTAAGGGAAAGGGGCTGTCAGGCCTCAGGCATGAGTGGCGCAACAACGCCGTGTCGAACCTTGGTTGGAAAGCATCTTGGTCGACGCCAGAACTTCTGGCTTCACATCTGGCTTCTGGTCTGCGTAGCCATGGCCGACAAGGACCGCCCGGTGTGACCCACGCCGGGCGGCTATGCGGTGGCCGTAGCGTAAACAGTG
Organism: Gemmobacter aquaticus; assembly: GCF_007859075.1. Classification (GTDB taxonomy): domain Bacteria; phylum Pseudomonadota; class Alphaproteobacteria; order Rhodobacterales; family Rhodobacteraceae; genus Gemmobacter; species Gemmobacter aquaticus. Next base: position 79,634 of record NZ_VOAK01000026.1, read on the forward strand.
ACCCGCTACGGCCTAGTGGCCCCGAAGTGGCGGCGCGATCCGGTGAGAGATGGCGGAATCGAGGCCTATGTCACGAGCGATATGCGGCCCCAAGCGATTTGCGAGCGCGGCACGCGCGTATTCTTCCCGGTAGAGCCGCCAGGCACGGGTGAGGGAGTTCAACATTCGGTGTCCTTTCGAGGAGTTCGTTGTTGCTGCGGCGGGTTCGACGCCCCGGCGCGACTGGAGAGAGAGAAGCAAGAGGATGCGTGTGCGAGCGAAGTTGGAACACCACAGGCACATCAGCCCACTGGCACGTCCGACGCAGTCGGCTGACCTCGGACGAGGACCAGGGCGGTCAGCGCTGCAAGTGCTGCGACGACAGCCGCTCCGAGGAAGGCCATCCGGTAGCCGGCGAGCACCGCTTCGGGTTCACCGCCCATGGACGCTGACAGTGACACCATCACCGCCAGACCAAGAGCCGAACCGACTTGGTAAGTCGTGTTAATCAGGCCCGAGGCAAGACCGGTGTCCTGAGGGGCTGCACCGCCCATGCCGATCATCGTCGCCGGGATGTAGGCCAGCGACATGCCGACTGCAGCCAGCAGAGAAACCGGCAGCACGTTCGCGAGGAGTGTTCCTTCGGCTGGCAGCGTAGAGAACAGAACCAGCGACACGGCTAGGGCAACGAGGCCCATCACCAGCACCGGCTTGACACCGAAGCGGCCAATCAATGGGCCAGTCAGTCGGACCATCATAACCATGATGACCAGCGTCATCGGCAGAAGCGCGAGGCCAGAGCCGAAAGCCGAGAGGTTCAGCACGTTCTGAAGGTAGAGGTTCATGAAGAACCACAGCGGGATCCAAGCCGCGCCGAGGAATGCCATAACCAGATTGCCAGCGGCGAGGCCGGGTGCGCGGAAGATGCGCAAGGGCAAAAGCGGTTGTTTTGACGCGGCTTGCAGCCCCAGAAACGTGACAAGTAGGACGGCCGCAAGGCCAAGCAGCCCGAGCGTCTGCGGAACAAGCCAACCAACGTGCTCACCCGTCACGATGGCATATACTGCCGCAACGATGGCACCAGTCACGAGGCCCGAGTCTATCAGGCCGATCTTGCCTTTGGTGCCTCGGATGGCGCGCAGGGCCAAAGGTCCTGCAGATAGAACGGCAAGGCCGAGCGGCAGGTTGATCAGGAAGGTCCAGGACCAGCTCATCCATTCGGTGATGACACCCCCAAGAAAAACGCCTGCGGTGCCACCTGCTGCGGCCGAGGCGCCCCAGAACCCGAATGCCTTCCTCAGTTCCGCAGGTTGGCCGCCGAAGAGGCGCATCAGGATTGTCAGTGCCGCGGGGGCGATCAGTGCAGCGCCGACGCCCTGCAGTGCGCGTCCGCTCAGCAGCACATCCGGGCTGCCAGCAAGCCCGGCAACGGCGGATGCGGCGGTCAGGATGCCGAACCCCCAAAGAAAGATGCGCCGCGCGCCGAACACGTCAGCGAGCTTGCCGCCCAGCAGAAGGAGGCCACCGAAGGCGATGACGTAGGCGTTGAAGATCCAGCTTAGCCCTTCGTCTGTGAAGCCGAGGTCAGCCTGGATGGCGGGCAGGGCCACACCGATGATGGAAGTATCAAGGATCACGATGAACTGCGCGGCGCAGAGAAGCGCGAGCGCCTTCCAACGCTTTGGATCAGGAAGCGACATGGGAGGATGTCCTTTTGCTAAGGGTTTCCCGCAGCGATTCGTGCGGATACCTCGCATCCTCCGGGCTCCCATCATGGAAGGGACAACGCACCTCCCAGCGTGTCAGGGCGCCCATTTGACCGAATTTTTCTCAGCCTGTTCCCATATCCGATCGGAGATTGACCCTCTCACCCTTGGAGGCAGCAGAAGGCGAATCGTTGCAACTCAGCCCTCAGGAGACCACAAATGCCTCGTACCCTGTCCTCCACCAAACCAACGTCACTGCTGGGGAAGTTTCTTCAGCTTCTCCGAACCGCGACGATCGAACGGCTGGTTCTTCCCGATCTGGATGGGACGGAAATTGACGAGCTCATCCTGCTCGAGTCGCATCTGGCCCTGCCGCCGACCCCTTTCGTTGCCGGGCCGAGGCCGCCGCTCCCCTAAGGACCCTCAGCATGAGCACAAGCGGTTCTCTCGACGAAAATCCACTCTTGACCCTCCAATCATGGGAAGGTGCAGAAAGGGATCAGAACCTACCCGCGCAGACAGGAACGGAGTCTTGCCATGAACATCGGTGACGCCTCGAAAGCGACCGGCATCTCGGTGAAGATGCTGCGTTACTATGAAGAGATCGGTCTCGTCCGTCCCGCCCTGAGGGCGTACTCGGGGTATAGGGTCTACTCTGAGCAAAACATCGCCACGCTGCGCTTCGTGCGACGCGCTCGCGACCTGGGGTTTCAGGTTAAGCAGATCGCGTCGCTTCTGGACCTCTGGCAGAACGGGAGCCGTGCGAGCGCCGACGTGAAGTCGCTGGCGCTGGCGCATGTTCGCGAATTGGAGGAACGTCGCCGCCAGCTTGACGAGATGATCGCCACGCTTGAGCACCTGGCACATCACTGCCATGGCGATGATCGACCGGACTGCCCGATCCTTCAGGGGTTGAGCGCTGATGATCCGCACCCATCGCGGGCAGCGCGTCGGAAAGCGCCACGCCCAACATTTGCTGCGCCGTGACACCCTTGCTTACAGCCGTATGATGCCGTGATTGGCCGACCCAGACCCCAGGCCAGCACCTTGTCACCGGGTAGGTTTGCCATCGAGTAATCGCGCGGCGGCTCTCCCGGGGTTTCAAGCGTCGCATAATGGCTGGAGGCAAAACGCAAAGCCGGGCCCTTGGCTCTCAGTCAAAGCTGAAGAATGTCGTGCGTCAGCGGCTTGCATTAGACAACTTCGCCCCGGAGTGTATCAAACGGACGCGTTGTTGCGTCACCCTCCAGCCAGACAATGCTTGCGTTCCCTGTCGGAACGGCGCGGCATGCGAGGATCAGACCCGCTGCCCGCTCTTCGGGTGGCAGCGCAAAGCGGGAATGTTCAAACAGATCGACTGCGCCCTCGACAAGCCGGGTTTTGCATCGACCGCAGCGGCCAGACTTGCAGCCATGAGGATAATCTATACTGGCGGCCAGTGCGGCCGACAGTATGGTTTCGCCGTCCTGTACCTCTACGGTCCGGGCAATGTTCAGAAAGGTGACGTCAGGCAAGTTGGCGTAACTCCGAGCAGGGTGGGTATAGTGACGCGAAACGAACGATCGACAAAGTTCGGCTGGAGGTAACACGGGAGCGGAGCGAACCAGCCGAGCGCGCGGCGGAGATCAGGTGGGCCATGCCCCCACCTCTTTCAGATGTGCCTCGATCCGTGGTTTCTGATCCGGGTAAGTGCCGTAAGTGAACCAGTCCCCGATCTCGGTAATCGGGGCGACGCGTATGCCGAAGCGGCGCTTGGCCTCGTCCATGACGGTCAGTTCGGTAAGGTCGCGTTCATCGAACGGGACACCAGTCCGGTCGAGCCAAGCCTTTAGCGCTCGGCAATCGGGACAGGTTGGCGTGGAGTAGACGGTGACATTGATGGTCATTGCAGGTGTCCTTCATTGAGCTTGTAGGGGGGCATGCGTTTCGCAGGGAGGCCACGGGATCAGGCAGAGCGCAGCGGCTCCGCCATCGGAGCCTTGAAGCGGCGCAACCGAAGCGCATTGCCAAGGACAAAGACCGAGGACAGAGCCATCGCTCCGGCCGCGAAGACCGGCGAGAGCAGGATACCCGAGACTGGCCACAATGCGCCGGCAGCGACCGGGATCAGTGCTGCATTGTAGGCGAAGGCCCAGAACAGGTTCTGACGGATGTTCTGCATTGTTGCCCGGCTGAGCGCGATTGCATTCGGTACTCCCTTCAGGCTGCCCGACATCAGCACCACGTCCGCCGCCTCGATTGCCACGTCCGTGCCGGTGCCGATGGCAAGGCCGACGTCGGCCTCGGCCAATGCCGGGGCGTCGTTGATGCCGTCGCCGACGAAGGCCACCGGGCCAAGCGCCTTCAGCCGCTTGATCGCCGCGACCTTGCCATCGGGCAGCACCTCGGCCACCACCTCGTCAATCTTCAACCGTCTGGCAATCGCTTCAGCCGTGCGGCGGTTATCGCCTGTTATCATTGCGACCTTCAGCCCAAGAGCGTGAAGTGCGCTGATCGCTTCGGGCGTAGTCGCCTTGATAGGATCAGCGACGGCGATGATCGCGGCGAGACGCCCGCCGATCGCCGCATAGAAGGGCGATTTTCCTTCGTCGGCCAGGCGCATGGCCGTTGCGGCGAAGCTCGTCACATCATGGCCCAATTCGGCCATGAAGCGGTCGGCGCCGATCTCGACGCGCAGGCCTCCTGCCTCTGCAGTGACACCGAACCCGGTGACGCTCTCGAAAGAGGAAAGGGCAGGAAGTGCCAGACCTTCAGTTGCCGCCGCTGCGACGATGGCTCGGGCGATTGGATGTTCGGACTTCTCCTCTACCGCCGCGATCCGCGACAGGACATCGGCGCGGTCGAAACCGTCGGCCACGACGAGATCGGTTAGCGTCGGCTTGCCTTCTGTCAGCGTGCCGGTCTTGTCCAGTGCGACGACCTTTGCGTCCTGCAATCCCTGCAGAGCATCTCCCTTGCGGAATAGTACGCCCAGTTCCGCGCCCCGCCCGGTGCCAACCATGATCGAAGTCGGCGTCGCCAGACCCATCGCGCATGGGCAGGCGATGATCAGCACTGCCACTGCGTTCACGAGGCCGAATGTCAGCGCCGGATCGGGACCGAATAGAAACCAGACGCCGAATGTCAGCGCAGCAAGCGTCATGACAGCGGGGACGAACCACATGGTGATCTTGTCCACTAGCCCTTGGATCGGCAGCTTGGAGCCTTGCGCCTCTTCGACCATGCGGATGATCTGAGCCAGCATCGTATCGCTTCCGACGGCCGTGGTGCGGAAGGCAAAGGCGCCGGTCTGGTTGACGGTGCCCGCAGTGACAACTGCTCCAGCGGATTTGGCCACCGGCAATGGCTCGCCGGTGATCATCGACTCGTCGATCCAGCTTTCACCCTCGACCACTTCTCCATCGACTGGGACGCGCTCGCCGGGACGCACCTCGACGATGTCGCCGGGCGCAACTTGGGATACATCGACCTCCAAAACGATCCCGCCGCGACGCACGCGGGCAGACTTGGCCTGAAGCCCGACCAGCCGCTTGATCGCCTCGGATGTCCGTCCCTTGGCCCGGGCCTCCAGGACGCGGCCCAAAAGGATCAGCGTGACGATGACGGCTGCGGCCTCGTAATAGACGTTCACCGTGCCCGCAGGCAGCAGTGCAGGAGCAAAGGTCGCGACCAGCGAATAGAGGTATGCCGCCAGCGTGCCGACCGCGACGAGGCTATTCATGTCGGGTGCGGCGCGCAGCAGCGCAGGAATACCTTTCTGGTAGAAGCGGATGCCGGGGAAGGCGAGCACCAGTGTGGTCAGCACGAACTGGATCAGCCAGCTTGCCGTCTCGCCGATGGTCGATGCGATGAGGTGGTGCATGCCAGGGATGACATGGCTCCCCATCTCCAGGATGAAGACTGGAAGCGTCAGGCCTGTCGCAATGGCCAGATCGCGGGTGAGGGCGCGATATTCTTCTTCCTTCTTGCTGTCGGCTTCGGCATTGGCTGCGGCGCTGCGATCAACTGGGTGGGCGACGTAGCCCACTTCCTCGACCGCGCGGATCAGGGTTGCCACGTCTGCGCTGCCCTTCACCGTCGCGCGTTCAGTCGCGAGGTTCACTGTCGCCTCCGAAACACCCGGAACAGCGCGCAAGGCGCGTTCGACCCGACCAACGCAAGAGGCGCAAGTCATGCCGTCGATGGAGAGCTCGATGGTCCCCGCGCTAACGCTATAACCTACGTTCTCGACCGCGCGGATCAGATCGACCCGCGCGACGGGCGTGGCGAGCCGAACATCGGCGCGCTCGGTGGCAAGGTTGACACTGGCATCTACGACTCCCGCGACGCCCTTGAGCGCGCGTTCGACGCGCCCAACGCAGGAGGCGCAGGTCATGCCCTCGATAGAGAGCGATACCGTCTCACGGATAAAGGTGGATGGCGCATTCATGGCTGATTCCCTTCGGGTTCCAGGTAATGCGCAAAGGAATGGGATCTCCCATCTTGGGAGGGTCAAGGGGAGATTTGGCCCTAAAAGAAAGATGCAAAAATTGGGCGATGGCTCTTGACCCTCCCATACTGGGAACGCCCACTTGTCGTTTCGCCAATCAAACATAGGAGGCGAATATGCAATTCCATATCAAGAACATGACTTGCTTCGGTTGCGCCCGAAGCGTGACGGCCGCGATCCAGTCGATCGACAAGACCGCTGTGGTCAGTGCCGATCCCGAAAGCCGAAAGATTGACGTCGTGACGACGGCAAGCCGAACGGAGATCGAAGCCATTCTCGCTGAAGCGGGCTATCCTGCCGCCGCTGAGCTCGCGTGACGGAGGCCAAAGATGTCGCGTCTCTCTGTGGCCTTTCTTGCATCGGCGGCAGTCGTCGTACTTCTGCTGGGCTCGATCCAGGTGCAATTGGCTAAGGCGGCCACTGTCCGGAATGGGACGGTCACCGAAGCAGCACCAGATGGGGCGACCGCCGCCGAAGTACATACGGGGCACTGAGCATCAACAGGGTGGGCCGGCGCGCTGTTCCACCCTGTTGACATATCTCGATGCCTTTGGTCCGGGCGGGCGGCACACAATGCATAGTGCTGGCAGACTCTATGGATACCCCATGGCTAAAGCCGATCCTTCGCTGATGGTTGGTCGCTTGGTCACACTTCTGGCCGTAATCGCGGTTGCCGCCGTCGCGGTGGTCGCTTCTATGCAGATGGCAGGGATGCAGCGTGGTCAGCACCATGCTTCGCCTATGGAGGCGCTGCACGATTTGTCCATCAGGGCAAGGCTTCTTTGCCCTGATGATCATGGAGGCAGCACCACGGGGGCCCGGAACTGCGATGCCGCATGTGCGGGGCTTGAGGCGCTTTCCGCGTGTTCAGCTTCCGATGGGCATGGGCGACGTCCAGGCCTTCCGGCCTGACAGACCGCCCCCCGAATTCTGTCTTTTGTGATCGTGCCGGGGCAAATGCCTGCGGTGTCTAATCGACCATGACGAAGGGGCGTGAAGTCCCGAGGAGTTTACCATGAACATGATGACCAGACGCGGCTTTCTCGCCGCCAGCGCAGCCGCTGCGGCCTTTCCTATACCGCGCACGGCAATGGCCCGGGCAGATGCACCGCTCGCGCTGATCGCCGCGACCCGTACGCTCGATATCAACGGTCGCGCTGCTACTGTCTTCGGCCTCGCTGGTCCCAGTGGCCAGGGCCTGATCCTGGACCCTGGTCAAAGGTTCCAGGTCGATCTGACCAATACTCTGGACATCGACACCATCATTCACTGGCACGGCCAGACACCACCGAATGTGCAGGACGGCGTGCCAAACATGCCTAGCCCGATGCTCGCAAGGGGAGAAACCCGGTCCTACAGTTTCGAAGCCCGTTCCGGCACGCACTGGATGCATAGTCACGTGCCTACGCAAGAAATGCAGCTCCTCGCCGCGCCGCTCATCGTGCGCCGGCCTGAGGACCTGACGGCGGATCGCCAAGAGGTCGTCATGTTCCTGCATGACTTTTCCTTCAAACCCCCAGAAGAGGTGCTGGCGGACATTGGTGGCGGGCATGGTGCCGTGTCGCATGGCCTGCATGGAAATCATGGAGCCAGCACTGCCACCCAGCCCATGCCAGACGGGGGGCACGGCGCCATGAACGGGATGGCCGGTATGGGCGGCATGTCCATGGATCTGAACGACTACGACTGGGACGCCTACCTTGCCAACGACCGCACGCTGTCGGACCCCGAGGTTGTGCAGGTCGAAAGGGGCGGTCGTATCCGTTTGCGAGTGATCAATGCCGCTGCGGCCACGGTCTTCTGGATCGACAGCGGAAAGGTCGCCGCGCGGCTTGTCGCAGTGGATGGGCATGACGTACTTCCGGTCTCCGCTGCCCGGTTTGGGTTGGCTATGGGGCAAAGGCTGGATCTCGATATCGACCTGCCGAGCGAAAGAGGTGCATGGCCGATCCTTGCGCTACGGGAGGGTGCAAGGGAGCGGACAGGCCTGATCCTTGCAACGCCGGGTGCCGAGGTTCAGCGTATCGATGCCATGGCCGAGGTCGTCGCGCCTGCCTTCGACATCGACCTTGCGCAGGAGGCGAAGCTGCTCGCTCGGACGGCCCTGCCCAAGCGGCCCGTGGACCGCAGCCATATGCTTATGCTGGGCGGATCGATGCAGCCCTATGTCTGGACGATCAACGGTGCGATCTGGGGTCAGCACAGCCCGGTGACCGCCCGAACTGGCGAACGGGTCGTCCTGTCATTTCACAATACGTCGATGATGGGCCACCCGATGCATCTGCATGGTCATGTCTTCCAGGTTGTCGCACTGAACGGGAAGGCGATGGCCGGCGCGCTGCGCGACACGGTCTATGTGCCGCCGAACTCGATGGTCGATGTGGCCCTCGATGCTGGCGAGGCCGCGCGCTGGATGCTGCATTGCCATCACATGCCGCATCTTGCGACGGGCATGATGACCGAGTTTCAGGTCATTGCTTGAGGCGTACGCGTGAAGGGCTGCCCTTGGGGCAGCCCTTTGCTCAAGCTTCGAACGTCATGGGCGCGAGGCGTACTGCCCCATCCGGATCGCGAAAAGTACTATGGCGGCTCCCAGAATCTGGAGGGCGGTAAGGTACTGGTCGAGCCAGAGCCACCCTAACACGACGGCAGAGACCGGGCTGAGCATACCCAGCATCGATACTACGCTGGGCCCAAGACGTGCGACGCCGCGCAGCCAGAACCAGTAGGTCGCCGCCGCGCCGATAAGACCAAGCCAGACCAGCCCAGCAAGATTGGTCACCGTGAGTGTTGGTAGAGGCGGCTCAAAAAACAAGGCGACGGGTGCAAGCAGTGCACCTCCAGCGGTCAGTTGCCAGGCTGTGAAGGTCAACACCGGAACCGGCGGCTGCCACTTGCGGCTCAGGACCGTTCCGGCTGCCATCGACAGGGTGCCGGCTAGCGCCGCGACGATGCCCAATGGATCATATCCCGATGTGGGCCCCAGCAGGAGGAGAGCCACGCCCACGACACCGATCAGGGACGCCATGACCGCGAGTGGTGAGATGGAAGTTCCCAGTAGCCAGCGGGAAAAACCGATAACCATCAATGCCTGGAGCGCCCCCAGGGTTGCCGCAGCTCCGCCCGGCAGGCGGTAAGCGGCGATGAACAGGAAGGCCCAGAAAATCGCGAAGTTCAGTGCGCCCAGCACCAGAATGCGGCCCAGCCAAGCTCGGGATGGCAGGACCCGCGTGATCGCCAGAAGCAGCAGCCCCGCCGGTAGAGCGCGCAGGGCGGCCACCGTCAGCGGATAGCCTTGGGGCAGCGCTTCGGTTGTGACGATGTAGGTGCTGCCCCAGACGACCGGGGCGATTGCGGTAAGGGCCAGGTCGGTCGTGCGCGCCATGTTGACTCTCCGAACTCAGAAAGGCCACCGCGTCGACGGGAAGCGGCGCATCTCTGCCTCGCCGATGCCGATGTCGCGCGCAATGTGGGGGCCAAGACAACTGGCCAGCTTGTTCATTTCATCCTGTTTGATACGGGTCCGCCAGGTGCGGATCAGGGAACGTAGCATGGGGTGCTCTTTTCTTGCTTTGCGCGGCCAGAGAGGCGGCTGAGCCGCCAGACCGCCTTGCCGCGATGTGGGCAACATGGGCGCCAAGGAAGCGGGCGCCTGAGGTGTCATCGATGATCCCCGCGCTTCTGCGAACGTCCTTGGGCACCGTGTCAGGGGTTCGCCGGATGTCGACGGCAGTTCCGGGTCTGGCGAGGCGCCTTCCGCTACGGCTTTGGCAAGCGTGCGGACATGGCCGTAGCTGGAATAGCAGAGCACGAGTATGCGGGTCATAAGATCCTCATGTGCAGGGGGCTACCCAGGAAGATCGTCTGAATGGCGCGCAGGAAACATCCGTTGCGCTGCAAGACAGTCTTTACGCAGTGGGGGGGCTGCCTGACAGCGCCTGTTCCAGATGATCGAGGAACGCAGCAATCCGCACGTCCCTTCCCAGGCTGGAGGCCGATACAGCCCAGATCTCGCGTGGCGGTAAATGATGGTCTCGCAGGATGCGGACCAAAGATCCCGATGCCTCGGGGTCGCGCGAGATGAAGTCGGGCAGGATGCCAATGCCGCAGCCGGCAATGAGGAGTTCGCGCAAGATGAGGCTGCTGCCTACCCTGACCTTGGGATTGACGCTAACCGAACACTGGCCCACAGGCCCCAGCAGGTCCCAGTTGGTCAGATGTTCGGATAGAAGATATCCCACGATATCGTGCCCAGACAGGTCTGCAGGCGTCTTTGGGGTGCCATGGGCCGCGAGATACTCTGGCGCCGCATAGATCCCAACTTGCACGCTGCCGATCTTGCGGGCACGAAGTGTGGAGTCCTTGAGGCTCGACCGGATGCGTAAGGTCAGGTCGAACCCACCCTCGACCATGTCGACAACCCGGTCGTCCAGCGTAAGGCTAACGCGTAAGTCCGGGTGGCGACGGAAAAAGGCGGGCAGGATCGGCGCCACGACCAGCTGTCCGAACGAGGACGGCGCGTTGATCCGCAGATGGCCTTTGACCGCACTTGCCTGCTCACGGATGTGATCCTCGACACGAAGCACGGCGTCCAGAATGCCCTTCGCCTCGTCATAGTACATCCTGCCCGCTTCGGTCAGTGACATGCGTCTTGTCGTACGGGTGATCAGCGTAGTGCCAAGGCTGTCTTCCAGAGACCGGATCTCGCGGCTGAGCAGGGCGGCAGATACGCCCAGATCCTCTGACGCGCGCGCAAAACTGCCACGATCGACGATGCGGCAGAAGGCTTGCATCATGGAGAGCTTGTCCATTCCTGCGGTCCGGTATTGGTTTTGTTCTATGATGAAGAGCTGCCCCCGGAGCGTAAATCGGAAAAGTAAAAGGCGCTCTTGATTTGGAAGGGGGTGCACGCTGGCGTCGGAGGCACGTTTCGCCATGTCAGCAAGGCCGCATGTCTTTTTCTTCGACCCTCCCATGGCGGAACAGACAGATTTTGATCGCGGGGCAGGGCAGTCCTCCCCGTGGCTGGGGGGATGCGTAAGTAGAGTTTTCTCAGGGCGTCAGCTGAGCAGGTAAGAACCAGAAAGAGCCGGTTTTCCGAGCCGCAGACCATGGCTATACGTCGTCAGGCCAAGAGCGGTGTGGCAGTGCCTGAACTTTGCCGCCAGTTTGAGATCAGCACAGTAAGCTTGTGAAAGTGGCGCTCGAGGTATGGACGTATGGATGCGTCGATGATCAGACCCATCGATTTCCGCCCGAAGTGGTCGTTCAACCAGTGTGGTCACACTCTCTATACTGGCCATCTGTTTTGTTCGCAGCATGGCCAGCAGTGGCGATCCGATAGACCGCCGCTGCCGATTTTTCTGTGATCCGTCGCCGCACGATCTGAAGTTGAGCGCTGCAGCTATTGCTTTGGCTTGGCTCGCAATCCCCGTCCATCTAGCCGTCCAAGCCGCGCGCTGTCATTCTCAGACCCCGTTCCGTTCAACGAGTGCTATGCCGTGGGCCTGCGGCGTCAGCCGCCAGGGGTATACCAGATCGGCGAGGTATAGGCCCGTTCGGTGATCGTCATCCGAACATCCTCGGCCGGCTTCACCCCGAAGTACTTGGCATCCCGGGCCGTCCAGCGCGGTGTCGGAATTTCGATGACACGGGCATAGTAAAAGGCCTTGAGCGCCGGGTCGAAGTCGGGGTCTGTCCAGACGGCGATCAGCTCGGGGTCTCCGATGCTGTTGGAAAAACTTGCCTCGGCTATATCGACGGTCGAGCCTACCGGGGGCAGCTTGCCATCTGCATCGGGCTTACGTGCATCAGCGTCACCCCACGCGACATCATGCACGCGCTCTTGTGGATTGCCATCCGCATCGATCCAGCCCTTGACGATCTGCACCCGGTCCAGGTTCGCCCCGATAGGGTCCTTCAATGCCGCGACGAGGAAGCTGGGCGATTTACCTTCGGGCGCATTTGTCAGATCGCCTCCCATCGGCACACCCTTTGTATAACCGGCATGTGCCGGGCGGCGGGTATTGGCATCCTCTGGCACGAAGTCCCAGCCGCCGAAGAAGCGCACGGCAATGCGGGTACCGGTGGTTGCATAGGTTTCTTTCCGCTCCATCGCATCGAAGATGGCCTCGCGCGTATTCTCGGTCGCCCAGACAACTGCAAGGCCCGAGGCGCCGACTTCCCATTCGCTGATTGTGCCGACCTTGGTCTTTACGAAGGGCTTCGCGATCCGCTCGGGTCCCGGCTCCATCGAGACGGTCTTGCCAAAGAAGTTGTCTTCTTCAAATGACGAGAACCCGAGATGGCTGTCCGTTGAGCCGACCAGACCGAACTTGTAGGGATTGGTGCCAAGCTGGGTTTCCAGCTTCATGCCGTTCAACAGTGCCGAGCGTGCATATTCGTGCTGCAACATGTCAGGTGTCTTGGCGGACGTCATGGCCAGGTTGCCCTTGTCCCAGATCTCGAAGTCCGCGAACTCGTCATTCGGCGAGAGGTTGGGATGCGTCTCACCCGTGCCCTTGGTCTGCGTCACCTCGTAAAGCCGCTCCCATTTGGCCCGTTCGGTCACATAGGCGGCATCCATTGGCTTTCCGAACTGCTCGATCGTCGGGAACATCAGCCCGTTTGACAGATTTCCATTATGGGCAATGGCAAGGACATGCCCGCCGGTCTTCTGCTCATATGCGCCCATCCATGCCCAGAGATCGACAGGGTTCTGGCTGCCATGGGGCGGCAGTGTAACCATCGGGTCCATTTGGACGGCCAGATCACCTCCGTCGCGATAGATGACGTTACGGTGGAGGTTGTCGCCGGTCCCCACCTGCGAGGTCCATTCGTACCCGATCATCGCGGTGAACTTGCCGGGTTCGTTGGCTTCTTCGGCGGCAGCGATGATGTCTTTCCAGGTGTCGCGATAGAGCTTGGTGCCGGGCTGCGACATGATATCGATGGGGAAGGTCCCATTCGAGAAGGCGGTGATGATCTGGATCGCGGCCTCGGCGCCCTTGCCGGACTGCATCAGATCATACCATCCCTTCGCCTCGGCATTGGCGAGGATATTCGGATTGCCAGCGGCAAATTCGCCGAAAAACCCCATGTTGTCCGAGTGATCGGTGACGACCGTGAAATCCAGTGGTCGCGCGATGCGGACGGGCTGGCCGGTGTTCGACACAATCTCTTCGCCCTTGGCAAAGCGATAGGCATCGCGCGGACCCAGACGCGCGCCAAAGGTGCCTGCATCGAATGACAGCGTGGTGTGAAGATGGGTTTCGCCAAACAGTGGCCGGTCAGGAAAGTTTCGTCCCGCGTTCGGGGAATAGGGCGGCGCCTTGTTCAGAACGTCTAGGTTGGACGGGTCATGGCCGTGCGGATCGGCGATGTCCTGTTGCGCAAATACCGGAATCGCGGAAGTGCTGACAGCGATCGCGGCAAGGACGAGTGTCCTCATCTGGCTCTGCTTCATCATCGTCTCCTTGCAGGTGGTGTTCGGTTTCAATTCAGGCGGTCAGAATACGTTCAATGGTCCAGAAGGCGGCAGTCGTGCCGATGGCATAGGCCGGCAGCTGGCCCGCCCATTTCCGCAGGCTCGCGGGGCTGACACGGCGCGCAAGCCAGATCACCCCAAGGATCACCGCCACAAAGGCGAGCTGCCCTGCCTCGACCCCCAGGTTGAAGGCCAGCAGCGCAAGTGGAATGTCGCCCTGTGGAAGACCGATCTCGCGCAGGGCACTGGCAAAGCCCAAGCCGTGCAGCAGGCCAAAGACAAAGGCGACAAGCCAGGGCGCTCGGGCCGTCAAGCCGGGCCGTCCCTGATTCAACATAGCCAGTTCGCGGGCAAGGAACACGATGCTGAGCGCGATCACCGCCTCGACCGGGGCCTGCGCCACCCGAACCAGACCCAGTGTTGACAGGGCAAGGGTGATGCTGTGCGCGACCGTGAAGGCGGTGATGGTCTTCACCAACCGCCAGCCGCCGCTGACGATCAGGGTCAAGCCAAGGACAAAGAGCAGGTGGTCGATACCGGCGAGGATGTGTTCAAAGCCCAAGGTCGCGTATTCCACCGCCATGGCCAGCGCACCGCGCGGGCCTTGCACGGTCATTGTGGCCGCAGACGGCCGAAGGATGCGTGTCTCTGTGCTGCCATCCTTGAATTCCACGCGGACCAAAACCTCGGCGCTCGTCTCAGGCAGGCGCGCGATGGAAAGCTCGCGTCCGATCAGCCCGTATTCGCCGCAGTCGAGCAGCATCCGCGTCAACGAGGCACCCGGCACCTGATGCACCGCCTCGGTCGTTGGCGCGCAGCCTTCCGGCCAGACGACGGCAAAGCCGATGACATAATCCCCGCGCATCGGGCGCTTCCAGATCACTTCATACTGGCCCGAACCGAGCTCGCGGATGTCCAGATAGGCCGGGCGGGATTCATGGGCAGAAACTGGGTGAGCCAGATGCAGAAAGGCCAAAAGTGCTGCCATAAACCAGCGGATCATGACCCGCTCCTCGCCGTCGCACCCGGTGCTGCCGGGGGCTCCACAACGACATCATAACGCTCGAGCAACTTGCGATAGACGGCCTCATTGGCAGCGACACGCTGCTGATAAACCCAGTCATCCTTGACCCGTTGCCGCACGTCCTCGAATGGCAGGCGCTTGCCTGGCATGCGTTCGGAGATCCAGACAAGGTGCAGGCCATAGTCTGACGAAATCGGGCCGGACCAGTGGCCAGGCTCAATGCTTTGCAGGGCCGCCGCGAACTCGGGGCCAAACATGGCTTCGATCTCTTGCACATCATGCGCAGCGAACCCAGGTGGCAGAGACGTCGGGTCTCCCAGCATCTCTGCCCCTTCGGGACCGGTTGCAAACTGCAGGTCTGCAAGCGCCTGTGCAGCATCTGCCTCGGCCTTAGGGCCACGACGGGAGGGGCTGAACAGGATGTGATGAAAGCTGATGCGCGTCGATTGTGTGTATTGATCGGCATGTGCATCATAATGGGCGCGCAGCATGGCATCGTCAGGATCGGTATTGTAGGCGAGATCCTGTGTCAGGAATTCGTATTTCTGACGCAGGTGACGGCGCACCACCACGTCGTCGCGATCGAGCCCAAGGGCAAGGGCCTCCCGATAAAGTACCTGTTCCCGAACCGCCTCGCTGATCATGCCGGCAAGTTCAGCCTCATTTGGCGGGCGCTGCCAGCGCTGCGTCCAGGCCGCCGACATTCGCTCGACCTCTGCCCCCGAGATCACGATACGGTCTCGCGCGTCGGCAGCATCGGGTGCGTCCTCCTCGGACATGACCCCAAAGATCAACGCCCCCAATAGCAGGAAATGCAGCAGCGGCTCGCGCATGATCCTCGCAAGAAAGGTCAGGGCGCCGTGCTGTTCTTTGCCCCCTCGGTTCATGCTTTTCCTTCCCGCAGGTATTTTGCTCATTGCCCGTCTTGGCTGGACTGTGCTTTTCATCCCTGTGTCGCCCTACTGGAGCTCGCAGTGCTCTAGACAGTTCCGGACCTTTTCGCCTTTGCCGTCGACATTCTGGGGCGCCAGCCGTACAGCGTCGCTTTATAGACCCAGTCATAATACTGCGCCGGGGCGATGTCTTCCATTTTGAGGCCAGCCGCCCCGCTGAAGTCCAGAAACTCCAGCAGCGGGCGATCAAAGGACGGGTCTCGCTTCGATAATGCTGGACGCGTCCGGATGGTGATGTGGCATCTATTGCCTTCGTGTCGGGGCTCTACACACCGCATCATTGCGGTACATCTGTCCGCACGCACACGATCCGGGCTATGAGCTCTTGCGAGCTTCCGGGACGCGGAAGAACCGTTCAGCAATGTTCTGCGATGGCCGTTCCAGGCGGCGTTTATGGCTGTCGCAATCGCCCCTTAACCATCGGAACGGAATAAGAGTGTTCGCTCGCAGCGCACCGTCACCCGTCACACGTCCAGTTCTTCAACGAACCGAGCGTTTTCCTGGATATACTGAAAGCGCAACTCGGGCTTCTTGCCCATCAGGCGTTCGACCAGATCGCCGGTTTCGCCGGGCTCATCCTCGTCGATGCTGACGCGGATCAAGGTGCGGCTTTTCGGGTCCATCGTGGTGTCTTTCAGGTCCTTTGCGTCCATCTCGCCAAGACCCTTGAAGCGTTGCACGTCGATCTTGCCCTTGCCGCCCAGACCCTTCTCCAGCCAAAGCTCTTTCTCGGCGTCATTGGCGACATAGAGCCGCTTTGCGCCTTGCGTCAGGCGGTAAAGCGGCGGGCAGGCCAGATAGAGGTGCCCCTTGTCGATCAGGGGGCGCATCTGGGTGAAGAAGAAGGTCATGAGCAGGCTTGCGATATGGGCGCCGTCAACGTCGGCGTCGGTCATGATTATGATCTTTTCGTATCGCAGATCATCGATCTTGAACCGCGTGCCCATGCCGACGCCAAGCGCCTCGCAGATGTCGCGGATCTCGGCGTTGTCGCCCAGTTTGTTCGAGGCCGCGCCAAGCACGTTCAGGATCTTGCCCTTCAGCGGCAAGAGCGCCTGCGTCTCGCGGTTGCGCGCGCCCTTGGCGCTGCCCCCGGCCGAGTCACCCTCGACGATGAAAAGCTCTGTCCCCTCGCGGCTTTTGGCGGAACAGTCGGTCAGCTTGCCGGGCAGGCGCAGCCGCTTGGTTGCGGATTTGCGCTGCGTCTCCTTTTCCTGTCGACGCCGCAGCCGCTCTTCCGACCGCAGCACGAGAAAGTCCAGAATGGCGCCGGCCGATTTGGTGTCATTGGCCAGCCAGTTGTCAAAGTGGTCGCGGACCGCACCTTCGACCCATTTGGCGGCCTCTTCGGTGGACAGCCGGTCCTTGGTCTGGCCTACGAATTGCGGCTCGCGGATAAAGCACGACACCAGCGCGCAGCCCCCGGCAATCAGGTCGTCGCGGGTGATCTGCTCGGCCTTGCGGTTCTTGACCAACTCGCCATAGGCGCGGATGCCCTTGAGGATCGCAGCCCAGAAGCCGCCCTCATGCGTGCCGCCTTCGGGCGTGGGCACAGTGTTGCAATAGCTTTGAATGAAGCCGTCGCGCGCGGGCGTCCAGTTGATCGCCCATTCCACGCTGCCCGGCACGCCGTATTTCTCGGTAAAGCTGACCTTTCCGGCAAACGGCTTGTCAGCATAGGTTTCCGTTTTTTGCAGGTTGTCCGACAGATAGTCGGCCAGACCGCCCGGAAAGTGAAAGGTCGCCTCGGTGGGCGTCTCGCCATCGTCGATCGCCGATTTCCAGCGGATCTCGACGCCTGAGAACAGATAGGCCTTCGACCGCACCATCTTGAGCATGCGGGCAGGTTTCAGCTGCAGATGACCAAAGATTTCCGGGTCAGGGTGAAAGAGGGTGCTTGTGCCGCGCCGGTTCGGGGCGGGGCCAACCTTCTCGACCGGGCCTTGGGGGATGCCGCGCGAAAAGCTCTGGCGGAACAATTCGCGGTTGCGCGCAACCTCGACCACCATCCGGTCCGAGAGCGCATTCACCACCGAGGCGCCGACCCCATGCAGGCCGCCCGAGGTCTGATAGGCCTTGCCGTTGAACTTGCCGCCTGCGTGCAGCGTGCAAAGGATCACCTCAAGCGCCGATTTGTTCGGAAACTTGGGGTGCGGATCGATCGGGATGCCGCGACCATTATCGCGGATCGTCACCGAATGATCGGCGTGCAACTCAACTTCGATGCGGTTGGCATGACCGGCCACGGCCTCGTCCATCGAGTTGTCCAGAACCTCGGCCACAAGGTGGTGCAGCGCGCGTTCATCGGTGCCGCCGATGTACATGCCGGGGCGCTTGCGCACGGGCTCCAGCCCCTCCAGCACCTCGATGGATGAGGCGTTGTAGTCGTCGGTCTGCGCGGCGAACATGTCGGAGGCCATGGGATGCTCGATTCCTCTCGGGGCGTCTTGAAGGCGGGATTAGACCATTCGACGGGGCAGGGCGCAAGCTGTTGAGGTCAGCCCGCGCCCAACCGCATCGTGTGGGTTGATTTATGCGGGCTCTGACAGTCGCGCCGACCACATTGCCTGAAAGGCAGGGCGGGCCTGACAGCGTGAGAGCCAATCTTTCACAGCCGGATGTGTCGCCATCAGGGGCGCGTGTCCCTGTGCGTAGCGCACACATTCGGCCACCATCAGGTCGGCCACGGTGAAGCGATCTCCCAGCCAGTCGCGCCCATGAAGATGCGCCTCAAGACGTGCCAGCGGGCGGTCAAGCTGGACGGCCGCAGCCTCGGCGGCGTCCGGGTTTGCCGCCTGCAGAATGGCAAGCGAGTGCGGCTCGATCGCGGTTGCAGCAAAAAGCGCCCAGTTCTCGAACTGCGCCTGCTCGGCGATGTCTTTCGGACCAAGCATCCCTCCGTGGGTACGGGCAAGGTGCAGGCAGATCGCAAGGCTTTCGGTCAGCACCAGATCACCATCGACCAAAGCCGGGATCTGCCCGATCGGGTTCACCGCCAGAAAGCTCGCGGTGCGGGTGTTCACCGGCGCGTCGGGGGCATCCGGATGGGGCAGACGATAGGCCTGGATCACCGGCACATGCGTAAATGGCGTGCCCGTCTCGGCCAAAAGCCAAAGCGGGCGGGACGCGCGCGAACGGTAACATCCGTAAAGGGTGATCATGGCCTCTCCTGTCATGTGAATGGTGGTGTTTGCCCATTCATGGGGCTTTGCTGACTGGCGCGCAACTGCGCGTTGCCGATACCTCGGCGCGCCCGGATTTTCACGACTTTGTGAGATCAAGCAACGCCTCGGGCGCTTCGGCGAGTTGCACTGCGTGACCGTATTCCCGGACGGAGAGCAAGGTGTTCAAACGACTGTCCCTGATGGCCATGGTGCTTGCGCTTGGCCCCACACTTGTATTTGCTGGCCCGCAATATGTTGACCAGACCGGCTTTGCGGTGTCCGGCCATGACGTCGTTGCCTATTTCGATCTGCCGCAGGCCGAGGTCGGGCAAGCGCAACCCCCCGCCGTGCCGGGGCGCAGTGATAGCACCACTGAATACAATGGCGCCCGCTTTGCCTTTGCCAGCGTCGAAAACCACGACCGTTTTCTCACCGCTCCTGCCAGATATGCCCCGCAATACGACGGGCATTGCGCCTATGGGGTGTCCAAGGGCGGCAAGGTGCCGGGCAACCCGAACCTGTGGCGGGTCGTCGATGGCAGGCTCTATGTGAACAACACCAGGACTGTGGTCTGGTTCTGAGAAGAGGATATGCCCGGCAACATCACCCTTGCAGAGACCAACTGGGCACAGGGGGTCGAGCCCAAACCCGCGTCTGAAAGCAGCATCCCCGATTTCATGTCCAACGCGCCGGTCGCTCCGTGCGGGCCACTGGCACACGACCGGCCATGTGCCTGTGCTCGTCGCCACGCCCGGACCCCGGCGTCACCAATGCGGTGAAGGTCGTGGCCAATGCGTTGCAGGGTCGCGTGCCGCTGGTTTTCCTGACCGGCTGCGTCGATCCGACAGAGGCCGAGATCTATAGCCTCGATCAACAGGCCGACACAGAAGGCGCATCTCGGTTCCAGCCTTCACCGTACCGCTGGCCAGTCACCTCGCCCGCCCGCACCGGCTCGGCGGGGGCATCGATGCCCAGCAGGTGGCCCGCCACGCCGCCCGGCCCCCGAAACTGGTCGGGCAGCAAGTCAAGGGCCGCGTTCAGCGCCTCCAGATCCGGCAGGGCTATCCGTCTTAGCCCGCCTGAAAACAGAGCCGGGTATCCGGCCCGGCTTGCGCCAGAAACTCCAGCAGGTCTGCCCGGCTGAGCGCGGCGCATCCGGCAGTCGGGCTGTAGTCGGGCCGGGCGATATGCAAAAATACCGCGCTGCCCGCGCCCGGAACCACCGGATCGTCATTATGTCCCAGCACCACAACGATGTCGTATAGCCCATCCTCGCGCCACATCTCCTCGTGGCTGGCGGGGAAGGGACACTTGACCTGGCGGTTGTATTCGGGATGGGCAGGCGCATCGCACCAGCCATCCATCGGTTCGATGGTCGCGGTGGGAAAGGGCGATACAGGCGGTCCGTTCAGTCGGTCGGGGCGATAGAGCACGCGGCGGATCGGCCAGCAGCCGATGGGGCTGATGCCATCGCCCTCGGCCAGCTTTTCGGCGATGCCACCGCGCCCGACTGCTGCGCGCCAGGTCTGGTCACCGTAGCTGGCTTGCCAGCCTGTCCCCGCTTCCGTCACGATCAGATCCATCGCCCCACCTTTGCCAGTTGTTCTCGCCGCCATATCGCACCGAATGACCGCCCTCGCCAATGGCCGGCCCACTGCACCTGCGCGCTGTTGTGTTCTTTCCGGGGCAGGCCGCAAAGAAAAGAAATCGGCCCCGAGCGTTCGGAACCGATCCCTCATGTTGCTGCCTCAGGCCGCAGACGAAACGCCTGGGCCGATCGGAATAATCAGTTCTGCGCGGCCATCGCGGCTTTCAGCCTTTCCTTGTCGGCTTCGCCAAGCTTGGGTCGATCAACCGTCAGCTTCAGGCTGTCGATCGTCCCGTTGAAGGCGAAGGGGATCTTGTACGCCTTGTCGTTGACCGGCGTGCCAGTATCCGAGCCGATGTCCATGTTTTCGTCCCAGGCCAGGATAAACGGAATGGTCTGTTCCATCTTCTGGCTCAGAACGGTGGTTCCGTTCACTTTCAGCTCTCCTGTTCCGCCCTTGCCGATGCCGCTGAAATCGTTGAAGGCCAGCGTTCCGGCGCCGATGCCGTCGTAGGTGAAGGCAAACTCAAGGCTATGCTTGCCCGCAGGCAGGACGTCGGGTGCCTCCCATGACAGTATCTTTAACCCGAGCAGGTTCCATGTGAAGGTCGGCTTGCCCTTGTTGATGTAGAAGCCATAGCCGGTGAAGCGCCCCCCTTGGGTGATGATCATGCCATCGCCGCCGCCTTCGGGCACGGTAACTTCGGCCGTGAAGGTGTAAGAGGCATTCAGGATCGACGGCGCCACGCCGTTGGAAATGCCTGTCATGCGGCCGGGGAAGCTGAATTCCGTCCGTCCTGCGGTGGCTGACGGGCGCGGCGTCACCAGACGGCTGACCACCGAGGCGTCAAGCGGCAGCACATTGTTCCGTTCGGCCTCTTGCCACCAGATCGCCTCAAGTTCTTTCACCTTTTCAGGGTTTTCCGCTGCGACGTCGTGGTTCTGCGTCCAGTCTTTTGCCACGTGGTAAAGTTCCCAGTCGGGCTTTGATGGAGTCGGGTCCTGCGGCCCGGCCGTCACCCACGACGGGCGAGTGACCTTGTCAACCAGCATCCAGCCTTCGTGATAGATGGCGTAGTTGCCGAACATCTCGAAGTACTGCGTAAGGCGGCGCGACGGCTCGTCCGCGTTGGCCGCATCAAAGGTGTAGACAAGGCTTGTGCCGTCCATCGGGCTTTGGGCGATCCCATTCACCACGGAAGGTTCCGACACATTGGCGGCCTCCAGAATGGTCGGCACGATATCGATGACATGGGCAAACTGGTTGCGGATGCCGCCCTTGTCGGTGATTACCTTGGGCCATGCGATGGCCATGCCCTGCCGCGTGCCGCCGAAATGCGACGAGATCTGCTTCGTCCACTTGAAGGGCGTATTGAAGGCCCAGGTCCACGGAACCGCCATGTGGTTGTAGGTGTATTCCGATCCCCACAGGTCGTAGAAGTTCTTGAGCTGCGCCTCGACCGGCACTTCGACCCCGTTGAACATCGCAACCTCGTTCGGGGTCCCGACAAGCGTGCCTTCCGCCGAGGATCCGTTGTCGCCCGAAATGTAGATGATCAGGGTGTTGTCGAGCTCGCCGATGTCCTCGACGGCCTGGATCACGCGGCCGATCTCGTGGTCGGTATAGGCGAGGTAGGCCGCATAGACATTGGCCTGCCTGATGAACATTTTCTGTTCATCGGGTGTATGCTCGTCCCAGTTCTTCAAAAGGTCGGATGGCCAAGGTGTCAGTTCGGCGTCTTGCGGGATCACGCCCAGCTTTTTCTGGTTCTCGAAGATCGTGTCGCGCAGCTTGTTCCAGCCCTCATCAAAGAGCTTCATGTCCTCGATCTTCTTGATCCATTCCGGCGTCGGGTGGTGCGGCGCATGGGTGCCGCCGGGGGCATAATAGACCAGGAAGGGCTGTTCGGGCGCGATGGTGTCAAGCTGCACCATGTAGTCAATCGCCTCGTCCGCCATCGCGGTGATCAGGTTGAAACCTTCCTGCGTCTCGTTCGGGTAGATCTGAGTCGTGTTGCGGAACAGGTTTCCAGGGGTCCACTGGCTGGTGTCGCCACCCATGAAGCCGTAGAAATAGTCAAAGCCCATCCCGATCGGCCATTGGTCGAAGGGCCCGGCCATGCTGGTCGTGTAGCCCGGCGTGTTGTGGTTCTTTCCAAACCACGACGTGCTGTAGCCGTTCTGCTGCAGGATCGTGCCGATGGTTGCCTTGTCTTTGGTGATCACGCTGTCATAGCCCGGAAAGCCGGTTGCCTGTTCCGAGATCACGCCGAAGCCGGCCGAATGATGGTTGCGCCCCGTGATCAGCGCCGCCCGCGTCGGAGAGCAGAGCGCCGTCGAATGCATGTTGGTGTAGCTGAGGCCCATTTCCGCCACGCGGTCCAGCGCTGGCGTGGGGATGACCCCGCCAAAGGTTGAAGGCGCGCCGAAACCAACGTCATCGGTGATGATCAGAAGCACATTCGGGGCGCCCTCGGGCGGGGTGATGCGAGGCTGCCAGAAGGCAGTCGATTCAAGTGCGTCGCGCGCAATGGTCCCACCGAAGGGCAGATCGGGGGCGGGCAATTGCAGCCCCTCGATCGACCGTGTCGCACTGGGTGATCCGAGTGGTGGTTGGGCCTGCTGGGCCACGGCTGGCGCGGAAAGCGTGACCAGAAGGGCTGTGGCCGCAACCGAAGCGCTGATCGCGCTTGGGCAGGAGCGCCCGTTTGTACCTGTCATGGTAAACCCGTTTCTGAAGGGGATGACGTTCAGTCTTGACGGCATGGCAAACAGCAGAGCGATTTGCAGCTTGGCATCAGCCGCCAAGCAAGAGAGTCAGTTCTGGCAACCGAAATCAGCACACGACAACGGTCGCCACGCAGCGCCGTACCGTCCTGCGGGTGACCCCGGCAACGCTGACCGGTGACAGCGGGCGCCCAACAACTGCATGGGCTGGCGACCCAAAGCCGAGGCGCTGCGTGTCGACCAGGCTGGCACCGGTTTCGATAACCCCGGTAGCAGCCATCACGGCAACCAGCATCAAGCAGATCCGTTTACGCATCTCAGTTCCCTCCCGGTGCAGCATAAATGCCCGCCAAGTCATCCAGACCGGGCACGGCGGCAAGATCGGCCTTCGTTGCGCCCTGCGGCGCCACGAAGGTGAAGTCTGCCTCCGCCCCTCCGGATCCCCACGCGCTGAAATCGAGTGTGTATTGTGGCCAGCCGGTCACTTTGTGGCTGGTGATGACAAACCGGCAGGGGTGCGGCACGTCCCCTTGCGCGATCCAGATCTGCCAGTCCACCTCGGGCGTGCGGAACGCCAGATGGTCGCATTCCTGCCCCCGGATCACACCGCTGCCCAGATCACGCATCTCGGTCACGTCTTCCAGCAGGACTGCGCCTGCATCCGACCCAAGCAGATCGGCTGCTGGCAGCGGGCGACCGTAGGTCTCGCGCAGCGTTTCGATCAACTGGTCAACACTGCCCGGAATCTCACCTTGACCATATACACTTTTCTCTTCGCTGAGGACCGAGAAGGTCGTGCCATCAAAGACAAGATGCACAGTGTCAAAGCCGCCATGCCGAACCACCCGCAGCTTGTCCGGGCGTTGAAGCGCGACGCTGGCCGAACTTGTGATTGCAAGTTTCTGGTCATCCGTGGTCACGATCTCGAAACTGGTGTCCACGTCGAATGACAAGGACGGCGATGCAGCCAGATAGGCTGTCATCGCGGTCAGGATTGCTTTGGCCTGGCCTTCATCGCTTTGCGCTTCTGCCATCCCAAGGGGTAGCAGGCAGGTCACTGACAGAAGTCCGGCCGCGAGTCTCGGCATGAAAGGACTGATACCGGCTGACAACATCGCGCTCTCCGTGTTTTGGGAAATTCTGTTATAAATCATGTGTCTTGCGGGGGGTGCTGGGCGGGGCTGCCAGAACCGGTGCAGGGGCAATCAAGGTCCGATGGCTTATGTTGGCCTCCACTCACGCGCAAATGGGGCGGTGATGCCCGTTTGTCACAGTTCGGTGCTTCAACGTGTTCGTCTTTTCCTTAATGCAGGTATCTCACATGGATTTGGGCGCAACTTGACCTGACACGACAGGCAGTCAGAATTTGGTGCGACGATGAATACGACGATCCCGCTGATCCGGGCAGGTTCTCTGGCGCCACTCGTCAAATGGCTGGAACGGCGTGGGCGACCAGTCGATCGGATGTTGTCCACGGTTGGCATAAGCGGCGACCCGGTGTCAGACCCCGACCGGCTGATCCCGATGCGTGCTGTAGGAACACTGTTCAGGGATGTCGCCGCCCGCGAAAACTGCCCTGACCTGTGCTGGCGCATCATCCGGGAGATGAGTGTCGCCGATCTTGGGCGATACGGGCTTCTGATCCTGTCGGAGCGCACGACGGAAGAAGCCTTGCGCCAAGCATCGATTGTGATGCCCCATTTCTGCAGCCATGAGCGGCTCGATTTTGTCGAGGGGCCCGAATTCGGCGTCGTAAGTTCACACTTCCTGATCCCGCTCGATCCTGAAACGCTGCATCAAGCGCAGATCCACACACTTGCCCTGATCCGGTCGCTCTTGACCGCGACTGGCCGGACCGAACGCCTTTTTTCGGCCATCAGCCTTCCCCCACATCCTCTGCACGGGTTGTCGCATCTTCCGCCTGACATCACGCGCGTTGCCACGATTGCCTCCGACGGTGCGCTGACCATGACTGTCGAGCGGAGCCTGCTTCAGCGCCCCCTCAACGCCCGCCTGATGCAATCCGGGTTGCAAGATCCGTCCGAGGCCTGGGAAAGGCTTCCGGGTGCCGACGTTGGATTTGTCGAGGTGATCAGGAATCTCGTCGCGGATGCGCTGGTCGATGGCGCGCCATCCGCTGAACGCATGGCGATCAATGCGGGCGTAACGCTTCGAACACTTCAGCGCCGGCTTTCGGCGCAGGGCATATCCTTCCGTGGGCTTGTTGAAGAAACGCGCAGGTCCATAGCTCTCAAGCACATTCATCAAGGCACTGAGGCGTTGAGTGATATCTCTGTTCGGCTTGGCTACTCCAGTCCGGCCTCGCTGAGCAGGGCAGTCCGCAAATGGACTGAGAATTCGCCGCGGGCGCTTCGCAAAGGCGATCGAGACGTCGAACACTGACATTCAGCGCATGATCCTGTGCGGTTGATCCCCGACTCAGGCGAACCTCTTGGCGCCCGCGACACAGAGAACGACAAATCCTGTCACGACGATCATCGCCCAGGCCACGGGCTCGCCAAGTAGGATACCCGCAAGTGCCAATCCGAAGAAGGGTTGCAAAAGCTGCAACTGGCCCACGCCCGCGATCCCGCCAAGCGCAAGACCCCGATACCAGAATATGAACCCGACCAGCATGCTGAACACCGACACATAGCCAAGGCCAAGCCATTCCGGCAGCGTGACCGTTCCGAACCCCCCAGGCCAGGTCGCCAACATCACGACGCCCATCACTGGCAGGGAAAGCACCAGCGACCAGGAGATCACCTGCCAGCCACCAAGGTGACGGGAGAGCGTGGCGCCTTCGGCGTAGCCCAGACCGCAGACCCCGATAGCGGCGAGCATCAGCAGATCACCGGCAAGCGTGCCACCGGTTCCCTGAACCAAGGCAAAGGACGCAACCGCCAGCGCACCCGCACCGGAAAACAGCCAGAAGGCAGGCCGGGGGCGTTCTCCGCCGCGCAGGACGCCAAAGATCGCGGTGGAAAGCGGCAGCAACCCGATGAAAACGATCGAATGGGCTGAGGTGATATGGAGCAGTGCCAGGGCCGTCAGAAGCGGAAATCCGACCACGACCCCGGCGGCGGTTATGCCAAGCGAGGGGAGATCGCGACGATCCGGCCACGCCTGACGCAGCAGTAGCAGCAGGCCCGCCCCGAGAAGGGCCGCGATCACTGCCCGGGCCGAGGTCAGAAACAGCGGCGTGAACCCTCCGACCGCAACTCTGGTCGCCGGAAGTGATCCGCTGAATATAATGACGCCCAGAAGCCCGCTGCTCCAACCTGTGCCAAATCGTTTCATCATCTGCCTCGCCAGTTTTTTCTCGGGATAAAGGCTTGGCTATGGCCTGGACAGAGACGGGACGATACAATCCCTCCAAACTGTATGGCTATCTCTGGGGATACAATTTGCGTCCATGACACAGGCATCCCGCACGATCGGAGTGATGGAGGCGATCCGGCGCCAGCTTGCGACACGCGCGCTTATGCCTGGTGAGCGTCTGCCTTCCATCCGGCGCTTTGCAACAGTGATGGGTGTTTCGCCGTCAACCGTTGTCGAGGCCTATGACCGGTTGGCGGCGGAAGGCGTGATCCGGTCCCGGCCGGGGTCGGGGTTCTATGTTCTGGGGGCGGCGCCCTCGCTGGATCTGCGTGCGCCTGCGCCGCCCCAAGAGCAAGAGGTGGATCCGTTCTGGGTGTCCCGCCAATCGCTTGATGCGGATGCAGATGTGTTGAAACCCGGCTGCGGATGGCTGCCGCCGGACTGGATGCCGCAGGCGGCCATGCGTCGCGCCTTGCGCCAGCTTGCACGGGGTCCGGATGCCGTGCTGACCGACTATGGCAGCAGCCTCGGCCCGCTGAACCTGCGTCGGATCCTGGGCCGCCAGTTCGCGGATGAGGGCCTGGACATCAGCCCCGAGTCGATCCTGCTGACGACCTCGGGTTCGCAATCCATTGACCTGATCTGCCGCTATCACTTGCGGCCCGGCGACACGGTTCTGGTCGATGATCCCTGCTATTTCAATTTTCAGGCGCTGCTGCGGATCTACAAGGCCCGGATCATTTCGGTGCGCTTTACACCCGCAGGGCCGGACCTTCAGGCCTTTGCAGATATGCTGGGTCAGCATCGTCCGCGCCTCTACATCACCAATTCCGCGCTCCATAATCCGACAGGCGGTACGATCACGCCGCAAACCGCGCATCGGCTGCTGAAGCTCGCGGCAGAGCATGATCTGACAATCATCGAGGATGACACATTTGCGGTGCTGGAGCCGGATCTCTCTCCCCGTCTGGCCACACTTGACGGGCTTGAGCGGGTCATCCGCATCGGCAGCTTTTCCAAGACGTTGTCGGCCTCGGTTCGCTGCGGATACATTGCGGGGCAACCAGATCTGATCGCCGCGCTGACTGATCTGCAGGTGGCGACGAATTTCGGCGGGCCGAGCCCGGTCGCCACCGAGATCGTGACCTCAACGCTGAGCGATGGCAGCTATCGCAAGCATGTCGAGGGTATCCGGCGTCGGCTGGCAGGCGCCCGCAAGACCACAGTTGCCCGGTTGGCCCATATGGGGATCGAGCCATGGCTGATGCCGCGCGGTGGGTTCTACCTTTGGTGCACGCTGCCCGAAGGGATCGAGGCCGCCGAAATCGCACGGGCAGCCAGACGACGGAACGTCGTGCTCGCGCCGGGCAACATCTTCAGCCCCGCTCAGACCGCCGCAAGCTTCATGCGCTTCAATGTCAGCCAGATGCACGAGCGCGCGTGGGGCGTATTGGCCGAGGTGATGGCCGCGCCACAGGTCAGGAACGATTGAAGTCGGGCAGAACACGGTCTGCGGCCCAAGAGGGATGGGGCGGGGAACGGAAACAAACGACCCACAGCGTGAAGTTCGATGTACGCGCCAACCAAAGGTGTCGAAGGGCAAGTCGGTAATACGTATGTTCCACGGGCGTCACCCAGTGAAGCTCCGTTCGCGTGTGCGTCCGCGCTGCAGGCACAGCAGGTTCGCCGATTGGTGCGGGCAAAAAACGGTGAAAGCGTCCAATTCCACCAACGGCTATAGCGAACCCGCGGTTCTTGCCAAAGGTACTGCTCCGGTTTCGACGCCGCCGGATTCGGCCCTCGTATAGGGCAAGAACCAGATCTGGGCCGGGCTCGACGCCTGTCATCGCCCGACCCGGCGCAGTAAGGGAGCGCGCACGTTGCGCTGCGGCGGGGTGTCAATACCCGGTCAGGCCCTCAACCGGCGGCAGCGGTTCCGGCTGGGTTACCAAGGCTGGATCGCGCCGCTCATAGAACGCATTTCCGCCGGCGGTCACGACGTAATGCATGTTGTTGTAGGACGCGCGATAGCTTGCCGCGTGGAAGAACTTGGCATCACCGACCAATGGATGACGCTCTCCCTGCAGCACAGACTCGGCTGCTTCGCGCAGTTGCGGGGCCGTTTTGGTATTCATCTTGCGCGACATGATCCGTGGCGCGAACTGATTGCGTTGGCCGACCACCCCACACACGCTGGTTGGATACTCGCCCGACTCGACACGGTTCATGACCACGGTGCCCACCGCGACCATACCATCCCGGCTTGATCGGTTGGATTCGAAGTACATGGCGCGCTGCATGCAATCGAGTTCGCTATGCCGCCCGCAGTTTGCCAGTAGCGCCAGCGCGAGACCCGCGCCCGTCAGGCGCAAGGCAGTTCTGGTTCGGATCATCTTTGTTCGTCCTGCTCGACGTGGTGTTTTCTTACAACCTAGCGCAGATCGATCCGGATTGCAGCGGTTTCGTCAAGATGTGCGCGGAATTCCGACGCAGGGTGTTTGGCGCGGCGGGATGGGTGGCGCTCATCGGGGACGCTCCCCCTATCGGTCAAGGGCACCCTTTCCGGCGAGAATTTTCCCGCGGAACTTTTCGATGCGTGCAAAGCGGGTCGCTGGTTGCTTGGCCTGTGCAATGTTGAAGAAGTAGCTTCTCTGCCGCCCCGGTGTCAGCGCGTGAAATGCCTCGGCCAGTTCCGGGTCGGCATCGAGCGCCTCTGCCAACTCACCTGGCATCTCGACCTCGGCACGGGATGTCGGGGGCCGTGTGCCTGCTTCGGCATGATCCATCAGTTGTTGCAGGTAGTCACGGATCACCGGCTCCAATTCGCCAACCTGTGCCACATTGGTAAAGCGGATCATCCCCGGTACCTGACTGTTTGGCCCCTGTGGCACCAGCACCTTTGCGCTGTCGTTCAGCAGCGCCGCATTCATGAAACTCAGCCGAAAGTCATTTCGGAGTGCCCCGAAGAGCGCGATGTTCGGGCCGGCATGCATATAGGTGGGATGGGCCCATTTGACGGTCTCGTCGAGCCCCATCCCGGTGCAGATCCGTCTGAGGTGGTTGAGGCCATTAATCCACGGCCGGGTCGAGCAATCCGGCGTGGCAAACCGTGCGCATCGACCGCAGCCCTTTGTGAAGAAATCGTCGGGTTCGGTGATCATGGCCATCGGCAGGTTTCCTCTGGTCGCGTTTTGCCTGTGGGAGTCTAGCAAAAAGACGGGGGCCCGGAACACGGGCAAGATCGGAGCGGGGTGGCTACATGCGACCAAGTTCGCGCTGCAGGAAGTCGTGCAGTGCCGCCGTCATGCGCTGCGGCTCTCCAAGACCCGCAACAAGGCTCAGGTCGAACATCGGCAGGGCAGGCAGGCCTTCGATATTGCCAAGCGTAAGCAGACCCGGCGGCACACTCGATTCCGTCAGGCCGACCACGGCCAGGCCGGCCTGTGCTACCGCGATCAGCCCATGCAGGCTGCGGCTTGAGCACACCACGCGATAGGGCCGATCCGCCCGCTGCAGCGCCTCGACCGCATAGCGCCGTGCGATGTCGCCAGCCTCGAACAGCGCAACCGGCAGGGGGTCGCGCAGCCAGGCCTGATGTTCCGGTGTAGCCGCCCATACGAATTGCTCACGCCGCAGCACGGCAAAGGGCTGATGCGGGTAACGTGTGATCATCGCCAGATCCAGACGCCCGGCTTGCAGCTTTTCCACCAGCGCCGCCGAAGGCTCGCAAGTCAGCTCGATCTCGGCGCGCGGATGGTCTTGGGCAAAGCGTGAAAGCGCGGGTAGCAGCAGATAGGCGGCATAGTCCTCGGGCACGCCGAGCCGCACAAGGCCCGCATCCTCCGGGCTACGCAGGCTGGCCATCGCCTCTTCCGAAAGGCGCAGCAGTCGCCGCGCATGCAAGAGCAACTCCTCTCCTGCCGGGTTGGGGCGGAGCGTTCGCCCGTCACGGCGGAACAAGGGGCGGCCGATCTCTTGCTCAAGCCGCTGGATCTGCATCGACACCGCCGATTGGCTGCGACCGACCCGAGCGGCAGCGTTCAGCACGCTGCCGCATTCGATCACCGCAACAAAGCTGCGCAGAAGCGAAAGATCGAGTGGGTCGGGCATCTATCGATTTTCCTGAATCTTATTCTCAATTCTATTCGTTTGATTGAATGGAAGCGCAAGCCGTAGAATTGCTGTCACGGTTGATGAAGGGCAAGGCGATGCAATACCGGACAGGCGTGGCAATGGTGCTGACGGCAGGCGTGCTCTGGTCGTTTCAGGCGCTGATCATCCGCCAGATCGACGAGGCCGGGGCGTGGACCGTCCTCTTCTGGCGGTCGCTTGCGATGTTTCCGGTTCTGATGCTCTTCATGGCCTGGCGATCCGGCTGGGCGCCGCTTCAGGCGATGCGCAAGGCCGGGGTGGCAGGTGTTCTGGGCGGTTTGGGGCTGGTGGTTGCCATGTCAGGCGCGATCATCGCATTCAAGACGACCAGCGTGGCCAATGCCGCGTTTCTGTTCGCCGCATCCCCCTTCCTTGCCGCGATCCTTGGCCGCGCAATTCTGGGCGAGGCGGTTGCGTCTCGCACCTGGATTGCGATCGCCATCGCCATGGTGGGGATCTTTATCATGGTGCGCGAGGGGCTTGATGCCGGAGCATGGATCGGCAACCTCGCTGCGCTGTCCTCGGCCATCGGTTTTGCAGCCTTCTCGGTCGCGCTGCGCTGGCGACGGATCGATGACAGCCTGCCGACCTCTGTGCTGGGCGGGATGATGGCTGTGGTCGTCGCGGGGCTGGTTGCGGTACAGACGGGGCAGCCGCTGGTCGTGGCGACGTCGGACATCCTGTGGTGCCTGTTGATGGGGCTCTTCACCATGTCGGGCGGGATGATCCTCTATACCCTTGGCA
Organism: Gemmobacter aquaticus; assembly: GCF_007859075.1. Taxonomy (GTDB): domain Bacteria; phylum Pseudomonadota; class Alphaproteobacteria; order Rhodobacterales; family Rhodobacteraceae; genus Gemmobacter; species Gemmobacter aquaticus. The sequence goes on from NZ_VOAK01000026.1 coordinate 110,967, forward strand.
GCAAGGTCGTTCCTTCGGCGGAGCTGACGCTGTTGTCGAACACCGAAGTGATGCTCGCGCCGTTCTGGGTCTGGCTGATCATCGGCGAGACCGCCAGCGCAGGCACCTTTGTGGGCGGCGCGATCCTGATGGTGGCGATCCTGTTCAATGCCTGGACCGGCGCGCGCAGGACTGTGGCGGCCTGACACCCGCAGCGCGCGAAGAGGCGGCTGCGGGGATGGTTAACCCCTTTGACCGTGCGCAGCGGTGGCATGGGTCAGAACGGCGCCGGCCTCATACCATGCGGCCCGCAACTGGGGCAGGGTTTCGCCATGTCGCGACACCGGATCAACCGGCAGGGGGCTTGTCGATCCATTGAGCAGGGCGCGCGCGGCCTGCGTGCCAAACACCGTCCCCGGCCCGATCCCGCGACCCGAGTAGCCGAAACAGGCATAGGCGTCGGGGCCGAAGGCGATGATTTTCGGGATGTGGTCACCTGTCATGGCGATGCGTCCGCTCCAGCCATGGGTCAGGGCGATCCCGCGCAGGGCAGGGAAGAGCGCGGCAATCTTGCGTCGAGCCCATGCGGCATGGACCCGCGCGCCGGCGCCATCGCCATTGCCGATGCCGCCGATGATCAGGCGCCCCGCCTGATCCATGCGGACCGATGACATGACAAGTGCTGTGTCCCAGCACCCTTCGCCCCCCGGTAGGATCGCCTGCCTGACCGTGTCGGGCAGCGGGTCGGTGGCGTATTGGCAATAGTGAACCGGCACAAACGCCGGCTCGAACATCGGGCCAAGGCCAAGATGATAGGCGTTCGTGGCAATCAGCAGGCGCGCAGCCCGGACGGGGTGCCCATTGGATACGACGATCCATTGCCCGCCATCGTGGCGAACGGACTGCACCGGGCTTTGTTCGCAGATCCGCGCCCCGGCGGTCGCTGCGGCACGGGCGAGGCCGCGCACATAGCCGAGCGGCTGGATGGTGCCCGCGCGCGGGTCAAAAAGCGCTCCGTGGAATGCATCTGATCCGGTGCGGCGGGCCGTTTCGGCTGCGTCCAGAAGTTCGAGGGGCGCACCGAGCGCGCGGCCTTGGCGGTGCCGCTCTTGCAGGTCACGCAGTCCCTGCGGCGAATGGGCAAGGTGAAGCGTGCCATTTCGCGTGGCCTCACATTCGATCCCCTCGCGCGCGATCAGATCGAAGACCCGCGTCGGCGCCTCGGCAAGGGTGGACCAAAGCCGGGTGCCCGCCTCGGCGCCCATCTGTGCCATGACCGTCTCGGGCGGCAGCCAGAGACCGGCATTGACCAGACCCACGTTCCGCCCAGACCCGCCATGGCCGATGGTATTGGCCTCTAGCAGGCAGACACTTGCCCCCTCGCGTGCCGCCTCGAGCGCTGCAGCGCAGCCGGTGAAGCCGCCGCCGATGATCGCCAGATCGACGGAGTGATCGCTGGAAAGCGGCGGTGCGGTAAAGCCTTCGCGACAGCTCGCGCGCCAGAGGTTCGGCTCGACCATCATGCGGCACCGCCAAGGCATGTGCGGCCCGCGCATATCCGGTCATGTGCGGAAACCTCCAGATTCTGGGCGGATGTAGCGTGGGGGTGTTTGGCAGCGTCAGGCATGTTTCTTCCACTAGGCATATGACCTTCATGCCATTCTACCTGTTCATGCTTCAAGGAATGAGCGAGATGTTGGTCAGGATATTGGAGGAAATCTCACATGATCGCCCCGCGTCGATTTCTGCCATCGGTCAGTTCCCTGCTGGCACTTGAGGCGGTTGAGCGTCTTGGAACAGCAACCGCTGCGGCGGAAGAGTTGTCATTGACCCATTCGGCAGTCAGCCGACAGCTCAAGGCGCTGCAGGATCAGATCGGGGTTCCGCTGCTCTATCGCGATGGCAAGGGTCTGTCCCTTACTCCGGCCGGCGCCGACTACGCCGCGCAGGTTCGCGACTATCTGCAGGATCTGGCGCGGGCGAGCCTGAATATCCGCGCGGCAGGAGAGCGTAGCAGCCTAAATCTGGCCGTCTTGCCTGCTTTCGGCAGCCACTGGCTGCTGCCGCGCCTGCGTGAATTTTGTGCGCAGAACCCTGAAGTTACCGTCAATTTCGGCACGCGCCTAGCGCCCTTTGATTTTGCACAAGAGCACTTCGATGCAGCTATTCACTTTGGCCGCCCAGACTGGCCCGGCGCCGACCATCTTGAGCTTGCGCGGGAAAGCGTCATTCCGGCCTGCGCGCCCGGCGCGCTGGCGCAGGCGGTAGCTGCGGCGTCTGATCTGCTCTCTTTGCCGCTTTTGCACTTGGAGGGTCGTCCAGGTGCCTGGGAGGACTGGTTTGCCAGGCAGGGCTGTCGGGCAGGGCATCTGCGCGGGATGCTGTTTGACCAGTATGCACAGATGGCCGAGGCGGCGGCGCTAGGTTTCGGCGTGGCGCTGCTGCCGCGCTATCTGGCCGAGGCAGAGTTTCGCACGGGTCGCCTGATCGCGCCACTGGAGGGATATACCGAAGTGGAAGGTGCCTATCATCTCGTCTGGCCGCAACTTCGTAGACCAAACCCCGCGTTGCGGAAGCTGCTGGACTGGCTTGCCGCCCTTCGCGAAACGCGCAAACCTCAGTTCTGACAGGGAGAGTTCTATGATCAGGCATATCGTGGCCTTGCGATTTCGCGCGGGCACCACTGACGCAGTGAAGCAGGCACTTTATGGCGAGCTAGCGGGCCTACGGGAGCATATTGAGGGGATCGAGGATTTCCGCTGTTTTGCCAATGTCTCGGTCGAGACGCCGGTGGTGCGCGGGTTCAACGATCTGTTCTGGTTCGACTTTCGCGATGTGGCGGTGCGTGATGCCTATCTGGCGGATGCCCGGCACCAGGCCATCGGTGCCCGGATCGTCGCAGAGCTGGAGGGCGGGATCGACGGCGTCTTTGTTGCGGATGTGGCATTATGAGGGGTGAGGATCGCGACTTTCTGATCGGGCTTTTCAACGCGGCTGTCGCGGCGGCGGACCCGTTGAAGGCCCTTGCCGCGCATCTGCCTGCGCCCCCCAAGGGGCGGACGGTGGTGATTGGTGCCGGAAAAGGGGCTGCACAACTTGCCGCAGCGTTCGAGACGCTCTGGCCCGGCCCGCTGGAGGGGGTGGTCGTCACCCGCTATGGCTATGGCTGCCCGACCCGCACGATCCGTGTGATGGAGGCCGCGCACCCCGTGCCCGATGCCGCAGGGCTCGCCGCGAGTGCCGCGCTCATGCAGGCGGTTCGGGGGCTGGGCCCCGATGATCTGGTGGTCGCCCTGATCTGCGGGGGCGGCTCGGCATTGCTGCCCGCGCCGCCCGGTGATCTGGGGCTTGAGGATGAGGCCGCGCTCAATCGCGCACTTCTGGCCTCTGGCGCGCCGATCTCGGTCATGAATGCAATCCGCAAGCAGGTCTCCGGGATCAAGGGCGGGCGTCTGGCGCTGGCCTGCCATCCGGCACGGGTTGTCAGTCTGGTCGTCTCTGACGTGCCGGGGGATGATCCGGCGCAAGTCGCATCCGGGCCGACCGTGCCGGACCTGCCAGATCGCGCCACCGCGCGGGCGCTGGTGAAAAGCTGGCGGATCGATCTTCCCGACCGGGTCGCCGCGTGGCTTGCCAGCGATCAGGGTGCGGCGCCCGATCCGGGCGATCCGCGCTTTGCGGGCAACCGTGTCGAGGTCATCGCCTCGGCCCGGCTGTCGCTTGAGGCGGCAGCGATGCTGGCCGAGGCGCAGGGCATTCCTGCGGTGATCCTTTCCGACGCGATCGAGGGAGAGGCGCGCGATGTCGCGCGGGTGCATGCGGCCATCGCGCGCGAAGTCGCGGCCCGCGGTCGTCCATTCTCGCGCCCTGTCGTCATCCTCTCCGGGGGTGAGACCACCGTGACCCTGCGCGCCAAGGGGCGCGGTGGGCGAAACAGCGAGTTCCTTCTGGCGCTTGCCCTCGCGGCCGAGGGGGTGCCTTTCGCGGCGCTCGCAGCCGATACCGATGGTATTGACGGGTCGGAAGACAATGCCGGCGCATTTGGCACCGGCGAGAGTGCTGCGCGCCTGCGGGCCTTGGGGCACGATCCCGCGGCGCTCTTGTCGGGCAATGATGCCTACACGGCTTTTGCGGCACTGGATGATCTGTTCACGCCTGGCCCGACAGGGACAAACGTGAACGATTTTCGGGCAATCCTGATCCGCTAGGAGAACAAGGCCGGCTCGTTTGCCGCGCGCCCGTCGTGCCAGACGCCCTGCAGGGTCCAGTCCCCGGCCAGCCAGACCAGATCGGCGCGACGGCCGATTGCGATCTGGCCGAACCGGTCCGCTTGCCCGATCACGCGCGCGGGTTCGGCCGAAGCCATGCGCAAGGCGCGTTCAGGCGCTATGCCAACCTCGCGTACCAGATGGCCGATGGCCTGTGACAGCGTCAGGTCCGCGCCTGCGAGGGTGCCGTCGTCCAGTGTCAGCCGCCCGTCGCGGCGCAGCACCATACGCCCATTCAGCAGCATCTCTGTCTGATCCGTTCCGGCAAAGGCCATGCAATCGGTGACGAGGAATATCCCCTCGGGCCGTGCGGCGAGTGCAAGCCGCATGACCGCCGGATGGACATGTATGCCATCGGCGATCAGCCCGGCCGCGCAGTCGCTGGACAAAACCGCCCCGGCCAGCCCTGGTGCGCGATTGGCGATCTGGCTCATGGCGTTGAAAAGATGGGTTGCGCAGCGCGCGCCTGCCGCCATGGCTGCCTGCGCCACCTCAAAACTGCAATCGGTGTGACCAAGGCTGACCACCGCACCCGCAGCCGAAAGTGCCGCGATCTGTTCAGGGCTTGCCGATTCCGGTGCAAGCGTCACCATCAGCGCAGGCAGGGCGCGCGCGGCGTCGCAAAGCCGGGCCAGATCTTCGGCCTGCATCGGGCGGATGAGCTTCGGATCATGCGCGCCCTTGCGGCGCGGGTCGAGATGCGGCCCCTCCAGATGCAGTCCAAGAAACCCCGGAACGCCCGCGCGCACTGCGGCAATGCCCGAAGCAATCACCTGTGCGGTCGCCTCGGCTGTGTCGGTGATCAGCGTCGGCAAGACGCCTGCGCTGCCAAGGCGCAGATGTGCGGCGCAGACCTGACGCAGCGCTTCCACATCGGTTGCGCCATCGATCAGCACGCCGCCTCCGCCATTGACCTGTAGATCAAGAAAGGCAGGGGCGATCGTCCCGGCGAGCAGAGCCTCAGAGTCCGTTGCCGGTCGCAGGTCCGAGATCACATTCCCCGTGATCTCGACCGCATGGTTGGGCAGGAACCGGCTGCCGTCAAAAACCCGCTCGGCGGCCAGCACGATGGGGGTGGCGGTCATCAAACGGTCTCCGTCACCTTGCGCAGATGCGGGGGGGTGTCGGGGTGGAAGCCGCGCCGCCGGGCCAGCGCCTCGATGAAGCCGTAAAAGCCCGCGATCGTGACCAGTGGCGCCACCAGCGGATGCAGGTCGGGAACCGATGGCAACCGCGTCGCCCCCGCCACATCGGCCCCCGTGATGAACACATCCGCCCCTTGCGCGACCAGCCGTTCGGCAGTGGCCACAAGCTGCGGCAGGGCTGCATCCTCAACCCCAAGCGCAAGAACCGGGAAGCTGGTCTGCACAATGGCCGACGGTCCATGCAGCACTTCGGCGGCACTATATGCCTCGGCGTGCAGGCCGCAGGTTTCCTTGAACTTCAGCGCAGCCTCGCTGGCAATGGCAAAGCCCGGACCCCGACCCAGCACATAGGACGACGACGCCCGAACCAGCCGGGCTGATAGCGGCGACCAGTCAAGCGCAATCGCCTTGGCAAACGCCTCTGGCAGATCGGCGACCGCATGGCGCAGCTCGTCATCCTCTTGCCATTCTGCCAGAAGCGACAGCCCGGCGAGCACGCTGGTCACAAAGGTTTTGGTCGCGGCGACGCTTTTTTCTTCGCCCGCCTGCAGTGGCAGGCAATGGGCCGAGGCCTGCGCCATCGGGCTGTCGGCGTGGTTGGTGACGGCGATGGTCAGCGCGCCGCCCGCGCCCGCCGCACTCATCATCTCTACGATATCCGGGCTGCGGCCCGATTGCGAAATGCCAAGGCATGCGGCCGGGCCAAGTTTCAGCGGCCGCTTGTAGATTGACGCGACTGATGGGCCGACCGAGGCCACGGGGATGCCTGCCTCCAGCTCGATTGCATATTTCAGATAGGTCGCGGCATGGTCGGACGATCCGCGCGCCACGGTGACGACAAGTCCGGGGTCCTTGCGCCGCAATGCGGCCGCAGCCGCAACAACCGCAATGCGCGAACGATCGAGAAAGCGGGCCGCCGCCTCGGGGATTTCGGCCACTTCGCGGGCCATGTGACTTTCGCTCATTGCGCTGTCCTTTCGTCGGAACCGGCAGAAGTGGCCGGCGCGAGTTTCAGTTCCACGGCAAAGTCATAGGCATCGCCGCGATAGAGGGATCGGGTGAACTCGACGACCTTGCCCGAGGGCAGGTAGGAGACACGCTCGATCTTCAGCCCGGCGACGCCGGGGGTGACTTGCAAAAGCTCGGCATCCCGGGCGCCCAGATTGGCGGCCGAGATGCGCTGAACCGCGCGCACGGGGCGCAGTCCGCGCTGTTCGAGTACCTCGTAAAGAGACCGGCCCACGCCCTCGGGGTCAGGCAGGATGCTTGCGGGCAGCGAGGCGCGTTCGATGGCCAGCGGGACGCCGTCGGAACTGCGTACCCGCTCCAGCCGCGCGACCCGGTCGCCTGCGCCAAGACCAAGCGCCATGACCTCTTCGGGTGCCGGGGCATGCAGGCTGCGCGAGATCCAGTTGCTCTCAACACTGCGGCCGCGGCGCGCCATATCTTCGGTGAACGAGGTCAGAAGCGAAAGCGCCTGTTCCAGCCGCTCTACCTTTGGGGCGACAAAGGTGCCCGATCCGCGCCGTTGCACCAGCTGCCCCGATGCGACCAGCGCCTCGACCCCCTTGCGCACGCTGACACGCGAGAGGCCCGTCAGCGCAGCCATTTCGCGTTCCGGCGGCAGGCTGTCACCGGGGCGAAGGCGGCCCGATGCGATGGCATCGGCGATGCGGCGGTGAAGCTGCAAATACAGCGGCCCGGCCCCCGGATCGCCAAAGCCTTCGGGGGAGAACAACTCCTCCATCACAGCCCCTCCGCAAGTTCGCGGGCCATCTGCACGGCGCCGTCGAGCCCCGTTCCCAAAGGCGCCCGCGTCTCCCACCGCGCCGATAGCCGTGCGGCGTAGTGTGAGGCGAGCCCCCCAAGAAAGACCACGGGCAGGCCGCCACCCTTCTGAAGCACGTCAAGGATCAGGCTGACATCCGCCACCGCCCGATCAAACAGGCGCTGCGCGGCGGGGTCGTCCTGAGCCACCACGCGCGGGGCAAAGGCCGCGAACTCGACCGGCCGGGCGCGGGTAGCAAAGGCGATCACGCCTTCGGCCCCACCAAATTCTTCCAGCACGGCTTGCAAGAGGGGGGTCATCGGCGCGAAGCCATCATCCGCGCGTAGCGCCTCGGCCAAGAGCGATCGGCCAAGGACCGCGCCGCTGCCTTCATCGCCCAGCACAAAGCCGCGACCGCCATATTGCCGCAACGTGCCATCCCGGCTGACTGCGAAGACCGAACCCGTGCCCATCGCGGCGACGATCCCGTCCTGACGCCCCAGGGCGCCCCGCGCGGCGGTGATGGCGTCGCTGACAATCTCGGCCCGCGCGAAGGGCAGGGCGGCGGCCAGCTCGCGCGCCACGCCAGAGACATTGGCCCCCGCAAGGCCAAGCGCGGCAACCAGATCGCCCATCGCGGCGCCGGTGCCGGAAAGCGCCTGATTGGTGGCCGCAAGAATGTTCTGGCGCGCGCCCTCGGTGTCGGTGTTCACATTGGCGGGGCCGGCGGTTCCCTCGCCCAGAATCCGGCCGTGCGCATCGGCAATCGCCGCGCGGCAACCGGTTCCACCCCCATCGATTCCCAGAAAAAGCACCATGGCGACTCCCTTTGGCAATACAATACCAAAACAATACCAAATGAGAAGAGCAAACTTTATACGCAGAAAAATATGGTAAAAAGTTGATGCATGAACAACTGTCTTTACAATTGGTATTAGTTTGGTATTGTTCTTGCCAGATGGGGGAATCATATGACTGAGCGCAACACAGAGGCACGCCACCCTGCGTCGCAGGGCTTGCACGCAAGGGACGCATCAGTGGTCCTTGGCGCGCTGCTTTCTGCGCAAGTCCAGGCGATCGAGGCGCTGCGCCCGGCCTTGCCTGCGCTGGAGCGCGCGGCTGATGCCGCTGCTGTGGCGCTGCGGGATGGGGGCAAGCTTGGCTATGCCGGGGCGGGGAGCTCGGGCCTCATGGCGCTGGCGGATTGTCTGGAGCTGGCGGGCACCTTTGGCCTGCCGGTCGAGCGGACGCCGATGCTTTTTGCCGGTGGGGCCGCCGCCCTTCTGCACATGCAAGGCAGTGTCGAGGATGACCCGGCCCTGGCGCTGGCCGATCTGGACCGGTCTGGATTGGGGCGCGGCGATATGGTGCTGGTGCTTTCTGCCTCGGGCTCGACCCCTTATGCGCTGACGACTGCCGAGGCGGCGCGGGCGCGCGGGGTCAAGGTCGCGGGATTTGCGAACGTGGCTGGCTCGGCGCTTCTGGGTCTGGCCGACATTCCTGTTCTGATCGACACAGGCCCCGAGGTTGTCTCGGGATCGACCCGGATGGGGGCCGCGACGGCGCAGAAGGTGGCGCTCAACATGCTGTCGGTGCTGGTGGGTATACGACTGGGACATGTGCACGACGGCTATATGGTTAACGTCGTGGCGGATAACGCAAAGCTAGTGGACCGTGCCGCCCGCATCGTGGCCGCCGTGGCGCAGGTGCCGCGTGGCGCAGCCGAGGCAGCGCTTCAACAGACGCATGGGGCAGTGAAGCCCGCGATCCTTGTCGCGCGTGGCCATAGCCCGGATGACGCCCATAAGGCGCTGGAACGCACGGGTGGGCATCTCGCTGACCTGATCGACTGAATTTACACCACCGGGCCCGATAGAGGCACGCAAACAGGGAGACTGACATGATCCGAACGATGAAACTTGCGCTGCTCGCCAGCACCGTGCTGTCCGGCGCGGCGATGGCCGAGGATGTCACGCTGACGATCGAAAGCTGGCGCAACGACGACCTTGCCATCTGGCAGGAAAAGCTGATCCCGGTGTTCGAGGCGGCCAACCCCGGCATCAAGGTCGTCTTTGCCCCCTCGGCGCCGGCTGAATACAACGCCGTGCTGAACTCCAAGCTGGATGCGGGTTCGGCGGGCGATCTGGTGACCTGCCGTCCCTTCGACGCCTCGCTTGACCTGTTCAAGAAGGGCCAGCTTGCCGATCTGACCTCGCTCGCCGCGATGGCAAACTTCTCGGACGTCGCAAAGTCGGCCTGGCAGACCGATGACGCCGCTTCCACCTTCTGCGTGCCGATGGCTTCGGTGATCCACGGCTTCATCTACAATGCCGACGCCTTTGCCGAACTGGGCATCGAAGTGCCCAAGACCGAGGCCGAGTTCTTTGCCGCGCTCGACAAGATCAAGGCGGACGGCACCTATATCCCGATGGCGATGGGCACCAACGATCAGTGGGAAGCCGCGACCATGGGCTACAACAACATCGGCCCGAACTACTGGAAGGGCGAAGAGGGCCGCAAGGCGCTGATCGCCGGTACCAGCAAGCTGACCGATGAGCAGTGGGTTGCCCCGTTCCGCCAGCTTGCCAAGTGGAAGGACTATCTGGGCGACGGGTTCGAGGCCCAGACCTATCCCGACAGCCAGAACCTGTTCACGCTGGGACGCGCCGCCATCTATCCGGCCGGTTCGTGGGAAATCTCGGGCTTCAATACCCAGGCACAGTTCAAGATGGGCGCCTTCCCGCCGCCGGTCGCGGCCGAGGGGGATGAGTGCTACATCAGCGACCACACCGACATCGCCATGGGTCTGAACGCGAAATCGGCGCATCCTGAAGAGGCCAAGAAGTTCCTCGAATGGGTCGGCACGGCCGAATTCGCCAACCTCTATGCCAATGCGCTGCCGGGCTTCTTTGCGCTGAACTCGACCCCGGTGACCATGGAGGACCCGCTGGCCAAGGAGATCGTCGGCTGGCGCGAGGTCTGCAAGCCCACGATCCGTTCCACCTATCAGGTCCTGTCGCGCGGCACGCCGAACCTGGAAAACGAGACGTGGAATGCCAGTGCCAATGTGATCAAGGGCACCGAGACGCCTGAAGATGCCGCCAAGCGCCTGCAAGAGGGCCTGGCCAGCTGGTACGAGCCGCAGAAGTAAGCGCGGCTTGCCAGACCGGGACCGGGGGGCAGTCTGCCCCCCGGAACCCCCCGAAGGTATTTTGACCAGAATGATGGAGGGGACCATGGCGCAGCGGAGAGCCGTTCGCTGGCATATCGCGGTATTTTTGGCGCCCGCGGTGCTCGTATATACCGCGCTGATGATCGTGCCGCTGTTTGGCACGCTGAACCTGTCGCTCTTCAACCTGTCCGAGGCAGGGGAGCGCATGTTCGTGGGGTTGCGCAACTTCGCCACGCTCTTTGGGGACCCCCGCTGGTCCGAAAGTTTCTGGAACGCGCTTGGCAACAACGCCTGGTTCTTTGTGGTCCATATGCTGGTGCAGAACCCGGTGGGTGTGCTGCTGGCGGCGATCCTGTCCTCTCCGCGGCTGCGGATGGCCGCGTTTTACCGAACGGCGATCTTTATCCCGACGATCCTCAGCTTTGTCATTGTGGGCTTCGTCTGGAAGCTGATCCTGAGCCCGATCTGGGGTATCGCGCCGGGCATGCTGGATGCGGTGGGGCTGAAGAGCCTGTTCGCCCCTTGGCTCGGGAAAGAGGAATATGCGCTGACCACGCTTGCGCTTGTGTCGGTCTGGCAGTTCGTGGGCATTCCCATGATGTTGATCTACGCGGCCCTGCTTTCGATCCCCGACGAGGTGATCGAGGCTGCCGAGATGGATGGCGTGACCGGATGGTCGCAGTTCTGGAAGATCAAGCTGCCACTGATCCTGCCCTCGATCGGGATCATCTCGATCCTGACCTTTGTGGGCAACTTCAACGCCTTTGACCTGATCTATGTGAGCCAGGGCGCGCTGGCAGGGCCGGATTTCGCGACAGATATCCTTGGCACCTTCCTCTACCGCACCTTCTTTGGCTTCCAGCTGCAACTGGGCGACCCCCACATGGGCGCGACAATTGCGACGGCGATGTTCGGCATCATCCTTGTCGGCGTCTGCTTCTATCTCTTCGCCATCCAGACGCGGCTGCGCCGCTATCAGTTCTGAGGCCCCGCCATGTCCCAAGCACGTCATTCGCCCGCTCGCAGCATCGCGGCCCATGCGATCCTGATCCTTTACACGGTGATCGCGCTGTTTCCGGTTTTCGTGATCGTCATCAACAGCTTCAAGTCACGCCGGGCGATTTTTGCCGACCCGTTGGCCTTGCCCACGCCGGGGAACTTCGATCTGGTCGGCTATCAGACCGTTCTGGCCCAGGGCGACTTCTTCCAGTACTTCCTGAACTCGCTGACTGTGACCGTGGGAAGCCTGTTCTTCGTCCTGCTCTTCGGTGCGATGGCCGCCTTTGCGCTGTCTGAGTATCGGTTCAAGGGCAATACGCTGATGGGGCTTTATCTGGCGCTCGGGATCATGATCCCGATCCGTCTGGGTACGGTTGCGATCCTTCAGCTGATGGTGGCCTCGGGGCTGGTGAACACGCTGACGGCGCTTGTGTTGGTCTATACCGCGCAGGGCATCCCGTTGGCCGTCTTCATCCTGTCAGAGTTCATGCGCAGCGTTTCGGCCGATCTGAAGAATGCAGGAAGGATTGATGGGTTGAGCGAGTACACCATCTTCTTCCGCCTTGTGCTGCCCTTAGTGCGGCCGGCCATGGCGACGGTTGCGGTGTTTACCATGATCCCGATCTGGAACGACCTGTGGTTTCCGCTGATCCTTGCGCCATCCGAGGCGACCAAGACCGTCACGCTGGGCGCGCAGGTGTTCATAGGGCAGTTCGTCACCAACTGGAACGCGGTGCTGGCGGCCCTCTCTCTGGCCATTCTGCCGGTGCTGGTGCTCTATCTCGTCTTCTCGCGGCAGCTGATCCGCGGCATTACTGCAGGAGCCGTGAAATGATCCGTGTTCTTGTCGCCGGTCTGGGGAATATGGGGCAGAGCCATGCGCTGGCCTATCACAAGGACCCCAGGTTTCAGATTGTCGGGCTGGTCAACCGCACCGCGCGCGATTTGCCCGAAGAGCTGCAAGTCTATCCGCTTTTCACGGATTACGCGCGGGCATTGGCGGAAACCACGCCTGATCTGGTGTGCGTCGCGACCTATTCCGACAGCCATGCGGACTATGCCGTGGCCGCGATGGAGGCTGGGGCGCATGTGTTCGTCGAGAAGCCTTTGGCGACCACCGTGGCCGATGCCGAACGTGTGGTCGAGGCGGCCCGACGACTGAACCGCAAACTGGTGGTTGGGTACATCCTGCGCCACCACCCAAGCTGGCAGCGGCTGATTGCCGAGGCGCGCACGCTTGGCGGGCCCTATGTGTTCCGGCTGAACCTGAACCAGCAATCCTCGGGGCCGACCTGGGAGGTACACAAGGCGCTGATGCAGACCACGTCGCCCATCGTCGACTGCGGGGTCCATTATGTGGATGTGATGCTGCAGATCACCGATGCCGCGCCGGTGGAGGTGCGGGGCATGGGGCTGCGTCTGTCGGATGAGATCGCGCCCGACATGTACAACTACGGCCATTTTCAGGTGCTGTTCGAGGACGGCTCCTGCGGCTGGTACGAGGCAGGCTGGGGGCCGATGATGTCGGACACGGCATTCTTTGTGAAGGATGTCGTCAGCCCTCGCGGCGCCGTGTCGATCCGTATGCCGCAGGACGCGCGGTCGGATGACATCGACACCCATACAAAGACCTCGACCCTGCGCATCCACCGTGCCGGGATCGGGGATGAAGACCTGTCGATGGCCGACGAGCCCGGCCATCAGGCACTTTGCGATCGCGAGCAGGCGTTTGTCGCCCAGGCCATCGCCGAGGATATCGACCTTTCCCGTCACATGACCGATGCCGTCCGGTCGCTCGCCATCTGCCTCGCAGCGGATGAGAGTGTGCGCCGCGGCCAACCCGTTAAACTCTGAGGAACCCATGGGCGCACTGACCCTGACCAATGTCGCCAAATCCTTCGGCTCGACCGATGTGATCAAGGGCGTCGACCTGCAAGTGAACGATGGCGAATTCTGCGTCTTTGTCGGCCCTTCGGGGTGTGGAAAGTCCACGCTTCTGCGGATGATCGCGGGGCTGGAGGATGTCAGCGGCGGCGATGTGAAGATCGACGGCGTGCGGATCAACGACCTGGCGCCCGCCAAGCGCGAAATCGCGATGGTGTTCCAGAGCTATGCGCTCTACCCGCATCTTTCGGTGCGCGACAACATGGGGCTTGCGCTGAAGCAGGCGGGGGTGCCCAAGGCCGAGATCACGCAGGCGACGGACAAGGCGGCGGCGATGCTGTCGCTGGGCGCGCTGATGGAACGCCGGCCGGCCGAGCTTTCGGGCGGGCAGCGCCAGCGGGTCGCCATCGGGCGCGCCATCGTGCGCACGCCGAAGCTTTTTCTGTTCGACGAGCCGCTCTCGAACCTTGATGCCGCGCTGCGGGTGCAGACCCGGATCGAGATCGCGCGCCTGCACCGCGAACTGGGCGCCACGATGATCTATGTGACCCATGATCAGGTCGAGGCGATGACGCTGGCCGACAAGATCGTCGTGCTGCGCGCGGGCAAGGTCGAGCAGGTGGGCCGGCCGATGGATCTGTACAATGACCCCGACAACACCTTTGTTGCAGGCTTCATCGGCAGTCCGCAGATGAACTTCCTCAAGTCCGGCGCGCTCGGTCTGCAATCGGATACGCTGGGCATCCGCCCTGAACATCTGCGGCTGAGCCGTGGGGCAGGGCAGATCCCGGGTCGTGTCAGCCATGTCGAGAAGTTGGGCGGCGAGACGCTGGTCTATGTGAACACCGACACCCATGGCCTGCTGACCGTGCGCCTGTTTGGCGAGCATCAGTATGAGGTCGACGAGGCGGTGGGGCTGGAGATCGACCAGAGCCGCGCCTTCCACTTTGATGCGGCGGGCCAGCGCCTGCGCTGACCGCGGCGGCAGCGCTCAGGTTCCGGTCTGATCGCCGGTGGTCGGCTGGTCGGGCTGGGCCTTGGTCGCTGTGGGCCACGCGATCGTGATCAGTGCCACGCCCGAAAGGACGATCGCGCCACCGATCAGGCGGGGCAATGTGATCGCCTCATCCAGAAACAGGATGCCGCCGATCACCGAAAATACCGGCAGAAGCAGCAGGAAAGGGGCGACGCGTCCCACCTCTTGCCGCAGCAGAAGGCTGTTCCAAAGGAAATAGCCCAGTGCGGTCATGACAAGACCAAGATAGATCGCGGCAGACCAGGCGCCGGGCCCGGCGGTACGGATTGCCTCGATCTGCCCCGTCTCGAACAGCGCCGACAGGATGAAGAGCTGCGGTGCTGCCAGAACGGCAATCCAGGCGGTGACCGAAAGCCCGGTCATGCCCGTCAGGCGGCGCACCAGAACCTGACCGAAGGCCCATGTCAGCGCCCCGCTCATCACCAGCAGGATCGAGACCATCGAGCCCGAGAACTGTTCCTGCGAGGCGATGACGCCAACACCGGCAAACGCAATCAGGATACCCAGCCACTTTCGCGCGGTGGGCCGCTCTCCCAGCAAAAGCGCGCCGAGGATGACGAGGAAGGGCACCTCCAGTTGAACGACCAGCGCGGCAAGCCCCGCGCCCAGCCCGTTCACGCCTGAGAACGTCAGCGAGTATTGCAGCGATGCGCCCACAACCGAGATCAGCGCAAGGCGCGGCAGATTGCTGCCGACCGGGCCCATGAACCAGACCAGTGCGACAGCCGTGATCGAAAACCGCAGGGCCATCAGCAGGATGGGCGGGAAATGCGACATCCCGCCCTTTGCGACGACAAAGCCCATCCCCCAGATCAGCGAGACCAGAATTGCCAATCCCGTGTCGCGCAGTGTCAGCCCGGCCATGTGGTCCCTTTCGCGGATCTCAGCCCGCTATTTCTTCGGCGATAACCGCCACGCAATCGCCCGGCTTGACCAGTCCGGGGAAGTGCCGCGCCGTGAACAGGCCCGACCGACGCACGCGCAACTCGATCGGATCAAGCCCGGTGCGGCCCGTCGGATAGATCATCGCGATGACCTGCCCCTTGGCGACCCTGTCCCCAAGGTCTGCCAGAAAGCGGATCAGCCCCGCGTCTTCCGCAAAGGTAAAGCAGTCGCCATCGGGCATGTCGAGCCATTGCGTGCCCGCTGCCGCGAGTTCACCCTTCAGGATGCCCGCCGCAATCAGCAGGTTCCGGCAGCCCTGCAACGCGATGCCCGCCGTGCGCGCGCTTGCGGTGCCGCCGCCGCCCAGTTCGGTGGTGACAAAGACCTTGCCCATCTCCTCGGCGGCGGTGTCATACATGCCGACGGCGTCGATCTCGAGCATCTTGACGCTGTAGGGGGCGCCAAAGGCCCGCACGAGGCGAAAGGCCTCGGCCTCCTGCGTCTTGTCGGGCAGGATATGGGCGGCGCAGAACGGCAGGAAGTCCAGTGTCTTGCCGCCCGAATGATAGTCAAGAACCACATCGGCCATCGGCAGAAGGACGCGCTGGAAGTAGTCGGCGATCTTTTCGGTCACCGTGCCGTCGGGGCGGCCCGGAAAGCTGCGGTTCATGTTGCCCCGGTCGATGGGCGAGGTGCGGGTGCCCGCCGCAAAGGCGGGCTGGTTCATGGCAGGCAGAATGATGATCCGACCCGACACCTGATCGGCGCGCAGGCTGCGCGCCAGATCGAAGAGCGCGATGGGCCCTTCATATTCATCGCCGTGGTTGGCACCGGTCAGAAGGGCCGTGGGGCCCTTGCCGTTTTTCACCACCGTGACCGGGATCATCACCGAACCCCACGCCGCATCGTCGCGGCTGTAGGGCAGGCGCAGAAAGCCGTGTTGCACGCCGTCTGCGTCAAAGTCCACCGTCGCCGAGATGGGCGACGGCCTTTGGGATTGGGTCATGCTCTCAATCCTTCACGAACAGCTTGCGCGGGACGTTTGACAGACATTCTACGCCAGTTTCGGTGATCAGGATGGATTCCGTCAATTCGAAGCCCATGTCCTCCAGCCAGAGACCGGTCATGAAATGGAAGGTCATGCCGGGCTCAAGCACGGTGCGGTCACCCGGACGCAGCGACATGGTGCGTTCGCCCCAGTCCGGCGGGTAGCTTACGCCGATCGGATAGCCGGTGCGGTTATCCTTGATGATGCCGTACGTCTTCAGCACATCGAAGAAGCCGCGCGCGATATCCTCGCAGGTATTGCCGGGGCGGGCGGCCGCGAGGCCTGCCTCCATCCCTTCCAGTGTGGCCTTTTCGGCATCAAGGAAGGCCTGGGTTGGCTTGCCCAGAAACACAGTGCGCGACAGGGGCAGGTGATAGCGGTGGTAGCAGCCGGCGATCTCGAAGAAGGTTCCCATGTTCGGCTGCATCGGCTTGTCGTCCCATGTCAGGTGCGGCGCGCTGGCGTCGCGACCCGAGGGCAGAAGCGGCACGATGGCGGGATAATCGCCGCCGAATTCGGCATCACCCCGGATACCTGCATCGTAGATCTCGGCCACCAGATCGCATTTGCGCATGCCGACCTCGATCGTGTCGAAGATCCGGGCATGCATCTTTTCGACGATGCGGCCGGCCTTGCGCATATAGTCGATTTCCTGCGACGACTTAACCGCGCGCTGCCAGTTCACCAGCGCGGTGCAGTCGGTGAAGCGGGCGTTGGGCAGATGTTTGACCAGCGAGGCGTAGGCGGCGGCCGAGAAGTAATAGTTGTCCATCTCGACGCCGATCCGCAGACCGCCCCATCCCTTGTCGGTCAGGATGCCCGACAGGTAATCCATCGGGTGGCGTTCGGACGACTGCACATAATGGTCGGGGTAGCCGATGATGTTGTCTTCGCGCAGATAGGCCGTCAGCTTTGCGCCATTCGCGTCCTGACCGCGCCCGAACCAGATCGGCTCTCCACTCGGTGGAACGATCACACATTGATGCACGTAGAACGACCACCCGTCATAGCCGGTCAGCCAGTTCATGTTTGAAGGGTCGGTCACGATCAGAAGATCGACCCCCTTCTGTTCCATCGCGCGGCGCGTCTTGTCCAGACGGGCCGCGAACTCGGCGCGGGTAAAGCGCAGGTCCACATCGGGCATCGGTTTGTCCTCCTTCGGGCGTCAGTGCCCGGTATGCTGATCTCAGACGGTAAAGCTCATGCCTGCACCTGCTGCGCGCGCGCGCGTCACGGCAAGGGCAGCGATTGCGGTATCCTGAATGCCGGTGCCGGTCAGATCGGCCAGGGTAATCTGATCGGGCGCACTGCGACCGGGGGCGGGGCTCGCGATGACCTGTCCCAGTTCGCAAAATTGGCGATCGGCCGGAATCGCGCCTGCTGCGATGGCGTGGTGCAATTCACCCAGGACGCGGGTCTGCGACAGGCGGTCGGCGATATAGGTAGCCCGTGCCAGTAGGGCGGGTGCCACCTCGTTCTTGTGTTCGGCGTCCGAGCCCATGGCGGTTATGTGCTGTCCCGGCGCTGCATCCTGCAGGATCGGACGGGTTGCAGGTGTTGTCGTGACGATGACATCCGCCCCAAGGGTCGCAGTCTCGGGGGTGGCGCAGGCGGTGGCGGCAAACCCGCGCGCAGCAAGGCGCGCGCTCAGGGCCTCGGCCTTGGCCGGGTCCCGTGCCCAGATGCGGAAGGTGCGCACGGGTCGCACCAGCGACAGCGCGAACGCCTGCATCTCGGCCTGCATTCCGGCGCCAAGGATCGCGGCGGTGGCACTTTCGGCCCGGCTCAGGTGGCGCGCGGCCACGGCGCCGGCTGCGGCGGTACGCACATCGGTCAGATAGCCGTTGTCTAGAAGCAGCGCCTGCACGAGACCGGTTTGCGCCGAGAGCACGACCATCATCCCGTTGGTCGACGGCAGGCCGATCTCGGGGTTGCCAAAGAATCCGGGGCTGATCTTGATCGCAAAATGGTCGATCCCCGGCACGTAGGCGGTTTTGACATCCACCTCGCCCCGGTACTCCGGGATATCCAGCCGCAGGATCGGCGGCATCGCGACCGGCTTGGTCGCCAGCGCCCTGAAGGCATCCTCGACGCAGTCGATGGCAGCAAGGTCAAGCGGCACGAGCGTGCGCAGATCGGCTTCGGTCAGGATGGTGACGGGATCTCTCATGCGGGCTGTCCTTACAGAATGCGGGCAAAGGTTTCGGGCGCGACATTGGCACCTGAAAGGATGCAGACCGTTGCAGGGCCGGGTTTTACACGACCAGACAGGATCGCGGCGACGCCCACCGCTGCCGCCCCTTCGACCGCGTCGCCGGTTGCCGCGCGGATGTGGCGCATGGCCTCTGCGATCTCGTCTTCGGACACCAGAACCACATCGTCGAGCAGGGCACGGCACATGGCAAAGGTCACGCGATTGCCAAGCCCGATGCCACCACCCAGCGAGTCGGCAAGTGTCGGAAGCTCGGGCACCTCAACCGGCTGACCTGCCGCGAGGCTCGCGGCCATCGCTGCGCCGCGCGCCATCGTCACGCCGACGAGCCGGGTCGAGGGGGAAAGCGACCGGACCGCTGCCGCAACACCGGCTGCAAGACCACCGCCCGACAGTGGGATCAGCACCGATGACGGCGCTGCGCAATCGGCCAGCAGCTCAAGCCCAAGCGTGCCTTGCCCGGCAACAACGGCCGGATGATCAAAGGGGGGCACTTCGATCAGCCCCTCTTCGGCGACCGCGCGGGCAACCTCTGCCATCGCTTCATCCTGGCTTTGGCCGACCACACGGACTTCGGCGCCCAGATCGCGGATGGCCTGAACCTTGTTCGCAGGCACCAGATGGGACAGGCAGACCACAGCCCTGGCCCCGCAAGCGCGGGCTCCATGGGCCAGTGCCCGCCCATGATTGCCGGTGGAGGCGGTAACCACCCCGCGCGCAAGCTCATCGGCGGACAGTGACAGGATCGCATTCGTTGCGCCCCGCAGCTTGAACGCGCCGGTCTCCTGCCGGTATTCCTGCTTGAGCAGAACGCCCGAAAGGCGCGGATCGACCATCAGCGGAGTGTGGCGCACGCGGCCACGGATGCGCGCCTCGGCCGCACGGATATCCGCAAGGGTAACGGGCAGGGGCGTGTTCACTGCGGCAACCCCAGGGTCATCAGGTGGCCAGGGGTCAGCGCATGATCCAGCCCGCAGATCCGCGCGACTTGCCACGCTGCGGCATAGTTCGATGAAAGCGCGGGCAGGCCGCTTGCCGCCTCGATCCGGTCGATCACGCCTGCTGCACGCACCGCAGTGCAGGATATGAACAGCGCGTCTGAAGCCGGGTCGGCCGCCGATGCCGCAAGGTCCACCAGATCATCCAGCGCGATCCGTGCCATGTCCCGATCGTCGGTCATATCGAGGCAGGTGAAGCGGTCAATCTCGAAACCCTCGGCCGCAAACAGCGCAGCCATCGGGCGCGAGGTGTCGACAGTATAGGGGGTCAGCACCGAAATCCGTCGTGCGCCCATGGCCCGCAGGCCTGCAAGAGCGCCTGAGATCGGCGTGACGACCGGGCATCCGGGTTTGCCCTTTGCGACCTGCGCCCGCACGGCGGCATCGCCAATGCAGACCGAGGCAGAGGTGCAGCCATAGATGATGGCATCAAGCGGCTCATCCGGCAGGATCAGCGCGGCACCCTCGGCCAGATCGCCCTCCATCGCCCTCAGGGTCTCGGGCGTCACCGGATTGGCAAACGGGATGCGGTTCACATAGATCCCCACACCTGCGGGGACGAGGATCCGGGCATAATCCAGCTCTGATGTATGGTCGGTGGCCAAGGCAACCAGCCCGACGCGGTGGGCCACGGGGCGGTCATCCAGACGCGGCGCGCGTGAGAAGATGCGGATATCGGTCATTTTCCCAGCCTTCCGAAACGATGCTCCAACCAGCGCAGCATGACGACCGACACAAGGCTCATTCCAAGGAAGAACACGCCCACCATCGTCATCGGCTCGATGTAACGATAGCTGGAATTCGCGACCGACTTCGCCTGATTCATCAACTCCAGCACGGTGATGGCCGACAGAAGCGGCGTCTCCTTGAACATGGCGATCAGATAGTTCGCCAGCGCAGGGATCATTGGCGGCACAGCTTGCGGAACGATGACATGGACCCAGGTCTGTCGCGTGGTCAGATTGGTGGCGCGTGCGGCCTCCCACTGGCCCTTTGGCACGTTCTCGATACCGGCGCGGTACACCTCGGCCGTGTAGGTTGCGTAGTGCAACCCCATGCCGATCACGCCCGCGACAAGTGGCGGCAGCAGGATGCCGACATCCGGCAGCACGTAGAAGATGAAGTAGAGCTGCACCAGCAGCGGCGTGCCCCGGATGAATTCGATCACAAAGGAAACGGGCCGTGCGACCAGCGGGTTCCGCGATCGCCGTGCGATCGCAAAGACAAGGCCCAGGGCAGCCGCCACGATGGCAGAAAGCAGCGTGATCAGCAGGGTCAGCTTCAGCCCTTGCAAGAGCGTGGGCATGATCTCGGCGACGAAGGTCCAATCCCACTGCATCCTAGCGCACCCCATCAAGGCCGCGCGTCATGCGGCGTTCAAGAAGCCGCATCGAGGCGGAGATGATCAGGGCCATTGCGAAATAGAGGATCAGTATCATGGCAAAGGGGATCAACGTGTTTCCGGTCTGTGCCCGCACGATCTGGGCCTGAAACGTCATGTCGGTAAGCGAGATCAGCGACACCACGGCGGTCGCCTTCAGAAGTTCGATGGCGTTGTTGCCAAAGGTCGGCAGCATCAGGGGCAGGGCCTGCGGCAGGATCACATGGCGCATCCGTTGGAACCGGGTCAGGTTCAGCGCGGTCGTCGCCTCATACTGATCGCGCGGCACCGACAGGATCGCGCCGCGCACCACCTCGGCGGCATAGGCCCCGACATTCAGGCCCAAAGCCATGATGCCCGCCGCCATTGGCGAGAGGCTGATGCCCATGAAGGGCAGCACGAAATAGGCCCAGAAGAGCTGCACATAAATCGACGTCCCACGAAAGAACTCGATGTAGATTGTCGAGAGCCAGCGGATCGCCCGCCATTGCGACAGCCGGCCAAGACCGGCAAGAAACGCGGCGGCAAGCGCGAGGATCGAGCCATAGACCGTCAGTTGCGCAGTCACCAGCGCCCCCTGAAGGATAAGGTTCAGATATCCGGACCAATCGGCCATGAACTTGGGCTTTCGTTCAGAAGAAAAAGCCGGGCATCGCGCCTTGCGCCACGCCGCCCGGAGGGGGTCACTCGCCGCAGAGGGTTGCGCGGCTGGTGGAGATCGCGGCAGCTGCCGAGAACCCGTAAGGCTCTATGATCGCGGCAAATTCTCCAGATTCCTTCATCTTGGCCAGTTCGACGTCAAAGGCGTCGCGCAGTGCTGCATCCTCCGTGCGGAAGGCTGCGCCGTCGCAGTAGACAGGCGCGCCTATGACCGGGGCCACCATTTCTAGGTTCGGATCGGCCGCTTTGGCCATCAGGTCAGAGATCGACAGGACCGGCAGCGAGTAGACATCGATCCGCCCGTCCTGCAGCATCTTCACGCCTGACTGCCCGTCCGGCACCACGATCACACGGTCGCGCGGCACGCCAGCTTCCAACGCCAGTTTTTCCTCGGTGCCGCCGCCCGGTGCGCCGATCTTGGCGTCCGGGTTCGCCGCGATGTCGGCGTAGGACTTGAAGCCCTTGGGATTGCCCTTGGGCAGAAGGAACGCCTCGGCATCGCAGAGCACGGGCTCGGAATAGGCGACAGCCGCGCAGCGCTCGGGCTTCATGAACAGGCCCGCGGTGATGGCATCATGGCGACCAGCCTGAAGGCCGGGGATCATCGCGCCATATTCGCTGATCGAGGCGACCACCTCGGGTACGCCAAGACGCTTGAAGATTTCGCGCGCCACATCGGGCGCCGCACCCGAAACAGTTCCATCGGCGGCAACGGCCGTAAAGGGGGGCTCGTTCGCAATGGCAATCCGGGCAAAGCCCTGTTCCTTGAGATCGGCAAGGGTGTCGGCCATGACTGCGGCTGGCGCGGCCATGAGGGCAAGGGTCAGAAGGGTCTTTTTCATACTACGTCCTCTCTGTCGGTGGCTGGATCAGACACGGTGCCCTGCGGCGATGATCTTGCGCAGGAAGGTTTGTGTGCGTTCGTGTTCTGGGTTGCGGAAGATCTGGTCCGGCGGACCCTGTTCGACGATGCGGCCCTTGTCGAAGAACAGGACGCGGTCGGCGAATTCATGGGCAAAGCCCATCTCATGCGTGACAAGTAGCATCGTCATGTCAGTCTCGGCCGCGAGGCGCTTCATCACCAGAAGCACCTCCTCAACCAACTCAGGGTCGAGCGCGCTCGTCACTTCGTCAAAAAGCATGATGCGCGGCTGCAGCGCCAACGCACGCGCAATGGCGACGCGTTGTTTCTGGCCGCCCGAGAGCTGGCTTGGCATGGACTTCGCCTTGTCGGCGAGCCCGACCATGTCGAGCAGTTCCATTGCGCGGGCCTCGGCCTTTGCCTTTGGCTCGCCCTTGGTCAGCATCGGGGCGAGCGTGACGTTGTCGAGCACCGATTTGTGCGGAAACAGGTTGAAGTGCTGAAACACCATGCCGATGTGGCGACGCATGTGATGCAGGTGCGCCTCATTGGCCGGCACTTCCGTTCCGCCCTTCTGCATGTGGTAAAGCTGTTCGCCGCAAACCTCGATATGGCCGCCTGAAATGGTTTCGAGCGTCATCAGGATGCGCAGAATTGTGGTCTTGCCCGAACCGGAGGGGCCGATCAGCGCCAGCTTCTCGCCCGGCATGACATCAAAGGACAGCCCGTCGAGCACCTTCAGCGTGCCAAAGGACTTGTCCAATTGGTTGATGCGGATGATCGGTGTGGTCACGCCTGTCTCCCCGGTTCTGGTTGGGGCGACAATTGGCATGACTTAAAATCATGTCAATTAATAAATAATATCATGACAATTTTAGCTGGCCGCAGGACACTTTGAACAGTCAAATGTTCGGCAAAAGTGGCTCAGGCGCGTTCAAAAGCATGGCAGCTACTGCAGCAAGCCCGTGGCGCAGCTCTTCCGTCCGGGTCGAACCAAGGGCTATGCGAATCGATTCCTGTCGCCAGCGGTCTGACGCGCGGAAGGCGCTGCCCGAAGCAACCGCCACGCCGCGCAGCCGGGCCTGAGCCGCAAAGCTCTCTTCCGTCCAGCCATCGGGCAGGCGGAGCCAGAGGTGCAGGCTGTTGCGGTGGCAGTGCGGCATTGCCGCGCCCAGGACATCGGCCGCAACATCATGACGTTCGGCCATCGCACGGGCCTGCCAGGCTGCCAGATCGGTGACGGTTCCGTCTGATACCCAGTGCGACAGAAGGTCGGCCATGGGCGGGGTCGCCATCCAGTTCGCGACAAGATGGCGATTGGCCATCGCCGTGGCATGGCGCGTCGGCGCATGCAGATAGGCCATCCGCATCCCAGGCACCGTGATCTTGGTAAAGCCGCAGATATGCAGCGTCCGTTCGGGCGCCAGCGCGGCAAAGGGCGGCGCGCGATCCGGGATCATGACATTCAGGATATCGTTTTCAATGATCGCAAGGTCATGTCTGTGGCAGACCTCGACCAGTTCAGACCGCCGGTCTGTCGGCATGATCATGGCTAAGGGGTTGATAACATTTGGCTGCAAATAGACCGCGCGGATCATCCCTTTGCGGGCAGCTTCATGCAGGGCGGCGGGCAGCATGCCGGATGCGTCCATTGCTACCCCTTCAAGGTGCAGCCCCAGATAGCTGCAAAGGGGCATAAGCGTGTGGTGGGTCAGCATCTCGGCCGCGATGCCCGATCCGGGCGGCGCTACGCTCATCACTGCTGCGGTGATAGCGGGGGTTGCCCCGTTGGTCAGTGCGATGCCCTGCTCCTCTGCCGGAACGCCCTGCCGGATCAGCCAGTTGGCTGCGACTTCACGGTGATAGGGCATCACCATATTGGGCCGGAATGACAAGGCCGACGGCGCGGCAAGGTTTTCGGCGAGCCATGCAAACCCTTGACGCATCCGGTCAAGATGCACAGCCTCGACGACCGGCTTCAGGATAGAGAGGTCCACAATCTCGCCCGGACGTTCTGGCAGATAGGGCTGCCGTGCCTCGGCGCCGGGTCCCAGAACGAACGAGCCGCGACCAACCTCTCCGGCGATCAGTCCGCGGCGGATCAGCTCGTCATAGGCGCGGCTGACGGTTTGCACCGACAGACCCAGCAGATCGGCCAGCTTGCGGTGTGGCATCAACCGGGTGCCAATCGGCAACTCGCCTGATTCAATGGCGCGGGCAAACTGCTCGGCCAATGACAGGTAGGCCGGGCGCGTCAGGTTGGCGGGGTTGGGCATCCAGTTTGTCATGATTGCAAATGTGGTCAAAATCATATCAATCTGCAATCAGAGAATTGCGGAGTGACCCTGATGAAACTGGACGCCATCGACCTGCGCATCCTTCAGGCGGTGCAACGGGACGGACGGATCACCAAGCTCAAGCTTGCTGAGGTCGCTGGGCTGTCACCCACGCCCTGCTGGCTCAGGCTTCGCAAACTGGAACAGGCCGGGATCATCGCCGGATGGCATGCCCGTCTCGCGCCGCGCCGCGTGGCTCCGTTCACCACGGTGCTGGTCGAGGTGGCGCTGGCAAACCACCGGCAAGCCGACTTCGAGCGGTTCGAGCGTGCGGTCATGGAGATGGAGTCCGTCGTTGCCTGTTGGTCGGTTGGCGGAGGGGTGGACTATTTCCTCAAGGTCGTGGCGCAGGACATCGACGCCTATCAGCGTTTGATCGACGGGATGCTGGCCGCCGAAATCGGCATCGACCGGTATTTTACCTACATCGTCACCAAGACGCTGAAGGAGGATGAGCCGCTGCCGATGGCCCTGTTCGGGGTCAAATAGAGAAAGTCTCTATCTCAGCGCGGTGCGGGGCGCAGTTCGGTCCATGAGGGCGGCCAGCTTTGGTCCCCTTCTCTGGGCTTCTCCCTGCACAGTGGGTGCAGCCATTCAGGAGATCGTCCGATGAACGCCTGCACCCCGCACAGCACCCACCCTGCGCTTTCCCGCCTGACCGACCGGTCGCTCTTGCGCACGCTTGGCCATATCGGGGGGCGCTGGACTGCCGCCCCGGATGCCGCCGACTTTACGGTGACCGACCCTGCCTCGGGCGCGCAGGTTGCCCGCGTCGCAGCACTTGGCGTGGTCGAGACCAACGCCGCGATTGCCGCCGCCACTGCCGCGTTTCCTGCCTGGCGCGACCGCCTCCCGCAGGACCGCGCCCGCATCCTTCGTACCTGGGCGCAGCTCTTGCTGGCCGCGACCGAGGATCTGGCGCTGATCATGACGCTGGAACAGGGCAAGCCCCTGTCCGAAAGCCGGGGCGAGATCGCCTATGCGGCCGATTTCCTTGACTGGTATGCAGGCGAGGCACTGCGGATGAACGCCGAGGGCGTGACACCGCATCTGCGTGATGTCGAAATGATCGTGCGGCGCGAAGCTCTTGGGCCGGTCGGGATCGTGACACCGTGGAACTTTCCTTCGGCCATGATCACCCGCAAGGTTGCGGCGGCTCTGGCGTCCGGTTGCACCTGCGTCGTGCATCCTTCGGCGGAAACACCGCTCTCCGGGCTTGCGCTGGCCGAACTTGCCGAGCGCGCGGGGCTGCCCGCCGGGGTGATGAACATCGTGCCGGGTGATGCGGCGACGATCGTTGGCCGGATGTGCACCGATGACAGGCTGCGCGCCATGTCCTTTACCGGCTCGACCGGGATCGGCCGGATGATCGCGGCCCAATGTGCACCGACCATGAAACGGCTGGTGATGGAACTTGGCGGCCACGCCCCGCTGATCGTCTTTGCCGATGCCGACATTGACCGCGCGGTCCAGATCGCGATGGACGCCAAGTTTGCAACTTCAGGCCAGGATTGCCTTGCTGCGAACCGCATCTATGTGGAGCGCGCGATCCTGCCTGCCTTCACCGCCAGGTTTGCCGAACGGATTGCGGCCCTGAAGGTCGGCTCGGGGCTTGAGCCGGACAGCGATATCGGCCCCCTGATGCATGCCCGCGCACTGGCCAAAGTGGCCGAGCAGGTGCGCGACGCAGTTGCACGGGGCGGCCGGGTGGTGACGGGCGGCGGCGTTCATGCGGACCTGCCGCTGGCCTATCTGCCGACGCTGATCACAGATGCCCCGGACGATGCGCTGATCCATCGCGAGGAAACCTTTGGCCCGGTTGCCTCGGTGCTGCCGTTTGACACCGAGGCAGAGGTGATCGCGCGCGCCAATGACACCGAATACGGGTTGGCCGCCTATCTCGTCACCCGCAATGGCGCGCGGGCGCTGCGTCTGTCGCGCGCGCTGGAGTTTGGCATGGTCGCCGTGAACCGCGTGAAGATCACCGGTGGCCCCATACCCTTCGGGGGCTGGAAGCAGTCAGGTCTGGGGCGCGAAGGCTCGCGCCACGGCATGGAGGCCTTCACCGAACTTAAATACCTTTGCATCGACACTGCCGCCTGAGGCGGGAAAGGAACCACTATGCTTGACCGTGAAAACGACCTGAACGCCTGGGACCGTGACCACTTTTTCCATCCCTCGACCCACATGGGGGCCCATGCGCGCGGCGAAACCCCGCGCCGGGTGATCGCGGGCGGCGAGGGATGCAC
Source organism: Gemmobacter aquaticus (assembly GCF_007859075.1). Classification (GTDB taxonomy): domain Bacteria; phylum Pseudomonadota; class Alphaproteobacteria; order Rhodobacterales; family Rhodobacteraceae; genus Gemmobacter; species Gemmobacter aquaticus. Next base: position 137,849 of record NZ_VOAK01000026.1, read on the forward strand.
CATCGTCGACACCAACGGCAAACGCAGCCTCGATGCCTTTGCGGGGCTCTACTGTGTCAACGTGGGGTACGGGCGCACCGAGATCGCTGATGCGATTGCCGAGCAAGCCCGTGAACTGGCCTATTATCACGCCTATGTCGGCCACGGGACCGAGGCCTCGATCACGCTGGCCCGCATGATCATCGAACGTGCGCCCGCACATATGAGCCGGGTCTACTTTGGTCTTTCGGGCTCGGATGCCAATGAGACCAACATCAAGTTGATCTGGTATTACAACAACATCCTTGGCCGCCCCGAGAAAAAGAAGATCATCTCGCGCTGGCGTGGCTATCACGGATCGGGCGTGATGACCGGATCGTTGACGGGTCTGCACCTGTTCCACACGGCCTTTGACCTGCCGCGCGCGCCGATCCTGCACACCGAAGCGCCATATTACTTCCGCCGCGAGGACCGCTCGATGACGGAAGAGCAGTTCAGCGCCCATTGCGCGGCGAAGCTTGAGGAGATGATCCTTGCCGAAGGGCCGGACACAGTCGCCGCCTTCATCGGCGAGCCGATCCTTGGCACCGGGGGCATCGTGCCGCCGCCCGCAGGATACTGGGCAGCCATTCAGGCGGTGCTGAAGAAGTATGACATCCTGCTGGTCGCCGATGAGGTGGTGACGGGCTTTGGCCGCTTGGGCACGATGTTCGGATCGGTGCACTACGGGATGGAGCCCGACCTGATCACCATCGCCAAGGGGCTGACCTCGGCCTATGCACCGCTGTCGGGATCGATCATATCGAACCGCATGTGGGATGTGCTGGTGCAGGGGTCGGATCAGCTTGGGCCGATCGGTCACGGCTGGACCTACTCTGCCCATCCGGTCTGCGCTGCGGCCGGTGTCGCCAACCTCAAGCTGATCGACGAGCTGGGTCTGGTGCAGAATGCCGGTGATACCGGGGCCTATTTCCGCAAGGCGCTGACGGATGCGCTGGCAGGACATCGCAACGTGGGTGAGGTGCGCGGCGACGGGCTGATGGCTGCGGTGGAATTCGTCGACGACAAGGACGATCGCCGTTTCTTTGATCCCGCGCGGAAAGTGGGGCCCGCCATCGCGGCCGCCTTGCTGGAAGAGGGGGTCATCGGTCGCGCCATGCCGCAGGGCGATATCCTGGGCTTTGCCCCGCCGCTTTGCCTGACTCGGGCCGAGGCGGATACGGTCGTCAGGGCCGCCGAGCGTGCAGTGCGCAAGGTTCTCGGCTGACGCAAATCTTTCGGTCGGGCAGCATGCAACCCACCCATTGCCTGATGGCTTTCGCCGTCAGGCAATGGGCTTGTCTCGTTCTCTGAAATGGGCACAGATGGCAGGATGACTGGCGCGGACCGCAGGGCGAACAGTCGCTGACGGGGGAGGGTGGTCATGCGCGCAGTCGAGATCCGCGGCCGACTTGAACAGCGGCTGCTGCTGACCGCGGTTGCGGCGACGCTCTGTGTCTCGGGTCTTGGCTTTCTCTTCGGTCTGTTGACCGGGTCGTTCTCTATCCTTTTCGATGGTGTCTATGCGCTGATTGACGCAACCATGGGGGCGCTCGCCTTGCTGGTTGCGCGGCTCATCCTGCGGGATGCCTTGAAGCATGACGAAGAGGCACCGGGCCGGGTGCGCTATCAGTACGGCTTCTGGCATCTGGAGCCGATGGTGCTGGCGCTGAATGCCACGATGCTCACGCTGGCAGCCGGATATGCGCTGGTCTCGTCGGTCATGCTGATCTTTGAGGGCGGCACTGAGCTGAACTTTGACGCAGCCATCCTCTACACGGTCATCGTCATCGTGATCTGCTTTGCGATGGCCGCCCGGCAGCGTCGGCAGAACCTCCGCCTTGGGTCAGGCTTTGTGGCGCTGGACGCGAAGGGCTGGCTGATGTCTGGCGCCATCACGCTGGCGCTTCTGGTGGGCTTTGCGATCGGTCGCGCGCTTGAGGGTACGTCGCTGGCCTGGGTGCAACCCTATGTCGATCCGGTCATTCTGGCGCTGGTCTGTCTGGTCGTGATCCCCATGCCCTTCGCGGATCTGCGCGAGGCGGTTGCGGGTATCCTGCGGGTGGCCCCGGAAGACCTGGATCACCACGTCCTGACCGTGGCCGCAGCGGCGCGGGAACGCCACGGGTTTGCCGACAGCTATACCTATGTCGCGCAGGTCGGCCGGGCCACGCTGATTGAGATCCATTTCATCACACCGCCCGGATGGCCCCTAAGCAGCGTGGCGCAGCTTGATGCCATCCGGCAAGAGGTGGGGGATGCAATCGGCGACGAGGGGCCGAACCGCTGGTTGACGATTTCCTTCACCGAGGATCCAGCCTGGGCATTCTGATCCCGGCATCGGGCATCGGAGTGTGAGGTTCGACCGCCGCTGCACGGACGCTCGTGGGGGTCTGGCCGCTCCACCGGCGAAAGGTCTCGGCAAAAACGCTGGGCGAGGCAAAGCCGATGGCGCTTGCGATATCGCCAATCGGAAGCTTCGTCAGGGCGAGCAATTCGTTGGCGACTGCAAGGCGAACCTCATCGCTTAGCGTCGTGAAGTCGGTACCTTCATCCAGAAGTCTGCGCCGGAGTGTGCGTTCGTTGATGCCAAGTCGATGGGCGATATCCGGCATCCTTGGTGCCCCATGCAGCAGGGCGCGCCGGATCTCGTTCCTGACCCTGTCCGAAAGGACGAAGACTGACCGCGACGACATTGACGCAATCAGGTTCAGCATTTCGCGCCGTTTGAGAGGATTGGCGCCAGGAAGTCTTTTGGCCATCGTGGCGGCATCCAGCACCAGGCAGGTCCGCAGCTGATCAAATCGGACAGGCGTGCGCAAAAGCCGTGAATAGAGCGGGGCATTGGACGGCGCGCTATGGCTGAGTTGGACTTCAAGCGGGCTTGCGCCATTTTGGAGCAGGTGCCGCAGCAGGCGCACGCCAACACCAACAACGACGTCGTAAAGAACAAAGGCGCCCGGATGTGTCTGTGTGTAGATGCCGTAACCTACGAATTGATCCGGTCCATTGCGGTGCAGATAGACAATGGCGCCGCTCGAATGGCCCGGCTGAAGCGTTACGAAATCTTCCATGGCTTGCCAAAGGGTGGGGGCGGTCTGCATCAGCGCGCCGATCATGCCGTGGTGCTGCATTTCAAAGCGCAGCCCGCAGAGCAAACCGATGTGTTGGCAACCGGTAACCTCGGCAGCGCGATAGAGCAGGTGGAGCAGTCGCGAAAACTCCAGCCGCAGGTCAGGGCTGACGGCACCAAGATCAACGCCGATCTCGGAGAACAGCGCTGCCGGGTTTGCACCCAACTCTTTAAGTATGCTCGGAAGTTCGCTCCCGACCCCAAGCCTTTGCATGGCCGCGGAAGGATGCGGGGCCACTAGCATGATTGTCCTCAAAACCAAAGCCGCAATCAAATCATTGGGATATCGTTGCGCAGATTCCAAGACAAAAAGGATTGCACCATGTCCCTGACCAGACGCACCTTTGCCCTTAGCGCAACCAGCCTGATTGCGATGGCCGCCGCCAGCGGTCGTGCGCTTGCCGAGAACGACAGCCCGATCCTGGGCCTTATCGAAGGTACAGACGAATTCGCGACCGCTTCGGACGCATACATATTCGGCTATCCGCTGGTCACGATGGAGATGACGCGCCGCATCATCACGAACGTGGCCGCACCCGAAGGGACACGTGGGCCGATGGGATCGTTGATCAGGGTCAGGTCCTATCCGGATGCAAGCTACCGCGACATCACCGCCCCGAATGCCGATACACTTTATACAACGGCCTTCTTCGATGTCGGGGACGAGCCATGGGTTCTGGATCAGCCTGACATGGGCGACCGCTTCTTCCTGCTGCCGATGCTGTCGGGCTGGACGGATGTGTTTCAGGTGCCGGGCAGCCGCACCACGGGCGGGGCGGCCAAGACATTCCTGATCACCGGTCCGGGGTGGAGCGGAACCGTTCCCGATGGCATGACCGAATTGAAGGCCCCGACCGCGATGGTCTGGCTTCTGGGCCGCATCTACTGCACCGGCACGCCCGAGGACTATGAGGCTGTCCACAAGCTGCAGGATGCCTTCAAGCTGCAGCCACTGAGCACCTGGGGCAGCGACTATACGCCCCCCGCCGGCAAGGTGGATGCGTCAATCGACATGAAGACACCAACCCGCGATCAGGTGAACGCAATGTCGGCGGCAGATTACTTCACGCTGCTGGCCGAGTTGATGAAGCGCAATCCGCCCGCAGCGGCCGATGCGCCTGCGCTCGAGGTCTTTGCCGGCATGGGCCTCGTTCCCGGCCAGCCATTCGACCCCACGGCGGTCAGTTCTGTGATTGATGACAAGCTCCCCAAGGTTTCCTATGGCCGCATCATGGCGCATTTCATCGACTCGGACGGTGACATGACGCGCGAGAATGGCTGGTCCTTCACCACGAAGGCCGGCACCTATGGCACGAACTATATCCAGCGCGCGCTGATCACCGCGATCGGCCTTGGCGCCAACCGGCCGCAGGACGCGATCTACCCGACCTCGCTGAAGCCCAACAAGATTGAAAGCTACAGCGGTGAGAACAAGTACACGCTCGTCTTCCCCAAAGGGCAGCTGCCCCCCGTCAAAGGCTTCTGGTCGTTGACCATGTATGACGAGAACATGTTCTTCGTCGCCAATCCGATCAACCGCTACTCGATGAGTGTGCGGACCAATCCGACCTATGGCGCGGATGGGTCGCTGACAATCTACATCCAGAAGGACAGCCCCGGCAAAGATCTCGAGGCCAACTGGCTTCCCGCGCCGGAAGGCAAGTTCCACCTCATGCTGCGCTTGTACTGGCCCGACGAGAACACGCCCTCGATCATCGACGGTTCGTGGAAGATCCCGCCGGTCGAAAAAGTCTGAGACCAACCACCGTCTTGCGGCCCTTGGCAGTCGTTGCGGGGGCCGCAAGGCAAATGGGTCAGACGCTGCGCCGCCACAACGGCAGGATGATCCTGCCGCTTCGGATCGCCATGACCAGCAGGATCAAGCCGGTCACAGTGCAGAGGGCAAAGGCGATGATCGAGGCCTCGACGCCGAACTTCCCGCCCGTCAGCAGCTCGGGCCCGCTGATCACCGGGGCGATCAGTCCCGGTGGCATTTCATTGCCCGATACCGCGCCCGAGAAGATGCCGCCTTGGGTATAGTTCCACGACATGTGAAAGCCCATCCCAAGCCACAGGCGACGGGTCAGCATGAACGCCGCAGCCAGAAGAACCCCGGCCTCGACCGAGAGGAAGAGCGCCCCTTGAAGCGTGCCATCCTCGTTCCCAAGGTGGCGCAGTCCGAAAACCAGCGAGGAGGCCGCCAGCGCAATCCAGCTACCCAGATACTCCTCGGTGACGCGGAACAACACGCCACGATGGATCAGCTCCTCAAACACGCCCGAGCTGATCGCCATTGGCAGCATGGGCAGCAGGTAAAGCCATGAATTGACCCCCCCGATGCGATAGGCGCCAAGCCACATCAGGATCGCAATAGAGGCGGCGTAGAGAAGAAACCCGAGCCAGAGGCCCATGCCGAACTGCCGCCGGCCGCGCTTTGCAAGCTCGGTTACCGGACGGCGTTCAACGAAACGGACGAAACCCCAGTAGACCGCAAGCGCAAGCGCGCACAGGCCAAGGACGATGACAAGGCTGACAAGCGGCTGGTCCGCATAGGCGAAGATGAAGCCATTGCTGATCCCCATGCCCAGAAACAGGATACCCCCCAAAATCGGCACCCGGACCAGCGGAAAGTGCAGGATTCGCAAGAGGATATTGGGCTTTGGATCGGTGGTTCGCATCACTTCTTGCTCTCCGCAGGTGACGTGCGCCGTGTTTGACACGCCCCGCGGGGTGGACCAACGTGCCCCTAGGGCAGTTCGGCCGCGATATGCCCGCGTGTCATCTGCTCGAACGCATAGGCAAAGGCCAGAAGCTGTGCATCCTGCCCCTTTTTGCCGATCAGCGTTATCCCTGCAGGCTCGTCATCATCGCGGCGCCCGGTCGGCACTGTAATGGCGGGGTATCCGGCGGTTGCATAGAAAGGCGCCTGCAGGTTTGCGATACTGACGAGGACCTCGGCGCCCTTTGCAGCAAAGGCCGCATCCAGCGCGCCTGTTGCGGCTGCGCGCATGTCGGCCCCGATTTCCTTGTGATCCTCGGGCGTGAAATCCTTGGACATGGGCGCGATCAGCGTGATCAGACCCTGCCCAAACGGCGCGCGACGTGCCGGATCGGCAGCATTATAGGCGATCAGGTCTTCGGGGCTGACCAGTTCGGGATGGCGCGCGGTGACATAGGGCATCATATCGTAGCGCAGGCCCGAGCTCAGGTAGGCAATGAAAGCGTCCAGCGTTCCACTGCCGTCCTGCAGCATCACCGGGTGCATCTCTGCCCCCAGCATGGCAAGCGCGGCACCGGCCCGCTGCAGCATCTGACTGTAGTCACCGGCCTCGTGGATGCCTGCCGTCAGAATGCCGACCTTGACACCATCCAGCGCCCCGATGGACAGGCCAGACGCATAGTCGGTGTCGGTCTCGTCTATCGCGGCAAGCAGAAGGGCTGCATCACGCACGCTGCGCGCGATAGGCCCGGCCCCGTCATTGCCCAGGACCAGGGGCACCACACCCTCACCACGAACAAGCCCGGCCGAAGGCTTCATGGCCACAAGGCCCATGACCGCCGACGGGGCGATCAGCGAGCCTGACGTTTCTGTCCCGATGCTGGCAACGGCATAGCCTGCGCTGACGCTGATCGCTGAGCCGGAGCTTGATCCGTAGGTCGGGTAGGGGCCAAGCGGATTGATCCCTTGACCACCAACTGCGCCACTGCCGCCCGAGGGAAAGCCCGCAGCAATGGCACCTGCAAACTCCGAAAGGCTGGCCTTGCCGATGATCACGGCCCCCGCCGCGCGCAGATTTGCGACCAGCGGTGCATCCGCTGGGGCGACATTGTCGAGAAGCACTTCGGCGTTGGCGGTTGTGTGCATCGGGCCTGCGGTGCCGATGTTATCCTTCAGGGTGATCGGGATGCCGTCCAGCGGACCCAGCGATCTGCCGGCTGCCCGCCGCGCATCAGCGGCCTTTGCCTCGGCGAGGGCTGCGGGGTTGATCTCCAGCATGCCGCGCAGGCGATCATCCAGGCGCTGAACCCGGGTCAGATGCCACAGCGTCAGCGTCTCTGCGGACAGGCGTCCATCAGCCATGGCCGCCTGGATTGCTGCGATATCGGCCCCTGCGATCAGCGCGTCCAGTTCTGGCGTCGGCTTGAACGCGCCAAGGGCATCGGAAAACGGCGTGAAATCCAGTGGGCGCAGCCGGTCGATCTGAAGAGCGGCGATCTGGCTCGCGAGATCATCTTGCGCGATGGCCGGTAGCGCACCGGCGAGCGCGAGGGCCAGAAGTGCCGAACGCATCATCATTTGATCCCTCCGTAGAACGCCCGCACATCCGCTGCAAACTCTGCCCGGCTGGACCTTTGCAGATAGAACATATGGCCGCCCGGATAGACGCCGAGGTAAAGCCGCGCTCGGGCCTCGGGCGTCACTGTCGATTGTTCCAGCATGTAACGGGTGCGGAAATAGGGCGTCGAAAGGTCATGCATGCCGTGCACCACAAGGGCCTTCAGGTCCTGGTTCTGGGTCAGCGCCAGCGCCAGATCATCTGGCCCGCCCGCGGATGAGCTACGATCCCACTGCATGTTCGCCTCCATATTCAGAGGGACATAGTTGCGGTCGGTCCGGTAGCCGAGATCACCCCGGACGTAGTCCATGAACGGCGGCAGAAGCACCCCCGTCAGCACCGCGATCGAGCGGTCAAATGTGTTCAGTCCCGGCATCTCGGGGATCGGGTTCTCTACGGCGACCGTCCCGTCGTAGCGATCAAGGACAAGACCCTTGTCCTGCAGGATGGACGCGGCAAAGGTCTGATCGTCAATCCGGGCCCGCTTGCGTGCCACCAGTTCCGGGTCAAGGCCGATCATCTTCGCGACCGTCTCGAAGAAAGCCTTCTGGGTTGCCGCATCAGACCGGCCGAGTGTTGTCAGCCCGGTCGTCAGCTTCTCCAGTGCGAAAGTCTCGAATTCGGGCAGCGCCTCGGGGCCTTTGGATGCACCGTTCAGCCCGTAATGCGCAGCAATCGCGGCCTGCGTGGGAAACATCGTCAACGGACCGAGGATCGAATAGCGCGTCTCGGCGATGTCGGCATGCAGCGCGGGCGAAATCAGGACAGCGCGGTTCAGGTTGATGCCGTAATTCTCTGCCAGAACGCGGGACAGACCGGCAACGCGCTGTCCACCATAGCTTTCCCCCACCAGCGCCTTGGGCGATCCCCACCGGTCATTCACGGTCAGCCACTGCCGGATGAACCAGGCAATCGAGTGGATGTCGCTGTCAACCGCGTAGTATTTTTTCGGGTCTCCAGCCTGCCCGTCGGGCCCCGGCAACATCCGGCTGTAACCTGTGCCAACAGGGTCGATAAACACCAGATCGGTAAAGTCGATCCAACTGTCAGGGTTCTTCTCCAGTCGCGCAGGTACGGGGGGAAATGTGCCATCGCCGGCCGTGGCAATCGTCAGCGGGCCGATGGCCGCGATATGCAGAAAGATGCTTGCCCCACCCGGCCCGCCGTTGATCAGAAATGTCACCGGGCGCGTGGTCGGGTCGGCGCCATTCAGCGTGTAGGCCACATGAAAGATCTCGGCATCCGGTCGCTCGGGGTCTTCTCCGATCGCCAGCATTGCGGCTGTGGCTGTATACGGCGCGGCGTCCTGCGCGGCGGCAAGGCTTGCCCAGACAAGGCTGGCCGCAACCGCAATCAACTGCAGGATACGGGATCGGATCATGGATGAATTCCTTCGGTCGTCTGTGGTTCGGCCGCCCTCGAAGTGGGGCATGGCGGTTACTCGCTCGGTAGCACCCATTTGGGTTTCAGCGTCTCGATACATCCGGTCGATAGTGCATCACCTGGCCGTTCGACGAAGGCCAGGCCAATGTCCTTGGTGCATTGCGAGAAGATGAGCGCGCCGTGCCCCGCTTCGGGAAAGCCCAGCGTCTGCATGATGGCCTGCACGTCGCGTGCGTTCTGTACGGTGTTATAGGCCGAGGGGTCGCGCCCTTCCTCTTTCAGCTCGGCGGTACATTTGCTGAAAATTCCCTTCCGCTGTGAATCGTCGAGCTTGTCGGGTTTGAAGAGGTCAAGAAGGCTAGTCTCGAAAGTCGAAAAGCAGGTGACCATGTCTGATGAGATGCCGGCTGCGCGTTGGTCGAATGTCACCGCATCGCGCCGCGCCCGATGCCCCTCCCACAGGGGCACGACGATGCCTGCAAGATCGCGGACTGCGCCCCCTCCTGGCCCTCCGTGCAGATAGACCAGCGGATTGAGCGCGGGGCTGAGGGTGCGGGCCTTGAGCACCGCGAATGCAAGGCTGATCCGCGTGCCTTCGGGCGTGTCGTGGTTCTCGGGCACGTCGACCCGCCCGCAAATCACGGTCTGTCCTTCGACCTCGGTCGCCGGCAAGGGCCGTGGGCAGGCCTCGATGGTGACCGGGAGGGCAGAGACAGCTCCGCCCGAGGCAATGATCGGAAAGGCCTTGTCGGCAGGCTCGGCAGACCGAAGTCCCTGAATGGTCGCGATGATCTGCTCGGTATTCATTCCTGGGAATCCCGGTTGGAAGGTCTGGCACCTGAAACAGGTGTGGCTTGGCTCCTTCCGGTCGGGCTATCCGAAACGCGCAAACCCCATGGGGCCGCGCATGTTTCAGGCCGAATACCGCGCTGGCCGATCTGATATGCGCCGCTTTCGGGCAAGCGTTTCACTGGGGCGTTCGCCGTAGGTGCGGAAATAAGCCTCGGCAAAACGGCTGAGATGGGTGAACCCGCAATCCAGCGCGATGGCTGTGACCTGCTCTTCCGGCTCGGCCCTCAGAAGGCTGGCGCGTGCCCGTTCCAAGCGGATGTGGGTAAGGCGCGCCTTGGGGCCGATCCCCATCACGGCATGAAATGCGGCTTGCAGGCTGCGAAGTGAAAGGCCCAATTCGCGTGCGACCTCTGCGATCGAGATCACCTCGTCGGCGCGGTCCATGAAGATCTCTTCGGCCCGGCGCACGCGTAGAAGATCAACAGCCGAGGTTGCGGCCGCTTCTGTCACATCGGCCAGCCAGTCGGCCAGCAAGTCACGCAAGAGCGCGTCAAGGCTTGCGGCGGTGCGGGGTGGCATGACGCCACCGTCTTGCAGGGCAAGATCTTGGATCAGGAAATCGAGATAAGATGCCAGCCTCTGCGTCGTTGCGGCCTTTGCGGGCAAAAGGTCACGGCACAGAGCTGACTCGATCCCTGCATCAACGGCGATCTGGCGCAGGCCGTCTTCGGGCAGCATCAGGACCAGCCCGTCAAACAGGCCCGCCTCGGGTGCCCGTACATGCGTCGTGCGCGTGTTTGGCCGCAGTAGTCCTGACCCGCCGCCCGGAATGACGACGTTCCGACCCGCTATGCAGATCGAAAGTGCCCCGTTGCGGGGCATCAGAAAGGTCACGTTCTGCTTTTCGGTCAGACTGATCCGATGACCCGAGGACCTGACCCGCCCGATCCGGATACCCGGATTGCCATATCGGTACTGCGCGGTGCGCAGGCGACCCTGATCCTGATCAAAGGCAAAGGCATGCGTGCTGGAGAATAGGATGGACTCAAAAGCCCCGCCAGCTTCGCCGCCACAAACAAGGTTCTGGACTTCAATCTGGCCCATGATGCTCTCTGGAAAATTCAAGGGACGAAATACGAGCCGGCTACAAAGAACACATACATAGATTGCACGGCTTGGCCGACACTGAAAAGGCAATCACGCGATCTGGCTGCAATTCGCAAGCGCGGGGTCCGAACAGGAACCCCTGATAGCTGCCAACCGGTGAAAAGTCGGGCGGATGCGCAGTGCGATCCCTGCGGCAGATTACCCGTGCAGATCGCGTCAAGAATCAATCAGCCAATGACGCCTGGTCTGGTGCCTTGCTTCGGCCCCGGCGCAGTCGATCAGACCTACGCCACATTTTTCGCCTACCGGATAGCCGGGTTGTACTGGTGGCGAATAGGCTTGTCTTGGGTGCGGATCTGCTCCGCGCCCTGAATGATCCTGCGGTCCTGCCTCCTGATCCTGCCGGGTTGGCGGCACCGCCCTGAACCGGAGATTGCCGGATGAAGAAACTGCTTTCCATTTTTGCCATCGCCGCGGTTGCGGCGCAGGGCTTCGCGACGCCGCTTTGGGCAGATCGCGACACTGATCACAAGGTTGCAGCCGCCTTGGCTATCCTTGGTATCGCTGCCCTCGCGCACAACCAGCACCACTACAAGGATGGCTACACTCCGGCAAACGGCGAGGAAACCGCCGAGTTTGAGCGTGGCTACCGCGACGGTGTGCATGGCTACCCCTATTGGGAAGGCAACAAGACGCCGTCCTATGCCCAAGGATATCAGGCCGGCAATACCGAGCGCGAGAACAGCATGGCTCATCGCAAGCACGCGGCCAACTCACAGGCACCCTACATGGCCAACAAGGGCTGCGCCGAGCGGGTCGCGGGGAACTTTGCCGTGCCAGTGGGGCAGGTCCATATCATCAAGGCCCGTTCGCCGGGAAAGCATGAATGGGAAATCGAGGCCGCCGTCGGGCATCAGCACATGGTTTGCAAGATGCGCGATACGGGCGAGCTGCTCGATCTGCGCGGCGGCAAGATGTAAAGCGTCACGGGCGCTAGGCCAGCGGTCGCGGCGTCCTCCCCACCCGTCACGCGATCCGGGTCACGTCGCGGGCCTGAGCTCCCTCGACAAGGATCTCGCGCGGGGTAGGGTGCGAGATGAAGTGCAAGGGGCTTGCGGTCGGTCCGTAGGCGCCGCTCGTGTGGATTGCGATCAGGTCGCCTTCAGCCAGCGGCGGCAGCAGCACCGCCCCGCCGATCTTGTCGATCGATGTGCAAAGCGGGCCGGAGATATCGACCTTTTCAACCTCGTCCCCGCCGCCGATCTTGTGAATGACGTAGTTGCGGCGCAGCACCATCCCGAAATTTCCCGAGGCGGCAAGATGCGCGTTCATGCCGCCGTCGCAGATCGCAAGGCGGCTGCCCCGCGAGGATTTGGTTGAAATGACGCGGGTGACAAAATACCCGGCCTCACCCACCAGAAAGCGGCCAAGCTCCAGCACCAGCTTCGTGCGCGAAAAGCGGGGCTCGTTGCGAAACGCGTTCAGATCCGGGCCGATGTCGGCGGCGATCTGCGGCAACGACAGCGCAGTGTCCCCCGGATGGTAGGGGATGCCCAGACCCGCCCCGAATACAAGCTTCTGCGGCATCAGGTCATGGGTCGCGCAGGTCTCGCGAAAGATCTGCATGTAGATACGCCAGTTCTCGGCGATGGCGTCGGGTCTAAGGCACTGCGTGCCCGAATAGATGTGCAGCCCGATCACATGCAGATTGGGCAAGGCAAGGATCTGGGGCAGCGCCACAGGGGCATCTTCGATATCGATGCCGAAAGGGCTGGGCCGACCCGCCATATGATCGCCAAACCCCTTTGGCACCCGGTCCGGTGCCAGACGGATCAGCACGGGCTGCACGACGCCCAGTTCTGCGGCAATCCGGTCGGCGGCGCGCGCCTCGCGCGGGCTTTCGATGACAAGCTCGCCAAGCCCGCCCGCAATCACTGCCCGCAATTCGTCGTCACGTTTTGCCGGGCCGGTGAATGAGGCACGCTGTGCCTGCCAGCCCGCCGCACAGGCCAACGCAAATTCGCCGCCCGACGAGACGTCGATCAGGTCCACCCGTGGTGCAAGCCAGGCGAGCAGGGCCGGGTTTGGGTTGCACTTCATGGCGTAGCTGACGTCGAACCAAGCGCCCAGACTGGCCCGCAGTTCAGTCAGGCGCGTCTCTATGGCGTCGGTCAGATAGATATAGGCCGGGGTGCCGAACCGTTCGGCCGCCCCGGCAAGGATGCTGTCGAGGTCAGGCCCCGGCATGAGCGTAATCGACGATGGCCTTGACCGTGTCGAAGTTCTCAAGCGTGACGTCGGCGGGGCGGACGACGATGCCTGCTGTCTCCTCAAGATACATGATGATGTTGGTCATTGCGACGGAATCGAGCATGCCGGAGGAGAACAGCTCGGTCTCGGGCGCGATCTCCTGATCAATGTTCAGATCATCATGCAGGTAGTGGATGAGGGCTGTTGAGGTCAGGGGCATATGGTCCTCCGGTCGGTTCAGAGAAGCGCCTTGCAGGCGGTGATGATTGCGGGACGGTCCAGCTTACCGCTGGCCGTGCGGGGCATGGCGCCGGGCCATGGGTGAATGCGGCGCGGGACCATGTAATGGGCCATGGCCTTGCGACAGTGGGCCATAACGGCGCCCTCGGTCGCATCCGGGCCAAGGCTAGCCGCGATATGCACGGCCTGACCAAGCTCGGCGTCATCAACACCCCAAGCCACGACATCGGTGACCAACCCGGATTTCGACACGAGGTCTTCAACCTCGGTCGGTGACAAACGAAACCCGAGCGTCTTGATCATGTCATCCATCCGCCCCACGAACCAAAGATCGCCGTCTGCATCGACGCGCACCAGATCGCCCGACCAGACCACCGGGGTATCACCGATCAGCGAGGCAAGTTCCGGGCAGGGTCGGATCTTTTCAGCGGTAAGTTCGGGGCGCTCCCAGTAGCCCATGCTGACGAGGGGGCCTGCATGGACAAGCTCCCCCTGTTCGCCCGGCCCGGCCAGGCCGATGCCTGGCTTAACCACAAAGACCTGCGCATGGGGTATGGCCTGACCAATTGCCCCCATCTTGGCGGCAAATCGTTCAGGCGGCAGGTAGGTCGACCGAAATGCCTCGGTCAGACCATACATCAGGAAAATGCGCGCGCCGGGAAAGACTTGGGGCAAAAGCGGCAGGATGTCGGGCGGGATCTTGCCGCCGGTATTGGTGATGCGGCGCAGTGCGGGCAGAGGTGTCGGCGCGTCGCGCAGATAGCGCGCGATCTGGTTCCACAGGGGCGGCACGCCCGCAATCCCTGTCACAGCATGACGTATCGCCATGCGGATTACCTCGGACGGCATGGCGACGGGCTGGTGAACAACCGTGCCGCCCACAAGCAGCATGGTCGTCAACTGGTTGAGCCCGGCATCAAAGCTGTAGGGCAGCACCGAGAGCAACCGGTCATCCTCGGACAGGTCCAGATATTCGGCCACGGCAAGCGCGCCAATGCGGATGTTGCGTTGGCTAAGCATGACGCCCTTGGGCATCCCGGTAGAGCCGGAGGTGTAGATGATCATGGCGAGGCTGTCAGGTTCGGGGGCAAACTCTGCCACCTCTGTCTCGGCCAGATCGTCCCAGCGGGCCGCGACCGAGGGCAACTTCTTCCCCTCCCGGATCAACAGCGGCAGGTCGGCGGGGAGCGCGCCCGCAGCGCCTGTCGTGCCAAGGATCGCGGCACTGGCCCGACAGTCGCCCGCGACATAGGCAAGCTGGGTGGGCGTCCACTGGACGTTCACATTCACAACGACAGCGCCGATCTTCAGCGCGCCAAACATCGCGGCCACCTCGTCGATGCCTTTGCGGACATGGACGATCACCCGGTCACCGGCTGCGACACCCTGGCCCACAAGCCAGCTTGCGACCCGATCAACTTCGGTCATGAGACGGGCATAGCTCACCTGCCGCCCCGCATCGATCAGCGCGATCTTTTCCGCACGCCGCGGCAGGTTGTCTGCCAGCAGGCGATAGAGTGTCTCGCCCTTCATTTCTGCGCGCCTTTCGCGAAGGTCGGCAGGCGGGGGTAAATCCGGGCCGGTGAGCCGATGACAACCGAGTCCGAGGGGACGTTGGTGGTGACACAGGTGTTGGCGCCGATCCGGACGCGGTCACCCACCCGGATCTTGCCGAGGACCGAGGAGTTGACGCCGATAAACACATCATCGCCGATCACCGGAGCGCCGGGCCCCATGTTGGTTCCGATGGTGACATTGTGCATGACACCACACCGATCACCGATGACGGCCTCCGGATGGATCGACAGCGAGCCTTCCGCATGGACGATATGAAAGTCCTTGCCGATCCGGGTGCTTGGCGGGATCCAGATCTTGGTGATGTTCAGGATCAGTACCTTGAGCACCCCGTACCACTTGCTGGCCAGCCAGCGCAGCGCAGGGTTGCGAATGTGGATCGCAAATCGCCCATATCGATAAATCGCGAGGGAGACAAAAGCGGGCTCGGTCAGAGACCGCCCATGCCGCACAAAATCTTCAACAATCTCTACCAGCACAGTCAGAAGCTTTCGCAAGGTTCGCGCAGTCGAGGCGCAGAAAAGTCAGAAGTCAGATCGAAGGAGCGAAAGGTCAGGGAACACAGTCCGGACGGGTTGTCCGGCAGAAAAGAGGTCAGTCCAGCAAATCGAGGGTTCGGGCGATTTCATCAAAGTCGGCTTCGTAATCGCCGCCACTGCCAGAGGCTACGACAAAGGCAAAGCGCAGGCTCTGCCGGTCGGTAAAGATCTTCAGCGGCACGGCCATGCGGTCAGGGGGCTGAATGATCAACAAGGTGCTGCCCGGCGGCATGACGGCCACGCCATTGGTCAACTGGCTGCCCTCGACGCCCGCGACGACACGCGCACCGGCACAGGCGGCAACGATCTCGTCGACCGTGGCGGCGAGCGGATCAATGACGCGAAACCCGCGATCCCGCTCCAGCCGACTTGCGATCTCCATTTCGTTGCGCAGCACGCGCCGCGCGCCGGCTGCCCCGCGCAAGAGAAACACGCCGGGGCTGGGCTCGGGGCTGAGATCGCCAATCAACTGCTGGCGCATCGCCACCCCGCGCGAGGCCTTGTGACGGTTTGGCGCAAGGTCGTCGAACAGGAACAGTTCTTCAAAATGCGCATCGTCAAGGCGGCGCGGTGTCATGCCGAGCATGGATTCGAACTGCGACATGTTCCCGGGTTGCGGCTGACGCGTCGCCACAGGCGCGCCCGTATCGGCCGCAAGCTGATAGGTCAGGCAATCGTCCATCAACCACATGCCGAACCAGCGGTTGCCATTCCAGCTTTCATAGATCGCCCCGGACAGGGTCTCGCGTCGGGTTGGCATCAACGGCCCGCGCCACTTGCGGGGGCGCAGGTGCATCTCGGCGTTGCGGTGATAGAGCACCCCGTCCACCAGATCGACATCACGCAACCGATAGCCCATCGTAGGTTGTAGCTTGATGTCGTAATTCCCCCTGCAGGCTTTCAGCGTCGCGGGAAGATCGGCAAACTCTGTCGTGCGGATTCGGTCGAGTTGATCGGGCAGAAAGATTGCCGGGGGCTGCCACACAGTTTCCGAGGGATAAATCTCCCATTTGTCCAAGGCAAAATCGGTCAAGGCGGGCGACTGCTGCCCTGCAAGTCGACGAAGTCGATTGGTGACTGGCTTAAAAAATGTCATGTCGGAATCTTTCCGGAAATTACGCCGACCTTAGCGCAGTTTTGCGAAGGTTGGAAGAAAAGCGATGTGAAATCAGGGGCAAAAGGTCAGAGATCGAGCTTGGCCTTGATGGCATCGATCAGCAATTGGGCAATAAGGATGTGATCGTTCTCGGATGGATGCCAATCACAGCCCCCTCGGTCGAACTTGGGAAGTGGCAGCAGAACCGTCGCGATACCGGATTCGCCAAGCTCTGCGGCCGCTTCCTCGTGTGCGCGGCGGATGTCAGGCCCATATTCGTTGAATGCCAGCAGGATGATCTGGGCCTCGGGTGCCGCCTCGTGTCGCTGGCGAACAAAGGACACGAGGGATCGGGTAAAGTCGCTGCGCAGGGATTCAGCATCGCTCCACTGCTCGTCCTCGTGCAATGCAGCGACGAAATCGTTTGAACCAAGCCCGATCACGATCACCTGTGGCTGCGGTAGAAGCGGGGCTGCCGGATAGAGGGTGGCCATCGTGCGCCCCGGATCCGAACCATCGTAGTTGCGTACGAGGCCGATGCCGGAACGCGCGATCATCCTGTAGTCCGCGCCCAACTGCGCGGCGACGCGCGGGCCGAAGGACCTGCTGATGTCGGTTGCCAGGAAGACCGTCTCGGCCGTGCAGGCCTGGCTGATCACGGTATTGCCGTAGCCCACGGTATCGGAATCGCCGATGAACTCGATAAGCATGGGTGATGCAGGCGGTGGGGGCAGGCCATCGGTCCCAGTGGGCAGAAAGAAGCCGCCAAATCGCGCCGGGCTGGTGCTCTCGCTGATCTTGACCACGGTGATGTCGTGGTGGTCCCGGGCAAGGCCAGCGAGTTCGATCCCCTGATCCCCGGGGCGTGTCACGATCGCGGCTGGTTGCCCGTCGATGTCGATCCGATAACGATTGACGGAGTCGTCAAACAGTAGCTGGAGACCGGTACCCGAGAACCGCGCCCGCCATTGCACGCCGGGCCACACATGCCGCCAGCCCTCCGCGTCGCCCTCAGCTGCACCGATCACAAGCGGAGCAAGCCGGGGCAGGGGCGAGACCGCAGCGGCGGGCCGCGGCGTCAGCTGCACCGCATCCGTCAGCACCTCGATCGTCGGAGGCAGGGGAAGTGCGAGGGGCGTGGGGGGGCGTGATACCGTGACCCCCGCAAGGGTCGCCGCCAGCGTCAGGGCGATCGCCGCAACTATCGTGCGTCTGCGCATTCCGCCCTCCGGACCATGGTCTTGACCGTGATAGCCCGGAACACAGCCTTCGGGCAAGGCGTGCATGTGCGCGCGTTTCGGCGCGAAATCAACGGGATGACTGCTGGCAGATCAGCCTCGAGCGACCCAAGGCGCTTGTTTGAACGGCAGAATCGTGGTTGGCTAAAGCGAGAAGGTTTGCCTTCAGGCAACTGCGCGGCGACTTCGGGTTCCATTTGAAATGCGGGTCTGCCCACCCTGAAGCCAAGGTGCCTTCCCTGAATTGAACGTAAAGCCGCACATGTACTGGCATTGGAGAGAAGCATGACCAAATCGATCACCGTTCACTGCCTGTCATGCTTTCTGATGCTGGGGGCCTCTGCCGCCACCGCGCAAGATGTAGCCGATGGTGACTTCGACTATGATGCGGCAATCGAGGATCTTCCCATCGAATCCGAGGTCTATGGGCCTGCCACGACCTTTACCAACCAAAGCGGCGGTGAGGTCAACTTTTACGGCCAACTCAATCTGGCTTACCAGAGCTTCAACGATGGGGATGAGACGACCAGCGGGATCGTCGATAACGGCAACTGGAACGCCCGGCTCGGCTTTACCATCACCCAACCGCTGGAGAACAGCACCATCCGATACCGCTTTGAAACCGGCCTCGGGCTGCGCAACAGCGCCGCGATCTCGCAAGAGTTCGAGCCCGACTGGATCGATTGGCAGCGCACCTCTTTGCGGTGGTTCGAGGCGGCTTTCGACACGGAATACGGCACACTGTCGTTGGGGCAGGGCAGCACGGCTTCGGACGGCACGGCCGGGCTCGACGACTCGTTCACATTCCAGGCGGGCGCCACGGATTCGTCTGATGGCTTTGGCTCGTTCCGGTTCCGCGACGGGAACGGGGATCTGACGGATGTCACCGTGGGGCAGGTGAACAACAGCTTTGATGGCGCGCGGCGGTTCCGCGTTCGCTATGACACCCCGGTGTACGAGGGGGTGATGCTCTCCACCTCTTATGGGCAAAACATCCTGACCTCGGGCGACGACACCGACTACTATGATGTCGCCATCCGCTGGACCGGAGATGTTGGCGATTTCTCGGTGCGTAGCGCGGCGGGCTATCAATGGCTGGATGATCCGAATGGCGAGAATACCCGCAGGCTTGCGGGCTCGGTCTCGGTTGTCCATGCCCCGACGGGGCTGAACTTTGCCTTCTCGGCAGGTGAGCAGGTCGACGGGGCCAATTACATCTGGACCCGACTGGGCTGGCAGACCAACTATTTTGCCATGGGCCGAACGAACCTTTCGGTGGACTATTACAAGGGCAACGACTTCCTGTCTGACGGGGCCAAGACCGAAAACTACGGCATCTATGCCGTCCAGACCATCGATGCGGCTGCGGTGGATGTCTACGCGGGCTGGCGGCGCTTTACCTATAGCGACCAGTTGGGAGGCAGCTATCAGGACGCAGAAGGTATTCTAGTTGGCGCACGGTTCTTCTTCTGACGGATGATTGTCGCCACCTGCCGACCTATCCTTTTCGACAGGTGGCATTCATCCACGGTTCATCATAGAATCAACTTGCTTTCTGGGAGTGCGCTTGTCGCACCGCATCATTGGACGTGCGCGTCCGGAGATCGCAGTAGTCGAAGCTGATGCTTCAGCACGGCGCCCAGAGAGCACTTTATCTACCCATGGCGATTTCGGACCATGCGCGGCCTAGTTGGCCGCGCTGGCCGTTCCGTCGCGCGGCAGGGTCCAGACACGGTCCGCCGCCAGAGTCTGCCACGCGCCCTCGGTCCCGTCCGGCCAGAGGACACGAACCTCGGCATCGGGCGCATCCATCAACCCAAAGTGCAGCGGGCCGGACTGACCCGAGCCGTGACCGCCGCCGACCGTGATTTCGTGCCGCTGTGTCACGCCATTGGCACGCACCTCCACCCAAGCATTGACGGCATGCAGATTTGGCGCGGGCTGCTGCGGATCGATGGCGATCCAGTGCCGCGGCTGGCCGGTGCCCTGATTGCGCCAGATCTCCACGCCGGCATTGCGGTTGACGACCACCAGATCCAGCCAGCCATCACCGTTCAGATCGGGCAGGGCTGCCCCGCGTGCCGTCAGCATCGACGCCACGCCCGCCCTCTCGCCCGACTCGGTAAAGGTGCCGTCGGCATTTTGCAGCAGCAGGTTGTTGGGGTCACTCTGCGCAAAATCAGGCATCTCGGACACATTGCCCTTGGCGATGAAGAGATCGAGGCGGCCGTCGTTGTTTACATCGGCAAACTGCGGGTGCCATGCGGTTGATGGGCGGACATCGCCACCGGTGTAGGGGCGTTGCGCGTGGGCGCCCTTGGCAAAGGCCACATCGGCGTATTGCGGCAGGATCGGCGCGGCCTTGGGCGCTTTCAAGGCTTGCAGCTTGTTGTCAGCCATCGAGGTCAGGAAGTATTCAGGGTAGCCGTCGAGGTCGAGGTCCGCACCCGCTATGCCCATGCCCCAGATACGCAGGCGCTGCCAGCCCTCGGCTTCGGTATAAAGCCGGGGTGGTTCGCCCGGCTGCAGGTGCCAGAGTTGTTCCTGCCCGCCTTTGTAATACTCGCGATCGTTCGAGATACGCAAAGCCGGCACGCCAGAGCGGTTCCAGTCGGTGAACAGCATCGAGAGCGCGCAGAACGATGGCGTCAGCGCAACGGGCGGCGCCAGACGGTCACCCTCGGGGCGGTGCAGCCAGTTTTCGGTGCAGGCACCCCAAGGGAAGGCCTCTTCCAACGGGTCGATGTAGTTGCCTACTGCCAGCGTCGGCAGGGGTTGCCCCGCCTCCCATGTGGCGGCAAAGGCGGTTGACCATGCCGTGCCGCCGTCAAAGCCCCAAGCCTCGTTGGCGCGTTCAAAGCGGCAATCGCCCAAGCCCCGCATCAGCATGTTCTCACCCTGCCGCAGGACCGCCAGATCCATCTTTCCGTCGCTGTCGAAATCAAGCGGCCATGCGCCAGTCACGGCATCAACCTCGGCCCCGCTGGTGCCACGTTCGAACGACAACGCGCCACCTTTGACGGATGTGTTGCGCCATAGGCTGGCCGCACCTGCGCCCCCGGCAAAGTAGAGGTCGGGCAACCCGTCATCCGAACAGTCGAACGCCGCGACGCCGCCGCCGACCATGTATTCCCACTCGCCGGTGAAGCTGTGCGCGACCCCGCCGGTCTCGGCCAGAAAGCGCGGAACCTCGGGTGCATCAGCAAGGGCGGGGGAGGCGAGGACCGTTAGGGCAAGTGCTGTGCGGATCATTGGAAGGTCACCAGTCGGTTGACGAATTCGCCGACGCATTCGCCCTGCGACAGGCCGTTCTCGATCGCGGCGCGGAAATGGATGCCGCCGTAAAGGCGCGAGATTGCGGCCTCTTCGGCGGCCGCATGAAAGCTGGGGAACGTGCGCATTGGCAAGCCGTCATCGACATGCGTCACGTCATCGAAGGCAAAGTTGTCACCGAAGATCGCAGTCAGAACCGACGCTGCCGCACCTGACTGCGTGCTGTGCCCTGACGGATATTCGGGGAAGGGGGGAGTGATGAGCAGCGGCTCGAAGCTTGGGTCAATGTGGCGGCGGATGTAGGTGACAGGACGGACAAGGTCGAACTGGTACTTGGCTTGCCAGCAGGCGATAAACGCGTCGGACACTGCGATCCCGAGACGCGCCAGAGCATCTGCCAGCCGATCTGCGGGCAGGTCGTCCCGTTGCGTGATCTCTAGCAGGATCGCGATCCAATGACCCGGCGGGGTCGGCGACAGCATCGGATCATCCGACCAGAAGCGCGCAATCAGTTTCTGTTCGGCCGTCAGATTGCGCACGGTCTCGTAGACCTCGACAGCCTGTACATGAAACTCTGACGCTGGCGCTTCGCTGTATTCGGGCGGCGCGGACAGGCCGCAGGCATCGGCAGAGGGCATCGCCATCGGCCGGTTCTTCGGCCAGTCGGGCAGAAGCGGCGCCTGCTGTTGCACGATCTTCGAGGTGGGTTCCCAGTGACCCGGCTGAGTGCCCAAGGCCCAGGTTTGCGGGAAGCCCATGTTCTCGACCACCTCGCCCCCATCGCTGCGCGCCCATTCGATGATGTGAAGCGCCACGTCGCGCCCGTGTTCAAGGCTGCGGGTGACAACATCCTCGGCCATGCCTTCAGCCACACGTTCGGCAAGGCGGCTGTCCATCGCGCGCATCGCACGCTGCCCGGTTGGGCCTGTGTTGCCGAAATAGTGCCGCACAGAAAATGCCATGGCGCCATGCATCGCGGCGGCTGGATCAATTCCCGGCGCTGTTGGCGCGGGCGGGGCGGTCAGGGCATTGACCTGTCCCGCAAGGCTTTTGCGGTGATCGGGGGCAAGTCCGGCCAGTACTTCCCACGCGGTAATCCCCGTGCAGGCAAAGGCACGCGCAGCAACCGGGGGCGAGTAAGTCGCGGTGTGACGCACGAGTTCCAGAACAAGGCGGTTCCACGTCAGCAGCACATCACGTGTCAGCGCGTCCCGATCTGTAGCCTCTGTCGCCGCAATACCGGGAACAGGCACCAGACCGGCCAGAACAAGGCCGGTGAAAAGACGACGGGACAGCATGGCAACTCCTCCGGTTTGCGCTAACGGAGGATTGCCCGGATCATCATGCGGGGTCAAATGCCAAGTGTGCCCTTTACCAAGGGTCAGCAGGCGCCACTTGGTTTGCAGAACATCTCATAGACCATGCCGATCGCGGTCGCGACCTTGGGGTCCTGAATCGAGTAGTGCATGGTCTTGCCATCGCGCCGGCAACTGACCAAACCTTCAAGACGCAGCCGCGCCAACTGCTGGCTGACCGCCGCTTGACGTGACGACAGAAGTTGCTCCAGCTCACTGACGGTTTTCTCGCCCGATTGCAGATGGCACAGGATCATCAGCCGGCCCTCATGCGCAAGCGCCTTGAGAAAGCCTGCGGCTGCAGTGGCCTGGGCCAGCATCTCGTCTGCGGGAAGGTGCGGGGTGCCGGGTGCGGGGGGCATGGTGGGGGCTGCCGTAGGATGGTTCAATTTATATCAGAATATGTATATGAAATCGGGATTGCCAGTGCCCCAAGGCGTCGCAGGTCAGCCACCATGCGCAAATCCGCCGTAGGCCCCCTGACTGAAGACCAGTGGCGCCCCTTCACGCATGCCAAAGCGCAGAACGCGGCCCACAATGATCAGGTGATCGCCCCCGTCATGGGTGGCATGCTGCACGCAATCGAATCGCGCAAGCGCGTCGCGGAACTGGGGAACGCCCTCGACCGATACGTCGTGATCCAGCCCGTTGAACCCTTCGCCGTTACGCGAGAAGCGCTCGATCAGGTGGAACTGGTCGACCCCGAGGATGTGGATCGAAAAGAACTGTGCATCCCGAAAGTGGCAGAACCGCGAGGCCGACCGGGCAGGCGACCACAGAACCAGCGGCGGATCGAGTGAGACCGAGGCAAAGCTGTTGGCCGTAAAGCCCATCGGCCCTTCGACCCCGGAGGTAGTCACGATGGTGATCCCGGTGGCAAATCGGCCAAGCGCATCACGGAATGCGCGGCTTGAGACAGCTTCCGGGCTCATCACAATGTCTTTCATCTGTTCAGTCTTGTTGTGTCTGCGGCATCATGTTCCTTCGATATAGGATGAATTGAGGCAAGATCGAGCCCATTCCGCGCCTGATGCGGGGTTGAGGTGTCGATGCATCGCTGTTGCGGCCTGCCATGCCCATCGAACGGGCAGCGGGCAAGCCCCTTGGGCGTGTACCGATCAGTACCACATGTCAGGCATCGAGGCCTTGCGCCGGGCGATGAAGTCTTGCAGTGCCTCATCGGTTGCGGCGTCGATCGGCGGGGCTTCATATTCGGCCAGCAGCTTTTTCCACCGCGCATTGGCGCGTTGGGCATAGTCGAGCCCGCCCTGTTCGTCCCAGGTCTCCCACGGCTGATTGTCGTCGAGCGCGCTGTCCCAGTAGGCGGTCTCATAGTGGCGAAGCGTATGCTGGGTGCTGAAGAGGTGCTGGCCCGGGCCAAGCTCTGCCAAGGCATCAAAAGCCAGCGTGTCGTCGTTGACCTCCATCCCGTCCAGATAGGCGTGCAATGCGCCGCACATGTCGGTGTCCATCACAAGCTTTTCGTAGGACATCGACAGAAGGCCATCAAGGAAACCGGCCGAGTGCAGGACATAGTTCGCGCCGCCCTGAATGGCTGACATCATCGACATCATGCTTTGCTGCATTGCCTGACCATCGGGCAGCTTGGATGTACTGAAGTTTCCGGCACAGCGCAGAGGCAGGTTCATCCGCCGCGCGAGTTGCCCCATGACCAACGAGCCGATCGCAGGCTCGGGCGTGCCAAAGGTTGGGCTGCCCGACCGCAGCGACATGGACGAGAAGAAGCTGGCCAGAATGGTAGGGGCGCCGGGCCGCACCAGTTGTGTCAGCGCACAGGATGCCATGCTTTCCGCCAGACCCTGCGCCACCATTCCGGCGGTCGTCAGCGGGGCCACCGCGCCGCCGAGAAGGAAGGGCAGGTGGATCGACCCCTGATTGGCGGCCGCATAAGCGCGGATGCCGGCCGTGGTCACGCCATCCAGCACAAGCGGTGAGGTTGTGTTGAAGTTGCCCATAACCACACAGTTCTGGTCAACAAAATCGGCGCCAAACAGGATCCGGCACATCTCCACACTGTCCGCCGCCCGTTCCGCCGCAGTAATCGAACCGAGGAACGCCCGGTCGGAATAGCGAATATGGGCGTAGACCATGTCCAGATGGCGCTTGTTCACGGGCACGTCGGTTGGTTCGCAGACCGTGCCGCCCGAATGGTGCAGCCAGGGTGAGGATTGCGAGAGCTTTACGAAGTTCTGGAAGTCTTCGATGGTGCCGTAGCGGCGCCCCCGGTCCAGATCCATGACGAAGGGGGATCCGTAAGAGGGCGCAAAGACGACGTTCCTGCCGCCGATGCGCACCGAATTGGCCGGGTTGCGGGCGTGCTGGGTGAACTCGGCGGGTGCGGTCTTAAGGATCTCACGCAGCATTCCGGGTTCAAACCGAAGACGCCAGACGCCCTTGGTGACGGCATCAACGCTGGCGCCGGCCTTGCGATAAAGCTCCATCGCCTCGGCGTCGTCACGCAGCTCGATCCCGATTTCTGCAAGGATGCGGTCTGCGGTCGCTTCGATACGGATCAGGCTTTCTTCGGATAGGATGTCATAGGTCGGGATGTTGCGTTGGATGTAGGGGCGCCCCGTGCCAGCCGCAGCCTGCGCCCTGCGGTCCCTCCGTGCCCCACGCCCACCACGCTGCGGTTTTGCTTCGGCTATGCCCAATACATCGCCCGACATCGCTGTGCCTTCCATAAGTATTGCGCAAGGCTAATGGATCATGAAATCTCCGTAACGCAGGAAAAAGTTCATGGAATTGATAATCAGACGTTATGATTTCTCGGCATGACCTCTCGTCTGCTTACCCTTGATCAGAGTGCGAGGCGGCTGAGCGAACATCTGACAAAACCCATAGTTCGACCAAGGCCGCGACCTGGCCTGCACCTATGGCGTGCGACGGCCCCAAGAGCACTCACCCCGGCCTACAAGTCAGCGAAAACGGATCTGGCCGGCGCACAAAATAGTGAAACATCCCCTTGAACCTTTGCCGCGGATCGGCTTAAACGCGCAGGACGGAGAGGTGGCCGAGTGGTCGAAGGCGCACGCCTGGAAAGTGTGTAGGCGGGGAACCGTCTCAAGGGTTCGAATCCCTTTCTCTCCGCCAAAAAATCTTCTCACATGACACAATTTCTGTAGATATCTCAACGAGATGCCCACTTTTCCTCGGGGTGTCGAGAGTATCGCGTCTTGTTTTGCTCCGCAAATTGCTACACATTTTGCTCCACATGTGTTGATGGGGTGTCGATGTGGCGATCATGCGGCGGGGGAAGGGGCTGAGTCTGCGCA
>NZ_VOAK01000027.1 GCF_007859075.1 Gemmobacter aquaticus
CCAACACAACGCTGACCGGCGATGACCGCCGCAAGACATGGCTTCTGGCGATCTATCCTTCGCTGCTGATCACGCTGACGCCGGGTTACTTCTGGTATCTGTCGCTGACCCCGGATGGTCCAGGGCATGTGAACGTGCTTTTCGGGATGGGTATGTCTGCCGACTGGATGGCTGACCCTGATGCGCCCGCACATTTGGCCCGCGTGAAGGCGCTGCTCGATGATGTGAACGCCGAGGACAAGGGCTGCACGGAACGTGTCTATCGCGGGCTTCTGTCCGATATGGCAGAGCCGGGCCCCTTGAGCCATCTGGAACGGCCGAACTACGAATTCGCGCAGTATCTCGCGAGCCGTATTCCGGGGTG
Organism: Gemmobacter aquaticus; assembly: GCF_007859075.1. Taxonomy (GTDB): domain Bacteria; phylum Pseudomonadota; class Alphaproteobacteria; order Rhodobacterales; family Rhodobacteraceae; genus Gemmobacter; species Gemmobacter aquaticus. Next base: position 365 of record NZ_VOAK01000027.1, read on the forward strand.
ATCGCGTCGGTGGGGCAGGGCACAACGGCCCGCGATCAAAGGATGCCGGCCGCGCGTATGTCAGTAACCGCAAAGTCGATGAGGGCGCGGATTTTGCGGGGCAGGGTGCGCCCCTCAAGATAGGCGGCGTTGACTGGTCCACTCTCACCGCTAAAGCCGGGTAGAAGCTGGACAAGGCTGCCGCTTTCGATCTCAGCCGTCAGGGCAAATCGTGGGGCGTAGGCAATGCCCTGACCGGCCACTGCCAGCTCAACGGCGGCGCGGGCCGAATTCACGTGGAACCTGCCCTGAACATCGGCCGGAACCTCGGTCCCGGTGTGATAGAACCGCCATCGCCTTGGGGTGCGGCGGTTGGTGTCGATGATGCAGCCATGTGCGTGCAGGTCTTGCGGTGTTGCAGGTGTCCCGAACCTTGCCAGATAGGCGGGGCTCGCCACAGCCAGCGACTGAAACGCGCCCAGCTTTCGGGTCTTGATCGACCGCACCTCGCTGCTGCCAATGCGGAAAGCAAGGTCAATTCCTTCGCCTGCCAGATCGGCGTAGCGGTCGCTTAAGCGAAGATCAAAGGTCAACCCCGGATGCGCGGCGGCAAACCGGCCCAGCATCCCGCCCACATAGATCTCGCCAAAGGTCACCGGCGCCGAAATGCGGATCACCCCGGTCAGCCCGCGCGATCCGGCCGAGGCCTCGGTTATCATCTCGTCCAGATCATCCAGCAAGGCAGGTGCGCGCGCCAGCAGGTCCTGCCCCGCGGGCGTCAGCCCCACTTTGCGCGTTGTGCGCTGAAAAAGCCGGACGCCCAACCGGGCCTCAAGCTCGGCCACGTATTTGGAGGTCAGGCGGTTCGATATGCCAATCTGCGCAGCCCCTGCGGTGAACGAGCCGGTCTGCGCAGTAGCAACGAAGGCGCGAAGTTCGTCGATCAGGTCCATGTGGCCAATTCAGAATGAAGTGTGGATAGTCAATCATCAACTTCGCCATTTTATTCATGGTCGGCAAGTATCATCTTCCGTTCATCAGGCCCGGCTGATCCCATGGGCCCCATCAAAGGATATCGCAGATGACCACTTCCTCCGACTATGCCGCCACGCTGCTGCGCGTCTCGAGCGGCGTTCTCTTCCTCGCCCACGGCCTTCTGAAGGTGAACGTCTTCACCGTCGCAGGCACTGTGGGCTATTTCGAAAGCCTCGGCCTGCCGGGCTTCCTTGCCTATCTGACCATCGCCGCAGAAATCGGCGGCGGCCTTGCGCTGATCCTCGGCGTTGCGACCCGGCTTGTGTCGCTTGGCTTGATCCCGGTGCTGCTTGGTGCAACCTGGGTCCATTCGGGCAATGGCTGGCTCTTTTCGGGCGAGGGCGGTGGCTGGGAATTCCCGCTGTTCTGGGCCGTCGTGCAAGTGGTGATCGCGCTTCTTGGCGCAGGTGCCTATGCTGTCAGGATCCCCGCTCTGCAAAAGGCGCTTGGCCAGTTTGCCTGACTGGCAGAAAGGGGCGGCACCGCGCCGCCCTTTCTCTTACCCCCGGGAGAGTTTGATGATCACCGCCCGCACCTTGGACGACCTGCGCGCCCGTCTGGCCCCCAGTGACCGGATGCCGCTGGTATTTCTGGGCCATGGCAGCCCGATGAACGCGCTGGAGGATACGGCCTACAGCCGGGCCTGGTCTGATCTGGGCCGCAGCCTGCCGCGCCCCAAGGCGATCCTTGTCGTCTCGGCACATTGGATGACACGCGGCACGACGCTGGTCGATGTTTCGGCCCTGCCTCAGACCATCCATGACTTCTACGGCTTCCCCGAGGCGCTGCACCGGGCGCAGTATCCGGCGCCTGGCGATCCCGCCCTTGCGCGAGAGGTTGTCAGCCTTCTGCACAGCCATCACGCGCAAGAGGATGACACCTGGGGGCTGGATCACGGCGCCTGGACGGTTCTGAAGTTCCTCTATCCCGATGCGGATGTGCCGGTCTTTCAGATCTCCATCGATATGACGCGCGGGCTTGCCTACCAGCTTGAGATTGGCCGCACCCTGTCAGAGCTGCGCGACCGGGGTGTGCTGATCCTGGGGTCCGGCAATGTGGTGCACAACCTGCGCGCCATGCGGATGAACGGCCGCCCGCAGGATTTCGCGCTGGAGTTCGATGCCGATTTCACCGACCGGCTTCAGGCCCGCGACTTTGCGGCGCTGGCGGATGCGAACCGTCTGGGTCCGCTGATGCGGATGGCCCACCCGACAGTGGATCACTACATGCCGGCCCTGACCATCGCCGGTGCATCCGACGCATCCGATGCGCTGACCTTCATGACCGATACGATTGACCTCGGGTCGGTGTCGATGCGGTCCTTTGTGTTTCACGCGGCCTGAAAGGAAAGTCAGATGCTTGTCGACGGGAAGTGGGTTGCGAACTGGCAGCCGGTGCAGGCGGCGGATGGCAAGGGGCGGTTCATCCGCCAGACCTCGCAGTTCCGCAACTGGATCACGCCGGATGGCAGCCCCGGACCGACGGGGCAGGGGGGCTTCAAGGCCGAGGCAGGGCGCTATCGGCTCTATGTCGCCCTGATCTGTCCCTGGGCGTCGCGAACCCTGATGGCCCGCAGCCTGAAGGGGCTGGCCGATCTGATCCCGGTGACCGTGGTGAACCCGACGCTGACTGACGAGGGCTGGCAGTTCGGCGGCTATCCCGGCGCGGACGAGGACCCGCTGTTCCAGTCGCGCTACATGCACCAGATCTACACCCGTGCCGACCCGCACTATTCGGGCCGCGCGACGGTTCCGGTACTGTGGGACATGCGGCAGAACGTGATGGTATCGAACGAAAGCGCCGATATCCTGCGGATGCTCGACACCGCTTTCGAACACCTCGCCCCATCGGCAATTCGTCTCTATCCGGCCGAAATCGGGGCCCAGATCGACGCGTTGAACGAGACGATCTACCATCAGCTGAACAATGGCGTCTACAAGGCCGGCTTCGCCTTAAGCCAGCAAGCCTATGACGAGGCGGTGACCGGCGTCTTCCAGATGCTCGACCAGCTTGAGGCGCGCCTGACCGGCGATTTCCTCTTTGGTGCGCGGCTGACCGAGACCGATATCCGCACCTTCGTGACCCTGATCCGCTTTGATGCGGCCTATCACGGGCTCTTCAAGACGAACCTGCGCCAGATTGCCGACTATCCGCGACTCTCGGCCTATATGGCGCGGATTCTGGCCCTGCCGGGTGTGCGCGAGACGGTGAACCTCGACCATATCACGCGAGGCTACTACTCGATCAAGGCTCTGAACCCGACCGGAATCCGGCCAGTGGGGCCTGACCACGTCGCACGGCTTCTGAATGGCCTTCAGGCGGGTTGAACGGACGGGCCGCGAACCGACCACAGGTGCGGATCAGCGTCAAGCCACGTAGCCCGAGAAAGCTATTCTCCGGCAAACGCAGTCTTTGGAAGCATAATCACGACAAACTTGGTAGTGTTATCTCGATGCAGCCCAAGGATGAGGAGCGTGAGAAATGACCAAGACACTGATCGTGCCCGGCCTCGATGGCTCACCTGCGCCGCATTGGCAGCATTGGTGGGCGCAGACCGATCCGAAGGCGCTTATGGTCGATCTGACCGACCCACATCATCCGATGCCCGCCGTTTGGGAGTATGAACTGGCAGGCGTGATCCTGCAGTTTCCCGACAGCATCCTCGTCGGGCACTCGCTGGGCGCGGTGCTGATTGCGCGGCTCTTGACCAACTGGCCGCATCTGCGGGTCGGAGGTGTTCTGTTGGTCGCCCCGGCCGAAACACTCGGCAATGATCGCATTGGCCATTTTGGCCCAATTCCGGAGCAGCCGCTGCATGTGCCGGCGACGGTCGTGGCCAGCCGCAACGATCCCTGGATGCGAATTGAGCGCGCCGCAGAGCTTGCCAACGCCTGGGAGGCCGACCTCGTCGATCTGGGTCATGCGGGTCATATCAACGTTGCTTCGGGCTACGGTCCCTGGCCGCACGGCAAGGCGCTGCGTGATGCATTGGTCCGGCAAGATGTGCCGCAGCTGCCCTTGCGGGAGCCGCGCAGCAAACGTGGGCTCTGGCTGTGATCGCCCGCCTGTTCCGCACCGATGAGCCGCGCCTGTCAGACTATCTCGGCCTTGCCTTGGCCGTGGTGGTCTGGCTGGCCGCAATCGGTCTTTGTCTCGCCCCCTCGCTTGCCCAACCCTGATCCGGCGAAGGAGATCCCCGATGATCGATGGACGTTATGATCCGGACCTGCTGCAGCTCCTCGCCGGGACTGCCGAGGATCGCCCGCCCGCCCGGCCCGGCCGCCTTATGCGTGCGCTGCGAATGTCTTTGGCTTTCGTCTGGCCAGTGTCTCAGGCGACCGGCGACTGATCGGCCTGCGCTAAAGCTCCCGCCTTACGTCGCCAGAACGGCCGCGGGCGTGCCCGTGCGCGCCGTCATTTCGCGTGCCGCGCGCCATGCCCTCAGCCCCGTCGTGCAGGCGAACACCACACGGGCGGCCGCACCCGGCAAAAGGCGCGCCGCCTGATCCGGGGACAGCCGGCACGCACGCGGATGGGCGGGGCAGGGGGCCTCAGCCTCGGCACGCAGGTCGATCACCAGATCGCGGGGCTGAACCTCATCCCGGCCGATCACTGCGGGGCCGGGTGTCTCGGGCTCGGGGGCCGCGTCGAACCGGAAACCCGATTGCCGCCATGTCGCCAGATCGAGCTTCAGGACCTGCCCGAGAGGCGAGGGGTCATGGCCAAGCAGCACTGACAGAGCCATCTGTGCCTGCAGCGCCCCAAGGGCTGCCACGACGGGGCCCATGACGCCTGCCGTGGCGCAGCTTTGCGCGATGGGTGGCAGGTCCGGGAACAGGGCGCGATAGCTGGGCGCCCCGCCGCAGAACCCGCCGACATAGCCTGCCCGCCCCAGAACCGAGGCACTGACCAGCGGCTTCCCCGCCGCATGGCAAAGATCTGACAGGGCATAGGTGACGGCAAAGGCATCGGCCGCATCAACGACCAGATCGCAGCCCGGCAGCTCGACCCGCGCAAGGCCCGGCTCCAGCCGGGCGACACAGGCGCTGACCTGACAGTCAGGGTTCAGCGCGGCCAATTCGCGGGCGGCGACCTCGGCCTTGGGCTGGCCAAGGTCGGCCATACGATAGAGTATCTGGCGGTGCAGGTTCGTCTCTTCGACGCGGTCAGGATCAATGATGCGCAGGTGGCCCACGCCCGCCCCCGCCAGAAGTGGCAGTACGGCGGAGCCAAGCCCGCCCGCGCCGACAACCAGCACGCGTGCGGCGCCAAGGCGTGCCTGACCCTGCGCGCCCACCTCGGGCAGAAGGGTTTGCCGGGCGTATCTCATGCGTGGTTCCGCGTGGCCGCAAGCCATTCCCTGCACCGTGCCTCGGGCGAGGGGGACTGCGCGATATCGGTGACGACAGCGGCGCAATCTGCGCCCGCCGCGAATAGTCCAGGCAGCCGTTCCGGCGTGATGCCCCCGATGCCCACCAGCGGCACGGCGCCCGCGCGCGCCTTCCAGGCGGTGACGCGACCAAGACCCTGCGCCCGCCATTTCATCGGCTTCAGAAGCGTGGGCCAGATCGGCCCAAGCGCGACATAGGCCGGATCGAGCGCCAATGCGCGTTCCAGTTCGGCCTCGTCATGGGTGGATAGGCCAAAAGCCACGCCATGCCGGCGCAGGGCGGCAAAGTCGGCGCTCTCCATGTCTTCCTGCCCCAGATGGACGGCATCGCAGCCCAGATCGATCGCCAGTTGCCAGAAATCATTCACCACAAGCTGCGCGCCGTGGTGGTGGCAGATATCGCGTGCAAGCGTGATCTGACGCCGGGTTTCGGCCTCGGGTTGGTCTTTCAGGCGCAGCTGCACAAGCCGGACGCCAAGCGGTACCAGACGTGCAAGAAGGGGGGCGTCGCCCACGATCAGGTAGAAAGGATCAAAGCGCATCGGCAAGCTCCGCAAGGCCAAACAGGGGGGTTGAGGGCGCGGCCATGTCGCGCGGCGGCATGAGCCCCGCCTTGTGGGCGATCCGTCCGGCGGCGACGGCCTGACCGAAGGCCTGCGCCATGGCCACGGGGTTCAGCGCCTTTGCGACGGCGGTATTGAGCAGAACCGCATCGAAGCCCATCTCCATCGCCTGCAGCGCCTGCGACGGGGCGCCGATGCCGGCATCGATTACCAGCGGCACGTCGGGAAAATGCGCGCGCATCGACCTCAGGCCCTCGATATTCCGCAGACCCTGGCCTGATCCGATCGGGGCGCCCCAAGGCATCAGGACGCGGCACCCGGCCTCGATCAGGCGTTCGCCGACGATCAGGTCCTCGGTGGCATAGGGAAACACCTCGAACCCCTCGGCGCAGAGGATGCGGGCGGCCTCGACCAACGCGAAGGGATCGGGTTGCAGCGTATCGGCATGGCCGATGACCTCCAGCTTGATCCAGCTTGTGCCAAAGACCTCGCGCGCCATCTGCGCGGTGGTCACAGCCTCTCGTGCCGTATGGCAACCGGCGGTATTGGGAAGGATGCGGCAGCCGGATGCGCGCAGGATCTCGCGGAAGGCCGCACCCTCGCCACCCTCGCGGCGCAGCGAGACGGTGATCACCCCGGCGCCCGAGGCGGCAATGGCCTCGCGCAGGATCGCGGGCGAGGGGTAGCCGGCTGTGCCCAGCATTAGGCGGGAGGGAATGTCGATACCGTAGAACATTCAGCCCCCCTGCATCGGCGAAAGCACCTCGACCCGTGCGCCGGGGGTCAAGGGTGTGGCTGCGCGCATCGGGCGCGGGACAAAGGTGCCCTCAAGCGCCGTCGCGACGCTTGAGGGATCGAAGCCCTGTTCCTCGATCAGGTCTTTCAGCGTGGTGGCGCCGGTCGTCAGGGTGTGGCCGTTCAGGTCAATCTGCATGGGCAAACTCGTCTGTCAGGATGTCGGCAAGGTCGGCTGCTAGGGCAGGGGCCATCAGAAACCCGTGCCGGTAGAGGCCGTTCAGATGCAGCCGCGCGCCATCGCGGCGGATCGCGGGGATGTTGTCGGCAAAAGCCGGGCGCAGCCCTGCGCCGGTTGCGATCACCTCGGCCTCGGCAAAGCCGGGGTGGACGGTGTAGGCGGCGGAAAGCAGCTCCATCACCGCCCGCGCCGTGACGCCGCCTGTGCGGGCGCTTTCAACCATCGTGGCGCCGATCATGTAGCGGCCCCCCTCGCGTGGGACGATGTAGCAGGGAAAGCGTGGATGCAGCAGGCGAATGGTCCGCGTCAGGCGCAGATCGGGGACTGACACCTCGATCATCTCGCCCCGCACGGCGCGCAGGTCTGGCAGGTGGGCGGCGGTGCCCATCCCTCGGCAGTCAACGATCCGGCCACGGGGCGGTCCGCCGCGAAAGGGCACGGCGCGCGCTATCAGCGCCCCGCGCAGGGCGCCGAGTGCGGCGCGCGGGTCCATATGCGCCTCGGTCGGGAAATGCAGGCCACGCGCAAAGCGGCCCGCCAATTCAGGCTCTAACACGCCCGGATCTGTGGTGACATGGCCGGCAGTTGCGCGGGCAAAGCGGTCAAGTTCCGCCTGATCGCGCGGCGCGGCCAGAACCAGCGTTCCGCGCCGCACCACGCCCGCAAAGCGCGCCGCCCACCAGTCAGCTGCGCCATGACCACGGGCGACGATCACCGGCGGGGCGCTTTCCCCTTCACAGAACGGCGCAAGCATCCCGCCCGCCAGGTCCGAGGCCGCGGCGGGGGCCGAGGCGGGTGCGATCACCTCGACCGCAAAGCCCCGCTCGGCAAGGGTGGTTGCCGCGCAAAGCCCGGCCACCCCCTGTCCCAGAACCGAGATCATTGCGCAGGTTCCGTGGCCGGTGCGGGGACATAAAGCGCGCCCCCCTCGCGGAACTTCTCGGCCATGCTGGCCATGCCCTGCTGGCGCTCGGCCTCGGCGCGGATGTCATGACTGATCCGCATCGAGCAGAACTTCGGCCCGCACATCGAGCAGAAATGCGCCACCTTATGCGCCTCGGCGGGCATCGTCTCGTCATGCATGGCGCGTGCGGTGTCGGGATCGAGGCCGAGGTTGAACTGATCTTCCCAGCGGAACTCGAACCGCGCGCGGCTTAGCGCATCGTCGCGGCGCTGTGCGCCCGGATGGCCCTTGGCAAGATCGGCGGCATGTGCGGCCAGCTTGTAGGTGATGACCCCGGTTTTCACATCATCGCGGTCGGGCAGGCCAAGGTGTTCCTTCGGCGTGACGTAGCACAGCATCGCCGTGCCGAACCATCCGATCATCGCGGCACCGATGGCGCTGGTGATATGGTCATAGCCCGGCGCGATATCGGTGGTCAGCGGCCCAAGTGTGTAGAAGGGCGCCTCGTGGCAGTGCTTCAGCTGCTCGTCCATATTGGCCTTAATCTTGTGCATCGGCACATGGCCGGGGCCTTCGATCATCACCTGGCAATCTTTGGCCCAGGCGATCCGCGTCAGCTCTCCCAGCGTGCGCAGCTCGGCGAACTGGGCCTCGTCATTGGCATCGGCGATCGAGCCGGGGCGCAGGCCGTCGCCCAGGCTGAAGCTGACGTCATAGGCGCGCATGATGTCGCAGATCTCGTCGAAGCGTTCATAGAGAAAGCTCTCGCGGTGGTGATGCAGGCACCACTTGGCCATGATCGAGCCGCCGCGCGAGACGATCCCGGTGACGCGGCGCGCGGTCATCGGGATCATGTGAAGCCGCACGCCCGCATGGATGGTGAAGTAGTCGACGCCCTGTTCAGCCTGTTCGATCAGCGTGTCGCGGAAGATCTCCCACGTCAGGTCCTCGGCGATGCCGCCGACCTTCTCCAGCGCCTGATAGAGCGGCACGGTACCGATCGGCACGGGCGCGTTGCGGATGATCCAGTCGCGGATGTTGTGGATGTTGCGTCCGGTCGAGAGGTCCATCACCGTATCCGCACCCCAACGGATGGCCCAGACCATCTTCTCTACCTCTTCCTCCATGCTGGAGGTGACGGCCGAGTTGCCAATATTGGCGTTGATCTTCACCTTGAAGTTGCGGCCGATGATCATCGGCTCAAGCTCACGGTGGTTGATGTTGGCCGGGATGATGGCCCGGCCCGCCGCGATTTCGGCCCGCACGAATTCGGGCGTCACAAGATCGGGCAGGGAGGCGCCAAAGGCCTCGCCGTCGCGGATCGGGGCGGCAAGCCGGCCCTCGTTCTCGCGGATGGCCACGAACTCCATCTCAGGCGTGATGATGCCGGCGCGGGCATAGGCAAGCTGGGTGACGGCGCGCCCGCCGGTTGCGCGCAAGGGGTCGCGTTGATGCGGAAACGCGGGTGTCAGCCGCGCGCCGGTGGCAAAGCCGTTGTCGGCGGGCAGAACGGCGCGGCCCGCATAGGGCGCCACATCGCCGCGCGCCAGCGCCCAGGTGCCCCGCACATCGGCCAGACCGCGTGCAATGTCGATGTGCGCCGCAGGATCGGTATAGGGGCCCGAGCTGTCATAGACGGCAAGCGCGGCCTCGTTGGAGACCGCGATCTCGCGCAGGGGCACGCGGATCTCGTGCAGCGTGCCGGGGATGTGGATCTTGCGCGATGCGGGCAGGGCGCCGGTGGTGATCGTGGGGGCGATCTTTTCAGGTTTCGTCATCTGGTCCTTCCTTTCGAAAAGACCCAGAAAGAAACAGAGGCAGAAAGGGGCCAGCGGCCCGCATGATGGGCCGGGTGGCCCGAAAGGACCACCCCATGATCTGGTTGGGGGGAATGCCCTTCGGTCTTCCTACGCCAGTGTCAACTGGGTCAGGTTCAAAGGGTCGCTTCACCGGGGCCTGATTGGATCAGAACCCCTGTCAGCCTCTCAGTCCCCTAGGCGGGACTCCCCTGACGTAGGGGAAGTAGTGCGATATCCGGACGGGCAAAGTCAAGCGCGAAAACACGCCGCGGTTTTGTCGCGGCGGGTTTCGGGCCGAACGGGCGTGCAACGTAAGGGTGCTGCGCGCCATAGGGATCGGCTGGGAGCCTTATCGGGCGACGAGGCTTGCCAGTTCTTCCTTGCGGGTTTCCTGATAGTGGTCAAAGCTGCTTTCAAACCAGGCCGTGCCACGCGTTGCGGCGGCCAGCGCGGCAAAGAGCGCATCCTCGGACGCCATGGGAAGCTGCATCTCGAACACATCCCATCCCGCCGCATCGTCCGACGCCCTGAAGCCCAGAACCTGCCCCTTCAGCCCGGACACCAGAGGCACCAGCGCGCCGGTGAAGATCGATGGCACATGGATGTCGATCTTCATGATCGGCTGCAGCAGGACGGTGCCGACCTCGGCCATGGCCTCGCGCAGGGCGTTCTTGCCTGCGGTACGGAAGGCATGGTCGGAACTGTCGACCGAATGGGCCTTGCCGTCCTTCAGCTCGACCGAAAGGTCAACGACCGGATAGCCCAGCGGGCCTTCCACCAGCGCATCGCGTGCGCCCTCTTCGACCGAGGGGATGTAGTTGCGCGGCACGGCACCGCCCTTCACCGTCTCGGTAAACGAGAACCCCGCCCCCCGTGGTTCGGGTCGCATCGCGATGACCACATCGGCGAACTGACCCGCGCCGCCCGTCTGCTTGCGGTGGCGGTGATGCACCTCGGTCCCGCGCTGAACTGTTTCGCACAGCGTGGGGGGCACCGGGGATTCCGTCACTGCGACGCCGAAATCGGCAGCAATCTTGGACAGGATGCGGCGCAGGTGCAAAGGCCCCTGCGTCGCCAGCACCGGCTGGCCGGTCTTTTCATCGGCGCTGACACGCAGCGCGGGGTCGATCTCTGCCAGACGGTCCAGCGCGGCGAGAAGACGGCTGTCGTCTTTTTCATGCTGGGGCGTGATGATCCGGCGATAGGGGGCGGCGGGCATCTGCGCCCAGTCGGGCAGGGGGGCCGAAGTGTCGCGGCCAAAGACCCGGCCCGCCGATAGATGGTCGGACTTCACCGCCAGTCCGATCTGGCCGGGTGCCAAAGCCGCAATTCCCGTCTTGGCATCCAGATCGGTGATCGAGCCCAGATCGGCCCCACCAAGCCGGGTGCCGCCCGACAGCGACCCGCCCAGCGACCGGATCAGAACGACCTTGCCCAGATGGCGGATCACATCGGCCAGTGCGCCCACCGCCTGTACGTCGGCCCCAAGCCGTTCGCGCGCGCTCTCCACGCCCGGAGCGTCATGGCGCAGCGACTTCATCAGCCGGGTAATGCCATGCACACGGGCCGCCGAGCCAAAGAAGCACGACACCAGATCGTTATGGGCCTGAGTCCGGGCGGCGATTCCATAAACCTCGTCCACCGGGGGTTTCTGATCCTCGATCAGCTCTTCCATCAAGTGTTCATCGAAATCGGCATAGCTTTCCAGAAGCTCGGCCCGCGCCTGTTCCTCACGTTCGCGCACGCTTTCGGGCATCTCGATCAGCACCGAATGCTTGCCCTCTTCAAACTTCCACGCACGCTCGGACACCAGATCGACAAAGCCCACGATGGTGCCACCTTCACGGATCGGCACCTCGCGCAGCACGATGTGGTGGCGCGAATAGGCCTGCAGCGCCGAGACGATTTCAGAGATGCGGTTCTGCGGGCTGTCGATGCGGTTGATGAAGATGACGCACGGCAGGCCCGCCTCCTCGATCTTGCGCAGGAAAGGGGCGGCGAGGACGGCGCCTTCGGCATCGGGCGGCACGCAAAGCACGGCGATATCCGAGGCCGCAAGCGCCGCCCCGACCGAGCCAAGGTTTTCCGCCCCGCCCACGACGTCGATGGCGGCCCAGTCCTGTCCCATGAAGCCAAAGGTGCTGACCGTGGCGACGCCGGGAACCGCGAGCGACTTGCCTCGGCGGTCGTCAAGTCCGACGAGCGCCTGCACAAGGGTGGACTTGCCTGAGTTCGAGGGGCCGAGGACGGTGAAGACACGCATGGCTGTTCTCCTTCACGATGACTGGGTCCAGCTTAGTGCGTTGCTGGCCGCCGGTCTTGCCTGAAATCGTGCCTTCGTGCCCTATTCGGCAGCCTGTGCCACCCGCTCTGCCCGCGCCAGAGGTGCCGGATTGGCCAGCCTGCGCAGTACGTTCAGGTTCTCCAGCCCCGCGCTTACGATGCCGGGGTCCAGCCCGAAATCGACAAGGCTGGCCAGTTCATCGACCCCGATCCGCTCCATCTCCGACACGGTATCGAGGCACTTCTCATACGACCCCATCAGACTGCCCATGTGGAAATACTTCTCGAAACTGGCCTCCAGCGTCGCATCCACCAGATCCGGCGTCAGCGCACCCACGTCGATGCGCGAGGGATCTTTCAGGAAGGGGACCGAGGCCAGATGCGCGGCCGCAAGGCTGAGCGAGGCGCCGAGATAGGTCTTCATCGGATCGCGGGCAATCTCGTGCACCTCGTCGTCGCTGTCGCCGACCAGCGTGTGTAGCATCAAGGTAATGACTCCGCGCCCCTTGTGCCCGGCCCGGGCCCAGGCCTCGCGGTAGAGCACGATCTTGTCGGCCAGTTCATCGACGGTCTGGCCCAGAAGATGGGTCAACACATGGGTGCCCATCTCTCCGGCCTGTCGGAAGGTGTCGGGATTGGCGGCGGCGGTGATCCAGAGCGGCACATCCGCCTGCACCGGGCGGGGCATGATCCGCACATCGACCGGCTCACCCAAGGGGTTCGTCACCTGATGCGGTTCGCCCCGCCACAGCCGTTGCAACGCCAGCGTGTTCTGGTGGAACACGTCCTTGCGGTTGTCGAAATCAGTCTGGTTCTTTGAGATCACGAAGTCATTGGGCACCCAGCCACAGGCGATGCCCAGCCCGACCCGTCCACCCGAGATATTGTCGACCATCGACCATTCTTCGGCCACGCGGATCGGATCGTGCAGCGGCATGACCACGCTGCCGGAACAGATCTGCACCCGTTCGGTGATCGAGGCGATGGCGGCGGCCAGCACCGAGGGGTTGGGCGAGAGCCCGCCAAAGCTGTGGAAATGCCGCTCGGGGATCCAGACGCGTGAAAACCCGTTTCGGTCTGCCCAACGCGCGCCTTTCAGGATCACATCGTATTTCCCATGGTCGCCCGCGGCAGATGCATCATTCGCAAAGAAGAAAAGGCTGAAGTCCATGTCACTCTCCCACACACATGCCCAAACCCATGCCGCCAGCGGCAGGCCGCAGCCATCCTGCGCGCCAGCGCGGTGGCGGCCATGATTCAAGTCAAGTCCGGCGGGAAACAATCGGTGGCAAAAAGACGCCCCCTTGTCGGGGGCGCCTCGGGGGCAGCACTTGGTCCGCCTGTCACAGATCCTTTGTCAGTCTGAGTGCGTCATAGATCGCGGCATGGGTGTTTCTTGCGGCGACGGCGTCGCCGATGCGGAAGAGGCGGAAGCGGCCATTTGGGTTCGGGCTGACCTGTTGGGGCGCGCCGGTGGCCAGCGCCTCGTAATCAACCTCTCCGAGGTTCGACGACTGGGGTTTGAGTTCGAAGTAGAGCTCGTCGAGGGGGCGGGTGCCGTGGTTGACGATCACCTGATCGACCAGCCGCTCGCGCGTGACATCGCCATAATCGCTGCCCAGCGTTGCGCGCAGCCGGTTGCCGTCGCGGGTGACCGAGATCAGCCGCCAGGTGACGGTGAAGGTCGTGTTGCGCTTCTGCAGGTTGCGCATGTAGGGCACGAGGTTCATCGCCATCACCTCGGGCGCGAAACTGCGGTCGGGGGTCACCACCTCGACCGCCGCCCCGGTGGCGCTGATCAGATCGGCCGCCTGCAGCGCCGCGTGGTCGCCCGCATCGTCAAAGATCAGTACGTTTTGCCCCGGCTTCACATCGCCCGACAGGATGTCCCAGGCTGAATGGACCAGATCATTACCAGTGCCCAGCACCTCGGTATGTGGCAGGCCACCGGTTGCGATGATCACCTCATCGGGATCGGTGGCCAGAACATCCGCCGCTTCGGCATAGGTGTTGAAGTTGAAGCTGACGCCGCGCTTTTCGCATTGATCAAAGCGCCAGGCGATGATCGAGCCCATTTCGCGGCGCCGTTCGTCCTGCGCGGTCAGGCGGATCTGGCCGCCGGGCTGGTCGGCGGCCTCGAACACGGTTACCGCATGGCCGCGCTCAGAGGCGACGCGGGCGGCCTCCATGCCCCCGGGGCCCGCGCCGACGATGGTGATGCGCTTCTTCGTGGCGGCGGGCGGGATGCTGTGCGGCATTGTCTCTTCCCGCCCCGTCGCCGCATTGTGCAGGCAGAAGGCCATGCCGCCCTGATAGATCCGGTCGAGGCAGTAGTTCGCGCCGACGCAGGGGCGGATGTCGTCCTCGCGCCCCTCGATGATCTTCCGCACCAGATGCGGGTCGGCCATGTGCGCGCGGGTCATGCCCACCATGTCAAGCTTGCCGCTGGCGATGGCATGGCGCGCGGTCGCCACATCGGGGATCTTGGCCGCGTGGAAGGTTGGAAACCCTGTCGCCGCGCGGATCTCGCCCGCGAAGTCCAGATGCGGGGCGTTCTTCATGCCCTGAATGGGGATCACGTCGGTCAGGCCGGGGTCGGTGTCGATATGGCCGCGCACCACGTTCAGGAAGTCGACAAGCCCGCTGTCCTTCAGCTTGTGGCTGACCTCCATCCCCTCGGCTGGGGTCATGCCACCGGGCAGCACCTGATCGCCGGTATAGCGCAGGCCCACGATGAACTCCGACCCGCAGCGGTCACGGATCGCGCGCAGCACGTCAAAGGTAAAGCGCAGGCGGTTGTCGAGGCTGCCGCCATAGGGCGCCTCAAGATCATTGGTCAGGGGCGACCAAAACTGTTCGAGAAGGTGCCCATAGGCCTCAAGCTCGATCCCGTCGACGCCCGCAGCCTTCATCCGCTCGGCCGCATCGGCGAAGTCGCGGATGATGCGGGTCATGTCCCAGTCTTCCATCCGCTTCGGGAAAGCGCGATGCGCGGCCTCGCGTTCATGACTTGGGGCCAAGACGGGCAGCCAGTCACCCTTGTCCCAGCGGGTGCGGCGGCCAAGATGGGTCAGCTGGATCATCACGGCGGCGCCATGGTCGTGGCATTCGTCGACCATGGCCTTCATCCAGCCCACGACCTCATCCTTCCAGGCGAGGATGTTGTTGAAAACGGGCGGGCTGTCGCGCGCGACCGAGGCGGAACCCGCCGTCATGGTCAGCGCGACCCCGGCCTTGGCGCGTTCGACGTGGTAAGCGCGGTAGCGCCCCTTGGGCATCCCGTCCTCAGGGTAGGCAGGCTCGTGGCTGGTGATCATGATCCGGTTGCGCAGAGTCAGATGCTTCAACCGATAGGGTTGCAGAAGGGGATCATTCGACATCGCGGCCTGCCTGTTGAGGGGGGTGATGCGAAAGGTCTAGGATAAAATGTTCACTTGTGTCAAGTTAAAGGTCTGGGCGGAACATTTTGGGAGCGGCGGTACATGAGGATCGGAATCATCGGGGCCATGGGCTGGATCGGGTCCGCGCTTGGCGCAGCGCTGATCGAAAGCGGCACGGTTGCCCCGCAGAACCTGACGGTGCTCGTGCGGCAGGGGCGGCTGGCCGACTATCTGGGCCATGCGGGGGTGCATTGGGCGGGAACGGTTGCCGAACTGGTCGAGCGGTCGGATATCGTCATCGTCTCGGTCCGGCCGCAGGACTGGCCCGCACTTGAGTTGCGCGCGCCGGGGCGACTGGTCATCTCGGTCATGGCGATGGTGCCGCTGGCGGCGCTGGCCGCGACCGGGGCGCGGATCGTGCGGGTGATGCCCAACGCGCTGGCCGAACAGCGCAGATCTTATTCGCCATGGATGGCCGGTCCGGGTGTCACGCCCGAAGACAAGGCAGCGGTCGCGCGGATACTGCAAAGCATCGGCACGACGGATGAGTTGACCGAGGAGCGCCACCTTGACGTAATGACCGTGCTGCCCGGATCAGGCCCTGCCTATCCTGCACTGATGGCCATGGCGATGTTGGGTTTTGCACGTGCGCAAGGTCTGCCCGAACCCATCGCGCGCCGCGCGGTTGAGGCCGTGATCGTGGATGGTGCAGGCCAGTTGCAGGGCCGGATCGACACGGCGGCCGAGACGGTTGCAGCCTTTCGCGACTACAGGGGTGTCACGGCTGCCGGATTGAACGGCGCGGATGCGGCGGGTTTTTCCCATGCGGTCCAAGCCGGACTTGCTGCGGCATTGCGGGCCTGCGATCCGTCGGGCAAGGAAAGCTGAGGGCGGTTGCGGCGCGGGGAATCTGGGCTATGACGGGTGCGATGAAAAGCGATGAACCGCAAGAAACCGGCTGGCGCGGCTCGCGCGAGGTCTGGCTCGATGGCGCCCTTGCCTTGCTGGTCGAAGGCGGGATCGATGCTGTGCGCATTCAGCCTCTGTCAAAACGGCTCAGGATCGCGCGAACCAGCTTTTACTGGCACTTCAGCGACCGCGAGACGCTTTTGGCCGCGCTGTCCGACCGCTGGGTTGCGCGCACCTCCGATCCGATGATCACGGCCTGCGCCGCCTTTGCCGAGACCGAAACCGAAGCGATGCTGAATCTTATCAGCTGCTTTCTTTCGGATGCCAGCTTTGACAGCCGACTGGAATTCGCGATCCGGTCCTGGGCGCTGCAGGATCCGGCGATGATGGCGCGGCTGAATGACGAAGATGAACGTCGCCTTGCCGCGCTGATTGCGATGTTCCACCGCTGGGGTCATGCCGCGCTCGATGCCGAGACCCGCGCCCGCGCCGTCTATCTGACGCAGATCGGCTATATCGCGATGCAACAGCGCGAGGATCTGGCGATCCGGATGGCGCGCATTCCGGCCTATGTGCAGATCTTTACCGGCACCGCCCCCGAGGCGAGGGAGCTTGCGCGCTTTCACGCCCGCCATGACTTTGTGCCGGGCTGACCGCCATGGAGCCGCTGCGCCGCCTGCTGCCCTCGATCAACAGCCTTGTCGTCTTTGAGGTGGCAGGCCGGCTTTCCAGCTTCAGCGGCGCCGCGCGCGAATTGGGGATGACGCAGGCGGCGGTCTCCTATGCGATCCACAGGCTGGAAAACCAGCTCGGCACCGCGCTCTTTCTGCGCGAACACCGCCGCGTGAGGCTGAGCGAGGCAGGACAGAAGTTCCACGCCGATGTGGCCATCGGGCTTTCGCATATCCAGCGCTCGGCACAGGGGTTGCGGGCGGTGGCGACGGGCGGGCATGTGACGCTGTCCTGTTCAACCGCCTTCGCGGCATTCTGGATGGTGCCCCGCATGGCGCGGTTCCGCGAGGATCTGCCGCAGGTCGATCTGCGGATCCAGACCGCCGACCGTGACCTTGATCTGGTGGGCGAGGGTATTCCCCTTGGCATACGCGGCGGCAATCCGCAGGACTGGCCGCAGTATCATGCCGAAGCGCTGGCGCCGGAAGAGATCTATCCGGTCTGCGCCGCAGCCTGGCAGCCCCCCGCCGGTCGCCCCGGAACAGTGCGCGCGTTGCTGGCCCATCCGCTGATCCATCTGGAAGAGCCGTTCCGGCAGGCCACGACCTGGGCCGAATGGTTCGCCCCCGCCGGGGTCAGCGCCCGCGAGGTCCCCAAGGGGTTGCAGATCAACGACTATGTGCTGGTCGTGCAGTCGGTGCTGGAAAGGCAGGGCATCGCCCTCGGCTGGCGCCACCTGATCGAGGGGCTGGTCCAGAAGGGCGTCCTTGTCCGGCTGACCGATCATGTGCTGACGACAGGCAAGAGCTTTCATGTTGTCTGGCCGAAGGATGCAACATTGTCGCGCGCGGCACAGGACGTGCGCAACTGGCTGCTCGATCAACGGGCGGCGGGCGGCTGACATCCCCGTACTGCCGCGAGGTGGAATTGATTTTGAGGGAATCGCCCAAGAGAGTAGCCTTGGCCAAGGTCATTTATTGGATCGATGGCCATGCACATTTTAGTCTTATTGGTTTTCGCACTCATTCTGGCACCTTCGATCGCCCTTGCGCAGCGTTTTGCGCTGGTCATCGGCATAGACGCCTACACCGCACTTCCCGATCTGCGGAAGGCCACGAACGACGCAAGGTCGGTCGCCGCCTCGCTTGAGGGTCTGGGGCTGGAGGTTTCGCTTCTGGTCGATGCCGACAGGCGACAGATCTCGCGCGCGATGTCGGACATGGTGTCACGCACCGGGCCGGGGGACGAGGTTCTGTTCTACTTCGCCGGCCATGGTATCCAGATCGACGGGCGCAACTTCCTGATCCCGGCCGATGCGCCTGCCGCGGGGCCAGGAGACGAGGCCTTTCTCATGGCCGAAAGCATCGCCGTGGATCAGGTGATGGAGACGCTGAAGTCGCGCGGCGCCGAAACGGCGGTGCTGATCCTTGATGCCTGCCGCGACAACCCGTTTCCGCGCAATGGCACCCGGTCGGTCGGCAGTGGCCGGGGTCTTGCGCCGGTGGCCGCCGTGCAGGGCAGCTTCATCTTATATTCCGCAGGCACCGGGCAAACCGCGCTGGACCGGCTGAGCGATGCGGACGCCGACCCCAACTCGGTCTTTACCCGCAACCTGCTGCCCTACCTGCGCGACCCCGACCGCCCGCTGCAAGAGATTGCGCGTGACCTGCGCGCGCGGGTGGAGGCGCAGGCCGCCTCGATCGGGCACAGCCAGCGACCGGCCTATTACGACGAGCTGACCGGCGACTATCTGCTTGCAGCCGCCAAGCCGCCCGGGGCCGAGGCCGCGCCCGCCGCAGCCGACCCCTGCGCCGCCGCCGCGCGGGATTGGGAGGGGGTTGCCTCGCTGAATGATGCGGGCCTGCTCCGCGCCTTTGCGGTCGCGCATTTCCCCTGTGCCGAGCTGCGCAATGCGGCGCTGGAGCAGGTGGCGCTGCTTGAGAAGGGCACGGTCCAACCCCCGCCTGCCACCCGAGATCCGCCCGCGCCACTGGCGAGCGAAACCGCCACGACTGCGCCGGTGTCGCCTGCGACGACACCGGAACCCGCGCCGCCGCTGGTAACGCCGCCCGCCCTGCTGCCCCCGGTTCCAGAAGGGCCCGACCCCGAAGTTATTCTGGCGGCACAGACCGAGCTGAAGCGGCTTGGCTGCTATCGCGGGGTGATCGATGGGGATTGGGGCAAGGGCTCACGCGCGGCCCTCGCGCGGTTCCGCGAGATTGCCCGCCTGCCAGCGCCCCCTGAGGTCGAGGAGCCCACGCCAGAGACCGTGGCCCTGCTGAGGCGACCGGAGAACGCGAAATGCCCAGCCCCGCCCGCCCCGGTGGCCAAGGCCCGGCCCGCCGCCCGCACGACAACCGGGGCCGCAGCCAAACCTGCAGCCACTGCACCGGGCGAGGCCCCGGCTCCCAAGAAGAAATGCGGCAAGCTGATCCTCTTGCCGTTCCCCGCGCCGATCGACATGTGCTGACCCCCTGAAAGGAACGCGGCATGCGAGCCCTTATCTGCCTGATCTGGACCGGGGTGTTTCTGGCCCACGCGGCCCTTGCGCAAGAACCGTCCGAGCCGCGACACGCGCTGGTCGTTGGCAACGCCGATTACGCCATCGGCAACCTGCGCAACCCGTTGAACGATGCGCGGTCAATGGCGGCGGTTCTGCTGGAGACGGGCTTCAAGGTCACGGTAGTAGAAAATGCCGGGAATGAAGTCTTCGAACAGGCCGTCGAGCAGTTTGCCGCCGGCCTGACCGAAGGATCGGTCGCACTTTTCTACTACGCGGGCCATGCGGTGCAGCGTGACGGGCGCAACTATCTGCTGCCGGTCGATACCAAAGCGGGCAAGGCCGATGCGGTCATCGCGCAGGGCATCAACACGTCCGACATCATTGACCGCATTCACGCACGCGGGGTGGATTTCGGCATCTTCATTCTGGATGCCTGCCGCGACAATCCCTTTGTCACCGATGACAGCGAGCGGGGCAGGGGCCTTGCCTCGATGGAAAGCGAGGGTGGCGAGACGCTGATCGGTTTCGCCACGCAGGCAGGCGAAGTGGCCTTTGACGGCACCGGCGCCAACAGCCCCTACACCGGCGCGCTGGTGACCGAGATGGACAAGCCCGGCCGCGACATCCTCGATGTGTTCCGCGCGGTGCGCCGGTCGGTCCGCATCTGGACCAATGGCCAGCAACGCCCCTTCATCTCGGCCTCGATCGAGCGGAGCTTTGTCTTTCGCCCGGCGAGTTCCGGCGCGGCGCCGGTTCAGGTTGACGCGGGCGAGCTGACGGTTGACCGCGTCCGCCCCGTGGTCGAGCAGATCTGGTGGGCCGCCATCGAAGGCAGTCGCCTGCCCGAAGACTTCCGTGCCTTCGTCAACCGCTTTCCCGAAAGTGCGCGCGTCGCCGATGCGCGCGGCCTTGCCCTGACGCTTGAGCAGGAAGGGGCGCAGGTGCGGGGGCTTGACCTTGTGCAATTCTCGGTGCCCGAGGATCAACGTGATCCGAACGGCCTTTCGGTGGTGATCACCGATTGCGACATCCTGGGCGGTGACCCGGATGACCCCCGGCGGATCACCGATGGCGTGCCATGGGGGTTGGTCAACGTGAAGCGCGCGCTGATTGCCTGTGCGGCGGCGCTTGCCGATGATCCGGCCAACCCGCGCCTTCAGCATCAGATGGGCCGGCTTCTGGATATCCAAGGCCGCTATGACGAGGCGGAATCGTTCTACAAGCTGGCAGGCGGCGCCGATTACAGCGCGGCGCTGGTGAACCTCGGCTTTCTCAGCGTGACGGCGCGCGGGCGCGAGCGCGACTATGCCACGGCGATGAAATTCTATCGCCGCGCCGCCGATCTGGGCAATCTGCGCGCCCGCACCAATATCGGCGAGATGTTCGAGCGGGGTTGGTCGGTCACGCCGAACCTCGACGAGGCGGTGCTCTGGTATCGGCTGGCTGCCCGCAACGGCTGGCCCAATGCGCTGGATACGCTGGGCAACCTTTATCGCAAGGGTCGCGACGACCAGGGGCGGGGACTTGACCGCAACCCGGCCGAGGCGATCCGGCTGTACCGTATCGCCGCCGAGCTCGACAGCACCAATGCGATGAACAACCTGGGCCAGATTTACCTCTCGGACGAGGCCGGACCGCCGCAGGTAGAAGAGGGTCTGCGCTGGCTGACGCTGGCGTCCGAGCGTGGCAACCGTTTTGCCGCCTACAACCTTGGCCGCCATTACCGCGATGGCAAGATCATCAAGGCCGACCCCGCCCTTGCGCTTTTGCTGTTTGAGCGCGCCGCCGATCTGGGCTTTGCGCCCGCGCGCATCGCGATGGGCGATCTTTACCGCACGGGGCAGGGGGTCAAGCGGGATGCGGGCGAGGCTGCGTTCCAATATCTGCTGGCCGAGGCGACCGCCGATGACAAGCGCCCTGAGCAAAAGGAAGAAGCCACCGAAAAGCTGGCCGCGCTAAAGCTGCCCGATGCCGATCTTGCCGCCGCCCGCGCCCGCGCCGAGGAGTGGCTGCGCCTGAACGGCGGCTAGCTTGTCGCCTGAAACTCTACCCGCCGGTTGGCGGCAGATTTCGGGTCTGCCGCATCGGCGGGGAAGCTCTCGCCCAGGCCGATCGCCTCGAGCCGAGTCGGGGCGATGCCGCAATCGGTGGTGAAAAAGCGCACCACCTCATCCGCCCGCAATTGCGACAGCTTCTGGTTATAGGCCGAACTGCCCGAGGTGTCGGTATGGCCGACAATGCGGAACATCTGGATGTCGCTTGCCTTCATCACCTTGCAAAGCTGTTGCAGGCGGGGCTTCTGATCCTCGCGCAGCGCGGCCGAGTCGAAATCAAAGGCGATGCGCATATTGACCTGCATTTCCGGGTCAAGCTTGCCAAAGGATACCGGCTGCGGGGCGGTGTCCGCCGCTGTGCTGGCGGCGATGGCGGTGCCGGGTGCGTCGGCGGGGGTGCTTCCCTCGGGCGTTGCGGTGACCTGCGTGCCTGCGCCCAACGGATCAGGTGTGCCAAGACCGGGGGACGCGCTGTCAACCGCCGGGGGCTGGCCCACCTCATCCACGGTGACCAGTGTCAGGCCGCGGGTCTGGCCGTTCTCAGACATGCGGGCCGCGCGAAAGGCGTCGCGCTGTGCCTGAAAGCGTTGCAGCAACTCGTCATCCGTCAGGTCCTGCGCATGGGCAGGCGATGTAAAGGCAAGACCGGACAGCAAAAGAATGGTGAATGGGCGAAGCATGGGGCGCCCTCCAAAAAGGTCATTAAACGTAGGGTCAGTTTAGGCTATGCTACCCTTGTTTTCAATTCACGCTGTTGGATGGATGCCATTATGCGCGGCCCTTGCGACTTGGGGGGCAGGTCTGGCCGGGGCGCTTTGCGCCCGGTTTCGGCAGGCCCGCGATGACGGCCCCGATTACCGTCGTGCCGATGCCGCGCCCGGCCGCCCCGGTGCCGCAGGGCGCAGGTCTGACCCATCGTGGCCGGGTACGTGATAGAAACGAGGATTCCATCCTGACCGATCCATCGGGCGTGCTTTGGGCGGTGGCCGACGGCATGGGCGGCTATGGCCATGGCGATGTCGCCTCCGATCTGGTGATCGACAGCCTTGCCGCGCTGACCGATGACACCGACCCCGCCGCCGCCCTGATCCGACATCTGGCTCTGGCCAACGATCTGGTGCGCGCCCGCGCGGCCGAGGTTGGCCAGATGGGCGCCACGGTGGTTGCGGCCATCGTGCAGCGCGCCATGGCGCATGTCGTCTGGGCCGGGGATTGCCGGGCCTATCTGATGCGGGGCGGGCGGCTGCGGTTGCTGACCCGCGACCATAGCCTTGTGCAGGACCTGATCGAGCGCGGCGAGATCACCGAGGCCGAGGCCGCCACCCACCCGGAATCGCATGTAGTGACCCGCGCCATCGGCGGCACCCCAAGCCTTGAGGCGGAAAGTGTCAGCGTGCCGCTGCTGGTCGGAGACCGGGTCCTGATGTGTTCCGACGGTCTGCCGCGCTGTGTCTATGATGGCACGATTGCCGCCATTCTGGCGCAGGCCGCCACCCCGTCCGAGACCTGCGAGGCGCTAGTGCGCGAGGCGCTGGAGGCCGGGGCGCCCGACAATGTCTCGGTCATCGTGATCGACATGGGGCAGGGCTAGGCCATGCAGCAGGGCAACCTTGCCGGGCCGATCATCGTTGCCATCGGGGTCGTCGTGGGCGCTATGGCATTCGCGGTGGTGACAACGCTTCTGAATAGCGCCGACAGCGGCACCGAGCTGCGCCTGTCGCGGCTGGAGACCACGCTCAGGGCGGAAAGCGAGGCCCGGATACGCCTGCAGGCCGAGGTGGCGCAGGCCAAGGCCGATCTCGCCCGCCTGCGCGAGGATCTGAGCCTGCTTGCCAACCGCGCCCCTGTGGTAGCAGCGCCCGATCTTGATGCGCCTCCGGTGGACATGCCCACCGCAATGCCCGACGAGGATTTCGAGAACCCCCCGACCGAGGGGCTGACCGAAGAAATGCTGCTGGCCAAGACGCGCTTCAACAAGAACATCACCCAACCCCGCAACCGCGTGATGATGGAGCTTCTCGGTCCGCCGCGTGACAGCTATTCGACCGATTGTCAGCCCGTCACCAACCCGCGCCTCAAGTCGCTGATGGAGACGCGGCAGATCGGCCCGATCAAGGTCACCATGCTGAAGCCCGCGCTCGACAGTCTGGAACGGATTCTGGCGCGGCTGAAGGAAACCGATCCTGATATCCACGCCAAGGTCGGCACCGCCGGGGCGATCTGCGCGCGCTTCATCCGGGGCTCCAACACCTCGGTCTCGAACCATTCCTGGGGTACGGCGATCGACCTGACGCTGGAAGGCCAGCTTGATCCCTTTGCCGATGGTGGAACGCAGTTCGGCCTGTTGATCCTCGCCGAGTACTTCAACGATGAGGGCTGGTATTGGGGCGCGGCCTATAACCGGGAAGACTCGATGCATTTCGAGGTGGGGGAAGAGACGCTGCGTGCCTGGCTGGCCGAAGGGCGGCTTTAGTCATGGCCGCCGCGGGACAGGCGACCTATGCCCGCGCTGCGGAACCCGCCCTTGCCTATGCCGCGCGCCTTGCCGGGGTGCGGGACGAGGATCAGGCGGCGCTCATCCGGCAGGCGGGGGTGCTTCTCGACCGATTTGCCGCCGATCTGGGTCGCGCCGGGGTGCCTGCTGCAGCCATCCCGCCCGCGCGGCTGGCGCTCGGGCTGGTCATCGATCACCGCGCGCGGCAGAACCGGGGACTCGATCCCGGTCTCTGGGCGGCGGGGGCGAACCGGCATCTGTTTGACGGGCGCGAGATGTCACCGGCACAACTGGACGACTTCATCCGCCGCGCCGAAACGGCAGGCACGGACTTTGCGGGGCTTGCGGGTTTTCTGACCACTTGCCGGGCGCAGCTTGAAGGCGGACGCCAGCGGTTCGACCGGCAAACCGAAGGCGGATGGCTGGGCATCGTCGCGGTGCTGGTCGCAGGCTTTGGCCTCGCGGCGCTGGCATGGGCGGGTTGGGTCGAATGGCGCTTTCACCGCGATCTGTCGCGCGTCTTTGCCGCCGAGGCGCTGGAGATCGGCCTTGATCGCCCGACCCCGCCCCCCGATCTTGCCGCCCGGCTGGACCGGTTGCAGGCCGCAGCCGCGCGGGTTGAATCCGAGGGCGCGCGCGTGCCCCTGCGGATGGCTGCGGGGCCGCTTGGCTATGACGCGGCAGAGCTTGCCCGCACAACCTATGCCAGCGCCGTGAACGCCCATTTGCCAGTCGTCCTTGCGGCGGCTCTGGACGAGGCGCTGGCGACCGAGGGCGATCCGGTCGCGGCATGGGATTCGCTGCGCGCGGTCGATGTGCTGAATGGGGGCGGGGGGTGGTCGCGGGCCTGGCTGACGGGGTGGGTCGCCGACCGGCCCGCGCTTCTGCCGAGCCTCGCCCCGCATGTCGCCGTGTTGGACCCGCCGCTGCAGCCCTTGCCAGCCGACCCCGAATTGATCGCGCAGGCGCGCGACATCGCCGCCGAGGCATCCGAGGCTGATCTGGCGTTTCTCGAACTTCGCCGCTCTGATCTGGCAGCCGGGCTTGTCCCCTGGCAGGCCGAGACGCAGGTGCCGGGCCTCTCGGATATCCTGCGCCGCAAGTCGGGTCGGGATATGGCCGATCCTCTGCCGGGCCTCTTCACCCAGGCGGGCTGGACCATGGCCCGCGATACCGGCGCAGGTCTTGCCGTGCAGTCGGCGCGGGAACAGGCTGCGCGGCTGCTGAAAACCCCTCCTAAGAGGCAGAATGATGCGCCCGACCGGGTGATGGTGCAGTTGCAGGCTGAGACGCTGGCCACATGGCGCGACTATCTGGCTGATCTGCGCGTGCGTCCCTTTGCCGACCCCGAAGAGGCGGTGCGAATATCGGGCGCCCTGGCGCGGCGGGATTCAGCCCTGGTCGCGCTGCTGACCGAGGTTTGGCATCAGGCGGGCGGCACCGACCGGCGCCGCAGCCATGCCCAGCAGATTGCGGTCGCGGCCGAATTCGCGCCGATGATCCAGTATGTCGAACAGGGGCGCATGTCCGAGATTGCCGCGCTCTTTGCCGGGCTGAACGTGGCGCTTGGTGCGATGGATCGCGATGCGCCCACGGGGATGCAGCGCCTGATGGGGGTGCAGGGGCGGGCGGCCAGTGTCGCGGCGCTGCGGCAGGCGCCGCTTGTCGTGGTGCAGATCGTCGAGGATGTGCTGGCCCAGACCGGCGCGGCGCAGGCCGATCTCATGTCCAACCCCCTGACCCGCGCCTGGCAGGCCGAGGTTCTGGGCGCCTGTCGCGGCGCGATCGAGGGGCGCTTTCCCTTTGCCGCCGGGCCGGACGCCGATCCCGCGGTCGTCCTGCGCCTGCTTGGCCCCGGCGGGGTGGCGGACCGTTTCATCATGGGGCGGGCGGCGGCCTATCTCGACATGACGACGCAGCCCTGGCGCTGGAAGCCCGAGGCGCGTTTTGCCGGCCTCTCGCCCGACAGCGCCGAGTTCCTGCAGCGTCTGGCGGGGCTGTCGGATCTCTTTGCCAGCGGGCCGGAAACGCGGCTGACCTTCTCGGCGCTGGCTGAACGTGGTGCCGCGACCATCGCCATTGGCGGCGCGGGCGGCCCGGTCGAAACCCGCAGCGCGCCGCTGTCGCTGGCATGGCCCGGCCCCGATCCCGCGCGCGGTGTCGAGGTCAGCTTTCGCACCCCTACGGGCGAGGCCCGCCTGTCCGAGGCCGGTCCCTGGGGCCTTTTGCGCCTGCTTGGCCCGCTGCGCCTGCGCGAGCGCGACGGGGGCAGGCGTTTCCTCGTCGACCTCAGGACCGAGGGCGCACGCCTCTTTGTCGAGATCGAGGTGGACCGGCCCGCGAACCTTCTGTCCCGGCGGATGCTTCTGCGCGATCTGACGTGTGCGCAGGTGCTGTAACCCCCGCCTTGGGCGCGACCAGGCGGGCAAAACCTGCTATGCTGATCCTGTTGTTGAAGGTCATTTCCACACCATTGCCTTGGTTCGCCCCCGAAGGATGCACCCATGCCCCAGGATCGCGAGATTTCCGTTTCCGTGCCCGCGTTTGGCGACGATGTCCGCTTTGCCCAGCTTGAGGGCGAAGACGAGATCAGCCAGCCCTTTCGCTTTGATCTGCTGCTCAGCAGCGACAAGACCGACCTTGCCGCCGATCGGGTGCTTGGCACCGCGCTGACTGTGACAGTCTCGGGCACAGTCTCGGGCGAGCCGAAGCGCCACTTTCATGGCATCGTCGCGGCCTTTGGTCTGGCTGAACTTCGCGACGATCAAGCGATCTACCGGGTGACCGTGGTGCCCTGGCTGTGGCTTTTATCGCTGCACACCGACAACCGCATCTTCCAGAATCTCAGCGTGGTCGAGATCGTGAAGAAGGTGTTTTCGGCCTATCCTGACGCCGCCTTCGAGATGCGCCTGCGCAAGTCCTATCCGCCGCGCGAATACTGCGTGCAGTATGGCGAGAGCGATCTGAACTTTGTGCAGCGCTTGCTGGAGCATGAGGGCATCTTCTATTTGTTCGAACATGAGGACGGCGCCCATCGCATGATCCTTGTCGATGGCAATGCCGCGCTGAAACCAGTGCCGGGGGACGGAAAGCTGCCCTATGAGGGCGACAACCGCATCAGTTTTCGCGAGGGCGATTTCATCACCGGCTGGCGCCCCCTTGCGCATGTGCGACCGGGCGCCTTTACCCAGACCGACTATGATTTCGAGAAACCCTCGGCCGACCTTATGACCAAGGCGGTCGCGCCGATCGGGCACAAGGCCGACCGGGCCGAGCAATATCACTACCCCGGAACCTATGTTGACCTTGGCCGGGGTGACCGCCTGACCGCGATCCGGCTGGAGGAACAGCAGGCCCCCCATATCCGCATCGAGGCGACCGGCACGGCCCGCACGCTCTGGTCCGGGCGCACCTTCGGGCTGGAGCTGTTCCCGCGCGAGGCCGAGAATGACGACTATCTGGTGCTGCGCACGGCCTATCGGCTGTGGGATGACCAGTATCGCAGCGGGCAGGAACGCGCCGATCTGGGCTATGAGGTGTCGGTGACACTCGCCCCCGCCCGCATCGCCTATCGCCCGGAACGGCGCACGCCGCGCCCGGTGATGCGCGGGCCGCAGACAGCGCAGGTGGTGGGGCCAGCCGGAGAAGAGATCTTCACCGACAAATATGCCCGCGTGAAGGTGCAGTTCCACTGGGACCGCGAAGGCAGGCGGGACGAAAACACCACCTGTTTCATCCGCGTCAGCCAGACCTGGGCCGGCGCCGGATGGGGCTTCATCCAGATCCCCCGCATCGGGCAAGAGGTGATCGTCGATTTCCTCGAAGGCGATCCCGATCAGCCGATCATCACCGGCCGTGTCTATAACGCCGCGCAGATGCCGCCCTATGGCCTGCCGGGCAATGCGACGCAATCGGGGTGGAAGTCGAATTCCTCGCCCGGTGGCGGCGGCTGGAACGAGTTGCGCTTCGAGGACAAGGCCGGCTCGGAAGAGGTCTATTTCCAGGCCGAGAAGGACCACAACGAGCTGGTCAAGAACAACGAAAGCCGCACCATCGGCAATGATTTCGCCGAGGATGTCGGCCATGATGCGCAACAATCCGTGGGCAATGACCGCACCGAAAGTGTCGGGCGTGACAAGTCCACGAGTGTCGGCCAGCACCGCACCGTCCAGATCGGGGTCAATGATACCGAAACCGTGGGCGCTGACCGGTCGCTGACGGTGGGTGCCAACGAGACGATCTCCATCGGGTCAAACTCGACCGAGACCATAGGGGCGAACCACACCCAGACCGTCGCCATTGCGCAGGCGGTGACGGTGGGGGCGGCGCGGGTCGATACGGTGGGGGCGTCTGAGACGCGCAGCGTGGGGGCAGTGCAGACGAACACGATCGGCGCCAGTCGCAGCGTGACCGTGGGCGCGGGCCAGACCCATTCCATTGGCGCCGATGATGGCTGGACAGTCGGGGGCGGGCAAACCGTCTCGGTGGGGTCGGATCAGTCGGTCACCATCGGCGCGAAGCAGACGCTGAACGTAGGCGCCGATCAGGCCAATACCATCGGCGGTGCGCAGGCCACCACGGTTGCCAAGGATGCGATGATGCAGGTCGATGGCAATATGGGCGTGAAGGTCGGCAAAAGCCTCGCCTTCGACGTGACTGACGAGATTACCCTGAAATGCGGCTCAGCCCAGATCACCATGAAGAAGGATGGCACGATCATCCTGAAGGGCAAGGACATCACCATTGACGGGTCGGGCAAGATCAACCTCAAGGCCGGGGGGGATATCACGGCCAAGGGGTCGAAGATCAATATGAACTGACGTTCGCCCTAAACCGGCAGAAACTGGTCGAGCGCCGCATCCGGAGCGGCGGGATCAAGGGGCAGGGGCGGCTGGCCCCGCGCCCAGATCAGGAAGGGCGCATCCGTGCCCGCGCCCTCGGGCACCGGCAGCGCCTCAAGCGCATCCCACAGGGTATCTGCGCCCAGGTTTGGGTCCAGTGTGCCCGCGGCATCGCACCAGCCCTCCAACCCCTCAGGGTCCGGCAGCGCCGGGGCAATCAGGATCAGGCTTAGCGGGAAGGCGCGACCCACCCGATCAGCCCCGGGCAGGATCACCCCCGCCGCGATCCGCCCGCCCGAAACCAGACGGAAGCGCAGACCGCCGTCTGGCCATCTGCGGTTCAGCCGCGGTGCGAGATGGCGGGCAACCCATGGGTCCCATTTCAGGCGGAAGCCATCGGGCAGACCCCGCGCGACGAAATCACCCGTGGTCGGCAGCTTGCCGAAGAACCCGGCGAAGGGGGCGGTCAGAACCCCTCGGGGCATCGGAAATTGCCAAACATGCGCAGGTCAAACGGGTTCTCGACCGAGGCCGCCCGCAACTCGAAATCGGCGCTGAAGCCGCCGAAAGCCAGGCGCAGGCGGAACAGTTCGGGCAGATCGGTCCGGCTGAGGCGACCCTTGCGGATCAGCCGCAGGAAGGCCCAGGACCCGGTTTCCGACATCACGGCCTCGGCACTGCCATCCACGGGGGCGAAAGAAAGCGCGATGAGGTTCGTGCCGTCCTTGCCCGGCCAGGTCATCGGTGTCGGACGCACGGCCGAGTTGAAGTAGACGAGGTTCTGCCCATCGAGATTCAGCGTCACCCTCGCGGCATTGGGTGAAAGGTCCTTGGGCTCCAGCGTGAAGGCCATGATCGGACCGGCCCCGCCCGGAAACAGCCCGTCGCGGATGGATCTGGCCTGTTCAAAGGGTTGCAGCCGCGCGGGATCAAGTCCGAAGTCCGCACGCCAGACCCATGGCCGGACGGTCGTATCGACATAGGCCAGCAGATTGTCGGTCACGAACTTGTCGATCATCCCGCCGGGGCCGAAGAGGCGCTGGAAATCCGCCACATTCACGTCGATCGCGCTGTCGGCGACAAAGGGATAGCGCCCTGCGGTGGCCTGCGTGCAGAAGGGCATTACATCGGCCTTCCAGCGCGCATTCAACTGGGCGATCACCGCCTCACGCGTGACGGTGATCGTATCGCCCGCAACGCCGCCCACCCAGTCATCCACCGGGTCGGGCAGGGCCTGCGCCACCACGGCCAGCGCCCCGGTCAGTTGCGGCAGGCCCCCACGCGCCAGAAGTGCGGCCTGCGGATCGGGGCTGGCCGCGACGGTCTGCAACTCGTTTGCCAGCGCGCCGAGCGCAAGTTCGGCGTCTGCGATGCGCGGCGGCACACCGTCAACCTCGTCAATGACCGATTTCAGCGGCGCGAAGTGGCTGGCGATATCGGTGCCCGGCGGATCGGCAGGTGCGCCGCCGCCGTCCTGCCCGGCAAGCTTGGTTCCCTTCTTGATCAGCTTGCCCACCTTGCCCAGCTTCTTGGTGGCCGCATTGATCACGCCCTTCGGCACCTCGCCCCCTTCGGCGCCCGCCTCGGCCGGGCGCGTCAGATCAGTCTCATCGACAATCGCGCGCAAGAGGCGCTTGAGTGTGCTGTCCGGGCTTGCCAGATCCTTGAGGTTCGCCGTCGCCAGTGTCAGGTCGTTCAAGGGCGCAAGCCGCACGTCACGCAGGAAGCCATCCCACTGGGCGATGAAATCGTCGCCGTAGAGCTTCAGGATATCAGCCTCGAGCGTCGCGACCGAGGCGTCAGAGCTTTCGGCGCAGCCCCCCGCAAACACCGCCCGGTCAAGTGCGGCCTGCGCGGCGATCTCGGGGATCAGGGGAAGGACGACATCGTGGAAGCCCGCATAGGTATAGGCGCCGGGCAGCCCCACGCGCAGCGTCTTGCCCGACAGCCGCGTCAGAACGCGGGTGCCGTTGGGCCCCGCCTTTTCTGCCGGAATCCATTCCGGCAGGTCGGTGATCGCCGCCTCTTGCCGCAGCGCGCCATAGGCACGCACGGCAAGGGGGATGGTGCAGATGCTTTCCAGCGCGGTTGCCACAAGGGTCTGGTCAGGGGCGATGCGATCGGGATCGCGTGACATCCGGTCGATCGCGGCCAATTGATGCGCCAGCGCCGCCTCGGTCGGGAAGGGATCGACGGGGGCCTCTGCGGGCAGCGCCTCTTGCCACCAGCGAGCTAGGAAATCACGGTCCGATGGCGCAAGCCCCGTCAGCATGAAATAGGCCTTGAGACCGCCCAGCAGGAAATCGGGGTCACGGATGCTGCGCCAGAGCGTGGCCTCCAGCAGCGCCACCATGCGCGGCTCCAGCACGTTTTTCAGCGTGCGCTCATAGGCGACGGTCTGGGCGCGGGCGATCTCGGCGCTGGCGGTGGGGCCCAGAAGCGTCAGCGCGTTCTGCGGCACTTCGGTTCGCGCGGCCTCGACCGTGGTGGCCGCCTCAAGCGCGAGATCGAGGTCCAGCGGATCGGTCGGTGCCTGACGCGCCGCGACATTTGAGAGCCGCCCCGACAGGTCGGCAAGCAAACGCTCCTGATCGGCGATGCCGCCCGACCAGCGCAGAAAGGCATAGAGGAATGCAAGGCCAAGGGCCGCGGTCAGGAACACCGCCCCCGCCAGCGAGCCGCGCCAGATCCAGCGCCGCCGCCGCTCGGTTGCGGGGTCAAAGACGCCAAGCCCCGCCTCGGGGAAGATCACATCGGTGATCAGGTTGCGCAGAAAATAGGACCGCGTATCCGCATGGGCACGGCGCGGCGGGGGCTCGGCCATCATGCCAAAGGCCGAAGACAACTCGCTCACCAGCCGGTCGATGGGCGAGCCTTCCTGCGTGGCCGAGGTGAGGTAGAAGCCCCTCAGCCAGGGGCTCTCCTCATAGCGGCTTTCCCCGAATACCACGTCGATCAACAGCTTCAGCGGCGCCTCCAGCCGGGCGGTCTGCGCGGGAAAGCGGAAGATCTCGGCGCGGCGGGGCAGGGCTGCATCCTCGGCCATGCGCCCGGCGAGCCGCGCCTCCAGCTGTGCCAGAAGCGTCTGCATCTCATGTTCGATGCTCTGGCCGTCAACGCGGCCGCCGGTTGGCAGTGTGGCGCCCCAGACCTGTTCGCGATCGCGCGAGGTGAGATCGGCGAAGAATGCCTCGAAACCGGGGATCAGGTCGGCCTTGGTGATCAGCAGATAGACAGGCAGATGGATGCCCAGTCTTTCGCGCAACTCGGTCAGCCGCTTGCGGATCTCGCGTCCATGGGCGCGCAACTCGGCCTCTGGCCCCAGCAACTCGCGCGAGGACAGCGCGACGATCACCCCGTTCAACGCGCGCCGCCCCCGGTGCCGTTTCAGCAAGTCCAGAAAGCCGCCCCATTCGCGGGCATCGGCCTCGGGGTCGCTGGCCTGCTGCACATAGCGCCCGGCGGTGTCGATCAGCACGGCGGTTTCCGTAAAGAACCAGTCGCAGTTGCGTGTGCCGCCAACGCCTTGCAGGTCGTCGGTCAGGTCGATGTGGAAATGCAGCCCCGACTGGCGCAGTGCGGTGGTCTTGCCGGTGCCCGGTGGGCCAATCATCAGATACCACGGCATATCGCGCAGAAAGCGGCGGTTGCCGATCTTGGCACGCTTCATCTCGGCCAGCACGTTCTGGAACTTTGACGTGACCTCGGCCATCTGGGCATCGCCGGGCCGTGCCGTGGGGGCTGCAGTGGGTTGGGCAAGCTCGGTCACGAACAGCTGGTTGCGCCGCGCCGCGCGCAGTTGCGTCAGAAGAAGCGAGAACAGCCACAGGATCAGCAGCGCGCCGATGGTGATCCCGCGCGCAAACTCGGACTCCAGCGGAACCAGATCACCGATGGCGAGCAGGGGCCCGAACAGCCAGATCAGTGCGCACAGCAGCAAAAGCCCGATGGCGGTCCATAGCCGCCTCGAAAACAGAAACCGCAGGATCGCCTTCAGGATGCGCATTAAAGCCTCTTCTCGATCCGGATTTCGACGCGACGGTTGCGGGCGCGGCCCTCCTTTGTGTCATTGCCGGCAATCGGCTCGGCGTCGGCATGGCCTTCGTGACGCAGCTTCGCCTCGGGCACGCCGCTTGCGGCCAGCAGGGCCGCGATCCGTTCTGCCCGCGCCTCTGACAGGCCCTGGTTCGAGGCGAAGGGGTTGGAACGCTGCACCGGCACGTTGTCGGTATGGCCGATGACGGTGACGCCGCCGATCAGCTCGTCATTCTCTTTCAGAACCCCGGCGATGGCCGCGATCAGCGGCTGGTATTCGGGGTTCAGATCCGCCTTGGCCGACCGGAACAGCTCGGGTGCGCTGCCTTGCAGGCGAAGGACGACCAGCGCCGGATCTTCGTTCCCGTCGATTGCCTTGGCGGTCTCGGGCGGGGCAGCCGCGGTGATGGCGGGTAGAAGCTCAAAGCTTGTGGGGGCAAGCTCTATCTGCGGCGGCTCGGCGGCGGTATCGCGCACCGGGCGAAAGAGTTCCGCACGCTGTGTCGGGGGCAGGGCGTTTGCAAGGGTGAAAAGCTGCTCGCTTCGGGTGGAAAGCTGCAGGCCAAGCCCTGCATATATCCCGGTGACAAGCGCGGCTGCCGCCACTGCGACCGCCCAGAGGGGGAGGGCAAAACGGCGGGGCTGATCGGGGGCGGCCACGCCCTGCCAATGCGGCGAAAGGGGGGCCTGCTCGCGATCGGGGTTGCGCAACAAACGGGCGGCCTGTCCGCGCAGCGCGAGGATCGCACCATCGGCGGCGGTGCCCTGCACACGGTACTTGCCCCGAAACCCAAGACCCAGACAGAGATAGGCCAGTTCAAGAAGATGCGGATCGCGGTTGGGGTGGCGCAGCAGATCCTCGAAACGCTCAAAGAACCGGGTCCCGGCATCGACCTCACCCGACAGTTGCGTGACAAGGGGCTGGCGCGGCCAGTCGCTGTGCCCGCCCCATGGGGTGTTCAGCGCCAGATCGTCGATCAGCGCGGCCACGCACCACGCCCCCTGATCGGCACGGGCCAGCGGCACCCCCTGGCCCACGGCTGCATCGCGCGCGTCGATCAGCGCATCGAATAGCCGCACGCGCAGGCTTTCGGCCTGTGGCGGGGCGGTCGCCCGCTCAAGCTCGGGGGCGAACTCCATCAGGGGGGCAAAGGCCGCGACCAATGGATTGGCGCCCGCCCGGCTGTGGCGCAACCGGGCGCGGACCCCCGATGCGGCGGGAGCGGGTGCAAAAGCGGCAGGCGGTCCGGACGATGCCCCTTGGGTGACTGCAGGCCGGTCGCTGCGGACCGGGCGAATGCGGGTGCGCCCTGCGTCATTGGAAAGGCCAAAGGGATCGTCGTTTTCGCCCATCACCGGCTCACTGCGTAACAGTCGATCTGCGGCTCGCGCTCAAGCACGCCCGAGACGCCGATGACAAATCCGGGCGCGTCCTGCAGATGCGCCCAATGTTCTGATTTCTGGTCCAGCTCAAGGCAGAGCCTCTCGCCATCAAACGGGATCTCGCGCGGCTGCGAGTAAAGCGGCTTCAGCGGAATGCCTGGCAGGCGCGATTTCCAGAGCTGCTCGAACACATCCGCCGCACCGACCGTCGCCTGATCGACAAAGATCCGGCGCAAGCTTTCGTCCGACATCTCGGACCCCACGCGGATCACGATGCGGCATGTGCGCAGGATTTCCGGGTTGTCGATCCGCACCTTCCAGATGTTCTGGGCGTGGCGCGCGACGGCCATCACCCGCGACTTTGGCTCGACATGGCGCAGCGACAGGATCAGCGAGCGCAAGGTATCGGCGAGTGCGGCATAGGCGGGTTGCGGGTCGGTGTGATCATAGCCGGGCAGTTCGCTCAGCCGGCGCAGGGATGAACCAAAGGTCGCCATCTGCCCGGCAAGGCCCGCCAGCTCCTCATAAAGCTCTGACGGGTGATGCAGGTTCTGCGCCAGAACATGCGCGAGGCGCGGCCGCGCCGAATTGGCCAGATGCAGGATCATCAGGTTCTCGACCGAGGCGCCGCTGCCGCTGACCACCAGACGACCATGCGCATCGGCAATCCGGTCCAGACCTGCGACGATCTCTTGCAAGAGGCTGGCATACCACGCCACCGCCCCCATGGTCAGCGCGGGCGGCAGATGCCCGTCATCCAGTGCCACGGCCCCGTCGGCACGCAACCCCTCCAGCCGCGCGACGGGCAGTGTCACATAGCCTGCGGCCTGTTCGCCGGGCAGAAGAAACCGGGCCGAAAGCCGGGCGGTCTCGATCTCTTCGGCCTCGGCCCCGCCGCGCAGCGCATCGCGTGCCACCTGATAGGTGCCGCGCCAGCGCGCGCCCGACGGTTCGGCATGGGCGGGGTCAATACTGGGGTTTCCGGCCTGTTCGGCAGGGATCGCAAGGCAGGCAAGGCCAGCGGCATTGGCCGCGACCGGAACGGGCGGCGGGGGCAGCATCGTGCCGGGCAGGGTAAAGGGCGTGCCGTCTGGAAATATCCCCTGCGCATCCGAGATCGCCAGACGGCCCCCATCAAGTGCCGCTCGATCAAGCGTCAGCCGGGTGAAACCAAAGCTCTGCCGGGGCAGTGCGGCCAGACCTGCCCGCAAGAGCGCCTCGGCATGGCGATCCTGCTGCTGGAAATGCTGCGCGCGCAGGAACAGCCCTTCGCTCCAGACCACCTTGTTGCTGTCGCTCATCGGGTTCTCCGTTCGTCAGGCAGGCATCAGGCTGATGCCCGAGGGGCCGACATCCACCAGAAAGCCGGGCGAGGAGGTGGGATCGACCCCGACCTTGGCCCGGAACACCTTGCCGCCCGGATCGCGGAAACCCGCGATCACGCCCAGAACACTTGTCGCGGCATCAAAGGCGATCACCTTGGACACGTCGCCGCCCGGCGGCAGGGTGATCACGTCGGCGCGGATGAAATCGACGCCAAGGGCTGCCTGCGGCGATTGCAGCGCAAAGGCATCGGCGCTGTCAAAGGCGCCGCTGCCGCGCATCTGCACCACCTGCAGCGTCACCGGACGGTCGGCGCCATCGGGGCCGGGGTTCATGCCGGCGCGGGCGGTGGCGCGCACCGTGGCGGCGCCGGGGCCTGCGGGGGTGCAGGCGGCAACCGGCAGGGCGGCGGCTGCCAGCAGGAACATGCGTCGGTCGATCATGGGTCTGTCCTCCGGTCTGTTGTGCCTTCATATGCCTCGCGGAAATCGGCGCCGATCTCGCCCAGAAAGCGGCCCTCGGCGGCACGGGCCATCTCGCGATAGCGCGTCTCGTAAAGCTGCCACAGCCGGGCTCCGCGCCCGCCCGAGAGCAGCGACTTCAGAAGTCCGGCCTCGGTCACCTCGGCCTCGAAGGTCGCGGGGTCGAAGCGGTCGATCATCTGGCGCAGCGCGGCCTGCACGCCCATCCATGTGCGGCGCTGATGGTCGGACAGGTCATGGAAAGCGGCCCCGATCGCGGCATCGGGGTCAAGATAGCCCGGCCCGCGCGGGCGTATCAGCGCGGCCAGAATCTCGTCCCGCGTGGCGAGGAACTTTAACGGGTTCACATCGGCGGCGCCGATCACCGTCTGGGCCACGCGGGCGCTGCCCTTTTCCGCTGCGCGGCTGCGCAGAAGCTGCACAAGCCCCTCGACCAGCAGGGCAAAGCGGCGGCCAAGCGCCTCCATCTCGGCCTCGGTCACTGGGGTATCGCCCAGGCCAAGCCCCCGCAGGAAGGCTGCAGTCAGCGCGTCGGATGCGGGCGCTGCCATGGGAGGTGGCGCCACCTGAGGAGGCCGTTCGCGTATCCGCACAGGCTCGGGCTCGGCAGGCGCAACCACGGGCGGCGCGGCGGGTTCAGGGATAGGATCGGGCGTCACCTGACCGAAAAAACTGTCGGCGCCGAAACCCTCGGCCGCTGGCGCGCGCGCGGTCTCCAGTGCGAAGTGGCTGTCCAGCCGCTGCGGCGCGGCTTGCGGGGCGGGGCGGTTGCCAAAGGGTTGGGGCAGGCTTTCGGGGCGGGGCGGGGGCGGCGCGGCCTCGGCCACGGGCCGGGTAAAGAAATCGTCGCGGGAGAAGAAGCCCCCCTCGGTCCGGGCCGGCGGGGTGGGTTCGGTGCGCTGCGCCTCGACAAGCTCGATGCGGATCACCACATCGCCCAGCCGAAGCCGCGTGCCATGTTGCAGCGGCGCCGAGTTGCCCGCACCAAGTGGCCGGTCGGCGCCATCGATGAAGACCCCGCCTCGGCTGGCGTCGGTGACACTGTAGCGGCCATCGCGCACGGTGACGATGCAATGGCGGCGCGAGACATACATCTCGGGGTCGTCAATCTGCCAATCGCAATCCGCCCCCCGCCCGATCGAGAGATCGCCGCCAAGATGGACGCGCTCGGTCTGGGGCTGCGGGCAGGGTGAATGTTCGATCACCAGACGCAGGCTCATGTCGTGCCCTCCGTCATCGCGGTAAAGCTACGCAAGCGCAGGTCGTCGCCCTCGCGCCGCCCTGATGGCGCGATCCAGGCGGTGCGGCCAAGCCGGCTGGCACCGATGCGGGCGGCAGGCACTTCGGGCGCGGCAAGTACCGGGCGCAGGTCGAAGTCGATCTCGCGCCCGGCGGCAAAAACCACCAGATCAGCCAGACGGGCGCGGAACGGCAGATCATCGGCCAGACGCAGAAAGCCGGGCAGATCGATCGGCCCGATGCGCAGCTCGGCGCGGGTCTGGCGCTGATAGCTGCGCGCGCCCGCGACCGCACCCTGGCCAAGGAGGGAATGCGCCTGCCCAAGACGGGTCTGAAGGGGCGCGGGGATCGGCATCCAGTGGCCCACGAACTCGATCAGCCGAACCGGGGAACCGATGAAATCGGCCAGAAGCCGGGTCAGCCGCTCTACCCCCTGAACCGCCTGCCCCAGCGAGGTCGCGTGGCGGCGCTTCAGCGCGGGCGAGGCGCCCTCGATCTGCATACCGGGCATGCCGATCCCGGCAAGGGCGTCGGTCAGCGCCAGCGTCATGCCGCCTTGACCGAAAGGCAGTTGCACCTCGGGCCGCGCCTCGGCCCAGGCCCGCCAGAAAAGGGCAAGCTGGCGATGCTGCAGCATGTTGCAGAAATCAAGAAAGGTCGTATCGGCCGAGGCGGTATCCCGGCCACCCGCGAACCAGCGCTCGGACAGGCGCGCCATGATCCAGCGGGTCATGTGCAGCGGCATGGCGCCTTCGGGGCCTAGAAGGCCCAGCACCTCGACCTCGACCTCGGCCGGGCGATGGGGCGTTGCCGGGCGCATCCCGGCAATGTCGCGCGTGGCCACTGAAAGGCGCGCACGCTGACCCAGTCGGGCAGGCTCATCGCCCGGACGACCGGCACGACCAAAGCGGCGTCCCGGCCCCTCCAGCCCGGCGAGTAGCCGGAAGAACCCGGCCTCGACCGTTTCCGTCGGCGGTGCCGTCAGATCGGCGCGCGTATGCCCGGCGTCATCGGCCATGCCACCTCCTGTTGTCTGTGCGAAAGGCGCGTCTTGCAGCGCACAAAGCTGTTGATCCCGGCATGGCGTGCGAAAAGCTGCGACAGCAGCGCGGGCAGCAGCAGCTCGGCGCCGCCGGACAGCACCGCCTCATCCAGCGTCAGCGTGATCTCGACCCCGCGGCCGAAACAGAGCGGCCCCGGCAGGCCCAACCGTTCGGTGATCGTGCGCGCGCTGACGCGGGTGATCGCGCGGGCATGGCGCGTCAAGGCCGGGTCGCCGCGGTCGGCGTAGAGGTCCAGCAGCGCGCGCAAGGGCTCGGCGTTGCGGTTCTCTTCGGCCAGCGACAGATGGTTGAGCGCAAGCTGCCCCACCAGACGCCATGCCAGATCATCCTGCACGGCCTCACCCTCTTGCCCCACGCGCGGAAGCCCCGCCTGCAACGCCGGTCGCGGGCGGCGCAGGGGCGCGATCAACTCGATCCGGGCCAGCGGATCGCCGGTCTCGGGGGTCAGGCGCGGCTGGTCATCAAGGATCGGCAGGTCGCGATTGGTGCAGAGCGCGCGGATATCCAGCCGGCGTACTGCGCGCGGCTCGGCGCCGCCGGGAAGGCGCGCGACCGAGATATAGAGGTCAGATCCGGCATGGCTGGTGCGGGTCTGGCCGCGACGCAGTTCATCCTCGGTTGGCCGACGCGAGCGGCGTTCAGTGGTATAGACCAGCCCCGATCCGCGCATCTGGTCCATCGCATGCAACTGGTGCAGGCGCGCCTCTGGCCCCTCGGCCTCGGCATCCTCGACGTTGAGCAGCCGGTAGATCTCGAAATCCAGAGGGCGGGCGCGGTCGGCATGCACCACATGCGCAGTCCTGCGTGGATCAAGCTCGACGAGGCCACATTCCTTTTCAAAGAGGTTCACCACCGGCGTGGCGAACAGCCGGAAGGCCGATGCAGAAAGATCAGCCAGACCGGGCGCAGGCCGGGTCAAGGGAAGCAGGATCTCCACCTTGCCCGAGGCAGCCCGCAGGGCGGGGTTCAGCCCGGACAGGCGCAGAAAGTGAAAGCGTTCCGGCATCAGGAAGTATTCACGCAGCAGCCGGTAGCCTTCAAAGGCCGGGCGCAGGCGGGGCAACAGCGCCTCGGTATCGGCAAGGCCCAGCATGGCGGCAGGGGAGGCCATGTGCCAGGCACCGCCCTCGGGTCGGGCGCAGACCCCGCCGCCTGCACCGAAGACCGCATCGAAGATCGCGCCCGAGGCCGCACCTCCTGCAAAGTTGACATCCAGCCGGTCAAGCGACAGCTCGGCCAGCGCGCCGGGACCGGCACGGCGCAAGACCAGCCGGA
This sequence comes from Gemmobacter aquaticus, assembly GCF_007859075.1. Classification (GTDB taxonomy): domain Bacteria; phylum Pseudomonadota; class Alphaproteobacteria; order Rhodobacterales; family Rhodobacteraceae; genus Gemmobacter; species Gemmobacter aquaticus. The sequence continues at coordinate 39,948 of NZ_VOAK01000027.1, forward strand.
TGGCCGCCTCGGCTTCTGCGGTCTGCGCATCGGGCAGGCGCAGCGCCTTGATCGCGCCACGGTCCGGCAGATAGTCGGCACTGTCGATCGCCACGGGCCAGAGTGTCACGTCCTGCGCGGTCGCATAGGTCGCGCGGGTGGCAAGCCCTTCGCGGAAGGCCGCCGTCATCTGCGTTCCGCGCCGCACGACATGGCCCTGCGGCATGGTCTGGACCTGCGGCCCCGGATGCAGGACCACGGTGGACATGGCAGGCGCGGGGCCTACGAGGTCAGGGTAAAGCGCATCAAGCAGGTTGCGCACCTGCAGGGTCGATTCCGCCTCGACCTTGTAGCGCGTCCGGGCGGCGAGCCATGCGACGCCCTCCAGCAGCCGCTCGACATAAGGGTCGGGGCAGGGGACCGAAGTCAGCGACAGGTTTTGCGCCACCACCGGATGCAGCGCGGCAAATTCAACCGCCAGCTCGCGGATATGGGCGAGTTCGGACTCGTAGTAGCTGAGGAAATGCCTGTCCATCAGCGATCCTCGCGCGCGGTCATGGCCCGGCCGCTGTCCAGGTCAATGGTGGTGGCAAGGCGCAGGCGTTCCGGTGTGGGGGTCAGCATCAGCACCCCCTCGATCACCACGCGCAAACCGGTCTTGGCGCCCGTCTCGACCTTTACCCGCAGGCTGTCACGCTTGAGGCGGGGCTCGAAGGTTGCCACCACCTCGCGCAGTTCGCGGGCCAGTGCCTCGGGGTCAAAGTCACGGGCGCGCCGGCCAGAAAAGCAGGGCACGCCATAGTTGAGGACCGAGCGGCGCACATGGGGAAAATCGGCTAGCACATCGGCCGGGTCCAGCGCCGTCCCGCGTTCGGTGGGCGTGACCAGCAGCCGCGACTCCATGCGTTCGACGTTGAACAACGCCTCGATGTCGCGCCGGACCGCTTCGCGCAGCACCTCAGGCGTGACGACGATGCCGCGTTCCTGCAGGAAGCTGTGCCGCTCCAGCCGGTTGAACAGCAGGACCAGCGCGCGGCGCTGGTCGTCCGTCAGGGTGCTGTCCTGATCAAGTCCCCGGCGGCCCCGGTCGATCAGGGCCGCCAGGCGGGTCTCGCCAATGTCGCGCGCCAGTTCCGCCCGCGCCCGCGCGATCTCGGCAGCCAATCCGGGCAAGTCATCCACAAGCCGGTCCCAGAGGCTGGGCTGGACCGCCTCTTGTCGAGACTGCATCGGGACATTGGCATCGATCATCGGGCAGGTCTCCGGGCTGGCCGGCAGTCAGGCTGCCGATTGCAAGGGCGCGGGTGTCAGACGCGCGGCGTTACTTGCCGGCAACCAGATCGTATTCGACCTCATGCTCGTCGCCGGCCGAATGGTCGTCGGCCTGCACGACATATTTGTATTTGACCTCCTCGAACGAGATGTTGATCTCTTCCTTGATCATGTCATTGCCCTCGACCTCTTCGCTGGTCTGGGACATCTGGTAGCTGGTGATGATGCACTTCTTCAGCGTGACCTCGAGATAATCGAGATGCGCCTCGCCCGAGTCCTTGCGGGCCATGAAGACGATCTCCTCAAAGGCCTTGCCCTGCATGCAGGCCAGCGCCAGATAGGGCGAGGCCGCGTCCATCCACTTGTAAAATGTGAAATCGTTGATCTTGGCCCGCCCGCGGGTGCGGCCGCTGCCGGTGGCTGCGGACGAGGATTGCACCACGCTCCAGCCCACGCCAAAGCAGTCGATCTCGCCCTCGTGGTCCGCGCGTTTGGACTCGCCGTCGATTCCTTCGATCTTCAGATAACCGGTAAATGCCATTGTCTCATTCCTTTCGGTTCAGTCGCATCTGCACTAAATAAACAAGCGATCCTCCGGGAATGGCGCAGGGCGCGCGCGTCAGGCGCCCTTCACCGAAGGCAGTTCTGAGACCAGCCGCAGGCTCGCGTTGATGCCTTCCAGCTGGTAGTGCGGCCGCAAGTAGAAGCGCGCGGCGTAATAGCCGGGCCGTCCCTCTACGCTGTCGACCTGCACCTCGGCGGCCGCGAGCGGGCGCTTGGCCTTTTGCTTGTCATCGGCCATCGCCGTATTGGCCAGCACGTAACGGTTGATCCATTCGCTGAGCCAAACCTGCATGTCGGCCCGTTCCTTGAAGGTGCCGATCTTGTCGCGGGCGATGGCCTTCAGGTAATGGGCAAAGCGGCACACCGGGAAAAGGTAAGGCAGGTTTGCCGAAAGCCGTTCGTTGGCCTGCGCATCGGTATCGACCAGCCGGCCCGCGCGGGTTTCGTCATCCTGCAGAGAATGGGCGCCGATGAAGGCCGCGATATCGGTGTTCTTGCGGTGCAGGATCGGCATCATGCCGAGCTTGGCCAGTTCAGCCTCGCGTCGGTCATCGATGGCGATTTCGGTGGGGCACTTCATCGCAACGCTGCCGTCATCCGTGGGGAAGGTATGGACCGGCAGGTTCAGCACGGCACCACCCGATTCCACGCCTCGGATCTGGGTGCCCCAGCCAAAAAGCTTGTGGCTGCGGTTGATGTTCACGCCCATGACGAAGGCTGCGTTCATCCAGACGTAATGGTCATGCTTGCCGTCGAGCTCTTCCTCAAAGGCAAAGCCCTTGACCGGAACGGTGGCCGCCCCATAGGGCAGGCGGGCCAGCACGCGCGGCATGGTCAGGCCGATGTATCGGCTGTCCTCGCTTTCACGCAAGGATTGCCAGCTTGCATAGTCGGGGGACGACACGATCTGCTGCAGGTCCTGCGGGTTGGGCAGTTCCTGCCAGCTTTCCATGCGGAACAACTGTGGCGCAGCGGCGGCGATGAAGGGGGCATGGGCGCTGGCACAGATGCCCGAGAGGTTGCGCAGAAGCCCCACATCGCGGGGGTGGTGGCTGAACTCATAGGCGCCGACGATGGCGCCGAAGGGCTCGCCCCCGAACATCGAGTATTCCTCGGTGTAGAGCTTCTTGAAGGCGGGCGACTGGTCCCACATCTGGCCTTCGAAATCCTCCAGCTGGTCGGCCAACTGGTCCTTGGTGATGTTCAGCACCCGGATCTTCAGCTTCTGGTCGGTCTCTGTGTTGTTCACAAGGTAATAGAGCCCGCGCCATGTGCCTTCGATCTGGCGCACCTCGGGGGCGTGCAGGATCTCGTTCATCTGCTGGGTCAGAAGGCTGTCGATGCCCGCGATCAGTGACTTGATAGACTTGACTGCATTGCCGGAAATCGTGGCCGTGCCGGACCGCTCGGTCGCGGCGATGGCAAGGTTCTGAACCAGTTTCTGCAGCTTCGCGCTCTCATCATCACGGACGCGGAAGTCCTTCTCCAGCAGGTCGCTGAATTCGCCCAGATCGATGGCCTGGGCTTCGGATGCGGCGGGGGCGGTGCCCTGTTTTTCCTGTTCGGCCATGGCTCACTCTCCGGTCTTGGTGGCCTTGATCGCCTCTTCGGCGACCTGGGCCAGCAGCGGCTCATTGGTCAGCAGTTGCGCGATGCGCTTTTCGGCACTGACCTTGCCGTCCATGTAGCCGAGCAGCTCTTCCAGTTGCCGGCGCATCCTCAGCAACTCGGCCAGCGCGGGCACCTGTTCGGCGATCTTGTCGGGGGCGAAATCGCCCATCGACTTGAAACTGAGGTCGACGAACATCTCCTCATCCGGGGCGTCCTCGCCGCTGCCGGGCAGGCGGTTGGGCACGCGGGCCTTCACGCGTGGCGAAAGTGCCTCCATGAACTTGCCAAAGCGCCCCGCGTCGACCTCGACAAAGGCGCGCTCGGCGGCGGGCTTCATCGCCTCGCGGGTTTCCGACTTGCCGGCCAGATCGGCCATCACGCCCATGACGAAGGGCAATTCGATGGTGGTCGGGCTGCCGTAATGTTCGACGTCATAGGCGATCTGCACACGCGGGGCGCGGTTGCGTTCGATTACCTTTGCCTTACTTTCGCTCATCTCCCGGCTCTCCTGTCACTTTGATTTCTCGTCGATCACACCAGCCACGGCGCGGAATTCCTTCATCCCCGAGGGCGCGATTTCTTCCATCAGCTGCATGAAGGTCATGGGCACCATCTTGCGCATCCGCCGCGCCAGATGCGGCAAGGGCGAGGACGGTTCGGTCCGTTCGTAAAAGTCGATGATCAGGTCGAGGCAGCGCTCGACCTCGCGGCGCGAGGTGATCTGGCCGGGGATGGCCGCGCCGCCCTCGGGTGCCGGCATGACCGGCGCGGGTGCTCCATCGGCCTGTGGTGCGGCGGTGTCCGCAGGGGCAGCCTCGGCCCCGGCAAGGCTTTGCGCGATACGGCCGATCAAGGTGCCAAGGGCGGCAAAGCGCACGCCCACGCCGTTTTCGGCGACACGGGCGTCAAGAGCAGCCTCCAGCGCCGAAAGGGCGGCGCGCGCCCGGCCTGCGGCGGCGGCCAGGGCTGCCAGTTCCTCGGGCCGCTCTGTGGCAAGGGCCTTGAGCGCGGTCGAGGTTCTTGCCACCTGTGCCTCATGCGCGGCGGCAAGAGCGGCCTTTTCCTTCTCGCCCAGACCATCGGCCGCCTCGGAAATGACGGTGGCCCGGTTGATTGCGACGGCGGCCAGATCGCTGCCCGTCACCGCGCCGATCCCGCGCAGGGTAAAGACGGTGTTCAACGCAAGGTCGGTCATCAAGCCGTTGTCGGTGTTCTCCAGCTGATAGAGCGCATTGATGCGCCGCAGCGCCGCCTCACGCCGCGACGGCGCGTCGCGCAGGGCAGGGTGCAAGTGGTCCCAGCATTGCTCTACGGTTGCTGTCAGCATCGAAAGCGCGTCGCCCAGCCCTTCGAGCCCGCGCTGATGGGTCGCCATGCGGGTCACCATCGCCAGAAGCCGCAGATCGCGGCCCGAGCGGGCCATTTCGGCCGCATCTTTCAACAGGCCGTCCCAGTCGATGGGCGGCGTGCGCGGCGTGGCAGAGTCGCCCACAACCCTTGCGCTGCGCGCCGCAGGTTCAAGGCTGCGCTCTAGCGCATGGAAGCGTGCATCGTTGCGTAACTCGACCCCGGAGGGATTGGAATGGTCCACCGGGGCGAGGAACTCCTCAAGTTCCCCCATCGCCCGACTGCCTTTCAATAAGTAAACTGGAACTTTAACAAATCTGGTTCAAATCGTGTCAGAGGAGACTGATTCGCGCAACGTTCTCGGTGAGGGTCAAGGGCGCGAGTCAAGAAGGCGCGTGGCCACGGCCCGCAGGTTGCCCGGATCGGCCGCGCGGGTTTCGGACAGCGCCGCGACAAAGGATGCAACGGATTCCTCGGTCGGGCGCCGGGTCGGAAACAGCGGCCGGTCGGACAGGATCGCGACCACCATGCTCTTGCCGAAATCGGCATCGGTGACGCGCATCGCCATCAGGTTCGGATCGTTTGCCAGATCTGCAAGACGGTGCAGCACACGCACGCGCCGCAGGCCCCCCTCGACCACGCCAAGTGCGCCGAGCGCCTGTTCCTCGTTGTGGATGTTGGGCAGGATGTTGAAGACCTTTCCGGTCGTGTCGACAATCGCCACCCACAGCATGCCACGGGCGGCATCTGCAGGCGCCTGCACCTCGGCAATCGGGTTCTGTCCGGCGTGGAAGACGCCCGAGAGATTGGCCTGCCCGGTCATGCCGTCACCCAGCCAGATCGATAGCCCGTTCGCGGGCAGCTCGGGCAGGGCCGCCTGCACCGCGCACAGGTTGGGGTCGAGGACGGAGGCATCTATCTGCAGGCGCCGGTCACCGATCGCAGGCAGCAGCGCCGCGCGCAGACGGTCGGTGGTCTGGGCGCTGGCCACCGTACCGGTGACGGTGATCGTGTCGCCAAGCGCATAACTTCCCTCTGCCGCCGCCTGCGCCAGTGGCCCGCAATCAGCCAGCGCCGCCAGCGCATCGGCAACGGTGGCGACCGGCAACGCGCGCGGTCCGGCTGCGATGCGGCGGGTCAGCGTCATGCCCGACGCGGCCGCCCAACTGTCAAGCCGCGTAACGGCCGCGTCACGCAAGGTGGCATCGGGGGCAAGTGCCGACACCTCGGCCGTGGTGCCCGAGAGGGTGATCGACCAGTCGGCCAGCCCCTGCATCTCGTCCAGAATGTCGGATGCGGCCTTTGGCCAGCCGGGGCCGGGCATCCCGGTCGCCAGTGTGAGCGCCCCTTCAGGCGGCATGACCCCGCTTGCCGTGCCATAGGCGCGGGCCAGTGCCACGGCGGTATCGGTGTCGGGCGCATTGCCCGAAAGGCGGGCCGCGCCATCCTGCGGGGCCGCAGCCTCCAGCCGCCAGGGATCGGCACGCGGCAGGGGTGTCTCGGTCAGTCCAGGGACCAGCCCCATCTGCCATGCGGCCCCGCCCGCCACGGCCAGCAGGACCGCCGCAAGGCCCGCCCACAGCCAGCCGCCGCGCCGTCCCGGCGCACCTTCGGCCTGTCGCCTCTCACGGGCCGAGGTAGGGCGCAGGATCTGGTCAAGCCGCGCCACCACGGATGCGGCATCGCGGGGCCGGTCGGTCAGGCGCGGGGCGCACAGCGCCTCGATCACACCCTTCAGCGGCTCAGGCACGCCGGTCGTATCGAGCGGGCTTTGCTTACGCCGGATCATCTCGCCTGGCGTGGCCCCGGCAAAGGGCACCTGTCCGCGAAAGCCCGCAAGAAGCAGCGCGCCAAGGGCATAAAGATCGGAGCGCGGCTCTGCCTTGCCCTCAAGCTGTTCGGGGGCAGCATATTCGTACTTTCCGGCGAAATCGTTGCCCACGATGGTGCGCGCGCCTGCCGCCGTGTCCTTGGCGATGCCGAAGTCGATGATCGTCGCTCGTTCCGGGCTGCTGTCGCGCAGAATGATGTTGTCGGGCGACAGGTCACGATGGACGATCCCGCGCCCGTGCGCGGCCACCAGCCCCTCGGCCACGCGATGGGCGATGATCAGAAGCTCGCGCGGCTCAAGCCGTCGCCGGGCCATCACATCGCTGATCGACGGACCCGCGACATAGTCCATGACCAGAAACACCTGCCCCTGATCCGAGCGCGAGCATTCGGAATAGCGCACCACGGCATCATGCACGATATCGCGCATCTGCTCTTCGCGCCGCATGAGCGCGATATAGTCATCATTGCCTGAGAACTGCCGGTTCAGCGCCTTGATCGCTACCGTCCGGCCCGAGATCTGATTGCGCGCACGATAGGCCTCGCCCGTGCCGCCCCGTCCGATCACGCCCTCGATCTCATAGGTGTTGTTCAGCACCTGACCGGGGCGGAAAATGTCGCCCGGCATGGGGTCCAGCATCGCAGCCCTCCGCGTTCAGGCAAAAGTCACTTCGTGCAAAACAGTCGCTTTATCGATCATTCCAGAATAGACTGAACCGCAGTCAGGTGACGAATTTATTTTTCGGGTTTTTGACACACGCGCCGCTGCGGGCGCATTGGCAGGGAGGCGGCGACGACATGGCGCGGCAAGGTTCCCCCGAGACGATCAAACGCAAGGAATTGGTAGGCAAGCTCAATCCGCTGTGCCTTCAGGCCTTCTCGGCTGCGGCACAGGCGGCCAAGACGCGCGGCAATCCTTATGTGGAGCTGGTGCATTTCATCGCCGGCCTGCTGGATATGCCGCGTTCGGATGCGGCGATCCTTTGCCAGGCGGCGGGGGTTGATCCGGCCCGGCTCGAGGGTGATCTGGCCCGCGCCATGGATGCGCTGCCCCGCGGCGCAAGCGCGGTCGAGGAGTTTTCCGACCACATCTTTCATGCGATCCGCGAGGCTTGGGCGCTTGGCGGGCTGGAGTTCGGGGATGATCGCGTGCGGTCGGCCTATATCTTGCTGGGCGCGCTGCGCGTGCCGGTGCTGGAAGGGCTGCTCTTCAAGATCAGTCTGGAGTTCGACAAGCTCGACCCCGCTACGATGTTGGCGCAATTGCCCGATCTTCTGGCCGACTCGGCCGAAGGGACTGACGATGCGCCCGCGCAGCAAACCCGCGCCGCCCCCGCCGGGGGGCAATCGCCGCTGGATCTTTATGCGACCAACCTGACCGAACGCGCCCGCGCCGGGAAAATCGACCCGGTGATCGGCCGCGATGGCGAGATCCGCCAGATCATCGACATCCTGCTACGCCGCCGCCAGAACAATCCGATCCTGACGGGCGAGGCCGGGGTGGGCAAGACCGCCGTGGTAGAGGGGTTTGCCCAGCGTCTGGCGCGCGGCGACGTGCCGCCCAGCCTGCGCGGGGTCGAGTTGCACATGCTGGACATCGGGTTGATGCAGGCCGGGGCCAGCGTGAAGGGCGAGTTTGAAAAGCGCCTGAAGTCGGTGATCGATGCGGTGCAATCGTCGGATGTGCCGATCATCCTGTTTATCGACGAGGCGCATACCCTGATCGGGGCCGGGGGCGCGGCTGGCACCGGCGATGCCGCGAACCTTCTGAAGCCTGCGCTTGCACGGGGCGAGTTGCGCACCATCGCCGCGACAACCTGGGCCGAATACAAGGAGCATATCGAGAAGGACCCCGCCCTGACCCGCCGCTTTCAGGTGGTCAAGGTCGAGGAGCCCGCCGAGGAGATCGCCATCCGCATGCTGCGCGGCATTGCAGGCGTGCTGGAGACCCACCATCAGGTCGAGATCCTCGACGAAGCGCTGGAGGCTGCGGTCCGCCTCTCGCATCGCTATATTCCCTCGCGCCAGTTGCCCGACAAGGCGATCAGCCTGCTTGATACCGCCTGCGCCCGCGTGGCCGTCAGCCAGCACGCCACCCCCGCCGAGGTCGAGGACATCACCCGCCGCCAGCAGGCGCTGGAGATCGAATCCGCGATCATCGAACGCGAGGGGCAGGTGGGGATCGACGTGACCGCCCGCCGCGCCGAGGTCGAGGCCGCCCGCGCCACCGCCGACGCCGAACTGGCAGAGGCGACGACCCGCTGGGAGGCAGAGAAGGCGCTGGTTGCCGATATCCTGTCGATGCGGTCCTCTCTGCGCGGCGCGGGTGCAGCGGTGGATGAAACCAGCAGCGCAGGCGACCTGCCGCCTGCCGAGGAGGAAACGCCCGCGCCCACGCCCGAGGATCGGGCTGCGATGCTGTCGGACCTGCGCGCCCGCATGGCGGAACTGGCATCGGTGCAGGGTGAGCGCCCGCTGATCCTGCCTTCGGTTGATCGGGGCGCGGTGGCGTCGGTCGTGCAGGACTGGACCGGCATCCCCACAGGCCGGATGCTGGCCAGCCAGACCGAGCGTGCGCTTGGGCTTGCCTCGCTGCTGTCCGAGCGGGTGGTCGGGCAGGATCACGCGATGGAGATGATCGCCGCACGCATCCAGACCTCATACGCGGGGCTTGGCGCGCCGGAAAAACCCATTGGGGTGTTCCTGCTCTGCGGCCCGTCGGGCGTGGGCAAGACCGAAACCGCGCTTGCACTGGCCGATGCGCTTTACGGCGGCGAGCAAAACCTCATCTCCATCAACATGAGCGAGTTTCAAGAGGCCCATACCGTCAGCACGCTGAAGGGCGCCCCCCCCGGCTATGTGGGCTACGGCAAGGGTGGCATCCTGACCGAGGCGGTGCGCCGCAGACCCTATTCCGTCATCCTGCTCGACGAGGTCGAGAAGGCCCATCCCGACGTGCACGAGATCTTTTTTCAGGTCTTTGACAAGGGGATGATGGACGACAGCGAAGGGCGGCGGATCGATTTTCTGAACACGCTGATCCTGCTGACCTCGAATGTGGGTTCGGACGAGATCATGGCCATGACCGATGCGGGACGCGCGCCCGCCGAGCAGGACGACCTGACTGCGGCCCTGCGCGCGCCGCTGCTGCGGGTCTTTCCGGCGGCCCTATTGGGCCGTGTCGTGACGATCCCGTATTATCCCCTTTCGGACGCGATGATCGAGGCGATCGCCGGGCACAAGCTGCGCGGTATCGCCCGGCGCCTGCGCGCAGGCCACGGGGCGGAACTGGAGATCGGCGAGGGCGTGATGGAGACGATCAAGTCGCGTTGCACCGAAGTTGAATCCGGCGGGCGCATGATCGATGCGATCCTGACCAACACGCTTCTGCCCGAACTCAGCCGGCAGGTGCTGAACCGCAAGCTTGACGGAAGCACCCTTGGTCGGGTGCGCGTCACCGGCGGGCCGGGCGGCTTTGGCTATGACTTCATCGACGAGGAGGAGGGCGGCAATGGATGACGGCTTTCCGCGCCTGCTGGCGCAAGCCATGTCGGCAACGCTTGTGGGCTTTGATGCTGAGGGCCAGCCGCTTGTCTCCCGCGCGGGCGGCCCGGTCGAGCCTGCGGCGTCGCTGATCCCGGTCAGCCCGGCGATGACCGGCCGGGAGGTCGCGGTGCTGCCCTTTGGCGGAACCGGCGCCCGGCTTTTGCTGATCGGCCTGTTGCAGCCCCCCGCCGTGATGGTCGAGGCCGATGGCGCGACACAGGTGATCAACGCCCGCGACGCACTGACGCTCCGCTGCGGCAAGGCCTCTATCACGCTGACCGCCGAGGGCCGCGTCACGATCCGCGGCACCGATATTCTGACCCGCGCCGAGGGCGCCAACCGCGTTCAGGGCGCAAGCGTGCAGTTGAACTGAAGGGGGGTCACAGCCGCTCGACCAGCGGATTCTCGGCCTCCAGCCCATTGGCGAAGGCCGCCACCCTTGCGCGCTCGCGCGCCTCATCATACCGGCCAAGGTCACCCAGAAAAAGCCGCGACACTGGCGGGCGATAGACCATCCTTGGATCCAGCGGATCAAAGTCGGGATCGTCGCCCTGTGTACTCGGCACGGTGGCAAGCGCGACCAGCGCCCGTTCGAACCAATCGGCAAAGGGGTCGCGGTCGGCGAAGATGATCTGGCAATACATCAACAGCCAGTCCGGACGCATACCCACCACCGGGCTTTCGTGAAGGCAGAAGATCGCGTCGTTCAGCAGGGTGATGACCATGGACAGAACGCCCCGGTAAGGGCCAGCCCATTCCTCGGCATCGACTTCCCAGTAGATCGGGAAATGCGTCTCCGAGAATGTGGTCCAAGCGGCGCCAAGCTGCTGCTCGGTCGAGTGGTCAATATCATGGTGGTGCAGCGCCGCGAAAAGCCATTCGCCAAGGCCAATCGCCAGTGCGAGCTTCGCCGCATCACTCAGCGCCTCGATGTCGTCCTCTCGACCGGTGGCATAGTCCTGATAGGCATCGAACACGTTCCAGTCGTCCCACGGATAATCCAGCCGTGCAATGGCCGGAGCCTGTGCCAGAAGGGCGTCAAAGTTCATCGCAGCACCCCATAGGCTTCGTCGGGGTCGGGCGCGCGGGAGACATAGGGGTTGGCAGCCCAGTCGATTGCCGCGATTTCTGCCCTGAAGCGTATGGCGGCCTCACCCGCATCCAAGGTCGAAACCAGCGCCGCGCGTGGTACCGGATGGCCCCAATAGGGCGCGACATAGGCGCGGATTTCCGCGGCGGTCGGCTCGTCGTTGTCCAGCCTGGTCAGCCCCTCGCGCGGGCGGGGGGCCAGATAGCGGACGTTGTGGCAGGCCTCATCCAGCCAGAGGTCGAAGGCCGGGCGATGGGCCTTGTCCAGCAGGTGCCGCAGCAGATGCGCCAAGTGATAGAGGTCGCGCATCGGCGGCACCTTGTTGTCGGCCCAGCGACCGGGAAGCACGCAGACCATCGACAGCCAGCGGAACTTGCGAAAGGCTGAGAGGACCTTGGGCGCCTCTGGTACCTTTTCTTCAAGGATTGGTCCGAAGTCCACGCTTTGTGGGGCGCACATGAAGGCCAGTGCAGCATCGGAAACGTGGCCCAGAGTGGAGATATCCATCAGATGGGAAAACCGTGCTGCGCCCCAGAGAGCCAGACCCGACGCCAACGCGAAGCAGCCGCAGGAATTGATGTCGCCAAACTTTGCCATCAAGCGCGTTGCACCTTCAAGCTGACCAACGTGGTCAAGAGTTCCGTTCCAGACAAAGCGGTCGCCCGCCAGCGGCACTTCGCGGGGAATATAGTCGGGAAACTCCAACTCGGCCTCCTATGTGGATCAGTCGCAGTAACCCAGATCCTTGGGACTTTTGGGTTTGGCGGGATCGCCATGGCAGATCTTGATTTCGATACAGCCAGAGCCGGGATTGCTGGCGGAATCCACCTTGCACAGCAGCTTCTTGCAGGCATCACAGGCGTCCTGTGAAGTTTCGGGTGGTCTTGGTGTCGTCCAGTCGATCGCCAGCAGCAACTTACCCCCAGCCGGATTGGGCGCACCGGGCTTGAAGAGATCCTCGATGATCCGCGACTCCGTATGGGTCGGATGCGCCCCTCCCCGTTTGTCGGAACGCGATTCCGCATAGGTATGGCCGCCACAGGCCTTGCTCGGCTTGCGTCCCCCCGCGGCGGTCGGCTTCTTCAGCGGCATCCCCTTCGACATGCCGGAATAGCGCCGGTTCACCAGACTGCGTGAGCAGGCACGTACGACGGATGATCCGCCGCCCGGTGCAGTGAATACTCCATGCGTGATCGTCGCCTTGGCGGCTGCGTCTTTGTAGTTTTCACGTGTGCTTGGCGCGCGGTCCTTGTCTCGGCTACGCTTGCGCAGGTCCTTGCGCACGGCCTCGTTCGCGGTCTGCAGTCTTTCGCATTTTGCCTGACCTGCGCGCGCACCAATTGCGGCTGAGGCAATGCTCATGCCAACCGCCCCGTTCGTCGTGTTCATATGGTTGGTGGTGGTCAGGTCCATCAGCCTTTCCGCCCCGCTGCCCTCGAACATCACGTCAAAGGAATAGGCCGCGAACTTCAGCGGGCCGGTGATCTTGTGGCTAACCACGCCCGCGCCAAGGCCGTTGGTCGCGGGCTCATCCCCGGTGATCTTGCTGTATTTCGAGGCGTTCTTCTTGCCCGCCTCCTTGCCGCCCACGAAAACCGACGAACATCCGTCGGTCGTATCTGACGCCATGCCGAAGTTCGGATATGGGATCGGCACCGGCCCCGCAGGTGGTGGGGGAGGTGAGAGGCAGACATCAGGGAAAGCCGCGATCGTCTTGTTGGGAGTGGCCTTGCCCGAAACCTCGCGACCATTGGCGAAAACATTGCTCATACCGGGCCCCCGCGCATCTCCAGCGTCATGGCGACGCGCGCGCCGTCATCTTCGCCGGCGAAGGCCAGTGCCCGGCCCTGGGGCAGGCGCCCCTGCCGTCCGGCCTCGAACGCCCAGCCCAATTGGACGGGCATCAGCGCGGCACCGATCTCTCCCAGGCCCTCGATGACGTTCCAGTGCTCGGCGTAGCCGCGCGGGCGGCGGCTTGCGCCTTCAGGCGGGGCGCGGTCGATGCGCATGGTGGCGATGGCGGCCTCCTTGAACTTGAAATGTTCCCCGTTCAGATCGCCGAGCAGACAGGGAATGTCGAAGAAGTCACGCCCGGAGGCGGTGACAGCTGCGCGCATCGCGGTGGTCAGGCCCGCGCCGGTGACTGCCGCCTCGCGCGATCCGCCGTCGCGGCCGGGTTCTTGCCCCGCCCCCATGCCGGTGATCGCAAGTTCGGGGCCATTGCGCGCGCCACTGCGCATCACGAGAAGCGCCGCCGCCGCCTCTCCGGGGATGAAGCCCGAGCTGTTGGCGGCGCAGAACAGCCGTCCCTGCGCCAGATAGGTGTCAACCAGCCCTTGCCGGATGAAGCTTTCGACCCCCACGAGGATCTGCAGGGGATAGCGGTCGATCTGGGCGCTCGCGCGTGCCACCAGATGCGGCAGGCCGACGCGCCCTGCGGCGATGACGCCGCTGCCCGGTGGCAGGGGGCGACCCAAGCGCCGCTCGATCCCGGCCAGAAGCCGTGCCTCGGGATCGGGCGGGCTGGTCGGGCGATGGCGGGGCGGGGCCGCGACAAGGATCGGCACCTCGGCCGTCCTGCGACGCAGGGCGGGGGGCAGGGCGCCGACTTGCGCCAGACATTCCTCGATCACCGGCACGGCAAGTTCGGGCAGGAAGTCCGGCCCGGTCCACCATTGATGCGCGGCCACCCGGAACAAGGGCAGCCCCGCGTCGCCCGTCGCATCCCACAGCGCCCCGGTTTCCGAGGCGATCATCCGCGTGCGCAGCCCTGCGACGGTTGATGGCCCATCGGGGCCAAGCGCGCTCCAGATCCCGTAGCCGATGACCGACAGGCCGGGGCAGGTGCCGATGGCGGGGGCGGCGTCAGCCATGGCTGGCCTCCGCTGCCGTGATGGCGATGCGGGTGAACTCGAACAGGTCCCGTTCTGCCGTCAGGCGGGCGCGGTAGGTCAGGGTCACGCGGTCCTGTTCCGGCAGGAAAAGCACGGTATCGAGATCGGCGATACGCGGCGTGATGCGGCCCGACCTACGCTCATATCCCGCGACGACCTGCAGATGCGGCAGGTGGGTCGCGATGCGCCCGCGCGGCGAGAGGTTCACCAGCTCGACCGGCTCGCCGCCGCGCGGTGCGGTGACCTGCTGGTCCAGCGCTGCCGACTGGAAATAGCGGTCGTCGAAATCATCGGGCAGAAAGGGCATCCGCTCGGCCGTCCAGCGGTCGTCATAGGTGCCCGCGAACTGCCGACGGGGCAGCCAGGTTCGCCCGACCGGTCCAAAGGCCATCGGACGGCAAGGGCCGGTCGGCGTTGCGGCCTCATCCCCCCATTCGGCGGTCAGGGCCAGCGGCTTGCCCTCAAGGTCGCTCTGCAACGGGTAGAACCCGGTGCCACAGGGGTTTTCGGGGTGGTACTCGACCCGCTCGGGGTCCGAAGGTGCCCGGTCGATGCCGCCGAAAGCCACGTTATAGCCGATGGGCTGGCTGGTGAAGGGCCGCTTGTCCGAGGGGCGGAACCCCGTGGGCCGGCGCAGCCAGATCCTTGCGCCATGCACCATGAAGCGCTTGGACCACTGCCCGAGGCGGATGCCGACGCCAAGTTCGGTCACCGGGCGTCCGCCGGGCGCATGGGCGCGGCCGTGGCAGAGCACATCGCAAAAGGGTTTTCGCGCCGCAAAATCGGTCTCGAACACGGGCGCATCGGTGGCGGGATCGGGGCCAAACACATCCGCCTCGGTAAGGGGCAGCGGCTCCTCGGCGGGCAGGCAGGGCGCGCCGGGCTCGGTGGGCAGCACAAAGGTCGCCTTCACCACCGTCACGGCCTGTTCATGCCCCTTGCGGTCGAAGGCGAGGATGAATTGCGCGGGCCAGGGGGTGCGGTTGTCCAGCATCATGCCCCCGCCTATGGTCGCGCGAAGCCGCGCGGGGCCAGCCGCACGGGGGCACGGTGGTTGGGCAGCGGCGCCTCGGGGCTTCGGCAAGCGATCTCCAGCGCCCATGCGCGCAGATCAAGCTGGCTGCGATGGGCGGCATCATTCGGCAGGTCCGGCGGTGCGGGATGGGTCCAGGCGGCAAGGCCCAGAAGCAGACGTTCCCCTGACGCCATCCGCGTGGCGCGCGGTGCCAGCCAGTCGCGGATACGGTCGGGGTCTGGCCAGTAGAGGTGGCTGTCAATGAACCGCTCCACCGGATCGGCGGGGCCATCCTCTGGCTCTTCAGGGAACTGCGTAAGCTCAAGATTCTCGGCCCCCATGCGCGCACCGGTGATCTGGCAAAAGGCGGCACCGGCAATCCGGGCCTGCACCGGGTCGGACATGAGGGTGATCAGCCCGTTCAGCAATTCGACGTCGCCAAGGGCGGCACATGCGACGATGCTCCACCGTCGCATGCGGGGGTCGCGCGACAGGGCGGCAATCAGGGCGCGCGCCTCCGATCTGGGCAGGATCAGCGGCAGCAGTTCCGCAGCCTGCCGGGCCTGATCGGCGGGACAGGCGGGCGTCAGCCTTTCAGCCAGTGCCGCGGGCGCAGCCCCCCGGTCGCCCAACAGGGCTGCGGCCCGTGCGGCGGCAATTCCCACCTCGGATGCGATCCGGCGTTGCAGATGGGGCAACAGGTCCACGCGGCCCAACTCTCCGGCCAGATTGGCGGCATGGGCCGCAACCTGCGGGTCGGGATGGGTGATCAACGGGGCCAGCGCCGCGCCTGGATCGGCACGCAACTGGCGGCATGCCACCAACCCTGCCGCCACGGCAACGGGATCGGCTGTGTCAAGCCAGCGGTGCAGCCTGGGCGCAATCAGAGCGGGTGGCAGCATGGCGGCGGCAAGGCCGAGGGGTTCTGCCGCCGCCATGGTCAACGCGGGATCGGGCAGAAGCTGCGCAAGCTCTGCCCCGGCACGCAGGCGAAGGGCAAGCGCGGCCGCGACATGCAACTCGCCCCGATTTGCACCGGCATCCGCAGTGACAAGCCCCTCCAGCGCAAGGTCCAGCCCCACGGGACCGGCCAGCGCCAGCGCCTCAAGATGCGCGGACAGGCGATCCTCAAGATCATAGAGGTCGACCATCCGATGCGCGGGCGAATCCTGCGCCAGCGGCCATTGCGCCGCCAGAAAGGCCGCATTCTCGCAGTGCAGACGCAGAACCCGAAGGTTCAGGATCGGTGCGTTCACGGTCATTTCCGGCATCCTTGCGCAGGAAGCGGGCCAAATCGGGCAGATGGGTCAAGTGGCGCTGCGGGCCGGATGGCCCGGCGGCATCAGTAATTGTCGGCGCGTGCAGACCGGGTTGTCGGGACCTTGGTGGGCGCGGGCGCGGCAGATGGCTTGCTGCCATAGCTTTGCGAGGGTTCGGGCACACATCCCGCAGCCATAGAAATCAGTGCCAGGGTCAAGCCAGTCTTCAAAAGGATCAGTCGTCTCTTCATTGGTGGACTCCTGAAAGAATGCCACAAAACGACACGTTTAAAACACTTAAAGCCTAGACCCATTGCCCGATCGGATCAAGTATTCGCCAAAGGCCGGGCCATAGTTCACCGTCCAGCGCGGCACCCATTTCTGATGCACCCGGCGCCAGCGTTCGCGCAGGTAGGCCGGCCAGTCGCAGCCGGTCAGGCTGGTGGCAACCATCGCGGGGCCGGGCAGATGTTCCACCGGACTGCCCGTGGCAAAGAGCGCACGCGGATCGTCGCTCGTGGTCAGAAAGACCGTCCGCCACGGTCGTCGCCCGCCGTGGTCGCGGATGGCACGCAGTACACGCTCGGGCTCGGCATCGAGCAGTGTGACCAGCACCACCGGGCGCCCCTCGGACGGCCATTGCTGCATGATGCCCACCGAAGGGGGGTCATTGTCGCCCGGTTTGCCGCCCAGCCAGAACATTGCTGCCTCCATGCCGAAAGCCGGTCTATAGTCGGGGTGTCGCCCCTTGCCACGCTGTGGACAGAATAGATGACTCGCGCGGAAACCGACATCCTGTTCCTTGCCGATCCCCGATTTCCGGGCGGCACCTCGACGGCGCTGATCGCCGAGATCGATGCGCTTCACCGCGCCGGGCTTTCGGTTCGGCTGGGCATGGTGCTGTCCGGCATGCTGGGCGGGCCGCAGGTCATGCACCCCGGTATCGCCGCCCGGATTGCCGCCGGGCAGGTGACGCTGCACGATGTCACCCGGCCAGTGCGCGCACGGATCGCCCTCTTGCACCATCCGCGCCTTTTTGAGCAGCTTCCGGCCGCCGCTCTCGATGTGGTGGCCGATGTGGCCGTGCTGGTGCTGCATCATCCGCCCTTTGATGGCGAAGGGCGCGCCGAATATGACTTGCCGCATGTCCTCACCAACCTGACCGAGGTTCTGGCCACCGATGTTCTGCTGGCCCCGGTCGGCCCGCAGGTGCGTGATCAGCTGAGCCCGGCGATCACCCTGGGACACACCGTTCTGCCCGACTGGTCGAACATCCTTGACCCTGAGGGCCTGCCCTTTCACCCGCGCAGTCCCGACCCGTCACGTATCGTCATCGGTCGCCATTCGCGCCCGCAACTTTCCAAGTTCCCCGACACGCGTGACGAGGCCTGTCTTGCCTATCCCGACCGGCCGGAGGTACGGGTGCGGATGCTGGGTGCGGGCCCCGAGATCGCGCGGCATTATGCGCCTCTGCCCGCGGGTTGGCAGCTTTTGGGCTTTGGAGCAGAGCGGGTCCCTGATTTTCTCGCAACGCTCGACGCCTATGTCTATTACCACAGCCGCCGCTGGATCGAGGCTTTTGGCTATGGCATTGCCGAGGCGATGGCGACCGGCCTGCCGGTGATCCTGCCGCCGCAGTTTCAGCCGACCTTCGGACCCGGCGCGTTCTACGCCCCGCCCGAAGGGGTCTGGCCTCTGATCGACCGGCTGGCCCACGACCCTGATGCCTATGCCGCTCAGGCGCGGGTAGCTCGGGCCGAGGTGACGGGGCGTTTCGGGCCTGAGCGGTTGCTGCCAAGGCTGCGCGCCCTGAACCCCGACCTCGGGCGCAGTCCCGTGCGCGCTACGAGGGCAGAGGGGCAGGGGCGGCGGGTGCTGTTTGTCACCTCGAACGGCGTGGGTTTGGGCCACCTGACCCGCGCCCTGGCGATCGCACGGAACCTGCCGCCCGGCACCGAGGCCGCCGTCCTGACCATGAGCCGCGCCTACAGATTGGCGATCGAGGCGGGGCTTCCCACGCAGTTCATTCCGCATCACCGGTTGACGGGTGCCGATCCCACGGCCTGGAACACTGCTCTTGCCGCCGAGGTGGGCGACGTCATCGCCTTCTTCCGGCCTGACGCCCTGGTCTTTGATGGCAACGTCCCCTACGGCGGCCTGCTGGCTGCGCTCGAACGGCATCCGTGGGTCAAGCGGATCTGGGTGCGCCGCGCGCTCTGGAGCCCGGTCAACGACTCGCACGCAGCCACGCAGCGCCGTTTTGACATGGTGATCGAACCCGGAGAGCTGTCGGCCCGCTTTGACCGTGGCCCGACCAGCGGCGCGACGGGGGTCAGCCATGTCGCGCCGATCCTTGCCGTTGAGCCGGGTGAGAGGCTGTCGGCGGATGCGGCGCGCGACGCGCTTGGCTTGCCGCGCGAGGGGGTCGTTGTTGCGCTGATGCTGGGCGCGGGCACGAACTTTGACCTTCGTGAGATCCGCGCGCGCCTGATCGACCGGCTGGCCGCGCGCCCTGATGTGACCGTGGCGGAGCTGTTGCCGCCGATCCGGGGGGCAACGGAGCCCGCCCCACCACAGGTGCGCCAGCTTGAGGAGTACCCGGCCTTTCGCTTCAGCCGCGCCTTTGATGCGATGATCGCCGGGGCGGGCTACAACACCTTCCACGAGAACATGCTGGGCGCCATTCCCACGCTTTTTGTGCCCAATGAGGCCGAGGAAATGGACCTGCAAATCCTGCGCGCCCGGCACACCGCCTCTATCGGATGCGCGCGGATGCTGCGCGCCGATGATGCCATCGGGCTGGACGCCGAGCTTGCCGCGCTGCTCGATCCCGACGTCAGGGCGCGGATGGTTGACCGCATGGCGCGTCTGCCGCAGGCGACAGGTGCCGCCGACGCCGCCCGGCTGATCCATGACCTGTGCCACGCCGTGCGCACAGCCGATGTCGCACGCCTTTCTTGACCATCCGGAGGCCGACTTCGCACGGAAGGGCAGGGCTGCGGCATTTTGGTGCGGGTTGACGGGCACAAACTTCATCAGAGCAGTTGAAAATCTGCGCGACTCCCCCTAACCGGATCAGGCCCGGGCGTAGCACATGCGCCACGATTTCCAGCCGGGGCAAGACCCACAGCCCCGATTGAACCGGGCAGAACCAACAGGCCGAGATGCAAGACCAGACCCAATCCTTCCGCAGCGCCCGCGAGTGGCTGAGTGTGCTTGCGCGCTATCGCGAACCCTCGACCCGGCGCAGCCTGTTCGAGCTGGCCGCGACGCTGGTCCCGTTTCTGGCACTTTGGGCGCTGGCATGGATGGCGCTGCAGGTCAGCCCATGGCTCGCGCTGGCTCTTGCGGTGCTGAACGGGGCGTTTCTGGTCAGGATCTTCATCATCCAGCACGACTGCGGGCATGGGTCGTTCCTTGCAAACCGCAAGGCGCAGGACTGGGTGGGCCGGGTGCTGGGCGTGCTGACGCTGACGCCCTATGCCGTCTGGCGGCGCACCCATTCGATTCACCACGCCCATCACGGCAACCTCGACCAGCGCGGCATTGGCGACGTCACCACCCTGACGCTTGAGGAATATCGCGCCCGCTCGCCCTTTGGCCGGTTCATGTACCGGCTCTACCGCCACCCGGTGGTTCTGTTCATCCTGGGGCCGAGCTACCTGTTCATCCTGCAAAACCGCCTGCCGCTTGGCCTGATGAATGCGGGCTGGCGCTATTGGACCTCTGCCATGGGCACCAATGCGATGATCGGGATCGCTCTTGGGCTGATCGTCTGGTTTGGGGGGCTGATGCCGGTGCTGCTGATCTTCCTGCCCACCTCGGTCATCGCGGCGACGATCGGTGTCTGGCTGTTCTATGTGCAGCACCAGTTCGAGGAAACCCACTGGTCACGCGGCGATGACTGGCAACTGCATGATGCCGCGCTTGAGGGCAGCTCGCATTATGTGCTGCCGCAACCGCTGCGCTGGATGTCGGGCAATATCGGCATCCACCATGTGCACCACCTCTATTCCCGCATCCCGTTCTACCGCCTGCCCGAAGTGATCCGCGATCACCGGGAACTCGCCGAGGCGCAGCGTCTGACGATCCGCGAAAGCCTGCAGACCGTGCGTCTGCACCTCTGGGACGAGGCGCAAGGCAAGCTCATGTCCTTTGCCGAGGCCCGCGCGCGCTACGGCATCGCCTGAGAGCGCGGCGCTTTGTCGCGTTGGCTGCGGTCAGCGCCGGCGCGACATCATCCAGATGAAGAACACGCCGCCGGTCAGGCCGGTGACGACGCCGATGGGCATGTCCTCGGGCCCGACGACGACGCGGGCGAGGGCATCTGCCCAGATCAGGAACACCGCCCCCGCCAGCGCCGAGGCGGGCAGCACGCGGGCATTGTCGCCGCCCGCGACCAGCCGCACGAGATGCGGCATCATCAGACCGACAAATCCGATCAGGCCGGAAAAGGCGACCATTACCCCGGTAATCAATGCCGCCACGACAAAGACGGTCAGACGGAACCGGCCGACCTCTATCCCGAGGCTGGCGGCGGTCTCATCGCCAAGGCTCATCGCGTTCAACCGCCCGGCTTGGGACCAGAGCCACAGACCGCAGGGCAGAAGGACCGCCAGGGGCCACAGAAGGTGGCCCCATTGCGCGAGGCCAAGCCCGCCCAGCATCCAGAAGACAACCGTATGGGTGGCGCGCGGATCGCCGAGGAAGATCAGGATATTGGCGCAGGCCATGATGACAAAGCTGACCGCGACCCCGGCCAGCACCAGCCGGTCGGCACTGCTGGCGCCAGCAAGCCGCGCCACGCCCAGCACCAGCAGCGTGGCCGCCAGCGCGCCGCCAAAGGCCATCAATGGCACCGTCAGCAGCCCCAGAAACATCCCCGTATGCAAAAGCGCCGCGATCGCACCGAAGGCTCCGCCCGACGAGATACCCAGAAGATGCGGGTCGGCCAGCGGATTGCGGGTCACCGATTGCAGCGCGGCCCCGACGAGCCCCAGACCCGCTCCGACCAGCCCGGCAAGGATCACGCGCGGAAAGCGGATCTCCCAGACGATATTCGCCCGGCCCGCGCTCCAGTCCGGGGTGATGAGGCCCGGGACCAGACGGTCGAACGCAATGGCCCAGACCGTGCCCGGCGGAATGGCCACCGCCCCTACCGAAACGGCCAGAATGATCGACGCCACCAGCACCGCAATCACGCAGAGCGCGATGCCAGTGCCGGTGCCGACCTGACGGGCCAGCGAGGGGACGGTGGTTTCAGCCATCGGATCAGTTGCCCCGGAACCCGGTGACCAGCTTTTCGACCGCCGCGATGTTCCGGGGGCCGGGGGTCGCCTCGACATATTCCAGAACCACGAACCGGTCGTTCTTGACCGCATCCATAGTGGCGAAAGCGGGATTGCCCTTCATGAAGGCGATCTTCTGCTCGGCGGTCACGTCGCCGTAGTTCACGATGACCACCACCTCGGGGTTACGCTCGACGACGGCCTCCCAGCCGATCTCCGCCCAGCTTTTTTCAAGGTCATCCATGATGTTCTTGCCGCCTGCGGCCTCGATCAGCGCGGTGGGCATGGCATAGGCGCCTGCGGTGAAGGGGGCCTCTTCGCCGCTGTCATACACAAAGACGCGCAGCGGGGCCGAGCGGTCGACGCCCGCTGTCGCCTTTTCCAGCCGGGCCTTCCAGCCGCTGACCAGCTGTTCGGCGCGGGGCTCGACACCGAAGATTTTGCCAAGGTTCAGGATGTCGTTGTACATGTCATCCATGCTGGAGCGGGCCTTTGGGCCAATGTGGATGCAGCTTTCGGTCAGCTCGTAGACCTTGATGCCGAGGGGCTCCACCGTCTCGGGCGTGACCTCGCCGCCGACCTTCATGCCATAGTTCCAGCCCGCGAAAAAGAAATCGGCCTCGGCGCCGGCCAACACCTCTTTCGTCGGATACTTCGACGACAGTTCCGGCAGTTCGGCGACGCCTTCGCGCATTTCGGCATCCAGCGTCTTCCAGCCAGAGATTCCGGTATAACCCACCATGCGGTCGCGCAGGCCCAGCACCAGCATCATCTCGGTCAGGTTCACATCGTTGGAGATCGCGCGGGCAGGGGCCGCGTCAAAGGTCACATCGCGGTCGCAGCTTTTGACGGTGACCGGATAGGCCATGGCAGCGGTGGCAGACAGAAGGAGCGCGGCAAGAGAGAGGCGGATCATGACAGGGGTCTTTCCGGGTGGGTCAGAGGTGAAAGGAAAAGCGGGGCGTATCGCCACTGCGGTCGATGTGGGCGCGCACCTGAAAGGCGCTTGCGAGGGTTGCTTCGCTAAGGGCGGTTTCGGGCGGGCCGTCGGCCAGAACCCTGCCATCGCGCAGCACCAGCACCCGCTCGGCGAATTCAGCGGCAAGCGTCAGGTCATGCAACGTCGCGATTACGGTCAGCTCAAGCCCCTTCAGCAGCGCCAGAAGCTCCAGCTGGTGGCGGATATCGAGGTGGTTGGTGGGTTCGTCCAGCACGATCACGCGGGGTTGCTGCGTCAGGGCGCGGGCCACCATGACGCGCTGACGCTCACCCCCCGAAAGCGTGCCAAAGGGGCGGTCGGCCAGTGCCGTCAGATCCATCCGCAGGATGGCGGCGTCGATGATCGCCGCATCTTCACCGCCGGGGGTCGAGAGGCCCGCCCCCCATCCGCGACGGTGGGGCAGGCGTCCGAGCGCCACGATCTGCCGTGCCGTCAGGGCAAAGTCGGTGGGTTGCTCTTGCAGGACGGCCGCAAGGCTGCGCGCGGCCTCTGGGGCGCTGATCCGCCAGATGTCGCGGCCCATCAACCGCACCGTTCCCCGGCGGGGGGCGTGGTGGCGGTAGATCAGCCTGAGGAGCGTGGATTTTCCCGCACCATTCGCCCCGCAGATCGCCATGATCTGTCCCTGCGGCACCGCAAAAGAGATATCCGACAGGATGTCCGGACCCCCCTTGGGTCCCCATGAAACATCGCAAAGCTCGACGGCGGTCATCGCACCGCCTCGCCCTGCTGCGCCAAAGCCCTCGCCGCCGGGATGCGCGCCAGCGTGTTGTCGCAAAGACGGGGCGGGCAGTCCCGGCCGCTCATCCAGCCGTCATCGAGCGCGGCATAGAGGCGCGAGAATTCGATCAGATCGTCGATGGGCTGTGCGGGGTCGATGTCGCCAAAAAGCCATGTCGCCTTGGCATCAGCCCGCCATCCGATGACGCAGGGCCCGCCGTGGTCCGGCACGCAGCCGGCAAGGCAAGCGGTGCCCGCAACCTCGAACCTGTCGGCCAGACCTGCTGCCGCAATCGCCGCGCGCAGCTTCCTGAGCAGCGCATGGCCGGGCTCGCAGGTTTCGCCCTGATGCTTGCAGGCCTTGCACACCAGAATCTGGTGTGGCGCGTATTGCGCGACCGAATAGGAAGGCGTGGCCACCGGCCGCCGCTTGGAATTGTCCATCGCATGCTCCATCCGGGACACCCCGCCCGGGTCGGTTGATTGCTGCGATGGCAGGTCTCCTGACTCGCGGGTCTCGGCTATCCCCGCCTTCCCGGCCCTTTTGGGGCCAGTGGCATCTGGGGTCGCTCGCCGCCTACAGTTGCGGGGGCAGTCACGGCCTGGGCGGCTGATGCCTACACCCGACCCGTGTTCCCTTTTCACCCGGCCGCGCGTGGCTTGGCCGGGAACCATCGCGGCGGAAAGTGGCGGCAATGCCCCCGCCTGTCAAGCCGGGTTTTGCCCATGTCAGGCGCCGGTCAATCTCGGCGTTGCGCCCCGATCCCGTTGCCGTCTACAAAACACCCGAGGCAGAACAAGGCAGGGACAACCATGCGCAGGGTCATCTTCACTCTTATGGCTGCGGCCGTGCTTGGCGCGACCCCGGTGGCAGCGGAACCCCGTGGCTATTATGAGGTTTCGGGCGTCGAGGCGGATGACATGCTCAAGATGCGCGCAGGTCCGGGCATCAACTTCAAGATTGTCCTGGGGCTTCCCAATGGCACGGCTGTGTGGGTGCACAGCTGCGACCGCTCGGGCAATACAAGCTGGTGCAAGGTCTCGCTCAAGGAAGCGCGCGGAATGCGGGGCTATGTCTCGGGTGCCTATCTGCGCAAGCTTTAAAGGGCGCAGGCGATAATTAACCTTGCAAATGTGGAGATACGTTCCGATATTGCAAGGATGATGATCAGGCGCCGCATAACCGACAGGCTTCGCACCCTGCTGGACGAAAGCCCGGCGGTTGCGCTGCTTGGGCCGCGACAGGTGGGCAAGACCACACTGGCGCAGGACCTGGGCGAGGGGCGAGACTCGATCTATCTCGATCTCGAGTCCGATGCCGACCGGGCAAAGCTCTCGGACCCCGAGCTGTATCTCGCCGCGCATGAGGACAAGCTTGTGATCCTCGACGAGGTGCAGCGCATGCCGGGGCTCTTTCAGAACCTGCGCGGGCTGATTGACCGGGGGCGGCGCAAGGGGCTGCGGTCGGGGCGCTTCCTGCTGCTTGGCTCAGCCTCGATCGATCTGCTGCGCCAGTCGGGCGAGACGCTCGCGGGGCGGATCGCCTATGCCGAACTGGCGCCGCTTGACCCGCTTGAGGTTGGCCCGACCGATCTTGACCGGCTGTGGCTGCGTGGCGGCTTTCCCGACAGCTTTCTTGCCAAGGGTGATCCGGCCAGTCTGCGCTGGCGCCGCGATTTCATCCGCACCTACCTGGAACGCGACATCCCCGCCCTTGGCCCGCGTATTGCGGCCGAGACGCTGCGCAGGTTCTGGACCATGCTCGCGCACCGGCAGTCCGCCCTGTCGAACGCGGCCGATCTGGGCCGTGCGCTTGGCGTCGATGGCAAGACCGTTGCCTCTTATCTCGATCTGCTGGTCGATCTCATGCTGGTGCGCAGGCTTGAGCCCTGGCACGCCAACATCGGCAAGCGGCTGGTCAGATCGCCGCGCATCTATGTGCGCGATACTGGCATCCTGCACGCCTTGCTTGGGCTTGGTACGATGGACGATCTGCTGGGCCATCCCGTGGCCGGCGCAAGCTGGGAGGGGCTGGTGATCGAAACCGCCCATGCCACCATGCCCGATGGCACCGAGGCGCAGTTCTATCGCAGCGGGGCGGGGGCCGAGGTGGATCTGGTGCTGACCTTGCCCGGTGGCGGGTGTTGGGCCATCGAGGTGAAGCGCAGCCTTGCCCCCAAGGTCGAGCGGGGCTTTCATCACGCCTGCGAGGATCTGCAGCCCGAACGCCGGATCGTGGTCTATCCGGGGGTTGAGGCTTTTCCCCTGCCGAACGGTATCGAGGTCATGTCGCTGCGCCAGTTTGGACAGGAACTTTCGGCCCTCAGGTAGCTGCGCGGTCCACTGGCCATCACCACCCGGAATCACGATGGCCCCCTCGATTCCGAATGCTGATTGGACAAATGCCGGCCATCCCGGCATCCTGTAGGCAGGAGATACCCGATGTTCCTTCAGCTGCTGCACAGGATCGACCCCGACCTGCACATGGCCCGCTACTACCGGGTCGAGGTGTCGCGCGATCTGTTCGGCGTCATCACGTTAGAGCGTCGGTGGGGCCGGATCGGCGGCAGAGGGCAAAGCTGCAGGGTGGCCTATCCCACCATCGACCATGCGCAAGAGGCTGCACTTAAGCTGATCCGCACAAAGGCCCGCCGCGGTTACTGCCCCGCTATGTAAGTTATTACATAATTCGGATTAGCGGATATGGATTGATCCCGTGCCACACAGTTGGTCAACGCTGGTCCTCCCCGTCAGCTTCAGCCTATAACATCCACAATTGCCCGGATTTCCGCCGGCATGCTGAATGGTGCACAAGCACCGCATGTCTTGTTCGCCTTGAACTGAAAGGAGCCATCCATGACGACCATTCTCGGCCTCTCTGGCAGTCTGCGCCGCGCCTCCTTCAATGCCGGGCTCTTGCGCGC
Organism: Gemmobacter aquaticus; assembly: GCF_007859075.1. Lineage (GTDB taxonomy): Bacteria > Pseudomonadota > Alphaproteobacteria > Rhodobacterales > Rhodobacteraceae > Gemmobacter > Gemmobacter aquaticus. The sequence goes on from NZ_VOAK01000027.1 coordinate 66,287, forward strand.
TGCCGCCGAAGTCGCAGCCGAGGGGTGCCGGATCGAGATCGGTTCAATCAAGGACGTGCCGCTTTATGACGGCGACCTCGAGGCCGCTCAGGGCCTGCCGCAGGCTGTGCAGACCCTGCAGGCGCAACTGCGCGCGGCCGACGGTCTCTTGCTGGTTTCGCCCGAATACAACAACGGCATTCCGGGCGTCTTCAAGAACGCGATCGACTGGATGTCGCGCGGTGACGGGCTCAAGGCCTTTGTCGGCAAGCCGGTTGCCGTCATCGGCGCCTCGCCCGGCGGGTTCGGGACGATCCTTGCGCAGAACCACTGGCTTCCGGTGCTGCGCACGTTGAAGTGCCAGCTTTGGACTGCAGAACGGTTGCTCGTATCCCGTGCGGGCGGCCTTTTCGATGCAGAAGGAAATCTGACGGACGACAAAACGCGCGAGTTGCTTCGTACCTTTGTGGCGGGCTTTGCGGCCAGCATCCGGGACTGATCCCGCCCGCGCAGAACGATTCAGTCCGTGGGAGCCGACCCCTGCGCGGCGTGCCATGCGCGCGCCAAGGCCAGATCGCTGTCGCCAAGGTCATGGGCGGCATCGATCACATGTGCCGCGACTTCGGCCCCGCATGCGGAAAGGGCGGGTTCAAGCGCCGGGGCGGTGGATGCAAAGGGGTCATGCCGACCGGTCAGCAGCAAGACCTCGGTGCCGTCGAGGTCGACTGCCGGTGGGTCTTCCAGAACCTCGATGCCGCGCAGCAGGATCGCGCGCCGTGCCAGTCCGGGATGCAGCCGCATGACCGCACCAAGGAAATTCGCGCCATTGGAATAGCCAAGATAGGTCAGGCGCGCCGGATCAAGCCCATAGCCCCGAAGAGCGCCCGCGACAAAGGCAGCAAAGGCTTCGGCCTCGGCGTGGATGTCGGCCTGATCGAAGGTGTCCGCACCAATGCGGCGGAACCATCGCGCACTCCCGTCCTCGGTTGCCCTGCCCCGCACGCCAAGCAGCATGGCATTGGGATCAAGCCGCGCGGCGAAAGGCATGAGATCGGCCTCGTTCCCGCCCGTGCCGTGCAGAAGGACGATGACCGAACCGTCGGGCGCGGCCGGGGTGTAGAACCGGTGAACAAAGGGCAGATCGCGGGCCGGCATTCGGTCCTCGCCCGGTCGGGCGAACTGCGGCAACATCACGCGCAGGTCTGCCGCACGATCCGCCTCAAGCGGCGGGATCATCAGGTCTTCGCCCAACCGCTCTGGCGCCTCGTCAACGGTGAAGCCGGGTCCATCGGTGGCATATTCGATCAAGGCCCCCATCGGCTCGCGCACGTAGAGCGACAGAAAATACTTGCGGTCATGGACGTTGGTGACCCCGTCATGGTCGCGCAGCGCCAGCCGCATCTGCTGCACGGCCGAAACATCGGGCGCGCGAAAGGCGATATGGTCAAAGGTGCCTGTACCTTGCCCCGCAGTCACGAAACCGGCAGAACCGCGCACATCCACCACATCCCGGTCCGAGGTCATGCGGATCACCGGTCCGTGCCGCCCACCCTCAGTGTATCCGAAGCGCGCGATGAACCGCGCGGTCGCCTCGGCATCATCGGTCAGCAGCGTGGCCCCACAGATGCGCGTCGGGGCGTCGGGGTCGCGCAAGGGCGATGCGGCGGGTGCGTCCTTGGCGATCAGCTTCACGATAATCCCGTCCGGGTCACGCAGGCGCAGCACCGTCTCTCCCAGTTCCCGCGCGGGTCCCGTCGCCGGTACCCCCGCCGCCAAGGCGCGGGTCAGCCAGTTGCCCAGACTTGCCGTCGGCACGGCAAAGGCGATCTCGGACAGTGCGCCGGTTCCGATGCGGCCCGCAGCGCCATCCTGCCAGACGAGAAAAGTGATCACCGAGCCCGGACTGCCCAGGGCATCGCCGTAGAACAGGTGCAACTGTTCGGCATCCTCAAAGCCGCCGGTTTGCTTGACCAGCCTCAGGCCAAGAAACCCGGCATAGAAGTCGACATTGCGTTGCACATTGCGCGTTACCGCTGTGACGTGGTGAATCCCGGTGGTCATGCGGTCCCTCGCGCTGCTTTTACTTTCTGAATGAATGTGCGTGCCGAATGGCAGTCAGACAAGCGCCCCGCTGCCATCATGCGCGTTCAGTAGACCGGCGGCGAGACGATCCAGATCACTGTGGCGGGTTCATCATGCGGGTTGGCCCAGGCGTAGTCACGGCCCGCGAACTGAAAGCTGTCGCCGGGGTGCAGGTCCAGCATCACCTCGCCGATCGTCAGCGACAACCGCCCGCTGATCAGCACCCCGCCATCCTCACGCTGACGCGCACGGACGGGGCCGCCGCTGTCAGACCGTGGCGCAAAGACCGACTTGATCATCTCGAACGACCCCGAGAGCGTGGGCGACAGCAACTCCTCGGTCAGGCCCGTTTCCGAAGATCCGATCGGCACCCGGTCAGCCGCGCGCAGCACAAGGCCGCGTTCGGCCTCATGCCGGCTGGCAGAGCGGAAGAAGAAGCTGATATTGATGCCAAAGTGGTCTGCGATCAGCCCGAGGTCGCGCACCGAGGGCGTGGTCTGTCCGCGCTCGATCTGGCTCAGCCAGCCCAGCGACCGGCCGATTGCCGCCGCCAGATCCTTCAGCGTCAGCCCGCGTGCCTTTCGAAGCGCGCGGATATCCTCGCCGATCTGTCTGCTCATGCCCCTGACCCTGCCTGCGTCGATGAACCCGTGATAGAATGTGCGGCGCAGAGGGCCAAGCAGCTTTACATGAATTCGGATTCATACGGGCTTGAATTTTGCAGGAATGAAATTTCCTGTTGAAATTTCATTTCGCGGTGACAATTCTGGCAAGACTGCACCGCCCGACGACTCGGGTCACGCTTGCCCACAAGGACACCGGCCATGCCTCACCTGCCTTCACACGCGCGTGTCGTCATCATCGGGGGCGGGATTTCCGGCTGCTCGGTGGCCTACCATCTGGCGAAACTTGGCTGGCAGGACATTGTCCTTCTGGAGCGCAAGCAGTTGACCTCGGGCACCACATGGCATGCCGCGGGGCTGGTGGGGCAATTGCGGGCAAGCCAGAACATGACGCGGCTCGCCAAGTATTCCGCCGATCTTTACACCCGGCTTGAGGCCGAGACCGGCCTCGCCACCGGCTTTCGCCAGTGCGGGTCGATCACGGCGGCCCTGACGTCCGAGCGGAAGGAAGAGATCCTGCGCCAGGCCAGCCTTGCCCGCGCCTTTGGCGTTGAGGTGAACGAGCTTTCCCCGGCCGAGGTCAAGGTGCTTTACCCGCATCTGAATACCGATGGCGTGACGGCGGGCGTGCATCTGCCGCTGGATGGGCAGGCCGATCCGGCCAATATCGCGCTGGCGCTGGCCAAGGGCGCGCGCAGCCGCGGCGCGCGGATCGTGGAACAGGTCAAGGTCACGCGCGTCACGCAGGCGAATGGCCGGGTGACCGGGGTTGACTGGGTGTCAGGCGCGGAACAGGGCCATATCGCCGCCGATCTGGTGGTCAACTGCGGCGGCATGTGGGGCCGCGACCTGGCCGCCGAGAACGGCGTCACCCTGCCGCTGCATGCCTGCGAGCATTTCTACATCGTGACCGAAGCCATCCCCGGCCTCGGCCAGATGCCCGTTCTGCGCGTGCCCGACGAATGCGCCTATTACAAAGAGGACGCGGGCAAGATCCTTCTGGGCGCCTTTGAACCCAAGGCCAAGCCATGGGGCATGGACGGCATCCCCGAGACGTTCTGCTTTGACCAGTTGCCCGAGGATTTCGACCACTTCCAGCCGATCCTGGAAATGGGCGTCAACCGCATGCCGATGCTGGCCGAGGCGGGCATCCACACCTTCTTCAACGGTCCCGAAAGCTTTACTCCCGATGATCGCTATTATCTGGGTGAGGCGCCAGAGCTCGGCGGCTACTGGGTTGCGGCGGGCTACAACTCGATCGGGATTGCCTCGTCTGGCGGGGCGGGCATGGCGCTGGCGCAATGGATGCATGACGGTGAGGCGCCCTTTGATTTGTGGGAGGTCGATATCCGCCGCGCGCAGCCCTTCCAGCGCAACCGCCGTTACCTGAAAGAGCGCGTCAGCGAGACGCTGGGCCTGCTCTACGCCGACCACTTCCCCTATCGCCAGATGGCGACGTCGCGCGGCATCCGGCGCACGCCGCTGCACGAACACCTGAAAGCCCGCGGCGCGGTCTTTGGTGAGGTCGCAGGATGGGAGCGCGCGAACTGGTTCGCCCGTGACGGACAGGAACGGGAATACCGCTATAGCTGGCAGCGACAGAACTGGTTTGACAACCAGCGCGCCGAACACATGGCGCTGCGCGAGGGCGTGGGGCTGCTCGACATGTCGTCCTTCGGCAAGATCCGGGTTGATGGCGCAGATGCGCTGGCCCTGTTGCAGCGGCTCTGCGCGAATGAGATCAATGTGGACGCAGGGCGGCTGGTCTATACCCAGATGCTGAACGCGCGCGGCGGCATCGAATCCGATCTGACGGTGACGCGGCTGGCCGAGACCTCGTTCCTGCTGGTCGTGCCGGGGGCCACGCTTCAGCGCGATCTGGCCTGGCTGCGCCGCCATGCGGGCGAGGCCCGCGTGACGATCATCGACATGACCGCAGCCGAGGCGGTTCTGCCCGTCATGGGGCCTTTGTCGCGCGCGCTTTTGTCCCGCGTCTCGCCCCATGATTTCTCGAACGATGGCCATCCGTTTGGCACGGTGCGCGAGATTGAGATCGGCATGGGCCTCGCCCGTGCCCATCGCGTGACCTATGTGGGCGAGCTTGGATGGGAGCTTTATGTCAGCGCCGATCAGGCCGTCCATGTGTTTGAAACGCTGGTCGAGGCCGGGGCGGATATGGGACTGCGGCTTTGCGGGCTGCATGCGATGGATAGCTGCCGCATCGAAAAGGCCTATCGCCATTTCGGCCATGACATCACCGACGAGGATCATGTTCTGGAGGCGGGTCTGGGCTTTGCGGTCAAGACCGGAAAGGGCGATTTCATGGGGCGCGAGGCGGTGCTGCGCAAGCGCGAGGCGGGGCTCACGCGCCGCCTGATGCAGTTCCGCCTGACCGATCCGGAGCCGCTTCTGTATCACAACGAGCCGATCCTGCGGGACGGGCAGATCGTGGGGCAGCTCAGCTCAGGCAACTACGGCCATGCGCTTGGTGGCGCGATCGGGCTGGGCTATGTGCCCTGCCGCACCCCCGGCGAGGCGCCCGAGGAAATGCTGGCCTCCATCTACCGTATCGAGGTGGCAGGCCAAAGCTTTGCCGCCGAGGCCAGCCTTGCCCCGATGTATGATCCGACGTTGAGCCGTATCAGGGCCTAGCCCTCGGACCGCCCGTCGCTGTCGCGATCCTGCAGGTAGTGGCGTGCCAGCGGAAAGTCGGGCAGCCAGCTTTCGCGCCGGACGGTCCAGAGCTCATAGGTGGGGGTAAACTGGTCAGCTTCGTCCAGCGCGCCGAGGTTCACCTCGATCTCGTCCCCGCTGCGGCCAAAGACTGGTGAACCACATTCGGGGCAGAAGTGCCGCCCGCGATAGTCGCGCGCCTCGCCCTCAATCGTCACCGCGTCGGCCGGGAATACCGCCGAGGCATGAAAAAGCGCGCCATGATGCTTGCGGCAGTCAAGGCAATGGCAAAGGCCGACCCGATAGGGCCGGCCCGTCGCCATGATGCGCAACTTGCCGCAAAGGCATCCGCCGGTCACATGCTGCATGGTCGATCCCCGCTGTTTTGCGCCCGATCCTGCGCCTTGCGGCCAGTTTGCGCAACGGGGCGATGAAGCCCCCGGCCCCGCGACGGGCCGGGGAAGCCGCTTAGAACGGGCTGTCAGGGAAGTAGAACTGCGCCGCGTTCTCGGGCGTGACCAGGGTTGAGCCGATGATGAAGCGGCCCGTCACCGGCGCGGCCGAGACGTATTTCAGCGCCGTCAGCTCGATCGCGGTCGAGATCTGTGCGGGCGGATAGGTCACGTTCACCGGAAGCTGCGGGTCACCATCCATGATGCGCTTGATGATCTCTTTCATGCCGGCGCCGCCGACGATCCACATCTCATCCTTGCGCCCGGCCTGCTCGATCGCGGCCATGGCACCGATCGCCATGTCGTCATCCGCCGCCCAGACCGCGTCGATCTTGGGGTACTTCGACAGATAGTCCTGCATGACGGTAAAGGCCTTGTCGCGGTTCCAGTCGCCATGCTGCTTGTCCAGCACCTCGATCCCCGAACCGTCGATGGCCTTTTCAAAGGCATCGACCCGCTCGTTGTCCAGCGTGGTGGGGATGCCGCGCAGCACGACGATCTTGGCGCCCGAGGGAAGGTTCGCCTTGAAATACTCGCCCGCGACGCGGCCAAAGGCCTCGTTGTCGCCTGCCACATACAGATCCTCGATGCCGGGGACAGAGAGGCCGCGGTCAACCACGGTCACGAACTTGCCCGCATCCTTCACCGCCTTGACCGGCCCGGTCAGCGGCTCGGATTCAAAGGGCAGCACCACCAGCGCATCGATGTTGCGCGTGGCCACCATGTCCTCGATATCGGCCACCTGCTTGGTGGGCTCTCCGGCCGTTGCCAGAACGAAGTCGAGCTGCGGATAGGTGGCCTCAAGCCGGGCGATGGTGTCCTGGGCATGCCAGTTAAGCCCGCCCATGAAGCCATGCGTGGCCGAGGGGATCGACACGCCGATCACATGGGTCTTGTCCTGCGCCACCGCCACGCCGGCAAGGCCCGCCATCACGGCCAGTGCCGCCGTCGCACCGAAAAGCTGTCTGCGTTTCATGGTCTTCCTCCCATTGCGCCGCCGGGGCGGCAGATGAAGGCCCCGCGGGGCCGTCCGTTACCGCCCTTCGGCGGATGACTTGCGCCGCTGCAGGACCACCGCCAGCACGATGATCACGCCCTGGATCGCGCCGTTGAGATAGGGCGACACCAGATTGGCAAGGTTCAGGATGTTTCCGATCAGCGACAGGATCAGCACGCCCACTACGGTGCCCCAGACCCGGCCGAAGCCGCCTTTCAGGGCCGTGCCACCGATGATGACGGCGGCAATCGCCTCCAGCTCCCACAGAAGGCCGGTAGAGCCCGAGGCCGAACCGAGACGCGGGACGTAAAGCACCGTCGCAAAACCCACGAGCAGCCCAAGCGCCACATAGGTCAGAAGCTGGATCCGCTCCACCTTGACGGCGGAATAGCGCGCGACCTTGTCATTCGATCCGATTGCCTCGCAGTAGCGGCCAAAGCGGGTGTGGCGCATGACGACCTCGCCGATCACCACGACGACGGCAAAGGCGATGATCGGCCAGGACACACCAAGGATGCCGCCGTAATAGATGGGGCCGATGAACTCGCGCATGCTGAAATCGAGGCTTAACGTGCCGCCGTCGGCGATCCAGGTCACAAGGCTGCGGAAGATGCCCATGGTGCCCAGCGTGACGATAAAGGGCTCGATCCCTGCCCGCGTGATCAGAAGGCCATTGGCCAGCCCCGCCAGCAGTCCCACAAGGATCGCAACCCCGATGCCGGCAAGCGCCAGCGGCAAGCCCACCCCGAGGCTGGGTTGCAGCGCGTTCATCGCAAGGATCATCATGCCGGCGACAAAGGCCGCCATCGATCCGACCGAAAGATCAAGGCCGCCGCTGGTGATGACAAAGGTCATGCCCACCGCGATCATGCCGATAAAGGCCGACCGCGCCAGCACGTTGGTCACGTTCGCGGCCGAGAGGAAGTTCTCGTTCAGCCCCGCCCCCAGAAGGATCAGTGCGAACAGCGCGGCCAGGGGCCCCAGTGTCGAAAGGGTCAGCCGGTCACGCATTCTGTGAAATCTCCTCGCTTGTGCCCATCACCAGCCGCACGACCGCCGTTTCGCGGATCGCCTCTCCGGCCAGTTCGCCCGCGACGCGGCCCTGCCGCATCACCAGAACCCGATCGGAAAGGCCCAACACCTCGGGCATGTCAGAGGAGATGACGATGACGCTGCGCCCTTCGCGGGCCAGCCGGTCGATGAAATGATAGATCTGGCTTTTCGTGCCAATGTCGATGCCGCGGGTCGGCTCGTCGATGATGATGACCTCGGGCTCGGGCAGCATGGTCTTGGCAAGCAGGAGTTTCTGCTGGTTCCCGCCGGAGAGGTTGCCCACCGCCATCTCCCGGCTGGGCGCGCGGATGTCGAAATCGCTGATCGCCCGCGTCAGCGCCGCGTCCTCAAGCTTGCGCGAGATGATGGGCGCGCCGAAATCGGCGAGCGTGGACAGCGTCAGGTTCTCGCGCAGGGTCTTGGTCAGCAGAAGCCCGCGTTCCTTGCGGTCTTCGGTCAGATAGGCGATGCCATGGGCCGCCGCTTCGGGCAGGGATCGCACCTGTGCGGGTGCGCTGCCACGCAGGATTTGTCCATGATGCGGTCGCAGACCGACCAGCCCCTCGGCCAGCTCCGTCCGCCCCGATCCCACAAGGCCCGAAATGCCCAGAACCTCGCCACGTCTCAGCGTGAAGCTGACCCCATGCACGAGGGGCGGCACGTGGAAGTCCCGCACCTCAAGCGCCACCGGGCCAAAGCTTGTGCGGCGCGGCGGGAAGATGTCTTTCAGATCGCGGCCCACCATGGCGGTGGCCATGCCATCCTCGGTCAGCTCTCCCCGGCCCGCGCGGCGCACCACTGCGCCATCGCGCAGGACGGTGATCCGGTCGGCCAGATGGCTCACCTCATCCAGACGGTGCGAGGTGTAGAGGATCGCAACCCCCTGCGAGCGTAGCCGGTCGATCTGGCGAAACAGCACCTCCACCTCGCGGTGGGTCAGTACCGCCGAGGGTTCGTCCATGATCAGCACCCGCGCATTGCGCGACAACGCCTTTGCGATCTCGACCATCTGCCGGTCAGAGACGGCAAGATCGCGGATGCGCGCATCGGGCCGCACCTTGCATTCCAGCTGATCGAGCAGACCCTGCGTCGCCTCTCGCATCGCGCGGTGATCGAGAAACAGCCCGCCCATCTCGCGGCCCAGCCAGATGTTCTGTGCAACCGTCAGATCGGGGGCGAGGTTGAATTCCTGATGGATCACCACCACGCCCTGCGCCTCGGCCTCTGGCCCGCTGGCATAGGTGACGGGCCGGCCATCCAGCAGCACCTGCCCGGCCGAGGGGGCCAGATAGCCGCCGAGGATCTTCATGATCGTCGACTTGCCCGCGCCATTCTCGCCGATCAGGGCGTGAACCTCGGCGGGGTGCAGTTCAAGGTCGATGCCATGCAGCACCTCGATCGGACCGAAGCTGCGATACACTCCGGCAAGGGCAAGTGTCGTCATGGTGCGACCCATGCCGCATCGCGCTGATGCGAGCGGATGCAGGCCGCAACAAAGCGCATGCCGGCCAGACCGTCGCGCAGGGTGGGATAAACCACGCCTTCAGGCGCGGACATGCCTGCGTCATGGGCGCGAATGGCGGCTGCGGCTTCGGTGTAGATCGTGGCGAAGGCCTCGAGATACCCTTCAGGATGGCCCGAGGGCACGCGCGCGACACGGGTGGCTTCAGCAAGGCTGCCCGCACCGTTCCGCGTCAGCATCTGGCGCGGCTGGCCATGCGGCGTGAACCACAGAACATTCGGGTTCTCCTGCATCCACTCGATCCCGCCCTTTTCGCCATAGACGCGCAGGCAGAGCCGGTTCTCATTGCCCGGCGCCACTTGCGAGGCCCACAGCATTCCCTTGGCCCCGCTGGAATAGCGCATCAGCACATGGGCGTTGTCATCAAGCCTGCGGCCGGGAACGAAGCTCGACAGATCCGCCGCAATCGCGGTGGGCTCTTGCCCGGTCACAAAGGCTGCAAGGTTATAGGCATGGGTCCCGATATCGCCCAAGGCGCCACCTGCGCCGGATCGTGCCGGATCGGTGCGCCATTCCGCCTGTTTCGATCCCGTCTCCTCTACCGCCGTGGTCAGCCAGTCCTGCGCATACTCCACCTGCACCAGACGCAAGGCGCCCAGATCCCCGCGCGCAACCATTGCCCGCGCCTGCCGGATCAACGGATAGCCGGTGTAGTTATGCGTCAGGATGAACAGCGCATTGGCGCGCTCGGCCACCTTGGCCAGCTTGGCCGCCTCGGCCATGGTCGCCGTCAGGGGCTTGTCGCAGATCACATGGATGCCGCGTTTCAGAAACTCGATCGCGGGGGCTGCGTGCATGTGATTGGGCGTGACGATTGCCACGGCGCGGATGCCATCCTTGCGCCGCGCCTCGCGTATGGCCATCTGGCGATAGTCGTCATAGCTGCGGGCCAGTCCAAGCTCGGCCGCCGAGGCGCGCGCCCGCTCTGCCGAGGACGAGAGCGACCCCGCGACCAGCGTGAACTGGGCATCAAGCCGCGCCGCGATCCGGTGGACCGCTCCGATGAAGGCGCCCTGCCCGCCGCCGACCATTCCAAGACGGATCGGTTCCATGCTAGCCCTCCAGCCCCAGCATCCGGCGGTTGGTGGCCCGGTCGGCCCCTGCGCCGGCAAAATCGTCAAATGCCTTTTCGGTCACGCGGATGATGTGGTGCCGCACGAATTCGGCCCCTTCCCGTGCGCCATCCTCGGGGTGCTTCAGGCAGCACTCCCATTCCACCACCGCCCATCCGGCAAAGCCGTATTGCGTGAGCTTGGAAAACACCCCGCCGAAATCCACCTGCCCGTCGCCAAGGCTGCGGAAACGACCCGCCCGATTCACCCAAGGCTGGAAGCCGCCATAGACGCCCTGCCGTCCCGTCGGGTTCAGCTCGGCATCCTTGACGTGGAACATGCGGATGCGCTCGTGGTAGATGTCGATGTGCTGCAGGTAGTCCAGATGCTGCAGCACGTAATGCGACGGGTCATAGAGCATATTGGCGCGGGCATGGCCGCCGACCCGGTCAAGGAACATCTCAAAACTAATGCCGTCGCAGAGATCCTCGCCCGGATGGATCTCGTAGCACAGATCCACGCCGCAGCTTTCCGCGTGATCGAGGATCGGGAGCCAGCGGCGGGCAAGCTCGTCAAACGCCTCTTCCACCAGACCGGCGGGGCGCTGCGGCCAAGGGTAGATGTAGGGCCAGGCCAGCGCGCCGGAAAACGTGGCCATCGCCGTAAGGCCAAGATTGCGCGAGGCCGTCAGCGCCTTTGTCATCTGATCCACCGCCCATACCGCCCGCGCGGCCGGGTTTCCCCGCACCGCTGGCGCAGCAAAGCCGTCAAAGGCCAGATCATAAGCCGGATGCACGGCAACCAGCTGACCCTGCAGATGCGTCGAAAGCTCGGTGATGGTGATCCCGTTGTCAGCCGCCCTGCCCTTCAGGTCGTCGCAATAGCCTTGCGAGCTGGCCGCCAGATCAAGGTCGAACAGCCGGGCATCCCAACTGGGCAACTGCACCCCGGCATAGCCGCAGTCGGCGGCCCATTTGGTGATTGCATCAAAGCTGTTGAATGGCGCCGTGTCCCCCGCGAATTGCGCCAGGAACAGGGCCGGGCCCTGGATCGTCCGCATCGCTCCTCCCAAAGTCAGCGGCTATGTCCGATCATGTAATCGGTTGCATCGACGATAGACTTGCAATGTAATCGTTTGCAAGACGATTCTTGCACCTTGATCGCAGTTGAGCGCGGCGCCCCTCGGGCCTATGACATAAGCATGATGCACCAACGTCCCCGGATCAGTGATGTGGCGCGGCTGGCGGGCGTTTCGACCGCCACGGTCAGCCGTGCGCTATCGAACCCCGCGCTTGTCAGCGAAGAGACGCGCGCCGCCGTCGATCAGGCGGTGCAGGCGACGGGCTATCGCATCAACCATGCGGCCCGGAACCTGCGCCACCGGCGCACAGGCGGGATCGTCGCGCTGGTGCCGGGACTGGCGAACCCGTTCTTTTCGCAGATCCTTTCGGGCATTGCCTCGGTGCTGGCACCTGCGGGTTACAACCTTCTGGTGGCCGATACCCGATCGGCCGGGGCGGATACACTTCTTTCCTATGCCGAACCCAGCCGGGCTGATGGGCTGATCGTTCTGGATGGCACGCTGCCCGCCGCGGGCCTGACACGGATGCCGGTGGTGCTGGCCTGCGAATGGGTGCCCGGCCTCATTGCGCCGCGCGTGAAGATCGACAACCGCGAGGCCGCGGCAATGGCGGTCAACCATCTGGCGGATCTCGGGCATCGGCGCATCGGCCATGTCGCGGGCCCGCCGGGCAATGTGCTGACCGAAGCGCGGCAGGCGGGCTGGCAAGAGGCCTGCATCGCGCGCGGCCTGACGCCTGATCCTGCGCTGCTCTATCCCGGCGACTTCGGTCTTGATTCCGGGCAGAGGGCGGCGCGGCTCTGGCTGGATCAGCCGAAAGACTCCCGGCCCACCGCCGTCTTCCTCGCCTCGGACGAGATGGCCTGCGGTTTCATTGGCGAGGTCGTGCGCCACGGCATCCGCGTGCCGCAGGATCTCTCGGTTGTGGGCTTTGACGACATTGAACTGGTGGCCCATATCGCCCCGCCGCTGACTACCATCCGCCAGCCGCGCAACCAACTGGGCCGGATCGCGGCAGAGCGGCTGCTGGCACGGCTTGAAGGGCGCGTCGACGACACCGACACCGTTCTTCCGGTCGAGCTGGTCCTGCGCGGCAGCACCGCCCCGCCACGCGGTTGATCCACCACGCGGGGCGCTTTCAGTTGACATGGGTCATAGCCCGGCCTTCAGTCATGGATCAGGGTCTTCCTGCGAAGGAAAGCGGGTGCCATGGCCAATCTACGAGATCCTGTCATCGGGCCCGTCATCCGGGCTGAAGGCCTGACCAAGGTCTACCGCTCTGGCCCGGTTGAGGTTCAGGCGCTGCGCGGCGTGGATTTCACCGCCGCAGCGGGCGAATTCGTCGTGATCCTCGGGCCCTCGGGTTCGGGGAAGTCGACCTTCCTCAATATCCTCGGCGGGCTGGATACGGCATCGGCTGGCCGGGTCTGGTTTCGCGGGCTTGATCTGACCGCACTCGATGACCGCGGGCTTACGCGGTATCGGCGCGATCATGTGGGCTTTGTCTTTCAGTTCTACAACCTTGTTCCAAGCCTGACCGCGCTGGAAAACGTGGCGCTTGTAACCGAAATCGCCCGCAACCCCATGCCCCCGGCCGAGGCGCTGGCGCTGGTGGGCCTGTCGGCGCGGCGCGACCATTTCCCGGCGCAGCTTTCGGGTGGAGAGCAGCAGCGTGTGGCCATCGCGCGCGCCATCGCCAAACGGCCCGAGCTTCTGTTCTGCGACGAGCCGACCGGCGCGCTTGACAGTGCAACCGGGATCAAGGTGCTTGAGGCGCTGACCGAGGTGAACCGCGCGACCGGCGCCACCACGCTGGTCATCACCCATAACGCCGCGATCCGCGAGATTGCCGACCGTAGCCTGCGCTTTGCTGACGGACGCATCGCGGAAGAGGTGGTGAACCCCGTCCGCAAGGCGCCCACGGAGGTGTCATGGTAATCGCCCCGCTGCGCCGCAAGGTTCTGCGCGATCTGCGCCGCCTCTGGCCGCAGGCGCTGGCCATTGCGTTGGTCCTGGCGGCGGGGGTTGCAACGCTGATCCTGGGGAACGGTGCCCATGCGGCACTGTCTGACACGCGGGCGCGCTATTATGCCGACTACCGCTTTGCCGATGTGTTTGCCGATCTGACCCGCGCGCCCCTTTCGCTTCTGGCCGAGGTCTCGGCCCTTGACGGCGTGCTCGCCGCCGAGGCGCGGATCGTCAAACTGGGCCGGCCCGAGCTGCCGGACCTGACTGCGCCCGCCTCGATGATGATGGTCTCGCTGCCTGCACGGCAAGGGGCAGGCCTCAATCGCCTGCACCTGCGTCAGGGACGCCTGCCCGATCCGCTTTCCACGCGTGAAGTGGTGATCTCGGCCGATTTTGCCACCGCCCACGGGCTGCAGCCCGGCGACGGGATGTCGGTGGTGATGAACGGCAAACGCCGGATGGTCAGCATCACCGGGATCGCGCTGTCGCCCGAGTTCATCTATGCGCTCGGCCCCGGCGAGATGATGCCCGACCCGCGCCGCTTTGGCATCGCATGGGTGCCGCGCGACATGCTGGCGGGGGCCTTTGACCTGGAGGGCGCGTTTTCCAATCTGGTCGTGCAACTGGCCCCCGGCGCGGACGAGTCGCGGGTGATCGCCGCCATCGACCGGCTGATCACGCCCTATGGTGGCGGCGGGGCAGTGGGACGTGTCGATCAGGTCTCGCATGCCTTTCTTGATGCCGAGCTGCGCCAACTGGGGGCGATGGTCAAGGTTCTGCCGCCGATCTTTCTGCTGGTCGCGGCGATGCTGGTACATATGACCCTGTCACGTCTGATCGCGTTGGAGCGTGAACAGATCGGGCTTCTGAAGGCTATCGGCTACAGCCCGCGCGCCATCGCCGGACATTATCTTGAGCTTGTGCTGCTGATTGCAGGCTGCGGCATCTTGATCGGCTTTGGCGCGGGCGCATGGCTCGGGGCGGGGCTGGCGCAGATCTATGCGCGGTTCTTTTCCTTCCCCTTCCTCGTCTTTACCCGTGATCCGGCCGTCTATGGGTTGGCCGCGCTGGTCACGCTTGCCGCCGCCGTTGCGGGCGCTTTGCAGGCGGTGCGCGCGGTCCTTGCCCTGCCGCCAGCGGTTGCGATGTCGCCCCCGGCCCCGGCAGACTATCGCCGCGACGGCGGCCACCTCGCGGCGCGCATTCCCTTGCGACAAAGCCAGCGGATGCTGATCCGGCACCTGTGGCACTGGCCGCTGCGCACGGGATCGAGCATCCTTGGCGTCGCGATGGCGGTGGCGATCCTCGTGGCCTCGCTCTGGTCGCCGGGATCGATCGAACACATGATCGACGTGACCTTCACCCGCGCCGACCGGCAGGATGTCCGCATCACCTTTGCGACCGCACTTGCCCCCGCCGCCTTCGCCGACAGCCGCCACCTGCCCGGCGTCATGACCGCCGAGCCGTTTCGCGCCGCACCCGCGCGCCTGACCAAGGGCAGCCGAACCAAGCGCATCGTGATCGAGGGGCGGCCAAGCGATGCGCGCCTGTCTCGCGTGCTGGCACCCGATCTGCGCCCGATGGCGATGCCCGAGGCCGGGCTGATCCTGTCGGAGGCGCTGGCCGAGGCACTCGACGTCCGACCCGGCGAACGCGTGCAGGTGGAGTTTCTCGACGGGCGGCGCGCCCGCGTCGAGCTGCCGGTCAGCGGCATTTCCGTGGGCTATGTCGGTCTGGGTGCCGCGATGGAGTTGCAGGCGCTGAACCGCGCGACGGGCGATGGCGATCTGGTATCCGGCGTGAATTTGCAGCTTGATCCGGCCCAAAGCGCCGCGTTCCTTGCCCATGCGCAGGACGCCCCCGGCACCAGTTTTCTGACCGTCAGCGACCTGACCGTCGCCCGGTTTCGCGCCACACTGGCCGAGAACATCACCGTGATGATCACCGTCTATGTCGCCCTTGCCGCGATCATCGCCGTTGGGGTGGTCTACAACTTTGCCCGCATCGCCCTGTCAGAGCAGGGGCGCGAGCTTGCAAGCCTGCGCGTGCTGGGCTTCACGCGGGCCGAGGTCACGGGCATCCTGATCACCGAGCTTGCGGTGGTCGTGGCGCTGGCCCAACCCCTTGGCTGGTTGATCGGCCATGGCATTGCCCGCGCCATGGTCGCGGCCTTTTCGTCCGACCTTTACCGGGTGCCCTTTGTGATGGGGCCGCAGGTCTATGCGACCGCCAGCCTTGTCGTCTGCGCCGCCGCTGTCCTCTCGGCGCTGGCGATCGGGCGGCGCATCGGGCAGCTTGACCTTATCGCCGTCCTGAAGACGAGGGAATGATCCATGCGCCGCCTGCTGATCCCCGCCATGTTCGCCCTTGCGCTTCTGGCCTTGCTGGTCTGGGCCTTTGCGCCGCGCCCCGTGCCGGTGGAAACCGCACAGATCCTGCCCCGCAGCTTCAGCGTCACGGTCGAGGAGGAAGGCGAGGCCCGCATCCGCGAGGTCTATACCGTCTCGGCCCCGATCACCGGTCGGCTGCAACGCATCGCCCTGCAGCCGGGCGACGCGGTCGAGGCAGACAAGACCGTGGTGGCCCGCATCGGACCGGTCGCGCCTGCGCTTCTGGATGCCCGCGCCCGCGCAGTGGCCGAGGCGGCCGTTGCCGCTGCCGAGGCCGCCGTCGATCTGGCCCGCGCACTGGTGATCCAGGCCGAGGCCACGCAGGAATATGCGGCAACCGAGGCTGAACGCGCGTTGCAGCTTTTTGATCGCGCGGCGCTGTCGCAGCGGCTGCTGGACAATGCCATTCTGGCACGCCGCACCGCCGATGCGGCGGTCGAAAGTGCGCGGGCCAATCTGGCCGTGCGCGGTCGCGAGCTTGACAGTGCGCGTGCTGTGCTGGCCGATGGCGCCGTCACACCCGATGAGCGTTGCTGCGTCGAGATCGTGACGCCCGTATCGGGCCGCATCCTGCGCGTCATGACCGAGGATGAACAGGTGGTGCAGCCCGGCATGCCGATCATCGAGATCGGAAATCCGGGTAATCTTGAAATCGTTGTCCATGTCCTGTCGCGCGATGCGGTGCGCATCGTCCCCGGCGCAGGCGCCACGATCACCGGCTGGGGCGGCCCGCCCCTTCAGGCTGTGGTTGACCGGATCGAGCCCGCCGCCGCCACCAAGATCTCGGCCCTTGGCATCGAGGAGCAGCGGGTCGAGGTCATCCTGTCGCTGACCGGCACCCCTGATGACTGGCAAGCCCTTGGTCACGGCTTCCGCGTCATCGCAGGGATCGAGGTCTGGCGCGGCGCCGAGGTGCTGTCGATCCCGGTGGGCGCGCTTTTCCGTGACGGGTCTGACTGGGCGGCCTTCGCGGTGGCCGAGGGCCGCGCCACACTGCGCACCTTGCGGATCGGAGAGCGGAACGAGGATCTTGCTCAGGTGCTGGAGGGGCTGGCCGAGGGGGAACAGGTGATCCTGCACCCGGGCGACGCAGTGGCCGATGGCGCTCGCGTCGCGCCGCTTGCCGAATGACGGGGAATGCGTCTGGACCCTTGCCGCGCTTTGCGCCTATGGTCGGGCCATGACGTGCGGTTGTAATATCCTCGGGGGCTGGATGATGCCCTGTTCCTTTGTCGCCGGGGTCCGGTCGTGACACTGGCGGATGCGTTGATTCTGGGGCTTGCCGCCTTTGGCGCGGGGATGCTGAACACCGTCGCGGGGGGTGGCACTTTCCTGACCTTCCCCGCGCTGGTCTTTACCGGCATCCCGCCAGTTGCCGCGAATGCCACCAGTGCTGTCGCGGTCTTTCCGGGCTATCTGGCGGGCGCCATCGGCTTTCGGGATGAGCTTGGCCGTATGTCGCGCGCGCGGCTCGTGCGGCTTTCCGCCATCACGCTTGCGGGTGGGCTTGCGGGTTCGCTCTTGCTTCTGGTGTCGTCGAACGAGGCGTTTTCGCGCATCGTGCCGGGCCTTCTGCTCTTCGCCACGCTGGTCTTTCTGTTCGGCGACAGGCTGCGGCAACTGGCTGCAGGATGGGCCAGCGGTGAGGGGCTCACCGGGATCGTCGGCCTCTTTCTGGTCAGTCTTTATGGCGGCTACTTCAACGGGGGCTTGGGCATCATGCTGCTTGCGCTGTTTTCGGTCTGGGGCATGCGCGACCTGCACGAGATGAACGGGCTGAAGAACGGGCTTTCTTTCGTGCTTTCGGCAATATCGGTTGCGGCATTCGCGCTGGCGGGGCTTGTGTCATGGCCCGCGGCGGTGCTGATGATGGTCGCCTCAACCCTCGGGGGCTATGCCGGGGCGCCGGTTGCGCGCATCCTCCCCCGTCCCGTGCTGCGCGGGCTGATCGCTGTTGTGGGCTTTGGCATGACGGCCGTCTTTGCCGCGCGGGCCTGGGGGTAGATCGGGTGCCGCAGACAGCGCCGGGCGACAGATTCTGACACCTTGGTGCCGTCAAGATCGGCCATCCTTTCCGCCGATTCCATTTCAGGGGTACTGCCATGTCCGAATTCCGCTTTCTTCACACGGCCGACCTGCATCTGGGCAAGCGTTTTGGCGCCCTGCCCGAAGAGGTGCGCGCCCGCACGGCCGAGGCACGCCACGGCATTCTTGCCCATCTCGCGCAGGTGGCCCGGCAGCATGGCACGCAGCACATCCTGATTGCGGGCGATACCTTTGACACCGAAACACCGACGGACCGGGTCTGGCGGCAGGCGGTTGCCGCGATGGGCGCGGCGGGAGATCTGCACTGGTGGCTTCTTCCCGGCAACCATGACAGCCTTGGTGCCGAGGCATTGTGGGATCGCCTGCGCGCCGCCGCCCCCGCGAACCTGCATGTGCTGACCGATATCGAGCCGATCGAGATGGCGCCCGGCGTCATGCTCTTGCCCGCCCCCCTGCCCCGTCGCTATCCGGGCCGTGACCTGACCGAGTGGATGAATGCCTGCGAGACCGATCCGCGTGCGCTGCGTATCGGCCTTGCCCATGGCGCGGTGCGCGACTTTTCCGAAGATGGCGGCGGCAATGACGCGCTTCTGGCCATTGACCGGGCCGAGGCGGCGCGGCTCGATTACCTCGCGCTTGGCGACTGGCACGGGCAGATGCGGCTTGGCCCCCGTACCGCCTATGCCGGCACGCCCGAGCAGGACAGCTTCCGCCACGAAGGGCCGGGCGCCTGCCTGCTGATCACCCTGACCGCGCCGGGCGATGCCCCGCAGATCGAGCGGTTGGAGACCGGGCAGCTGGAGTGGCACGACCTCGCCCCCGATCTGGTGCCGGGGCAAGACCCGGCGGCGCTGGTGCTGGCCGCCCTTCCCGCCGATCCGGCGGCGCGGCGCAACCATCTGGTGCGGCTGCGCCCGCAAGGGCGCGCGCGGCTGGCCGAACATGCCGCACTCGAGGCGCTGGCCGCCGAGGTGGGCCCGCAGTTCTGCCATTTCGTGCTGGATTGTGGCGCACTTGCCATTGAGCCCGATGCCGCCGATCTGGACCGGATCGACCGCTCAGGCGCCCTGCGCGTTGCCGCCGACCGACTGGCCGAGGCCGCCGCCGACCCTGCCCGCGCGGCGCCGGATCGCGCCGTGGCGGCGGGGGCGCTGAACCGGCTTTACGGCTATCTGCAGGAAGGCGCGCAATGAAGATCCGCTCGATCACCCTGTCGGATATCCGCCAGTTCACCCGCCCCGTCACCGTGGGTGGGTTCGCAGCCGGCCTCAATGTGCTGGCCGCCCCGAACGAGGCCGGAAAATCCACGCTCTTCGATGCGATCCATGCACTGTTCTTCATTCCGCACCGGTCAAGCCGGATTGGCCATCTGCGCCCCGAGGCGGGTGGAAACCCTGAAATCCGGGCCGAGCTTGATCTGCCCGATGGCCCCTGCACCATCGTCAAACGCTGGGGTCGCGGTGCGATGGCCGAGGTGATCCGCCAGGGTCACGTGATAGCCCGCGCCGATGCGGCCGAGGCTTTTGTCACCGGCCTGACCGCCCCGGCCGAGGAAGGCGGCCCTGCGGGGCTCCTCTGGGTGCGTCAGGGCGTCATTGCACTGGATGACGGCAGCCGGAAAGAGGTGGAGGGCGCGCTCCTTGCCCGCCGCGACCTGATGAGCTCGGTCACCGGCGAGTTCGAGACGGTGACGGGGGGCCGCCGCATGGACCGCGCATTGGCCCGCGCCGAGGCCGATCTGGAACGGCTGGTCACATTGCGCGGTCCAAAGGCGGGCGGCCCCTATGATCGCGCGAAGAAGGCGGTCGAAAGCCTGACCGCCATGCGCGACGATCTGGCCCAAAAGCAGGCCGCATTGCGCGATGCGCTGGACCGTCGCCGGGCCGCGCGGGCCGAGATTGCGCAATGGTCTGATCCGGCTGAGGCCGCCCACCGGGCGCAGCGTCTTGTGGCGGCGCAAGCCGCGCATGAGGAAGCCACGCGCCACGCCGAACGGCTGGCGGGCTTGCAGGCAACCGCCGATCACGCCGCCCTGCGCGCATCCCAGGCCGAGGCCGAGCTGCGCCGTCTGACCGAAGCCGAGGCCGCCTTGCGCAGGGCCAGTGCCGGGGCGCGGTCAGCAGGCGAAGAGGCCCGTGCGGCGGAGGGTGCCCATCACACGGCACTTGCCGCACTGGGCGACAGCCGCGCGGCAGTCGAGGCTGCACGCGCCGGGCAGGAGCAGGCCGAAGGGGTGCTCGCCGCCGCGCATCGGGCCGTTGCGCAAGAGGCCGCGCAAAAGCGCCGGGCCGAGCTTTCGCAGCGCCTCGCCACGGCGCAAGAGCTGACGCAGCGCTTGCTCGGCGCCCGCGCCGCCGCACAGACCGGGCCAGAGGCCGCGGCGGTCGCCGCGCTGGAGCGCGCCGAAACCACGCTGGCGGTGCTGGAGCGTCAGGGCGCGGCGGCGGCACCGCAGATCGTGCTGCGCTATCTGCCGGGCATTGCGGCGCGGGCCAGCATCGATGGTGCGGCACTGGAGGGGGATAGCCCCCTGCCCGTGCTGGCACCGCTGACGCTCGACCTGCCGGGGCTTGGCGCATTGTCCGTCACCCCCGGACAGACGGTCGATGCGAGAGGGCTGGCCGAGGCTCGGGCCGAGCGGGACCGCGCACGGGCAGAGACAGGATGCGCCGACCTGCTCGCCGCACGGTCTGCACTGGCCACCCGCACATCCGCGCAGGAAGCGGTGGCGCTGATCGAGGCGCAATTGCGCGGACTGGTGCCCGAAGGGATCGAGGCGCTGAAGGCCGAGCTTGCTACCCTGCCGGAACCCGCAGATATCACAGGCCCGGTTGACCCTGCTGCCGCCGAAGACCACGCCCGTCAGGCCCGCGCTACGCTGGAGGGTGCCCGTCAGACTGAGGCACGCGCCGCGGGGCTGGAGAGCGAGGCCCGCACGCGCGCCCTGCGTGCCACCATCGCGGCCGAGACCGCCGCGCGGGCCCTGCAACAGGCCGAGGCTACGCTCGCAGCCTTTGGACCTGTCGATGAGGCCCGAACAACGCTTGCCGCCGCACTGGCCGCGGCAACGGCGGCAAGGGATACTGCCCGCGCGTCGCATGCGGCAATGGCCGAAACGGCGCCTGACCCATCCGCCACCGCAGCCGCCCTTGCCCGCGCGCGCTCGGTCGTCGAGGCCGCAGACCGCGAGGTCGCCCGCCTTGGTGAAGATCTGGTCCGGCTGGAAACCCTGATCGACGTCCACGCAGGCAACGGGGTCGAGGAAGAGCTCGCCGATTGCGAAGCCCGACTTGCCCGCGCCGGGGCCGACCTTGCCGCGCATGAGCATGAGGTGGCGGTCCTGCGCTGCCTGATCGCTGCACTGACCGAGGCGCAGGCGACCGCGCGTGACCGCTATTTCGCCCCCGTCATGGCCGAGCTGCGCCCGATGCTGCGCCTGCTCTGGCCCGGCGCCGAGCTGCGGTTTGACGGCGAAAGCCTGCTGCCCACGCAGCTGATCCGCGACGGGCGGGCCGAAGAGATTGGCACGCTTTCCGGCGGGACGCGCGAACAGATCGCGCTTTTGCTGCGGTTGGCCTTCGCCCGGCTTCTGGCAAAATCGGGGCGCCATGCCCCCGTCATCCTCGACGATGCGCTGGTCTATTCCGACGATGACCGGATCGAGCGGATGTTCGATGCGCTGCACCAGCAGGCGGGCGATATCCAGATCATCGTGCTAAGCTGCCGCAACCGCGCCTTCCGTGACCTTGGCGGGCAGAAGCTGACTTTCACCGAGGCGGGCGCCGTCTGATCCGTACCGCAGAGGTGTAGTTGCGCCGCGCGTAAATCAGGGCATATAAATCCATCGATGACGCAGAACCCCTATAGTTCACTGCCAGACAGTGCCTTCTGGCGCACCGGCGCGGCGCTGGCCGATCCGATGGACATTCGCGGGCTATGGCACCCCAAGGCGGATATCGCGAAAACCACGCGCATCGTGACCGCAGGGTCCTGCTTTGCCCAGCACATCGGCCGGGCCTTCCGCGAGCGCGGCTATGCCTGGTTTGATGCAGAGGCAGCCCCCGGCACGCCGGAGGTGCAGAGGGCCTTCCACTACGGCACCTTCAGTTTTCGCACCGGCAACATCTATACCACCCAGATGCTGCTGCAATGGGTGCGATGGGCGACTGGCTTGTCACCCGTTCCGGACCTGTTCTGGCAAGAGGGTGAGCGGTTCTTCGACCCCTTCCGCCCGGCCGTCGAGCCCGGCGGCTTTGCCTCGCTGATGGAGGCGCGCGCCTCGCGGCAGGCAACGCTTGCGGCAATCCGGCAGGCCATCCGGCGAGGGCAGCTCTTTGTCTTTACGCTGGGCCTGACAGAATGCTGGCGCGATGCGGAAACGGGCCTCGAATACGCTGTCTGCCCCGGCACTGTCGCCGGACGCTTCGACACTGACCGCCACCGCTTTCACAACATGACCTACCCCGAGGTCATGACCGCGCTGAAAAAGGCGATCACCATCCTGCGCCGGATCAACCGGAACATGCGCTTTCTGCTGACCGTCTCGCCCGTGCCACTGACGGCGACGGCAGGCGGGCAGCATGTGATCACAGCCACCACCCATTCAAAATCGGTGCTGCGCGCCGTGGCGGGCGAGATGGCCGCGCAGCACGATTATGTCGACTACTTTCCGTCCTACGAGATCATCACAAGCCCGGTCTTTGGTGGGCGCTTCTACGCAGCCAACCGGCGCAGCGTCGAGCCTGAGGGGGTCGATCACGTCATGCGTTGCTTCTTCCACGATCTCGACACGGCCTTCGGGCGCGTCCCCGCCGCCGCCCCGCCCCGCCCCGCCATCGCGCCCAATGCCGAGGAGGACGCACCCGACCCCGCCGCCGAACTGCGCTGCGAGGAAGAGATGCTTGCAGCCTTCCAGACACGGACATGAGGGGCGCTGCATGAAGGTCATGCTCTTTGGTGACAGTCATCTGGCAGCGGTCCGCCGTGGGCTTGCAGCCATTCCGCCCGCGCGGTTGGACGGGGTGGAACTGCAGTTCTGGGGCACGCCGGGCAACCGCTTCCGGCATATCGACTGGCAGGATGGCAGGATCACGCCGCTGGATGAGGCGACGGCCAATGCCTTTGCCCGCTTCAACGGGCAGGGAGTACGTGCGCTTGATCCGGTGCTTTATGACGCCGTGGTCTTTGTGGGTGCGCGGATCCGGCCCGGCGCCGTGATCCCCGACCTTCTCAACCACATCGCCGACCCTGACCGCTATCTGACGCGCGCCTATATCAAGGCGGTGATTGCCGCGCAGTTCCGCAGCCTTTCCACCTACCGAATGGCGCAGGCAATGGCGGCGGCGGGCAAGACCCGCGTGCTTCTGAACCCGATCTCGCTGTCCACCCACCGCGCGGGCGCGGCGCCACGCCCCTATGCGATGGCCCGGCGGGCAAGCCCTGCCGATATCGCGCTTCTTTGGTCGGTTATGGCCGAGGTTCTGGCCGAGGATGGAATCGGCGCGATCCTGCAACCACAGGACAGCGTGGTGGCAGGCTATCTGACGGATGAGCGTTACGGGCTGCCACCGGGCGACGATGCCCACAAGAACGCCGAATATGGCGCCCTGATCCTTGAGGCGATCCTGCAAGCGGTGCAGAGGCCCGCAGGATCACCAGTCAATAGTTCACATAATGGCTCTGGATCACCGGCTTTGGCCGCCCTTTCCGGGGCTGCTTTTGCACGACATAGAAGATGAACTGCGGCTCGGCATAGCGATGCTCGGCCCCGCGTGAGGTCAGCGTCGGGTCAGGGATCTCGCGCGGGGCCTCGGCCATCTTGCGCGGGAAGGTCCAGCACCCCAGCATCTTGTAGCCAAGGCTCGCCACCCAATAGCGCCAGGGGATATCGGGGCCGACCTGATAAAAGCCATGGCCGAACCAGCCATCTGTGCCCACGCAAGAGACGAAGATGCCGCCCTCGCGCAGCATGGCATCGACGTTGCGGAACGACTGGGCGATATCGAACACATGTTCGGTGGTGCCACCGTCATAGATCAGATCGAAGCGGTTCTTCAGATCCTTGCCCACCGGGCGCGACAGATCATGCACATATTCCGCCCCCTCGATGGCCGAGAAGTCGAGGCTTTCAAGCTTGGGCCAGCCGATCGTCCGGAGATAGGTCTCGCAGAAGCCGTCCTTCTGAAAAAGGTCGTCCTTCCCGGCCTCGATCCCCAGCTTTCCAAGCTCGGCAATCAGGCGTGGGGTCCAGGATGCGGGGCGGAAATGCATCTTCTGCCGGCCCAGCATGATGCCGTTCTGGCAGTCTTTCAGAAGCGGGGCGATCCGGGCCAGCTGAATCGCGATATTGATGCTGATGCCCATTCCGATACCCTTTCAACGCGTTGAGCTGCTCTGACGTCACACGGGCCCCACCCGCGTCAGGCCATCAGCGTTACCACCGACATGCTGCCATTTCGTGCACCGAAATCCGCCGCAGCGATATCTTGATGGCACAGTCCTTGCAAACGCAGCCGATCTGCAAAGCGGCGACCGCCGTCGCCCTGTGCGCTGGCCGCCACAACGACCGCATCGGGCGAAAGCAGCCCGCGCGCAAGCGTCAGGCTGCGCAGCGCGGCAACATCGGCATCGGCGAAAAGGACAAGGTCATAGCCACCCTCCGGCGCCGCCTCTTTGCCCGCCGTGGCAAGGAAGGAGGGCTCGGCCTCATCGCGGATGACCAGCCGGTCGGGAAAGCGATAGGCCAGCCATTCGCAGGCCAGCGGCACATAGCGCGCCCGCGCGGGTGGGTTGGGATCGCCTTCAAACGGCCAGCGCCGCGCATCGGTTGCCGCGATGCGCAGATCGGGATCAAGAAGCAGCGCCGACAGGATCAGATGCCCGGTGTCATAGCCAAGGACCAGCGCATTGCGCGCTGAACCAAGCCAGCCCAAAAGCTGGCGTCGCATCGGATCAGACCGGGTTTTCAGCGGGCTTTCGGTCAGGGGTTGTCCCTGCATGTGCCGGTAGAAATGCAGCCCCTGAAATTGCGCGGGCTGGCCGCGTGCCGCCATGCCATCGCAAAGCGTCTGGTTCAGCTCAAGGAAGCTGGACAGCACATCGGGGCGCGCCAGAAGGCCCGGCACGGCTGCGGCGGTCGTCCGGGCCAGCGCCACACGATCCGCGATCCGCCCGGCATCGGGTGCGCGCCTTTCGCCAAAGGCACCTGCCATGCGGGCAGTGAGGGCCGCGTGACGATCGGCCAGTTCAGCCCCCGTCAGCACCTTTTCCGACGGGCCACCCGCGCGGTTGTAGGACCACATCGAGGTGCCCCACTTCTGTTCGGCATAGATCCGGTCGGGCCCCTTGTACCAGTCATCCGGGGCGCTTTTCTGCCATGGGATGAAGTAATGGGTCGGAAAGATCTTCAGTTCCTCCTCGGCGGGGGCAAGGTCGCGGATCATCCGCATGAGGAAGCGGTTCCCGGTTGAGGTTTCAGGCCGACCAAGCTCCCACGGCTCCAGCTTTGCCAGCTCGTCAATCACCTTGCCGACAAAGGCGTTGCCCGGCTCACAGGCAAGGATCGGGCAGACCCCGCGAAAACGGTCGGTTTCGGGGCGGTCGTAGACGGTGTAGGCGCGCGGGCGGTCCAGAAGCTCGTCCACCGGATGCAGGCAGATCGCATCGGCATCCGCCATGAAGCCGCCATAACGGTAGAGCAGCTCATAGCGCATCATGTCCTGCGCGCCCGCCCAGGCCCCGCGCCAGGCATATTCGTTGATCAGCGCCCGCAACCGGAAGGGATAGCCCGCCAGCGTGTCATTGCCAAAGATCGTATAGCTCCACCCCGGATGCGCCTTGGGCCAGGTCTCCATCCAGACCGTCGGCGCGGGCTTCGGCCCGATCCAGATATGTCCAAGTCGCTTCGGAAGGGCGGGCATCGGGGGGCTATCCTGTCAGAACAACGTGCTGAAGCGGTCGGGCAGTCGGTAAAGCTCGGCGCTGCGCATGCCACGGAAGAACCAGTTGCCTGAGGTCGCCTGCGTGCGCCCCTCTCGCATCTTCTGCACGAAATCGGGAAACTCGGCGCGTTCCTCGACGGGGGTAAGCTTGCTCAGGATCTCGAAGCTCTCTGTCCCCTGATGCCATGTACTGCCGCCCTTCGCATTCTCGACCGTGGGCCCGGATTTCTCCTCGGCCCAAGCCTTGCGCGACAAGAGCCGCGCGCGGGACAGCGCATCATCCATGAAGCGCAGATGAAAGAGGAAAAGCTTTGGGTCCAGCGTCACGTCCTTGGTGGTGCTGCCATGGCCGCCTATGGAAAAGGCGATCCGTCCGCGGGTAATGCAGGGCTTGGCATAGTTCGAGTTCAGCCGGAAGTTCCGGCGCACCGACAGGATCGGCCGGTCGGGGTCAAGCGGCTCGGGCTCGGTGGCGGGCGTGTGGACGATCTCTATGGCAAAGGGCGAGATCACGCGCGGTGCGCGGCCGGCGGCAAAGAGCGCGTCGAGGTAGTCGGGCAGGGTTTGGCCAGTGGCCGGATCGGGGGCCACGATCTCATCAACATCGGTGCAGAGCACCCAGTTGTAGTAGAGCGTAAGGCCACCGGTGAACTGCGACAGTGTCGCCCACCGGCGCCGGTCAAACCCCGACTTGTCGCCGGTGTCAGGCAGGTGAACGACATTCGCACCCTCGGCAATCCGGTCAATCTCGGGGTCGGGTCCATGGCGCAAGATGTACAGGTTCTCGCGCCCGATGAGCGGACCATAATAGCCGATCCAGCGCGACAGGAAGGCGTGATCGCCCTTGACCATGGTGACAGCCGCCATGCGGGCCTTTGACGGATCGGGGCCCGTGGGGGTATCGGGTGTGGGGGCCGCGGTCGCGGGCGCCTCGGCTGCGGTGGCCGCAACCGGGGCGGAAGGCGCAGGGGCAGCCTCAGCCATGGGTGCAATGCCCGCTGGCAGCGGCGCACGGTAGATCCATTTGACACGGCTGGTCCCGACCTGCTCGCGCAAGCCCTCATAGGCCGCCTGCGCCATGCCTGCCTCGGCCAGAACCTCCCACTTGCGGTAATGGACGGCAAAGATCTGGTCGACGTTCGCAACCGCCTTGCCGCGCAGCGAGCCGCCAAGGATGTAGTGCTGGTTCTCGGTCAGTTCGTTCCATTCCAGACCCGCCCGGCGGATCGCGATGGGCAGGGTCATCTGATCCAGATAGGGGCGCTTGCTGTCAAGGTTCGGCAGCGCGTCGATGTGACGGGCGGTTTCATACCAGACCTGCGGAAAGCTTTTGCCCTCGGGCGTGCGATGCTGTTCGGGGAACAGAACGAAGCCAGAGCTGTAATAAGGCACGACCGCCACCCGCCTGTCGCGCATCAGGCGGATACGCTCATCAGGCACGGGCATGTCGAAGGCGCCATAGAGCCGCTCCCACAGATCCGACGGGGCCCATCGCAGCGACGCGGCGGGCGAGGCCGAGACATGTCCGGCCCGCACAAGGCTTTCGACCGTATTGGCGCGCGTCATCACCACATCGCTGTCGACAAAGCCCGAAAACTCGGTCTCGCGCGGCTGAAGGCAGGCGAGGATCTTGTTGCCATGCGGATAGGCCGGCTCGAACATCCCCTCGGCCTTGAACCCGCGCACCTCGCAGCCCATCCGGCGCAGCGTCTCGACGGCAGCGGGATCGACCTCGGACAGGCGGTGTTCCGGGCAATAGCCTACCAGTCGCACCTCGGGCGGAAAATGCTTGCGGATCGAGGCGGCCAGATAGCAGGCAAGATACTGATAGCTCGGCGGCTCGACGATGAAGAACAGGGTCAGGCTTGGCGGCATGGGATCGCTTTGCATCTGCATAAGGGTCAAAACAGGCCGTTGAAGCGTTCGGGCAACCGATAGACGTCACTGGGGCGCCCTCCACCCATCAGCGTGAAGGGCGGGCGGGAAATGCTCTGCTCGATCATCGCCTTGCGGAACTCGGGGTGGTCGATGGTTTCAGCCACCGGCGCGCGCTGCGAGAGCGCGCGGAACGTGCCCTCGACCGAGGCCCAGCCCCATCCCGCCTTCTGCATCTGTTGCTGCTCTTCCTCGGACTTGCCTGCCAGCCGGCGTTCAAGGCTTTTGCGGAAGCGGGCCATGCAATAGTCGTGATCGATGAAGCGCAGGTGAAAGTTGTAAAGGTGCGGATCAACGGTGATCTGCGTGTGGTTGGCGCCATGCCCGCCCGCCTTGTATTCGGTCGGCCGGCTGATCAGGCAGGGCTTGGCGTAGTTGGAGTTCAACCGATAGCAGCGGCGCGGGCCAAGGATCGGCTGGCCCGGCATCAGCTCCTCGGTCTCGGTATCGACGTTATGCACCATCTCGATGGCAAAGCAGGTCAGTGCCGGGGGCACCCGGTCGCGGCCTGCGATCTGCATCAGATAGCCCACCAGATCGGTGGAGATGGCCGGGTCCAGAACCACCATCTCGTCCACGTCATTGCAGGCGACCCAATGGTAGAAACCCGTCAGCGCCGAGGCATGTTGCGACAGGATCTGCCAACGCCGCTGATTGACGGATTTCTTCAGACGGTCATAGGGCAGCCTGATGACGTTGCACCCGGCGGCAATGCGCGCGACGTCGGCGTTGCCACCGTGGTTGAGCACATAGATCGCATCATCGGGCAAAAAACGCCGCCAGTAGCTGACCCACCGCTCCAGAAAGAAATCTTCCTCATGCACCATAGTCAATGCGGCAAGAGGGGCCTTCGAGCGGTCAATCGGCATGCGGGCGCAGTATCCAGGGGTCAGAACCGGCGGCATCATGGCAGAGCCGCGCAGGGCGTGCAATCAGGACGGGATCACCGGTCAAGCCGGTCGAGGAAGGACTGGACCGGCGCCTGCAACCCTTCGATCTGCTCGGGCAGTGCCTCAGGGTCATCAACATCATGCAGGTCGATGATCGAGAGCGCCAGCCGCAGCCGGACGTGGCCCTTTGCCATCGGCGTGATCTCGGGGAAGCCCGGCCAGTCATTCAGGATCAGCCGCATGGTCGGACCCCAGTTCCGGATCACCGTGACGCCACCATAGGCGATGTGGAACTTGACGGCGCCAGTGCCTGCGTCGATCTCGTTCACGCCGGTGCCGACGTGAACGGTGTCGTCACCCTCTGACAGCGAGACGATGTTGCGCCCCGGCCCGGTATGGATGACCGAGGTTCCGTCGCCGTCAAAGATCTGGTCGTTGCCATGGCCGCCGTAGATCAGGTTGTTGTTGCGCTTGCCATGAATCACATCGTCGCCCGTGCCGCCGTCGAGCGTATCCTTGCCCGGCCCGCCATAAAGCGTGTCATTCCCGGCCCCGCCGTAAAAGGCGTGGCGGCTGCCGGTCAGCGTGGCGATGGCGCGCATCTCGTCATTGCCCGCCCCGCCCCGGAAGATCGCGCCGCCGTATTTCGGGCCCAGCATGATATCGCCACGATCCGAGCCTGTGACCTCGACTTCTACCCGTTCGGAGGTCTCGAAATGGATGGGGCTGTCGGGATGGGCGACGATCTTCAGCGTCTTGCGTGTCTCGCCGTCGGATTCGTTGCGCGCGACCACCGTGGCAATGCGGATGCGTTCAACGTTGGGAGGGCAGTGCAGCACATAGGAATCCGGCCCCGCCATGTACCAAAGGGTATCCATCCCGCCATTGCGGCCCTCATGGATGTTTTCGGCATCGGCGCCATAGGCCCAATAGTCGTTGTCGCCATCGCCGCCCGCCATGATGACGCTGCCATCCACCGCCATCATCGCATTGACGCCAAGGGCCGGGTTTTCAAACCCGCGCAGGTCAAGGCCCAGCCCAAGCGCGCCTTTCACCAACTCGCTGCGCAGAAACTCCAGCGGGGCCTCATCGCGGATGTTCTTCGTCTCGCCCGGATCGGCCTCGATGTCATAGACATGCTCCTCGCCGTTCGGATAGCGGAAGTAGCGCAGATGGGTGTAGCCCTCCACCGAGGGGCGCACCGAGAGCGTGCCGAAAACGCTGGTGACGGGCGAGGTACTGCGGTCATAGCTGCCGAAGGACGGGTCGATCAGCGGCAGCAGGCTTTGCCCATGCGTCCAGTCCGGGCGCGGCGGAAGGCCCGCGATCTGCATCAGGGTTTTGGGCACATTGCCCAATGAGACCGGCAGCGGAACCTCGGTCGCCTCTAGATCCGGGTGCCAGATCGCCAGCGGCACATGGGCTGCGCTGTCCCACTGGCTCATCTTGTGGAAACTGTCATGGGTGCCAAGGTTGAAGCCGTTGTCCGACAGGAAGACGACCGTGGTGTCCTGCCCAAGCGCAGATGCCTCCAGCGCGCGCATGAAACGGCCGATCTCATGATCGACATGGCTGACGGCGGCGAAATAGGCGCGCACGACCTGGCGCCAGGCCTCATCGCTGGAGCGTTCCGGCGTCCAGCGCCCGTTGGTGATATAGGCGGCCTCATAGACGGCAAAGCCGGGCTGCGGTCCGAAGTAATCCTCGGGTGCGGCGATGCTGGGCCAGCGGATCTCGGCCGGATCGTAAAGCTGATAGAAGCGGTCCGGGCAATCGAGGTTGTAATGGGGATGCTTGAAGCCCAGCTGGATCAGCTGGCGCCGCCCCGGATCGGCCCGCTTCAGATAGCGGATCGCGTTTTCAGCCACCCAGTAGTCATAGAACACATTGTCCTGCTCACCCTGATCGTTGGGGTGGTTCACCCCCCGGATGCCGGGTCCTGCGTCCAGATATTCATGCACGCCCGTGCGTTCCGCCTTGTCGGCGGCAGGGGGATTTTCGTGGAACAGCAGCCGCCGATAGGCATCGGGCATGGGACGGTAATTGGCATCGACCTTGCCGGTCGTGAAGGTATGGAACCCCGCGCGGCGCAGATCATGCGCCCAGGCCTTTTCCGGCGGCATGAGGTCGCGCCAAAAGCGGTTGAGGTCAACCAGGCCGCTGCGGAACGGTGCAAGGCCGGTCGCAAGTTCCGCCCGGCACGGCGCGCAAAGCGGCACCGTGGCATAGGCGTTGGTGAACCGCGCGGCCTTTAGCATAAGCCGGTCGAGGTTCGGCGTCTGGATACGCAGCCCGAATGTGTCGCGCCAAGTGTAGACATCGATCATGTCATCCACCCAGATGACGCAGAGATGCCCGCCCGCAAGGCGCGTCGCGTCAAAGGCCATGGCCCCTCACCTCCAGAGCGCGAAGCGTTCGAGCCGGGCCTGATGCCCCTCGTCGCGCGCATTGCGCGGCATCAGCAGGCTGACGCCCGGCCAGAACATCACATCCTCGATCACCGAGGCGCCAAGCGTCTTTTGCAACCCCCCGCGATGGCTGCGCGCGCCGATGAAGAGCGAAGCGGGCGTGGGCAGGTCGGGGCGGGTGCCGCGTGCGGTGTGGATTTCGCCGAACCCCTCTTGCAGCGCCACGCGATCGCCGCTGACTGTGACGATCAGCACGCGCAGGCCCGCTGCTCCCGATGGGCCAGGCACCTCAAGTGACAGGCATTGCCCGGTGTCCTTGACCACCAGCCCGTCGCCGTTGTCGGACAGGAACAGATAGCTCGATCCGCGCCCCCTGCCCTCTCCGTTCAAGGTGAGCAATGTGCGCGGTTCTGCCTGCGGGTCCGCGTGGAAAAAGACCGCCATGCTGAAGGTCTCAACCTGTTCGGTCAGTTCGGCCAGATGAAAGCCGCAGTTTTCGCCGCTGACACAGCGCAGGCCCTGCCCCGTCTCGGTCAGCGCGAGACGGCCATGCCCCTCGTTCGGCTTGATGGGCAGCGCCTCGCGCAGACCATCCATCGAGCGCCAGCCGATCAGCGTCTCGCCATCATCGGCAAGACGCAGCGAGGCCTCATCGCCATGCAGCCATGTGCCGCCGCAGGCGGTAATTGCGGCGGAAAGCTCGGCCGCGCAGCCGTTCAGAAGCGCGCCCTGCGGAAGGTCGATATCCAGCTCGATCACGATGCGGCCCCCCCGGCATGGATGGGCAGCCGGCAGGGTAAGGCCCAGCGGTGCAGGATGCGGCCATCCTGCGCGCCAAGCTGCCAGTCGTCGCGCACCGCCACACGCGCCACGCCGTCGGGTGCCGCGCCATAGCCGTAGCGCAGCCGCAGATCGCCCCCTTCAGGCCGGCGGTCGAGCTTGATGAGCAGGGTCTGGCTGTCTTTGGCATCGATGCTGACCGACAGGATGCTGGCGCCCGAGGTGTCGCCGTCAATAGTGAACCCCACGGCCTGATCGCCACCCGGAGCATTCCCCGGCGTCAGGTCCAGATCGCCCAGGGCGCGGCCAATCACCCGCAAGGTCACGCTGCCATCTTTGGCCGGCCTCTGGTCAAGCTCTGCCAGATGGAACACCGGGCAGCGCCAGCCATCCAGCAGCGGATCGGGCTCCAGCGCGCGCTGCGCGGCGGCGCTGACGGCGGCGGCCGACATCTCGGCCATATGGCGGCGCGCGGCGGGCGTTGGGCGGTCATGTGCGTCAAGGCTGAACATGTAGCTCGGGGCCGAGATCACCAACCGGTGCCCGCCCGCGTTCCACGCGAGTTCCCATTGCGCATCGATGATGCGGTCGCTGATCAGGCTGGGGCGACCGGCCTCAAGCCGGGCGACAAAGATCGGCCGTTCAAAGCCCAGCCGGGCAAGCCCGGTGCTGATCTTGTCCATGGCGCGGATCATGCCGTCTCGATAGTCGGTGGCCGTACCTTCCAGCGCCTCAAGCGCGAAATCGAGCGTCACGGCAAAGATCCGCGCGGGTTTGCCAAGCCGGGCCGCCGCCTGTTTCAGGTTCGCCGCCGCCAGCAGCAGGTTTTCAAGCGCCACGCCATCAGCCAGTGCTGCAGCCGAGGTGGAACTGTCGGTTTCCACCCGCGTCACGAACAGCGGCAGGCTGCCATGCTTGTCCATCTGCCAGTCAAGGCAGGCCTCGGCCATCAGCGCCTCATGCGTCATCTCGCGCAGGGCGGCCAGCAAATCGATCCGCGCGGCACGCTCGATCCCCGCATGGCCCACCGCGCCGATATCATCGGCAGGGGCAAGGATATGGAACGGATAGCCCGCGCCGCCGGGGCTCGCCAATGCCGCGCGCGGACCACCGAGGCCAAGGATTCCGGTCAGGGCGCCGGGCGCCTCGGCCAGAATGGCGCCGCCCGCACGGTTGCGGCGAAAGTCTCGCGCGCCCTGCCGACCGGGCAGACGGCCCGAAAACCGCAGCCACTCTCCCTCGGCCCGGATGTTCCAGACGTCAAAGCCATCGAGCATCGCCTCAAGGCTTTCCAGATCGTCTGCACCTGCCGCGCTGGCATCGCCACTCGCAGACGGGCGCGCACCCACCGGAAGCCGGTCGCGCAGGCGCAGGGCGATATCGTCGATCACCTTGTCGGCCAGCCGCATCACAAGGCCGGTGCTGTCATAGGCGATGACGTCGCCGTTGCGGGCCCGCACCAGAACGCCGTGCCCTGCCCGGACAGCCGGAACGACCGGGGTCTCTTCACGCTTGTCGGTCACTGATCCACTCTCGCTTGTGCAGCTGCCGTGCCTGCCGGGCGCAATCTTGCAATGACGGCCTGCGTTGCTATAACCGATTGATAGATTTCGTTCCAGCGGAACGCAAAGGCGCCAGCGGCGCGAAGTGTACAGGGCCGGGGTCACGCCGCAATGTCCATCGTCAGCGATGATCCCGCCGACATGCCTCCCCTGCTCAGACCGGGTGAGAGCGCCGATCCCGCACAGGCCTTCCGCGTGCTGCGCGACAGGGCCGCGCTGTGGTTTGAGCCCGGCGGACAGACGCTGATCGTGACATTCGACAATCTTGCGACGCTCGATCATCCCTACCCGCGGCAGCCATGGCTCAAGTCCCTGGTGCAGGGCATGGGGTTTGCCCTGCTGGGCGTGCAGTCTTTTGCCAAGGACTGGTATCGCAACCCCGATGCCGCGCCACTGGTGCAGGGGTTGGTGGCCGAGGGGTTCTTTGCCCGTTTCGATCGGGTGGTGTTCATCGGCGCCTCAATGGGGGCTTTTGGCGCGATCAACATGGCGACACTGGTGCCGGGGGCCGCCGTCATTGCGCTGTCGCCGCAGTCAACCATGTCGAAAAAGATCGCCCCGTTTGAAGGCCGCTTCGGCTGGGCTGTGCGGCGGGGCGACTGGACGACGCCTGCCTTCCTCGATGCGGCAGATGCCATTCGCCAGATCGGGCATGCGGTGGTTCTGTTCGATGGTCGCATCACCGAAGACCGGCTGCATGCCGCGCGTCTGGCCGGCCCGAGTGTGCAACTGCTGCGCATCGATCACACCACGCATGAGGCGGTGCGTGTCGTGCTGAAATGCGGCGCCCTTGGGCCGCTGATCGCCGGTGTGGCCGCCACCGGGCGGGCGGGGCCAGAGTTCTGGCAGGCGATGCGCAATCGCCGCAGCGTGCGCAAATGGGCGCGGGCGTTTTTTGAAACCGTCACGGCCGAGGCGCATCCCGCGCGTATCCGGGCCGCGGGGGGTGTGCTTTTGAAGCAGGATGACTATCTGTTCGTGCATCGCGGCTTGCAGACGCTGGCCCAAACCCCGCAGGACTAGGCCCGCAGAACCGGGGTTACGCGGGCCGCTGGAACAGGGCCGATCCATTGCGCGCAGCCTCGGCATCCTCGGCAAAGCCCTGGGCCGCCAGCAGGGGGCCAAAGGCCGTGCGGCAGGCCTCAAGCTCGGCATCGCTATCGACCGGCAGCACGATCTTGCGCACGCTGTCGAGGGGGGCGGCGGCCAGCACCTCGGGCGCAAGCCCGGCACGCCGGTTGACCCGCAGTACATCGGGGCGGAAGTCGCGCAAATACGCCGCAAGCCCCGTCGCCTCGGCCCCCTGATCATGGGCCAACCGCAGCTTGCCGCTGACAAGCTTCAGCGTCGCGGTATCGGTCAGCCCATTGCGCCGATGGATCGCGGCGGCGGCGGACACCATCCCCGGGCCCTCGTCCTGCAGCATGGCAACAAGGCCCTGCACCTCGCGCAGCGCCTTGATCGGGCTCAGGCCAACGCCCGCGCCAAGGTCAAGCAGACGGCGCGCACCGGCAACATAAAAGGCGATGTTGCGGGCGTGACGGCGGTCAAACTTGCCGGCAAGCACCGCCATCACCGCCTCGGGCGAAAAGAGCTGCGGGTCGGCGGGCAGCTCGATTTCCTGGCTGCGGACCCAGTCGATGGGGGTGTCCTGCGACAGCGCCACCTTGCCCGGCCGGTAGGGATCAACCCCCTTGGCGTTCCAGCCGGAAACCGGCGCGGGTTCCTTGCGCGGCGTGGCGGCGGCGGTCTCGATGGTGCGCTTTTCAACCCGGCTCATCAGCTCGGCGATCTTGGCGGGGTCGCGGGCCTGCGGCGGCTTGGCCTCAACCTCGGTGATCGGCACCTTGCTGGCCTCGATCAGCTCGGCCCGCATCGCCTTGTAGGCTTCAGTCTCGCGCAACTCGGCCAGGCGCTGCTCCACCCGGTTCAACGCGGCCTCGTGCAGCGCGCGCAGAACCGGGTCCGTCAGCAGCTGCGTCATGATTGCGGCACGCCGTTCCGCATGGCGCAGGATGCGGGTGTCAGGCACTTCGTTGCGGTCCTGCAGCGACCAGTAATCGGCGTTGTACTTGTTTGCCTTGTTGTTCACATTGCCGCGCAACTTGCGGATGGCATAGCTGTCGATCGACTTGACCGCATAGTGGTTCATCTGCGCCCAGTCGAACCCCACCGTCCGGCGGATCGAGCGCCAGCCGCGAAACTTGAAGTAATCCTCCATCTTCGCACCCGAGCCGTTCAGCCAGTGAACCGTATCGGGGAAGCCGTCCTCAAGATGCTTGTTCTTGATGGTGGGGCGATGGATGCCAAGCTTCCAGTATTCGGGGTCAAACTTGAACAGGGTCTTGACCCCCCACCCCATCCGCCAGAGCGGCGGCGCCGCGCGGGTGTATTGTTCTGTCACCGGCGCGCGTGACCAGTCTGCCACACCGTTCGACCCGAAGATGCGCCACGTGACCACGATGCCGTTTGCACCAAGGGCCACGGCATCGTCCAGCATCCCGTCCAGATGGCCCGAGGGGTGGTTGATTGACAGAAACTCGTCGGCGTCAAAGACCATGACCCAATCGGCCGCACCCACCAGTGGCTCGGCCTGCGCATGTGCCAGGGCCGAGGGCTGCGGCTTGACCCCCTCGCGGATCACATTCGGGCGGTGGTATCCCAGCCCAAGTTCTTCCAGACGCTGCAGCATCTCGACTGTGCCGTCGGTGCAGTCATTGGTATAGACAAGGATATCGGTGAACCCCACCGCCAGATGATGCGCGAACCATTCCAGAAGATAGGGCGCCTCGTCCTTCATCATCGACACGGCCATGACCGTGCCATGCGAGCTGGTGTGCTTCAGATTGCGGAGGGCAAGAGCGTCATCCGGCGCGGCGGACATGGGCGTCAGATCCAGTCAAGGTTCACGCGAGAGGGCGAGTGCCGCGCCGCGATATCAGCGCGCATGCGGGCAAAATCGTCCCGGCGGGCGCGGAACTTGCGCTCATGCGTCTCGACCACCGTGCAGCGGATATGGTCGAACAGCCCGGCTGCATCTATCGCGGGGATCAGGTCCAGCTCGGCCCCTTCGATATCCATCTTCAGAAAGGCGATCTCGCCCCGACGCGCGATCTGGTCGCGCAGGAAGGCGACAAAGTCGATCTGTTCGACTGCGATCGTGTTGCCCTCGGTCTCATCAATCATCCGGCCGCCGGTCACGACAGTGCTTTTGACAGACCCGAGTGCGGCATTGTCGTCAAAGTTGCTGGCGCGCATCAGATGGACGGTGCCCTTGCAGGTGCCGACCGCCGCCCCGATCAGCTGAAAGCGCGCCTCGTCGGCAAACCGGTGGCGCAGCTTTTCAACCGCGAAGGGTTCAGGGTCAAAGGCAATGACATCGGCGCCGCTGGCCAGGAGCCGGGCCGAGATATCGCCCACATTCGCGCCGCAGTCGATGGCCAGATCACCGGGCCGCAACATGCCGCAGACTGCGGTCAGGAAGCCTGACGCCCATTCCGCCCGTTCGTTCCGGCGCTGACGGCGGCGCAACTTGTCGAGCTTCTGCTGAAGCTCTTCGACGGTCGCAGGGGCCTGCGCGCCCATCACCGGACCGCTCACTCGCCCAAGGCCTGGGCGGGGTCGATCCCCACCTGATCGCACATCCGCGCAACATAGGAGTTCTTCAGCGGCGGGTTCTGGCGCCACCATGGCTTGGTGCCATTGGTGTAGAGATGGACCGACACCGTCGCATCGGTGAAGTGCCCCTCAACCCGGCCATAGGGGTCAAAGAACACATCGTTCAGCTGGAATGGCACCGGATAAAGCACATCGGGCGTCATCGCCTTGTCATAGTCGCCCGACTGTTGCGCGAAATAGGTAAAGGCCTGCGGGCCAAAGGCCGTGCGCTCGGTCTTGTAGATCGCGGCCGCATGCGACAGCCCGCCCTTTTCGGTGTTGCGATCCATCTGCTTGCGCTGCTTCTTGCCCCACCATGCCGGATAGTCCGGCAGGTTGTCGTAATAGTCGAGCAACATGTCCATCAACTGGCACTGCACCGGCAGGCCCACGACACCACAGTTCAGCGCTCCGCGCATCCCGTGGCCTGCAAAGACATACTCCCATTCATCGGGAAAGGGTTTGTGGCAGAAGGCATCGCAGTCGATCCACAGCGCGCCGGTCTTGCGGATCATCTTGTAGCGAAAGACGTTCGACAGGAAAGAGGCCGAAGTGGCCTCGACCAGCGCCATGTCGATCTCCATGATCTCGGTTGCGGGCCGGATCACCACGCCTTCGGGCGCGTTGGTCACTTTGTCGGTGCAGTAGAGCGTGACCGGATGACCGTGCAGCAGGTGGGACTTCAGGCAAAGCTGGTTGATGTAGTGCAGCTTTTCACCGATCCACAGAGAAGCCACGGGGCGACGGTTCAGGGTCATGTCCGAAGATATCCGTTTTGACGGGAAGCGTTACGAGGCGTGCAGAATCCTCCTATCTGATCGGCCCACAGGTGACAACACGCACGGCTTGCGTAGGGGAAAAGGGCGTCACTCCGCCGTAACGGATTGCCCTTCCGCCACGCTGGCCTGCGGCAGAACCCCCGCCGCGATCCAGCCATCGATCACCGCCAGCGCCGCCTCGGCAAAGCCGATGTCGTTGATGTGGAACTCAAGATCCACCAGCCGCACGTTTGACGGGCAAGCTGCGCGCAACTCGGTCAGGAACGCCGAAAGACCCGCACTGTCCTGCAATGGGCCACCCTCGCGATCCCATTCATGCGCGCCCTTTGCGGGCAGAAGCAGCGTGACCGGACCCTTGGCCTGACCGATCCGCGCGATGAT
Organism: Gemmobacter aquaticus; assembly: GCF_007859075.1. GTDB lineage: Bacteria > Pseudomonadota > Alphaproteobacteria > Rhodobacterales > Rhodobacteraceae > Gemmobacter > Gemmobacter aquaticus. Next base: position 104,537 of record NZ_VOAK01000027.1, read on the forward strand.
GGCACGGGCGACCTGCCGCCGCTCTTCCGCGCTCAGGACGACCGACGAAAGGATCCGGTTATGGGCGTGAAAGGGGCTGTCGCGAAAGCGGTCGGGCACCGGATGCCAGCCGACGAGGTCAACCAGATCATGGCAGCCGATCGAGACCACCTGCGGGATCGCCTTGCGCCCGGCGGCGGTCATCCGGTCAGGCCCCGCGCTGATGGCCGAGCCGAAGAGATGGTTGCCCACCTCTTGCGGGGCAAAATCCAGAACGGCGGCAAAGGCTCCCTCGGCGGCGAGGCTTTCAAAGGCCCGCCCGCCCATACCCGTCGCATGAAAGACCGCGACCTCGAACCCCCGCGCCTCGAGCGCGGGCTTCAGATGCACCATATAGCGCAGGACGGTCTTGCCAAAGCTGGTCATCCCGATCAGCGGCCGGTCGCGGCGCGGGGGCTCGACCGCGCGGGCCGCGCCCAGAACCGCCCCCGCCGCCTGGCTGAGCGAGGCCTTGCAGATCGAGTTGAGTCCGTAAAGCCCGCCTGCCCACAGGATCATCTGCACATCCGCCGGGATCCGCTCTGGCGGGATCATGGGCGAGAAGCTGACGGTCGAGACGATGTATTTCGGCACACCAAGCGGCAGGGCCGAGACAAGATCCAGTGCAAGATCTGTGCCCATCGTGCCGCCCAGAACGATGGCGGCATCGATGCGCCCCTCGGCATGCAGCCGCGCGGCAAGACTGGCCGCACCGCTCGCCATGATCTGCATGGCGACATTTTCATCCTCGGCCGCGATGGCCGCCGCAATGGACGATCCCGCCGCCGCCGCCACGTCATGCTTCGTAATGTCGACGGGAAGCGAAGGGTCACCCAGAACAGAGACATCCATCGCCAGAACCTCACCCCCCTGGCCAAGGATCACATCGCGTATGTAGCCAAGCTCATCGTTCTTCGTGTCCCATGTCCCGGCGACGAGGATACGGTTTCCCATGTCAGTCTCCCTTTTGGGACCCCGGCCTTCTGATGGGCCGGTCAGCTCCCCTGCGTTGGTATCAAAGCTGAATCCAGGCGGTCTTGAGGTCGGTGTATTTCTCAAGCGCGTGCAGCGATTTGTCATGGCCGTTGCCCGACTGCTTGACGCCGCCCAGCGGAACGGTCCCGTCGGAACCGCCATACGTGTTCACATGCACCACCCCGGCCCGCAGGCCACGGATCATCCGGTGTGCCCGGCCAAGGTTGCCCGTCCAGACACCCGAGGCAAGACCATAGTCGGTGGCATTGGCAAGCTGCAGGGCCTCGGCCTCGGTCTCAAACGGGGTAACGGCCAGCACAGGGCCGAACACCTCTTCGCGAAACAGCCGGTGGCTGGGCCGCACGCCGGTCACGATGGTCGGCTCCATGTACCAGCCGCCGGTTTCCGTCAGTGCCTGCCGGCCGCCGGTGACGATGGTGCCACCTTCGGCGGCGGCATCCGCCACGAAGCGCAGGTTGCCCTGCAACTGCTGCGCTGAATTGACGGCCCCGATCTGGGTTGAAAGATCCAGCGGATTGCCCAGCTTCATTGCCGCCGTGACCTTGGCGACCTCGGCCACAAAGGCGTCATGGATGCCCGCCTCGACCAGCAGGCGCGACCCCGCGACGCAGACCTGGCCTGCATTGCGGAAGATGCCGGTTGCCGCCACCTTGGCCGCCTGTGCCAGATCCGGCGCATCGGCAAAGACGATGTTGGGGGATTTGCCGCCCAGTTCCAGATAGACCCGCTTCAGGTTCGACTGGGCGCTGTATTGCATCAGGCGCCGCCCGGTTGCCCCCGATCCGGTAAAGACCAGCACGTCAACATCCATCGAGAGCGCCAGCGCCTCGCCCGTCACGCGGCCCGGCCCGGTCACAACGTTGAAGACACCCGGCGGCACGCCTGCCTCAAGCGCAAGCTCGGCCAGCCGCAGCAACGACAGTGACGCCGTCTCGGCCGGTTTCAGCACCACGGAATTGCCCATGGCAAGCGCGGGCGCAATCTTCCATGCCCCGATCATCAGGGGGAAGTTCCAGGGCACGATGGCACCAACCACGCCCACGGCCTCACGATGAACCAGACCCAGAACCGTGTCGGCGGTGGGCGCGATCTCACCGTAAACCTTGTCGATCGCCTCTGCATAGTAGCGGAAGGTTCCCGCAGCACTTCCCGGCTCGGCCTTCAGCGCCATGGACATTTCGGTGCCATTGTCGCGCACGCCCAGAACCGCCAGTTCCAGCGCATGCACCTCGATCAGATCGGCCAGCCGGTGCAGAACCCGTTTGCGCTCGGCCGGTGCGCGGCGCGACCAGCGGCCATCGTCAAAGGCCGCGCGGGCACTGGCGACGGCGCGGTCCACATCGGCGGCGCTGGCCGAGGCGGTGCGGGTCAATTGCCGCCCGTCGATGGGTGAAAGCACGGGCGTCGGCGCGTCTTGCCCCTCGACCCATGTGCCGTCGATCAAGAGGCGCCCTTCTGCAAGGTCGCGCGCGGCAAGGATGTCGATTTCGGTCTGTGCAGGGTTGGCCATCTGTCTTTCCCGGTGTGGCGCGAAGGGCGGCAGACCGCCCCTCGCCGGTTGACTGCGTCAGCGATGTTGACCAAGGGCGCGAAAGCGGATCTGGTCACGGTTGCGCAGGTTCCAGGCCAGGATCAGCCCCAGAAGGGCCGCCACGATCACCAGCGACGGCAGTGCGATCCCAAGCCAGCCCTGTGCCCCGGTCATCGCGCCGAACTGGCTGAAGATCAGAACAAAGAGGACGACAAGGATGATCCCGCTGATCAAGGGCAGGATTTTCGTCGCAAGGATGCTTTCGCCCAGATTCCCCTTTTTCGAGAAGAAGCCGATCACCGCAAACGAGACGAGCCCCATCAGACCCAGCACACCCAGGGTGCCAAGCTGCGTCAGCCAGGTGAACAGCTGCAGCACCGGATCAAGGCCGAAGCCCGCGAAGAGACCGATCACCAGAACCGCGATCCCCGTCTGGATGATCGAGCCGATGTGCGGGCTGCGGTATTCGGCATGGGTCTGGCCCACGCGGTCGGGCAGCAGCCCTTCACGCCCGGCCACGTATTTGTAGCGTGCCACGCCGTTATGGAAGGCGAGGACCGCAGCAAAGAGCGACGAGATGAACAAAAGCCCCATGATCGTCGGCACCGGCCCACCCACATAGCGACCCGCCAGATCAAAGAGGAAGGTCGTCGGATCGGGCAGCGCGGCAAGCGTCGGCACCAGCTTGTCCACGCCCGCGCCATTGGCCATCAGCCAGGCGGTGGCCATGTAGAAGATGCCGATCAGCAGAACCGAGCCATAGGTTGCCACCGGGATCGAACGGCGGGGATCGCGGGCTTCCTCGGAATAGATCGTGGTCGATTCGAACCCGATGAAGAAGGCAAAGCAAAAGAGGACCGCGATCGACGGCACGCCCGACATGATCTGCGAGGGCGCGAAGGGCGCCATGGACAATGTGCCGCTGTCGCCGCCAGCAAAGAAGATCGCCGCGTTGATGATCAGCACGATCAGATATTCCAGCGCGACAAGGATCACGAGGATCTTGGCCGATAGGTCAACCTGCCGGTAGCCCAGCACCGCCGTCAGCGCGATGAAGATATAGGACCAGACCCACCACGGCAGGGTCAGCCCCATGGCTCCAAAGGTTCCGGCCGAGGCTGCGCCCAAAAGGCCAAGGATGCCGATCTGCATACAGTTGTAGGACAGGATCGCAACCATGGCCGCAGCACCGCCGAAATGCCCGCCAAGCCCCTGCGCCGCAAAGGCGTAAAAGGCGCCGGCGTTGCGGACATGCCGGGACATGGCGACATAGCCGACCGCGAACAGCATCAGGATCAGCGTGACGATCCCCACGGCACCGGCGACGCCTGCACCATTGCCAAGCAACATGGCCAGCGGCACGCCGCCCGCCACCGCCGTCAGGGGCGCCGCGGCGGACACCACGAGAAACATGATCGATGCCGCACCAAGCACATTCGGGCGCAGCTGGTTCGAGGAAGCGGTGGCGCTTCCCTCTGTCTTGGCGGGCGCGTCAGAGATTGACATTGCCTTCCCCTTCCTGTTGGTTTATTATGTGAACCATCGGTTCTTTTTTAGATTGACAGGAAGGGGTCTCTTCTGTCAACAAAAATACATGAACCGGACAAATGCCTTTTGGACGGGAGCGCGAAGGCCCATGGGAACAACATCCAAAGCCCTGACATTGCTGGACCTTTTCACCAGATCACGCCCGCAGATCGGGTTGTCCGAGCTTGCGCGCCTGTCGGGCACCAACAAGGCGACCTGCTATCGGCTGATGTCTGAACTGGTCGAACATGGCTTGGTCGAGCAGGTGGTCAGCAGCAAGGAATATCGAATCGGCCCTGCCGTCCTGCGCCTTGCCGCCCTGCGTGAGGCGACCGTTCCCACGCGGGAAGCGGCGCTGCCGATCCTGCAGGCACTGGCCGCCGCAACGGGCGAGACGGCGCATATGTCGCATCTGGTGGCCGGACAGCTTGTGACGCTGTCCTTCGCCTATCCGGCCGCGCATGGCATGCGCGTGATGATGGAGGATGCCGACCGCCTGCCCTTCCATGCCACCTCGTCGGGCCATGCCGTTCTGGGCTGGATGGAGGATGCGGCGCTGGCGCGGGTTCTGGAGGGGCCACTTGCCACGGCGCCGGGGCTGGTGCCGGTGACTGCCGACGATCTGCGCGCCCGTGTTGCCGCCGCCCGCGCACGTGGCTGGGCCGAAACGGCAAATACCTTCGAGGCCGATGTCAGCAGCTTTGCGGTGCCGCTCTTTGATGCCCAGGGCCAGGTGCAGGGCGCACTGGCGGTTGCCGCCGCCGCCCCGCGGCTGACCGATGCGGCCCGCATCACGATTCCGCGCCAGCTGATCGCCGCCGCACGCGAGATCATGGCGCTTTGGGGTGGGCATCCGCCCGCCGAGCTTTCCGCGCTTTGGCGCAAGACCGAACAACCGACAGAAAAGGTGCAGGGATGAAGGACGAGAATTTCCTCAAGGCGAACAATGCGCGCAGCCTCTGGCATCCGATGACCGCCCCGTCGGACAGTCTGAAGAACCCGCCTGCAATCATCGTCGGCGGGTCAGGCACCCGCATCCGTGATATCGATGGGCATGAGGTGGTCGACGGCGTCGGCGGGCTCTGGAACGTGAACCTCGGCTATTCCTGCCAGCCGGTGAAACAGGCCATCGCCGACCAGTTGGAGGCCCTGCCCTACTACTCGATCTTCCGCGGCACCTCGAATGACAAGGTGATCGAGCTGGCCGAAGAGTTGCGCACCTTCTTTGCCCCCGACGGGCTGACACGCGCATTCTTTACCAGCGGCGGGTCGGACAGCGTTGAAACCGCGCTGCGCCTTGCGCGGCAGTATCACAAAATCCGGGGCGAAGCTGGCCGGATCAAGTTCCTGTCGCTGAAAAAGGGCTATCACGGCACGCATATCGGCGGCGCTTCGGTCAATGGCAACGCAAACTTCCGCACCGCCTATGAGCCGCTTCTGCCCGGCTGCCATCATATCCCCGCGCCCTACACCTATCGCAATCCCTTCAACGAGAGCGACCCGGCGAAGCTTGCCCAGCTTTGCCTGCAGGCGCTGGAGGATGAGATCGCCTTTCAGGGCGCCGGAACCATAGCGGCGTTCATCATGGAGCCGATCCTTGGTGCGGGCGGCGTCATCCCGCCCCACCCCAGCTTCATGCCGGGGGTCGAGGCGATCTGCCGCAAGAACGGCATCCTCTTGATCGCGGATGAGGTGATCACCGCGTTCGGTCGCAGCGGCGCATGGTCGGGCAGCCGTCTTTGGGGCGTGAAGCCCGATTTCATGTGTACCGCCAAGGCGATCACCAACGGCTATTTCCCCTTCGGCGCGGTGATGATCTCCGAAGGCGTGGCCGAAGTTTTCGAGGGCGACGAGACCGGCCGCGCGGCCATCGGCCATGGCTACACCTATTCCGGCCACCCGGTCGGTGCAGCCGCCGCGCTGGCCTGTCTGGCCGAGACACAGCGGTTGAACCTTGTCGAGAACGCCTCTGCCCGTGGCGCGCAGCTTTGGGCGGGGATCAACCGGCTGAAGGACAAATACACCGTCATCGGTGATGTGCGCGGCGGCCACGGCCTGATGCTGGCGATCGAGCTGGTGGGCGAGCGGGCCAGCAAAACTGCCCCGCCCAAATCGCAGCCCGGACAGGTGCAAGAGGTGGCCTACAAGGCCGGGGCCATGGTCCGCGTCTCGGGGCCGAACATCATCCTGTCACCGCCCCTTGTTCTGACCTCGGCCGATGCCGAGACGATCCTTGCGGCCCTCGATGCAGGCTTCGCCGCACTGTGAGCGGTTTCGTCGCACTTCTGGGCACGAAGGGCGGGCCGGCGATCCGGAAAGGATCGCCGATGCCCACGGCCTCGCTGCTGTCCCTCGCAGGGCAGAGCGTGGTCATCGACTGCGGATTGGGCGTCACACGGGGGCTGGCGGATCAGGGCTTCGCCCTGAAAGACCTGTCGGCCATCGTGATCACCCATCTGCACTCGGACCACTACCTTGAGCTTGGCGCGCTGATCCACACGGCATGGACCGCCGGGCTGAAGGCGCCGGTCACCGTCTGGGGCCCGGCAGGTCTGGTACGCTACTGGCGCGGTTTTCTCGACGCGATGGCCGATGATCTGGCCTATCGCATCCATGAGGAAGGCCGCCCCGATCTGGCGGGACTGGTGACGATCCAGCCCTTGCAGGTTGGCCAGACGGTGCAGATGGGTCCGATCAGCATGACCGTTGGCCAGTCGATCCACCCGCCACTGACCGAAACCTTCGCCCTGCGGTTTGAGGGTGCGGGAAAGACCGTGGTCTTTTCGGGGGACACCGCGCATAACCCGGCGCTTGCCGATTTCGCGCGCGGTGCCGACCTTCTGGTGCATGAGGCGATGCTGGCCGAGGGGCTGGAGCCGCTGCTTGCACGGATCGGCAATGGCGACGGGCGGTTGATGGCGCATTGGCTGCGCGGCCATACGCTGGCCCATGACGCGGCAGCGGTGGCCAAGGCGGCGGGCGCCAAGGCGCTGGCGCTGAACCACCTGATCCCGTCGGATGATCCCGATTTCGGCCCCGAGGTCTGGGCGCGCTGCCTTGCGCCGCATTGGAGCGGCGCGCTGCACATCGGAACAGACGGGCTGAAGATCCCGCTTTGAAACGGCCAAAGGCCCGCAGGGGGGAACCTGCGGGCCTTTGTGTCAGGCGGCCTCTGTGCCAGTCTCTCGCGCGAGCCGCATTGCTTCGGCCAACACGGCGTCATCACCGATATGGTTCATCAGGATCAGGATCAGCCGGGCATTGAGCGCGTGGCTCCCTGCCTCGTCCAGACCCTCATGAGTGGCGATAAGACGCGCATAGCTTTCATCCGGTCGCGTCAGGTTCGGGGTGGTAATCAGCATTTGCCTACTCCTTTCCGATGGCGCGGGCGGTGGCGGCTGCAACCGCATCGGCATCGTAATGGTCCCACCGCGCGGCGACATGCTGATCGGGACGGATCAGATAGACCGCGCCTTTCGCCCCACCAAGATACCGCGCCGCAAGCTCGGGCGTTGCCTCGAGCGCGAGGCGCGGCACAGTCAGGCCATGCGCCATCACGCTTTCGGGGGCATCAAGGCCGATGGTCAGCAAGATGAAGCCCTGACCCAGATGCGACAGGAGCCACCCCTGCCCCACCGGCGCATCCGGGCAGGGTGATCCCGGCCGTGTGCGGGCAGGCATCTCGGGGTGATCGGGGCCGTTCAGGGCTGATCTGTCATAGGTGCAGGGCACCGACAGGCGGCCCGAGTTCACGATGGTCCGCGCAAAGGGCAGCGTCTCGGCCAGCGTCAGCACCGCATTGCGGAACATCTTCGACACCGGGGTCTTGGGCGTGATGAAATCCGTCGCACGGGTCGAGTTCAGGATGTTCTCGTCCGCGCCATGCACCCGCTCGGCATCATAGCTGTCCAGCAGACTATCGGGGGCAATCCCCTGCACCACCAGCGCAAGCTTCCAGCCAAGGTTGTCGGCGTCCTGCACCCCTGAATTCGCGCCGCGCGCCCCAAAGGGGCTGACCTGATGCGCCGCATCCCCGGCAAAGAGCACCCGGCCATGGCGGAACTGTGCCATCCTTCGGCACTGGAAGGTGTAGATCGAGCACCAGTCGAGCTCATAGTCCACATCCGGCCCCAGCATCGCATCGACGCGGGCGCGGATGCGGGCGGGTTCCAGCTCTTTCGCGCGGTCGATGTTCCAGCCCAGCTGAAAGTCGATGCGCCAGATATCGTCAGGCTGCTTGTGCAGCAGTGCCGAGTCGCCCGATTTGAAATGCGGCTCGAACCAGAACCAGCGCTCGGTCGGGAAATCGGCCTTCATCTTCACGTCGGCAATCAGGAAGTTGTCCTCGAACACCCGACCGTCGAAGCCAAGGCCGAGCATGTTTCGCAAGGGGCTGCGCGCACCGTCGCAGGCGATCAGCCAGTCGGCCTCGATCCGGTAGGGACCGTCGGGCGTCATCACCTCCAGCGTCACATGGTCGGCGGCGGGGATCACCGCATCGACGCGGTTGCGTCCACGAAGCTCGATCGGGGCGCCTTCGGCCTGCGCGGCGGTGATGGCGTCATGCAGGAACTTTTCGAACCACGGCTGCTGCAGGTTGATGAAGGCCGGCATCGCATGGCCGCCCTCGGGCAAGAGGTTGAATTCGTAGAGCAGCCTGTCATCGTGAAAGACCTTGCCAAGGTTCCACTGCACGCCCTTGTCCAGCATGGGGGCAGCCGCCCCCAGACGGTCGCAGATTTCAAGCGTGCGCTTGGCAAAGCACAGCGCCCGGCTGCCCAGCCCCGCGCCTTCATGGTCATCCAGCAGCACGACCGGCACACCGCGCCTGCCAAGATCAAGCGCCGTGGCCAGACCGATCGGCCCGCCGCCGACCACAATAGCCTTGTGACGAACCGGTGCGGTGGCATCCTGATCCGGCGATCGGGCATAGGGGTAGAGGCGGAACGCCAGTGCATAGCGTTCCGGAACCAAGTCCTTCATCTGATCCTCCCTGATCCGGGTTTCAGCCCTGCAGCGCCGCCCACATCTCCAGATCGCGGGCGGCGGTCCAGATGCGGGGATGGTGGATGCCGCGCGCCTCGTCATAGGCACGCGCGACGTTGAACGGCAGGCAATGCTCATAGATCGCGTAATTCATGAATTTCGGGTCACATTCGGCGCGCGCGGCATCCCATGCCTCACGCAATGACCCACCACGCGCGACAATCCGGGCGACGGGGCGATATGTCGACTCGACGAAATCGCGGGTGCGATCCAGCGCCGCGTTAACCGCCTGCCGGCCCACAACCGCATCCCCCCGCCCCGGCGCGATGGCCGCAAGGTCATAGGCGCGGATGGCCTCAAGCGTAGTGCCCCAATCGGCGAAATGGCCATCGCCGCAATAGCAGGCCGAATGCGCCTCGACGATATCTCCGGTGAACATGACGTTCTGGTCGGGCACATGGATCACCGCGTCGCCCGCCGTATGGGCGCGACCCAGTTGCAGGATATCCACCCGCCGCTTGCCCAGCCAGACCGTCATCTTGCCGTTGAAGGTAGTGGTGGGCCAGGTCAAGCCGGGGATCGATTCATGCCCCTGAAAGAGCCGTGGAAACCGCTGAAACTCACTGTCCCAATCCTCTTGCCCGCGCTCGACGACCATGTTGCGCGCGGCTTCCGACATGATGACCTGACCCGCGCCAAAGGCCGATGCGCCAAGCACGCGGACGGCGTGGTAATGGGTCAGCACGACATGGCTGATCGGCTTGTCCGTCACCTGACGGATGCAGTCGATCACCTTTTGCGCCAGACGCGGTGTGGCCTGCGCCTCGACCACCATGACCGAGTCATCCCCGATGATGACGCCAGAGTTGGGATCGCCCTCGGCGGTAAAGGCATAGAGCCCGTCGCCGATCTGGGTGAAGCTGATGGTTTTTTCCGCAAGATCGCCCTGCGAGGCGAAAGCCTTGGCCATGTTGCTGTTCCTTAGCGTGCGTAGGGATCGGCCAGTGCGGGGATCACTTTCCCCGCGCAGTCGCCGAAACCGATGGTGAATCCGTCGCCGCGCGCTGCGCCGCGCAGCACGAGCGTGTCATTGTCTTCGATGAAGCTGCGGGTGCCGCCTGCAATCGCGATGGGCTCTTTCCCGCCCCAGGACATCTCCAGCAGACTGCCGCGACTGTCCTTCGTGGGGCCGGAAATCGTGCCAGATCCCAGCAGATCGCCCGTGTTCATCGCACACCCACTTGTGGTGTGATGCGCCAGTTGCTGAGCTGCGGAATAGTACATCTCTGCATAGTTGGTGCGCGCGATTACCGTCTCGGTCCCGCCCTCAGGGGTCAGGCCCACCTCGAGCGCGATGTCATAGAGCATGGGGCCAGGCTCCTGCAGATGCGGCAGCAGCGGCACTTCGCGAGGCGGCGTCGAGGTGCGGAAGGGCTCCAGCGCCGCACGGGTCACGATCCACGGGCTGATGGTCGTGGCCGTCGCCTTGGCCTGGAAGGGGCCGAGCGGCTGATACTCCCATGCCTGAATGTCGCGCGCCGACCAGTCGTTCAACAGCACATAGCCAAAGATCATCGCATCCGCTTCGGCCACCGTCACCGGCTGGCCAGACTCGGACGGCAGGCCCACGACGGCCCCCATCTCAAGCTCGATGTCAAATCGGCGGGAGGGCTGAAAGCTGGGCGCCGCCTGATCGGGTGCTTTTACCTGACCCCATGGCCGTCGCACCTCGGTGCCCGATACAACAACCGACGACGCCCGCCCGTTATAGCCGATGGGAATATGCAGCCAGTTTGGCGGAAGCGCGTTTTCAGGCCCGCGGAACATGGTTCCCACGTTGAAGGCGTGATGACGGCCCGCGTAGAAATCTGTGTACTCGCTGACGAGAAACGGCATGTGCAGCGTCACCTCGGCCAGCGGCACGAGGAACGGCTCCACCGCCGCGCGGTGGGGCGATCCTTCGGCCAGAAGTTCGATCAGGCGCGCGCGCAGTGCGGCCCAGACCCCTGGGCCCGCACCCATCACCTCATTCCAGAACGGCACGTCGAGAAGCGGCCCGCCATCAAGGGCGAGGATGCCACCATGCTCAAGCCCCGCCACATCAAGCACATGGGCCCCGATCGCCACACCGCAAACGGGCTCTTCCGCGCCCAGAGAGAACACGCCGCACGGCAGGTTGTTCAGGGGAAACGGGCAGTCCGCAGCATTCGCGCTTTCCACCCAAGACCGCATCAGTCCCATGGACTATCCTTTACTCTGGCTATCGATCTGGCCCAATTACCTCGGGGTGCGGGGGCAAAGCCCCCATGTCTGCCGTCTCACTTCTCGCCGGGGGTTCCGTCGAACTTCTTGTCGAGGCTGTCCCAGCAGTCGATGTAATCATCCTGCAAGGGCGCCGAGGTAGCGGCCCATTCCGTCAGGTGCTGCGGGAAGCGTGTCTCGAACATGAAGGACATGGTCTCGTCCAGCTTCTCGGGCTTCAGCTCACCGTTCGAGGCGCCCTCAAAGGCGTTGCGGTCCGGTCCATGCGGCAACATGCAGTTGTGCAGCGACATGCCACCTGGAACGAACCCCTTGGGCTTGGCGTCATAGATGCCGTAGATGTTGCCCATCAGCTCGGACATGACATTCTTGTGGTACCACGGCGGGCGGAACGAATGTTCAGCCACCAGCCAGCGTTCCCGGAACAGCACGAAGTCGATGTTCGCCGTCCCCTCAAGCCCCGAAGGCGCGGTCAGCACGGTAAAGATCGACGGATCGGGGTGGTCAAAGAGGATTGCCCCGACCGGGCTATAGGTCCGCAGATCGTATTTCCAGGGCGCGTAGTTGCCGTGCCAGGCAACCACGTCGAGCGGGCTATGCCCGATCCGGGTGCGGTGGAACTGGCCGCACCACTTCATCACGACCGAGGACGGCGCATCGCGATCCTCAAAGGCGGCGACCGGGGTCTTGAAGTCGCGCGGGTTGGCCATGCAGTTGGCGCCGATCGGTCCCCGGTTGGGCAGCGTGAAGGGCACGCCATAGTTTTCGCAGACAAACCCCCGTGCCGGGCCTTCCAGCACCTCGACCCGGTAGACCAGGCCGCGCGGCAGGATCGCAATCTCCTTGGGCTCAAGATCGATGATCCCAAGCTCGGTGCAAAATCGCAGCCGGCCCTCTTGCGGAACCACAAGGATCTCGCCATCGGCCGAATAGAAGTATTCGTCCTCCATCGACCGCGTCACAAGGTAAATATGCGAGGCCATGCCGGTCTGGGTGTTCACATCGCCTGCCGTCGTCACCGTGCGCATGCCCGTGATCCAGGTCAGATCCTCTGCCGCGTGCGGGATCGGGTCCCAGCGATATTGGCCAAGGCTGATCACATCGGGCAGGATATGCGGCGCCGATTTCCACAGCGGCACGTCGATCTTTTCAAACCGGGTCGTGTGTTTGACGCTGGGACGGATGCGATAGCACCAGGTGCGTTCGGGATGTGGCTTGGTGAAGGCCGAACCCGATAGCTGTTCGGCATAGAGCCCATAGGCGCATTTCTGCGGGCTGTTCTGCCCCTGCGGCAGCGCGCCCGGCAGCGCCTCGGTTTCAAAGTCATTGCCGAAGCCCGGCATGTAGCCCTGATGCGGACCGGTGGTCGAGACCGCGCGGATCATGCCCGCGGGAAGGGTCTGGCTGGTCATGGTGTCCTCCTGCGTCGGCCTGAAGCCCCGATCGCTTGAGTCGCATTAATAGTTGCATATGCAACCAAGTCAAGATAAACCTGCATCAGGGTCGCAACTTTGCGAAAGGCAGGCCATGAGCGGATCCATCGTGCTGCATGACTATTGGCGCTCATCCTCGGCCTATCGGGTCCGGATCGCGCTGAACCTGCTTGGGCTTGGCTATCGGTCGCGCCCGGTCGATCTGGTCGCAGGTGACCAGCGCGGGGCCGAGAACCTTGCGGCCAATCCCCAAGGCTTGGTGCCGGTGCTGGAGATTGACGGCCAGCGGCTGACGCAATCGCTTGCGATCATCGAATATCTTGATGAAACGCGCGCGGCAGGCTTTCTGCCTGATGAGCCGGCCGAACGGGCGCGTGCGCGTGCGCTGGCCCATGCTATCGCGATGGAAATTCAGCCCGTCTGCAACCTTCGCGTCGCGCGCCACGCCGTCAGCCTTGGCGGAGCGGCCACGATGGATGGCTGGATGGCCCATTTCATCGCCCTGGGCCTTGAGGGCGTCGAAGGACTGCTCTTGCAGCGCCCTGCCCTGCCCTTCTGTCATGGCGCGCGGCCCGGCCTTGCCGATATCTGCCTTGTGCCGCAGGTCTATAATGCGCGCCGATGGGGCGTCGATCTTTCGGCATTCCCGCGTCTGGCGGCCATTGCCGAACGGGCGGAGGCATTGCCTGCCTTTGCCGCGGCCCACCCGGATCGCGTAAAGCCGGACAGGTGACATCAGGGGGCCTCTGTGGCAGGGTCCGACCGGCGGAAAGGACCGACAGACATGGACAAGCCCGGCACCCAGGATTTCGACCTTGAAGGCTTCCTGCCCTACCTGCTCAATCAGGCGGCCGAGGCCACGTCGAAGTCCTTTCACGATACCTACAAGGCCGCCTATGGCATGACGCGCACGCAGTGGCGGGTGCTTGCCAACCTCGGCAAGTTCGGCTCGATGACCGCGCGCGACATCTGCACCATCAGCCATATCGAAAAGACCAAGGTCAGCCGCGCCGTCGCCGCGTTGGAGGCAGAGGGCCTGCTTTCGCGCAGCATCAGCCCGCAGGACCGCAGGGCCGAGATTCTGTGCCTGACCGAGCGCGGCCGCGTGGTCTTTGCCGATCTCGGCCAGCGCGCCATCGACTATGATCGCAGCCTGCGCGCCAAGATCGGGCCAGAAATCGCGGCGCAGCTGGATGATCTGCTGCGCCGGATCATTGCCGAGGGCAACCCCGACGGTGACGAGGATTAGGACGCCTTCAGGACGCCACGCTCGATCTGGTCTTGCTCGATGCTTTCAAAGAGCGCGCGGAAGTTGCCCTCTCCGAACCCGTCATCCCCTTTGCGCTGGATGAACTCGAAGAAGATCGGGCCAATCACCGTTTTGGAGAAGATCTGCAGCAGGATGCGGGTCTCGCCCCCGTCGACGACACCCTCTCCATCGATCAGGATGCCGTGCTTCGCCAGCGCCTCCAGCGGCTCTTCATGGCCAGCCACGCGGGTGCGGGACAGCTCATAATAGGTCATCGGCGGCTTCGGCATGAACTTGAGCCCGCGATCGGCAATCGCGTCTGTGCTGGCATAGATGTTGTCGCACCCCACGGCGATGTGCTGGATGCCCTCACCCTTGTAGCGCTTCAGATATTCGACGATCTGCCCGGTTTCGCCCCGATCCTCGTTGATCGGAATACGAATGCGACCGCAAGGCGAGGTCAGCGCCCGGCTGAAGAGGCCAGTATACTTCCCCTCGATGTCGAAAAAGCGGATCTGACGAAAGTTGAACAGGCGGCTGTAGAAGTCGAACCAGACATCCATATTGCCCTTGAAGACATTATGGGTCAGGTGGTCGAGGTAGTGGAAGCCCACGCCTGCCGGTTTGGGGGCAGCGACAAACTCGAACTCGGCCGCATAGGGGTTGGCGCCCGCGCCGTAGACATCGGTAAAGTAGATGAGCGAGCCGCCGATCCCCACGATCGCCGGCCAGTCGAGCGTCTTGTCGCCGGCCGTATAGGGTGTCGCACCATTCTTGACCGCGTGATCGAAGGCATGCTGTGCATCGACCACCCGCCATGCCATGGCAGGCGCGCAGGGCCCATGCTCTTCGACAAAGCGGCGGGCATGGCTGCCGGGCTCATCGGTCAGCACATAGGTGATATCGCCCTGCTGCCACAGCTCAACCGCCTTGGTGCGGTGACGGGCGACACGTTCAAAGCCCATTCGGGTGAACAGCGCCCGCGCCTCTTCGGGGTTCGGATGGGCAAACTCCACGAACTCGAAACCATCGGTTCCGGCGGGGTTCGCCGGGCTGATCGTGGCGCGCGGGGCGTCATGCGGAAAGGGTCCCATCCTGTCTCTCCCAAAAGGAATGCGGCGAATTCAACTTTCCCATGGGTGGGCTGCCGAAAGGGCGCAAAATTTCTCCTATCTTTGCTGCGCCATGCGCGTAGACTACGCTAAATCGCCATTTAATGCGGGATTTTCGCATGATCGATTCGACGGATGCCCGTCTGCTGGCGGAAGTTCAGCGCAAGGCGAACATCACCGCGCAAGAGCTGGGCGAGGCGCTGAACCTCTCGGCCAGTCAGGCCGCGCGCCGCCGCGCGCGACTGGAGGATGACGGGGTGATCGCAGGCTACCGTGCCCGGCTGGACCCGGCAAAGCTGGGCCTGACCGTGCAGGCCTTTGTTCAGGTCCAGATGGCCGCCCACAATGCCGACAACGCGGCGGGCTTTGTTCGCCTGATCGCCACCCTGCCCGAAGTCGTGGGCTGCTGGACCCTGACCGGAGAGGCCGATTACCTGCTGCGGGTCTGGGTTGCCGATCTGCCCGCGCTGAATGCGCTGATCCATCATCGCCTGTTGCCGCACCCTGCAGTCGCGCGGGTGCAAAGCCAGATCGTCATGGATCAGCCAAAGGCGGATGCAGGGCTTCCGGTTTGATGCGCACTGCAGCGCGAGCCAGTCTGCCAACATAACGCCGCCCTGCTGTTCGGCCCATGACGCGAGATCACCCGGGTGCATGCTTCGGTCCGTGGTCGGCTCCTGGGCCGCCACAAGTCCGGACCACGGCATCACCTGAACCGCGTCCCTGGGGCGACCTCATGGGCCTGCAATCCGGTCGACGACAGGTCGGAACTCCAAGCTACAGGCCGCATCGGGCGTCTGAATGTCGGCTCGAAAGTCGACATCATCAACCCACATTCGATACAGGATCACTGCGAGGCATCTGCCTGAATCCTTACAGGTTCATGACCCTTGCTGATGCGGCAGAGAAGCTGGAGGCTTGGCGCAGATACCACAATGAGGAACGGCCACACGGCGCGATTGGCCAATAGTTCCCGATCATGCTGACGAAATCGGGGGGCGTCACCAGCCCGTCACCCTGAGCGAGACCTCAAATGTCTGCCTCCGGGCGGTCCAAGGTCGGGGATCGGATCACGTCCTTGCAGGCCAGCTCGACTGTCGGACGATAGATCGGCGTCAGCACCTGAAAGGATTTTCACCCTTCGACATACTTTGCATCTTCAGCCTACGCCGGGTCAGGTTCGGCGCTCCCAGACCAGGCCAATCCTACGTACTGCCTGGCCCGCAGACCTCATTTTGAAGCGAAGGTCTTTGAATTCGTTCGGCGTCTGTCGATGGGCCGTGCTACAGGAAGCAATCCGTCCGGATCGGCCCGGATCAACCAGCTTGCGGGCGTGCCGAAACCATGCGTGGTCACGCCCTCGTGGAGGTTCAGCTATGCGGGCAGCCACGGAATAGAAATTTTGCTGTCGAGGATATCATGCCCCGTCGGATCGACCACCTCGTGCTAGCAGTAAATGATCTGGATGCCGCCGCGTCCTTTTATGAGGCGCTCGGGTTCATTGTTGGCGCCCGCAACCGCCATCCTTGGGGGACAGAGAACCGGATTGTACAATTCACCTCATCCTTTCTGGAACTGATCACGATTGGCGAAGGCGCGCAGATACCGCCCCACGAACCGGGCCAATTCAGCTTTGGCGCCTTTGTTCGAGACTATCTGGAAAAGGGCGAAGGCTTGGCTATGCTGGTGCTGGATTCAAATGACGCGCGTGCCGACGCCGTTCACTTTTCGACATCAGGCCTTGGCGCGTATGCGCCCTTCTACTTTGAACGAAAGGGGCAAAGGCCTGATGGCCGCGAAACCCATGTTGCGTTCACACTCGCTTTCGCCACGGACGTCAACCTGCCCAACGCTGGCTTCTTTGTCTGCCAGCAGCACTTCCCGAATGCATTCTGGAACCCCGAACTGCAAGCCCATCCGAATGGTGCATCCAATATTGTGGGGGTCGATATCGGAGCCACTGCACCGCTGCGGCACGTCGGCTTTCTGTCGGAGTTCGCCGGATCTCCCATCGATGACACGCTGAGGGTAAGCCTTGAGTGCGAGGGCACGATCACCCTGTGCAAATCACAGACCGAAGGGCTTATCGGCTTTACCATAGCGGTGCCCGACCTGACCAGAATCCGTGCCAGCCTGAAGGCGGCAGGGCTGGCCTGCACGGAATCTGCTCGCGAACTGACACTGAAAGCACACGCCGGTCGCGGCATGGCCATCCGGTTCGCTCTCTGCTGACAGGCTACGCAGGGGCAGGCGATCTGAGGCCGCCGGGTGCAGGCTCCAGGACCTTCGCCGCGTCACGATCGGCAAGCGCTCAGAACGGGCCGTGGAACTGAATGGAAGACGGCGGCAACCGCAGCGATGCTTGCCAGCGACCATCCCGCACTCCAGCTCAAAGCGGCGAGGCCGTGGTACATCGTTAACAGACGCAGAACCGTGGCCAACTGTACCAGTGCGAAGGCCATCCCAATCAAAGCCCCCAGTTGCAACGCGCCAGGCACGCGACGCATCCAGGCCCTTGCCATGACTGCAAGGACCATGCTTCCCATCAGCCCCATGGTCAGGGCATGGCTTGCAGTGGGCAGGCCAAGACCGACTGCGGGACTGAGCGACATGCTGACAAGGGCCAGACCAAGCGGAAGCCAGCACCAGGCGATCACCAATACGGCGAGATCGGCCTGCCTTTCGCGAAGACCTCTGGCGAGAGGCCAGGCGATCACCCGCGCGATCTGGCCCAGGGCGGCTAGCAGAAGAAGCAATCCTGTCCATCGCGCCCCAAGATCCGCCAGATGCACCATTAAGGCCAATCCCAAGGGAAGGCTTGCCGCAGTTGCCAGCGGCAGCAAGGACACACGGATCGGCGTCTTGTCACCCGCCCTCGCATGCAGGAAGGCAGGGATGATACGGCCTCCGACCAGTGCCACCAGAAGTGCGATGCCCAGAACGGCAGTCAAGCCATCGGCATCCAGCCGCATGCGGACGGCAAAAAGCACCATAATCAGCGGAGCCAACGCCATCGGAAGCCGCTTCCAGACCCGCGCAGTGATAACGGGCAGGGCCAAAGCGACGGCCAGTCCGATGGGGTAAAGGCACTGCCCGACAAGGGCTGGCGCGTCCGGCATGCAGGGCCCACCGAGGAGCCTTCCCAGACCCCACGCCAGCACCAGCCCCTGCGTGGCCGTTGGTCCGTGCCCGATGCACGCGCGGTCGCGCCCAGCCTGCATCAGCCAATGGGGGAGCGCCGTCAACAGGTAGCCGCCCACCGCCGCCCCTGCAACGCCCAGCACAAGTTCTTGCCGATGCCACACAACGGGATCGCAGACAAACCCCGGCACGAGCCAGACCAGCGGCACCAAAGCGGCCCATAGTGATGCCAGCAGGAACAGCGAAAGATGAGGTGCGCGCCAGAGGCCCCGGACAGCCATGGTGACGGGTCAAACAGCTTCGAAGCGCGGGGTGAGGACCGTGTTTTCCAAGTGAATGTGGGCGATCAGATCCTCGGTGAACTTGGCGAGACCCGTATAGAGCGCAGACCAGGACCGACAGGCACCGTCTGGTAAAGTCAGGCCGCGCGTTGTGTGCTCAATGCCGCGAAGAAGAACCGAGACTTCATCATGTTCTTGCCGCATCGCACTTATCAGCTGCACCATCGTTGGATGCCCGCCCTGCCTCATCATCGGAAAGAGAGCCTGCTCTTGCCTGATCATGTGACTTTCCAGCACGTCGCGCAGCGCGAGAAGTCTCTCGGTCAGTCCGTTGGGCGCCTCGTCGTGGTCGCCATGGACGAATTCAACCTTCTGCGCCAGCGGGATCAGCCAGTCGAGTTCGGAGCGGTGGGTGTCGTGGTAGCGCGTCACCAAGTGGGCAATCAGCGGCAGTGTCTCTTGCGGCGCGTCGTGGCCCGCAGATATGGCCAAGGCACGAAGTTCATCCAGCAAAGTCTCCGCCGCAAGTCCATGCTTTGCGCTCGCGTCGGTGACAGACAACTTCCCACCGCAGCAGAAGCTGATCCCATGCCGGCGGAACACTTCGGCGGCACCGGGCAAGTCGGATGCAATGTCGCCAACAAGCGCGGAAGGGGACAGGTCGGTCATGGGGCAAATCCTTCAGTTGGAACCCATGCGCGCGCTTGAGGCGGCGCAATTTGCAGAAGATCGACCGCGCGCGCGGCGATCTGGGCCGTGATCTGCGCGACTGTATCGGGACGCAGATAGAACGCGGGGACCGGGGGCATGACGATGCCCCCCATTTCGGTCACGGCAGCCATGTTGCGCAGATGCGCCAGCGTCAGCGGCGCCTCGCGCGCAAGCAGGACCAGCGGACGACGCTCTTTCAACTGCACGCTTGCCGAGCGTGTCAGCAGGTTGTCATCCAACCCATGCGCGATGGCCGCAAGACTGCGCATGGAGCAGGGAGCTATGATCATGCCATGGACGGGAAACGAGCCTGAGGCGATGGCTGCACCAAGGTCGATCACCGAATGCAGTCGGCAAGACAGCGTAACCAGTTCGTGGCGTGCCGCGGGCCCGATCTCAAGCGCCAGAGTGCGCTCGGCCATGGCAGAGAGAACCAGTTCCACGGTTGCGCCAGCCGTTTTCAGCGCGCGGGCACAATCCAGCGCCAGCGCCGCGCCTGAGGCACCGGATACGCCAAGGATGATACGAGTCATGCCAGCACCCGCTGCAGCAAGCATTCGGCCCGAGCCTCATGTTCAGGGTCAATCTGCATGACACGGCCCCATTCGCGGTTCGTCTCAGCACCGATCTTGGTGGTCGCGTCGATTCCAAGCTTGCCCGCCAATCCCTCGCGCGGGGAGGCGAAGTCGAGGTAATCCATCGGCGTTCGGTCGAGCACCATGACGTCCCGCACAGGGTCCATACGCGTCGCCATGGCCCAGACCACATCGTCCCAGGAGCGAGGGTTGATATCGCGGTCCACCACGATGATGGTCTTGGTGTAGCTGAACTGCGTCAACATGCCCCAAAGCGCCATCATCACTCGCCGCGCCTGCCCTGGATAGCGCTTGTCGATCTGCACCACCGCCATCCGGTAGGAGCAGGCGGCAGCGGGAAGCCAAAGATCGATGACTTCAGGGACCTGTGCGCGGATCACCGGCAAGGCAAGGGAGTTGAACACCTCTCCGATGACCGATGGCTCGTCAGGTGGGCGGCCGGTGACGGTGGACAGATACAGGGGATCCTGACGATGGGTGATGGTCGAAACACGCATCACTGGGAACGGCTCGACCGAATTGTAATAGCCAGTGTGGTCGCCAAACGGGCCTTCCGACGCTGTCTCCCCGGGGTGGACCCAGCCCTCCAGAATGACCTCGGCATGGGCAGGCACCAGCAGCGGCACAGTCTTTGCCGCCACAAGCTCTGCCCGTGCGCCGCGCAGAACGCCCGAGAACGCGAGCTCCGAGACGGTCTCTGGCAGGGGCAGTGCTGCTGAAAGGAGAGTCGCCGGGTCGCAACCAAGCGCGATGGCAACTGGCATCGGCTCGTTCGCGTGCAACCAGCTGCAGTAATGTGCCGCCCCGCCTCGATGCGCGAGCCAGCGCAGGATCAGTCGGTCGGGGCCAAGCACCTGCGCCCGATAAACACCGAGGTTGTAACGCGACAGCTGGCCCCTGTCTGACGCGTGCGGTCGGGTGACAACGACGGGCCAGGTGATGAGCGGCCCGGCATCACCGGACCATGGCGTTTGTGCCGGGATCAGGGATAAATCTGGCGGCGCAGCCACCTCTTGCACCGGACCACGTCGAAGAAGCTTGGGGCGACTTTGCAGCGCAGCGCGCAACACCGGCCAGCGCGACAGGGCATCGCGCATCCCCTCTACCGGGGAAGGACTGCGCAGGGCGGCAAGAAACTCTCCGAAGGTGGGCACCTGATCCAGCGTCAGCCCCATCCCCGCCGCCACTCGTTCGGACGTGCCGAACAGGTTTGTGATGACCGGCATCTGGGCCCGCCGCTCGCCTTGGCGTGCATCGTCAAAGCGAAGTATCGGCCCGCCCAACCGCAGAGCTGCGAGTTGCACCGCAGTCATCTCGTGTCGCAGTTGCACGGGTTCGGCTATATGTGCCAGTTCACCCTGCCCTTCCGCATAGGCCAGAAAGGCGCGAAGGTCGGGAAAGACTGGCAGGCTACGCATTGGTCGGGACTTCCTTTTCCGACCGGATAACCTCACCCGACGGGCCGCGACTTGACTATCGTCAATCCTGCCGCCGAGGCTTTTGCCTAAGTGGGGGAGGTCAGCTGTTCAGGGACAAACCGATGCCTGCTTTGTTGCCGCGCCTGCCGCGAGCGTTCCAGCTCGTCGCGATGCCGCTTCCTGTGGTGCCGCTAAGCCTGTTACTGGGCGCCGTCACCCGCCGCATGGCCCGTACGCATCCGGTGATGCTGCGCCGCTTGGGCGCCTACGCCGGGAAGCGGTTTCTGATTGACCCTACAGACCTGCCCTTTGTTCTGCTTTTGCAGCCCCTCGCCTCGCAGATGACTGCGCACCGCCGGTCGAGCCCGCCCGAACACGATGCCCGCATAGCCGGGCCGCTCTCTGCGTTCCTCGCGATGATGCATGGGGCCGAGGATGGAGACGCGCTCTTTTTCTCGCGTGACCTGACAGTTGAAGGGGACACCGCCGCCCTCCTTGCGCTGCGCAACGCGATCGACGACGCCGAACTGGACCTGACCGAAGAGTTTGCCGCTCTCTCGGGTCCGCTAGCCGCCCCGCTGCGCCTTGCGCTTGCGCGGGCAGAACGCGCCACCGGGCTTGCGCTGCACCGGATTGATATCGGGGTCTTGGGATGATGGAACTGGTCTGCCCCGCGGGTACCCCCGCAGCATTGCGGGCCGCAGTCGATGCGGGTGCGCATTCGGTCTATTGCGGATTTGCCGATGAAACCAATGCCCGGAACTTTCCCGGATTGAATTTCTCCCCCGACGATATGGCACAGGCGGTGGCCTACGCGCATGCGAGGGGCGCCAAGGTCCTTGTCGCCATCAACACCTTTCCGCGTGCCGGGGCCGAGCCCATCTGGCACCGTGCTTTGTCATGCGCGGAACAGTCGGGGGTGGATGCCGTGATTCTGGCTGACATCGGGCTTCTGGCCCATGCGGCCGCGCGTCATCCAAAGCTCCGCCGCCACCTGTCGGTGCAAGCGGCGGCGGCAAATCCTGATGCGATCAACCTTTATGCTGAAGCCTTCGGGGTCCGCCGTGTTGTCCTGCCCCGCGTGCTGACGGTCGAGGAGATATCCGCAATCAATCGCGAGGTGGAGGTCGAGACAGAGGTCTTCGTCTTCGGCGGCCTCTGCGTCATGGCTGAGGGGCGCTGTTCGCTTTCGTCCTACGCCACAGGCCAGTCACCCAACATGAATGGTGTCTGCTCACCGGCCGAGCATGTCGCCTACTCCGAGGAAGGCCATGAACTGGCCGCAAGACTGGGCGGCTTTACCATCCACCGCACGCCGAAGGGCGCGCCAGCGCCCTACCCTACGCTCTGCAAGGGCTGTTTCACTTCCGGGCCTCAGACCGGGCATATCTTCGAAGACCCGGTTTCTCTGGACGCGACCCGCCTTATTCCCCGGCTTGCCAAGGCAGGTGTGTCAGCATTGAAGATCGAGGGCAGACAACGCAGCCGCTCCTATGTCGCCCAGGTCGTCCGCGCCTTTCGCGCAGCAGTCGAAGCGCAGGCGGCTGGCGATCCTATGCCGGAAGGCGCGCTCGCGCGGCTGACCGAAGGGCAGGCCGCCACGACTGGTGCCTATGCCAAGAGATGGAGATGAGGATGGACCTGACCGTTGGGCCGAATTTCTTCTTCTGGCCGTCTGATACCGTCCGGGAATTCTACGGCAGGCTGTCACGCACGACTGTCGCACGCGTTGTACTGGGAGAGCTTGTTTGCTCAAAGCGCCTGCCGTTCTGGCAGGAGGAGATCCCTACCGCCGTTGAAGCCCTGATCGCCGCCGGGAAAGAGGTGGCGGTCACTTCACTCGCGCTGATTACCCTGAAGCGCGAACGCAATCTGACAGCTGACCTCATTGACATCGGCCTTCCGGTCGAGGTCAACGATCTTTCCGCCCTGGCGCATGTTCCGCTTGGCACACCGTTCTGGGTTGGCCCGCTGGTGAATGTCTACAACGAAGGCACCCTCAACTGGCTTATCCGTCGTGGCGCAACACGGATCTGTCTGCCGCCAGAACTGCCACTGGCCTCCGTTGCCGTACTTGCGAAAATGGGGCGTGATGAGGGGGTTGCGGTCGAAGTCTGGGGCCATGGGCGCCTGCCGCTGGCAATCTCGGGCCGCTGCTATCACGCCCGGCTTCACGACCGGGCCAAGGACTCTTGCCAGTTCGTCTGCGGTGACGATCCCGACGGCAGAGAGGTGGAGACATTGGACGGCCAGCCCTTTCTGGCGGTAAACGGGGTGCAGACGCTCAGTCAGTCCACCGCAAGCGTGGCGCATCAGGTTCAGGTACTGCGCGAGGTCGGGGTCGCCGCCCTGCGTCTGTCGCCGCAGTCAAAGGGGTTCACCACCATCTGCGATGTTTGGAG
This sequence comes from Gemmobacter aquaticus, assembly GCF_007859075.1. Classification (GTDB taxonomy): domain Bacteria; phylum Pseudomonadota; class Alphaproteobacteria; order Rhodobacterales; family Rhodobacteraceae; genus Gemmobacter; species Gemmobacter aquaticus. The sequence continues at coordinate 128,200 of NZ_VOAK01000027.1, forward strand.
CCAGCACCTCGCAGGAAGGCTGACTGCACCCGAACTTGTCGCGAAGCTGCGACCAACCGCCCCCGCAGGCAGGCTCTCCGACGGCTTTCTCGCTGGCACTGTCGGTGCTGCATGGTCTGGTGGCCGCGCCTGACGGCCCACAGGAAAGGGCTGACAGAAATCCGCACGCCCTGGCAAAGCCAAAGGTAAGGGGCGGCGATCACGCCTGTGACTCCGATGCAATCATTGAGTGCAGCAGCCCCGCGTCAGTGAGTTGCTCCATGTCCGGCAGGTCGCGCAAGCTCTCGATCCCGAAGGCCACCAGAAACGTCTCGGTGGTAACAAAGGTATAGGGCGCGCCGCGGCGGGGCTCGCGGGGGCCGGTTGCGATCAGGTTCTGCCCGGCCAGACGTCCGATCAGGTCGCGGCTGACCTCTGTCCCGAAGATCTCCTTCAACCCGTCCCGGCTGATCGGCTGGTGGAAGGCAATCGCCGCGAGTACGGCCATGTCGAACTCGGACAGGTTCAGGGCCTGCCCGCCCGGATCTGCGGCCGCGCGGATGGCCGGGGCATAGGCAGGGCGTGTCCGCAACATCCAGCTGCCCGCCACTCGGGCAATCTCGAAGGAGCGACCTTCGAGATCGATCCTCAGATCCTCGATCAGAAGGTCGACCGAAACCCCTTGCCCCACCACCTTTGCCAGATCGTCCCGCGCGACCGGCGTGGCGGAGGCAAAGAGCACCGCCTCGATCCGGCGCATCCATTCGCGCCAGCGCAGATCGGAGGGCAGATCGGCCAGGTCGCGGTCAAGCCCGGGGTCCTCGCGCGCGCCCATCGTCAGAGCCCGTAGAGGCGGAAGCTGTCCCGCCCGGTCAACTCGCGCAAGGCGCCCAGCTCCACCAGCCGGTCGCAGAGCCGCCGGGCTGCGCGGTCCGACAAGGTGCTGTGCACGTCGTTCGCCAAAGCAACCGGCGTCAGCGCGTCCTCGGTGAGGAAGAGCTCCACCGCCCGCGCCGCGCCCTTGGCGCGCAGCTTCGGTGTCACCGCCCGCAGCCGAGCGGCCCGGCGGGCCAGATCGGCGGCCAGCGGCACGGCGAACCGGACCCCGGTCGCCACGGCTCGGTGACAGGCCAGCCGGAGGTCTTCGCCTGTGCGCGCCACATCCCGCGGCTTCAGCGCCAGGGACAGCAGCGGCAGGACATGATCCAGGCCGATCGAGGCCGACAGGACCGCATCTGCAAGGATGAAGGCCGCGGTCTCGGCGCGTGAGGTGTCGGCCAGAGCGGCCTCGATCACCTGCGCCGCCCGGTCAACCGGCGTTGACCCGCTGGCATCAAGGCTGAGGGCGATGCGCGAGGACGCGGCGCCCTCCAACATGCGGCCAAGATGTGTGACCGAGATCGGCCGCGCCACGACCCGCGACCATTGTCGAAAGATCCGGCCTGCCGGTCCGGGATCATCACCCGCCCTTGTCAGATACGCCGCATCGCGCAACGCCCCCTGCCCTTCCCGACGCCCCGCAATCGCTGCGCAGGTTTCGGCTGCGGCCAGCGCCAGCCGCTGGCGCCACAGCGCCACGGGCAGATCGGCGGATGCGGCGACCAGCATCAGATGCGCCAGGGCGGCCCCGGACCGGAACGCTGCGCCCTCAAGGGTTTCGTCGGAGGCAGACCCGATCCAGCCCGGCAGCGGGGGGAGCGCCGGCAAAGTGTCGCGGGACTGGGGACAGGATCGGGTCATGTCGGGAGCATAATTCGTTGCGGCGCTTTTGGCGAGATTAAAGCATCGTTAGCGCCGCTTCTTGCAGTGCGCAGTTGTGTCCAATAATGTTGCATTATCGGACCTGAGAAGATAGGCTTATCCGCATGGCCGAACTGCACCGGAAATCTCCCTCAGACGCGCAAGAGTTGTCCGGTCCCAACGAACGGGACGCGCTTCAGGACTGCGTGCTATCCCTGCCTTCCCATATCGCGGGCTCCGGCACGCTCGACCGTTTGGTGGAAACCGCGCGGGACTATGCCAGGGCCGCTGCCTCTGAGAACACGCTGAAGGCCTATGCCAAGGACTGGGTCCAGTTCGCGCGCTGGTGCCGGATGCGCGGCGCCGATCCCCTGCCCGCTTCGCCAGAGCTCATCGGCCTCTACATTGCCGATCTGGCTGCACCGGCAGGAAGGGCCCCTGCCCTCTCCGTCCCCTCGATCGAGCGGCGGTTGAGTGGTCTGTCTTGGGGCTATGCGCAGCGCGGGGAAAGGCTGGACCGCAAGGACCGCCATATTGCCACCGTGCTGGCCGGTATCCGGCGCAAACATGCGCGGCCGCCGGTCCAGAAGGCGGCGATCTTGCCGGAAGATCTGCGCGCCCTGCTGGCCACCCTGCCCCACGACCTGCGCGGCCTGCGCGACCGGGCGCTGTTGCTGATCGGTTTTGCCGGCGGCCTGCGCCGGTCCGAGATTGTCAGCCTCGATCACGGCAAGGATGACACGCCGGAGTCGGGTGGCTGGGTCGAGGTGCTGGATGGCGGTCTGCTGATCACCCTGCGTGGCAAGACCGGCTGGCGCGAGGTGGAGATCGGACGCGGGTCGAGCGATCAGACTTGCCCGGTGCAGGCCCTCACCCAATGGCTGCATTTCGGACGCATCGACTTCGGCCCGATTTTCGTTGCGGTCTCGCGGGATGGCCTTCGCGCCACCCCCGACCGCCTGAGTGACAAGCACGTCGCCCGGCTGATCAAACAGTGCGTCCGCGATGCGGGCCTGCGCCCCGACCTGCCCGAAAAAGAGCGGATGCAGCTTTACTCTGGCCACTCCCTGCGCGCCGGCCTTGCCAGCAGCGCTGACGTGGATGAGCGCTACGTCCAGAAGCAGCTCGGCCATGCCAGCGCCGAGATGACCCGCCGCTACCAGCGCCGCCGGGACAGATTCCGGGTGAACCTCACCAAGGCGGCAGGGCTGTAAGCGGTCGGGCCCGCGAGAAGTGCCCTTCCTCATCCCAGCTTAGGCCGGCTTTGCGGCTGCAGTTCACCTACCCGTCGTCCCTCACCAGATCGATCTGGTCGCCGTCCTTCAGTCCGAGCTCGCGCACGAGCTCTGCGGGCAGGCGGACGGCGAGCGATTTGCCCCATTTCGCGACCTGCATCTTGGACGCACGGTTCGGATGGACATGTGTCTATGGATATCACCCCGATGTTCAGCCAAGCCCGACCGCGAGATCTGGTCCTTGTTGTGCGCGTCGCCAGTCTGGCCACTAAATCTGGAAAGGACTTGCGCGAATCTTAGTCCTTCGGCAATAGTCACGGAAAAAGACGACCAAACGACGACTTCCGTGAACACGCCACGGACGCGAGAGAGCAGATGAGCAGAGCCGACACACAAGAAGACCTGAACGCTGTTATCCGTCAGCATTCCGAGTTGCTGGCGGCGCAGCTGCATTCTCAACGTGAGAGCCTGTTCCCTCCCGACGCATCAAAGTCTATGCGCAAATTCACTTCGGGAGAAGCGGCAGCTCTTCTGGGTGTCAACGACTCATATCTCAGAAAGCTCCACCTGGACGGCAAAGGGCCCTCTCCGGAAGTTTCTTCTGGGAACCGTCGCCACTACTCGGCTGAGGATATTCATAACCTACGTATTTTGTTGGAGAAAACCGCCAGAAAGCCGGGTGACTATCTTCCTGGTCGTCGTGCTGGCGATCATCTTCAGATCATCGGCGTTATGAACTTCAAGGGCGGTAGTGGAAAAACGACGTCCGCGGCACATCTCGCACAGCGGCTGGCTCTGACAGGTTACCGTGTGCTGGCGATCGATCTCGACCCTCAGGCATCGCTGACAGCCCTGCACGGGGTTCAACCAGAGTTCGACCTGCTGGATGGCGGTACGCTCTACGACGCAATTCGGTACGAAGATCCGGTTCCGATTTCTAACATCATCCGCAGGACTTACATCCCCAACCTTGATCTGATCCCCGGCAACCTTGAACTCATGGAGTTCGAGCATGAAACGCCTCGGGCCCTCGCCCAGGGCAATGCCGGCCTGTTCTTCTTTCGGGTAAAGGAGGCACTGGCCCAGGTCGATGATCAATACGATGTCGTTGTGATCGACTGCCCTCCACAACTCGGGTTTCTCACGATGTCCGCCCTATCGGCCGCAACCGGTGTTCTCGTGACGATCCATCCCGAGATGCTCGACGTGATGTCGATGAGCCAGTTCCTTCGGATGACAGCTGACCTGATGGACGTCATCGCCGACAGCGGGGCCGACATGTCGCATGACTGGATGAGATATCTTTTGACCCGCTACGAGCCGACAGATGCACCACAGAACCGCATCGTCGCGTTCTTGCGTACCATGTACGGTGACAAGGTCCTGAACGCGCCGATGCTTAAGTCGACCGCGATATCCGATGCGGGACTGACCAAACAGACCCTCTATGAGGTCGAACGTAGCGCTTTCACCCGTACGACCTATGACCGGGCCGTTGAAAGCTTGAACGCAGTTAACGACGAGATCGCCCAACTCATTCAGAAGACGTGGGGGCGCTGATGACCGACAGCAAAAAGAAGCGCATGTCCATGCTCGACAATCTCGCAGCTGCGGGGGCGCATCCCGCGGCGGGTAGCATGATGTCGAGCAACCGGGCCCTGCGCTCCGCGCGAGATGCGGTAGATGCTCACCATGTGTGGGAAATCGATCCGGCAGAGATCGAAGACGAGCGGTATACAGATCGCCTCGATCCCCAAGATGTGCATGATCTGCGTGCTTCAATCGAGCAGAATGGACAGATTGTTCCGATCCTGGTTCGTCGTCACCCCACCGAGACGAACCGTTATCTCCTTGTCTATGGTCGCAGACGCCTAGAGGCCATCCGCGGCTCCGACAAGGTCAGCAAGGTCCGGGCGCTTATCGCAAAATTGGATGACACGGCGGCGCTTCGCGCCCAAGTGTCCGAAAACACCGGAAGGCGTGACCTCAGTTACATCGAGCGCGCCCTCTTCGCGAGGGAACTGCTCGATAGCGGTTTTGGTTCTCAGGCGCAGATTGCCGAAGTACTGAACGTGACACGTTCGGCGGTATCGATGTCGATTTCGGTCGCCAACGCGGTTGGTGCAGCCTTGGCCCATGCCATCGGACCAGCCCATGGTGTCGGCCGCCCCCGCTGGGAGGCTTTGGCAAAAGAGCTTTCCGATTTCGGTATCGATCAAGATGAACTTTGCCGCATCGCCATTGACGTTCGCACCAAGGCAGGTGCCAGTGAACAGGTCGTGGATGAGCCCCAACTCGATCCATCCGTTTTGGCCTTTGACGCCGTCGCACGGCACCTGAAAAAGAGCGCCAGCCAATCCCGCGGTCAAAAGCCGAAGACTAAGGCAACGGCGCTTTTGATCGATGGCATGCCAGTAGGCACCATCAAGCGATCACGCCAGGCGGTTCGGTTGGACCTGACACATGTGGACGTTGCCTTTGCAGAGTGGCTCGACGTTCGTGCGCAGGAGGTCCTGGAAGAACTTCACGGACGCTGGAAGCGCGAGACGTGAGGAGAGGTAGAGCAACAATAAAAAGGAGGCACGGTACAGGCTAAAGAAAAGGTCCCGCAAAGCTTGCGCTCCACGAGACCCCGACTTTGATCTTAGCACTTTCAAGGTAGTGGTCCAGCGCGCAAACCGCAAGTCATATGTGATTCGCGGTACGACTTTTCTGCGCCTTCGTGAATAACATCATGAACTATACACCGATTTCGCCGTTTATGCGGCCGGTCTCGTATGCCCATTTGCGTGTGATCGAGCGACCGGAGGGGGCTGTTCTCGGCAAGCCAATCAACAAGTGGGAAGTTCTCCGTGAGTTGTCCAAGTCGCAAGCGGCCTTTGGGGTCTCTGAGCGCGATCTGACTGTCCTGCAGGGGCTTCTCAGTTTTTTCCCGGACGATGTGCTTGGCGGTAACTCCGAAATGGTCGTGTTCCCGTCCAACAAGGCGCTCTGTGAGCGACTGAACGGCATGCCCTGCTCGACGATGCGTCGCCATCTAGTCCGTCTCGTCGAGGCTGGCTTGCTTATTCGGCGCGACAGCCCCAACGGCAAACGCTATGTCCGCAAGCATGGCGAAGAGCGCGTGACCTTCGGCTTCGATCTCTCCCCCCTCCACTGCCGAGCTGAGGAGATTGCACGAGCCGCAGAGGCTGTGCGTGAGGCCGAGGACCGTGTGCGCCGCACCAGAGAGGTCGTGAGCCTGATGCGGCGCGACGTCGCTGCTCTGGCGGAGTTCGGCGAGGATATCCGGCCTGGGCTCGGCCTTTGGGACCAGCTTCGCGATACGGCCGTTCTTGCAGCCAGGGCTTTGCGCCGTAAGCTGTCACTCGAGGACCTGACGTCCCTTCGCGCGGATCTTGAGGTGCTTCTCGATCAGGCCCGTAACGTCATTGATGGACCTGAAACAAAAGAAATGAGCACCAATGATGCCCATTTCGAGCGTCACTATCATAATTCAAATAAAGACTCCAAAGATCTTGAACCTGCCTTGGAAAAAGGCTGGGTGGCGGCCGATGCGCTAGAAGCGGATGCGAACGAGCTTGAGGCTGTTCAGGAACTCGACACAAGACCGGTGCCGAAAATCCCGCTCCATCTGGTGATTGCAGGCTGTCCGGCCATCAAGACCTACTACCAAGGCGATATCCGCCACTGGCACCAGCTTTTCGATGCGGCTTGCCATGTACGTCCGGCAATGGGGATCAGTGTCGCAGCTTGGGAAGATGCCCTGCGTTTCATGGGACCAGAACAAGCGTCGATCGTGCTTGTCGCGATGCTGGAACGCTTCGCTGATATCAGATCCCCCGGCGGATACCTCCGCGCGCTAACGTCCAAGGCGGCGGCGGGCGAGTTCTCCTGCGGACCGATGGTCATGGCTCTGATCGCTCGACGGAACGCGGCGTAAGGTTCACAGCTGTGAACTGACCGGGGTGAGCCAATCCCTCGGCCGAGTTCACAGCTGTGAACTCGGCACACTATCCCGTGTTCCTGGGTTAATGACAGGAAAACGCCTGTCGGTTTGAGGGTGGCGATGAATGAGATCGACAGAGTGACTTCCGGCACCTGTATTGGAGAAGATCGGATGGCCAAGGCAGTCCAGAAAGCGACCCTGCCCTTCTCGACCGGCTGGTGGCCGAGAGGCTCCAGACTGAAGCCGAGGCGCTTGCCATTGAGCGCTGGAAGTGAATCGAGGTGGCGACCGACCTGTCCTACGGCTATGGCTTGACACGTCTGGCCAGTGATCCCGCGCCGATGACTGTCAAAGAAAGCACGACCCTCGTGACGCTGCTTGCCGAGTATCGTGCGCAGGAGGAAGATTGCTGCGGCGAGGACGAGCCGCGAGAGAAGTCCGCGATCAAAGACGTCCGCGGCGCGGCGGCCATGGGGCAGGGGCCACGCAACTGCTCGGCCATCTAAAGAAGGGTGAGATGGTGATCGGAGCGAAACGCCTCCTTAATGGCGGTGGCTGGTGCTGCGGTCAGTTCCCGTATTCAACGCCGTATCACACTCTCCAATTTCCCGGACACGATCCTGTCTTCGTCTCAATGAAACCGGCTGCTGCGCACTGCAGGGAACTTCCGTTGAGTGAGCGGCGCAAGACTGAGGATTGGCTTTGGGCGGCGCTGCGAATTGACATGAATTCAGCCAACCGCAGAAGGCACCTCGGGGCAGCCTATTGAGACATCCCGTTCGGCGCATGAGTGCCGGTCAGCGCGGCGGTTCAGTCTCGTCAAATGCTTCGAGAGCGGCGGCCAATTGGTGCGCGAACTTGGCCGAAGCGACCGGCAGCGTACGACCACGCAACTGGCCGAGCAGCAGCGTTCCGACCGGAAGGTCTCGTTTGTCGAGCTCGCGCACGACCAGCCGCGGATCGCCCCCCGGCTGCAGACCAATAGGAATCTGGAAGCAGACGGCCTTTTCGTAAAGCACATAGCGGCGCATCAGCTCAAAACTGTCAGCTTCGACCACCGGGCTCAAGCCGCGCGATCGGCCCCGCGTCGCCAGTTCCAGCAGATGTCGCACTCCATATTCCGCAGAAGGGATGACATGGGGCACACCCAGACAGTCGCGCAGCCGCAGCCCCGGCTTCTGTGCCAGTGGATGATCCGCCGCCATCACCGCACAGACCGGCTGTGGGACAGCCTTCAGGATCTCGAAATCCGCCAGATGGATCGGCTCGAACACTAGGGCGATGTCGCTCGAGAAGGTGCGCAAGTCGTGTTCTGCCGCAGTGCGGTCGCGCAGACGGACACTGAATGTCACGCCGGGGTGCTTGGCCCGGTAGCGAGAAATCTGGTCGGGCAGGAACAAAGGGTTAAGACCCTGGCTGCAACCGATGGTGACATGGCCGCGTCGTTCTCCCGACAGATCCGCCACCTGATTTCGCACGCGGTCCAGATCTGCGCGCTGGCTGCGTACATGCTGCAACAACAACTCCCCCGCCGGGTTGAGTCGCACGCCGCGTGGCAGGCGCTCGAAGATCTGGGTGCCGAATTCCTCTTCCAGCCGCTGAATCTGGCGGTTCAGCGCCGAGGAGGTGATGTTCATATCCTCGGCCGCCTTGCGGATCGACCCCGCACGGGCAACGTCGTGAATTAGAGAATACGCGTGCAAGTACTTCATCTTGAACGACTTTCATGGCAGCGCTGCATAAAACGCAGCATTGTGCTGAAAACATAGCATTAGATTTCAGCGCGAAACAGCCGCAACCTTCTGCAGTGCAGCAACGGCAATGCCGATCGGCTGGAAACAGGGGTCGTGAAAAGGTCTTGGAGGCAATGGATGACACCGGATATGCAGGTCAGACCGTGCGGCGGACGCGCCACATGATCGAAAGCCTTGCCTTCACCCTGCCTGAATTGCGCCGGGCCTACGCTGCCGGGCTGCGTCCCTCCGAGGTGATCGCCGAGTTTGCGCGGCGGTTGGCCGTGGCCGATGACCCTGGCATCTTCCTGCATCTGATCGAAACCGACCGCCTGCTGGCCGAGGCAGAGGCCCTGGGTGCCTATGACAGTGATCGGCCGCTTTGGGGCGTTCCATTCGCGGTCAAGGACAACATTGACGTCGCGGGCTGCCCGACCACTGCAGCCTGTCCCGCCTTTGCCTATGTGGCGGAACGCGACGCTTTCGTTGTGGCGCGCCTGCGGGCAGCAGGGGCGCTGCCGGTGGGCAAGACAAATCTCGACCAGTTCGCGACCGGACTGGTCGGCGTGCGCACTCCCTGGCCGGTGCCGCGCAATGCGCTGGACCCGCAGATCGTGCCGGGTGGATCGTCGTCCGGCTCGGCGGTGGCGGTTGCGCGCGGTCTCGTGGCCTTTTCGCTGGGCACCGATACGGCAGGGTCCGGGCGAGTGCCGGCAGCGCTGAACAATATCGTCGGGCTGAAGCCCAGCCTCGGCGCGCTCTCTACTTCGGGCGTGGTACCTGCCTGCCGAACGCTGGATGCGGTGTCGATCTTCGCGCTGACCGTGGAAGATGCTCATGCAGTGTTCCGCCAAGCTTGCGCCTATGACGCGGCCGATCCCTTTGCGCGTCCAATCGCTGCGCCGCCTGCGGCGCGCCTGCCACCGGAGATGCGTATCGGCATTCCTGACCCAGCGACGATCCGGTTCTTCGGCGACACTGAACAGCAGGCGGCGTTTGATGCGGTCTGCGCACGGCTTGGCGAGATTGCCACTGTGGTCGAGGTGGATTTCACTCCCTTCTTCGCCATTGCCGAGATGCTTTATGCGGGGGCATGGGTGGCCGAGCGGCATACCGTTGTCGGCCCGCTGATGGAAAGCGCACCCGAGGCTGTCTTGCCGGTGATCCGTAGCATCGTCGGAAGGGCCGAAAAGATGACGGCGGCCGACGCCTTTCGCGACCTCTATCAAATGGCGGCGCTTCGGCGCGAGGTTCAGCCGACTCTGGACGGCCTGGACATGCTTTGCGTGCCGTCGATCCCGACCTTTCCGACCTTGCGCGATCTTGAGGCTGATCCGATCAGGCCGAACTCACAGCTTGGCACCTATACCAACTTTGCCAATCTGCTCGGCCTTTGCGGGCTGGCGGTGCCTGCGCCGGCGCGCGGCGATGGCCGACCGGGCGGTGTGACGCTGCTGGCGCAGGCGGGGCGAGACGCCATGCTGGCCGCGCTTGGCGCGCAGATCGAGCAATGGGGTGTACGTAATCTGGGCGCCACCGGCTGGCCCGTGCCTGCCGCGCTGCCGCCTGAAGATGGTGCCGCTCCGGGTGAGATCGAAGTTGCAGTCTGCGGCGCTCATATGTCGGGCCTTCCGCTCAATCCCGAGCTTACTCGGCTTGGCGCACGCTTCCTGCGTCGCGGGCCAACCCTGCCGGAGTACCGGCTGTACAGCCTGCCGGGCGGGCCGCCCCGGCGCCCCGGGCTTGTGCGCAGCGCAACCGGCGGCACGGCGATCGAAGTCGAGGTCTGGGCACTGCCGGCCGCGCATTTCGGCACTTTCATGGAAGGAATACCAGCGCCCCTTAGCATCGGCACCCTGCGTCTGGCCGATGGCACCATGCCGAAGGGTTTTCTATGCGAGGCCGCAGCGATTGGCGCGGCCGAGGATGTCAGTGCCTTTGGCGGCTGGCGCCGCGTACTGGCGGAGACGGCGACATGATCGGCTCACCCTTCAAGACTGACATGGGCGCAGGCGATCTTCCAACCCTCCGGCCCCCGCTGCCAGACCTGAGTCTGCGCGCCATTCAGGCCCGATCCGGTTCGGCGGTACTCGGCGGTTGCCACTGCGATGTCAGCCGCGAGAACCCGGATCTCCACCCGCAAGAGATCGCGCGCCATGTCGGTGGCGTCTCGGGTCTTTCGGAAATTCGCAATCTCTTCGATGCCATAGAGCCCGCTGCCGGTCATCATGCGGATCGCCTGCGCATCGGGGCGGAAAAATCCGATCAGCGCTGCCACGTCGTTTCCGACCAGCGCCGCCTCGTATCGGTCGAACTCGGCGCGGATCTGCTGCGCCACCGCCTCGCTGTCGTAACCGACCATCTTTCTGCCTCCAGACCCGATGCTGCACTTGCATCGTGGCGGGTCTGCCCCACCGGCTGTCAAGCCCTTTCCCGAAAGGAGCCTCACCGATGACCACGGTTTTGCTTCAGGCCGAACCCGGCCCGATCCCGATTGCCGCTTCGCGATGCGCACTTGTCATCATCGACATGCAACGCGACTTTCTCGAACCCGGTGGGTTCGGAGAAACGCTGGGCAATGACGTGTCCTTGTTGCAAGCGGCGGTTGGGCCGTGCCGGGCGGCGCTGGCGGCGGCACGCGATGCCGGGATGCTGGTCGTCCACACCCGCGAAGGCCATCGCCCCGATCTGCTGGACGCGCCGCGCGCCAAGATTGACCGGGGCGCGCCTTCAAAGCGCATCGGCGATCCTGGCCCGATGGGGCGTATCCTGATCCGGGGCGAGCCGGGCCATGACATCGTGCCGGGCCTTGCCCCGGTCGACGGCGAGCCGGTGATCGACAAGCCCGGGAAGGGCGCCTTCCACCAGACCGATCTGGAGCAACTTCTGCGCAATAACGCCATCGACACGCTGATCGTCTGTGGGGTCACCACAGAGGTCTGCGTCCATACCACGATCCGCGAGGCCAATGACCGCGGCTATCGTTGTGTTGCGCTATCGGATGCCTGCGCCTCGTATTTCCCGGAGTTCCACCGGATCGGGCTGGAGATGATCAAGGCCCAAGGCGGAATCTTCGGCTGGGTCAGCGACACCACCAGTTTCGTCACTGCCCTGGACCCTGCCGCAGCAGCGGCCTGACCTCAACCCACCCATCGCGGAGAGAGCCCATGCAGACCACTCCAAGACTTTGGACACCGGGCGATTGGAACGCCCTTTTTGGCTTTGGCACCAATATCCTTGTAAACCTTCTGGTGCTGACGGGGCTGTTGCGCTTCGTGCTGCAGATGCCCGATGAAATCGTGTTCGGGCGGATTCTGCCCGCGCTTGGCCTGATGATGCTGCTCTCAACCGGATATTATGCCTGGCTGGCCTACCGTCTGGCCCAAAAGACCGGGCGCAGCGATGTCTGCGCGCTGCCATCGGGCATCTCGGTGCCGCATATGTTCGTGGTTACGTTCGTGATCATGCTGCCGATCTCGCTTTCGACGGGTGACCCCGTGAAAGGCTGGGAGGCCGGTCTGGTTTGGGTATTCTTCCAGAGCTTCATCTTGATGATTGGCGGCTTTGTCGCGCCTTGGGTCCGCAAGGTGACGCCGCGGGCGGCCCTTCTGGGCACGCTGGCGGGCGTTTCGATTGCCTTCATCTCGATGCGCCCGGCGCTTGAGATGTTCATGAACCCGGTGATCGGGGTCGTCTGCCTGTCAATCATCCTCGTGTCCTGGTTCGGCGGTGCGCGCTACCCGCGCGGCATTCCGGCCGGGCTGGTGGCGATCGCCTTCGGGATGCTGATTGCCTGGGGTGCGGCGGCACTGGGCTTCGAGGTGGCCGGCATCAGTGTGGCAGGTGTCGGCGCAGCGGTCTCGAGCTTCGGATTTTCGCTGCCGATCCCAGCTTTCGATCATGTGTTCAATGGGTTCCAGTTCCTTGGGATCATCCTTGTGACCGCCATTCCCTTCGGCATCTACGATCTGGTCGAAGCGATGGACAATGTTGAATCCGCTGAGGCCGCCGGTGACCATTACCCCACCACGCGGGTGCTGACCGCCGATGGCGTGGTTTCGTTGATCGGCTGCCTGATGGGCAATCCGTTCATCAACGCGGTCTATATCGGCCATCCGGGGTGGAAGTCGATGGGCGGGCGGATCGGCTATTCCGCCGCCACTGGCGTGATCGTTGCCCTGTTGTGCTGGTTCGGGGTGATCGCCCTGCTGCTGGCGCTGGTGCCGGTCGTCGCCATCTCGCCGATCCTGCTCTACATTGGCATGCTGATCGGGGCGCAGGCGTTCCAGACCACGCCCATGACCCATGCCCCGGCGATCGTGTTGGGGATGCTGCCGCACCTTGCCGCCTGGGCAAAAACGCTGATCGACGGCGCGCTTGGCGCGGCGGGTGTGCAGATGTCACCCGAGTTGATCAGTGGCATGGCGACCGGTGGCGTGCTTTACGAAGGCCTGGTGGTCTTTGGCAGCGGCGCCATCCTCTCGGGGCTCGTGCTTGCGGCCATCGCGGTTTTCATCATCGAACGCAAGTTTGAAATGGCCGCGGCCTTCGCACTGGCCGGGGCGGCGATGACCTTCCTGGGCTTCATGCATGGCGAGACGCTGGGCTTCAACGTAACGCCAATGGTGTCGCTGGCCTATGTGATTGTCGCGGGCTTTCTCATGGCCTGCTCCAAGGCTGGCGCGATCAGCTTTTCGACCGCGCCCGAGCCTGTGGCCTCGGATGCCCCTTCGGCGCATCCTGCGGAATGAACTTCGTGCCAGAGGACACCTACATCGACGCGGCTTCAGGGATGGTCGGGCTGACCATCCCTGAAACCTGGCGCCCGGGCGTCCGGCGCTTTCTTGGCATCGCGGCAGAGATGGCGGCGGTGCTGGAGGCGGTGCCGCTGGAGGATGGCGAACTGGCGCTTGCGCCGGTCTATCGGCTGCCTGGAGTGACGCATGACCGATGATCCGCTGTCGCCCTGGGCCAGTGCCACCGTGATCGCCAACGCCCTGCGCACGGGCGGGGTCAGCGCAGTTGAGGTGGCCGAAGCTGCGCTAAATCGGGTGCAGGCTGTAAATCCCCGGATCAATGCCTATACGGAGGTCACGACCGCCCGCGCCTTGCGCGAGGCACGGTCGCTTGACGCAGCGCGGACTGCGGGCAGGCCGCTTGGCCCGCTGGCTGGAGTGCCTTTTGCAGTAAAGAACCTGTTCGACATCGTCGGTCTGCCGACGCGCGCAGGATCTCGGATCAACCGCGACCGCGCGCCCGCGCGGACGGACGCCACACTAGTTTCCCGGATGAACAGGGCGGGAGCTGTCTTGCTGGGGGCCTTGGGCATGGGCGAGTACGCCTATGACTTCACCGGCGAGAATGCCCATGACGGCGCGTGCCGTAACCCGCACGATCCAGCCCGGATGAGCGGTGGGTCCTCCTCTGGATCTGGCGCCGCGACGGCGGCAGGGATTGCGCCGGTTTCGCTCGGGTCCGACACCAATGGATCGCTCCGCGTCCCGGCCTCGCTGTGTGGGGTGTTCAGCCTGAAGCCGACCTATGGCCGGCTGTCGCGGGGCGGCACTTTCCCCTTCGTGGACAGTCTCGACCATCTCGGCCCCATGGCGCGCAGCGTGCTGGATCTGGCCATCGTCTATGACGCACTGCAAGGGCCAGACCCCGCCGATCACGCCTGCACCGACCACCCCGTAACGCCAATGGCTTCTGTGCTGCCAGATGTTCGGGGTCTGCGGATCGGCGTGCTGGACGGGTGGTTCCACGACAATGCAGGGCATGAGGCGCAGGCGGCGGTTGCGACGGTGGCCGCAGCGCTGGCGCCGGACTGCCACGTCTTGCCAGTCCGCTTTGACGCTGCCGAGCCGGTGCGGGCGGCGGCCTATCTGATTACCAACAGCGAAAGTGCCGCCTTCCACCTTGATCGGCTCCGCCTGCGGGCAGCAGAGTTTGATCCCGATACCAGGGACCGGTTTCTGGCCGGGGCGTTGGTGCCTGCAGCATGGGTCAGCCGGGCGCAGCGGGTCAGGCACTGGGGGCTTCATCAGGCGCAGGAGTTGTTCCGCTCGGTCGATATCCTGATTGCTGCTGCCACCCCCTGTCCCGCACCGCTGGGCGGAAGCAAGGTACTGCATGTGGCCGGGCGCGATTTGCCGCTTCGCCCCAACCTTGGGCTGCTGGCACAACCCTTCTCTGCTATCGGCCTGCCCGTGACGACGGTTCCGGTATTCGCGCCGGGCACCATGCCAATCGGCGTTCAGATCGTCGCCCCACCATGGCGCGAAGATCTAAGCCTGAGAGTCGCGCGATTTCTTGAGGCCGCCGAGGTCGCCGTGGCCCACGCGCCCGTAACGAAATCGGTAGGGGAACGGGCAGGGGAACGGGCAGGGGGGCGGGTGGCCAGCGCAACGGCCCGGTAGCGAATGCAGCCCGGCCCCGGCGGCTGGCTCTGGAGCCACTTCGATCACCTTCATCCGCTACACCAGGTGGACCGACGCGGCCGGTGTAGACCTTCTGGGCCGGCCGGAGGCAGCCGAAGATGAAAACCCCCGGCACGTCGACTGCAGCGCTCAGATCCTGGGGGTGCTCAGCAGGTGCCTCCGAAAAACTGAACACCTGATATCCCACCGAGCATCTTGGGGTCGGTGCCACCGAAAATCCGGTCTGCGCTGTCATTTCCATCGATGACGTCTGCATCGCTTCCGCCAAACAGCGTGTCATCTCTCGTGCCACCGCCCATCGAGGCGTTCCTGCCACTTGCACGGACCACGTCGCCGCCTTGGACGACGCATAGGGGTGCATGGCGGTTCCGGAAGACCATTTGTCCCTGCGCCCTGCGGTACATTTACGTGGCAGCAATCCAGTGGAGAGGAGTGCCTCCTGAGGGCGACGCACTATTTTGGCGACGTCAATGGGCCGGGCACCCACGCGAGCTATCGCCTGGTGGAACGAATGCTGTCGGTGGCATTGATCTGCATCAATGCAGGGCGCACAGATATATGTGATGCAAAAATATGAATATTGGCATTTTGAGGCCGATCCGCGGGAGTGTGCGGCCGTAGGGCCATCGCCGGGCTCTTTCCGAGCGGGGGAAGATGCCGAGGCAGCCCGGAGGGTCAAACGACTTGGCGAAGGCAAGAGCAACAAGCCCGAGGCCCCAGCACGGTAACCGACCGAGGGCTGGTTTGTGAGAAGTACCTGCTGTCAGGCGGGTGGCAACGATTTGTGCGAGTGCAGAGCGTCCAACATCATATCGTCGAGGAGAATGGGTGAAATGAGGATCAGTATTCTTTTCGTTGCCGTCATTGCGGCTATGGCCACGCCGTCCCTTGCGCAGATGGGGCCGGGATATGGGCCGCAGTGGGGCGGCCCCAATGGTGGCTGGATGCCATGGCAGGGTTCCCCCAATGCGCCAATGATGGGGTGGGGGTCAGGGTATGGCATGGGGCCTGGAGCTCCTGATAGCAACCCTGGGTACGGTGGTATGCGGGCTTGGGGTGACCCGAACATGCCCGGTCGCGGCCGGTTTGCCTCAATCGACGCCAACGAGGACGGTTACGTTTCGAGCGAAGAAGCAGCCTCAAGCGCCGATATGGTGTTCTCGGCAATGGATACCGATGATGATGGCGTGATCACTCTTGATGAATTCATGGCGGTTCGAATGGGGGCGCAAATCGCAGTGAACCCAGACCGACAGGCGCTGATGCAGGCGCGCAAGAAAGCCAGGTTTGATCCAATGGACTCTGACAGCGACGGCTCAGTATCCAAGGCGGAGTTCATGGCGGCATCCAAAGCTCATTTTGATGCGGCCGACACCGACCAGGACGGCAAGGTCACGCCATGGGAGATCCGTGCCTCCATCTGGAACTGAACGCCGGGTCAGGATCGCTTTTCCCCTGTGGCGATAGCTGTCTGACTGGCGAGGTGCGGTCTGTGCCGCGCCCTCCTATTCTGATGTGCAGTGGCGGCTTCTGGCCAGAGAAGCCGTGAACCTTCCCGTGGGGAACTATTCGCCTGCATCATACACGCGGCGGCCATCCGGCCTACCACTGCGATGAAGTGCCCCATTACCGTCGGAGCAAAAATTCGGGTTAAGGCGGCTGGAAGCGGCGGTGCCAAATTGGGCAACGTTAGGGGCGTGAATGTCTCGCAGTGGGCGAGGCGGGGCCCTGATCAGGCCGCCGACATCGGCCTCCATGATCAGCTGATGCACGGCCTCGGCCATGCCGCTCAGAAAGTTGCCCTGTTCGTGCTTGGCCAGAAGCTCGGACAGGTCCATGTTGGATTTGCCCAATGGGGTCTCCGTAGAGTTCGTGGTTGAAGTGTCGAAACTCCTCCTCGACCGTACACCTTGATGGCCACCCGGGATTGCACCGTCGAAGGCGCTGAAACGATACGACGTGCGCGGACGCTAACGCCCTGAAGCCCATACCTTGCAGGTGTTTTCGAAAGGGGTGAGGCTGCTAGGAGTATTCCGCCTGCGAGCAAAATTGTGTGCGGCGAGGAAGTCACCGAGGTGCGCACGCAGTTGCGCCGCGTCATGTATACCCCCGCAAACATCCGTGCAAACAGCCGCGTGCCGTTAATGACAGCTTCCGCCGTCCTGCTCCGACATTGACGTCGCAAAGCAGATAGTCCCGGCACGCCATCCGTATCACTATCGACATAGTCCACCCCGACATCAGGATCAGCCATGACGCGACCTGCCAAGGAACTGCACGACAACGTCTCGGTGCCCTTCAATCGCGCCCGGGCCATGCCAAAGTCCGTCTACACCAGTGCCGAGTTCGTGGCGCTGGAAGAGCGGCATATCTTTGCGCATGACTGGATCTGTGCAGGACGGGCCGAAACGCTGCCAAACCCCGGCGACTTTCTGACCCTCACCCTTGCCGGAGAGCCGGTCATCGTGCTGCGTGACCGTGACGGTCAGGTGCGGGCCATGTCCAACGTCTGCCGCCATCGCATGTCGACGCTGCTTGAGGGGCGTGGCCATGTCCGCTCCATCGTCTGCCCCTACCACGCATGGACCTACAATCTGGATGGCAGCCTGCGCGGCGCGCCAGCGATGACCTTGAACGAGGGCTTCTGCAAAGAGGACATCACCCTGCCAAAGATCCGCTGCGAGGTCTGGCAGGGCTGGATCATGGTGACGCTGAACAGGAAGGCCGCAGCCCCCGAAATCGCTCTGCGGGGGGTACGGGATCTGATCCCCAATCTCGACATGTCGACCTATACCGAAACCTACCGTGAAACCTTTCGCTGGGCGACGAACTGGAAGGTTCTGGCTGAGAACTTCATGGAAAGCTACCACCTGCCCATGTGCCACGCCGGGACAATCGGCGGTGCCTCGCGGCTGGAAGAGATGGTCTGCCCCGAAGGTACAGACGCCTTCAATTACCATTGGATCCTCAAGAATGACACGGTGCCGCTGGCGCTGGCGCATCCATCCAACACAACGCTGACCGGCGATGACCGCCGCAAGACATGGCTTCTGGCGATCTATCCTTCGCTGCTGATCACGCTGACGCCGGGTTACTTCTGGTATCTGTCGCTGACCCCGGATGGTCCAGGGCA